>NZ_CP129111.1:0-2400000 GCF_030407165.1 Fontisubflavum oceani
TCAGGCTCAGGCTCAGGCTCAGGCTCAGGCTCAGGCTCAGGCTCAGAAATCGCCGCGCTTACCGGCTCGGGCAAGACCTTTTCAATCTCCTCCGGCGTCTCTTCCGCCCCGTCCTCAATAATCGCATCCAGCCCCTCATCAATCTTCGACGAGGATTTGAACATCCGATCCTTGAGCTTCTTGAAAAACGACATCGCCTCAGCCCCTTCCACCTGACCCATTCCACCTAATACGCAAGCCAAGCGCTGAAAACCCCAAGCCCGCCCCAAGCGTCGGCCTCAATACCGCCGTCACGCCAGAAACTGGCTTGAAAAGGAATGCGCGGTAGCGCGCCTTTGGATCACGTCACCAGAAATCCAACACTCAGACAGGCGACCGCGGGCCAATAGCTGGCCCAGACCAGATAGGCCAACCGTTGCTTTGCCAATGCCGGAACGCGCTCAAACAATGACACCGCAATCAAGGCATCCGAAATGATGAAGAGACCGGCGCCCACGATCCCAGAGGTCGCCACTGGCCAAGGCCATAAGTCCCATGCCCAGCAGAAGCGGCACATATATGGCAACGAGACCGCGCGTTAGAGTCCCGCCCGACCCGAGGCCCAAAGCGACCAAAGCACCCGCAGCCAGAAGCCCAACAAGCGGCCAGGGCAGACCGCCGCCAAGGCCCAGCACCGCCCCGATATCCACGTCGAACCCGAGCACAAAACAGATCTGTGCCACCGCGAATGCTGCCACGCCTGCCTGAAATGCGCGCTCTCCAGCGCGCGACAGTGCGAGATCGCCCAATGAGGCCGCCAGCAGCCCGACCACAGCCCAACTGGCCCCACCTCCCCACCACACGGCGACCGCCAGAACCAAGACGCTGCCGGTTTTGGCAAGCGAGCGCCAGATGCCCGGCGGAGATGGCACCAGATAGAGATAGATCAGGGCAAGGAGCGCACCAAAGAAGCCAAAACCAAGGGGCAAACCGGTCTACACCTCCTCGGGGAAGTGTTTCATCACCAACCGGATCGGGTTCGGCGCCGCCTGCCCCAGGCCACAGATCGAAGCGTCGCCCATCGCCTGACACAGTTCTTCCAAAAGCGGCTGATCCCAGCGATCGGCCTGCATCAACTTCACCGCCTTCTCGCACCCGACGCGGCAAGGCGTGCATTGGCCACAGCTTTCCGCCTCGAAGAAACGCAGCATGTTCAACGCCGCCGCTTTGGCACTGTCCTGATCGCTCAACACCACCACCGCCGCGGAGCCGATAAAGGTCCCGAGCGGCTGCAACGTGTCGAAATCAAGCGGCACATCGTCGATCGACGCGGGCAACAGGCCGGAAGACGGCCCACCGGGTTGATAAGCTTTGAAAACATGGCCCTCGGCCATGCCGCCTGCGGCCTCGATCACGTCCAAAATCGTTGAACCCGCCGGGAGCACGTAAACACCGGGTGCCGCGACCCGCCCCGAGACGGAATAGCTGCGCAACCCTTTGCGTCCGTTTTTCTCGGTGCTGTTCAGCACCTCCGGCCCTTCGCGGCAGACCTTCGCGACCCAATGCAGCGTTTCGACGTTATGAACCAGCGTGGGCCGCCCAAAGACGCCAACTTGCGCCACAAAGGGCGGCCGGTGGCGCGGCAACCCGCGCTTCCCCTCAATCGACTCGATCATCGCGGATTCTTCGCCGCAGATATAAGCGCCCGCCCCGCGGCGGAGGTCGATATAGCCTTCCTCAACAAGCCCCGCGTCTTCCAGAGCTTTGATTTCGCGCCGCAAAATCTCCAGCACCGCCGGATACTCATCGCGCATATAGATGAAGCAGGTTTCGGCCTCCACGGCCCAGGCCGCGATCAACATGCCTTCCAGAAACAGATGCGGCTCACGTTCCAGGTAATACCGATCTTTGAAAGTGCCGGGTTCCCCCTCGTCGCCATTCACCGCCAGATAGCGCGGGCCGTCATTGGCGCGCACAAACCCCCATTTCCGCCCTGACGGAAACCCGGCCCCGCCCAAGCCGCGCAGGCCCGACGCCAAGACTTGCTCCTGCACGGCCTCCCAATCCCCCTCGGCGCGCAGGTGTTTCAACGCTTCATAACCGCCGGCAGCGGCATAGGCCTGATAGCTCTGATACGCGGGCACATGCGCATGGGTGTCGTCTGCTGCAATCGCCGCCTCGACCTTTGCCAGATCGGCATGATCGATATGGTTGTGGCCCAACTCCAAAACCGGCGCGGTGTCACACCGGCCCATGCAGGGCGCATTGACCACGCGAACCTCAGAGGCATCCAACCCGCCCTCAAGCGCGGCCTTTAGCGCCTCAGCCCCCGCCAACTCGCACGACAGCGAGTCGCAGACCCGGATTGTAAGGGCGGGCGGCGGGGTCTCATCCTCTTTTACCAAATCGAAATGGGCATAGAAGCTCGCCACTTCCCAAATCTCTGCCATCGGCAAGCGCATCTCTTCGGCCAAGGCGCGCATGTGCCGGGCTGAGAGATGGCCATATGCGTCCTGGATCAGATGCAGATGCTCAATCAGCAGATCCCGCCGCCGGGGCCGGTCGCCCAAAAGCATCTGAACCTCGCTCAGCGCGGCATCTTCGTATTGACGACCCTTAGGCGTTTTGCGGCCCTTGCCGCGCCCAGATTTCCAGACCCCTTTGCCGGACCCCGGTTTTTCATCCAACGCCATACCCTGGCCCTCCAAAAAGCTCTGCCTTCTGTCTTAGCGCGCATGACTTGCCAAGGCGCGCCAAAACCGACATCGTTTTGCCCCAAAACGCAGGCACCCTACGCGCCCGTCGTGGATTCACTTAGCGCCAACCGTTTGGAGGCCTCATGCCAGTGATCGCCCGTTATGCCGTGGCCACGCTCACCCCCTGATCCTCTTGATCCTAGGGGCCTTCTTCGCTTTGCCTTTCGGCTTGGCCGCGCTGCTCTGGCTCACCCTCATCGCGGCGTTTTTGGATCAGGTCCTGGCCCCGCCCGCCTATGATCCGGAAAGCCACGCACCCTGGTCTGACCGCCTTTCCGCTGTGCTTGCCATTGGGCATTTGGCCCTGATCCCGCTGGTTTTGACCGCATTGGCGGGGCCGACGCTCGACTTCGGCCAGAAACTCGCACTGTTTTTTGCGACGGCCTCGTTCTTCGGCCAAGTCAGCCATCCGAACGCGCATGAGTTGATCCACCGGCACAAACGCTGGCTGAGCAGCCTCGGCGCGCTGGTCTATACCACGATGCTGTTTGGCCATCATACCTCAGCGCATCGGCTGGTGCATCACCGCTATGTCGGCACCGAGGATGACCCGAACACCCCCTTCCGTCAGAAGACTTCTGGGAATTCGCCCCGAGAGCCTGGCGTGGCAGTTTTCTGGCAGGCCTTGAGCAAGAGATCAATCGCCTGAACCGGCGCGGCAAATCGGAATGGCATCCCAGCAATCCTTATTGGTTTTGGGTCGGCGGGGGCCTGTTGATGCTGTTTCTCGCCATCGATCTGTCGGGGCTGCTCGGCCTGCTGGTCTTTCTGGCGCTGACCGCGCTGACCCATCTGCAGATCTTACTGAGCGACTATATTCAGCATTACGGGCTCCAACGGCTGGAATTGCCGGGTGGACGCCTGGAGCCTGTCGCGCCGTATCACAGTTGGAATGCCCCGAAAGGGTTCTCCAGCTACCTCATGCTGAATGCGCCCAGCCATTCGGAGCATCACATGCATCCCGACCGGCATTACGATCAGCTCGACACCACGGCCAAGGTTCCGACCCTGCCCTATTCCGTGCCGATCATGGCGATGCTCGCCGCTGTCCCCGCTGTCTGGCACCGGGTGATGGACAAACGCGCGATGAAAGTGATGCAGGCCGCGCAAGATCGCATCAGCCAGATGCCTGCCAGAGAGGCACAACCTGCCCCCCAGACGACCCCAGCAAGCGCGCCGGTCACGGAGGAAGATGAGGTCGACGCTCTCATCGCGCGGGTGACGGCAGAATCCGGCACGTGACAAGTTAGAGCGTCACGCCCCGCCGCCCGGCCAAATCGGTGAAATACTGCCAGGCGACTCGGCCTGAGCGGGCGCCGCGTGTCGCCTGCCATTCGATGGCCTCGGCCCGCAGAGTATCAGCGTCGATCTTGACCCCGTAGGCCGCGCAATAGCCCTGAATCATCGCCAGATACTCATCCTGAGAGCAGGGGTGGAAGCCGAGCCAAAGGCCAAAGCGATCGGAGAGCGACACTTTCTCCTCAACGGCTTCGGAGGGATTGATCGCGCTGGAGCGCTCATTCTCGATCATGTCGCGGGGCATGAGGTGCCGACGGTTCGAGGTGGCGTAGAAAATCACATTCTCCGGGCGCCCCTCAATCCCACCATCCAGGACGGCTTTCAGAGATTTGTAGTGCTGATCGTCATGGGAAAAGGATAGGTCATCGCAAAATAATAGAACGCGCACTGGGGCCACGCGCAGCAACGACAGGAGCCGCCCGATGGAGGGCAAATCTTCGCGCTGCACCTCGACCAGTTTCGCGGGCAAGTTCTGTGCCAAAACCTCGGCATGTACGGCTTTGACAAGTGAGGATTTTCCCATCCCCCGTGCGCCCCAAAGCAGTGCGTTATTGGCCGGCAGACCTCGGGCGAATTGTAGAGTGTTTTCCAGCAGCGTGTCGCGCGCCCGGTCGATACCAAGAAGCAACGGCAAGTCCACACGGTTCACCTGCGCCACGGGCTCTAACCTGTCGGGATCCGCATGCCAGACAAAGGCCTCCGCCGCGGCCCAATCGGGGGTTTGAGCTGGTGCGGGGCGGAGCCGTTCCAACGCCTCCGCGATCCGCGTCAGGGTCGCGTCACTCATACTTTGGCGTCTTCTTCGTCATCTTCATCGTCCAACAGCCCCTCGGCCCGGAGCCGGGCGTCGCGCTGTCTCTCCACCAGACGCACCAGTTGGATGGAAATCTCATAGAGTCCGTAAACGACGACAAAGAGGATCAACTGCGTGATGACATCGGGCGGGGTGACCAAGGCGGCCAGAACGAGAATGCCCACCACGGCCCATTTCCGCACATTGCCCAACCCCTCGGCGCTGACCAAACCCGCCTTGCCCATCAGTGTAAGGAGCACCGGCAATTGGAAACACAGGCCAAAGGCGAAAATGAATTTCAGCGCCAAATCCGTCGACTCGCGGATCGAGCCCAAGAAAACCGTGCGCAATTCGGTTGTGTCATCCGAGATCGCCGGTGGCTCTGCCCCGGTGATATATGCGGTCAGAAGCGGTATCGCGTCTGCAAAACCGATGAAGAAATTCATCGCCAGCGGCGTGACGACGAAATGCGCGAAGGATGCGCCCAAAAGGAACAAAAGCGGCGAGGCAATTAGAAACGGCAAGAACGCGTTTTGCTCAGAACGGTAGAGGCCAGGTGCCACAAAGCGCCAGAGTTGATGCCCGATGACAGGAAACGCGATCGCAAAGCCGCCGATCACCGAAATCCGCACCAAGACGAAAAACTGCTCCTGCGGTGCGGTGAAGATCAGTTCCGGGCTTTGCCCACGCGCGACCAGCACGGCGATCAATGGCTGCTGGATGAAGTTCAAGAGCGGCTGCGCAACCGTGAAGCAAGCCACCATCGCGATGACAAAGGCCAGAACCGATCGGATCAGCCGGGTTCTCAGCTCCGCCAGATGTTCGATCAGCGGTGCCGCGCTGTCTTCGATTTGGTCTTCGCTGCTCATGCTTGGTCGGTTCCGGTCCGCGGCGTGGCGGCGTCATCAGCGATCTCGGCACTGTCCACAGGCGTGGAGCTTGGAGGAGACACCGCCGGCGGCGTATCGGTTTCTGGCATTGCGGCCAGCTTCGCGTTGCGGATCTCGTCCTCGCGCGCTTTGCGTTTGGCGTCGGCTGTCTCGCGTGCCGCTTTGTTATCCGCGGCGCGTTTCTCCGCCAAATTGCGCGTTTCACTGCCTTCGTCGAACTTCGTCGGGTCGATATCGTCGAAAGCTTTGTTCACCGCGTCCAGCCCCATCTTCTTGGGGTTGGTCAGGTTGCGCATATCTTTGCTGATATCTTTCAATCCGCTGTCACCGGCTGCGTCATCCATCGCGCGGGTGAAATCCTTGGCCATGCCTCGGACCCGGCCAGTGACCTGACCGAAGGTGCGGAACATCTTGGGCAAGTCTTTGGGACCGACGACGATCAACGCCACGATCCCAACCACCAATAGCTCCATCATGCCGATATCTGGCATAGCCCTGCCCTATCCCTGGATCGCAGCCGCTTAGGCGTTGTCGCGTTCGCGGGGTTCCGGCGTCACATCGCGGGCGGTCTCGCCAGCATCTTCTGCGGCGGAGGCATTTTCGATCTCTTCGGTCGAATCTTTCACACCACGCTTGAACGCGGTGATGCCCTTGCCGACCTCGCCCATAAGCCCGGCAATTTTGCCGCGCCCGAAGAGCACAAGCACCACAACGGCGATCAAAAGCAGACCGGCAGGTCCGATATTGTTGAGCATGGGTTATCTCCCTTGGCGTCTGGCAGGCCCGTTGGGACCCGCGCCGCGCAATACATCTACGATCCATACGTAAGATCATCTGGGGCAGGATCAAAGCCCCAAAGGCAGGTTCATCAGGGGTTTTGGGCCGAATCGCGCGGCGGGGCAAGGAGATTCCCGACTGATCAGCCGTGATGCGGGAAGACAAAACACCTGTCGCGCCGCACGGTTAACCAAAGCGCTGTGCCCGGCTTCGGCAGAAAAACCGCCGGAACCGTGGCCCGCAAAACCTCGTGATTGAAGTCCATCCGGAATTCCACAAGGCTTTCATGGCCCATAAATCGCGCCCGTTCCACCACACCGCGCGCAGGAACGCCGTCAGCAGGCGTCGGGTTCGGGCCGCGCCCGCCGCGATCGAAATCAATCTTCACATGCTGCGGGCGGAAAATGATCTCGACATCTGATCCGTCGGGAAACCCCGGGGCCAGAAACTGACCAAACGCCGTATCGGTCAGTGCGCCTTCGACCCGCCCACGGATGATATTCACATCCGAGAAAAACGCCGCCGCCGCCTGATCGCAGGGCGCATTGTAGATATTGTAAGGCGCGCCCTGCTGGACGATCTTGCCGTCGCGCATCAGCGCGATTTGATCGGCCATGCGCATTGCCTCTTCGGGCTCATGCGTGACGAGAAGGACGGCAGTGCCTTCCTCTTTCAGAAGTTGCAGCGTCTCATCGCGAATCCCGTCACGCAGACGGTTGTCGAGGCCGGAAAACGGCTCATCCATCAGCATCACGCAAGGCCGCGGGGCCAAGGCGCGCGCAAGCGCCACGCGTTGTTGTTCCCCACCTGACAGCATATGCGGGGATTTCTGGCCGTACCCGATCAGATCGACCCGTTCGAGCAACTCGCCAACCCGCGCGGCTTTTTCAGCTTTGGTTCCGGTCAACCCGAACGCAATATTCTGCGCCACACTCAAATGCGGAAACAGCGCAAAATCCTGGAACATCAAGCCGATCCCACGCCCTTCCGGCGGCAGATGGTTGGTGTCATCCGACATCACCTGACCATCGACCCAGATTGTCCCGGCGGTCTGACGCTCGACTCCGGCAATCACCCGAAGCGTCGTGGATTTGCCGCAGCCTGAGGGGCCAAGCAGGCACATGATCTCCCCCGCCGCAACGGCAAGAGACACATCACGCACCACCGCGCGCCCATCGAAATGACACGAGATATTATCAACCTTCAGGCGGGAGGCATGTGGCACGGCAGCAAAAACCCGATCAATTCCATCGGGTTTCGCAGGTAACAGGGCGATCCTTGGGTTTCAAGCCTAGCCGCCGTCGCTTGCTGTCAGATCGAACTGCACCTCGCCCAGTACGCGCCCATTGACCTGCACCCCAATCCGATGTGGGCCGGGATGCAGGGTGAAGGTGGTGGCATTGCCCTTAAACACATGGGTTTTGGTCAAGGTGAGCGGCGCGTCAGACGCAATCTTGGCTTGCTTGATCTTGAAAACCTTGAAGCTCTCCGCCCCGTTCGGTTTGTGGAACCAAAGCAGATAGTCGACCAGAACGGGCACCGACTCCGATGCAGAAAGGGTCACAGTGATCGTGGCCCGATCATTGATCGCAACCGGGTCGGGGGAGATCGTCAATGCGTCAAGCGTGACCGGAGCATCTGCACGAAAGCCCAACATCTCCATTGCGCCAGGGTGACCCTGTTTGATCAGGGTTCTGAGCGCGTGACGAGTCATCCAGGCGAGTTCTTTGGCATCCTGCCTGCCGGCTTTGTTCCAGTGCGCAAGTGTATCCAGAACGCACTCGGCATCGATTTTGCTGATATCGTTCAGATGGTTGGCGACCGATCGCGTCACATAACGCGTGGGATCGGCATGAAGCGTGTCGAGAAACTCCAGCGGCACCAGCGGATCAAGGGTAATGGCCTTGGCCCAGGGCAGTTTCGGTCGGGTCCCCTCACTGACCAACCGACGCACGTGATAGTTGCCGTCTTCGGCCCATCGCCTCAACAGCGCGAGGGTTTCATCCGGCCAGCGGTTCAGGAACGGGCGGATATAGAATTCCATCGAAAACCGCTTGGTGGCCGCTTCAAGCAGATCAAAGGCCCGGTCCCGATGATCCTCCAACCCGTGCCTCACGGCCAGAATCCCTGGGACCGCATGGATGAAACGGCCAAAATCATCATCGGTTTTGCTAGGGTCCAACTCCACTGGCATCGCGGCTTCCAGCGCATCGGCCATCGCCGGGAAGTCGCCGGGCAGCCGTGTTTCGACGCAATCAGCGATCCACTCAAGCCGTTCCAGAAGCTCGCGGCTTTCCAACCCTGGCACCACGTCCGCCAGAAAGCCGCTGGCATCGAAATCGGGCAATCCCGCAGCATATTCTGCCGCCAGATCGCCCAGAGACTCCGGGTTAAACAGATGATCTTTCAGAGAAAATTTTTCGGTCATATCGTGAAATTGGTACCGCCGCCATCCAAGAGAATGTTCTGCCCCACAATAAACCCAGCCTGAGCCGAGCAGAGATAGGCGCACATCTGACCAAACTCTTCCGCCGTGCCATAGCGCCGCGCCGGGATCGTCGCCGCACGTTTGGCGCGGGCTTCTTCCAACGTGATCCCCTCTGCCTTAACCACGCCACCGTCCAGCGCATCGGCACGGTCGGTGGCATGAATACCAGGCAGGAGATTGTTGATCGTCACACCATACTGCGCCACCTGCCGCGCCGTGCCCGCGACATATCCGGTCAGCCCGGTGCGCGCGGCATTCGACAGGCCAAGCTGCGGGATCGGCGCTTTCACCGATTGCGAGGTGATATTGACCACCCTTCCCCACCCCCGATCAATCATCTTCGGCATCAGCGCCGTCATGAGGGCAATGGGTGCGAGCATATTGGCATCCAGCGCGGCAATGAACTCGTCGCGCCCCCAATCATGCCACATGCCCGGAGGGGGCCCGCCCGCATTGGTCACCAGGATGTCGATCTCGCCTGCCGCTTCCAGCAGCGTCGCACGCCCCTCTTCGCTCGTCACATCCGCCGCGACAGTCGTCACCGAGACGCCATGCGCGGCCCGGATCGCCTCGGCCGTGGCCTCCAACGCTTCGGCGCCCCGCGCATTCATCACCAAATCGCAGCCCGCCGCCGCCAAAGCCTCGGCACAACCGCGCCCCAAACCTTTGGACGAGGCGCAAACCAGTGCACGTTTACCCGAAATTCCAAGATCCATGACATCCTCCAATTCTGTTGCCCAAGACCTAGCAGGCCACCTTCGCGATCACCAGTCCGGCTTGACCGGTCTGCCGCCCCTGCCTAGGCATGGGGGCCAGAGGAGACCCCATGACCCGACGCACGGCCCAATTCACCTTTTCCACTTATCCGGTCCAAGACCTAATCGTCACAACCGGGGCCAATGAGAAAGACCCGATTGGCCTGATGAAAGATGTTGTGGCGGGCGACTACTATCGATTGTCGCGCCAAGCGCACCCGGCAAATCTGGCGATCTGCGATGGGGAAAGCGGGCAAGAGGTGGCCGATGGATCGGATGTCGGGTTTCCGGGCGACAGCGTCAACTTGGACCTCTGCCATACATTGATGGCGCCCGACGGATCGATGGTGGAGCTCTTGGTTCTCACCATCTGGTCTGACGCAAAAATGTCCCGCCACATCTTGCCCCTGACGCCGCTGCAGGTGGCCATCGACTACGAGTTGGTTACGTCTGAGACCGAAAGCGCACCGCGGCGTTTTGCAGATATCGCCTGCGTCAGTTTCCTCGCGGGCACCCATCTGACGATGGCCGATGGCAGTCAAAAAATGGTGGAAGACCTGGCTCCGGGCGACCGCGTTCTGACCCGAGACAATGGGGCGCAGGAAATCCGCTGGATCGGGCAGCAAACCACGCGGGCCATCGGCGCACTTGCCCCAATCCGTATTACGGAGGGGACATTGAACGTCGCGCGCGACCTTCGCCTCTCACCGCATCACCGCCTTTTTATATGGCAACGCAATGACGAGGTCGGAACAGGTCGCGCGGAACTCATGGTGAAGGCCGGATATCTGGTGAACGGTCAGACCGTGCTCCGCGAAGAAGGCGGCCATGTGGACAGCTATCAGATCGTCTTCGACGGCCATGAAATCATCTATGCCGAGGGGATCGCAGTCGAAAGCCTCTTGGTCACCAGCCAGACGCGGGCAGCCCTGCCCGAGGAGTTGGACATCGATCCGTCAGAAGCCGACCGCCTGAACGCCGCCGAGATCGAAGTCTCCCGCACGGTGCTTGATGGGAGCGACGACGCGGCCGAAAGACTGACCCGGGCCAGCAAGGGCCTTGCCAAAGACGATCCCTGACACGAGCCGAACCCGCATCAGACGCGGTGTTTTTTCCTAGATTTGCTGCTTCGTTGTTTTCGCAGCAGGTCTCAATCTGCGCATTGGCAACGCCTTGCAGGCGTCTCGGACTTAGCTCCAGATTTGCTCCCAATACACTTCAAACCTGACAGAAACAGCGGGTCGTGTCGCGCGTTTTGCAATCTACCCGACTACGCTACCGAAACCCTCCTGAAAAAGAATTTGAACCGTCGGCGCGCTTGCATCGACGCATGTCCAGGATGCGGGAGCCGTGTCTGAGATTGAACAGAACTTAACCATTTTTTGGAGAACAAGATGACCCTTTTTCCAACCACCCTTCGCGCGGTGTTAACCATTTCACTGCTGGCCTTGACCCCAGCCCCGGTCCTCGCATTGGATCTCGATGTGTATGACGGAATCGGCGGCGGCGGTGGCGGCTTTGATGGCCCAGACGATGTCGCATCACCCGGCGATGATGACGGTCCAGACGATCCGCCCGAGATGGAATATGTTGGTCCGAGCGGCGGCGGCGTGAGCGCAGGCCAGGCCGATGGCGCGGGCATTAGCCAAAGAAGCGGCAATAACCGCTGCCCCGGTGGTGAAACACGGGTCAACTGGGAAGCCGATGATGACGGTCATCCGATCCCGTCGACGATCGCCTGGCATTGCGTCTATCAGTAACGCCAGCCCGATATGGCAGCTGACCGGTTGGCCGAGATACGGCCGACCGGTTTCTCTCTCTCAAACCAGGGGTATCAATTGCGCCGACCTGGTAAGCCGACTATATCCGCGCCCATGTTGGACAATCGCCCCACCCTGCCGCCCGAAATCGCCCGCCGCCGGACCTTTGCGATCATTTCGCACCCGGATGCGGGCAAAACCACGTTGACGGAGAAGTTCCTGCTATATGGCGGCGCGATTCAGATGGCGGGCCAGGTCCGGGCGAAGGGCGAGGCGCGCAGAACGCGGTCCGACTTCATGCAAATGGAAAAGGACCGGGGGATTTCGGTCTCCGCTTCCGCCATGTCCTTCGATTTTGGCGAATATCGGTTCAATCTGGTGGACACCCCCGGCCACTCGGACTTTTCCGAAGACACCTATCGGACGCTGACCGCCGTGGATGCGGCAATCATGGTGATCGACGGTGCGAAAGGTGTGGAGAGTCAGACCCAAAAGCTCTTCGAAGTGTGCCGCCTTCGCGATTTGCCGATCTTGACTTTCTGTAACAAGATGGACAGGGAAAGCCGCGATACGTTTGATATTATTGACGAAATTCAGGAAAATCTCGCCATCGACGTGACGCCCGCCTCTTGGCCCATCGGCACAGGTCGGGAGTTCCTGGGATGTTATGATCTGATCCGCGACCGGCTGGAACTGATGGATCGCGCCGATCGGAATGTGGTGGCTGAAAGCATCTCGATCGAAGGTCTTGATGACCCGAAACTTGCGGATCATATCCCAGAGGCGTTGCTGGAGAAGCTCCGCGAAGAGGTGGAGATGGCGCGTGAATTGTTGCCGCCGCTGGACCATCAAGCCTTTCTTGATGGGACGCTCACACCGATCTGGTTTGGCTCCGCAATCAACTCGTTCGGGGTCAAGGAACTGATGGACGGCATCGCAGGTTACGGGCCGCAGCCGCAAGTCCAATCTGCCGAACCGCGCCAAGTCGCTCCGGAAGAAACCAAGGTCGCGGGCTTCGTCTTCAAAGTGCAGGCTAACATGGACCCCAAGCACCGTGACCGCGTGGCCTTTCTCCGCGTCGCGTCGGGCCATTTCAAACGCGGCATGAAGCTGACCCATGTGCGGTCAAAAAAGCCGATGGCGATCTCCAACCCGGTGCTGTTTCTCGCCTCGGACCGGGAGTTGGCCGAGGAGGCTTGGGCTGGCGACATCATCGGCATCCCGAACCATGGCCAGCTGCGCATCGGCGATGCACTGACCGAGGGTGAAGGCCTGCGCTTCACGGGCATCCCGTCCTTTGCGCCGGAACTGCTCCAAACCTGCCGCGCGGGCGATCCGATGAAGGCAAAACATCTAGACAAAGCGTTGATGCAATTCGCCGAGGAAGGCGCGGCAAAGATCTTCAAGCCCACCTTCGGCTCGGGCTTCATCGTCGGCGTCGTTGGTGCCTTGCAGTTCGAGGTTCTGGCCAGCCGGATCGAGCTGGAATACGGCCTTCCTGTCCGGTTTGAAGCGTCGCAATTCACCTCTGCGCGATGGGTCCACGGCCCGAAAGACAAGGTCGACGCTTTCGCCAATGCCAACAAGCAGCATATCGCCACGGATAATGATGGCGATCCGGTCTATCTGACCCGCCTGCAGTGGGACATTGATCGAGTGGAGCGGGATTATCCCGACATTACACTCAGCGCGACGAAGGAGTTGATGGTCTGACCCTGCAAAACCGCGTTCAGCCGACTGGGGAGATTGCCGCCATTCCGGTGCGCGGCCTCTTTACGGGCAATCGTGGCATTATTCATCGCCCCGATGGGACGCTCGGCACCGCCCGGTGGAGCCACAAGCACTGGCTGGTCTGCACCCTGACGCACCCAAAAGGCCGCTATCATGGCCCCATGCCTGACCGGGGGTGGTCAGCCCTGTTTTTTCTGGATGAGGCCGTCGCGCTGACGGCGGGCCATCGACCATGCCATTATTGCCGCCGCGATGCTTATCGGGCCTGGGCGGCGGCATGGGCCCGCGCCACGGGTGCCCCGCCAGAGCGGATGGCGATGGACAGCGCCCTCCACCACGCGCGTGTGACGCGGACGCGCCAACAGGTCCGACATCAGGCCGAGTGTGACACCCTACCGGATTACAGCTTCATCTTGTGGAACGACCGCGCGCATATGGTGCACACTGATGCGCTTCACCCTTATACGCCTGATGGCTACGGCACGCCGGTGCCAAGGCCAAAGGGAAAGGTCATCGTCTTAACACCGGCACCCACGGTCAATGTGCTCGCGGCGGGATATGTGCCTCTGCGTCACCCGTCGGTCGAGGTTTAACGGCGAGTTAACCATCTTCCCGCATGGTCCCGACATGTTGGGTCGCAATCTTGTTTGGGTCTTTCTGCTGTCGATGGCCTGCACGCCGCTCCTTGAGGGCGAGACATGGCATAGCCCCCACACGGACATCGCCGGCGCGATCTCGCAGCAAGCGGTTGTCTCAGACGACAGACATCATGTCCTGGTCGGTCAGGTGATGATCCTGAACCGACGCGGCGAGGTGCACTATCTGGCCGAAATCGGTCAGGTCTCAGACGGCGTGCATCGTCGGTTGCGGATGGATAGCGCCTGGCGCGATGGGGATGTATTGCCGTTTCGCGGCCTCAGACGGACCGAGCGGTTTTGCATCGGCTTGAGCAATTGCCAGGGCTTCCGCACTGGCACGTTTGTCTTCACCCCCGAGACATTTGCAGAGGCGGTCGAAGACGGGTTCCGCGCCCATCTGATCGGGCCCGATGCCGTAATCGACATCTACCTCCCACCCGAATTGTTCGTGGATGCGGCGGACCGCGCTGGTGCCGAAGGGGTGATCGAAACCCCCTTTTGGCCAGCCGACACATCGCGCGCCCCCGTGTAACCACGCCGCATCGCGGGTAAAATTTGACCTCCGCGCCCAATTGCCCTATGTCTCCGGCGGGTTTTGCGACAGGCGCGAGACCTCGCCGCAGAGCGCGAAGATATGCGCTCTATATATCACCGCCGGGCAATCCCGGCCTGACTGGACGCATATGACAAAATTTTCCGATCTCAGCCTTAGCCCCAAGGTTCTCAAAGCCATTGACGAAGCGGGCTATGAAACCCCCACCCCGATCCAGGAAGGGGCGATCCCGCCCGCGCTGGAAGGCCACGATGTTCTGGGCATTGCCCAAACCGGAACCGGCAAAACCGCCAGTTTCACCCTCCCGATGATCACCATGCTGGCGCGTGGCCGCGCCCGCGCGCGCATGCCGCGAAGCTTGGTGCTGTGCCCGACACGCGAGTTGGCCGCTCAGGTCGCGGAGAACTTCGACACCTATGCAAAACACGTGAAACTGACCAAGGCGCTGCTGATCGGCGGTGTCTCGTTCAAAGAACAAGACGTGCTGATTGACCGTGGCGTGGATGTCTTGATCGCCACGCCGGGCCGCCTGCTCGACCATTTTGAGCGCGGTAAGCTTCTGCTTACCGGCGTGCAGATCATGGTGGTCGATGAGGCCGACCGGATGCTCGACATGGGCTTCATCCCGGATATCGAGAAAATCTTCTCGCTGACGCCCTTCACGCGCCAGACGCTGTTCTTCTCCGCCACCATGGCGCCCGAGATCGAGCGGATCACCAACACCTTCCTCAGCGCCCCCGCCAAGATCGAAGTGGCCCGTCAGTCGACGACCTCGGACACAATCGAACAGGCCCTGGTCAGTTTCAAACCGACGCGCCGCGATATGGCCGCGAAACAGAAACGCAACATGTTGCGTGCCGTGATTGAGGCCGAGGGTGAGGCCTGCACCAACGCGATCATCTTCTGCAACCGCAAGATCGATGTGGATATCGTCGCGAAGTCCTTGAAGAAACACGGGTTCAATGCCGAGCCGATCCACGGCGATCTGGATCAGTCGCAGCGGATGCGGACCTTGGATGGGTTCCGAGACGGGACGATCAAGTTCCTCGTCGCCTCCGATGTCGCCGCGCGCGGGCTTGATATTCCGAATGTGAGCCATGTTCTGAACTACGATGTGCCGTCCCATGCCGAGGATTACGTGCACCGGATCGGGCGCACGGGCCGGGCTGGCCGTAAAGGCAAGACGGTGATGCTGCACGTGCCGGCGGACGACAAGTATTTGGGCGCGATTGAAAGCCTGATCGGCAATCCAATCCCCCGGATCGATCCGCCGATGCAGATCGAAAGCGGCCGCAAAGCAGATGAGACGGGCACAGACGACGCCCCGCGCGAGCGCAAACCCCGCCGTAGCCGGAGCCGTCGTGACGACTCTCAAGACACCGCGTCGCCGAAAGCGGCAGACACTGTTCCAGAAGAGGCCGCCACAGAGGCCCCGCGCCCGGCCCGGCAACGGGGCAAGGATACGTCGGACCGGACCGACCGGAGCGGGCGGTCCCGTGGTGGTCGCGACCGCAATGATCGGGGCGGCAACCAGGTGGTTGGGATGGGCGATCATATGCCCGATTTCATCTCGCTGAGCTTTGACGAACGCCGGGGTGGCCCCGCCGCCTCCGACGACGCGCCCAAAAAATCAAAGCCCGCCAAATCAAAGACGACTAAAGCCGAGGCGCCGGAAGCGCAGGTTACCGAGACCACGGCGGAACCGGTGACGGAAGAAGCCCCGAAACCAAAGCGTCGCCGGGCAAAGAAGGTGAAAGAGGCCGAAACGCCCACGGAACCGACAAACGAAGACGCCGCCTGAACGGATCGGGGCGACACGGCTCCGTGTCGCCCGAACACCGCGAAGACGGTGTGCTTAGCTGGCCATCAACCGGCTCACCAGCACGCTGACTTCGGGCTTCTTGCCGATCTCACTGACGCAGACCTGCCGCACAGCGCGTTTGACCACTTCGTCGAGCTTATCATCATCGCCGACCGTCTGATCATTCAAACGCGGCAGAAGCTCGGCCAGATCATCCTCGATCATCTCAGCCAGATCCGCGCCATTCCCCACCATTTCCGGTAAGCCGCGCAGTTCGACCCAACTGTCTTCGAGAATCTGGTCATCTTCATCGACGACCAGGGCCACAATGACCAAGCCGTTGATCGCGATCTTCATCCGATCCCGGATCACGCCATCAAAGGCCCCGACATGGGCCGTGCCATCAAGATAGGTCTTCGTCACCTCGATATGCTCGACGACACCTGGCTGATTGCCCGACAGCTCGACCATCGCCCCGTTCGGCGCGACAATACCAAGCAGACCTTTCTCCATCGCCACCCGTGCATGTTCGCGCAAATGCCGGAACTCGCCGTGGTTAGGCAGCAATACTTGCGGACGGACCAAATCATGCATCGCTTCCAGGTCGGGCCGATTGGCATGGCCGGAGACATGGTAAAACCCGGCGCTTTCATCCACGACGCGGACACCCTTTTCGGCCAGCGCATTTTGGATATGGCCGACGGACACCTCATTGCCGGGGATGGTTTTCGAGGAGAAGAGGAACATATCCCCCTCGGCCAGTTCCATGCCGAGGTATTTGCCCCGTGATAGCGCAGCCGAGGCCGCGCGGCGTTCACCCTGGCTTCCGGTCACGATCAGCATCAGGTTTTCACGTGGAATATCAGACGCTTCCTCCGGGCTGACAGTTGCGGGGAAGTCGGTCAGAACGCCGCTTTCAACGCCTGCGGCCACCATACGTTTCATCGCCCGGCCCATCAGGCAGATCGAGCGGCCATTGGCCTTGCCGGCATCAGCCAGCGTTTTCAGCCGCGCAATGTTGGAGGCGAAAGTCGTGGCAACCACCATACCCTTGGCACCCGCGATCAGCTTGCCAATCGGCTCCGGCAATTGGCTCTCGCTCCGACCCGGATGACCGGAAAAGACATTGGTGGAATCGCAAATCAGCGCCAAGACTCCATCCTGCGCGACTTGTTTCCACAACTCTTCATCAAAGGGCTCGCCCACGACCGGCTCATGGTCAATTTTGAAGTCGCCGGAATGCACAACCCGGCCCTCTGGCGTGTCGATCACGAGCGCGGAGGCCTCAGGGATCGAGTGCGAAATCGGCGCGAATTGCACACGGAACGGGCCAGCCTCTACCACCTCTGGATAGGCCTCGACGACCTGTACGATATCGGGATCTTGGCCCGCATCCTCCAGTTTGCGCCGCGCGTGGATCGCGGTGAAGGCGCGGGTATAGACTGGCGCTTTCAACTGGCTCCAAAGATGACCGACCGCGCCCACATGATCTTCATGCGCATGGGTTATGAAAATCCCATCAAGCCGGTCGGCGCGCGCCGCCAGCCAAGATACATCCGGCAGGATCAGGTCGACGCCAGGCTGCCCATCCATATCGGGGAAACTGACGCCGATATCGACCAGAATGAAACGCTCTTTCCCTTCCGGTCCATAACCATAGAGATAGCAATTCATCCCGATTTCCCCCGCGCCACCGAGAGGGAGATAGATCAGCCGTGCGCGATCACTCATAAGCTGCCGTTTTCCTTGTTATGCGAATAGATGACCGTGAGGCCATGCATCGTCAGATCATCTTCGATCAGGTCAAATAACACATCACCGGTTGAGAACAACGGCGCAAGCCCGCCGGTGCCGACAATCCGCATTGGCTTGTCATATTCGCCGCGAATCCGGTCGGTGATGCCGCGCACCAGGCCCACATAGCCCCAGAAGACGCCGGATTGCATGCAGGCCACGGTGTTGGTGCCAATCACCGCTTGCGGTTTGGTCACATCCACATGCGGGAGGGCTGCGGCAGCGTGGTGCAGCGCCTCCAGGCTCAGGTTCACGCCCGGCGCGATCACTCCACCTACATAGGCGCCATCCTCGGCGACCACATCAAAGGTGGTCGCGGTGCCAAAATCCACAACGATCAGGTCGCCGCCATGGCGATCATGCGCCCCGGCGGTGTTGACCAGCCGGTCCGGCCCGACCTGCGTGCCCTCATCGACGCGCGGCGCGGTCGGTAGCAAGCATTCCGGT
This sequence comes from Fontisubflavum oceani, assembly GCF_030407165.1. Lineage (GTDB taxonomy): Bacteria > Pseudomonadota > Alphaproteobacteria > Rhodobacterales > Rhodobacteraceae > Rhodophyticola > Rhodophyticola oceani. The sequence goes on from NZ_CP129111.1 coordinate 18,462, forward strand.
TTTCCAACCACCAGGGGCCGTGTATCGAAATAGCGGTCGCAGAGCACGCGCAGGTTGAAAACCACGCGCGGCACCGTCGACGAGATGATGCAGTCGGTGATCTCCACATCCAGCTTTTGGTTCTCCATCAGGGTCGAGAACCAGACGAAATACTGATCCGCCGTGCGTTGATGCTCGGTCGAGGTGCGGAACGTCGCGAGGAATTCAGTCCCGTTCCAAACCGAGAAAACCGTGTTTGTATTGCCGCAATCGATGCAGAGAAGCATGCGCTCGCTCCCGTCAGAAATGGATCTCCGCCGCCGGGATGGACCGGCGGCCTTTCGGCGTCTCTAGAACCAAGTTACCGTCTTCGTCCACCGTCTCGAACACGCCAGTCGTCTCGTCTTGCGCAGTTCGCGCCGTGATCGTTTCACCCAGACGCGCCGCATGGGCCAACCATTCGGTGCGGATCGGTGCAAACCCATAGGTCGTGAATTGCGCCTCATAACGCGCGAAGGCCGCGGCAAGGAAATCGAGAAAATCTTGCGGCGTGATCTTGAGGCCCGTCTCTCCAAACACACTGACCGGCGGCAGGGCGTGGGCGTCGACCTCCGCCGGTTTCGGAGCAGCGGCCAGATTGACGCCAATCCCGATCACCAGATGTGAGACGGCCGCGCCCGCACCAAGGCTTTCCAAAAGAATTCCAGCCACTTTGCCGCCGTTCAGCAGCACGTCATTGGGCCATTTCAGTGAGATCATATGCTCCGGCACACCCATCGCCAAAAATGCATCGCGAAGCGCGAGGGACGCGACAAAGGACCGAAGCGCGGCCTGCCCTGGCCCGCCTTCGGGGCGCATCACCAAGGACGCCGAAAAGTTGCCTTTGGGCTGCACCCATGCGCGCCCGCGCCGTCCGCGCGCCGCGGTTTGTTTCAGGGCCAAAATCCATTCAGGCCCCGCCAGCGTCGGCGCAACCCGTGCGGCCTCTAGCATCGTGCTATCGGTTTCGGCCAAGACCCGACGGGCAACGCCATCAGGCCAAATGGGTGGGTTAGCGGACAAGCGTCGCGGCGGCAGCTTCGGCCAGGCCGTCCACGCCAAAAAGGTTGATCACCCCAAAGAGCATGATCGCGGCGGAGGCCATGAGACCCACCCAAGGCACCATACCCATCTGACCGTCCAGCCCGTCTTCGTCGGCCCCGAAATACATGAAATAGACGATACGCAGATAATAGAACGCGCCGATCACCGAGGCGATCACACCCGCGACCGCCAGCCAGACCAGGCCTGCATCGACCGCCGCCAAAAGCACCGCATATTTGCCGAAGAAACCGACCAGCGGCGGAACCCCGGCGAGGCTGAACATCAAGACCAGGATCGCCAGCGCCTTGAGCGGCTCTTTCGACGCAAAACTGTTCAGCGATGAGATTTCCGTCACATGCCGCCCATCTTTCTCCATCGACAAGATGAAGGCGAAGGTGCCGATATTCATCGTCACATAGATCGCCATATAGATCAGCATCGCGGTCACGCCCTGCTCGGTCCCCGCGGAGAGGCCCATCAGAGCAAAGCCCATATGGCTGATCGAGGAATAGGCCATCAGCCGTTTGATATCGGTCTGTCCAATCGCGGCGATGGCGCCGAGGAACATCGAGAAGACGGCGAGGAACGCCACGATTTGTTGCCAGTCGCCCACAACGCCGCCAAAGGCGTCATGCACAACCCGTGCGAAGAGCGCCATCGCCGCAACTTTCGGGGCGGTGGCGAAGAAGGCGGTGACCGGCGTCGGCGAACCTTCATAAACATCTGGCGTCCACATATGGAACGGCGCGGCAGACACTTTGAAGGCCATGCCCGCGATGAGGAAGGCCAAACCGAAGAGCAGGCCAAGCGACGCCTCGCCGCCGGTTGCCGCCTCGATGATGCCGGAGAAGAGCGTGGTGCCCGCAAAGCCATACACCAGCGATGCGCCGTAGAGCAGCAGGCCCGAGGAGAGCGCGCCGAGGATGAAGTATTTCAGACCGGCTTCGGTCGAGCGCACACTGTCACGTCGCAGCGAGGCAATCACGTAAAGCGACAGCGATTGCAGTTCGAGCCCCATATAGAGCGCCATCAGATCGCCAGCGGACACCATCATCATCATGCCGACCGTCGCCAGCGTGATCAACATCGGATACTCGAACCTTAGGAGATCAGATTTCTCCATATAGTCATGGCTGACCAAGAGGATCGCTGCGGCGGAGAGCAAGATGGTGATCTTCGCAAACCGCGCAAAACCGTCGTCAATGAACATACCACCAAAGGCAATACGGGTGCCCTCAGCAGTGACGCCAATATAGAAGGCCATCACCACGAAAAGCGCGGTCGTGGCATAGGTCAGCGTCGAGGCCATACCGTCTTTCGAGGTGTAGACCGCCCCGATCAACCCCACCATGGCGTAGATGGCGAGAACGATCTCAGGGATCAGGATGGACAGATCCGTGCCGATCATGGCGTTACCTCAATGGCTCGCGATCAACGTGTCGGGCACATGGTGCTCCAACGCGAGATCGTATTGGGTCAAAAGCGCCTCGACCGAGGGGCCGATCACATCGGTCACCAGGCTCGGATAGACGCCCAAAAGCAGGGTCATGACGATGAGCGGCGCAAAAATCGCCCGCTCGCGGCCCGTCATGTCGGTGATGGATTTCAGGCTTTCCTTGATCAGATCGCCAAAGACAACCCGGCGGTAGAGCCACAGCGCATAACCCGCCGAGAGGATCACACCGGTTGCAGCCAGCACACCGATCCAGGTGTTGACCTGGAACACGCCGATAAGCGTCAGGAACTCCCCGACAAAGCCGGAGGTGCCCGGCAGGCCGACATTGGCCATCGTGAAGAGCATGAACACCGCCGCATAAGCAGGCATCCGCGTCACCAGCCCGCCATAAGCGTCGATATCGCGCGTGTGCATCCGGTCATAGATCACACCGACGCAAAGGAAGAGCGCGCCCGAGATGAAGCCGTGGCTGATCATCTGGAAGATCGCGCCATCCACACCCTGTTGGTTGGCGGCGAAAATGCCCATGGTCACAAAACCCATATGGGCAACCGAGGAATAGGCGATCAGCTTCTTCATATCCTCCTGCACCATCGCGACCAGCGAGGTGTAGATAATCGCAATTACGCTGAGCCACATAACCAGCGGCGCCATGATATCGGAGGCGACTGGGAACATCGGGATCGAGAAACGCAGGAAGCCATAGCCGCCCATTTTCAACAGGATCGCGGCCAGAACGACCGAGCCCGCCGTGGGCGCTTGCACGTGGGCATCGGGCAGCCAGGTATGGACCGGCCACATCGGCATCTTCACCGCAAAACTGGCGAAGAACGCGATCCACATAAGCATCTGCATGCCGCCCGCGATCTGCCATCCCAGGAGCGTGATCGGCCCGGCGCTGAATTGATGCTGCAGCAGGCTCGGAATGTCGGTCGTGCCTGCATCCACATACATGCCCACCATCGCGACCAGCATGAGGACCGAGCCGAGGAAGGTGTAGAGGAAGAACTTGAAGCTGGCATAGATGCGGTTCTTGCCGCCCCAGATACCGATGATCAGGAACATCGGTATGAGGCCTGCCTCGAAGAACAGGTAGAACAGGACCAGATCAAGCGCGACGAAAACCCCGATCATCAAGGTCTCGAGGATCAAAAGCGCGATCATGTATTCCTTGACCCGATGGGTGACGTCCCAACAAGCGGCGATGACCAGCGGCATCAGGAAGGTGGTCAAGAGCACAAACAGCACACTGATCCCGTCCACACCGACCTTGTAGGTCAGGCCTAGAAGCCAATCGTACTCTTCGACCATCTGGAAGCCGGTATTCTGCGGATCGAATTCCAGCAGAACAAAAAGCGAGATCACAAAGGTCGCGGTGGTCGCCGCCAGCGCCAAGCGTTTGGCGTTGAGCTGTGCGGCCGCGTCATTACCCCGCAGCAAAAGCGCCATGATCAGCGCGGCCACCAGCGGAAGGAAGGTTACGATGGAAAGAAGTTGGTCCATGTCTTGTCTCTTAACCCCCGACCGAGAGGGTGACCCAGGTGATCAAAAGCACGATCCCCAGCACCATCGCAAAGGCGTAATGGAAGATGTAGCCGGACTGCGCCCGCCCTGCGAGCCGGGTCAGGAAGGGGATGATCCCCATCGCCAGACCGTTGATGCCGCCGTCGATCACATCGCCATCGCCGCGTTTCCAGAGGAAGCGGCCAAGCGCCACCGCGGGCCGCACAAAGACCGCCTCGTAAATCTCGTCGAAATACCACTTGTTGAGCAGGAACCGGTACAGGATCGGGTTCGTCTCCGCCCACCGGCGCGGCAGGCTCGGCACCGCAACATAGAACATGTAAGCGACGAACAGCCCGAGCAGCATCGCCACGGCAGGCGACCATTTCACCCAAGTCGGCACCTCATGCGCCTCGTTCAATATATCGTTGTCGGGGCCGGCATGGATCGCACCTTCGCCTGGCGGGCTGGTGAAGACGTAATGGGCATAGCCATGGCCCCCCTCGTCCCCATGCGCCGCGTCTGAGGCATAGGCGTCGCCGCCATGGCTCTCCTCGGCAGCGCTCTCCTCGCTATGGCTTTCGTCAGCCGCGTGACTGTCATCGCCATGGGCCGCATCGCCATGCTCACCGGCCACCGCGTACTCGACACCGAAGAATGCGGCCACCTGATCGGTTTTGCCGAAGAAGCTGTTATACCAAACGACGCCCGAGAAGATCGCGCCGATGGCCAGCGCCCCAAGCGGCACCAGCATGGTCCAGGGGCTCTCATGGGCATGATCATGAGTGTGTTTGTCGCCCCGTGGTGCGCCGAAGAAGGTCATGAACATCAGACGCCAGGAATAGAAGCTGGTGAATACCGCCGCGATGATCAGCATCCAGAAGGCGTATTGGCCAAGCCCGCCACCAAAGGCAAAGGCGCTTTCCACCACTGCGTCCTTGGAGAAGAACCCGGCGAAGCCGAAATAGGTGGTCGGGATGCCGACCCCGGTAATCGCCAGCGTGCCGATCATCATCGCCCAGAAGGTGTAAGGGATCTTCTTCCGTAACCCGCCATAGTTCCGCATGTCCTGCTCATGATGCATCGCATGGATGACAGATCCTGCGCCTAGGAAGAGCATCGCCTTGAAGAAGGCGTGGGTGAAGAGGTGGAACATCGCCACCGAGTAGACGCCGACGCCGGCGGCCACGAACATGTAGCCAAGCTGCGAACAGGTCGAATAGGCGATGACCCGTTTGATATCGTTCTGTACCAGCCCCACAGTGGCAGCGAAAAACGCGGTCGCGGCCCCGATGAGAATGATGAAATTCGTTGCAAACGGCGCGTATTCCATGATCGGCGACATCCGGCAGACCAGGAAGACACCCGCCGTTACCATGGTGGCGGCGTGGATCAGCGCGGAGACCGGCGTCGGGCCTTCCATCGCGTCTGGCAACCAGGTGTGTAGGAAAAGCTGCGCCGATTTCCCCATCGCACCGATGAAGAGCAACATCGCGATGGTGTTGACCGCATTCACCTCATAGCCGAGGAAATTGAACGTCGCCTCCGCCAGTTCCGGGCCCATGGCCAAGACCACATCGAAATTGATGCTGTCCGACATCCAGAAGAGCGCGAAGATCCCAAGAAGGAAGCCGAAATCGCCAACCCGGTTGACGATGAAGGCTTTCATCGCCGCAGCGCCAGCCGAGGGTTTGCGGTAGTAGAAGCCGATCAACAGGTAGGACGCGACACCCACGCCCTCCCAACCAAAGAAGAGCTGCAAGAGGTTATCGGCAGTGACCAGCACCAACATGGTGAAGGTGAAGAACGACAGATAGGCAAAGAAACGCGGGCGATAGCTCTCGCCTTCTTTGAAATTGTCGTCATGGGCCATGTAGCCGAAGGAATAGAGATGCACGAGCGCCGAGACCGTGGTGATCACGATCAACATGATCGACGTCAGCCGGTCGATGCGAATACCCCAGGACGTGTCGAGCGTGCCCGAGGCGATCCAGGTGAAAAGCGGTTCGGTGTAATAGCCATTCTCATGCGCACTTGGGTCGAAGCTCAGGAAGATGATCCAGCTCAGGAGCATCGATAGGAACAAGAACCCTGTCGCCGTGGCGCAGGCCGCCTGTTCCCCGATCAACCGCCAGGAAAATCCGCAAATGAGGGCACCAACCAGCGGCGCGAAGAGGAGGATCGTTTCCATGGCGCGCTAGCCCTTCATCACATTGACATCTTCCACCGCGATCGTGCCGCGGTTGCGGAAGAAACAGACCAGAATGGCCAGACCAATCGCCGCCTCGGCGGCAGCAACGGTCAGAACGAACATGGTGAAGACCTGCCCCGTCAGATCACCTAGGAAGCTGGAGAAGGCCACAAGGTTGATATTGACCGCGAGCAGCATCAACTCGATCGACATCAGAATGACGATCACATTCTTCCGGTTCAGGAATATCCCGAAAATCCCAATGACGAACAGTGCCGCTGCCACCGTCAGGTAATGTTCCAGTCCAATGGTCACTGTTCGACCTCCAGCAATTCTGGGTAGTAGATTGAGCAGCCATGCAATGGGTCAAAGCGACTGCGTCGTGGCCAGATAGCCATGAACTCATCGAAATCTGTTACAACTCTAAAGTCTTCCGCACTGGCCAAGGCCAGGACATCCGAGACCTCGCTCACCCGCGAGAGAGCGATGGGCCCATGGGGCGGCTGGAGGTACTCGATCGCTCTGATCAGCTCAGCCAGCTCTGGATCGGGAAACTGTCCTAGCAGTTCCGGTGGTGGTAGCGTGCCAAGAACCATTATGGCTTCGCCCGAATTGCAATCGGTGAATAGCAAGTACTCGCGGCGAACAAAAGGGCACAGGAACACCCGTTCGAGACGTTGCCCTATCCGACCACTTCCGATGTCTATGACAGGAAGACCGCGCCACATACCGTCATCCCGATCAACAGAATCTTGGTTGTGAAACGCGTCGATGCCAGCCCCCACAAAGCTGCCATCGGCGCTATACTCAGTCGGATTTTCGAAATCGATCAACGGCACCCGGAAATCGCAGGCTAACGCCGACATTCCCTGCAAGAAAAAGCCCGCTAAGAATGAGACAATTGCCGCCGTCAACCTCACAGCCCCTGCCCCGGTTTCACGTCTTTCAATTCCATCGCCTTGGCCGGATCGCGCATCATCTGGGCCACCACGTCCTGGCGTTTTATGTCCTGGCGATGGCGTAGCGTCAGCACGATGGCACCGATCATCGCCACCAATAGGATCAAACCTGCCAGTTGGAAGAGCAGGATGTATTGATCATAGATCAGCAGGCCCAGGGCTCGCGTGTTGTGAATCTCATCCAGCGGCGGTGTGGGGTTGCCCAGGCGCTGATCAATCCCTTCGGAGAACTGCCAGGTGCCGAGCGCCAGCCCCAGTTGCATCAGCAGCACGATACCGATCAGCCCCGCGACGGGGACGTATTTGGCCATCTCCGCCTTCAGCTCGGCAAAATCCACATCCAGCATCATCACCACAAAAAGGAACAGCACCGCGACCGCGCCGACATATACGATGATCAAGAGCATCGCGACAAATTCCGCACCTAGCATCACGAACAAGCCCGCCGAAGACAGGAAGGCCAGGATCAGCCAGAGCACCGAATGCACCGGGTTGCGCGCCACGACCACGAAAAGCGCCGCCGTCACGACCGTGATCGCAAAGAGGTAAAATGTGAAATCCGCGATGCCCATCGCTTACTCCCCCGCCCCGTCAATGGCGTCTTTGGCCAGTTCCATGGCTTTGTTCATTGCCGGAACCCCGGCAAACATCGCGGCCTGACCGATGGTCTCGGCAATCTCTTGCGGCGTCGCGCCGGCCTCAATGGCGTGGCGTACGGTCAGCCGGATTTGCGGCTCGGCCACAGCGCCCTGAATGGTCAACCCCTGCAAGGTCAGCAACAGCCGGGTTTTGGCGTCCAGCCCTTCGGGGTTGAACTGCTTACCCCAGAAGGTCTCCAACACCTCCGATGGGATGGTCGGCCACATCTTGTCAAAGCCTTGCGGCGTGAAACTCGCCATCGCAGGGTTCAGAGCTTTCACCCAATCCTGGGTCATCTCTTGGGTCTGCGCCAGCATCGCGGCAAAGGGGTTCTGCGGGGCGTCATTCATCGGTAGGGCGCATCCAATTCGAGGTTGCGGGCGATCTCCGCCTCCCAGCGCTCGCCGTTTTCCAGGAGCTTGGCCTTGTCATAGAACAGCTCTTCGCGGGTTTCGGTCGCGAATTCGAAATTCGGCCCTTCGACAATTGCATCCACCGGGCAGGCCTCTTGGCAGAAGCCGCAATAGATGCATTTCGTCATGTCGATATCATAGCGCGTCGTCCGGCGACTGCCGTCTTCACGCGGTTCGGCATCGATGGTGATGGCCTGGGCCGGGCAGATCGCCTCGCAAAGCTTGCAGGCAATGCAACGCTCTTCGCCATTCGGATAGCGGCGAAGCGCATGCTCTCCCCGGAACCGCGGCGAGAGCGGGCCCTTTTCATGCGGGTAGTTCACGGTGGCTTTCGGCGCGAAGAAATACTTCATCCCAAGCCCGAAGCCTTTGAAGAAATCGGCCAGCAGAAAGTATTTCGCAGCGCGATTATAGTCGATCTGAGTCATCGGTTAGCCTCCAATCGCCCAACGGGCATAGGCGCCGCCAAAAAGTTCGAATTTCGCCAGGAAGGACACGATAACGACCCAAGCGAGGGAGAACGGCAGGAACACTTTCCAGCCAAGCCGCATCAACTGATCGTAGCGATAACGCGGCGTGATGGCTTTCACCATCGCGAAGAGGAAGAAGAAGAACGCCATTTTGGCGATCATCCAAAGCGCGCCATCCGCGATGCCCGGGATCGGGGAGAGCCAACCACCAAAGAAGAGCAGCGTAATCAGCGCGCACATCAAGAAGATCGCGATATATTCACCTGCCATGAAAAGCAGGAACGGCGTCGCGGAATACTCCACCTGATAGCCCGCCACGAGTTCGGATTCCGCCTCCGGCAAGTCGAAAGGCGGTCGGTTCGTCTCGGCCAGCGAGCTGATGAAGAACAGGAACACCATCGGCAAATGCGGCAGCCAGTACCAGCTAAAGAGCCCGTAAGACCCATCCTGCGCCCGCACGATATCGCCGAAATTCATGCTGCCCGTGGTGATGATTACCCCGATGATGATGAGGCCAATCGAGACCTCATAAGAAATCATCTGCGCCGCCGAGCGGAGCGAGCCGAGGAACGGGTATTTCGAGTTCGACGCCCACCCCCATGATCACGCCATAGACCTCGAGCGAAGACATGGCGAAGACATAAAGGATGGCCACGTTCAGATCGGCCAGAACCCAAGTGTCATTGAACGGAATGACCGCCCAGGCGATGATCGCCAGCACGAACGAGGTCATCGGGGCGAGCATGAAAACCGGCTTGTCGGCCCCGGCTGGCACGACCACCTCTTTCACGATGTATTTCAGCGCGTCGGCCACCGATTGCAGCAGGCCAAACGCCCCCACCACATTGGGCCCGCGGCGCATCTGAACCGCTGCCCAGATCTTGCGGTCGCCATAAACCAGAAACAGAAGCGAGATCATCACGAAGCCGATGATCAACAGGCTCTGCGCGGCCATGATCAAGATGATGCCAGGGGTTGTTGTAAAGAAGCCGTCCATCAGTCCTCACACCGTCGGTATGCCTTGCTCAGCACAGGCCGCCGCCACCACTTCGGCGTCAAGCGTCTGCAACCCTCGCGGGAGCGCCGGTGAGATGGTGTAAACCGCATCTCCGCGCCAAACGCCACCCTCTTCCTGCACATTTGTGCGGACATGTCGCGCAAAGCCATAGCCCCGGATTAACGTATATTGCGCCGCCGCGCATTTGGCATAGTCCTCCACATCCGCGCGTGTGGCCATACCCGTCATTTGCACCTGAAAATTAACAAGCTCGTCATCGAGAAGCCGAGTCTCGACTCCATCGTAAAACGCCGCGCGATTTGGGCTGTCCACCGGTCGACCATCGACACAGGCCGCCAGCAGGCAGAGCGCGGCAAACCCGGTGACGACAGGAGAGAAACCCAGCCCCGCCAAGCGGCGTCACTCCGCCGCGATTTTGGTCGTGGTGCGGGCCTTCGCATTGGCGCTGAGTTCGGCCATCAACTGGCTTGCGCGGGTGATCGGGTTGGTCAGGTAATGATCAGTCACGGCATTGACGAAATCCGCATCGCCCGGGGCTTTCAGCGCCAGCTTTTGCCACTCATTGGCCGGCACCTCGTCGATCATCGCCAAATGCGGTGCCTCGGCCACCAGCGCCTGGCGCAATTGCGTCAGCGAGTCGTAGGGCAAGGTTGCCCCGATCTCGGCTGAGAGGGCGCGTAGGATTGCCCAATTCTCCTTCGCTTCGCCAGGGGCAAAGCTGGCGCGAAGCGCCAATTGCGGGCGACCTTCGGTGTTCACGAAGAGGCCTTGCTCCTCGGTATAGGCCGCAGCAGGCAAAATGATGTCAGCGCGATGGGCGCCCCGATCGCCATGCGACCCTTGGTAAATCACAAAGGCCCCGGCGGCGATCTCCACCTCATCGGCACCCAAGTTATAGACCACTTCGGCCCCATCCACGGCGGCGGCCATGCCGCCTTCGGTCACGCAGCCCGCGTCCATCGCGCCGACACGGGAGGCGGCGGTGTGCAAAACGAGCAGTTGCGAGTCGGTTTCTTCGCAGAATTGCATGACTTGGCTCAGAACCGCCTCGCCATCAGCCTCGCGCAACGCGCCTTGGCCCAAGATCACCAAGCTCTTCTTGCCCTGAACCGACGGATGCTCTTTGCCAAGCTGCGCGCTCAGGTCTTTGCGGCCCGTGCCCAGATGGACATAGTCATAGGTCAGGTCCACTGCCTCGCCGATCAGGCCGACAACTGCGCCTTTGGTCCAGGCTTTGCGGATACGCGCGTTCAACACCGGCGCTTCGGCGCGTGGATTGGTGCCGACCAGCATGATCGCCTGCGCGTCATCGATATCTTCAATCGTCGCCGTGCCAACATAGGCCGAGCGGTTGCCCGCCGGCAGTTTCGCCCCATCGGTGCGGCATTCAACGCTGCCGCCCTGCCCTTCGACAAGCTGTTTCAGTGCGAAGGCAGCCTCGACCGGGACGAGATCGCCGACCAAACCGGCCAGTTTCTTGCCTTTCATAGCTTCGGCAGCCGCTGTCAGGGCCTCGCCCCATCCGGCGGGTCGAAGCTTGCCATTTTCACGGATATAAGGCGTGTCGAGCCGCTGGCGGCGCAGCCCGTCCCAGACATAGCGCGACTTGTCGGACAGCCATTCCTCGTTCACGCCATCATGGTTACGCGGCAAAATCCGCATCACTTCGCGGCCCTTGGTATCCACCCGGATGTTGGAACCAAGCGCATCCATCACATCGATGGTCTCGGTCTTAGTCAGCTCCCAAGGCCGAGCGGTGAAGGCGTAGGGCTTCGACGTCAGCGCACCCACCGGGCAGAGGTCAACGATATTGCCCTGCAACTCAGAATCGAGCGTCTGGCCCAGATAAGAGGTGATTTCCGCATCCTCGCCCCGGCCGGTCTGGCCCAGTTCCGGCATGCCCGCGACCTCGGTGATAAACCGCACGCAGCGGGTGCAGGAGATGCAGCGCGTCATGGCCGTGCCCACCAGCGGGCCGAGATCCATATTATCCACGGCGCGTTTCGGCTCCCGGAAGCGGGAGAAATCGACACCATAGGCCATCGCCTGATCTTGCAGATCACATTCACCACCTTGGTCGCAGATCGGGCAATCCAGCGGGTGGTTGATGAGCAGGAACTCCATCACGCCTTCACGAGCCTTCTTGACCATTGGCGAATTGGTCTTCACCACTGGCGGCTGCCCTTCTGGGCCGGGGCGCAAATCGCGCACCTGCATGGCGCAAGACGCGGCGGGTTTCGGCGGGCCGCCCACGACCTCCACCAAACACATCCGGCAATTGCCCGCGATCGACAGCCGTTCGTGATAACAGAAGCGGGGGATTTCGACCCCGGCTTGCTCACAGGCCTGGATCAGCGTCATCGCCGGATCCACTTCAATCTCTTTGTCGTCAATGACGATTGTGCGCAGCTCGCTCATCGGTGCGGGTCCTCACTGGCCCAGGTCAAATCAGCCCCAGGTGTGCCGTTCCCCGCCTTCTAACCCTCTCGGAGCAATCTGCCAATTGTAGAACCGGCGGAAATTTCGTCGCGGCCCACCTGACAGATGGTTTCCGGCACGTCCTCTGAGGCACCTTGCTGCGCCAACCATCGGCGCGCTAGGCCCCGCACCCGCTCTTTTTCGATGTCATCATCAATATAGGCTGCGATCTCACTCTGAGAATAGCCGAGCGACAAGGCCCGGTTGAACAAGGGAAGCGCCGCCAACCGCGCCGGACCGCGCCGTCTTTCGATCGTCGGGCAATTGTCCTCAATCAGCCGCCCAATCGCGGCGACCAACACGCCGCTCGCGATCTGCGGGTCATCGCGCAACCCCTGCCATCTGTCCTCTTGGGCCATCGCCATCGACGTTAATAAACCGAAGCCCGAGACCAGCACGCAGAGGCCCAGCACTTTCGCATAATGTTTCATCTCAAATCCTTCACGAGATCCGTCCTGCAATCAGGATGATCTGGGGTTTGCGACATTTGATATTCAATAACACGGCGTCACTATGGGCGATTTCCTGCGCTTTTCCCCTCGAATATGGGATTTCACGCCGATCTATGACGCACCGCGCTCGAGTCTTTCGGTCCGCGGGTAGAGCAGTTCGAGAGGTTTTGGCCCTAAAGCCGCACGCCCCAAAATGTGATGATGAGGTAGATCGTCGTCGCAATGAATATGAGCGTCAAGATCGAGTAAAACGCCGTCTCCATCCGCTCCGGCGTGTTCAGCATCAGCGCGATGACCGAGGCCAGCATGGCCCCCAGAACCACGCCCAGGATCGAGCCGCCAATACCCCAAGTATAGCCCAAGACCATCCCCGCCACGCAGCAGCAGAGAAAAATCAACGTCAAACCAACGCGATAAACGCTTGCCATGAAACTGCCCCTCGTCATGCATGTCGGCCCGTCATACACTGCGGGCCGGTATTCTTGATTGTTGCCAGAATAGAAAAAATCAGATTTTCAGCAAGATCAGACTGTGCATGTGGCAACTTGGCTGAGTCCGCCGTGCCACAGGGCGCGCCTATCTCTCGTCACCAGTGTGAATCTGACGGGGCGCAAAAGGGCCTAGAGTCCCCGGCGATGGGTCCGATGTGGACGGCCCCCTATCCACCTAATGGGAATCTAAGCAAGAGCGTTATCGACAGGAGCAGGCCACCCAGCTAACGGACCAGCCGCGCCATCTCAGAGCGCCTGGGCCGGTGAGCGATCTTGAAGCAGCCGGACCTGCAAGGCGTGATGCCAGGATACTGATGATCTCGACGGCCTAAAAAAACGCTGTCGTCACTCCGCCGCGATGGCCGCGCCGCGTTTATGTTTGATCCGGTCCTCGATCTCATCGCGGAAATGCCGGATCAGGCCTTGGATCGGCCAAGCGGCGGCATCACCCAGGGCGCAGATCGTGTGGCCTTCCACCTGTTTGGTGACGTCGAGCAGCATGTCGATCTCTTCGACCTCCGCTTCGCCCTTCACCAAACGGTCCATCACCCGCATCATCCAGCCGGTGCCTTCGCGGCAGGGCGTGCATTGGCCGCAGCTTTCGTGCTTATAGAATTTCGAGAGCCGCCAGATCGCTTTGATGATGTCGGTGGAGTTGTCCATCACGATCACCGCCGCCGTTCCAAGGCCGGATTGCTGTTCCCGCAACCAATCGAAATCCATGATCGCGTCTTCGCGCATCACCGAGCCGGGCAGGCAAGGTACCGAGGATCCGCCGGGGATCACGGCCTTAAGATTGTCCCAGCCGCCGCGAATGCCGCCGCAATGACGCTCAATCAGCTCGTCAAACGGGATCGACATCTCTTCTTCGACGACACAAGGGTTATTCACATGGCCAGAGATCGCGAACAGCTTGGTGCCGGAGTTGTTCGGGCGGCCAAACCCCGCAAACCAATCCGCCCCCCGCCGCAGGATCGTTGGCACCACAGCGATGGATTCTACATTGTTCACGGTGGTCGGGCAGCCATAGAGCCCCGCGCCTGCCGGGAAGGGTGGTTTCATCCGCGGCATGCCCTTTTTGCCTTCAAGGCTCTCAAGCAAAGCGGTTTCTTCGCCGCAAATATATGCGCCTGCGCCATGAGCGAGGTAGAGGTCGAAATCCCACCCCGACCCGGCCGCGTTTTTGCCAAGCAAGCCATTGTCATAGCATTCATCAATCGCGGCCTGCAGCGCCTCGCGCTCGCGGATGTATTCGCCACGGATATAGATGTAGCTGACATTCGCGCCCATCGCGAAGCTCGCGATCAAACACCCTTCGATCAACGTATGCGGGTCATTCCGCATAATCTCGCGGTCTTTGCAGGTGCCGGGTTCGGATTCGTCGGCATTCACCACCAGATAGGACGGGCGGCCATCGCTTTCTTTCGGCATGAAGGACCATTTCAACCCGGTGGGGAAACCCGCCCCGCCGCGTCCGCGCAGGCCAGACCCCTTCATGATCTCCACAATCTTATCGCGGCCCAACTGCACCAGCTTGTCAGTGCCATCCCAATGGCCACGGCTCTTCGCACCGGCCAATGTCCGGTCATGCATGCCGTAGAGATTGGTGAAAATCCGATCTTTGTCCTGGAGCATTTATCCGTCCTTATCCTCCGTGCCGCGCGCCCGACGGTCGCGCCGCGCCTTATGCACCTGATACGTCACAAAAAGCGCCCAGACCAGAGCCGCGATTGCCGCAAGGTCGAACAAAAACACAAACCGGGCTGGCAATCCCAACTGGCCACCCAAGAGTTGCGCCCCCATCCAGATCACCATCGTCGCCGCCATAACAATCGCGGCCAGACGAATCTGGCGCACATTGCGGTGGTCGGGATCGGTGGATTGAGGCATGGGTCGCGGTCACATTGGTCCTGGCCTGGTGGGTCTATCCCAGATCGCGGGCGGCGCACAATGCACACCGCCCGTTTTGGCGTGACTTACTCGGTCGCCAGCACTTTCGCCTGCCCAACCAAGTCGAACCGAGCCACCAGGGCTTTGAAACCCGGTTGCTGTTCGTTCAGCCAATCAATGCCAACCGTGTCCAGCGACGCGATTTGGTCATAGTGGTAGATACCAAATTCGCCCAAGGTCTCCGCCAGCTTTGGCCCGATCCCCGAAATGACGGTCAAGTCATCCGCTTTGCCGTCAAGTGGCGCGTCCAACAAATGGGGGCTCGCGGTGACCGGCTTGGTATCCGGCACCACGTCCGGCTCGGCGGCGATGGGCGCAGCCTCGGCGGGCTTCGGTTTCGAAGCCTCGGCTTTTGGCGCGGGAGCCGGTGCCGGTGGGGTGACATCCAGGTTGGCCGGGATCCCCCCGTCACCCACGCGTGACAGAGCCGACCAAAACGTCACCGGAGCCGTAAGACCCAGATGCGCCCCTTGCAGCGCGGCGGCGCCATAGAACGCGGTGGAATAGTTGACCATGTGAAGAAGGTTTTGCTGAGCCGCGACGGACCCAAGCCAGAGATTCTCTGCCAGTTTCATTTTGCTCTCCTAAGCGGCAGTCACAACTTCCTCCCAAGGGTCAATATACATCGCCTTCATCAACTTTCTTGGAAAAATCGGTCTCACCCCCTGCGGCCAATAGCTTCGCCTGCTCGACCCAGGTGTCGCGACTGACCCGGCCCTTGAATCCTTTGAGATTGGCATCGACCCAAGCCACCTCATCAGCAGTCCACGCGGCAATCTGATCGAAATGGTAATAGCCCATCTCGTTGAGCATCTGCTCAAGCTTCGGCCCAACGCCTTTCATCTTCTTGAGATCATCTGCGCCACCTTCACGAGCGGCCGCGAGCCCTTGAGGTTGTGTGCCCGCATCGGAAACAGACGTTGGCGCGGGTGTCGATACAGGCGTAGGCTCTACGGCCTCTGTCGGCGCGGGTGTCTCGGGTTCTGCCTCGGGCGCCGGCGTGACCACAGGTGCTGGCGGCGCGCTTGCGGCGGTTGATGCGGGGCGCGCCATCGTCTCACTCGCCGTTTGCGCCCTGTTGCAGAAGAGCATCTTCAGCAGATAAGCCGCGCCGATGCCGACCAAAGCGCCGACGATCAGTGCCCCGAAAAACCCCCAACCCGCCGTTGAGATCAAAATGATCATCAGCAGCAGGCCCAAAACGCCACCTGCAATCCAACAGATCGTTGCGCAGCTTGGCGCGCCCGACGGCTCGTTCATCTGACATCTCCCCTAGACTTGTGATGCGTTTTCGCGGTCACAAGCTAGCGTGAGAAATCGGCCCTGTCTTGCCTTATTCTGGAAGCGAAACCACGGGCCTGGGCGACCCAATCATCGCGTTCAATGCGGCCTTTGAACTTCAACCTGGCGTCAACCCAGGCGATCTCGGCCTCTGACCAGGCGGCGATCTGGTCGAAATGCCAGAAGCCCAACTCGTTCAACACGCCCTCAAGCTTCGGTCCAACGCCCGAGATCCGTTTCAGATCATCGGCCCCGCCGTCGCGTGGGGCGCTCAGCGTTTCTGGTTCCACCTCAGCCACCGCCGGCTCAGAGGCAAGCGCAGCTGCTGGCTTTGGTGTCGGCGCGGCCTTTGCGGCAGGCGCAGGCGTAGCTTTGGGTTTCGCGGGCGCCTCGGCGACATCGCCGCCCGACTGGCGGCCCCAATTGGCGATCAGCGGCACTTCGGTCCCGTCGATCCGTTTGATCGTGTCGCCAATATCGGTGGCCAACCGCGCCGAGACGTTCAGACTGTCTTTGCCCGCTTCATAGTCTTTCAGCGAGGTAAGCCCACCCGCCGGTTCGGAGGCGTAGCGCCCATTCTGCGGCCCGGGCGTCGGAACGCGGCCTGCGGCCATCTCATCGATAATCCAGCCCAGCTTCTCCGCCGTCAGGTCTTCGTAATAATCCTTGCCGATCTGGGCCATCGGCGCATTGGCGCAAGAGCCGAGGCATTCCACTTCTTCCCAGGAAAACTTGCCATCGGCAGAGAGTTGATGCGACCGCTTGGCGATCTTCTCCTGACACACGCCGATCAGGTCTTCTGCGCCGCAGATCATGCAGGAGGTCGTGCCGCAAACCTGGACATGCGCGACCGATCCGACCGGCTGAAGCTGGAACATGAAATAGAAGGTCGCGACTTCCAAGCCACGGATATGGGCCAAGCCCAGCATATCGCAGACATATTCTATGGCCGGACGGCTCAGCCATCCTTCCTGCTCCTGCGCACGCCACAGAAGCGGGATGATCGCGCTGGCCTGTCGGCCTTCGGGATATTTGGTGATCTGCGCCTCGGCCCAGGCCTGATTGGCGGGGGTAAAGGCAAAACTGTCGGGTTGGTCGGGGTGAAGACGGCGGAGCATGTCAGGCGCGGTCCTTATACGTCAGGCCGGAGCGAGCGTGGCACGCGCTGATGCCTCCGGCGGGGATATTTTTGAAGCAGAGAAGCATGGGCGATACCTATCGATCCACCTCGCCAAACACGATATCGAGCGAGCCCAAGATAGCCGAGACATCGGCCAACTGGTGGCCTTTGCAGAGATGATCCATCGATTGCAGATGCGGGTAGCCGGGGGCGCGGATTTTCGAACGATAGGGTTTGTTGGTGCCGTCGGCGACCAGATAAACGCCGAACTCGCCCTTCGGCGCCTCCACCGCTGCATAAACTTCGCCCTCGGGCACGTGGAAACCTTCGGTGTAAAGCTTGAAATGGTGGATCAACGCTTCCATCGAGGTTTTCATGTCACCCCGGCTTGGGGGTGTGATCTTGCCACGCGCCATAATCTCGCCCGGCTCATTGCGCAGTTTCTCGCAAGCCTGGATGATGATCTTGGCGCTTTCGCGCATCTCGGCCATGCGGCAGAGATAGCGGTCATAACAATCGCCATTCTTGCCAACAGGGATCATGAATTCGAACTCATCGTAGCATTCATAGGGCTGCGCGCGCCGCAGATCCCAGGCGAGGCCCGAGCCGCGCACCATCACGCCGGAATAGCCCCAGTTCTGAATGTCCTCCTCGGTCACGACACCAATATCGGCATTGCGCTGTTTGAAAATCCGATTCTCGGTCAGAAGCCCGTCGATATCGTCCAGAACCTTCGGGAACCCCTTGGCCCAGCTATCAATATCTTCGATCAGATCGGGCGGCAGATCCTGTTGCACCCCACCAGGGCGGAAATAGGCGGCGTGGAGCCGCGCTCCGCAGGCGCGCTCATAGAAGATCATCAGCTTCTCGCGCTCTTCAAACCCCCAAAGCGGCGGGGTCAGCGCACCCACATCCAGGGCCTGAGTCGTCACATTGAGGATATGGTTCAAGATGCGCCCGATCTCGCAATAGAGCACACGGATCAACTGCGCCCGGCGCGGCACCTCGGTGCCGGTCAGTTTTTCGATCGCTAGACACCAGGCATGTTCCTGGTTCATCGTGCCGACATAATCCAGCCGGTCGAAATAGGGCAGGTTTTGCAGGTAGGTCCGGCTCTCCATCAGCTTTTCGGTGCCGCGATGCAGAAGGCCGATATGCGGGTCACAGCGCTCGCAAATCTCGCCGTCCAACTCCAGAACCAGACGCAACACGCCATGCGCCGCCGGGTGCTGCGGCCCGAAATTGATGTTGAAATTGCGGATCTGCTGTTCGCCGGTCTGCGCGTCTTCGAAGCCGCGCCCGGTATCTGTGCCGCCGTCCATCATTTCGCCGCCTCCTCGGATTTCTCATCCCCGGGCAGGATGTATTCCGCCCCTTCCCACGGCGACATGAAGTCGAACTGCCGGTATTCTTGCACCAAGCTCACCGGCTCATAGACCACGCGCTTCAGCTTCTCGTCATAGCGGACTTCGGTATAGCCCGTGGTCGGGAAATCCTTGCGGAGCGGATGCCCGCGGAACCCGTAATCGGTGAGGATACGACGCAGATCGGGATGGCCGAGAAAAGGATGCCGAACATGTCGAACACCTCACGCTCATACCAATTCGCCGAAGGGTAGAGGCTGCTGATCGAGGCCACGATCTGATCCACGCGGACCTGCGCTTTCACGCGAATACGGTGGTTTTGATACATCGAGAGGAAATGCCAAACGACATCGAAGCGTTTGTCCCGAGTCGGGTAGTCTACCGCCGTGATATCGATCAGGGTCGAAAACGCGCAATTCCGATCGGTTTTCAGGAACTCGACGAAATCGTCGACCTCGGTCGCCGTGATTTCCACAGTCAGCTCGCCAAAGGCGATCTCGGTGCCGACAACAGCGTCGGCTTGCTTTTCGGCGATATGCTCGGCCAGTTCGCGCAGGCTCTCGTCGCTCATTCTCGTCTCTCCTCGCGGGCGTCGCGGCCCTTAGCGGGTGATCGTCCCGGTCCGGCGGATTTTCCGCTGAAGCTGCAAAATACCGTAAAGCAGGGCTTCGGCGGTCGGCGGGCAGCCCGGGACGTAAATGTCCACCGGCACAATCCGGTCGCAGCCGCGCACCACGGAATAGCTGTAATGGTAATAGCCACCGCCATTGGCGCAGGAGCCCATCGAGATCACATAACGCGGCTCGGGCATCTGGTCGTACACCTTGCGCAGCGCCGGCGCCATTTTGTTGGTCAGCGTGCCGGCCACAATCATCACATCCGACTGACGCGGGGAGGCGCGGGGCGCGATCCCGAAGCGTTCAGCGTCATAGCGCGGCATCGAGGTGTGCATCATCTCAACCGCGCAACAGGCCAGCCCGAAGGTCATCCAGTGGAGCGATCCGGTGCGCGCCCAGTTGATGATGTCCTCGGTCGAGGTCAGCAGGAAGCCTTTATCCTGCAACTCGCGGTTCAACTCTTGCGTGGCCACTTCGCGGTCCGCGCCCGCAGTGTTCGCGCCAGTCATTACTGCCATTCCAACGCTCCCTTTTTCCACTCATAGGCGAAGCCGATCGTCAGGACGGCCAGGAAGACCATCATCGACCAGAACCCCACCATAGATATGTCGGCAAACGCCACCGCCCAGGGGAAGAGGAACGCAACTTCCAGGTCAAAGATGATGAACAGGATCGCGACGAGGTAGAAGCGCACGTCGAATTTCATCCGCGCATCGTCAAACGCGTTGAACCCGCATTCATAAGCAGAGACCTTTTCAGGGTCGGGGTTGCGCACCGCCAAAACCACGGCGGCCAGGATCAATACAATCCCCAAGCCGATGGCCAGAGCCAGAAAAATCAGGATCGGGGCATAGTCTCTGAGCAGGTCTTCCACCTGAGGTCTCCTTGGCTGGACTGCACGCCTGAGGACCATCGGTCCGGTCCTGCTCACCTCTATATCTGGCAACGGAGGGGGTCAACTACAGGCTGTGCGGCAAAAGGGGAGTTATGGGGATGCAACACCCAGAGAATGATCGAACCATTCTCGCGTTTCAGAATGGCGCGATAGATGTGCTTCCAGGCGTGATCGGCCTCTACGCTGCGCGCCCAAACCTCTCCGTGCCAGCAATGTGGCGAGAGCCTGCCGCCGCCGATATCCGAATCTTGGATCGGAAACATCCTTCGGAGAAGATGGGCTGAAGAGAGGCGGGCAATATCTGAAATCGCCGCTTGCAACGCCCAGGATCTGATCGCGATGATCGATACACTTTCCATCCTCGTTCTCTTGCTGGCCTTGGGCGGCCCCATTGCAATCGCGCAGATCGGTCAAAGATCGGTCGCAGGTGCCACGCGCCTCTCATTGAACCTTCTCCTGCAACTTCTCCTTACCTGTTTGGCGATCACTTGCCTTTGGATCGCCCTCGGCCCGCTGCGCGTCCCTGCAAGCGATCTTGGGCTTGGATTACCCGATCTCCACACATGGCTCTGGGGCGGAGCGATGTCCGTATTCTTTATCTTCGGGCTGGGGCCTATTCTCCTCCGCATGCCATTATGGCTTGGCCTTAAAGGGTTTGAAAAAACGCTGTCTGCGCTTGCCGACCTGCCGATCTGGTATCTTGTGTTGGCCGTTGTGGTTGGCGGCATTGTCGAAGAGCTTCTTTATCGCGGCATCGCCCTGGCGGTCCTTACGTCCTTGGGCCTTGACCCCATCCTTGCGGCGACATTCGTCGTCACTGCATTCGCTTTGGCGCATATCCCGATGTGGGGCATCGGACCGGCCCTGACCACGGCGATATCCGGCGCGGCCCTGACAGCTTTTTTTCTGTGGCATGGTGATCTTCTGGCCAATATCATCGCCCATGTCGTCACCGATTTTGCTGGCATCGTTCTGGGTCCGCTGTTCGCCCGGCTGCGGCGCTAAAATTGGTATTGAGAGGGAGGAGCGGATGACGCAGCCCGACGGTAACGCCGTTTATCAAACGATCGTGACGCGATGCCTGGCAGATGCCGATGTGTCCCTCGGCAAGATGCTCAATGCGCAAAGCCTTCAGGTGAGGGGGAAGAGTTTCGCCTATCTCGGCACTGATGGCCTGGTCGTGAAACTACCTGCCGACAGGGTCTCCGAGATGGAGAAACTGGACGTCGGCAAACGCCTGGTGGTCGGAAAGCGGACCATGAAGGAGTGGCTGGTCGTCGCTGACACCCAGTCTGACCGCTGGCCGGACTTGGTTGCCGAGGCGCAGCAATTCGTCGGCGGATAGTGACCTTGCAGATTGGGGGCTTGATAAGCCGCGAGGTTACGCCGAACGGGACCATGCGGGTCGGAGATGCTGGATCGGCACGGCGTTGTAACGTCCCACCCCATCTTCCAACTATCCAAGCATACGCAGTTCAAGGCTCGGCGGGTCGAGACCATAAAGCCCGGTCCACAGTGTCCCACCGAAGATATTGGCCGTCGGATCAAAAGCATTCAGAGAGACCCGTTCCGCCGCGCGCCAGGCGGCATCCCGATCAAGGTTCAGCCCCTGAAGCGCCGCCGACAAGTCTTCGTACCTTTCGACAGAGCCGGCATCGTCCGATCCAGCCGCATCGGTGCCTCGAGTGCCGGGCAGCGCGACCCGATGATTGGTGCAAACCAATCCGCCAGCCCGCGCGCCATGGGTGACATGGGTCCCATTTTCGTCCCACTCCAGAACGGCACTGTCGCCGTGTCGATCCGCGACGATGTAATGGCATGGCAGAAACACAGTATATTTGGGCAGATCGCGAAACAGCTCAACGGCCTCGCGAACGCACTCACACTGCTCAAGAAGAATGCGGACCACTGAGAGTTCGTCGACGCGATCGAAACGCGCGGCTTGTGGGGGTAGGTTTTCATTGGAAAGCGATAGTAGCGCCGCGCTAAACCCTACGTCATTTATCCCGTCGATCGCCCCAAGGAAGAGGTCCATGCCGACCAAAGAGATCGTGCTGCGGCCGATATCGGGTTCGATCTTCATCAAAATGACCGGGTCAACCATCGGTCGCGTTTGTGATGCTGGTATGCCGACGAGGTCCGCGAATGACCGCAACGTGAAGTCGAAATTGCGGATCAACATCGGCCCCGACGCGCCGGAAAAAGAGGCGGAAGAGCAGGCGAAGGGCTGCGGCTCATCCATCATGGGAAGGGTGTAAGGGTTCCCCCGAACACCCGATTTAGCGAGCTGCGCAGCCACGCCAGCGGCGCGTTGGGACAGCACTGGACAATGCGTTTGAAAGACCTCGTCCAAAGCCTCCGCGTCTCCGCCGGATGGCTCTTCTCTCTCCCAGGGTTGATCAAGCGTGGTGAGAGCGAAATCCGCAAGCTGTTGCCCGATCTCAAATTGCGAGCCGGCGAGGTCAAGCCTCCAAAAGTCGAATGGGCTTGTCGGCCTGCTATGTAATTTCTCCTTCGAAATACTCACCGCAAGTCACTCCGAAACACTCTGCCTGGAACATTGGGAGCGTTTGCGTGCAATTCAAGCGGACGGCTGCAGCGGTCAGATTGAGACGGCATTGTCGCGTCCTACCCCATCTTCTTTCGGTCCCAGCATATGTGGCTCAAAGTTTGGTGGGGTGGCAGTCAACCAGAGGAGGTACGGCATATGAGAGGGGAACCCTCCTCCCTCTCAAACGGCTCAGAGCGACCGTTCGGCCAGGACATGGGCAAGCCTTTGCGGCCAGTCTGCGCGCCCCGCTGCCGCTTTTCCCAATGCCTGATGCCCAAAATAGAGATGTAAGATCACATCGGCCGTCTCCTCGGCCCCATCGTGCGTACCATATCGAATCAAGACGCCCTTGATCGCATCCCGCAGCCGGTCGGCCATTCGGCTCGTGCGCGCCTTCACCTCTGGTTGCACCGGCCCCAACTCCACCATCGCGTTGCAGATAAAACACCCCCGCCCCGGGTCCGCCGGGGCCGCGAAGATTAGCGACAAGCATTCACTGGCGGTCTCAGCCTCGCAGGTCTGCAAAGCCCGCACGGTGCGCGAGACCACCTCCCGATCATAATGATCCAGTGTGGTCAGATAGACGCTCTCTTTATCCTTGAACGCCTTGTAGAAACTGCCGCGCGTCAGACCCATCGCATCCAGAAGATCGGGCAAATTTGTTGCCACATATCCCTGCCGCCAAAAAATATCCATCGCCCCTTTCAAAGCGGTCTCCGTATCAAATTCTCTTGGCCGGCCCATGGGGTTAAGCGCTCCATCCCGTGCGTCAAACATATCAATATCCTCTTCTATCACAGTCAGTTGATTTGTACCAATTGGTTCCTAATGGCACAAAACATCTGTTCCCGGCCACCTCGCCGCGAACATCTCCTCACATAAGCCAAAGCGCAAAGGCGCTCTGGCAAGACAGAAGTGGATAGACCGATGAACACTCTCAAAACTTTCTTCACAGGCGCGGCACTTTCCGTCGCAATCGCAACCTCCAGCATTGCCGCTGGCGTGGAACTCAATGCCTCCTCCACCGGCCTCGCGCTACAAGGCTATGACCCGGTCGCCTATTTCACCGAGGGCGAAGCCACGCCCGGCGATTGGACGATCACCGCTTCCTATAACGACGCCACGTACCGCTTTGCCAACGAAGAACACCGGGCCGCGTTTGAGGCCGACCCGGAAGCCTATCTGC
This sequence comes from Fontisubflavum oceani, assembly GCF_030407165.1. GTDB lineage: Bacteria > Pseudomonadota > Alphaproteobacteria > Rhodobacterales > Rhodobacteraceae > Rhodophyticola > Rhodophyticola oceani. The sequence goes on from NZ_CP129111.1 coordinate 42,558, forward strand.
CGCAATATGGCGGCTACTGCGCCTTTGGCGCCGCGATGGGCTTCAAATTCGACGGCGATCCGGAACAGTGGCGGATTGTCGATGGTGAACTGTTCCTCAACATCTCCGCCGATATTCAGGAACGCTGGTTGACCGACATCCCCGGCTACGTCGCCCAAGCTGACGAGAACTGGCCCGAGATTGCGAACGTCCCCCCCGCGGATCTGCAGTAATCTCGACTGGTTTCGACAGGGGCCGCGGCGGGACACCGCCGCGGCTCGCTCTGTTCATTGAGACCGATGCCCCACCGCCGGTCTTAACTCTCTGCCCGCAACTCATCCCGCAAGAACCGTCGCAAAATCTTCCCCGAGGCGGATTTCGGCACGCTATCGACAAAGCGGAACTCGGCGGGGTGTTTGTAATGCGCAAGGCAGCCTTCCACATGGGCCTGCATCTCGGGCTGGCCGATCTCCGCGCCGGGTGCAGCGACGACAAAGGCAATCGGCAACTCACCGGCCTCATCATCGGGCTTGCCAACCACGGCGGCATCAATCACCTGATCATGCCCGATCAGCGCCGCCTCTACCTCCGCTGGCGCGACCGCGAAGCCTTTGTATTTGATCAATTCTTTCAGCCGGTCGCGGATGAACATATAGCCATCGGCATCGATCACCGCCAAATCGCCCGTCTTTAGCCAGCCATCTTCGGTCTTGGTCGCCGCGGTGGCCTCTGGATTGTTGAGATAGCCCATCATGACCTGCGGCCCGCGCACCCAAAGCTCGCCCTCTTCATCCGGCCCCATATCGCGGCCGGTCTCCGGGTCGACAATCCGGCATTCGGTGTTCGGCACCGCTTGCCCTGAGGAACCGTGGCGTGGCTTCCCGCGATAAGTGGAATGGCTGACCGGGCTCATCTCAGTCATGCCATAGCCTTGGATCGATTCCGCGCCGAGTCGTTTGCCAACCGCCTCCTCCACTTCGGCACTCAATGGGGCCGCGCCAGAGAAGATCGAATGCACCGAGGACATATCGTATTGATCCACCATCGGATGTTTCGCCAAAGCCAAGGCGACTGGTGGCACGATATAGAGCCGGTTCACCGCATGGGTTTGGATCAACTGCAAAAACAGCTCCAGATCGAAGCGCGGCATGGTCACCAACCGCGCCTCCCGCGCCAAGGCTAGGTTCATCAACACCGTCATGCCGTAGATATGGAAGAACGGCAGAAAGGCGATCACGGTTTCGCCCGGTCGCATATCGGTTGGCACCGCCAGTTGGTTCACATTGGTCACAATGTTGCGGTGGCTCAGCATCACCCCTTTGGGCCGACCCGTCGTGCCGCTCGAATAGGGTAAAACCACTGGGAAGGTATCGAGATCCACCAGGGCCTGCGCCTCTTGTGGCGCGCCCATCAGATCATCCAGCGAAAGCGCGCCGTCGACCCCGCCGCCAATGACGACCAGCTCAGAGGTCGGAGTGTCTTTCATCCCCTCGCGCGCCAAATCGGCCAAAGCCGGGATTGTGATCAACATCGCCGCGCCCGAATCCCGCAACTGATGTTGAATCTCCGGCGCGGTATAGGTCGGGTTCAAGGTGGTGATCGTACCGCCCGCGAAGGCGACCCCATGAAACACCACCGCGTAGTCCGGGCAATTCGGCGCCAGAATGGCGATTGTTTTGCCTGGCAAAGAGCCGCGCGCCGTCAACCCGCCCGCCAGGCGCTTGATCTGATCCATCAAGGCGCTCGCCGTCATTGTCTGCCCCGAGGGCCCATCGATGATCGCCACATCATCGGGCCGCCCTTCCAGCCCCTGAAACAGCCGTTCGGTGATCGACAGATCGCTGAGAGAGACCTCTGGATAGAGGTTTGAAAAAATAGTCATGGATCCTCCCGGTCTGGCCCTCTTTGCGGGGCCGGTTCGGGAAAGCTAGCACAGGTGTCGCAAAAACAAAGCCGCGATCAAATATCGACCACAACAGTTCCGAGTTTTTGCCCGGCCTCAACCAATTCATGAGCGGCGGCGCAATCGGCCAGGCGTCCGCCCGGCACCACCGCATGAGACAGCGCACCGGCCTCCAGCCAGTCTGTCAGCTGCGCCTCGCCCCGCCGATGATCGGCCAGGGCCATCTGATAACAAATCAGCATATGCAGTTTCACGTTTTTGAACATGAACGGATAGAACTCGAGCCGCGGCATCTGCTCGCTGGCCGAGGCATACGAGGCGATCACACCGCCGGGTTTCACCAAAGCAAGGCTCGTCGCCTGATTGGCGGCAAAATCCACCTCGACAATCCGGTCGACCCCCAAGCCGTAGGTCAGATCCATGACCGCACCCGCCACATCGTCGGTGCGGTAGTTGATCCAGGTCTCTGCGGTCGAATGCGCGCCTTTCTCTGCCGAGGACACGGTGGTGATCACCCGCGCGCCCGCCAATGCCGCCATCTGGCAAGCATAGCGCCCCACGGTTCCGGCCCCGCCAGTCACCAAAATGGTCTGCCCCTCGACCGGCCCGTCACCGCAAACCGCCATCCATGCGGTCATCGCCGGAATGCCGAAACACGCGCCTTCGGCAAAGGAGGTTCCGTCCGGCAAAGGCACCGCCTGCGTGTCCGGCAGAGCGACCAGTTCAGCCGCCGTCCCAAAGGCCCGCTGCCACTGAGCGTTCCAGAGCCAAACCCGCTCGCCAACCCGGCCTGGGTCCACATCTGCGCCGACCGACTCGATAATGCCCGCCCCATCGGAATGCGGCACCACGCGCGGATAGGCCATCACGGCCCCCGGGCGCGCACCACCTCTCAGTTTCACATCCGAAGGGTTGATCCCCGAGGCTTTGACACGCACCAACACTTCGCCCGGCCCCGGCTCAGGATCGGCCATCTCGCCAAATGTCAAAACGTCTTTAGCGGGGCCAAATCCGTCGTACCAAATCGCTTTCACACCCGACTCCTCTCATCTTCCCTAGAAACACGCGGCGTTCCGCGCGACACCATCGCAAATTCGCACCGCGTCCGAGCGTCAGCGAGGACGCCCCCGGCGACCGCGCCAGCGGGCGCAATTCCTCAGGGGGCCGCCCAACCCGGCTTGCGCTTATCAAAAAACGCCCCAATCCCCTCGGCGCTTTCGGCACTCTCCCACCGGGTCACCAAGGCCTCGACCGACATCGCCACCTCAGCCTCGCCGATCCGCGTGCCAAGCGCGGCAACCAGGGCCTTGCCCTCCGCAACAGCGCCCGGCGCCGCATTCAGATAAGGCGCAATCTCACGCTCCACCGCCGCGTCCAGCTCCGCCTCGGGCACCACCCGCGCCAGAAGGTCCAGCTCCACTGCCTCTGCCGCGCCAAAGACCCGGCCAGAGAAAAACACCCGCCGCGCCTTTGCCGCGCCCATCCGGGCAACGACATACGGCCCGATCGTCGCCGGGATCAGGCCCAACCGCACCTCAGTCAGCCCAAACTTCGCGCTATCGACCCCAATCGCCACGTCGCAGACCGACATCATGCCAACGCCGCCGCCAAAGGCCTGCCCCTGCACCCGCCCGATCAGCGGTTTCGGCATCCGATCAAGCGCACCCAACATGTCCGCCAGTTTGCGCGCCTCCGCCGCCCGCGTTGCACCGTCTGCCGCCATCTGCGCCTTCATCCACGTGAGATCACCGCCCGCGCAAAAGCTCCGCCCCGCTCCGGTCAAAACCACCACCCGCACCGCCGGATCACGCCCCAGCCGGTCCGCCGTCTCCGTCAACTCCGCAATCATCTGCGCATCAAGCGCATTGTGCTTTTCGACTCGGTTCAGCGTAACCGTCGCCACTCCGCGCGCATCGACTGCAATGGAAAGTGTCTCGGTCATCTCAGGTTCCTTCTTTCAGGTGCATCGGCGGAACCGTGGTCTCCCGATGCCGCCGCTCGGGGTCGTTGTAAAACGGGTCGCTTCCGGCTGGTTGAATAATGCGCTCGCGATCGGCGAGCCCCTCAGGCGCGACCGAAAGGTGCCAATACTCCTCAGCGATGTCATCGGGGTCAAAGAGGCCGCCAGGTCCCACCAAACCACAGACCGCGATCACCGCAACATGCACACCTTTCGGCGACAAATCCTTGTAAAGACTAAAGGACAAACTGCGCAGACCGGCCTTGCCAATCGCTAAGGAAGTCCATTCCGGATACGGCTCAAGCGCAAGCCCGCCGCCAGTAAAAAGAATTGTCCCTCGACCGGCTGCCACCATTGCGGGCGCGACAGCTTGCGCCGCCGCCAATGCCCCAACCAGATTGACCCGTGTCTCCGCCAGCAAGGTCTCAGGTGCCAATTCCAGCGGCATTTGCGACCGCAGAACCGCCGCGTTGTAGATCAGGACATCCGGTGCGCCCTGTTCAGCGCTCAACTCGGCGATAGCCGCAGTTAACGCATCGGGCTGCCCGGCATCTGCAGCCCGCCAAGCCACCCGCCTTTGATAATCAGACCGAAGCTCGGTCGCCATCGTCGCAAGGCGATCCTCTGCGCGGGCAATCAAGCTCACCTTGGCGCCGCCACTCAAGAAACGCCGCGCAAGGGCCTCGCCAAGCCCAGGACCGGCGCCCACGATCACGGCATGGCGCGGCGTCATGCCCGCATCGCTTTTGCCGTTTCCGCCGCCGCCTCTACCGCTGCTAAATCCAAGCCGGTCTCATAACCAAGCGCCTCAAGATGTCGTGCGACTGCCTCCGTCGCCACATTTCCCGCCGCGCCTGGCGCATAGGGGCAGCCGCCCAATCCGCCGACAGCGGCATCGAACACCCGCACGCCCAGGCTGAGCGAGGCGTCGATATTGTCGAGCGCCCGTCCGCTTGTGTCATGGTAATGCCCCGCCAAGCGCCCAACGGGCACCACATCACGCACCGCCAAAAGCATGCGCGCGATGCTATCGGGCGTTGCCTGCCCAATCGTGTCACCGAGAGAGATTTCATAACAGCCCATAGCAAAAAGCTGATCGGCGACCTTCGCCACCTGCCCCGGATCGGTCGGCCCATCATAGGGGCAATCGGTGACGCAGCTCACATACCCCCGCACCGGTAGATCGATATGCCGCGCGGCCTCCACCACAGGCCGGAACCGCTCCAGGCTCTCCGCAATCGAGGCATTGATGTTGGCCTGCGAGAACCCTTCCGAGGCTGAGCCAAAAATGGCGATCTCATCGGCCTTGGCCGCAAGCGCCGCCTCATAGCCGCGCATATTCGGGGTCAGCGCGGCATAGCGAATGCCGTCGCCCCGGGTAATGCCCGTCAAAACATCGGCGCTATCGGCCATCTGCGGCACCCATTTCGGGCTGACGAAACTCGCCACCTCGATCCGCCGAAACCCCGCCTGGCTCAGCACGTCGACCAGCGCGATCTTTTCCGCCGTCGGGATCTCCCGTTTCTCATTTTGCAGGCCGTCCCGCGGGCCGACTTCGAAAATCTCGACGAACTCACCCATCGCTTGGCACCTCATAAAAATCCTGGCCATAGAAATCCTGCGGGCCTTCAAGCGCCGCCGCTGCTCGAAACGCGGGCCGGGACGAAAGCCGCTCCCAATAGGCCTGCAATCCCGGCCAAGGATCGAGTTTCACGTAATAGGGCGCGGCAAAGAGGTTGAACCCCATCATCGCATCCGCCGCCGAGAAGCCTGAGGGCAGGATATATTCGCCCGCGATCATCCGATCGAACGCGTCCAATGTCGCCTTCAACCGCAAAGTGTTCAGCTTCACAACCGCAGGGGACGGCTTGGCGGGCGGGCGCAAGAACAGATGGTTGAGGTTCAGTTGTTCGATCAGCGAGGCCATGGTCTCGGCAAACCCCATCGCCTCCAAATAGGCTACCCGATCCGGATCACCCGGTGCCCGACCGAAGCCAAATTCCGGGCGGCTCTCGCAGAGATATTGCAGGACCGCCGCGCTCTCGAAGACCGTGATACCATCGATCTCCAGCGCCGGGATGCGCCCACCGGGCGAGCGCGCCAAAAGCCCCTCTTCCCGCATCGCCTTGTCGCCGATCCGGTAGCGCACCACGTCAGGCGTGATCCCCATTTCTTGCAACAACCACAGCACCCGGAACGACCGGGACCAGGGGACGTGATGCAGGCGGATCATCGTGTGCCCGCCCAATCGGAGCGCGGAATTTTGCAAAATTCCGGTCCAAATTCTTGCAAGAATTTGCCGCCGCTCATGTCTCCTCCTCCAGAACAATCAGCGCCGCGCCGGCTTCGACCTGTGCCCCAGCTTCGACCAAAACTTCGGCCACCACCCCGTCGCGCCCGGCACTCAGCGTATGTTCCATTTTCATCGCTTCCAAGACCGCCAGCCGATCCCCCTTGGACACCGCCTGCCCCGCCTCGACGAAAACCGTTTTCACCAGCCCCGGCATGGGCGCTTCAATCCGCCCCGCCGCCGCGCCACCTTCGGCCACGACATCCAAAGGATCGATCAGATCAAAACCATAGTTGTTACCCCAGAAAACGGAAACGCCCGCCGCGTGGCGCTGTATCCGAGCGCCCACCACGGCCCCGTCAATCTGCCATCCGCCAGAGGCGCGGCTCACATCATGGCCGCTATCATCCGCCGAGACGCGAAACTGTCCAGGCCCCAATGTCTCGACACCGAAGGTCAAAACCTCATCGCGATAGCTCAGTTGCACGCTCTGTTTCAGCGGTGCCCAAAGCGCGAACCCAGCCAGTTTGTCATCGCCCTCATCCAACCCCAACGCCCCCAATGCGGCAAGCGCCCGGGTCCGTGTGCACGCCACCGGATCAACGGCCAAATCCTCGAGGTCCCGATCAATCAGCCCGGTATCCACATCGCCCGCACCAAACCCGCCATGGCGCGCCAGCTTCCGCAAGAACGCCAGATTGGTCACCGACCCCGCCACTTCCGTGCCTGCCAGCGCCTGTTCCAACCGGTTCAGCGCCACTGCCCGGGTCGGTCCATGGACGATCAGCTTGGCGATCATCGGATCATACCACGGGCTGATCGTGTCGCCGGGCCGGACACCGGTATCGGCCCGCGCGCCCTCGGGGAAAGACAAATGCGCCAGCGTGCCCGTCGCGGGCAAAAACCCTTTCGGCACATCCTCAGCATAAAGCCGGGCCTCAAATGCATGGCCATTGATCGAAAGCGCATCTTGCGCCACCGGTAGGCCCTCGCCCGCCGCCACGCGTAGCTGCCATTCGACCAAATCCACCCCGGTGATCGCCTCGGTCACGGGATGTTCCACCTGCAACCGTGTGTTCATCTCCATGAACCAGAACCGATCGGGCCTGAGCCCCTCAGAACCGTCCACGATAAACTCCACCGTGCCGGCGCCCGCGTAGCCAATCGCCTCGGCGGCGCGGACCGCGGCCATCCCCATCTCGGCCCGCATCTCCTCGGTCATGCCAGGTGCGGGGGCTTCCTCGATCACCTTCTGGTGCCGCCGCTGCAACGAGCAATCGCGCTCAAAGAGATGCACCGCCTTCGCGCCATCGCCAAAGACCTGCACCTCGATATGGCGCGGCTTCTCAACGAATTTCTCGATCAGAACGGCGTCATTGCCGAACGCCGTCGCGGCCTCCCCTTGGCGCTTTCAAGGGCCTCCATGAAGCCACCGGGCGCATCGACCTTGCGCATGCCCTTGCCGCCACCACCGGCCACGGCCTTGATCAATACCGGGTAGCCAATCGCATCCGCCGCGCCCGCAAGATGCTCCGGATCCTGGTTCTCCCCGTGATAGCCAGGCACAACGGGCACACCCGCCTCATGCATCAACGCCTTGGCCGCATCCTTCAAACCCATCGCGCGGATCGCCTCCGCCGATGGGCCAATGAACGTCAGCCCCGCAGCTACAACAGCCTCCACAAACTCCGGGTTCTCTGACAGAAACCCGTATCCCGGATGGATCGCCTGCGCACCGGTCTTCAGAGCCGCCCGAATGATTACATCGCCCTTGAGATAGCTCTCAGCCGGCGCCGACCCACCGATATGAACGGCTTCGTTCGCCATCTGAACATGCTTGGCCCCCGCATCCGCGTCGGAGTAGACAGAGACACAGGACACGCCCATCTTCTGAGCCGTTTCCATGACCCGGCAGGCAATCTCACCCCGGTTGGCAATCAGGATTTTGTTGAACATTAGCGCTGTTCCTCTGCCAGATCTTCGACCATGCGAAACCGCTCACAAACCAGCTCCATCTCTGGATCGAATCCGCCATTGCGTTCGAAGTAACGGCGATGATCTTCTCGCCAGCCTTCAAGTGTTTCGTTTTCGCCTTCCGCCAGCGCAAAGTCCTCGCTCACATCACAGTACCGGCAAACCGAGACCTCGACCGTTTCGATCACCAGCGCCGGGCGGTCATCCCACTCCAAAGCGATATCGCGCCGCCCTTTGGCAGGCATGTCGGCGCTGCCCTCGGGATAGTCGCGAAGTGCACCGCAAGTCGCGGTCTTAACCTCGGCTCGGACCAACGCCAGAAGTTCGGCGCTCATGGTGGCGCTATCGCCAAACTTGAAAGTCTGCGCACTGGGATACCGGGTTTTGACGTCTTCGAGAGTGCTGCTCATATCACATCCTGAACACGCCAAAGCGTGTCTCCTCTATCGGGGCATTCAACGCGGCGCTCAGGGATAGAGCCAGCACCTCGCGGCTTTTGCGGGGATCAATGACGCCGTCGTCCCACAGCCGGGCGGAGGCATAGAGCGGGTGGGACTGCGCCTCGAACATTTCCAGCGTCGGACGCTTGAATTCGACCTCTTCCTCAGCAGACCATGTGCCGCCCTGCCGCTCGATCCCGTCGCGCTTGACGGTGGCCAGAACGCCTGCTGCCTGCTCGCCACCCATCACCGAAATCCGAGAATTGGGCCAGGACCACATGAAGCGTGGCTGATAGGCGCGCCCTGCCATGCCATAATTCCCGGCCCCGAAGGAGCCGCCCACCACCATGGTGATTTTTGGCACATTGGTCGTGGCCACGGCGGTCACCATCTTCGCGCCATGGCGCGCGATACCTTCGTTTTCATACTTCCGCCCCACCATAAATCCGGTGATATTCTGCAGGAAAACCAACGGAATAGAGCGTTGCGAACAGAGTTCCACAAAATGCGCCGCCTTCTGCGCCGCTTCCGAGAACAGCACCCCATTATTGGCGATGATCCCCACGGGACAGCCCATCAGATGCGCGAAGCCGCAGACAAGGGTCTCGCCAAACCGCGGCTTGAACTCATCAAACCGTGAGCCATCCACAACCCGCGCAATCACCTCGCGAATGTCATAGGGCGTGGTCAACGCGGACGGCAAGACCGAGAGCAGTTCCTCCGGGTCATAGGCCGGGTCTTCGGGCGATTGCCATTGCACGGTCTTAGGTTTCGTCCGGTTGAGCGATTGCACCGCGCGCCGCGCCAAAGCCAGCGCATGGGTGTCATCCTCGGCCAGATAGTCCGCCACGCCAGAAAGCCGCGTGTGCACATCTCCGCCGCCCAGATCCTCCGCCGTCACGACCTCACCGGTCGCCGCCTTCACCAAGGGCGGCCCGGCCAAGAAAATCGTCCCCTGCTCTTTCACGATGATCGTCACATCCGACATCGCCGGCACATAGGCGCCGCCTGCCGTACACGATCCCATCACCACGGCAATCTGCGGGATACCTTTCGCACTCATCCGGGCCTGGTTGTAGAAGATCCGCCCGAAATGATCGCGGTCCGGGAAGACCTCATCCTGGTTTGGCAAGTTCGCCCCGCCGCTATCAACCAGATAGATGCAGGGCAGATGGCATTCCTCGGCAATCTCCTGTGCGCGCAAATGCTTCTTCACGGTGATCGGGTAATAGGTCCCCCCTTCACCGTTGCATCATTGCAAACCACCATGACCTCCTGGCCATGCACCCGCCCGACACCGGCAATTGCCCCGCCGCAAGGCGCCGCGCCGTCATACATCTCGTGGCCTGCCGTCGCGCCTACCTCCAGAAACGGAGAGCCCGGGTCGAGCAGGTTCGCCACCCGCTCGCGCGGCAGCATCTTACCACGCGACAAATGCCGATCCCGCGCCCGCTCTCCGCCCCCCGCCGCTGCATGTGCAGCCGCGTCTTGCACCAGGGCAAGCGCCTCGAGATGGGCGGCGCGGTTGGCCTTTGCGGTGTCGATCCCGCCATCAGGTTTGTAGATAATTTCATCGGTTTATCGGCCTCTTAGACATCTTCAACCCCGCTGTTAGCGGCATCATTTCATTCGCAACCATTTTGTCGCAGCGAAACCGTCCAGCATCTTGACCCAGATCAATGTCGCCGCAGCGCAGCAGGCGCAGGACCAGAGCATTCTCAACGTAAAAGGTGACAAAATGAGAACGACCATTTCCGCCCTCGCCATAATTGCCCTGCTCGCTTCCGCAGGTGCGGCGGCGGCGCAGCAAAGAGGCGACTGGACGCTCGGCTTCGGCATCGGCTCGATCAACCCGCAATCTGATACCGGTGTCATTGCTGGTGCCAACTCGACGATCGACGATGACATCCGCCCAACAATCACGTTTGAATACTTCATTCGCGACAACCTGGGCATCGAAGTCCTGGCCGCGACGCCGTTTGAACACACCATCGCCCTGAACGGGACCGACACGGCAACGACGAACCTTCTGCCGCCGACGGTCTCTTTGAACTACCACTTCGCTAATGACAGCCGCCTCACCCCCTATGTGGGCGCGGGTATCAACTACACGGCCTTTCTGGACGTGGATACAATCGGCGGCGGGTCGATTATCGAGCTCGACGACAGCATCGGGCTGGCGTTGCAAGCCGGGCTGGACTACGCGGTGTCGGATCGAGCGGCTGTCCGCTTCAACGTGCGCTGGATGGATATCGACGCCGACGTGCATGTGGATGGTGTCTATCAGGGAACTGCCGAGATCGACCCGATGGTCTACGGCATCTCCTACGTGATGCGCTTCTAAGCGCATCACGCGGCCTGCCCCTGTCATGGTGGGGGCAGGTCCGGTGCGCCGTTCATCCCCAACCAAGGACGGCGCGCCGTATTCTTGCGCCTGGGTCATTCAAACACCCTCACGCGCGATACTCCGGGTTCTCATAGTCGAACCGACACCCTGCCTTCCATGCGCGCCGGTCATTGCCCTCATTCGGCAGACCACCTGCGTCTTTCAGCAGCTTGGCCATATGCATCAGGTTCCAGGTCATGATCGTCGTGTTGCGTTGCGTGAAATCATTGTCGAAGCCGATCTTGCCGCCCGCCCCGTCATCATCGCCGTAAGACGCGCCAGGCCCCGCCTCGCCGATCCAGCCGCAATCCGCTTGGGGTGGGATCGTCACACCCAGATGGCTCAGCGCATAACAAATCGTCATCGCCGCGTGTTTGATCCCGTCTTCATTGCCGGTCACGACACAGCCGCCAACCTTGCCGTAATAGATGCTCTGGCCCTTGTCATTCAGCTCACCAGACATGCCATAGAGCCGCTCGATCAACACCCGGCAAAGCGAGCTTTCCTCGCCTAACCAAAGCGGCGTGCCGATGACAAGAATATCGGCCTCAAGCACCTTCGGCCAAATCTGCGGCCAGTCATCCCGATCCCAGCCGTGATCGGTCATATCCGGATAGACGCCGGGCACGATCTGATGATCGAACATATGCACGTGCTCGACGGTGACACCGTGTTTTTCCATGATCCCGGCGGATGCGTTCATCAAAAGCTGCGTATGGCTTTCACAGGCTGTGCGCTTCAGAGATGTGTTGAAAAACAAGGCGTTCAGTTTGGAAAAATCGCTCATGTCTGGGGCTCTCCTGCCGTCAGTGAGGCGTCAAACTCCACCATGACACCCCAATCATTCACAGGATAGAGCCGGGTTTCGCCGCCCTGTGGCATACAAATCAGCACCAAACGCACACCGTTCAACTCCGAAGGCACCGCGTGGCAATCTGTCGGCGAACCACCGGTTTCTGCCACATAGAGCGCCGCCAAACCGTCGATAATCTCGCCCTCGGTCGGCGGCACCGCGCGCAAGCCCATCACCACGCCAAAGAGCGTGGCGGCCAGAACGAGGCCGGCAAGGCTGATCCACATGGGCCGGGTCACCGCTCGGGGTCCTTCCGGATGGCCTCGATCTCGCGGTCGAGGAAGAAGCTGATCGCCGACCGGATCAGCACCAGAAGCCCGAGGAAGATCAGATCGCCAAGCGCGAAGCTGAGCGCGGTGTGAATGATATCGGCAACAATGAAGAGCTCCAGCCCCGCCAGAATGTAGCGCCCAAGCTCCACCCGCTCTTCGTTCAGCATCCGGGCGCGGTCGGTTTTGGCGATCTTGGCTTCGCCACTTATAAACCCGACGAGAAACCGGACCGTGCCGATCAGCATGACGAGGATCGCCAGAATGCTGACCAGCGCCGCTATCCACTCCAGCACCAGGGCCACGCTGCTCAGCTCGCTGTGCAGCACGCCTTCGGTCACGTTGAGATCGCCGAGCGCTTCCATGGGTTTCAGGCCATCAGTGCCATCATTTCACGGCCCACAAGCATCCGCCGGATTTCGGAGGTGCCCGCGCCAATCTCCATCAGCTTCGCATCACGGAACATCCGGCTGACGGCGCTGTCATTCATGAAACCTGCGCCGCCCATCGCCTGCACCGCTTGATGCGCCACAACCATCGCCTCCTCCGAGGCATAGAGGACGCAGGCCGCGGCGTCCTGGCGGGTGACTTCGCCCCGGTCGCAAGCCTTGGCGACCTCGTAAACATAGGCCCGGGCCGAGTTCATTTTCGTATACATGTCGGCGATTTTGCCCTGCATCAGTTGGAAATTCCCGATGCTTTGACCAAATTGCGTGCGCTCCACCATGTAGGGCATGATCTCGTCGAGACAGGCCGCCATGATGCCAGTGCCGATCCCGCTCAACACCACGCGTTCGTAGTCGAGACCTGACATCAGCACCCGCACGCCTTTACCCTCTTCCCCCAGGACATTTTCGAACGGCACTTCGACATCTTCAAAGACCAACTCGGCGGTGTTCGATCCCCGCATCCCCATTTTGTCGAAATGCACCGAGGTCGAGAAGCCAGCCATATCTTTCTCGATCAAAAACGCCGTCATGCCCTTAGACCCGGCCTCCGGGTCGGTTTTGGCGTACACCACAAGGGTGTCAGCATCCGGCCCGTTGGTGATCCAATACTTCGTTCCGTTCAGGATATAGCGATCATTGCGCTTCTCGGCCTTCAACTTCATCGAGACCACATCGGAGCCCGCGCCAGCCTCCGACATCGCCAATGCTCCGACCTGTTCACCCGAAACCAGCCCAGGCAGGTATTTCGCCTTCTGCTCCGGCGTGCCGTTCAGTTTGATCTGGTTCACGCAAAGGTTCGAATGCGCGCCATAAGAGAGCGAGACCGAAGCGGAGGCGCGCGCGATCTCCTCCACCGCGATTACATGCGCGAGATAGCCCATGCCCGCGCCGCCGAACTCTTCGTCAACGGTGATGCCCAATAGACCCAACTCGCCCATCTCGGCCCAAAGCGCGGGCGGAAATTCGTTGGATTGGTCGATCTCTGCCGCCATTGGCTTGACCCGATCTTGGGCCCAGCGATGCACCATCTCGCGCAGCGCATTCACATCTTCGCCCAGGTCGAACTTCATTGACGCCATGAACATCGCACGGCCCCTCCCCTTAATTGAACGCTTGTTCAATTCATAGCGCAGAGCGGAAAGTGAGTCAAAACCTATCGGCAATGGGCCCGGAATTTTGCAAAATTCCGGTCAAAATTCTTGTAAGAATTTTACGCCTCACAGCGCCGCACGCACCTCATCTCGAATGATTGATGCGATCAATGTCGCATCCTCATCCGAAAAGGTCAGCGGCAGGCGCATATCGACAAGCCCGGCCAAAACCTTATCGGTCTTCGGCAAGCTCTGCGGCGGGGCATAGCGCCAACTGTCATAGCGTGAGGTAAAGGCCACCGGCTCCTCGGCCCCAAACCACTTCAGCTCAACACCACGCGCCAGACAGCCCGCAATAATCGCCTCGATTTGCTCGGGCGTCGCCTCCGGCAGAAGAAACTGGATCGACGAACCCACAATTTTCTCCCGCGGGTCGCGCTCGATCACTTTGAGGCCAGGCGTGTTCCGCACCCCCTCCTCCACCGCGTAATAGAGCGCATTCCAACGGGCCACCTGCGCTGGCAAATCGGCCAGTTGCGGGCGCAAGATCGCGGCGCGCAGATTGTCCATCCGGCCGGAGATATTCGGCGTGACATATTTCACCCGCTCAAACACCTCCGCGGGCGGCGCGGCGCGATGGCGACCATAAAGCATATAACTACCGGATTGGATAATGGCCCGCGCCATCAACTCGGCATCATCCGAGATCAGCAACCCGCCCTCGCCGGAATTCACATGCTTATAAGTCTGCGCCGAGTAACAGCCAAAGACACCATGGCGACCTGACGGGGTACCCTCCCACTCCGCTCCCATCGTATGGGCGCAATCTTCCACCACGGCGATCCCGGCGGGTCACAAATCTCCATCAACGCGCCCATATCGCAGAGATGCCCACGCATATGCGACAAAAGCAGCACCCGCGCACCCGATGTCGCGGCTTTCTCCGCCAGATCAGGCAAGTCGATGGTCAAGCTCTCGGTGGTTTCAACAAAAACCGGCTCTGCCCCAACACTGGCAATCGCGCCTGGCACAGGCGCAAGCGTAAACCCGTTTGACAAGACCCGGTCGCCCGGCCCCACGCCCAAGGCGCGCAAGGCACAGCCCATCGCATATCCACCCGAGGCGACGGCCAACGCGTATTTCGCCCCGGTGAAGGCCGCGAATTCTTCTTCCAGAAGCGCCGTCTCGCCTGCCTCGTCGCCTTGGAGGTTGTAGCGGTGCAAGCGGCCATGACCGAGCACCTCCAACGCCGCTGCGATGCCAGCTTCTGGGATCGGTTCTTGTTGCGTGAAACTGCCGGTGAAAACTGTTCTATCCATGGCGGGAGGATTATGCGGCACGCGGCGCGCGTCAATCCCATCCGCGTGCTCTCAGCTCAGAAGATGGTCCACGATCCGATCCAGATCATCGTAATGATCCAAGAGCGCTTCGGGCGCCAACGCTTCAACCCCGCGCCCATCCGGGCCGAATGTGACCAGAACACTCGGCACACCTGCGGCCCGCGCGGTCTTTCGGTCCGTGTCTGTGTCGCCCACCAAAAGCGCGCTGGTCCGGCTGCCCGCCGCCCGCTCAACCGCCAAAACAAATGGCGCAGGGTCCGGCTTGCGCACCGGCAGCGTGTCGGCGCCAACAAGCGAGTCGAACAGATCGCGCACGCCCAAGCGGGTCATCAAGGTTTCCGCCAACCCTTCCGGCTTGTTGGTGCAAATGCCCACCGCCACATCGGCGGCGCGCAGCCGCTCAACCGCCGCAATTGCCCCAGGATAAAGCTGCGTATGCACGTCAATCGCCGCCCCATAGGCCTCAAGAAGCAGCGGATAGCCGGCCTCGATATCTGCTGCTGGCGCCTCTAGCCGCAAGCGCTCAAAACCCAGTTTCAGCATTACTCGCCCACCGCGAAAGGCCGTCGCATCATCTTGCCCATGGACCAGTTGCGGCGCATGGCCCAGCGCCTCCAAAGCGGTATTGGCCGCCGCGATCAGATCGCCGGAGGTGTCCGCCAATGTCCCGTCCAAATCGAAGATCACCGTGCGCATCCTGCTCTCCTCTTTGGGCAGATTTCCGCCTGCGCCTGAAATGAACCGTAAGCCGATTTGACCGTGCTCTGGCTTGCGCGATGGGGTGGCATGGAACATACCGGGGCCACAAGACAAAAAGAAAATGTGGACAGGCCCATGCCGATCGCCCTTGTCATCCTCGCCGCCGGTCAGGGCACGCGGATGAATTCCGACCACCCGAAAGTGCTGCACCAAATTGGCGGGGCACCCCTGATCGCGCATGCGATGCAATCCGGCGCGGCGTTGGAACCTGAGCGGGTGATTGTGGTCACGGGGCACGGCGCGGCGGCCGTGGAAAAAGCCGTGGGCGATTCCGACCCCGAGGCCATCTGCGTCCGCCAAGGCGAACAACTCGGCACTGGCCACGCGGTGCTGCAAGCCGCGCCCGCGTTGGACGGGTTCGCGGGCGATGTCATCGTGCTCTACGGCGACACACCGTTCATTTCGACCGACACGCTCAGCCGTATGGTCGCCGCCCGCGCAAGCCATGACATTGTTGTCCTCGGCTTCGAAGCCGCCGATCCGGGCCGGTATGGTCGCTTGGTGATGGAGGGGGATCGTCTGACCCGTATCGTCGAGGCGAAAGACGCGACACCAGACGAACTGGCCAACCCGCTTTGCAATTCCGGGCTTCTCGCCGCCGATGCCGCCACCCTTATGCGTCTTTTGGCCAAGGTCGAGACGAAGAATGCCGCGGGTGAATATTACCTCACCGACGTGCCCGCTCTTGCCGCCGCCGAGGGGCTGAGCGCCACCGCGATCACCTGCCCCGAGGCGGAAACGCTCGGCATCAACACCCGGGCAGAACTGGCAGGCGCAGAAACGCTGTTCCAAACCGCCAAACGCGCCGAGATGCTCGACGCGGGGGTCACCTTAGCCGCCCCCGACACGGTACATTTCGCCTATGACACACATATCGGTCGCGATGCGGTGGTGGAGCAAAACGTGGTCTTCGCCCCGGGCGTCACGGTCGAATCCGGCGCCACGATCCGCGCCTTTTCGCACCTCGAAGGTGCTCATGTGGGGGCTGATGCCATTGTCGGGCCGTACGCGCGTCTTCGTCCCGGCGCAGAGTTGGGCAATGACGCGCGGATCGGCAATTTCGTTGAAGTGAAAGCGGCCCAGATCGGCGAAGGCGCGAAGGTCAATCACCTCAGCTATATCGGCGACGCGACCATCGGCACGGCCAGCAATATTGGCGCCGGTACCATCACCTGCAACTATGATGGGGTGATGAAGCACCAAACACAGATCGGCGCGCGGGCCTTTATCGGCTCCAACACGATGCTGGTCGCGCCGGTCACCATCGGTGATGAGGCGATGACCGCGAGCGGATCGGTGATCACCGAAGATGTGCCGGGTGAGGCGCTGGCCGTCGCACGCGGCAAGCAGATCAACAAACCCGGGCTCGCAGCCAAACTGATGGCCCGGCTCCGCGCGATCAAAGCCAAGCAAAAAGGGCAGTAGAACATGTGTGGCATTGTCGGTGTTCTGGGCGATCACGAGGTCGCGCCGATCTTGGTAGAAGCCCTCAAACGGCTCGAATATCGGGGCTATGACAGCGCCGGACTGGCCACGGTGCAAAACGGCACGCTTGACCGCCGCCGCGCCGTTGGCAAACTGGTCAATCTCAGCGATGAATTGGTGCACAATCCGCTGCCCGGCAAATCCGGCATCGGCCACACAAGATGGGCCACCCATGGCGGGCCGACCGTCGCCAATGCCCATCCCCACCGCGCGGGTCGCGTGGCGGTCGTCCATAACGGGATTATCGAGAACTTCCGCGACTTGCGCGACCGGCTGAACGGCGCGGCGTGGGAAAGCGAAACCGATACGGAAACCGTCGCGCAACTCTGCGAGCATTACCTCGACCAGGGCATGACGCCGCGCGACGCCGCCGTCGAGACGCTGAAACATCTCGAAGGGGCCTTTGCGCTGGCCTTCCTTTTCCAAGGCGAAGGTGATTTGATCGTGGCGGCGCGCAAAGGCTCACCGCTCGCTATCGGCCATGGCGATGGCGAGATGTATGTGGGCTCCGACGCCATCGCGCTTAGCCCGATGACCAACCGGATCACTTATCTCGAAGAAGGCGACTATGCCTTTGTCACCCGTGAAGGGGCCGAGATTTATGATGCCAAAGGCCGCCTGGCCAATCGCGAATTGCGCGAAATCGCCGCTCAGGCGACCCAGATCGACAAGGGCGGGCACCGGCATTTCATGGCCAAAGAGGTGTTTGAACAGCCCACGGTTCTGGCCGATTGCCTGGCCCATTACGCCCAGGGCGACACGGTGCAGATCCCAGAGGGCGATGTCGATTTCAGCGAGACGGACCGGGTGATCCTCGTCGCCTGCGGCACGGCCAACTATGCCTGTTTGGTAGCAAAATACTGGTTCGAACAGCTTGCGGGCCTGCCCTGCGACGTCGATATCGCCAGCGAGTTCCGCTACCGCGAGCCGCCGGTTTCCGACAAAGCGACCGCGCTCTTCGTGAGCCAATCGGGGGAGACCGCCGACACGCTGGCCGCGCTGCGCTATGCCGAGGGCAAAGCCGCCCGGATACTTTCGGTGGTGAATGTGGCCGAAAGCTCTATCGCCCGGGAAAGCGACCTGGCGCTGCCACTCAAGGCCGGGGTTGAGGTCGGCGTGGCCTCCACCAAAGCGTTCATCTGCCAACTGGGCGTGTTGGCCAACCTCGCGATCTTGGCCGCCCGGCAAAGAGGCCGGATTGATGCCGCGCGCGAGGCCGACATGCTGCGGCAGCTCCGCGCCCTGCCGGCGCTGATCAACCAAGCGCTTGCGCTGGAGGATCAGATCAAGCGCCATACGCGGACCTTGGCACGCGCCCAAACTGTGCTGTTCCTGGGGCGCGGCGCGATGTTCCCCCTAGCGCTAGAGGGCGCGTTAAAGCTCAAAGAAATCAGCTATATACATGCAGAAGGCTACGCCTCGGGCGAGTTGAAACACGGTCCAATCGCCTTGGTCGACAAAACTGTGCCGGTGGTGGTTCTGGCGCCGCGCGACGCGCTTTTCGACAAGACCGTCTCGAACATGCAGGAGGTCATGGCGCGCGACGGCAAAGTCTGGCTGGTGACCGACAAACCCGGCGCGAAACAGGCCTCGGACGGCGCTTGGAAAACCCTGGTCATGCCCGAGGTTGCCCCGTTCTTCGCCCCGATCCTCTACTCCATCCCGGCGCAGCTCATCGCCTATCACACGGCAGTCCATAAGGGCACCGATGTGGACCAGCCGCGCAATCTGGCAAAATCCGTAACGGTGGAGTGATGGCCAAACAATTCGACAAAATCGAAGAAGATCACCGGAGCTTCATCGCTGAGCAGCCTCTATTCTTCTCCGGCACGGCAGGTATTGATGGGCGGGTGAACATCTCCCCCAAGGGCATGGAATCTTTGCGCGTTCTTGGGCCCAACCGGATTGCCTGGCTGAACCTCACGGGCTCGGGAAATGAAACCGCCGGGCACCTTCTGGAACAACCGCGGATCACCCTGATGTGGTGTTCTTTTTCCAAACGCCCGTTGATCTTGCGCTGCTATGGCACCGCCCGAGCTGTTCATCCGGTCGATCCCGACTGGGCCGAGATGGCTGCGCTCTTTCCGCCCCATCGCAGCGCGCGACAGATTTTCGATATTGATGTGGATCTGGTGCAAACCTCCTGCGGCTACGCCGTACCCTTCATGGACTATGTGGGGGAGCGGCCCACGATGCAGCAGTGGGTCGACAGCAAATCCGACGCCGATATCCGCACCCATTGGGAGAAGCAGAACACCGAAACCATCGACGGCAAGCCCACCGGCATCCCGGTATGACCGTCGAAGACGCCTTGCGCGCCCTGAGGGCCCATGCGGACCCGGAACGCGCGGCGCAGATGCGCGCCTATCATAAGGTGGACCGGGAGTATCTGGGGTTGTCCAATGCGATCACCGGCGATCTGGCCGCGCAATGGCGGAAATCCCATGATCTGCCGGACTTGGTTACGCTGGCCAAGGGATTGTGGGCCAGCGACATTTTTGAGGCGCGGGTGGCAGCGGGAAAGCTCTTCCTGCAAGCGCGGATCAAACCGGATGACGGCCCAGCCTGGGACTGTATCAAAGGGTTTGTACCGGAGTTCGATAGCTGGGCCATTGCTGACGCCGTTGCACAAGGCGGGCAGAAGCGGCTTCTGGCCGATCCCACCCGGCTTGATGACGTCGAGACCTGGACCCGCTCAGACCATCTTTGGACCAAACGCGCGGCCTTGGTTTTCACACTGCCGTTTTGTAAATCCCGGCACCCCAAACTGGCAGAGCAAGCCGCGCGCACCCGCATTCTCGGCTGGTGCGCCGACTATGTGGCCGCCCCGGAATGGTTTATCCAAAAGGCCGTGGCCTGGTGGCTTCGCGATCTCTCGAAACGCGACCCCGACACGGTCCGCGCCTTTATCGCAACCCATGGCGAGAAGATGAAACCCTTCGCCCGAAAAGAGGCCGGGAAACACTTGCCCTAACGGCCGGGGGCCGTTTTTCGGATGAAAAACGGGTCGGAAATTTCAAATTTCCGGGTCCCTCACACCTCTGGCACACCCCCACCCAAGACCGTCAGGAACCACTCGGTATCGATATTTCCACCGCAGAGGATCACACCAACCTTCTTGCCGCGCATCTGGTCTTTCTCCTTCAGCAATCCGGCCAGCGGCGCGGCCCCCGCCCCTTCTGCCAGATTATGTATGTCGCGGTAATAGATGCGGATCGCCTCGGCGACCTCCTCATCGCTGACTGAGATGATCCGCGCGGCCCCCTTTGAATAGATCTCAAACGCCTCGGCCACCGGCACCCGGACCGCCATGCCATCCGCGAAGGTCGCGGAACTCTCCGTCTCGATCAACCGCCCGGCCTCAACGGACTGCTTCACGCAATCGGCCCGCTCTGAGACCACGCCGACAATCTCCGTCTTCACCCCCAAAGCGTCCCGCGCCAGGATATTGCCGCAGATGCCCGAGCCGCAGCCGACGGGCACATAGATCACGTCCAGATCGGGCACTGCCGACAGCAGTTCATAGGCATAGGTCGCGACGCCACGCACGATTTCAGGGTGGAACGGCGGCACGATGGCCAAGCCTTCGGCCTCAGCCACGCGAAACGCCTCCTCCCGCGCGGTATCGAAATCCTGTCCGAATTCGATCACCTCGGCGCCGAAGGCCCGCATCGCGGCGTTTTTCTCAACCGAGTTTCCATGCGGCACATAGACCTTCGCGGTCAGCCCCGCCGCCACGGCTTGGCGTGCCTGGCCTTGCCCATGATTGCCGCGCGTCGCGGTGCAGATGCCTTTGGCCTCCGGATAGGTCCGTTTCACCCAATCGATGAAAGTGATGGCACCCCGCGCTTTGAACGATCCGGTCGGCGTGTGGTTCTCATGCTTGATCCATACCTCCGCCCCGGTTTCTGCGGCCAGTTGCGGCCAGGCATATTGCGGCGTCGCCTGCATCTGTGTGTAAACCAGCTCCGCCGCCGCTTCTAAATCCGCCAATGTCAGTTTCATGTCAGCCTTCCTGTCCCAATCAGGCCCAACCTAGCGACACTCCCGCCCCTTGTCAGCCCGAACGCCCCCGCTTATGACCCGGCCCGGACCAATCGAAAGGGTTTCGGGCACATGCCCCTTCTGGTGATGAAATTCGGCGGCACCTCCGTCGCCACGCTCGACCGCATCCGCCGCGCCGCCAAACGCGTCGGGCGCGAGGTGGCCAATGGCTATGATGTGATCGTCATCGTCTCAGCGATGTCGGGAGAGACCAACAAGCTTGTCGGCTATGTCGATGAGACCTCGCCACTTTTCGATGCGCGCGAATATGACGCCGTCGTCTCTTCGGGCGAGAACGTCACCGCCGGGCTGATGGCCCTGACCTTGCAGGAAATGGACGTGCCCGCCCGCAGTTGGCAGGGCTGGCAGGTGCCGCTCAAGACCACATCCGCCCATGCCGCCGCACGGATTGAGGAAATCCCGACTGAGAATATCAACGCCAAATTCGACGAAGGTATGAAAGTCGCTGTGGTCGCCGGATTCCAGGGCATCAGCCCCGAAGGGCGGATCACCACCCTTGGCCGGGGCGGGTCCGACACCACGGCTGTGGCTTTTGCCGCCGCCTTTGGCGCGGAACGCTGCGACATCTACACCGATGTGGATGGCGTCTATACCACCGACCCCCGCATCACCTCGAAAGCGCGCAAACTGGAAAAAATCGCGTTCGAAGAGATGCTGGAACTGGCCTCGCTCGGCGCGAAAGTGCTGCAAACCCGCTCCGTCGAATTGGCGATGCGCTATAATGTGCGCCTGCGGGTGCTGTCGAGTTTTGAAGACAACAATGAAAACGCGGGCACGCTTGTTTGTGCCGAGGAGGATATCGTGGAAAGCAATGTGGTTGCCGGTGTCGCCTATTCCCGTGATGAGGCGAAAATGACCCTGGTCTCGGTCGCAGACCGCCCCGGGATCGCCGCCGCCATCTTCGGCCCCTTGGCCGAGGCGGGCGTGAATGTCGACATGATCGTACAGAACATCGCCGAGGAAGGCCGGACCGACATGACCTTCTCCTGCCCCACCGATCAGGTGAAACGCGCCGAAGCGGCGATGAATGAGGCCAAGGAAAGGGGCGAGATCAACTTCCACGATCTGGTCGCCGATACCGATGTCTGCAAAGTCTCCATCGTCGGGATCGGCATGCGCTCTCATGCTGGTGTAGCGTCGAAAATGTTCTCCACGCTCCGCGACGAG
Source organism: Fontisubflavum oceani (assembly GCF_030407165.1). Taxonomy (GTDB): domain Bacteria; phylum Pseudomonadota; class Alphaproteobacteria; order Rhodobacterales; family Rhodobacteraceae; genus Rhodophyticola; species Rhodophyticola oceani. The sequence goes on from NZ_CP129111.1 coordinate 64,968, forward strand.
GGGATCAATATCAAGGTGATCACGACTTCCGAGATCAAGGTGTCGGTACTTGTCGACCGGAAATACATGGAACTGGCTGTGCAAGCCCTCCATGACGCGTTCGGATTGGAGCAGGCCGCTTAAGCGCGGCCTGTGGTGCGACGCGGCCGAAGACGACCAGACAATCGCAACCCCTCCCGAATGCTCAGCCCGATCAGGATGATGTTTGTTGCGCCCGCGACAAGCTCCACGCCTTGGACGGCGTAAAACGCTGTATCAAACAGACCGTCCCGCGCGCGATCGGCCAAGAACAAGGCCGAGGGCACCAAGACCAAAAGCCCGTTCAGGGCAATCCAGCGCATGCGCCGCGCCTTCTTCCCAAGCAGGCCGCCACGACGCCCCTTCGCGCGGACCAATCCGGTTCCGCCGACGCCCGCCATGGCCGGGATCAGCACCAAAAACCCCCAAGGGATCGCCGTTTTCACTGCGGTCACCATCTCCACCGATCCGAACAGTTCCGAGATCAGCGTCGCGCTGAAAAACACAACAATCAGGGAAAACGCGAGGCCCCCGGCGATGGGGTGCAGAACACGGGTCATAGCATGTCTCCTTTTGCATAGCGAGCTATATAAAGTCGCGCGGCGAATCGTTTGGGCCAGCACGTTACCTTATTATATAGCAAGCTATTGATCATTGCATAGCCTGCTATCTAAAGTTACGCTGCGACATGGCATTCGACAAAACAGACTCGGCGGGATACCTCGCCAATCACATGGCCCGGCTCTTCGCGCGCGCCATTCATGCCCGGATTAAGCCGCTCGGCCTCAGCCCCGGCAATTTCCCCGCAATGCTGGAGTTATGGGCCCGGGACGGTCAGACCCAATCCGAGCTGGTCCAGCGCCTCGATATCGAACAGGCGACGATGGCGAACACACTGACCCGGATGGAACGCGATGGGTTGATCACGCGCACCAAGGACGCCGATGATGGGCGGCTTCAGCGGATTTGGCTAACCGAGCGCGGCAAATCGCTGCAAAACCCGGCAACCGAGGCCGCCCGATCAGAAAACGCCCGCGCGCTGCAGGGCTTAACCGCCGAAGAACAAGACGCTTTCTTGGCCCTGATGCGGCACGTCATCCAAACCCTCCGCGATCCGTCGAAGACGCCTTAACCGACGCGTTCACGGCGAAATGACGTCATCTGACACCTGAGCCAACCAATCCATCACGTCATCCACAACGGGCCGTCGATGGGCTTTGGACCTCGCCAACATATGAAAGTCCTTATCGCCGACCAGGCGGCCCGCAATAGGTTGCACCAGCCGCCTGGCCGCAAGATCCTGTTTCACCAGAAACCGGCTGGCCAAGGCCACGCCCTGCCCCGCCAGCGCCGCATCAAGCGTGAGCGTCGTCTGGCTAAACCGCACGCCACGCTGGCGGGCCAGATCGTCTAGCCCCATCACCTCCCGACGAAAGCGCGGCCACAAATCATGGGTGTCGTGCAGCGGTGGCAGCTTGGTCAATCCATCGGAAGAAAGCGGCAAATCCCGCCCTGCGACCAGCCCGGGCGCGCACACGGCAATCACCTCATGACGGAACAACAGCCGAGCATCGAGGCTCGCGCCAAAAGGCGGTCGCGCTTGTCGAATTGCCAGATCGATACCGTCCGCCTCAAAGCTCGACACACCCTCCGTGGCCAAAATGCGCAGATCGATCTCTGGATGCCGATCCGCAAAGTCAGGCAGGCGGGGGATCAGCCATTTTGACGCAAAGGTGGGGGTCACGCTGATTGTGACCCGTTTCGGCGCGGGGCGCAGGGTTTCGGTGGCGCGGTGCAAAAGCCCGAAGGCTGCCGCGATCTCGGCATGATACGCGCGGCCTGCCGAGGTAAAGGCCAGCCCTTTCGGCAGGCGCTCAAACAGCTTCAGGCCCAGATTGTCCTCCAAGCCGCGCACCTGTTGCGCGACGGCCCCCTGGGTCACGCCCAGTTCTTCCGCCGCCGCCCGGAAATTCAATCGCCGACCGGCGGCTTCAAAGGCCCGCAGGCCATTCAACGGCGGAAGAGGAATTTGCTTTGGCAATAGTTTTTCTATCCTCAGATCGCAGAAGACATGCGTCACCTCTGCTCCGAAACACTCATATACTGAACAAGAAATCAAGTTACCCAATCGGAGGTGAAGCTTATGACTGTAGAGAAAGTCGCCCTGATAACGGCGGGCGGGTCCGGCATGGGCGCCGATGCCGCCCGGCAATTGGCCCGCGATGGCTTGCATGTGGCTGTGCTGTCTTCTTCCGGCAAAGGGGCGGCCTTGGCCGAGGAACTGGGCGGCGTCGGCGTCACCGGATCGAACCTTGACAGCGAGGCTTTAAAAGAGCTGGTCAACCGGTCCGTCGATCGATGGGGCCGTGTTGACGTGCTTGTCAATTCCGCAGGCCACGGCCCTAAAGGCCCCGTTCTGGAAATCTCCGACGAGGATTGGCATCAGGGGATGGAGGTCTATCTGATGAATGTGATCCGCCCGACCCGTCTCGTCACCCCAGTGATGCAGCAAAACGGCGGCGGCGCGATCATCAACATTTCCACCTTCGCAGCCTTTGAACCCGACCCTCTGTTCCCAACCTCGGGCGTGTTCCGCGCAGGTCTCGCCGCATTTACCAAGCTCTTCTCCGACAAATACGCCACCGACAATATCCGCATGAACAACGTGCTGCCGGGTTTCATCGATAGCCTGCCCGAGACCGAAGACCGCCGCACCCGCATCCCGATGGGTCGGTATGGGCGTGCCTCCGAGGTGTCGTCACTGATCTCCTATCTAGCCTCAGAAGGCGGCGCCTATATGACCGGCCAGAATCTCCGCATTGATGGCGGGCTCACCCGTTCGGTCTAATATCACGGCCCGTTGGCGTAGGCGGCACCGGCCAATCACCGCCAAGACAGGCACCGTCTTCACCCTTAAGCCGCATCGTCGCTCTGCCGGTTAACCGCTCCGCCGTTGCGCCCTGCCCCCACGCCGCGCTATGCGTAGGGCGACGGAAGGCGCAGGGGTTACGGCGGGATGCCCGAACAAACCGAAAGCGAAAGCCGCAAGCTGCTCAGCCGCTTGCAGGCCACTCTGGCCGAGGCTGGAGCGGGGCAGGAGCGGCTTGATCGGATCACCCATCTGATCGCCGACTCCATGGGCACCGAAGTGTGTTCCATCTATCTGCTGCGCGATGCCGACACTTTGGAGCTTTGCGCCACCGAAGGCCTCGCGCCGGAATCTGTGCATGTGACCCGGATGCGCATGGGCGAGGGTCTGGTCGGTCGGGTCGCCTCCCGCGCGCACGCAATCAATACCGCCAATGCTCCGGCCGAGCCTGGCTTCCGCTATATGCCAGAGACCGGGGAAGAGCGGTTCTCCAGCTTCTTAGGTGTGCCGATCCAACGTTTGGGCGAACGTCTCGGTGTTTTGGTGGTGCAATCGAAAGAGGCTCGGCAATTCTCCGATGACGAGATCTACGCTCTCGAAGTCGTCGCCATGGTGATTGCCGAGATGACCGAACTTGGCGCCTTTCTGGGCGAAGGTGCCGCCCTCTCGCCACGGCATCAGCAACAGGTGTTGCTCCGTGGCGGGTCTGCCCAGGAAGGTGTGGCCGAAGGCCGGGTCTATCTGCACGAGCCTCGTGTGGTTGTGACCAACCCGATTGCCGAGGATCCCCATGCAGAGTTGGTCCGCCTGCGCGATGCAGTGGATCAGCTGCGAGTCTCGGTCGATGAGATGCTGACGCAGGCCCCCAAGGGCGATGGCGAACAGATGCAGGTCTTGGAAGCCTATCGCATGTTCGCCAATTCGCGGGGTTGGATGCGCCGGATGGAGGAGGATATCGCCCGTGGCCTCTCCGCCGAGGCTGCCGTGGAGAAAGAACAATCGACGGCGCGCGCGCGGATGGAAACCGTGCCGGATGCCTATCTGCGAGAACGGTTGCAGGATCTCGACGACCTCTCGAACCGGATGCTGCGGCTTTTGACTGGCCAAGGCGCGGACGCGGGCGCACAGATGCCCGACAATCCGGTTCTCGTCGCGCGCAATATCGGCCCCGGCGATCTGCTCGATTATGGCCGCTCGTTGAAAGCCGTGGTCTTGGAAGAGGGCTCAGTCGGCAGCCACGCCGCAATTGTCGCGCGCGCCCTGGCTATCCCGTTGGTGGTCAACGCAAAACGCATCACGGCGGAGGCGCTGAACGGCGATCCGATCTTGGTCGATGGCGATCAGGGGATCGTGCATTTGCGCCCCGAAGAAACGGTCGCCGCCGCGTTCCGCGATAAGATGGCGATGGTCGCGGCGGCGCAGGAACGCTACGCCTCGATCCGTGACAAACCGGCAGAGACACTCTGCGGCACGGTGGTCTCCTTACATATGAATGCCGGGCTGATGGCGGATCTGCCTTCGCTGCCCTCCTCGGGGGCGGAAGGCGTGGGCCTGTTCCGGACCGAGCTGCAATTCCTGACCCGCAACAAGGTGCCGCGCCGAGGTGAGCTGGCCGCCCTCTATGCCCGCGTCATGGACAGCGCCGGGGGCAAACGCGTCGTGTTCCGCACGCTTGATATCGGCTCCGACAAAGTGCTGCCCTATATGAAGCCGCAGGATGAGCCGAACCCGGCGCTCGGCTGGCGCGCGATCCGTGTGGGTTTAGACAAGCCCGGCGTGATGCGGATGCAGTTGCAAGCGCTGATCCGCGCAACGAATGGTCGACCCTTGACCATCATGTTCCCATTTGTGGCGCAATTTGAAGAGTTTATCCAGGCACGTGATCATCTGTTGCGGGAGATTGACCGCGAGGACTCGCTTGGCCACACCCTGCCCTCCGCAGTTGAGATCGGCGCGATGCTTGAAACGCCCAGCCTCGCCTTCGCACCACGGCATTTCTTTGAGATGGCCGATTTTATCTCCATCGGCGGCAACGATCTGAAACAGTTTTTCTTTGCAGCAGATCGCGAGAATGAGCGGGTCCGGCGGCGGTATGACACGCTGAATGTGTCGTTCCTGACGTTCCTAGAGCAGATCGTGCATCGCTGCGACGACACCGACACGCCGCTCAGTTTCTGCGGCGAGGATGCCGGGCGGCCAATCGAAGCGCTCTGCTTTGCGGCCATGGGGCTGCGCAGCCTATCGATGCGCCCGGCTTCGATTGGTCCGGTCAAAAGCCTGCTGCGCCGGGTCGATCTGCGCGAGGTCCGCAATGTGATCAACGATGCCCGCGCAACCGGGGCGCAATCGGTTCGCCCGGCGGTGATGGATTGGTTCCGGCAGCAGGGTTGAGCGTTCGCAACTCGAAAATAGGTTACAAAAATCCGCAATCGCGTCGATTTTCGTAACCTATTCGGCTGCGGTCCAAGCGTCCTGCGCCACCACCATCCGGGTCAGCAGTCCCGCCAAATCGCGCCGCTCCTCCTCTGAGAGCGGCCCGGCCAATTTCCCGTTCACACCGCTGACCACGGCGTAAAGCTGCGGCGCGATCCGCTGCCCCAAATCGGTCGGTCGGATCACATGCGCCCGACGGGAGGCCGGATCGGGATGGCGGGCAAGATATCGGAGCGCTTCAAGTGTATCGAGCGACCGGCTGACCTTATACGGCGCCATCTGCAACCGCTCCCCAATTGCAGCCTGGCTGAGCGGGCTGCGTTCCAACACCGTCATCATGATCGCGAAGGACGCCAGATCGAGCCCAAGCGGTGCCAGATTCGCGTTCATCTCGTCATCCAGCCGCGCGGCAAGACGTTTGATCATCCAGCCAAACGAACTCTCCCGCACTTGCTGCGTTGTTTTTTTGACATCCATACCAGCGCCTTAACTCGCCTCGCGCGGCTACGCTACTGTTGCGATAGCAACAATAGCGGAAGCAAGATACACTGTCACCCGACTCAGTACAGATCGAAAGGTACAGCTTATGACCCGCTATCATCCGATCCTTGTCACATTACACTGGATTCTCGCCGCGATGATCATCGGTGGTTTGATCATGGGCGGACAGGTCCTGGCGGCGACGCCAAATGACGACCCGTTCAAGCTGATCTCACTCCGCATGCATATGGGGATGGGCATCGCAATCCTGGCGCTGATGCTGACCCGGTTGATCGTGCGCTTGGTCACCGCAAAGCCACCCGAGGCCGATATTGGTAATGTGGTCCTGAACAAGGGCGCGACTGCCGCCCATTGGCTGTTCTATCTGGTCGTCTTCGCCATGTGTGGTTCGGGCATTGCGATCTCGGTCATGGCCGGTCTGCCAGCGATTGTATTTGGCGGCTCGGGCGATCCATTACCCGTTGATTTCTCGGCTTTTCCGCCCCGTGCCGTGCATGGTGCCCTCGCGACGGTTTTGGGTCTCTTGATCCTCGCCCATATCGGCGCAGCCCTTTATCACCATTTCATCCGCCGCGACGGATTGCTGCGCCGCATGTGGTTCGGCAATCGGCAGGGATAGGTCGGCGCACGGGGGTACAGGCCGCCCTTGCCTAGTGAGCCCAAGACATGACCTGCCCGGTCACGCCGGGCCAATCGCCAAGGCCAAGGACCCGATCTGGATTTGTCGGCGGCGGCATCTGCACGCCCCGAAGCGGCAGAAAGCCGAACTTCGCATAATATGGCGCATCGCCGACCAGCATCACCCGCGACCAACCGGCCTCACGCGCGCGGCTGAGCCCCTGCTCCATCAACAAGCCGCCCAACCCCTCGCCTTGGCGGGTCGGATGCACCGCGATGGGGCCGAGCAACAACGCCTCTACACCAGCTTCGCCCACACGAACCGGCCAAAACCGCACCGCACCCGCCAAAATGCCATCGCCATCTCGCGCCACATGGCAGAGGTCGCGCACCGCTGGCACGCCATCCCGCAACCGATAGCTCGACAGCGCCTCGCGCCCGGGCGCGAAACATAGATCGTAAAGCGCCTCGACCTCCCATCGGTCATCAGGCTCTTCGCGGAGCAGGTGATACATGGGGGCCCGTGTCGTTCATTTGTCTCTGGCCTTGGCCCTAACACGCGGCTAACTCCTTGCCAAATTAGAGAGGCTTATCGACCATGTTCTACAGACCAGAAGACGGCCACGGGCTGCCGCATAACCCGTTCAACGCCGTGGTGACGCCGCGCCCGATCGGTTGGATTTCTACACGCGCTGCAGACGGGTCGGAGAACCTGGCCCCCTATTCCTTCTTCAACGCCGTCGCCTATGTCCCGCCGCAGGTGATGTTCGCCTCGACCTCGGCGAAACTCGACCGGGGCGATACCAAGGACAGCGTCGCCAATATCCGCGACACCAGCGTCTTCTGCGTCAATATCGTGGAGTATGCAGCCCGAGACGGGATGAACCATACCTCGGGCGACTGGACGAAGGAAACCGACGAATTCGCGCTGGCCGGGATTGCGCGCGCCGAATGCGAGACGATTGCCTGTTCCCGCGTGGCCAAGGCACCGGCCAATCTGGAATGCAAACTGACGCAAATCGTCCAGCTGCCGGGGGCGGCAAATTTCGTGGTGTTTGGCGAGGTCACGGGCGTGCATTTGCGGGAAGATTGCCTGGTCGACGGGATGTTCGACGTCACCAAATTCCGCCCGTTGGCCCGGCTTGGCTATCGCGATTACACGGCGGTCGAGGAGGTCTTTTCACTCTCTCGACCTGGAGAGTGACCTTGCACATGGTCGGCGCATTGCCCCGATGAGTGGGGGAGCGCCCGGAGCGGTTGTCGGCCTGCTCCTCTGCCGATAGCTTGATCACAAACCGGATGCGAGGGGACGACAGATGGAGACGATGATCGGCGTCATTGGCGGCTCGGGCGTCTATGAGATTGACGGGCTTGAGGATGCAACCTGGACGGAGGTCGCCAGCCCCTTCGGCGCACCCTCTGATGCGATTTTGGTCGGGCGTTTAGACGGCGTCAAAATGGCGTTTCTGCCGCGTCATGGCCGGGGCCATGTGCACACACCTTCGTCAGTGCCTTATCGCGCCAATATCGATGCGCTGAAGCGCTTGGGCGTTACAGATGTGATCTCGGTCTCGGCTTGTGGGTCGTTTCGGGAAGAGATGGCGCCGGGTGATTTTGTCATTGTGGATCAATTCATTGACCGAACGATTGCCCGCGAGAAGAGCTTCTTCGGCCCCGGCCTTGTCGGCCATGTGAGCGTTGCCCATCCAACCTGCCCCCGACTTGGCGCGGCCTGTCTTGAGGCGGCGCATGCCTCGGACATCACCGTCCATGACGGCGGCACCTATCTGGCGATGGAGGGGCCGCAGTTTTCCTCCCTCGCGGAGTCGATCATGTATCGCGACACTTGGGGCTGCGACGTCATCGGCATGACCAATATGCCGGAGGCGAAATTGGCGCGCGAGGCGGAGCTTTGCTATGCCTCGGTGGCGATGATCACCGACTATGACAGTTGGCATCCCGATCATGGCGAGGTTGATATCGCAGAGATCATTGCGACACTGAGCGGCAATGCCGGCAAAGCGAAATCCCTGGTTTCCAAACTGCCAGGCCTCTTGGGGTCCGAGCGCGCGCCTTGTCCGCATGGCTGTGATCGCGCCTTGGAGTTCGCGATCCTGACCGCGCCCGACAAGCGTGATCCGGCGATGGTTGAGAGGCTCTCGGCCGTGGCCGGGCGGGTTTTGTGAGGCTCGACGGGCTTGATCTGGCGCGCTTTGCGGCTTTTGCCGGGATGGTCTTTGTAAATTTCCGGCTCGCCGCGCAGGTGGTGCCGGGGGACGACATCTACTCGACTCTGACCGGGTTGCTGGAGGGCCGCGCCGCGGCGCTTTTCGTGGTCCTAGCGGGTGTCGGTTTCGTCCTTGGGCGCGGCGAGGTACGGGGGACCCTGATCCGCGCCGGGCTGCTTTTCATCCTCGGCATGGCCAATATGGTGCTGTTTGACGCCGATATTCTACATTTTTACGCGATCTACTTCCTGGTCGCACTGATGTTTGTCGCCGCCTCCGCCCGCGTGCTTTGGCTCGGCGCTGCGGGGTTCATTCTGGCCGCGCTGATCGGACTTATCCTGTTCAACTATGAGCGCGGGTGGGATTGGCAGACGCTTACATATGCGGATTTCTGGACCCTGCCCGGGTTTCTCCGCCACACATTCTACAATGGCTGGCATCCGGTTATCCCATGGGCCGCGTTTTTCCTAATCGGCATGGCGCTTGGACGGATGAATTTGGCGGAACGCCGGGTCCAAATTCAGTTGCTGCTTTGGGGGAGTGCGGTTGCGCTCATCACGCGCTGGCTGGCGGGCCTGCTTGCGGCCACTGACCCCGAACTGGCCGAATTGCTGACCACTGCGCCGGTCCCGCCCGGTCCCGCCTATATGCTCGCGGCCTCGGGCAGCGCGGTTGCGGCTATTGGGGCGGCCCTTCTGGCGGCCCCCTATCTCGGTGGCCTGCTCGGCTGGTTTACCCGGCCCGGACGCCAGGCCCTGACACTCTACCTCGCGCATATCTATCTGGGCATGGGTGTGATGGATGAAATCGGCCTGCTGAACGGGCAGCTTGACCCCGCTGAGATCTTCTGGATTAGCTCCGGTTTCATTGCAGTGACCGTGGTCTATGCCTGGGCTTGGCAGTTCGTTGCCCGATATGGACCGCTTGAGGCAGCGATGCGGGCGTTGTCGCGCCGCCCGGTCGCAGAAGGAGATCGAAGATGAGTTTCGAGATTTGGTTGGCCTTTACTGCGGCCTCAACCGCATTGCTGCTGATCCCCGGGCCGACGGTCCTGCTGGTCCTGTCCTACGCCCTCAGCCAAGGCCGCCGGGTCGCCGTCTCCACCGCCGCCGGGGTGGCTGTTGGTGATCTGGTGGCGATGACCGCCTCGCTGGCCGGGCTTGGCGCGTTGGTCTTGGCCTCCGCCACGCTCTTCACAATCCTGAAATGGGCCGGCGCGCTTTACCTGATCTGGCTTGGGATCAAGCTGATCCGCTCTGCGAGCGCCTCCGGTCTGACCCATTTGCCAAACACATCCGAGATCACGGCCGGCAAAACCTTCGGCCATGCCGCCACTGTCACCGCCCTGAACCCGAAATCGATTGCATTTTTCATTGCCTTCGTGCCGCAATTCATCGATCCGAACGCGGCGCTGATCCCGCAATTCGCCATCCTGATCAGCACCTTTGTGGCGCTGGCGACGATCAACGCTCTGGCCTATGCGCTGCTTGCTGATCAACTCCGCAGCCGCCTGACACGGCCCGGCGTGATCCCCTGGCTGACCCGCGCGGGCGGCGCCACATTGATCGGCATGGGCGTGCTGACCGCAACACTCCGCCGCGCGCAAGCGTAACGCGCCACCGGACGCGGCACAGCCGTGGCAACGCGGGCGGCGGAGGGCTCCCGAAGGGGGCGTGACGGCGCGCGCCCTCCGCGCAACAGTTCCGCCAAAGCGCCCGTTTGCAACTTGAACCCGGCGCCACGCTCGCCCATCACATACCCCATGCTGACCCGCCGCACATTTCTTGCCGCTCTCGTCCCCCTGCCCGTGGCGGCACAGGAATTCATCGCCGTCCCGGGATTGATCAGCGACGAGGCGTTTTACCGCCTGGTCACCTGCGGTGCAGAACCCGATGGCGCCTGCTCCAAGCCGCAAATCCGCTGGCCCGAAGATCAGCAGTTGCGCCTGCGCGTTGGAATTGCGCAGGTTGGCTTCACCTTCCCAAGCTACAAGCTCGATCTGGTGGATACCGCGCTGGATCAAGCGATTGACGAGATCAACGGCTCCGGCGCGCGGCTGTTCCTGGAGCGGGTCTATGAGGGCGAGTTCGACATTCCGGTCTATCTGCTCGACACACCCCAAGGCGGACAGATCACTGGCACCGGCAATCAGGAACTGGACGGCGCAGACATCTCCATTGGCCGTGTCGCACTTCGCTCGCGCGGCGACGAGATCACCGCCGCCGCCATCGCCATTAGCCGGGATATTCGCCGCCGCGAGATCGCCAGTGTCATCCTCGAAGAGCTTGTCCAGGCGCTTGGGCTGCATACCGATATCGCCTCCCCCGCCTATCGCCGCTCGATTTTCTCGGAGGAGAGCAATTCGGTCACCCGGCTAACCGGCCAAGACGTCGCAGCGCTCCGGCGCCATTACCCGCGTCTATAACCCAGCTATAAACGCTGTTCCCGCGCGCCAAACCCGCTACACTGCCCCTGGCCCGCCCACGCAAAGGACCCGCTCGCAGATGCTCGACCAAAAACAGGTGCAAGATTACATCCGCACGATCCCCGATTTCCCGCATGAGGGCATCCTATTCCGAGATGTCACCACCTTGTTCCAAGATCCGCGCGGATTTCGCTTGGCGGTGGACCAACTCCTGGCCCCATTTGTCGGGCAACAGATCGACAAAGTCGCAGGGCTTGAGGCGCGGGGCTTCATCCTGGGCGGCGCGGTGGCGCATCAACTCTCCAAAGGCTTCGTGCCGATCCGCAAGGCCGGCAAGCTGCCGGCCAAGACCATCTCGCAGGATTACGAGTTGGAATACGGCCAGGCCACGGTCGAGATCCATGACGATTCCTTCAGCCCGGGCGAGGCCGTCTTGCTGGTCGATGATCTTCTGGCGACTGGCGGCACGGCCGAGGCCGGGATCAAACTGATCGAACGTTTGGGCGCGCAGGTTGTCGGCACCACTTTCGTAGTGGATTTGCCGGATCTCGGCGGGCGGGCCAAGCTGGAGACGATGGGTATGTCCGTCCATGCGCTTTGCAGCTACGCAGGCGCCTGATCCAAAGGCTTACCCGTCAAGCCGTCGGCGGATCGCGGTCCAAATCTGCACCTCGGAAAGCCCGTCACTGGCGATCACCTCGCCATCAAGTACGACGGAGAAGAGCGCCGAAGGGGCAACCGCCCGTGTCCGCGCCGCTTGCGCCGAATCCAGACGCTCATGACGCGCCGCCAAACCGGCAGCCCGCGCCAGCCCGAGAAGGGCCTCCGCACGTGCCTCCAAATCTGAAGACAGCCCGGTGCTTTGGACCACGAGGCCCGGCCCAAGACGTTCCGCGCGGAGCGCCCAATCTTTCGGAATCCGTGGCAGAGCGATCGGCCCCGTAGAACCTTCCCCATCAACCGGGTCTTCCCCGGCCCCTCGTCCAGACAGACATAGCGCCGCCCGGTGATCATATCCGGCGGGATCAGGCCGAGGGCCGAACCCGAGAGCGCCAGAACCGACGAAAATCCGTAAAACCGCGCCCACTCCTCCACCGCAGTCCACAATCGGCGGACCGTCTCGGGGGCGGTCGACTGCGCCCCAACACGGAGGTCGTGCACCACCACGGCTTCTTCGGCACCGGCAATCGGCACCCAGGCCGCCCGGCCAGGTGTGAAGGCGATGAGACCCAGGTCAGGCGTCCGCAACATGCGCAATTGCAGCCCTTCCTGAAACCGCGCCAACAACCAGTCGCGCCGCATGGCGGGCCCGGTTATCGCTAGGGCCTGGTCAATCTGATCAAATCCAAACCGCTCCAAAGTGGGCGGTGTGACGGTTAGCAATTCTTTGCGTTGTCGGACCATCATGGCCTCCGTCAGATTGGCGCGTTTCCAAATATTAGTATGACTTGAAAAATTTCAGCTGCCTTGATCTGCCGCAAATCTTCGTTGTTGCGCGATTTCCGGCTGAATGAACCCTTGGGCAGATATGCCGTGATTGGTTGCGCCGTCTCTTTTAGGCGCGGTTTGATTGTCGGAGCTGTTTGGAATTGCAGTCCATTGCACGGGAGCTCTCGACCTTCGGGAAACGGGCTTGTATGGCTCTTCTCGTGGCCGCTTGCTGGAATTGGTAGACAGACCGGACTTAAAATCCGAGGCTTTCGGGCGTGTGGGTTCGAGTCCCACAGCGGCCACCATCCGAATCGCGTTTTCTAAGGGAACGATTTGATCTCGCGCGCCAAATCCGTGGCAAGAATTCCGGTCAGACTTTCGCCACCTCCGCAAGCTTCCGTCCGACCCGCGTCATCACATGAAAGAAGGGCGGCGCATCCCCACGCCGCCCCTCCAGGGCTGTTGATCCGTGAATGACGCTCAGGCGACGGCGCGATCCATTGGGAGGCCCGCAACCGGCTCCCATGTCAGATCACCCGTATAACGGAGTGCGACTTGGCCGCTGGCATCCATCTGGAAGAGATGCAGCCAGCCATTGTCCAGCAGGTCCCGCAATCCCTCATGTTGCTCAATCACCGCATTCATCGCGCTGACCGGTGCTTCGACCACTGCGGAAAGCCGCATCGGCTCGTGGATCAACCGCTCACCATCATGCACCGATTGCAGGGGAGGCCGGGCCGAAGATCGCCGCCCGTGCCCTCCAAAACGCCAACCAGGCCAGAGACATTGTGCAGGACTTTGTTGCCAGCCCCGAAGACCTTGTTGTCGACCGAAGAGCCGTAATACTGCAGGTTGATCCAGCTGGCCACGACCAGGGGCGCCGTCAGGATCAACTCCAAAACACCAAAGCCGTTTTCCGCATCCGCCTGCCACTCATAGGAATGCAAGAAGGAGCGGCCCGCCAAATCAGTGCCTTGGGTCCGGTGACGCGGGGCGGCAATGAACGCCGCGCAGCCCGCGAGCGCCCATTCGGGCCGCACCTGAGACCAATCCCGCGCCCGGGCCGCAATCGCCCCATCCAAGTCGAGACCCTTATCAAGTGACAGAAGCGATGCGCGCTCCGCCCGGGCCAGACCGCCCGCCTCTTTCAAGGCTTTCTGCAGCTGAGCAAGGTCATCGGCATGGCTCTCAACCACATTGTCGATGTCAAACAGCGCGACTTGATCGGTGGTGGTATCATGCAAAGCCGCGATGAACACTGTATCCGAGGGGAGGTCGATCCCATGATCGGGCAGTTCGGCCCGCACTTGAGGGTCGTTCAAGAGCTTGGCCACCAGCCGGGCATTCGCCTCGCCTGTGTGACCGCCGCAGGCGCCACAATCCAGGCCCGCCGCGTGCGGATTGTTGAGACTTTGCCCACCATGCCCGGCTAGCATCACGATCCGTGCAAACGGCCCTTTGGCCATCGACATCGCACCCAGGATCGTGGCGGCAGTGGCGGCCCGATCTGCGGGTGGGATCACGTCGAGGGAAGGGGTCAAGGTGGCCGCTTCCGCATCGGTCAGACCCGCATTGCCTTGGCCAAGCGCCGTGGTGCCGCGCAGCGACTGCGCCAGCAGCTTCGGCGCATAGCTCAACCCAAGCGCCTCGACATAGCCGAAACTGGCCACAGCGGCTTGTTTGAAGCGTGTCCAGAGCGATTTCGCCGCGATCCGGCCCTGACGCGTGGCGGCGAGCTCTGCATTGGTCTCATCGGACGCCTCGCCCGCCGGGCTCAGCAGAACCGGGCACCGTGCGGTGGAGTGTGCCGCACCAAGCGGACGGTAGGACAATGCCGCGCCGAAGAACCCGGCAAACCCGATGGTCTCGACCCCGGGAAGCGTGGTTTCAAGCGCGCGCCGGAAAACCTCGGAGCGGACATCGATACAGAAAGCCGCTTGCACATTTGGACGCTTGGGCGCGGCGGGTGTCTCCTGCCCCAGTTCCGCAAACACCTCCCGCTGCCAGCCATGCTCATAGGCGATTTGCAGCGCCAATGCGGCGCGATCTTCAACACCCGCCTTTGGCAGATCGGCGTAGGCGGCTTTCGCCTGCTCCCAAGCCGCGCGATCCACATGCGGCAGAAGCAGCGCCTCCCAAACCATCCGAACCGTCAGGAGGTCACGGAGCGAGTTATCAGTCTCGCCCGCCAGTTCCGCCTGCCAGAGATGATACCGGGCATGCCCTGCCCAGCCAGAAATCGTGTAAAGCGCCCGGGTGAAGACCTCGGCCAATACGGCTTCGGACAATCCAAGCTCACCAGCGGCCCAGAGTAGTGCCGCCTCCGCATCGTCGGGCAAGGCGGAGATTTTTGCACGTGCGCCGATGACGCCAAGGATCTCGGCACTGGCGTCATGGGCGGCCTCAGCCTTCCACGCGGCCCAGAGCCCGCCAGCCCCGGCCAGTTTCCACGCGGCCTGGCCTGTGTCGAAATGCGCGGCTGCGAAGCTTGCGATCCGTTCGGTCACATGGGCTGGCCAATCCCTACCAGTGGTTTCAACCGCCAGATCGGCGACGGTCTTCCAAGGTGTTTTACCTTCCGGGCCGGCCTCATCGGCCAAACGACCCAAAGCCAATCCATCCACCGCCACGTCCGGCATTTGCGCCACTGCATAGTCGAGATCGGCGCCGGTGATCCGCCCGGTCGTGATCGCGTTGGCATATTCTTTCCGCGGCAAGGTCATCTGCGCCCCGGCGATTTTGCCGACATAGGCCACAGCCTCGTCAAAGGGCCGGTCGGCCAGGCCCAGGAACGGGTTCACGGCGACAAAGCTGCTGAGCGGCCAGATTGGTGCCAGGCGGCGGCCCGCGCTATCGGCGGCGGTGGCAATGGCCTGCGGTGTCAGATCGGCGGTGATGTCGGTCATCAAGGTCATTGTTTTGGTCCTTCCGCGTGCATCAAGCTTTGAGCGAGGGCGCCAGCGCCCGATTGAGGGTGGTGGTGGCGTAGAAGCCATTGCGCAGATGCACCGCGAAGGCCTGCCAGCGGCCCGACGCCACGGCACGGGGTGCGGCAAGCTGTATCCATGCAGTGAGCGCGAAGACCGCCAGCATCAGCCCCATCAGGAGCGCGGTGCCGAAGGAGACGGCACCCGTCACCGGAACGGCGCTTGCCACCAGGGCTTCGGTGCCCAATTGCAGCCCGAAATAGAGCGTCGAGAGCATGACGGAGGCCAAAGCCGCCTTGGCCACCAGAGCACCGCGCGCCTGCTGCCCCAAGGCCAGCGCCATCAGATGGGCGAGGCCAAAGACCAGGATGGCCCCAAGGACAACCAGCGCCGGTTTGCTCTCCAGCGTCACACCGAAGGCCCATCCGGTGCCCAAGACCGTCAGCGCCGCGACACCAAGTGCCAGGCCCATATCGGAGAGTTTCGGCAGCGCCAGCCGGTGGCCCAACTTGGCCCGTGCCTGATCGACCACCGAACCGGAGCCGAGGAAGGCATGCGCTTTGTAGAGCGAGTGCGCCACGATATGCAGGAGTGCGGTCGAGAAGGCCCCGAGCCCGCATTGCAGCAGCATGAAGCCCATTTGCGCAACCGTGGACCAAGCCAAGCTCACCTTGATCGAGGTCTGCGCCAGCATCACCAGCGAGGCCAGCGCGGCCGTCAACCCGCCGACGATGGCCAGCAGATGCATGGCCGGCCCGGCGACCAGGAACAGATCGGCGAAGCGGATCACCAGGAAGCCGCCCGCGTTGATCACGCCAGCATGAAGCAGGGCCGAAACCGGCGTCGGCGCGTCCATCACCTCGGTCAGCCAGCCATGGGTCGGGAATTGCGCCGATTTCAGAAGCGCGGTGATCGCTAGGAAGATCGCGGCCCAGGTGAGGCCGCCGGGGATCTCACCGGTTTGCAGCTGTGCAGTGATCGTGGCGATCTCGCCAGTGCCGAAGCTTTGGAACAGGATCACGGCCGCCGAGATCAGGAACACATCCCCAATCCGGGCAAAAAGGAATTTCTTCCGCGCGGCGAGCCGCGCAATCGGGCGCTCGCCATAGAAAGTCAAAAGCCGATGCAGCGACAGGCTAGTCAACATCCAGGCCAAGACCAGTTGCAGGACATTGCCCGACATCACCAGAAGCATCACCGCGCCAAGTGTCAGGGCCAGCCCGCCGGAAAACGCCCCCTGCCGTGCGTCCCCATCCATGTAGTTCCGGGCATAGCGCAGCACGACCCAGCCAATGAAGCTGACCAAAGCCATCATCACCGCTGAGAGCGCATCAAGCCGGATTTGCAGGCCGAGACCATTGGCACCGATCAGCGCAGAGCTTGTTGGCCCCTGCAACATCACCGTCACCGCGATAGCCGCAGCGATGACAAGCGCAAGGAGGCTCGCCGCATTAATCAAGGCCAAGCTGCGCGCGGGGCGCATGCCCGGGCCCGCGAAGGCAACAATTGCGGCGGCAATCAGGGCCAGCGGCGCAAGATAGGCGAGGAAAGTCATGGGGCACGTCTCCGGTCAGTCTGTTCTGCGTTCGGGGAGATGTAGCGGCCAAATGAATAGAATAAAAATATATTGTTATGCGAGTAACGTTCTATATTGTAGAACATATGGCAAAACTGAATTACACCCATCTGCGCGCCTTCCATGCCGTCGCGCATGAAGGCAACCTGACCCGGGCCGCCGAGACCCTGGGCGTGGCCCAATCCGCTGTCTCCACCCAGATCAAAACACTGGAGGCCCGTTTGGGCCATGCGCTCTTTGAACGGCGCGGGCGGGTGCTGCATCTGACCGAAGCCGGGCGCATCGCGCTGGATTGCGCTGATACGGCGTTTGAGGCGGGTGAGGAGTTGCTGGAGACGCTCGCTGGACGCGTGGCCGCGCGGCAGGTGCTCAGGGTCGGTGCCTTGGCCACGCTGTCGCGGAACTTTCAGCTTACGTTCTTGCGGCCACTCTTGGGCGCGCCCGATGTCTCGGTGGTGCTCCGCGCGGGGTCTTTGGCGGAACTGCTGGCCGAATTGGAAGCGCTCCGCCTCGACGTGGTGCTGCTCAACGAAGCCCCACGCCATGATGCGGCCACGCCGTGGCGCAGCCACCGGATCGACGATCAACCTGTGCGGTTGGTGGGTCATCCCCATCGTCTGCCGAACGGTCGGCCCGTTGCGGAGATCTTACGCGATACGCCGCTGATCCTGCCCAGTGAGGGGAACACGCTGCGCACCCAGTTCGACCGGATTTGCGAGCGCCTGGACGTCATGCCCGTGATCGCGGCGGAGGCCGATGACATGGCGATGATGCGTCTCTTGGTCCGGGAAGATGCCGGTTTGGCGCTGGTCCCGCCGATCGTGGTCAGGGATGAATTGGAGAGTGGCCTTTTGGTCGAAGCCCCGCAATTGGAAGACCTGCATGAGGAGTTTTGGGCAATCACCCTGCCCCGGCAGTTTCCAAACCCGCTTGTCTCGAAGGTTTTGGCATCGCCAAACTGAAAAGCGCGCCCCAGAGGGACGCGCTTTTCAAGCAGCTTTTCCTGTGGTGTGGATCAGGCGGCTTCGGCCTGGTTCCGGCGTTCGCTTTCTTCACGGCTGAGCGCGACGGAGGTGCGCACACCATTGCCCACAAAAGCCATCAGCCCCGACACAACCCGCTCATTGGGGTCGATACCGGCACAGCTCAGCACTTCGCGCCCATCGCGGGAACGCGCCCAACGGGCGATCTGCTCCGGCCCGTTACCATATTTCTTGTCGTCGGCAATCGCATCATCCAACGCAGCCAGTACAACAGCGGCAAACAGTTTGCGCGACCGTTGGCCTTGCTCAAAGTTGAAGGCAGTGCCATCAACGAAATCTCGCATTTCGTCGTCCTTTTTATTGCTCTTGCATTTTCGGCGTGACGCCTCTTATGCCGCTTTCTTGTGCGATTCTGTGATGCAATCTTTGCATACATGATATTCGCCAAACGCATAGCTCGGCGAAAAACTGCACTGAACTCGGTGTATTGCCACCCCGCTAGCCGCCAGATATAGGTCGGCTCAAGCAAATCACAAGGTTTTGCCACAGTTTTGACAGGGTTCGGACGATGCCAAAGATCAACGGAAATGAGATTCGCCCCGGAAATGTGCTTGAACACAATGACGGGTTATGGGCTGCGGTGAAGGTCGATCATGTGAAGCCCGGCAAAGGTGGGGCCTTTGCACAGGTCGAACTCAAGAATCTGCGCAACGGGTCGAAGCTGAACGAGCGGTTCCGCTCCGCCGACAAGGTCGAGCGGGTGCGTTTGGAACAGAAAGACCAGCAATTTCTCTATGAATCCGATGGGATGCTGGTGTTCATGGATGCCGAAACCTATGAGCAGATTGAGCTGCCCGCCGACCTGCTTGGCGACCGCCGCCCGTTCCTGCAGGACGGCATGACCATCGTTGTGGAGTTCTATGAAGACGAGGCGCTCAATGCGACAGTGCCGCAGAAAGTGACGTGCAAGATCGTCGAGACGGAGCCGGTCGTGAAGGGTCAAACAGCGGCCAACAGCTTCAAACCAGCGGTCCTGGACAATGGTGTGAAAGTCATGGTGCCGCCCTTCGTCGGGCAAGATGAGGACGTCATCATCAACACTGAGACAATGGAGTACTCCGAACGCGCCTGATGTGGCCAGGTGGAGACGGGGCGGACGGATCGTGGCGGCACGCTAGCGTAGGATGCCAGCTTTGCCGCACGAAGCTGCCTTTGAATTCCTCCAGATCCGTGTCCGCTTCGGTTGCATTGCAACGCGAATGACAGCAACGTGGTCGTGAGTGGCAGTCACCTTGCGCGTGGTGATTTGCTGACAGCATGCAAAGGATGTCTGTGCACGGCTGAAAGATGGGAAAGCACACGTGAAGGTTTCACATGAGCTACAGGGGCTGTTCTCGCGGCTTGGCGTTGCCAGAACGTTTCCGAAACGCTTCACGCTTCTGCATGCCGGTGATGTGAGCCGACACGCCTATTTCATCGAGTCAGGCTGTATTCGGCTTTGGCACAACAATGATGGCGCCGATGTCTCTGTGAAGTTCTTCCTGCCTGGCGAGCTGTGCGCCTCTTTGCAGAGCATGCACACTGGAGACCCAAGCAAATACGAGCATGAGACCATTACACCTTGTGTGGTGCGAATTCTGAACAAATCCGAGCTGGAGCAGGAAGCCGCAAAAACGCCCGGCATGAAGGATTACATGGAGTCGGTCATCGTCCACTGCCTAGTGAACTACCAGGACCTCTTCGTTGACCGGATTGGCAGACCGCCGGAGGAGCGGTACAGGGCGTTGATCAACGACGACCCTGCCGTTCTCGACCTTGTGCCGCTGCATTACATCGCGTCTTATCTTGGGATCACGCCGGTCTCGCTCAGCCGCATCCGCAAAAAAGCGCAGTTCTCTTAACAATCGATAAGGCGCCGCGCCGCACCTCTTTGTAAGGCCCGCCGTATAGGGTGCTGCTGTCCCTGGCGAAGGCCTTCATCGCCGTGCGCCAATAAGGGGGACACAGCACGGGAACGCCACCTGCGGTTGCGCGCCGCTACAAAGGAATATCGATATGAATTCAAGACTGCTGGCCGGTCGACTCTTGCTTCTGCTTGGTCTCATCGGGGGCTTCGTCAGCTTTTGGTACACCATCAGTTTCACCTGGAACCCTGCGTTTCAGTCTGTGAACCTGCCCGATGCACCGACCCATTCAAACTACCATGCCTTTCGCGGTGCGATGCTGGCGCTCGGGGTCAACCTGCTGCTTGTCTGGGTCGCGCTGACGGCGGCAAAGCTCACGAAAGAAGCCTGGGGCATCGTGACCTTCATGACCGTGTTCTACTACATCGGCTGGTGGGCAGCCTGGCCGATCTGGGGCTTGCACGCGCCCGACATTGTCGCCGAAATGAACCATGTGATCGGCACGGTTGGCGGCTTGGGCGGCCTGCTCCTCCTCCGGCCACGCAACACTGCGTGACGTGGCGTGTGTGTGGTTGGCTGCCTTCAGGATGGCCAACCCCGCATTATTCTCAAACAACACCTTCATGATTGAGGACAAAGTTCATGAGTCCCGGAAGATCCTTACTTTGCCAAGATCCTGAGACCGGCGCCTTGAAGCTAGTCGAAACCATTCGGAGTGCGCCTAAATCCGGAGAGGTGGAGATCGAAATTGCAGCGGCGTCAGTCAATCCAATCGATATACAGCGGGCCCTGGGATATGGTCGCAAGCTCTTGTCATTGCTCGGCGCCGGTGAGTTTCCAATGGTTCTTGGCAATGATTTCGCCGGGACGATTTCTGCCGTCGGCGACGGCGTTACGTCATATAACGTCGGGGACCAGGTGTTCGGCGCTAAGAAGCCCTCCCGAGCGGGCACTCATTCGAGCCATGTTTGTGTCAAGGCGGGTCCAGCAACACTGGCCATGGTCCCTGACGGAACTGACTTGAAAACTATCGCCGCACTTCCCTACAGCTTCACGACAATGTGGCTGGCAGTGCGGGGTGCCGGTCTCACAACAGAGAATGCGCCCGGTAAGAACGTCCTCATCCACGGTGCCGCGGGGGGTCTGGGTTCGCTTGCCATACAGATGCTGTCGGATTGGGGCGCCGAGGTCACGGCGATTGCGTTTCCTAAAGACCATGACCACTGCTTGGAGCTAGGGGCCAGCAAGGCCGTCGATCTCTCCAGCACCCCTTTCAGCGAGTTGGCGGGTTTGTTCGATGCGACGCTTAACTTTGCGACTTGGGATCATGACCAGCAGCTTCTTGGCTGTTTAAAAGAGAACGCCTTTGGGCATGCGACAACAGTTCACCCGCTGCTACGGACCTTCGACGAAAGCGGTTTGATCAAGGGCGCTGTTAAGACCTTCCTGGGCAAGCGCGCCAGCCGCAAGGCCCTACCGGAGGGCGTAAAGAACTATCAGTGGACGATTTTCCAACCCAACGCGAATGCGCTTTCTGAGTTGGCGCGCCTTCTTCACAAAGGACAGGCAAAGCTTGAAGTCGGCCTTGAAGTTCCGTTGTCGGATGGAAGATCGGCATTTGATCACATTGAGGGTCGGAAGGCGGGGCGCGTTGTCTTGATCCCCTGAAGGTCTGAGTTCTGGAACAGCCACGCCTGTCGTTTCCGCACGTTTAGTGCGATCCACTGGACATGATCTGAAACAACCATTCGTTGCATACCGGCAATGCGGGGGTGAAGGCACAAATCACCCCTTGGAAGGCCGCAGCCATTCGCATCAGAGGTCTAATCCTGCCCGCCCGTCCAAGGGGATCTCGGCCCGCGTCTGGTACCAGTGCGCGGCACCCGGCTGAGATCTCCCAAGGGTCGGTCATCGGCGCCGCGCGGCGCGCTTCGGCGTTGTATGCGGGGGATGCCGCTGCGGCGCGTCACACGGTATTCGACGTCTTCATGCGGTGGTTTGCCCTGGGTCTCGGCCCAATACCCGGCCCCGCCCCTGCGAAACCAAACCGGGAGCATAAACAGCACGCCGGCCACAAAGCCACCCGCATGGGCCCAATAGGCGACCCCGCCACCGGCCGCATCGATGGCAATCCCGTTGAAGAGTTGCAGCGCGAACCAGAGTCCCAGCATCAGCCAGGCGGGAATGGTGAAAATCTTGATGATGACCACAATGATCACAAGAACATCGATCCGTGCCCGCGGGAACATCAGGAGATAGCCGCCCATGACCCCCGCGATGGCGCCGGACGCGCCCACCATCGGCACAGTCGAGTTCGGATCAGACAGGATCTGCCCAAGCCCGGCCGCAGCCCCAGATGCGAGATAGAAGATCAGAAAGCCAAAATGGCCCAGAAGGTCTTCGAGATTATCGCCAAAAATCCATAAAAACAGCATGTTGCCGATGATGTGCATCCAGCCACCATGCAGAAACATCGAGGTCAGCAGCGGCAGGGCCTCGCCGTCCCGCAAAAGCTGCACCGGGACCAAGCCCCATTCGTCGTAGAACCCTGCCAATTGCACCGGGCTATCTGCCAGGCCGGGGTAATAGCTGAGAAAAATCACGACGTTCATCGCGATCAGTCCATAGGTCACGATGGGCGTGCGATCAGATGGGTTATGGTCGCGAATTGGAAACATTGCGCATAAGAGTGACGCCTCGGCCTAAGAGGTCAAGGGAAACCCGTCTCGAAAGGGCGGCTTGTTACTCGAGCTCTTCGGCGGCCAGCGCCATGCGGATTTCACGGCGGACCATTTTGCGGACATTGCGGGTGATCCGCTGGCCCAAAATGCCCTGCATCTCCTCGCGCACAACCTCGGCCACAATCTCACGGAGCACCTCCTCGTCGATCTCCGTCGCGGCCTGCTCGGGGAAAGTGAAGAGACCCGGCTCCTCGCCCAAATCCTCCACATCTTCCAACCCGTCTTCACCAGAGGGTTCCTTCAGTTGTGCGCCCAAATCCACAACCCGGTCGCGGGCTGCGGTGCGGCTGAACATAGGAGTGGTGTCAGGCTCTGCCTCAGCGGGCTCTTCGGCTTCGACAGGTTCGTCAAGGCTCTCGGGCTCCGACCAATCTGTCTCATCGGCGTTCTGCTCGGCCTGCTCTTGAAGGTCGTGATCTTCTGCAGCGGGCTCGTCGGAGGTTGCGTGGTCTTCGGCCAACTCGGCGACCTCACCGCCCGCGTCATCATCCTCGACAACCTCGGTCGGCGCTTCCACCTCGAGAGCGCCCTCGTCTTGATACGGCTCCGGCTCGTCCTTGCGCGCCTGGCGCAGCGCTGCGATGTCGAGAGCGGCGTCGCCGCTGGTCGCGTCAGGCCAGTCATTGTCCCCCTGCTCGGGTTCAAACGGACCATGCTCGACAGCGGCTTCTTCGGGGCCCCCGTCGGTCTCGGCAACAGCCGCTTCTATCTCTGCGATGGCCTCTGCGGCGGCCTCGTCCGCTGCCGCCGCCTCGGGGTCAGAAGCGTCTGCGACGATCTCGTCCTCGGAGATATCCGTTGACGAGTCATCGTCCACAGCGCTCTCGGGATTGTCGTGATCCTCCGCCTCCTCGCTGACCGAAATCGGCCGCCACGGATCGTCAGGGTCGGCGATGCGCAGAGCCGGTGTCAGAACCAGTTTTCCTTCGGCATCTGCCTGGACCTCCGCCCCCTCGATGGGTGCGGGCTTGCTTTCGGTGGCAGGGTGGTTTTCGGAGACAAGCCGACGGATTGACGACAAAACATCCTCAATCGCTTCTGATTTTGCTGGATCAGACATGCGCAACCTCTCCTCGACTCGCCTCGATTCCCCGCATGGGCGGGTGTTCTTGTAGGCACGAGGATAACCGCAGCCGCGATCTCACACAATGGATAGCTCAATATCCGCAGAACCTGGCAGATTACGCCAGTGCCTTGTCACTCGCGGCCAAGACGCTCCAACACGCTGTCCAACCGGTCCCCGCGGACCGTCGGCGATCGCGGAGGTCCGCTGCCATAGGCGTTGTAATACGCACTTGGGTCATATTGCGGCACATCGAGATCAAGATGATCGACCGTCAGCAATCCGACACTGGCAAGCGCCGAATAGGCCCCGACATAGAGATCAGCCTGCGCCTGGATACGGCTGATCCGCGCATCTAGAAGATCCTGCTCCGCATCCAACACATCAAGGGTGGTTCGCGCGCCAAGCGCGGCCTCTTCCCGGACCCCTTCAAACGCCAGACGCGCGGCGCGAATCTGTTGATCGGAGGATTGGATTTGCGCATTGGCGATGCGCAGTTGCGCGTAAGCATTGCCAACGGTTTGGATGATCACCCGAACCTGCTGCTGCAACTCGAACTCCGTTGCGCTGAGTGTGGCGATGGCGGTGCGTTCCAGCGAAAAGAGCTGTCCACCGCGATAGATCGGCTGCGTCAGGGTTAGGCTGAGCGAGCTGCTTTCGCCATCATTTCGATCGCCCCAGGTTTCTCCGGCTTCCGCGCGGAGCGAGAGAGAGGGGCCATAATCCGTCCGGGCGGCAGCCAGAGCGAACTCATCCGCGCGCACTTCGTGCTGCAAGCCCAGGATCGTGGGGTGCTGTTGCCGCGCCAGGCTGTCGGCATCGGACTCGGTATCTGGCAAATCGGGTAGTGCACCCGGACCGATGAGGCCCTCAGATGGACGCCCGACCGCGATGGTGAAGAGTTCCCGGCTGATCTCAAGCTGACCACGGGCAGCGGCCAGAGCGGAGCGCGCGGCGGCCAGTTGGGCTTCGGCCTGCGCCACATCTGTCCGCGTATCCTCGCCAACCTCGAAGCGGTCCCGGGCGGCGCGAAGCTGTTGCGTCACGACCCGCACGTTGCTTTCGCGAACCTGCACCACCTGAATATCGCGCCAGACATTCATATAGGCCCTAACAGCATCGAGCAGCACTTGCTGCTCCAGCGCGATCAAGCTCTGCCGCGCCGCCAAAACGGATTCCTCCGCCGCATCGACGAGACGGCGCGTCCCCCCGCTATCGTAGATCAGAAGATCCGCGACCAGAGACAGGCTGTTGGTGGTCGTGTCGGTGATTGAATTCCAACTGCTGTTGGCAACGAAATTGACAATCGGACGCAGACCCGAAATCTGCCGCGCCACGCCTTCATCCTGCAACCGCAGGAGATAGCGGTTTTGCTCCAAGATGCTAGAATTCTCATAAGCATCGCCCAATGCATCGCGCAGGTTGTCCGCCTGAGCGGCTTTCGGTGCCGCACCAAGGCTCAGGGCAACCCCTAGAGCAGCCGCAGCGGTAACAATGGATCGAGTCATATGTCCTGCCTCATGATGGCCCGATGCGGGCCGCAATGTTGGTCTAAAATTGGAAACTCGGCACTGCTTCGAAACCGGATAAGATCGGCGCCGTTGCGTTAAAGGCCATCCGCCAGTTCATCCGGCCATCAACCTTGCGACCGATGCGGCATTCGCCCAAAGCCCCGTCCATGAAAATCGCCGCGATACGGCCACCTTCCTTCAACTGATCAATGATCGCATCGGGCAGAGTTTGTACCGCACCCTGAATGCAGATCACGTCATAGGGTCCGTGCTTGGCGCTGCCGTCTGTCAGCGGCGCTTCGATCACAGCGGCATTGTCGACGCCCTGTTGCCCAAGGATATTTTCTGCTTCCTTTGCAAGCGTCGGGTCTTCTTCAACCGCGACCACAGCCTCGGTCATCCGCGCCAAAATCGCTGTGGAATAGCCCAACCCTGGCCCAATATCGAGCACCAGATCACCGGGCTCCAAATCAAGGGCATCCAGCATTTTTGCCAAAACACGCGGGTCCAACACGACGCGCCCAGGCGCCAGATCAACATGCGCACCGACATACGCCAGATCTAACTTGTCATCGGGCATATAGGCTTCGCGCGGGATGGTGAGCATCGCATCGATGATCGGGAACTTGGTCACATCGGATGGGCGCACCTGCGTGTCGACCATAATTGTGCGGCGGGACGCGAAGTCGGTCATGAACTGAACCAATGAGTATAGTTTCGTTTGTGCCGTGATGGCACAAGCGCCCAGACTTCGCAATAACTATGGCGCGGACCGCGACCATTCTCCGCTGGCCTGCCGATTGTTCGAAGCTTTTACCGCTTGCACCGTCTCCCCCAATTCGCTACCCCCGAGCAGCACCACGGAGGGCGAGTTGGCGGAGTGGTGACGCAGCGGATTGCAAATCCGTGTACACCGGTTCGATTCCGGTACTCGCCTCCATTTCTTTCTAAATCATAGGGTTAGCGACTGAACGGTCGGGTGTAACACAAAGTGGGACACACGCCCTATGATGCTGTCATCCTATCTAAGCCCTTCAAGACATGGGATTTACTACTTTCGCTGGCCCATTGCCTCATCCAAAGAAGGAAGACGAACAAGCGTCCGTATCTCCCTACGAACACGTTGCCCGGATCGGGCTGGTGATCTCGCGCGTTATCTTGCATCTTGCGGCAGATTGTTGCGGAATAACAGGGCATTGATGCGACTGAGACAAGACGAGATACGCACGCTGGTGCAAAGGTACTTCCGTGCGCAACTCGACAAGTATCTTGAACACATGAACGACAGGGGCTTCCCTGAACAATCCATCGACACAATGCGGCAAGAGTTGGCGGTGCAAGGAAATGCAGCCGAGGGCGAAGATCTTCTTGCTGACACCTACCTTAACAATGACGCGTTTCGCGAAGTGTCTGGGCTGAACGACCAGCAATGGGACGAGAACCTGCCTTCGCTACGCCGGGAATGGCGCAAGGGCCGCCGAGACATGCTGACACGCGTTCTGGAGGCCGTAGAACGCCTTGAGCACTATTCCTATGACGAAGCCCCGGCCATAGCGTCAGCCCTTCCTGCACCCGCTCCGCAAGCCTCATCGTCCTTGGGCGTGGCGGTGGATGATTTCATCGCTGAGCATTCCCGCCAATGGGCTGATAAGACCACCGGCCAGAACCGGGCTTACCTGAACATCCTTGTTGAATACTTCGGCCCGGATCGGCTTCTTGCCACGATCACCAAGCAGGATGCGAGCGAGGTCAAGAAAGTGTTGCAGGCGCTACCGTCCAGCCGCAACACCAAGCCCAAGTTTAAAGCCATGCCGTTGATGCAGGTCATCAAGGAACCGGGGCACAAGAAGATCGCGGCCAAGACGATCAACAGCCATATCCAGATGTTCAAGATGTTCTTCGACTGGGCGGAACGGCACGGACATGCGCCGCACGCCCTCTTTGAAGGCATGAAGGTACCGAAGGACAAGGCCAGCGAGAGTGAGCGCAAGCCGTTTACACCGGACCAAGCGCGCTTGATCTACACCGAGTTGACAGAAAACCCGTCCGGACTGGTGCGCAAAGACAGCCACAAGTGGGGAATGCTCTTGGGCATGTTCACCGGGGCGCGTCTGAACGAGATTTGCCAACTCGACATTGCCGATGTGAAGCAGGACGGCGATACTTGGTTCCTGAACATCACCGACGAAGGCGACGACACCAAAAGCGTCAAGTCGAAAGCAGGACGGCGTAAGGTGCCGCTGCATTCCGAGTTGATCCGCATTGGCTTTCTTGAGTTCGTGGACTGCCGCCGGAACGGCACACGCCTGTTCCCAGACTACAGCTACAGCGCCAATGGCGGCTACGGTCGCAACTTGGGCCGCTGGTGCAATGAGAGTTTCTTGCCCAAGCTGGGGATCAAGCAGCCGGGTCTTGTCTTCCACAGCCTGCGGCACACCGTGGTGACGCGACTGGGGCAAGCGAACGTGCCAGAGCCGATCATCCAGTGCATCGTCGGCCACGCCCGGTCAGGCGTCACGCAAGAAGTGTATCTGAGGGAAGGCTACACCTTGGCGCAGTTGAAAGAGGCCATTGACCGCTTCGCCATCGGCCAAGGGAGATAGTCGGTCAGGTGGTTGGGGCCGTTCCGATTGGCCCCTTCCATTAGTAAGCCAAGACCGTCGTGACGGCGATGTACTTGTTGCACGCTTGGCCTATCAACTCAGCCCTCACGCTGATTGCGCGCTTCGTTTATCAAATGCCGGAAAAGGTCTTCATGCTCTTTGAAGTCCTTGTCAGTGACGCGGATACGGTAGTTGGCCCACCGGGCGCTGTACTCAAGTGTCTCAACGCCTGCGGTGTCCAGCATAGCGTCAACTTCGTCTGAGCGTGGCAACTTCGGCTCAAACACCACGAAAGACTTCTTCGGACGGAAGGCGACGTAGTTGTTCGCGCGCCCATCCTTCAACAAGCCTATGTAAAACTTGTTGTATTTCAGTTCGCAGTTCGGATCGCCTTCACGCACCAGTTCAAACATGCGGTCCATAAGGGCTATGGTCTTCTTAGCCGCCTTCTCTTCCCAGTATGAGCGGTCTGTAGGTGCGCTGATTGCATCTTCGTCTTCGTCAACCAAGCCACGCTGCATTTCATCCAGGACTTTGGTGAAGACAAGCGTGATGTGATCCCCAACTTCAAAAGCCTGCATCTGTACTGCAATGATCGGCAATGACCCGTTGAACAATGACACCACGTTCAAAAAGCGACTGGTAATGTCCTCAGCGACCAGAACCGCACAGTGCTCATATTGTGGATATCGTTTCCGCTCGATGTCCCAATACTCGATAGTGCGGATGATATGGGCTTCGTCAGTTGGCCCGAGTTGCAGTTCAACCTCATATCGCTTGTAGCTGTCCCGGTCTTGCAAAAGAAGGTCCAACCGGCCCGCGCGTGCCTGAATGCGTTCACGATCACGCAGAACCAAGTCACCCAGGCCGAGGATGACCGGATCGGCTGCAATGATGTCCTGCACCCAGTTCTCGGAATAGACAGGGTGGTTCTTGAGTGAAATGCGCTTCGGTGGCGTGAAGGTGCTCATATCATTGCCTTTTTCCAAACAAAGGGGTTTTCCCACTATTTGCCCCAATAATGGGGAAAAATCACTCATAGGCCCGCCAATCCGGCACACTCAGACAGGTGAAACCCGGCTATGCGTCCAGCGCCTCAGTCTCGAATGCAGCTTTGAAGTCGGTATTGGTTGGCCCCGTCTCATTGAAGAATGGTAAGCCAAGAACGGTATAGTCCCGGCCTTGGAACACCGTATCAAGTCTGGCCTTGGCTTTCACTTGTGCAAGGAAGTCCTGCTTCCAGTCGTCTTGCGGGCGCAACTGGTCGCCCTTGGGTTCGATGAATAGCTGCAAGATCGTGTTGGCCTCTTGCCCCTTCTTCCTCAGGAACAGCACGAAGTCAGGTTCAAAGGCACGCCCGGTTGCGAAGTCGTACAGCTTCACCGCCTTTTCGTTCCGCAGCAGGTAGAAGTCGTCATACACGCCCCGCAGCCGGGCTTCCTGATCGTGCATGTACTTGATGAAGTGCTTTTCCTGATCCGTGCCGTAACTATCGTCATAGGCGTGCCAGTCCTTGCCGCTAAGGTCGATCTGGTCTAGCCCCGGCAAGTTCGTTTCGCCCTTTACCCAACTTTTGCCAGCTTCGCCGTCAATCCGCAGTTTCAGCATCTTGTCGGTGAAAATGTCCTTGATGGCATAGGGTTTGAAATCCGAGGTACCATTATACTCGACGCTTTCACGTTTCACGCCGCTTTCGATCTGGTGCAGAACGTATTGCGTGATGTCCAGCTTTTGCCCTGCGGAAAGGTTGTCCAAGTCATCGGGCAAACCGCGCACGCTGACCGCAACGCCGCCCAGATAGGCGTCTGCGGTAGCAAACTCGGACGCGCTGGCGAGTTTCGGAAAAAAGGCCCGTAGGTTGGCGAAGTGAAAGAAGTCATTGGCATCCATCGCGAAGCCCAGAAAGGCCCTGCCGAAACCAGCCAGTTTGAAGTCGCGAGACACGGGTTCCTTGCGCGACGGCTTCAACGTCAACTGCCCACCACCAAAGGCCGAGGCTTCCGTCACGCGGCCTGTCATCAGATTGGGATAGGTGAAAGGGCCTTCGATTTCGTAGGCATCCAACCCGGTCACACCATCACGCGAGTTCTTTACCCGATCGTTCACCCAGACAAATTCCCGCTCATACAGGTCTGTCTGTTTGAAATTGTCTTTGAGTCGCAGGTGCACCGTCCGGGCGGTTTCGTCCAGCATGCCGGTCTCGCGTAAGGCGTTGCGAATGTCTTGGATGTATTTGGGGTTGTGGGAACAGTGGTAGTGCAATTCCTCCAAGATGCGCAGAGGATTATCCGCGTCACTGTCATATTTGCGCTTTTCTGGGGCCAACCCGCCACCGTCCGGGTCATCAAAAGCGTAGTAGCGGGTCCCACGCGAAAGGGTATCGACGTCGTTCTTGATACCAGGCGGTAGAAACGGGAAGTAGCGCGCGCCACGCCCGATCAACTGGGCTTCGGCCATGGTGGTCTTGCCCACCTTGTTCGCCTTGCCGTCGCGGGTGTCGTGAAGCCGCACAATGTCGAACAGGTTCAGAACGTCCCAACCTTCGTTCAGCTTATCGACCGCAAAGATCACCCGTATCTCATTGTCGCGGTCTTCGAGCGCGTTCAACTGTATCTGTCTTCTTTCGAGATCAGCCGGGTTGTTGACGTTTACGACCTTCTCAGGGGAAAAATCGCCCTGCAACTCGCGCGCAAAATCCGCCGCGCTAAGGCCCCTTTCATCCATTATATAGGCGAAGGCCCGCGAAAGCGTTTCATCGCCCTCAGAGGCTGCCCTGAGCGCCTCCAGCGCGCCAGCAGACAATGCGGCCACCATCATTGTGAAGCCCGCTTCGTTCTCGGCGCTTTCCTTGATCGTCTTGGACTTCATCAAGATCACTGGCTTGCAATGTAGCCCGTGCGCCTCGGCCACCTTGCGGCGGTATTGGCTCAGGACCATTGCCTGCATCATCCGGGCATCGGGTGGCAAATCGGCCTGCCGCAACTCGATGTCCTTGGAATAACCGTCTTCGCGAAACTGTCGCAGTGAATAGTCGTACAGTATCTTGTCGGCATACTTCGCCCGAATCGCCTCGTGCGACAGGTCCACGGTCGCCGTAAACTCCAACAGCATGTTCTCGGGGTGCTGGCTGAAAATCTCGGATACCGTGCCTTCCCAACTGGCCTTGTCCTCGGCCTCGCCCTTGGTCAGCGTTTTCTTGGTCTCGGCGTTCAGGTGGTGCGCTTCGTCCGAGATCATCACCACCTTGTAGTCGCGGAAGTCTTCGATGGTGACGGCATTCTCTTTCGGGGCCTGCATCCTTGTGTGCAGCCCTTGGATGGTGGTGAAGTGAATGTTGATCGCATCGCCTGACACCGCGTCGAAGGTCTCCACCGCGCGGATGTCTACGGGCTTGTCGTCAATGCGTATCGTCTGGGCGAACAAGTGCTTGGCCGATGCGGGGTTGAGGAAGTTTTCCTTGGTCTTCTCGATGATCTGGGCGGAGTTCACGAAGAACAGGAAGTTGCGATAGCCGCGCCGGTACAGGTCCAGGATCAGCGCGGCCATCAGCACCGTCTTGCCGCTGCCCGTGGCCATGTGGAACAGCAAATGCGGGGCCTTGGGGCGTCCCTCGTACTTGTCGATGTAGAACAACCAGCGTTCCAGCGCCGTGCGCTGATAGGGTCGCAACTCGATCTGCGGCGCAAGATTGCCGGTGATGTCGTCGGGAATGTCTGACTTGAGCGCCCCGTACTTGGCCAGCGCGTCAAACTCTTGGGTGAGCGTCTGGCTCATGTGTCCAGCCCATAGAAAGAGCGGGTCGCGCGGGCGTCTTCGTCGGAGATGTCGAAGTCCGCATCGCCAAGGGAGCCGAGATTGACATAGAGGTGGTTGGCATCAAGGCAGTCCATCAACACGCGCTTGGCGTGTTTCAATGGCAGGGCCGCGAAGTCGTCGGTATCAAAGGCGCTCAGGTCCAGGTCATAGCGCAAATAGCCGGTGGCTTGCATGTCGGCATGGATGGTTTGCAGCGCGGCCATGTCCGGGGCCGCTTCGATCCGGTCAGCAAAGGCACAGTTGGACGCCGCGAGTTCAGCATAGACAAACGATCCGCCGCCCTGCCACTCGACCGCTTTGGAAATGCCGCCCTGTTCGCCTTCGATGACTTTCTTGAGGCGTGATGCAGGCACGTCGCGTATGTAATCTAGTTGCTCGATACCAAGCCACTTCCTACCCATTTTGTGGGCTACGGCTTGCGTGGTTCCCGATCCCGAAAAGAAATCCAGAACCGTGTCACCGGGGTTAGATGCAATCGTCAGTATCTGTCTTATCAAGCGTTCAGGCTTAGGCGTCGAGAATGGCGTATCATCATCAAAGAGGGCCATCACTTCTCGTTTTGCTTCCTGAGAGTGCCCAGCCTCCTTGTGCGGCCAAATCGTCCGTGGGACCACGCCATCTTGAGTTTCATTCAGGTATATTTTTAAGGCTGGATTGTTATTCCCGTCCTCACCAAAAGTAATCCGCCCCTCAGAAACAAGCTTATCAAACTCGGGCTTGGTCATTCGCCAGTGACTTCCGCGCGGCGGTTTCACTTCACGCCCTGAAGGCGTCGTGACCGTATACATTAGTCCATCGTGGCGTTCTTCTGGTGCGAAGATTGGCCCAAGCCGCCAAGGCCCTCTTGGGTCTTCATCCTCGTTAGAATATTTGCTCAAGCTCTTTTATCACGCGGCAAGAGGTTGCGGTGATCTTTGAAGTCTTTCCCAAGCATCGAATAGACAAGCACATGGTTGTGCGCAGGTGACAAAGCGGCGGCATTGCTGCGACCGTAGAAGTTTTCCCAAATGACATTTGCAACAAACAGGTCTCGCCCAAAGACTTCATCCATCAAGACTTTGCAGTAATGCACTTCAACATCATCAAGGTTCACAAAGATTGAACCGTCACGACTCAGTAGTTTTTTGGAAACTTCCAGCCTATTGCGCATAAATGTCAGCCACGCGGAGTGGTTAAAGCGGTCATTGTACTTAAAGCTGTCGCCACCAGTGTTATAAGGCGGGTCGATATAGATCAGCTTCACCTTGCCCGCATAGCGCGCTTTCAGCGAATGCAGCGCCAGCAGGTTGTTGCCCTTGATGAGCAGGTTGTCATCGTCTGACACCTCGCCCACCGGCTTGGCATTGCCCTCTGCCACCGCCTCGCCATCCCAGCGTTCCCAGCCGGTCAGCACCTTTGGTTCAAACAGCCGCGTGATGTCGTCCGGGGCCAGCGTCGTGTTCCAGAACACCTCGTTGCGGCCCCGGTCCTCTTTCGTCATGCCGCCTTCCAGCACGCAATCCTTATAGGGCCACGCCAGCACCACGTCGCGCGACTGGCTCAGGTAATCGCCGCGCCCGTCCGTCAGGCCGATGCGGTTCTTGAAGG
This sequence comes from Fontisubflavum oceani, assembly GCF_030407165.1. Lineage (GTDB taxonomy): Bacteria > Pseudomonadota > Alphaproteobacteria > Rhodobacterales > Rhodobacteraceae > Rhodophyticola > Rhodophyticola oceani. Next base: position 98,202 of record NZ_CP129111.1, read on the forward strand.
CGGTGTAGCTGTCGGGCAGGAAGGCTTTGTTGGACACAAAGTCCTGAAACTTCACCTTGTCGAACACCAGCGCCCCCGCCACCTCGGTGAAGAAATGCGCCTTGATCGTCTCCGACTGCATCAGCAGCTCCAACAGCCGCACATCCATGTTCAGCGCCGCCTCGATCACCGCATTCTTGAGGATCGCGCCATCCGAGATGAATGCCTGTTCGGCTTGGAGCAGCGCGGTCAGGTCATCGAGAAGGTTTTGCATGGATGGTCGTCCCCGTTCCGCTTTTTTCGCCCTTTGTGCCGAATGATACAGGGAAAATCCAGCGCGACCTTATTTGCCCCGGTAATGGGAGGGTTGGGTTAATGGGGAAAGGTCATCGCAAGGCGTAGGAAGGTGTGACTTTCACATGGGGAACCTGCCCCAGCCTTGCCTTGAAAGTGTCTTTCATCACCTGCACCAGTTCCTGTTCCAAATGGGCCTGCACGATGAAGGCGTCATGGATCGGCAGGATCGCATGGCCCTGCCTGACAAAGTGCAACATGATCGCCTCGGCGAGATCGCTTTCCAGTCGTTGCAGTTTCACACCCTTGCCGGTGCCCAGCATGGCAGGAACCATCGGGAAGGCGTGCAGAACCTTCTGGCGGAAGTCCGCTGCCGTCATGCCCCACTGGGCACTGTCAAAGTTGCGGGGTTCTTCTGTTTTGCCTGATTTGGCGTTCAAGAACGCGGCAAGTGTAGCTTTGGCATGGTCGCGCAGCTTGTCAGGCGCATTCGAGCCGACAATCGAGGAATAAGGGTCTTCGGGAATAGGCTGGCCAACCTCCGCCAATAGCACCGCCGGATTGAAGCCGCTATAATCCGCTTCGACAGTGTGCCGCCTGTCAATCATGATGTTGGGCCGCGCGTTTTTGTGGATGTTTTGCCACCAGCCGCCGTAGAAGCGGCCACCGAAGCCAAATCGGCCCCGGATGAAAACCCGATACAAACGCACCTTCTTACCTTTGTAGTCGGGCCGCTTGTCATGGATCGTCAAGGGATGTGAGGTTTCGATTTCGGTCGCTTCCAGCTTCGCGTTGATCTGGTCCAATTTGCGGCGCATTGCGTCCGTTTCGGGCGTGTCATCATATCCGCAAAGGCGATCTTGCGCGTCCTTAAGTCGGATGGTTTCTCTGCCCCGGTCCACTTTGAAGTCTGAAAAACCCCATCCCTCGGCTTCCAGTTCCAGAGCGCCCTTTTCCGTCAAGGCGAACCGGCTTGTCTGACTGTAACCCGGAAGGTTGAAGCCGCTCTTCACCTTCTCGACATAGCCAGATTTCATAAGCCAGTCTTGGACCGTGATGAACAGCGCCGCCTTCATGTAGTCGGGGCGGTATCGCCTTTCGCGGTGCAAATCGCCCTTGCCGCGTCGCATTCCGATTGTGGTTGGCCATTTGTTGCACTTCGCCCGCATCAGGTTCGCAAGGATTACGCCGCCGCAGTCAATAAACGCCTGCTGCCTTTCGAGGCTTGGTTTTCGTTCAAATGATGCTGTCCACTCCGCGCAAACGTCATCCATGAGCAAGTCGATTCGGTTTTGGGCGTCAGGATTTGCTACCGTCAGAAACGGTTCAAACACCCAAGAATGATCCCCCCGCTGGTCGGGCAGTTCAGCCGTCAAGGCGACGGCCTGTAGGATCAATGGGTGCGTTAATTCGTCAGTCATCAGAAAATTCCGGCACATTTTTTCGTGCCCCTATCTATGCAGTCAGGCGCGACAACTCCCCCCTATACCCCACCTTTCAGACTACAGGCACAACCACAACATCTTGTGACTTTAGCTTAATGCCCCGTACTAAGAGGAAAGAACGACCACAGCGGCCACATATGGTGGCACGCACACGGGGATGCCCAATGCGAAGAGCAACCACAAGAAAGCGAAATTGAGTTGACAGATGATGGTGCCACAAGGCACAGGTGTGACACAAAGTGCGACACACAATTCAACCTCGCACTCGATTGTTCAAGCCTTCCAGTGGCTTAGAAAAATGGTAGCGGGTCCGGTACTCGCCTCCAAATATTTTCAATGACTTAGCTCTCTCCTCTCTGTGCCCCATCGGGGGCGTTTACAATAGCGTTTACAGTTTTGCCCTCGCGGCGCTGCTTTTCGCGCTCCAGTAAGCCGAGGACTTCCGCGCTCTCAGCAGGTGAAACGGCGGCATAGTGCTCGATCACGGCGGCTGCGTAACGGAGCGACCAGCCAATATGATTTGCTATTTGCTTGAGGCCCAGGCCCGCGCGCAGAAGCCGTGTGGCTGCCGTCCCGCGTATCTTGGAGCCGCAAAGAGGGATCGCTGAGCTTGTCTTTGATCCGATCACGATAGCGAGCAATGCCCCTGCTGGCAGAGTTGGCATTCAGTGGCTTTGCTCGGTCATTGACTAAGAGCACCAACTGATCCGGTGGAGTCTCGTCTATCAAGCGTCTTAGCTCTGGGGTGACAGGGATGTGTGCAACGCGCCCTCGCTTCTGGGTTCGAACCCGAAAGCGGTCCATTCCGTCGCAAATCTCAAGATTTCCACGTGTAAGGCGAACAAGATCGGCAGGCCGAAGGCCTGTTTCACATGCCAGGGTTAGCACGCACTGCACCCAAAGCGGTGCGCTGTCCTTGAGAGTCCATTGGTCAGCATCCGTCCATACGATTTCCGCTCCATCAACGGTGTATATGCGAAGAAGGCGGTCGCAGTAGTGGGCTGCGATCTTACCTTCACGCCGCAGGACTTTGCATTGCAATCGAGACTGGAAAACAAGGCCGCATGAGGCCAGAAATCAATCGACGGATTCTCCCAAAAGTTGGAAGAAAATCGGGTCTCAGGCCATATGTTGCAAGAGTTTCGGCTTGGTTAAAGCAACTGCTCGAACCAACGACGCTGCAACGGAGGTGCGCCGGCGCAATCCGTCGGCTGAGAAGAGCGCGCCTTCACCAAGCACATCCCCTTCAGTTAGCTCAGAGATCACGTCTGAAGTGGCTGGGTGCAGGACGTTAACCTTGCCCTCGACAATCAGGTAAGCACAATCACCAAACTCGCCACAGCGGGTGATCTGTTCGCCCTTTCTGAAAATAACGTACTCGTTGGACGGTATGGTGTTGTAGAGGATATTGTTCCGACCAAACCTAGTAAAGGCTTCACTCATGTCATCCGTGGGCACAAGGTAGGGCATAAAGTCCACTTTAAGTCGGGGCGTGCTCTTCAAATCGCTGAGCAGTGGCTTCCCTCCGATACGGCAAATCATATTGCCGATCGTAGGGTTAGCTGGCATGCAGGTAAAATCCATCTGATTGGCCATGGCATAATACCCGCACATCAACAGCAGCCCGCGCGCGACAGTTGTACTGCGATGGTGCTTCGCAACGCAAAACATACTAATACTCATCATCCGACTGCCTTCGGGAACATATGATCGAAAATCAAAATACTCTTCTGCGGGCAGACCTATGGCGTTTTCCAAGGTAATCCGAACACTGCCCACGACCCGGCCCGCTTCATCCAGAGAGACAAAAGACTTTGAGGCTGGAAAGGCATCGAAGCGGTCCAGGACAAGATGCGAAGCGTTGCCATTTATCAGGTCTTCTTCTTGACAGAACACCTGATGGCGGACGCGGAAAACCTGGTCGATGTCTTGCTCAGTCTCAGCCAATCGAATGTGAATGGGCATCGGTTACACCTGCCCGGAAGGGGCGCAGGCCACCACGAATTCACCACGATGGAAAGGGCCTTTGACCATGTGCGATAGGTATTTGCGCTGTAGGTCATGGCCGTCCACAATCTGCCTCAGTACATAGTCCTGCATCGCCAGAAACGGCTTGATCTCTGACGTTTCGATGGTCCACAGCAACGGTTCGCCCACGTGTCGCAAATACCGTCTCAACAGCCATGTGGCATTGGTATTTGGGCTCTCCACACTCGGTGTCGCAGTAAAGACAAACTGCATCCGGCCGGACGTCACGTGCGACAACGCAACAAACATGCGCTCCACATCTTTGCGACTGAGATACATAAGGACACCTTCGCAAATGAAACAGGTCTGCGCGGTAGCGTCGAATGCGGGCATGGTCTGCAGAACGTCGCCAGGCGAGGTCTGAGACAAATCCACCGGATGTAGGTGCAGGTTTACAGGCGCGCCTGCGCCGAGAGCCTGCTGTTTCTGAACAGCGGTGTGAGGGTGATCCAGCTCAATAAATGTCAGAGTGGGGTATTCATGGCTAAGCTCAAACATCAACGTATCGAAACCGGCGCCGATGTTCACCACCTGCCGGACGTCGCTTTCGATGAGAACGCACAACGTCCTCGATGGCTTTTTTGCGCGCCACATAATGCATCGCGATCCCGGGCAAGAGCAAACGCTGCATGAGGAGTAAGGCCCTCGACATCAAGGGGTTACGCAACTGCCGCAACCGTTTGCGCCCCTCGTCGGTGCTGTTGAGAATACGCAGACAGGCTGCCATTTTCTCGGCCGATACCAGCTCTCTTGTACGGGCGCTTTGGCCCGTGTGAACCACACCTTGCAGAACCGTATAGGCGGTATGGCTTGCCTTGCCTTCGTGCATTTTTTGCTTGCTCCTACAGCGTCGAGCTGCGTGCTTTGATCAGACGGTGTCTTGTTACCTTTATGCGAATGCCGATCCGTTAACGGGCGCGTCAGTAGTTCAAAGCGTCGCCGTCGATCGCATGTGGTTGACCCTTTCACTGTTTCGATCCGACCCTTAGAGCACTTGCGTCAGAAACCTCTGCGCGCGTTTCCTCGCCCATACTCACAGCCAAAATCCCGGTGCTGCGGCAGCAACGGTTAGAGCGCAGGACCAAGTTTCAGAAAGAGCATAGGTGTCTTGATCTCATAAGAATGCAAAGAACTTAGCAATTCGGACGGCACGCGAAGAAACAATGAAGCGACAGCATTGACTGTTTGTTTTGGGCGCAGGGCATGGCCCGCAGTGGCATGCCGGGCTGCGCTGACCGTTATGAAAAGGTGACTTACGCTGACCGGCAAACGCGTCAAAATCGTCCCATGCTCAGAAGACGCAATCGCATAAGGAACGGCGAGGATGCGGTGCCATTCAGGGTGACAGATGCTCAGCTCTTGCCGCGTCGACCCAATCAGACAGAGCTTTTGTGTCGGGGATTTCGATGGCGCCGTATCCAAGCGTGATCAACCCATTCTTTTCAAGCGTTTTCAGCGCTCGACCAACGGATACACGGGATGCACCAACAGCGACGGCCAGATCTGATTGGTTCCATTGCAAGACGCCCGGCACTTCGGAATCTTCAAGCATGTTCAAGAGCATAGTCGCCGTGTAAGCGGGCAGCGGCAAAAATCGCAGATCGTCCAGCATACGCAATGCGAGGTTCAGACGGTTTAGCGTGATTGGCAGCGCCGCGCTCGCGATTTCGGGGTGCTTTTCCATCAGTGACAAAAAGTCGTTTTTTTGGACATATCCAACCGTTGTCTTGCCAACTGCGGTCGCAGTCTGCGTGCGCCTGCGGCCAGTCAAAACGCCGACGATGCCAAGAAAATGACCAGCACCGAGTACCGCCAGAATCGTCTCACGACCGCTCGGATTTACGCGGCCAACCCTAACGGCGCCCGAGCGGACGATCACGAGGCGATCTCCGACATCGCCTGTCGAGAATATCATCTGACCGTCATTGTAAGTGCGCTGACGTTCAACAGCGTCGATTTCAGCTTGAACTTCCGCGCTCAGCAATTCCAGGAACTTGAGGCTGCCGTGATCCAACAGTCCGGTCATGTGAGTGCTTCCTTAGTTTGTTTTGCATATGTTTTAGGACCCAGCGCAATGGTCAGGCGATTTCTGTTTTGGCTTGTGGCATATCCCGCAGGTTTGAAGCGGTGTCAAAACTGAGGCGGATCAGTCAATCTGCGGACTGACTTGCATGCCTCGACGACCTTTGCACAAGCGGAGCCCCATCAGCAGAACAGCGGTTTTTGATTGTCGTAAAACGCGTCGCGGGACACACTCGACCAGTCGCGCCGCCGGTCATCGGATGGATCGTCAAGCTGTGCAAGGGTCTCTGTGGTCAAGTCGTTTTGCCATTCTTCTCCGCCAGATATCAACGCGGCGAATCCGGTGAAACCCAAGGTCTCAAGCACGGTATCAATCGGCCTGATCGTCCGCTCTGGATCTTGGCCACAGTACGGCGTTTGCGATGCGTCGTGCGGGATTATGGCGAGGTCGCAGCCACCCCCCTCAAACCGCACCAAATACCTGCCACGGGGCGCAAAATGAACCCGCGCCACGCTCTCATACCCAGGAACCGCAACACCCCATGATTTCGAGAAAGATGTGCGTAAATAGATCGTTCGGCGCATGGACAGGTTGGTCAGGATGTCACTGAGACGGTCAAGCGCGCATGCATCACTTTCCCAACTGCGACTCTGTACAGGGGTCTCAACCATCCGCACAGCATTTGGAACGCACGCGCATTGGCCTTGCAGACTGCGACGGGAGCAAACGTGTTCGAGCTAGCTGCAGAGCGAGTTCTCAATCCACTAAGACTCACAGCAGCCGCCCCATCGAACGCGTCAACTCTCCGGGACATTGCGGTTGGCTATACCATCGAGGACAACCCATTCGGCCTTGCACCGCGCAAGATGACTAGCAATGGTCAACTGATATGGAACCCAATCGTTGAATGGACACGAGGTGGGTTCGCGTCCACCTCAACCGATCTCGCTTCGTGGGGACACGCGCTATTTTCAGGCGCGGCCATGGACACGGACTATCTGGGTGTTTTGTTAGACGGTGGTGCCGTCCACACAAACGCAACAGGAGTGTTCTACGGTATTGGAGTTGCCATCTATCAGGAGCCTCCGCATGGACTGGTCTACGGCCACGGAGGCTGGCTTCCCAGCCATGTGTCCAGCCTTAGGCACTACGCGGACGACAACCTGACGACTGCATTCCAGATCAATAGTGACGTGGGTGTCTTGGACAATGGCACCGATCTAGTTCCAGCGTTGGAGGGAGATCTCGCGCGACTGCTCATTGGCGCGAAGAAGCACTGAGATTGCACGACTGACGCCAATGTCTGCTTCCGGCAAGCTGCACTGCGGCGTGTCACGTCTTTTGCAACGGCAGCTATCGGTCGGAAACCCTCGAGGCGCCTGTCGTGGCAGTCTCCCGCGGATACCGAACCGGTCGGGCTCGTGCGCTTGACATATCGGCGGTCTGATCGGTACATGTTGCAACGCTGTATGAGACGCGTCTGATCAGGAGGGCGAGCATGATAATCGACTTTTACGCTGCCCCCTTCGGCCGACCACGTTTTTGGTTCGGCATTAGTTGACGCACCGGGCGATCTCCGCCCCCCACCGTCACCTCTCCATCGCATAGCCGCTCCCAAGCCAGGCGTCGTCTCATCCCTTTAGTTGGGCGCGGACACCTGTCCGCGATTGCGTTCATGTCACAGCTTCCGACCTGCGGCGCCTTTGCCCGCGTTCTCGCCTTCGCCGCGTCCCGTTGGGCCCGGCGCCCCGGCCTGCTTTCCATCATCATCGGGCTTCAGATTGTCTCAACCGGCGCCGATGTCTCGATACCCATCCTGACCGGACGCCTCGTGGCCGCTGTCGCCGACGGTGCCACGCCTTGGGCGGCGTTCTGGGGCCTGATGGCTTTGGGAGTTCTGTCCATTGCGGCCAAGATCGTCAGCTATTTCGCCATTATCGACCTGACCATCCCGACGATGCGTGAGGTGGAGGCCGAGGCCTTCGCCCGCGTCCAGAGGCTGCCTGCATCTTGGCATGCCAACGCGTTTGCAGGCAGCACAGCAAGGAAGATAACGCGGGGCGCCTGGGCTCTCGACGATATGGGAGACCTTCTGCTGCTCGCCCTTGGGCCAGCCGTCCTGGTCCTGATCGGCACGATCGCAACGCTCACCGCCTTCCGTATCGAAGTCGGGCTAGTGGCACTTGCTGGCGCGACGATCTTCCTGGCGATCTCTCTGGCGCTCACACTCAAATGGGTCGCCCCTGCGGCGCGCCTCGCCAATGCGCAGGACAGATCATGTGGGCCAATCGACTTTCATTGAGTAACTCATTGATTATTACGGGGGCCTCATGAACACCGGCAAAAACCTTGGCAACCCCAACGCTCAAGGCCATTGGGCAGGTTCGAACACCGGCTCGTTCGGAAACGAGGGCGGAGATGGCAACCTGATCTTTGACACAAACGGCGACAGTCCACTGACGGCTGATGACGATGTCTGGGCCTTGATGAAGGTCTGGCGAGATCACATCAGAATCGCATGGGCAACGAGGGTGTAGAATATGATCGCCGGAGACCAAACGAGTGGCGCATCAACGCGTTCAAAACTATGTCTGAAAGCTCTGCTTTGTCCAGTACAGCTAGACCTATCGCGAAACTCGCCTGGATTGAGGCGGCGGACAGCGACCAGTCAAGTTCGCGCCGCTAGCAGAATGTATCGAGTTATTACCGCATTCCTGCCAAGTGAGAGCCTAAAACTAGCCTATTAACCAAAGAACCAGAGTTACAGGCCGGAAGCTTATTACTCCTCAACGCAACAACCCGATAAACTGAATGAGAATCACACAAAGATGATCGACTGGAAAGTAAATAGACGAGTTTTGAAAGCCAGTGCGCTGTGCTTAGCTGTTTCTCAACTGCCAGAAATTTTGGTGGCTCAAGAACCAGATGGAGATAGTTGGTTCCAAATTGGCGAAGCATACTGGGAGACAGCACCAAGCCCAGTAAGAGTAGGAATTGTGACTGCTGCCAACGCCTTACAAAGATCTGAAATATATTCGAGTGTTTTAAACCTTGACAGCCTAGGAATAATCGATGGCACAGGCCTATCGCGACACGCGAGTGACTCAGATGTACTGGTGTTCATTGTAGATTCTTGGCAAGCTCTTTCCGATGTTCCGGGCTTCGAACAGGTGGCTCCACCAGAACCAGAGTTTGCCAGACTGACAGAGCGATCTAGTTTTTTTTCGTATAGGGTGAGTTTTGGTGGTGAGCAGCAGCTTGGAATTCTGGCATTTGTCGGCAGTGAGAGCACCGACGCAGATTGCATTGCTTCTGTCACCTATGCTTCTATTCTATCTGGGTTTACTGTACCAGCAATATCATATAGCGACTGTATGTAATAGTGTGTGAGTGTTGAGAAGATATGACCGGATCTTCTAGGTTTAAGACGCTACGAAACGTGCAGCTTGCACCATTTCCGCTGCAGGTCGCTTAGCCTAGTCTTTTACACTGTGCCAATCGCCTGGCATCCGGCTAAACAAAAATCGGAGCATCAATTCGGGCTCAGAGCCGCTCGATGATCGTCGCTGTGCCCATCCCGCCTCCGACGCAGAGGGTGGCCAGCCCCGTACCCAACCCCTTGCGCTCCATCGCGTCCAGGAGTGTGCCGAGGATCATCGCGCCGGTCGCGCCGAGGGGGTGGCCCATCGCGATGCTGCCGCCATCGATATTTGTCTTGTCGTGATCGGCGCCGACCCCCTCCATGAAGGACAGCGCCACCGAGGCGAAGGCTTCGTTGATCTCAAACAGGTCAATATCGCCTGCCGTCATCCCGGCGCGGGCCAGCGCCCGTTGAGATACGGCTGTTGGGCCGGTCAGCATGATCGTGGGCTCCGATCCGATCGACGCCATGGCCCGGATCCGCGCCCGGGGCGTCAGGCCGAGGCGCTGACCGATCTCGGCGGTTCCGATCAGCATCGCCGCCGCGCCATCGACGATGCCGGATGAGTTGCCTGCCGTGTGATCGTGCTGAATGCGCTCCACCTCGGGATAACGTAACAGTGCACGCGCATCCCAACCTTTCTCAGCTCCGATTTTGGCGAAGGCGGGCGGCAATGCGCCCAGGCTTTCGACGGTCGTTTGGGGTCGCGGATGTTCATCGCGATCTAATACCAGGTCTCCGTTCAGATCGTGGACCGGCACAATCGACCCATCGAAAGACCCGGCCTGCGACGCCGCCGCAGTCCGGCGTTGGCTTTCGGCGGCAAAGCTGTCGAGATCGTAACGCGTGTAGCCATGTTTGGTGGCGATCAGATCGGCCGAGATGCCCTGCGGCACGTAATAGGTCTCATAGGTCTCATGCGGATCCGCCTGCCAAGAGCCGCGATCCGACCCCATTGGCACCCGGCTCATGCTTTCGACACCCCCGCCAACCGTCAGATCGGCCTGCCCCGCCATGACGCGGGCCGCCGCCATATTGACCGCCTCCAAGCCGGAGGAGCAGAAGCGGCTGAGTTGCATGCCGGGAACGGATTGGTCCCAATCCGCCGCCAAAACAGCCGCCCGCGTGATGCATCCGCCCTGCTCGCCCGTCGCCACGACGCAGCCATAGACCACGTCTTCGACCGTTTCCGTAGCCAAGTCGTTCCGTGTGGCCAGCGCCCGAAGCGGCGTTGCCGCTAATTGGATCGGGCTGATCGAAGTCAGTGCCCCGCCGCGCAGCTTGCCGCGCGGGGTCCGCACACTGTCATAGATGAAGGCTTCGGCCACGTTTGTCTTCCTTCTCGGTTGCAACAGGGTCATCTCACATGCGATGCTATAGTGAAATCATTTTTCGCAGAACGAAACAAGTGCCGTTCTATCCTTATAGAAAGGGGTTGCCTTGAGTGATATTTTTGCGAAATATGATTTCGTCTATCGGAATATCTTGTCGCAAGACCGCATCTTAGGGAAAGATCAATGACCATACAGAGCCCTGATCCGTTATTGCGCAGCGCAACCGATGATGCCGGCATTCGCACGCTGACCATAGATGTCTCCGACCGGCCGATGAATGTCTTGAGCCCGCCTTTGCGCCTCGAATTGATCGCCGCGATGGACGCAGCGCTCGAAGATGACACCGTGACCGGGATCATCCTGGCGTCGGATCGGCCGGAATTCATCGCGGGCGCTGATCTCAGTGCCTTGTCTGAGATGCGCGGGAAACCGGCCGCTGAGGTACGGGCATTTTCCGATGGGTTCCGCGCGATGCTGCGGCGGATGGAATTGGGCGGCAAGCCGATTGTCGCGGCGATCAACGGCACCGCGCTTGGCGGCGGGTTTGAGCTTTGCCTGGCTTGCCATCACCGGATCGCGGCGGATGTCGAGGGCGCGGTGATCGGTCTGCCCGAGGCGTCGTTGGGTCTGCTCCCGGGCGCGGGTGGGACGCAGCGTTTGGGGCGGATGATCGGCATTGCAAAGGCTTTGCCCCTGGTGCTGAACGGCAGCCGCCTGTCCCCTGGTGCTGCCTATGAGGCCGGGCTGGTCGATGATCTTGTGCCGCTCGACGGCTTGATCGCGGCGGCCAAAGCCTGGATCAGCGCCAATCCCACGCCGCAAAAGCCATGGGACCAACGCGGGTTTTCCATTCCCGGCGGCGGCCCCGAAGTGCCGCAAAATCATCGCTTGTTCATCGAGACGGCGGGCAAAGCCCAGGCCGAGACTGGCCCGAACGATGCGACCGCAAGTGCAATCTTATCCTGCTTCTTTGAAGGCTTGCGCGTCCCCTTCGACACTGGGCTCGAGATCGAGGCGCGACAGTTCTCCGGCTTGGCGCGGGGCGATGTGGCACAAAACCGGATCCGCTCGTTTTTCTCGATGACGGCGGCACGTAAGGCGGCAACCCGTCCCGCCGATATCCCCCGGTTCGCACCCCAAAAGATCGGCATTTTGGGCGCGGGCTTGATGGGCAGCGGCTTGGCCGAGGTTGCCGCGCGCAAAGGCCTCTCGGTTGTGCTGCTCGACCGCGATGTCGAGGCGGCCCGCGCCGGGTATCAGGCCGCCGCCAAGTCGATGGAGAAATCCGTGACACGCGGCAAGCTGACATCCGAGGCCGCCAGCGCGGCGCTTGGCCGGATCGACCCGGTCAGCGATATGGCCGCGCTTTCGGGCTGCGACGCGATTATCGAGGCCGTCTATGAAGATCGGGGCGTCAAGGCCGAAGTCACCCGTGCAGCGCTCGCCGCCACAGGCCCGGATGTGCTCTTTGCCAGCAACACCTCCAAACTGCCGATCACTGGGCTGGCCGAGGCCTCCCCCGCGCCGGACCGCTTTATCGGTATGCATTTCTTCAGCCCGGTGCCGCGCATGGCGCTCGTTGAGATTATCTTGGGGGATGCCACTGGTGCCGCGGCCCATGCCCAGGCTTTGGACCTGGCCAAGACGCTTGGCAAAATCCCGATCGTCATCCGCGATGGACGCGGTTTTTTCACCTCACGCGTCTTCTCGACCTATATGAACGAAGGCCTTGCGATGCTGTGCGAGGGCGTTGCGCCCGCGCTGATCGAAAACTCGGGGCGTCAGGCGGGCTATCCGCTTGGCCCCTTGGCGATGGCCGATGAGATTAGCCAAGAAACCATGCTCCGCATCCGCAGCCAAGAACGCGACGATCTGGGCGCGGACTGGGTCGAAGGCCCGGACTTCGCCGTGGTATCGCAATTTGTCGAGATGGGCCGGATCGGCCGCCGCGCGAAAGCCGGGTTTTATGACTACCCCGAGGAGGGCCCGCGCCATCTTTGGGCGGGTCTGGCCGATCTGTATCCTGTCACCGCCGATCAACCCGACCCAAAAGCGCTCCGGCAGCGGTTCTTGCACATCCAAGCAACCGAAGCGGCGCGGGCCTGGGATGAAGGCGTGATCGACGATCCGCGCATGGCCGATGTGGGCTCGCAATTGGGGTGGAGCCATCCGTCCTGGACCGGCGGCGTGATGTCTTACATCGATCAAGAGGGCGGTGTTGCGGCATTTGTCGCCGAGGGCGAGCGCTTGGCCAAACTGTACGGGCCGCGCTTCACCCCGCCGCCGCGCCTTGTGGCCTTAGCCGCCGAGGGCAAATCGCTTTATGGCTGATGATGCGCAGACGCTCGACCGGCTGAACCTGATGCTTGATCGCATCCGGGCGCATCCGTTTTATGCCGGGTGTCTACCGAGCCGCATGGACACACTCGAGGCGTTTGCGGCGCAGGTGCCGTTGATGACGAAGGCGGACCTGCAAGCCGAGATGGCCAAGCCCGGGTTTGGCGCGATGGCCCCGCATGTGCCGGTGCAACGGATGAACATGACGCCCGTCGGTCGCGGGCTGATGCCGGTTCTGTCCAGCCGGGGCGATATCGAGCAGATGGTCGCAGCCTGTCGCAGCCATTTGGACATCTGCGGCATCGGACCGGGCGACACCTGTTTGATCACCTTCGGTTATCACCTGTTTGTGGCTGGTCTGTTTTATCAAACGCAGATGGAGGCGCAGGGCGTCGCCACCATTCCGCATGGCCCGGGCGACCCGGCGCGGATTGCCCAAATCTGCCGCGATCATCATGTGACGGTCTTGGCCGGAAACCCGTCCTTCGCGCTGAAAGCTATCGCCGAAGGTATGCCACCGCCGCGTGTGTTCTTTGCCGGTGGTGAGCCCTTTACCGGCAATAAGACGCTTTACGCCGCTGTCCGCGCGGCAATGCCGGACACGCTGCTGATCGATGCGTTCTCGCTCTCGGAGGTCCTGCCCGTCGCGCGGACGGTCCCAGGCGGGACAGGCGTGCATGTCTTCGATGAACGGGTCCATGCCGAGGTGATCGACCCTGAGACATTGACCCCCGTCCCCGATGGTACGCGCGGCGAGTTGGTTTTGACCCATCTGACCAAAGAGCTGATGCCTCTGGTGCGCTATCGGACCGGCGATTTGACCGTAATGCAGCGCACCGCGCCGGTTCATGGCCGCACCGTTTGCCTGCCGCAGGTCGTGTTTGGCCGCACCGATCAGATGGTGAAGGTCAAAGGCGTGAAGCTGTTCCCGTCCGAGATCGGCAGCCTGCTTTTGGGCATCCCAGGGTTAACAGGCAAATATGCCCTGACACTCGCGCCAGGCGACAAAATCGCCCTCTGCCTCGAAGGCACAGCCGCGCCGGAGAGCTGCGAGGCCATCAGCGCGGCTTTCAAGACCCAGACTTTGCTGAGCCTCGATGATCTGACCACGGTCGAGCGCCTGCCCGACGGCCCAACTCTAACGGATAAAAGATCATGACAAGGACCCACATGCCCCACGCCCCCTGGCGCCTGGTGATCTCGCGTGACGCATACCCTGCGTTCTCCACCTCGACATCTCCGGCCATTGAACAGGCGGTTGTGGCGGGCGACGTGCCGTCGACCGTGATCCTCAATTTCTTCAAGGATGATGGGATCACCATTGGCGTGAATGAAGACCCAACCCAGGTTCTCGACCTGGATTTCTGCCATGAGAAGGGCATCCAGGTGATGCGCCGGGTGAATGGCGGCGGCGCGGTCTATGGCGGCAAAGGGTCGGCGTTTTTGGTGTTGATCCTGCGCCAATCCGATGCCGATTTGCCGGTTACAGCGGGGCTGGCCTTCCCCAGGGTCCTGACCAGCATGGCCGAGGTTTTGGAGCGCCGTTTTGGCATCGCCGCAAGGTATCGACCACTGAATGATGTCGAGGTGGAGGGGCGGAAACTTATGCCCACCTCGGTGAAGATCGAAAACGGCGTCATGACCTTCCGTCTGCTCCTGAATATCAGTGGGATCGACACTGATCTGGCTGGCACAGCAATGCCGATGCCACCGGAAAAGACCCGCGACAAAGTGCATAAAACGCTGCAATCCCGCTTTACCTATCTCGAACAAGAGGTTGGTCGTGCCGTTGGGGAAGACGAGTTGATCGCCTTATCCCATGATCTGATGGCCGATGCGTTCGGCGTCTCCGATCTGACGCCTGGGGAGCTGACCGATGCGGAACGCATCTCGGCGCAGACGTTTTTCAAGGAGCTCAGTCAAGATGACTGGTTCTATGGCAAAAGCCTCGCCCTGCGCCTCGGCGACGACACGCTGCCTGGCGATCGCGTCGGGCATGGGCGGGAAAAGGCACCGGGCGGCTTGATCTGGGCCAGCCTGGTCGTCCGGGACGGGGTGATCCACCACGCGGTTTTGAACGGGGATTGGCACCCGCGCCCGATCGAAAGCGTCAGCTGGTGCGAGCAAGGATTTCGGGGCGTGGCCGCCACGGAAGCTGCCATCGAGGCCTATCTCAGGGACTTCCTGGCGCGCGAGGACGTGGAATGGGCCGGGGTTGAGCTTTCTCATCTCATGACGGCCCTTGGCAAAGCCTTGGACGGCGCAACATCGGAGATGTCGACATGAGCACTGGCGTCTCGATCATCGCGGCGGGGCAGAGCAGCTACGGCCTGTTCCCGGATCGCACGCTGAAAGAGCTGTTCTATGACGCGCGCGTCTCCTGCTTCCACACGCTCGACCGCAGCTTGGAGCCTGCTGCCATCGACGAAGCCTTTATCGGCACGCTCGGCACAGGCGGGTCGCAATTAGGCAACTTCGCCCCTCTGATGATGGAGGCCGCCGGTCTCGTGGGCCCGCCCGCAACCCATGTGGAAAACGCCTGCGCCTCCGCCGGCTTCGCGTTTCGCGCCGCCGTGATGGCGGTGGCCAGCGGTCAGGCGCAGATCGCGATGGCCGGTGGGATCGAGAAGATGTCGGACCTACCGCGCGAGCGGAACCGCTCCTGGCTCGGCGTGTCTGGCGATGTGGAGTGGGAACGACTGGCGGGCACGAACTTCCCCGGCATCTACGCGATGATGGCCCGGCGGCACATGTTTGAACACGGCACCACGAAGGCGCAGATCACGGGCGTCGCGGTGAAAAACCGCCAGAACGCCATCGCCAACCCGAAAGCGCAATTCCGTCGCGCGCTCGACCTGGAAAAGGCGCTTGGCGCCCCGATGTTGGCCGATCCGTTCACCCTCTCGGACGCTTGCGGCATCACCGATGGGGCCTCGATGATCATCGTCGCGCGCGATGACATCGCGCGGCAATATACGGATAGGCCGGTGAAGGTCTTGGGCGTCGGCGGCGGCACCGATTATGTCGCCGTTCATGACCGCCCGACGATGACCGAACTGGCCGCCGCCCGCCGCGCCGCCAAGCAAGCCTATGATATGGCCGGGCTTGGCCCGGATCAGATCAGCCTGGCCGAGGTGCATGACTGTTTTACCATTGGCGAGATACTCTCCTATGGCGATCTGGGCTTTTGCGAAACGGCGGATGCGGGACGCATGATCAGCGATTGGACAACCGCCGCCGATGGCCGTTTGCCCGTGAATGTCTCCGGCGGGCTGATCGGCAAAGGGCACCCGATTGGCTCCACAGGTACCGGGCAAATCTATGAGCTGTTCCACCAGTTGCGTGGCACCGCACAGGGCGAGGGGCGACAATTGTCCAATCCAAGCGTGGGATTGGCGCATAATGTGGGCGGCTCCGGCGGCGTGGTCGCGGTGACCATCCTTGGCGCGGCATGAGGGAGACGCAGATATGACCAGCATTCTTGCCTATGCAGCCGAACTTCCGACTCTGCGCCTGCCCGCTTCGGCCTATGTCGCGGCCTGGGGGTCTTGCGCGGCCTCGGGACTGAAACGCAAAACGGTCTGCGCCTATGATGAAGACCCGGTGACACTTGCCATCGCCGCCGCACGGCGAGCGCTCGCAGCCGCTGGCGACCCAAACATCGCAGCCGTCTATGTCGGAGCGACCACCCTGCCCTATGAAGAAAAACCGTCCTCCGCGACAATCTTGACCGGACTGACCGGCGCACCTGCCGCCGTTTATGAATTGCGCGGTTCGCCGCAAGCCGGTCTGCAGGCGTTGCGTCTTGCGGGTATGGAAGCCGAGCGCCTGCCCGAAGGCCAGGTCGTGCTGGCCATCGCCACCGATGCACCCGCCGCCGCACCCGACACGCCGCTGGAACATGCGCTTGGCGCCGGGGCCGCTGCGTTTGTGATTGGGTCGGGCCCCGGCATCGCCACGCTTGGCCCCTCGATGACGATTAGCCATGAAAGCTTTGGTGCACGGTTCCGGCGCGCGGGGTCTCCCCGCTTGCAGGACCTGGAATTGCGCACCCAAGACGACCGAAAAGCCGCCGATCTCTTGGCTAGCCGGTTTGACCTCACCGCCGATCACCTGGCGACAGGTCTATCGCCTCGGGCCGCGAAGAGGCTCGAGACCGCCGCGGGAGCCGAGAGCGACCGGCTTTGGCCAATCCTTGGCGATGTGGGTGCGGCCTCGGCCCCTCTCGCGCTCGCCGACCGTCTAGATCAGGCGCAGACCGGGGCGACAATCACCGCCGTCGCCCTCGGCGCGGGTGCGGCGGCACTTAAACTCACAGTCGATCGCCCTCGCCCGACCAGCCGCCCGGTCGCGGCCCAAGCCGAAAGCGGTCAAGAAATTGATTATGTTGCCTATCTGAAGCACCGCCAGATGCTGAGCAGCCGCTTTGGAGACACGCTATGAGTTCCTATATCTCCCTGCCGCTCTATGCGGCCTCCATCGATGCGCGGCTGCGGCTTGAAGGCGGGCGCTCCCCCTCAACCGACGAACTGGTCTATCCGCCGCGCACGGTCGGCATCACCTCCGACGCGCAGGATTTCGAACCCGAGACGTTGGCCGAAACCGGGACCATCTATAGTTTCACCGTCATCGCCCGCGGCGGCGCACCGGCGGAGTTCGATGACCAACAAACCATGACTGGGACCATCGTGGTCGGCGTGATCGAGATGGAGGACGGCCCGCGTATCATTGGCCAAATCGTCGGGGCTGATCCCGACACACTGGCCATTGGCGACCCGGTCACCGCAACCGTGCGGCGGCTCTATGACCAAGAGGGCATTGTCCGTTACGGGGTCAAGTTTTCCCCGGTCTCTTCCACATGAATGCCGCGACGAAGCCTGTCATCGGCGTAATCGGCGCTGGCACGATGGGGCGCGGCATCGCGCAGGTGTTTGTCCAAGCCGGGCATCGGGTACTGTTCCACGACACCTCCACGCCCGCGCTTGAGGCCGCCTGCACCTTCATCGGCGATATGTTGACCCGCGCGGTCGCGAAAGATCGGATGACCCAAGCCGAGGCGGATGCGGCCATCGCACGGCTGGAGCCAGTTGACGCCCTGGACGCTTTTGCACCATGCGATGTGGTGATCGAGGCGATTGTCGAGGCGTTGGAACCGAAACAGGCCCTGTTCACCAAGCTCGCCGACATCCTCCGCAATGATGCGATCCTGGCTACCAACACATCGTCGCTCGCCGTCACACGGATTGCCGCGCCAGTGCCGGGGCCCGAGCGTGTGATCGGTCTGCATTTCTTCAACCCCGTGCCGCTGATGAAACTGGTCGAGGTGATCCCAGGTCTGCGCACAAGGTCCGACCTCGTGGCCGAGATGACCACCCTGATCGACGGGATCGGACATACGCC
Organism: Fontisubflavum oceani; assembly: GCF_030407165.1. Lineage (GTDB taxonomy): Bacteria > Pseudomonadota > Alphaproteobacteria > Rhodobacterales > Rhodobacteraceae > Rhodophyticola > Rhodophyticola oceani. The sequence goes on from NZ_CP129111.1 coordinate 116,463, forward strand.
GGTCACGGCCACCGACAGCCCCGGGTTTCTGGTCAACCATGCCGGGCGCGGGCTTTACACCGAAGGGCTCCGCCTGCTGCAGGAAGGCGTTGCCACACCGCATCAGATTGACGATGTGATGCGCGAGGCGGCGGGGTTCCGGATGGGGCCGTTTGAGCTTCTGGATCTGACGGGCCTGGATGTGTCATTCCCCGTGATGCAATCGATTTACGAACAGTTCTGGCAAGAACCCCGCTTTCGCCCCTCGCCCACGCCACCCTTGCGCGTCGCAGCAGGCCTTTTGGGCCGGAAAACCGGCGAGGGCTTCTATCGCTATGATGCGGGCAAGATCATCCGGCCCGCGCCGGTCGACACCCCCGATATCGCGCTTCCGCCGATCTATGTGGCGCCAGGGGACGGCGCGGCGGAGCTTACGCAGACCTTGCTCGACGCAAGCGCGACGCTGAGTGACAGTCCTGACCCCGAGGCGCTTTTGCTGGTCTCTCCGCTTGGAAGGGACGCGACCAGCACGGCCCTGGATTTGAATCTCGACCCGACCCGCACGGTGGCGGTCGACCCGTTCTTTGGCCTCGCGGGGCGGCGCACGGTGATGACGACGCCGGTCACCCGGCCCGAGATGCGTGACGCCGCCTCTGCCGCCGTGGCCCGAGGTGGCAAGGGTGTGACCGTGATCCATGACAGCCCCGGATTTGTGGCCCAACGCATGGTTGCCACGATCATCAATATCGCCTGCGAAATTGCTCAGGCCCGGATTGCGACGCCGGAAGATATCGACCGCGCGACCATGTTGGGCCTGGGCTATCGGATCGGACCCATGGCGCTTGGGGATCGGCTTTGCCCGGCCCGGATCATGACGATCCTTACTGCGCTGCAAGAGGCCACGGGCGATCCACGCTACCGCCCCAGCCTATGGCTGAAACGGCGCGCGGCTCTTGGGGTCAGCTTGCTGACGCCAGAGGGCTAGGGCGCAAACCGCGCCGCAAGCGCACTTTTCAGGATTTTGCCGGTGGGCCCGATGGGCAAGTCTTCTTGGATAAGCTCTGTAGGCACCTTGTAGCCCGAGAGGTTCTCGCGGCAATGCTGCCGCAGCGCGTCGAGATCAAGCGTCACACCGGCTGCGGCCTGGACATAGCCGACGACCTCTTCATCTCCGGGCACCTTTCGGCCGACCACGGCCGACTGCATAACGCCTGGGAAGGCATTCAGCACGCCCTCAACCTCAACCGGATAGACATTGAAACCAGAGCGAATGATCAGCTCCTTGCCGCGCCCGACGATGTAGAAGCTGCCCTCCGCATCGCGCCGCGCCATATCGCCGGTTCTGAGCCAGCCATCCGGCGTGATCGTCGCCGCCGTCGCCTCCGGGTCTTTATAATAGCCATCCATGCGCGACGGCCCCCGCGCCCAAAGTTCTCCCACCTCATCATCGGCGGCTTCGGACCCATCGGCGCGCACCACTTTCACCTCACAGCCCGGCGAGGCGATGCCAATGGCGTCTCCTGAGGCTTCCACCCCATCCGGCACGCGGGCAATTGGCGTCATCTCGGTACAGCCATAGCCATTGCGAAATGGCAGGCCGAATATGCTCTTCATCCGCTGCATCAGGCTCAGGTCGACAGGCGATCCTCCCGTGCCGGTAAAGCGCAACCGGGTTGTCTGGCTCAGGTCGATGCCATGGGCGTCGGCATAATCGAGCAGTTTGGCGTAAATCTGCGGCACCGCGACCATGAAACTGATCCGATCTTCGGCAATCGCATGGGCCAGCGCCTCCGGTGAAAAGCGCGGTGCCAGCATGGCCTCGGCCCCGCCGATGGCCGCGGTGATCAGGTTCGACCCAAGACCGATGGCATGGCTGATCGGCGCGACGATATAGAGCGTATCTTCGGTTGAAATGTTGCGGCTGACAACCTGACTGGCCCCTTGATAGAGGATCGCCTGATGGCCCAGCACAACCCCTTTCGGCCGCCCCGTGGTGCCGGAGGTAAACATAATCACGGCGGGCAAATCGCCGGTTTCGGGCGCCGCATCGTCATTCAACGCGCCGATGGCAAATTGGCCGATTACGGGACCGGTCTCGGGCGCGGCACCCGCCTCTTCGGCATGGGTCGCGGCAGCGGCGCTGTCGGTGGCGTAGAGAATGCAGCGTGGCACCAGATGGCCCAACATCACCGCCACTTCACGCGGCGACACCCGAGCATTGATCGGCGAGGCGATGGCCCCTGCCGCGCTGACCGCATAGATCAACACGGCGGAGGTCACCCCATTTTCGTTGATCACCGCAACCCGGTCACCCGGGCGAACACCGTGCGCCACCAGCCGGGCAGCCGCCGCCGAGATCGCCGCGCCCAATTCGGCATAGGTTAACCGCCGCGTTGGATCGGAGATTGCAATCCCACCGGGTGTGTCCGCCGCCCATCTGAGTGGAGCTTCATGGAGTTTGCGCGGCAGCGTGTCCAGAAACGCCTGCGTCTCTGGGTCGTCAGAAGCCGAAAACGGCTCAGTGTGCGTCATGTCCGGTTTGTCCTTCAACAAGCGGCGGGGCCGCTTTGTCTTGCGTAATCCAGGCGAGGATCAGAGCCAAGACCGCAAAGCCAGCACCAATCGCAGAAGTGACCAGCGGCCCAATACCCGCCATCGGCAAGCCTGGCGCGGCGAAGGCCAGACCGCCGATAATCATCAAGCCGCGCACAACCCATCCGACGGGGCCATGTGTCACCGGTCCGATGCCATAGATATAGCCCTGCAATCCGTTCGCCAGAACCGCGACGCCGATGATCGCCGACACCGTGACGGAAATGATCTCCTGCGGTGTTCCGATCAAGAGGAGCGCCGGGTTGAGGACGAAGAAAAACGGCACGAAATAGATGATCGCGCCGAGTTGCACGGCCTTGAACCCCGTGCGCATCGGGCTGGTCCGCGCAACCGAGGCCGCGGCGAACGCACCAATCGCCACTGGCGGCGTGATAAAGGACAGCATGCCCCAATAGAGGATGAACATATGCACCGCCAGCGGGTTGAGGCCCGCCTGAATCAGCGATGGCGCGAGGACAACGGCCAGGAACACATAGGCCGCCGTGACCGTCATGCCGATGCCCAGGATGAAACTTGCCAACGCGCCCATGACCAGAAGCGCCAGGACCGAGCCGCCCGCAATATGGACCAGCGCATTGGTCAGCCCGCCGATCATACCGGTCACGACCAGCGCGCCGACCACAAGGCCGATCCCCGCCAGGATCGCGGCGATCTCGACCAGGAGCCGCCCAACAGCCAGCAGATAGGACTTGAACCGGTCCCATGTCATCCGGTCGCGCTTGGAAAACACCTGATTGATGATCAGCAATAGACCCGTGGCATAGAACGGTGCCGCCGCCTCACGCCCCAAACCGATCAACATCCAGATCAGAAAGGCAAAAACGGCGATGTAGTACCAGCCTTCGCGCATCGCTTTGCGGAGGCTCGGGAGTTCTTCCTGCGGCAAGCCCTTGATCTCGGCTTTCGCCGCGAATGCATCGGCACCGATAAATAGACCGAAGAAATACAGCACTGAGGGGATGATCGCCGCCGTCGCCACCTCCAGATAGGAAATGCCGAGGAAATTCGCCATGACGAAGGCCGTGGCCCCCATGATCGGCGGCATCAATGTGCCGCCGGTGGACGCGCAAGCCTCAATCCCCGCCGCATAGAGCCGGGGGAAACCGGATTTGGTCATGGCCGGGATGGTCAGCGTGCCGGTGGTCAACACATTCGAGGTGACCGAGCCCGACATTGAGCCCATTAGACCGGAGGCAAACACTGCAACTTTGGCCGCGCCGCCCCTGACATGGCCCAGAAGCGCGAATGACATATCGAGAAAGAACCGCCCGGCACCGGTGAATTGCAACGTAACCCCGAAGAGCAGGAACCCGACAACCAGCGAGGCAAAGGCCTTGATCGGCAAGCCCAGCATGCTTTGCGTGCTCATGATGTGATACATGCCGGTCTGCTCGACCGTCATCGCAAAGCCCGAAAACACGCCCGGCATTGAGGCGGCATAGACCGGATAGAAAGACAGAACGCCGACAACAATCAGGATCGCCAAACCACCCGCGCGACGCGTGACCTCCATCACCAGGAACCACAAAAGAAGCGAAGCCCACCGGGCCGGTTCAGGGGCCGTATATTCCCAAGCCTGGCGCACCATCGTCTCGGCGTTCCAGGCGAAATAGCCAAGGATCCCCGCAGTGGCCAGCGCCATGAGCAGGTCTAGCGGCCAGATCCAGCGACCTTTGATCGTCAGAGGAAAGACAAAGAAGGCCAGCGGCAGAAGACAGGCCAGAAGCCAATAGAGATAGGCGTTTTCCAGCAGCATGACGCCGGTGGCGCGCCCGAGGATAAACACCTGATGGATCGTCAGAACCACCGCCAAGACTGCGCCTAGGATTACGACAGCGGAGACCCATCGCGGGTGCGCTCCGTGGCGCGTGTCAGTCTCAGCGGTGGTCATTTTTGATGCGTCCGTAAAGCGTTACCAGGTTTCGAAGAACGGGTTGAACCCGGCCTCGGACAGTGCCTCGAAGCGCGCCGCTTGCCAAGCTGCCGCGAAGGCTCCGTCATCGGCATGATCCTCGGCAATCACCGCGGCCCAAGTATCCGCTAGAACCTGCTGACGCCGCAGAAGTTCGTCGTGATTGGCCTGATCCGCATCGGTCCACATACCGGCCTCTTGCCAGTAACGGATCGCCCCATCGTGGAACGGCATGACATAAGACAGCGATTGACGCTCCGCCGCCCAACCATAAGCCCCCGGTGCAGCATCTTCATATTGCGGGAAGAACTCCACCATAGCGCGGGTGAACTCATAGACCATCTGCTCTTCCGCCTCGGCATAGGTGACGAGGTTCGGATAATGATAGACCGCGAAGGGCAGACCATCTTCCGGCACATTGTTGCCAGCGGTCACCGTTTTGGGGAAGAACCACGGGGCAAACTCCGTAATCCGCTCCCAGCCCTCGGTGTCGTCGGTTGGAAAGAGGACCCAGTCCATGCCCCGGTTACTGGCCGCCAGACGCCCCGATGTGCCACTGTCGCTGACCGCGATCCCGGCATCGACCTGCCCGGCCACATAGCCATCAAGCCAGGCGCCAAAGCCAGGGAATTCAACAACTTCGACATCGTCCCAAGTCAGACCGCCAAAGGCCAGATATGCCTCGACCAAGAGGTTCAGAGCAGGCGAACCGACGATGCGCGCAACCCGGACACCTTCCATCTCGGACGGGTCGGTGATGCCAAGCGCCGGGTCGATCGCAAAGCCGATGCCGCCATCAGAAACATTCGACATCACCAGGCGCACAGGCTGCGGCCCCCACTGGCCACGATCGGCGAATTCGAAGACGCCTTCCTGGCTGTAAAACACGCCAAACCCGGTGGAGCTGAACTGCGCCACACCTTGTTGCAACGGCGCTTGGCGCGAAATGTCATTGTCGCCTGGAATAGGCCGCAGATTGACACCCAACTCTGACTGCAACACGCCCCCGATCGCGACCATCTGCGCGAAACCGGCGGAGGTTGTGGAATAGGTGGTCACCGCGATTGTCGATGGCATCTCCGCAATCGCGGGGGTGCCGATCCCGACCGCCAGCACAGCCGCAGCCATACGCTTCAACAGCGCATTATGCATCTTGAATTCCTCCCAAATGATGTGATGGCGCCAGGCCCTCCCGGCGGCACCGTCTCTTCATGTTTCCACACTAGGCTACTGGACGCGGGATGCAAAACAAAATTAAAGTTCGCAGAGCGAAATATTGATTGGAGCGCGATATGTCAGGCGATTCTGTGGATTTGGGTGTGGATGTCACAACCTCTGGTGGTGTTGCGACGGTCACCATGCGCTATCCGGCGCGGCGCAACGCGTTGTCGCTCGAATTGCGCGAGGTGCTGCATGACGCGGTCTTCGATCTGATGATCGATCCCGAGGTGCGGGTCCTGGTTCTGACCGGAGCCGAGGGTGTGTTTTCCGCCGGCGGTGACATCTCTGGCATGGACAATCTGACGACGATGGCCGGGCGGGCGCGGCTGCAACGCCTGCACCGTCTTGTCCGCTTGCTGATCGAGGGCGAAAAGCCAGTGATCGCCGCCGTCGAAGGCTACGCGGTTGGGGCAGGCATGTCGCTGGCGGCGGCCTGCGATGTGGTTGTGGCCGCCGAGGACGTGGTTTGGAATTGCGCCTTCAACAAGCTCGGGCTGATGCCCGATATGGCGGCAATCTGGACGCTGCCCGCCCGGATGGGGCTGGGTCGGGCAAAACGTTTGATGCTGACCTCGGAACAATTCGACACCGACTCGGCGGCCGATTGGGGGCTGGTCGAGGAAGTGACTGAGCCGGGCGCAGCGCTGGCGACGGCTCAAGGCATCGCCAAGACCATCGCCAAACGCGCGCCGGCCGCCGTGGCGCTCACCAAGACTTGGCTGTCGCGCGGGCCAATGGGTCTCAACGAGGCTTTGGCCGCCGAAGCAGATGCGCAGGCCGTGTTGTTTCAAACCGAAGACTTCACCGAAGGGCGGACCGCGTTCATGGAAAAACGCGTGCCCGAGTTCAAAGGCCGCTAAGGCCAGGTGATATGGCGAAACACCCCATGGCCGGTGGCAATCACCGTACCTTTATTGGCATCGGTCACCTGCACGCGGACGGTTTTAAGCTTCCGCCCGCCACCGACCACCCAGGCCTCGCAGACGATCTCTTCGCCCTCGCGAAACGGCGCAAGATAGTTCAGCGAGAACGACACCGTCACCACCCGGCCTTGCCGTTTGCCATTTTCATCGGCGGTGAGTGCGACGCCGCAAGCTGTGTCCATAACACTGGCCACGACACCACCATGCGCCACACCGGACATATTCGTGAAGCTCGGCTGCCAGGCGCAGCGGAGCCGGGCGTAATCAGGCTCCGCGCGGTCAACGCGGAGCCCTAAGAGTTCCGAAAACGGGCTCATATCGGTCCAGTCACTCTTCATTTGCTCGGCTTCGCACCGCTGGCCATCGCCGCCCAATCCTCATCGGTCAGCGCATCAAGTTCCGAGAAAGACGCCGCCTTCTTCAACCAATTGCCGCCGTCGATGATCACTTGCTCACCATGGATGAATCCAGCCTGATCGCTCAACAGATAGGCCGTCAGATCGGCGAATTCGTCGTGACGGCCCGGGCGGCCCACCGGCGGGCGCTGTTCCATGATCTTGCCGAGACCGGGCCGCGGATAGAGATTGTCCCACGCGCCGGGTGTCGGGAACGGCCCCGGCGCGACGGCGACAAACCGGATGCCTTTCGGGCCCCATTCGGCAGCAAGCGACCGGGTCATGGCCAACACGCCGGCCTTGGCCATGGCCGAGGGCACCACATAAGGCGCGCCGGTGAAGGCATAGGTGACGGTGATCGACATGACCGTCGCCTTCATACCCGCCGCCAACCAGCGCTTGCCGCAGGCCAGCGTCATATAGGCCGTGCCGTGGAGCACGATGTTCAACACCGCATCTACGGCACGTGGCGAGAGCGACTCGTATTTCGCGGTGAAATTGCCCGCCGCGTTGTTGATCAGGATATCGGGCGGGGTGTCGTCCCAAATCGCATCCAGCGCCACGTCAATCGCCGCGGCATCGCGCACGTCCAGCGCCGCATAGCGCACCCGACGACCGTATTTGGCCTCGATCTCTTCGGCAGCGGCTTTCAGAACCTCTTCGCGGCGGCCGAAGATGATCAGCTCCGCGCCCAGTTCGGCCAGACGCTCGGCCATGGTCCGGCCCAGCCCCGTGCCGCCGCCAGTGATCAGGGCGCAGCGCCCGTCATAAAGCCCTGGTTCAAACATGTCTTACCCCTGTTGGAAGGCGCGGCTCATCTGGCGCGCGATAATCAATTGTTGGATCTGGCTCGTGCCTTCGTAAATCCGCAGGAGCCGCACGTCGCGATAGAACCGCTCCACCGGATAGGCGGCCATATACCCCGCCCCACCGTGGATCTGCACGGCGCGGTCCGCGACCCGCCCGACCATCTCGGTACAGAAATACTTGGCACAGGCCGCCTCCTGGATCGCCTTGCCCTCGCGGTCATAGATCTCGGCGGCATCGGTCACCATTGTGCGACCCGCGTAATACTCGGTCTGGCTGTCGGCGAGCATCGCCTGGACCAGTTGAAAATCTGCGATGGCGCTACCAAAGGCTTTGCGCTCATGGGCATAGGCCAACGCCTCGTCGATCAGACGCGACGCCATACCGACCGAGGTTGCCGCGATATTGATCCGGCCCCGATCCAGCACCTTCATCGCGGTCTTGAATCCACGGCCCGGCACGCCGCCGATAACGTTTTCCGCCGGCACCCTAACATCTTCGAGGATGATATCGCTGGTCTTGGTCCCGTGCTGCCCCATTTTCCGGTCCGCAGGTGCGATGGTGATCCCGGGCAGATCGGTCGGCACCAGGAAGGCCGAGATGCCGGCCGCGCCTTTCTGATCCGGCTCGGACCGCGCCATCAGCGTCAGCAGCCCTGCGCGCGGGGCGTTGGTGATATAGCGCTTGGTGCCGTTCAGAACATAATCGGAGCCGTCCAGGCGCGCCGTCGTGCGGATCGCAGCGGCATCCGATCCGGCATCGGGTTCGGTCAACGCGAAGGAGGAGATGATTTCGCCGGTCGCCAACTTCGGCAGATAGTGAGCTTTCTGCGCCTCGGTCCCGTCCATGATGATGCCTTGCGAGCCGATGCCCACATTTGTGCCGAAGACTGACCGGAAAGCCGCAGAGGTCCGCCCGGTGATCTGCATCACCTGTGCCTCCTGGCTCAGGCTGAGACCAAGGCCGCCATATTGCGTCGGGATCGACAGGCCGAAAAGGCCCATCTCACGCATATCTTGCACGATCTCCGGCGCGATATCGTCGTCCAGTTCGACTTGTTCTTCCGCTGGTATCAGCCGCTCTTCGACAAACCGCTGCAACGCGGCGCAGATCTGCATGAAGCTGTCATTGTCAATTCCCATCGTTTGTCCCTTTGTCCTCGTTACGCGGGCGCCAAGGCCGGGGCGATCCGGTCTCGGGCTGATCTCAGGGCGGTTTCGGCCTCCGCCGTCAGCCGATCCAAAATTGCACCTGCGGGTTCCAGTCGGTCGCACCAGGCGGCCGCCGGCCCAAGCGACAACACCCCTTGGCTCCAATCCCCGGTTTCATAGGCTTGGCGCTGCATCATCCCACCAATCAAAGGCCCCAGTGTTTCGTAGTCGCGCACGCCCTCGGCCTCCAACGCGGCCACCGCTGCCGCAGTGTCATTGGCAAGGCAGCGATAGGTGTTCTTCAATGCGTGCAGGACGGTGGTTGAGCCGGTCTCGTCCAGGCTCAGCAAATGCGTCTTGTAGGCGTCATGCGCCCAAATTTCATCGGCTACCAGCATGCGCGAGCCAATTAAGACCCCATCTGCCCCAAGCGCCAGCGCGGCGGCCAACTGCCGCCCTGACCCGATGCCACCGCCGACCAAAACGGGGACATCGATCTGCTCCAAAGCCCGCGCGGCCAAGACCATGGCGGGAATGTCGCCCTGCCCCGGGTGACCACCACATTCCGCGCCGATCAGCACCACCGCATCGACCCCAGCTTTCGCCGCCGATGCCGCATGGCGGACGCTGGTCGCTTTGTGCACAACCTGACACCCAACCGCCTTGAGCGCGGGCAAAAAGGCCACCGGGCTATACCCCGCCGTTTCAACGTGGCGCACATCCTCACCTGCCAGGATCTCGATCCACCGGCGCATCCGCGCGTTTTCCTCTGGTCGGGCCGAGATGTAGAGATTGACGCCAAAGGGCCGCCCACCGGTCATCGCACGACATCGGCGAAGCGCGTCGACAAAAGCCGCCTCGTCTGGGTAGGAGCGTGGTGTGATATAGCCCATGGCTCCGGCATTCACGACCGCCGCGACATACTCCGCCGTCGCCAGCCACATCAGGCCGCCGCAAAGGATCGGCTTTTCGATCCCAAAGCGCTCCGTGAGTCTTGTCTTCAACACCGCTGCGCTTGTCCCGTCTGCATTGCATCCCCAATCTGTCCCACAACCATAGCGCCATTATTCCGCAGTGCAAAATAATATTTCACAAAAGATAGACCACTACCGCTTTGCAAAAAATCGTTTCGCAACTTGAGAAACGGACCGTTCTAATGTCTAGTGAGACACCCTTGACCCGAGAGGCAGCATGGCCCGACCCCGCGCGACACCCAAAGACACCTCGGAAGAGGATCCGAAATCCTCCCGCCAATTCGTGACTGCCGTGTCGCGGGGCTTTGAGGTGCTGCGCAGCTTTGTGCCTGAGGGGAAACCGCTTGGAAACCAAGAGATCGCGGCCCGCTCCGGGCTGCCAAAACCCACAGTCAGCCGGATTGCCTTCACGCTGACCGAACTTGGCTATCTCGTCTATTCCGCCGAGACCGAGAAATATCGCCTTGGTCCCGGCGTTCTGGCCTTCGCGCAGGCGTTCGGGAACGGAACCGGCATCACCGAGTTGGCGAAAGGGCCCTTGCAGCAACTGGCCGATGACACCCGCGGCACGGTAGCCATTGGTCAGGCCGACCGTCACGAGATGGTCTATATCGCGCTGCACCGCTCAGTGTCGCGGATCATGCTGCGTCAGGATATCGGCAGCCGGATTCCGATGGCGACGACGGCGATGGGCCAAGCCTATCTCCACGCCCTGCCCGCGCCGCGCCGCAAAGTCAGAGTTGAGAAACTCGCCGAGTTCATGGGCGATGAACGGCAAAAGTTTCTGGAGATACATGAACGCACCGGTGAAGAACTGCGCACGCGCGGGTTTTGCGTGGTTGCTGGCGTTTGGGAACATGAAATCAACGGCGCTGCGACAGCCTTCAAGCTGGATGACGGGCGTAGCGTTCTGGCGATGAATATCGGCGGCCCGTCCTTCTGGCTCACCGAAGAAAACCTCTATGGTGAGATCGGCGACCGGATGATGGAGACACGGGAAGCCCTGATCGATGCAGGCATCTTACGGCTGAACCTGATGTAGAGCACGGTCTGCGATTTCATGTCATTGCGGGCTCGGTAAACCGCTCTGAACCGCGTGGCGCACTGCTCGGCAAGACATGGCTTCGGTCCGGGCTCCTCCGACAAATACCCAGACAACACGAAAAACCTATCGCAGGAAAAGGAACTTCCCTGGCGTCACGGTGAATATTCCTTCTTTTTCTTATGGCGGAATGGGCTAACCTCGTCGAAGGGGAGAAAAAGGGAGACACGATGTCGCGCGACGATCGTCCATGGACGGCCTTTTATGGCCCATCAGCCCGCACGGAAATCGAAGACCTAGCCTATCGCTCAATCGGCGACATGATCAGCTCGGTCGCCTCGGTGTATGGCAAGGCACCCGCCTTCACGGCTTGCCTGCCCAATGGCATGAACGGCACGCTCAGTTTCGACCAAGTCGACGAGATGTCGGACGCACTGGCGGTTTATCTGCGCGAGATCGCCGGATTGGCGCAAGGTGACCGAGTTGCGGTGCAACTGCCCAACGGTCTGTCCTTTCCCATCGCCGCCTTCGCAGTTCTGAAAGCTGGCTGCGTGTTAGTGAACGTGAACCCGCTCTACACCGCCGAAGAGATGGCGAAGCAGTTTGAAGACAGCGAACCCCACGCGCTGATCATCGTCGATATGTTCGCCGACAAACTGCCCGAAGCGATGCGCGGCCATCCGATCCCCAATATCATCGTCACGCGTGTGGCTGAGTTCCTGCCCGCGATGCCGCGCGGCATTGTCGGTCTGGTCCAGAAATACTGGGATCGGACAATCCAACCGATTGAGCTGGCTCATATTCGGCTGCCCGACGCCGTCGCAGCAGGGCGGCAGAAGCAACATGATGAGAGCATTGAGGTCGAGCCCTATCATTCCGGCATGTCGCCCGATGATACGGCGGTTTTGCAATATACCGGCGGTACCACCGGCGTGTCGAAAGGCGCGATGTTGAGCCATCGGAACCTGATCATGAACATGGAACAGACCATGGAATTGCTCGCCGGTGACGTCGAGAAGGGCCGCGAGGTCGCGCTGACCGCCCTGCCGATGTACCACGTCTTCGCCTTCACGGTGAATTTGCTCGGCTTCTATTGGCTGGGCGCGCGGAACATCTTGATCCCGAACCCGCGCCCGCTCACCAATCTCAAACGCGCCTTCGAGAATTACAAAATCACCTGGATGAGTGGCGTGAACACGCTGTTCAACGGGCTGACCAATGAGATTTGGTTCACCGACAGCCCGCCGAAACACCTGAAATTCGCCTCTGCCGGCGGCATGGCCCTGCAAACCGCCGTGGCAGAGCGGTGGGAAGAGATCACCGGCAAGCCCGTGATCCAAGGCTATGGGCTGACCGAAACCTCGCCGGTTCTGACCTTCAACCCGCTTGGCAAGTCGCGGCCCAATTCCATTGGCGTGCCGGTACCCTCGACCGAGGTGGCTTGTCTGGATGAAGACGGCAAGCCGGTGCCCCAGGGCGAGACCGGAGAATTGGCCGCCAAAGGCCCGCAGATCATGACGGGCTATTGGAACAAACCCGAAGAGACCGCCAAAGTCATGAAAGAGGGGTGGTTCTTGACCGGCGATATCGGCGTGATGGACTCCGATGGCTATTTCCAGATCGTCGACCGCAAGAAAGACATGGTCGTCGTCTCGGGCTTCAACGTCTATCCCAATGAGGTGGAGGATTGTTTGGCGACCCATCCGGCGGTGTTGGAATCCGCTGTGATCGGGGTGCCGGATGATGGCACGGGTGAGGCCGTGAAAGCCTTTATCGTCAAACGCGATCAAGGCGTGACGGCCGAAGACATCCGCGCCCACTGCAAGGAGCATTTGACCGCATATAAGGTGCCCAAACGCGTGGAATTCCGCGATGAGCTGCCGAAATCCAATGTCGGCAAAATCCTCAGAAAAGACCTGCGCGCCGAAGAGCTGTCGCAGATCGCGGCGGAGTAGGCGCAGATGGTCGGAGCATTCGAACAGGCGCTTCTGGCGTTGATGATTTTCGTGATCATGCTGGGCATGGGCGCCTCGCTCACCCCGCGGGATTTCTTCTTGGCGCTGAAACGGCCTTATGGCTTGGCCATCGGTGTGATCAGCCAATATGGCTTCATGCCGTTTATCGGCTTTCTGCTGATCAGTTTCCTGACCTTGCCCGAGGCCATCGCCATCGGCGTCTTGATCATGGCCTGTATGCCGGGCGGCACCACCTCGAACATCTTCACCTATTTTTCCAAAGGGAATCTGGCGCTTTCGGTGCTGATGACCGTGACCTCCACGGTGTTCGGTGTGTTGCTGATCCCCGTGATCCTGGTGGTCTACTCCGCCGCGCTGGACCTGCAAATCCCGCGGGAAAACATCATCGCAACGCTGGTCTTACTGCTGGTGCCTGTCGCCATCGGCATGGGGATGCGCAAAATCAACGCCAATGTCGGCGCAGTGACAGAGTTCCTGGGCTCGGCACTCGCATTGTTTTTCATCCTCTTCATCATGGTCTCCTGGGTACCGCGGAACTGGCAGTTTCTGGTCACCACAACGCCCGCAACCTATGTCGCCGCCATCGGGCTGGGGCTTTTCGGGATCGCCATCGGCTATACCTTCGCGCGCACCTTGCGGCTCCATCCAAGGAACGCGCGCACGGTGGCATTGGAGACCGGCATTCAAAACGGACCACTGGCCATTGCCATCGTGGCCTTCACCTTCTCTGGTGATCAGGCGCAGAGCTATATGGCCGTGCCCGCGCTCTATTCGCTTTTCATCGTCATCGTATCGACCCTGGTCACCCTGATTTTCCGGCGCGCAAACACGGCGGCGGAGCAGAAAATGCCGGACGGGTTGCTCTAACCCTCTTGCCAGAGCGCCCTACCCCGGCCCACCCTGACGCCCGTGCAATAGGGAGGCGGCGGCAATGGCGCAAGTGGACGGCTTTACCCAGATGATCGATGACAGCACCGCGTTTTTCGCGGAGCTGGCGCAGAACAACCGCAAAGACTGGTTCGATCCACGCAAAGATCACTACACGCAAGCGATCAAGAAACCGGCGGAGCTGTTTTCGGAGTTGATGGCCGAAGAACTGACGAAGCTCTTGGGCCGCTCGATGAAGGGCAAAATCTTCCGCATCTATCGCGACGTGCGGTTTTCGAAGGACAAAACGCCCTACAACACGCACCTGCATATCCTCTGGTCCGGCACCGGCGATGGGCCGTTCAATCCCGGTGTGTTTTTTGCCGCCGATACCGATGGTCTTTGGGTCGGCTATGGGTTGCCGGGTCTCAAAGGCGACGCGCTCGCCCAGTTTCGGGCCTTCATTGACGCCGAAGGTGCGGCGTTGGCAGAGGCGCTCGCCGCGACGGGCATGACGCTGTCCACCTGGGGGCCGGAGCCGTTGAAACGGGTGCCCGCACCATATCCGCCCGATCATCCGCAGGCCGATCTTTTGAAGCGAAAAAATCTGGTGATCGGTGCCCCGCTCGCCTCAGATTGGCGGGATCACTCCAACGGATTGATCGGCGCGGTGTTGGACGCCGTGCGGGTCACGCTCCCGCTCGATCGCCTGTTTGTCCGCCATCTGATGGAGGGGGCCTGAGCCGCAAAATCCGCACCGGTTTCGCCAAATTTTCTGCGATTTACCTGCCAAGCCTCGTCTTTTGGCCCAATTTGCGGTTTAACGGTGGGGACCCAAGGTCACATTTGCCAAACAAGCGGTCGAAGCCGCGCCGCAGAGTGACCCTTTAAAGAGTGAGCAGGAACCACCCCAAGGGGCGATATGGCCAAGCATCAATACACAATTCTGTCGATGATGAAGAATGAAGGCCACTGCCTTCTTGAATGGGTCGCCTATCACCACTTGATGGGGTTCGATAATATCTGCGTCTATACCAATAATTGCTCGGACGGCACCGATGAGATGCTGATCCGGCTCGAAGAAATGGGCATCACGCAGCATTTCCGCAATGACGTGCCCGAGGGCAAAAAACCCCAGCCCAACGCGCTCAACCTGGCGCAATCCAATCCTGAGGTCTGCGACAGCGATTGGATCATGGTGATGGATGCCGACGAGTTCCTGAACATCAAGGCAGGTGACGGCACTGTCGGTGCCCTGATGGAGGCGATGCCGAAACCCATCGATGCGATCAATATCACCTGGCGCTTCTTCGGCTCCAACGATGTGACGCCATGGAACCCCGGGCTCGTGACCGAAAGCCTGACCCGCGCCGCGCCCGATGCGTTCAAGAAGGGTTGGGGCGTGAAAACCATGTTCCGCCCGTATGACGAGATGAAGCTCGGCATCCACCGCCCGCATATCAAGAAGGCCAAGCTCTACCCCGAACGCCCCCGCGCGATGATGGCGCAGACCTGGGTCAACGGCTCGGGCAAGGAGATGCAGAATGATTTCAAGCTCTCCGGCTGGCGCTCGACCAAACCGACGCTTGGCTATGACCTGGTGGAGTTGAACCACTATGCGGTGAAAAGCTACGAGGCCTATTTGCTCCGCCGGATGCGGGGCAATGTGAACAACAAGACCGACAAATATAACGCCAGCTATTTCTCGATCTTCGACCGCAATGAGATCGAAGTGCGTGGCGCGGCCGACCGTGGCCCGGCGGTGCGCGCCAAGATGGACGAATGGCTGCAAGATGAGCAGCTGGCCCAGCTTCCAGAAAGAAGCGCTGGCGTTCCATGAAGCCCAGGTCAAGAAACTGCGCGAAACCGGCGAATATGACGAGTGGTTGGCGCAGTTGAAACAGGCAGGCAAGCTCTCGATCAAAGAGCTCGATGAGGTGCTCTTCACCCTGCATCTGCCGATGAAATACCAAGAGGTCGTCAAGCAATTGCGCGCACGCGGTGTGCCAGACAAGGTCATCGCAAAGATGATCAACTCCGAGCAGACCGGGCGCAAAGCGGCGGCCAGGCGGAGCTTGCATAGCGTCGCCACAGATGGCGATGACGCGGCCTCAGATGCGGAGGTCGAGGAAATCGCCCCTGATCGCGCAGACCCCGATCATAGCGGCAAATCGGCCGATGAGATTGCAGACGAGATTTTCAAGGCCCTCACCCAACCCAAAGCGACGATCAATGTGATCGCGCAGAAGGCCAAAGCACCAGCACAGGAGGCGGCTCAACCCGCGCCCGCCCCTTCTTCGACGCCAGAAACACCGATCGAATCCGCCCGCCCAACCGCCGCCCCCGATCCCAACCGGTTCGCCATCCGCTCGCGCCCCGAAGGCGTCAAGAACAGGCGGATCGTGGTCTCAACGATGAAGAACGAAGGACCTTACATCGTTGAATGGATCGCGCATTACCTGAACCTCGGGTTTGATGGATTCGTTCTGTTTTCGAACGACTGCACCGATGGCACCAATTTGATCTTGAACCGCCTCGACGCGATGGGGATCGTGCAACATTTCGACAACCCGCTTGGCCCCCGGATGGACCCGCAACGCCGCGCCTATTCCCGGGCCAACCGGATGGACGTGGTGAAGAATGCCGGATGGGTGATGATCGTCGATGCGGATGAGTTTCTGAACATCCATACCGGCGACGGCAGCTTGGACGCCCTGCTTGAAGCGCTCCCCGACGAAACCGATGCGGTGTCGATCAACTGGCGGCTTTTTGGCTCATCCGGGGCCAAACATATGGACCCGAGTCCGGTCACCAAGCGCTTCACCCGCGCCTGCAATGTGGTGAAGCCAGAGAATGGCCTTGTCTGGGGTTTCAAAACGCTCTTCCGCCCGAAAAGCTTCGACTATTTTGGTGTGCACCGCCCCCGTTTCAACAAGGATCGGGAGGTCAACCCGGACGAAATCACCTGGGTGACCGCGAGCGGCAAACCGATCGGAGATCAGTATCTGGAGACCGGCTGGCGCTCAAACGCGCGGGTGGTGAGCTATGAATTCGGGCAGGTGAACCACTACGCCGTGAAATCGCGGGAAGAGTTCGTGCTCAAAAAGCTGCGGGGCACAGCGAACTCCAAGGATAAAAACCGGATCGACCTGGAGTATTGGGACAAGTTCGATCTCAACACATTTGAGGATACCTCAATCCGTTCGGGTGACCTAGAGGGCCGGATGAACGCGCTTTTGGCTGATCCTGAACTGCGGGTACTGCATGATGCGAGTTTAGATGTCTCGCTCCGTGCTATCGAACATCAGTTGGAGGCCTCGGAGCAGGCGGATTTCATCAATGGAGTCACGCCGAGCGCCCCGAAAGACGCCGCCGAATAACGCCGTTCAAAGCGGGTGCGGCTGCCCATCCCAGGTTTCAAACACGCCTGTGGTGGCCGGACCAAGTGCGTCGAAACGCTGGATCAGGCCAGTGGCCGCCTGAGCGGCGGTGATATCGGCCGCTGAGCCCCCCATATCGGTTTGCACCCAACCGGGATGATAAATCCCTACCGCGATCCCCTCGGGCACCAAATCATGGGCCAGATTGCGCCCCAGATTGAGGGCCGCGGATTTGGAGGCGCGATAGATGTATCTCCCGCCTGTTGCCCGTGTGTTGCTGCCAAGCTGTGACGACAGGATTGCGATCTTCGCAGCCTTGGCGGCGCGGAGCTGCGGCAGGAGCGCCTGGATCGTCAAAAACACACCTGTCACGTTGACCGCAAAGGTCTCCGCCCACATTTCCGGCGGATAGCCTGTTTCAAGAGCCTCCGCCCGATCGTGCAACACCCCGGCATTGCAAATCAGCAGATCAAGCGGCCCCTCGACCCGCTCTGCCAGGGCAGAGATCGAGGCCGGATCGGCCATATCGGCCTGTTCCCATTGAACATTTGCCAAAGGCGTCGCGGAACGCGTGGTTGCGATGACGTGGTCGCCTCGGGCCGCCAATGCCTCGGCCATCGCAAGGCCGACGCCGCGATTGGCCCCGGTGATCAACGCCCGCATCTCAGTTTGCTTTCGATTTTGGCACGCCCGGCAATGGCGCAATCGGCACGCCATCTTCGATCAGGGCCTTGGCCTCTTCCGGTTTCGCCTCGCCATGGATCATCCGCTCGGGCGCATCGCCCAGATGGATCGCGCGCGCCTCATCGGCGAATTTGCCGCCGACATAGGTGGAATGCTTCTCCACATGGGCTTGCATCGCCTTCATCGCCTGTTCCACCGGTGTGGCGGGCGTGCTGAGCGATGGCGCAGGCACATCGGCAGCCGGTGGCTCTGGGGCCACAACCCCACCCTTTTTCCTGACACGCGGGGCCATGATCGCCTTTTTCACATCGTCGGCGCCACAGACCGCACAAGACAGAAGCCCCCTTGCCGCCAGCGCATCAAACGCTTCGGCGGATTGGAACCAACTGTCGAAGGCATGCCCTTCGGCACATTTCAGCGAATATCGGATCATGATCGCGCCAACCTAAGCAAATCTCTCCGGCAATCAAGCGCTTGCTGTTAGCGAAGCCGGGACGGGTCAAACTCCCGCAGGATGAGTTTCAACTCCAACTCCCGCACCCGCGCCGCCGCCTTTTTCGGCGTGAACCATTTGCGTTTCCGCATAGTCATCTCAGGGAACTCGGCTTCGAGTTTCTTGACCTCGACCGGAAACACCGCGACGATGCAGGGCAGGTCCGGCCCATCCTCCATCTTCTTGTTATAACTATAGATTCCGGCAACATGGTCATGCGCGTTGCCTTTGACGCCAGCCTCTTCCCAAGCTTCCTGCGCCGCTGCATCCGCCGGGGTCAGGCCATCCATCGGCCAGCCCTTTGGAATGATCCACCGTCTGGTGTCCCGCGAGGTGACCAAGAGCACCTCGACCCCGGTCTTCCGCGTTCGATAGCAGAGTGCGGCAAATTGCGTGCGGGTTTCACGTTTTGGAACGCCCCCGATTTGCAAGGGGGCCTGAAATGTCTTTGGACTGCCCATATACCGTTTTTTCATCCTGTTCTGGCCACAACATATGCGATTTCTAGAAAGAATCCAGCATAACAAGGCATTGTGACATCTGTTGCGGCGTCTGCCTCGGCTTGATCCTCCGCCAAACGCACTTAATTTTCGGTTAGCTTGAGGAGCCTGACATGCAGAACCCGCCCCTGTTTCTGGGCTCCGAGATTTATCGTGGCTCCAGCTACGGGCAATGGCATCCGCTCCGCGTGCCACGCGTTTCAACGGTGATGGACCTCTCCCGCGCCATCGGTTGGCTGCCGGAGGCACAATATCGAAACTCGCCGCGCGCCAAACCAAAAGCCCTGCATATTTGGCATACCGAGGCCTATGTCGCGGCGTTGGAGCAAGCGGAGCGCGACCATGCGGTGAGCGCGGAAACGCGCGAGCGCCATGGCCTCGGCACCGTCTCGAACCCGATCTATCCCGAGATGTTCCGCCGCCCCGCCACCGCCGCCGGTGCATCGCTTTTGGCGGGCGAGCTTCTGGCGGATGGCGGTGTTATCTACCACCCCGGTGGTGGCACGCATCATGGGATGCCCGACCGGGCGGGCGGATTTTGCTATTTGAATGACCCGGTCCTCGCGATGCTCTCGCTCCGTCGGGCGGGTGCCAAACGCATCGCCTATGTGGATATCGACGCGCATCATGCCGATGGTGTGGAGGCCGGATTTGCCGGCGACCCTGAGACGCTGTTGATCTCGGTCCATGAGGAGCGGCGATGGCCCTTCACAGGCGGGCTGGACGAAGATGGCGGCGGCAACTGCTTGAACCTACCGGTGCCGCGTGGCCTAAATGACAGCGAAATGGAATTTATTCTCAATGAGTTGATATTGCCAGCCGTCGGGAACTTCACCCCTGACGCCCTTGTCTTGCAATGCGGCGCGGACGCTGTCGAGGAGGATCCGCTAAGCCGCCTCAGCCTGTCGAACAATGCTCATTGGAATGTTTTGCGCGCCCTGATGGGCCTCAAGGTGCCGCGCCTTTTGGTACTTGGCGGCGGCGGGTACAATCCTTGGTCTGTCGGGCGGCTTTGGACGGGTATTTGGGCGACACTGAATGGCCATGACATCCCCGATCGCGTGCCACCTGACGCAGAGGCCGTGCTCCGCGCGCTGACGTGGGACAAGGCGCGCGCGGGCCGCAATCCGCCCGCGCATTGGTTCACGACGTTGCGGGATGTGCCGCGCCCAGGCCCGATCCGGCCGGAGATTGCCGAACGCGTGACGCTGCTGCGTCAACATCCAGCGGCACGCGGAAATATTCCGACTGAAAAACTCAGGCATTGACATACCCGACACTTTTGCTCAGGAATGAATCTCATGATGACTGAGGAGCCAGACATGACCTTCCATTCACTTGTAGAAGCCGATTCGGCCTCGCCGCGCCTGCCCACACCAGACATGCCCGTCCATGACGCCCGCACACTTACCGGACGCGAGGGCAGCACCGCCCTGATCGTTCTGGATGACAAGACCTATACCCTGCGCATCACCCGCGCCGGAAAGCTCATCCTCACAAAGTAACAACAAGGCCAGGTTATGTCGAAACACCCCAGCCCCTGCATTGATGTCTGTAAATTCCGCCGCGCCGGGCACTGCATCGGATGCTCGATGACCAAAGACCAAAAGGCGATGTATAAGACGCTGAAGAAGGCCGACCACCAAGAGGCTTTCATCAAAATGCTGATCGCGCAGCAGGAGGTGATGGGCAAATACTCGGCCTGGCAGCCCGCCTATGTCAGAAAATGCATGAAAAAAGGGGCGAAACCGCCCCTTGGTCTTGGCAAAGCTGCGAAAAAGGCCGCCTAAGCGGCGGCCTCGTGTCTCAGCGCAGGTGAGACCGCAGAATCCAGGCGAACTTCTCATGCACCTGACCACGTGCGATGCACAGATCCTCGGTCAGCGTATCGCCATGCTCGGCGGCAAGCGCGCCTGCCTCGGCCAAGGTCGCCGCCAGAGTTTCTTGGGCCTTTTGCAGCGCCGCCACCATGGTTTCGGCATCGGCATGACCATCATGCTCTTCGACTTTTGAGCGCTCCAGCATCACCGAAAGCTGCCCCAACGCATGGCCGTCCAGCGCTTTGACACGTTCTGCCAGATCGTCTTGGGCCACGAAATGGTCCTCATAAATCTCTTGGAACAGCGCGTGCAGCGGGCCAAAGCCCATGCCGGTCACATTCCAATGAAAGTTTTGCGCCAACATCGTGGTCACGGCGGTTTCCGCCACGCCTTGGGTCAGTGCCTCCACGATTGCGCCCTGTGCGGTCGGGCTCATCTGCGCGGCAGGTTGAGTCATAGGTCTATCCTCTTGATGATAATCAAAGCGGGCTGGCGCATCGGCTGGCTGGCGATACGCTCAATTTAGAGACATTCTAAAAACTGTCGAGGGCAATTTGGCACTTTTTGCCGATTATGCCGAAATTTTCTCGCGCGCTTCGATGTTTGGGCGATCATCCAATGCAGCGGCCAGGCTATGCACCAAAAACGCCACTTGCCGCTCCGCATGGCGTGGGATGCGCCGTTTGATCAGAAATGTCAGGCTATCGGTGTCTCCTGCCCGCGCCCGGTCGAGCAGTTGCAGCAGCCAGGCTTCATCAAATGAGACTTGGTCATCGCCGGGCCGATAAAGCCGAAACCCGTTCGGCAGCAATGTCGGCAAAGCGCGAAACAGCGCCTGTACATAGGCCAACGCCGCCTGCTCCCGCGCCATGCTCAACACAGCGCAGGCCTCAAACAAGTCGCTCCGCCGCATCACCCGGCAGCGGGCACCCGCGACGCGCAACCACGCCAATTCCGCCCGGTCATGTCCGGGATCTGGGGCATCTGAAACGGTGTATCTCTGAGCAAGCATAGGCGGCCTGAATCAATATCTGACTATTCTTATCAGATATAATCTTCAATGCCATCTGCAAGACCGTCGCAGGGCTAGAAAAACACCAGCCAGTTGCGCATCACAAACAGCTCCGCGCCCAGGACCACACCAAACCCAAGACGGGGCGCCCATGTCTCATAGCGGCGCCAGAGCACAACATAGCAAGCCGCGGCCAAAAGCGCTTCCAGCGGGGCCACAATCCGCGCACCGTTGCGACTGTCCCAATAGCTGATCGGGCTTTCAAAGATCCAATTGCTCAGAGGCCAAAAATGCGGCCGCCCATCGTCATGATGCAAAGCAAAATCCGTCACCAAATGGATCAGCGCCGCGCCACCAAGGGCCACAATCCACGGGGTTCGACGCCAAAGCCCGAAGGCCAAAACCACGCCCCAGACGAAAACCGAATTATCGATTGCGAAGACGTGCTGCCAGGCATCGGAGAAATACAGCTCGTCAAACACCACCTGAGGCGGGATTTGCAGCACGATCAGCGCCACGCCCGCCATGAGGTAAAGCGACATATCCGGTGCCAGGGCGCCGATGATCGCCGCCGTCGTGGTATGTCGCCGCTCCGGGTCGCCAAACGCCGCTGCGCCCAGCAAGAGATGCGCGGGCGTGTTCATGCGCCGCCCCATGAGAGGTAGGGCGGCGCAAACATCTGATCAGCCGATCTTCGGCAGCAGCGTGTCCAGCGAGGCTTTCGCATCGCCATAGAACATTCGCGTGTTTTCCTTGAAGAACAGCGGATTTTCGATGCCAGAATACCCCGTGCCTTGACCGCGTTTGGACACGAAAACCTGTTTCGCTTTCCAGACTTCCAGAACTGGCATCCCCGCGATGGGGCTGTTCGGATCATCCTGCGCCGCCGGGTTCACGATGTCGTTGGAACCGATGACAATCGCCACGTCGGTCTCTGGGAAATCCTCGTTGATTTCATCCATCTCCAACACGATGTCATAGGGCACCTTCGCCTCTGCCAGGAGCACGTTCATATGCCCCGGCAGACGGCCCGCGACCGGGTGGATCGCAAAACGCACGGTCTTGCCCGCAGCCCGCAGCTTGCGGGTCAACTCGCTCACCGATTGCTGCGCCTGCGCCACCGCCATGCCATAGCCGGGAACGATGACAACGCTATCGGCCTCGTTCAACGCCACGGCCACGCCATCGGCATCGATCGCCACCTGTTCGCCATCGATCTCCATCGCCGGGCCGGAGGCACCGCCAAAGCCGCCAAGGATGACGCTGACAAAACTGCGGTTCATTGCCTTACACAGATGTAACTGAGGATCGCCCCCGAAGAGCCGACCAGCGCACCGACCACGATCAGGAGATCATTGCCGAGCGAGAAGCCGATCGCCGCCGCGGCCCAGCCGGAATAGGAGTTCAGCATCGAGACCACCACGGGCATATCCGCGCCGCCGATCCCCATGATCAGGTGATACCCGATGAAGAGCGCCAGAAGCGTCAGAAGCACCAGCGTCCAGCTGCCCGCATCGCCCAGATAAAGCGCCGCCAAGATCAGCGAGCCTGCCGCCGCACCGGCATTCAGCAGGTGACCGCCCGGCAATTGCTTCGCCGTGCTGTCCACCCGGCCGGCCAATTTGCCATAAGCGATGACAGAGCCGGTGAAGGTGACCGCCCCGATCCAGATACCCAGCATCAGTTCGATCCGCAGGATGGTGATCTCAACGCCTGTTTTCTTGGCCACAATGCCCGCAAACCCGGTGAACGTGCTTGCATAGGCGGCCCCCTCAGTCGTGACCTCTTCGGGCCGCGGGAACGGGAAACCGGCCTCGACAAAGGCCGCCGTGACACGCCCGATCTCGATATCGGCGTTGAAGCCGACAAAGACCGCTGCGAGGCCCACAAGCGAGTGCATGATCGCCACAAGCTCGGGCATTTGGGTCATCTGCACACGTGTCGCGAGTTGATAGCCCACCGCCGCACCGAGGCCGATCAAAATGACCGAGAGAAGCCAAAGCCCCTGCCCTGGGCCCACCATCGTGGCCAGCACGGCAATCGCCATGCCGACGATCCCGTACCAGACTGCGCGCTTCGCGCTTTCCTGGCCCGAGAGCCCGCCAAGCGACAGGATGAAGAGAACCGCCGCGACCGCATAGGCCGCAATCGTAAATCCGAAATCCATTATCTCTACCCCTGCCCGCTCAAGATTTCTGGAACATGGCGAGCATGCGCCGTGTCACGAGGAAACCGCCGAAGATATTCACCGACGCCATAAAGATGCCCAAGGCCGCCAACAGCGTGATCAGGAAAGAACTGGACCCGATCTGAATAAGCGCACCGAGGATGATGATCGAAGAGATCGCGTTGGTCACCGCCATCAGCGGCGTGTGCAAACTGTGCGCGACGTTCCAGATCACCTGGAACCCGATGAAGATCGACAGGATGAAGACGATGAAATGCTGCATGAAGCTCGCGGGTGCCACGAGACCCACCGCCAGCACCGCCGCCCCGCCGGCGGCGATCAGCGCCACCTGGCGCTTGGTCTGCTCCTTGAAGGCCGCGATTTCTTCGGCGCGCTTTTCCTCCGCCGTCAACTCGCGTGCCGCCTCTTTCTTCGGCGCTGCCGCGATGGCCGCGACCTTGGGTGGCGGCGGCGGGAAGGTGATCTCGCTATCAAACACCGCCGTCGCACCGCGGATCACGTCATCTTCCATGTCATGATTGACCTGGCCGTCTTTCTCGGGCGTCAGATCCGTCATCATATGCCGGATATTGTTGGCATAAAGCGTCGAGCTCTGCGCCGCCATCCGGCTTGGGAAATCCGAATAGCCGACGATGGTCACGCCATTATCGCTGACGATTTTCTCATCCATAACCGTGAGTTCGCAGTTCCCCCGCGCTCGGCCGCCAGGTCGACGATGACCGATCCCGGCTTCATCGCCTCGACCATATCCTTGGTCCAGAGCACCGGCGCGTCGCGGCCCGGGATCAGCGCCGTGGTGATCACGATGTCGATCTCTGGTGCCAACTCGCGGAACTTCTCAAGCTGTTTCTCGCGGAATTCCGGGCTGGAGGGGGCCGCATAGCCACCGGTCGCCGCGCTATCCTGGCCGGTTTCTTCGAACTCCAAGAAGACGAACTCCGCACCCATCGATTCAATCTGCTCGGCCACCTCAGGGCGGACGTCAAACGCATAGGTGATGGCGCCCAAAGACGTCGCCGTCCCGATTGCGGCCAGCCCGGCGACACCTGCGCCGACCACCAGAACCTTTGCGGGCGGCACTTTGCCCGCCGCCGTCACCTGACCAGTGAAAAACCGGCCGAAATTGTTGCCCGCTTCGATCACCGCGCGATACCCGGCGATATTCGCCATCGAGCTTAGCGCATCCATCTTCTGCGCCCGGCTGATCCGCGGCACCATATCCATCGCGATCACATTCGCGCCTTTGGATTTGGCCAACTCCATCAGGGCTTCATTCTGCCCTGGATAGAAGAACGAGATCAAAAGCTGCCCATGTTTCAGCCGCTTGACTTCGGTGTCGGTGGGCGGACGCACCTTGGCGACGACATCGACAGCTTTGTAAAGCCCCGCCGGGGTCTTAATGATCTCCACCCCTGCGGCTTCATAAGCGGCGTCCGAGAAGCCTGCGGACGCCCCGGCACCGGCCTCAATCGCGCATTCATATCCGAGTTTTTGAAGCTGCGCCGCACTCTCCGGCGTCATCGCCACCCGAGATTCCCCGGCCTCAACCTCTTTCGGTGCCCCGATTTTCACTGGCATCCCCCTTTTTGGTTCCGTCCTTGTTAAGCCCCGATGTAGCAACATGGCAGATGTTGCGCAACAGCACGACTTGGCGACATAATCTTTCCCACACGGCAAGCGGATTTGATCAAACCCGCCTGCCCGGTTCGGCTGAATAGACGCCCTCACGTAAGGGAATGTCCACCCCCGCATCCGCGCATATTGCCGCTTGTGGCATGACGCGTAGGATGCGCCGTAGGGAGGACTGATTTATGGAGCATCAAGGACGTCACGCGCTGGTCACCGGCGGCGGCACGGGCATCGGGCTTGGCATCGCGACCGGGCTCGCCGAGGCCGGGGCCGAAGTCACCATCACCGGGCGCAACTTGGCGCGGCTTGAGGAGATCGCAAGCGCTCACCCCCGCTTGCGCGCGCTGGCGATGGATGTGAGCAACCCGACCTCCGTCCAGACAGGCATACATGCCGCCGCCGCCGCGCACGGCCCCATCGCCATCTGCGTCGCCAATGCTGGTATCGCCGAACCCGCCCCCTTTGCTAAGGAAACGCCCGAACACTGGCGTAGCATCATGGCCACCAATCTCGACGGCGCGTTTTTCACGTTTCAGGCTGCCCTGGCAACGCTTGGCAAAGAGGACTGGGGCCGGATGATCGTGGTGAGTTCCATCGCCGGTGTCCGTGGCCTGAAAAACGCCATCGCTTATACCGCGTCGAAACATGGCGCGATTGGCCTGATCCGGGGCCTGTCGGAAGAATACATGCGCTCCAACATCACCTTCAACGCCCTTTGCCCCGGCTACGTCGATACCGAGATCGTCTCCCGCAACGCCGCGCAAATCGCCGCTCATCAAGGGATCACTGAGGCTGAAGCGCGGGGCTATCTTGCTGGCGGCAACCGTCATAAAACCCTGCTCGACACCGATGAGATCACCGGCGCCGCGCTCTGGCTCTGCTCTGACAGCGCGCGCAGCGTCAATGGTCAAACCATCCAGATCGCGGGCGGCCAGGTCTCCTAAGCTGCCGCAGCACCGCAGGCTCGGCGATCCGTATTCCCCTCGCGTCCCGTCCATGGCAATGCGGTCTAAGGAGGGCTCCCGTCAGGGGGCGTGACGCAGCCC
Organism: Fontisubflavum oceani; assembly: GCF_030407165.1. GTDB lineage: Bacteria > Pseudomonadota > Alphaproteobacteria > Rhodobacterales > Rhodobacteraceae > Rhodophyticola > Rhodophyticola oceani. The sequence goes on from NZ_CP129111.1 coordinate 143,075, forward strand.
GCCACCCCACCCGAAAGTGAGCCGATGCCCGATATCCGCCCCTTCACCCCCGATATGGCCGCCGCCTGCGGCACGCTCTTCTATAACGCCGTGCAAATCGGCGCGGCCGCCCATTACGACCAAGCCCAACGTGATGCCTGGGCCGGCGCGCCGATCCCAGCGGACCGATTTCTCACCCGCTTCGCCGACCAAAAAGTGTTAACCGCCTGGAACGACACCCAGCTTACCGGGTTCATGACCCTCCGCGCCGACGGCTATCTCGACATGGCCTTTGTTGCGCCGGAGGCGCGCGGCACCCGCACTGCCGATGCGCTTCTGGCCGGGCTGCTCAGCCACGCCAAAGCAAACGGGCTGTCCCGGCTCTTCACCTTCGCCAGCTTCCCCGCGCGCTCGTTTTTCGCCCGCAACGGCTGGTGCGTCATTCGGCCCAACATTGTCACAATCGGCAATGTCACATTAGAGAATTTCGAAATGGAATTCAGGCTCTAGCGGCTTCCCCAAGACAACGGCATACGACGGTGTGCAGATAACTATCTCATTTCATTGAATATTTTTGTTTACAGAGCGCAAAACTCTGTTAGTCACGTTGAAACGCAGCCTCGAACAGACCCCGCCCATGCCCCCGATTGACGACCACCCCTTGCGCTACTCGCTCGCCAATGAGCTTCACGCCCGTCCGTTCCCCGTCCTCAGCAGCCCCGGCCAGGCGGCGTTTCTCGCGATCAAACACCCCGTCGACGCCGCGAAACGCGACCGGGCCCTGGACCGAGCCCATCTGATCGCCCTACTCGACCGTCACGGCGCGCCGCACCCGCCCGAAGATGCCACGCATTACACCGGCCAAATCGGCAAATGCCATCTGAAATGGGAGCAACATACGGAGTTCGTGACCTATTCGGCCTTTCTCGACGGCCAAGCCGAGCGCGCGTTTGACCCCGAGATTTGGGAGGTCTTCCCTGAAGACTGGCTCGCCGCCGCGCCCGGAGCCCGGATCACCTCCGCCCATATCCACATCGCCAATGCGCCGAAATCCGAGGCCGAGATTGCCAAGCAGATTGACCGCTGGTTCCTGCCCGAAAGCCTCGCGGTCAGCCAGGTGCTGGACGCGGCCGCAGTGATCGCGGGCGACTTTCGCATCACCCCTCAGGGCCACATGAACTTCGCCCTGTTCGTGAACCCCAAAACCGGCCCGCGCCGGATTGGCCGCGTCGTGCAACGGATTTGCGAGATTGAGACCTATAAGGCCATGTCGATGCTCGGCCTGCCCCGCGCGCGTGCCATCAGCACCCGCATGGGCGCCATGGATCGCGATCTGGCCGCCCTTCTGGATGACATGGCGGGGGATCTTGCAGAGCCCGATGCGACACTTGGCAAACTCCTGACCATCGCCGCCGATCTGGAAAACCAAATGGCCCGGGCCAGCTTTCGGTTCGGCGCCACCCGCGCCTATGAGGCGCTGGTCCATCAGCGGATCGAGGTTCTGCGCGAGACCCGGTTTCAGGGCCGTCAGACCTTTGCCGAATTCATGATGCGCCGGTTCGACCCCACGATGCGCACGGTGCAGGCAACCGAAAGCCGGTTGCAGCAGATAACCGAACGGGCCTACCGCGCCGGTGATCTGTTACGGACCAGAGTCGATGTCGACCGCTCGGCGCAGAACCAAGCGCTTCTGGAAAGCATGGACAAGCGCGCCGCGCTGCAACTGCGCCTGCAAAAGACTGTCGAAGGTCTCTCGGTCGTTGCGATCAGCTATTACGCCGTGAATTTGATGGTCTATCTAACCACACCGATTGCCGAACAAGCGGGTATCTCCAAGACAATCCTGGCATCCCTTCTCGCGTTGCCAGTGATCGCCGCCGTTTGGCTCATCGTTCGGGCGATCCGCCGCAAAGTCGATTAACCCGGGATCACCGTCAGCGGCACCAGATCGGTCAAGGACACGCCCAAAGCCTGCATCGCGGCCAGCGATATCCGGCTGCCTGCGCCCGGCTCTGCCTCAATCGGGATCAAGGTGAGGGTGACGGACGCGCCGCCCTCGGTCATCACCCGGCCCTCTTGCTCGACCCGCACCAATGGCGTGCGCAGCCAAAGCCCTGGCTCGGTCGGGTCGCCCAATGTGGCAACTGTCTCTCCGCCGCCACCGGCGGGCAAGGGCGTGGGATCGTCCAAACCGGCGGTCCCTTCGGTCGTTGGCCGTTCCATCGGGCGCGGCGTGTCCGTCCCCGGCTCCGATGCCGACGACGCACCGCCGTCTTGGCGCAGGCCAATACCATCAGCGCAGGCGGCCAAGCCCAACATCATCAGGGCGCAGAAAACCATTCTCATCATAGGATAAACCTAAGGAGATTGGTCACCGGCATCAACGCCGCAATCACGGCTTGCGGCGGCTCTCCGCCAGTCCTACCTTCGGGGCATGGAAAACACTGCCCCTCTCATCGACCCCTTTGCCCGCGCGATCAACTATCTGCGCGTCTCCGTCACAGATCGTTGCGATTTCCGCTGCGTCTATTGCATGTCGGAGAACATGACCTTCTTGCCGAAGAAAGAGCTTCTGACGCTGGAAGAACTCGATCGGATGTGTTCGACTTTCATCCGCATGGGCGTCCAGAAACTGCGGATCACCGGAGGTGAGCCGCTCGTCCGCCGCGATATCATGACTTTTTTCCAGTCCATGACACGGCATCTCGACTCGGGCGCGCTCAAAGAATTGACGCTGACCACCAATGGCAGCCAACTCTCGCGCTTCGCCGAGCAACTCTATGCTGCGGGCATCCGTCGGATCAACGTCTCGCTCGATACGCTGGATGAGACGAAATTCGCCGAAATCACCCGGTGGGGGCGCCTGAAGCAGGTTCTGGAAGGGATCGATGCGGCACAGAAAGCCGGGCTGCGGGTGAAAATCAACGCGGTGGCGCTGAAAGACTTCAACGAGGACGAACTTTTCACCCTGCAAGAGTGGTGCGCTTCGCGGGATATGGACCTGACCTTCATCGAAGTCATGCCAATGGGCGATCTCGGCAATGAGGACCGGATCACACAATACTGGTCTCTGAAAGACCTGCGCGCTCGTCTCGCCGAACGCTTCAACCTGATCGATTTGGCCGAACGCACGGGCGGCCCGGCGCGCTACGTGAAGCTCGAAGAGACCGGCCAGAAAATTGGCTTCATCACCCCGCTCACCCATAATTTCTGCGAAAGCTGCAACCGGGTGCGCCTGACCTGCACGGGCGAGCTCTATATGTGTCTCGGCCAGGAAGACATGGCCGACCTCCGCGCGCCGCTCAGGGACTCCCGCGACGACGTTTTGCTAGAAGAAGCGATCCGCGCCGCAATCGAGCGCAAACCCAAAGGCCATGATTTCGACTATTCCCGCCAGAAGGTAGATGGCCAGGTTTCCCGCCATATGAGCCATACGGGTGGGTAAGACTAAGTCCGCAACTCCTTATGCGCCAAAATCATCTCGACGCGATCATCGAGACCTTGCAAAAGCACCTCGGCGCGCCACCCGGCGCGCCCACGGAACATGTACCCTTGGCGCATATCATAAAGCAGCGCGGCCCGATCCAAAGACGGGAAATCAGGCGGTAGAGTGCCTTTCTCGATCTCTTTATCGAACCGCGCGGCGAGCCGTTTGTCGGTATCTTCAATCGCTTTTTCAACGCGTTCCGCCACACCTTCAACCTGCCCGATATTGGTTGAAACGCTGGACGCCAAGAAGCATCCCTTTGCCCCACTGTCATTCTCGGTAGCATAGAGGATAACTTCTTCGAGGAAGCCCCGCACGGCTTTGCGAATATCGGGCTCGGCTTCGAAGGCCACCACCGGGGCGCATCCGTCGACATCGGCGTAACGGTCGATGGTCTTTAGATACAGCTCCCGCTTGTCGCCAAAAGCCGCATACATGCTGGGCCCGGTGATCCCCATAGCCTTGGTCAGATCGCGAAGCGACGCGCCATCGAATCCCTTTGCCCAAAACACCGCCATCGCCTTCAAAAGCGCGGCATCATAGTCGAAATTTCTCGGTCGCCCAATTTTTTTTGTATCGGTCAATATATAATCCTTGACGCTCGCGCGAGTCGCTGATTTATCTATCGAACGATATATAACGCGAGATAACCCCTATGACCAGCCCTAAACCGCTGGCCGGAAGCGCTTTTCCGGCCCTCAATATTCCTGTGCTCACTGGCGGGAAACGCGCCCTTTCCAAGCCCAAAGACGGGTTCGATTGGCAACTTATCGTGGCCTATCGCGGCAAACACTGCCCGATCTGCACCCGCTATCTGCAAGAGTTGAATGCCGCCTTGCCGGGCTTGAATGCCATCGGCGTCGACGTCATCGCGATCTCTGCCGATGACGAAGACCGCGCCGGGGGTCACATGGACGAGGTTCAGCCTCTTTATGACGTCGGCTACGATCTCAGCGTTCCGCAGATGCAGGCGCTCGGACTTTATATTTCGGGGCCTCGCAATGGCATGAACGTGGAGCGCCCCTTTGCCGAACCTGGCCTCTTTGTCGTGAATGCGGAAGGCGATTTACAGCTTGTCGACATCTCCAATGTCCCGTTCGCGCGCCCCGATCTCCAGTCTATTCTGCGCGGTCTAACCTTCTTGCGCGGTCTCACCGACCCGTTTCCCGTCAACGGCTCTTACGTTTGAAACCCCCTCGAACAGGATCAAAAAATGACCCAATCCCCCCAAACTGAGGCCGTGAAGGCCACAATTGACGCGTTAATCCAGGCCGGTACGGCCTCCGATTTGAGCGGCCTCGACAGAATATATCACCGTGACATGAGAATCCTCATGATCGACACCGACGGCACACTTGCCGAGTTCGACAAACCTGGCTTCATCGACATGCTGGCCGAGACTGTACGGGAGAGCGCCGGTGTCGATAACACCTGGGCCAAGTATAACGCCATCCATGCCGATGGTGCGCACGGCCACGTTCTGATTACCCGCAAAGTGCAGTTGGGCGGTGAGGACAAAACACTCGTTCTCAGCATTGACCTGGCGCAGGAAGACGCCCGCTGGCAGGTCACAAGAGAGGTGATTTTTGTCCGCCCCAATCCTGATGGGATGCCGCAATGATCTGCACAAACCTCCATAACAAGACACAAGGAAACGGCTTCATGCGTGTTATCGCCCTGCTGTCTGCCGTGGCTCTCTCAACCGGGATCGCCATTGCCGAAGAAACCACCCAAACCGCCATTGAAGCGTTGACCGCGTTGAATGATCGGTTCAATGCCGCTGCGGCGGCGCATGATGCCGATGGCCTGCTCGATCTTTACGCCGATGACACGCTCTGGATCGCCCAAGGAACGCCCGTCACCCAAGGGCTTCAGGGCCCCCGCGACCTGTTTGAATTTGTCACGTCGAACCAGGGCGAAGTCACCCATACGATCGATCATCTCTTTGTCTCGGAGGATGCGCCGCTTGCGGTGATGATCGGCTCTGTCGACGCTCGGATCGAAACTGCTGGGCTCGACGCGACCGGAACCTATCTCTTTGTGCTCGAACCGACAGAAACCGGTTGGGAAGTCGTCACCGATATGTGGCACCAACACGATCAAAACTAAACACGTGGCCGGCCAGCACAGCGGCGCGGGCCGGCCACACTCTCGATCAGCGTGACGTCAAGCAGCCGGCATCCGCTTCTCGACAATCTCCGCCCACCAGGAACATCCCGCCGGGATCGTTTCGTCGTTGAAGTTGTATTTCGGGTGATGCACTGCCGCCGTGTCACCATTGCCGACGAGGATATAGGCTCCGGGCCGGGCGTTCAGCATGAAGGCAAAATCCTCGCCGCCCATGACCAGCGGGGCGTCCTCGCAGTCACCGGAAACCGACTTGGCCACCTCGGCGGCAAACTCGGTCTGCTCTTCGGAGTTCACCATAACCGGATAGCCGCGCCGATAGTCGACTTCGGCTTTGCCACCCATCATCGCCGCCGTGCCCTCGGCGATTTCTTTCAACCGCGCTTCGGCCAAATCCTGAATGCCCGGATCCATGGTCCGGACGGTGCCGCGCAGGTGCACGGTTTCCGGGATCACGTTATGGGCGTTTGAGCCGGTCTCGAAGGACGTCACTGAAACCACGAGCTGTTTCACCGGGTCGGCATTCCGGCTGGCGATTGACTGCAACGCAAGAACCACATGCGCGCCCATCACGGTCGTGTCGACGGTTTCTTGCGGTTTTGCCGCGTGGCCGCCTTGGCCGGTCAGATAGATGTCGAATTGGTCCGCTGCCGCAAAAAACGCACCGGGGCGGATCGAGAAAGACCCGACCGGTTTGCCAGGCCAATTGTGCATCCCGTAAACCTCATCGATCTTAAACGTGTCCATGATCCCGTCATCGACCATCTCTTTGCCGCCGCCCCCGCCTTCTTCGGCAGGCTGAAAGATCACCGCAACCGTGCCGTCGAAATTGCGGGTCTCGGCCAGGTATTTCGCGGCCCCAAGCAACATTGCGGTGTGCCCATCATGGCCGCACGCATGCATCGCGCCCGGCGTTTTCGAGGCATAGTCCACGCCGGTCTCCTCATGGATCGGCAACGCATCCATATCCGCGCGGAGACCAATGGTTTTGCCGGAGCTGTCGGTTTTGCCCTTGATGATGCCCACAACCCCGGTACGCCCGAGACCCGTCACCACCTCATCACAGCCGAACTCTTTCAGCTTCTCCGCGACAATGCCCGAGGTGCGGTGCGTCTCGAACAGGATCTCGGGGTTCTCATGCAGATCGCGCCGCCATTCAGTGATCTCGGGCAGCAACTCGGCAAAACGGTTTTTGACGGGCATAGGTCTCTTTCTCCTGGTTCTAAATGTTACGCCGCCGGCATGCGGCGTTCGACCAATTCGGCAAAGAAGCTACATCCAAAGGGGATAGCTTCATCGTTGAAGTTATAGGCAGGGTGGTGGCATTGGGCGCTGTCGCCATTGCCAAGGAACAGATAGGCCCCGGGGCGTTCCTCCAACATATAGGAGAAATCCTCCGATGGCATGATCGGGTTGGCCTCCGCATCGACTTTCAGGCCAGCGGCTGCGGCGGCCTCGGCAGCATAGTCCACAGAAGTGGCATCATTCACCGTCACCGGATAGCCCGGGGTCCAGATCACCTCGGCCTTGGCGCCAAAGGCGGAGGCCGTGTCTTCGGCCACCCGCCGGACCCGCTCTTCAGCGAGCGCGCGGGCTTCCGGCTCAAGGCAACGGACCGTTCCCTCCATCCGCGCCGTATCGGGGATGATGTTGGACTGGTTGGAGTCGGTCTCAAACGTCCCAACCGTCAGCACGACACGACCCAGTGGGTCGACATTGCGCGACACAATCGTATGCAGCGTCACGACGATCTGCGCCGCAACCAAGGTCGTATCGACGGCCTTATGAGGCTCCGCCGCATGACCGCCCTGACCGGTCACAATGATCTCAAACTCATCGGAAGACGCCTGAAGCGGCCCTGGACAGGTGACGATCTCCCCAACTGGCACCCCCGGCGCATTATGCACGCCATAGACCTCATCAATCTTCCATCGCGTCATCAACCCGTCATCGATCATCGCCTTGGCCCCTGCCCCGCCCTCTTCGGCGGGTTGGAAGATCAACACCACGGTCCCATCGAAATTCCGCGTCTCGGCCATGTATTTCGCCGCACCCAGAAGCATCGCCGTGTGCCCATCATGGCCGCACGCATGCATCACACCCGGCGTTTTCGAAGCATAGTCGAGCCCGGTGATTTCATGGATCGGCAGCGCGTCCATGTCGGCGCGGAGCCCGATGGCCTTACCTGCGCTATCCGTCTTGCCCTTGATCACCGCCACAACCCCGGTCCGACCAATCCCTTCGACCACCTCGTCACAGCCAAAGGCGCGCAACCGCTCCGCGACCAAGGCCGCCGTGCGCGGCAGTTCATACATCAGCTCAGGGTTCTCATGCATATCGCGCCGCCATTCGGTGATCTCGGGCAGCAACTCGGCAAAACGATTCTTGATCGGCATCGGTCAGACTCCTTGATCAGGCTGCAGGCATCCGGCGTTCCACAAGCTCAGCAAAGAAGCTGCAGCCATACGGGATCGCCTCATCGTTGAAGTTGTATTTTGGGTGATGGACCTTGGCGGTGTCGCCATTGCCGATATTCACAAAGGCACCGGGCCGAGACAGAAGCATATAGCTGAAATCCTCCGCGCCCATCCGCGGCGGACGCCCGTAGTGCACGCGCCCCTGCCCGGCAACCGCCTCGGCAATCTCGGCCGCAATCTCGGCGTTTTTCTCATGGTTCACCGTTACGGGGTATCCCCGGTGATACTCGATATGTGCCGTGCAGCCATAGGCGGCGGCGGTGGATTGCACGATCTCGATCACGCGGACCTCGGCCATATCGCGAATGCCTTCATCCAGCGTCCGCACCGTGCCGCGCAAAAGGACAGAATTGGGAATCACATTCGACGCTTCCGAGCTGGTCTTCATCGTGCAAACCGACACCACCACCTGTTTCAGCGGGTCGACATTGCGGCTCGACACGGTTTGCAGCGCCATCACCGCGGCGCAGGTCGCAGGCGTCGGGTCGATGCAGTTATGCGGTTGCGCCGCATGGCCGCCCTTGCCGGTGATGGTGATCTCAAAATCATCCGCCGCCGCCATGATCGGGCCGGGCGCCACGCCAAACTCGCCCACGGGCAGGCCCGGCTCATTATGCATGCCATAGACTTCTTCGATGCCGAACCGGTCCATCATCCCGTCATCGACCATCGCCTTGCCGCCCGCGCCGCCTTCTTCGGCGGGCTGAAAGATCACACAGACCGTGCCGTCGAAATTGCGCGTCTCAGCCAGGTATTTCGCTGTGCCAAGCAGCATTGCGGTATGCCCATCATGGCCGCAGGCATGCATTTTCCCATCGGTTTGAGAGGCATAGGCCAGCCCGGTTTCCTCGTTCATCGGCAACGCATCCATATCGGCACGCAGTCCAACACAGCGATCGGCCGTGTTCGTCTTGCCCCGGATCACCCCGACAATGCCCGATTTGCCGATCCCCGTGACCACCTCGTCAACGCCAAAGGCCTTAAGCTGCGCCTCGACCAATGCGGTCGTCTTCGGCAAGTCGTATTGTAGTTCAGGGTTGGCGTGAATCTCGCGACGCCACCCCGTGATCTCGTCATGCAGCTCGGCAAGGCGATTCTTCACGGGCATCGGGTTACTCCTCTGTCAGAATGTCCAACAGGCGGGCCATGAAACGCTCGCCTTGCTGAAACTGGTCAATGGTTATGAACTCATTTGGCTGATGCGCCTGTTCGATATTGCCGGGGCCGCAAACCACGGCGGAATAGCCGCCCGCCTGAAACTGCCCGGCTTCGGTGCCGAAGCTCACCACATGGGTGGCATTGTCACCGGTCAGGCGGCGCACCATGGCTTCGGCGGCGCCGTCAGTCTCGGGGCTCAGCCCGGCACATCCCAAAGCGGGTCGGCCTGGATGAAGCAAGACGGCTCAACCGCCTGCATCTCCGCCTCCAGTTTGCGGACCTCGGTCAGATAGCGGTCGGCCCAGTCCTGTGGCGACTCGTTGGGGACGCAACGAAATGACAGGACAAACCGGCAATCCTTCGCCGTGATGTTATGCGCCGTGCCACCTTCGATCTTGCCGACATGGATCGTTGTGTAGGGCGGATCAAACGGGTTGCCCGGATCGGCGTTGGCCCGGTTTTCGGCATTCATCCGATTGGCCCAGTTGATCAGCTTGGCGCCTTCCATGATCGCCGAGACGCCGCGATCTTGCAGCGAGCTATGCACTTCGAACCCGCGGACATGCATATCGAATCCGGTGCCGCCCTTATGGCCGGTCACCGTCCGCATTTCGGTTGGTTCGCCAATGATCGCAAGGGCCGCCTTAGGCATATGCGGCTGCATCGCGGCGATCATCGGCGGCGCGCCGATACAGCCGATTTCCTCATCGCGGGTCAGGCAGATTTGCAGCGGGCGTTTCAACCCGCGCTCCAATGCCGGCGCGACCAGGCTCAGCGCCAGCGCATCGAAACCCTTCATGTCGCAGGTACCGCGCCCATAGAGCTTGCCATCGCGTTCCGTCACCTGAAACGGGTCGGTGTCCCAGGCCTGTCCATCGACCGGCACAACGTCGGTATGACCCGACAGAATGACGCCGCCCGTGTCTTCCGGCCCCAAATGCGCGTAAAGCGAAGCCTTGGACCCATCCTCGTTGTAATCGCGATGACAGGTGACGCCGAGATCGGTGAGATACCCTTCCACCCAATCGACCAGTTCCAAGTTCGAATCCCGGCTGACGGTCGGAAAAGAAACAAGCTTTTCAAGCAGTTCCCGCGCAGAAAGGGCGGCTCGCATCCTCGACTCCTATAGGTGAATACGGCTGACCCTGTGCCGAACCCGCCGCGTCGTCAAGCCCAGCCTGTGACAAGTGCCTAAGTCTTGTGCATCTGCCTGAACGTCACGCAAGAGCCCTCCGATTGCCGCTTGCGGGCCGCGAATTTCCTGTTACCGTCACTCACATTGCTTGCACCCGCCCATCAGAGGCCGGGACAATACCAACTGGTGAGGAGCGTCACACGATGCCCGATGGGGGTCTGCCCTCTGTCCTTGATGTAAAGGACCTCAAAACTGTTTTCCGCACCCGGCGCGGCGAAGTCCATGCCGTGAATGATGTGAGCTTCCACCTGGAACCGGGGGAACTGCTCGGTGTGGTTGGCGAAAGCGGCTCTGGAAAATCGGTGACGATGATGTCGCTGATCGGCCTTCTGCCGATGCCCCCGGCCGAAGTGCGCAATGGCCAAGTTCTGTTCGAAGGGCAGGATTTGCTGACTTGCAACGAAGACGAATTGCGCGCCGTGCGTGGCGCCCGCATCGGCTTTGTGTTCCAGGATCCGATGACCTCGCTGAACCCGGTGTTCAATGTCGGCTATCAGATCACCGAACCGCTCAGAAAGCATATGGGGTTGAACAAATCCCAGGCTCGAAAGCGCGCGGTCGAGCTTCTGGAACTGGTCGGCATTCCCGACGCGGCCCGCCGCTTGGGCGACTATCCGCACCAGTTTTCGGGGGTATGCGCCAGCGGGTGATGATTGCCATCGCGCTGGCCTGCGACCCGAAAGTGTTGATCGCCGACGAGCCGACCACCGCGCTCGATGTGACGATCCAAGCGCAAATTCTCGAACTGGTGAAAGAACTGCGCCAGAAGCTCGGCATGGCCATCGTCTGGATCACCCATGATTTGGGCGTGATCGCCGGCATCGCAGACCGGGTTATGGTGATGTATGGCGGTCAGGTGGTCGAGCAAGGCCCGGTGCGCGAATTATTCGCCAACCCGAAGCATCCTTATACAAGAATGCTGTTGGAAACGGTGCCCTCCGTCACCGGTGAGCGCTCCGAACGCTTGCAGGTCATCGAAGGTCAGCCGCCGATTTTGGGCCATGCGCCGGATAGCTGCCCGTTCCGCGCCCGTTGTCCCCTCGCATTCGACCGCTGTGCAAAGGAAAACCCGCTGCGTGTTCCGGTTGGCCCGTCACATGACGCCGCCTGTTTCTGGGACGTAGATAAGGGGGCGCCCCGCGATGTTTGACGCCAGCGCGAACAAGAAGCTTGTCGAGGTCGACGGGCTGAAAATGTACTTCCCGATTTATAGTGGGCTGCTGCGCCGCCATACCGGCAATGTGAAGGCCGTGGATGGGGTGAGCTTCGATATTTTCGAGGGGGAAACCCTCGGCCTGGTTGGCGAAAGCGGCTGCGGTAAATCCACCTGCGGACGCGCCATCCTGCGGCTCTATGAGCCGACGGAAGGGTCGATTCGCATTGATGGCGAAGAGATTGCTCATGTCGGGTTCGACAAGCTCCGCAAGATGCGCCCGACCATGCAAATGGTGTTCCAAGACCCGCAAGCGAGCCTCAACCCGCGGATGACCGTGGCCGCGATTATCGGCGAGCCACTTTCGGAGCATTCCGGCAAGTCGAAAGACGAGCAACTTGAACGCATCTATGAGTTGATGGATGCGGTCGGCCTGAACCGCGATTTCGCCAATCGCTACCCGCATGAGTTTTCCGGCGGTCAGCGACAGCGCATCGGCATCGCCCGCGCCCTGGCGCTGAACCCGAAATTCATCGTCTGTGACGAACCGATTGCGGCGCTGGACGTGTCGATCCAGGCACAAGTCGTCAATCTTCTAGAAGATTTGCAGCAGAAACTCGGCTTGACCTATCTGTTCATCTCCCATGACCTCTCGATGGTGCGCCATATCGCGGACCGGGTCGCGGTGATGTATCTGGGCAAAGTGGTTGAGCTTGCCCCGCGCGAGGGGCTCTATGCCGACCCGCTCCACCCCTATACCAAGGCGCTCCTGTCGGCCGTGCCAGAACCCGATCCGGTTGCCCATGACAATGCCAATCGCACGATCCTGGAGGGCGATGTCCCAAGTCCGTCAAACCCACCGCAAGGCTGCAACTTCTGCACGCGCTGCCCCGCAGTGATGGATATCTGTCGCCAGGTCGACCCCGAATTCAAAGAGGTGAAACCCGGCCGCTACGTCGCCTGCCACCTCTATGACGACACCAAGACGACCGCTGAACCAACGGCGGCGGCTGAGGCCTGAAATGAGCAACCCAACAAGGAGAGAGACATGAACTCTAAGACACTTCTACTAGGGGCGGCGGCAGCCTTTATGCTGTCCCCCGTGGCAGCGATGGCCGAGCGCGGCTCATCGGGCCATCTCAACATCATCTATTGGCAAGCGCCCTCGACGCTCAATCCATATCTCTCGGGTGGTACGAAAGAGGTGGAATCGGCATCTCTGGTCCTCGAAAGCCTGGCGCGTTTTGACAACACCGGGACCATGGTGCCTTGGCTCGCAACTGAAATCCCAACCATTGAGAATGGTGGTGTGGCCGAGGATCTGACCTCAATCACGTGGACCTTGGCCGAAGGCGTTATGTGGTCTGATGGCACGGCGCTGACGCCTGCCGACCTCATATTCACCTGGGAATACTGCACCCATCCCGAAGGCGGCTGTGCACAGGCCAGCTATTTCGATGGCGTCACCAGCGTTGAGGACTTGGGCGATAACCAAGTGCGCGTAAACTTCGCGGCCCCGACACCATTCCCTTACACCGCCTTTGTCGGCGCTGAGAGCCCGATCATCCAAGCCGCGCAATTCGCGGAGTGCCTTGGCGCCCGCGCCCCGGAATGCACCGACGCCAACTTTGGACCGATTGGCACCGGCCCCTTCGTTGTGACCGATTTCCGGCCTAATGACGTCATTGAGTTCGTGGCCAACGAGAACTTCCGCTTCCCCGATCGTCCGTATTTCGAAACCGTGACCTTCAAAGGCGGCGGTGATGCAGCGGCAGCGGCGCGGTCGGTTCTGGAAACTGGCGAGTTCGACTATGCCTGGAACCTCCAGATCGACCCAACCATCCTGGCGCAGATGGAAGCGCAGGGGAACGGTACGGTCGTGACCGCGTTCGGCACCTCGGTTGAGCGTCTGCACTTGAACCAGTTCAATCCTGATCCAGCTCTTGGCGATGTGCGCTCGACAGCCGATGCCGGCCCGCATCCGTTCCTGACAAACCCGGTGATTGGCCAAGCAATGTCGATGGCGATCGACCGCGCGCTTCTCGTGGAAGTGGGATATGGGGCCGGCGGTCAGCCGACCTGTAACGTGCTGCCAGCGCCCGAGCTCTATGCCTCGACCGCCAATGACAGCTGCTTGGTCCAGGACATCGCGGGAGCCAATGCGCTCTTGGATGAAGCCGGCATCGTCGACACCAATGGCGACGGTATCCGCGAAGCCGATGGTGTACCGCTCCAGGTGCTCTATCAGACCTCGACCAACGCCGTCCGTCAGGACACCCAAGCCTTGGTGAAGCAGTGGTGGAGCGAGATCGGTATCGACGCCGAGCTGCGCAACATCGATGCGTCGGTCTTCTTCGGTGGTGATCCGGCCTCTCCGGATACGTTCCAGAAGTTCTACGCCGATATCGAGATGTACACCAACAACTTCGCTGGTGTGGATCCGCAGGCTTATATGGCCAACTGGCGCTGCAACGAGATCCCGGGCCCCGACACCCAGTGGCAGGGTTCCAACATCCAGCGCTTCTGTGATCCGGCCTATGATGCGCTCGTCGATGAGATGGCCATGACAGCCGATCTTCAGGAACGTGGCCGCATCGCGCGTGAGATGAACGATATGATCATGCAGAGCTACTCGATCATTCCGCTCGTTCACCGTGGCGGCGTGTCGGCTCATGCCAACTCGCTCGAAGGCATCCGCATGTCCGACTGGGACAGCGAGCTGTGGAACATCATGGATTGGCGTCGCGCCGAATAATCCCATGATCCTCTGACCTTGCGCCGTCCCGCCCGCTCGGGGCGGCGCAACAAAAGATCGGGCCCCATATATGAGCATCGAGATTTATCTGGCCTATCTGGCGACCGTGGGCGTGTTTTTCGCCTCGCCTCCCGGTCCGAGCCAGCTTCTGATGATCTCCCACTCCATGCGTCATGGCCCGCGTCGCAGCGGCTGGACCGTCGCCGGTGACCTTTCCGCGAATTTCTTACAAATGCTGGCCGCCGGTTTCGGCTTGGCCGCTTTGATCGCCACCACCGATTGGGCGCTTGATGTGATCAAATGGGCCGGTGTCGCCTATCTGGTCTGGATGGGCATTCGCACCTTCCGCGCAGCCCCCACGCCCCCTGGCGAGGCGGCCCGGCTGGCCTCCGCCCGGCAGCTCTATTTCCAGGGCTTCTTTACCTCCGCGTCGAACCCCAAAGCGGTGTTCTTCTTCGCCGCCCTTTTCCCGCAATTCATCACGCCGGAGGCCGCGATCTGGCCCCAGCTTCTGATCTTGGGAGCGACCTATCTCGTGATCGATGGCGTGATCCTCTTCATCTACGGCGCGACGGCGGCCCGGCTCTTTGCCCGGCTCGCCTCCCGCGGCCGCCTCCTCAACCGCCTTTCGGGCAGTGCCATGATTGGCGCCGCAGGTCTTCTGGCCCTGCGCGACGCCCAGGCACGATGACCCGCCTCGTTTTGCAAAGGGACCGCACCATATGCTGACCTATACAATCCGGCGATTGCTGCTGGCGATCCCGACCCTGCTGTTCATCAGCTTCATCATCTTCCTGATCGTGAAGCTGTCGCCCTCGGATCCGACGGCGGGCCTACCGCTGACGATCCCGCCAGAGGTGCGGGAACAGATTCGTGAAAGCCTGGGCGTGAACCAACCCGTCTTCGTGCAGTATCTCCGATGGCTGCAACTCATGGTTTGGAACGAGCCGCTGCACCTGATCGAAAGCTGGACCGGCTGGCAGGTCGGGCCGGAAGGGCCCCGGATCATCTCCTACCAGACCCGCTCGCCGGTGATGGAACTGATCATGCAGCGGATGCCGCAAACCCTCTGGGTCGTCGGCATCAGCTATATCGTCGGCATCCTGATCGCCCTGCCGATCGGGATCATCTCGGCCTACCGGCAGTATTCCTGGTTCGATCAGATCGGGACGTTCATCTCGATGCTCGGCTTCTCAGTTCCGACTTTCTTCACCGGGGTTCTGTTCATCGTGATCTTCGCGGTCAATCTGGGTTGGTTCCCAAGCGTCTATGACACAACCCATGTGGTGACCGATTGGGATAGCTTCATCGTCCAACTGAAGCAGATCATTATGCCGGTCATGGTCTTGGGCCTGTTCAACGCCAGCCAGATCAGCCGCTTCATGCGCGCCTCGATGCTCGACAACCTGAACCAGGACTACGTCCGCACCGCCCGCGCCAAGGGCCTGACCGAGAAGGTCGTGGTTCTGGTCCATGTGCTGCGCAACTCGCTGATCCCGGTTGTGACCGTGATTGCACTCAACGTGCCCGCCGTCTTTGGCGGCGCCATCATCACCGAGCAGGTCTTCAAGGTGAACGGGATCGGTCAGTTGCTGATCATCGCGATCCAGTCGGGTGATGTGCCGACCGTGCAAACCGTGTCCTTTATTTTCGCCGTGTTGATCGTGCTCTTTAACCTCATCGCCGATGTCCTTTATGGCGTGCTCGACCCGAGGATCCGCTATGACTGATGCCCCCATCATTCCGGCCGATGACGGCCTCGAAGACTACCGCCCGCCGCGCAACCA
This sequence comes from Fontisubflavum oceani, assembly GCF_030407165.1. GTDB lineage: Bacteria > Pseudomonadota > Alphaproteobacteria > Rhodobacterales > Rhodobacteraceae > Rhodophyticola > Rhodophyticola oceani. The sequence goes on from NZ_CP129111.1 coordinate 159,193, forward strand.
GTGGTGGGATGTGTGGGACCAGTTCAAAACCCATAAGGGCGCGATGCTGGGCCTGGGCTTCTTTATCTTTGCCCTGCTCTTCGTCTTTATCGGTCCGCTGGTCTGGACCATCGACCCGACCTATATCGACATCCGCGCGCGCAACTCCGGCCCGAGCCTCGCCCATCCGATGGGCACCGACCAATTGGGCCGCGACACGCTGGCCCGGATGATGGCCGGCGGGCAGACATCGATTGCCGTGGGCTTGACTGCGATGTTGCTCAGCTTGGTGCTCGGCACATTGATCGGCGTGTTGGCGGGCTATTTCAAGCGGCTCGACGGGCTTTTGATGCGGACCACGGATTTGTTCCTGGCGATGCCGCTTCTGCCGCTGCTCTTGGTCATCATCATGCTGTTCCGCGACCAACTCCGCGCAGCCTTCGGCCCTGAGGGCGGCATTTTCATCCTGATCGTCTTCGTGATCGGCATCACCTCCTGGATGCAAACCGCGCGGGTTGTGCGCGGCGATGTGTTGGCTCTGAAAGAACGCGAGTTTGTGCTGGCGGCCAAATCCATCGGCACGCCGTCACACCGGATGATCCTCCGCCATGTGCTGCCCAATGTGATGTCACCGATCATGGTTTCGGCCACGCTTGGCATCGCGAACGCCATCATCACCGAAAGCGCGCTGTCTTTCTTGGGTCTCGGCTTCCCAAGCGACTTCCCCACCTGGGGTCGGCTGCTCTTTGACGCCACCGATTGGCTGCAACAGAACCCTGAGCGAGTAATCTGGCCCGGCATGGCGATCTCGCTGACCGTGCTGAGCGTGAACTATATCGGCGACGGTCTCCGCGACGCGCTCGATCCGCGTATTCGGGGTCGGTAACTCTCTAATGCCCCGCCCGGTGCCAATCACCGGGCGGCGCGACCTGCGGGGCTAGAGCTCCGCCTCGGCGCGCTCGCCCCATTCGATCTCCCGAAAATCGAACCCATCCTCCAGCGTCGGTTTGACCACCCGGAAATAGGGCGACAGGTCGAAATCCCGCGGCGCAAAGAGCGAATGATGCCGGATATGGTAAATCTCTCGCGCCGCATATTCCGAGCTCTCCGCCCGCCGCTCTGGCAAGATCGGATAGCGGATTGATTGGAACGCTTGCGCAATCAGAGAGGAACAGATCGCTCGCGTCGGATCGCCTGAGCCAAAGGCCAACATCCGACGCCGCCAGCGGATCGGCACCGGCGGCGTTGGCAGGAAATACCGCGCCAGATCGAAGATGTTCCGCATGTCGTAGCGCAGCCCCAGATTGCCGATCATGAAGTCCGCAACCTGGGCGCGCTCTTCCTCATTCAACCCTGCCGCCCGGCAAATCCGCGTGTTGAAGGTCTGGTATTTGCTCAACGGCACCGCAACGCAGCCCTCACCCAAATTCACCTCCACCAGACGCGGGCGCTCGCTGCCATCCTCCGGTTCTGGCAGCACATCGCCGACATAAAGCGCGGCATGGGACCAGGTCGATTGCGTGAGATATTTGATTGCGTTGGATATCCGTTCGCTGCCCTCAATCAGGATCACATCGCCCGGCCGCAGAACCCGGCAGAGGGTTGGGAAATCCGAGGGTGTATAGGGTTGATAGCCCGAGCTTTGCCGGTTGAGCTTGCGCGCCATACGCCGGCCAATCCGGTCAAGCAGGCTGTCGCGGGCAGGCACGATCTTCTCGGTCATAAGGCCACCCCTCCTCCGGGCTCACTCCTTCATATAAGGGCGCAAGCCCACGGGCTTGTCCACGCCGCTCACCACCTCGTCATCCCCCGCGAGCCAGTTGAAACATTGCTCAAATGTTGATGCACCACAGGTGGCTTCTGGCAAAATGACAATCTTTGCGCATTTTGTCATGGAAACCCAACGCCAGCCGCGCTATCTTCTCTCCAAACCCGACAGGAGGCGCGCCATGACCATCCCGCTGACAATCAACGGCACCACCCATCAAATCGACCTGCCCGAAGAGGTTCCGCTCCTCTGGGTCCTCCGCGATGCGTTGGGCATGACCGGCACCAAATTCGGCTGCGGTGTTGCCTCCTGCGGTGCCTGCACTGTGCATATCGGCAGCGAGGCCGTGCGCTCTTGCCAAATCGCGGTGGCGGATGTCTGGGACGAGGTCACCACGATTGAAGGGCTTGGCCAGCCGGGCAATCTCCACGCCCTGCAAGCGGCTTGGGTCGAACATCAGGTGGCCCAATGCGGCTACTGCCAATCGGGTCAGATCATGCAGGCCGCCGATCTGCTCAGCCGCACCCCCAACCCCACGGATCAAGACATCGACGACGCGATGGCCGGCAATCTCTGCCGCTGTGGCACCTATGACCGTATCCGCGCCGCAATCAAAACCGCGGCTGCCACCATTCAAGGAGCGTAACGCCATGAGCCGTCTCGGAACCATTGCCCGCCGCACCTTTCTTCTCGGCACCGCCGCCATCGCGGGCGGCGTCGCCTTTGGCTATTACCAATACGCCCGCGCGCTGCCCAATCCGCTGCCAACCGGCGACGGCAATCACCCGATCACGCCCTATGTCACCATCGACCAGGACGGTGTGACGATCATCACGCCCCGCGCCGAAATGGGCCAAGGCGTCTACACCACACTGGCCGCTTTGGTCGCCGAAGAGTTGGATGTGAATTGGGAGGATATCCGCGTCCAACACGGTCCGCCAGATCAGGCGTATTACAATGGCGGGCTGATGTCCCATGGCCTGCCGGTGAGTGACTATGAACGCTCAGGCTTTCAGGACATGATGATCGAGGCGATGACCGTCATCCCGAAAATGGCAGCGCTTCCAGGTCACCGGCGGCTCGACCTCGATGCTGGACGCCTATGAGAAAATGCGCCTCGCCGGTGCCTCGGCCCGCGAAACCCTGAAACAGGCCGCCGCCGACCGGCTCGGCCTGTCGCGGAGCGCGATGGCCACCGAAGGCGGGGCAGTGATCCCGGCCGATGGCACCCCGATCCCCTATACCGATCTGGCCGAAGCCGCCGCGGAGATCGAACCGATCACCCGCGGCATCGAACTGCGCACCAAAGCCAATTGGCGCTATCTCGGCCAATCCATGCCGCGCACGGATATGCTGGGCAAATCCACCGGCACCGCCATGTTCGGCTCCGATGTCCGGCTGGACGGGATGAAGTTTGCCACCGTCCGTATGTCGCCGCGCCTTGGTGGCGAGATGCTGCGCTTCGATGCCAGCGCCGCCGAGGCCATGGCGGGCGTGGAGAGGGTGATTGATCTCGGCACCGGCATCGCGGTTGTCGCCAACAACACCTGGATTGCGATCCAAGCCGCCGAAGCAGTCGAGATTGAATGGGGCCCCGCCCCTACCCCGAAACCTCAGAAGAACTGATGCAGGTGATCCGCGCCAGCCTCGACAACGAACCAAACTCCACCCTCCGCAACGATGGCGACGCGGATGAGCCCCCTCTGCAATCGGACATCCAGATCGAGGCGGAATATACCATGCCCTGGCTGGCCCATTCGACGATGGAGCCGATGAACGCCACGGCGATCTACTCCAGCGACGCGCTGACGCTCTGGTGCGGGACCCAAGCCCCGATCCTCGCGGAACAAAAAGCTGCTGAGGCCGTCGGGCTCGACCCTGAACAGGTCACCTGCCATGTGACCTATCTTGGCGGCGGCTTTGGGCGCCGGGGCGAGTTCGATTACGCCGTCTTGGCCGCCCGGGTGGCTCGTGAGATCCCCGACACGCCGGTGAAAGTCACTTGGTCGCGCGAAGAAGACATGCGCCACGATTTCTACCGCCCCGCCGCCGCCGCTCGGATGCGCGGCGTGATCCGCGAAGGTTTCGCGCATACGCTTGATGGCCGCATGGCCGCGCCCTCGGTCACGCAGCAGTCTTTGATGCGGATCGCCGGCTTCTCGCCCCCGGCCCCGACAAAGGCCATGTGGAGGGGATGTTCAATCAGCCCTATGCGATCCCCAATTACCGGGTCCAAGGCCATCTGACCGATCTCGCCGTGCCAATCGGCTTCTGGCGCTCGGTCGGCAATTCGATCAACGGCTTCTTCATGGAAAGCTTCATCGACGAGATGGCCCATGCAGCAGGCCGCGACCCCCTGGCCTTCCGCCTGGAACTGGCGCGCGGCGAGCATGCCCCGTCGGCGGGCGTGCTGGAGGCTGTGGCCGATATGGCAAATTGGTCAGGAGAGACACCCGACGGTATCGGGCGCGGTGTGGCGATGACCTTCTCCTTCCACACACCCGTTGCCATTGCGATGGAGGTGAGCGACCAGAACGGTCTGATTTCCATGGATCGCGCCTGGATCGCATGCGATGTGGGCACGGCCCTCGACCCCGGCATTGTCGAACAACAGATGGTCTCGGGTCTGGTCTATGGCCTCACCGCTGCCGTGATGGGCGAGATCAGTTTCTCGGGCGGCGAGGTCGATCAGTATAACTTCCCCGACTACGACGCGCTCCGTATCCATCAGGTGCCGGAGACCGAGGTTCGCATTCTTGAAACACAGCACCATATCGGCGGTGTGGGCGAACCCTCAACGCCGCCATCGATGCCAGCGCTGGCCAATGCGATCTATGATTTGACCGGTGAACGGGTGCGCGACCTGCCGCTCAATCGGCGTTTCGACTTCGTGTTTTGAAGCGGTGCCGCGCTAGGCGGCGCGGCGCAGCATTCGCCAATGGATCAAAATCGGGGGAACGAAGAGCAAAAGCAGCCCCCAGTGATGAAAACTGAAGATCATCAGCGGCAGCCATAGAACGGCGGTGACGAGACCAACCGCCCCGCAGAGCCGGGTGGCGTGTTCCAAACGCATCACACGCTGCAAGCCCAGATGAAGCAGTTTCCCACCATCCAATGGCATCACCGGCAGCATGTTGAAAATCAACAGAAAGAAATTCACCAGCGCACAGATATGAACCGCCCAGGCCAGATCGCCTGGCGGCAGGAACGGCCCGATCAAAACCGCACCGGCCCATAGAACCGCCGTCACAATCGGCCCCATGGCGACAATCAACTCTTCCTCATAAGACGGGGCCGGGCGGTCCCTTTCGCAGAACCCGCCACCACCATAAATCATGATCCGTCGCACGGGTCGGCCTTGGATCAAAGCACCCCAGGCATGGCCCAATTCGTGCAAGAAGATCGACACCAGCAAAATCACGAGGAACAGGAAGTCGTAATAAAGCTCCTGCACCGTGCTGCTAAACAACAGGAAAATCAGGATCAAAAGCAGCAGGCTGCTACCGATTTGTACTGGCACGCCCCATGGTCCGCGAAACTCAAAAAGCGCCGCGTCATTCCGAAACATGACAAAGGTCCATAGATTGGTCGACGTCCACCAGCCGCTCCGAAACGTTTTTCAGATCGTTTTGCACGATGTCCTGGCAAAACTATGGCAATGTCGTCGAAAAACTGGGGATCGAAGACAGCCCATAATGACCAAGCACCCAATACCTGCGATGGACGCCCGCCTCCCCAAGATGGTCCAAGATGCGCTAAAGAATTGCCACAAACCCCCGCGACCTTTTTTCATGGCTCTGATGGTAGTTCTTTAAGGCGCGATAAGATGACTCTGAAAGACCCAACCCTATTTCGTCTACGCGGCATCGGCGGGTGGCCGGTTCAGATCAAAGTGAGCATCCTGTTTCTGGCCGCGTTTCTGGTGCATTTCAACGGCACAGTGGCGGATGTTCTGGCCGAGATGGTGGTTCTCCTCCTGCTCTTCCTCGCGCTCTATCTACATGGATTGGGCCAAGCATTGGCCGCGCGATTGTACGGTGTTCCCGTGCGGCAGATCACTCTCTCTGGCGGGATCAGCACCTGCGACGCCGAGCCCACGCAACCATCGGTTCAAATGACGATTTTGGCGATGGGCCCTCTCACGAACCTGACACTCTGGGCGGTCATGACGCTCATCGTCTCGGTATTACCACAGGGCGGGTTGGCCTGGGCTCTCAACGCCTTCGCCATGGTCAATCTCTATCTCGCGGCGCTCAGCCTGATCCCAATGCGCCCGCTGCCCGGTGGTGCGCTGTTGCAACTGTCGCTGTCGCCGGCTTTGCCGCAGGTCACGGCCGACCGGGTCGTCGCCATCACCGGCCTGATTTGCGCCCTCGCTTGGATCCCGGCGATGCTGATCAGCTACATGCTTCTAGGCCTGCTGCTTTTCGTTCTGCCCGCCGTCCCGGCGCTCTGGCGGATGTTGCATCTCAACCGCGCGATGAGGTTACGAGAAGGTTAAGAAATCGGCCGATAGGGTTGGGAAATTTCCGGTTTCCACGATTTTTTGTAACCTATTCTTCGTCGAACAAGCTTCCTTGGCTCGGCTTCGGCACGGACGCACGCGGCGCCTTACCAACCGGCTTTCGCGCCACACCGCCGCCGGGGATTACCCCCAATCGGCCATCCGCGAACTCGATCTCTAAATGCGCCGCCTTGGCGGCGGCTGCCTGGGTTGTGACCAGAGTTTCGCCTTCCCGAACAACAGCATAGCCTCGGCGGAGCGTCTCTGTATAGCCGAGCGTCTGGCGCAGCCGCTCCAAGGCCTCCACCCGCTCTCGCCGCGCCGCGACCGACGCTTGCGCCACCCGCGTAAACCGCTGATCCACCTCCTCAAATCGCGCCTGTGCCGCCTCCAAACGATCCCTCAAACGCCCCGGCTGCAACCGCCTTGCCTGACTGGCCAACGTTTCCCGCCTGGTCCGCAGCCCGGAGGCCAACCGCCCCGGCACCAGACCGGCCCCGACCCGGCTCGCTTCTATCCGTTTGGCATTCAACGCTTTTTCCAAGGCGGGTGTCAGTCGCCCTGACAACCGATCCGCCAGATTGCGCCGGTCTTGGGTCGCGGCCCTCAGCGCCGGACCAAGCTGCACCACCGCCCGGTCCAACCGTTGACGCGGCGTTTCCAGCAGCGCATCAAGCCGCGGCAAACCGCGCCCCAAATCGCCAAGCCGTTGTTTTCGCGCCGAGACTGCCTGTGCCACGCCGCGCGACAGGCGTCCACCCTGCCCCTCGACCCAAGCCAGCAACTCCAGTCGCACCGGCACCGCCATCTCCGCTGCCGCCGTCGGTGTCGGTGCACGTTTATCGGACGCAAAATCGATCAGCGTCGTATCGGTTTCATGACCCACCGCCGAGATCAGCGGGATGTCACTCTCGGCCGCCGCGCGCACCACGGCCTCTTCGTTGAACCCCCAGAGATCCTCAAGCGACCCACCGCCCCGCGCAACAATCAACAAATCGGGGCGCGGCAGCGCTCCGCCAGGCGTCATCGCGTTGAAGCCCTTGATCGCGTTGGACACCTCCGGCGCACAGCGCTGCCCCTGCACCGCCACGGGCCAGATCAGCACTTTGCGCGGGAACCGGTCCCGCAGCCGATGCAGGATGTCTCGGATCACTGCACCCGATGGCGAGGTCACCACGCCGATGACCTCCGGCAGGTATGGCAGAGGCTGCTTGCGCGCCTCGTCAAACAGCCCCTCAGCCGCCAAGGCCGCGCGCCGTTTCTCCAACATCGCCATCAACGCGCCGACGCCCGCAGGGCGAATATCCTCAATCACCAATTGGTATTTCGATTGCCCCGGAAAGGTGGTGATTCGCCCGGTGGCGACCACTTCCATGCCTTCTTCCGGCTGATGCGCCAGCCGCGCGGAAACCCCTTTCCAGATCACGCCCGCCAGGACGCTGCGATCATCCTTCAAATCCAGATAGATGTGACCTGAGCGCGGCCGTGACAGCCGCCCGACCTCGCCCCGCACACGCACATGGGAAAACGCGCCCTCGACGGTGCGTTTTACCGCGCCGGATATTTCAGAGACGCTGAATTCCGGCGCATTGCCCGGGGTTTCGTCGTCGTCGATCAAATCGGACATCTCGCCCCTGCTCCCATTGCTTGTCTTGGCCTCGCGCGCAGCTTAGAACGCCCGCAATCAAAGGCCAAGGAGGCGTGCCCATGAACATCCTGATCCTCGGCGGCGGCGGGCGCGAACATGCTTTGGCATGGGCCGTGTTGCAAAACCCGAAATGCGACAAGCTGATCGTCGCGCCCGGCAATGCGGGTATCGCCCAAATTGCACAATGCGCGGATTTGGATGTGGAAAATCCGGCGCTTGTCACTGATTTCGCCTGCGAAGAGGCGATTGATTTTGTGATCGTCGGGCCCGAGGCACCACTGGCTGCCGGGGTGGCGGATGCCCTTGGCGATGCTGGCATCCTGACCTTCGGCCCCTCGCAAGCTGCGGCGCAACTCGAGGCCTCGAAAGCCTTCACGAAAGAGATTTGTGATGCCGCGCACGCCCCAACGGCGGCTTATGCGCATTTCACCGAAGCCGACGCCGCCAAGGCCTATATCCGGGACCAGGGCGCGCCGATTGTGGTCAAGGCCGATGGGCTGGCCGCAGGCAAAGGCGTGATCGTGGCGATGGACGAGGCGACGGCTTTGGCCGCGATTGACGACATGTTCGGCGGCGCCTTTGGCGGCGCAGGTGCCGAAGTGGTGATCGAGGAATTCATGGAGGGCGAGGAGGCGAGTTTCTTTGTCCTCTCCGATGGCAAAACCGTCCTGCCAATTGGCACAGCGCAGGACCATAAACGCGCCTATGACGGGGATGAGGGCCCGAATACCGGCGGCATGGGCGCCTATTCGCCCGCGCCGGTTCTGACCGACGCCGTGGCCGCCAAAGCAATGGCCGAGATCATCCAGCCAACAATTGATGAGATGGCCAAACGCGGCACACCCTATCGCGGCGTGCTTTATGCGGGCTTCATGATCAAGGACGGGCAGCCCCGGCTCGTGGAATACAATGTCCGGTTTGGTGACCCCGAGTGCCAGGTTCTGATGATGCGGCTTGGGGCGCAGGCCTTGGATTTGATGCTCGCCTGTGCCGAAGATCGGTTGGCCGAGATGCAGGTGAACTGGGCCGATGACCACGCGATGACCGTGGTGATGGCCGCAAAAGGTTATCCAGGCGCTTATGAAAAAGGCAGCGTGATCAAAGGGCTGGATGGGTTGCCCGAGGATAGCTTTCAGATGGTCTTTCATGCGGGCACAGCCCGGGCCGAGGGGCAATTTCGCGCCGCAGGCGGTCGCGTATTGAACGTCACGGCACGCGGCGCGACGCTTCAAGAGGCGCGCGACAAAGCCTATGACATGGTGGACAAAATCGACTGGCCCGAGGGGTTCGCCCGCTCAGACATCGGCTGGCGGGCGCTTTAACCATGATCGTCCGCGACAAGCCGACCCTGTTGCAACTCCTTTTCGCCGTCAAAGGCTCGGTTTTGCCACGCATTGCCCCGCGGATCGTGATCCTGACCGCGTTGGCCGCGGGCGTGACCTTTGTTGATCAGAACGGGCTTTTGCCGCTCGCGCATCCAAGCGCCGCACCCTTCGCAGTATTCGGCGTCGCGCTCTCGATGTTTCTGGGGTTTCGCAACAACGCCGCCTACGACCGGTGGTGGGAGGGGCGGCGGCTTTGGGGCCAGTTGATCGCCGATCTGCGCGCGCTCGGCCGAGAAACCGATATCTTCATCAGCGAGCCAGACCGACGAAAACAGGTGCTCCGGCTTGCCCTGGCCTTTCTACATCTTCACCGCGCCAATCTGCGTCAACTGCCCAACGACGCCGCCGCGAAGACGCTGACGGGGGAGGATTTCAGTGCAACACCTCATCCACCCTGTGGCGCACTGAACCAACTGGCCGACAAGGTTTCGGCGGCGCAGCGCGCGGGCGAGATCGACGGGTTTGGGGCCAAGGCGCTGACCGAGCGGCTTGGCGCAATCACCTTGGCGCAGGCCGGCTGCGAGCGGATCGCCACGACGCCTCTGCCCTATGTCTATTCGCTGCTGATCTTCCGGACGACCTATCTCTATTGCCTGCTCTTGCCGCTCGGCCTTGTGGAACAGGCGGGCTGGCTGACCCCGCTCTTCGTCGCCGTCGTGGCCTATGTGTTTCTGGGATTGGCGGAAGTGACCGAAGAACTGGCAGAACCCTTCGGGACCAGCGTGAACGGATTGCCGCTGGATGCGATGTGCCGGGTGGTCGAGATCAGCCTCGCGCCACGGCTTGGCCTAGAGGTACCCGAGCCGCTGCTGCCAAAGGACTATCATCTCAGCTGAGCCAAGTTTTGTAGTCTGAGACCAGAAGATGCGTCGGCGCGACATCTTCGTCGATCTCTGCAAAACGCCCAATCGGCGCGCGGAACCAATTGTCCGTCTCGTCATCATTCACCGTTGAAACCTCACCGATCAACACATCGCCACCTTCGCCCCAAAACGCATGCCAATCACCCGGCATCAGCGTCACGCTTTCACCGGGTTGAAAAAGCAGCACCTCGCCGGGCTTGAACGCCCGCGCGATCCCGTCGCAGAGCACGGTGCCGCCAGCGGTTTCGTCGAAAGAACCATCCTCGGCGGACCCGTAGAGCTCAATCGCCATCGTGGCCCCGCCGCGATTGATGATATCTTCGGCTTTCAGATAATGCCGATGCATCGGGCTGATCTGGTCTTTCTTTGAAATCAACAGTTTCTCGGCATAGCACATGCCGCCGCCCGCTTGCAGATCGGAGAGGCGGCCATTGCGCAGGGTAAATAGGAAAAGCCCGAGCTCATCGAATTTCCCCTGCCCATAATCGGTCACGTCCCAGCCCATGCCGCCAGAGACAATCCCATCAATCTCGGCGCGCCTGGCCTTCATCTCATCCGGCGTCCAATAGGCGAATGGCGGCAGAACAAAGCCGAAAGAGCGGATAAACGCATCCGCCTCGGCCATGATGTCGTTGATCTGTGAACGCTTCATCTGACGATCTCCCAGGATTTCCGCGCCGGTGACCCAAGGCTCGGCGCTTTTGCAAGCGTCTGGTTTAGAACTCCACGCCCTTTTGTGCGACGATCCCATCTTTGAATGGGTGTTTGACCAGCGTCATCTCGGTCACCAGATCGGCAATCTCGATCAACTCCGGCTTGGCATTGCGCCCGGTCAGCACCACATGGGTCATCTCGGGCTTTTCGTGCAGCAGGAAGTCGACCACGGTGTCGATATCCAAGTAGTCGTAGCGAAGCGCGATGTTGATCTCGTCGAGCAGCACAAATTGAATCTCGGGATCAAGGATCAACGCTTTCGCCTGTTCCCACCCGGCTTCGGCGGCCGCCACATCCGCCTCTCGGTCTTGCGTTTCCCAGGTGAAGCCCTCGCCGGAGACGACAAATTTGCATTCTTCGGCAAAGCGGTTGCGCAAAAGCTCCTTCTCGCCTGTCGTCCAGGTGCCTTTGATGAACTGCACCACAGCACACGGGATGCCGTGGCCGATACAGCGCATGATCATCCCAAAGCCGGAAGAGGATTTGCCCTTGCCATTGCCGGTATGCACGACAATCAGACCTTTTTTCTCGGTCTTCGTCGCCATCAGACGATCCCGCGCCTTCTTCAGCTTGCGCATCTTTTCATTATGGCGGGCGGTGACATCATCCATAAGCGCACTCCTGGTCATCAGAGCGCCCAGATTGCCGAACGCGCCTGCTTTGGCAAGGCGCGGATGCCTCCGGCGGGGATATTTGTGAAGCAGAGAAGGGGCAGATCATGCGCCAGATCCGCCCCTTTTAGGAGGGGCGTGCGGAGCTAGGAGGCCTCGTCAAGCACGCCGCGGGCGATTTGGTCGGCCTCGATGCTCTCGAAGAGGGCTTTGAAATTGCCTTCGCCAAACCCGTCATCGCCTTTGCGTTGGATGAACTCAAAGAAGATCGGGCCAATCACGGTTTTCGAGAAAATCTGCAGCAGGATGCGGGTTTCCCCGCCATCAACCACGCCTTCGCCGTCGATCAGAATGCCATGTTTGCGCATATGGTCGAGCGGTTCTTCATGACCTTGCACGCGCTCATGGCTCAAGTCGTAATAGGTGTCCGGCGGGGCCGGCATGAACTTGATGCCGCGCTCGGCGATCTGGTCGGTCGAGGCATAAATATCATTGGTGCCGACCGCGATATGCTGGATACCTTCGCCTTTGTAGCGCTTCAGATATTCGACGATCTGGCCCTTCTCGCCCCGGTCCTCGTTGATCGGGATCCGGATGCGACCGCAAGGCGAGGTGAGCGCACGGCTCAAGAGACCGGTGAACTTGCCTTCGATATCGAAGAAGCGGATTTCCTTGAAGTTGAAGATCCGGCCATAGAAGTCGAACCAGATATCCATATTGCCCTTGTGGACATTGTGGGTGAGGTGATCGAGATAGTAGAAGCCGACGCCAGCGGGATGCGCATCCGCAACCCAATCGAACTCCTCGTTATAGGGGTTCGCGTCGTAGTACTGATCGATCAGATAAATTAGACTGCCGCCGATGCCGATGATTGCGGGCACATCCATCGTTTTGTCGGCGCCGGTATATTCTTCGGCCCCTTTCGACAGCGCATGTTTCAGCGCGTGATCGGCATCCACGACGCGCCAGGCCATCGATGGCGCGCAGGGCCCATGCTCTTCCACAAACCGACTGGCGAAGCTGCCCGGTTCGGCGTTCAGCACATAGGTGATGTCGCCCTGCTGCCAAAGCTCGATGGCTTTGGTCTTGTGATTGGCGGTGTGCACATAACCCATCTTGGCGAAAAGATCGCGCAGCTCTTGCGGCTCGGGATGCGCGAATTCGACAAACTCGAACCCGTCGGTTCCTGCGGGGTTTTCGTCACTGATGGTGGCACGGGGGGCGTCATGGGGGAACGGGCCCATCTGGTTTCCTCCTTCGAAAGGGAATCTGTTCGCTATGCGTAGAGTACGGCATATTATGCGCGCATTCCGCGCGTTCTACTGGACTTCGCTGTCTATATCCGCAAGGTATACGCACCAAAGCAATAATTCACGCGATAGTCCCGCATGCTTGATAACACTGACCGGCGCCTTCTCAAAGCGCTACAACAAAACGCGACCCTGACCGCGCAGGAGTTGGGCGAGAAGCTGAACCTCTCGGCCAGCCAAGCCGGACGCCGACGGCAACGCCTGGAAGCGGCAGGCTATCTGATCGGGGCCCGGGCCGTTATCGATCCGGCGCGTGTCGGCTTGGGCGTGCAAGCTTTCGTGCAGGTGCAGATGGCAGCTCATAGCGATGACACCGATGCCAGTTTCGCCCGCCTCGTCCGGGCGCAAGAGTCGATCACAGCGGCCTTTACGCTGACAGGTGAGGCCGATTACCTGCTCCGCGTTTGGTGCGCCGATCTGCAAGCCTTGCACGAGATCATCCACGGGATACTCTTGCCGCACCCCTCTGTCGCGCGGGTGCAATCGCAGATCGTTATGGATCAGATGAAGCCCGACGCGCCATTGCCCATCTAGGACGTTTATATGGAAGATTTCCTGCTCCAAGCCACCATCTACCTCGCCGCGATGGTGATCGCGGTGCCTTTGTCGGTGCGGTTTGGCATGGGATCGGTGCTTGGCTATCTCCTCGCCGGGATCATGATTGGCCCGGTTCTGGGGCTGGTCGGGGCCGAAACGGAAGATTTGCAGCATTTCGCGGAATTCGGCGTCGTCCTCATGCTGTTTCTCATCGGTTTGGAACTAGACCCCAAGGGCCTCTGGGAGATGCGCAAGAAGCTGGTCGGCCTTGGCGGCGCGCAAATCGTGCTAAGCACGGCCGCATTGGCAGGTGGCGCGGCGCTGTTAGGCTTTGCCTGGCAAACCTCTTTGGCGATTGGTTTGATCCTCGCGCTCTCTTCGACCGCGATTGTGCTGCAAACGTTGAATGAAAAGAAGCTGATGCAGACAAATGGCGGGCGGTCGGCCTTCTCGGTCCTGCTGACGCAAGACATTGCCGTGATCCCGATGCTGGCGCTTTTGCCGCTTCTTGCCGTGCCCGGATTGGTCAGTTTCGGCGAAGACGGCTCGATCCAACGCGCGGTCGAGGATGACGCGCATCACACGATGTCGCTTGTCGAGGGGTTGCCGGGATGGGGTGTCACGCTGGTGACCCTCGGTGCCGTCGCCGCCGTTATCCTGGGCGGCTATTTCCTAAGCCGCCCGCTTTTCCGGTTCATCCATATGGCGCGGCTGCGTGAAATGTATACCGCCGTGGCGCTCGTCATCGTCGTCGGCATCGCATTTCTGATGATCCTTGTTGGCTTGTCGCCAGCGCTTGGCGCCTTTGTTGCCGGGGTCGTACTGGCCAACTCCGAATTCCGCCATGAGCTTGAGGCCGATATCGAGCCTTTCAAGGGGCTGCTTCTGGGGCTTTTCTTCATCACCGTCGGCGCAGGCATCAATTTCCGCGTCCTCTGGGACAGTTTCTTTGTCGTGGTCGGGCTGACGCTCGCAGTCATGACCGTCAAAGGCGTTCTGCTTTATGGCATCGGCCTGATCTTTCGGTTGCGCGGGCGAAACCTCTGGCTGTTCACCCTCGGCTTGGCGCAAGCGGGCGAGTTTGGCTTCGTGTTGATCTCCTTCTCACTGCAGCAAACGGTGTTGCCGATCCATATCGGTGAAATGCTGCTTTTGGTCGTCGCACTTTCCATGCTGCTGACGCCGCTTTTCTTCATCCTCTACGACTATCTCAGCCACCGGATGGGCGAGGCAAACGACGAGAATCCCGAGCCGGACCGGATTGATGCCAAGGCCCCGGTGATCATCGCCGGGATTGGCCGGTTTGGGCAGGTCGTCAACCGGATGGTGCAGGCCTCAGGCTTCAAAACCATCGTGCTCGACAGTGATCTCTCGACGATCCAACTGATGCGCAAATTCGGATTCCGAGGCTTCTTTGGCGATCCGACCCGGCCCGAGCTTCTGCATGCGGCGGGGTTGGATGACGCGAGCGTTCTGGTGGTTGCCGTGGATGACAAACAAGCGGCGGTCAATCTGGTGAGCTATGCCAGACGGCTCCGGCCCGATATCGCGATCACCGCGCGGGCACATGACCGGTTGCATGTCTACGAGCTCTATAATGCCGGGGCCGACCATATCGTGCGCGAGATGTTCGACAGCTCCCTCCGCGCGGCGCGCTATGTGCTCGAAGATATGGGGATGACGGATTACGAGGCTCATGAGTTGGAAACCGCGTTTTACCGTCACGATCGGCAAAACCTCCGCAGCCTCGCCGATGTCTGGGTGCCGGGCGTGCCAGTGACGCAGAACGACGCGTATATGGAGCGCGCGCGCGAGCTGAACAACAACCTGGAGACCGCCCTGGTCACGCAGCTTGATGAGATGGCTCATGATGAGCCGCCGCAAACCGGCAAGCGCCGCACCCGTAGCGATGCCGGGGCCCTCAAAGGGGTGATCGCCCGGCAAAACGCGACGCAAAACCCAGGCGACGGCTAGGCTCTAACCCGCTGCGACACCGGCCTCGGCAAAGGTTGCCATGCCCGAATGACAGGCCAGAGCGCCTTTCAGAACCTGGATCGCCAAAGCCGCGCCACTGCCCTCGCCCAGCCGCATGCCAAGCGCCAGAAGCGGCTCTTTGCCAAGCGCGGTTAGGAGCGGCCCATGCGCATGTTCCGCAGAGAGATGCCCCGCCACGGCATGATCCAGCGCCCCGGGAACGGCTTTGGCCAAGGCTGCGGCGGCAGCGGTACAGATGAACCCATCCAAGATCACCGGAATGCGCAGCACGCGGGCATGGGCGATCGCGCCGACCATCGCGGCCAGTTCGCGCCCGCCAAGACACCGCAGCGCCTCCAGCCCATCCGTGGCAGCACTTGGATTGGCGGCCAGCCCATCGGCCACCACCTGGGTTTTCAACGCAAGCCCTGCATCATCGACGCCCGTGCCCCGACCGGTCCAATCGCTGGCTGCACCGCCATAGAGCGCGAATGCGATGGCTGCAGCGGATGTGGTGTTCCCAATCCCCATTTCGCCCGTAATCAGAAGATCCGCGTCTGGGTTGACGGCGGTCCACCCGGCACCAATGGCGGCCATTAGCTCGGCCTCACTCATCGCCGGGCCTTGGGTAAAATCGGCGGTCGGACGGTCAAGCTCCAATGCGTGGACGCTCAAATCCGCACCGGCAGACTTGCACAGTTGGTTGATCGCGGCCCCGCCCGCCTCGAAATTGGCCACCATCTGCACGGTGACCTCCGCCGGGAAGGCACTGACACCCCGCGCAACCACGCCGTGATTACCCGCGAACACAAGCGCTTGCGGTGAAGCGATTGTTGGACGCGGGTTCGACCGCCACCCCGCATACCAGATCGCCAAATCCTCCAGCCGACCAAGAGCGCCCGGCGGCTTGGTGAGTTGCCCATTGCGCGCTTGCGCCTCAGCGATGGCCGCCACATCCGAACTCGGAGCGGCGGTTAACGCAGCACGAAACGCGGCGGGACTATCGGGAGCTTGGATCATGGCGGCGATGTCTTTCATTTGCGATCACGTTGGCTTTGGTGTTTATCGCAAGCTTGATCACACGCCACGCGACAGAAAGGCCTATTTGATGTCCGAAGGCGACAGAACATCCGACACGGCATTGATCCGGGCCGCCGATATCTGGCTGGCCCTGGGGTTGCTGACACGCTTGCCATTGCCATGGTCAGGCGACCAAAACCGCGCAGCGCGGGCGGCATGGGCCTGGCCGCTGGCGGGTGCCGTCCTTGGCATTTGGGGCGCGCTGACGGGCGGGATCGCGATGAGCTTTGGCCTGCCGACTGGCGTCTGCGCGGCCCTGACACTGACCGTTTTGATCATCGCCAGTGGAGCGTTGCATGAAGATGGGTTGGCCGATACGGCGGATGGGTTCTGGGGCGGCTGGACACCCGAGCGGCGGCTGGAGATCATGCGCGATAGCCGGATCGGCACCTATGGTGTTCTGGCCTTGGGCCTCAGCCTGCTGGCGCGATGGTCGCTGATCGCGGCTGCCTTAGATCACGGCGGTGCAGTTCCCGTGCTAATCGTGAGCGCGACGATCAGCCGTGCGCCGATGGTCGCGCTGATGGCGCATCTGGCCCCGGCGCGTGCCGATGGGTTGGCGCGCACTGTCGGGCGCCCGCCTGCGGACACCGCATGGCTGGCATGCGGCGTGGCCGGTGGCGTGGCGCTGATCTTTGCGGGGTTCGGCGGGTTCTTGGCGCTTCTCATGGGGTTCGCCGTCGCCATCGGGCTTGGTGCACTGGCCAAAACCAAGATCGGCGGCCAAACCGGTGATGTCCTGGGCGCTAGCCAGCAACTGGCAGAGATTGCGGCGATGGCGGTTTTGGTTGCGGCTCTGACATAAAAAGGGCCTCCCGGTGAGGAGGCCCAGCGAATGTCTTGACGATGCGCCTCAGATTAGGGGCAGGCAGCGTAGTAGATCGTGCCGTCGCCACGTGCATATGCGCAGCGGTTCTGCTGCGTGCTACGAGCCAACAACGTGCCCGCGGCGGCACCAGCCACGCCAGCCACAATGGTCCACTCATCATTGGCATCCAAAGCGTCGGCCAGCAAAACGCCGCCCGCAGCGCCGCCCAGAAGGCCGAGATTCGCGCGGTCTTGGTCACTCATCTGGCAGCCTGCAAGAAACAGCGTGCTTGCCGCGAAGACGGTCATAAGAAGTTTCGACATGTTACGTCCTTTCCAACGTGCTTTCGTCCGATCCTGTTACCTCAATGGGTCGGACCAACCACAGATCGGGTTCAATGTTCGGCCAGGCCAGAGACAATGGCCAGTCTGATCACGACCCTGATCGAAGATCAGCACAATCATGCCGATGTCGCGCCCGCCGCCAAAACAGAAACGCCCGCCGCAATGCAATGCGACGGGCGTTCTCTATTGAATTTCAAGCGGGTTAGGCGGCGGCACGCGCCGTCAAGACATCGTCGACGCGCTTCTGCGCACCAGCCTCATCCATGCCGTTCACAGCCGCCAACTCGCGGGTCAGACGCTCAAGCGCCGCTTCGTAAAGCTGACGCTCGGAATAGCTCTGCTCACGCTGATCGTCGGCGCGGTGCAGATCCCGCACGACTTCGGCAATCGCGATCAGATCGCCTGAGTTGATCTTTTGCTCGTATTCCTGCGCCCGGCGGGACCACATGGCCCGTTTCACGCGCGCCTTGCCCTTCAGCGTATCAAGTGCTTTCGATACCACATCAGGGCTCGACAGAGAGCGCATGCCCACTTCGGTGGCCTTGGCGGTCGGCACACGCAGGGTCATTTTGTCTTTCTCAAACGAGATCACGAACAGCTCAAGCGTCATCCCAGCAATCTCTTGCTCTTCGATCGATACGATCTGTCCAACGCCATGCGCAGGGTACACCACGTATTCGTTAGGGCTGAAATCCCGAGATTTGCGTGCTTTGCTCATATATGTCTTCCTCTTTCGGCCCGCGAGCATCAGGCGACAAAAACGCCAGTGGAAAGACAGGCTTTCCACAAGCGGATTCTTATGTCCTGATATCTCATCGCGGGCAGCAGCCCCGCGGCGCGTGTCACAACTCTATTTGTAACAGATATATAGCACAAAAAACGAAGGTTTCAAAATCTGACGGCGCGCACAGGCCAAAAAGCCCTGTTTTTACAGGGTTATGCTGCGGTGCAACAGAGTTTTCATATCTCTAAATCTGCATCGCAGATGCGAATCGGTCAACCACCTTCGCCCGGCGCCTCGGAAAACAGCTCCATCTTGCCGGGTTTGCCGTCCATCTCATCCGCATTTGGCAACTGATCTTTCTTGGTGATGATCACCGGCCAGGCTTCGGACCACTTGCGGTTGAATTCGACCCAGGTCTCCATATCCGGCTCAGTATCGGGGCGGATCGCGTCAGCCGGGCATTCCGGTTCGCAGACGCCACAATCGATACATTCATCGGGATGGATGACCAGCATGTTCTCACCCTCGTAGAAGCAATCCACGGGGCAAACCTCCACGCAATCGGTGTATTTGCAGGCGATGCAGTTGTCGGTAACGATATAGGTCATCAGAAGACTCGGCAGAGTTGGTCAGTCGTTAGCTACGCAACCCCCACAAAAGTTGCAAGATGGGTGCGACGCCGTTGCCCGATTATGATCCACTCTGGCGGCTAGATCCTATCGGGGTCATCGTCTCGGAGCGCCTCCAGATCGCGCCGCGCTTTCTTGGTTGGGCGCGCACCGACACGTTCGGGGATTGGCTCCGCAGGCGGGGTCAGATCGTCATAGAGCGCCTGAGCTTCGGGTGCGGGGCCGCGGCGGGTGGCCAAGGCGACGATCCGAACCACGCGGATCATTCGACCTTGCGGGAAGGTCAGCACATCACCGGGCCCGACTGAGGTTGCCTTTTTCTGCACCTTCTCGCCATTGACGCGCACATGGCCGCCCGACACGGTTTTCGTGGCCAAGCTCCGGGTCTTGAAGAACCGCGCCTGCCAGAGCCACTTGTCCAGCCGGTCTTTGACCGCCTCGGTCAGCTCTTATCCTTCAGCCCCGCGAGGGCTTGGGCAAAGGGATTGTCCGGGTCGATCCGGTCTTTCTTGCGATCCGGCCTGGCGGAGAAGCTTTGAGGTTTGTTGCCGCGTGGTTTGCCACCGGGCTTGCCCTGCGGTTTGCCCTTCTTACCACGCGGTTTGCCGCCACCATCATTTCGGCGCTGACCCTGTTGGTTCGGGCGGCGACGCGGGGCCCAGGCAAAGGTGTAGAACACCTCCATCTCCGGTTCTGCATCCGCAACTTCCGCCTGAGCTGCTGCACTTTCCGGCGGTGTCTCCGTCGGTATCTCCTGCGGCGGCACGGACGGTGCCTCAGCGGGCGGCTCCACCGGCGTTTCCTGCGGTGTCGCGGGGGGCCCTCGCCGGGCGCATCGTCAGGCAGTTCGGCGGGGGTCGGATCGGGGGTATCGGCCCCCTCCGTCGCAGATGTTTCCGCAGCAGGCGTCTCTGTCACTGGTGCCGCTTTCACCTTCACCCGCTCTCCGCGATCGGCCTTATATCCAAGGCCCTGCATCAGATCCGCGAACTGTTCCAACGTCATGCCGGTGATCGACAACATATCCGCCGTCGCTTCAAACCCGCCGCGCGTATCTTGCTGACGCAGCATATCGGCAAGCCGCTCCAGCATGTCGATGCGGATCGCTCGAGCACCCGCTGCTCGATAGCCCGACATCGTATGATAGCCGTCGGGCACCCCCTCGGCATTCGGGATCGTCACCAGACCGGGCGGCGGGCTTTCCGGGAACTCAGCCAGACCCTCGGCCAAGCCCCAAAGCACCAGCCGCAACCGTGTTGGCGCGGGTTTCAGAAGCAGTTGTTGGAAAATCGTGAATTGGCCAAAGCGCACACCATGCTTGCGCAGAAGCGCCCGCGCGTCTTGATCCAGCGCTTTCACATCCTCAACGACATCGGCGCGGGGCAGGACACCAAGCGCCTCGACCATGCGGAAGGCAAAACCGCGCGGCAGCCCGGTGAGCGCCTCATCCTTTGACATCGCCAAAAGCGGTTCAAAAAGGGTCGCCACCTTGCGGTCGATGAAATGTTGCAGCCGGCGTTGGACCTTCTGCATCACCTCCGGCCCGGCCTCTTCATCAACAAAGGCCTCGGCGATAGGCTTCAACGCCTCAGGCCCGGCAACCAGTTTGCCCACGGCCTGGTCGCCCCACATCAGGCCCCCTGCTCGGTGTAGTCAAACTCGGTATCCGGCGCGTTATAGAACCGATCTGCGCGGAGATGGAATTCTGGCCGGAGCGCCGCCACCGCGGCCTGCTGCAACGTCTTGGCCTCATCCGCCGTTGCGGACGCATCCTGACGGAACCGGAATCCTTCGAGGCGGCCCACAAACTGGCCCTCTACCGTCACTTCACCCTTGTCGTTCACCTCGGCCACAAGGCTCTCCTTCTGCTTCAACCGGCGCATCAGCACCGAGGTGCGCCGGTCGACAAATCTTTGCGTCAGCCGCTCGTGAAGCGCATCTGACAGGCGGTCTTCTACGGCACGCGTGGCGTCTCGCCAATGGGATTCATCATCGACCCAGCCATTCCGCTGCGCGACATAGGTCCATGTGCGGATATACGCCAATCGTTTAGACAACGTGTCAATATCGCCTTCGGTACGGTCGATACGTTTCACCTGTCGCGCAAGCCAGTCGTCCGGCACGCGGCCCAGATCGTGCAGATAGTCGAAAATCCCCGCCAGAAGGCTCGCATGTTCCGCGTGGCTGATCCCTCGAAAATCGGGAATACGGCAGACATCCCAAAGGAGTTTTACGTCCTGTGCACCGCTGATCCGTTCGGCCACATCCGCTTGCCCCGAGATAGCCTTTAGCGCCATCAGATCGTCGGCTTCGCGCGCCCGCGAAAGCCACTCGTCTTGCGTGTGCTCCTGCAGCGACGCGATCAAGCGCGGGACAGTGCCAAACTCCAATCGCGCGTTCCGCCATTGCAGTTTCCGAACCGGCGCGAAGCGATGGTTGGTGATCGCCTCGATCACCTGATCATCCAGCGGCGCGGCCTCGCCCGTGACCCCGAAACTGCCGGGCTCGGTGTATCGCCCTGCGCGCCCGGCGATCTGTGCCAGTTCGTTGGAGGCAAGGTCGCGCATCTTACGCCCATCGAATTTGCGCAGACCCGAAAACGCCACATGGCGGATGTCGAGATTGAGCCCCATCCCGATGGCGTCGGTGGCCACCAACACATCCACATCGCCGTTTTGATAGAGCTCCACCTGCGCGTTCCGGGTCCGTGGGCTGAGCGCCCCCATCACCACGGCGGCCCCGCCCTTCGTGCGCCGCAAAAGCTCGGCAATGGCGTAGACATTCTCGACCGAAAACCCAACGATCGCGGAGCGCGACACCATGCGGCTGATCTTCTTCGAGCCGGTGTAGGTCAGCTCCGAAAACCGGTCACGCCGCATGAACTGGACGCCAGGCACCAGCGCCGCAATCGCACCGCGCATCGTGTCCGCACCCAGAAACAGCGTCTCATGCAGGCCACGGGCATGGAGCAAACGGTCGGTGAAGACATGGCCCCGCTCGGGATCGGCGCAGAGTTGTATCTCGTCGACGGCCAGGAAATCTGTGCCGTTGCTCTGCGGCATCGCTTCAACGGTACAGACCCAGTATTGTGTGCGCGGCGGCACAATCCGCTCTTCGCCTGTGACCAGCGCCACGACCGAAGGGCCGCGCAGCGCGACAATCTTGTCATAGACCTCGCGCGCCAACAGGCGCAGCGGCAGACCGATGACACCGGTGCGATGCGCCAGCATCCGCTCAATCGCGTAGTGGGTTTTCCCGGTATTGGTGGGGCCAAGGATGGCGGCAATCCGCCCCTGCCCCGACATGCTGCCTGTCATTCTGCCTGACCGCCCGGCGAAGGGCAGCCCCTTTCGGCCCTTGTTCTGAAAATCTAGAGGGTTTCGCCCTCAAGCATTCGGTTCAACCGATCCACCGCCTGATTTATGTCGGGACGGTGCGGATGTATAGCTTGCGCGCTCTCAAAAGCCTCCAACGCGGCGTCGAATTCGCCCATTTCCTCCAACATCAGGCCCAAACCCGTCAACGCTCCGAAGTGGCGCGGATTGAGGGCCAGGACTTGCTGCACATCGGCAATTGAGGGTCCATACATGCCCATCCGGAAATAGGCTGTCGCGCGCGCATTCCAACCTTCGGCGAAATCCGGCGCATGATCCGTCAGTGCAGTCAGGTGATCAAGCGCCGCGTCCAGATCGCCCTCATCCAGCGCCTCGCGCCCCCGCATCAACAGGAAATCCGCCGAGGCCGAGCCGGAGATTGACCAGCGTTGGTAAATCTCTTCCTCCACCAACTCCCAATTGCCCAAATCCGGGATTTGGAGCCGCTCAAACAATTCTTCCAGGCGGTCGTTTTGCGCAAAGGCCAAGCCGGTTCCCGCCGACATGGTCAAAACTGCCGCAAGGAGAGTGTTGTGTATGATGACGAATGCTCTCATTCTGCTTTTGACTGTAGCATTCTGACACGCAGGTTCCAGAACAAAGCCGCGTGATCGACGGGAAGGAGATTTTCATGAGCGATGTGATTACCGGTGCCGTGGCGGCTCTAAGCGCGAAACTCGGCGATGGGTTCGACGGCAGCGCCATGTTTGTCATCGAAGGTGAAGGCGCGATTGTTGTCGACGGCTCGGGCGTACGCGCCGCCGAAGACGGGGCCGAAGCCGATGTGACGATGACCGCCGATGCCGACACGTTCCAAGAAATCCTCGCCGGGGACCTGAACCCGACCGCCGCCTTCATGGGCGGGCGATTGAAGGTTGATGGCGATATGGGCGCGGCCATGCGCCTTGGCGGCGCGCTTGGCTGACATGTGATGTTGGCCGATCCTGTCGACACCGCGATAGAGCCCGCCCCCTATCTGGCCGATGTGGCCGATGGGCCGGATGAGGCCAGCGCATGGTGGGTCCGCGCAAAAGACGGCACGCGGATTCGGGTTGGTCATTGGCCCGGAGGCGACAAAGGCACGATCCTGATGTTCCCGGGCCGCACGGAGTATATCGAGAAATACGGACGGCTGGCGCGAGACATGGTCGCGCGCGGTTATGGTATGGTCGCGGTCGACTGGCGCGGCCAGGGCCTTGCCGACCGCCCTGCGCATCGCCGCGATATGGGCCATGTGGTCAGCTTCGATGAGTATCGCGAAGATGTGGCGGCCATGCGCCAAGTGCTGGATCAGATCGCGCCGCCGAAGCCGTGGTTTCTGATCGGTCACTCGATGGGCGGGGCAATTGGACTCAGGGCGTTGCATGACGGGTTGCCGATCACGCGCGCGGTGTTCACCGCACCGATGTGGGGCATTCAGATGTCGCCGTTTCTCCGCTCGATCTCTGGGATCGTGATGGGGTTGAGCGGCCCGCTTGGCCTCGACACCAAATTCGCGCCTACGACAGGCCCTGCGGAGCCAATGGCGTTTGAAGACAACCCGCTGACCTCGGACCGGGACAATTTCGACTATATGTCACGACAAGTGGCAGAGCATCCGGATCTGGCGCTCGGCGGCCCTTCTATCCGATGGGTCAATGCCGCGCTGCGCGAGAGCAGCACCTTGCTCGCGATGCCCGCGCCTGACACACCGGCGCTGACGATCTTAGGAGAGTTGGAGCGGATCGTGGAACCAAGCGCCATCAAAGCTCGGATGGCGCATTGGCCTGGCGGACGGCTTGATTTGATCAAAGGGGCCGAGCATGAGGTGCTTATGGAGGCCCCGGCGATGCGCGATGGCATCCTTGATGCGATTGTGACCTGGTTCGAGGGCGACAGTTCGGCCGCTTAACACGCGGCCGCGGTCAGACCGCCTCGGGCGCATCCACCAGAACGCCGCCGTCAAGCCGCAAGACGCGATCCATTCGCCCAGCCAGTTCCAGATTGTGGGTCGCGATCAGCGCGCCAAGCCCCCGTCCGCGCACCAGCCCCATCAAAGCATCGAACACGCGATCCGACGTCGCTGGATCAAGGTTTCCGGTTGGCTCATCCGCCAAAAGCAAGGCAGGACGGTTCGCCAAAGCGCGGCAGAACGCAACGCGTTGTTGTTCGCCGCCCGACATCGCGGCGGGGCGATGGCTGGCGCGGTCTCCCACGCCGACACTTTCCAATAACTCTTGCGCATGCGCCTCGGCCTCGGCACGGGGCACCCCATGGGCCAGTTGCGGCAGCACGATATTCTCGGCGGCCGTGAATTCCGGCAGCAGATGGTGGAACTGATAGATAAACCCGATCTGCCCACGGCGCGCCGCGGTCCGCGCCCGATCAGACGCTTGGCCCTGATCCACACCCGCGATTTCGACCACGCCTGCATCCTGAGTATCGAGCAGACCGGCGATATGGAGAAGCGTCGACTTCCCAGCACCCGAAGGCGCGACCAGCGCGACAATCTCACCCGGCTGCACCTCTACCGACGCTCCGCGCAACACGCGGATTTCATTCGGCAATCCGTGATTGTAGCCCTTCTTGATCCCATCGAGGCGCAACACTGGCCTACTCATAGCGCAGCGCCTCCACCGGGTTCATCCGCGCCGCGCGGCGGGCGGGGAAGATCGTCACGACAAAGGACAGACCCAAAGACAGCGTGACCGCCGACATCACATCGGCCCATTCAAGCCGCGCGGGCAGTTGCGACAAAAGCCGAACCGACGGATCCCATACACCGCCACCCGCGACCCAGTTCACAAAGCTGAAGATCGGGTCAATCCAGATCGCAAAGGCGCAGCCAAGCGCCACGCCCACAACCGTGCCCGCGAGCCCAATGGCGGAGCCGCAGATAAAGAACACCCGCAGGATCGAGCCTTCGCTCAGGCCCACAGTTCGCAGAATCCCAATATCGTGGCTCTTGTTTTTCACCAGCATGATCAGGCCGGAGACAATGTTCATCGTTGCGATCAAAACCAGGATCGAGAGGATGACGAACATGATGTTGTCTTCCATCTGCAAGGCTTGCAGATACGCTCCGGAACTGTCCTGCCAGGTGCGAACATAGGTGCCCTGCCCCGCCGCTTGGGACACCTCCCAAACCACCTCTTCGACGGCCTCGGGATCGCCGACCGCCACGTCAATGCTATCGGCCACGCCATCGCGGCCAAAGAAGCTCTGCGCCTCGGCAAAGGGCATATAGATACGCACATTGTCGATGTCCCACCGGCCCACCCGGAACACATAGACGACCTCATAACCCCCGATCCGGGCGGCGCGCCCCCACGGTCTGCGCGCCCGTGGGCGAGGTCAGGCGGATCGTATCGCCGATCCGCAGCCCCAAACGTCGCGCCACGCCCTCGCCAATTGCGACACCCTCGTTGAAACGCTGCAGATCACCAAAGGCGGCTTCCGGCTCGCGCACCAAAGGCACCGTGGCCAGATCTTCGGCCGTGATCCCAATCACTTGGCCTAGCGTATTTTCGGCCCGCGCGCTGGCCATAACCTCGGCGCGAATGACGGCGGCGGCATGTTCGACACCGGCCACCGCGCGGACCGCGTCGGCCACCGCTTGCGGCGCTTCAATTGTGCGTGTGGTGGCCGCGCGCCCGGCCAAGGCCGCCGCGACATCCGGGTTCGCGTCGATCAGAGCGCGTTCTTCTTCGGTATAGTCGAACCGCTCCAACCCAAGAACAGAGATATGCGGGTTCGCGCCAACAATCGTCGCGACAAATTCATGGCGGAAGCCCGAGCGGACGGCCAAGGTCGCAATCAACGCCATAACCGCCAAAGCTATGCCGATAAAGCTGATCCAGGTCATCACGCTGACCCCACCCTCGGCGCGGCGGGCGCGCAGATAGCGCCAAGCGATCATAAACTCAAAGCCCGAGAACGGTTTGGTCCGGCCAGACATCCGGCGCTCCTGCCCATTATTGTTGCGCGCAAACTGGGTGCTTTAAGGCCAAGGGTCAAGCTTCGTTGATTCCAGCACCAATAACGCTTGCACCCACCCAACATGTCGCTTTTAATCTTTCATGTCGTTTTTTGACATCGAACCGTGGCGGTTAGACGGGCCGACAGATGCCTGCGCCCCGCCTTCACCCAGAATGCCTGGAGTTGACGACCAGGCCGGGCGCATGCCCGTTCGTCCAGGGAGACAAACACCTATGACTCATTCCGCACGAAACGTGCATCCCGCAGCTATGGCCTATGCGCAGGAAGTCGCTGACGGCACGATGGACCGCCGCGAGTTTTTGACCCGCGCGACCGCGCTTGGCGTATCGGCCAGCGTGGCCTATGGCCTGATCGGCTCGGCCAAACCTGCGCGCGCCGCCGGGCATATCCAACAAGGCGGAACGATCCGCATCCAGCAAGAAGTCCGGGCGATGAAAGATCCGCCCTCCTATGACTGGCCGCAGATCGCGAATTTCAGCCGTGGGTGGCTGGAATACCTGGTGGAATACAGCCGTGATGGCGTGTTCTCGGGCCGACTTCTGGAAAACTGGGAGGTCAATGAGGACGCGACACAATACACGTTGTACCTGCGTCAGGGTGTGATGTGGAACGATGGCACGCCGTTTACCTCGGACGATGTGGCCTACAACATCACCCGGTGGTGCGACCGCTCGATGGAAGGCAACGCGATGGCGTCGCGGATGGGCGCGCTCATCGACGAAGCGACCGGCGCGATTGCCGATGGCGTCTTGGAGGTCGTCGACGATCACACCGTGGTGCTGAATCTGGCACAGCCCGACATCACCATCATCCCGACCATGTCCGATTACCCCTCTGCCATCGTGCAGAACGGCTTCTCGGGCAGCCCGGTCGACAACCCCGTCGGCACGGGCCCCTATCGGCCCGTCTCTTACGAGGTGGGTGTCGGCGCGGTGATGGAGAAGAACCCCGATCACACCTGGTGGGACGCCGATAATGGCGCGGCGCTGGACCGGATCGAATTTGTCGATCTCGGCACCGACCAATCGGCCCATTTGGCCGCGGCCGAGGCCGGCGAGATCGACATGCTCTATGAGACTGTCGGCAATTTCGTCGATATTTTCGACTCGATCGGCTGGACCAAATCCGAAGCGCTCTCGGCCAACTCGCTGGTGCTCCGGACCAATCAGAACAACGCACCTTATGACGATGTGCGGGTGCGCCGCGCCTTGGCGCTGGCCTGCGACAACAGTGTTCTGCTTGAAATCGGCTATGATGGGCGCGGGACTGTGGCGGAGAACCACCATGTCTGCCCGATCCATCCCGAATATGCCGATATCGGACCGCCGGAATATAACCCGGAAGAAGCCCGTCGCCTGATGGAAGAGGCTGGTGTGCTCGACTTTGAGCATGAGCTGATCTCGATCGATGACAGTTGGCGGCGCCCCACCTCGGACGCACTGGCGGCGCAGCTTCGCGATGCCGGTTTGAACGTGACACGGACCATCTATCCAGGGTCGACCTTCTGGAACGATTGGGCCGAGTACCCGTTCAGCTCCACCGATTGGGGCCACCGGCCCTTGGGCGTGCAGAACCTGACGCTGGCCTATAAATCGGGCGAGCCCTGGAACGAAACCGGGTTCAACAACGAAGAGTTCGACACGCTTCTGGCCGAAGCTTCGGCAATTGCCGATGCCGAAGCCCGCAGCCAGGTGATGGCCCGGATTCAACAGATCATGCGCGATGAAGGGGTGATCATTCAGCCCTATTGGCGCTCGGTTTACCGGCACCATCGGGAGGACATCGTCGGCGCGGAAACGCACCCGATCTATGAGATCCACCTACATTACCTCGGCTTCGCAGCCTGATACAAAGAAGGGCGGCGCAGAATGCGCCGCCCTCTCCGGGACCATCTGGCAATGGATGGCTGCTTAGACCCACCCCACCAAATGCCCTTCCAGAATCTGTTGTACGCACGTCATCAGCTTCACGAGGGATGGGTAGAACCCCCGTCACGTTGACAACAAATCCTGGGAACCGCCGCGCCTGCAAAACGGCGGATTTGATCTGATCTTGGTTAGAACAAGATCGTGTCCATCACGAATTCGACGAACGCCTCCCCACGATCGGTATGGTCCTCGATCACGACGGATTGCGCGCCAGCGAGACGCATCTTGACGTCGCCATCCGCTGTCACTGTGACATTGGCCGCTTGCCAAGCATCCAGATCGGCATACGTCGTCAGGAAGCCAAAGTCCGATAGATCAATGGTGTCTTTGGCCGACCCAAAGACTTGCAGATCGGTGATCGTATCGCGGGAAAAGCCACCGTCTTTGAAAATAAAGACATCTGCACCTGAGCCGCCAGTCAATTGGTTGACGCCCGATCCACCCTCAAGGCGGTCGGTCCCGTGGCCACCGTCCAGCGTGTCAGCGCCAGCACCGCCGCGGAGCACATCCGCACCGGAATCGCCGTTCAGAACGTCGCGCCCCGCATCGCCCGACAGATCGTCTGCGCCAGCGCCGCCATTCAGCACATCGCCACCGCCGCCACCAGACAAGACATCCTTGCCATTGCCGCCGAACAGAGCATCGACCCCTGCCCCGCCGGACAGAACGTCGTCACCCTGGCGCCCCATCAACGTGTCATTGCCCGTGCCACCGTCCAGCATGTCATTGCCCTGGCCACCGCCAAGAAAGTCGCTGCCGCCGTCGCCGTAAAGCACGTCATCGCCAATGCCGCCTCTCAGCTCGTCATTGCCGGTACCGCCATGCAGCTCGTCATTGTCGGCCCGACCATAGAGAAGATCCTTGCCACTGCCGCCCCAGAGGATGTCATTTCCGTCTGCGCCACCAAGCCGGTCATTGCCCGCCCCGCCGAACATGACGTCATCGCCTTTGCCGCTCCAGAGGAAATCGGCCCCGATACCGCCATCCAACGCGTCGTTGCCAGCGCCACCATAGAGACGGTCGTCGCCACCATCGCCCGTCAGGGTATCATCGCCATCGGCCCCATAGGCCTTGTCATTCCCCTCGTCGCCCTGGGAGTGATCATGACCAGCACCACCATAAAGGCGGTCGGAGCCGGTGCCGCCGGACAAAACATCTTGATCAGCACCGCCATAGAGGCGATCCGCCCCGATGTTGCCGGATATGTTGTCGTTCCCTTGACCACCAATGGCGACGTCATTCGCGCCACCGCCTGAAATCTCGTCATTATCATTGCCGCCAAAGAGGCTGTCTGCACCGGCACCGCCAAACATCTGATCCTGCTCATCGCCACCGAAGAGTTTGTCGTTCCCTCCTTGGCCATACATGGTGTCATTACCATCACCACCCCAGAGTTTGTCATCGACGCCACCCGATCCGGACCCCGTGCCGGAGCTGGAGCCACCGGCCCGGACATTGCCGCCGGTTAGGTAGTCGTCACCCGTGCCGCCATAAATTTTGTCCTGACCCGCGCCGCCATCGATCACATCGGCGCCACCGCCGCCGCGCAGCGCATCTGCACCACCTGCGCCAGAGATCGTGTCGTCGCCGCCTTGGCCATAAACGCGGTCGGCGCTGTTGCCTGCCGAAATCGTGTCGTCACTTTCTTTGCCGTGAATGCGGTCCGGACCTGCGCCGCCACTGATCTCATCGGCCTCCGGTGTTCCGTATATATGTCTCGCCATTGTGGTCTCCCCTAACAGGCGTTGCGTTTTCTCATCACGCGACACCTATCGGACCATGGGGCCGAAGCGACCTGAGCAATGGCATATCTTCAGAAGAATTCGGATAGGCCTCCTGTCCGAAAGGAGAAGAAATGTTGCCCGACCAAACACAATCGGCACGATCAAAACAGATTGAAAATGAGCGTCATGGCCCGGCAAAATTGCCCCGGCCAAACGTTCTGCCCCGAACACGCCGGGACAGTATGAGTCGTTAGAGTTCAGACACGCCTGTCTGGCGCTAGAGCCACGTGTGGAAGCTCCGATCCGCCATCGGCTCAACCATCGCGCCAGCATGGCCATGATGCGGCGCATAGATTTCGGCCACTTTTGCCGCCGCCGCCTCCGCGCTCATCTCTTCGCTCTCGCCGGTCCGGCGGCAGGTGAGTTCCACCGCCTTTGTCCAGCCCACGTGGCCCGACGGTGATCCGCCAGGGAAGACCGATTAGATCCATGGTGGCGAATTTCGCGCCCGCCCGCTCTTCGCGGTCGTCATAGAGCGGCTCGAGCCCCTTGGCCTGAAGCGCCTTATAAAGCCCTTCGCAAGCGGCATCCGTGCCAGCATCACCCTGACGCAGATTGACGATGCCGCAATGGAATGGCGTCACACCTTCGGGCCAGATGATGCCTTTGTCGTCATGGCTGGCCTCGATAATCGCCCCCATCAGGCGGCTGACACCGATCCCGTGGCTGCCCATATGAACCGGCACTTTCTGCCCATCGGCGGTTTGCACCGTCGCGCCCATCGCGTCGGAGTATTTGGTGCCGAAATAGAAAATCTGACCCACTTCGATGCCGCGGGCCACCCGGCGCCGTTCTTCGGGGATTTCCATGAAGAGCGCTTCGTCATGGGTCTCGTCGGTGCGCGCATATCGGCTGGTGAACTCTTCCAACACAGCCTGACACTCTGCCTCATTGTCATAATCCACCGCGCGGTCACCGAATTTCAGATCGGTGATCTCGCTGTCATAAAACACTTCGCTCTCGCCGGTCTCGGCCAACACCAGAAACTCATGGGTGTCATCGCCGCCAATCGGCCCGCTATCGGCCCGCATCGGGATCGCTTGGAGGCCCATGCGCTCATAGGTGCGCAGATAGCTCACCAAATGGCGATTATACGCGTGCATCGCGGCTTCTTTCGACACGTCGAAATTATAGCCATCTTTCATCAGGAACTCGCGCCCGCGCATCACGCCAAAGCGCGGGCGGATCTCATCGCGGAATTTCCACTGGATATGATAGAGCGTCAGCGGCAGGTCCTTGTAGCTGGTTACATGGGACCGGAAAATATCGGTGATCAGCTCTTCATTGGTCGGACCGTAAAGCATATCCCGATCTTGCCGGTCGCGAATGCGCAGCATCTCTGGACCATAAGCGTCATAACGCCCGCTCTCTTTCCAAAGATCGGCGCTTTGCAAAGTGGGCATCAACATCGGGATATGGCCCGCGCGTTGCTGCTCTTCATTCACGATCCGCGCGATCCGCGTCAGTACCCGATAGCCAAGCGGCAGCCACGAATAGATCCCCGCACTGGCTTGTTTGATCATCCCCGCGCGCAACATCAGCCGGTGGCTGACAATCTGCGCCTCGGCAGGGGTCTCTTTCAGAACGGGCAGGAAATAGCGGCTTAGGCGCATGGGTTCTCTCATCTCGGGGTCGCGTTCCGCCCGGGTTACGCGATTGCCCGAGGTCGGACAAGAGATCACGCACCATCACAGGATCGTGATCGCCGTGATCGGATCAAGATGACCCCTCGTAACCCCTTCCGTGTTCAGACAATGGGAGACACATAAATGAAAAAATTGCTTGCCACCGCCCTCACCGCGGCCACCCTGATGGGCTCCGCTGCCAGCGCTAACACCATCGTTGATATCGCCGCCGCCGATGAGCGCTTCTCGACCCTCGTGGCCGCCGTGACCGCAGCAGGCCTGGTCGATACGCTGTCTGGACCTGGCCCGTTCACCGTCTTCGCGCCGGTCAATGACGCCTTCGCCGCGCTGCCTGAGGGTACGGTTGAAACGCTGCTCTTGCCGGAGAACCAGGGGCAGTTGACCGATATCTTGCTCTACCATGTGGATGATCGCGAACTGACCTCGGGCATGTTGCCAAACGGGTCGATCTATATCCGCCCGGCACTGACCTCAGCGCGCCTTTGCGTAACCGCTGGCTCGGGTGGCGTGTCCATCGCCGACGGCTCCGGAGAAATGGCCAATGTGGTCATCGCCGATATTGAGGCCGACAACGGCGTGATCCATGTGATTGATCGTGTGTTGATCCCTGGCGATCGTCCGGCCTGCCACTGAGCTTTGATCAGGGGCCGGAGCGTACCACCGCCTCGGCCCCAATCGCACCTGCAAGCGCCTGAAACCGGGCCTCGGCCACCTCGCCAAACAGGTTCCGCCCCGCGTCGGTCGTCAGTGTCAGCTCCAGAACTCTCTTCTTTGGATAAAGCTTGAGCCGCCCATGATCCGGCAGTCGGTCCAGCGCAAACATCGCGCCAAAGCGCATTGCGCGGCCCAAGATCTCCGCCTGCACCACATCGGCCTCAGGCAAAAGCTTCAACAAATCCGTGTCAAAATTCGTGCCCGAGCGGCTGGATTTATACCGGTGCAACAACGCCAGGCCCAAAAACACCCGCTCCGCATGGGTCATGCCGCCCAAATTGGCGCGGGTTGCGGTGTCGAAACACACCTCGGCCCGGTAATCGGGATGAGCGCGCCAGCTTACATCATGCAGCAGACAGGCCGCGCGTACCAAGCGCTTCCGGGCCGGTTTGGCATTGGCAAAAAGCGGTTCCACGAATTTGTAGAGCGCACGACCAAAGCCTTGCATCCGCGCGTTCTGCGCCTCCGCATGGCGCGCGGCTTCGATCAGAGGGTCACGATGGCGGAGCTCCGGCCCCATCTGCTCATAGAGCAACCCCTCGCGGATGCCATAGCTTGAGATCGCCACCTCATGCGGCCTGATCTGCCGCATCAACACGCGCAGGACCTCGGACGCCAAAGGCACCAGGCGCATCCGCGCCTCGCTGGTGCCGGTTTGCCCCCGCAACACCTCGATATCGGTCTTGGCGATGTATTTGATCGTCTCCATGATCGCACGCGGCGTCATGCGATACTCATGCAGCACTTTCAAAGGGTACCCGCGCCGCTCCATGTCGATCCGGGCAATGGCACGCCACGATCCGCCGACTAAAAACAACCGCTCCGGGCGGTCCGGGAACTGGGTTTTGAGCGCTACGATCCGATCCTTGATATGGGCGCGAACGGCTTTTTTGCCGCCCTTGATCCCCATCAGCTTCAACGGCCCCAGATCGGAGGTCTCGCATCGGCCCACCTGGCCTTCGCCCAACAACTCCGCCAACTCCATAGACGAGCCACCGATATCGCAGATCAGCCCCTGCGCCCCGGGCCAGCCCAACAGCACACCCTGCGCCGCGAGCCGCGCCTCTTCCGCGCCATCGACGACGACAATCTGCAAGCCAGTCTCCGCCGCCACTTCGGCGCGAAACTCTGGCCCATCCGCGGCCTCCCGCACCGCTGCTGTCGCAACCGTCACCAAAGGCGACACATCCATCGCCTCGGCCAGTGCCGCAAAGCGTTTCAAAGCAGTCAAAGCCCGCGCGCGACCATCAACCGAAAGCCGCCCGGTTTCGGCAAAGCCTGCACCCAGACCGCAAAGGATTTTCTCGTTGAAGAAATAGGCCGGCGACCGCGCCGCGCCGTCGAACACCACCAGCCGGACGGAGTTCGAGCCGATATCGATCACGCCCACCCGGCTTAGCGCGCGGGCTTGCGGCCCATCGAAAAGCGGCGCGCCAAACGGCCCCCAATCGGGGTGCGTCTCAATCGGAACGGCAGCCTCTCCCATCATAGTCACAGGCATGACATGCCGCTCACGCACCCGTCAATCATTCGAATGGGTCAGCGCTGGCACGTCTTTCGCCCCGGCGGACCCTCGGCCCGACAGGGAAGGGTTCTCCATAAAGAACCGGTGGCAGGAAAACGGGTTCTCGATCTGGCTCAGGTCGGGGCGCTCAAAGCTGCCATCGGGGGTCAACACCCAGCTTTGCGCCACATCGGCCAGATTGGCAGCCATGATCTGGCTCACAATCTGCGCTTTCACCGTCGCATTTTTGCATTCCACCAGAGTTTCGACCCGTCGGTTCAGGTTCCGGCCCATCCAATCCGCCGAGCTGATATAGACCCGCGCCTTCTTCGACGGCAGGCCCGATCCGTTGCCAAAACAGACAATCCGCGAGTGCTCCAGGAACCGGCCCACGACCGATTTCACCCGGATATTCTCGCTCAACCCCTTCACCCCAGGCCGAAGCCCGCAGATGCCCCGGATCACCAGATCAATCTTCACACCCGCCTGGCTCGCCTCATAGAGCGCGTCGATGACATCGGCCTCAATCAGGCTGTTCATCTTGGCCCAAACCATCGCCGGTTTACCCGCTTTGGCATGCGCCGCCTCGGCCTTGAGGTTCTCGAGGATTGTCGATTTCAGGCTGATCGGAGAGATCGCCAGATTCTCCAGCCCATCTGGCTCGGCATATCCGCCGATATAATTGAACACCTTCGTCGCATCCCGACCAAGCGCATCGTCGCAAGTGAAAAGGCTCAAATCGGTGTAAATCCGCGCGGTGATCGGGTGGTAATTGCCGGTTCCGTAATGGGTGTAAGTCACCAGCTTGTCACCCTCGCGGCGCACGACCGTCGAGATCTTGGCGTGGGTTTTATAGTTGATGAAGCCGTAAACCACATGCGCGCCCGAGCGTTCCAGCTTGCGCGATTGTCGGATATTCGCCGCCTCATCAAACCGCGCTTTCAACTCAACAAGTGCGGTGACCGACTTGCCGTTCTCCGCCGCCTCACACAGCGCTTCGACAATCGGGCTCTCGTTGGACGTCCGATAAAGCGTCTGTTTGATCGCCACAACATTTGGGTCCCGCGCCGCCTGCGCCAGAAAGCGGACCACCATGTCGAAGGTCTCATAGGGGTGATGGAGCAGCATATCCTTCTGCTGGATCGCAGCGAACATATCCCCTTCGTGATCCTGCACCCGCTCGGGCACGCGCGGCATGAAGCCAGGCCAGAGCAGATCGGGGCGTTCATCGATCACCAGTTCTTTCAGAGCGATGAGGCCGATCATGCCTTTGACTTCAACGATCTCGTCGCCTTGAACATTAAGTTGTTCGATGATCTCCGCGCGCAGATTTTCTGGCGCTGCATCAGAGATTTGCAGGCGAACAACTTCGCCACGGCGGCGGCGCTTGAGTGCGGTCTCAAATTCGCGCACCAAATCTTCGGCCTCTTCCTCGACCTCCAGATCGCTGTCGCGCAAGATGCGGAAGCTGCACGACCCGGTGAGTTTATAGCCGGGGAACAGCGCCCCCATGCAGCAGCAACAGCTCTTCCAATGGCAGGAATCTGGCCTGCCCGGCAGGGGCTGGCAGTTGCACAAAACGGTCGATCTGCCCCGGAATAGGCAAAAGCGCTTGCAAGCTCCGCCCGTCGCGCTCGCGTTTCATCTGCAGCGCGAGGGAGAACCCTTCGTTGGCGATAAACGGGAACGGATGCGCCGGGTCGATGGCCAAAGGCGACAGAACCGGAAACACCTGGGTCAAAAACACCGTTTCAAGATAGGATTTGTCCGCAGCGGTGAGGTCCGACCGGGCGACGACGTTGATCCCCTCGCCTTCCAGTTCCTTTTTCAACGCAATCCAAACGTCCTGCTGGCTCTGCATCAAGGCGCGGGCATCGGCATTGATCAGCGTCAGCTGTTCCGTCGGGCTGCGGCCATCGTCGGAGGGCATGACATTGCCCTCAAGCGCCAACTCACGCAGGCCGGCGACACGGACCGTGTAAAACTCATCAAGATTGCCCGCCGAGATCGAAACAAACCGGACGCGTTCCAAAAGCGGCACACGCGGATTTTCGGCCTCTTCCAACACCCGCCAGTTAAACGCAAGCCAACTAAGCTCCCGATTGAAAAACCGTTGTGGCCCCTTGGTTTGCGCCTCGGGTAAATCAACGGGATCAGGAATTGGGGCGGTGAGGAAATCTGCTGTGCTCATGGGTTCTTGCGTTAGGTCAGTTCTATATCAAGAACGTGACATTTATTCCTTGTCATCCGCAAGGATCGCCTTGGCCATTTTGCGGGTGGGTGGGCGTTTTGCCGCCAATGCCATCGCGTCAAGCGCCGTGATAAAGGCCTGAGCGGCGGCAAAAGAACGTTCGATTCGAGCCAAGGCATAGCTCAGGATGCGTGGCTTGAGGGGCATCTCCCTGTCTTGGGCGAGTTTCAACATGACCGCCGCCAGAAGCGCGTCATCGGGTGGAGACAAACGCAACACGCCCGCCTGCCGCATCCGGCTGTCCAGATCGGGCAGACCCAGCCCCCAACGTTCCGGCGCATCCCGCGCTGTCAGGAGGAGCGGCGCATCGCGCCCGGCCAGGGCATTGTGCAAATGGAACAGCGCCGTTTCTGCCTCCGGTTGACCGGCAATGTCATCGGCGTCTTCCACAGCAACGCCCGGCGCATCGGCCAGCGCCTCAACCCGCGCCGCCGTCAGATCGCGCGCTTGGATCAGAACCGCGCCCGACATATCGGCCCAGACATGCGCCAGATGGGTCTTGCCCGCCCCTTCGGGACCAACCAAGATCATTTTCCCAAAAGGCCAGCTTTGCCAACCGTCGATACCGGCGACCGCCACCGCATTGCCCGGGGAGACGAAGAAATCCTCGCGCCCCATCGCGGCGCGTAGGGGAAGTGTGAAGACCAGCTGCTCGGCCATCGCTAGTCGTCCTTGGTCTCGCCAAGGCCCTGATAGAGCAAACTCTGCTTATATTGCTCCACCCCATATCGGACCAAAACACCGATCACGGCCGCGACCGGCACCGCCACCAATAGGCCAACAAAGCCGAACACCGCGCCAAAGGCTGAAAGCGCAAAGATCAACCACACCGGGTGCAGTCCGACCGAGCCACCCACCAGATTGGGGGTCAGGATATTGCCCTCGACAACTTGGCCAACTTGAAAAATCGCCGCCACGGCAACGATCCACCACCATTCGCCCCAGAACTGGAAGAGCGCCAAGCCGACGGCCAGCACCCCGCCGAACAGCGCCCCGATATAGGGGATGAACGAGATCAAACCGGCGATAAACCCGACAACAACGCCGAATTGCAGGCCGATAATCATCAAGGCAACGGCATAGAACGTGCCCAGGATCAGGCAGACCGTCCCCTGGCCGCGGACGAAACTCGCCAAGGTCTGATCAATCTCAGACGCCAGACGGCGGATGACCGGGCGGTGATCGCGCGGCAGAAGATCGTCGATCCGGGCCACCATCCGGTCCCAATCCCACAGCAGATAGAATGAGACGACGGGCACAACGACGATGAACACGATGACATTGATCACCGACATGGCCGAACTCAATACGCCATTGAGCAACTCACCGCCACGGGATTGGATCGTCTCGCCGATTGCCACGAGCGAGCCCCGGAGTGGTGAGCTCTCATCCATCAATTGCGGGAACTGCGTAATTAGGAAATCGCGCAATTGGATGAAAAGATCAGGTGCCGCGGAGATGAGGCCCGTGAGCTGACTGATCAGAAGCGGCACCACGATCAGCGCGGCAATGACAACGGCCAGCAGCGCCATCAAAGAAATCAGAACCGTGGCCCAGATACGTTTGAGCCCCTTTGCTTCAAGCCAATCGGCCACAGGATCAAGGAAATACGCCACGGCACCGCCGACGACGAACGGCAAAATGACATCGCCAAGCGCCCACAGGATCAAAAGGAATACCGCAAAGGCGATGCCCCAATAGATCAGTTGTTGTCGGACCGGCAAAGCCATAACGCGCGGGTCTCCTTCCTGCCCCTTGATGCGACAGGGGCCGGATCAGGGCAAGAGCAAACCCAAAGGCCGGTTTCCGCGAGGAAACCGACCGGAAAACGTGCGTTTTCCGGCTCCCTCTCCTCAATCTCTCAATATTGCGCGGATCAGCCTCGGGCTTCCCCAATCAAGCGCAGAATGTCCTGAGCCGCTTCCGGGATGTTCGTGCCGGGCCCAAAGATGGCTTTGACACCAGCATTTTGCAGGAACTCGTAGTCCTGATGCGGGATCACGCCGCCACAAATCACGATGATATCTCCGGCATCATTGGCCTTCAGCGCCTCGATCAGCTTTGGCGCGAGGGTTTTGTGCCCGGCGGCCTGAGACGAGATGCCGATGACATGAACGTCATTGTCGATCGCGTCCTGCGCTGCCTCTTCCGGGGTTTGGAAGAGCGGCCCCACATCCACATCGAAGCCGATATCGGCAAAGGCCGTGGCGATCACCTTCGCACCCCGGTCATGCCCATCCTGGCCCATTTTCACCACCAGCATACGCGGGCGGCGGCCCTCTGCCTCGGCGAATTTCTCTACATCGGCCTGGATCGCCGCGAAGCCTTCATCGCCTTCATAGGCGGCACCATAGACACCAGCCAGGGTTTTCACTTCCGCCCGGTGGCGGCCAAAGGATTTTTCCATCGCCATGCTGATCTCCCCCACGGATGCCCGCGCGCGGGCCGCTTCCACGGCCAGTTCCAACAGATTTCCAGTGCCGGTCGAGGCGGCCTGCTCAAGCGCCGCAAGGGCACCCTCGCAGGCCGCCGCATCACGCGTCTCGCGGATGCGCGCCAGCCGCGCCACCTGCGCCTCCCGAACCGCGGTGTTGTCAATTTCGAGAATATCGATCGGGTCTTCCTCGGTCAGCCGGTACTTGTTCACCCCGACAATCACCTCATCGCCCCGGTCGATCATCGCCTGGCGCTTGGCCGCGCTTTCCTCGATCCGAAGCTTCGGCATGCCGGTGGCGACAGCTTTGGTCATGCCGCCCATCTCTTCGACCTCTTCGATCAGGGCCCAAGCCTGCTCGATCAGTTCTGCCGTCAGCGCTTCGACATAGTAGGACCCCGCCAACGGGTCGACCACATTGGTCACGCCGGTTTCTTCTTGCAAAATCAACTGCGTATTCCGAGCAATCCGAGCGGCAAACTCGGTGGGCAATGCAATGGCTTCGTCCAGAGCGTTGGTATGCAGCGACTGCGTACCACCCAGAACCGCACTCATTGCTTCATAGGCAGTGCGGACAACGTTGTTATAGGGATCCTGCTCCTGCAGGCTGACCCCCGAGGTCTGACAGTGGGTCCGAAGCATCTTGGAGCGTTCGGATTTCGCACCGAACTCCGTCATGATCCGGTGCCAGAGGAACCGTGCCGCGCGGAGCTTGGCCGCCTCCATGAAGAAATTCATCCCGATGGCGAAGAAGAAGCTCAGCCGCCCGGCGAATTTGTCGACATCCATGCCACGGGCCATTGCCGCGCGCACATATTCGCGGCCATCGGCCAGCGTATAGGCCAGCTCTTGCACAAGGTTCGCCCCCGCCTCCTGCATGTGATAGCCGGAGATCGAGATCGAGTTGAATTTGGGCATCTCGTTCGACGTATATTCGATGATATCGGCAATGATCCGCATCGAGGCCTCGGGCGGGTAGATATAAGTGTTCCGCACCATGAACTCTTTCAGAATGTCGTTCTGAATGGTGCCAGAGAGCACCGCGCGCTCATGGCCCTGCTCCTCACCTGCCACGATGAAATTCGCCAGGATCGGGATCACCGCACCGTTCATCGTCATCGAGACAGAGACCTTATCAAGTGGGATCCCGTCGAAGAGGATTTTCATATCCTCCACACTATCAATCGCCACACCGGCCTTGCCCACATCACCCACAACGCGGGGATGATCGCTGTCATACCCCCGATGCGTGGCCAGATCGAAGGCGACGGACACGCCTTGCTGCCCGGCGGCCAGCGCTTTGCGGTAAAAGGCATTCGACTCTTCCGCCGTCGAGAAACCCGCATATTGCCGGATCGTCCAGGGCCGCCCGGCATACATCGTCGCCTTCACGCCCCGGGTAAACGGCGCCTCGCCCGGTACACCCCCCATATGTGGCAGGTCCGTCGCATCTTCAGAGGTATAGAGCGGTTTGACCGGGATGCCCTCCAGCGTGTCCCAGGTCAGATCGTCCAAGGCGCGACCGCGCAACTCTTTCGCGGCCAGGTCACGCCAGGCGTCGGTGTTCTCCGTCATATTAGGATCCTCTTACTTGTCTTGTCGCGTCCCGATCTGTGGTCGGGCCGTCGATATCTCGTCGCAGCTCAGCGGCCTTGACGGACCACCAAGGCAGGTTTCCCGGCAAACGGGGCCGCCCGAGCAGTAGCGAACCTTGCACCGGCTTAAGCCCTTCAATTGAAGCAGGTTTCGCCCGCCACAATGCCGCAGCGCATCTGTGAGCCAGGCAAATCAGGTTTTTGCCGCAATCCGAGGCGTATTGCGCCACGAAACACTTCGCATTCCTTCGCTGACCCCCTATATCTGGCAGAGACGGAGGATTCATGCGCGCATCCCTACTGACCAGCCTAACCCTTGGTTTTTCACTCTTTCTCGCCTTGCCCGGGGCAGCGCAAGATGTTGCGATGGCGCAAAACGAGACTGGGGAAACCGAAACCGAGGCTGTTGATCCGCTGGAACCGCGCAGCGCGGTTGATTTGGATTTGAACGACTTTCTTTGGGTCTCCAGACCGATTGTGGTCTTTGCCGACACCGATGCCGATCCCAGATTCCGCGAGCAAATGGCGCTTCTGGCCGACCGGCCCGACCCGCTTTTGGAACGCGATGTGGTGATCATCTTCGACATCGACCCCGAGGCCCAGTCAGAGATTCGCCGCCAGCTGCGCCCGCGCGGCTTTGCACTCGTGCTGATGGACAAAGACGGCACGGTCAATCTGCGCCGCCCCTCGCCACGCGATGTGCGCGAGATCATGCGCGCCATCGACAACATGCCGCTCCGCATCGAAGAGTTGCGGTCGGGCGGATAGCCCGCGCCAGGGATATGCGGAACGGCCCAGGTCACCGGATCACTCGAACTCCATAATCACGTCATCGACCGCAAGGCTATCACCGGCGCCTGCGTTGATCTTGGCGACCACGCCTTTCTTCTCGGCACGCAGGATGTTTTCCATCTTCATCGCCTCGATGGTGCAAAGCGCTTGGCCTTCCTGCACCTCATCGCCCTCGGCCACATCAACCTTCACGATCAAGCCCGGCATCGGGCAGAGCAGCAACCGCGACGTATCCGGCGGTAGCTTCTCCGGCATCAGCCCCGCCAATTCGGCCTGCCTTGGCGTTCGGACCACCGCTTTGAGATCCGCACCGCGATACCGGAGCCGCGCACCGCCTCGGATGAAATCGGTCTTCACGATCATCGGACGCTCACCCACGCTGCCTTCAAACAGCGTATCGCCAAGCTGCCAGTCCGAGTTCACCTTGAAATGACTGTCATCGGCGAAGGTCACCTCGGTGCCGAAATCGGTCTCTTCGATATGGACCGGGAAGGATTCCTTGCCGACAAACACCACCCAATCGGGGGCAACGCGGCGCGAATGATTGGGCATCGTGCCGCTGATCTTGGCAGCCCGCTCCTCTTTCAACATCTTCATATGCGCCGCGACCGCAGCCAGATGTTTCAGATCATTGCCCTGTGGCGTCACGCCCTCGAACCCATCGGGATATTCCTCCTCGATAAAGGCCGTCGTGATCTCGCCCGAGACAAAACGCGGATGGTCCATCACGGCAGCGAGGAATGGCAGATTGTGCCCAATCCCTTCCAGCTCGAACCCATCGAGCGCGTTGCGCATGCCTTCAATCGCTGCGGGCCTATCCGGTGCCCAGGTGCAGAGCTTGGCGATCATCGGGTCATAATACATCGAAATCTCGCCGCCCTCGAAGACGCCGGTGTCATTCCGCACCGCCGTTGTGCCGCTTGGAGCCTCACCTTGCCACTTGTCACTGTCCAGGAGCGGCCCAGACGCGATTTCCGCCGGCGGGCGATAACGCACGAGACGCCCGATGGAAGGCAGGAAGCCGCGATACGGGTCCTCAGCGTAAAGCCGACTCTCGATCGCCCAACCGGTCAGCGTGATGTCG
The DNA here is from genome assembly GCF_030407165.1 of Fontisubflavum oceani. Lineage (GTDB taxonomy): Bacteria > Pseudomonadota > Alphaproteobacteria > Rhodobacterales > Rhodobacteraceae > Rhodophyticola > Rhodophyticola oceani. The sequence continues at coordinate 201,155 of NZ_CP129111.1, forward strand.
TCTTGCCCAAAGGGCAGCGCCTCTCCGCCCGCAACGCGGATCATCTGCTCCACCAGATCGACGCCGGTGATCAGCTCCGTCACCGGATGTTCCACCTGAAGCCGGGTGTTCATCTCAAGGAAATAGAAGTTTTTCTCACCATCAACGATGAATTCGACCGTGCCCGCACTGGTGTATCCGACCGCTTCGGCCAAGGCGACGGCCTGCTCCCCCATCGCTTTCCGCGTGGCCTCATCCAGGAACGGCGACGGGGCCTCTTCGATCACCTTTTGGTTCCGGCGTTGGATCGAGCATTCCCGCTCACCCAGATAGACCGCGTTGCCATGGCTGTCAGCCAGAACCTGAATCTCGATATGGCGTGGTTGGGTGACGAACTTCTCAATGAAAATCCGGTCATCGCCGAAGCTGCTGGCCGCTTCGTTTTTCGAGCTTTGGAAACCTTCGCGCGCTTCGTCATCATTCCAAGCGATCCGCATGCCCTTGCCGCCACCACCAGCGCTGGCTTTGATCATCACCGGATAGCCAATCTCATTCGAGATTTTGACTGCCTCTTCGGCATCCTCGATCAGCCCCATATAGCCGGGCACGGTGCTCACCCCCGCCTCTTGAGCAATCTTTTTCGAGGTGATCTTGTCGCCCATCGATTCAATTGCACCAGCAGGCGGGCCGACAAAGGCCACGCCTTCGGCTTCGAGGGCCTCAGCGAATTTCTTGTTTTCAGAAAGAAAGCCATAGCCTGGATGCACAGCCTCAGCGCCCGTGTCGCGGATCGCCTGCATCACCTTGTCGATCACGATGTAGCTTTCCGACGCGGCTGGCGGCCCAATATGTACCGCTTCATCGGCCATCTTCACATGCAGCGCATTGCGATCCGCATCGGAATAGATCGCAACCGTCTTGATCCCCATCTTCTGCGCTGTCTTGATCACGCGGCAAGCAATCTCGCCGCGATTGGCGATGAGCAGTTTCTTGAACATTATTGGCTGTCCCCTTCTTTCAGGCATGGTGGCCTGTCTTCAACACAAAAAAGGCCGACTGGGGTCCTGCCCCGGCGGCCTTCTGTTAGATCGTTGGTACGGGTTGTGGCGGGTCGCGCCTTAGTTGCAGAGCCCTGCGTCGTCGCAAAGCGCGCCGCCGGCCGCACCGATAAGCACACCAGTTGCGATATTGCCGTTAAGCGCGGCTGCGGTGACACCACCGGCCGCGGCGCCAAGACCGGCGCGTTCCAAATCGGACGCCACGCAAGCCGATAGGCCCAGTGTGGCAACAAGGACGAGTGTGAGTTTGTAGGTTCCGCGCATTGTGCGTCTTCTCCTGTCGATTTTATGCCTCTATCGCGACAGCCTACCTCAGTTCGCCCCCGGAAAAAAGGCGGTCGGCACAGAAACCTGGCCGACCGCTTCGAAGGGGAAGGGTAACACGTCTTGTCACGACCGGCCCGAAAACAGCTGGGGACAGGGGCCGGTAAAAGGACGTTGGCACAGGAAAAACCGGCCCAAAAGGACAAGTTACCGGCAAATTTGCTTTGGGCCGGAAACCGCGCAATCGAGAAGAGCATAGGCAGCATCATGCCGATCCGCCCTCCCAAATACCGCGCCCGTCAAAAGCCTCAGGGAAAGATGCGCGGGCGCGACCCTCATCAATTTGCAGAAGGGCGTCATAACTCTTGGGATCAAATGGATCTTCGGCGACAACGACTTCACGACCGAACACCCAACTCAGCCGTCCGGCATCCAGGTTTCCGCGCTCAAAAGGCTCTGAGCCGAAATAGAGCCAAAGCGCCTCCATGAAAGCCGCGTCCGCGCGCCGATCGGCGGGGCGTCGGTCGGCATGGCGCTCCCGCCGGATAAGCGGTGTTGCTCCTGCCTTGTTTTCACGGCGGATGGTGAATTGATAATCGCTGCCCGGAAGGCGGCCAGGGAAGCCGCGATGCTTGATCATCGCGGCCCCCAATTCTCAGAGTTACGGAACCCGTGGGCCACCAGCGGCGTTCTGACCACGCCCACCGGTCTGGGTCGAACTGTCGTCACCATCATCGCCAATCGGCTGACGTCCGCGATCGTAGACGGGCGGACAGATGGCCACATTCGCGCCAGCTGTGTAGCTTTCCTCACAGACCTCATCGCAGTTCGGAATATTCGGCGAATAATTCGTACCGGGCACAGGATCACTTGGGACACAAAGCGCTTCGCCGGATTTGGAAAAGAGTGGCATCGCTCGCGCCACTTGCGGCTCTGGTGGCTGTGCACATCCGGCCAAAACCAACGCCGCGGGGCCCGCAATGGCCAACAATCGTATTCTAAGCATGGGAGTCTCCCCTTCAAAAATGTGACTTCACAATACTGTGTTCGCGTCACATTACAAAGAGGTTCAAAAAAGATCGCCGCCGGAGTGGCCGCGATGTGCCGGACGGACAGCAAAGCCCGTCCGGCGAGGACACCGTCAGTTGTACTTGTTGTACACCGGTTCCTCGACAATAGGGGCCGGCTCGACAATGATGATTTCTTCCTGCGCGGGAGCCTGCGCACAAGCGGCGACGCTTGCCAAAAGTCCCAATGCAAGAAGCGCTTTGATGCTCTTGGACATCTCGCTCTCCTGTTATGTGTGACCCTGCCGGGGTTGATCCCAGTCATGATCATTGGTTCGGTCACTTGGAGGTAACCAGGGCCGAAGATACCCTGAATTGGGATCAATCGACACCGGTTTCGCGGGACAGCTCGGGTCTGTGGCGCGCTTGCATCAAATGCTTGTCGGCATGAACCGCGATCCGCAACATATTGTGGCTGCATCAAAAACCCTCCCAGATGCAGGAGTCGTCGTCAAAGACATACCCGGCAAAAACCTGCGCAGCCTCGGCATCGGCCTGCCCACGCGGCACCACCCGATCCATGATCTGCACAACGATCTGCACTGGCGGTTCGGGGGCAGCGTCTACAGCCTCCGGCGCGAAATGCGTGCATGCCCAATCCAAATCCTCCTGCGGGTCATCCTCGGCATCGGCAAGATCCGGGGCCAGAAGTCGGATCACCGCCCATAACTCCTCGGAATAGGGCTGCACCTCATAGAGCACCTCGTGCAACGTCACCGCCATCCCCGACGGCGCGACCACCTCTTCCTCTTCCGCCTCCGCCGGTGCCGCCACGAGGGCGAGAGGGATCACCAACGCCTTCATGGCCGCCGCGCCAACATGTCGATTTCGACCAACGCGCCCACCGCCAGCGCCGTGACCCCCACGGTCGTGCGCGCGGGCCGCCGATCCGTAGGAAAATAGCTCTGATAGGTCTCATTGAACGCCGCATAGTCGCGCTCGAACGCTGTCAGATAACAACGGCATTGCACCACATGTCTTAGATCAAGCCTCACCCCTTGGAGCACGATCTCCAGGTTCCGCATCACCGCCTGGGTCTGCGCCACGATCCCGTTGGGCAATGGCCTGTCGGGGTTCTCCGGATCGGTCGGCATCTGGCCCGTCAGGATCACCCAGCCATCCGTCTCGACCGCATGGGAAAACGGCGCTACGGGGCGAGGGCCGCCCGAAATCATATGGAAAACCGGCTCAGACATCCCGACTCACAACGGAATATTGTCGTGCTTTTTCCACGGCATTTGCACTTGCTTGGTCCGAAGCGCGGCAAAGGCCCGGCAGACCCGCCGCCGGGTGGAACGCGGCTGGATCACCTCATCGATGAAGCCACGTTCGGCGGCGACAAACGGGTTCGCAAACCGGTCCTCATATTCCGCCGTATGGGCCGCGATCTTTTCCGGATCGTCCAGATCGGCCCGGTGCAGAATCTCCGTCGCCCCTTTCGCCCCCATCACCGCAATCTCTGAGGTCGGCCAGGCGTAGTTGATATCGCCCTGCATGTGTTTCGAACTCATCACCACATAGGCCCCGCCATAAGCTTTCCGGGTGATCACCGTCACTTTCGGCACCGTCGCCTCACCATAGGCGAAGAGCAGTTTCGCGCCGTGTTTGATCACGCCCGCATATTCCTGCCCCGTCCCGGGCAGGAAGCCTGGCACATCGACAAAGGTCAGGATCGGAATCTCAAACGCATCGCAGAACCGCACGAACCGTGCCCCTTTTCGGGCGCTGTCGATATCAAGCACACCGGCGAGGTTCAGGGGCTGATTGGCGACCACACCGACTGTCTGGCCCTCAAGCCGGATGAAGCCGGTGATGATGTTTTTCGCGAACTCCTCCTGAATCTCGAAAAAATCGCCCTCATCGGCGGTCTTCAGGATCAATTCCTTCATGTCATAGGGCATGTTCGGATTGTCGGGGACCAGCGTGTCGAGGCTCTCCTCAATCCGGTCGGGGCTGTCGAAAAACGCGCGGACCGGCGGCTTTTCCCGGTTCGACAGCGGCAGGAAGTCGATCAACCGGCGCACTTCGTTCAGCGCTTCGACGTCATCTTCAAACGCGCCATCCGCGACGGAGGATTTGCGGGTATGGGTCGTGGCCCCGCCCAGTTCCTCAGCCGTCACATGCTCATTGGTCACGGTCTTCACCACGTCCGGCCCGGTGACGAACATGTAAGAGCTGTCCTTCACCATGAAGATGAAATCGGTCATCGCCGGCGAATAGACCGCGCCGCCCGCACAGGGGCCCATGATCATGGAGATCTGCGGCACAACGCCAGAGGCGCGAATATTGCGCTGGAACACCTCGCCATAGGCCGCGAGGCTGGAGACCCCTTCCTGAATCCGCGCGCCGCCGGAATCGTTGATCCCGATCACAGGCGCGCCGTTCTGCATCGCCATATCCATGATTTTGCAGATTTTCGCCGCATGGGTTTCCGAGACCGACCCCCCCAGAACCGTGAAATCCTGCGAAAACACATAGATCATCCGCCCGTTCACCGTGCCCCAGCCGGTGACAACGCCATCGCCGCGCGGTTTGGTCTTCTCCATCCCGAAATCGGTGCAGCGATGGGTGACGAACATGTCGTATTCTTCGAAACTGTCCTCATCCAGCAAAAGCTCGATCCGTTCGCGCGCCGTCAGCTTGCCCTTGGCGTGCTGGCTATCGATGCGTTTCTGGCCACCGCCCAGGCGGGCCTCTTCGCGACGATGCTCAAGCTCTTGCAGGATGTCTTTCATGGGGTCCCTCCGATCCAGGCGCGAGATACGCGCGCGTTTCCGGGCAGGTTATCCAGATGGTCCCCGCAAAGACAGCCCGAACTCGCATATTTGCAAATTCATTCGCAACCTGCACTGTAATATTGCAAACTCGCAAATACCCAAGATGCACAGCCGCCTGTGCATCCGCGCCATGGACAAGCTCCGGGCTGCGACATAGACCTCTCATATGAGTTCGCGGCCGACTGTCCGGTTTTTAGACCGGACAACCCCTCCACATATCTTCACCCTCATCGTGCTGACCGGGCTCGGCGCGTTGTCGATGAACCTGTTTCTGCCCTCGCTGCCCAATATGTCGGTCTATTTCGACACCGACTATAGGGTGATGCAGCTCTCGGTCGCGGGCTATCTTGGCATGAACGCCGTGCTGCAACTGATCGTCGGCCCAATCTCTGACCGCTATGGGCGCAGGCCCGTCCTGCTCTGGGGTCTGGGCATCTTCATTCTCGCCACAATCGGCTGCGTCTTTGCCACCACGGTCGAGATATTCCTGGTGTTCCGCATGATCCAGGCAACCGTTGTGGTCGGCATGGTTCTGGGCCGGGCCGTCGTCCGCGATATGGTCCCACAGGAAGAAGCCGCATCGATGATCGGTTATGTCACCATGGGGATGGCGATTGTCCCGATGATCGGTCCGGTCTTTGGCGGCATCATGGATGAAACCCTCGGCTGGCAGTCGACCTTCTGGCTCCTGGCCATCCTCGGCATAATGGTCTGGGCCCTCATCTGGCGCGATTTGGGAGAGACGGCCGCCCTCAAAGCCACGAGTTTCAGGGCACAATTCGCCGAATACCCCGAATTGCTCGCTTCGCGTCGGTTCTGGGGGTATTGCCTCGCCGCCGCCTTCGCCTCGGGCGCGTTTTTCGCTTATCTCGGCGGTGCGCCTTATGTCGGGTCCGAAGTCTTTGGCCTCTCGCCCGCGATGGTTGGCTTCTTCTTCGGCGCCCCGGCTGTGGGCTATTTCTTCGGCAATTTCGTCTCTGGTCGCTACTCGGTCCGCGTCGGCATCAACGCGATGATCCTTTGGGGCGCGATTATCTCGGCAACCGGCGTTTTCCTCTCGCTCTTGTTCTTCTTAGGCGGGGTGCAGACGGCGCCGATCTTCTTTGGCTTCATGACCTTTGTCGGCCTCGGCAATGGCATGGTCCTGCCCAACGCCACATCCGGCATGTTGTCTGTCCGGCCCCATCTGGCGGGCACGGCCTCCGTCTTGGCGGGGCCTTCATGATTGGCGGCGGCGCGGCCCTCTCGGCATTGGCCGGCACACTTTTGACCGAAGGCCGCGGGGCCTTTCCGCTGATTTGGATCATGCTGATCACGGCCCTCTTGGCCGTGGCCTCGATCATTTACACCATCCGCCGCGAGCGGCAGGTTTCTGGCCTCTGAAGCAACGCGAAACGCGCGAGGCTCACCGGCCCCTTCCAAAACACACGACCACCGGGTAGATTTGCAAACTGATCTGCAAATTCTGCAAACCGAGGGTCATATGGCCGTTCAGAAACTCTATGCCGGGGCCAAGCTCCGCGAACTCCGCACCCGCCTTGGCCTGACGCAGAAGGATTTCGCCGCCAAGCTGGGCGTCTCTCTCCCGTACCTCAATCAAATGGAGAACAACAACCGCCCGGTCTCGACCACGGTTGTCCTCGGCTTGGCGCAGGAATTCGGCTTCGACGTCACTGAACTCAGCACCGGTGATGCCGAACGTCTGGTCTCTGACATGCGCGAGGCACTGGCCGATCCGGTCTTTACCGACAGCACCCCGCCGCTGGCCGATCTGCGCCTGGCGGCCTCCAACGCCCCCGCCCTCGCCCGCGCCTTTCTCGACCTGCATCGCAGCTATCGTCAGACCCACGAACGCCTCGCTTCGCTGGACGAAGCGCTTGGCCAAAGCGGCACACCCACCGCCGCCTCCCCCTGGGAAGAGGTGCGCGATTTCTTCCACTATTGTGACAATTACATCGACGCGATGGACCGCGCCGCCGAACGCTTCGCGGCGCAGGCCACCTCCGATCTCGCCAGCCATACCGAGGAACTGCTCCGCGCTCGTGGCATCACCATCCGCCGTGCGGCGGGCGAAGGCGTCCGCCACTATGACACAGCCTCGCGCACCCTCACCCTCTCGCCCCGCGCCGCGCCTGAAACCCAACGCTTCCAACTGCTCCACCAATATGCGCTTCTGGAACAGGCCCAACTTCTGGAGGCCACGCTCGATCTCGCCCGGTTCCAATCCGACACCGCGCGGGCCATCGCGCAGATCGGCATGGCCAACTATTTCGCTGGCGCGGTGCTCATGCCCTATACCCGCTTCGCAGAAGCCGCCGCCGAGACCCGCCATGATCTTGAACGGCTCTCGATCCAATTCGACGCCTCGATCGAGCAAATCGCCCATCGGCTCTCGACCCTGCAACGCCCGGGCGCCAAGGGCGTGCCGTTTTTCTTCACCCGGGTGGATCAGGCCGGTACGATCACCAAACGCCACTCTGCCACCCGGCTGCAATTCGCGCGTTTCGGCGGGGCCTGTCCGCTCTGGAATGTGCATAGCGCCTTTGAAACGCCGGGCCGGTTCTTGCGGCAACTGGCCGAAACCCCCGATGGCGTCCGCTATGTGATCCTCGCCCGCGACGTTTCCAAAACCGGCGGTGCCTGGAACAGCCCGACCCGGCGCTATGCGATCTCGCTTGGCTGCGAGGTGAAACATGCCGGCGCGCTGGTCTATGCCGATGGGCTGGACCTGACGAGCGCCAGCAGCTTCCAACCGATTGGCATCTCCTGCCGGATTTGCGAACGGGTTGGCTGTCACCAACGCTCGGTCCCGCCGCTTGAACGCAAGCTCAGCGTCGATCCGAACCATCGCGACACCCTGCCATATGAGATCGAACGTTGACGCGGCCCGCGCCTGCGCTCTACTCCTGATCAGACCGCCTGGAGGAGACGTTTCATGGAATTACACGCCACCCGCACCATCGCCGCCGACCGCGCCACGGTCTGGGCCGCGTTGAACGATGCCGAAACCCTGAAAGCCTGCATTCCCGGCTGCGAAGAGCTGACCGGATCGCCGGAAGAGGGGTTCTCCGCCGTGGTCAAACAGAAGGTCGGCCCGGTGAAAGCCACGTTCAAAGGGGAGGTCACGCTCAGCGATATCGTGCCCGAAACAAGCTATACGATCTCTGGCGAGGGCAAAGGCGGGGTGGCCGGTTTTGCCAAAGGTGGTGCAGAGGTTACGCTCAGCGATGCCGAGGGCGGCGGCACCGATCTGCATTATGACGTGGACGCCAAAGTCGGCGGCAAAATCGCCCAACTCGGCTCGCGCCTGATCGACAGTTTCGCCCGGAAAATGGCCGATCAGTTCTTCGAGAACTTTCAGGCACAAGTCGAAGGCACCGACGACGACCAGGACGCTGAGACCGCTTAACCCCGGCGCACCAAAGGACTTATCGATCCAACATAGATCAGCGCTCCGCCGAATAGGATCAGGGGCAGCGGGATCAGGACCATCACCTGCCAAACGGCCAGAGCGTCAAAATACACTCCCGCGAACAACCCTGCGGCGACAACCAATCCGCCGCCGAGACGCTCATATCGAAACGCGACAGCGACCAGGATGGCCAGCCCAACCCAGGGCAGGGCATTGGGGCTATTTCTCAGCACACCGCCCGCCTGTTCCGCCCCGGAGAGCAGCGCGAAGATGAACCAGATCAGGCAAAACACCCCCAATCCGACCCGCGCAACATAACGGAGGCCTCTTACAAACCTGATCTGTGGGGGATCTGGTTGGGACACTCTTGCACCCTGAAAACCTGCGTCGCTTGGCAAACCGCCGCATGTCACGACCGGCAGGTAGAACGCGCCATGCAGCGCTTGGGACCTCCGGTCAGGCCTTCGCCAACATCGCCGCGATCTGATCTTTCAAATGCATCCGCTCTTTCCGCATCTGCACCTGGGCCAGGTTATCGCAGGGTTCCACGCCTGTCTCTGCGCGGTGCACGGCACGGTTCACCTCGTGATAGTCCTTCATCAGCTTGGCAAAATGCTTATCGGTGGTCTTGAGCATATGAATCTGCTCGACCTTATCCGGGAATTCCTCGGCCAATTCATGTGGGGTGTGGGACATACGGGTTTCCTCCTGCATGCTGCGTGCGACTCAATTGGTAGCACTTGCGCCCGCGCTCCGATTTGACGGAAATCAAGTCATCCGCGCGGCGCGCGCCATCCTGCGGCTTCGGCCTCGGCAATGGTGCAAAACCAACGCTCGCCGCGCGCTAGGTCGATCCGCGTTCGGCCATAAGATCGGCTCCCAGGCACATGATAAATTCGACCGTTGTCCGAGATATTGCCCTTGATCGCGCAGCCCGCCGCCACATCTGATAGCGGCGCGGCGCGGCCCGCGCGATGGTCGGCGGGGGCGCTCCACGCACCGGCCCACAATCCAACGCCAGCCGCCCGGGCCGCGTCCTCTTGCGCCGCATAGGCCATCGAATACCGCCGATAGGCCCGCGCCATGCCACCGCTGACCAACCAGTCGCCCAGATCCTGCCCTGTCCCAGTGGCGCAGCGCGCCAAAAGCCGGCCATAGCGGTCGATTTCGTCCCCCACGCAGTTCACAACGGCACCGTATGTTTCCGCCGCCACTTGCGCCGCGACCCAGGCCCCGCAGGCCCAGTCATCTCCATTCGCTCGGCGACAGCTTTGATCCTGCTCCGGTGCGTCGATCCCATCTAGTCGGACCACCCGCCCGTCCAGACGCAGAGTATCTCCATCGACGATTTCGACAGCCCCGCGCAACGCCTCCGCTCCGCCAGGGGAGAGCGTGAACAGATACAGGGTGGCAAGAATGCAAACAAAGCGTGAACATTTTCTCATGCCCCCCATCAACCGCGACGCGATCCGGCACAAGGTAAATCTTACGGAAAGGTTAACTATCGGGGCTGCAGCGGCGTTATTCCGCCACCATCATTGGCAGACCGCGCCACGTTTCAATCACCCGATCTACCCGCAGGATCGGTGCCCGCACGATCGGGGGATCAAAGCGCTCGGTTTCTGCCAAAACGCCGGGATAGGCCAAGCAGGGCAGGCCCGCCTCCCGCGCGGCCTCCGCCGTCGCGGGTGTATCGACAATGGCCACCGCCTGCTTTGGTGCCAATCCCAGCTCCGTCAGCGCCAGCACCATTGCCTCGGGGTCTGGCGCCATCCGGCGGACATCGCTGCGCAGAATGATCCTGTCAAACGGAATGCCCGCCCGCGCCCGCGCTGTCGCTTTCAAAAGCGCCTCGACGGGCTCGGCTTCGGACCGGCTGACCAAGACAATCGGCAGCCGCGCCTTCGCCGCCCAACGCAGCACCGCATCGACACCCGGGCGAAGCGGAATGCCATCGGCCAACCGCGCCGCGAACAGACGCTGATGCGTGACGTCCAGCCGCGCCGCATCCACCTCCATGCCGAGATAATCCGCGAAGCGGGCCGCCAATTGCCAATCGCCGCCGGGGCGCATCAATTCGGCATAGACATCCCAGGACCAGTCCCAGCCAACGCCATGTATCCGAAAGGCCGCATTCCAGGCCTGCCGGTCCAAATCCGCGCACTCCACCAAGCTGCCGAGCCCGCCAAAAATCACTGCTTTCGGTGCCATCATCAACCCTCCGCCCTATAACCGGGGAGGAGACTGGCGCGCAACGCAACCGTCGCGTTAGAATTGCCGCGTCGCAGCAGAGGGTTTTGGTCTCGCAATGGGCGCTGCCACAAGACGCTGCCTCATTTCTGAGCATGGCAAAGACCGCCTCCTAGCGCTCAGAGAGCGCATAATCTTCTAAAAGAAACAGAATGTTAACCTTTGGTCTGCGACACAGCCGGGGTGACATTGCGCCGCCGCAAGACCGCCTCGCGCCAGGTCATGAAACTGATCGCCGCGATGATCAATCCGCCCCCCGCGATCACCCAAATATCCACCGGCTCGGCAAAGACCAAGGCGCCCAAAGCCGTGGCCCAAACCAACTGCAAGAACGTGACCGGCTGCGTGACCGTCAAAGGCGCCGCCGCAAAGGCCAGCGTCATCGTATAGTGCCCCGCCGTCGCAAACACCGCGACCAGGAAGAGCCACCCCAACTGCTCCCACGTGACCGGCACCCAGACCGCCCAGGCAAACGGCGCCAGGCAAATCGTGACCGTGATCGAGAGCATGCCCACCACCACCGCCGCATCGACCTCATCGGCCATGATTTTCGCCACCAGATACCCAACGGCAAAACTCGCCGCCGTGATCAGCATCGCAAAATGCCCGGGGCTAAGTTCTCGAAACCCGGGCCGCAAGATGATTAAGGCGCCGACCAGAGCCACAACAATCGCCAAGATCCGTCGCACCGCCATCCGCTCACCCAGAAAGAAGACCGCGAGAATGCTGACATAAACCGGGCTCAGATAATTCATCGCCGTGACCTCGGCGATCGGGATCTGCGTCATCGCATAGAACCAGCAAATCACCCCCCCGGTATGGGCAACACCGCGCAAGCCAAAAAGGCCGATCGCCCGGCGGCTCAACTGCGCCCGCAGGATCGGCCGGATCATCGGGATCAGAAACACCAGCCCCAAAACATAACGCAGAAAGGCGGATTGCGCGGGCGGCACATCGGAGCCTACGACCTTCACAATCGCGGTGACGGCCACAAAACAAGCCCCTGTGACCAACATCCAAAACACCCCCATCAGGGGGCGGGTCGTCGGCTTTTCAAGGGTTTGAGCGGCATCGGCCATGACCGCCAAAGAACCCTATCGCCCGGGCGGCTGCAAGCCGGTCAGATCAGAAAGATCAGCTTATACGCAATCGCCCACATCACCAGGCCAACAAAGACGTCCAGAATCTGCCAAGCGCGGGGCCGCGCGAAAAGCGGCGCCAAAAGCTGCGCGCCATAGCCGAGGGAGAAGAAAAATACGAAGCTGGATGTCACCGCGCCGGCCCCAAACCAAACCGCGTTCTCGCCATATTGGGTGGAGATCGAGCCCAATAAGACCACTGTGTCCAAATACACATGCGGGTTCAGCCAGGTCAGCGCCAGAACCGTCAGGATCGTCGCGCGCAAACTGCCGACCCCATCGCGCCCCACAGCAAGTGCGTCGGCACCCTTCCAAGCCGCCCAAAAGGCCTTGGCGCCATAGACAATCAGGAACGCTGCCCCGCCATACCGAAAAGCCGGGGTCAGCCAGGGCAAGGCCTCGGCCACAACCGAAAAGGAACTCACGCCCAGGGCAATCAGAAGCGCGTCGGAGACGGCGCAGGTCAGGCAGACCGCGAAGACATGCGCCCGCCGGATACCTTGCCGGAGCACAAAGGCGTTTTGCGCCCCGATGGCGAGGATCAGGCTGAACCCGAGGGCAAAGCCGGGCAGGAAGGCAGTGGTCATATCGCGCTCTCGCTCTTGGCAACCCGCCCCGGTTAGGCCATAGGCTATCATAAGACCAGTTACGTTTTCTGAAGCCACATTAGAATTACCAATGATCGATACCCACGCCCTGATGGCGCTTTCCGCGGTCCTGCGCTCCGGCTCGTTCGAGGGTGCAGCGGCCGAGTTGAACATCACCCAATCCGCCGTTTCGCAGCGGGTGAAGGCGCTGGAAGAGCGGCTCGGCACAGTGCTGATCCGCCGGACCCGGCCTGCAAGTGCAACCAGGGCGGGCGCGCGGCTCTTGCGCCATGCCGAAGAGGTTGGCTTGCTGGAAAAAACGCTCGCCGCCGATCTCAAAGGTCTTTTGCCCGATCCGGCAACGCCGCTTCGGATCGCGGTGAATGCCGACAGTTTGGCCAGTTGGGCCATGCCAGCCTTGGCCGCCGTGCCCGGCTTTCTCTACCACTTGGAGATTGATGATCAGGACCACTCCGCCGATTGGCTGAAGCGGGGCGAGGTCTCGGCGGCGGTGACGGCGGGAGAGTCCGTGGTGCCCGGTTGCGATGCCTTCCCGCTCGGGTCCCTCCGCTATATCGCCACCTGCGCCCCCGATTTTGCCGCCACGTGGTTTGCCGATGGCGTGACCGCCGAGGCGCTGGCCAAAGCTCCGGCCCTGACCTTCAACTCCAAAGACCGTTTGCAGCAGAGATGGGCGGAACAGATCACCGGCTCGAAGATCGCGCTTCCGACCCATTTCCTGGCCTCAAGCCATGGATTTGTCGATGCCGCAAAGCTCGGCATCGGCTGGGGGCTGAACCCTGAAATGATGGTGGAGCAACCGCTGGCCGAGGGCTCGCTCGTGGCGCTTGCGCCCAATCAGGTCTTCGATACGCCGCTCAGTTGGCAGGTGCCTCGGCAGATGGCCGAACCGCTCCGCCCACTGACCCGCGCGATCCGCAAAGCGGCAGCTGCGCATCTGATCCCGGCGAAATAGGTTACAAGAAACGCTAAATTTCGGAATCTTCGTAATCTATTTCTGCGGCTCAAAGCTGCGCCATCACCTCGTCGGAGATGTCGAAATTCGCGGTCACGGTCTGGATGTCGTCGTCATCTTCCAGTGCTTCGATCAACTTCATGAGCTTCTGCGCGCCGTCCAAGTCAAGCTCCGTTGTGGTCGTCGGGCGCCAAACCAGCTTGGTCGACTCACTTTCGCCCAGTTCCGCTTCCAACGCGGTCGAAACCTCGTTCAAATCCGTGTCCGCGCACCAGATCACGTGCCCATCCTCGGAGCTTTCCACATCCTCGGCGCCAGCTTCGATCGCGGCCATCATCACCGTATCCGCATCGCCTACATCCGCCGGGTAGCTCACCTGCCCTTTACGGTCGAACATGAAGGCGACCGACCCGGTCTCGCCCAGATTTCCGCCATGTTTTCCGAAGGTTGACCGCACGGTTGAGGCAGTCCGGTTGCGGTTATCGGTCATCGCCTCGACAATCACCGCAACGCCATTCGGACCATAGCCCTCATAGCGGATTTCATCGTAGTTCTCGGCATCGCCGCCCTGGGATTTCTTGATCGCGCGGTCGATCACATCCTTCGGCACCGACTGCCCCTTGGCCTCTTTCACGGCAAGGCGGAGGCGTGGGTTTTTCTCTGGATCCGGGTCGCCCATCTTGGCGGCGACGGTGATTTCCTTGGCAAGTTTCGAGAACAGCTTGGAGCGCGCCGCGTCCTGCCGCCCCTTCCGGTGCTGAATATTCGCCCATTTTGAATGGCCTGCCATCATCGTCTCCCGCGCAAAATCTTCGGCAGCCCCGTCTATACGGCAGGCCAAGCAGGCTCGGCAATCCCCTGGGCCCGGATTTCGCGCAACGCCGGACTCATCGAGAAACATGCCGTTTTCGAGACCCAAATCCGGCGCAAAACCTGCTAAGCTGTCCTGAGCCGGGAGGAGACTGCCATGATCATCTACCCCACGATTGAACTGCAAAACGGCCATTGTGTGAGCCTCTATCGCGGTCGCCTGGACGAGCCGCAGATCTGGCATGTGGACCCGGTTGCCAAAGCGCAGAGTTTTGCCGAGGCGGGCGCAGAATGGTTGCATGTGACCGATTTCGACTGGGTCGCTGGCGAAGGCGGCAATCAGGATCTGGTGCAGGAGATCATCCGCAGCGCGGGTATCCCGGTGCAGATCGGCGGCGGTTTCCGGTCGCTCGATTCCATTGCCAACTGGATCGATATGGGGGCCGGTCGGGTCGTGGTCGGGACGCTTGCGGCGACCAATTCGGATATCGTCAAGGAGGCGGCAAAACGCTTTCCAGATCAGATCGTTATCGCGCTTGACGTGTTCCAGGGTCAGTTGATGACCGAAGGCTGGCGCAAAAGCTCCGCGATCACACCCGAGGCGTTTCTGGCCGCCTATGAGACCGATCCGCTGGCCGCTGTGATCGTGACCGATATAGATGCGGATGTGGAAGATAGCGACGGGTCGCTCGCGCTGGTCACGCGGCTGGCCGATATGGCGCGCGCGCCGGTGATCGCGCGCGGGCTATCGCGCAGCCTCGATGACATCTCGCGGCTGAAATATGTGCCGCATGTCTCAGGGGCGATTATCGGGCGGGCCCTCTTCGACCGCTCGATCGATCTGGCCGAAGCGCTGGCCGTCGCCAACGCCGTTTCAGGCCGCACGCCCGAGTTTCTCTAGACCCGCGACCGATTGCGTGGGTAACTGCGGCCATGACGGCTGATCAGATTATCCTCTTCGCGCTCTTCGGCGCGGTGTTCGCGCTGCTCCTTTGGGGGCGGTTTCGCTACGATTTGGTGGCGTTTTCCGCCTTGATGGTCGGGGTTTTGCTGGGCGTCGTGCCCTCGGATGCCGCGTTTTCCGGCTTTGGCCATCCCGCAACACTGGTCGTGGCGCTGGTGTTGGTGGTTTCTGCCGGGCTGGTGCGCTCTGGCGCGGTCTTTTTAATCACTCGAACGCTGGTCGATGCCTCCCGCTCGCTTGGCGCCCATATCGCGATTATGGGCGGGGTCGGCGGCGTACTTTCGGCCTTCATGAACAATGTCGCCGCGCTGGCGCTTCTGATGCCGGTCGACATCGCCACGGCGCGGAAAGCGGGCCGGTCGCCCGCCGTTTCGCTGATGCCGCTTAGCTTTGCTACGATCCTTGGCGGCATGGTGACGCTGATCGGGACACCGCCCAATATCATCATCGCCACGATCCGCGAGGACGCACTGGGCGAGCCGTTTCGCATGTTCGATTTTGCCCCCGTGGGCGGGATAGCGGCGATTGCCGGGCTGGCCTTTGTCGCGCTGATCGGCTGGCGATTGATCCCAACGCGGGATAGCGGCGTCGGCGGCGATCGGATGGCCGAGCTGGCCCCCTATATCGCGGAACTGGCGATCCCGGAGGACAGCAAACTGATCGGCACCCGCATTCGGGAGCTCGTGGAGCCAGCGGAAAAGGCCGATGTGGCGATTTTGGGGTTGCTGCGCGACGGCAAACGGCGGTTTGGCACCGGGCGGAACCTGCTTTTGAAAGCCGGCGATATCCTGGTTCTGGAAGCCGCCCCCGAAGCGCTTGACGAGTTCCGCACGGCCTTTTCCCTGCCGTTGGCCCCGGCCGATAACCCCGCGGCGAATGCGCTTGGCGACGGGGTCCACTTGGTTGAGATGGTCGTGCCGGAAGGGGCGCGGATTGCCGGGCGGACGGCCGAAGCCATTGGCCTTGCGTGGCGCAAACGCACGGTCCTGATGGGCATTGCCCGGAAAGGCAAACATATCACCAAACGCCTGCGCAAGACCGAGATTGAGCCGGGCGATATTCTGCTGTTGTTGATCCCATCTGACAGTGTCGATGATGTGGTGGATTGGCTGGGCGGCCTGGCGCTGGCCGACCGCGGTTTGAACGTTACGCAGGACGGTAAGACCTGGCTTGCCATCGGGCTGTTTGGCGGAGCGGTCTTGGCAGCATCGCTCGGGCTGGTCTATCTGCCGATTGCGCTTGGCATTGTGGTGGTGGGCTATGTGCTGACCCGGATTCTGCCGATTGCCGACATCTACGATCATATCGAATGGCCGGTGGTGGTGCTCTTGGGCTCGATGATCCCGCTTGGCGCGGCGCTTGAGAACTCCGGTGGGACCGAGTTGATCGCAGGCGCCCTGGTGTCGCTCACCCAAGGCTTGCCCGCTTGGGCCATTTTGACTGTGCTGATGGTGGTGACGATGACGCTGAGCGACATCTTGAACAACACCGCCACGACCATTGTCGCCGCCCCGGTCGGCATTCAGATGGCCAATACGCTTGGCGTCTCCGCCGACCCATTTCTGATGGCCGTGGCCATTGCAGCCTCGGCGGCATTTCTGACCCCGATTGGACATAAGAACAACACGCTGATCCTGGGACCCGGCGGCTATGGGTTCGGCGATTACTGGCGGATGGGATTGCCGCTCGAGATCATCATTATCGCGGTGTCGATCCCGTCGATCTTGGTGTTCTGGCCGCTCTGAGACATCCGATCAGGGCTGATCGGGTCAATCCTCTGGCAGTGGTGGTGGCGAGGCGAAAGTCCGGGTTCTGCCGGTCTCATCGGTGATGGTGACCGTGGCCAGGGGTGCGATCACGTCGGGGCCGCCAAGTGCGGTGAAGATTTCTTCCAGAATGAAGCGGACCGGATTGGTGCCCGGATCGATCTCAACTGTATAGGCATAAGGTGTTGGGCAGTTTTGCAGTGTGCCGGCCCAGCCGGTTGTCGCCCCTTCGGGTGCCGCGCCGGTGCAGGTGGTGCCGTTTGACATCGGCACGGCGAGGGTGGTGTCGGTCAAGCTGACCGAGAGCGGGCGCGGCGGGGTGGTGGCGCAGGCCGAGAGGCCAAGGGCGACTGCGGAGATCAGGAGCAAGAGGCGCATGGGAAGCTATCCTTCGCGAGGGGTTATAAGGGCCATATGAGCGGGATAACCGCGCTAACCACAAGGCCGAGGCTGAGCGTGAGCGGAATTCCGACCTTCATGAAATCGGTGAATTTATAGCCGCCGGGGCCGTAGACCAGCATATTGGTCTGATAGCCAATAGGCGTCGCGAAACTGGCCGAGGCCGCGATCATCACGGCGATGACCAGCGGGCGCGGGTCGACGCCGATGGCTTGGGCCAGGCCGATGGCAACCGGCGTGATCACCACCGCCACGGCGTTATTGGAAACCAGTTCGGTCAAAATGGAGGTGATCAGATAGATCGCCCAGACCAGGAGAAAGGGCGGCAGATCGGCGAGCCAAGGCGCAAGATTGCCGACGACCAGGGCCACTGCGCCGGTTGCTTGCAGCGCCGCGCCGATGGCCAGCATCGAGAAGATCAGCGCCAGCAGGCGCCCATCGACGAAGGAAAACGCCTCGTCGGCATCGATGCAGCGCGTCAGGAGCACGACAGCCACGGCGACAATCGCCAGAAGGAAGATCGGCGCCACATTGAACGCCGCCAAGATCACGACGCCTGCCATTGCCCCGATCGCAATTGGCGCATGGCTCCGCCGATAGGCGCGCGCCGAGGGTTTGGTGACATCGACCAGGTCCATATCGGCAGCGAGGCGCTGAATATCCGCCGGGTCGCCTTCCAAGAGCAGAGTGTCGCCAACACGGACCACCAGATCATCAAGCTGCCGCCCGATATTCTGGCTCCGCCGATGCACGGCCAGCGGATAGACACCATAGCGACGGCGCAGGCGGAGCGCGCCAAGCGAGCGGCCAATCATCCGGCAGCCGGGCGTGATAAGCACCTCAACGGTCTGGGTCGCGACCGAGCTCAACTGATCGACCGTGCGGAGCTGCTTATTGGCTTGCAGCCCTAGAACCTCAGACATCTCCGTGCGCAGCACCACGCGATCCCCGGCCTGCAACACGACGCCCGCCATATCACGCCGAAGCGAGGCATCGCCGCGCAGCACATCGATCAAACGCACGCCATCACGGCGGAACAGATCCACTTCATTCACGTTTTGGCCAATGAGCGCGCTGTCTTCGGGCAGGGCCACCTCGGTGAAAAACTTCATTCGACCGCGATTGGAGAGCATATCAGCCATCGAGCCGCGGTCGGGCAGCAAGCGCGGCGCGACAAGCCAGAGATAGAGCATACCCCAGCCGACCACCACGAGACCGATCGGCGTGACCTCAAAAATCGTAAACGGTTCCAAGCCCTGCGACCGCGCCACACCGTCGACCAGCAAGTTCGTCGAGGTCCCGATCAGGGTCAACGTGCCGCCCATTATTGCGCCATAGCTGAGCGGGATCAGCAGTTTGGAGGCAGGCCGGCCAAGCGTGCGCGCGATTTGCACGAAGACGGGATCATCACCACCACGACGGGCGTGTTCGATACGAAGGCCGATCCGACGACGACAAAGGCCATCAAAGCCCCAAGCGCCAGGAGGGGTTTTGTCTCTGCATTGGCCTCCGCCATCGCGGTGAAACGCTCCAACGCGCCGGTGCGCACCAAGGCGCCCATGGTGATGAACATCGCCGCGATGGTCCATGGAGCCGGGTTTGACAGCACGGCAAGCGCGTCTTGATACGGCAAAAGCCCGGTAACGAGCAGCAAGGAGACGCCCGCCAGCGCCACAACCTCGGTTGGATAACGCTCGCGAATGAACATCACAAACATCAGGCCGACCACCGCGAGGGTCGCGATGGCTTGGGCCTCGGCCGAGAGAGTCAGATCAATCATATGTGCCTTTGCAACCCCGCCTCAGCGGGCATCATTCCCCAGGGGCGCGGCCCCGTCCAGCACCTCTTTCGGTCGGGGCTGCACGAAAAACAGACCAAAGAACATCACCACCAGCGCCGCCCAGACCCAAGGCGAGTAGGTTTCGGCCAATAAAAGCTTGGCCCAAAGGATGCCGCAGCCGGTGACCAGATAGCTGACTTGGGCCGCGAAAACCGGCCCGGCGCGCCCAACCATCCAGACATATCCGGCATAGGCCGTCGCGTGGAACACACCGGAAGCCAGGATCGCCAGGTCAGGCAGGCCGTAGGGCGGCAGGGGTGAAATCCACTGTCCGGTCATCAAAGCAAGCGGCGCGGACATCACGATCCCGACCAGAGACGCCCCGAGCAAGACCTGCACCGGGCCCAGCCCTTCGGTGCCGTAGCGCGAGACGAAATTGCCCTCAATGGCATAAAAGGCGGGGGCGATCAGGGCGACTGGCAGCCACAAGACCATCGCGCGGTCGGGCAAGCTGGTCTCCGGCGCGGCGATGAGGACGATGGCGATCAACCCCAACATCAATCCGAAGAACCGAAGCCAGGAAAAACGGTCGAGCCCCCATGCCAAGGCAATCGGAAAGGCCAACATTGGTACCAGAGAGATCACAATAGACAAGATACCTGCGGGCAAATGGATCGCCGCCGTGTAACTGGCGGAATTGGGCAGCAACGTCCCGATCAGGGCGATGATCACATACAGCGCCAGATGCCGCCCCTCCCACGGCAAGCGGCGGCCCCGGACCCAGGTTATGGCCCCGAGAAGGATGGCTCCGATCACGAATTGCCAGAAGATGATACCGAAATGGCGATACCCTTCTGAGACCGCGATTTTCGAGAGCGGTTGGGTTATCCCCCAAGCGGCGCCGAGCACGAGCAACAGCGCCCATAGCCCGACCCAGTCGCGTCTCACGGAGTGCTCTCTTGCAATCGGCCGCCGACGCGGATGGGCTCAATCCGGGTGGCTTTGCCCGTGCGATCATCGGTTTCGACATAGACGCCCGAAAGCGTGGCCTCGCCCGTCGCCGGGGTGAAGCGTTCCTTTGGCATACCGGTCAGGAAGCGCCTGAGCGGCTCAGCCTTTTCCATACCGATTACCGAGTGATAGTCGCCGCACATCCCGGCGTCGGTCATATAGCCCGTGCCGCCGGGCAGGATTTGCGCATCGCCGGTCGGCACGTGGGTATGGGTGCCCACCACCAAGCTGGCGCGCCCGTCGCAATAATGCCCAACGGCCATTTTCTCGGAGGTGGCCTCGGCATGAATATCCACGATCACCGCCTGCGCCTGACCGCCCAAGGGGTAGGCCGTCAGCGTGGTTTGCAGAGCCGAGAATGGGTCATCGAAGGGGCGTTTCATGAAGACCTGGCCCAAGACCTGCGTAACCAGCACCTTCCGCCCGCCCCGCGCCTCGAAAAGCCGGGCACCTTTGCCTGGCGCGGCCTTCGAGAAATTCACCGGCCGCAGGATACGCGGCTCGCTTTCAATGAATTGCAACATATCGCGTTGATCAAAGGCATGATCGCCAAGCGTCATGCAATCGATCCCGGCCTCGAGGAGCGTTCTTGCGTGGCCCGCCGAGAGCCCGGCACCCGAGGTCGCGTTCTCGCCATTGACGACGACAAAATCGAGCCGCCAGTCTTCGCGCAGTTTCGGCAGTTGGCTTGTGACCGCAGCCCGACCGGCGCGGCCCATTACATCACCTAGGAACAAACATTTCATAGGGTTCGGCTTATGCGTTCAAGCTCGTTACGGCAAGGGGGCGGTCGGCGGGCGCACCGTCCCCGCGTCGGTCACGATAACGTCCAGCACCTGATCTGTCGGCTCCTTCACCAGCGCCGGGAGCTCTTGTGCCGAGAACGCAAAACCAATGGCACGCACCGTCCCCCGACCCCGCCGCAGCTTGGCCAATGTCCGATCGTAAAACCCACCGCCATAGCCCAGGCGATTTGCGTCTTTGTCGAACCCAACCAGGGGCACGATGAGGATATCCGGCTCCAACCAGGCGCCTGATGCAGGCACCTTGGCCCCGAAAGGCCCGACGACCATAGGTGCCCCGGGCGCCCACTCCCGAAATCTCAACGGCTGGCCTGCGGCCTCAATCACTGGCACGCAAATTCGGTTCTCGCCAGCCAAGGCCGTCATCGCCGGGACCGGGTCAAGCTCGGTTCGGATTGGCATATAGCCGGAGATGATCCGGCCTCGCACGGGTCCGATTTCCGCCAAAAGCGCCGCCGTCGCCGCAAGCCCATGCCCTTGGTCAAACGCCGCTTTCCGCGCTGCATAGGCGGCTTTGCGCAAGGCGGCTTTCTGATCAGAGATACTCATGGCCAGGCAAGCTCCGGACCGGTTTTGAAATAAGAGACATTATTGGTGAAGATGCTCTCAGGCAGCAACCGGATCAACCGACCATTGGGGTCTTCGATCTTGGCCACGCTGTCGACGAACCAAGGGTTCCAGGCCGTCGGAACAGAGCCGAGATACTTCGCCAAAAGCCGCCGGAACAGCGCCGGGTCCATCGGTGTGATCTCGGCCGATCCCCGTAGACCCACATGCAACAGAACGCCTTCTTGTAGATCGAACTGCACAATCTCCACCGCGACCCTTGGATCATCGGCGATCCGGCGCACCGAGCTTGACCCGGCATCGCCCAAGAGCCAGAGCACGCCCACCTCCCACAGGAACGACATCGGCGCGTTGCGCGGGCCATCGGCGCAAACCGTTGCCAGATTGGCCATCAGTGGCGCGTGCAGAAGCACATCGGGGTCAAACTCCTGAGCCATCCCGTTATCTCTGGCGGAAATCACACATCAGGCAAGTCCAAACATGCGGATACCCTTTCGTTGGCCCGCGCCAACGGCTATAGGCGGCCCATGGCCCTCAACCCTCCCAATCTTCGCCCCGATCTGGCCCCTGCGGCCCGGCTCCCCGAGGCCGCGCGCCCGGGTCAACCCACCATCGGCATGGTCTCGCTCGGCTGTCCGAAAGCGCTGGTCGATAGCGAGCGTATCCTGACCCGGCTCCGCGCCGAGGGCTACGCGATCTCGCCCGACTACACGGGTGCCGAAGCGGTCATCGTGAACACCTGCGGCTTTCTCGATAGCGCCAAGGCGGAAAGCCTGGACGCGATTGGCGAGGCGCTGGAGGAAAACGGGCGGGTGATTGTGACCGGCTGCCTGGGAGCTGAGCCGGAGTATATCACGGGCGCGCATCCGAAAGTGCTCGCCGTCACGGGCCCGCATCAATATGAGCAGGTGCTGGATGCCGTGCACAAGGCCGTGCCGCCAGCGCCCGATCCATTTGTTGATCTGCTGCCCGCGACTGGCGTGAGCTTGACGCCACGCCATTACAGCTATCTGAAGATCTCCGAAGGCTGTAACCACAAATGCAAATTCTGCATCATCCCCGACATGCGTGGGAAACTCGCCTCGCGACCGGCTCATGCCGTACTCCGCGAGGCGGAGAAACTGGTTGAAGCGGGTGTGAAAGAGCTTCTGGTGATCAGCCAGGACACCTCCGCCTATGGTCTCGACCGGCGCTATGATGTGAACCCATGGAAAGACGGTGAGGTCCGGTCTCATATCACCGATCTGTCGCGAGAGTTGGGGCGGCTTGGGGCTTGGGTGCGGCTGCATTACGTCTACCCCTACCCCCATGTACGCGAGTTGATCCCGCTGATGGCGGATCCAGAGAACGGGCTTTTGCCCTATCTCGACATCCCATTCCAACACGCGCACCCGGATGTCCTCCGCCGCATGGCGCGCCCTGCTGCCGCCGCGCGCACCTTGGATGAGATCGCGGCGTGGCGGGAGATTTGCCCGGAGATCACGCTCAGAAGCACTTTCATCGTTGGCTACCCCGGCGAGACCGAAGCGGAGTTTCAGACCCTGCTCGACTGGATGGACGAGGCGCAGCTCGACCGCGTCGGCTGCTTCCAATACGAAAATGTCGAGGGCGCGCGGTCAAACGCCTTGCCTGATCACGTGCCCGATGAGGTGAAAGCAGAACGCTTCCACCGGTTCATGGAGAAGGCCCAGGCCATCTCGGCGGCGAAGCTAGAAGCCAAAGTAGGTCAGCGGATTGATGTGATCGTCGATAGTGTTGATGCAGAGGGGGCGACGTGCCGAACGAAAGCGGATGCACCCGAGATCGACGGGAACCTCTTTATTGATCAGGGTTTTGAGACGCTGGCACCAGGGCAGATCGTTTCTGTCGAGGTGGATGAGGCGTCGGAATACGATCTCTGGGGTCGGTTGGTTTGACGGGCCGCTCTGCGGACACCTTCCCGACTTTCGCTTCGGCTGCGCCAATGTCTGGTTCCATAAGCATCTCCTCGTCTTCTGGATGAGTCATTGCGCAAGGATGCGCAAAGGCAGATGCTGCCGCTATGGCGACGGAAACTGATTTCTCTTTCAAAACACTGACCGACAGGGCGCGTCGGCACATTCGGGTGTTTCAGATACATCAGTTTCTTGACCGTTTTGCCATGGGTCTCACGGTGGCCGTGGTCGCGCTCGCACTGACCGATCGCGGCATGGACCTGTTCCAGATTTCGCTGCTCTTCGGTGTCTACTCGCTCACAACGATGGCGATGGAATTGCCGTTCGGCGGGCTGGCCGACAGCATAGGTCGCAAGCCGGTGTTCCTCGCGGCGGTCTTGGCCAGTTTGGTTTCACTGGCGCTTTTTCTGTCATCAAGTGACTTCGCAGTCCTGGCTCTTTCGTTCGCCTTCATTGGCTTTGGGCGCGCCCTGCGGTCCGGCACGCTTGACGCTTGGTTTGTTGAAACCTTCAAGGCCGCTGCGCCAAATGTGGATGTCCAACCCGCTCTCGCGAAGGCGCAATGGGCCAATGCGATGGGCCTCGCAGTCGGCGCCGTGTTCGGAGGTCTCTTGCCAGACATGTTCGGCGCGATAGGCCTCCGGCATGGGATCAGCATCTATGATGTGTCCTACGCCGCGAGCTTCGTCGTGATGGTCGGTGTGCTCGTCTACACCATGGTCGCCATCGCTGAAGACCCGCGCCCGCTGAACCGCAAGGCGCTCAGACAAGGCTTCGCCAGCGTCCCGTCGGTGATTGCTGAGGCCAGTCTTCTGGCCCTAAAGCATCCGACCCTATCCATGCTGCTGGCGGCTTTGGCGCTGTTCCTGATGGCAACAAACCCGGTCGAAGCGATCTGGCCAACATACGCCAAGCCTATGCTGGACGAGGATTATGCCAACACCGTCATCGGTGTCCTGACGGCGGGCTACTTTTTCGCCATCGCCTTCGGTGCGTCGCTGTCACCCTATATCAGCCGGATATTCAAACGTCGCCACGCTGTCACGCTTGCGGCAATCTTTGCATGCCTCGCGGTCGTTCAGGTCACCCTGGCGATGCAGGGTGGCATCGCCGGATTTGTTGGCGTCTTTGTGCTGTATTCCATCCTTCTCGGAGCAAGCGAGACACCAGCGAGCAGCATCTTGCATCGCTGTGTGGAGGATCGTCAGAGGTCCACCATGCTGTCGCTCCGATCCCTGATCCAGCAACTTGGCGGTGCGATAGGACTGGTCATGGCAGGAGCCCTCGCCGAAATCTACTCGACGCCCGTGGCCTGGAGTGCCGGTGCAGTCTTTCTGCTCACGGCGTTCGCGCTGAGCTTGGTGCTGGCCAAACGATTGGCTGCTGAAGCCAAATAGCGGACGTTCGCGCGGCATGCAGCATACCTACTTTTGAGCTCAAGAGTGGACATTAACCAGAAATAGAAGTGATGCGGTACTATCTCCCAGCAACACGGGAGGCCCGATGCCCAGGATCGAAACCGTTCCCTACACCGCCAACTCCGGCTAGCTGCGCAGGCTCTACGACCGCATCAAATGCCCCAGTGACAACGTCAATAACATCATGATGATGCATTCGCTCCACCCATTCGATGGCGGGGGCTGGACTGGACGCCCGGGATTTGGGCGTCACCGAGGCGTCCGGCTGAGCAGTTCTAATCCTGTGCCATCGGCCCATGTGCCGTGTAGATCGCCATCGGGCATCACCACGTAGACCGCCGGGTCGGGAGCCCCCCATTCGACGGTCAGGACCTGGCCTGCGAGCACGCCGGTGCCGGAATAGGTGGTGCCCACAGTCCAGTTCACCGCGAAACTGCCATCAGCATTTTGGCCAATCACGACCGTCCCATCATAGGCGCTTCCGTCAGCATTCCGGCCATAGGCGTAGTAGGCGCCGGTGATATCCGCGAGGCTGGCCAGGGTGCTCATGGTCAGAACTACAAATGCGAGAGCCGTGGTTAGAATAAATTTCACAGGGAAGAAACGTGCCATCATCGGGAAAATCCTTGCAGTCAAGAAATGAGGTCAATGACTACAGATTGTCCGATTTGCCGGATTTTGTCATCTAAGATGACGGTGAGTAGAGCCATCGCGCCTTAACACGCCGCTCGAATCCGATCAAAGACAGTCGCATTGGGGCAGGCGCGCGGCACCTCGGCCAAGGCCTCACCCTGCGCTGCCAACCAGGAGGCGCAGCCATCAGCCCATTGGCATCTGCGGCAGCGTTGGACCATATCGGCCCAGTCCGACTGGTCGATCCATCCCGCCGCCATCGCTTGCGGCAGATCGGCCCCGGTGGTTTTGGCCATGCCGAGCGCCTGCCAATAATGCCGATTTGCGGGACCAAGCGGATGAATGGTCGAGGTTGTCATAAAGAGATGCCTCAGCTTGTGCGCAGCGCCATCAAGACCATACCGTTCCGACAATACTCGGGTGTGCCCTCGGCAATCTCGGTCGTGTCGAGAAACCGCTCACATTCCTGAGGTGAGGCGCATCCCGTGCAGCGCAACAGCATGTCATTGCGCATTTCGGGAGGGAGATCGCCGCGGAGTTCAGCCTCGTCCAAATCGGTGCCAACGGTGCGCGCCATCCGCGACATCAGCGCCTCGTGTTCCTTCAGGGTCTTACTTCCGGGCATATCCCAAATCCTCCCAAGCTCCCGCGCCCTGTGAAACAAGGCGCTCCTTGAACGCTAAGGTAGATTAGGCGGGAGGCGGCACCATGACTCAGATCAATTGCGGCGTCCGAATTGGGCGGCCGTATTGCGCACGATCGCCTGGCGCGCGGCATTGGGGGGATGCGAACCCAAAAATTGATCGCCTGGATCGGGCAAACGTTCGAAAAATGCCGACCCACGCACAGGGTCGAAGCCGGCTCTGATTGCTATGATCGTGCCGAGTCGATCGGCCTCCAACTCGTGATCTTGCGAAAACCGCCGCGCGCCAACGAAGGCACCAATCTCGACAGCCTCCCTAATCCCGGACTGACTGGCGCCGCCCATCTGCGCCAAAGTGCCAAGGACGAACGCCCCCTCGCGCGCGGACTGACGTTGTTGCGGAATATGCTGCTCGATGTGATGCGCCGCTTCATGCCCCATGACAAAGGCCAGCTCATCGATGTTGCGCGCCTCGGCGATCAGCCCAAGCGTAAAGACGAGGAATGGGCGACCATTTTTATCGAGCGTTTGAAATGCATTCACCCCGGCGCGCAGATCGCGTTCCACCGCAATCACGAAGTCGCAGTTTTGCCGGGGTGTTTCGCGACGACAAACAGACTCAGCGACGGGTTCAACCCGAGCCACAACCTCCTCGAAATTCGCGACGGCAACCGCAGGCGGCAAGCGCGGCGTGTCACTTGTGGCCGGAGGGGCCGAAGGCGTGATCGGCGCGGGCGCGATGTTACACGCCGCAAGCCCCATCAAGGCCAAAATCAACAGATAGGTCCGCATTTGCGCCCTCCTCCTCAATCCCGTCACCCATTAACCGAACCCTTCAAGCAGTAACACGGGCAGCCTGCCGGTCCAGAGTCCTCACGCCAATGTGCCCGATTTTATGCGCGGCGTAGATGTCGAAACGCGCCGTTGCATATGCCGAACTTCCTCCATAGGCTGAATTTATGTTTACGATTGAGCATGAATTCGACGCCACAGTGATCACCTTGGTGGATGAGGGTGACGCTCCGTTGAACGAGGATCTCACCATATCCGCCTTCTCCGAATGTGTGACGGTGGAGCAGCACGATCCGCGCACCGATCAGATGCAGAAAATCACCCTTTCGATGGCACAGCTGCAAGATCTCGCGGCAGCGTTGGACTTGCCAGAAGGCGTTTATCGGCTGCGTCGTGAAGCAACGGACTAAGACGCGCAACTCACGCAGCGTGGGGCGCAAGGATCGAAATCCAGACGACCCTGGCCGATGAACTCACCGCAATCTTCGCACCAGCCAAATTCCGCATCTCGTATGCGGGCCAGTGCCGCATCGATCGCTTTCAGCCGACCGTGACGCCGCGCCTCTAGACCTTTCGCCATCGCCTGCCCCTGCAACGCGTCCATCCGGCTCAGCCGCCCGACGGATTGTTGATCCAGTTCGACGGGCTTGCGGTTGTCTTTCGTCTCGTCCGACGCCGCCATCAACTCGGCCCGTTCCGCCTCAAGCTGCGGGCGATACCGGGCGGCAAGCGCATCATGGGATGGATCGCTCATCTCTCCATGCCAGCAGATTGCGCCTCATGCGGCAAGCCCGGATATCTTTGCCCACCCCATTGCGCCCAAGACGCCGCCGCTGCCATAGTCCGCTTAAGAAGCGGAGGGTATCATGGCGACGGGGTTTTTCTGGGACGAGCGGTGTTTCTGGCATTCGGGCGGCAACTACGCCTTCATGAGCCCGGTTGGCGGCTTGGTGCAACCTATGGCGACTGGTGGCCTGCCTGAAGACCCCGAGACAAAGCGGCGCTTAAAGAACCTTCTGAATGTTACGGGCCTTCTTGCCGACCTGGACAGCGGCAGCGCACCGCCCATCACGACAGAGGACCTGCTCCGCGTGCATCCGCAAAGCTATCTCGACAGCTTTCGCGAAGCAGCCGCGGCAGGCGGTGGCGAGCTTGGCCTGCGGACGCCGTTCGGCCCCGATGGATATGAGATCGCCTGCCTTTCGGCCGGGCTGTCCCAGACGGCGCTTTTTGCCACTCTGCGAGGCGATGTCACAAACGCTTATGCCCTCTCCCGCCCGCCCGGGCATCATTGCTTGCCAGATTTCCCAAATGGGTTCTGTCTCCTGGCGAATATCGCCATCGCGGTCGAGGCTGCCTTCGCGGCCCGCATGGTCGAGCGGGTCGCGATCCTTGATTGGGATGTGCATCACGGCAATGGCACCGAGGCGATTTTCTATGATCGCGACGATGTGCTGACCATCTCGATCCATCAGGAACGAAATTACCCTCGGGATTCCGGTGATTTTCAGGATCGTGGGTCAGATCGGGGTGACGGGTACAATCTCAACATCCCACTGCCGCCCGGTGCGGGCCATGCCACCTATGTCGAGGTCATGGAGCGGTTGGTCCTGCCAGAGCTTCGGTCCTTCGAACCGGATGCGATCGTCGTCGCCTGCGGGTTTGATGCGTCGGGCGTTGACCCGCTCAGCCGGATGCTGGCCGGGTCAAATACCTTCCGGCGGATGACCGAGTTGGTGATGGAAACTGCCGCTGATCTCTGCGCCGGGCGTCTGACGCTGGTACATGAGGGCGGATATGCGGCGTCCCATGTGCCGTTCTGCGGCCATGCGGTGCTTGAAGCGCTCTCGGGGAGCGCGATCACAGCGCCCGACCCGTTGGCCGACCGGATCACCGCGCAACAGCCGGGCCCGCGCTTCGAGGCGTTTTGCTCCACACTCATCGGCGAGATGGGAGACGCGATCCGCGCCTGAGACCAAAGCGCCGCAGCGCGGCATCCGCGTTGACTTCCCCAACGGCACAGGCCAGTTTGCGGCAAGTTTGCCAAGAGGGGGAGCGTCAGCTCATGAAAAAGGTATACGGCTCAGCCGCCGAAGCGCTGGACGGGCTTTTGTTTGACGGGATGTTCATTGCGGCGGGCGGTTTCGGCCTCTGCGGTATCCCCGAGCTTCTGATCGACGCGATCAACAAGGCGGGCACCAAGGATTTGACTGTTGCCTCGAACAATTGTGGCGTGGACGATTTCGGCCTTGGCATCCTCCTGGCCGACAAGCAGATCAAGAAGATGCTCTCCTCTTATGTCGGCGAGAATGCCGAATTCATGCGGCAGTTTCTGTCAGGCGAGCTTGAGCTGGAATTCAATCCGCAGGGCACATTGGCCGAGCGGATGCGCGCCGGCGGCTGCGGCATTCCGGGCTTCTATACCAAGACCGGCGTCGGAACGGTGATTGCCGAAGGCAAAGAGCACAAGGACTTCAACGGCGAGACCTATATCATGGAAGAGGGTATTTTCGCCGATCTCTCCATCGTCAAAGCCTGGAAGGCCGATGAGACCGGTAATCTGATCTTCCGCAAGACCGCGCGGAACTTCAACCCGCCTGCGGCGATGTGCGGCAAAGTCTGCGTGGTCGAGGTTGAAGAGATTGTGCCCACCGGCAGTTTGGACCCCGACGCGATCCATCTGCCAGGGATTTATGTGCATCGCCTCATTCAAGGCGCGCATGAGAAACGTATCGAACAACGCACTGTGAGGGCTGCCTGATGCCTTGGGATCGCAATCAAATGGCCGCCCGCGCGGCGCAAGAGCTGGAAGACGGCTGGTACGTCAATCTGGGCATTGGCATTCCGACCCTCGTGTCGAATTTCATCCCCGAGGGGATCGAGGTGACGCTGCAATCGGAAAACGGGATGCTTGGCATGGGCCCCTTCCCGACCGAAGACGAGGTGGATGCGGACCTGATCAACGCTGGTAAGCAGACGATCACCGAACTGCCGCAGACGGCCTATTTCGATAGCGCGCAGTCTTTCGGCATGATCCGAGGCGGCAAAATCGCCATGGCGATCCTGGGTGCGATGGAAGTGGCCGAGAATGGCGACCTCGCCAACTGGATGATACCCGGCAAGCTGGTCAAAGGTATGGGCGGCGCGATGGATCTGGTCGCCGGTGTCGGCCGCGTGGTCGTGGTGATGGATCACACCAACAAACACGGCGACAGCAAGGTGCTCAAGGAATGCACCCTGCCACTGACCGGTAAATCGGTGGTCGACCGGATCATCACCAACCTGGGCGTGATGGATGTGGTCGAGGGCGGCTTGAAAATCGTCGAGACCGCCGATGGCGTCACCGAAGAGGACCTGCGCGCCGCGACAGAGGCGACCATTGTCTGACATCACGCGCGAGGTCAGCGGCTCCAAGGGCCGCTATGTTCTCGCGCAAGACGGGGCCGAGGCGGAGCTGACCTATTCCATCGCCTCGCACCATCTGATCATCGCCGATCATACCGGCGTGCCGGACGTCATGCGCAGCAGCGGCGCGGGCAAGGCCCTGGTTGAGCGATTGGTGGCGGATGCAAGGGCCGAGGGCGTGAAGATCGTCCCGCTCTGCCCCTTTGTGAAATCGCTTTCTCGACGTCACCCAGAATGGGCAGACGTCTTTCAATAGGCATCAACCGTCGATCATCGCTTCAAAGACACAGCCATCCGAGATCAGCTCGGGCGGCGAAAGACAAAGCGCGCGCGCGACGAGCCAGGTTGCAAGCACCTTGGGCACATAACGCCGGGTTTCGGCATAGTCCGGCACGCCGCCCGCCGTTCTCACCGCCCCCTCGCCGGCATTGTAAGCCGCCAGGACCAGAACCGGGTCGCGGTCGAACTCTTCCATCAGCCAGGCCAGATAGGCGACACCGCCAGCAATGTTCTGCTCCACATCGAACGCATCCTCGACGCCGAACCGCTCGGCCGTGGCTGGGATCAACTGCATCAACCCTTGAGCACCTGCGCTGCTGATCGCTTCGCGCGCTCCGGCGGATTCGACCGACATCACGGACAGAACCAAAGCGGGCGAAACAGGTGTCCCAACCGTGGCGCGCAGGATATCCGCACCATGTGCCCCAGATAGCGCGCGCAGTTGGTCCAACCGCGCGACACCAAGCGTGGTCGCCTCCGGCGCCAAGGAGAGATGATCCAGCGCGGCTTGGAACCGCCCCGCCCCTTCCGCGAGGCCCGGGGAAATCTCGGACCAGAACCAATCCAAACCTGTCGCGGCGGGCGCCTCCGGCTCCGGCGTCAAAGACGGGGCGGCTGCAGGCGTTACCTGAGGCTCGATCTGGATATTGATCCGCGGCCCGGTGTGCCCTGCCGCTGGCGGCGCCACACGGCGAAAGGTGAATTCGGGGAAAGGAGGCGGGTCCGCGGATTGCGCTTGAATGGGCAGCGCCGCAAGCAGCGATAGCCCGATTGCCAGGAAGGAGGAGGTCAC
This sequence comes from Fontisubflavum oceani, assembly GCF_030407165.1. GTDB lineage: Bacteria > Pseudomonadota > Alphaproteobacteria > Rhodobacterales > Rhodobacteraceae > Rhodophyticola > Rhodophyticola oceani. The sequence continues at coordinate 232,661 of NZ_CP129111.1, forward strand.
CTGCATAGGTCAAACTTGCCTGTTGTTCTTTTCTTTCAGCTTGCCTGAAAGAACCGACAATAGGAATCCCCTTGTCTGGTTAGAGCACGACCCCCACCGACATCGAATGAATACAAAGCGCTAGACGGTGGGCAATTTACATGTCCCTCGCAACAAACCGCAAAAGAACCGCGAACAATTCTTACAAAAATCCAGCCCTCGCCCAATTTGCGCCCCGATTCGGAGGGAAAACAACGCTGTCCCGAGGGGGCAGGAACCAAACAGGTAAACTGTCAAAGACTTGAAACTGGAGATTAAGATAATGACTGCACTGATCAAAAACTTCGCCGCATCTGAATCCGCGCCGTGACCGTCGACTGGGTTGTTCTGACCGCAGCGATTGTGGGCCTGGGCTTGGCCGTTATGGCCGTTGTGTCGGGTGGTATCGAAGACTTGACCGGCGAAATTCAAGACCAACTCGTCGCACAGGATGCGAACGACGACCCGTTCTTTGGTGATGCGGTAGTTGGTGACAGCGACGCAATTCTTGCTGACTAATCGCTTAACAGCCTAGCCACTGCGGTAGGCACCGCTAACAAAGCAGAAAATTGGCTGCGCCACGCCAGGCGCAGCCAATTTTTGTTTCAATTACGGCAACAAACGGCTAATATTACTTCCGAAATCTGTGGAAAAAGCGTATCTGCTGCGCATCCTCGCCGCATTTCTGCCTCATTCCGCCCCGACTCTGCCCAGGTCTGCTTTCGGGCCCTGTCAAGCCCGACCACCCTTCTACCTGGGACGAACCCATGCGTGTCTATATACAAATCAAATCCTTTATCGAGGATGACACTGCCGCCGTGACCGTGGATTGGGTGGTACTCGCTGCAGCGCTGGTGTCCCTTGGCCTAGCAGTAACAAATGCCGTCGGCAGCCAATTGGAACAACTCTCCGAGGATATCCAGACACAGCTGCTAACCGACCATCGGTATGACGGGTTCGAACTGCCCTAGCCTCTTGGAGCGAGGCACACGAGCCGCGCTGACAATCACACATACAGATACTGCAACCCTCCGGGCCTAAAGTCTCCGCCTTGCCACCATGTTTCTGCCCAATTCAGGAGGCATGATCACTCTAGAAAACCGCGTGGCACGTATTCTTGATGCGTGCCGCGCACCCATAAAAGGACCTACGACATGCGAGTGATTTTCGGGCTTGTCCTCATCGTCGGCGTCGCCTTGGCAGGATTCGCAGTCTATGTGGCGCAAGACAGGTTTGCGCAGTATCAACGTGCGCTTGCCAACCAAAACAACGCAATCATCCAGACGACCGATGTTTATGTCGTCAACACGCAGTTGCGTTATGGCAACCATTGCGCCCAGAAGATGTGGTCGCAATTCAATGGCCCGCGGCCCATGTCCCGTTCGGCGCTTTCACCAGCCTTGAGGAGTTGTTTCCAGAAGGTCCGGAAGAACTGCGCACCGTTCTCCGTGTGATGGAGCGCGATGAGCCGATCTTGGTTTCCAAGGTGACGGCGCCTGGCCAAGATGCCGGCGTCGCCTCACGGCTGGGGGCCGGTATGCGTGCCTTTGCGCTGTCAGTCGATGTGGCGTCGGGCGTCTCAGGCTTTCTCCGGCCAGGTGACCGCGTAGATGTGTATTGGACCGGTTCGGCCCGGGGTGAGAACGTGACCCGATTGATCCGCTCGAATGTGCAAATTATCGCAATTGACCAGATCGCCGACGAAGACCGGAACAACCCAACCATCGCGCGGACGATTACAGTTGAGGCACCCCCAGAAGAGATCGCCGCCTTGGCTCATGCGCAGTCTTCCGGTCGCCTAACACTCGCGCTGGTGGGCGTCGGGGATGAAACGATCAGCGAGACGGTAGAAATCAACCAGGATCAGCTCTTGGGCATCGCCGCTGTTGAGCAGGAAGCCGGCCCTCGGGTTTGCACCGTTCGTAACCGTCGTGGTGGTGAAGTGGTCGTGACCCCGGTGCCCTGCACCAACTAGCACCTTCGAAACAATCACAAGACGCGGCCCTCTATCTTGGGGGCCGTGTTTCTTTTTACGCCACACCTTGGGCCGCGTGGTTTCCAGATCACATAAAAAACGGGCCGCAAATGCCTGATTCTTGCGCGGAAAGCGGAATTGGGGCATGGTGCGCTCAATCGGGCACGAAAAATCGGCCCATAACGTGATCAGAGAGGCAGGATCACAATGAGCTTTATGACCGTTCTTCGGGCAAGCCTGTTCGGCTTTGCCCTCGCGCTGGTAGCAGCGCCCGTTACCCAAGCCCAGACCTTGCGCGTCTTGGAAGGCGCAACGTCAACTTCCTTGCGCGTTCCAATGAACCGCGCGGTGGTCGTTGAAAGCGATGCGATCTTTGCAGAGCTCTCAGTGGCCAACCCGGCGATCGCCGATATCGCCACGCTCTCGGAACGTACAATCTATGTTTTGGGCCGTGCACCTGGGCGGACAACCATGACCCTTTTGGGTGTCGATGGTAGCCTGATTGCAAATGTCGAAGTGCAAGTTGTCCCGGATGTGGCGGAACTACGTGAACGCCTTCAGGATATTCTACCTGGCGAAGAGATCGAAGTACGGACAGCCAATGACGGGATCGTTCTGTCTGGCATCGTCAGTTCTGGTCAAACTGTCGATCGGGCGATGGAACTTGGTGAACGTTATGCACCTGGCCGCGTGTCGAACCTGATGTCGGTTGGCGGATCGCAGCAAGTGCTGCTTCAAGTGCGTTTCGCAGAGATGTCGCGGTCGGTCCGTCAGAATCTGTCAACAAGTTTTGGGGCCCTACGCGGTGACGCACAGTTTGGCTCCGGTAGTGCCGCAACCAACTTCCCAGCGACTGTGATTAACCCGACGCTAGAGGGTAGAAACGGTGTTTTCGGGGTCACGTTCGGCTCAGGAAGCACGGAGTTCGGTATCCTTCTTGAGGCTCTTGAGACCAATGGCTTGGCCCGTACTCTCGCCGAGCCGAACCTGACAGCTCTTTCGGGTCAAACTGCATCATTCTTGGCAGGTGGAGAATATCCGATACCAGTTTCGACCGACGAAGGCGTGGCCGTCGAGTTCAAGCCATTTGGTGTCAACCTCACCTTCACGCCGACAGTTGTGCATGATGAGGTCATAAACCTTAACCTCGCCAGCGAGGTTTCGTCGATCGGAGAAATCCAACCCGGCACGAACGTTCCCGAAATCAACAGTCGTCAAGCTTCGACGACAGTCGAGATGCGGGACGGCGAGAGCTTCGCAATCGCAGGGCTTCTGCAGGATGACTTTCGCGACAACGTCGGCCAGGTGCCGTGGTTAGGCGATATCCCGATCCTCGGGGCTTTGTTCCGCAGCAGCAGTTATCAGCGTGACCAAACAGAACTGGTCATCATTGTCACGGCGCATCTGGTTTCCCCGACACGTGGGGAGGCGCTCGCGTTACCTACTGACCGGGTGGCAATTCCAACCGAGCGCGAGTTGTTTCTCGGGGGTCGCGTTAGCGGTGCACCGCGGGCCGGCACTGCCGCTGCCGATGTCGCACAGCAAGATTTCAGCGGCTCCTACGGCTATGTGATGGAGTGAGCAAATGGCTATCCTGACATCAGTAAGATACGCGATTTTTGGGGCCGCTGGCCTCGCATTGGCGGCATGTGGGCCCAACTTTGAACGTCCGGCGGGCGCACGCATTGATGAGGGCGGGTTTGGCAACCCCACAATGAACAACGTCCTCGTCATGACGGGGCAGCGCAGTTACGTGGAAAGCCTCGCGGGCCGATTCGCCACAGAAGTGCCGACGACGATCAATTTCGCCTTCAACTCCGCCCAACTCGACGATACCGCTCGCGCGACATTGCGACAGCAGGCGACTTGGATCCGGCAGTTCCCCGAAGTGCGTTTCAGTGTTTACGGCCATACGGATCTCGTTGGTAGCCAAGGCTATAATCAACGGCTTGGTCAACGTCGCGCGCGCGCTGCAGTGAACTACCTGGTCAGCCAAGGGGTTGAGCGTAGCCGTTTGGAAGCGCTTGTTTCCTTTGGGGAAACACAGCCGATCGTCGCTACCGAGGCGCGCGAGCGCCGCAACCGTCGCACGGTGACCGAAGTAAGCGGCTTTGTTCAAGACCATCCGATGGTTCTTGATGGCCGGTATGCACAAGTGGTTTACCGGACATATACCGGCAGCAGCGGTGGGGGCGGGTCTGCCGAATAACCTCGCGATTATGAAACGCCACGTGTCCAATACGTGGCGTTTTTCCCAATAGTTACGGCTTTTTGGTCGTATTGTTGCCCCTTTTACGCATCAAAACTCTTTCAAGGCATAGGGCAAACCCGCATCCGAGCAGCGCGGAAATGATCCTAGCTCCCCCGGTAAAACGCAGGTGCCGCGCGATACCGGATGGCAACAAAACCTGGCGAAGTCAGGCAATATGGGAATTGAGGAATGAGTGGCGGACTTGCGCTGAAATCTGATCCCGCACCGATCGTGGCCTCCACGATTTCTCGGGACGTGCAGAATTTCGATCTTTTGATCGATGATATGGAAACCGAACTCGGCGAAAGCTGGGGCGATTTGCATTTGGACGAAGCCCGCGCGTTTCTTGAGCAGCGAGAATCCGACGGCCTGGAATTCGTTGCTATCGCAGTTGATCAACAAGACGAAGGTGACATTGGTCTGATCGGTGAGTTAATCCGCGCCGCCAAGGCCAAAGGGATCAAAGTGATCTTAATCGCCAATGAGTTAAGCACCCAAGGCCTGCATCAGTTAATGAAACTGGGCGCGGATGATTTCGTGCCCTACCCTTTGCCCGAGCGGGCTTTGCACGATGCGATAAAACGTATCCGCGAGCCCGCTCCCGGAACGCAACCGGTCGGCGACACCGAAACTTCCTCGCTTGATCCCCGGCCCACGATGGATGGCCGATCTGCGATCTTCGCCGTGCAAAGCCTGGCTGGCGGCACAGGTTCCACAACTTTGGCTGTCAACTTGGCCTGGGAACTGGCCAATATCGACAAGAAGAGAGCGCCCTCCGTTTGCTTGATCGACTTTGATCTGCAATTTGGCTCGGCGTCGACATTCCTTGATCTGCCGCGCCGTGAGGTGATCCTCGAAGTGCTGTCAGATAGTCAGGGCATGGATGTGGACGCCTTCAAACAGGCCCTCCTTGATTACAACGGAAAACTGTCGGTCTTTACGGCACCGTCCGAGATCATCCCGCTCGATATGATCTCGCCCGAAGACGTCGAAGCGGTTCTGAACCTTGCGACGGAGTGTTTCGACATCGTGGTTATCGATATGCCAACCACGATTGTCCAGTGGACAGAGACCGTCCTGAACCGGGTCGATGTGTTCTTTGCGATGCTGGAACTCGACATGCGCTCGGCCCAAAACGCGATGCGGTTCATCCGGGCCTTGCAGTCGGAAGAACTGCCGCTCGAAAAGGTAAACTTTGTTCTGAACCGAGCGCCGAAAGGCCTGGATTTGAACGGAAAATCGCGCGTGAAGCGCCTTGCGGACAGCTTAGGCGTGAAGATCTCAACACAGCTTTCTGACGGCGCCCGCCAAGTGACGCAATCCTCGGATCATGGCGTGCCATTGGCTGAAATGGCGCGAAAAAATCCGATGCGGAAAGACATTTTGAAACTGGCTGGCAACCTGTTCGAGGCGATGCTGTCGGACGCAGTCGCTAGGTAGGGGAGACCAGAGCCATGTTCTCGAAATACAAAAAACCGGTGGCGGCGCGACCTGCTGCGCAGGCGGGCGAAACCGCGAGCGGTGTGCCGCAGGGTGGTGCAGAAGCCCCGCAGCCGAAAGTGCAGCGGAAACAACCGGCACCAGATCAGCCTGCAAAACCCGCCGCTGAGGTCGCAAATCTCGACAAAGAGAAAAAGCGCCGCTTGCGCCTCGACGAAATTAAGACGGAAATGCACCACCGTCTCCTCGAAAACCTGAATCTCTCGGCGCTCGAAGGCGCGAAAGACACAGAATTGAAGGCCGAGATCAGCGCGATCACGTCCGAGGAACTGGCGGAGATGGGCGTGGTCTTGAACCGCGAAGACCGTCAGACCCTGCAAACTGAACTCTTCGACGAAGTGACCGGCCTTGGCCCACTTGAGCCACTGCTGAAGGACGACACCGTCAACGATATCCTGGTGAACGGCCCAAATCGCGTCTTTGTGGAACGTGACGGCAAGCTGACACTCTCCGATGTGCGGTTCAAAGACGAGCGGCACCTGCTGCGGATCATCGACAAGATCGTATCGGCCGTTGGTCGTCGCGTCGACGAATCGAACCCGCATGTGGACGCGCGCCTCAAAGACGGCTCGCGTTTCAACGCGATGGTCCCGCCGGTCGCCGTGGATGGCAGCTTGGTCTCCATTCGTAAGTTCAAGAAGGAGAAGCTGGGCGTCGATGACCTCGTGAAATTCGGCGCGTTTTCCGAGGAAATGGCGGCGTATCTTCAAGCTGCCGTTGCCACACGCCTGAACGTGATTGTTTCGGGCGGGACGGGCTCCGGTAAAACCACGACGCTGAACGCGCTTTCGAGCTTCATCGACAATTCCGAGCGGATCTTGACGATCGAGGATACGGCGGAACTTCAGCTTCAACAGATTCACGTGGGTCGGATGGAGAGCCGCCCGCCGAACGTCGAAGGCAAAGGTGCCGTTACACAACGCGATTGTCTGCGGAACGCGCTTCGGATGCGCCCCGACCGGATCATCGTGGGGGAGACCCGCGGCGATGAGGTGATCGATATGCTGCAGGCGATGAACACCGGCCATGACGGGTCGATGACCACAATCCACGCCAACTCAGCGCGAGATGCCTGTTCTCGCCTGGAAAACATGATTGCCATGTCGGGTATCGAGATGCCGATCAAGGCCGTTCGCGCGCAGATATCTTCGGCTGTGAACCTGATTGTGCAGGCCAGCCGTTTGCAGGACGGCTCGCGCCGCATGGTCTCGATCACCGAGGTGACGGGCATGGAAGGCGAAGTGATCTCGATGCAGGAGGTCTTCCGCTATCAGCGTTTGGGCCTGAAACCTGACGGCACGATCATCGGTCGGTTCACCGCTTGTGGCGTGCGTTCGCACTATTCGGAACGCTTCAAGCAATGGGGCTATGACCTGCCCATGTCCATCTACGACCCTGTCGCGGCGGAGTAAGCTGTCATGCAAATCAGCATCGAACCCCTTATTTATATCGGCATCTTCGTCGGCGTGATCATGTTGGTCAACGGCGTGTATCTGATGGTTTTTGGCAAATCGATCAGCTTCAATGCTCGGGTCAACCGACGGCTGACCATGCTCGAAAAAGGGTCCTCGCGGGAGGATGTCCTGGCCAAGCTCCGCAAAGAGTTGGACCAACACACCAAGTCTCGCACGATCCCTCTCTATTCGTTGATCGCCGACAAAGCGCAGAAGGCCAACATCGCCTTCACGCCGCAACAGCTCATATTGGTTATGATCGGCATGACGATGGTGGCCTTTTTGCTGCTGACCCTGTTGACGGGGGCATCCTTGCCGATCCGTCTTTTGGTGTCGGTCGGGATGGGCGTCGGCGGTGTGTATTACTGGGTCAATTCCAAAGCCAAAAAACGCATCGCAATGATCGAAGAACAGCTGCCCGATGCTGTGGAGTTGATGGTGCGCTCGCTGCGCGTGGGGCACCCGTTTGTCTCAGCCATCAACACGGTTGCGAAAGAGGTGGCCGATCCGCTTGGCTCGGAATTGGGCATCATTGCCGATGAGGCTGCCTATGGCCGCGATATCGCGGAAAGCATCGAAAACATGGCCGAACGTCTGGACCTGCAAGATTTGCGTTTCATGGCGGTTGCTGTCGGCATTCAGCAGACCTCCGGTGGCAACCTTGCCGAGATCCTGGCCGGCTTGGCGAATGTGATCCGGGCGCGATTCAAACTGTTCCGCCGGGTAAAAGCAATCACCGCAGAGGCGAAGTGGTCGGGCATGTTCCTCTCGGTCTTTCCGATCCTATGCCTGATCGGCATCAACGTGATGCAGCCCGACTATTATAGCGACGTGATGAACAGCCCAGTCTTTATCCCAGCTTGTGCTGTTGTTGGGGTGATGTTGTTCGTCAACGTCATTTTCATGCGCATGATGGTCAACATCAAAGTGTAAAGGCGGGTTAACCGATGGACTTCATTCGAAACCTTCTGACGCAAATCAATGAGGCCGTGACCGGCGCCCTTGGCGATCTTGGCCCGCTGATTTTGGTCGGTGGTCTTGGCCTCCTTTTGGTCGTCGTCGCCCTTCCGGCCATTCTGTTCCGGAAAAAGGACCCGCTTGATAAGCTGCGCGAGATGCAAAACGGTGCCGGTGACAAAGAGTCCCGCCGAGCGCTACGGATTGGTGGCAAGGACCAGCGACTGGATCGGTTTTCGCAATTCCTCGAGCCACAGGATATCGACGAACTGAGTCAGATGCGCCTGACCTTGATCCGTGCGGGTTACCGCTCGAAAGGGGCGGTACAAACCTTCCACTTTGCCCAATTCGCCCTTGGCCTCGGCTTTTTGGCGCTCGGCTCGATCTATGTCTTGGTGGCGCCTGGGCTTAGTGCCCAAGCCTCGATCATGTCGGTCCTAATCCCAGGGGCGGTCGGGTATTACCTGCCGAAGTATTGGGTCACAAAACGGGTTCAGACCCGCGCCGAAGAGATCACCCAGGGCTTTCCGGATGCGCTTGACCTGATGTTGGTCTGCGTCGAGGCGGGTCAGTCGCTCGACCAATCCATCATCCGTGTCGCGAAAGAGATGCGCGCGGCCTACCCCGCTCTTTGCGAAGAATTTGAAATGGTCGCTTATGAGATGAAGGCCGGCAAAGACAAAACCAAAGTGTTGCGCGATATGGGCGAGCGGGTCGATATTCAGGATGTGAATAGTTTCGTCACCGTGTTGATCCAGTCAGCGACCTTCGGCACCTCTGTGGCCGAGGCGCTCCGGGTCTATGCCGCCGAGATGCGCGACAAACGCGTGTTGCGCGCCGAAGAAAAAGCCAACAAACTCCCGACCAAACTGACACTCGGCACGATGATGTTCTGTGTACCGCCGCTGTTGATCATTCTGATTGGTCCATCGGTCTATGGCATCGCGCAAAACCTTAGCGGAGGCTAATTCGGAGGCAATCCAACCAAGGAGATTAGGATCATGATGCGGGGGCTCATCATTTCCACAACAATTCTTGGGCTGGCCGCTTGTGGCAACCAGGCGACCAGCCGTTTGGGCGCGGACCGCCAGGGTTTAGCCGCACCCGCCGGCACCCATGTGCTGCGCGACGCGGTCGATGGGCTCATCGTTGGCCATCGCTTGATGGAGGCTGGCGAATATGAGCTGGCGCTTAGGGCGTATATGCGCGCCACGGCGGAAGACGGCCCCTCGGGCGCACATTTCTCGGCCCTTGGTTCCGCAAATCTACAGCTCGGCCGTTTGGGCCAAGCCGAAACCTGGCTCCGCCGCGCGGTCGAAGAAGATCCCGACTTCCCACCATCCTGGAACAATCTCGGCGTCGTCTTGATGGAACGGGGCGAATATGGCGAAGCGCGGCAGGTGTTTCAGCACGCTTTTGCCCTCGATAGTGGCCAATCGGACTCCATCCGCGAAAACTTAAGGCTCGCTATCGCAAGAATGGAAAATTCGGGGTATATTCCTGAAAACAACGAAAACCGCTATGATTTGGAGCGTCGGGGCGGAGGAGTTTGGATCCTGACCGACACACCAAGAACATAGCGATCGAGCAGTAAGAGGTCGCCTATGCGCCTGACTACCCGGGTTTCTCTGGTTGTCGGCTTGTCCCTAGGACTCGCCGCTTGTGGCAATTCTGAACGCGCCGATGTGGAGCGCGCGATGGACAGTATGAATGTTATCGATGAGACCAATCTCAACGACATCATGCTCACCGTCGCCGACCCTGACGAGGCGGTCGCCTATTTTCGCCGAGCGACGCGAGAACAGCCAGAGCGTCTGGATCTGCAGCGGGGCCTGGGTCACAGCTTGATCCGCGCTGGACGGGCGGCCGAAGCGGGCGTTGTATGGCGCGACATCGCGGAACATCCGGAAGCGACCGCCCAAGACAGGGTGGATTATGCCGACGCATTGATCCGCAACAGTGACTGGGATCAGGCCGAAGCGCAGCTTGATCTGGTTCCACCCACCTTCGAGACATATGAACGCTATCGCCTCGAAGCGATGGTGGCCGATAGCAACCAAGAATGGTCCAATGCGGACAGCTTTTATGAGACGGCTGTGGGTCTGACGACCCGGCCCGCGAGTGTCCTGAACAATTGGGGCTTCTCCAAGCTCACACGTGGCGACACCGAAGCTGCCGAACGCCTGTTTACCGAGGCGATCACCTATGACCCCGATCTCTTCACCGCCAAGAACAACCTTGTTTTGGCGCGGGCGGCACGGGGCAACTACAATCTGCCGCTGGTGCAAATGACGCAGATCGAGCGCGCGCAGCTGCTCCATACCGCGGCACTCGCCGCTATCCGCCAAGGCGATGTGGATATTGGCCGCGGTCTTTTGGCCGAAGCAATCGACACCCATCCGCAGCATTTCGACGCCGCCGTGCGGGCCCTCCGTGCGCTTGATACAGAGGTGCGCAACTGATGTCGTTAACCTTTGCCGAAGCCGCTTGGTTCCTGCCCTTCGTCGTACCGATCTGCATCTGGGTCGCCTGGTCTGACCTGCGTGAGATGCGTATTCCCAATGTCGCGGTCCTCGCCCTGGCGGGGGTCTTCCTGATCGGTGGCCTGCTCCTTCTCCCATTCGACACGTATCTCTGGCGTCTTGCACAGCTTGGCGGTGTCTTGTTGGTCGGTTTTGTGGTCTCCTCGCTCGGCCTCGTCGGCGCGGGCGATGCGAAATTCGCGGCGGCTATGGCCCCTTTTATCGCGGCGGGCGATGCGCTGTTCTTCCTGATGCTCTTCTCCCTGGTCCTCATCGGCTCTTGGCTGACCCATCGCGGTGCCTCGCGCGTGCCAGCGGTGCGGCGCGCAACGCCGGATTGGGTCTCTTGGGATCGGGGCAAGCTTTTCCCGATGGGCGTGGCTCTGGCCGGTGCTCTGGCGATTTACTTGGTGCTCGGTTTGGGACTATGGGCCTGAGCCGCAAAAATTGACGCAATTTCAAGCCGTGCCGCCTAGGTTACGCCGCATTCGTCCGGCAAAATCGCGCCAGTTAGAGGGCCCGCTATGAATATTCAGACACCATCAAGCTCCGAAGGTTTTGCCCCCCTGCCCTGCGCAAATTGGGGGATACGGGCCTTCCCATCGTGATGATGCGCGATATCCTGCTAAAGACCATCTTCCGCAAGAATGTGGAGACCGCGACGGAGATTTCCGAGGCGATCTGTCTGCCTCTGACCCTGACGCAAGGGTTGATCGATATGGCGCGCGATATGAGCCTTCTTCAAGCAACCGGAACCTTGCATGCGACGTCTGGTTCGGAGATGGGATTTCAGCTGACGGATAACGGCAAAGCCCGCGCCCTCGATGCATTGAGCCAGTCCGAATACTATGGCGCGATGCCAGTGCCATTGGATGACTACAAAATCCAGGTGAAGCGGCAGTCGATCCGAGACATCCACCTGACCCGCGACATGCTGGAAAAATCCATGGGTCACCTGATCCTGCCAGATGGCATGATCGATCAGCTTGGGCCTGCTGTCGGCTCTGGCCGCTCGGTCTTGCTCTACGGGCCGCCCGGCAACGGCAAATCCTCCATCGCTGAAGGCATCCGTTCCGCAATGGGCGACACGATCTATATTCCGCGCGCGCTGGCCTATGCCGGTCAGGTCATTACGCTCTTTGACCCGATCGTGCACACGCCGATCGAAGACACTGACGCGACAGCACATAGTAGCCTTCGTAAAGCGTCGGCCCGGTTTGACACCCGCTATCTGCTCTGCAAGCGCCCCACGGTGATGACCGGCGGCGAACTGATGCTGAACATGCTGGATCTGAACTACAACGCGGTCAGCCGCACCTACCAAGCCAGCTTGCAGTTGAAATCCACCGGGGGCGTCTTCATCGTCGACGACCTTGGCCGTCAGGAGGAGCCGCCTCAGGCACTGATCAACCGTTGGATTGTGCCGATGGAGAACGCCTATGACATTCTCGCCCTCCAGTCGGGTGAGAAATTCGAGGTGCCGTTCGACACGCTTGTGATCTTCTCCACCAACTTCCACCCGAATGAGCTGTTCGACCAAGCGGCGCTGCGCCGGATCTTCTTCAAGGTGAAGATTGATGGCCCGACGCAAGAGGAGTTCCTGAAAGTCTTCGCCATGGTCGCGCGCAAGAAGAAAGTGCCGCTCAACGAGGAAAGCCTCGTTCATATGCTGAAAGTGCGCTACCCGAAGATCAACAATGTCTATGCCAATTACCACGCGAACTTCCTGATCGATCAGTTGATCGCGATCTGCGAATTTGAGGGCATCCCATATCAGATGCGTCCCGATCTGATCGACCGCGCGTGGGAGAATATGTACGTCAAAGAGGAAGCCATTATTCACTGATCTGGCCCCTGTCGCTGTACCGGATGCGCCTGGACGAGGCTGCCGGGCCGCCTCCCCTCGTCGATAACGCCACCTTGCGCCGTCGCCGCGCGCTAAAGGGGCTGACCGCCACGCGCCTACGCTTTATCTCTGTGGTATGACGGCGTTGCCCCCGAATATTACCGATTGGTTCACCAAACGCGGCTGGACCATTCATCCGCATCAACAGCAGATGTTGGAGCTCTCACGAGAGCCCTGCCAACTTCTCATCGCGCCTACGGGCGGCGGCAAAACCATGGCCGGGTTTCTGCCGACGCTGGCCGAATTGGCCGATGGCACCCATCAGGGTCTCCACACGCTCTATATCTCGCCGCTGAAAGCCCTGGCCGCAGATATCAAGCGCAACCTGCGCACGCCGGTGGATGAAATCGGCCTGCCGATCCGCATTGAAGACCGGACCGGGGACACGACCCAAACCCAAAGAAAACGCCAGAGGGCCGATCCGCCGCATATCCTGCTCACAACACCGGAAAGCCTGGCGCTTCTGACCTCTTACGAAGACGCGGGCCATATGTTCAACGGCCTGCAACGGGTGATCGTCGATGAGATTCACGCCCTGGCGGAATCCAAGCGCGGTGATCAACTGATGCTGGCCTTGTCGCGCCTGTCCACTCTTGCGCCAGGGCTCCGCCGGGTGGGCCTCTCGGCGACGGTTGAAGACCCGCCAGCCATCGCCCGCATTTTGGCCCGCCACCCAGATCCTTGTGCAATCCTCGAAGCCGATCCCGGCCCTGACCCCGACATCTCAATGTTGGAGACCGAGGAACGCCCACCCTGGTCCGGCGGCGGCGGGCGCTATGCAATCCCGGCGGTGCTGGAGCAGGTCAGAGCCCATAAGACGACGCTGATCTTCCACAACACGCGCGCCCAGGCGGAGATCTTCTTTCACCACCTTTGGCTCGCCAATGAAGAGCAACTGCCGATCGGCATCCATCACGGCGCGCTCTCCCGTGAGCAGCGCGAGAAAGTCGAGGCCGCGATGGTTGCCGGAGACTTGCGCGCCATTGTCTGTACCGGATCGCTCGATCTGGGGATCGACTGGGGCGACGTCGATCTGGTCATCCAGGTCGGCGCGCCGAAAAACGTCAAACGTTTGGTGCAGCGGATTGGCCGTGCCAATCACCGGTATAACGCGCCCTCCAAGGCGCTCATGGTGCCAGCGAACCGATTTGAGGTCATTGAATGTGTGGCAGCACTAGAAGCGGCCCGCGACCATGATCTGGACGGCGATCCGAAAGGCGACGGCCCACTGGACGTCCTCTGCCAGCATATCTTGATCCGCGCCGCCGCAGGCCGTTCGCCGCGGATGATCTCTATGCCGAGATTACCTCCGCCGGGGCCTATGCCACCCTGGCCCGCGACACATTTGATCGCTGCCTCGACTTCTGCGCCACCGGTGGCTATGCGCTAAAAGCTTATGATCGTTGGCAAAAGCTGGTCCAACGCCCAGATGGACAGTGGCAATTGCGTGACCCCCGCGCGAGCCGACAGATCCGAATGAATATCGGCACTATTCTTGCCTCAGATAAGCTGAAGGTCCGCTTGAAACACGCGCGGGGCGGTATGCCTTTGGGTGAAGTCGAGGAAGACTTCGCCGCCACATTGATGAAGGGCGACACCTTTCTGATCGGTGGGCAGATCGTGCGGTATGAAGGCCTCCGCGAGATGACCATCGAGGTTACCCGAAGCCCATCGGACAAGCCCAAGGTCGCGGTCTTCATGGGCAGTAAATTCGCCACCTCCACCCAGTTGTCCGACCGAATTCTGCGGATGTTCCGGCAAGACGATTGGCCGACCCTGCCCCAACACACCCGTGACTGGCTCGCGCTGCAACGCGAGGTGTCACGCTTACCCGAGCGTGACCGGCTGCTTGTTGAAAGCTTCCCGCATGACGGGCGCGAACATGTCTGCGTTTATGGCTTTGCGGGCAAGAATGCGCAGCAGACCTTGGGGCTTTTGCTGACCCAACGGATGGAGCAGGAAGGTCTGAACCCGCTTGGATTTGTCTCCACCGACTATGCGACCTTGATCTGGGGGTTGGACCCCTTGCCGGATGCCAAGCCATTGTTTTCCCGTGAAACTCTCACCGAAACGATGGAGACCTGGCTCTCTGGTAATGCGGTGATGAAACGCACCTTCAAAGGTGCTGCAATCATCGCCGGGCTGATCGACCGCAACATGCCCGCTGGCAAACGCAAAACCGGACGGCAGGCCACGTTTTCGACGGATATCCTCTATGACACGCTGCGCAAATACGACCCGGATCACGTGATGCTCGAGATCACGAGGATCGAGGCGATGCGTGGCATGGTGGATTTCGGCCGAATTGACGGGATGCTCACGCGGATCGGCACCCGGATTGACCATGTGAAATTGCCGCGCATCACGCCGCTCGCGGCCCCGCTGTTTCTAGAAGTCGGAAAAATTGCGGTTAAGGGCCGTGCGGAGCAGCGGTTGGTCGAAGAGGAAGCGGCCCGCTTGATGGCAACGGCCGGTGTTCAATCTCCTTAACCCGTCCGAGAGATGTGAAGCTTGCAAGGCGCCGCCCATCATGCCATCGAACGAAGCATGAACGAACTGGAGTTTACCTTTGCCGACGAGCGGCTGATGGCCCTTTCATCCGGGGCGCTTTGGTGGCCGGCGGCCCGCATTCTCTGTGTCTCAGATCTGCATTTGGGGAAATCCGAACGGATGGCCCGTCGCGGTGGGCCGATGTTGCCACCTTACGAGGTGCAGGATACCCTGATGCGCCTTGAAACCGATTTGACGGCCACGACACCCGAAACGGTAATCTGCCTCGGCGACAGTTTCGACGATCTGGCCGCTGCCGACGCTCTACATAGCGAGATGGTCACCTGGTTGACGAAGCTGATGGCGGGGCGACGCTGGATCTGGATTGAGGGCAATCACGATGCCGGACCTGTCGACCTCGGCGGCAGTCACCTTGCGCATTACCGACACGGCCCCCTTCAGTTCCGCCACATCGCTGAGGCCGGGCAAGACGGCGAGATATCGGGGCATTACCACCCCAAAGCGAAGCTTCCGACCCGCGCGCGGCGTGTCACGCGCCCCTGCTTCTTGGTTGACGATCAGCGGGTGATCATGCCCGCCTATGGCACATATACCGGCGGCCTCCGCAGCGATGACAGTGCCTTGACGGCCCTAATGCAGCCCGAGGCGCATGCCATCTTGCTGACCACACCACCGCTCCGCGTGGCAATGCCGCGTTAGACCTGAAACCCATGTTCGGTCAGCGCGGGCTGATGGGCTTGGCTCACCGGAACCCGGTGTCCATCGGTTAGAATGATGAAGACGCGCCGACCCGTTTGCTCCACCGCTACAATCGCATCCAAAGCCACCCAATGAGACCTGTGGACACGGACGCCCGCATACCCATCCAACTCAGCCAAGGCATCGGAGAAGCGCATCAAAATGCGCTCCTGCCCGAGATGGGTGGCAACATCGAGATAGTGACCATCCGCAGAAACATGCACCAAATCCTTGCCCAATTCATCTGGCAGACGCCGCAAAAAAACGACATCCGGCACTTCGGGCGAGGGCGATAAAATCTCCGCGTCGACAGGTTCGGATTGAAGGTAAACTCGGATCAAAACCACGATCATGCAAACCGCAAAAACAACAAGAACATGCTTCCCAAGACTTGGCAGATCCGCGCGAGGTAAATTGTAGAGAAAGTGGTTATAGAACCAGATCATTGGCCCAAGCATCAGCGCAATAACACCGCTTGTGACCATATCAATTAAGAAAGGGTCGCCCCCGACAACCCTGGAAGTCAAGCACCTGACCCAAAACGATAAAAACACCGATACGCCAATCATAATGCCCCAATAGATTGCCCGTTCAGGCAATGACATTGAGAGATACGTGCCGAATGGCCCAACAAGTGTCGCCAAGACAGTCATGGCCACAAATGAAGAAAACGCAGGCGACCCGATTATCCGAATCATCCTAAAGCGCAGATCAGATAATTTGGTCTGCATTTGTCCCAGCTCGTTACACAAACAATTGCGGTTTCTTTGCTCCGCTAATGGTTAACATGATAAGGAAAGTTTCGGGGGTGTGTAGGCCTTTAGGATAGAAAGATGCATAATTGATGGACGACGTCGAAAATCGCATTGCCAAGAGCTTTGCCAGCCAAGGCCTTATGCGGAGCTTGGACGCGCGGTTAGAGCATGTGTCCGAAGGGCGTGTGACAATCTCCGCGCCCATCACGGAAGCCAGCAATCAGCAGCACGGGTTTGCCCATGCGGGCCTCACTTTCGCGATTGGCGACAGCGCATCGGGCTATGCCGCGCTGACCCAAATGGAGCCGGATGCCGAGGTTTTGACCGTGGAAATGAAGATCAACCTCATCGCACCCGGCGACGGGGTGCGGCTTTGGGCGCATGGCGAAGTGGTGAAACCCGGGCGTCGCCTGCTCATCACTCGGGCAACGGTCGAGCTGGAACGTGCCGATGGCAGCCGCCGCGACATCGCACTTTTGCAGGGCACGATGATCCCGGTCTGGAAGCGCTGGTCTCCGCCCGAGCCCCAGGCCCGAGGTTTAAGCAGTCAAGCCTTCGGGTTCCGGCAACCCATTGGCGCGGCAACACGCCGTGAGTGTGTTGGCTAACAGGCAAGCGATGGTCATCGGCCCGACGCCGCCGGGAACCGGCGTGATCGCTCCGGCAACTTCTGCTGCTGACGCGAACTCCACATCTCCGATCAGCCGTGTCTTGCCGGGCTTGTCCGGGTGCGGCACCCGGGTGATGCCGACATCAATCACCGTGGCACCGGGCTTCACCCAATCGCCCTTGACCATTTCGGCGCGACCGACCGCCGCCACCAGGATATCGGCACCGCGACAGACCTCGGCCAGGTCCTTGGTGCGGGAATGCGCGATGGTGACGGTGCAATTCTCGCGCAGCAAAAGCTGCGCCATCGGTTTGCCGAATAGGTTCGAGCGCCCCACCACCACGGCATTCAGCCCCGTCATATCGCCAATCTGATCACGTAGCAGCATCAGGCACCCCAAAGGCGTGCAGCTGACCAGCGCGTCTTCCCCGGTCGAGAGCCGCCCGGCATTGGTCACGCTCAACCCGTCGACATCTTTCGACGGGTCGATCCGCGCCACTGTGCGCCGCTCATCCAGATGATCGGGTACCGGAAACTGGCACAGCACGCCGTGCACCGAGGGGTCGGCATTCAGTTGATCGATCAGGGCAAACAGATCGGCCTCGGACGTATCGGCGGGCAGCTTATGCTCGAACGAAGCCATACCGACTTCGACGGTTTGCTTGTGTTTGTGGTGCACATAGACCTGGCTGGCCGGATCCTCGCCCACCAGAACCACGGCCAGACCAGGGGTCAGGCCATGGTCGGATTTTAGGCCCGCGACATGCTCCGCAACTTGGGCGCGAACATTGGCGGCAAAGGCCTTTCCGTCGATAATCGTCGCGCTCATCTCAGAACAGCCCCTCGATATTGCCCATGTCGTTCAGCATGATCTGCTCGGCCGAGGGCACACGTGGCAGGCCCGGCATGGTCATGATCTCGCCGCAGATCGCGACGATGAAGCCCGCACCGGCACTCAATCGCACTTCGCGCACCGGCACAGAATGGCCCGTGGGCGCGCCGCGCAGATTGGGGTCGGTGGAGAAGCTATACTGCGTCTTGGCCATGCAGACCGGCAGATCGCCATAGCCTGCGTCTTCCCAGGCTTTCAACTGATCCCGGATCTTCTTATCGGCCAGCACCTCATCGGCGCGATAAATCCGCTTGGCGATGGTCTCGATCTTCTCGAACAGCGGCATCTCATCGCGATAGAGGGGGCGAATTGCGACGCCCCGCTTTCGGCCAGTTCGACGACTTTGTGGGCCAGGTCTTCGGTTCCGGCGGAGCCGTCGGCCCAGTGTTTGCAAAGCACAGCCTCAGATCCTTGCGTCTCCACATAAGCCTGCACGGCGGCCACTTCGGCATCGGTATCTCCGGCAAAATGGTTGATCGCGACCACGACGGGCACACCGAAACTCTTCACATTGCCGATATGGCGACCGAGGTTCGCGCAGCCAGCCTCAACCGCCTCCACATTCTCAGCACCGAGATCTGCCTTCGCCACGCCGCCATTCATCTTCATCGCCCGAACAGTGGCCACCAGCACCACCGCATCCGGCGCAATGCCCGCTTTCCGGCATTTGATGTTCATGAACTTCTCGGCGCCGAGATCGGCACCAAAGCCAGCTTCGGTCACGACATAATCGGCAATTTTAAGCGCCGTCGTCGTTGCGATGACCGAATTACAGCCATGGGCGATATTGGCAAACGGGCCGCCATGCACAAAGGCGGGGTTGTTCTCCAACGTCTGTACCAGGTTCGGCTGCATCGCATCTTTGAGTAGCACCGTCATCGCGCCATCGGCTTTGATATCGCGCGCATAGATTGGCTTCCGCGCGCGGGTATAAGCCACGATGATGTCGCCAAGCCGCTTCTGCAAATCTTCCAGCCCGGTGGCCAGGCACAGGATCGCCATGACTTCCGACGCCACGGTGATATCAAACCCGGTTTGACGCGGGAAACCATTGGCCACGCCGCCCAGGGATGTCACGGTATCGCGAAGCGCCCGGTCATTCATATCCATGACGCGACGCCACGTGACCCGGCGCTCATCTATCTCCAGCGCATTGCCCCAATAGATGTGGTTGTCGATCATCGCCGAGAGCAGGTTATGCGCCGAGGTGATCGCATGAAAATCGCCTGTGAAATGCAGGTTCATCTCTTCCATCGGAACGACCTGGGCATAGCCACCCCCTGCGGCCCCACCTTTCATCCCGAAGCAGGGCCCGAGCGAGGCCTCGCGGATACAGATCGCGGCTTTCTTGCCGATCCGGTTCAGGCCGTCGCCAAGGCCCACAGTCGTGGTCGTCTTACCCTCCCCTGCCGGAGTCGGGTTGATCGCGGTCACCAAGATCAGCTTGCCGTTTTCGCGACCCTGCACACCATCGATAAAGCCTTGGCTGAGTTTCGCTTTGTCATGGCCATAGGGCAGCAGATCATCGGACGGGATGCCCAGTTTCTCGCCAATCTCCTGGATCGGACGTTTCTTCGCTTCGCGTGCGATTTCGATGTCAGTTTTGAAAGCCATTTTGAGTGGTCCCCGTCACGGTCTTTGGGTGATGTCTCCTTCGCCTATAGCGCCTATGGATCACATGAACAGGGGCATTTCCGACATTTCCGACCTTCGCGCCGTCAGATTCCCGAAACGGTGGCGCTTCGGGCCTGTCTTCCTTGGCCTTATAGCCCATGAGTCCAATCGCAACAAATTGTAATGGCACATGCATCACAGCGCGTTGGACCGCCCTCAAACTTTCTTTGAACCATTTCTCGCACCGGACGGTCTTACCCATAGCGAATGAGGGAGAAATGTGATGTCAGCGCCGATGATACTAATGCAAGCTGGCTTCGTCGCGGGTCTGGTTTTGGGCCTGCTCGTGGCGCTTATGGTCTGATCCTATCGATCCGCCGCCCGCGCTTTGTCGAGATGTGGCCAGACCGGCTGATCCGGCACATGTAAGCGCAGGGTCTCGCCAAGCTGAAGCGTGCCTTCCCGCTCGACCCAAGCGGTCACACCTCGCCGATTGACAGCCGCCGGTTTGAACGCCTTTCCGAAGCCAGGTTCATGGGCCTCGATCACCTTGGCGGGCAAGCTACAGGGCCGGTTTTCCATATCCACCACGAGGGTTGTGCCGCTCTCACCCTGCAGGCGCGAGGATGGCGGGATATGGGTGAAATTCGGGATACCCTCGACCACGACGGAGGCGCCAAGCCAAGCGGGATCAAGGCGCTCCACACCCATTTCTACCGCAATCGCGTCCAACTCCTCGGCAGAAAGGATCGACACTTGCCGGACATTCCGAATTTCCGTTCCACGCTCATATTGCGCCAGAACGCGGCTGTCGGAGGGACGCGTCAAACCTGCGTGGCTCTCCGTCTCGTATCCCGCGAAGGTCAGCGGCATGGCGGTCAACGCCTTGCTTTCCAGGGCAGCCTCCCGGTCAGCATTGTGGCCGAGCCAGATGATCTTGGCAGTGAATTCTGTTGGGATCAGGGCGGGCATCGCAACCTCTCCACTCTCTCGTTCACGGTGTTACATCACATTGGGTATCAAAAAACCCGGCAGAAATGCCGGGTTTTTCAGATGAGAGTTGTGGCTATGACGCCGTGGGCTCTGGCTCCAGGCCGCCATCACCTGTTGGCTTGGCCTTCGGCTTGGTCTTCGGAATGGCCGTAACCGAAGGCGCATTCCCGGCATCCGAACTGGCATCATCGTCATCGCCCGTATGCGGCGGCTCGCCTTTGATCACCCGCTGAATCTCCTCGCCGGTCAGGGTCTCATATTCCAAGAGGCCTTGCGCCAGACGCTCAAACTCCTCGGTTTTCTCGTCCAGGATTTGTTTGGCTGTGACATAGCCTTCATCGATCAGGCGTTTGACCTCCTGCTCGATCAACTCCTTTGTCTCCGACGAGATCGAGAAGCCGCCCGCACCATTGCCCATATAGCCTTCATGGGCCTGCTGGTAATCAATGTTGCCGACCTTGTCCGACATACCCCATCGGAGAACCATCGCGCGCGCCAAAGAGCTGGCTTGCTGGATGTCACCCGCCGGGCCGTTAGAGACATTCTCTTCGCCGTACTTGATGATCTCAGCGGCTTTGCCTGCCATGGTCATCGCGAGCTTCTGCTCACATTCCGACTTGTGCCAGTTCAGACGGTCAATCTCAGGCAAGCTCACCACCATGCCCAAAGCGCCGCCGCGCGGGATGATCGTCGCCTTATAGACCGGGTCACATTTCGGCAGGCTGAGGCCCACAATCGCGTGGCCGGCTTCGTGATAGGCGGTCTTTTCCTTCTGCTCGTCGGTCATCACCATCGAGCGGCGTTCGGCGCCCATCATCACCTTGTCTTTGGCGTTCTCGAAATCTTCCATCGTGACGAAGCGACGACCAACCCGTGCGGCCATCAGAGCCGCCTCGTTGACCAGGTTGGCCAAATCAGCGCCCGAGAAGCCAGGCGTGCCCCGCGCGATGATGCGGAGGTCCACATCGGGCCCAAGCGGCACTTTGCGCGCATGAACGCCAAGGATTTTGTCGCGGCCTTTGATGTCGGGGTTCGGAACCTGCACCTGACGGTCGAACCGGCCCGGGCGCAGAAGCGCAGGGTCCAACACGTCGCGCCGGTTGGTCGCGGCCAGGATGATCACACCCTCATTGGCCTCAAACCCGTCCATCTCGACCAGAAGCTGGTTCAAGGTCTGTTCGCGTTCGTCATTGCCGCCGCCATAACCTGCGCCGCGATGGCGACCGACGGCGTCAATCTCGTCGATGAAAACGATACAAGGCGCGTTTTTCTTCGCCTGTTCGAACATGTCACGAACGCGTGAAGCGCCAACACCAACAAACATTTCGACGAAATCGGACCCGGAAATGGTGAAGAACGGTACGCCCGCCTCGCCCGCAATCGCACGCGCCAAGAGGGTTTTACCGGTGCCCGGAGGGCCGACCAAAAGCGCGCCTTTGGGGATTTTGCCGCCGAGCCGCGAGAACTTCTGCGGATTCCTCAGGAACTCCACGATCTCTTCCAGCTCTTCCTTGGCTTCATCAATGCCGGCAACATCGTCAAAGGTCACGCGGCCGGATTTTTCGGTGAGCAGTTTGGCCTTCGACTTGCCAAAGCCCATCGCTCCGCCGCGGCCACCGCCCTGCATCCGGTTCATGAAGAAAATCCAGATCCCGATCAGGACCAGGACCGGCAGCCAGAGGGACAACACACTGAGAAAGCCGGATTGTTCCTGAGGCGTCGCCTCAATCCGAACGTCATTCTCCAAAAGCGTGTTGGTCAGATCATCATCGCCCGGGCGGACCGTGGAATAGGTGCCGTCGCCCGTGGTGAATTGCACATTCTCGCCATCAATCGTGACCGAGACCACGCCGCCATTTTCAACCTGCTGGATGAAGTCGGAATAGGCGACCCCCTGCTGGTTGACGTTGGACTGACCGCCCGAGAATAGGTTGAACAGAGCAAGGATCAGTAGAAATAGAATGACCCAAAAAGCGATATTTCTCGCGTTGCCCAAGTGATATCTCCTTACATCAGCGCAGGCACAAGGGGGGCGGAAAGGCCCGCGCCCGGCACAAACCGTAAGATAGACATGCCTGGGCCAACTTCAATGCGATAATATAGTGTGGTGGAAGCGCGCCTGTCGCGCATAGGTCGGCTGGCAAAGCGCCGCGTGCCAAAGATTTGGCGCGGCGACCAGGGTCTCGCCACTCCATATGCCGGGATAGGAGGTGAGGGCCGCATGGGGCAGCCCCTCAGGGCGGTCGATTTGGCTGGCCCCCTCCGCCCCCAAAGCGCGGATATGGCAGCCCTGCAACCGCGTGCCGCGCACCTGCCAGCGATTGTCCCAAAGCGCTTGCCCATCGGCGGGGCACTCAAGCCCGGCAACGGCCACCAATTCGCGGGAGAGGATGATATGGTCGGTCGTCACAGTGATCTGCCCGCCGTGAAGGGTGCTGCCTTTGCCGATCTGCGCGCCGTCCAAGCTGCTTTCCAACGCGCTCAGACGGGGGCGGTAAGGGGCCGAGGCCAAGCACTGCAAGCCATGAGCCATAAGGCGCAGTTGCGTTTCGCGTTCCGTCGCGGCGAAGCCCGGTCGGTCAAACATGATGACGCCCGGCAACGGCTCGGTCGCCAGACGGGCCGCGGCCTCCGCCGTGCGCGCTTCAAGCGCTTTGCGGGCCCTGGCAAGCTGTTGCGCGGTTTCCGCGAGTCGGTCGGTGGTCAGGCCCAACGGCCCAAGCACATCCAGCGCCTGACGCATCCGCACCCGGTCAAACTTCGGATCCTCATTGGAGGGGTCGTTCAGCCAGGTCATCCGCCGCGCGCTCAGCGCATCCCGCAAAGTCTGGCGGCGTTCCGTCAAAAGCGGGCGGAGGACGCGCATGCCGCCTGTCTCAGCCGTCTCCGCCATCGCTGCCAATCCATCCACCC
This sequence comes from Fontisubflavum oceani, assembly GCF_030407165.1. Classification (GTDB taxonomy): domain Bacteria; phylum Pseudomonadota; class Alphaproteobacteria; order Rhodobacterales; family Rhodobacteraceae; genus Rhodophyticola; species Rhodophyticola oceani. Next base: position 256,270 of record NZ_CP129111.1, read on the forward strand.
CGGAGCCCCGCGCCAAGCGCATCAAAAAGGTTTCCGCCAGATCATCGCGCGTATGGCCCAAAAGCACCGCCATCTCGGGGTGATGATCCGCCACCCAATCCGCGATCAACCGATACCGCGCGGCCCGCGCCTGCGCCTGCAGATTGCCCTGCCCGTCCCACTGCCAACGCAATGTGACATGCGCGGCACCTTGTTCCGCCGCCCGCGCCGCAACCCAAGCGGCCTCCTCCGCGCTGCCGTCACGGAGGCCGTGATCGACTGTGATCGCAATAATCTTCGGAGCCTCGACGTCTTGGGCTTGCGCCCAATCAACCGTCAACGCCAGGAGTGCCAGAGAATCGCCGCCGCCGGAAACCGCCACACCCAATGCCGCCGGTTTCTGCCCCGCCAAGAGACGTGACAGCGTCGCGGCGAAGCGGGCTTCTAAGCTCAAGAGCAGCCGAGATTGGTCATGGCCGAGCGGGCGTTGAGCACCGCTGGACTGCCAGGATAACGCAATTCAACCTCGGCCAGGGTCAGACAGGCTTCTTCGGTCTGGCCCAACTGACCGAGGCTGGTGCCCAATCTGGTCAGGCTTTCCGGCGCACGCGGCGCATCCGGCGCGCCCGAGAAACTGTCGAGATAGGCGCGGGCCGCAGCGCTCCAGTTTTCCTGCGCCGCTTCGGCCTCGCCGCGGAAGAAATGCGCCTCCGCACTGAGCGGGCCGCCGGGGTAGGTTTGGGTGAACGCGGCGAAAAGGTCCGCCGCCTCGGAATAACTGCCGGCGTCCAAAGCGGCCTGGGCCCGATCAAAATCGGTTTGCTCACCCACGGCCAACGCTGCGCCGCCGCCCGACTGAACCGGGGGTGTGATCGGCCCGGCAACGGGCTCTTCACCGCCGAGGCTGGGCGTGTCTCCCAGATCGGCAATATCGCAGCCTTCTTCCAACTCGCAGAGGCGGAACTCCAAATCGCCGACGCGGTTGGTGCCATCGCGCACCACACGATCAACCCGAAGCTGTAGCTCTTCGGTCAGACTGGTCAAACGGCGCAACTCAGCTTCAATCGCATCGACCCGCTGAAGCGTGCCGCCGACCCCGCCGCTGCCGAGCGGTGCGCCGGTCGTGTTCAACTCGCCGCGCAAACGCTGCAACTCAACATAGAGAACTGACAATTCCTGCCGGATATCAGCAAGGGTTTCGGCTCGATCCTGCGCTTGAACAGCAACCGGCAGGATCAGGGCGACCGAGAGAAACAGCGCGCGCCACATCTGGGTTTAGACCCCCGCGCCAGCGGCAATTACGCTGACCGCGCGGCGGTTCTGGCGATAGCAGCTCTCGTTCGAACAAATCTCCAACGGACGCTCTTTGCCGTAGCTGATCGTGCGCAACCGATTGGCCGCAACGCCTTGGCTGATCAGATATTCCTGCACCGCGTTGGCACGGCGCGCGCCGAGCGCGAGGTTGTACTCCCGCGTGCCTTGTTCATCGGCATGGCCTTCGATCAGGGCGGTGTATTCCGTATTGGTCAAAAGCCATTGCGCCTGACCGGCGAGGATCGATTGCGCCTCTGGCGACAGGCTCGATTGATCCACGGCGAACAGGACGCGGTCGCCCACGACCTGATTGAAATAGGCGGGTGATCTGGGGTCCGACGCGGCCCCCTGATTGGCGTTGAGGTCGACGGTGTTGCCACCGCCAAGCCCACCTTGGGCGCAGGCGGAAAGGCCCAGAACCGCCATCAGAAGGGCGGATTTTGCGATCATGTTCATTTTGCTCGTTCCTCGTATCGAAGGCGCTTTTGCGGCGCAGGGTAACATGGGCGGGGCCGTCTGCAAATCACATCCCCACTATGGCAAGCGTGGGGACCAAGACGGATCGGACGCCATGCCAGGTGTTGCGACCCGCTGTAGGTTCCGGCCAGAGATATCCACTGAATAAAGCGCCGGTGCCCCATCGGTCCCTGCCGTTTCGCGCGTGAACATGATCACACGGCCATTAGGCGCCCAGGTCGGCCCCTCATCGAGAAAAGAGGCTGTGAGCAGCCGTTCTTCGGAGCCATCTGTGCGCATCACGCCAATATGGAACCGGCCTGCGTTCTGGAACGTGAAGGCGATCAAGTCGCCGCGCGGCGACCAGACCGGTGTGCCATAGCGGCCGGTTGTTCCCTGGCTGACGCGGCGAGCTTCGCCACCGCTGGCTGGCATGACATAGATTTGCTGCCGCCCAGAACGGTCGGATTCAAAGACGATCTGCGAGCCATCCGGCGAGAAACTGGGTGCAGTTTCGATCGACGGCGCTTGGGTCAGGCGGGTCCGCTGACCGGTGTTCAGATCGAGAATGTAGATATCGGTATTGCCGCCGGAGGACTCCGAATAAACCACCCGGTTGCCATCCGGCGAGAAACGCGGCGCAAAACTCATCGTGTCGGGCAATGCATCCAGCGGCCGACGCTGCACCGTCGCCACATCCATCAAATAGACGCGCGGGAAGCCGCTTTCATAACTCGTATAGATGACCCGGTCGCCATTCGGCGAGAAACGCGGGGCAAGCACGATGGCGCGGCTATCGGTCAGATACTGCACATTGGCGCCGTCGTAATCCATGACAGCCAACCGTTTCAGACGGGCGTTTTTCGGACCGGATTCCGAGATAAAGGCCACGCGCGTATCGAAATAGCCGGTCTCGCCCGTGATCCTCTCATAGACCTGATCGGCCACGTTATGGGCCATGCGCCGCCAGCTTTCCGGCGATCCGACAAATTGCAAACCTTCGCCAAGCGGCTCATCGGCGAAGACATCGAAAAGGCGGAAACGGACGACAAGCTGACCATTGGCCGTCTGTTCGACCGAGCCGGTGATCAGGGCTTGCGCATTGATCGCTTTCCAATCGGCATATTGGACCGGGCTGTCGAAGCTGGTGATTGTGGAGATATGAGCGGAGGCCGGGATCTCCCGGAACAGGCCGGTGCCTCTGAGATCGGCGGAGATCACCCGAGTGATGTCTTGCGCCACATCCGAGGCGGCGGCGTTCTCCGCAATGAAGGTTGGGGCCGCGAAGGGCAATGGCTCGATCACCCCTTCGGTGATTTCAATCCTGAGCGGGCCGGGGCTGGTCTGAGCCACAGCAGGCGCAAAAAAGCCAGCAATCAAAAGGGCCAGAACGGCCACGGGGATCAGAAAACGGGTCATCTCAACCTCATTCCTTCGGGGTTAAATACCATTTCAACGCTGCGCCAATGGTCATAGCTCTCTTCGGGTAGGTCAAAACCATTGGAGCCACAGCGGATAATTGCGCGGCGTGCCGCCTCAAACGCTTGGCGGGCGGCGGCATCGGAGCCACCTGTCGACTCGATCAGGCGGATTGTTCCATTTTCGGGGCGACCGTCGCGGGCCATCTCCACACCAACTGTGACGGTTGTTTGCAGCGCTTCGGAGGAAAGAGAGCCGACATTCCAGCATTGCTGCACGGCAATGCGGAACCCATCCCGTTCCCCGGCCGTGAGCGGCGGGCCAGAGGGTTGCGCAGGCGCGGTATTGGCATCTGCCACAGCATCGGCGATGGCGGCGGCCAGCGGGTCTTCCTCGGCTGGCGCAGGTGTTTCGGGGGTCTCGGGCGCGGGTGCCGCCGTTTCGACAACCGGGGCAGGTCGATTGGGCCGAGCGCTCGGGCGGACCGAGGCTTGCGGCGCGGCACTGCCCAAAGATGGCTCTTCGGCCTCAGTGACGATCTCGGTGGTCGCTTCTTCCGGCGCGGTCGGTGTGACGTCCTCAGCGGGCGTTTCAGATGGTTCAGGATTGGTCGGCTGCTCCACCACGTCGGGCGCGGTTTCGACTTCGGGGGCAGGCACCGGCGCGGGTTGCGGCGCAACGCGCGGTGCTTCTTGTGGCGTCGGGGTCTCTGACGGCGCCGCTGTGGGGTCCCCTTGGGGTGGGGTCGGCAAAGCCGCAACCTCATCGGTCACATCGGCTTGAGGCGTCTCCAGTTCCGATACGTCCGGCGTTGTCTCCGTCTCCGGTGTCGCCGCGACCTCGGGTTGCGTCACCTCGGGCGCAGGCGTTTCCGCCTCCGGCGCCACTGGCGTTTCGATCTCTGGCGTCGGTTGCAACACCTCAGGCGCCTCCGACACTGTCGGCGTCACAGGCCGCGCTGTCAGGGCCTCGAACTCGGATGTGCTGACGATGCTCACACCGGTCACCTCAAACGGAACCGGGTCGCTCTGGCGGACGATTCCGCCGATTGCCACCCAGACGATGATACCGGCATGGATGCCAGCCGAGGCGTAGAGAGATCGGCGCATCGCCACCTCACCCCTCGGACCCATCAAGCGCGGGGCCGCCCGCATCTGTGACCAAGCCGATCTCCCGGAACCCGCCGGCGTTGAGCGCGCCCATGACCTGCATCACCTGCTCATAAGGAATGGCCCCATCGGCCCGCAGGAAGACTTGGTTGCTGTCCCGCTCGGCAGCGATGGCTTGCAGGCGCGGGATCAGATCGGCCAGTGCGACTTCGGTCGTCTGGATCAAGACCCGACCATCTGCGGCCAGCGTGATCGAAAGTGGCTCTTCCTCATCCCCCGGCAACGCCTCCGCCGCCGTTTCCGGCAGTTCCACCGGCACACCAACCGTCATCAGCGGCGCAGCCACCATGAAAATGATTAAAAGGCAAAGCATCACGTCGACAAAGGGCGTGACGTTGATCTCGGACATCGGTTTCGACCGACCAGACCGGCGGCCACGTCTCCGGCCGCCGCCCGACTTCGTTGCGACCTGAGCGCCCATCAGTCGAGCTGCCGCGATAGAAGGGTGGAGAACTCATCGGCAAAGCTCTCATAACCGCCGATCAACCGATCCGCGTCGGACGAAAGCTTGTTGTAGAAAATCACCGCTGGAATCGCCGCGAGAAGGCCCAGACCCGTCGCCAGCAGAGCCTCGGCGATACCGGGTGCCACCACGGCCAGCGATGTGTTGCCTGAAGCTGCGATTTCCTGAAACGAGCGCATGATGCCCCAGACCGTGCCGAACAGGCCCACAAAGGGCGCGGTGGCCCCCGTGGTCGCGAGGAAGTTCAGCCCCGATGTGAGGCGCTCATTCTCGCGAGCAATCGCCACATCCATGGAACGATCGACCCGCTGCTGCACCCCCGGGATCAACGCCCCATCATCACGCAGGGATCGCCGCCATTCGGTCATGCCCGCCACGAACACCCTCTCCGAGGCGCTGCGCGGCGCATCGGCGACCTGATCATAGAGCTCGTCAAGCGGCTCCCCCGACCAAAACGCTGCATCAAACGCCGCCGCATTGCCGCGCGCCCGGCGATAAAGCGCATATTTCGAAAAGGTAATTGCCCAAACCCAGACCGAGGCCACCATCAGGGCCACCATCACCAATTGAACCGTTAAAGTTGCGCGAAAGAAAAGCGCCAGAAGGGTAAAATCCGCCTCCTGCGCCATGCCTAGCGTCTCAGCTTCCATTGCCTGCTCTTCCTGCCTTGCCCCGGCCCATCTTCGGGCGCGATTGTCAAAATTTGCGCCTCATTAAGGCTGCATATTAACAACTTGTAAGGGGGAACACCAACGATTGTGCGTCACTGGCTCGTGAGGGCCGAAATTGTTTCAAGCTTTTGGCGAATATCCGCCGGAAGACGGGTCGCGCGGCCTTCTCGGCCAATGCAAACAACGCTGACGCGGGCCTCAAACAGGAGCTGATCGCCGCGAAACACCTTCTGCGGCATGTCGAACCGCGCTCCTTTGAGACGATCAAGCGTGGTTTCGACCAACAATTCATCGTCGTAATGCGCCGCCGCAAGATAATCGGCTTCGACCCGGCGCACCGCAAAGACCACGCCACGCTCACGCTTCATTTCAAGCTGATCAATCCCGGCTTCACGGACCATCTCAGACCGCGCGCGTTCAATGAATTTGAAGTAATTGGCGTAATAGACCAGGCCTGCCAGGTCGGTATCTTCATAATACACGCGGATCGGCCAATGATGGATCATTGTAGGGCTCCGAGCCGCGCCGCCAGGCGCAAGGCGTGAGACGGGTCCTGCGCCATGGCGGGCATCACCGGATCATATGCAGCGCGGATCACTGCCGCGATCTCCGGCTTCAACACGGCCGCCCCCCTTCGGTCAAGACCGCGAGCGGCGAGGTGCCAAGAAACGCCGTGTCAGACCAGAGCAGGATGGTCTGCACCATCTGGCTGAGCGCGATGGTTTCGGCGGCGGCCTCCTGCATGGCCTGATCCATGCGAATAAAGACAAACGCCGCTTTGATCGCTCCCAACTCATCAAAACGGAAACTCCGGTATTGATTGGCGTCCGCCTGCTGCAGCCGCGCGACCAAAGGCCCGAGATCAGGGATCAGCCGGTCGAGATTGGGCGTGTCCGTCAACTCCGACCACTCGCGCAGGAAAAATACCATCAGGTTCGCGCCCAATTCCGGGTCGGTCTCGGCCATCTGGTGCCCGGCCAAAGCGACAACCGCCTCGATGGCGCCTTTGAAAACCGACACCGTCGCGACATCGACCCCAAACACCACCGGCGCAATCGGCCGGCCCCAACGGGCAAAGAGATATTGCCCATCCGCCCGCGTAAAAAGCGCTTCAACGCCTTCAGGCACCATGCGCCCCAAGGTGTCCGTCATGAGCTTCTCTGCTTCATAAATATCCCCGCCGGAGGCTCCCAAGCTATCCCTCAAACAAATCGCTCTGATCCGGGCGCGTCGGCGCTGCCAATCCTAGATGGGTCCAGCCTTTTTGCGCCAAAACCCGCCCCCGCGGGGTCCGCGCGATCAAGCCTTGCTGTAAGAGATAAGGCTCAATGACCTCTTCAATCGCATCCCGGCTTTCAGAGAGCGCCGCAGAGAGCGTCTCCGCCCCCACCGGACCACCGCCATAATTCTCGGCCATCAACCGCAGATAGCGCCGGTCCGCCCCGTCAAGCCCGAGGTGATCGACACCCAAACGGGTCAGCGCGCTATCAGCAATCGCGCGCGTCAAAGTCCCATCGCCTTCAACCAACGCAAAATCCACAACCCGGCGGAGCAACCGCCCTGCGATGCGCGGCGTGCCGCGCGCGCGGCGGGCGATTTCCAACGTGCCGTCCGGCTCTGCCGCGATATTTAGAAGCCGCGCGCCTCTGGTGACGATCTCATGCAGTTCCGGCACTGTGTAGAATTGCAGCCGCGTCGGAATGCCGAAACGGTCCCGCAAGGGCGTCGTCAGTAGACCGAGCCGTGTCGTCGCACCGACCAGGGTGAAAGGCTGCAGCTCAATCCGCACCGTGCGCGCGGCCGGGCCCTCACCGATCACCAAGTCCAGTTCGAAATCTTCCAGTGCTGGATAAAGCACCTCTTCCACCGCCGGGTTCAACCGATGGATCTCGTCGATAAACAGCACATCGCGTGGCTCAAGATTGGTCAGGATCGCAGCCAAATCGCCCGCGCGAGCCAGAACCGGGCCGGAGGTCATCCGGAAATTCACGCCCAATTCGCGCGCCATGATCTGTGCCAATGTGGTCTTGCCCAAGCCGGGCGGCCCGTGGAACAGCACGTGATCCATCGCCTCGCCCCGACGCCGCGCGCTTTCGATGAAGACCGCAAGATTGGCCCGCGCCTCTTCCTGCCCGATAAACTCCGATAGCGCCTGCGGGCGCAACGCTCGATCAGGGCTATCCTCGCCAGGAAGTGCGTCTGCGCGGAGGGTCGGGTCGGGTTCGGTCATCTCACTCCTTCGGTGCCAAGAGACGCAGAGCGGCACGGATCAAAGCAGACGTCTCCGCCTCAGGGGCCTCCCCGGCGGCGGTCGCCACGGCGCTTGCGGCTTCGGATGGGGCATAGCCGAGGTTTTGCAGCGCGGAAAGGGCTTCGGCTTGCGCCGATGCGCTGCTGACCGGTCGAGGTGTCGCTGGCGCGGTCGTTTCGATCACTTGCACGGTCGCATCGCCAAGCGCCTCATGCACGGTGCCACCTAGCGCCATCGTCGCGGGCGCTTTGTCTTTTAGTTCATTGACCACCCGCTGCGCGATTTTCGGCCCCACGCCCGGCGCAGCCTTGACCGCCCCCCAATCGCCAATCGCTATCGCCCGCGCGATGCCTTCCGCGCCAAGCGTGCCCAGAATTGCCATCGAGGCCTTCGCCCCAATCCCTTGAACCGAAATCAAAAGTCGATGCCATTCGCGCTCATAAAGTGTGAGGAAACCGAAGAGTTGCAGCAAATCCTCTCGCACCAGCAATTCGGTATAGAGGGCGGCCATCTCCCCGGCGTGTGGCAAAGCGGCCAAGGTGCGCTCGGAACAATGCACGGTGTAGCCAACGCCATTCACGTCCAAAAGAACATGATCCGCCGCCCGATAATCGACGCGCCCGGTGAGTTTGCCGATCATGATGCGGCCTTCACGGCATCTGCCAAGCGGCCTGCGGTCTGGGCATGAAATGCGTGACAAATCGCAATGGCCAGCGCGTCGGCCGAATCTGGCCCATTCGGTGCGCAGCCAGGAAGCTGCATCCGCACCATATGATCGATCTGCCGCTTATCGGCATGGCCAACACCGACAACCGTCTTCTTCACGGCATTCGGCGCATATTCGGCCACAGCGATCCCGAATTGCGCCGGCACCAACATGGCGATGCCCCGCGCCTGACCCAGTTTCAACGTCCCCGCCCCGTCTCGGTTCACAAAGGTCTGTTCCACGGCGGCATGTGTCGGTTGATGGAGCGCAAGGATATCGGTGAGTTGCTGATGAAGAGAGAGCAACCGTGCCGCCAGGTCGCTACCCGCGCTCTGACATTGCCCGTTGGCCACGTGACTGAGTCGCGATCCATCGACCGAGATGACCCCCCAGCCCAGAGATCGAAGCCCCGGATCAATTCCAATTATCCGTATCACCGCCCGTCACCGCCTGTTTTGCGTCTTTTTTGCATCACTAGCACGAAAGGCGAACATTGACCAGCGCCAGACAAAAGCGACACGAGAAATGTCGCTTTTTGAGGCAGGCGTTCAAAACACGCCTGAAATCGCCCTTAGGTAGATCAAAACCGACACCCGCAAGTCGCATTTTGACCCTATTTTCCAAGGCGTTTCCGGCCATTCAAGATATGCACAAATTGCATGCGTCCCATGCAAAAAAAGATGCTTGTTTGGGCGCTTCGGTCGCCCTAATTGCGGATCAAGAGCAACCGCTCGACACCCCATTACACGAGCTCGGAAAGGACGACTCAGATGGCTATTATTACGAACCGCCCGCTTGGCGCTGGTTTCAGCGCTGTCACTCTCATCGCCGGACTCGTTGCCAAGATTACGAGCTGGAACGACGCCCGCGTGACTCGCGCGAGCCTGTCGCGGCTATCGGACCGCGAGTTGGACGATCTGGGCCTGGTGCGCGGCGACATCGACGATATCGCATCTGGCACCTTCCGCCGCTAAACGAACGACAAAACCTGCCAAAGGCCGCCTGGACCAAGTCCGGGCGGCCTTTTTCATGGACCGAGCTATATGATCGCTATGGCTGACGGATGAACGTGACCAATACCGCGTATTGCTCGGACACCCAAAGCGATGCCTGGTCTGGCAACAAAACCCTGGCAGCAGCCTGATCCACGGTGGACCCGGTCAGCATGCGGTCGATACGAGAGGTATAGTCTTCCTGACCCAGGTGATAGATCAGGAACCCCTTGACCAGAAAGGCACAAACCAGCCCAGAGATCAGCGCGCGAAACGGGAATCGGAACCGTAGACGTCTCCGCGTGCGTGGCACGACAAGACCATCTTCATTGATGGTAAACGTCTCGGGGATTCGATTCGCGTAATTGCGCTCGATCCGGTTAACCCGGTGATTAAAAAGTTGAATTTGATGACTCATAAGAGGCAACCCGTATTACGTGTTGCCCCCACCTTTCACCAAATTAGCAGAAACTGTGGCAGAATGCCAGATTTTTCAATGACCTAACGTCAACGTGGCCCAGTCGCCAAGCTCGGCCCGGCGGACCAACGAGAAACCAGCCTCAACATAGGCGGCGATGACGTCATCAGCCTGTGCAATAAGGAGCCCCGAGAGGATCACCCGTCCCCCCTTGGCGGAGTGTTGTGCCATCGCTGGAGCAAGGTCGATTAACGGCCCTTTGAGGATATTGGCGAAAATAAGATCAAACGGTGCTTTTTCAGACAATTCACGGTGCTCAAACCCCGCCGCTTCGACGCAGATGACGCGGTCGGTGAGCCCATTGGCGGCTGCATTGGCGCGCGCCACATCAACAGCCACTTGGTCGATATCACTGGCCAATACCGTCTCTGGCCAGGTCTTGGCCGCCGCGAGCGCCAAGACGGCGGTGCCGCAGCCAATATCAACCGTGTTATGCGCCACGAACCCTTCCGAAATCAGCGCATCCAAGGCCTCCAAGCAACCTTGTGTGGTGCCGTGATGCCCGGTGCCAAACGCCATCGCCGCCTCGATCAACAGCCCGACAGCATCGTCAGGCAGCTTGTCGTCGTCGTGGCTGCCATAGACGAAGAAGCGTCCGGCGGTAACCGGATGCAACTCACGCCGCACTTCGGCGACCCAGTCGGTCTCGGGCAGTTCCGAAACGGCGAAGTCTTTCGCGCCATGCGCAGCAGCCAGAAGCGCCAGCGCTACGCCATCCGGCGGTGCCTCGAAGTAACCGCCGACTTCCCAAAGGCCGGAGCCGTCTTCCATCTCAAACACCCCAACGCCGGTCGGATTTGGCTCCAGGCCCTCGAGCGCCTCGCCCAAAGCTTCGGCGGCCTCTTTGCGGGGCAAAGTGGTCAACGCGGTATATGTCGGCATGGGCGGTCCTTACTCTGCGGCAGTGGGGGCCGGGCGGAGAAAGACAGTCTCATTCCCCGGCTCGGGATGCCGCGGGATTAACGTGGAGAGGGCCAAAGACACAAGGGCCATCGCCGCAGCCAAGACAAAGACCGACATCGGCGAACTGAGCCAGAGATATCCCAGCCCGGCAGGCAGGAAGACCGCCGCGATATGGTTGATCGTGAAGGCCACAGCCGCGGTTGGGGCGATATCCCCCGGCGCGGCAATCTTCTGAAAATAGGTTTTGATCGCCAGTGCGAGCGAAAAGAAGATGTGGTTCACCACATAGAGCGTGGCCGCCATCCAAGGCCCCCAGTCAAAATGGTACAGCCCGGCATAGAGCACGAAGACCACGCTCAGCCCGGCATATTCAAAGATCAGCGCCGCGCGCTCCCCAAAAAACGATACGGCTCGCCCCAGAAGCGGGGCCACGATCATATTGATCAAGAGCGTCGCCATAAAAAGCGCAGTGATCTGGTGCACCTCATAGCCATAGCGCTCGACCATCATGAACCCGGCAAAGACCACGAAGATTTGCCGCCGCGCACCAGACATGAATTGCAGCGCGTAATAGAGCCAATAGCGGCGGCGCAGGATCATCTTCTTGGTCTGTGGGTTCGGGCTTTCGAACTGCGGATAGATCGCGAGGCAGAGAAGACCGATCGCCGCCGTCACACCGCCCGCCAGCCAATAGACCAACTCATAGCTCAGGTCATATGCCCGCCAGGTCAGCACGATCAGCAGATAGGCCAGAAGCGTCGCGCCCGAGCCGACCGAGAGCAGCCAGCCAAGCGTTTGCGGTGCTTTCTTCTTATCGATCCATTGCAGCTGGAGCGACTGGTTGACGGTCTCGTAATAGTGGAAGCCGATCGAACTGAGCAGGGTGATGAAGAGCAGCCCACCAAGCGTCGGGAATTGTGCGGTCAGCGCCGTGGCCACCCCAAGCAGAACCAGCGAGATTAGGCCCAGAACCTGCTCGCGAATGAAAATGATCAGGAAGATCACGCCAATAGCGAGAAACCCGGGAATTTCCCGAACCGTATGAAGCCAGCCGATATCGGACCCGTCAAAACCGGCCACTTCGATGACGAAATTGTTCAGAAGTGCGGACCAAGTCGCAAAAGCCACGGGCATGGCGAAAGCCATCACCACCAGCAATGCCACAGGCCGCCGCCATAGGGGCAGCGCGCGCGATTGATCAATCGTCATGCTGTTGAGGGTATCACCGAGGGCCATAGCGGCCTCCTATCGCAGAAATGGGAGAATGGCGAGAGCGAACGCCCGCTGTTCCGCGCAGATCGAATGTGGCAGGCTGCACAGATGAGCCAGACAAACGCCTCTTCCCACGACGATCTGACCGGGCGGTATGACCGCGCCGCCGGATCCTGGGGCGATAAGATGCGCACGCTTGGCTATTACGACGCCTATCTTGGGTTCCTCTCCTCCCGCATCCCCCGACCGGATGCGCGGGCGCGGGTTTTGGATGTTGGCTGCGGCACAGGGGCTTTTGCGGAGGCCTGGGCCGCGATTCATGGGCCTGCATCCGAGATCACGCTGCTTGATCCTTCCGCACCAATGCTCGACCGCGCCGAGGCCGCGCTGATGCGCCGGGATATCGTGCCGGATCGGGCGCAGGTGATGCTTGGAAACTATCAGCCCCCTGCCCTGTTTGATCACCTCCTGGCGGCACACATCATCGAACACTGCGATGATCCCGCCGCTGCGTTGGCCGAAATGCGCGCGCTGGTGCGACCGGGTGGATGCCTCTGGCTGGCCGCCTCAAAACCGCATTGGTGCAATGCGATCATCTGGCTTCAATGGCGGCACCGGACCTTCCAGCCCGATGAAATCGCCGAATTGCTTGCGGCATCCGGTTGGCACTTGGGGGCGGAATACGCCTTCCCCGCCGGTCCACCATCGCGGACCAGCCGGGGGTATCTTGCCCGCGCGATCTAGCCGCGTTCCGGCTTCCATTTAAAATTGACCTGAACGACGCCATGATCGTTGGTGCCGCTTTCTTTGTGATCGTCCCGGTTCAGATGATCGTTCTCGACCACCATTTCATCAAAGGCCCAAAGCCGCTTTTTCGAATTGTCGTAGAACTGCTCCGAAAACAGAATGTGATCCAGACTTTCCCGCTGCTTCTTGAAAACATGCGTGTAATAGACATCGCGGGTTGAGCGGTATTCTTGAATGGTCTGCGCCGTATAAAGCGCATTGCCGCCGCCGCCCCGCGACAAAGGCGATAAATAAGACGGCTGCTCACTGAGGATGTTCAGCGTGTTGCTCGCCTTGCCGTCATTCATATCGCCCAGCACCACGACGGGCGTGTCGCTGTCTTTGGCAATCTTGGTGATCAATACTCTCAGCGCGGTGGCCTCCGCCGTCCGCCGGATGGTGGACAACGCATAGCCAAGCGCGGTGCTGTGGTCTCCATGCACATCGCGATCATACCAATCGCGCTCCCGCCAAACCTGATGCGGGCGGCGTGATTTGAAATGACAGACGAACACCTCAATCGCGGGTGTATCGTCATGGGGTTTGACGCGCAGATGCATGACAGGCCGCGAAAAGCTGTCGAGATTGACCGAGATGTCGGATTGTTGCGGATCATCACCAGAGGATTTGAGAACCATCTCTTCTGGAAAATCGGTGATCCATTCCGGATCGCCCACGACCATATCGCTCCGGACCACGGCGGCGCAGACAATGCGGTTGCCCGGATGCCCCGGCGGCGTCAGGGCCACGAAATCATCCGCAAGCCCCGCCGCCTCAATGGCATCTTTCAGTGCCTCGGGGGCCCAAAGCTCTTGGATACCGACAACATCGGCCGAGAGGCGGGCCAGCATATCACCGGTGAACTCGATCTTCCGGTCATAGACCTCTTGCGGCCAGCCATCTCTATCGCCGTAAATGGCTTCGCCCGGCGTTTGAAGATTGAGCAGGTTAAAAGACGCAAAAGAAATGTCGCGTGCAGTCATGTCTAATACTCCAAATACGAAAATATATTCAGGTATCGTACAGGAAAACCGCTTTTCATGACATGGTGGTGACGCTCAAACGCAAAACGCCGCCCCAATTGGGACGGCGTTTTCTGGCAAATCTCGGCGAAGATCAGTTCTTCGCGTAATATTCCACGACCAGGTTCGGCTCCATATGAACCGGATAGGGCACATCGCCCAGGCCCGGCGTACGGGTGAAGGTGGCGGTCATTTTCGAGTGGTCGGCTTCGATGTAATCCGGCACATCGCGCTCGGCCAGTTGCACGGCTTCGAGCACCACGGCGAGTTGTTTGGAGCGATCGCGCACTTCGATCACGTCACCCTCTTTCACACGGTAGGAGGGGATGTTGACCTTCTGGCCGTTCACCTTGACATGGCCGTGGTTCACGAACTGGCGTGCGGCGAAAACGGTCGGCACGAATTTCGCGCGATAGACAACCGCGTCCAGGCGGCGTTCCAGCAGGCCGATCAGGTTTTCACCGGTATCGCCTTTGACCCGCTCAGCTTCGGCATAGATGCGGCGAAACTGCTTCTCGGTCAGGTCGCCATAGTAGCCTTTCAGCTTCTGCTTGGCGCGCAGCTGGATACCGAAATCCGACAGCTTGCCCTTGCGGCGCTGACCGTGCTGACCGGGGCCGTATTCGCGACGGTTGACGGGGGATTTCGGACGCCCCCAGATGTTTTCACCCATCCGGCGGTCAATTTTGTATTTGGCAGACGTGCGTTTGGTCACGGCTGATCTCCTTCGTTAGAGCGCCCCCGAGACGGAGGCTATGAAGGGCGTTGTCCTTTGCCTTGCGGCCGACAGGCGTTCCCTCGCGGGAGCCACCAACACCAATGAAAACCCCGCCAGTCACCTGGCGGGAATGACGCGCCTTCTATCGCAAATAGCGGCGGTGTCAATGGCGAGATGGCGCGCCGAAGCCGGTATTGGCCTGCATCAAAATCGCGGCTTCGGCCCGGTTCACCATACGCCGCGCTGCGGGGCCATAGATATGCGGGTCCTGAGATAGTTCCGGCCGCATCTCCAACAAGCTGTCGCGCTGTAGTTGGTCAAGATGATCCAACCCCATGAAACCCGGGTGGAAGGTCTCGACCTCCAACCCATTGGCCCAGATCACCTGATGCCGGTCGAGCATCAGATGCACATAGAAGGTTTCGCGCAAGGAATGATCCACAGTGATGAACCGATCCCCCACCAGATCGGCGGCACGGACCAGCACCTCTGGTTCGCCCCAGAGATCCATCGCGGCCGGGCCTTTGACCAAAACCCGGTGCTCGGGCGAGACGATCAAATCTTCATCCGGGCGCTCAATACCAAGTGCGCCCACGCGCATACGGATCGGACGCTGATCCGGCATCGCAAAAAGCCGGGCGCCCGACATCCGCCGGTGACCAGACCAGATCACCTCTTGCGGGCCGTCATCGCGCGTTAGAATTCTGTCGCCAGGTCCGAGATCTTCGATCGCCATCTCGCCGTCTTCGGTCTGAAGCCGCGTGCCCGGGGTGAAACAAATCACCGAGGGTTTGACATCCGAGACCGGCGGCAAGATGCGCTGACTGGCTTGGACAATCGTCAATTGGCGGTTCGCTGGCGGCATATCCTCCGGAAATAGCAAAATGGGCACACGTCCATCCGCCGGCACCACGGGAACGACCGTAAAAAACCGCGCCCCATCGGATAGGATAAACGCCCCTCGAAAAAGCGGGTCGGCCTCTTCTGCGGCTTCTTCGGCCTCGGTCGGTGGTGCGGTTTGCAGCAGCTTCCGCACGACGAGCCCTGCCCGCCTGCGCAGCTCGTCATGGTCGCGGCTTGCGCCCAGCAAAAGGGCCGCCCGGTCCCCCTCAAGCGGCAACGCTCTGCCGCTCCAAGACCAACTCATGCCCTCGGCCAGCTCGTGTGTTTGATCCGCAGGGAACCCTTCGACCAAGGTCTGCGCCCATGAAATCATGAACGCGCCCCGAAAGCCCGTGCCCATCTGTCCCGCCTCATGCGTTTTTGTTTTTATTCGGCCTTTTCAGCCTGTTCTGAGCAAATGCTAACAGAACCGATTCGCCGAGGGAAGAGCGGGTTTGCCTAAAACACCCATCCGACGGTGAGCGATCCGATGACTTGGCCCTCGGGCTGGCCAACAAATTCTTCGGACAGATATGTCATGCCATAGAAGATATTTGTCTCACCAATCCCGTAATTGACCCCGGCGCGCAAGCGATACCGCTGATCCTCCACGTCATATCCCCGGTCGGCGGGCAGGAGTTCGGAACTATCGACAAAGGCGACGTCACCGCCGACGAGATAGGAAAAACCCTGATCATCCAAGGTGTTAACGCCATTGATCCGCTGCCCTGAGACAACATCGCGCACACGAAGACCACCATCGCCAAAGCCGCCGAATGTCAGATCGACCCCTGCGCGCGCCATATTCTCGACCCCCGCTTGCAACTCAACAAAGGGCCGGATCGCGCCGCCGGTGAAGTGAATATCGCGCGCGATCTCGAGCGTCCCGTGCAGAAAAACGCCGTTATCGATCTGGAAGCTCTCCACATTCAGCTGTGGCAAGCTGAGCACATCATGGATCGAAGATTGCACACCACGTAGGCCGGTTTGCTCCCCAATCACGACGATATCGGCACCCGCGGCTACATCAAATCCGTACCAATCGAAATGCAGATGCGCCCCTGCGCTTAGCATGCCTGCATAAAGCCGATCCGCCGGGCTTGGGTTGCCCAGATTGTTTGGTGCCACGATCTCAGCCCGGAACCGATACTCGACGACATCCCCCAAGCGCGGGCTCAGCTGGCCCTGCCATTCCGGCCCGCGAATGAAGGAAAATGAATAGGATCCGGTGCGCCAACGGTCACTGCCATCGCCAATCCAGTCATTATTGAAAACGCGCGCCACGCCGAGTGTTTCTCGGCCCTGCGCAAGCGCCGGGCTGAGTCCCAAAAGCACAGCAATAAAGGTAAACCCCGCAAAGCGGATGCCTCGGATCATACGAACTGCCCCATATCTGTCGCCATCGTTTTTTTGTGGCGTATTTCAGAATTATGGCGAAATTAGCACGAGCGCCGCGGCGCGGCTAGCCGCATTTAGAATATCCGCAATCTGCACAAGTCAGGCAGCCCTCGATCATCCGCATTTCATGGCTGCCACATGAGGAACAGACCGGCCCGCGTGGGCGGGAGCCGACCTCCATCACCTCAGCCTGAGGGTCGGATTTCAGCCCCATCCCCTCGCCATCGATGAACCCGATGGAAATCAAGTGCCGCTCAATCACGCCACCAATCGCCGCCAGTATAGAGGGCACGTATTTGCCGTTCATCCAGGCGCCGCCGCGCGGGTCGAACACCGCTTTCAACTCTTCGACGACAAAAGAAATGTCGCCGCCACGCCGGAACACCGCCGAGATCATCCGGGTCAGCGCCACGGTCCAAGCGAAATGCTCCATATTCTTGGAGTTGATGAAGACCTCGAACGGGCGACGGTGGCCGTTCTGCACAATGTCGTTGATCGTGATGTAAATCGCATGGCTGCTTTCGGGCCAACGCAGCTTGTAGGTCTGCCCTTCCAGCGATTGCGGGCGGTCCAGCGGTTCGGAGATGTAAACGACATCGCCGTGCGGAATGGACGGCGGGGCATCATGATCCGCAGCAATCACTCTATCTACGCCCAAGTCACCAAACAGCAACCAACCGGCTGGAACACTTAAGACTTCAGACAGCCTCCGGGCACTCTCTTTCGATATCTCGCCTCCTTGCAGATACCGACCAAGCGACGTGGCATCGACAGATGCTGCCTCCGCCAACTCTGCCTTCGTTTGATATGGTGATCGCTCGAACGCCCAAGCCAAACGTTCTGAAGAACTCTCCATCTCCGGCAAGTTATTCAGTGGGGCGTTTGCTCTGCCAACACTCAAAACAGACCCCGTCACATCATTGGGCCGGTAGGTGGTGCAGCCCTTACAACCGCTGTCCCAAGCTTGCATATAGACGTCTTTAAAATCCTCGAAGCTGATATCCTCGGGGCAGTTGATCGTCTTCGAAATCGAGCTGTCGATCCAGCGCTGCGCTGCGGCCTGCATCTTCACATGATCGCCCGGCGGCAAAGTTTGCGCATTCACGAAATGATCCGGCAGGTCGATATCACCGAATTTTTCGCGCCAAAGCTGGACCGCGTAATCCTCCACCTCTTCTTCGGTGCGCGAGCCATCGCGCTGCAGCACTTTGCGGGTGTAGCTATAGGCAAAAACCGGTTCGATGCCGGAGGACACATTGCCAGCATAAAGCGAAATGGTGCCGGTCGGCGCGATGGAGGTCAGAAGCGCGTTGCGGATGCCATGCTGCCGGATCGCGTCGCGCACATCCTCGTCCATATGCCTCATATTGCCGGAGGCCAGGAAGCCATCGGCGTCAAAGAGTGGGAAACTGCCTTTCTCCTTCGCCAGATCGACGGAGGCGAGATAGGCCGCGCGGGCGATCTGCTGCATCCACGCTTCGGTTTGCGCGGCGGCATCATCGGAGCCATAGCGCAAGCCCAACATCAACAGGGCATCGGCAAGGCCTGTCACGCCCAACCCGATCCGGCGCTTGGCCTGCGCCTCCTGCGCTTGCTGTTCGAGCGGGAAGCGGCTGGCATCGACCACATTGTCCATCATCCGGATCGCCACGCACACCAGATCATCCAGCGCCGCTTCGTCCAGATGCGCCGTCGTCTCAAACGGGTTCGCCACAAGGCGGGCAAGGTTCAAAGACCCTAAAAGGCACGCACCATAGGGGGGCAAAGGCTGCTCCCCGCAGGGGTTGGTTGCCGCGATTTTTTCGACATAGTTCAAGTTGTTGGCCGCGTTGATCCGGTCGATAAAGATCACGCCCGGCTCGGCATAATCATAGGTCGACTGCATGATCTTGTTCCACAGATCACGCGCCTCGACCGTGTGGTAAACCTTGCCGTCGAAGATCAAGTCCCAGGACGCGTCGGCCTTGACCGCCTCCATAAATGGGTCTGTCACCAGCACGCTCACATTGAACATCCGGAGCCGCGCCGGGTCAGATTTCGCGGTGATGAAATCCTCGATATCGGGATGATCGCAGCGCATCGTCGCCATCATCGCGCCACGCCGGGAGCCCGCCGACATGATCGTGCGGCACATCGCGTCCCACACATCCATGAAACTGAGCGGGCCCGATGCATCGGCAGCGACCCCTTTCACATCCGCGCCTTTCGGTCGGATTGTGGAGAAGTCATACCCGATGCCGCCGCCTTGCTGCATGGTCAAGGCGGCCTCTTTCAGGTTGTCGAAAATCCCCCCCATGCTGTCAGGGATCGTGCCCATGACGAAGCAATTGAAGAGTGTCACCGCCCGGCCCGTCCCTGCGCCCGCCGTGATCCGGCCTGCGGGGAGATATTTGAAATCTTCCAGCGCGGCATAGAACCGCTCTTCCCAAACCGCAGGATCGGCCTCGACGGAGGCCAAATCCCGCGCGATGCGGCGCCAAGTATCCTCGACGGTCTGATCAATGGGGGTGCCATCGGCCTCTTTCAGCCGGTACTTCATATCCCAGATTTGTTCAGCAATTGGGGCGGAAAAGCGGGACATTGGCGGCAGCTCCCTGGGCGCGGTGGGGTTACGAAACTAGCAGCGTTCTGTGGATAAGTCTACCAAACCTTGTGGCCTTTTGCGGTAGATCGCTAGATATATAGCTATGGCTGCGAATCTCAATCTCATCAAGCTTTCTGTCGGCACCGAGCATGTCGAAGGCCTGGCCGCCTGGCAGGCGAGCCCCCGCGCGCAGGGCCCCGATGGATTGCCGCGCCATGTCACGCGGATGTGGCCAAAACGCGCGGAAGAGCTGCTGGATGGCGGGTCGATCTATTGGGTGATCAAAGGCGTTATCCTCGCGCGGCAACGCATTTTGCGGCTTGATGAAGTCGATCGCGGCGACGGGATCACCCGCTGTGGCATCGTCCTCGATCCGATGCTTGTGCGGGTGGAGGCAACCCCCAAACGCGCGTTTCAGGGCTGGCGCTATCTGCCAGGTTCGGACGCGCCAAGCGACTTGAGCGCGGCGCGGAGCCATGAAGACAGCCTGCCACCCGCTCTGCAATCCGCGCTGGCCGAGATCGGGGTGCGCTGAGGCTCACGCCATCAAAGTCAGCCCAAGGACCGCCAGACCACCCAGGAGCATGTAAAGCGCCGCCGCCCCAAGCGTGCGTGACAGAACCTCGCCCTCTCGGCCAATCAAACCAACGGTCGCGGCCCCTGCGATGATGTTATGCGGCGCAATGATGTTGCCAATCGCCGAGCCGAAACCCTGTGCCGCCGCCATGGTGATCGCGGGCAGAGACAGGCTTTCCGCCGCCGCCAATTGCAGCTCGGTAAAGAGGATGTTGGAGGCCGTGGCTGACCCAGTGATAAAGGTGCCCAAGGCCCCAACAGCCGGGGCGAGGATCGGCCAAACGGCCCCCGTGCCCGCCGCCGCCTCGGCCAGCGCCCCGATCATCCCGGAATGCACCAAGACCCGCGAGAGTGACAGCATCACCAAAAGCGCGGCGCTGACCGGCACCAATCGGCGGAGGGCCGCACGCACCGAAGGACCAACGCTCGTCATACGCGCGGTCAAAAGCGCGCCAACGATCAGGCCCAGCCACATCAGGCTCCCCGGATGATAGAGCGGCTGGAAACTACCCGAAAAACTGCCATGCAGGACCCAAGCCAGATCCAACCCGCGCAACGCCTCTTGGACGGGTGCGATCAACCGCGTGATCAACACCAACCCGACGATCAGCAGATAAGGTGCCAGATCAGGCAGAAGGGCCCGCGCCTCGAATGGTCGCGACTGGCCTTGGCGACGCAGGAGCAGGATAAAGACGAAGCCCCCCAGGAGCGCGCCGCCAAGGCTGGGTACCTCCGGCCCGGTCAGAGAGGCAAGCGCCAGGAACGGGACGAAAAAACAGAGCGCGGCCAGCGCTGACCAAGCGAGGTCTGAGCGGCGCAGCGGCCCCTCCCCCGCCAACCGAACCATCAGCAGCAACAGAATCCAACCAAGCGCGGCATGGAGCAGCGCGACACGCCCCGCCAATGCGCTGGCCTCCAACCCTGACACCTCCAATTGCGCCAGCGTCGGCGTACCCACAGCCCCAAAGGACACACCCGCGGCGTGCCCGAGAAGTGCCAAAGACACGGCCCGCACCGGCGCGTAGCCGAGCCCGACCAAAAGCGGCGCGGCCAAGGCCACGGGCGTACCGAACCCGGCCGCGCCTTCAATGAACAATCCGAAAAACCAACCGATCAGGATCGCCTGCAATCGCCGGTCTTCTGTCAAACCCGCGAGGGCGCTGCGGATGCGCTCCGCTGCACCGGTTCGTTGGAGATACTCATAAAGCGCCAGCGCCGGCAGGATGATCCACAAAATGGCGATGGTCGAATGCGCCTCTGCGAAGACACCCATCCCGGCCTGCAGACGCGGCACTGGCGCCACCTCCGCCAAATCAAACGGTCCGATCCAGCCAAGCGCCAAGATCAACGCCAGGGTTAAGCCCAACGCCCCTGCCACCGCCGCCGACCAACGCAACACCACCATCGCGACCAACACGGTCATCAGCGGTAGCGCGGCAAGGAAAACGGCCATTCACAGCTCCTGAACTGGCAAATTGGACCGACGGCACCGATGCGGCGCAAGATCCCTTCCGCCAACCTAGGCGAGGCAGCAGGTCAGAGCAATTCGAGCTTGTCCTGAAGCGTGTGCAATGCGGCGCGGATATCGTCATCCCAAGGCGCTGCCCGGGATTTGAACAGCGTCGCCTGGCTGCGATGCACCAATCCGTCACTCAGGATTTTCAAGTGGTTCGCCCGCAAGGTCTCTCCGGTGGAGGTGATGTCCGCAATCGCTTCGGCGGTCTGGTGTTTTACAGTGCCTTCTGTCGCGCCCTGGCTGTCGACCAATTGATAATCGGCCACGCCCGAATCTTGCAGAAACTCGCGCACCAGGCGGTGATATTTCGTGGCAATGCGCAACCGGAACCCATGCGCCTCGCGGAAATCCGCAGCGACTACATCGAGATCATCAAGTGTTTCAACATCAACCCAAAGCTTCGGCACGGCAATCACCAGATCGGCAAACCCGAACCCCATCGGCGCCAGCTCGGCCACGACTTGCTCCCAAAGCGGGATACGCTCGCGGACCAAATCACTGCCCGTGACGCCCAGATGAATCCGCCCCGCCTGCAACTCGCGTGGAATCTCCGACGCGCTAAGCAGCAGCAATTGCAGATCCGCACCGTCCACGCGCGCGGCATATTCCCGATCCGACCCGCTCCGTTGCATCACGATGCCACGGGTCGCGAACCAATCGAAGGTCTTCTCCATCAGGCGACCTTTCGAAGGGACAGCGAGTTTCAAGCTCATCGCGTACCCTCCGCCAAATGGCTGTGCAAATGCTGCACCAATTCGGGCCGGATCACGCCGCCAACGGCGGGAATATCGCGCCCGCCGCCCAAAACATGGCAGAGCGCGTCGTACCGTCCACCGGTTGCAACCGGTGGCATATCAGGGCGGGCATCGGCCAAGAAGCCAAAGACGAACCCGTCGTAATACTCCATATTCGTGCGGCCATAGCTCGCCTCGAACGCCAGCCCGGCCACGTCGATTCCGGCCGTGTCGAGCGCCTCCATCCGGCGTGCCATCCGAGCCACCGCATGACTGATTCCTGGCAGATCGACCGCGATGTCGCGCAGATGTTCATGGGCGTTGGTCAGCGTCTCACGCAGGGAGAGGATGACATCCAAAACCTCGGCCTCGGCCGAGCCAATCGGCTCCGCCATTGCCTCCTCTTGGAGCAGTTCGACTCGGCGCGCGATCTCGCCGGGGCTGCGCAAACCTATATTGGGGCTTGCCGCCGCGATCAGGGTTTCGACACCGTTATCTGCCGCTTTCAGAAGCTCAGCCCGACCCGCAGGCGCTGGTTTCCGCCCCGTGAATCGGTCCAAAAGCACCCGGAACCGCCGTGGTCGCCAGATATGGCGGCGCAACGCCCGTTTGCGGCGCTCTGTTGTCGAAAGGCTATCGACCGCCGCCAGGAGGATACCGATATCGCCCGTCACAGGGCGCAGGCCAAGCGGCGAAAGCACTTCGGAGAAGAGCGCAAACACCTCGGCATCGGACCCTGCAGGATTGCTCCGATCAAAGATCTCGTACCCGACTTGCAGATATTCGCTGGCCCGGTTGGCGCCAGCGGGTTGCTTACGGAACACCTCGCCCAGATAGGTGTAGCGCGCGGGCTCCGCCCCCTCTTCCATATGCCTCTGCACAACCGGTACGGTGAAATCCGGGCGCAACATCAACTCGCCCCGGTCGGGGTCATGGGTGGTGTAAGCGCGCGCGCGGATGTCCTCACCATAAAGGTCGAGAAGCGTGTCGGCGGGTTGCAACAGATCGGCCTCAACCGGCACCGCGCCCGAGGCCTGGAAAAACGCCTGAAGCCGCGCGGCTTCGGCCCGGATCGCCGCTTTGTCGCTCACGCCTGACGGTCCAGAATGCTGCGGACTTCGGCGACCAAATCGGCCAGCGGCACTTCGCGTTGCGCGGGTTGGGACTTCCATTCTTCCAGCGTCGCATCTTGGGCAATCTGCGCGCCCAGAACTAGATCTTTGATCTGCACGACGCCCCGCGCGGCTTCGTCGGAGCCCTGGATAATCGCCACCGGGCTTTCGCGTTTATCGGCATATTTCAACTGGTTACCGAAATTCTTCGGATTGCCCAAATAAACCTCGGCCCGGATACCGGCTTGGCGCAAGGTTGCGACCATCGACTGATAATCGCCCATCCGATCGCGATCCATCACCGTCACGATCACCGGGCCTTGCGCTGCGCCGCCGATCCGGCCCTTGGCGCGCAATGCGGCAAGCAAACGGTCGACCCCGATAGAGATTCCGGTCGCCGGAACCTCCTGGCCCGTGAAGCGTTTCACCAGGTCGTCATAGCGGCCGCCGCCGGCAACCGACCCGAACTGTCGAGGGCGGCCCTTTTCGTCTTTGATTTCGAAGGTCAGTTCCGCCTCATAAACCGGCCCTGTGTAATAGCCGAGGCCGCGCACGACACTCGGGTCGATCTCAATTCGATCCGGGCCATAGCCTTGCGCGGCCAAGAGTTCCGCAATGGTTTCAAGCTCTTGCACGCCCTGCGCGCCGATCTCGGAACCTTGCACCAGCTCGGTCAGGCGCGTGACCGTGGCGGAGCCCGTTTCGCGCTTGGCGGCCATGAACCCCATGATGATCTCGGCTTGGTCCGGCGCCAAACCCGCCCCTTTGGTATAATCGCCGGACTCATCCTCACGACCTTCGCCAAGCAGGGCGCGAACGCCGATCTCGCCAAGCCGATCCAGCTTGTCGATGGCGCGCAAGACAATGCCGCGCTCGGCCTCTTTGTCATCGCCGGAAAGGCCCGCGACCCCCATCACGCCGTTCAAAACTTTGCGGTTGTTCACCCGCACGATGTAGTCGCCACGCGGGATGCCAACCGCCTCCAGCGTATCGGCCAGCATCGCACAAATCTCGGCATCTGCGGCCATCGAGGCAGAGCCAACTGTATCTGCATCACATTGATAAAACTGCCGAAACCGCCCCGGCCCCGGCTTCTCATTGCGCCAGACGGGCCCCATGGTGAAGCGGCGATAGGGGTTGGGCAGGTCGTTGCGGAACTGGGCGGCGACACGGGCCAGGGGCGCCGTCATATCATAACGCAGCGCCAGCCAGTCGCCCTCTTCCTCTTGCCAGGCAAAGACGCCCGCGTTCGGACGATCTACATCGGGCAGGAACTTGCCCAACGCCTCGACCGTTTCCACCGCGGAGGTTTCCAGCGGGTCGAAGCCATAGCGGTTGTAGACCTCGGCGATCACCCGCAACATCTCGTTGCGTTCGGTCACTTCCGCGCCGAAATAGTCCCGGAACCCTTTCGGCGTTTCGGCCTTGGGGCGGGGTTGTTTTTTCACTTTGGCCATGGGTGGTCACGTCCGGATTTGAGGGTCGCGGGACGTGTAGCCGAGGGGGCCGGTCGGGGCAAGGTTGCGGTGAAACGGACCGTATGGAAATGGTATGGTTCCGGTATGGAACCGGTATGTATGAAAAGCGGATGGGGTACGAGGGTCTGATATGACAAGCCAAGCGGAATTGGAGGAGCAGATCGCCCATCTGGTGCGGACGGTGGAGGATCTCTCAGAGGTCGTCGCAAGGCAAGACGCGGAAATCGCCACGCTGACCCGGCGAGTGGAGATGCTGATGATGCGCGAGGCGGAGCGCGAGGTCGACGGCGGCGGAACGGTGCCGCTCGCCGATCAAAAGCCGCCGCACTGGTAAGGGCGCGAAGCTATTCGCCAATTGCCTGTGGCGCGTTCACCCGTTTGGACAGCTCGGCCCGGCTCTCTTTTCGCTCACTATACCGATCAAGCAGGTAGCCGCGATTGTCGCGGGTCAGCCAGGTGAATTTCACCAACTCCTCCATCACGTCGACCATGCGGTTGTAATAGGGCGAAGGGCGCATCCGACCCGCCTCATCAAACTCCTGCCAGGCTTTGGCAACCGAGGATTGGTTTGGAATCGTCAGAAGCCGCATCCAACGGCCGAGAATGCGGAGTTGGTTGACCGCGTTGAAGCTTTGCGAGCCGCCGCAGACCTGCATGACCGCCAAAGTCTTCCCTTGCGTCGGGCGGACGCCGCCCATCGACAGCGGTATCCAATCGATCTGCGCTTTCATGATACCCGACATTGCCCCGTGACGTTCGGGTGAGCACCAAACCATCCCGTCGCTCCAAGTCACGAGGTCACGCAGTTCTTGCACCTTCGGGTGATCCGGTTCGGCTGCATCCGGGAGTGGCAGGCCGGTTGGGTCGAAGGTTCTGGTCTCGGCACCAAAACGATCCAGAACGCGCGCCGCTTCCTCCGACATCAAACGGCTGTAAGAGCGGTCTCGCAGCGAGCCATAGAGCAACAGGATTTTTGGCGGCGCATCGGTACGCTCAGGGAAAAGCCGCGTGTTATCCAGGGGCTGGAAACAGGCGGGGTCGAAGGCGGCGGTATCGGTCATATGGCGCTCCCTGAGGTCGCGCAGGGTTTAGGCAGCGAGGCGCATCGCGAAAAGGGGGCACGGGGAAGCGCACGACCGGTCTTGGACTGCAGGTCTTCGCCGGTCGCTAGACTTCCTCCACCATCATCACACCGCCGAGGCTTTTCAACGCGCCTTTGATCTGAGGGTTTACTGGGAAATCCTCGCCCAGAAGCACATCAACTTCGCCCGGCAGATCGGGGTCCATCAGGCAGAGATGCACTGGGCCGCGCCCCTTGAGTCTACCTTCGCCTTTGGCGCGCTCCAGAAGACCCGCGACGCTCGGGATCGCCTCGGGCTCTTCCACGAAGATACGCAGGCCCGCGCCGATATCCCCGGCGATATTGTCGTCCACCGGTTGAACACCGCGGGCAAGGAGCTTGAGGCTGTCGCCCTCCTGCGTCGCTTCGACCTGCAAGACGACATTGGCCCCGGTGTCGAGATGCTCGCGGGCGGTCTCCAGCACGTCGCTGAACATGGTGACCTCATAAAGGCCGGTGGGATCGGAGAGCTGCACGAAGGCAAACCGGTTGCCGCGCTGGCTTTTCCGCTCCTGACGACCGGAGACCGCGCCGGCCATTTTCGCGACGAAAGCCCCGCCCTGAACCCGGTTCTCGACCTCGGCGAGTGTCAGACAACCTTTGCGCTTCAGGGACGGCATGTAGTCGTCAAGTGGATGGCCAGAGAGGTAGAATCCGATCGCCATATGTTCATTGGCAAGCCGTTCATTGGGCAGCCAGTCGTCGCGCGTCGGCAAGCGGGGTTCTGGCAGGTCATCGCCGGCCTCACCAAAAAGCGACACCTGATCGGAGGCGCGTTGATCGTGGATCGCCGCGGAATAGGCCGTGAGCGCGTCGAGGCTTTCGAACACCCGGGCGCGGTTGCGGTCCAACTCGTCAAAAGCGCCCGCGCGGGCGAGCATTTCCAACGAACGCTTGCCGATACGTTTGAGGTCGGCGCGGCGGGCCAGGTCGAAGAGGGTTGCGAAAGGCGTCTCGCCCCGCGCTTCTTCGATCAGTTTCATCGCTTCTACACCGACATTCTTGAGCCCGCCGAGGGCATAGACGACCTTGCCGTCTTTTACCGTAAAGCTCGCCGACGAGCGGTTCACGCAGGGCGGGATCGTTTCGATCTCAAGCCGGTCAACCTCTTGTTTGTAAACGCCTAATTTATCAGTCAGGTGGATGTCGCAATTCATCACGGCGGCCATGAACTCGACGGGGTAGTTGGCCTTCAACCAGGCGGTTTGGTAACTCACAACCGCATAGGCGGCGGCGTGGGATTTGTTGAAGCCGTAATTGGCGAACTTATCGAGCAGGTTCCAAACTTCGGTGGCCTTGGCTTTATCCACCCCGTTTTCTGCCGCGCCTTTCAGGAATTTCGGGCGTTCGGCATCCATCGCTTCTTGGATCTTCTTGCCCATGGCACGGCGCAGCAAATCGGCGCCGCCAAGCGAGTAGCCCGCCATCTCTTGGGCAATCTGCATCACCTGTTCCTGATAGACGATGATGCCTTGGGTTTCGTCCAAGATGTGATCAATCGTCGGGTGCAACAATTCGCGGTCAGAAAGGTTGTTTTTTACCTCGCAGAATTTCGGGATGTTCTCCATCGGGCCCGGACGATAGAGCGCCACAAGGGCGATGATGTCTTCGATGCAATCCGGCTTCATCCGCCGCAGCGCATCCATCATGCCCGAGCTTTCCACCTGAAACACCGCAACCGTTTTGGCGGAGGCGTAGAGCTTGTAGGTTTTCTCGTCATCGAGGGGGATCATCCCCGGATCGATCTCGATCCCACGTTCTTCTAGAAGATCGACGGCATTCTGCACCACCGTCAGGGTTTTCAGACCGAGGAAGTCGAACTTCACCAGCCCCGCTGGCTCGACCCATTTCATGTTGAATTGCGTCGCGGGCATATCGGACCGAGGGTCCTGATAAAGCGGGACCAGCTCGTCGAGCGGACGGTCGCCGATCACCACCCCGGCGGCGTGGGTAGAGGCGTTGCGGAGCAGCCCTTCGACCTGCTGGCCATAAGTCAGAAGCCGATCAACCACCTCCTCTTCTTTCGCCATTTCGCGCAGGCGTGGCTCATCGGCCAGCGCCTTCTCGATCGAGACGGGTTTCACGCCCTCAACCGGGATCATTTTCGACAGACGATCAACCTGGCCAAACGGCATCTGCAGGACGCGGCCCACATCGCGGACGGCGGCCTTACTGAGCAATGCGCCAAAAGTGATGATTTGCCCAACCTTGTCGCGCCCGTATTTCTCCTGGACGTAGCGGATGACTTCTTCGCGCCGATCCATGCAAAAATCGATGTCGAAATCGGGCATCGAGACCCGTTCGGGGTTCAGGAACCGTTCAAACAGCAAAGAGTACCGCAGCGGGTCCAGATCGGTGATGGTCAGCGCATAGGCCACCAGACTGCCCGCACCCGAGCCGCGCCCCGGCCCGACAGGGATGTCATGATCCTTCGCCCATTTGATGAAATCGGCCACGATCAGGAAGTAACCGGGGAAGCCCATCCCCTCGATGATCCCAAGCTCGAAATCGAGGCGTTTCTCATACGCCTCGACAGAGGCGGCGGGTTCGATCACCGAAAGCCGGGCTTTCAGTCCTTCATGGGACTGACGGCGCAGTTCGTCCACTTCGTTCTCGGCAAAACGCGGCAAGATCGGATCATGCGTTCGCGCCCGAAAGGCGCACCGGCGTGCGATCTCGACCGTGTTTTCAAGCGCCTCTGGCAGATCGGCAAACAGCACCGCCATCTCTTCCGGCGTCTTGAAGTAGTGCTGCGGCGTCAGGCGGCGGCGAGGCTCTTGTTGGTCGACATAAGCGCCTTGCGCGATGCAGATCAGCGCATCATGCGCCTCGTACATATCGGGTTTCGGGAAATAGGCATCATTGGTGGCCACCAGCGGCAGCCCCTGCGCATAGGCGGTTTCGACGAACCATTCTTCAGTCAGTCGCTCGGCCTCAGGGGCGCTGGCATCGTCACGCGGATGGCGCTGCAACTCGATATAGAGCCGGTCCGCATAGGCAGCGGTCAGCCGGGACAGAAGCGCCTCGGCCTTCGCGCGCTGATTATCCTGCATCAGACGGCCAAGCGGCCCATCCGGCCCGCCGGTCAGACAGATCAAACCGCCGGCGTGGGCTTCGAGCTCGGCCAAAGTCACATGCGGCAGGCTCCCATCCCCGCGCAAATAGAGGCAGGAGTTGAGCTTCATCAGGTTCTCATACCCGGCGGCATTCTGCGCCAGCAGAACCAAAGCCGCAGGGTCTCGCGCCCGTTCACCTTGCGCCACTTCGTCATAGAGCAGATCGACCTGGCAGCCGATGATCGGCTGAATGCCCGCCTTGGCTGCGGTCTCGGAAAACTCCAGGGCGCAAAACATGTTGTTCGTGTCGGTCACGGCAACCGCGGGCATCCCGGCGCCCGCCGCCATTCCCGGCAATTTCTTGACCCGCATCGCCCCTTCAAGAAGCGAATATTCGGTGTGAAGGCGGAGATGGATGAATCGGGGCTGCTCGGTCATGACGGCGAGGCTACCGCAGGATGATGGGGTGCGCCACCGCGATGACCACCCGATCTTGGGGATAACATGTTGGGCCTGCCATGATCGCGCATCTCCGCATACAGGGACCAAGGCCGCCAATCGAGGCGCGCCATTGTTCCATGTATGACAGCACCCAGACCGAGGGGCACCGGCACCAATCAACGCGCCCAAATTGTAGGCAGATGCCGCCACTCTTAACGCCCAAGACACACGCAAAGCTTGCAAAACGGGCGATTTCCGGCTTTTCTGGCCCGCGGTCGACAGGGAAACGGGCCGCCTTCTACGCCGCATCGAAGGCCGGATGACCACCCGTATAGGGTAACGCGGCGGGCATATTTCATGAGCATCCGGTTTCTTTTGAATGGGGAACCTGTGGTGGTTGACACGTCGGCGACCACCACGCTGCTGGATTGGCTGCGCGAGCGTCGCGGGCTGACCGGCACGAAAGAGGGCTGTAACGAAGGCGATTGCGGGGCCTGCACGGTCATGGTCACCGATGCGGACGGGTCCAAGGCGTTGAACGCGTGCATCTTGTTCTTGCCGCAGCTGGCGGGCAAGGCCGTGCGCACGGTCGAGGGGATCGCGGGGCCAGATGGCGATTTGCATCCGGTACAACAGGCGATGGTGACCCATCACGGCAGCCAGTGTGGGTTTTGCACGCCTGGCTTTGTGGTCTCGATGGCGGTCGCGCATCTGAACGGGCGGCTCGATTTCGACGATCAACTGGCGGGCAATCTCTGCCGCTGCACCGGCTATGCACCGATCGTGCGGGCGGCGGAGGCTGCGGCGCATGACCCGGTGCCGGAATGGATGTGGGCGGATGCCGAAGCCGTGGAGGCGATGGGGCTGGATGGGGTTGGCGCAGTATCCGCCGGGCAAAACGCGCCCTATCTCCCGACCTCCGCCGATGATCTGGCGGACTGGTACATCGCGCATCCCGAAGCGACCTTGATCGCCGGCGCGACCGATGTCGGGCTTTGGGTCACGAAGCAGCTCCGCGATTTAACCCCGGTTGCGTTTTTGGGCCAATGCGATGATTTGCGCGGGATTAGATCGGATGGAGAGACCATCCGGATCGGCGCAATGACCAGCCTCACCGAGCTTGGGGCATTCATGGCGGACCCGCATCCGAGCTTTGCCGAGATGATCCGGCGCTATGGTTCGGTCCAGGTCCGCAACGCCGCAACCGTCGGCGGCAACATCGCCAATGGCTCGCCGATTGGAGACAGCCCGCCAGCATTGATCGCGCTCGGCGCCCGGCTGCATCTCCGCAAAGGAGACGCGCGGCGTGACATGCCTTTGGAGGATTTCTTCCTCGATTACGGCAAGCAAGATCGGCAGCCCGGCGAATTCGTGGAGGCGATTTCGCTGCCCGTGCAGGCGGATCGCTTGCGCTGCTACAAACTGTCGAAACGGTTCGATCAGGATATCTCGGCGGTGTGTGGCTGCTTCCATATTCTTGTAGAAGATGGTGTTGTGACCTCGGCTCGGATCGCTTTCGGCGGCATGGCGGGCACGCCGAAACGCGCCGCCAGGGTGGAAGCCGCCTTGGAAGGCCAGCCATGGGACGACGCGACGATCCGGGTCGCGATGGGCCAGTTTGCCGAGGATTACACGCCGATGAGCGATATGCGCGCCTCGGCGGCGTATAGGCTTGAGGCCGCTCAAAACATGCTGCTGCGCTATTTCCAGGAGGATCGGGGCGTGGCGGCGGATGTGTTGGGGGTATCGGCATGAGCATTGCAAAACCCCTGCCCCATGATGCAGCGCGCCTGCATGTGACCGGCGCCGCGCGCTATGTCGATGACATCCCCACGCCCGCAGACTGTTTGCATCTGGCCTTTGGGATCAGCCGAATTGCCGCCGGTACCGTCACCGCGATGGAGCTTGATGCGGTGCGCGCGGCCCCTGGTGTTGTTGCGGTAATGTCGGGCGCGGATTTCGACGTAATCCCCGATTGCTCACCCTCGCTTCACGACGAGCCACTGTTGAGCGACGGAACGGTGCATTATCTTGGCCAGCCGCTGTTCCTGGTGGTGGCCGAGAGCCATTTGGCCGCGCGAAAGGCGGCGGCCTTGGGTTCGGTCACCTATGACGAAGCGCCCGCGATCTTGACTGTGGATGAGGCGCTCGCGGCGGGGTCGATTTTCGAAGACGGGCCGCGCGTTTACCGCAAAGGGGATGTGGAGGCAGCACTTTCCGAGGCCGCCCATGTGCTTGACGGCCAGATCGAGATCGGAGCGCAGGAGCATTTCTATCTCGAGGGGCAGGCCGCGCTGGCCCTGCCGCAAGAAGGCGGTGATATGGTCGTCCATTCCTCCAGCCAGCACCCGACCGAGATACAACACAAGGTCGCCGATGCATTGGCGATCCCAATGCATGGCGTCCGCGTTGAGGTGCGCCGCATGGGGGGCGGTTTCGGCGGGAAGGAGAGCCAGGGCAATCATCTGGCGGTGGCCTGTGCCGTGGCCGCGAAAGCAACCGGGCGGCCCTGCAAGATGCGCTATGACCGGGATGATGATTTCCTGATCACCGGCAAACGGCATGATGTGCGGGTGACCTATCGGGTTGGATTTGACGATGATGGGCGGATCGCGGGGGTGGATTTCACCCATTATGTCCGCTGCGGTTGGGCGATGGATTTATCGCTGCCGGTGGCGGATCGGGCGATGCTGCATGCCGACAATGCCTATCTGCTGCCCACCGCGCGGATCACGTCGCATCGGTTGAAGACCAACACGCAAAGTGCGACGGCCTTCCGTGGCTTCGGCGGGCCGCAGGGTATGGTTGGGATCGAGCGCGTCATTGATCATATCGCCGCGCATTTGGGGCATGACCCGCTTGCCGTGCGGCAAATCAATTACTACCGGGAGGCTGCAGCCGAAACCGGCACCGATGGCACCATCTTGGGCCTGCAGAAGGGCAAAACACTCGATACATCCGATCTCACTGGGCAAGGATCGGTCAAAGTGGCCCCAAGCGCCGGGCGCGCAGGGCGGTTTGGGGGTGCGCATTCGCCAGATGCCGCGCAGGCGCTGGAGAACACAACGCCTTACGGGATGGAGGTCGAGGATTTCATTCTCCATGAGATGACGGAGACGCTGGCCACCCGCTGCGACTATGCTGCGCGGCGGACGGCGGTGGCGGACTGGAACGCGCGCGAGCCGATCTTGAAGAAGGGCATCGCGCTGACACCGGTGAAATTCGGGATATCCTTCACGCTCACGCATCTGAACCAAGCCGGGGCCTTGGTGCATGTCTACCAAGATGGCTCGATCCACATGAACCATGGCGGGACCGAGATGGGTCAGGGCCTGTTTCAAAAGGTGGCGCAAGTCGCGGCGGATCGGTTTGGCGTCGGTCTCGATCGGGTCAAAATCACCGCGACCGATACCGGGAAAGTGCCCAATACCAGCGCGACGGCGGCCTCCTCCGGCAGTGACTTGAACGGCATGGCGGTGCAGGTCGCCTGCGACGAGATCAAATCGCGGATCGCCGAGGTGGTGGCCCCAGATTTGCAGGCAGAGTCCAGCGCGATTGTCTTTGAAGACGGAATGGTCCGCGCGAATGGGGCCGAAATGCCGTTTGAGGAAGCGGTGTCGAAAACCTATCTCGCCCGGGTCTCTTTGAGCGCCACCGGGTTCTACAAGACCCCCAAACTCGCCTGGGACCGGATCGCGGGCACAGGTCGGCCCTTCTTCTATTTCGCCTACGGTGTGGCCTGTTCCGAAGTGGTGATTGATACGCTGACCGGAGAGAACCGGATTTTGCGGACCGACATTCTGCATGATGCGGGCGCGTCGCTGAATCCCGCGCTCGATATCGGCCAGATCGAGGGTGGCTTTGTGCAGGGCGCGGGTTGGCTGACCACCGAGGAGCTGGTTTGGGATGCGAAAGGCGCGCTCAAAACTCATGCGCCATCGACCTACAAAATCCCGGCCTGTTCCGACCGGCCCGACATTTTCAACGTCGCGCTTTGGGGTCAACCGAACCGGGAGGAGACGATTTACCGCTCCAAAGCCGTGGGCGAGCCACCGTTTATGTTGGGGATCAGTGTGTTCTCAGCCTTGGGTAATGCCTGCGCGGCCAGCGGACCGAACTACCCTGATCTGCAAGCCCCCGCGACGGCGGAAGAGGTGCTCCGCGCTGTCGGAAGGGCGCGGGCATGAGCTTTGATCTGGCCGGTCTGGAACGCGCCGTTGCGGCGCATGGGCCGGTGTGCCGTGTTGTGATCGTCGACATAAAGGGGTCGACGCCGCGCGACGTGGGCACCGCGATGCTGGTCTGGCCCGGCGGGCAATCGGGCACCATCGGCGGCGGGCGGTTGGAATATGATGCCGCCGCCATGGCGCGCAAAAATCTTGACCGCGAGATCCCTCATTCCGCCAAAACCTTCGCGCTTGGCCCCGCACTTGGCCAATGCTGCGGCGGCGCGGTGACGCTGTCTTTCGAGCGTTTCCTGCCCGATCAACTGCCGCAAGACTTCCCGCATGCGCAGCCGGTCATGGCCCATCTTGGCCGCCCCGAAGCCGTGGATCGCGCCATCGCCTCCGGGGTCGAAGCGCCGCGTCATATCGCGGATTGGTTCATCGAACCCCTGGCCCAGCCACAGCAATCACTCTGGCTCTACGGCGCGGGGCATGTGGGGCGTGCCCTGGCCAATATCATGGCGCCGCTCCCGGATATTGCGCTCACCTGGGTCGATACCGGCCCGGAACGTTTCCCCGACCCGCTGCCGGATGGCGTGACCGCCCTGCCCGCCGCCAAGCCGGAACTGGTCGTGCGACACGCCCCGGCTGAGGCGCATCATCTGATCATGACCTATGCCCATGAGATGGATTTCGCGCTCTGCCATGCCGTGCTGAGCCAACCCTTCCAAAGTTGCGGATTGATTGGCAGTGCGACCAAGAAGGCCCGGTTTCGCTCTAGACTTAGCGATTTGGGTCACAGCGATGCTCAAATTTCGCGCATCGCCTGCCCAATTGGCGACCCAAACCTAGGCAAACACCCGCAAGCCATTGCCGTAGGGGTGGCCGCAGAGCTACTAAATGGGCAGATGCTTAAAGACTCAGCACCGACGCATTTGCGGACAGGACAGCGCGCGTGACGGCGCTATTGACCATCGATGGGCTGACCAAGGCCTATCCAGGGGTCGTCGCCAATGATGCGGTCTCTTTCCAGATTCAGCCGGGCGAGGTTCACGCCCTTCTGGGCGAAAACGGCGCGGGAAAATCCACGCTCGTGAAGATGATCTATGGGCTGGTCCGGCCCGATGCCGGCACGATGATGTTGGAAGGTGCGGCTTATACGCCCGCCGAACCCCGGGCGGCGCGCGGTGCCGGCGTCGCGATGGTGTTTCAGCATTTCAGCCTGTTTGAGGCCTTGAACGTGGCCGAAAACATCGCGCTTGGCATGGAGAACCCGCCAAAACCGCGCGATCTGGCGGCGCAAATCCGCGAGGTTAGCGAGACCTATGGCCTGCCACTCGACCCCGACCGCTTGGTCGGTGATCTGAGCGCCGGTGAACGGCAGCGGGTGGAGATCATCCGCTGTCTTTTGCAAGACCCGAAACTCTTGATCATGGATGAACCGACCAGCGTTTTGACACCGCAGGAGGTGGAAATTCTGTTCCACACGTTGCGAAAGCTCAGCGCCGAGGGAACGGCCATTCTCTATATTTCTCATAAGCTTGAGGAAATCCGCGCGCTTTGTGACGCGGCGACGGTGCTCCGCCTCGGCAAGGTCGTGGCCGAATGCACGCCAAGCGAGGTATCGGCGGCGCATATGGCCGAGTTGATGGTTGGCAAATCGCTGGCCGCGCCGGCGCGCGCGGCGGCGGAGCCGGGCGAGGTGTTGTTGAAGGTTACGGGCCTGTCGCTCGACCCCGCCACACCCTTTGGCACGCCGCTCCGCCATATCGGGCTGGAACTGCGCGCGGGCGAGGTGTTGGGCATTGGCGGCGTTGCGGGAAATGGTCAGGATGAACTTTTGGCCGCGCTCTCCGGCGAAGCGCGTGTCACACCCAACGCAATCACGCTCGAAGGCGCATCGGTCGGCACGCTTGGCCCGAATGAGCGACGGAAGCTGGGCTTGCTCTGCGCCCCCGAAGAGCGTTTGGGCCACGCCGCCGCGCCCGATATGAGCCTGACCGAAAACGCCATTTTGACCGCGCGGTTGCGCCAAGGTTTGGACCGGAACGGGTTTCTCGATTGGGCCGGGGCCACTGGGTTTGCCGAGCAGGTCGTGGCCAAGTTCGACGTGCGCACACCCGGCACCCATGTCGCGGCGCGCGCGCTTTCGGGCGGGAACCTCCAGAAATTCGTGATCGGACGAGAGATATTGCAGGCCCCGCGCGTCTTGGTGGTCAACCAACCGACCTGGGGCGTCGATGCCAGCGCAGCAGCCGATATTCGCCAGGCGATTTTGAACCTCGCCAAAGGTGGCGCGGCGGTGATCTGCATCAGCCAGGATCTGGATGAGCTTTTGGAAATCTCGGATCGGTTCTGCGCCTTGAACGAGGGGCGGCTCTCGGCG
Source organism: Fontisubflavum oceani (assembly GCF_030407165.1). GTDB lineage: Bacteria > Pseudomonadota > Alphaproteobacteria > Rhodobacterales > Rhodobacteraceae > Rhodophyticola > Rhodophyticola oceani. Next base: position 292,258 of record NZ_CP129111.1, read on the forward strand.
CCGCGGCCCGCGCGCGCTCTCTCGATGGAGGAGATCGGGCTTATGCTTGGCGGCGCGCATGACATGCATGAGGCGGAGGTGGCCCATGGTCCGGCTTGAAAAACGCCCGACGCCGTCGCGCGCCTGGATTATCGCGACGCCCATCGTGGCCGTTATCCTAACAATGATCGCAGGCGGGATCATGTTTGCGCTCTTGGGCCAAGACCCGGTGGAGGCGATCCGGATCATCTTCTGGGACCCTTTGTTTGACGAACGCTTCGCGAGTTTCTCGCGCCCGCAACTCTTGGTGAAAGCCGGGCCGCTGATCCTCATCGCGATTGGGCTGAGCCTCGGGTTCCGCGCCGGGATTTGGAACATCGGGGCCGAGGGGCAATATATCATCGGCGCGATCTGCGGCGCAGGGTTCGGGCTGGCCTTCTATCCTTCCGAAAACGCGCTGATCCTGCCCGGCATGGTGATCGCAGGTGCGCTTGGCGGATGGGCTTGGGCGATGATCCCCGCGGTGTTGCGGACACGGTTTCGCACCAATGAAATCCTCGTGTCGCTGCTTCTGGTCTATGTGGCCGAGGCGATCTTGGCCTCGGCTGCTACCAGCTTCCTGCGCAACCCAGAGGGGCGCGGATTTCCGGGAAGCCGGAACCTCAGCCAACATCCGGGGACGGACAACCCGGAACTGATTGCCGGAACGGGTATGCATTGGGGCGTGGTTGCGGCCTTCATCGCGGTGATCTTTGCCTATATCCTCCTGAACCGGCATGTGCTCGGCTATCAGATCAAACTGGCGGGCCAGGCGCCGCGCGCCGCGAAATTCGCGGGCGTGAACCCGACTCGGCTGATTATCCTCTGCCTGGGTGTCTCCGGCGCGCTGGCGGGCATGGCGGGTCTGTTCGAAGTGGCGGGCCCGGCGGGACAGATCAGCATTGATTTCAACGTCGGCTATGGGTTCACGGCAATCATCGTCGCGTTTTTGGGCCGGTTGCACCCGGTGGGCATCCTGCTGGCCGGGCTGCTCATGGCGCTGACCTATATCGGCGGGGAGTTGGCGCAGTTGATGCTCGGCCTGCCCGCCTCTGCGATCCAGGCATTCCAGGGCATGTTGCTCTTCTTCCTGCTCGCGCTCGACGTGTTGTCGAACTACCGGGTCCGGATGAAACGGGCGGAGGTAGGCGCATGATGGGCATCGATCCAGTTACCCTGATCGTGGCGTTGATCGGCGCTTCGACCCCGATCCTGCTTGCTGCGATTGGTGAGCTTGTGGTCGAAAAATCCGGTGTGCTGAACCTTGGCGTTGAGGGGATGATGATTGTCGGCGCGATCTCGGGCTTCATCATCGCGGTCAATACCGGTTCGCCCTGGCTTGGCTTTATCGCGGGCGCGATCGGCGGGGCGATCCTGTCGCTGATCTTCGCCTTCCTGACGCAGTATCTTTTGTCCAATCAGGTCGCCACTGGCCTGGCGCTGACGCTCTTCGGCCTTGGCCTCTCGTCGCTGATGGGTGAGGAGTATTCGGGCATCAACCCGCCGCTGACGGCTGATCTCTTCCCGCAAGCGCTGCGGGATATTCCCGTCGCCGGGCCGATCCTCTTTGGCCATGATCTGATCATCTATTTCTCAGTCCTTCTGGTCGCCGCCGTTTGGTACGTGCTGCGTCACACCCGGATGGGCCTGATCTTGCGGGCCGTGGGCGAAAGCCATGATGCGGCCCATGCGCTTGGCTATAAAGTGATCCGTATCCGGGATCTATGCGATCCTCTTTGGCGGCGCCTGTGCGGGGCTTGGCGGGGCCTATTTGTCGCTCGTGCGCGTGCCGTCCTGGACCGAGGGCATGACCGCTGGCGCGGGCTGGATCGCGCTCGCCATTGTCGTCTTCGCGTCTTGGAAGCCCTGGCGCGCGCTGATCGGGGCGTATCTCTTCGGCGGCATCGCGGCCCTGCAATTGCGGCTCCAAGCGGCGGAGATCAACATCCCCGTCATGCTGCTCGATATGTCGCCTTATCTCGTGACAATAATCGTTCTGGTCATTATCTCGTCGGACAAAACCCGGGCCGCGATGAGCGCGCCCGCAGCGCTTGGCAAGGTGTTCCATGCCAGCGGTTAGGGAGGCTGATGCGACGCGCCAAGATCATCCAGCTGCTCGACGGCACCCACCCGGGCGACAGCCGCGCCGTGGCTTTGGCGCTCAACGGGTTGATCCTGCTCTCGGCCATCGCCATCGCAGTCGAGACCATGCCGACGCTTTCGGATCAGGCGCATCGCTTACTTGGCATATTCGAGATCGTGGTTTTGGTGATTTTCGCATTGGAGTACGGAACCCGCGTGATCTGCGCGCCCCGCCCGCTGCGCTATGTTTTCAGCTTCTGGGGGCTGATCGACCTTCTGGCGATCCTGCCGCTCTTGGCGCTTCTGCAACCGCAATGGACTGCTGTTCGGGTGCTGCGGCTGCTGCGGCTGATCCGTTTGTTGAAGCTCTTCCGCACCTCGCGCGCCCTAGATCGGATGGCCCGCGCCTTTCAGGCCGTCAAAGGCGAGTTGACCGTGTTTGGCGTTCTGGCGGGCATGATGCTCTATGTCTCAGCGGTGGGCATCTATGTCTTCGAACACCCGGTCCAGCCCGAGGCGTTTTCCTCGATCCCGATGTCGCTTTGGTGGGCGGTCGCCTCGCTCACCACGGTGGGATACGGCGATCTGGTGCCGATCACGCTTGGCGGGCGCCTCTTCACCACGCTGGTCCTCTTTATCGGGCTCGGCATTGTCGCCGGGCCAGCCGCCATCATCACAACCGCCCTATTAGAAGCGGACAAATACGAGGTTGATGAGAGCACCCCATCTGACACAGAAAAAACGTCCAACAAGGAGACACTGGAATGAACGCAACCCTCAAAACCCTAGCCAGCGCTGCGCTGGCCCTGGGCTTGGCAGCACCGGCCATGGCCCAAGACGACCCGCTGCAGGTCGGCTTTGTCTATGTCGGCTCGATCGGCGATCTGGGCTGGACCTATGAGCATGATCAGTCACGCCTCGCCGTCGAAGAGCATTTCGGCGACGCCGTCGAAACCTCCTATGTCGAGAACGTGCCGGAAGGCGCGGATGCGGAACGGGTGATGACGCAGATGGTTCTGAGTGGCGCCGACCTGATCTTCACCACGTCGTTTGGCTATATGGATGCGACCAACGCCGTGGCCGAGCGTTTCCCCGATGTGCGCTTTGAACATGCCACCGGGTATCGCCGCGATCATCCGAACGTGTCGACCTATTCGGCACGTTTCTATGAAGGCCGCGCCGTGATCGGCCATATCGCGGGTCATATGACCGAGAGCAATGTGGTGGGTTATATCGCGTCTTACCCGATCCCCGAAGTGATCCGGGGTATCAACGCAGCCTATCATCATGCCCGCGCAGTGAACCCAGATGTCGAGTTCCGTGTGGTTTGGGTCTATACCTGGTTTGACCCGGCGCAAGAGGCCGACGCGGCCCAGGCGCTGGTCGATCAAGGTGCGGATGTGATCATGCAGCACACCGACTCCACCGCGCCCATGACCGTGGCCGCAGAGGCCGAAGTTGTGGCCTTTGGCCAAGCCTCGGATATGGAGCAATTCGCCCCCTTCCCGCGCGTCGCCTCGATCATCGACAACTGGGCGCCCTATTACATCGACCGGACCCAGGCCGTGATGGATGGCACCTGGGAAAGCGTCGATACCTGGGACGGCATCGCGCCCGGCATGGTGGAGCTGGGTGAGTTCTCCGACTACATCCCAGAAGAGGTCCGCGCGTCGGCTCAAGCGCTCGCCGACAGCATCGCCGATGGCAGCTATCACCCCTTCACCGGCCCGCTGAACCGGCAAGACGGCACCGCATGGCTGGCCGAGGGCGAAGTGGCCGATGATGGCACGCTGGCGGGGATGGATTTCTATATCGAAGGCATCACCGGCGAGATCCCGAACTGATCCGCCGATCGTCAGACAGTCGAAAGGCCCGCGATATATGCGGGCCTTTCTTGTTTTTGCGGCTTGTTCACAGCAACCCCTCGCGATCAGGTCAGACGGCCTTCAACACATAGAAGCTGTATCCGTAATAGGCCGCGTATTGCCGGAAGAGGTCGATCTCTCGTCGCGTGTCCGAGATCGCCTCTTGCATCATCTTCGAAGCAGAACCGGCATGGACCTCAAGCTGCTTGAGAAGCGGATCATAGTAGGTCGCCCACCATGCCTGCGCAGGCAGGCGCTCGGTGAACAAGAGGTCAAACCCATGCCGTTTCGCCGTGGCGATATTGGCCGCCTCACTGGCCATTTCGGGGTAGGCTTCGCCCCAATAGTCCAGAACCTCCTGCGGACGGTCTGGCCCGAACCAGCTCATCTCTGAGACGACGGCAATACCGTCCTCCGCCATCAGCGGCCGCCAGCGGCGCATCGCCCCGTCGAAGGTCAGGTTATAGGCCGCCCCTTCGGACCACAGCAGGTCGAACTGATAGAGGTCCGGGTCAAGCGTGCCCATATCCATGCAAAGCGGGGTGATGAGATGGGTCATCTCGCGACGTGCGGCCTCTTCGGCCAAAGCGCTCAGAAACGCCTCGGACGTATCCACGCATAAGACCGGCTGCCGAAAATGATCGGTGAGCAGAAAGCTGGCAATGCCTGTACCACATCCCAAATCCGCGATGGAGCAGGTTGGTGGCCGATCTGGCAGCCGCCTGAGTATCTCTAAGGAAAACGTGTCATCGCCGGGACCTTGCCGGTCGGTCCCTTGTGCAGAAGGGTCAATGCGTCATGCATCGTCATGTCGTCAGTGTTCATGTGAAGTCTCTTTTGTAGGAACATAAAAACACGGCCTTGGGAGCAGCCCCAAGCCGTTTCGAAAGCGCAACACCGCGGTCTCACGCGGGTCGCTACGCGCCTACAATCTCCAACATCTTGTGCTCCTATCGGTTGAGCGATGAACCCCGGCAAAATAGGCGCCGGGCAGGCCAGTTCAAGCGGCAAACGACCAGGGCAAGAGAACCTATCGCGATGTGGCAAAAGCACATCGTGTCGCGCCTTTGGGGCCGCGGCAGGTGACGCTCAATTCGGCCTCGAAGGGATCGGGGCGCATCCCCCTCTTGCTCCCCCTCGGCGCACATGCCACCACTTTGTCATGACTTATGATTTCCTGATCATCGGCGGCGGTATTGCGGGTGTTTCGACAGGCGCGGAGCTGAGCAAACTCGGCTCGGTCCTGCTGCTTGAAGCCGAAGACGCGCTTGCCTATCACGCGTCGGGCCGCTCGGCCGCGCTCTTTGAAACGCATTACGGCCACCCTGTCACCATCGAGCTGAACAAAGCCTCCAAAGACCATCATATGACCGCTAATGGCGGCGTGCTTTCGCCACGCGGGTTGATGTTTGTGGGCAGCGCGACTGAGGCCGACACCTTCGCCCAAGACGTCGCCACGCTCCACCTTGATGAGATCGGCCTCGACGAGGCGCGCGGGCTGATCCCAATCCTTGATCCGTATCACGTGGCCATGGCCGCCTATCACGACGCCGCTTGGGATCTCGACACTGACCGGTTGGTGCAGGACTATGTTCGCGAGATCAAAGCCAATGGCGGCACGGTCCAGAGCGGCGCGCGCGTGACCGAGATCACGCATAATCCCGGCCTCTGGCATGTCTCGGCAGGCACCGACGGCTTTGAAGCGCGGATCGTCGTGAATGCCGCCGGGGCCTGGGCCGATCATGTGGCGGCGCTGGCGGGCGTGCATCCTCTGGGCCTGAAACCGCTCCGCCGGTCAATGGCGCGGATGCCGGCGCCGGGCGGTCATGATGTGAGCGGCTGGCCGATGCTGATCGGGGCGGGCGAAAGCTGGTATGCCAAACCCGATGCCGGCGCCTGGCTGGTTTCGCCCGCCGAGGAAGACCCGGCAGAGCCACATGATGCCTGGGCCGACGACCTGGTTTTGGCCGAGGGCATCGCCCGCTATCAGCCCTTCGTCACCGAGGAGGTCACACGGATCACCTCCACCTGGGCGGGTTTGCGCACCTTTTCGCCCGATCGTTGCCTGGTCCTCGGCCCTGCCCCGGACAAGCCCGATTTCATCTGGGTCGCGGGGCAAGGCGGCTATGGGTTTCAGACCGCGCCGGCGGCCGCGCGGCTTGTCGCGGATGGGATGGCCGGTCGCGCCTCCGACCTGCCGCCCGAGATCGTTGCAGGGCTGAGCCCGGAGCGGTTCACATGACAGTCGCGCCAGACCTTCCGTCCGGTGCCCTCTCCGCGCCCGCTGCGCTTCGCAATCGCGAGGCGATCCTGTCGGTGCTGACGCGGATCGCGCCGCCGGAGGGGAACGCGCTGGAAATCGCCTCGGGCACCGGCGAACACATCATTGCCTATGCGCCCGCCATGCCAGGCCTCACTTGGCAACCGAGTGACCCAGATCCGGACCGCCGCGCCTCAATCGCCGCTTGGCGCGCGGAACACCCCGCGCCGAACCTGCTGCCACCGATCGATCTGAATGCTTGCGCGCACGGCTGGTCTGAAAGCCACGGACCAAAAGACATGATCGTCTTGGTCAATCTGATCCATCTGATCTCGGATGCCGACACCGCGACCCTGCTTTCCGAGATTGCCAAGGCCCTCGCCCCCGGCGGTGTTGCGGCGCTCTATGGGCCGTTCCTCCGCGACGGCGAAGCGACCTCGGAGGGCGATGCCACTTTCCATGCCAGCTTGCGCGCGCAGGACCCGGCGATTGGCTACAAGGATGTCATCGACGTGGCCGAAGCGCTGACCCGAAACGGGCTACATCTTTTTGAAACGGTGAAACTGCCGGCCAACAATCTCATGCTCTGCGTCGAACGAAAGATTTGACCCGGATCAAGGCGGCCTTACCTCGCCGTCCCTAAACCCTGGCCAAACACCAAAAAGGGGACAGAGAATGAGTTGGACCGAGAAAAACACCGAGATGCGGCAAAACCTGCGGGCGCTCTCGGGGGCCGCGCCGGACATGCTGAAAGGCTTTGGCGCGCTGTCGAAGGCGGTGAAGGCACCCGGTGCGTTGGATTTGAAGACCAAGGAATTCGTCGCTTTGGGGATTGCCGTCGCCGACCGCTGCGAGCCTTGTATCGGGTTCCATGTCGAAGCCTTGGTGAACGAAGGTGCAACACGTGAGGAGATCGCCGACGTCCTATCAATGGCGGTGCAGATGGGCGGCGGCCCGTCGCTGATGTATTCGGCCAAGGCGCTGGCCTGTTTCGATGAGTTGGTCAGCGGTATCGCCCAGGCGGCGGAATAGCCGGGGCTTGCCGCTTCCGGGGACGACCTGCTAGGATCGACAGCTCAACAGGAGTGCTCTGCCAGTGATCAAGACAGCCTAAAACCGACACCCGACCCGGATTGGGTCACAGGCTTTCTCGATCAAACGGAGCATTCCATGCATCCCATTATTTACGACGTGGCGGTTTCCGCCGACGGGTTCATTGCGGGCCCAAATGCCGACATTTCGGCCTTCCCAAGCGAGGGCGATGTGTTGAGCGATTACCTCGCGCGGCTGCAAAGCTACAAAACGGTCCTGATGGGTCGGGCGACCTATGAGTTCGGCTATGACTATGGCTTGGCCCCGGGCGACAACCCCTATCCTTGGGCAGAGAGCGTTGTTGTCTCAACCGGGCTGAGCCTGCCCGACGGGGCCTCGGTCACGCAGTGGCGCGACCTGACCGACAGCGCGCTCCGTGAGCTGAGACAAGCCAGCGATGGGCCGATCTATCTCTGCGGCGGCGGCCATTTGGCGGCGCAGCTGATGAATATGGGCCACATCGACCAATTGCGTCTGAAACGCGCGCCCATCCTGCTTGGCGGTGGGACGCCGCTTTTCGACGGGCTGGTCCGACGGCCCCGGCTCACGCTTTCGGACCAAACCGATTATGGTAACGGTTTGATCTATCAGGCGTTCGCGGTCGGCTGATCCCCACGCCGCGTTTTCCGCGTCACGATCTCAGCCCGTGACGCGGATCACCGCATTTGTCGGGTCATAAGGGCTGTCTTCGACGATTTCGGCCTCCCAAAGCTGGTTCAGCATTTTGACCTTCAGCTTCTGCCCCGTCACCGCCAAATCGGGCCGCACATACCCCATACCGATGGATTTTCCGAATGCCACGGAATAGCCGCCCGAGGTCAAGCGCCCGACCTTCGTCTCGCCATCATAGAGCGCCTCCCGACCCCAGGGATCGGCATCTGAGGGCCCGTCAATCAGGAGCGTCACACATTTTGAGCGGATGCCAAGCGCCTCCATCGCCGCCTTGCCATGGAACTCCTTCGAGAGGTCCACAAACCGGTTAAGCCCGGCCTCCAGCGGCGTCGCATCCCGGCCCAGCTCGGTGCCAAACGCCCGGTAGCTTTTCTCCTGCCGGAGCCAGTTCTGCGCCCGCGCGCCGACCAGTTTCAACCCATGCGGCTCACCTGCCGCCATCAATTGATCGAACAGGTAAGTCTGCATCTCGATCGGGTGGTGCAACTCCCAGCCCAACTCGCCGGTATAGGCGACCCGGATGGCGCGCACCGGACACATGCCCAACTCGATCTCGCGGCACGAGAGCCAGGGGAACCGCTTGTTGCTCAAAGCGGTTTCCGGATCGGCGTCCCTGACAAGGGTTTTCAACACATCGCGCGATTTCGGGCCCGCTATCGCAAAGACGCCCCATTGGGTCGTTACATCCTGCTCATTGATGCGGCCAAACTCGGCCTCTTTCTCCATAATCGCTTTGTAGAGATAATCCTGATCATAGGCATGCCAGGCCCCGGCGGAGACAAGATAGTAATCCTCCTCGCCGGTCCGAACGATCGTGTATTCCGTCCGTGTCGTACCTGCGCCAGTCAGCGCATAGGTCAGGTTGATCCGCCCCACCTTGGGCAGGCTATTGGTGGTGAACCAGTCCAGGAATGCCGTCGCGCCCGGCCCGCTGATCCGGTGCTTGGTGAAGGCGGTCGCATCGATCAGGCCGACGCCGTTGCGGATCGCCTCCGCCTCGGATTTCGCATAATCCCACCAGCCGCCACGCCGGAACGACCGGCTGTCATGATCGAAGCTCTCCGGCGCGTCCACGGGCCCGAAATAATTCGGCCGTTCCCAGCCATTCACCTGCCCGAACTGCGCACCATGGGCTTTCTGACGATCATAGGCGGGCGAGGTCCGCAACGGGCGGCAGGCGGGCCGCTCCTCATCGGGATGGTGGAGAATGTAGACATGGTCGTAACATTCTTCATTCTTACGCGCGGCATATTCGGTGGTCATCCAAGGGCCGTAGCGCTTGGGATCGAGCGAGGCCATGTCGATCTCGGCTTCGCCCTCGACCATCATCTGCGCCAGGTAATAGCCGGTGCCGCCCGCCGCGGTGATACCGAAGCTGAAGCCCTCGGCCAGCCACATATTGTGTAGCCCCGGGGCCGGGCCGACCAGCGGGTTGCCGTCAGGCGTGTAGCAAATCGGGCCGTTGAAATCGTCTTTCAGACCGCTCTCCTCGCAAGACGGGATGCGGTGGATCATCGCCATATACTGCGCTTCGATCCGCTCCAGATCGAGCGGGAAGAGATCGGCGCGGAAACTGTCCGGCACCCCATATTCAAACCGCGCGGGCGCGTTTTTCTCATAGACCCCCAAAATCCAGCCGCCACGCTCCTCACGCACGTAGGATTGCGCATCGGCATCACGGATCACCGGGTGCTCGGGGTTGTCCTTGCGCCATTCCTGCAACGTAGGGTCCTGATCCATAACGATGAACTGATGCTCGACCGGGATCGCCGGGATTTTGATGCCAAGCATTTGGGCCGTGCGCTGTGCATGGTTGCCGGAGGCGGTCACCACATGTTCGGCGGTGATCACGATCTGCTCGTCGGAGGCGACCAGATTGCCACCTTTCTCCACCATTTTGGTGCAGGTGACTTCCCAGGCCGCGCCGGTCCAATGGAACCCATCCGCCTGCCATTTCCGTTCGATCATCACGCCACGCTGCCGCGCGCCTTTGGCCATCGCTTGGGTCACATCCGCCGGGTTAATGTAGCCGTCGGTGTTGTGATAAAGCGCGCCTTTCAGATCGTCCGTGCGAATGAGCGGCCAGCGGGCTTTGATCTCGTCCGGCGTCAACCATTCATAAGGAACCCCGACGGTCTCTGCGGTCGACGCGTAGAGCATATACTCATCCATCCGCTCTTGCGTCTGTGCCATCCGCAAGTTGCCGACGACCGCGAAGCCCGCATTCAGGCCCGTCTCTTCCTCCAGCGTTTTGTAAAACTTCACGCTGTAATCGTGGATATGGGTTGTCGCGTAGCTCATATTGAAGAGTGGCAGCAGCCCCGCCGCATGCCAGGTGGAGCCCGAGGTCAACTCGTCCCGCTCCAGGAGCATCACATCGTCCCAACCCGCCCGCGCGAGATGATAGGCAATCGAGGTGCCCACCGCACCGCCGCCAACAACAAGGGCTTTCACTTGGGTTTTCATCACGTTCACTCCGGGCAGATCTTCGGGCCTGATCTTCCATGCCAGAGCCCGCGCTCGCAAGCCTCGCCCGCCCGACGCAATCCCGCATAAAAACGACATTGCGCCATCGGTCGCGGGGCAGCCTAGGCCGGGAGCCGCGCCAAAACCCCCTCGCGGAACCAGTGGGCGTCGCTCAGATCGCCAAAGACCGCGCGCAGATCGAGCACCGCGTCAGGCCCTTTTGCGGCGGCCAGCCGCAGTTCATCGGCCATCGGGTCTTCCGGCGCGAACCGCTCCAGATAGCGCAGCCAACCAGCGACACCCGTGGCCAACGCATCCCAAGGCCGTCCCGCCGCATGCGCCTCGGCAATCGGCGCCAAGAGCCGTTGCGGCAGTTTCTGACTGCCATCCATCGCGATCTGCGCGGTCATGTGATGTAGCGCCGGGTTGCGGAACCGGTCCTGCAAGCGGGTTGCATAGGCCGACAGCTCGTCTTGCGGCAAAGACAGCGTGCCCGCGGACTGGGTCATGACATCTGCCACAAGCTCAGCCAGTTCTGCATCGCCCATCACGTCCGCGACAGTCTCATGGCCCCGGAGTTGACCCAGATAGGCGAGCGTCGAATGCGCGCCGTTCAACATGCGCAGCTTCATATGCTCATACGGTGCCACGTCGGAGACGAACTGCACGCCAGCCGCCGCCAAATCCGGTCGGCCAGCCGGGAACCGATCCTCCACGACCCATTGACAGAAGGGCTCGGTGACCACGGGCCAAGCATCCTCAAGACCGGTTAGCGCCGCAATCTCGGCGCGATCTGCCTCGGTCGTGGCGGGCACGATCCGATCCACCATGCTGGAGGGGAACGCCACCTCCGCCGTGATCCACTCCGCCAGTTCCGTGTCCCGCAACGCCGCGAATTGCAGGACGACCCGCGCCAGCGCTGCGCCATTTTCGGGAAGGTTATCGCAACTCAGCACGGTGAAAGGCGGGGCGCCCGCCGCCCGGCGCGCCCGCAGCGCTTCAACCAGCAAACCCGGGACAGACCCCGGCCGCTCAGGCGTCGCCAAATCTGCCGCAACCGCCGGATGGGCTTGGCCCAAGTCGCCCGCCCCATCGCGGCAGTAGCCTTTCTCCGTCACGGTCAGGCTGACAATCCGCGTCGCCGGGTCCGTCATCGCCGCCAGGACAGGCCCGATACCCTCTCCCGCGACCACAACCTCCAAAACCGACCCGATCACCCGCGCCGCGGTCCCCGCCCCATCGCGCACCGCCAGGGTATAGAGCCCGCTTTGCGGGGCCAGCGCATCCCGCATATCGGGCCGGCGGAGGGAGACGCCGCGAATGCCCCAATCGGGCGTCGCCGCAAGACATTCATCCACATAGACAGCCTGATGTGCGCGGTGAAAATTGCCCAGACCCAGATGCACAATCCCCGGCGTGACATGAGCGCGATCATATGCGGGCCGCTGGATGTTCCTTGCGCGGGTCAGCGCGTCCGGCGTCAACTTCATAGCCGATAGGCCTTGCTTGGCAGATCCACCGTCAGAACACCCGCCAGCTCAAACGCCTCCGCTTCGCGCAACCGCCCATCCGCGACCAGCCGCGCGAGATAGGCGCAATCCACCCGCCGCGCCATATCGTGTCGGGCCGGGATCGAGGGAAAGGCGCGGGTATCATCGTTGAAGCCCACCGTGTTATAGAACCCGGCTGTCTCTGTGGTCATCTCGCGGAACCGCCGCATCCCCTCGGCGCTGTCATGGAACCACCAGGCCGGCCCAAGCCGCAGGCAGGGATAGGCCCCGGCCATGGGGCCAGCTCGCGGGTATAGGCCGCCTCGTCCAACGTGAAGAGGATCAACGTGAAATTCGGATGCATCCCGACCGCATTCAACAACGGCCGGAGTGCATGGACATAATCGGTCCGGGTCGGGATATCGAAGCCTTTGTCGCGCCCGAATGCTTTGAAAACACTTGCATTATGATTGCGATAGCTGCCCGGATGGATCTGCATCACCATCCCATCCTCGGCGCTCATCTTCGCCATTTCGGTTAGCATCTGTGCCCGGAATAACGCCGCATCTCCCGCCTCGGCGCGCCCAGCGCGCAGCCGATCATAAAGCGCCGCCGCATCGGCCTGGCTCAAATCCGCCGTTTCCGCCGTCGGGTGCCCATGGTCGGTTGCGGTTGCTCCGTGATCCCGGAAATAGGCCCGGCGCAGCCGGTGCGCCTCCAGATACCCGGCCCAACTGTCGGTCTCGCCGCCCGTGATCTCCGCCAACTGATCGAGCGCGCCTGCGAAGCCTTCATAATCCGGGTCCGTCACCTGATCGGGCCGATAGGTCGTGATCACCCGGCCGGGCCAACCGCTCTCGGCAATCGCCTTATGATGGGTGAGCGGATCAAGCGTGCCCTCGGTCGTGGCCAAAACCTCGATCTTGAACCGGTCGAACAGGGCCCGAGGTCGGAACGCGTCCTCGGCCAAACAGGCGGCGATCCGGTCGTAATACACCGTCGCTGTCGCGGTGTTCAGCGGCTCCTCAAGGCCAAACAGGGTCTCGAATGTGTAATCCAGCCACGCCCGGGTCGGTGTGCCCGCGAAAAGATGATAGTGCTCTGCAAACCGCGCCCAAATCATCCTTGGGTCGGTCTCCACAGGGCCGCCATCCAGCCGCGCCACGCCCATATCCTCCAGCCGCACCCCCTGGCTCACCAACATGCGCAGCACATAATGATCCGGCACGATCAGAAGATGGGCGGGGTCGGAAAACGGCGCATTGGTGGCGAACCATTCCGGGTCGCAATGGCCATGGGGGCTGATAATGGGCAGATCGGCGACCGTGTCATAAAGCGCGCGGGCCAAGCCGCTCTGTCCAAGGATAAGGTGATCTGCGCTGAGCTTGCCCATGGCGTCACCCTAGCCGGGCCATGCGAAGTGGCAAGAGGGTCGTTGGCATCGATTTCGGCTTTGCAGGACAAAGCTGCCAGTCGCCAAATTCGATTGAACCTCCGCTCTGAGTAGAACACCGATGCGAGTTCACTGAATATGCGATGCTAAACATTCTACCGCGCCGCGCACCTCATCTTCCGTGTTGTAGTAGTGGGGAGCGATACGCAGAAGTGTGGGCAGGTTACGGCGCTCCGCGTCGATCCGCGTACTTGAGGGAGCCGACGCCCCAATCGCATAACCCGACGCTGCCATTTGCTTGACGAGGGACCGTGCGTCTTTGCCTTCAATCGAGAAACTGACTATCCCGCAGGGCGCTTGCCCCAAATCTCGCACTTCCACAGAGGGTATATCTGAGAGAGCCTTTCTCGCCGCATCGGCAAGCAGACCTACGCGATTTTGGATATGATCGATCCCAATGCGATCGGCATAGTCTATCGCTGCCCCGAGCCCTGCCCGCAGGGCGTAGGAGTTTTCCCAGGTTTCAAATCGCCGCGCATCTTCGCGCAGTTCGTACCGATCGCGTTCCACCCAAGGTGCACCAAAATGGTCGATCATCGCCGGTTCCAACGTGTCCAACCACTTTTCTTGCACATAGAGAAAACCTGTCCCACGCGGTCCACGAAGGTACTTCCGGCCAGTTGCTGATAGAAAATCGCATCCAAGCTCCACCACGTCGATCCGCATCTGTCCCACTGCCTGGCACGCGTCCAACAGGTAGGGAACGCCGTGCTTCTTTGCGATACGCCCGACTTCCGCGGCTGGGTTCATTAAGCCACCATTTGTCGGGACCCATGTTATTGCGACCAGACCAACATCGTCGGCCATCGTCTTCTCCAATGCAGCAAGGTCAAGCGCTCCGCTTTCATCAGAGGGAACAATTTCGATCTTCAGATCATCGCGCTTGGCTCTTTGGAGAAACGCAACATAGTTGGCCGCATATTCCGCTTCACAGGTAAGAATTCGCGAACCCGGCTGTAGTGGAAGGGCATAAAATGCATGGCACCAAGCGACTGTGGCGTTCTCCATCACGGCGATCTCGCGCGTATCGGCCCCTACATGTCTCGCCACTGAACGATAAACCCCATCCAAAAGATCGAATTGGCGCGCTTGGGCCTCGTAGCCGCCGATTTGCGCCTCAAGCTGGGTATGAGCGACAACAGCGTTCAAAACGCTCTCTGGCATGAGTGCAGAGCCACAAGCCAAAAGGTGCGTTAAATGGTTGATACCAGGAGTGTCAGCGCGAACTTGATCGACATCAATCATTTGATAAATCTCTTTTGGATTACTCTGGAGCGGACATCGGATACAATGCAGTGTGGACGCAAATTTGGGCGCAGAGCCATCCTTCGACGCCCCAACACCGCTCACAACATCGACGGCACCACCAGGTCCGGTGGCCGGTGTCCATCGTCGAACGTCTTGATATTAATGATGACTTTCTCACCCATCTCGACGCGGCCTTCCAACGTGGCCGAGCCCATATGCGGCAACAACACCACATTCTCCAACTCGCGGAGCCGTGGGTTCACGTCATGGCCGCGCTCGAAGACGTCCAGCCCCGCCCCCGCAATCTCGCCCGCCCGCAGCATCCGGGTCAGCGCGTTTTCGTCGATCACTTCGCCCCGCGAGGTGTTCACGATCACCGCCGAAGGCTTCATCAGTTTCAACCGCCGCGCATTCATAAGATGGAAGGTCGACGGCGTGTGCGGACAGTTGATCGACAGCACATCGACCCGCGCCAACATTTGATCGAGGCTCTCCCAATAGGTCGCCTCCAACTCGGCTTCGATATCCTCATGCACCCGGCGACGGTTGTGGTAATGCACCTGCATGCCAAAGGCCGCCGCACGCCGCGCCACCGCTTGGCCGATCCGGCCCATGCCCAGGATGCCCAGCCGTTTCCCGCCGATCCGCCCGCCCATATAGGCGGTCGGCGCCCAGCCCTCCCACCGGCCCGCCTGCATCACGGCCAACCCTTCGGGAATGCGCCGGGTCACGGCCAGGATCAGCGCCATGGTCATATCGGCGGTGTCATCGGTCATCACGCCGGGTGTGTTCGAGACCAAAATCCCCCGCTGTCGGGCTGTGGAAACATCGATATGATCCACGCCAGCGCCGTAATTTGCGATTAATTTCAACCGGTCACCGGCTTGGCCCAACATGCCCGCGTCGATCTGATCGGTGATGCAGGGCACCAAAACATCCGCCCGCGCCATGGCCGCGACCAGCTCTGATTTGTCCATTGGGCCGACCTCGGTGCGCAACTCGACATCGAAAAGCTCGCTCATCCGCGTCTCAACGGCTTCCGGCAACCGTCGCGTAACGACAACACTCAGCTTCTGACCTGGCATCCCGGCAATCCCCTCACTGGCATTTCTGCGCCTGTCGTGACACTCTCTGATCCAAAGCGGGGGCGCAAGATGTCGCCACAGAACCGCGACAAATGAGCAGTGGAAACCGCGCTGAACAGCGGTCGGGACAACAGACAGGCACACCCACGCATGTGGACCAGATTTCTATCGGCTGTTTTTGCGCTGACCTGTGCGTCGGCGGGTCTGGCATTGGCGCAGGACGCTGAGCCGACGCCACGGCCCGAGATGCCCGAGATACGGGAAGTGATCGCGACCATGGCCCCGCGTGAGGGGCCCGTGACCGGCTTTCCCTTACCCCGTTATGTCTCGATGAAAGCCTCCGAGGGCAATGCACGGCGCGGCCCGTCGCGCAGCCATCGGATCGATTGGGTGTTTCAACGCCGCAATATGCCGATGATGATTGTCGCCGAGCATGGCCATTGGCGCCGGGTCGTGGACCGCGATGGCGCAGGTGGCTGGATGCACTATTCACTGCTCTCCGGCGTGCGCACCGCGATTGTCGAGGTTGATATGTTGGAGATGCATCAACGCCCCGATCTTGAGTCTCCCGTTCGGGCGCAGGCGGAGTTGGGGGTCATCGGCCGACTTGAGGAATGCAATGGCGCATGGTGTCAGATGAGCACCGGCGGCCACCGCGGTTGGGTCCCGATCAGTGCGCTTTGGGGTGTCGAGCCGGGCGAGGTCTTCGACTAATCCGCCGAGAGCAGGGCCGCGATGGATTTCGCCAAGAGCTTCAGCCGTGTCTCATAATGCTCGGGCGAGCTCACCTCCTGCTTCATCGCATAAAGCGCCCGCAAGACCATATCGGCCAATGCGTCGGGCGCGATTGCCGGGTCGTCCGCCGATTGCACCTCGCCAAAATACCGGGCCATCGCGGCGACAAAGCGGCCATCCGCGTCGCAGCCAATATCATGGGCCACTTCCAGCCCCGTCCCCATCAACTCGGCCCCATGGGGTGAGCTGAAAACCTGCTCCATCAACGGCCCACTCTTTTCGTGAAACGCATGCAGCAAGGTCTCGTCGACCGGGCCGCCAGGGACCAGCGCGGCCTCAAACCGGGTGACGGCCTCGGCAAACATCATCGCCGCCGCCGAGCGGAACACATCGCGTTTGTTCTTGAAATGCAGATACAGCGCCGCGCGCGACACGCCCGCCTGCTGCGCGATATCTTCCATCGAGGTGCGCTTGAAGCCATAGAGCAGGAACGCTTCCATCGCCGCGTGGATCAGGTGCTCAGGCTTGTCGTCTAACATCGCTTCTAAACGCTCTTGACAGTTTTTGTTATTTTTGTCAGAACTCGCCTGACAATTTCTGCCAAAAATGTCAGAAGCCTCCCGCCGACGCAAGCCCGAAAGGACCGTTGCCATGACCGAGACTGCCGCCAACCCCCTTGTTCTTGTCACTGGAGCTACCGGGTTCATTGGCCAACATGTGATCTTACAACTCCTGGAGACAGGCTACCGGGTGCGTGGCACGATGCGGTCCCTCTAAGGCCGATCATGCGCGCGAGACCTTGGCCCAGGTGACCGACAAGATCGACAATCTGAGCTTCGCGGCGGTTGATCTGACCTCAGACGATGGCTGGCCCGAGGCGATGGAGGGCGTGACCTTTGTTCAGCACGTCGCCTCCCCCTTTCCGATGGGCACCCCGGACAACCCCGATGACTTGATTATCCCGGCACGCGACGGCGCGTTGCGGGCGCTGCGTTTTGCCAAGGCGGCGGGCGTCAAACGGGTGGTGCTGACCTCTTCGGTCGCAGCAATCGGGTATGGGCATGGCGATGATCTGCCGGAGGTGGTTGATGAAACCCTTTGGTCGCCAAGCGAGTTGGTAAAGGACCACACCGCCTATTCGCTCTCCAAAACCATTGCCGAGCGGGCGGCCTGGGACTTCATCGAAACCGAAGGCGCAGGGATGGAGTTGAGCGTCATCAACCCCGCCCTGGTTCTGGGACCGATGGTGGGCAAGGACGATTCCACCTCTCTGCAAATCGTCAATGGGTTGATGACGGGGATGTTCCCCGCCTATCCGGATTTCGGGTTTGGTGTTGTCGATGTCCGGGATGTGGCCAAGGCGCATCTGCTGGCGATGGAGCATCCCAAAGCGGCAGGTGAACGGTTCTTGGTCAGCGCGGAGTATATGATGCTGCGCGAGATGGGCGAGACGATCCGCGCCACCTATCCCGATCATGCACGGAAGGTCCCGAAGTGGGATATGCCAAGCTGGCTGATGCGGTTGATGGCGATTGCGATGCCATCGGCACGGCAGATTTTGCCGGAACTTGGCCGCCGCCGCCGGAGCAGCGCGGCCAAGGCCGAGCGGGTTCTGGGCTGGCAACCGCGCCCGGCCCGTGACGCCGTGGTCGCGTCTGCGGGCGACCTGATCGAGAAAGGCTTCGTCTGACGCCGGGGGCCCGGGTCAGGCGACCTGATCCAAGCCCCGGCCTTTCAACAGCGCCTCGACCCCCGGCATCCGCCCCCGGAAGGCGGTGTAAAGAGCATCCGCTTCCTGGCTGCCGCCAGCCGAGAGGATAAACGTCTCCAGCTTCCGCGCCATCTCGGCGTCAAACGCGCCGCCCGCCTCTTCAAAGGCCTCAAACGCGTCGGCATCCATGACCTCGGACCACATGTAGCTGTAATAGCCTGAGGAATAGCCGTCGCCCGCGAAGACATGGGCGAAATGCGGCGTCGCATGGCGCATCCCAATCGCGTGCGGCATGCCGATCCGGCCCAGCGTCTCAGCCTGCGCCGCCATCGGGTCTGCGGGGGTCTTGCCATCATGGAAATCCAAATCGACCAGGGCCGAGGCGACATATTCGACGGTCTGGAACCCCATATCATAGGTCTGCGCCGCCAAAAGCCGGTCGAGCAGGTCTTTCGGCATCGCTGCGCCAGTTTCAGCGTGGCGGGCGTGTTTCTCCAATACTTCGGGCACTTCCAGCCAATGCTCATAAAGTTGGCTCGGCAGTTCGACGAAATCGCGGGCGACCGAGGTGCCGGAAATCGAGCCATAGGTCACATCCGAGAGCATCTGATGCAGCGCGTGGCCGAACTCATGGAACAGCGTCCGGGCGTCATCATAGGAGAGCAGCGCCGGGTCACCCTTGGCGAAGTTGCAGACATTGACGACGATGGGCCGCGTGTCGCCGCCGAGTTTCTTCTGGCTCCGCATCGCGGAACACCAGGCGCCGGAGCGCTTTGAGCCACGCGCGAAGTAATCGCCGATGAACACCGCGATATGCGCGCCATTCCGCGTCACCTCCCAAGCGCGCGCATCCGGGTGGTAGAGCGTCACATCCAGCGGCGCAAACTCCAGCCCAAACAGGCGATTGGCGCAGTCGAAAGACGCCTCGATCATCGCATCGAGCTGCAGATAGGGTTTCAGCGCCGCCTCATCGAGATCATGCTCGGCCTTGCGCCGTTTCTCCGCATAATAACGCCAATCCCACGGCTCTAGATCGCCATTCACCCCTTCGTCGCGCATCATCTGGGTGAGCGTCTCGGCATCCGCATCGGCCTGTGCCTTTGCCGGCTCCCAGACCTGCATCAGCAGGTCGCGCACCGCATCTGGCGTTTTGGCCATTTCGGTTTCCAGCTTGAACGCCGCGAAACTGTCATAGCCCAGCAACCCGGCACGCTCTTCCCGCAAGGCCAACGTCTCCGCCGCGATCCCCAGATTGTCGGTCTCGCCACCATTGGCCCCGCGCGCGGCCCAGGCCTTATAGGCGGTCTCGCGCAAATCGCGACGCGGGGAGAACTGCAAAAACGGCACGATGATCGAACGCGAGAGCGTCACGACCGGGCCGTCGACGCCCTTTTCCTCACCCGCCGCCCGCGCCGCGTCGATGGCAAAGTCGGGCAGGCCTTCGAGGTCGGCCTCTTCCAGCTCCATGAACCACTCCCGCTCATCGGCCAGAAGGTTCTGCATGAAGCTGGTGCCGAGCACCGCGAGACGGCTTTTCACCTCGGTCAGCCGATCCGCCGCCGCGCCTTCCAGCGCCGCCCCCGCGCGCACAAAACTGCGATGGGTGAGCATCAGCACGCGGGCCTGTTCCGGCGTCAGATCGAGACGGTCCCGCTGCTCCCAGAGGGTCTTGATCCGCTGCCAAAGCGCGCGGTTATTGGTGATCTCCGACGCATAGGCCGAGAATTTCGGCGCATAGTCCCGCTGCAACGCCTCGCGCATCGGGGTCGCGTCGGACCCTGCGAGGTTAAAGAAGACCCCCGCCACCCGGTCGAGCGTTTCATCGGCCAGTTCCATCGCCTCGATCGTGTTGGCAAAGGTCGGCGCTTCGGGGGTCTCCGCAATCGCCTGATAGGCCGCGCGGCCCTCCTCAAGCGCGGCGTCAAGCGCCGGCGCGAAATCCGCATCGGTGATCGCGTCGAAAGGCGGAAGTTGGAACGGTGTATCCCAGTTGGACAGAAGCGGGTTGGTCATCAAGATCTCCTTTGGCCAACAGATAGGACGCCGCCGCGCCGGTCGAAAGAGATTTGATGCTCCGGCGACCATATTCTCCGGATCGTGAGGCCGGGCGTACCGGCCGTTTCTCCATCCGCTCAGAATAGGCCGCTGGAAGCCGGTTCAGCCCGCCTTACTCCACGGTGATCGTGATCACGTCGCTGACGATCGGCGGGTCATGGGGCACATGGCCCGCATCGCCTAGGACAAGCTGAAGCGTATGCTCGCCAGGCGGCAAATCCAAAGTGAACTGGGTCTGCCCACCGCCGAAATGGTAGTGATTATCATCGTTCGGTATGCCCAGCACCAGTTCCTCCGCGCCGAACTCCCCGTCGCCAAAAGGCGCGCGGTTCAGCAGCAGATGGTGATGCCCGGTATTCTCAGCTTCGGTGCCGGCGGGCGCCACGCCCATCCCACTCAATCCGAAATAGAGTGTGACGGGGCTCGTTACCGTATCGCCGTCTTCAAGCCCGACAAAATGAACCGCCGCACCCTCTGGTGCAGGTGTGCCCTGGGCAAAAACCGGCGCCGCTGCCAGCAAAGCGGCGGCAAAAAACACTGAACGTATCATGCTGTCCTCCTCCTCCGTCATCATGGTGCCGTAGGGGAAACCTAGCACAAATCCGCCTCAAGTCCCGCGATCTTGCCCCAGTCGCATGCGCTGCTCCAACCGCCGCAGCAGGATTGAGAGCGTAATCGTCATCGACAGATAAATCAGCGCCACCACGTTATAGGTCTCGAAATACCGGAAATTGCTGGCCGCCGTGACCTTACCCAGTTGGGTGATGTCGAGCACGCCGAGGACCGAGACCAGGCTCGAGTCTTTCACCATGGCCACAAAATCGTTGCCCAAGGGCGGTAGGATCGTGCGGATCGCCTGCGGGAAGATGATAAAGCGGAAGCGGAGCCAGCGGCCCATACCAAGCGCCTCGGCGGCCTCGATCTGCCCCCGTTCGACCGATTGCAACCCGGCGCGGAACACCTCGGCGATGAAGGCCGAATAGCCAATGGCCAGCGCGATGATCGCCCGCCACAGGAGCGGAAAGTCACGGGTTCGGATCGTCTCGGCACCGACAGCCTCGGCCAGCCAATTGTAAAATGCCACCAGGGCGGGGGCGAAAACAAAGGCGACATAGAGCAATAGCACAATGATCGGCACGCCGCGGATGATCTCGACATAGAACCGCGCCATTTGGCGGAGGATCACGCTGCGCGACAGGCTGGCCAGCGCCAAGAGCATGCCCATCGAGGCGGCAAGCGCGAACCCGATCAGAGTGACAAAGATCGTGATCAAGATACCCTGGCGGAGCGTGCTGAGCACCTGGGAATAGATGTCATCGGTCAGGACCTGCCAAAGCGCATAAGCACCAAGACCGATGACAGCGAGAAGCCACCAGGGAAATTCCCGCTCGGGCGGGCTGGACGGGATCATGAGGGGAACGGGCCCCGGCCCGTTGGGGCCAGAGCAAAGGGGTGCATCATCGTATCAGGCTTACTCGCCGAGGCTGTATTCGACGAACCAACGCTAGTCGAGCATATCCAGCGTCCCATCGGCCCGCATCGACGCGATGGCGGCGTTGAAGGGCTCCACCAGATCCGAACCTTTGGGGAAGATGAACCCGAACTCTTCGGTCCCAAGCGGCTCGCCGACCATCTTCAGGCGGTCGGGATTGGCGTTCACATAAGCCTCGCCCCCCGCGCTATCGCTCAGGACCATATCCACGTCGTCGCTCAAGAGCGCCTGAACCGCCGCCGGGATGGTTTCCAGAAGCACGATCCGGGGGTTGGCCTCGTTGCCGTCGAGCACATCATAGACGCCGACATAGAAGGGCGTGATGCCCGCTTGCGTGCCAAGAAGCAGGTCTTCATCGGCGGCAAACCCTGCGGCGGTATCAAACCGCTCTTCATCGGCGCGGACCAGCATCCGCATCTGGCTGACCATATAGCTCTCGGAGAAGTCCACCAATTCGGCGCGGTCTTCGCGGATCGTGATCCCGGTCATCCCCAGATCATATTGCGCATCCGACACAGCCGGGATCATCGCATCCCAGCTGATGTTTTCGTAGACGACATTGATGTTCAGGCGCTCGGCGATGATCTCCATCGCGTCATACTCCCAGCCAATGGCCTCGCCCGAGGCGGGATCGACAAATTGCAGCGGCGGATAGGCGTTTTCGGTCACAATCACCACTTCGCGGCCCTCAAGATCGGGCACATCCTGCGCGATCGCGGGGGTGATAAACGCGGCGGAGATCGCGGCGGCAGCAAGCAAGTGTTTCATGGGGTCAGGTACTCCCTAGTTGGTCTGACGCCGGAGTATGGCCCCTGGGGGAGAAGAGCAAGGGGCGGCGCTCAATCCTGTCCGCAAACCGCACAATCGGCCCGGCGTTTGAGCCGAATAATCCGGGTCTCGGCATAAAGCGCATCATAAATCAGCATCCGCCCGCGCAAGCCCTCGCCGGCGCCGGTGATCTCTTTGATCGCCTCCAGCGCCATCATTGTGCCGATCACACCGGGCAGCGCGCCGATCACGCCCGTCTCAGAACAGGTCGCGGCCATGCCCGGCCCCGGCGCATCAGGGAAAATGCAGGCGAAACAGGGCGCGCCTCCGGCGGGATCGTAAAGCGTGACCTGCCCTTCCCACGCCGAAATTGCCCCGGCCATCACAGGCCGCCCGCTGGCCTGCGCCGCGCGGTTGATCAGATCACGGGTGGCATAGCTGTCGGTCCCATCAAGGATCAGATCGTATTCGGCAAAAAGCTCCACTGCGATCTCATCGGTCAGCCGCCGATGATAGGGTTTGACGGTGACAAACGGGTTTAGCGCTTTGATCGCGATTTCGGCGGAAAACACCTTCGGCATCTCCTGGCGCTGATCGCTATGGATGATCTGCCGCTGCAGGTTCGACAGATCGACCTCGTCATTGTCGATCACCCCGATTGTGCCAACACCCGCCGCCGCCAGATAGAGCAGCGCGGGGGAGCCCAGTCCGCCCGCGCCCACGACCAGGACTTTCGCCTCTTTCAGCGCCTTCTGCCCCCGCCCGCCGATATCCGGCAGCGTGATATGGCGCGCATAACGCTCCAACTCATCGCCGGTGAACGGCCCCTGAGGCGCGGGCGGCGCGGCGCGGGCCTGCTCGGCCGCTGCGGCCCGTTCTCGGATCCGCTGCAATACGGCGCGATAGGCCAAGATCAAAGCGACACCGCCCGCCAAAAGCAGCCAAGGCGCAGGCGAGCCGCCGGTCCCCTCCCGCAGGGGATGGCCCGCTGGCAGCGCCACTTGCACCGCCAGAACCGCCACAAACAGCAGCCCCACCATGTAACCGCGCGCGCGCCAAGGCGCGCCCATCAGATGGCCGATCCCAAGGATCACGCCCGCGAGGATTAGAACAAACAGCATCAGCCGACCCCAGTGGAGCCAAACCCGCCGCCGCCCCGTGCAGTCTCCCCCATCTCATGGACCAGATGGAACTCAGCCTGCACGACCGGCGCGATGATCGCCTGGGCAATCCTGTCGCCATGGGCAACCGGGAACGGCTCGGCGCCGAAATTCACCAGCAAAACCCCCAGAGGCCCGCGATAATCGCTATCGATCGTGCCGGGTGTATTGGGCAGCGTGATCCCGTGTTTCAACGCCAAACCAGACCGGGGCCGGATCTGCATCTCGAACCCCTCCGGGATCGCCACGCGCAGCCCCGTCGGCACAATCCGCCGATCCATCGGCTGTAGGATGATCCCGGTGTCGCGCTCCTCCGGCGGAAAATTCGCCCGCAGATCCGCGCCCGCGGCGCCCGCAGTGGCATAGGCCGGCAGCGCGATATCCAAATCCGCCCAGTCTTCGCGGAAAACCTCAATAACGGTGCTCATTCGGCGGCACCCAAGGCGTCAGCAATCCGCAGCGCCAATTGCCGGGCGGTCTCGGCCTTCGACATGCGCGGCCAATCCTCAACCCCATCGGCGGTCACCAAATGCACCGCATTCTCCGATCCGCCCATGATCCCGGTCTCGGGCGAGACGTCATTGGCAACGATCCAATCGCAGCCTTTCCGCTCCCGCTTGGCCGTTGCATGGGCCCGCACGTCATTGGTCTCAGCGGCGAACCCCACCACCAGCCCGGGCCGCCCCTTTGTCATCTGCGCGACGCTGGCCAGAATGTCCGGATTTTCGGCGAAGGCCAGTTCGGGCATCCCTCTTGCCGTCTTTTTCATCTTCTCATCGGTTGCGTTTTCCACCCGCCAATCAGCGACAGCGGCAGCAAACACCGCCGCATCTGTCGGCAAGGCCGCCTCGACCGCCCCGGCCATCTCCCGCGCGGTTTCCACCGGCACCACGGTCACGCCCTCTGGCGGCGCAACCGTTGCCGGCCCGGTCACGAAGGTCACCGATGCGCCCAAATCGCGCAACGCGGCGGCCAAAGCTGTGCCCTGCGCGCCCGAAGAACGGTTCGCAATATAGCGCACCGGGTCAATCGGCTCATGCGTCGGCCCGGAGGTCACCAACACATGGCGTCCCTTCAACGGCCCGTCGCCCAATGCGGCACTGACCGCCGCGACGATCTCGGGCACCTCCGCCATCCGGCCGGGGCCATATTCGCCACACGCCATGTCGCCCTCGTTTGGCCCGACAACGAGCACGCCGTCGCCCTGCAACACGGCCAGATTCCGCCGTGTCGCGGCATGCTCCCACATCCGCACATTCATCGCAGGCGCGATCAGCACGCGCTTGTCGGTCGCCATCAAAAGCGTCGAGGCCAGATCATTGGCATGGCCGCCAGCCATCTTCGCCATCAAATCCGCCGTTGCGGGCGCGACCACCACCAAATCGGCCGCCCGGCTCAACTCGATATGCCCCATCTCCGCTTCATCGGTCAGATCGAAGAGATCGCGATAGACCTTCTCGGCCGCCAAGGCCGAGGCGGAAAGCGGGGTCACAAACTCCTCCCCCGCCTTGGTCAGAACCGGCACCACGCTGGCGCCCTGATCGCGCAGCCGCCGGATCAAATCCAACGCCTTGAACGCGGCTATTCCGCCCCCAATTATGAGCAAAATGCGTTTTCCGGTCAGCATGGCGGCCCTCTTCTCAGGTCTCCTGCTCCGGTGTAGGCCGCCCACCGCTTGGACACAACTGCAATGACCCCGCGCGTGATCCGTGAAACCTGTCACTTACCTGGGCCGCCCGATCTGGTTTGGGCGCTCTTGCAACGCCCCGATACGCTCCGCCATCTTACCAAAGGCTGGTTGAGCTTTCGGCCGCTTGATCTGCCGGATTGGCCCGACATTTGGAAAGAAGGGGCCTATCGCGCCGCGGTATCGGGGCCGATTGGCATTCCCCTCGGCTGGCAAATCCTCCGCGTCAGTTTCCCGCCACCCGATGGCGACACCCGGTTCATCCGAGATCAGGGCGAAGGGCAAATGGTCCGCGTCTGGGACCATGTGATCAGTCTCAGACCCGAGGGAGACGGCACATGGTATAGCGATGAAGTGACGGTCGAGGCGGGCTGGAGAACACCCTTTGTTGCCGCCTTTGCCCGCGCCTTCTACCGGCGCCGGCAACGGCGACTCAAAGCGCTGGTCGCGCGATCACATCGGGAGAAGCAATAGGGCGGCCAGAAACAGCCCTGCCATCAGGCCCAAAGGCGCATGGAAGATCACGCGGCGAAGAATGACAGCACCTCTTTCGACTGCGCTTCGAGGTTCTTGCGCATCTTGCCAAAGGCGGCGGCTTCCAACTGCCGCACGCGCTCTTTCGACAGGCCCAACTCGTTGCCCAAGCTCTCCAGCGTGCGCGGGTCCTCGCGCAGCTTGCGTTCGCGGACAATGAACCGCTCTCGCTCATTCAGCGCCTGCATCGCCGTGATCAGCCAGTTCCGGAGCTGCTCGGTATCATGCGCGTGCTCGACCAACTCGGCCGCCTGATCACCATCATCTTCCAGAGCATCAATCCACTCACGGCCCTCATCCTCGACCGATTGCGTGGCGTTCAGCGAGTAATCCGACCCCGCAAGACGCCCTTCCATCATCTCCACATCATGCAGCGGCACGCCAACCTCGCTGGCGATCATCTCGCGAAGCTGATGCCGATCAAGCGTCTCTCCCAACGCCATTGCCTCGCGCTCGATCTGCGCCTGCACCCGGCGCATATTGAAGAAAAGCGATTTCTGACTGCTGGTCGAGCCGGTGCGCACCATCGACCAGTTGCGCATCACGTAATCCTGGATCGACGCCTTGATCCACCAGACCGCATAGGTCGAAAACCGCACCCCGCGATCGGGGTCAAACTTGTCGGCGGCTTTCATCAGGCCCAAGCCCGCCTCTTGGATCAGGTCGTTCATCGGCGCGCCATAGCGTTTGAACTTCGCGGCCATCGAAATCGCCAGTCGCATATAGGCCGTGATCAACCGATGCAGCGCGGCCTCGTCGCGATGATCCCGCCAGGCATAGGCCAGGCCCAACTCCGTCTCGGCATCCAGAAGCTCCGCCTTCATCGCCCGGCGCGAAAAGGACCGATCTCCACCCATATCCAAAGCCATGACTCACCCCCGGTAAGTATTTGATGTTGGACCACGCTTCCCACGGTCCTATGAGTGTTACGCAGCATACCCGCATTCGGATCACATGAAGGGACACATAATTGCGATTGCCCTCTCTCAGCCTGGTGATTGGTGGCACAGCCTCGGGAAAATCCGCCTTTGCCGAGGGGCTGGTGCATCAATCTGGCTTGGCGAAAGTCTATCTCGCCACCGCTGAAGCGCTGGATGCCGAAATGCAGATCAAGATCGACAGCCATCGCGAGGCGCGCGCGGGCCAGGGCTGGCGCACAGTCGAGGCACCGCGCGACCCAGCCCCGCCGCTAGCGCAGTTGGAGGCCGAAGAGGTGGCGCTTTTTGACTGCGCGACGCTTTGGCTCACCAATGTGATGCTGGATGGGCGGGATTGGGAGGACGAGGCAGATCAGTTGATCGAGGTGATGACCCTGACGGTGGCCCCGGTGGTCGTGGTCACCAACGAAGTTGGTCAGAGTATCGTGCCCGACACCAAACTTGGCCGTCAGTTTCAACGCGCCCAAGGGGTTTTGAACCAGCGATTGGCCGCCGAGGCGGATTTGGTGGTGCTGGTCACCGCGGGCCTGCCAACCGTGCTCAAAAACACCCAGCCGCAGGGTGGCACCCCATGGTGACCCGTTGGTGGTGGGTGCGTCATGGCCCAACCCATGAAAAGGCCTTTGTCGGCTGGCGCGATGTGCCCGCCGATCTCTCCGACACCGCGGCACTCGCCCGGTTGAACGCATTCCTGCCTAAGACAGCGCTGGTCATTTCCTCCGATCTCGCGCGCGCCATCACCACCGCCGATGCCCTAAGCCCGGGTCGCCCGCGCCTGCCCCATGACCCGGGCCTCAGGGAGTTCAATTTCGGTGCCTGGGATGGGCTGCGTTTCGATGCCGTCGCCGCGCGCGATCCGGATCTCTCGCGCCGTTTCTGGGAAGAGCCGGGAGACATTGCCGCCCCCGAGGGCGAAAGCTGGAACGCGGTCGCGGCACGGGTCGCGCCGGTGGTGGACCGGTTGAATGGCACCGCGACCGACATCATCGCTGTCGCCCATATCGGCGTGATCATGACGCAGATCGCGCGTGCCGCCGGGACCGATCCCTACCAAGCGATGTCACATAAGATCGACAACCTCTCGGTCACGCGCCTGGAACACGGCTCCGAAGGCTGGAAGGTCACGCAAGTCAATCACACCCCGTGATGACCCCGATCAGAAATCGCCGTTTGACCATGCGCGATGCGCACGGCTGAATGTGCCCATGACTTATGAACTCCTCATCGCCGACCGCTCTTACTCCAGTTGGTCTTTGCGCGGCTGGCTGCCCTTCGCCGCTTTCGACATCCCCGTCGAGGTCTCCGTCACACGGCTCTATGACGACCGTTTCGCCCGCGATGTCAGCGCCTTTGCCCCTGGTCGCACGGTCCCCGTGGTCCGTACGCCGGAGGGCGGGCTTCTCACCGAAAGCATCGCCATCGCCTGGCATCTGGCCGAGGCATTCCCAGATCGCGGCCTTCTGCCCACCGATCCGGTCGCCCGCGCGCGCGCGCTCAGTCTGGTCTCCGAAATGCATGCCGGATTTGCCGCCCTGCGCGGCGCTTGCCCGATGAACCTGCGCACCGGATGGGTCGGGTTTCAGCCCTCCGATGAGGTACGGGCCGATCTGGCCCGGCTGGACCTGATCTGGGGGGATGCTTTCGAGGCCCATGGCGGCCCCTGGCTCTGCGGTGCCTATTCCCTGGCAGACGCATTCTTTGCCCCCGTCGCCACACGCATCGCGACCTATGATCTGCCAGTTTCCGAGAGGGCGCAGGCCTATGTGACCGCGCATCTCAGCCACCCCAAATTCCGCGAATGGCGCGAGGCGGGCTTCACCGACGGGCCAGAACAGCCGATTTACGATATGGACTTGGAAAGACGCGCCTTCCCCATGCCGGGCTAAGACCCGTTAACCCTTTCCTAACCTCGGGATCGTAGCGGTTAACCATGTTGGACGCCGCCCGCCCCGAGACGCTTGCCAAATGCCACACCGTCGCCTTCGACGGGTTGGAAGCGCGCCGGGTCGAAGTGCAATGCGCAGTCACCCCCGGCCTGCCCGCTTTCTCCATTGTTGGCCTACCGGACAAAGCGGTCAGCGAGGCGCGGGAACGGGTCCGCACAGCGCTGTCCTCCATGGCGATCGCCCTGCCCTCGAAGCGGATCACCATCAACCTGTCGCCTGCGGACCTGCCGAAAGAGGGCTCGCATTTCGATCTACCAATCGCGCTGGCATTGCTCGCCGCCCTTGGCATCATCCCCCGCGAACGTGCTGAAGAGGCCGTTGCATTGGGCGAACTGTCGCTCGACGGCACATTGGTTGGCGTTATCGGCGCGCTGCCCACGGCCTTGGCGGCGGGCGAGGATGACCGCGTGCTGCTCTGTCCGTCTGCCTGTGGTGCCGAAGCCGCCTGGGTCGGCGCAACCCCCGTCTTCGCGGCTAAATCGCTGGCCGAGATGATCGCGCACCTCACCGACCGCGCGCCGCTCACGCAAGCCAAGCCCGGCGAGGTGCGCAATGAAACGTCGCGCAAAGACCTGATCGAAGTCCGCGGCCAGGAACGCGCCAAACGTGCGCTCGAAATCGCCGCCGCCGGGCGACACCACTTGCTGATGGTCGGTCCACCCGGTTCCGGCAAATCCATGCTGGCCGCGCGGTTGCCCGGCCTGTTGCCACCGCTCTCGGCGGCGGAAGCGTTGGAAATCTCGATGGTTCATTCGCTTGCCGGCCTCTTGGATGAGGGCGGCATTTCCCGCACCCGCCCCTACCGCGCGCCGCATCACACGGCCTCCATGGCGGCGATTGTCGGCGGCGGGCGCGGCGCGAAACCGGGTGAGATCAGCTTGGCGCATAACGGTGTGTTGTTCCTAGACGAATTCCCAGAATATCCGCGCGCCGTGTTGGAGACCCTCCGGCAACCGATTGAAACCGGCGATGTCGTGGTGGCCGGGCCAATGCCCATGTGACGTATCCCTGCCGGTTCTTGTTGATCGCTGCGGCCAATCCCTGCCGCTGCGGCCATCTTTATGATGCGGAGCAGGCCTGCGGTCGTGCACCGCTTTGTGGCGAGGACTATCTGGGCAAAATCTCCGGCCCGCTGATGGACCGGTTCGATCTCCGCCTGGAGGTTCCGCCGGTGAGTTATGCCGACCTGGATCTCCCACCGTCCGGCGATGACAGCGCCACGGTAGCCGCGCGGATCGCTGCTGCGCGGGGCCGCCAATCCACAAGATTTGACGACCTCGGTGTGAGCGCACGGTGCAACGCCGACGCGGAAGGCGCCCTTTTGGACGAAATCGCCACGCCAGATGCGGAAGGGAAAGAGCTTCTCACGAAAGCCGCCGACCGGTTCAAGCTGTCCGCGCGCGGCTATCACCGTATCCGCCGGGTGGCGCGCACCATCGCCGATCTTGACGGTGACGCGGAGGTCGGTGCGCCGCATATCGCCGAAGCGATCGGGTTCCGCCTGATCGGTGCGAAGAACTGACGGGCACCGTCGATAGGTTACAAGAACCGGATCATTTCGAAATTTTTGTAACCTATTTGGCCGCAACCTTGTCTTCGATCACCTGCCAAATCCGCTCCGCAATATTGACGCCGTCGAAGCGTTCCAACTCCTGAATGCCCGTTGGGGACGTGACATTAATCTCGGTCAGCCAATTGCCAATCACATCGATGCCCACAAAAATCTGCCCCTTTTCCCGCAAAAGTGGGCCGATGCGGGCGCAAATCTCCAACTCGCGCGCGGTCATCTCCGTCTTCTCAGGACGGCCACCCACATGCATGTTGGATCGGGTCTCGCCGGCCGCCGGGACCCGGTTGATCGCGCCAACCGGTTCCCCATCGACCAGAATAATCCTTTTGTCTCCCGCGCTTACATCCGGCAAGAATTTCTGCGCGATCAGCGGCTCACGATTGATGCTGGAAAAAAGCTCGTGCAGCGAATTGAGGTTCCCATCCTCCGGTGTCAGACGAAACACCCCCGCGCCGCCATTGCCATAGAGCGGCTTCAAGATGATGTCGCCATGCTCCGCCTTGAAAGCTTTCAGCGTGTCCAAATCCCGCGCAATCGTGGTGGGCGGAGTCAGGTCGGGAAACGCCAGTACCAGCAGTTTTTCGGGGTAATTCCGCACCCAAAACGGATCATTGACCACCAATGTCTCGGGGTGGATGTGATCCAGCAAATGTGTGGTGGTGATATATCCCATGTCGAAGGGCGGATCTTGGCGGAGCCAAACCACATCCCAATCGGCCAGGTCGATCTCGGTCTCCGCGCCCAGTGAAAAGTGATCTCCTTCAACACGTTGCACCGTGAGCGGCCAGCCCCGCGCCGTGATCCGGCCAGCTTGATAGGCGAGCTTGTCCGGCGTGTAGTAGAACAACTCATGCCCGAGCGCTTGCGCCTCTTCGGCCAAGCGGAAACTGCTATCCGCGTTGATGTCGATCGCATCGATCGGATCCATCTGAAAAGCAATTTTCAAGCCCATAACCGCGCTCCGTCCCAGTGTTGTTGTGCCTACATGGCGCGGTCTTGAGAGCCATGCAATGGGAGAAGGGCGTGATTAGGCAGAGAGGGCGTTTTCGATGATCTCTATACCACCGTGGGTATCGACAAGCGCGACGTCAAACCGGGCGTCTGAATTCTGGCCACGAGGCATGTGGCCAAGAAAATCCGATGCGCTGGTGTAAATCCGCTGCATTTGACGCCGGGACAGGCGTTCCGCCGCCCGTGCAAAGCTCCGGCTTTTTTTGACCTCAACAAAAACGATCTCACCGTCTTTCTCGGTCACCAAATCCAACTCGCCGGCTTGGCCGCGCCAGCGGCGAGACAGGATCACATGACCATCGCGCGCATAGCGCGCCGCGACCTGGTCTTCGGCAACCTTTCCGGCGAGGTAATTGACTTGGCCGGTCATCACCGCTCCCCCAATTTCAGGGCCAGTTGATAAATCTCGCGGCGCGGCATTCCGAATCTGTCCGCAACCTCGGTTGCGGCGTCTTTCACCCGGCTTGTTTTCAAAGCCTCTGTCAAAGCGGCCTCCACATCTTCTGTCGCGGCTTGGCGTGGTTTCCCTCGCCCAATCACCACCACGATTTCGCCTTTCAGGCTCCGGTCCTTGATCTGCTTGGCCACATCCACGACCGATCCGCGGATCACCTCTTCGAAGCGTTTTGTCAGCTCGCGACACAGCGCCATCTCGCGATCCGCCCCGACAGTCTCCGCCAAATTATCTAACAACCGATGAATACGTTTGGGGCTTTCATAGAGCAAAAGAGTCGCGTCAATATCGCGCAGTCCCTCAAGCCAGCGCTTTTGCGCGCCGGACGCATTCGGGGGAAACCCGGCAAAGAGGAAGCGGTCACTGGGCAATCCCGACACATTGAGCGCCGCCAAAGCGGCGGAGGCCCCCGGTGCCGCAAAGACTGCCGCGCCGGCTTCGATCGCCGCCCGCCCCAGTTGATAGCCCGGATCCGCCACAAGCGGCGTACCAGCCTCCGATACATAGGCCAGGGATTTCCCTTCCGCTAAAGCGGCCAGAAGCCGGGGCCGTTGTGCCGGGCCGTTATGGTCGTGATAGGCGATCAGCGGACGTTCGCCCAATGGCACGCCATGCAGTTCCATCAGCTTCCGCGCCGTTCGGGTGTCTTCAGCGGCGATCACATCAGCGCTGAGAAGAATATCCAGCGCCCGCAAGGTGATATCCCGCGCCGCGCCAATTGGCGTGGCCACAAAATAGACCCCCGGCGCGAGCCGCACATGGCGGGCCGGAGTGGCACCGGGGCCGAGCTCAGCGGGAAAATCACTCATGGTCAGGCGCTCCGGCGGCGTTTACTTGGGGGGATGAACCCACTAGGCTCACGCACATTGATGACAGGTGCCCTCAGGGAGACAAGGACCCTCATGATCTCTGCTTTGCGACATTTCCGCAAGCCGTTCCGGCTGCTTTCTTTTCTTGGACTTACCGCTCTTTTGGCCGCCTGCCAGGTGGGCGTTCCGGGCTCCGGTCCGACGGGGCCGCGCGTGTCGGGGCAAACCATCAATGTGGCGATGCTTCTGCCGTACGGCTCCGCCAGCGCGGGCGATGATCTGGTCGCGCGCAGCCTGGAAAACGCCGCGCGGTTGGCGCTGACCGATGTGCCGGATATCCAGGTCAATCTGACGGTCTACAACACGGCCGCAAACGCATCTCAAGCGGCGGCTGTGGCGCAGCAGGCTGTGAGCGAAGGCGCCGATGTGATCCTTGGCCCGCTCCGCTCGGACGCGGCGGCTGCCGTGGGCGTCGCCGTGGCGCGCTCCAATATCAATGTCTTGAGCTTCTCGAACAACACCGAGATCGCGGGCGGCAATGTCTTCGTGCTCGGCCATACGTTCCAGAACACCGCGACGCGAATGATGAGCTATTCCGCCGCGCAGGGGCGCAATCGAGTGCTAATCCTGCATGCCCGCAATTTGGCCGGTGAAGTTGCACGCGAAGCTGTGGAACGCGCAGCGGTCGCGAATGGAGCCACCATCACGGGCCGGGTGAGCTATGAGTTCTCACAAAACGGCGTTGTGGCCGCGTTGCCCACGGTGATGAGCACTGTGCGCTCGACTGACACCAATGCGTTGATGATGACGGGAGACGCCGCTGGCGCCCTGCCGCTCTTTGCGCAACTTCTGCCGGAAAACGGGCTGGATACCGAGGCGACCCGGGTCATGGGCCTGTCGCGATGGGATGTACCACCGCAAACGCTGGAACTGTCTGGGTTGCAGGAGGGGTGGTTCGCCCTGCCCGACCCGTCCGCAGCCGCGCAGTTCAACGCGCGCTATGAGGCGGCCAATGGCACCCCCGCCCATATCTTGGCCGCGATCGGCTATGACGCGATGCGCGCCGTGGCCGAGACAGCCGCAACCCAAGGGCGGCTTGGTGTCGCTGAGTTGACCGCCTCCTCTGGCTTTGCCGGGGGAACGGAGTATTCCGCCTGAGAGCCGATGGCACGAACGAGCGTGCGATGGCCGTCGTGCAAGTGCAAAACAACCAGGTGGCCGTGATTGACCCTGCCCCAAGACGCCTTGGCCCCGCGGGCTTCTGACCCCGCGCCAACGCCCTCCGAGACCGACCCGGGCGCCGCGCTGATCTGCGCGGCGTCTGAGATTTTCGACCAGCCCGCGATCCGGGCGGAGATCGAGGCCGCAATCGCCGATTGCGCCGCGACGGGCGGCGTCAGGAGCGCCGTTGTTGCCGTCTTGGCAAAGGCGCAGAAAGCGGGCCGGGCCCGCATCGCCGAGGCTTTTGCGGAAGACCCCACGGCGGCGCGGCGGGTGCTGCGCGCCTATGCCTATCTAACCGATGGTATTCTGAAAGAAGTGCTGCACGTGGCCACCGCGCGCCTCCACCCAACACCAACGCCGACCGATGCCGAACGCGTCGCCGTAATGGCCGTGGGCGGATATGGCCGGGGCGAGATGGCGCCTTATTCAGATGTGGATTTGCTGTTCGTCACCCCCTGGAAGATGACCGGCAAGATCGAAAGCATCATCGAGTCCACGCTCTATATGCTTTGGGATCTGCGGCTGAAGGTCGGCCATGCCAGCCGGACCATCAAGGAATGCCTCAGGCTCGGTAAAGAGGATTTCACGATCCGCACGACCTTCCTGGAAATGCGCCATCTGGCGGGCGATGCGGCGCTGGCTTCCGAATTGCAAGACACGCTGCGCGACCAGCTTTTTGCCGGAACCAGCTCGGAATTCATCGAGGCGAAGCTTGATGAACGTGCCACGCGGCACCGCAAACAGGGCGGGCAGCGTTATATGCTGGAGCCCAATGTCAAAGAGGGCAAAGGCGGGTTGCGCGATCTGCAGACGCTCTATTGGATCACCAAATATCTCTACGGGATTGATGACGTCGCCGCGCTGGTCGATCGTGGCTTGTTCACACAAGACGAGTTCGACGCGTTTTGATGCCGCGGAGCGCTTTCTGTGGTCAATCCGCTGCCATCTGCATCTGATCGCCAATCGGGCGCAGGATCAGTTGACCTTCGACATGCAGGTCCAAGTGGCCGAGCGCATGGGCTATACCGATAGCGAAGACCGCCGGGCCGTCGAACATTTCATGCAGGCCTATTTCCGGCATGCGACCAAAGTGGGCGAGCTGACGCGAATTTTCCTGACAGCACTTGAGGCCAGCCATGTCAAGCAGGAACCGGGGCTTTGGGGCTTCCTGCGCGGGCGCAAACGCACGCGGCGGCGGAAGCTCAAGCCCGGGTATGAGGTGAAGCAGAACAGGCTGACCGTGGCGAATGAGGCGGATTTCTTTGCCGATAAGGTGAATATCCTGCGGCTCTTCGAGGAGGGGTTGCGCACAGGCTATCTGCTGCACCCCGACGCGATGCGGATGGTCACCGCGCATCTCGACCTGATCGATGATCAGTTGCGCCGCGACTCCGAAGCGAACCGGATTTTCCTTGATCTGCTGCTGAAACACGGCAACCCGGAACGGGCGCTCAGGCGGATGAACGAGCTGGGAGTCTTGGGCGCGTTTATCCCAGAATTCGCAGAGATCGTCGCGATGATGCAGTTCAATATGTATCACAGCTACACGGTCGATGAGCACACGATCCAAGTCATCTCGACACTGGCGCAGATCGAGCGCGGCGAGTTGATCGAAGAGCTTCCGGTCGCCTCGGGTATCCTAGAGCGCGGTGTGAACCGGAAGGTGCTTTATGTCGCCTGCCTGCTGCATGACATCGGCAAGGGGCGCAAGGAAGATCACTCGATCTTGGGCGCACGTTTGGCCCGCGCGATCTGCCCCCGTTTGGGGCTGAAACCGGCGGAATGCGAGACGGTGGAATGGCTGGTGCGCTATCACCTCTTGATGTCGGACATGGCGCAGAAACGCGATATCTCCGACCCGCGCACGGTGCGCGATTTCGCCAAAGCGGTGAAGACGGTCGAACGGTTGGAACTGATGACTGTCCTGACCGTCTGCGACATTCGCGGGGTTGGGCCGAACACCTGGAACAACTGGAAGGCCACCTTGCTGCGCGGGCTGCATCGGGCAACGGCGGATGCGCTGAAAACCGGGCTGGAAGACCTCAACCGCGACAAGCTGGAAGGCGAAGCGAAGCGCGCCCTCCGCGAGGCGTTGGCAGACTGGGCAAAGCCCGAGTTGAAGGCGGAGATCGCGCGGCATTATGGCCCCTATTGGCAGGGGTTGGACCTCGCCAGCCAAGTCACCTTCGCCGAGATGCTGCGCGATTTGGGTGAGGACGAAATCCGCATCGACACCCGCCGCGATTTGGACCGGGACGCGACCCGGGTCTGCTTCGCCCTGGCCGACCATCCGGGCATTTTCAACCGGTTGGCGGGCGCATTGAGCTTGGTCGGCGCGAATGTGGTCGACGCGCGCACCTACACCTCGAAAGACGGGTTTGCGACGGCGGTGTTCTGGGTCCAGGACAGCGAAGGCAACCCCTATGAGGAGTCCCGCCTGCCACGCCTGAAAGGCATGATCGACAAGACGCTGAAAGGCGAAGTGGTGGCCAGCCAGGCCTTGAAAGGTCGCGAAAAAATCAAGAAGCGCGAACGGCCCTTTGATGTGCCGACCACGATCACCTTCGACAATGAAGGCTCGGAGATTTACACGATCATCGAGGTGGACACACGCGACCGCCCCGGCCTGCTTTATGATCTGACGAAGACATTGGCCGCGAACAATATCTACATCGCCAGCGCGGTGATCGCGACCTATGGCGCGCAGGTGGTGGATACCTTCTATGTGAAGGATATGTTCGGCCTGAAATTCTATGCCAAATCCAAGCAAGACGGGCTGGAACGCAAGCTGCGCGATGCGATTGCGCGCGTGGCCGAACGGGCCGGAGCCTGACGGGTATGGCCGCGGCACGCCCAATCCGCTTGGTGACCGGGTTTCTGACCGTCGGCGTCTGGACCCTGCTCAGCCGCATCTTTGGCTTCCTGCGCGACATTCTGATTGCTGGGACGTTGGGCGCTGGACCAGTGGCGGAGGCGTTTTTGGTGGCGTTCAGCCTGCCGAATATGTTCCGCCGCTTCTTCGCCGAGGGCGCGTTTAACACCGCTTTCGTGCCGCTTTTCTCGAAGAAGCTCGAAGGGGGCGAGGACGCCGTGGGCTTCGCGCGGGATGCCTTTGCGGGGCTTGCGACCGTGCTGATCGCTTTTACGCTTCTGGCGCAGCTTGCGATGCCCTGGCTGGTCTTGGCGATGGCAAGCGGCTTTGCAGGCGATGCGCGGTTTGATCTGGCGGTCATCTTTGGGCGGATCGCCTTTGGCTATATCCTGTTCATCTCGCTGGCGGCGCTTTTATCTGGCGTATTGAACGCCTCGGGCCGCTTCGCCGCCGCCGCCGCGGCGCCTGTTTTGCTCAACATGGTTCTGATCGGCGCGCTTGTGTTGGCGCAATCCGGGGTTTTGGAAGATGTCGTTGGCGTCTCGGGATTTGAGGCTTTGGACGGTGTGCATACCGGCGCGATGTTGGTTTGGGGGTGCTGGTTGCGGGTGTGATCCAGGTGGCGCTGGTCTGGGTCGCCGCCGCACGGGCCGGGTTTCGGATGCGGTTGCAGATGCCAGTTCTGTCGCCCGATCTAAAGCGGTTGGCGATCATTGCCGCGCCCGCGATGTTGGCGGGCGGCGTGGTGCAGATCAACCTTTTGGTGGGCCGTCAGGTCGCCAGTTTCTTTGAGGGCGCAATTGTGTGGCTGAGCCTTGCGGATCGGCTCTATCAACTGCCCCTTGGCGTGGTTGGGATCGCAATTGGGATCGTGCTTCTGCCCGATCTGTCCCGACGCCTTCGGGCGGAAGATGGTGCAGGCGGGCGCGAGGCGCTTAGCCGAGCGGCGGAGCTGTCCATGGCGTTGACGATCCCGTCCGCGGTGGCGCTGATGGTGATCCCGATCCCGCTGGTCTCGGTCTTGTTCGGGCGGGGCGCCTTTGGGCCGGATGATGTGGCGGCCACGGCGCTGGCTTTGACGGTCTATGGGTTGGGCCTGCCAGCTTTTGTGCTGCAAAAGGTGCTGCAGCCGCTTTATTTCGCCCGCGAGGACACCCGGTCGCCGTTCCGCTTTGCCGTCGTCGCAATGGTGGTGAATGCGGTCGTGGCTGTGGGCTTGGCCTTTGCCATCGGCTTTCTGGGCGCGGCGATTGGCACAACCGTGGCCGCTTGGGTGATGGTCTGGTTGCTGATACGCGGCACAAGACCGATGGGCGAGGTCGCGCGCTTCGATGCGCGCTATCGCCGCCGGGTCTGGCGGATCGTGGCGGCCTCGGCGCTGATGGGGGCCGTGTTGATGGGGCTGGAACTGTTGCTTGGGCCTCTGCTGGGCACAAGCGGGTGGCGCTATGCGGCGCTGGCCGTGATGGTTGTCCTTGGGATGCTCAGCTATTTCCTCTTCGGGCGGATGCTGAACGCCTTCCACATCTCGGAATTGCGCAGCGCGCTCCGGCGGACTTAACGCTGCCGGAGCTTGGCCAGCACCCGGTGCCAGCCGCCGGGACTGACCAGAAATGAAAGTATGAAACCAGTGGCGAAGCCGGAGAGATTGGCCACCACATTGCCAAAATCCCCGTCAATCACGCCGAAGATCAATTGGATCATCAAGAGCACGCCGATGAGCACGAAGGCGCGGTATTGGTTCGCCCCATGGGCCGTCAGATTGACCCAAAGCAGGAAGGTGAAAGCGCCTATCAAACCATAAACGCCCGGGTAGCCGCCGATCAGCGGATAGGGGCTATCAAGCAGGAGCGTAAAGCCAAGCGCGCCCGCAATCGCCGAGAGCATGAAGACGGCGAGGAAGGCCAGCGGAGAGAACACCTCCGCCACCATCTTGCCGATGGCCAGAACGAAAACCACGACAAAAAGCGCATGGACAAGGCCGCCATGGATCAGCGGATAGGTGACAAAGCGCAAGAGATGTTCGCCCGGATAGGTGTTGTTGGCCAGCATCCAGTCGACGACCTCGTTCAAGACGCCATAGTCGCCAATCGCCGCCAAGCGCCAGCCGACACCGCCCTGCCCACCCAAGAACCCGGCGGTCGCGGCCTGAAACAGCAACTCAAGCCCGATGATCACCACCGCCAGCGCGATCACCACCGGCGGCAGGGCGTTGAACGGGGAAGCGTTCGGGTCTGACATGGTTTGTCCCTTGGTTGACGGCCCGTGGCGTCATGGGTAAGCGAGGCCGGAGCCGAAAGCCAGAGGGCAGTTGGCACAGCGACAAGGCAGGCAAGAGATGTCCACATCATCTTTCACACCGCGGGTCTTCTCCGGCATCAAACCGTCGGGCGACCTGCATCTGGGCAATTACCTGGGTGCAATCAAGCATTTCGTCGAGATGCAGGAGGCAGGCAGCCACGAGACCGTCTATTGCATGGTGGACCTGCATGCGATCACCGTCTGGCAAGACCCCGCCGATCTCCAGCGGAGTACGCGTGAGCTTTGTGCCGGGTTCATCGCCAGTGGCGTCGATCCTGAAAAGAGCATCCTGATCAATCAGAGCCAAGTGCCGGAACACGCGCAGTTGGCTTGGGTGTTCAACTGTGTCGCGCGGATGGGCTGGATGGGTCGGATGACCCAGTGGAAGGACAAAGCGGGTAAAAACGCCGAAGCCGCGTCGCTCGGGCTCTTTGCATATCCAGCCCTGATGGCCGCCGATATTCTCGTGTATCACGCAACGCATGTGCCGGTGGGCGAGGACCAGAAACAGCACCTAGAACTGACCCGCGACATCGCGACGAAGTTCAACCATGATTTCGGCGTCGATTTCTTCCCGATCACCGAGCCGGTGATCGAAGGCGCGGCCACGCGGGTGATGAGCCTCCGCGATGGGTCGAAGAAGATGTCGAAATCGGCTGGCGCCGACGCGTCCTGTATCTACATGACCGATGATGCCGACGCGATTGCCAAGAAGATCCGCAAAGCGAAGACGGACCCCGATCCACTGCCCGACAATATGGATGGGTTGGCTGAGCGGGCAGAGGCGCGGAACCTGGTGAATATCTATGCCGCCTTGGCCGAGATTGAGCCGCAAGCCGTTCTCGATATGCATGCCGGATCGCTCTTTGGGCATTTCAAAGCCGCCTTGGCCGATGTGGCGGTGGCGAAGCTTTCCCCGATTGCGCGCGAGATGGCGCGCCTGATGGATGATCCCGCCGAGATCGACCGGATTCTCGGGCGTGGCGCGGAGCGCGCACGCGAGATCACGGTGCCGATTTTGGAGCAGACCTATGACATCGTGGGCATGATCCGAAGCTGATCTGCGACGATCTTGCCGAGCCTGCGCCGTTTGACGCGGTGCGGCTTGCACGACGTCATCAAGTGTCTAGGCGGGTCGGCGGCAAGACCACGGCACAACTTTGCACAAAGATGCACGGATGCTCTGCATCTCTGTTGGTTTTATGACCCAGACCGGAGAGTTACGTTGGCGGGAAGGAGGACATATCATGCCCTATACCGCGCCAGCCGGGACCCGCATCGGCCACATACATCTGAAAGTTGCCGATCTGGACCGGGCCATCGGGTTTTACCAAGATGTGTTGGGGTTTGAACTGCAGCAGCGCTACGGCGATCAGGCAGCCTTTCTTTCGGCAGGCGGGTATCATCACCATATCGGGTTGAATACTTGGTCCAGCAAAGGCGGCAGCCCCGCCCCTGATGGGCATACCGGCCTCTTTCACGCGGCCTTTCTCTATCCCGATCGCCCAGCATTGGCGCAGGCGGTGGCGCAGGTACGCGCAGCCGGGGTGCCCATCGAAGGGGCGGCGGATCACGGGGTGAGCGAAGCGGTGTATCTCTCTGATCCCGATGGTAATGGGATCGAACTCTATCGGGATCGCGCGCCGGAAGATTGGCCGCGCGGCCCTGACGGCGCTCTCGAGATGGTCAACACGCGCTTGGACCTTCAGGCGCTTCTGGCGGAAGCGACCTTCGAAGACAACTAAATGGCTGAGGGGTGTCTGTTCACCTCTGCACAAAACTTTTACACTATTCGGCTAGACTTTCAGCATCGCACACTTATATGCGTCTGCTCTGACCGCGACTTCAAACCCTGAGGGAGCATTTTCATGACATATCTGACAAAGAACACACCGGTACAGCCGGTTGCGGAAACACCAGTCAAACCGACACCCAAACCACGCCCGGTCGGGCCCAAGAAAGGGTCCATGGATTATCAGCTTGGGTTTACGTCTGGACCTCTGACCTAACTTCCCCCATGCTCCCCTCCGACAGGCGAAGGAGGGGCGCATGGCAACCGGCAGCAATATCAAAACCTATTTCGATGGCGCTTGGCATGATGGGGATGTTCCGATTATGCGCGCCGCCGATCATGGATCCTGGCTGGGCACCACCGTGTTTGATGGCGCGCGCCATGTGGATGGGCTCGCCCCCGATCTCATGGCCCATTGTGAGCGGGTCAACCGCTCGGCAGCTGCTCTGATGATCACGCCGACGGTAAGCGCGGAAGAGATGGTCAAGATCACCTGGGAGGGGTTGAAACGCTACCCCAAAGGCACGCCGATCTACATTCGCCCGATGTATTGGGGGATCGATGGCGGGCATATGGGGATCGTTCCCAAGGACGGAGCCGCCGGCTTTGCCATCTGCCTGGAAGAAATTCCGATGGCCACGCCCGATGCCGCGTCACGCCTGACGACGACCCAATTTCACCGGCCTGTTTTGGCCGATAACGTCACCAATGCAAAGGCTGGCTGCCTCTATCCCAACAACGCCCGAATGTTGGGCGAAGCGATGTCGAAAGGCTATGACAACGCCTTGGTCGCCGATGTGATGGGCAATGTGGCCGAGACGGCGACCGCCAATATTTTCATGGTTCGGGATGGCGTGGTCTTCACGCCGATTGCCAATGGCACCTTCCTGAGCGGGATCACCCGCGCGCGGCATATCAAGAACCTACGCGCCGATGGCTATACCGTGCGTGAAGAGGTGTTGAGTTTTCAGAACTTCCGGGAGGCCGATGAGGTGTTTATGTCGGGCAATCTCAACAAGGTGACGCCCGTCACCGAGTTTGACGGCACCCATTACCAGATCGGCCCGGTCACCCGAAAGGCGCGTGAGCTTTATTGGGACTGGGCCCACTCAGCCGGCCAATAGATCCAAGATTTCCGCTACCCGTTTGGCCTTCGTTGCCGCGGCCTTGGCGCTTGTCACCCGATGGACATAGCCGCGGCGTTTACCCGGCGTCCAACTGTTCCAGATCTCGGCCAAATCGGGCGCGTCGTCTAACGCCTCGGCTAATTCGGGCGGCATATGCACTGCATCTTGGTCGGCGACGCCAAAATCGACCGTCACCTCGTCCCCAACCTCTTTGCCAAGCTTTTTCAGAAGTTTGCGCGGGGTCATCAGGTAGAAATAGCCGCCGCCGGGCATGAATGTGCCCTCGATCGGCACGCCATCCACCTCCCCCTCGACCCGCAGCCGCGGAAATCGATCAAAGGGCAGGTGCGGCTCAAGATCGACGGGCAGGACCACGACGGTGTAATACAGCTCTTTGCCCATGTGCTGTCGCATCACAGGCGCCTTGAACTGAAACGGGTAGAACGACATGTCGCAAGAGTAGCCGGTGTCAAAGCCGTTGCAAGGGGCGCCGCTTCACGCCATTCTGCCCCACCGGAGGGACTGACCCATGCGCAAGTTTCTAGTGGTGCTTGATGACACCCGCGAATGCCTGAACGCGATGCGGTTCGCCGCGATGCGGGCCGCCCATACCGGCGGCGGTGTGGAGATATTGTCGGTGATCCCACCCGATGAGTTCAACCACTGGATTGGCGTGGGCGAGATGATGCGCGCCGAGGCCCGCGAGCGGATCGAGGCGCATTTCAACGTCTTCGCCAAGTGGATGCGCGACCGGCAGGGCGTGGACCCGGAGTTGGTCATTCGGGAGGGCGAGCCGGAGACCGAGATTTTGGCGCAGGTGCGCGATGATCCCGAGATCGGCGTATTGGTCCTGGGGGCGGGCACCGGCAAAGGCGGGCCCGGGCCGCTTGTGACCGCGTTGACGAAAAGTGCGGGCACTTTG
The DNA here is from genome assembly GCF_030407165.1 of Fontisubflavum oceani. Taxonomy (GTDB): domain Bacteria; phylum Pseudomonadota; class Alphaproteobacteria; order Rhodobacterales; family Rhodobacteraceae; genus Rhodophyticola; species Rhodophyticola oceani. The sequence continues at coordinate 335,097 of NZ_CP129111.1, forward strand.
CCTGTCCCGATGACGATTGTGCCCGGTGAGATGTCAAAAGAGCAGTTGGAACAAATCACCTGACACAGTGTCACCGCCCTATCCCGGCGGCGACGCGGCGTCGTTTCTATTGGAAGCTTCCGATTTAGAATCATTCCAAAACTTGACTTCCCGCGCTGCGAGGCGCATATCTGACCAAACCGCTAAGGATATGCTGCGATGTTCATCCAAACCGAATCGACCCCAAACCCTGCGACGCTCAAATTCCTGCCCGGCCAGACCGTGTTGGAGATGGGAACAGCGGATTTCCCAAGCGCGGAGACGGCGGACAAATCGCCACTGGCCAGCCGGGTTTTCGCAGTGGAAGGCGTCACCGGCGTGTTCTTCGGCACCGATTTCGTGACGGTCACCAAGGCCGAGGCCGTGGAATGGGATCATGTGAAACCCGCTATCCTCGGCGCGATCATGGAGCATTTCCAATCTGGCGCACCGGTGATGGATGGCGAAGGTGGCGGCACCGGTGGCCATGCCGAGCATGATGGTGAAGACGCGGAGATTGTCGGCCAAATCAAAGAGTTGCTTGACACGCGCGTGCGCCCCGCCGTGGCGCAGGATGGCGGTGACATCACCTTCCATGGCTTTGACCGGGGTGTGGTGTATCTTCATATGCAAGGCGCTTGCGCCGGGTGCCCCTCTTCCACGCTGACTCTGAAAATGGGCATCGAGAACCTGCTGCGTCATTATATTCCTGAAGTGTTGGAGGTCCGCCCTGTCGCGGTCTGACCCAATTCTACTGGCGTTTGATACATCGGCCGCGCATTGCGCGGCCGCTCTCGTCTCGGGCGCGCAGATTTTGGCCACACGCCAGGAGGCGATGAAGAAGGGCCAGGCAGAGGCCCTGATGCCGCTGATCCAAGAGATGATGGCGGGCCAGGGCGTCGCGCCAAGTGATCTGACCGCAATTGGCGTCGGCATCGGCCCGGGTAACTTCACGGGGTTGCGCATTGCGGTTTCGGCCGCGCGTGGGTTGGCGCTTGGGCTTGGCATCCCCGCGATTGGCGTCTCTAGCTTTGAAATGATGCGTGAAATGGCTGGTGCCACCGACGCAAGCGCGGAGTTGGTCAGCCTGCCCGGGCCACGCAATACCGCTTATCTACAACTCTTCAGAGCGGGTGTGACCGATGGTGCGGCGACGCAAGCCGACCCAGAGGAATCGCTCGACCATCTTGATCTGCCAGATGGCGTCCGTGTTCTCGGTCACGATGCAGCGGGGATTGCCGAGCAACTTGGCAACGGCGCTGTGGCGCACCCCGCCGAGCTGATCGACATCGCGGAACCGCTTGCCCGGATCGCCATGTCCAAATTCATCGCCGGCGGACCGCATCCGCGCCCTGCCCCGCTCTATGTTCGGCCCGCCGACGCCGCACCATCGCGGCATGCGGCCCCTGTGATCCTTGCATGACACCAAACCGACTCGCGCTGATCCACGCCGCCGCGTTCGACACGCAACGCCCTTGGACTGAAGCTGAATTTGAAGCGCTTCTGGCGTCGCCCTCGGCCCATCTCTTTCATCATGAGAGCGGCTTCCTGCTGCTCCGCCTTTTGCCGCCGGATGCGGAGATTCTGACCCTCGCAGTTGCACCAGAGGCGCGGCGGCAAGGCGTGGGGCGGCACCTCGTGACCGAGGCCATGCGTTTTGCGCAGGACGCAGAGGCCAGCAGAATGTTTCTTGAAGTCGCCGCCTCAAATGCCGCGGCCCGGTCGCTTTATGAGCGGACTGGGTTCGTCGAAACCGGGCAACGCCCAGATTATTACACTTTGCCAGATGGTGGCAAAGATCATGCCGTGATGATGGAGCAGGCAATCGGTGATTAAACCGGCATCATTCGCCACAGAGTTGACCTTGGGTCGCACCAACACACCCGGCCAAACACCAGAATCCGGTTGACCACCCCGCCCGGCTTTGCCCTTATTCCGTGCAGAGATCACGAGATCTTTTGCTCGCGGGCGCTGAGACCGATCGGTTCGCGCCCGCCATCAACTGGGAGATACTAGATGAGCTTGATGAAATCATTGCTTGGCGCAGCTGCGGCAACGGCGCTGACCGCGACGGCGGTTTTGGCCGATGGCCCAGCCCTGGTCTTTGACCTTGGCGGCAAGTTTGACCGCTCGTTCAACGAAGCCGCGTTTAATGGCGCACAGGTCTGGGCCGATGAGACCGGTGGCGAATATCGCGAAATCGAACTGCAGTCGGATGCACAGCGCGAGCAGGCGCTCCGCCGCTTGGCCGAAGCCGGGTCCAACCCGATTGTGATGGCTGGTTTTGCCTTTGGTTCGACCTTGGAAACCATTGCGCCCGACTATCCGGATACCACCTTCGTGATCATCGACAGCGTGGTGGATCAGCCCAATGTGCAGTCGATCATCTTCCAAGAGCATGAAGGCTCGTTCCTGGTCGGCATGCTGGCCGGGATGGCCTCGGAAAGCGGCACCGTGGGCTTTGTTGGCGGTATGGATATCCCGCTGATCTCGCGCTTTGGCTGCGGCTATGCCCAGGGCGTCGTGGCGGCGAACCCCGACGCGACCGTGATTGCGAACATGACCGGCACGACCCCTGCGGCCTGGAACGACCCGGTGCGTGGCGGTGAATTGACCCGTGGTCAGATCGCGCAAGGCGCCGATGTGGTTTATGCCGCTGCCGGTGGCACCGGTGTCGGCGTTCTGCAGACCGCCGCTGACGAAGGCATCCTGTCGATCGGCGTGGACTCGAACCAAAACGGCATCCACCCCGGTCAGGTTCTGACCTCGATGCTGAAGCGCGTTGATGTGGCCGTCTATAACGCCTTCACCGCTGGCACCGATATCGAGCCCGGTCTCGTGGTTCTGGGCCTGGCCGAAGATGGCGTCGGCTATGCGCTGGATGAGAACAATGCCGAGTTGATCACCGAAGAGATGATGGCCGCCGTGGACGCGGCACGTGAACAGATCATCGCGGGCGAGATTACGGTGCATAACTTCTCTGATGACGGCACCTGCCCGGTGGCAATGCAGTGATCACGAACACGGCGCAGGGCATAGACATCTGCCCCCGCGCCGTTTCATAAAGACAAGGAAGGGCCGCCCCGGTCTGCCGGTGAGCGGCCCTTTCCATAGACTTATTCGTGCGTCGCAGACCCGCACCCCGGCCAGGACCATCACATGACCCAGACCGCCCCCGCGATTGAGTTGAAAGGCATCTCAAAAGCCTTCGGCCCGGTGCAGGCCAACAAAGACATCTCCATCTCCGTCCAGCCCGGCACAATCCACGGGATTGTCGGCGAAAACGGCGCCGGGAAATCGACGCTCATGTCGATCCTCTATGGTTTCTACAAAGCCGATGCGGGCGAGATTTTTATCAATGGGCAGCTTACACCGATCCCCGACAGCCAGGCCGCCATTCGCGCCGGTATTGGGATGGTGCACCAGCATTTCAAACTGGTGGAGAATTTCACGGTTGTTGAGAATGTGATCCTCGGCGCCGAGGATGGCGCGATGTTGCAGCCCTCGATCTCCAAGGCGCGCAAGCTGCTGACCGAATTGGCCAGTGAATACGGGCTGGAGGTCGATCCGGACGCGATTGTCGAAGAATTGAGCGTCGGCCACCAGCAGCGGGTCGAGATCCTGAAGCAGCTTTATCGCCAAGCCGATATTTTGATCCTGGACGAGCCAACGGGCGTTTTGACGCCCGCCGAAGCCGCGCAATTGTTCCGTATTCTTGAGCGGCTGAAAGAAGAAGGCAAAACCATCATCCTGATCACCCACAAGCTGCGCGAGATCATGGATGCGACAGATACCGTAAGCGTGATGCGCCGGGGGCAAATGACGGCCACGGTGAAAACCGCCGAGACCTCGCCGCAAGAGCTGGCCGAGTTGATGGTCGGCCGCAAGGTCTTGCTCCGCGTGGATAAACAACCTGCCAATCTGGGCGCGACGGTGCTGAGAGTCGAAGACCTGCGGGTCAAGGATGGCAAAGGCGTCGAGCGGCTGAAAGGTGTTTCGTTTGAAATACGCGGCGGGGAGATTCTGGGCATCGCGGGCGTGGCCGGCAATGGTCAGACCGAGCTTTTGGAAGTGTTGGGCGGTATGATCCCGGCCCAGGCGGGCACTGTCGTGTTGAACAATGACGAGATTGACCTGACCGGCAAGCACTCCGACGGGCAATCACGCCGCAAACGCGGCATTGCGCATGTGCCCGAAGATCGCCAGCAAGAAGGGCTGATCATGCCCTTTGAAGCTTGGGAAAACATGGCCTTCGGCTATCACCATGACGAAAAGTACCAGCGCAATCGGGTGCTGATGAACAACGCGGCGATCCGGGCGGATACGGCTGCGAAGATGGAGCAATATGACGTACGCCCCCAAATCCGCGCCTGCCCGCGCGGAATTTCTCGGGCGGCAACCAGCAGAAGATCGTTGTGGCCCGCGAGATGGAACGCAGCCCCGATTTGCTGCTGATCGGGCAACCGACGCGCGGTGTCGATATCGGCGCGATCGAGTTCATTCACCAACAGATCATCGCGCTCCGCGATCAGGGGAAGGCGATTTTGCTGGTCAGCGTCGAGCTTGACGAGATCCTCGGCCTGAGTGACCGGATCGCCGTGATGTTTGACGGGCATTTCATGGGCGAGCGTTTGCCCGCCGAAACAGATGAAAAAGAACTCGGCCTGATGATGGCGGGCATGACCAAGGGGGCCGCGTAATGGAGAAGATGCCAAAATGGGCCGATGTGGTCCTGATCCCACTGATCAGCGTGATCTTGGCTTTGGTCGTCTCGGGCCTGGTCGTGCTCTATATCGGCGAGAGCCCGATTGAGGCGATGCAGATCATGATCCGTGGCGCGATGGGCTCGGCCTATGGCTGGGGCTACACGCTGTTTTATGCCACGAATTTCATCTTCACTGGCCTGGCTGTGGCCGTGGCGTTCCATGCGCGCATGTTCAACATCGGCGGTGAAGGTCAGGCCGCCCTTGGCGGGCTGGGCGTGGCGGTGATCTGCCTTACGGTGCCCTGGCCACATTGGTCCGTGGCGCTTGTTGCGGCCTGCACGGGCGCGGCGCTGTTCGGAGCAGCCTGGGCCGCGATCCCGGCCTATCTGCAAGCCAAACGCGGCAGCCATATCGTGATCACCACGATCATGTTCAACTTCATCGCCTCGGCTTTGCTGGTCTATCTCTTGGTCAATGTGTTCCGCGTGCCGGGCTCGATGGCGCCGGAAACCGCGCGATTTGCCGATGCGGTGCACCTGCCCAATGCGGCCGATATCGCGCCCTGGCTCGGTTTCCGATCGTCGACGCCCCTGAACATTGCTTTCCTGATCGCGGTTCTGGCCTGTTTCCTGGTCTGGGTGCTGATCTGGCGCACGCGGTTGGGCTATGAGATCCGTGCCTTCGGGCACTCCGAAACAGCCGCGGTTTATGCCGGGATCAACCCGGTGCGGATCATCATGATCTCGATGCTGATCTCGGGCGGATTGGCCGGGCTGATGGCGATCAACGCGGTGATGGGGGAGGCCGAACGGCTGGTCATCGATAATGTGCAAGGCGCAGGCTTCGTCGGGATCGCGGTGGCGCTGATGGGGCGCTCGCATCCGGTGGGCGTGTTCCTCGCCGCAATCCTCTTTGGCGTGCTTTACCAAGGCGGTGCAGAATTGGAATTTGAGATGCCCGCCGTCAGCCGCGAGATGATCGTGGTGATCCAGGCTCTTGTGATCCTGTTCACCGGGGCGCTCGACAATATGGTGCGCATGCCGATGGAGAAACTGTTCCTGAGCTTCCGCCGCGCCGAGCGCGGTCAAGAAACCCCGGCGGAGTGAGCGGCATGATTGCGGAGCATCTTCCCAACCTGTTTTTCGCCCTCGGGATTTTCTCACTCGGGTTCGTGGCCATTGGCCCCAATATCCTGGCCGTCATGGGCACCTCAATGGCGCGAGGGCGTAGCCAAGGCGCCGCGCTGGCCTTGGGCGTCGGGCTCGGCTCTGGGATTTGGGCGAGTTTGACCGTTGCCGGACTGGCCACATTGATGACCGCTTATGCGGGCGCAATGATCGTGCTGAAAATCTTCGGTGTCGCCTATCTTTTGTGGCTCGCGTTCAAAGCGTTCCGCTCCGCTGCCAAGCCGGACCCTGCCGCGCTTGAAGCCGGGGCCGCAGATGGCCACAACATGGTTCTTCGCGGGTTAACCATTCAGATGACCAACCCCAAAGCCGCCCTGCAATGGATTGCGATTGTGGCCATTGGCCTCGGGCCGAATGCCCCCTGGCAAATCGGGTTGATGCTGGTGGCCAGTGCCATGATCCTGTCGATCCTGGTGCATCTGGCTTATGCCGTCACATTCTCGACCGGGCCGGTCATCGCCTTTTACACGCGAACGCGCCGTTGGATTGAGGGCACGCTCGGCGCGCTTTTCACCTTCGCCGCGTTCAAACTCGCCACAAGCCGGGTATAGAGCGATGTCGGAGCTTCTCATATATCTCCCCGGCCTTCTGGCCGCTTGGGCCATCCAGATCGCCTCTGCGTTAACACCTGGACCCATTGTGATGGCCATTCTTTCTTTCGGAGCGAACGGGGCCCGCAGGCAAGCCTTTCGCGTCGCCCTGGGCACGGCAAGTTCGGCCAGTTTGCTGGCTCTCGTCACGGCCTTTGGTTTGGCCTCCCTGGTCGCCACCTTCGGATGGGGTATGACCATCTTGCGCTGGATCGGCGTCTTGGTCCTGCTATGGCTGGCGTATCGCGCCTTCCGTAGGGCCGCGACAACCCCGTGCCAGACCGCAAGCGCAACACAAAGTGAGCGTCCCTTTGCAACAGGCTTCTTTCTAGGCGCGAGTTCGCCCAAGGCTCTTGCTTACTGGATGGCGATCGCGGCTGTGGCTTTCACGACACCGCCACCCTTGACGGTTATCATCTGTTTCTCTGTCGGAGCATTTCTCGTCTCGCTCACCATCCATTCGTTCTGGGCGCTGGCACTATCCGCGAACCCGGTTCAGATGGGGTACGCAAAGGCGCGCCGCTGGATTGAGGGCACGCTTGGCGTGTTCTTCACCTTCGCCGCCTTCAAATTCGCCACAAGCCGGAGCTGATCCATGGATTTCCTCACTGTTCTGCAAATCCTCGACTCCAGCGTCCGGCTGGCGACGCCGCTTTTGTTGGCCTGTCTCGCCGGGCTCTATTCTGAACGCGCCGGGATCTTCGATATAGGGCTTGAAGGTAAAATGCTGGCGGCAGCGTTTTTCTCTGCTGCCATCGCCTATACCTCGGGCAATGTCTGGATCGGCCTCTTGGCAGGGATCACGGCCTCAATGGTGCTGTCCGGCATCCACGGGCTGGCCTCGATCACCTTCCGCGGCAATCAGCTGATCTCCGGCGTGGCGATCAACTTCCTGGCCGCGGGCATGTCGGTGGTCATCGCGCAAACCTGGTTCCAGCAAGGCGGGCGCACCCCGGCCCTGCAAGGCGATGCCCGGTTTCAGAACATCACCCTGCCCTTCGCCGACGCGATGGCCGAAGTGCCAATCATCGGGCCGATCTATTCCGAGCTGATCTCGGGTCATTCGATCTTGGTCTATATCGCGTTGGCGATTGTGCCGCTGACCTGGTGGGTGCTGTTCCGGACCCGGTTCGGCCTGCGCCTCCGGGCCGTGGGTGAAAACCCGGCAGCGGTGGACACGGCCGGTGTGTCGGTCGTGCGCGCGCGTTATGCGGCGGTGATGATCTGCGGCGTGCTTTGCGGCATTGCGGGGGCTTATCTCGCCACCAGCCTGGCGGCGGGTTTCGTGAAAGACATGAGCGCAGGGCGCGGGTTTATCGCGCTGGCGGCGTTGATCTTCGCCAAATGGCGGCCCTGGTATGCGTTGATGGCGTGCCTTCTATTCGGTCTGTTCGACGCAGTCGGCAACCGGTTCCAGAACATCCAAGTGGGTGAGTTCGTGGTGCCGGTGCAGTTCATGCAGGCGCTGCCCTACATCCTCGTCGTGGTTGTTCTCGCCGGGCTGGTCGGCAAGGCAATCCCGCCACGGGCGGGCGGCGAGCCTTACGTCAAGGAACGCTGATCACGCTCACCGGCATGGCCGAAGAGACTGCGAATTATTGAGAATTCTAGTCTCACCAGCCTGTTCCGATCTGTCGCAGGTGGCGCAGCCTGCGACACTCTGGCCATAATGCCGCAGCCACGCTAAACGGAGCTATAGAGACGGAGGCTCCAGCCGACATATGCAAATCTACCTGCCCATCGCCGAGGTCAGCGTTAATGCCTTTCTTCTGTTGGGGTTAGGGGGCATGGTCGGCATCCTTTCGGGGATGTTTGGCGTCGGCGGCGGGTTTCTGATGACCCCGCTCTTGTTCTTTATCGGCATCCCACCTGCGGTGGCTGTGGCGACAGAAGCCAACCAGATCGTGGCCTCAAGCTTTTCCGGCGTATTGGCACATCTCAGACGAAAGACGGTGGACCTGAAAATGGGCACCGTTTTGCTGATTGGCGGTTTGGTCGGTGCCGCCGCCGGTGTTCAGGTCTTTGCGATTCTGACAGCCCTCGGCCAGGTCGATCTGTTGGTCCGACTTTGCTATGTGGTGTTTTTGGGCCTTATAGGCGGCCTGATGTTCTTCGAGAGCCTTCGCGCCATTCGTCGCGCCCGCGCCGCAGGCGGCGCGCCGACACCCAAACGTCGGCAGCGCGGCTGGATTGACGCCCTGCCCTTTAAGATGCGGTTCCGGACCTCGGGCCTCTATATCTCTGTGATCCCGCCATTGCTGGTCGGGCTTCTGGTCGGGATTTTGGCCGCGATCATGGGGGTCGGCGGCGGGTTTATCATGGTGCCCGCAATGATCTATTTGCTGGGCATGCCCACCAAGGTTGTTGTCGGAACCTCGCTGTTCCAGATCATCTTCGTCACCGGCTTTGCCACGCTTCTGCATGCCACAACCAATTTTACGGTCGACATGGTGCTGGCTGTTCTGCTTTTGGTCGGCGGTGTCGTGGGCGCGCAGATCGGCACACGGATCGGCGTGAAGATGAAAGCCGAACAGTTGCGTATCCTTCTTGCGATCATGGTGCTGGCGGTTTGCGGGCGGCTGGCCATGGATTTGCTCTTGGAGCCTGCTGAGCTTTATTCGCTTGGTGCAGGGGGCGGACATTGATACGTGCGCTCACCATACTGGCCTTTGCCACCCTTTTGCCGACGCAAGCGCTGGCCGAAGAGGTAGTGGCCGGACTCAGCCGGGATGAGATCGCCATCACGACGAATTTCGACGGCTCCGAGATTTTGATCTTCGGCGCGGTGCGGCGCGAAACGCCAATCCCTGACAGCGCGCCCTTGGAGGTGATCATCACCGTGGAGGGGCCGAGCCGCCCAATCACCGTGCGCCGGAAAGAGCGCCGCTTTGGCATCTGGGTCAATACCGACGCTGCGGATGTCGACGAGGCTCCGACCTTCTATGCCGTTTCCACCACGGCACCTTTCAACGAGGTGTTGACCGACACGAATGATCTGCGCCATCGCGTGTCTGTTCATCGGGCCGTGCGCGCCGTGGATGCGAATGTGTTCGATCAGGTGAATTTCACCCGCGCGTTGATCCGCATTCGGGAGGATGCAGGGCTTTATCAACTCAACGAAGGCGCCGTGACGCTGCGCGACTCGACGCTGTTTGACACAGCCGTGCGTCTGCCCGCCAATCTGGTCGAGGGCGACTATCGCACCCGGATCATTCTGACCCGCGACCGGGAGATCGTCACCGAGTTCGACACCACGATTGCAGTGCGTAAGGTCGGATTGGAGAGGTTTATCTACAATCTCGCCCATGAGCGGCCTTTGATTTACGGCATTCTTTCCCTGGTCATTGCGATTGCGGCGGGCTGGCTGGCCTCGACTGTCTTCCGTTACATCCGGACATAAGCGATGGCGTGGGCGGGCGGATGCCTTTGCGGTGCGGTCAGATATCGGTCCCAAACCGCGCCGACCTATGCCAGCTACTGCCACTGCACGATGTGCCAGAAAGCCTCCGGCGCGCCATTCACGGGATTTGTGGAGGTCGCCCCGGATGCGATGGATTGGGTCGGAGACGCACCTCAGATTTATCAGTCGTCACCGGGCGTCATCCGCCGGTTTTGTGGCACCTGCGGCAGCCAACTGAGTTTTGAAGCGGAAGGCGTGGTGTTCGTGACCCTTGGCAGTTTGGATACGCCGGATCAGGTCGCCGTACAGTGCCACACTTATGTTGCGTCCCGCCTGCCGGGGATCACACTGACCGATGGTCTGCCGGAGTTTCCGGGCCCGGCGGGCGGCAAGGGCGGCAAACCGCTTGGCTAAGGCTCAGCCGCGCCCGATATACGGCATATTCGTCGCCATCACCGTCTGAAACAGCACATTGGCCGAGGCTGGCATATTGGCCATATGCAGAACCGAGCGCGCCGCATCCGCCACATCCATCATTGGCATCAGGGGTTTCCCCTCGGCCTCTATCCTGGCATTCAGCTTATCAACCAGCTCGGTCCGCGCATTGCCAATGTCAATCTGCCCCGCGGCGATCCCAAAGGGGCGGCCATCGAGCGCCAGCGTCTTGGTCAGCCCGGTCACCCCATGTTTCGTCGTGGTGTAACAGATCGAGCATTCGCGCGGGTTATGGGCCGAGAGCGAGCCATTATTGATGATCCGTCCCCCTTGCGGCTCTTGCGCGCGCATCTGCGCAAAACCGACGCGAGCCGTGTTGAACATGCCGGTTAGATTGACGGCAAGCGAACAGTGCCAATCTTCGGGATCGATCTCATCAATCGTGCCCTGAGGCGTGAAGATGCCGGCATTGTTGAAAACCGCATCTAGCCGCCCCCAGGTCGCGATCATTGCGGCGACGGCGGCCTCCATCTGTGCCAAATCGCTGACATCGGCAGGCAAGGGCAACGCGGTTTCCAACCCGCCGGCCATGTCTTCCAACATCTCGCCGCGGCGTGCCACAAGACCGACACACCACCCCTGTTCGAGGAACAGCTCCGCAGTCGCGCGGCCAATGCCCGAGCTGGCCCCGGTGATGAGGATGGTTTTCATAGCAGAGCCTCCCCTTCAAGCGCGAGGGGTACGGTGGGCACCACCAGATCGTCCACGCCCAGCACCACCTGCGGCTTGGACAGCATATAGCGTGTGACCCATATGAGCCGATGCTCCGCCCGGGTGATCGCGACATAAGCCAAACGCTTCCAAAGGGCCTGCCCCGCCTCTTCGCGCCCCGACCGGGCCGCCGCATAGAGATCGGGGGCAAAGACTTGCACCGTCTCCCATTGTGAGCCCTGCGCCTTGTGGGTGGTCACCGCCGCGCCATGCAGAAACGCCGCGCCCATCCGCGCGGCGTAGGGAATGAACGGCTCTTCCTCATCCGGCTTTTCGATTTTCACGATCGAGGCGGCAGACAGGCGCGGGCTTTCGGCCCCAACCACATGCAGCCGCGAGAACCCGGGCTTGTTGCCGGGGCCGACATAGACCACCTGCGCACCCTTGATCAGGCCGCGGGCCTCCAGATCGATGCGTTTCTTGCGGTGCTTGATCGGCAACTCGATCCCATCACAAATCAGCGGCTCGCCAGGGAGGAGCGCATCCTCCGGCGCGCCATGGGCCATGCGGAAGGCGCGGATTAACCGTATGCGGGTGGCGTTGCGCCAGACCAGAACCGGACTGCGCGCCATCAGATCGCTATCGGCGCGCGGCGCGACAACAACCCGGTCATCGCGGCGCGCGGCCTCTTCGACCATGCGCTCGAAGGCTTCAAAACTGAGCGACGGATCACCCAACGCATGGGCCAGATCAAGGATCGGATTGTCCGCCTCCTGCCGGTGCACCCGCGCCAGTTCCTGTTTACGGGGCCCCTTGAGTTGATCGAACACCATCTCGCCAGACTGCCCCACGGGGGCCAACTGCGCCGGATCACCGAAGAGGATCAATGTCGGGAAGATTTCGCGCAGATCCTCAAATTGCTTCTGATCCAGCATCGAGCTTTCATCGACCAAACCGATGTCGAGCGGGTCCTCGCGACGTTTCCAGCCGGTGATGAAATCCGACCCGCGCAGGCCTGCCGCCGCGAGGGCTGCGGGTACGGATTTATGTGCGTCATAGACCTGTTTCGCCCGGTCCAGCGCCGCGTCGGTCAGCGCCTCAATCTCGGGTCGCTCGCCTTGGCCAGCCAGCCATTCCGCGACCTTCTCATATTCCGGGTCATAGACGGGCGTGTAAAGAATCCGGTGGATCGTGGTTGCTGGCACGCCGCGTGTCCGCAAAACAGAGGCCGCCTTGTTCGTTGGTGCCAGAATAGCCACCGTCCGCCGCTCGCGACGGCGGCGGCCCTCCCAATCGCCCGAGATCAAGTCAACACCGGCGTCGTCCAAAGCCTTCACCAGATGCGCGAGGAGCAGCGTCTTGCCACTGCCCGCCTTGCCGATGACGGCCATGACACTGGAGGTGCCTTCGGCGGCTGGTGTCATGGTCTCGCGATCAAGATCGACGCCAGCGCTGCGCAGCATCTCGGCAATCGCGTCATAGGCGCTGGCCTGATCATCTGAAAAAGAAATCGCGGGTGACAACATGGGCCGACCCTAGCGGCCTGCGGGTGCCTGCGCCATGCGAAAACCGCGCCGGCGTTACGCCGGGTTTTCCGCCCAGAAACTCAGAAGATCGGACGCCATGACCGGGCTGATCCCCCGCGCTTCCAAAGCATAGAGATCAATCGAAAGCATGACGGCCCGGCGCATGGCGCGTTCGGCATCCAGACGAGCCGGGCTGCCAGCCGCATAGACCTGTTCGATGGCATTGGCTGCACTGATCAATGCGACCATAACTTGCAAACCCGACGCCTGTGGCCAGCGATGCACCAAGAGATGCACCACATCGGATTTTGGCACCGCATCACCCAAGAGCGATTCGAGCGCGCACTCTACCATTGTATCGGTTCTCGAAACGATACTCATAAAAACGGCCCCCTGACCCCGCCGGAGGTATAAGCCAAGAGCTAGCCAAGATTCAAAAAGACTTTATGCTTTTAGAGAAGGTAAGCCTCGCGACCCAAGCTCTTTCTGCCTGATCGCCTGAAAAACACCGTTTCCGAATGCCGAACGATACTCGCTGGTCGTGCGGCGAGTCGTCAGTTTCCCAATGGTGTTCTCAGAGCCTCCGCCGCGTTTCGGAGATCGACATATCAATGCTCACACGACTTCCGAGACGCACAGAATCAGCGGGATTGATAGCGGTCTGAGCATTCGCGAGGCACGCGCATTCAGCGAAGAAAAGAAGGGATTTGGTGGAGCCTAGCGGGATCGAACCGCTGACCTCCTGCATGCCATGCAGGCGCTCTCCCAGCTGAGCTAAGGCCCCAAACCAGCGCTGCCTAACCCGGCAACGAATGGCGGTTTATGGTGTCGCGCGGGGCAGTTCAAGCGAAAAATCCCCGTCCCGCGCCATTGCTAGTCTCAACGATCAGTCGTCGTCGCCATCATTGGCGGCCACATCGGCCAGATCGTCCAATGCGACGGTTTCGGTGTCGTCATCGTCTTCCAACACATCGTCATCGTCCAGATCGACATCCGCGTCATCATCGAGCACCAAATCGTCATCGTCCTCCAGAACCACCTCTTCGGCGTCCTCGGCGGCGTCTTTCTTCGTGGCCAGTTTATCGGCTTTGTCCGCGACCAGTGTCCGCGAGCCTTTGCCCGTGTCCAATGTGACGACGTCGCCCGTATAGGGGCTGACGATCGGGTTCTTGTTTAGGTCGTAAAACCGTTTGCCCGTCGTTGGGCAAACACGTTTGACGCCCCATTCTTCTTTGGGCATGACACCCCCTTTAATCATCGATATCGAGAGAATTGCGCTCACGTGCCACAATGTCAGAGAGGTGTCAAAGCCTTTCAAGCCCATCGATGTCAAGCCCGGCCTGCCAAAGAAACATGCCCAAAGAGACCGACGCCATTCATATCCTGCCAGGCGAGCCACCCGTCTCCGTCCTTTTGCGTCGATCCACGCGGGCGCGGCGGTTTTCTTTGAGGGTGTCGCGGGCCGATGGGCGGGTGAGTTTGAGCTTGCCGCATTGGGCGCCAGAGGCCGAAGCGCTGGCGTTTCTCCGGGACCGGGAAGCTTGGCTGAGAATGCAACTGGCTCAAACACCAGACCTGAGGCGGCCAGAGATCGGTGGCACGGTCCCAATCTGCGGCGTCGACCGAAGGGTGTTTGCAGGCACCGGGCGCGCCGCGCGGTTGACGCAGGAGGGAATTTTTGTGCCAGAGGGCCCTCGCGTTGCGCCGCGGGTTCGGGCTCTGCTGAAAGCCCTAGCGCGGGACCGCCTCGCCCCCGCTTGTGACCGTTATGCGGGCCAGCTTGGCAGGTCTTATGGTCGGCTGACACTGCGCGACCCGCGCAGTCGTTGGGGCAGCTGCTCGTCGAAAGGCGATTTGATGTTTTCCTGGCGTTTGATCATGGCACCGCCAACAGTGTTGGATTACGTCGCCGCTCATGAAGTGGCCCACCTGGCGGAAATGAACCATTCTGCCCGGTTCTGGGCCGTCTGCACCGATCTCTACCCCGGGTATGAGACGGAGCGGGATTGGTTGAAAACCCACGGGCCCGCGCTTTTGGCGTGGCAGTTCGACCCCTTGCCGTGATCCGGATCTTTGTGATCACATCCGCCTCATGTTGACCAACCCACGCCCGACCGAGACCGGTGCGGCGGTGGCCCATGATCGGGTTTATCGCGCGCTCAGAACACAAATCATGCATGGCGAGGTAAGCCCCGGCCAGGCCCTGACCCTGCGCGGCCTGGGCCGAGAGTTCGGTGTCTCGATGACACCGGCGCGCGAAGCGGTCCGGCGACTGGTGAGTGAAGGCGCCCTGTTTCTCTCCGCTTCGGGCCGGGTCTCGACGCCGGAACTGTCCAATGAGCGAATTGAGGAACTCGCGGCGATTCGCGCCCTCTTGGAGCCAGAACTGTCCGCTCGTGCCTTGCCGCGCGCCCATATGGCGCTCATCGAACGGATGGAGGTGATCAACAGCACGATTGCCTCATCCATCACCAAGCGGGACGCCGTGGGCTATATCCGCAGCAACCTGGAGTTTCACCGCACCTTGTACCTGCGCGCCCAAGCCCCCGCGATGCTGGCCCTGGCCGAAACGGTTTGGTTACAATTGGGGCCGACGATGCGCGCTCTCTATGGACGCTTGGGGAAAACCGATGCGCCAAGTCACCACAAACTGATCTTGGCGGCCCTCCAGGCAGGCGATGAGCCAGGATTGCGGCTCGCTGTGCGCGCGGATGTGACTCAAGGCTTACGTCTTTTAACAACTTAAGGGGCCCATCTCATCACCAGTTGATCTGGCCAATCAGAAGGCGGCAACCGGGTTCGTGCTCTCGATAAATGAGACCACAATTTGAGCCGGACCAGGGCAGCACGATAGAGCTGCATCTGGGGAATAGTGGCTAAAGCTCTGTTAAGCAGCTCGCGGGCACCCAGCCTTCTTGCCCTATCCTCCGACGGCACCAAACCCAACCTGATCGGTCGGCCAGCCCAGCCACGACCTCCCCCTCGGACACCGTCAACTCGGCAGTATTGAAACCATCAACAACTTGATTACCAGAGAGAATTTCAATCGGCACCCAACCGCCCAAACCGCTCTTGTTGACCACCCATTGCCAGCCCGGATACGCGTCGTCCTGTCGGCCAAGTGTAATGACTTCGCCCGGTGTCACTTTCAGCGCCGGGTCATAAGTTGCGCGCCACGCTTTGATAACGCGCAACTGGGTCTCAGGCATGGATCGCGCCGTCACCGCAGGCCAGAGCCGCTTCGCGTACCGCCTCCGAATAGGTCGGATGCGCATGACATGTCATCGCCAGGTCCTGAGCTGATGCGCCAAACTCCATCGCGACGCAGATTCGTGGATCAAATCGCCGGCCATCGGGCCGATGATATGCGCGCCCAAGATCCGGTCGGTATCTTTGTCGGCAAGGATCTTTACGAACCCGTCCCCGGCAAAATTCGCCTTCGCGCGGCCATTGCCCATGAAGCTGAACTTGCCGACCTTATAGGCGCGCCCGGCCGCCTTCAGCGTCTCTTCGGTCTCCCCCACATTCGACACTTCGGGGTGCGTATAGATCACGCCGGGGATAACACCGTAATTCACATGGCCATGCTTGCCCGCAACAACTTCGGCCACGGCCATGCCTTCATCTTCAGCCTTATGGGCCAGCATCGGGCCATCAATGGCATCGCCGATCGCATAGATGCCTTTGATGTTCGTCCCCCAATGAGCATCGGTTTTGATCTGCCCACGCTCGCTCATCTCAACGCCAAGCGCCTCTAGACCCAGACCATCGGTATAGGGCTTACGGCCCGTGGCAACGAGCACGACATCGGCGTCGACCACATGCTCGCTTTCGTCTTTGCGGAGTTGATAAGTGACCTTTGCCTTGGTCTTGGTCGCCTCCACCTTCTGAACGGCGGCGCCCATGGTAAAGGTCATCCCTTGTTTCTTCAGGATTCTCTGGAAGGTCTTGGACACCTCCGCATCCATGCCGGGGGTGATATGGTCGAGGAACTCGATCACCGACACCTCGGAGCCGAGCCGAGCATAGACCGAGCCCAATTCCAGCCCGATGACACCAGCGCCAATAACCACCATCTTCTTCGGTACCTTGCCGAGGCTCAGCGCGCCCTCGGAAGTGACGACAACTTTTTCGTCGACAGGCACATTCGGCAACGCGCTTGGCTCGGACCCAGAGGCAATGATGATGTGCTTGGCCTCGTGAACCTCATCCCCGACTTTGACCTTGCCTGCTTCGGGGATCGAGCCCCACCCTTTCAGCCAGTCGATCTTGTTCTTTTTGAACAGAAATTCGATGCCCTTGGTGTTCTGACCAATTACGTCATCCTTATAGGCCTGCATCTGTTTCCAATCGACGGACGGCGCTTTGCCCTTCAGGCCCATCTTGGCGAAGTTATGTTCCGCCTCGTGCAACTGGTGGCTCGCATGGAGCAGCGCCTTTGACGGGATGCAGCCGATGTTCAGGCAGGTGCCGCCCAAGGTCTCGCGCCCTTCGACACAGGCCGTCTTCAGCCCCAATTGCGCGCAACGGATGGCGCAGACATAGCCGCCGGGGCCGGAGCCGATTACGATGACGTCATAGCTGGACATGGGGTCTCCTCGTCGAAATGGGGCACGGTCGAACCGGGATATCTCCCGTGTATATCCGAAATATCCGCGCGATGTCTGTTTTGGCTCATGCCATGCCTCCCGACAGGGCGGCGAGCGTCATGGCAATGGTGGCCCCGAAGCCGACGAACCAGATCGCGCTGCGCCAGGGCGACCAGCCGAACGCATAGGCCGGGATATAAAGCACGCGAGCGCCGAGATAGGCCCAGGCGCAAGCGGCGGTGAAAGTCGAGGCGCTGTCTGAGAACTCCACCACGACCACGGCGATAGTGAAGAGGATTAACCCCTCGAAATGGTTGTTCAGCGCCCGGTAGAGCCGCGCGGTGCGGGTCGAGAGTTGATCTTCCAGAGACCCGCCCAACCGCTCCCGGTCGCGCGGGCTTACGGTCTTGCCCGCGCCCAGCTCCCGGTTTGCCGGAATCGCCATCAGGCAGAATTGAACCGCTTGCAGGAGGAGCGCCAGGGCAAGGGCTGTGAGTTCGGGGGTCATCTCTTTGCAGCAATCTTCGGCAATACGCCGTGCGGATCATGTTTTTTTGTTTGGACGAATTCACACTCGTCTTGGCTGCACTGCAATCGCCAAGTTTCGACTCCGAAGTCCTTAAGACCAAGCCGAGGTTCGGGTCTTGCCTCAACCAGCATGAGACGCCCTACACGACATCTCGGGCAGATTTCACCGTTTTTCGCCTCATCAAGCTCACCCTCCAGATTTTGTATCCGAGCTTCCATCTCCAGTTGCTCGGTCCTCGCGCCAGCCAATGCGACCTGGGCATCAGCGAGCGCTGTCGTTAGTTCCGCTAGTTTAAGCTTGAATGCTGCTTCATCGACGGATTTGTCGATGTCACGAAGATCCTTCGCGAGGTCGAATGCTAGCTTTGCCGCGGTCAGACCGGCAACCAGATCCATAGTAACCTCACAAATCCATCAACAACCGCCGTGGATCTTCCAGCGCCTCTTTCACGCGCACCAGGAAGGTCACGGCACCTTTGCCGTCGACGATCCGATGGTCGTAGGATAGCGCCAGATACATCATCGGGCGGATCACCACCTCACCATTGATCGCCATCGGGCGGTCCTGGATCTTGTGCATCCCTAGAATGCCCGATTGCGGCGGGTTCAGGATCGGCGAGGACATCAGCGAGCCATAAACGCCGCCATTGGAGAGCGTGAAGGTGCCGCCCTGCATCTCCGCCATGGACAGTTTGCCGTCGCGAGCGCGACGCCCCTTCTCGGCAATCGCCTTCTCGATATCGGCGAAGGACATACTGTCCGCATCGCGGATCACCGGCACGACGAGCCCCGTAGGCGTCCCGGCGGCGACGCCCATATGCACGAAGTTCTTATAGACGATATCGGTGCCGTCGATCTCCGCATTCACCTCGGGCACCTCTTTCAGCGCGTGGCAGCAAGCCTTGGTGAAGAAGGACATGAAGCCCAGGCGAACCCCGTGTTTCTTCTCAAACTCATCCTTGTACTGACTGCGCAGCGCCATGACCTCGGTCATGTCCACCTCGTTATAGGTGGTCAGCATCGCGGCCGTATTCTGGCTGTCTTTCAGACGTTTAGCGATGGTTTGGCGCAGACGAGTCATCTTGACCCGCTCCTCGCGCGCGGCATCGTCGGCAGGGACCGGGGCACGTGGGGCGGGCGCGGTCGCCGCAGGCGCCGGGGCTGCCGCCGCGCTGACGGCTTTCAGCACATCTTCTTTCATGATGCGCCCATCGCGACCCGACCCTTGGACTTGATCGGCGCTGACGCCGGTCTCGGCCATCGTCTTCTTGGCCGAAGGCGCGT
This sequence comes from Fontisubflavum oceani, assembly GCF_030407165.1. Lineage (GTDB taxonomy): Bacteria > Pseudomonadota > Alphaproteobacteria > Rhodobacterales > Rhodobacteraceae > Rhodophyticola > Rhodophyticola oceani. Next base: position 354,071 of record NZ_CP129111.1, read on the forward strand.
CTTCCACATCTTTGCCGCTGCTGACCACAGGGGCCGCTGCTGGAGCGGCGGCGGGTGCAGCGACCACCGCGCCGGCACCACCAATCACCGCCAGTTTTGCGCTTGCATCCACCGTGCTGCCTTCGGCCGCCAGGATCTCCGTCAAAGTCCCGGAGGCCGGGGCGGGCACCTCGACTGAGACTTTGTCGGTCTCCAATTCGCAGAGCATCTCATCCTGCGCCACGCTGTCGCCAACCGCCTTGAACCAAGTCGAAACGGTCGCTTCGGTCACACTTTCCCCGAGCGTCGGCACCATCACATCAACGCTCTCGCCGCCCTCCGCCGCCGGCGCTTCAACAGCGGCCGCTTTCGGGGCGGGTGCAGGTGCGGCCCCTTCCCCTTCACTGAGCGTCGCAAGCAAAGCGTCGACGCCAACCGTCTCCCCTTCCGCCGCGACGATCTCGGCCAGTGTTCCTGCGGCGGGCGATGGCACTTCCACCGTCACCTTATCGGTTTCCAACTCGCAGAGCATTTCATCGACGGCCACAGCTTCGCCCGGCTTCTTGAACCAGGTGGCCACCGTCGCCTCGGTCACGCTTTCGCCCAGGGTTGGGACACGCACTTCTACGGACATCGCTTATTTCCCTTCGATGGTCAGCGCTTCGTTCACGAGCGCGGCTTGTTGTGCTTTGTGCTGGCTGGCCAACCCAGTCGCGGGCGAGGCCGATGCATTCCGACCCACATAGCTGGGCCGGGTGTGTTTGGCTTTCAGACGGGTCAGAACCCATTCCAAGTTGGGCTCGACAAAACTCCACCCGCCTTGATTTTTCGGCTCTTCCTGACACCAACAAATCTCGGCGCCTTTGAACCGTTCCAGCTCTTTCATCAAGGCCAGAGCCGGGAATGGATAGAACTGCTCCAGCCGCAGAAGATAGACATCATTGATGCCGCCGCGCGCATCCCGTTCTTCGAGCAGATCATAATAGACCTTACCCGAACACATCACGACGCGTTTGATCTTGTCATCAGCCACCAGCTTCGTGTCGGAATTGCCTTTCTGAGCATCATCCCAGAGCACCCGGTGGAAACTCGACCCAGTGGTAAAGTCCGCAGTCTCGCTGATCGCCATCTTGTGGCGCAGTAGCGATTTCGGCGTCATCAGAACCAGCGGCTTACGGAAGCTCCGGTGCAATTGACGGCGCAAGATGTGGAAGTAGTTTGCCGGGGTCGAGCAATTGGCGACGATCCAGTTGTCCTCCGCGCACATTTGCAGGAAGCGCTCCAGGCGCGCAGAACTGTGTTCCGGCCCCTGCCCTTCGAACCCATGCGGCAGAAGCATGACCAGCCCGGACATCCGCAACCATTTGCGCTCCCCCGAGGAGATAAATTGGTCAAACATGATCTGCGCGCCATTGGCGAAATCGCCAAACTGCGCCTCCCACATGACCAGCGCGTTGGGTTCGGCGAGGCTGTAGCCATATTCGAAGCCCAGAACCGCATATTCCGAGAGCATCGAGTCGATGACCTCATAGCGGGATTGTCCTTCGCGAACGTGGTTGAGCGGATAATAGCGCTCCTCCGTCTCCTGATCGATCAGCCCCGAATGGCGTTGGCTAAACGTGCCGCGGGTCGAATCTTGCCCCGAAAGCCGAACCGGATAGCCTTCGGTCAGCAAGGACCCGAACGCCAGTGCCTCGGCCGTCGCCCAGTCGAAACCTTTACCGGATTTGAACATCTCGGTCTTGGTGTCCAACAGACGTCCAACGGTTTTATGCAGCTTGAAGCCCTCGGGCGCACGGGTCAGGGCCGCACCGACTTGATCAAAGGTTTCGGGGCTGATCGCCGTCTCGCCGCGCTGGTATTCCTCACCCTGGCGATCCAGATGCGACCAGCGCCCGTCGAGCCAATCCGCCTTGTTGGGCTTGTAATCTTTCCCGGCCTCGAACTCTTCGTTCAGATAGGCCTGGAAGGCCGCCTTCATATCCTCGACTTCGCCTTCGGGGATCAGCCCGTCCTTGACCAGACGTTCCGTATAAAGGCTCAGCGTGGTCTTCTGCTTCTTGATCTTCTTATACATGATCGGGTTGGTGAACATGGGCTCATCGCCCTCGTTATGGCCAAACCGGCGGTAGCAGAAGATGTCGATCACCACGTCTTTGCTGAATTTTTGGCGGAACTCGGTCGCCACTTTCGCGGCATGGACCACAGCTTCCGGATCATCGCCATTCACATGGAAGATCGGCGCTTCCACCATCAGCGCGATATCGGTCGGATAGGGGCTGGAACGCGAGAAATGCGGCGCCGTGGTGAAGCCGATCTGGTTGTTCACAACGATATGCATGGTGCCGCCGGTCTTGTGCCCGCGCAGACCGCTCAGACCGAAACCTTCGGCGACGACGCCCTGACCGGCAAAGGCCGCATCCCCATGTAGCAGGATCGGCAAAACGCTGGTACGGTCGGTGTCGTTGTTTTGATCTTGCTTGGCCCGCGCTTTGCCCAGAACCACCGGGTTCACCGCCTCCAAATGCGACGGGTTCGCGGTCAGCGACAAATGTACGGAGTTGCCGTCGAATTCCCGATCAGACGACGCACCCAAGTGGTATTTCACATCGCCGGAGCCATCCACATCTTCGGGCTTGAACGAGCCCCCTGGAACTCGTTAAAGATCGCCCGATACGGCTTGGCCATCACATTGGCGAGCACCGAAAGACGACCCCGATGCGGCATGCCAATAATGATGTCCCGCACGCCTAACGCGCCACCGCGCTTGATGATCTGCTCCATCGCGGGGATCAGGCTTTCGCCGCCATCCAAGCCAAAGCGTTTGGTGCCCATGTATTTGACATGGAGGAATTTTTCGAAGCCTTCTGCCTCGACCATCTTGTTCAAGATGGCTTTCCGCCCCTCGCGGGTGAAGGCAATTTCTTTGCCATAGCCTTCGATCCGCTCTTTCAGCCAAGCGGCCTCCTCGGGGTTCGAGATATGCATGTATTGCAGCGCAAAGGTGCCGCAATAGGTGCGCTTCACGATATCGATAATCTGCCGGATTGAAGCCATTTGCAGGCCCAGGACATTGTCGATGAAAATCGGCCGATCCATATCGGCCTCGGCGAAGCCATAGGATTTCGGGTCCAGCTCCGGATGCGGTGTCTGATCGCGCATGCCCAGCGGGTCGAGATCGGCCACCAAATGACCCCGGATCCGATAAGCCCGGATCAACATCAGCGCCCGGATCGAGTCGAGCACGGCGCGCTGCACCATGTCATCGCTGATCTCGACGCCTTTTTCCTGCGCTTTCGCTTTGATCTTGTCGCCCGCGCCTTTGGCCTCTTCGACGGCCACCGGCCACTCACCAGTCAGCGCGGAGGTCATCTCATCTGCCGGCTGCGGTGGCCAATCGGCCCGTGCCCAAGAGGGGCCATGCGCTTCGGCCTTTACGTCCAGCTCGGCATCGCCCAGCGCCCGGAAGAACTCCTGCCACGCCGCGTCGACCGCATTGGGATCATTGGCATATTGCGCGTAGAGCTGTTCGAGATACTCGGCATTATGCCCCTGCATGAAGCTGGAGGCGTGGAACTGATCGTTGGGGGATTGGTCGGTCATGGGTCAAGTCCTCCCGGAAGTGAATTTGCAGCAGCCTTTGGGGGCATCATTGCGTCCCTCTACGGTCAAGCAAGATCGTCATGGTCGTGCCGTAGGTGAGCATGACAGGGAAACGCCTCAAGGCCTCGGCGTCCAATGAATAGGCCGTGAGTTGCGCCGCAGGCGGGCGGCCTTGCACCTGAAGCCGCGCACCAATACGCCGCACGGGCAAGCGCGTGTCGACCGTTGCCGCAGCATCGCTCAGGTCTTGCGGCGGTCCGACATAGAGACAGGTGTGCAGCCCCGTTCGCGTCGGCTCGACAACCACGGCATGGGTATCGGACAGAAACAACTGTACGTCGTCATACCCCCGACCTTCGCGCAAACGCGCGGCGACGTCGTTGGCGCGCTCCTGACCCTCGGCCCAACTCTCCGGCTGAAGAGGGTCGAGCCCTGAGATCAAAAGCGCGTGGGCCAGCACGTCGTCCGCAGTCTCTTGGCTCTCAGAGCGGCTCCACCCCGCAGCCTCAAAGGCAAGCCCGCGCGCCTCAAGCGTCAGCGTATTGTCGAGGCACAGTTCTAGGGATGCGACAAGCCCCGCCTCGGCGCGCGAGGGAGCCGCAAGCACCACCACCGCGAAGATCGCGACGGCGGCGGAAAGCAGCAGCATCTGACCGGTGACAGATGTCACAGCCGGGCTGCATCCCTTTGCACATGTCGCAATCTTCAACGTCATCTCCCTAAGGCCAAGAGCAGCAAGTCAGCCAATCGCCTTCAACACAGCTTCACCGAGACCTGCGGGGCTTTCGGCCACGACGATGCCCGCGCTTTGCATGGCTTCGATCTTGTCCTCGGCGCCACCTTTGCCGCCGGCGACAATTGCACCCGCATGGCCCATCCGGCGGCCCGGAGGTGCCGTGCGGCCCGCGATGAAGCCAGCAGTCGGTTTCCAACGGCCTTTCTTCTTCTCATCAGCGAGGAACTGCGCGGCCTCTTCCTCGGCCGATCCGCCGATCTCGCCGATCATGATGATGCTTTCGGTCTCATCATCGGCCAGGAACCATTCCAGCACGTCGATATGTTCAGTGCCCTTGATCGGGTCACCGCCGATGCCGACGCAGGTCGACTGGCCCAGACCCACATCTGTGGTCTGCTTCACGGCCTCATAGGTCAGAGTGCCGGAGCGGGACACAACGCCAACGGAGCCACGTTTGTGGATATGGCCAGGCATGATGCCGATTTTGCAGGCATCGGGCGTGATGATACCGGGACAGTTAGGGCCGATCAGGATCGAAGAGGATCCTTCGAGCGCGCGCTTCACCTTCATCATGTCGAGCACCGGGATGCCCTCGGTAATGCAGCAGATCAGCTCCATCTCCGCATCGATCGCTTCCAGGATCGAGTCAGCAGCGAAGGGCGGCGGCACATAGATCACCGAGGCATTCGCCTCAGTCACAGCTTTCGCCTCATGCACCGAGTTGAACACTGGCAGGTCCAGATGGGTCATCCCACCTTTGCCAGGTGTCACGCCGCCGACCATCTTGGTGCCATAAGCGATGGCCTGTTCGGAATGGAATGTGCCCTGCGAGCCAGTAAAGCCCTGACAGATCACTTTGGTGTTTTCGTCTACGAGTACGGCCATTCTTCCCTCATGTCTTTTGCGCTGGAAGCGCCGGGTTCGTTTTTGGAGTTCTCATGTCGCGCAACGGCGTCCGCGACCTGTTCGCGGGTCCAAAGACCCATTGAGCGCTGTCCCCCCTGCCCGGCAACGAGCTGTGTTCTTCCGTCTTCGTCACGGACAACAGTCTCGTGCACGACCTCGATCGGGGGGCGAAGTTGAACGGCGGCAAGGTGGGGTCAAACTTGCGGACGCCCATTGTTGCGCAGCGGCTTGTTCTCCGCGATGTGGTGAAAAGTTGTCAGCAGCAAAGGCGTGCCCGACGCCAGAAAGCCTTTGAAAAACTCCCATCTGAGCCAGAACTTCAGATGAAACAGGCAGTCGCGGCACATCATCATGTCGACCTTCGGGAGAGGGTCAGATGTGACATCGGCCACGTCAAACTGTACGCCCTTGCGGGTATGCGCGGCCCGGTTCGCTTCGATCAGAGAGGTCGCGATATCGAATCCGATATAGTCGATACCGGTCAGATCCACATGCGACATCCAATGCCAATCGCCGCAAGGTGCATCAAGAAAGCTCTTGACGTCATGCCGCTCAAAGAGACCTGGCAAAGCTGCCCGGATTTCGGCCGTACTATCGAGCGAGGAGCCAGCGCCCGACCGGGGCGATGCACCTCCATTCGACCAGTCCATCTCCTCGAAAACTGCTTTGAGGGTCTCCCGCATTGGCCTAGAGTCCTTCGCCCGGCGCGGCCATAATAGTCATCGGTGTGTCGTCACCGATTTCCTCCCCGGTCTGATGAACCAATTTGCACACCTGCGGGTCCAGATAGATCATGCCATCTTTGCAGGGAATGACCCCACCAACCATCTTGGAGCCATAAGCGATGGCCGGGTCGGAATGGAACGTGCCCTGCAAGCCGGTGAATCCATGAGAGATGACTTTGGTGTTTTCGTCTACGAGGACGGACATGTTTGGAGTCTCCTAGATTTGCCCATGGGTTCGCATCACCAACAAGAGTTCGTCCACAGATAGCTGGCTTTCAGCAAAGTTGAGGTCCGTGATGCGCCCAAGACGACGACCAGGATTCTGCGAAGACTGTGCAACTGCGACAAGATATGTGCGATTGTTGCGCGTATAGATTCCGGTCATTTCGGCCAAACTGAACCGAGTTGCATTATGCCTGATGTAGTCGTTGTCAGAGAGCGGAGCGGCATACTGAAATCCTGCTTCTTCAAGATAAGCTTGTATCGTCGTACTCGTCGGCGCGGCCCAGAGACCGTGGAGCCAGACGGAACATGATCTCAGGAAAGGAAAAGGGCCTGTTCCAGGCCTATCTGGTTGGCCGCCCGTCCGAACCCGGAGTTCGCCCGCTGGAAGTGAACCCTCTCTAACGAAAAGCGGGCGACCGAATGCAACTCCATTCCGTTCGAAGGCCGCTCGAACAGCGGTCTGAGAGAAGTTGCTCGAAATACAACCTTCTAGAAAACCGCTAACGGCCCGGTTTACATCAGGTGCGGCGCGGCTAGTAGCAGAGTCAGTTTGTGTTTCAACACAGGCCGACAGCAGCAGAGATGACACAAGAGAAATAGCTAATAGGCGCATCAGAGTTCTTACCCCTTCACCGCCGCCACGATCTTTTCAGCGCCGTCCTTGAGGTCATCGGCCGCGATCACGTTGAGGCCGGACGATTTGATGATCTCTTTGCCCTTTTCCACATTCGTGCCTTCCAGACGCACGACCAGCGCGGAACCTCAAGCCCGACTTCCTTCACCGCCGCGATGACGCCTTCCGCGATGATATCGCAGCGCATGATGCCGCCGAAGATGTTGACAAGAATGCCTTTCACCTGCGGGTCGGAAGTGATGATCTTGAAGGCTTCTGTCACTTTCTCTTTCGTCGCGCCGCCGCCCACATCAAGGAAGTTGGCAGGCTCGGAGCCGTAGAGCTTGATGATATCCATTGTTGCCATGGCCAGGCCCGCGCCGTTCACCATGCAGCCGATCTCGCCGTCGAGGGCGATATAGTTCAGGTCATATTTCGACGCGGCCAGTTCCTTCGGATCTTCTTCCGTCTCGTCACGGAGCGCCGCGATATCGGCATGGCGGTAGACCGCGTTGCCGTCGAAGCCGACTTTGGCATCGAGCACTTTCAGATCGCCGCCATCGGTCACGATCAGCGGGTTGATCTCCAGCATCTCCATGTCCTTCTCGGTGAAGGCCTGGTAGAGCAATCCCATCAGGCGGACGCATTGCTTGACCTGCTGACCTTCGAGGCCGAGCGCAAAGGCGACGCGGCGACCGTGGAAGCCTTGATACCCAGTGGCAGGGTCAACGCTGAAGGACAGGATCTTCTCGGGCGTGGCGGCAGCAACCTCTTCGATGTCCATGCCACCCTCGGTGGAACAGACGAATGAGATCCGCGAGGTCTGGCGATCGACGAGGAGGGCCAGATACATCTCGGTCTCAATGCCGGAGCCATCTTCGATATAGATCCGATTGACCTGCTTGCCTGCGGGACCAGTCTGATGGGTCACCAGGGTGCGGCCCAGCATCTTTTTGGCTTCTTCGGCGGCTTCTTCGACCGATTTGGCCAAGCGCACGCCACCCTTCTCACCGGCGTCAGCCTCTTTGAAAGACCCTTTGCCGCGACCACCAGCGTGGATCTGCGCTTTCACGACCCAAAGCGGGCCGTCCATTTCACCCGCTGCCGTCTTGGCATCTTCCGCTTTCAAAACCACGCGGCCATCACTGACCGGGGCGCCGTAGTCGCGAAGCAATGCCTTCGCCTGGTATTCATGAATGTTCATGAAACTGTCCCATCATTGGTGTTGTCCCCACCGACTAAGCACAGGTTTCGCCAGCAATAAAACGTCATTCTGACGCACACGCGCGGAATTGAACAAAAAAGCGACATTTGTGATCACAGCCAGAAAAAGTGTGATCACAAAATGGCAAGACGGCAAGAATAAACGGTTTTTGACACCGAATCGTCCACCCGAGCCTCACAGGGCGAAATCACGCGCCTTATAAGGGCAGTCGTCTTTCAGATGAGACCGCACCCAACACCGCCGACAGAACTGCGAGAAAGCGAAGACCAAGATGGGTGATCCGCTGCGTTGGAATGTGGTCGTGGCAGAAACGCAAAAGGCCGGAGCTTGGCCCCGGCCCCTTTTAGATTTTGTGCGAATAGGCTTAGGCTAGGCTCTCGTCGATGCCCTTGCAAGCTTCGACCAAGCCTTTGACGGCATTGACCGAGTTATCAAACATCGCCTGCTCATCCTTGGTCATCTTGATGTCGACAACCCGCTCGATGCCGCCAGCGCCGATCACCGTGGGCACGCCCACATACATGCCTTTCAGACCAAGCGCGCCGTCCACATAAGCCGCGCAGGGCAAGACGCGTTTCTGGTCTTTCAGATAAGCCTCAGCCATCTCGATGGCGCTCGTCGCAGGGGCATAAAATGCGGACCCTGTCTTCAGCAGGCCAACGATTTCCGCGCCGCCGTCGCGCGTCCGCTGCACAATCGCATCGAGCTTTTCTTGCGTGGTCCAGCCCATCGCGACCAGATCCGGCAGAGGAATGCCTGCAACGGTCGAATAACGGGTCAGCGGCACCATTGTGTCGCCGTGACCACCCAAAACGAAGGCGGTGACGTCTTTCATCGACACGTCGAATTCTTCGGCCAGGAAATGGCGGAAGCGCGCGCTGTCGAGCACGCCGGCCATGCCGCAGACTTTCTCATGCGGCAGGCCCGAGAATTCACGCAGCGCCCACACCATCGCGTCAAGCGGGTTGGTGATGCAGATCACGAACGCGTCGGGGGCATTCGCGGCAATGCCTTCGCCGACGGATTTCATAACTTTCAGGTTGATACCCAGAAGGTCGTCGCGGCTCATCCCTGGTTTCCGCGGCACACCAGCGGTCACGATGCAGACATCGGCACCGGCGATATCGGCGTAGTCATTGGTGCCTTTCATCTTGGCGTCGAATTTCTCCGACGGGCCGGATTCGGCAATATCCAGCGCCTTGCCTTGTGGAATGCCCTCGGCGATGTCGAACAGGATGACGTCACCCAGTTCTTTCAACGCTGCAAGATGGGCAAGCGTGCCCCCGATTTGTCCCGCGCCGATAAGCGCAATCTTGGGTCTGGCCATGTGAGTGATCTCCACGTCCCTTGTTGATGTTGGCGCGAGGGGTAGCCCCACACCCCGCCCGGCGCAAGCCTAGGCACGCGCGGCGGAAAGCCCCATAGAAGTATTGGGCGGTGCTAACAGCATAAAAAAAGCGGGAAATCTCGGAAACGGAAGGGCAAGATCACAGGGTCGTGGCACCGCGCCGAGCGTCGAAAGCCTGACACATATACGACAGGGCCGCTCCAAACACCCTCCGAAGGAGGCGTACGATTCTTTATCTCTTTGCGATCTTCGAGCGCCGCAAAGCTGCGGCAAAACCAATTAAAGCGGTTCGCCGGGCGCGGGCTGGATCAGCGTCTCATAAGATGCGCCGGAGGCCATCAGACATGTCAGACCATCGGCGCTGGTGACTGTGATCGTCCAGGTGCCGGTCTCATCCGAGGCATAAACCTCGACAATCCGGTTGCCGGGGCCCATTCCGATGGACCGCGCGGTCTCGCCATAGCGGCTGGACAGCGTGTTGATGATAGCATCGCGCTGGCCGCAAATTGCTTGCCCGTTTGATTGCGCGATTGCCGGTGGAGTTAATGGAGCCAGGGCCAGCACAGCCCCGACAAGTGCCAGTTTAGAGGTCATCGTCCTGCCTTTCATCTGTGAGGAGCCAGAATGAAACGGCAGTCCGCAAAAGGTTGAGCGCAAGACCGCCAGGCTCCCCCTCTGCTGTAGGTTCGTATGCCCGGTTTGCCCGGGACGCATGGATGCCTGTATGGCCAAAGATGACAAAAAATTCGTTAATTCTCAAGAAAACTGTCGTGAAACCGTTACAAAAGCGTGGGTGCCGGGCATCGGCGCAACATTTTTGTGCGACATAAAATTTCGCTACGCTGCGGCATATCGGAACTTGCGTTCGCAGCGTGACCGTGGTCCATCGCCGGTATCACGACCTAAAAGGACCTCGCTCATGGATCATCGCGCGCACCCTTACCGTTCGGTTCTCTACATTCCCGGCTCCAAAGATCGGGCGTTGGAGAAGGCCAAGACCTTGCCGGTCGATGCGATCATCTTCGATCTCGAAGATGCCGTGGCGATGGACGAGAAAGCCAGCGCCCGGACGCTCTTGGCGGACACACTAAGCGCGGGTGGCTATGGACCGCGGGCGCAAATCGTGCGGATCAATGGGTTCGATACGGCGTGGGGCGCAGAGGATCTGGATGTCATCGCAGCTGCGAAACCGCAGGCGATCTTGCTGCCCAAAGTGAACAGCGCGGCGGATATTGGCGCGCTGGCCGACAGGCTCGACGCCCGACCGGAGATGGCTGACACAACCATTTGGGCGATGATGGAAACGCCGCTTGGGATTATGAACGCGCTCGAGATCGCCGCCGCGCCGCGGATGGCTGGTTTCGTGATGGGCACCAATGATCTGGCGAAGGATTTGGGGACGCGCAGCCGCGCCGATCGCGAACCGCTTTTGACCTCGCTCCAGCTTTGCCTGCTCGCCGCGCGCGCCCACGGGTTGGTCTGCGTCGATGGCGTTTATAACGCGTTCAAGGATGACGATGGGTTACAGCGCGAATGCGACCAGGGTCGCGATATGGGTTTTGACGGCAAAACGCTGATCCACCCGGCGCAGGTGGCCATCGCAAATGCAGCGTTCGCCCCGTCAGAGGCCGAAATCGATCTAGCGCGTCGACAGATCGCGGCTTTCGATGACGCCACCGCCGCCGGTCAAGGGGTGGCTGTGGTGGACGGTCGCATCGTCGAGAACTTGCATGTGGAAACGGCACGCGCCACCTTGGCCAAGGCGGCCGCCATTTCCAAGCTGGAGTCTCTATAAATGGGTTACCTACTTCTGATCCTCGGCCTAGCGCTTTTCGCCGGGTCACATTGGTTCAAACGCCTCGCACCGGCGCGCCGCGCCGCGATGGGAGACCCCGGCAAGGGCCTTGTCACGCTCGGTATTGTCGCCGGCATTGTCCTGATGGTGATCGGCTATCGCAGTGCGGGCTTCGTGAATGTCTGGTTCCCGCCCGCCTTCTTGATCCATCTCGCAAATCTGCTGATCCTGATCGGTTTCTGGTTCTTCGCCTTGAGCATGATTCAGGGGCGGCTGTCTGCCAGGGTGCGCCATAAGCAACTGACGGCGATGAAGTCCTGGGCCATCGGGCATTTGCTGGTGAATGGCGATCTGGCGTCGATCCTGCTGTTTGGCGGGCTTTTGGGCTGGGCCGTGGGCAGCGTGATTATGATCAACAAAGCTGAGCCGACATGGGAGCGGCCCGCGAATGCGTCGCTTAAGAATGACGGGATCGCATTTGTTGCGGGCTTGGTGGCCTATCTGGTTGTCGCCTTCGTCCACACATGGCTCGGCTATTACCCGTTCCCGACCTGATGCAGATTTACCGGTTCCTCAGCGAAGACGACACCTCGGCCTTCTGCCACAAGGTCAGCGAGGCGCTCAGCAAGGGCTGGGTCCTCTATGGACCACCGACCTATGCGTTTGACAGCGCCCGCGGCGTGATGCGCTGCGGGCAGGCCGTGACCAAAGAGATTGAGGGGCCCTATTCCCCAGAAATGAAGCTTGGAGCGCAATAGATGGCCAAAACCAATGCGGGCAATTTCTTTGAGGATTATACACTTGGCCAAGTGCTCGAGCATGCCACACCGCGCACGGTCTCTGGCGGCGAGCGGGCGCTTTACACAGCGCTCTATCCGGCGCGGCACGCGCTCTATTCCTCAGATAAATTTGCCCAGGCGTCGGGTCTGCATGCCAGCCCGCTGGACGATCTGATTGCATTTCACACAGTCTTTGGCAAAACGGTTCCGGATATCTCGCTCAATGCGGTGGCCAATCTTGGCTATGCGGAGGGGCGGTTTCATGTCCCGGTTTGGCCGGGAGACACACTGCGCAGCCGGTCAGAAGTCATCGGACTAAAACAGAACTCCAATGGCAAATCTGGCGTGGTCTATGTCCGCACCGAGGGGCTGAACCAGCATGGAACGGTGGTACTGGATTACGTCCGTTGGGTGATGGTGCGCAAAGGGAACCTGGATGCGCCTGCGCCAGAAACGACGATCCCGGAGCTGGCGACGGTCGTCGACTCCGAAGCGCTTTTTGTGCCTGAAGGGCTGGATTTCTCGCATTACGATTTCGGCCTGGCCGGGGAACCGCATCGGTGGGGAGATTATGAGGTCGGCGAGGTGATTGACCATGTGGATGGTGTGACCCTCGAGGAGGCGGAACACATGATGGCGACCCGTCTCTGGCAGAACACTGCCAAGGTGCATTTCGATGCCACCTTCCGCCCTGATGGCCAACGCCTGATCTATGGCGGCCATATCATCAGCCTTGCCCGCGCGCTCAGCTTCAATGGGCTGGCCAACGCACAGATGATTGCCGGGATCAATGCGGGCGCCCATGCCAATCCGGCCTTTGCGGGCGATACGGTAAAGGCTTGGAGCGAAGTGCTGGGGAAAGCGGAAACGGGCGCGCCGGGCGTCGGCGCCCTTCGTCTACGCTTGGTCGCGACCAAAGGCAGCCCTGCCGGCGCTCTGTGCGGAGACGATGGCCGATATCTACCGGAGGTTCTGTTGGATCTCGACTATTGGGCGTTGATGCCGCTGTGACACGCGGCCTCCTTAATGGAGCACGTAGCCGCTCGCCTGTTGCCGTGCGGAATCGAGCGCCGAGATATGCGTCACGCTGCTTTCATCGACAATGTACTCCCTCATCGGAAGCGCCTTGTCGAAATCACCTGAAAGCAGGTTGATCGGGATTGGCAGATAGGTCTGCTCCCGCGCCAAGCCCTTGAGTTCACAGAACGCATAGATGTGCTGCAACATCACTTTCGGGGTGAACCGCAACCGGCTCCGATCCCATCCGATCAGGTTACGGTGATAGCCCTCCGCTTCGGACCGGTTGCAAATCACCTTGGCGATTTCGAAAATGCGGGGGTCGGCATAGGTTTTGTTTTCGAGCGGCACGATCACATATTCCCATGCTTCCAGTCGGATCAAGGCGGCGGCGGCCGTTGCCATGTCGCAGTCCGGCTGCTGCACGATCCAAAGTGCGGAGTCGAGCCCCAGGCCGGTTGTCAGGTCCAATCCGACAACCAACTCGTGCCAAAGATTGGGATCGGGGCACTCCACCATCCATGCCATCAATTGCACATGGTCATGATCCAGTGCGAAGGTCAGTTTCTCGCCCATCATGTCGTCCTTACAAATCTCACAATACGATCCACCGATGGCGGGTACGCAGGCAATGAGGCCGTTCTGTGGCAAACCCATGGTAATAACGCTTCATTCACCTTTTGAAATTTGTGATCACACTTTACAATTCAGTGATCACAATTGGCTTCTCTGCGGCGTTAGGACCCAGAATTCGGCGTTTTTTCAACGTGGCAGGACGTGACAGTCCGCAAAAACTCGCTATTCATAGTCACCAGGACTAAAGAGACCAAGCTCAACCTGAAAGGGTGACCGCCATGGCAGATGTGAACCGGGGCAATCGGCCCCTGTCCCCTCACCTGACGATTTACAGGCCACAATTGAACTCCATGACGTCGATCATGGTGCGGATCAGCGGCAACGCCTTGTTGTTGGGCGCCATTCTGATCGTCTGGTGGCTTTTAGCAGCCGCAACCGGCCCGGCATATTTCGCGACGGTCGATGGGCTTATCACGTCGCTTCTGGGCGATCTGGTGATGGCCGCGTCTGTCCTCGCACTTTGGTATCACGCGCTTGGCGGTCTGCGCCATCTGATCTGGGATGCGGGCTATGGGCTTGAGGTCGAGGCCGCCGATCGAATGGGTTGGGGTATGATCATCGGCTCGGTGGCGCTCACCTTCCTCACCATAATTGCGATCTAAGGGGCGAGAAACATGGCATTTCTAACCGACCGCAAACGCGTGGAGGGGCTCGGATCGGCGAAAACCGGCACCGAACATCATTGGTCGATGACCATCAGCTCGGTCGCGCTGTTGATCCTGACGCCGATGTTCCTTTTCGCCGTTGGCCCGCTTCTGGGCGAACCTCATGCCGACGTTGTCGCGGGTCTCTCACGCCCCTACCCGGCGCTGGTGACAGCACTCATGCTGATCGTGGGCTTCCATCATTTCCGCATGGGCGTACAGACGCTGATTGAAGATTACGTTCGCGGCATGACCCGCAAAATCGCGATCATCGCGATGACCATCATCAGCTATGGCCTGGCCGCAACCGGGCTTGTCGCGCTTGCACAAATCGCGCTCTGAGCAGATAGGAGCATTTTCCAACATGACGGCTTCGTACGACATCACTCACCATACCTATGACGTTGTTGTTATCGGCGCGGGCGGCGCGGGCCTGCGCGCAACACTCGGGATGGCTGAACAGGGGCTGAAAACGGCCTGTATCTCCAAAGTGTTCCCGACCCGCTCGCACACGGTCGCCGCCCAAGGTGGCATCGCGGCCAGTTTGAGCAATATGGGCCCCGACCATTGGCAGTGGCATATGTATGACACGGTCAAAGGCTCCGATTGGCTGGGTGACACCGACGCGATGGAGTACCTGGCCCGTGAGGCCCCGAAAGCGGTTTATGAACTCGAACATTATGGCGTGCCGTTTTCCCGCACCGAAGAAGGCAAGATCTATCAGCGTCCCTTCGGCGGCCACACCACCGAATTTGGCGAAGGCCCGCCCGTGCAGCGCACCTGCGCCGCGGCGGACCGAACCGGTCACGCCATTCTGCACACGCTTTATGGCCAGTCGCTGAAGCATAACGCGGAATTCTATATCGAGTATTTCGCCACCGACCTTCTGATGTCGGAGGATGGTTCCTGCCAAGGCGTCGTGGCCTGGAAACTCGACGATGGCACGATGCATGTGTTCAACGCCAAGACCACCGTTTTGGCGACCGGCGGTTATGGCCGCGCCTATTTCTCGGCGACCTCGGCCCATACCTGCACCGGCGATGGCGGCGGGATGGTCGCACGCCAAGGGCTCCCGCTGCAGGATATGGAATTCGTGCAGTTCCACCCCACCGGCATCTATGGCTCGGGCTGTCTGATCACCGAAGGGGCGCGCGGCGAAGGTGGTTATCTGACCAATTCCGAAGGCGAGCGGTTCATGGGAACGCTATGCGCCGACCTATAAGGACCTCGCTTCCCGCGATGTGGTCTCGCGCTGCATGACGATGGAAATCCGTGAAGGTCGCGGCGTCGGGGCGGATGGGGATCACATTCACCTGCACCTGAACCACCTGCCACCGGAAACCCTGGCCGAACGCCTGCCAGGCATCTCCGAATCCGCCCGCATCTTTGCAGGCGTCGATCTGACCAAGGAGCCGATCCCGGTTCTGCCCACCGTGCATTACAATATGGGCGGGATCCCGACGAATTATTGGGGCGAAGTGTTGAACCCAACCGCGAAGGATCCCGATGCGATTGTGCCGGGCTTGATGGCTGTCGGCGAAGCGGGGTGCGCCTCAGTTCATGGGGCAAACCGTTTGGGCTCGAACAGCCTGATCGACCTGGTGGTCTTTGGCCGGGCGGCGGCGATTAAGGCGGGCGAAGTAGTGGACGCGAACGCGCCAAACCCGACACTGAACCAAACCTCGCTCGATCAGGCCTTGGCCCGGTTCGACGGTATCCGCCACGCCGATGGCGACACCTCGACCGCTGAGCTCCGTCTGGAGATGCAGAAGAACATGCAGGCCGATGCCGCCGTCTTCCGCACTGACAAGACGCTGGCCGAAGGCGTGAAGAAGATGGAAGGCGTTGCCTCGAAAATGGATGATCTCAAGGTCACCGATCGCAGCTTGATCTGGAACTCCGATCTGATGGAAACGCTAGAGCTGACCAACCTGATGCCGAATGCGCTTGCCACGATTGTGGGCGCGGAGGCGCGGAAAGAAAGTCGCGGGGCCCATGCCCATGAGGATTACCCGGATCGCGATGACAAAGAGTGGCGCAAGCATAGCCTCGCAGTGGTCGATGGCACCAAAACCACGCTCAGCTATCGCCCGGTGCATTTGGACCCGCTGACGGAGTCCAAAGATGGTGGGATCGACCTGAAGAAAATCGCCCCCAAGGCGCGGGTGTATTGATCCGCGCGACCCTCATATCTTTGAGCCTCGTGGCGCTCGCCTCTTGCAATGTGGCGCAAGAGGCGGCGGATGTGATTGCGCGTGATCAGGCCCGCGGCGTGGTCAACGGCATCGTGGCGGAGCGGTTCCCGGGCATCAATGCAGCGCCCGTCACCGATTGCGTGATCGACAATGCCAGCGCGCAGGAGATTTTGAGCGTTGCACAAGCCGCGGTGCTGGGCGTCAACGACCAGACCGTCAATACGGTCACATCCATCCTACAGCGCCCCGATACGATCCGTTGCATCGCGCAGAACGCACTGATCTCGCTCGAGGATTTCGCATGAGAATGCTTGCGCTTTCCCTCCTGGCAAGCCTTGCGGCGTGCGGCCCGACCTCGCCAGAGCGCGCCTATGAGATTTGCGCCGACCGGGCGCGGGCCGCCGCCGGACCAACGGGGAGCATTGGAATTGGCGTCGGCAGCGATGGGCCAAGCACGAGCCTCGAGATCGGGATCAGCACCGATTATCTCAGAGGCCGCGACCCGGCCGATGTGTATGACAACTGCTTTCGTCAACTGACCGGCGCGGGGCCAACCCGCCCGTTGCTCTTGTGAGACGACATGATGACTGAGACACTACGCCTGATCGCCGTTGGAACGCATCACAAAACCGGGACGGTTTGGATGCGACGCGTGTTCAACATCGGCTCCGACACGTTGGAGATTCCGCGCATCCGGGTTCAAGGCACGCGGAACGAAGACCAGATACCGGACAAAGGGCGCGCGGTGATCGTGAACTGGGACTCCGCCTTTTCAGATGGGCTGCTGGACCGGCCCGATCTGCGGGGGTTGCATATGATCCGCGACCCGCGCGACGTCTTGATCTCGGGGATGCGTTATCACCAGATCGCGCCGGAAGCTGGCGAAAAGGCGCTGCATATACCGCGCAAAGAGTTTGGCGGCGACACCTATCAGCAGCATCTGAATGGCCTGCCAACCCTGCATGATAAGATGCTGTTCGAGATGGAGAACATGCATCTCAGGACACTTAATCAGATGACGGCTTGGCGCTATGACCGGCCAAATATCCGGGAGGTGCGCTACGAGACCCTGATGCAGGATCACGATATGGCGATGTTTGCTGAAATCCTGGATTTCCTGGGCTTCGAGGGTCGCGACAAGGACACGATCCTTGAAATCTATTGGGCCAACAGCCTGTTTGGCGGGATGAAAGAAAAATCCGACCGACCACGCCGAGTCGCGCTGCACATCCAGTCGGGCGAAGCCGCACAGTGGGTCACCAAACTGCCGCGTTCGGTCGCTGAGATTTATGCCGACCGCCACGGCCAGGCCTTGATTGATCTTGGCTATGAAACCGACACATCTTGGGTCAACCGCTGCCCTGACAGCGTCGAGCTGACCCCAACGACATCTTAAGATCGAGGACCGGAGACAGACATGGTTGAACTGACGCTTCCCAAAAACTCCCGCATCCGCACCGGCAAGACCTGGCCGAAACCCGAAGGCGCCACGAATGTCCGCAAGTTCAGCATCTATCGCTGGAACCCTGATGACGGCAAAAACCCCCAGGTCGATACCTATTTCGTCGATATGGATACCTGCGGGCCGATGGTTCTGGACGCGCTGATCAAGATCAAGAACGAGATCGACCCGACGTTGACCTTCCGTCGCTCCTGCCGCGAGGGGATTTGCGGCTCCTGCGCGATGAATATCGACGGGATCAACACGCTGGCCTGTATCTACGGCATGGATGAGATCAAGGGTGATGTGAAAATTTATCCCCTCCCCCACATGCCGGTGGTGAAGGATTTGATTCCCGATCTGACGCATTTCTACGCGCAACATGCGGCCGTCATGCCCTGGTTGGAAACCAAGACCCAAAACCCGGAACATGAGTGGCGCCAATCCATCGACGACCGAAAAAAGCTCGATGGGTTGTATGAATGTGTGATGTGCGCCTGCTGTTCGACGTCTTGCCCGTCTTATTGGTGGAATGGTGACCGCTATCTCGGCCCTGCCGCACTACTCCACGCCTATCGCTGGATCATCGACAGCCGCGATGAGGCGACGGGTGAGCGTTTGGACGATCTCGAAGACCCGTTCAAACTCTATCGCTGCCACACCATCATGAACTGCACCAAGACCTGCCCCAAAGGCCTGAACCCCGCCAAGGCCATCGCATCGATCAAGAAGATGATGGTCGAGCGGCAACTCTGACATGCCGGACAAAGAGCTTCCGGTCGCCTTCACGTCACCCGAGGAGTTCCACGAGGTGATGCGCTATCTCTCTGCGCGGATGGGGTACATCAACCGCGTGGCGGGTGATGAGAAGGTGTTTCTGGTTGAGATCAGCCGGATCCTGACCGGACTTGGCCGCCTTTTCGAAGACGGCTGTAAGGACCAAGAACTGCTTGTGCAATTCGGGAGCGGGTGGGCCAAGGGCACAGCGACCGAGGAAGAGCGGCGCATGATCTTGGCGGACGCTTTGCTGCCGAAGGGCCCTTCCAAGGATTGACGGTTCCGCATTGCGCGATGCGCAAGCTGGCCATTGGGCGCGGCGGCGCCCCTTTGTTGTGAAGACGTTTGGTCAGCGTAGCAGCAGACTCACGGCGGCTCTGTCGATGAAGCGGGATGTGAGCCGGGAGCCGATGGCGTGGTCTGTACGCAAAGGAGGGCGGCCCGGCGTGGATGAGGAGCGGTTCCGCTCCGCCTCCGGTCGATAGAGAAAATCGGCCACGCATGCTATCCTCTCCGTCGGGAACGGAGGGGACATGATGGCATCTGATCTCAATCTTCTTGTTGGAACGACCAAAGGCGCCTTCATCCTTACGGGGGATACGGCGCGACAGGTCTGGTATGTCTCCGGCCCGCATTGTGACGGTTGGCCGATCAATCATGTGAATGGCGATCCCGCGAACGGTCTGATCTGGGCCGGAGGCGGCAATGACTTCCTTGGCGCGGGCATCTGGCGCTCCGGCGATGGCGGGGGCACTTGGACGCTCTCCAAACTCTCCAAAGGTGAAATCGATGATTGGGCTGCGAATGACCCGGAAACCGCGCGGTTCTTGAATTGGGAACCCATCGAGACCGCGTTCGATGGCGAGGTTTCGGCAATCTGGTCGGTCGCAAAGGTCCATGACACGCTCTATGCGGGCGGTAAGCCCGGCATGCTGCTTTCGAGCACTGATGATGGCTCAACGTGGGAGAAGGTGAGCACCCTGTCGGACCACCCAGATAAGGATCAGTGGAACCCCGGCGCAGCCGGGCTTGTGCTTCACACCATCGTCTCGGACCCTGATCAGCCGGGCAAACTCTGGGCCGGCATCTCGGCCGCGGGCGTTTTCGCCACCGAAGATGGTGGACAGAGTTGGGAGCGGCGCAACCGCCTATCAAATGCCGAGGCCTGTTCCGGGCACGATCATCCCGCCGCGCCCCATGATGGGCAGACGGGACTTTGCGTGCATAACATCGTGCGCGCGCCGGGCGACCTGCTCTACCAACAAAACCACCATGGCGTCTTCCGCAGCCCCGATGGCGGGCGGAATTGGCACGACATCACCACAGGCCTGCCCTCGACCTTCGGCTTCCCCATCGCCCTGCATCCGACGGATCCGTACACGATCTGGGTCCTACCTCTGAACGGCGATAACGAAGGGCGCTACCCGCCCGAGGCGCGCGCAGCCGTTTGGAAATCCAGCGATGGCGGCGAGAGTTGGCAGGCCAAGCGCCACGGCCTCCCGGGCGAAAACTGCTTCTTCACCGTGCTGCGCCAAGCCATGGCCACCGACCGCCAAAGCCCCGCAGGCGTGTATTTCGGCACAAATACCGGCTCGATCTTTGCCAGCCGCGATGAAGGCGAAACTTGGGACGAGATCGCCAGCCATCTGCCGACCATCCTGTCCGTCGAGGTTTTGGAGCGTGCCGCGGAGTGACCCGCCGATGTCGCGCCGGTGAGCCTTGCACCACACACATAACGCGCCTGCGGAAAGATGAGATGTGCCCTGCCCGGCCAGCGCATAGTCTTTGGGCCAAAGGGAGGCCGTTTGACTGCAAAGAGGCCAAGATGCCAAACACCGTGACATTTCGCAAACCGACGCCCGCCATTGACCCAGACGTCGCCTTGCAGATTTTGGAAGAGGCTTGGGCCTATTACACGCCCAATCCGACAGAGGTCGACGAGACCCCGGAATACCCGGAGCTGACCGAGGCGGCCTAACGTTAGGTCCGGTTCGACAAGAACCAAATCTCAATGCTAGCCTCCTCTGCTCAAGGAGGGAGCTGGCATGGGACAGGCAGACATCATCGTCATCGGCGGAGGGCTGTCCGGCCTTGTTGCCGCGTTTCATGCCGCCGAACGCGGGCGCAAGGTACTGCTCTTAGATCAAGAAGGTCCACAATCGCTTGGTGGGCAAGCTTGGTGGTCGCTTGGCGGCTTGTTCATGATCGACACGCCGGAACAGCGACGCTTGGGTTTGAAAGACAGCCGAGACCTCGCCGCGACAGATTGGTTCGGTGCGGCTCAGTTTGACCGACCGGAAGATGCGAACCCACGGAAATGGGCCGACGCCTATCTAGATTTTGCCGCAGGCCCGATGCGCGGCTATCTCCACGGGCTCGGCATGCGGTGGTTTCCCGTGGTGGGGTGGGCCGAACGCGGCGGTGCATTGGCCGACGGTCACGGCAATGCAATCCCCCGGTTTCATGTGACATGGGGCACCGGCACCGGGGTTGTGAAACCTTATGCCGACCGAGTCACCCAACATCCCAATATCACGTTGAGATATCGGCACCGCGTCCGGGGGCTAACCGTCGACGGCGGCGTATTGACCGGCGTGCATGGTGATATCTTGGCCGATGACGGCGTAGGGCGAGGCGGCGCGACCAATCGAGAGGTCACCGGCGATTTCACCTATGACGCCGAGGCAGTGATTGTCACCACTGGCGGGATTGGTGGCAACCACGACCTGGTGCGAGAATACTGGCCGCGCGATCGGTTGGGCAGCCCGCCGATCAAGATGGTGGCGGGCGTGCCGGACTATGTCGACGGTCAGATGCAGTTGGCAACCGTGGCCGCCGGTGCGGCGGTGATCAACAAAGACCGCATGTGGCATTACTGCGAAGGGCTAACCAATTGGGATCCCATCTGGCCCAATCACGGTATCCGCATTCTGCCTGGCCCCTCGTCGATGTGGTTCGATGCTCTTGGTGACCGGATGGAGGCGCCCTGTTTCCCCGGCTTCGATACGCTCTCAACACTCAAACGCATCCTGGCCACGGGGCACGAGCATTCTTGGTTCATCCTCACCCAGAAAATCATCGAAAAGGAATTCGCCCTTTCAGGTTCCGAACAAAACCCCGATCTCACCTCCGGCAAGTGGCGTTCGGTGATCAAGGAACGGTTGGGCAAAGGCGCGACGCGGGCGGTCGAGGCGTTCAAGACACATGGCGAAGACTTCGTGGTGGCGGATGATCTGCCGACGCTTGTTGAGGGGATGAATAAGATCACCCCGCAAATGCCCGTCGATCGCCCATATTCGGACTCAGATTGAGGCGCGAGACGCCCAACTCACGAACAAAGTCTCCAAAGATGCGCAGATCACCGCGATCCGAGGCGCGCGGGCGTATCTGGGGGATAAACTGATCCGCACCGCAAAACCCCATGCGATCTTGGACCCGGCAAATGGACCCTTGATCGCCGTCCGGCTGAATATCCTAACCCGGAAATCCCTTGGCGGGCTTCACACCAATCTCAACGGACAGGTGCTTCGCCCCGATGGGAGTGTTTTCGACGGTCTCTTCGCGGCTGGCGAAGTCGCGGGTTTCGGTGGTGGTGGCTTTCACGGCTACAATGCCCTGGAAGGGACATTCCTGGGCGGCTGTATTTTCTCAGGTATGATCGCGGGTGAAGCTGTTTAGCTTCACCGCTGGTCTTTTATGAAAACGCGGCTTCCAACGCGATTTCGACCATATCCGAGAAGCTCGACTGCCGATCTTCCGACGGCAACGCTTCACCCGTCACCAGATGATCCGAAATCGTCAGAACCGCCAATGCCCGCCGCCCATATCGCGCAGCAAGAGTATAAAGCTCCGCCGCTTCCATTTCGACGGCAAGGATACCGTGACGGGTCATTTGCTCGTTGAGGTCAGGGCGCTCGTCATAAAACACATCGGACGAATAAATTCCGCCGACATGGGTGTCACATCCCTTGGACGCTGCCGCCGCGTGAGCCGCCTGCAGCAAACTCCAATCGGCGCAAGGCGCATAATTGAGTTCTTTGAAAAACCCCCGCGATGGGGTTGAGAGCGTTGACGATGTCATCGCCAGAACCACATCGCGGAGCTTAATCTGTGGCTGCATCGCGCCAGCAGAGCCAATCCGAATGAGCGTTTGCGCACCATAGTCCCGGATTAGCTCATTGGCATAAATCGAAAGGCTGGGCATGCCCATGCCCGAGCCATGAATTGTGACAGGATGACCACGCCAAGTGCCGGTAAAACCCAACATGCCCCGGACTTCATTGACACACACAAGATCGTCCAGAAACCGCTCAGCAGCCCATTTCGCGCGCAACGGGTCTCCAGGCATAAGAACAGTTTCGGCAATATCGCCGGGCTTCGCACCAATATGCACAGTCATCGCTTTGCCTCAGATCGCCATATCGTCAAGCGACTTGCCAGCGGCAAGCGCGTCTTTGATCCATCCAGGTTGCCGGCCACGACCCGTCCAAGTCTGACTTGCATCTGCCGGGTTGGCGTATTTCGGCAAAGATTTGGGCCCTGATCCACTTTTTCCGCCAAGAACTTCCTCTAAAGAAAACCCGTGCTCAAGTGCTGCCTTTTGGGCTGCGGCGAGAGCCTCTTTTTTCTTCCTCTTATCCACGTCTTTAAGAGCAGCGTCCACATCCCGCCGCAACTCCAAAAGCTCATCACGCGACATTTCGTTTAAGTTTTTTGCCATTTTAATGGTCCCTATTGTTGACTCGGGTTTGCTATGCCGCCTTTTGACGCCATGCAATAGGACCTATTTATGGACATGTCTTTTTAGGCAGGTTTACACTTATGAAGTTTTGGGCATTGGCGCGTCATTCTGCGGCGATAGGCTGCGCGTCGACAAGGTGAACAATGTCCATCATGATGCGATTTAGCTCGAAATCCTTGGGTGTATAGACTTTCGCAACCCCATAGCTCAGCAGAATCTCCACATCTTCATCGGGGATGATTCCCCCAACCATCACGGGAACGTGAGACATGCCTTCTGCATGCAGTCTTTCCATAACTTCTTTTATTAGCGGCACATGGCTGCCCGAAAGAATCGATAATCCAATAACATGGGCATCCTCTATTTTTGCGGCTGCAACGATTTCTTCGGGTGTTAGCCGTATGCCCTCATAGGAGATATCCATTCCGCAATCCCGCGCGCGGAACGCGATTTGTTCAGCGCCATTGGAATGGCCATCGAGCCCCGGCTTGCCAACCAAGAATTTCAGACGCCGCCCAAGTCTGTCGCTGACCATATCTACGGCATCGCGAATATCGTCCAGCCCTTCGGTTTTATTCGATGGGCTCTGGGCAACGCCGGTCGGACCCCGGTATTCGCCAAACACGGCCCGCATTACGCCGGCCCATTCCCCTGTGGTCACGCCCGCTTTGGCGGCAGCAATTGAGGGCGGCATGACATTTGCACCGCTCTTGGCAGCATCGCGAAGCGCTGCGAGCGCTTCGGCGACGGAATTGGCGTCCCGTTCCGCCCGCCAGGCCTCCAATCTCGAAATCTGTTCGGCCTCTACTGCGGGATCGACGACCATGATACCTCCATCGGCCTCGGTCAAAGGCGATGGCTCGGTGGCGGTGTATTTGTTCACACCGACAACCACAGTTTCGCCTTGCTCAATGCCGTGAACACGGTCGGCATTTGACTCAACCAGGCGGCCCTTCATGTAGTCGATCGCGGCAATTGCACCGCCCATCGACTCCAGATTGGCCAATTCCGCCCGCGCGCCATCTTTCAGCGTCTCCACTTTGGCGGCGACAACGGGGTTACCGTCAAAAAGATCACCATATTCCAGAAGATCGGTCTCAAACGCCATGATCTGCTGCATCCGCATCGACCATTGCTGATCCCACGGCCGCGGCAAACCAAGCGCCTCGTTCCAAGCCGGCAATTGCACCGCACGCGCGCGGGCGTTTTTGCTGAGCGTCACGGCCAGCATTTCGATCAGAATGCGATAGACGTTGTTTTCCGGCTGCTGCTCGGTCAGCCCGAGGGAATTGACCTGCACGCCATAGCGGAAGCGGCGGTATTTCGGGTCTTCAACGCCATAGCGATCCTTACAGATCTCATCCCACAGCTCCACAAAGGCCCGCATTTTGCACATCTCGGTGACAAACCGGATACCCGCATTCACAAAAAACGAAATCCGCCCGACCAGAGCGGGAAAGTCCGCCGGATCGACTCGGGGCCGCAGCGCGTCCAGAACCGCCGTCGCGGTTGCCAACGCAAAGGCCAATTCCTGCTCTGGCGTCGCGCCGGCCTCTTGCAGATGGTAGGAACACACATTCATTGGGTTCCATTTCGGCACATTGGAATAACAATACTCCGCGACATCCGCGATCATATTCAGCGACGGTTTCGGCGGGCAGATATAGGTGCCGCGCGACAGGTACTCTTTGATCAGATCATTCTGCACAGTGCCCTGAAGCTTCGAGACATCTGCCCCCTGCTCTTCGGCCACGGCGATATAAAGCGCCAGAAGCCACGGCGCGGTCGCGTTGATCGTCATCGAGGTGTTCATCTGCTCTAACGGGATCTGATCAAACAGTGCCCGCATATCGCCCAGATGAGACACCGGAACACCGACCTTGCCGACCTCGCCGCGCGCCAATTCATGATCGCTGTCATACCCGGTCTGCGTCGGCAGATCGAAAGCAACGGACAGGCCGGTCTGCCCCTTTGCGAGGTTCCCGCGATAGAGTGCATTGGAGGCTTTGGCCGTCGAATGACCAGCATAGGTGCGGATGAGCCAAGGGCGGTCTTTGTCTGCGGTCACGGGCGGCGCTCCTCAAATCAGGTTTCGGCAACTTTATTCCACTCGGAGGGGTATATTGGGAATAATATGTCTATGTCAATTCGCT
This sequence comes from Fontisubflavum oceani, assembly GCF_030407165.1. GTDB lineage: Bacteria > Pseudomonadota > Alphaproteobacteria > Rhodobacterales > Rhodobacteraceae > Rhodophyticola > Rhodophyticola oceani. The sequence goes on from NZ_CP129111.1 coordinate 379,609, forward strand.
GCGTCGCGGCATTTCGATCCTTCTGACCTGGATGCGGCTCTCCTTTGTCTCCGACCGCGCCATCGCAAACGATTGTGCGCGCCTCGGTTTCCTGCCAGGGTCGCCTGCGATGACGACCACGGTGGAACTGCCGCTTTGGGCTTTGCTCTTGATCCTCGCTTTTGCGGCGGTCGCGGCGTTGAATAATGTGCTGGTGCCCTCGGTGCGCTGGTATTTGCGGCGACGGCTCGAACGCGCCGTTGGCCGCTTGAACGAGCGGCTCGCCCGGCCGATTCAACCGTTCAAACTTGCGCGCCGGAACGATACCGTCCTGCGCCTTGTGTATGATCCCGAGGTGGCGCAGGCGATCGTCGATCATGCGCGCAGCACCGGCATTCGCGAAGACGTCGCCGCGCAAACCGCCGAACGCTATGCCCGAGAGATCGTGCCGGGGTTCTCGGCACTGACCTATTTCGGCTTCGCGATCCGGGCGGCCAAGTTTCTCAGCAAATCGCTCTACCGCGTGCGCCTCGCACAAGCCAATGACGCCGCGCTTGAGGCGATCGACCCGGACGCCACGGTGATCTTCGTGATGAATCACCGATCAAATATGGACTATGTCTTGGTCACCTGGCTCGCCGCCGAACGCTCGGCCTTGGCCTATGCGGTTGGTGAATGGGCGCGTGTCTGGCCACTCCGCCAACTGGTGCGGGCTATGGGTGGATACTTCATCCGGCGGCGGCACAACAACCCGCTCTATCGCAAGGTCCTGGCGCGCTATGTTCAGATGGCGACAGAGGCTGGCGTGACACAAGCTGTGTTTCCCGAAGGGGGTTGAGCCAGACCGGCGCGCTTGGCACCCCGAAGCTCGGTTTGATCTCCTACATTCTCGATGGGTTTCGGCCCGGCAAATCCCGCGATGTCGTCTTTGTGCCCGTTGCATTGAACTACGACCGGGTCATGGAAGATCGCAACCTGATCGAGGCGCATGAGAAGGGCACAAGGCGGTTCCGCTTCAGCCTTTGGCCGATCTATCGCTATCTGCGGCGACAAATCTGGCTGAGGCTAACGCGGCGCTTCCATCGTTATGGATATGCCGCCGTCAGCTTTGGGACCCCTTTGAGCCTGACTGAGTTTTTGAAAGAGCCTGCCGACGACGTCCCAGAACTCCTCGGTGCCGAGTTGATGCAACGGATTGGGTCGGTCATGCCGGTCGTGCCCGTGCCTCTGGTGTCCTATGCTCTGCGCGCCGGTGTGCGGGATCGCGCGGAACTGCGTGCCAGAGTTGGCGACCTGGTTGAGGGCGCACGCCGCCGAGGTGCCGAAGTCCACATTCCGCGTGATGATCTCGATTACACAACCGAAGCTGGCCTGCGGGCATTGATCGAGCGGCGGATGCTCTCTGAAACACCGGACGGGTTTGTTCTGAGTGAAGACGGGGAGGCCATTGTTGCCTTCTATGCGCGCTCCGTGGAACATCTTTTGGGCGATCAGACTAACCCCTAAAGCAACCTCAGGTTGATAATCTCGGCCTTTGCGACATATTATTTCTCAAAACATCGATTTCATGTTTGCATTGTTGCGTGACCATCTTTATGTCTCGCTGCACCAGCACGGAATCGTTCCGCGCCGCAGCAATTCTAGATGAGGCAGTAGGAGGCCCAATGGCTTTGGATATCAGTCCCGCACCCGCCGTTTACGACGCGCCGAAAAAGGACCTCTATGAGATGGGCGAAATGCCCCCTATGGGCCATGTCCCGGCGCAGATGTATGCCTGGGCGATCCGTCGTGAGCGCCACGGCGACCCTAACACTGCGATGCAGGTCGAAGTGGTGGACACGCCCGCCCTCGACAGCCATGAAGTGCTGGTTCTCGTGATGGCCGCCGGTGTGAATTATAACGGCGTTTGGGCCGCGCTTGGCCAACCGATCAGCCCGTTTGACGGCCATGGGCAGCCCTATCACATTGCCGGTTCCGATGCGGCAGGCATCGTTTGGGCCGTAGGCGACAAAGTCAAACGTTGGAAAGTCGGCGACGAGGTTGTGGTTCATTGCAACCAAGACGATGGCGATGACGAGGAATGCAACGGTGGCGATCCGATGTATTCGCCAAGCCAGCGGATCTGGGGTTATGAGACGCCGGATGGGTCGTTCAGCCAGTTCACTCGGGTGCAAGCGCAGCAATTGATGCCGCGCCCCAAGCATCTGACTTGGGAAGAATCCGCCTGCTACACCCTGACGCTGGCCACTGCTTACCGGATGCTGTTTGGTCATGAACCGCATGACCTGAAGCCAGGTCAAAACGTGTTGGTCTGGGGCGCATCAGGTGGTTTGGGCTCTTATGCGATCCAGTTGATCAATACGGCGGGCGCCAATGCGATTGCAGTGATCTCCGATGAAGATAAGCGCGATTTTGTGCTGGGCCTGGGCGCAAAGGGTGTCATCAACCGCAAGGATTTCAAATGCTGGGGTCAACTCCCAACGGTGAATACGCCGGAGTATAAGGAATGGTTCGCGGAGGCGCGGAAGTTCGGCAAGGCGATCTGGGACATCACCGGCAAGGGTGTGAATGTCGATATGGTCTTCGAGCATCCGGGCGAGGCGACCTTCCCGGTCTCTACACTGGTCTGCAAAAAGGGCGGTATGGTCGTGATCTGCGCCGGGACCACCGGGTTCAACTGCACCTTTGACGTGCGTTATATGTGGATGCATCAGAAGCGCCTTCAGGGCTCGCATTTCGCGCATTTGAAACAGGCCTCTGCCGCAAATAACTTGATGCTGGAGCGGCGGCTCGACCCCTGCATGTCTGAGGTCTTCCCTTGGGCGGAACTGCCCGAGGCGCATATGAAAATGCTGCGCAACGAACACAAGCCCGGGAACATGTCGGTTTTGGTTCAGGCACCGCGTACGGGCCTAAGAACCTTGGAAGATGTGCTTGAGGCCGGGCCCTCCGCCATCTGACAAACGAGAAACGTACACTCTATCAACGCGCGGTCGGATCCCCGACCGCGCGTTTACTTTGTTGCGGGTCATCAATGACTTGGCAGCAGGGCCAAGCCTGCTAGGGTCGCGCGGCGCAAACGTCTGGAGACCGCGATGCCCGATACTGACTCCCCCGAGTTTGGGACCGCCCCCTGGGATCTTTGTATCATTGGCACGGGGATTGCCGGACTGAATGCGCTTTTTGTGGCGTGTGAACATCTGCCGTCAACGGCCCGGGTTCTTTTGGTGGATCGGAATGACCGCTGCGGCGGCATGTGGACCAAGACCTACCCGTATGTGCATCTTCACCAACCGCATCCGATGTTCACCGTCGGCGACATCCCCTGGAATTGGACGAAGCCAGCGCATTACCTAGCAAAAGGTACTGAAGTTGCCGCTCATCTCTCGGCCTGTCTCGATCAGATGCGTAGCAAGCTTCATCTGACCGAGGCTTACGGCCAAACCTGCGATGGGATTTACGAGGGTGTCGAGAAGGGCGAGAGTTTTGCCCAAGTTCAACTGCGCGCCGTTGACGGCGGCAGCCAACAAACCATCCGCGCCAAACGTCTGATTGATGCCCGTGGTCTCGACATCCCGGAGATCACACCGCTCACCCTATCCTCAGAGCACGTGACCTCAACGACGCCTCATGCCCTCGGCATTGCCGGCACGGCCCCAGTTTATGTCATCGGTGGTGGCAAGACCGGCATGGATACGGCCCATACGCTGATCACAAACACCCCGAACCGTTCCGTGACGATGCTCACGGGCAAAGGCACGATCTTTGCCAACCGCGATTTCACCTTGCCGACGGGGATGGCGCGCTATTGGCGCGGCAAGCTGGTCGTGCCCACCTTTCGCGAACTGGCCATGCGATTTGACGGCACAAATCATGACGCGGTTTTCGCGCATTACCGCGACACCTATACGATCAGCCCAACCGGGACGGGGGAGCAATTCCTCTTCGGCATTCTGTCAGAGGCCGAGAGCCAGACGATCGCCAATGGGGTGGACGGGTTCATCGGCGATTACTTGACGGATGTGCGCGACACCGACACGGGGCCGGAGATGATCTTGCGCTCCGGCGCGCGTCACGCAGTGCCCACCGGTTCCGTCTTCGTCAATTGCACCGGGCATCTGCTGCGCCAAGAGCGCCCTTACACGCCATACCTGTCGCCCGGCGGAGCGATCCTGACGATCACGTCGCGCTCTGCGGCGTATTTCCTCAGCAGTGTGGCGGGGTATTTCCTGCCGCATCTTTTCCTGACCGGCAAACTCCGCGACGCGGGCCTCTATGAGATCGATTTCGACACGCTCCGTCAGATCGATCGCAAATTGATGCACATCGTCGGGGTGACGCACACATTCTTAAACACGATCATCATCATGGACGCCCTGCCATTCCGGGTGCTTGACCGTTGTGGCTTGGACCTAGACCGCTGGTTCCCGCTGCATCGAAGGCTGGCGGCTCTGATCGACGTGAAACTCAATCGCCGCCGCTACCTTGATCACACCCGCCGTTCTCTCGACCGGGTTCGGGAAGAGCATGGCATTGCCTGCGGCCCCCTTCCGGTGGCCTAACTGGCTGCGGCGCGGATCGCCCGGATATTGTCTCCATACACATGCGGCGTATCGACTGAACCGCCTTTAAATACGGCGGAGCCTGCAACAAGCACATCGGCCCCGGCGTTCGCGACGAGCGGGGCCGTGGTCGGATCAATACCGCCATCAACCTCGATATGGATCGGGCGATCGCCCACCAGGGCGCGGGTTTGAGCCACCTTTTCGACCATCGAATGAGTGAACTTCTGCCCGCCGAAGCCCGGATTGATTGTCATCACCAGGATCAGGTCGATGGCATCAAGGATATGCTCAATATGGCTAAGCGGGGTGGTCATATTCAGCGCCACGCCGGCCTTCGCGCCATCATCGCGGATCGTCTGGAAGCGTGCGATGCAAATGGGGCCCGGCTTCGGCATGAACGGTGATCATATCCGACCCCGCCTTGGCAAAGGCCTCAATATACGGGTCTGCCGGGGCGATCATCAGATGCACATCCATGAAGGTCGTCACATGAGGACGGATCGCCGCCACCACATTCGGTCCGATTGTCAGGTTGGGCACGAAATGCCCATCCATCGGATCGACATGAATCCAATCCGCCCCTTCGGCCTCAACCGCCCGGATTTCGGCACCAAGATTGGCGAAATCGGCGCTGAGAATGGAGGGCGCGATCTTAATCGAACGGTCGAAAGACATGGGCGGAAGATCCTTATCTCTGGCAGCGCCTCCTGTTACCGCGCCCGCCCAAGGGTGTCACGCCCCCTTGCAGAGGTCCGGTCCGCGCGCCAGGGTGCGCCGACCCCGCGGAAAGGACAAATCATGACACCTGCCATCTGGCTCGCCCTCATCGCCGTCGCCATCGGAGGGGCGGCAATTGCCGTGCAGGCCCCAATCAACAGCCGCTTGGCCACACATGTTGCCGACCCGGTCGTCGCGGCAGCGATCTCGTTCGGCGTTGGGTTTGTTGCGCTTAGCATCGTGGCGGTGATGCGTGGCGCGGTGCCAAACGCGGTCGCAGGCATGGGGGACGTGCCCTGGTGGGCCTGGACCGGTGGGGCGCTTGGCGCCATCTATGTCTGGGCATCGATCTGGTCTGTCTCGACCCTTGGGGTGGTGACCTTGGTGGCCGCGCTGATCTTCGGCCAGCTCACCGCCGCCCTGGCGCTGGATGCACTCGGGGCGTTTGGCATGACCGTCCGGGAGATCAGTTGGACCCGGATCGCCGCGGTGGGGTTCGTCGGCGTTGGATTGGTCCTTTCGCGCCTCTAACTCCGAAATTTGACCAAATGGTCAAGCTTGCCTTGGCAGGGCGGACATGAGACGCTAAACCGGCTTGTCCCATTTTGATTGGCTGTTCCTCCGTGACCCACGCTCCAGACCCAACCGCAACATCGCTTTCCGAGACACAGCTGCCGCAGGTGCATGAACCGCGCAATGACGGCATGGCGCTTGACCTAGATTGGGTCGCGCGGGTGCAGGCCAACACATCGGCCATTGAACGCCGGGCATCGAGCTTGCCAGGCCGCCGCACCGTGAAAAAGGCCTATCAGGCGGCGTGGCTGGCCAAAGCGATCACGTTGATCGACCTCACCACTCTGTCGGGCGATGATACGGCCGGGCGGGTGAAACGCCTCTGCGCCAAGGCCCGGCAGCCCGTCCGCGCCGACCTGCTTGAGGCGCTTGGCCTGCCGCCGATCACCACCGGCGCGGTTTGCGTCTATCACGATATGATCGAAACCGCGGTCGAGGCACTGGACGGCAGCGGCATTCCCGTCGCCGCCGTTTCGACCGGGTTTCCCGCCGGGTTGTCGCCATTTCACCTCCGTGTGGCAGAGATTGAAGAGAGCGTCAAAGCCGGGGCCGCGGAGATCGATATCGTCATCTCGCGCCGCCATGTGCTGACCGGCAATTGGCAGGCGCTTTATGATGAAATGAAAACCTTCCGCGCGGCTTGCGGCGAGGCCCATGTGAAAGCGATCCTAGCCACGGGCGAGCTTGGCACGCTCCGCAATGTTGCCCGCGCGTCGCTGGTTTGCATGATGGCGGGGGCCGATTTCATCAAAACCTCCACCGGCAAAGAAAGCGTCAACGCCACGCTGCCGGTATCGCTGACCATGATCCGCGCGATCCGCACTTATGAGGCCGCGACCGGCATGAAAGTCGGTTACAAACCGGCGGGCGGGATTTCCAAAGCCAAAGACGCGCTGGTCTATCTCAGCTTGATGAAGGAAGAGTTGGGTGATCGCTGGCTTCAGCCCGATCTCTTCCGTTTTGGCGCATCATCGCTGCTTGGCGATATCGAGCGGCAATTGGAACACCACGTGACGGGGGATTACTCCGCCGCATATCGGCATGCGATTGGATAGGGCAGATGAACATCCCTGAGATATTTGAGACCATGGATTATGGACCCGCCCCCGAGGGCGATGCCGAAGCCCGTGCTTGGATTGCCGACAAAGGCTCGGCCTTTGGCCATTTCATCGATGGGGCTTTCACGGCACCCGGCGAGACCTTTGCCTCGAACAATCCAGCCAACGGCGAGACCTTGGCCGAGATCAGCCAAGGCAGCGCGGCGGATGTGGATATGGCCGTGGCCGCCGCCCGTCGCGCCTTCCCGAAATGGGCCAAGCTGACCGGACATCAACGGGCGCGGCATCTCTATGCGCTGGCCCGGCTCTTGCAAAAACACAGCCGCCTCTTCGCCGTGCTGGAGACGATGGATAACGGCAAACCGATCCGCGAAAGCCGGGACATCGACATCCCGCTGGCGCAGCGGCATTTCTACTACCACGCAGGCCTCGCGCAGCTTCTGGAAGATGAAATGCCCGGCCACGCCCCGCTTGGCGTCTGCGGCCAAGTGATCCCGTGGAACTTCCCGCTTCTGATGCTGTCGTGGAAGATCGCGCCGGCCCTGGCGGCGGGTAACACGGTTGTCCTAAAGCCGGCCGAGTATACCTCTCTGACGGCGCTCCTTTTCGCCGATATCTGCCGCGAGGCGGGCTTGCCTAAGGGTGTGGTGAACATCGTCACCGGCGATGGCCGGACGGGCGAAGCGATCACCACACATCCCGACATCAACAAAGTGGCCTTCACCGGCTCGACCGAGGTTGGCCGCCACATTCGGCAGGCCACAGCCGGATCTGGCAAATCCCTCACGCTCGAGCTTGGGGGCAAATCGCCCTATATCGTCTTTGACGATGCCGATATCGACAGCGCGATTGAGGGGCTGGTCGATGCGATCTGGTTCAACCAAGGTCAGGTCTGCTGCGCTGGCTCACGGCTCCTGGTGCAGGAAGGCATTGCCGAGGATTTCCACGCGCGGCTGAAAGCGCGGATGGACAAGCTCCGCATCGGCGACCCGCTTGATAAATGCATCGATGTCGGCGCGGTGGTGGACCCGGTGCAGCACGCCACGATCACCAAGCTGGTTGACGAAAACACCGAAGGGCAGACCTATCGCGCCGCCGTGCCTTTGCCCGAGACGGGGTGTTTCTATCCGCCGACCTTGATCACCGGCCTCTCAACCGCCGCCCCGCTGATGCAAGAAGAGATTTTTGGCCCGGTTCTGGTCTCGACCACTTTCCGGACGCCGGCGGAGGCGGTACAGATCGCCAATAACACGCGGTACGGGCTGGCCGCGACGCTTTGGACCGAGAACCTGAACCTGGCGCTCGACATCGGGCCGAAACTGGCCGCCGGTGTGGTCTGGGTGAATGCCACCAACCTCTTTGACGCTGCAGCCCCCTTCGGCGGCGTGCGGGAAAGCGGATTTGGCCGCGAAGGTGGATGGGAAGGGCTTCTGGCCTATCTGAAACCCGCCGTGAAAACCAAGGCGCTGACAGCGAAAGCACCGACCCCGGCACCCGATACACCTGACGCGCCCGGTCTCGACCGGACCGCGAAGATGTATATCGGCGGTAAACAGGCCCGCCCCGATGGGGGCTATTCCGAGCCGGTCTGGTCGGCCAAAGGCAAACTGCTTGGTCATATGGGCCTGGGCAATCGCAAAGACATCCGCAACGCCGTGGAAGCAGCGCAAGGGGCGGCAGGCTGGTCGAAGACCACTGGCCATCTGCGCGCGCAAATCCTTTATTATATTGGCGAGAATCTCTCGGCCCGGGCCGATGAGTTCGCAAGCCGCATCCGCGATCTGACAGGTGTCACCACGAAACTGGCCGAGGCGGAAGTCGAAACCGCGATTGACCGGCTCTTCACCTATGCCGCTTGGGCCGACAAATTCGACGGCACGGCGAAATCGGTCCCGATCCGCGGCGTGGCACTGGCAATGACCGAGCCGGTCGGGGTGATCGGAGCGCTGGCGTCAGATGATGCGCCGCTGCTTGGTGCGATCTCGCTCATCGCGCCCGCCATCGCGATGGGCAACCGGATCGTTCTGGTGCCCAGCTATGCCGCGCCACTCGCCGCAACCGATCTTTACCAGGTCTTGGACACTTCCGATGTTCCCGCCGGTGTCGTGAACATTGTCACGGGCGACCCGGCTGAACTGACCAAACCCTTGGCCGGCCACCTGAATCTCGACGCCATTTGGGCCTTCACCGCCCAAGCCGGCGCGCATGTGGTCGAAGCCGCCTCAGCCTCGAACCTGAAACGGACCTGGGTGCATGATGGCCAAGGCATTGATTGGATGAGCAAAGCGGGCGAAGGCAAACGTTTCCTTCAGGCCGCGACTGAGGTCAAAACCATCTGGGTGCCCTATGGCGAATAGGACCGGCTAACGCCGCCGTCCTGCCATCCAATCGCGGAGTTTCGCCCACCGGACGGCGGTGCGATCGACAATCGGGTCGATCACGCGGTCTTCGAACCGTTCCCATATCCGCCAAGCAAAGAAGATCAATCCGGCTAGGATCAACAGGATCACGATGTTGAGCCAAGGGAAAAGCGTCACATCCGGCCCCGCGACGGGGCGCATCCCGACCGCATTGGGATAAGAGGTCGGAAAATGCATGCGCCAACCATAATGGGTGACCGCGACCCATTGCGGCTCGGCCTCGGCAGAAACCAGGCTTGTCGCCTCGGCCTGCAGATCCGCCGTGTCGAGCTTGAAGTAAGGCGGCCAGCCAAACCCGGTATCCTCGTTGCGATACACAATCACATCGCCATTGACCCGCACCGCATTGATGAAACGGATATCCCGGCTGCCGGAAGCGGTCGCCCCGTCTTCGGTATTGGAGAAAAACCACCGGTTGAGCGAGGTGAAATCCTCGCGAACCACCTCGGTCCCGGTAATCCGCACGATGTCACGTTGCGGCAGCGTGTAGTGGAAGAACGCCCCGACGATCAGAAGCAGAACAAGCAGAAAGACAATTCTCGGCCAGCGCATGGGCGGGGCCCTTTCCTAGTTCGTGACGTAGACAAACACGCTGAGCGCCGTGATCGGCAGGACATAGACCAGGAAAAGCAACCAACGGCTTATCCAGCGGAGCTTTGGCCCCTCCTGCTCTCGGACCCAATCACCGCGATCGCCGGGACGACCTTCCATGACCCAGTCTTCCTCCAAGCGCGCGCGGATACCGGCGCGCCAGTAAAGGAACACGCAGACATAGACCAAGGTCAGCACAACAAGAAGGATGATCGCCATCCGGCCAATATTTAGCATGGGAGCTCCCTGGGTTCGCGATGTGTCATAAACCCTTATATGGGGCGCGAAAAGAGCTTTGGCAGGGCTTGAAGCCGCGCCCGCCCGGGCGCAATCTGCGGATATGACCGAAACCTCACGCCTTTATGCCGAAATAACCGCCCGCCGAGAAGACTTGATCACGTTGACACAAGACCTGATCCGCATCCCGACCCTGAACCCGCCAGGGCGCAACTATCGCGAGATTTGCGACTATCTGGCGGCGCGGCTAAGCGACAAGGGTTTTACGGTCGAGATGGTCCGCGCCTTTGGTGCGCCCGCCGACAGCGAGACCTATCCACGTTGGAACCTCGTCGCCAGACGAGAGGGCGGTGCCCCCGGCGACTGCGTCCATTTCAATTCGCATCATGATGTGGTCGAGGTTGGCCACGGTTGGACAACCGAACCCTTCGGTGGCGAGGTCAAAGACGGGCGCATTTACGGCCGAGGGGCCTGTGACATGAAGGGCGGGCTTGCCGCCTCGATCATTGCCGCCGAGGCTTTCCTCGCGGTCCATCCAAATTTCAAAGGCGCGATCGAGATCAGCGCCACTGCAGATGAAGAATCAGGCGGCTATGGCGGTGTCGCCTATCTGGCCGAGCAGGGGTATTTCGACCCTTCGCGGGTGCAGCATGTGATTATCCCGGAACCGCTCAACAAAGACCGGATCTGCCTCGGCCATCGCGGGGTATGGTGGGCAGAGATCGAGACACAAGGTCGGATTGCCCATGGCTCGATGCCGTTTCTGGGCGATTGTGCCGTGCGCCATATGGGTGCCGTTCTCGCGGAAATGGAGCGCTATCTCTTTCCGCTGCTCGCCACGAAACACACCGCGATGCCGGTCGTGCCGGAGGGGGCCAAGCAATCCACACTCAACATCAATGCCATCCATGGCGGCGAGCCGATCCAAGATGCGGATTACACCGGCCTTCCAGCGCCATGTGTGCCAGATCGCTGCAAGATCACCATCGACCGACGCTTCCTCATAGAAGAAGATATTGATGAGGTGAAAGCCGAAATCACCGGCATGTTGGAGAAGATCAAAGCCGAACGACCGAATTTCACTTATGAATTGCGCGACCTGTTCGAAGTGCAGCCCACGATGACCGATGAGGATGCACCCGTGGTGCGGACCGTCCAAGCCGCAATTGAAAAAGTCCTTTCAAAACAGGCGGAATTTGTCGTTTCGCCCGGCACATATGACCAAAAACACATCGATCGGATTGGGCGTTTGAAGAACTGTATCGCCTATGGCCCGGGCATTTTGGACTTAGCCCATCAACCTGACGAGTGGGTAGGCATCGACGACATGATCGACAGCGCCAAAGTCATGGCGCTGACACTGGAAGAGTTGTTGCTTTAGAGGTGCGGGCTAGGCGTATTCTGGAAAGCCCAGCCGCTCAATCGCCTCGCGCGCTGCCGCACGCGCGGCCTCATCTGCGGACAGAAGCTGCGCGTTGAGGTCTTTCATCAAAATACTCAGCGTTCGTGAACTGGCTTGCTCGGCAATAAAACTGGCGACCTGATCGGTCGACAAATTCAGGATGTCTGTAGCACTAGGCAAGGCCATTGAGCAGCTCCGCTATGGTGTGATGACGTGTTCCCCAGACCAAACTCTAATACAAGGTCTCGATTCGAGCGACTCCTAAGTAACGGTTTTGCGACAGCGCGCCGCAGTGCAGCATGACACACCCGATCATCGCTTGCATGGCGACCCCTTCGGCTCCTACGATCATGCCAAAGTCAAAAAGGGAGACCCTCATGTTTCATCGCTTGAAGACAAGCGCCGCGATCCTTGCCGTGACCGCAAGTGGCGCGCTCGCCCAGCAAACCGACATCACAATCGGCATGCAGCTTGAGCCGCCCAATCTGGACCCAACCGGCGGCGCAGCGGCGGCCATTGACGAGGTGGTTTATGCCAATGTCTTCGAAGGGCTAACGCGCTTCGCCTCGGACGGCTCGGTGATGCCCGGTCTTGCCGAAAGTTGGGAGATTTCCGAGGATGGGCTGACCTATACCTTCATGCTTCGTGATGGTGTAATGTTCCATGACGGAACCAGCTTCACCGCCGAGGATGTCGTCTTCTCGCTCGACCGCGCGCGGGCTGAAGACACGACCAATGCCCAAGCCGCGCTGTTTGCCGGTATCGACAGTGTCGCGGCGGTGGATGACACCACGGTGACCATCACGCTCTCGGCGCCGAATGGTGCATTCCTCTTCAATCTCGCCTGGGGTGCGCCGTGATGGTCGCCCCCGAAAGTGCGGAGACCAACGCGACCAATCCGGTCGGCACCGGCCCCTTTGTCTTTGCCGATTGGGTCCAAGGTGATCGAGTCGAGCTGACCCGCAATGCCGAGTATTGGGGCGAGATGCCCGCCCTGGAAGCCGCAACCTTCCGCTTCATCTCCGACCCGAACGCCGCTTTCGCCGCGCTGATGGCCGGCGATGTGGATGCCTTCCCGGTCTTCCCGGCGCCCGAGACGCTCAGCCAGTTTGAGGCCGACTCGCGTTTCAATGTCATCGTTGGCTCGACCGAGGGCGAAACGATCCTGTCGATGAACAACATGTCGCCGCCCTTGGATGATGTGCGCGTGCGTCAAGCGATTGCCCATGCGATCAACCGGCAAGACATCATCGATGGCGCGATGTTCGGCTATGGCACGCCAATTGGCACGCATTTCGCACCGCACAACCCAGATTACGTCGATCTGACCGGCAATTCGGCTTACGACCCGGATGCCGCCCGTGCGCTTCTGGCCGAGGCGGGTGTCAGCGACCTCACTTTGCGTCTGGCCCTTCCGCCCCCGTCTTACGCGCGGCGCGGCGGCGAAATCATCGCGGCGCAGCTTCGCGAGGTCGGGATCGAGACCGAGATCAGCAATCTGGAATGGGCACAATGGCTGGAGCAGGTGTTCCGCGGCAAGGATTTCGACCTGACCATCGTCAGCCATACGGAACCGGCGGATATCAATATCTATGCCCGGCCAGATTATTACTTCCAGTATGACAACCCTGATTTCCAGCAGTTGATGACGGATCTGACCGCCGCGACCGACCCGGCAGAACGTTCGAGCCTGAACCAACAGGCGCAGGAGATGATCGCGGGCGACTATGTCAATGGCTTCCTATTCCAACTGGCCAAAACCGGGGTCGCCAATGCGAATATCCAAGGCCTTTGGGAAAACGCCCCGACCCAGGCGAATGACCTGACCGGTGTCAGTTGGACTCAATAACGGTCGCAACTCTCTGAGGAGACTCCAGGGCGCCCGCCGCGTGTCGATTGTGGTCTGATCGATCTGGCGCGCTCGCCCTGCGCAGGGCGAGCGCTGTGACTCGATTGCAAAGGCGCGGGCGATTCATGATGCGGAACATCGGGGTTAACGTCTCCACTCAACGAAATTGCCCCCGCGGATCGCTCCGCGAGGGCATCGCCGTCATAGAAAGGGCTGCTTAAAAACCAGAGGGGTCACATTGGCGGCAAGGCGAAGAACATGGTCTCGCCCGAATGGTCGTCCACACCGTCATTGTCGGTGGACACCCACATGGTCCCGTCGTCCATCATCGCCAGACCTTCGACCTTATCGAGGACAAAGCCGCCGGTGGAGGTCAGGTAGGGCAGCAGGTCGACCACCAGCTCCGGTTCCACAACCGGCAGGTCGCCGCCCAATTCGCCCGGCACCATCTGCGCCAGTGGGATGCGGGTGATCTGTTTGGTCACGGCTGCGGCTCCGATCTGATTGTCACGCTCAATGACGTAGACATAATCGCCATGGGCCACGATCTCCGAGAGGCCAACCCACCCAGTCGCAGGTTCGGTCAGCGGGTAATGCACGGCACCCCAGGCTTCGGTTTCCAAGTTGTAAGAGACCAGTTTGGTGTGGTTTGCCGGGTCATCATCCCAAGGCCGCTGAACCGCCATCCAGAGCGTGTCGCCAACCATGGTGATACCTTCGAAGCCAAAGCGGCTTTCGACTGCCTGGAAGCTCCGCAGGCAGCGGGACGTAGTCTTCGATCTCTCCATCGGCGCCAACATGATAAAGCGCATGCGGCACCAGACGGTCGGTGCGGCCTTCGGAGGCGATCCAGAAACCGCCCGCGCCATCGAGCGTGATGCCCTCCATGTCGAGCAATTGCGCGGGCTGCCCGGCGCGGGTGACACGGATCGCGTCGACGATCTGGGCCGGGGTTTGCGACGGGTCGATGACAAAGATCGTCGGCTGCATGGCATAGAAGCTGTCATTGACCGCATAGATCATGCCATCTGCGTCCGCCACTTGGCCGGAAATCGCGCCCCAGCCGGTGAGCTCCTCCATGCCAGCAGAGGTTAGATGCGGATAGCTGGCCGCCGCCTCTTGATACTCAAAGAGCATGACATGGGCCCGTGCAGCGCCATCTTCCAAACCGTCCACTTCATTGGCGGAAACCAGGAGGTTACGAGACGGGATAGTCACATAGCCTTCGGGCCCGATGCCCGAGGGCAAAAGCTGCGCAAGGACTGGGTTCGCGGGATCGGTGACATCATAGACACCCACGACGCTTGCCCGCTCCGCCCCAACAAAGACCATCGGCGTGCCGCCGAACTCCGCAAAGGTCACCGATTCCGGTTCAACACCTTTGTTGCCCGACCGGCGCTCAGGATAATGGCCGATCTGGATGATCGCCTCCTCAAACGAGGTGCCGCTTTCGTAAACGACCGTGCCGTCCTGGTGGAAGATCGTCCAGCCGCGGGAACCGCCATCCATATCGCCCTCGTTGGCGGTGGCGAAATGCGTGTCGTCGATCCACGTCACCGCGTCGGGTTCGCGAACACGGCCCGGCTGGCTACCGCTAAAGACGAACGCGCGTTCCTCGTCGACATCGATGCCTTCGAGATCGACGGCTCCCGCGGAGAAGTGGCTCAGCACCTCTCCGGCAGAGTTCAGCACAACCATATGGTTGTTTTCCTGCAAGGTGACGACCACCTCACCTTCGCCATTGATATGCACATATTCCGGCTCCGGATCTTCCGGCGCCACATCGGCCAAGCCGGTGACATCGGCCACACGGAGCGTGTCGCAATCGATCAGACCTTCGGAGGTCAGGTCCACCATGACGACGGAGCCGCCAGGCAATTGGCCCACGCGGCCATCGCCCAGGTCTTCATCCCGTTCGTTTTCGATCGCAACCGCAAGGAAAGACGCATCCGGCGCAATCGCAACCGAGTCCGGCTGCCCCGGCAGATCACAACGATCCACTTCGCTCTGATCGGCAATGTTGATCTCAACCAGATAGCCCGAGGGATTGGTGTAGCTTTCCGAGGTGTTCACGCCCGCCAGCGCATAGTTGCCCGCAACCGCGACAGAGGTCGGTTCCCCCTCCAATTCCATAATCCCCGCAGGGGCCGGATTGGCCGGATCGGTGATGTCGATAAAACCAAGCGCTTCTTGCGGGCTGTCGGTATAGACCAGCGTCATCCCATCGCCGGTCACCGCGATGATTTCAGCGGAGGTTTCTTCGGCCTCGGGCGCGTTTTCGGCAATGGCAAAGGATGCAATACGGTTAAAATTCATATCCGCAAATGCGGGGCCTGCCATCAGCGCGATGGCCGAGGTCAGGGTCAAAAAACGGGGGTCATTCAGCTCTCCCAGGTTGCAAGCGTGACGGGTTGTCCTCGCGCGAGCCGGTGACGCTGACGTAACGGAAATGTTTCAGTTTTATGAAATGGTGAACAATCACCGGCTTACGGCCATCGAGCCCAGGCATCAACACGCCTGATCGCCAACCAAACTGCTCGACAGGCAGATCTGTTTTGTCGGGCCGATGGGAACGTCCGATATGCCAATGCGACCTCTTTGCATGTTGGCTCCCGATCCTGGAGCGAAAGAGCCGACCCGTCGGTTTTCATGCCCTCGCTGCTCATGCTAGGCAGGCGCAACACAGCCGCCAGCGAAGGAACACGAAGATATGCAGCTCAAGGGAAAGACGGCGATTGTCACCGGCGGAAGTGACGGAATCGGGCGGCATATCGTGCTCAAACTCGCCACTGAGGGGTGCCGCTTGGCGATCTTGGGCCGGAATGCCGAGCGGCTGGACCATGTTGTCGCAGAGGCCTTGGCCGCCGGGGCCAAAGAGGCTCGCGCCTATGCCTTCGACCTGACCGACAGCGCCGCGCTGGACGCCACCGCCACGGCGATTTTGGCGGATTTCGATGCAGTCGACATCCTGATCAACAATGCCGGGATTTGGCATAAGGCTGGTCCGCTCGACAGTATCTCACCCGATCTTCTTGTGGCCACGGTGCAGATCAACCTGACCGCGTTGATGCAATTGACCCGACACATGCTGCCGCATTTACGAACGCGCGGCGAGGCGGCCATTCTCAACATCGCGTCCAAATCCGGCGTCACGGCGCAGGCCGGTCAATCGGTCTATTCCGCCACAAAATATGGCGTGCGCGGCTTCACCGATGTGCTGAAAGAGGATGAGGCGGAAACCGGCGTGCGCGTGGCCGGGCTTTATCAAAGCGGCACCAACACGCAGATGTTTGCAAAGGCTGGCGAGGAAGTGCCAAACCAGATCTTCACGGAGCCAGAGGATTTGGCGGATGTGGTCGTCTTTATGTTGTTGCGCCCGCCGAAGATTTGGCTGCATGAGGTGCGGGTAGAGCTATAGACGCGGCCCTTTCTACACTAATCCCGTTTGGGCAGCGCTCTTATCTGCCGGGTGATAGCATCGGTCAGGTCAATCACATCACCCGGCGCGAGACCCGCACGAAGTGCGTCAGCCGTCGCCGTATCCATCGCCCCGGCTTGCACGCCGACGGTGCGTCTGAACCCGATCGTCTCGCCGATATACGTCCATGTCGTTCCTAGGGATTGGGGGATGATCTCGACACTCGCAACCCGCCGCTGTGCTATCTGACCCGCTTCTGGCACGATCAGCGACGCTTGATCAGCTGTCACAAGCAAAACACTGTCGCGCATCGGCCGGCTCAGCTCGAGACCCGTATAAAGCTCAATCGTTTCGATCTCCGTGAGGCAAGCTGCGCTCGCTCCGGACGCATCGATGATCGTCCGCAACGCCATGAGCCGGTTAGCTGCTGCCTCATCCGTGCCCACGTTTTCAAGCAAGTCCAAACGCCACGCGCAGGGCCAACCAGATTGATCCAAAGGCGGTGACTAGAGCCACATTCGCGAACAGCATGGTGCAAAGCAGATTGGCCAGCATCACGACAAAAAAGAGGCCCCGCCACGCCGGGGTCGCTCTCAAATGACCGACATTCAGGATCAAGATCAGCATCGCCGCGACATAAACCGCGATCACTGAAACTGCAGCGCTCAGCGTCACCGTCGACAGAACCGCTGCAATCCCCCACGGCAACACCCCATTGATCAGGCCAAACCGCGCCCAAACCGGCAATTGCATCATCTCATCGTCCCCCTTCTGTTACTCCGCCGCAGAAGCGCCCCTTCTGTCAACTCTGCTCTGGCACCTCCCCTTGGGCGCGTCTAACCTGCGCTGCATGCTGCGCTTTATTCTCAGCCGGTTTATCTCTCTTGGCCTCAGCTTGGCTGCGGCCAGCTTGGTGATCTTTCTGGTGATCGAAGTCATTCCCGGCGATCCCGCGGCCTTCATGTTGGGACTGAACGCGACCGAAGCCAATGTGGCGGCTTTGCGAGAAGAGCTAGGCTTGGGCGGCACATTGGCGGAGCGCTATTGGGGCTGGGTCAGCGGCATGCTGACCGGCGATTTCGGGACGTCTTATACCTATCGCGTACCGGTCTCAGAACTGATCTTGGATCGGCTCTGGGTATCCCTCCCGCTGGCCGGATACGCCTTGGCCCTCTCAACGCTCCTGGCCTTTCCCATCGGATTGATCGCAGCCTCCCGGCGCGGGACCGTCGCCGACTATGGCATTATGGGCGGAACGCAACTCGGCATCGCTGTACCGAATTTCTGGTTCGCGATGCTGCTCGTTTTGGTCTTTGCGGTGAACTTGCAATGGTTCTCAGCAGGCGGCTTTCCCGGCTGGCAAGATCCAATGGCCGCGATCAAAGCGCTGACCTTGCCTGCAATTGCCTTGGCCCTGCCGCAAGCCTCGATCTTGGCGCGCGTCATGCGCTCGGCGCTTTTGGACACGTTGGGCCAAGATTACATCCGTACGGCCCGCGCGAAAGGGCTCTCGCGGCGGCAAGCGGTGCTGCGCCATGCGCTCCGCAATGCGTTGATCCCAGTCCTGACCATTATCGGGCTGCAATTCTCGTTCCTGCTGGCCGGGGCGATCATCATCGAGAATGTGTTCTTCCTACCTGGGCTGGGTCGGTTGATCTTCCAAGGCATCACCCAACGCGATCTGGTCGTCGTTGAAAGTGTCACCATGCTTCTGGTCTTCGCCGTGATCCTGGTCACGTTTCTGGTGGACATCGCCTATGCCGCCGTTGATCCGAGGTTGCGCCGAACATGAGCCGCGTACCTGCCTCCTTGATCTTTGGCGCAGCGGTGTCAGCCGTGTTTCTGCTCGCGGCCTTGGTCAGCTTCCTCTGGGTTCCGCATGATGTGACCAATCTGCTCATCGCCAACCGGCTACAACCCGCGGGCGGCGCATTTGTGTTGGGCACGGACCAATTCGGTCGGGACATCCTTTCGATGCTCATGGTCGGCGCCCGCACCTCGATCGCGGTCGCGCTGGTCGCTGTTGGCATCGGCATTGTGCTTGGTGTCCCGCTTGGCCTCGCCGCCGCTGCAACGCGCGGCAGCCTCTTGGATGAGGTCATCATGCGCAGCAATGACCTGATCTTTGCCTTCCCCAGCCTTGTGATCGCGATCCTGATCACGGCGGTGTTCGGCCCCTCGGCGCTCAACGCAATCCTAGCCATCGGCATTTTCAACATCCCCGTCTTCGCCCGGGTCGCACGCGGCGGCGCACTGTCGCTCTGGACTCTTGATTACATCCTTGCGGCGCGGACTGCCGGCAAGGGCAAGCTCAGGATCAGCGCCGAACATATTCTACCCAACATCGCCAATCTGTTGATCGTGCAGGCGACGATCCAGTTTTCGCTCGGTATCTTGGCCGAGGCCGCGCTCTCCTATGTCGGCCTGGGCGCGCAGCCGCCGACGCCATCTTGGGGGCGCATGTTGGCTGAAGCACAGACGATGATCTACACCCACCCGATGTTGGCCGTGCTCCCCGGTCTGGCGATTGTCCTGATGGTGTTGGGGTTGAACCTCATGGGGGACGGCTTGCGCGACTTGCTTGATCCGCGATTGAGAATGGCGCGCGGATGATCGAGATTGAACGCCTCAACCTTACGATCCATGGCACGCCCATCCTGTCGGACGTGTCGCTGCAAATCGGCAAGGGCGAGATTTTCGGCCTCGTGGGCGAAAGCGGCTCCGGAAAATCGATGACCGCCCTGGGGCTGATGCAACTTTTGCCGGATGGCGCAGAACTCGGGGGCAAGCGCGCCTGGATGAAATCGACCTTTTGACCCAATCCGAAGCTCAAATGTGTGCCCTGCGCGGCAATGAGTTGAGCATGATCTTCCAAGAGCCGATGACTGCCCTGAACCCGGTGCAGACCATTGGCGATCAGGTGGCCGAGACGCTTCTAATCCACCAGGCCGCGAAACCATCGGAGGCGCGACGCATTGCGCGGGACCGGCTAGACCGCGTCGGGCTCTCTCATATCGGGATGGACAGCTACCCT
This sequence comes from Fontisubflavum oceani, assembly GCF_030407165.1. Lineage (GTDB taxonomy): Bacteria > Pseudomonadota > Alphaproteobacteria > Rhodobacterales > Rhodobacteraceae > Rhodophyticola > Rhodophyticola oceani. The sequence goes on from NZ_CP129111.1 coordinate 399,452, forward strand.
CATGAACTCTCGGGCGGGCAACGGCAGCGGGTCTGCATCGCCGCGGCGATCACTTCACCCCCGGCTTCTGATCGCCGATGAACCCACAACGGCACTGGATGTGACGACGCAGGCCCAAATCCTCGATCTCTTGAAAGAGCTGGTCGCGGAAGAGGACATGTCACTCCTGCTGATCACCCATGATCTGGCGGTCGTGGCTGATATGGCCGACCGGATCGCGGTGATGCAAACCGGTCAGATTGTGGAGCAAGGACCAACGGCCGACGTGCTGCGGGAGCAACGGCATCCCTATACGCGCGCGCTTTTCGAGGCATCGTCGCACCAGCCAGAACGGCAGGATCAGGCCGCACCCGAGCCGCTTTTGCACGTGCGGGATGTGGTGCGAACATACCCAGGGCGGCGCAACGGACTCATTCAGCGCGGCGCACCCGTGCGCGCCGTGGATGGCGTGAGTTTCGACCTCCATGCGGGGGAAAGCCTCGGGCTGGTGGGCGAAAGCGGCTGCGGGAAGTCCACGCTGACCCGCGCGATCCTGGGTTTGGAGCCAGTGCAAGGTGGGGCCATCACTGCCTTTGGCAAAGAGGTCGGCCCCGAGATGCCAAACGCGCTGCGCTCTGGCATTCAGGTGGTGTTTCAGGATCCCTATGGCAGCTTCAATCCGCGCTGGCGGGTGGAGCGATTGGTGGCCGAACCCTTCCATTTGATGCCGACGCCGCCAAGCGGGGCCGAGCGGCGGGATCGCGTCGCCGAGGCGCTCAGCGCGGTGCAGCTTTCCCCCGATGACATGACGAAATATCCGCATGAGTTTTCCGGTGGGCAACGGCAACGGATCGCAATTGCCCGCGCCTTGATCACCCATCCCGATATCATTGTGCTGGATGAGGCGGTCTCGGCCCTCGATGTCTCGGTCCGGGCGCGGATACTCGACCTGTTGGCCGACCTTCAGGAACGGCTGAAGCTGAGCTACCTTTTCATCAGCCACGATCTGACCGTGGTCCGCGCGATCACCGATCGGGTATTGGTGATGCAAGCCGGAAAAATCGTGGAAGAGGGCGACACCGAAACCGTGTTCAGCGCGCCCCGCCACTCCTATACCCAGAAGCTATTGGCCGCCGCGCCAGCGCTCGACATCGCAAAGGAGACGCCTCGTGACGCTTTGGTTTGACCCCGCAAAGGTGTTTATCGGGGGCGCCTGGCGCAGCCCCGCCAATGGTGGGACCTTGCCGGTTGAAGACCCCTCAACGGGTGAGACCATCGGCCAAATCGCACGCGGCACTAAGGCCGATATCGACGCCGCAGTCGACGCCGCCCAAGCCGCACTCGACGGCGAATGGGGCCGCATGCCTGCCTTTGAACGGGGCCGTATTCTAGCCCGCCTTGGCGCTCTGGTGCAGGAAAAAACCGAGGCGCTAGCGGCAATGGAGGCGCAAGATGTCGGCAAACCGCTGACCCAGGCCCGAAATGATGCCGTCGCCCTGGCACGCTATATGGAATTCTACGCCGGCGCCGCCGACAAGGTGATGGGTCAGACGATCCCGTTTCAGGATGGGTTCACCGTCTATAGTTTGCGCGAACCGCATGGCGTCACCGGCCATATCGTGCCGTGGAACTATCCGATGCAAATCATCGGCCGCTCGGTTGGCGCGGCGCTGGCCATGGGCAATGCCTGCGTCTTAAAGCCAGCGGAAGAAGCGTGTTTGACAGCGTTGGCTTTCGCCGATTTGGCCCATCAAGCAGGACTCCCAAAGGGTGCCCTCAATGTCGTACCTGGTCTGGGCGCCGAAGCAGGCGCGGCACTGTCGGCCCATCCCGGTGTGCAGCATATCTCCTTCACCGGGTCGGTCGGCACCGGTCGGTTGATCCAAGCGGCTGCGGCGGAAAACGTCGTGCCCGTCACATTGGAGCTGGGTGGCAAATCTCCGCAACTGGTCTTTGCCGACGCCGATCTGGACCGCGCCCTGCCGTTCCTGGTCAACGCGGGCATTCAGAACGCCGGGCAGACCTGTTCGGCGTCATCGCGCATTTTGGTGGAAGAACCGCTCTATGACGAGGTCTGCGCCCGAATGGCCGCCGCCTATCAAGCGCTCACCGTCGGACCCGCCAGCGTGGATTTGCACGTCGGCCCGTTGATCTCAGAGCGTCAGAAAGAGATCGTGCAATCCTATCTGGCCCGGGCAGAACCCAGCCAGATTCTGGCCCAAGGCAGCGTCGCAGAAGACGCCCCCGCAAGTGGTCATTACCTGCGGCCGACCCTCCTCACCGGCCTCGAGCCGGATCATCCTCTGGCGCAGGAAGAGATCTTTGGCCCGGTTCAGGTTATCCTGCCCTTCCGAGACGAAGACCACGCTATCGAGATCGCGAATGGCACGGATTACGGTCTGGTCGCCTCGGTCTGGTCCGCCGATGGCGGGCGGCAGATGCGGCTGGCAAAGCAACTCCGCGCGGGCCAAGTTTTCTTGAACAACTATGGGGCCGCAGGCGGCGTCGAGCTGCCCTTTGGCGGGGTCGGCAAATCCGGCCATGGTCGCGAGAAGGGCTTCGAGGCGCTGTATGGGTTTTCCACGTTGAAGACCGTGGCGGCGTGGCATGGGTGAGGGATGGAGATGAGTATGAGGCTTGAGGGCAAAACCGCGATTGTAACGGGCGCTGGCTCCGGCTTTGGGGCCGGTATCGCGCAAGCTTTCGCACGTGAAGGGGCCGCGGTCATGGTGGCCGATATCAATGCCAAAGCGGCGGAGAGCGTCGCCTCGCAGATCAGCGGGATCGCCCAGGTTGTGGATGTCTCCGACGGCGCATCGGTCGCTGCGATGTCCAAGGCCGCGATGGACGCTTGGGGGCAGATCGACATCCTGGTGAACAATGCGGGAGTCACCCATCTGCCGACCCCTTTGGAGGATGTCAGCGAGGCGGATTTCGACCGGGTTTTGGCGGTGAATGCGAAATCGGTCTATCTGACCGCGCGCGAGATCGTTCCGGTGATGAAACAGGCCGGAAAGGGGGCGATCTTAAACATTGCCTCAACCGCTGGCGTCTCGCCCCGCCCCCGGCTCAACTGGTACAATGCATCCAAAGGCTGGATGATCACCGCGACCAAAGCCATGGCCGTGGAACTGGCGCCCTCAGGCATTCGGGTGAACGCCCTGAACCCGGTCGCGGGGGAAACGCCGCTTCTGAAAAGTTTCATGGGCGAGGACACGCCCGAAATCCGCGCGAAGTTCCTGGCGACGATCCCGCTTGGTCGGTTTTCAACGCCAGACGACATGGGCAATGCCGCGCTCTATCTCTGCTCGGATGAGGCCAGCATGATCACCGGCGTGGCAATGGAAGTGGATGGCGGGCGCTGCATCTGAATCGCTGCAAAACCGGAGAGACCTTGATGCAACCTGGAGCCAAGAACCTAATCACGGATGTGCCTGGCCTGCGCGTCGGCAACGCACAGGATGACGGCATCAAGACCGGCACCACGGTGTTGGTCGGCGAGGCTCCGTTCACCGCGGCGGTGCATGTGATGGGCGGCGCGCCTGGGACGCGGGAGACTGATCTGCTCGCTCCGGACAAGACGGTGCAAGAGGTGGACGCGCTGGTGCTCTCCGGCGGCTCGGCCTTTGGGTTGGATGCAGCCTCGGGCGTGGCCGATGCGCTTCGGGCGCAAGGCCGCGGCTTCCCCGTCGGCGATCAACGGGTGCCGATTGTGCCCGGTGCGATCCTCTTCGATCTGATCAATGGCGGGAACAAAGACTGGCCCGAGAACCCCTATAAGCGTCTTGGCGCGGAAGCGCTCTCTGCCGCGTCACACGACTTCGAACTGGGCAGTGTTGGCGCGGGCACAGGCGCTTTGATCGCAGATCTCAAAGGCGGGCTTGGCTCCGCCTCCTTGCAGCTTGGCCCCTATACGGTTGGCGCTTTGGTTGCGGTCAACGCGCTTGGCCGGGTGACAGTTGGCGAAGGGCGGCAGTTCTGGGCCGCACCGTTTGAGTTTGATGCGGAGTTCGGCGGATTGGGCCAAGCCCGGAGTTTTGATCCCGCCGCTCCCGCACCGATCAAAGGCGGTGGTCAGGCGACGACAATCGCGATTGTCGCCACCAACGCCGCCCTGACCCAAGCGCAGGCCACACGCATGGCGGTGGCCGCCCATGACGGGATGGCTCGCGCGATCTACCCCAGCCACACGCCGATGGATGGCGATCTCGTCTTTACCGCCGCCACCGGTGCGCAACCCCTAGAAGAAGCAGAGGCCGATCTGCTGCGCTTGGGCCATGCCGCAGCACTCTGTTTGTCACGCGCGATCGCGCGGGGCGTCTATCACGCCCGCCCGACGCCGGGCGATGTGATGCCGTGCTGGTCCGACAAGTTCGGCACCTGACCCGCAAAAGCAAAGGCCCCGGCAATCTGCCAGGGCCTCTGCATATCAAATTCGGTCAGCGTCGCTTAGTGCAGCTTCGCCTCGACATCCGCAATCGCGCTGTCGATCAGTTTGTTGGCCTGCGCCGCGGTGGTCTGCGCCGCGATCACTTGCGCCGCTGCGGCAATCGCCACTTCCACGGCCCGATCCCGTACATCGCGAACAGCCGACTGCTCGGCGCTGGCGATTTGCTCCTCTGCTGCTTGCAGGCGGCGCGTGATCGAGGCTTTCAGATCCTCTTTCGCCTGTTCCGCAGCCGCCGCCGCATCTTCACGCGCGGCTGCCACGATCCGCTCCGATTGCTCGGCCACTTCCCGTTGCTTGCGCTCGTAAGACGCCAGAATCGTCTGCGCTTCTTCACGCAGGGCACGGGCCTCATCAATATCGGCTTTGATCTGCTCGGCGCGTTTGTCCAACAACCCGCCCAACAGGGACGGCACGTTGAAATAGAACAGGATCGCGAGGAACAGCAGGAAGCCGATCAGCACCACGAAGTCGGTGTTGAAAAGCGAGGTGAACCCATAGCCGCCATATTCGTCAGCAGCCAAGGCAGGACCGGCCAGAAGGGCCGTCATGAGAGTCACAAGACGCATCATTGGGTGTCTCCTCTCATCCGCTCGGCAACCGCCGCTTCAACAGCGGATGCGTCCGCCGCACCCGAAGACAGAGCCCCGACGATCTCAACCGCCGTGTCGCGCGCCACTTCTTCAACGCTTTGCAGCGCACCGGCACGGATTTCACCGATCCGGGCTTCACTTTCGCTGGCCTTCGCGGCGATCTCGGCATCCGCATGCGCGGTCGCCTCATCCAACTCGGCCTGGATCTCGGCGCGCGTTGCGGCGATGATCTCTTGCGCCTCGGCGCGGGCATCGGCGAGCGCCTTGTTATAAGCCTCTTCCGCTTCGGTGGCCTGGCGTTTCAGGTCCTCGGCGGCGGCCAAATCATTGGTAATGGTTCCCTGCCTCTCGGCCAGAACCGCACTGATCCGGGGCAGCGCGATGCGCGACAGGACCAGGTAAATCACGACAAGCGTGACCACGAGCCAGAAGATCTGGTTCGGGAAAGTCGAAAAATCGAGCTGTGGCATGCCGGGCGCGGCGTCAGCAGCTCCGTGCGCTTCGTCGGCCATCTTATCCTCCTGGAACCGGGATTACACCGGGCCACCCGCCATTGCGGATGACCCGGGCGTAAGGAAGGTTCGGGTGGCTTAGACGGCGAACATCAGCAGCAGAGCGACGAGGAATGCGAAGATCCCGAGCGCTTCTGCGAATGCGATGCCGATGAAGAGCGTCGCGGTCTGACCAGCGGCAGCCGACGGATTGCGCAGCGCGCCCGCCAGGAAGTTACCGGCCACGTGGCCCACACCGATAGCAGCGGCGCCCGAACCGATCGCGGCCAGACCTGCACCGATGAATTGACCCATGTTTGCGATATCGCCTTCCATATTCGTTTCTCCTTACGTTGGAATTGGCTGAGATTTCTGAACCCTGACCCGACCCGCGTTAGTGATGCGGGTGAAGCGCGTCTTTCAGATAGACGCAGGTCAGAATGGTGAACACATAGGCTTGGATCGCGCTGACAAGCACCTCCAGCCCGTAGATTGCAACAACGCCGATGATCGGCGCCACGGCGCCAGCGCCAAGCGCACCGGCGAACCCGGCGAACACTTTCAAAACCGCGTGGCCCGCCATGACGTTGCCGGCCAGACGAATGGAGTGGCTCACAGGGCGCACGAAGTAGGAAATCAACTCGATCACAGCGAGGATCGGGCGCAGCACCAGCGGCGCGGATGAGACCCAGAACAGGCTCAAGAACCCGGCACCGTTTTTGATGAAACCCAAAAGCGTCACGGTGATGAAGACAGCGGCGGCCATTACGGCGGTCACCGCAATATGCGAGGTCGAGGTGAAGCTGCCGGGGATCAGGCCTAGGAAGTTCGCGCAAAGGATGAAGAGGAACAGCGTGAAGATATATGGGAAATACGGCAGCGCGTCCTTACCCGCCACATCTTCGACCATCTTCCGCACAAAGCCATAAGCCAGCTCCGCGATCGACTGCGCCCGGCTTGGGATCACGGCACGCCCGCGGGTGCCGACCACCATCAGCAGGACAACCGCCAAGATCGCCAGACCCATCCAGACCGTCGTATTGCTCACCGTGTACCAATGCACGGTGTCGCCGCCAAAGAAGGGCGCGACGATGAACTGATCCATCGGGTGGATCGAAAGACCACTCTCATAGTCGTCCATCAGGCCGAGGATAAACAGAACCGCAGCCACCGCGATCAGACCATAGGCGATGATCTTACCCGACCCGCCAGAAGCTGGTTTGGTTTCTGCCGATGCGTTCGTATCCGCTGCCACGTCTTATTCCCCTTTGTCTTTCGCCTCTGCCCCGCGCTGCATTTCCTGCGCCGAGCGGATCATCGTCTTCACCCCGGCGATGAAGCCGAGAAGCGTAAACACCACCATCAGCCAAGGTTGGGTGCCCAAGAGAACGTCCAACCCGTAGCCGATGCCAAATCCGATCCCGAGACCGGCCACCAACTCTATCACCATCCGCCAGGCCATCTGCGCCTGAGAATAGTGTTCCTCCATATGGGGCTTCGGCTCCTGCGTGCCTTTTGCTTTGGCCAGCCGCTCCTCGAGTGCCTTGAGGCGGTCGGGATCAGGTTGGTCAGGCATCGGCAGGACACCCCTTTGAGGTTCGGGCGGAAGCTAGGCCGCGCAGGGATCAGAGTCAACGCGCGAAAGGCGCTCTCACGCAGCCCATAAGCCATTGATATTATTTTATATAATCTCCATGCGACAAAGGCGACCCCTCACACAGCAACCAAGACCATATTCAACCAAATGGTTGACGATTGGGCCTTGCCTGCGTTTAAGCGACGTCATGTCTGACCGTCTCGACACCACATTCGCCGCGCTGGCCGATCCAACCCGGCGGCAGATTCTATCGATGCTGTTGGAAGACGATATGGCGGTGACGGACGTGGCCGAGCCTTTTGAGATGTCGCTTGCGGCGATTTCCAAACATCTGACGATCCTGACCCGCGCGGGCCTGATCACGCAGGAGAAGCGCGGTCGGGTAAAGTGGTGCAAGCTCGACCCTGACGCGATGAAAGATGCCTCCGTCTGGATGCAAGGGTTCGGACAGTTCGAGCCGGTGAACCTGGATGCGTTTGAAGCCTTTCTGGAGCGCGAATTGGGCAATGATTGAACGCAGGCGACAGAATCCGCGTCTTATGTAAGACTGATCTGAGACCTGAAAGGATGCCCATGCGCGCGCTCATTCCCGCCATCCTCGCCGCCACTTTGGCCAGCCCGGCACTTACCCAAACCTGTGAAGGCCCCGTAGGTCCGATCGAAACATGTGTGGTCGGCGCTTGGGTTGGCTCCAGCACGATCCCCGAGGCGATGGAACGGATGTTACGCTCCATGCCCAACAATGTGCGCGCCAATTTCAGTGATTTCGGGCGCCCCGTCGCAATGATCATCTATGAAGACGGGTTTTTCGAGACCTTCCCGATGGGCGCAGATGGCAATGCGGTCTTCCAGGATGAGCATGGGCATGTGACGCATATGGAGATGAATGCGCAGACCATCAGCAGCGCCGGTTACCTCTCCGCAATGGGCGGCACGCTCGACATCTGCCACCTGCCGGGTGGTGAAGGCGGTCTGACGGGGCAGATGACGGTGACATCCGAGGGCGGGAGCGCGACCGCGCCCCTTGCCCCGCCGCCCGGCCCGCAAACCTTCAATCCGGTGATCACCTATACCTGTGCGGGCGATAGCCTGCAGCAGATGGTGGCGCTGCCCGCACCGCTTGGCACGATCATCTATGATCTAACCCGGGTGCCGCTCTCGGCCTTCCCCGAAGAGATGCGCGCCCGGGTGCGAGAGTTACCGGCCGAGTAACGGTTCATCCGGCCTTCTTCAAACACGCGCGGATGAATTTCGCCGCAGATCGGTAATGGCTGGGCCCGCTTGCCTCGGCATAGCGTCCCGTCGTCCAGCCCGACGTGGTGGGAAACGGCCCGCCATAAAGGCTCTCATCCGTGCCTGCTTCCATGAAAGCCAGCAACCTTTCATGTTCCCGCGCCAGCCAGCCCCTGGCCTCGTCCCAAGACAGATCGGCATAGCGCTCGCGGAGGTCAGCGTTGTAGGGCTTGAGCTGGTTCCATTTCACGCCTTCATCGGGCATATGCACCGGCCCGCCGGCCGCAGCCTGATCGATCCATTTGAAGAACAGCCCGCTCCAATGGGCGCGATGGCAAATCACATCCTTGATCGACGTGTCGTCCTCAAACTTCCGCTCCGCCAAACCGGCGGGGATATCGGCGATCAATCTCTCAAGCTTGGCGTAGTCTTTGACAGTGACGGCGATCAGCGCATCGCGGGTGGTTGCTGCAGGCATCGCAAAGCCCTCCTTTCAACCGCAAGTTTAATGGCAGATTGCGCGCGCCTTTCCTTGACCCACGTCAAGCGGTGGCGTCGTCTTTCAAGAGCATCAGCAAAGCCATGACCGTCAACGCGATGCCGCCCAGCACCAAAACCGGTGGCACCGGCTGACCAAGTGCGATCTCCCACAGGATCACCCAGCTTGGCGTTAGATAGGTGTAGGCCATGACCTTCGCGGCTGGCAGGCGTAGGGTGGCGAATTGCACGAGGAAGAAAGACAGCGCGCTGGCGAACACCGCAACATAGATCAATGTGATCCAAACTAAGGGGCGCAGGCCGCTCCAATCAGTCGCCACAACATCACGCCAACCCCAAATCAAGACAAGCGCCGAACAGGCCACCAAAGTGCCGAAGGTGAAGACCAAGACCGGCTCACCACGGTTCAAGAGCCGCACGGCGGGTGTATAGGCCGCGTGACACACACAGCCCCAGAAATAGATCCACTCGCCCCGCCCGATCTCAAACGCCCATAGGGCCGAGAGATCGGCGCGAAAGATCACCCAAAGTGCCCCAGCCGCGCCGATGCTGAGCGCCAGAGCGATGCGCGGCGTCGTAATTTGGCGCAACATGAGCCATCCAAACCCGGCCGCCATCACCGGGGTCAGCGTGAAGACCGCCGCCGCCGAGACCGGCGGCGCGGTTTTCAACCCTTCAAACATGGTCACGAAATAGATTGCAAAGAGTCCGCCCAGGATCAGATACCGCCACGGCGCGACGGCGACGGTTCGAAACCCACCGCCCCGCGCCGCGATCACAGCCCCGATCACCGCCGCAGCCAGCGCAAATCGGACCCCGTTCAATGCTGTTGGCGCAATCTCATTTGCAATCTGTCCGCCAAGCGAGAAGGATCCGGCAACCAAAGCCGAAAACGCCAGCATCGCCAAATGCCCTTGCCTTGCGGCGGAAAGTGCATGTGGCAAGGGCTACTCCACCGGCCAGGTTTTCACCTCTTCCTTCAAAAACCGCAGGAAGGTTTGAACCTTGGCGGTCCGGTGCAGATCCATATGGGTCACCAGCCAGAGCTTGGCCGACCATTCCTCCAAGGGCGGCAGCATGTCGACCAAATCCTCAACACCATCACGATCCCAGCCCGGCAGAAACCCGATGCCGATCCCGGCCATCACCGCATCTTTCACCGCCCGCATCTCGCTGGTGCGGAAATAGATGCTCTCATCGGGCACCATCTGCGTCATCCAGCGCAGAAAAGGTGCGCGCGGCGTGTCGACGACCGAGCCGATAAACCGATGCTGATCCAGATTTGTATCGTCGAGCATCCCGTATTTTTCGACATAGGCCTTATGCGCCATGAGCCGGATCGTCTGGGTGAAAAACGGCTGCACGATGTTGTCAGGCTGGTCCGGCAGCGTGCCCGCCCGGATCGCCACATGCGCCTCGCCATATTCCAAACGGAACAGGCGGCTATCGGTGACAAGACGGACGCGGAGTTCGGGGTGCTCCTCCTGAAACTTGCCGATTGCCGGGATGAAAAGCGGCGAGAGCGACTCCAGCGAGGTCACGATCAACTCGCCCGTCACTTCATCTCCCCGGCCCTTGATCCGCCCGGCAAGCTGCGAGAATTGATCGTCGGCCCCGGCAGCGACTTGCAGCAGGTCTTGCCCGGCCTCCGTCGCGGTATACCCGCGCGCGTGGCGCTGGAACAGCTTTGCGCCGAGGCGACCTTCCAGCGCATCGATATGGCGGATCACCGTCGCATGGTGGACACCCAAGACTTCCGCCGCACCGCTCACCGTACCCATCCGCGCAACTTGATACGCGGTGCGAATCTCATCCCAATGGTCAAAGGACATATCTGTGCACTCCCACACATAAGAACATATATTTGGGCATATTGTGTTCATTCTCGCAAGGGCCAAATTTCTTCCCACCACGATATCCCATTTCCGAGAGGACCCGACACCATGACCCATTCCATTCTCCGCATCGATGCATCCGCCCGCCGCGACGGCTCGGTGTCGCGCGATTTATCCGATCGAATTATCGCCCGGTTCGCAGAGGCCAATGTCACCGCACGCGATCTCGCCGAGGGCCTGCCCCTGATTGATGAGGATTGGGTCGGCGCGAACTTCACACCCGCTAAGCAGCGGACGGACGCGCAGAAGGCTAAGCTCGCCCTCTCAGATACGCTGATTGAGGAGATCAAAGCTGCCGATACGCTGATCATTGGTCTGCCAATCTACAACTTCGGTGTGCCCGCAGCTTTGAAAGCCTGGGTCGATCTGGTCGCCCGTGCTGGCGTGACCTTCCAATATACAGAACAAGGCCCGAAAGGCCTGCTTGAGGGCAAACGCGCCGTTGTGGCCGTGGCCTCCGGCGGCACCGAAGCCGGTAGCGCGATCGACTTCGCAACGGGCTATATCCGCCATGTGCTGGGTTTCATCGGCATTCATGATGTGGAATTTGTCACCGCCGACCGGCTGATGGTCGATGCCGATGCCTCTATGCAGGCAGCCCTAGCACAGCTCGACGCGCTGCAAATCGCGGCCTGACACCCAACGAATTGCGTTTTAGACCAACAGTGATAGGCTTCCCACCATGTGGAAGCCTATTCTCGCGTCATGCCTCTGCCTGTTCCCAGGCCTTGCGCTGGCGCAATCCTGTTCTCTGGATTTCACAATCGAGATCACCCAGGGCGTGGGTGAAATTCGCCCCGGCACGCTTTTGAACGGGTCTGCCGAATACACCACCGTCGGACAGAGCTTCCGCCAAGAAGGCGGCTCGACCGCGCATTTGGCCTCGGGCGAGATGGTGTTGGGCGACAGTATCTCGGGCCCGATTTGGACCTTGATCACTACCTCACGTGGCAATGCCGCCGATTTGGTCGGCGTTTATGCGCATCACGTGGAAGGGTTGAGCGTGGCGGGTGTGTCTTTCGACGGCCCGATGGCGCTGACGCTGTTTGGGCCGCCCGGCTCGCGCGAGAACGTTGCCCCGCCCCAGACACAAGAAGACTGGGACCGGATGGACCTGCGCCGGGCCTTCTCACTTCATGCCAGTGGCGCCGATATGCTGGCGGGGGATGTCACGATGCTGACGGTGCAGTGCACTTGACTCCACCTACCGCGCGCGCGTAAACGCCCATCCAACATATCCGGACGCATCAACGCTCCGGTCCTGGGTGTTTCAGGATCGCCCCCCGTCAGCGAGGTTTCGCCCACGGGGGCCTTGGTGCATTCGATCCTGTCCCTTACCTGAGAAGGGACAATCGCAGTTGAGAAGAAGGGGCCCGCGCCCATGTTTGAAAATCTCTCCGAACGCCTGTCTGGCGTCTTCGACCGCCTCACCAAACAGGGCGCTTTGTCGGAGGATGACGTCCGCACAGCGATGCGTGAGGTGCGTGTTGCACTGCTTGAGGCCGATGTCTCGCTGCCCGTCGCCCGCGCCTTCATCAAATCGGTTGAGAAAAAGGCAACTGGGGCGGCCGTTACGAAATCGGTTACGCCTGGTCAGCAGGTCATTAAAATCGTCCATGATGAGCTGATCGCGACCCTGACCGGTGAAGGTGACCCTGGCGCGCTGAAGATCGACAACCCGCCCGCTCCGGTCCTGATGGTCGGTCTGCAGGGTTCTGGTAAAACCACCACCACCGCGAAACTCGCTAAGCGCTTGAAAGAGCGCGAGGGCAAGAAGGTGCTGATGGCCTCGCTCGACACCAACCGCCCGGCGGCGATGGAGCAGCTTGCGATCCTCGGCGGACAGATTGGTGTCGATACCCTACCCATCGTGAAAGGTGAGGACCCGGTTGCCATCGCAAAGCGCGCCAAGACGCAGGCAAGCCTTGGTGGCTATGACGTCTATATGCTCGACACCGCGGGCCGGTTGCATATCGATCAGGAACTGATCGCCCAAGCCGCCGCTGTCCGCGATGTCGCCAACCCACGCGAAACGCTTTTGGTTGTGGATGGCCTGACCGGCCAAGACGCCGTGAATGTCGCACAGGAGTTTGACGAGAAGATCGGCGTCTCCGGCGTGGTTCTGACCCGGATGGACGGCGACGGGCGCGGCGGCGCGGCGCTCTCGATGCGGGCGGTCACCGGCAAACCGATCCGCTTTGTCGGCCTTGGCGAGAAGATGGACGCCATCGAGACCTTCGAACCTGAGCGGATCGCGGGCCGGATTCTTGGCATGGGCGACATCGTCGCCTTGGTCGAGAAAGCACAGGAAAGCTCGAGGCCGAACAGGCCGAGCGGATGATGAAGCGCTTCCAAAAGGGTCAGTTCAACATGAACGACCTGCGCTCCCAACTCGACCAGATGCTGAAAATGGGCGGCATGGAAGGCATGATGTCGATGATGCCCGGCATGGCGAAGATGCAGAAGCAACTCGACGATGCCGGCATGGATGACAAGGTGATCCGCCGTCAAATCGCCCTGATCGACTCGATGACCAAACGCGAACGGGCCAATCCGGGCCTTCTGCAAGCCTCCCGCAAGAAACGCATCGCCGCGGGTGCGGGACAGGATGTGAGCGATCTCAACAAGCTTCTGAAGATGCACCGGCAGATGTCGGACGCGATGAAGAAACTCGGCAAGATGGGCAAGAAGGGCCTGATGCGGGGTGGTCTTGGCGCGCTTATGGGGAAGGGTGCACCGCAAGCTCTCAAAGACATGGACCCGGCCAATATGGACCCTAAAGCACTCGAAGCCGCTGCAAAGCAGTTGGGCCAACCCGGCGGGTTGCCGGGCCTCGGCGGCGGCGCAGCGCTGCCTCCTGGTCTCAGCGGGTTCGGCAAGAAGAAGTAAGATGATGCAGTCCACCTCTCTCCAGACCGAGCGATTGCTGCTCCGCGCCCCGACGGCGGCGGATACGCAAGCCATGCTCGATTTTCTGGGGTCGAAACGGGCGGAGTTCTATGGCGGGCCGATGACGGTGTTTGCGGCCTGGCACAAGTTTGCAGCCTATGTCGGGCAATGGGCGCTGCGCGGCTATGGTCTTTATGCGATCAGGCTGAAAGACACCGGCGAGACAGTTGGGATGGCTGGCCCCTATCACCCCGAAAGCTTCGCCGAACCTGAGATGTCGTGGCTTCTGACCGAGGCACGCCATGAGGGCAAAGGCTACGCCTACGAAGCCTGCCACGCCATTCTGGCCGAGCTGTTCAAACGTCAGGGCTGGACCCGTCTGGTCAGCTTCATCGACACCAAGAACGCCGCCTCTCGGGCGCTGGCGCTTCGTCTGGGCGCAACCCTCGACCCCGAGACCGAAAGCCCGTTCCCGGGCTGCGACAGCTATCGCCACGATGCCAAACGTTGGTCAGGAGCAGTTGCATGACTGTCGCGCTCTCGAACCTGCCCATGCTGGAAACCGAGCGGTTGATCCTCCGCGCGCCCCGCGCGTCGGATTTCCCTGCACTAGCACCCTTTATCATGTCTGATCGGTCCAAATATGTCGGCGGCGGCGCGGACAAGGACGAAACCCATGCGTGGCGGGTTCTCGCGATACTGACCGGCCACTGGCCGCTGAGGGGTTTCGGCACATTTGTGTTGGAAGACCGCAAGACCGGCGCGCCGATTGGCTCGGCTGGCCCGTGGTATCCTGCGGGCTGGCCCGAAAGAGAATTGGGCTGGACCATTTGGACCGAAGAGGCTGAGGGCAAGGGTTTTGCTTATGAAGCGGTGCTCGAGCTGCGGCGTCATACGTATGAAGACCTCGGCTGGACCACCGCCGTCAGCTATATCGACCCTAAGAACACCCGCTCCATCGCACTGGCCGAACGGCTTGGCTGCGCGCTCGACCCCGACGCCGCTGGCCCAGATCCAGACGAGCCACTTCTTGTCTATCGTCATCCGTCGCCGGAGGCGCTGGCATGACTATTCCCACCGTGACCACCGAACGCCTCATACTGCGCGCGCCGCAACTGTCGGATTTCGACGCCTATGCCGATTTCCGGGGTTCGGATCGGGCGGCCTTCGTCGGCGGTCCCAACACACCCGGACAAGCCTGGCAACAACTCTGCGCCTTAACCGGCCAGTGGCAGCTCCGAGGCTATGGCCGCTGGATGATTGCGGACAAGGACACCGACGAACCTTTGGGCGTAACCGGGCTGCACCATCCCCTAGAATGGCCCGAAGCGGAAGTCGCCTGGTCACTATTCGCGGCGGGCGAAGGACGCGGCATCGCCTATGAAGCGGCGCTGGCCGTGCGCGCCTATGCCTATGAGACGCTTGGCTGGTCCACAGTGATCAGCTGCGTGGACAGCAAAAATGCCCGCTCTCTGGCGCTGGCGAAACGCTTGGGCTGCACACAAGATGGGCAATTCACCCACGAGGTCTTTGGGACAATGGACGTCTGGCGCCACCCATCGCGCGAGGCCTTGGCATGACACAGACCCTTGTCACAAATCGGCTGACGCTTCGTCGCCCGGCGGCGCAAGATGCAGAGGCCACGACGGCGTTCTACATGTCCGAACGTTCGAATATGGCAGGCGGTCATGTTCCGCGCCCGGCTGCATGGCGGCATTTTGCGTCGACGCTCGGCCATTGGGAGGTTCGGGGGTACGGGTTGTGGGCCGTCACGCGGCGCGGTGAAGATGCAATCATCGGCCTTGTCGGACCCTATTTTCCTGACGGCTGGCCAGAAACCGAACTCGGGTGGCTGATGTTCGATGGGTCGGAAGGCGCGGGCTATGCATTCGAGGCGGCTGAGGCGGCCCGCATCCACTGCTATGACACGCTCGGCTGGACAACTGCGGTCAGCTATATCGCGCCAGGGAATACGCGCTCCATCGCCCTGGCCGAACGGCTTGGCTGCACGCTGGATGAAACAGCGATCGAACCCAAACCCGGCACCCTTGTCTATCGCCACCCTGCCCCATCGGAGATTGCCGTATGAGTGACGCCACCACCCGCGCCGCCGCGCTTCTGAAAGAGCACCGCGAGAGCATCGACCGGCTCGACGCGATCCTCGTCTACACGCTTGGCGAGCGGTTTAAACACACCCAAGCGGTTGGCAAACTGAAAGCCGATCACGACCTTCCCCCGTCCGACCCCGCGCGCGAAGCCGCGCAGATCGGGCGGCTTGAAGACCTGGCGCGCCGCGCCGACCTGGACCCGGAATTCGCTAAGAATTTCCTCAACTTCATCATCGCTGAAGTCATTCAGCACCACAAGAAACACCAAGAATAACAGGCATCTGCCTGTCCACGCCATCAAAGGAGATCAACCCATGGCTATGAAAATCCGGCTCGCCCGTGGCGGTTCGAAAAAACGTCCCTTCTATCGCATTGTGGCCGCTGACAGCCGCATGCCGCGCGACGGGCGCTATATCGAGAAACTCGGCACCTATAACCCGCTCTTGCCGAAAGACAGCGAAGAACGCGTGAAAATGGATATGGAGCGTGTGCAGCATTGGCTGAACGAAGGCGCACAGCCCACCGACCGCGTGTCGCGCTTCCTCGAAGCGGCTGGCGTTCTGGAGAAAAAAGAGCGCGCCAATCTGAAAAAGGGCGAGCCCGGCAAGAAAGCTGTTGAGCGCGCTGAGGAGAAGGCCAGCAAAGCGGCCGCCGCAGCGGAAGCCCCTGTTGAAGAAGAAGCGCCGGCAGAAGAAGCCGCCGTTGAAGAAGCACCCGCTGAGGACGCAGCAACCCAAGAGGCCAGCTGATCTCAGAATCGGTGGGCTGCTTGATCGTCAGTGGCCCACCTGCACAACCTTGACCCGGGTGTTGCCCAATGTTTCGCCTGATCCGTCTTGTCGTCTTCATGATCCTCGCCTTCGTGGCGGGCATGATCTTTGAACGGACGCATCAACAAGGGCTGTGTGACCAATCTGGCGGGCAATGGATGCGCGCCGGATTCTGCGCGGAGGGGTAAAGATGAGTGATCGGATTTGCGTCGGCGCGATCACCGGCTCATTCGGGGTGAAAGGCGAAGCGCGGGTGAAATCCTTCTGCGCCGAGCCAGACGCGATAGGCGATTATGGCCCCCTCAGCACGGAGGATGGTAGCCGCAACTTTACGTTGAAGATCACCCGAGCTGTCAAAAACGGTTTTGCCGCGCGGCTCTCTGGCGTCACGACCAAGGAACAAGCCGACGCGTTGAAAGGCACGCGGCTCTATGCGCCGCGCGACGCCCTGCCTGCCCTGCCGGATGATGAATTCTATCACACCGACCTAATCGGCATCGCCGTTGTCGACACTGGTGGGCAAGATCGTGGCCGGGTGCATGCGGTGCATAATCACGGCGCTTCCGACCTGCTCGAAGTTCGTGCGAAGGGGCAGAAGAACACGGTCTTGGTGCCGTTCACGCAAGAGGTTGTGCCGACGGTGGACCTCTCTGCCAAACGGATCGTCGTGGACCCGCCCGAGGGACTCTTCGATGGCGGATAAACCCAAATCCCATGGGCGTCTGTCGATCTCTGCCAGCCTCACCCCGCGCGATTTGATGACCCCAACGCCGCGCCTCAAAGGCGCCTGGACCGCGAAAATCGTCACGCTCTTCCCCGAGGCCTTTCCCGGCGTTTTGGGTCAGTCTCTGACTGGCAAGGCATTGCAGGAGGGGCTTTGGGCGCTAGAAACCATTGATCTCCGCCCGTTTGGCGCGGGCAAGCACCGCAATGTCGATGACACTCCTGCGGGCGGTGGTGCCGGATTGGTGATGCGCCCCGATGTTCTGGGCCGCGCCCTCGATCAAGCCGCCAATGGCACGCCGGACGACGCGACCCGCTGGCCGCGTGTCTACCTGTCGCCGCGCGGGAAACCCTTTACGCAGGCCGATGCGGCGCGCTTTTCAGAAGCTGAGGGCATGACGCTGCTCTGCGGTCGCTTCGAAGGGATCGATCAACGGGTGATCGACCATTTTGCGCTGGAAGAAATCTCGATCGGGGATTTTGTGCTCACCGGGGGTGAGATCGCGGCTCAGGCGCTGGTCGATGCCACCGTGCGGCTGATCCCGAATGTGTTGGGCAATCAAGCCTCCACCGAAGAAGAGAGCTTTTCCGACGGGCTGCTGGAGCATCCACAATACACAAAACCCGCAACTTGGCGCGGTCACGATGTCCCAGAGGTGTTGATGTCCGGGCACCATCAGCGCATTGCGGAGTGGCGCCGCGCCGAGGCGGAGCGACTGACCCAAGAGCGACGCCCTGATCTCTGGGCCCGGCGGCAACAGGATGGCGAGGGTTAGGGTTTTAAGAAGCTCTGGCCCGAGGATGCCTCAGCCCCGAATTGAGCCTTGATCGTAAGGGCGATCAGACATATACACCGCCCGTTCCGGTCGGGATTTCCGACTCACGGAACCGGTTTGTTATTGGCGATGACTTTCTTGGGCGGCTTTCTTCGGCTTCTCCCTTTGGTCAAACCCTGATGACACGTTGACGACAGTAAAGCTGACCTGATCTCTGGCGGGCGCATCTGCGGACCCGGAAGAAGACCAAGAGCTCTGAGGCGCACACACATTCGCGGGCAAACCGTGATCATATATGGAGAGTTGCGATGGACCTGATCGCACAGATCGAGGCGGAACAAGTTGCCGCCCTCGGGGCCAAAATCCCCGATTTCAAAGCCGGCGACACCATTCGTGTCGGCTACAAAGTGACCGAGGGCACCCGCTCTCGCGTTCAGAATTACGAAGGCGTCTGCATCGCCCGCAAAAACGGCGACGGCATTGCTGGCTCCTTCACCGTCCGCAAGATCAGCTTTGGCGAAGGTGTGGAGCGTGTGTTCCCGCTGCATTCGACCAATATCGATAGCATCACCGTGGTGCGTCGCGGTCGTGTCCGTCGTGCGAAGCTGTACTATCTGCGCTCGCGCCGTGGCAAATCGGCCCGGATCGCCGAAGTCACCAACTACAAGCCCAAATCTGGCGCTGAAGCGTAAGGAGCGGCGAGATGAAAAAAGACATCCATCCCGAATATCACGTCATCGACGTCAAAATGACGAACGGCGATATCGTGCAGATGAAATCCACATGGGGCGCCGAAGGCGACACCCTGGCGTTGGACATCGACCCGACCGTTCACCCTGCCTGGACCGGCGGCAACTCCCGCCTGATGGACACCGGTGGCCGCGTGTCGAAGTTCAAGAAGAAATACGAAGGCCTGGGATTCTAAAACCCACGCCTTGGAGACTGAGAAACGCCACCCCGGATTGGGGTGGCGTTTTTCGTTTTACGGGGTGAAGGGGGTTGTGCGGACAAAGCGCCCTTTCGCTGCGTGCGCCGCTTGCTGATTTCGCAAAAGGACTAGCGAGCCTTGACTTTTCTGATGGCTAATGTCCTTTGACCTGTAATCCCTTTGGGATCTTACCGACATTCCAACATATGTGGCCCGCAACCGTCTCGGGTGCGGCGAGAGAGTGATCATGACCGTAGAATCCGCAATGGCCTTTGTTGCAGCGTTGCTGTTGTGGGTCCTCATCCCCGGACCCGCGATCCTAATGGTGGTCGGACGCTCGCTCTCAAGCGGATTTCGCTCCACGCTCAGCCTGATAGGCGGCATTCTGTTGGGGGATTTGTTCTACATGTCTCTGGTCTTCCTTGGGTTGGCTGCTCTAGGACAAATTCTTGGCGAGTTCTTCGTCGTCGTCCGCGTTGTCGCGGCGATCTATCTGATTTACTTAGGCATCTCGCTTTGGAGGAAAGACCCCGGGAAGCCACTTGCGTCAGGTGCCGCCTCAGGCGACGCACTCAAAAGCTTCCTGACAGGGTTCGGCATAACCCTTGGCAATCCGAAGGCGATCTTGTTTCATTTAGGCTTTCTTCCGACCTTCTTCGATCTTCCAACCCTGTCGATGGTTGAAGTCTTCGCGATCATGGGGATATTCGTTGCTGTATTGGGTTCGGCATTTGCCGCCTACGCATTCAGCGCGAGCAAGGCGGGCACGTTTTTCAAAAACCCCTCACGAATGCGCATCTTGAACCGGGCATCCGGCACGCTGCTTATCGGAGCCGGTGCGGTGGTTCTGGCTAAGCGGAGTTAGTCAGGTCAGGCCCCAACAAACCGGCGGCTCACCTAGTTACCACATTCTAGATGACAACGAGGGTTCAGTTCCGCGATCCGTAAGATCGCGCCTCTACACGCCAAATTATCACGCCAATCAAGATTGGACCGGTTTCGCGCTTAACAGCCCCGGCTCCCTCCCGTATATTGCGCCGAAATATGGCGGCCCCACGAAATGAGGGCCGCTCGGCAGCGAACTCCGGGGGATCGGGCATGGCGCATATCATCGTTTTGGGCAATGAGAAGGGCGGGTCGGGCAAGTCGACCACCGCGATGCATATAGCAACCGCCCTTGCGCGGATGGGCCATACGGTTGGGGCGTTGGATTTGGATCTGCGACAGCGCAGTTTCCATCGCTATATCGAGAACCGGCAAAACACGATCGCCGCCCGCGACATGGATATCGCCTGCCCCCTTCTGATGGAACTGCCGCAGATCGACCCCGAGCAACTTGGGCCCGAGGAAAACATCTATGACCGCCGTCTCTCGGCGGCCGTGGGCGAGTTGGAAGGCAATTGCGATTTCATCGTGATCGACTGCCCCGGCTCGCATACGCGGTTGAGCCAGGTGGCGCATTCGCTGGCTGACACGTTGGTCACGCCGATGAATGACAGTTTTGTCGACTTCGACCTGCTGGCGCGCGTTGATCCAGAGACCTACGACATTCGTGGCCCATCAGTTTATTCCGAGATGGTTTGGCATGCGCGGCAGCTTCGCGCCAAGGCAGGGCTGAGTCCGATTGATTGGATCGTCGTCCGCAACCGGGTTGGCGCGCAGCAGATGCATAACAAGCGCAAGGTGGGCGGCGCGCTCGATCGGCTGGCGCAGCGGATCGGGTTCCGCGTCGGCACCGGGTTTTCCGAACGGGTGATTTTTCGGGAGCTCTTCCCAACCGGCATGACCCTTTTGGATTTGCGCGAGATGGGGGTCGAACGGCTGAACATTTCGAACGTGGCTGCACGGCAAGAGGTACGCGATCTGATGTCGGGATTGAACTTGCCCGGCGTGACCATCGATTTCTAAGTCACCCCGCCTCGAGAACGGAAAACGGCCCCGCGCGTTGCGAGGCCGTTTGTTTTTGAACAGAGAAGATCAGACCGCGATCTGACCACCCCCTCTTTGGTCACAACCACGACCGACGGGCGCGGCGGCATACCTTCGGCGAAATCAGGCCAGCGAGTGGCCGGATCTTCGAAGGTCGAGTTCCGCTCAAAGCCGGCGAAGTCGCGGGTGCCATCAGTCCCCGGATGCTGCACCGCGAGGAACAAGGTCTCCGAGTTGTCGGCGAAATACGGGCCGCAAAGCTCTCCACCAACAGGGCAGCGGAAGAACAGCTTGGAATGGCCGCGCAGGTCGCCTTCGGTCTCGAGGCTGTAGAGACCATCGGATTTCCCAGTCCGGCCCCAGCCAGAGCCTTGGTCGGTGGAAATCCAAAGACGGCCATTGTCGTCCAGCGCACAGTTGTCCGGAGAGCCGAACCAGCCATTTTCCGATGTCTCCGGGTTCCAGACCGCGCCAACCTCGGCGATGTTCGGGTCGCCACATTGCACCAGGATGTCCCAGGTGCCGCTGGTCGCCGCGTGATCGCCGCCATCTTCGTTCATCTGCAGAATATGACCGAAGTTGCTTTCCGGGCGCGGGTTCACCGCATCCACCTGCTCGGCCGTCCGGCGCGAGTTGTTGGTCAGCATCACGAACACAGCACCATCGCCGCGTGGTTCGATATCCTCCGGGCGATCCATTGGCGTGGCGCCCAGAAGATCAGCCGCTAGACGGGTGTCGATCATGACATCCGCTTGACTGTCGAACCCGTTCTCTGCGGTCAGCGGGCCTTCGCCATGAACAAGCGGCATCCACTCATAGGTGCCGTCGTCATTGTAGCGCGCCACGTAAAGCGTGCCTTCGGAGAAGAGCTGCATATTGGCCGCTTTATCATCCGACACCGTGCCTGCAGTGACGAACTTATAGACATAGTCGAAGCGGTTGTCGTCGCCCGAGTAGAGCACGACACGACCGTCGCCCGCCACGGTGGACTCGGCCCCCTCGTGACGGAACCGGCCCATCGCGGTGTGCTTGACAGGAGTTGAGGTCGGGTCCGTCGGATCAACTTCGACGATCCAGCCGAAGCGGTTCGGCTCGTTCGGCTCCACATCGATATTGAAGCGGTCATGGTACTGACCCCAGGCATACCAACGGCCCGGCGTACCATAGCGGCGCATGGACTCGGCTTCCGCCTGAGCGGAGACGTCGGGATCGCCGTCACCATCGACGACATCGGTCCAGAAATAGCCGTGGAAGTTCTCTTCGGCCATCAGATAGGTGCCCCAAGGCGTCATGCCGCCAGCGCAGTTATTAATGGTGCCGATCACGTTCATGCCAGCGGGGTCGGCCGAGGTCTGCATACGCGCGTGACCGGCGGCAGGGCCAGAGAAGGTCATCTGGGTGTCGTCGGCCGTGATCCGGCGGTTGTATGGGCTATCGAGCACAACGCTCCACTTGCCGTCATCGCCTTTGACAATCTCGAAGATCGAACCGCCATGGGCCGCCATTTCGATATTCACCAACTCTTCGGTCATACCCTGGAAGCCGTCTCGGTCCTGACGACCAAGGCCCGGGAACATCACCTCTTCATTGGTGTATTCGTGGTTCACACAGAGGATACCGCGGCCCGGTTCCAGCTCGTGGAAGCCAACATAATCGTTGTTGTAGCCAAAGCGCATTTTCTGATCTTCGGCAGACTGATTCTGCGGGTCGAATTCCGGTACGTTCGCGAAGATCGGATCGCCCCAACGGATCAGGATATCGGCGTTGTAGCCATCGGCGATGTGGTGGTTCACATCGTTGCCCCAGGTCAGCTCATCAAAGACATAGCGGCTGTCTTCGGCATTGCCCATCGCGGCGGCCTGCTTGGGCGCGATTACGGCAGTGGTGCCAAAGAGCGCCGTCGTGGCAGAAACGGCCAGCGCCCCACGCATGATGTCGCGGCGGCCATAGCGACGGTTGATCACGTCGCCAATGGTGTTGCCAAGATTGGGGTTGGTGGGAATGTCGTCAAAGGCTTCGAAGGCTTCCGCCTTGTTGCCATGTTCATCGCTTTGGATGATGTCGTCACGCTTCATAAAGGGCCTCCCTGTGGCGCTGAAAGCATAGCTGCATGGGAAACGGCACCGGAGCAGCCCGGACCGCGTGGCCCCTTTAGATAGCGCGAATGTAACGGCTATATGGCAGTGTCATCTGTTTCATGCGGGCCGTAAGGCGCAGCTATTTGACGAGCGCGATCCGCGCTGCGCCGATCCATCCAATGCGAATCCTACGGCCGACCGTTCCCAATCACGGCGCTGCGCACACGCGATCGAGCCAGTCGGTCACAATCTGAACCTCAGGTTCGATCTCACGCCCGGCGGCGACCCGACGCGTATAGGCCCAGTCTTGATCAATCGCGACATCGGAGAGCGGAACCAACCGGCCCGACCGGATCGCGCGCCCGATGGTTGCCTTTCGACAGATGGCAATACCAATCCCGTGTTCTGCCGCCTTCTGTAGCAAGAACGACCCCTCCAGATAGATCGTCCTGGCCATGTCGCCGGGTTTCCATTCGTCGCCTACCTGTGGCAGCCAGCGGGTCCACATCCGTGAGTCCTCATCCGTAAGCAACGGACCCAAGCGCACCGCAGAGGCCGGGTCTTGCCCCGATGTTGCGAGCAGCTCGGGCGCGCAGACCGGAACCGCATCCCCCGGCAGCAGAACAACCTCTCCCGGCAGGAGCCGATCCTTCTGCCGAAACAGAATCTCTACATCCGGGGCCGGTGTTTTCGGTCGGTCGGTCTGGGCCAAAGAGATGTGCAAACTGATATTGGGAAAGGCGCTGCGAAACTGATCGAGATTGGGCAAGAGAATCTCTTCGGCAATTACCGGCAGTGCTGAGATCGAGACGGCACGCGCAAAGCGGAGCGGCAGGAGATCGATTTCATGCCGGATCGCGTCGAAGGAATCGTGCACCACGCGGGCCAGGCTTTCACCTGCCTCGGTCAAAGCGACGCTCCGACCCCGGCGCACGGTGATGGGGCGGCCAATCCACGCCTCTAACTGCTTGATTTGATGGCTAACTGCGGAATGCGACACGCTTAGCCGGCGCGCTGCCCCCGACACGGATCCGGTTTCGCGAACCGCTTCTAAAGCGCGCAGCGCATTCAGGGATGGGAGACGCCTTGTCGAGTGCATGGCCGATGGAATGTTAGAAAATCAGACGGGTTGCAACTATTTTGCGCTTTTTTCTCGCATTTTTGCCGCTCTATGGTCGTAAAGCAGGACAACGCAAGGGGCGGACATGACCGAAATGCTACGTGTGTCGATGGTTCAGATGACATCGCACAATACTCACGCCGAAAATGTGAAAAGCCTGCGGGCGGCCGCCGAACAAGCCGCAGCAGATGGCGCTGAGATGCTGGCCCTCCCTGAAGCCGCGGGCCTGATGGACAAAGACAAAGACCATGCCCGCGCGCAAATCACCGAGGAAGGCGATGACCCCTATATCGCAGCCTGCCGGGAAGAGGCCGCGCGGCATGGAATTTGGGTGCACTCCGGTTCGTCGCCGATCAAGGCACCCGATGGCCGGTATCTCAACCACACCGTTCTGATCGACCCGGCGGGCGAGATTGTAGCGCGCTACGACAAGATTCATCTGTTCGATGTGTTCCTGGATGGCCGCACCCCGACAGGTGAATCCAATCGCTATGCACCGGGCCAAGAAGCCGTGGTTGCTCAGAGCCCATATGGTCCGCTCGGGCTGTCGATCTGTTACGATCTGCGCTTTCCACATCTCTACCGCGATTATGCCCTGGCCGGGTCTACGGTGTTGTTCATCCCCTCGGCGTTCACCGTGCCAACCGGGCGCGCCCATTGGGAGGTGTTGCTACGCGCCCGGGCGATTGAGAACGGCGCCTATGTGATCGCGGCGGCGCAAGTCGGAAATCACGCCGATGGGCGTGTTACCTGGGGCCATTCCATAATCGTCTCCCCCTGGGGCGAGGTGCTTGCCGATCTGGGCGGCGAGGCTCCGGGCCAAGTCACGTTGGACTTGCCGCTCGACGCCGTCGCAGCCGCACGACGCCAAATCCCCAACTTGCAGAATGCGCGCGATTACATCCTCCGCGATCTACGCGTGGAGGGAACGACCAAAAACTCAGAGACAGACCAAAAATCATCAACGGGAGCTATGACATGACCTTTCGGAACCTGATGGCCACAACACTTCTGGCCAGCGCCATGGCGATGCCCGCCATGGCACAAGACCGCCCCGATCTGGTGATCGCGGTTGATAATCTTTGGCCCACGATGGACCCTGTGGTCGGCATCTCGACGACCGGTGCCCGGGTGCATTCTAATGTGTTCGACACTTTGGTGCGCCGAAACCGGTGGGAAGACCCCGATGGCACCGAACTGGTGCCTTGGCTCGCCGAAAGCTGGCAACAGCTCTCGCCCTATGTTTGGGAATTCACCCTGCGCGAGGGCGTGCCATTCCATGATGGGCACATCATGGATGCAGAAGATGTCGCGTTTTCTTTGTCGGCTGAACGGCTTTGGGGCGAAGAGCCAATGGCGCCCCGCGGCACGCGCTATACGCGCGGGTTTGTCCGGGTCGAGGCCACTGGACCGCTGACCATTGAGGTCGAAACCAGCTTCCCCGACCCGAACCTGCCGTTCCGCATGGTCACACCGATCGGGTTTGTGTTGCCGCACCATTATTATGAAGAGGTCGGAACCGAGGCTTTCGGGCAGATGCCGATGGGCACCGGCCCCTATCGGATGACCTCTTTTGACCCGTCCGTGGCGGTCGAGGCGGTCGCGTTTGACGACTATTGGGCCGGTGAACCGCCAGCCGCCTCGCTCCGCTTTGAGATTGTGCCGGAATTCTCGACCCGGTTCGCGGGGCTGGTCGCTGGCGAGTACGATGTCGTGGTCAGCGTGCCCGCCGATCAGGTCGAATCTCTCGAGGGGACCGAAGGCATCACGGTGATGGAGAAGGGGATCGAAAACTACCCGATGTTCGCCTTCAACATGCTTGAAACCGAGGCGCTGCCCGACAATCCGCTGACGGATGTGAACCTGCGTCGGGCCATTGTCGCAGGCGTGGATCGGGAGGCGATTGCAGCCGCGATCTGGGGCGATGCGACCTTTGTGCCGACACCGTTTAATTTCCCGGAATATGGCGATTATTTCGATCCCGACCGGGAGCGCGCCGTGCCGTTCGACCCAGAGCAAGCCGCCGCCTATCTGGCCGAGAGCGACTATGATGGCGAAGAGCTGATCTGGCACATCACCCGCGGCTTCTATCCGAATTACGAGATCGCGGCGGAGTTCATGGTGGAGCAATGGGCCGAGCTTGGCATCAATGTGCGGATCGAGTTGAAAGACAATTTCTCGCTGGCCTATGAACGCCCGTTCCACTTCCTAAACATGTCGATGAGTTCGGAATTCTCCGGCGACCCTTACCGGCCGCTTTGGATGGATTGGGGCCCGCAATCGAGCCGGTTTCGGGCATCCCATCGCACTTGGGACATGACCGAAGATTTTGTTCGTCTCGGTGAGGCCTTCGAGCAAAGCCAGGATTTCGAGACCCGCTATCAGGCCTATCTTGATCTGGTCGAGGAATGGGAGCGAGTGACGCCGGGCATGTATATGTGGCGCAACGTCGTGAACTACGCGATTGACGAAGACTTGGCCTGGGACCCGGGCAATTCGGCGGTCACCATTTTCGACCATCTTTATATGACGGACCACAATGAGTGAGCCAAACCCCGAGGAGACGGCGCCGCCTGCGCCGCTCCTCTCCATTGACGGATTGACGGTTGCCTTGCCCGCCGACGGCGACCGCCCCGAGGCCGTGCGTGAGATAAGCTTTGAGATCAATCGGGGCGAGACGCTCTGCCTGGTTGGGGAAAGCGGCTCGGGCAAATCGGTGATCGGGCAAGCCATCCTTGGCATGCTCCCCCATGCGCTGCCCGTGACCGCCGGTGGCATCCGGTTCTCGGGCCATACCATGCCGCCGCAGCGCGACGCCGCCTTTGGCGCAATTCGGTCGGCCCAGATCGCAATGATCTTCCAAGATGCGGGCGCCAGCTTGAACCCGGTCCGCACCATTGGCGCGCAGCTGGCGGAAATTCTCGCCGTGCATGGCATGTCAAAACCGGCGCGTCTACCGCGCGTACTCGACGTTTTGCGCGATGTGGCGTTGCAGGACCCGGAGCGCATCGCCCGGTCTTATCCGCATCAACTCTCCGGCGGGCAGGCGCAACGCGCCGTGATCGCGGCGGCGCTTCTCTTGGAACCCAAGCTGTTGATCGCCGACGAACCGACCACAGCGCTTGATGTAACGACCCAGGCCGAGATCCTGGCTCTGATTGCCCGCCTGAAGGTGGAACATGATCTCTCGGTCTTATTTGTGACCCATGATTTTGGCGTCGTCGCCGAGATCGCAGATCGGGTGGCCGTGATGCAGGACGGCGTGTTGGTCGAAACAGGCGACGCGCAGGATGTTCTGCGCAACCCGCAGCATCCCTACACGCAAAAACTCATCGCTGCGGTCAACCCTACACCGCGCCAGCTCGGTAGCGATGATGGAGCGCCGATCCTTGAGGCGACCGATGTGAACCTGATCTATCGCAGCGGATTTTTGGGCAATCGCAAGGCGCTTCATGCCGTCAAAGACGTCTCGCTCAGCATTTCAGAAAGCCGCACCGTGGCCGTGGTTGGGGAAAGCGGTTCTGGCAAAAGCTCGCTGGCACGGTGCCTGTTGCGGCTCGAGGATATCGAGAGCGGATCGATCCGCTTCAAAGGTGCGGAGATTGCCGATGTCACCGGCGCACCGCTCCGCAAACTGCGACAGTCGATCCAAGTCGTGTTGCAAGACCCGTTTTCCGCCCTAAACCCGCGCCAGACGATCCTGTCTGCAATCGCCGAAGGGCCCATCATCCATGGCATGGCGCCCGATGCAGCGCGGGCCAAGGCGATGGAGTTGATTGAGCTGGTCGGCCTCTCGGCGCAAGCCGCTGGCCGCTATCCACAGGAATTTTCGGGCGGGCAGCGGCAGCGGATCTGCATCGCCCGCGCCCTCGCATTGGAGCCTGAGCTGTTGATCGCCGACGAGGCCGTTTCCGCCCTCGATGTTTCGATCCAGACCCAGATTCTGGATCTCTTCGCCGATATGCAACGGCGGTTTGGTTTTGCGATCCTATTCATCACCCATGACCTTGCCGTTGCCCGCGCCATTGCGGACGACATCCTGGTCATGAAATCCGGTGAAATCGTCGAACGCGGCCCTGCCGATCGTGTCTTTGGGGCGCCGGAACATCCCTATACCAAGGGCCTGTTAGAGGCCGCCCCCGGGCTCGAACTCTTTCAGCAAGGGAGCGCGGCATGACCGGCTACAT
The DNA here is from genome assembly GCF_030407165.1 of Fontisubflavum oceani. Taxonomy (GTDB): domain Bacteria; phylum Pseudomonadota; class Alphaproteobacteria; order Rhodobacterales; family Rhodobacteraceae; genus Rhodophyticola; species Rhodophyticola oceani. The sequence goes on from NZ_CP129111.1 coordinate 427,693, forward strand.
CCTCTCCCGATTGCTGCGCGCGGCGCTGACCATGTTGGTTACGGTGACGTTGGTTTTCCTGTTCATCCGGCTCTCCGGCGATCCGGCGGCGGCCCTGGTCCCGCCTGATGCACCGCAAGAGGTGATTGATCAATACACCCGTGCCCTCGGCCTCGACCAACCGCTCTGGCAGCAATATCTGGGCTATGTCGGCGGCATCTTACAGGGGAATTTCGGCTTTTCGATCCATACCGGCATTGCGGTGGAAGAAACATTCCTGGATCGTCTGCCCTTCACATTGCATCTGGGGTTAACGGCACTCTGCATGGCCATTGCAATCGGCATTCCCATCGGGGCGGTGGCCGCCATCCGGCGTGGCACGGCGCTTGATCGCTTCGTTATGGGGTTCTCGGTCTTCGCCTTCGCCATGCCAAACTTCCTGTTCGGTCTGGTCATGATCCTGGTCGCCGCCCTCGCATTCAGCACATTTTTGGGTGGTGAAAATGCCAGCGTCATCTGGCCCGCGCTGACCCTTGGTTTGGCCGCGATGGGCAGTTTCGCGCGGTTTACCCGTTCTTCTGTTCTGGAAACGATCAACGCGCCCTATATGCGCGCAGCAGAGGCACGTGGCATCCCCTTTGGGATGCGGCTTGTGCGCCACGCCGCGCCCAATGCCGCGATCCCGCTGGTGACGCTAATTGGCCTCTCTCTCGGCGCTTTGGTGGCCGGCTCGGTTGTGACGGAGCAGGTTTTCGCCTGGCCTGGGGTCGGACAGCTTCTGGTGCGGTCGGTCGCGACGCGGGACCTGGCGCAAGTGCAATTTCTGGTCCTCGTCGTCGCCTTCACCATGGTCATCGCGAACTTGATCGTCGATTTCCTCTATCTGATCATCGACCCGAGGATCCGCGCAAAATGAGCGACGCAACCGCACCAGTCGCGCCGCAGCGGGCGCGCGCGCCAATCCCGATTAGTGTGAAGCTTGCGCTCAGTTTCGTGACGCTTTTCGTCCTGTTCGCCCTTTTCGGCCATCTGCTGACGCCGCATGGATTCCGCGAAACCTCTCTGTTTCATCGACTGGAGCCGCCCGGCACCGAGGGCTACCTTCTTGGCACGGATGCGCGCGGCAGGGATCTCTTCGCGCGGCTTGTCACCGGCGCGCAAATCACGCTGGTCGTGGCGATCGTTGGCACGGTGATCGGCGCGGTTTTGGGCTCGCTTCTCGGCATTCTTGCCGCCGCCAAACGCGGCAAGACCGAAGCGGTCATCGTCGCCGCCATCGATGTGCAGGCTTCTTTGCCGATCATCATCGTGGCCCTGTTCATGCGGCGATGTTCGACAATTCCTTCACGCTCTTTCTGCTGCTCGTCGGGTTAAACGGATGGGAGGTTTATGCCCGCCTGATGCGCGGCGCGACCTTGCAAGCCAAAGAATCCGGCTATGTCACCGCCGTTCGCGCGCTTGGGGCGTCCCCCGCCCGGATCTATCTGCGCCATGTCTTGCCCAATATCCTGAATGTCGCGCTGGTTCAGTTCACCGTGAATCTGCCACTCACGGTGCTCTTGGAAACGGCGCTCTCGTTCTTAGGGCTTGGCGTGCAACCGCCACTCACAAGCCTAGGGCAAATCATGTCCGAGGGCCGTGACCGCTTGATGACGGCTTGGTGGCTGACCCTTTTGCCTGGCGCGATCATCTTCTGCCTCGCGCTGTCTGTTTCAATGATTGGTGACTGGTTGCGCGACCGGCTCGACCCGACTTTGCGGAGTGAACGATGAACAGCCCCCTTCCCTCGCCAGCCAAATACATGATCGGGCCCGAACCACCGGCCCTCGACCCCGCCACGGTTGAGACCCTTCAGCAATGCGAGACAACGATGCTGGGGCATATTCTTTATTGGGGAGCGCTCGACCCAGGCATTCGTGCCAATCAGGGCTTTGGCCCGCGCATTGCCGGGCGAGCCCTGACCGTCCAAATCCCGGGGCCGTGTTCGGTTATGCTGCACCATGCCATCGGTTTGGCCGCCCCTGGGGATATCCTGGTGATCGACCGGCTTGGCGACCAACGCCATGCCTGCCTCGGCGACGGTGTTGCGGCGGCGGCAATGCGGCAAGGGATTGCGGCCGCCATCATCGATGGCCCCTGCACCGACAGCGTGGAACTGGCCGAACTGGGGTTCCCTGTCTGGTGTCGCGGCGTCTCGCCAATGACAACGCGGATGGCCAATCTCGGCGGGCGGGCGCATGTGCCGGTTTCCGTTGGCGGCACGGCCGTGCTGCCGGGTGATGCAATCTTGGCGGATATCGACGGCGTCTATGTCATGCAACCAGAAGACGCCGCAGATGTGAGCCGGATCGCGCTCACCAGAGGTCAGATTGTGGCCGATCGCCGCCGCGCGCGAGGCAACGACCCACTGCCGCTTGGGCAGCTGTCGGGTGCCAGTCACATGGTGGCCACAGCCATGGGCGACGGTCCGCGTGATTAAGGTCAAAGCCGTCGCCGTGCCGATGACCTTGTTTCAGCAATCAGCAATTGACATCTAGCCCCCGGTCTCATTACCGATTGAGGCGATGGTTCCCAGACCGTTTAGGCGGCGCGGGATTTAAAGGGAATGCGGTGCGGCTGGTACACGCCAGCCAATGCCGCAACTGCCCCCGCAACTGTAAGCGGTGAGCCGATCCGAGGAACACCACTGGGCCATAGCCCGGGAAGGTTCGGAACCGGCCGAGACCCGCAAGTCAGGAGACCTGCCATCGCACTTCAACTCAACCCGGGCGGGGTGCCTGGCAAGGAGCATTGTGATGACGGACCGGCCCCCCGAGACATTTCAGATTGCCTGCGTCAGACCCGCCCCCTGCGCGGAGGGCGCTATGGTACTCAATCATGTTTTGAACAGACTTCAAACTCACCCTGCCGACCAACTTCGGGCGGTTGAGCTTGGCCAACTCGGCTTTATGGAATGGCTCGGGTCCCTGCCCGGCAATAGCGACTTCGACCGCCAAGCGCGAGCGGCCTATGCGCGCGCCTTACCATTTCAGCGGGTATCGCCCGCGATTGGCGTGCTTTGCGCGCTGCTGCTCGCAGCACGGCGCATGCCGCCGGAACCGCTGAACCTCTGCCTTCCGAGACCCCATCGCCGCGGCGGGTCGAAAGCGCGGCGGCAGGTTCAATGATGCCAAGGGATGCGTGGCATCTGACACCTGACGTTGGCCACGGCTTGCCATACTGTTGTGTGGCATGGAAACCACCGATCAGAGACCGTCTGGCTTTGTCATTTGCCACGTGACCTTTGCCTAGGACGACCGCAGAAGCGGTCTCGAACGCTTCGTTAGATTGCCAAGCTGATCTATTGGGTGAACGCCCGGTCATAAAAAAGGCCCCGCTGCTCAGCGGGGCCTTCTGTTTTCCTAAGCCAGTTGGCCTTACTTGTCGTCGTCGCCTTTCAGCGCCGCGCCAAGAATGTCGCCAAGCGATGCGCCGGAGTCGGAGGAGCCATACTGCTCAACCGCTTCTTTCTCTTCGGCGATCTCACGCGCTTTGATCGACAGACCCAAACGGCGGGTCTTCGCATCCACGTTGGTGACGCGGGCATCGACTTTATCACCGATCTGGAAGCGCTCAGGGCGCTGTTCGGCGCGATCACGGGAGAGGTCGGAGCGGCGGATGAAGGATTTCATACCTTCATACTCCACTTCGATCCCACCATCTTCGATCGCGGTCACGGCCACGGTCACTACAGAGCCGCGCTTGACGCCATCGACAACCTCGGCGAACGGGTCGCCTTCAACGGCTTTGATCGACAGGCTGATGCGCTCTTTGTCGGTATCGACTTCCGAGACAACCGCCTGAACCACATCGCCTTTACGGTAGTTGCCGATCACATCTTCGCCACGACCTTCCCAGGTCAGGTCGGAGAGGTGGACCATGCCGTCGATGTCGTTGTCGAGACCCACGAACAGACCGAATTCGGTGATGTTCTTGACTTCGCCCTCGACCTGCGTGCCGACCGGATACTGCTCTTCGAACACTTCCCACGGGTTGCGCATGGTCTGCTTGAGGCCAAGCGAGACGCGGCGTTTGGTGGTGTCGATCTCGAGCACCATGACTTCCACTTCCTGCGAGGTGGAGACGATCTTGCCCGGATGAACGTTCTTCTTGGTCCAGGACATCTCGGAGACGTGCACGAGACCCTCAACACCCGGCTCAAGCTCAACAAATGCACCGTAGTCGGTGATGTTTGTGACGCGACCGGTATGGGTCGAATCGAGCGGGTACTTGGTCTCGACCGAATCCCACGGATCGTCCTGCAGCTGCTTCATGCCGAGGCTGATACGGTGGGTCTCTTTGTTGACTTTGATCACCTGTACCTTGACGGTCTCGCCAATGGTCAGAACCTCTTTCGGGTCGTTCACACGACGCCAGGCCATGTCGGTGACGTGCAACAGGCCGTCTACACCGCCGAGGTCCACAAAGGCCCCGTATTCGGTGATGTTTTTGACCACACCGTCGACCACATCGCCTTCGGCCAGCTTGCCGATCACCTCGGCGCGCTGCTCGGCGCGGGACTCTTCGAGGATCGCCCGACGCGACACCACGATATTGCCACGGCGACGGTCCATTTTCAGGATTTGGAACGGCTGTTTCAGACCCATCAGAGGGCCAGCGTCGCGCACCGGGCGGACATCGACTTGGCTGCCAGGCAAGAACGCAACCGCGCCGCCCAGATCGACCGTGAAGCCGCCTTTGACCCGACCGAAGATCGCGCCTTCGACGCGGTTCTCATCGGCATAGGCTTTTTCCAGACGATCCCAAGCGGCCTCACGACGGGCCATCTCATGGGACAGAACCGCCTCACCGCGGGCGTTTTCGACATTGCGGAGGTAGACCTCCACTTCGTCGCCAACCGCGATCTCGGGGGCTTCGCCAGGATTTGCGAATTCTTTCAGCTCGACACGGCCTTCCATTTTGTAGCCGACGTCGATGATGGCTTGGCCCGCCTCGATGGCGATGACCTTACCTTTGACAACAGAGCCCTCTTCGGGCGTGTCAATTTCGAAGCTTTCGTTCAGGAGGGCTTCGAACTCCTCCATGGTTGCTTTAGCGCACATGCGTTTTTCAGTTCCTTATCAGGGTTTTATCTGGCCGTGCGGTTGTCTCCGCCGGTCTTTGGGGTTGGTCTTTGACGGGGTGGTCGCAAAACAATCAGGGCCGGGGGAAACCCGACCCTGCTCTGCCGCGACGTTGACCGCCTGCTTGACGGAGCGCCGTATAGCGCGGCTTGGCCTTATGTGCAAGGGGCAGTGGCGCTCAGAGCGCCTCGCCACGATCCAACAACTCTTCGATCAGATCGCTATAGATGCCGCCGCTGTCGCCTTGGCCGAAGATCTGCGCGCCACTTGTGTAAAGCGTGCCATAGCTTTGGGCGAGGTTCACGGTTTGCCCGATCCCAAGGATCAACTGCTCACCGGTCAACTCGGCCAGCGGATGTACGAAGACCGACCAAAGCCGCCCCTGCGCAATCGCATAGCGGGCATCTAGCGCGGTGTCGAAATTGGCCTGCAACACCCGGGTCAGGTCTTCCGGGCTCAGAGCCTCGGCCGAGGCCACCGGCACCATGACCCGCATCCGATTGGCCCCTTCGTCGAGAAACACCGTCACCGGAACATCGCCGAGGGTCATCTCGGCGCGCGCGCCTACCGCCCGCGCGTCAGGGTCAAGGGCAAGCAAGATCTGCGCCACGCGCTCAGGCGTCATCGGGTCTCGCATGTCATGCGCAAACACGGGTGATACCGTTAGAAGCAAGACAATTAGCAGGGCACGCAACATGAGGTCTCCTCTCAGACGGGTGACCTCAGCCTAGCGCGACCTGAGCCACACGCCCAATGCACGCTTTGGTGATGGCGTTTCGACACACTCAACAGATATGCGCGATCGGGCACAGGCCTCTATTGACGCTAAGCACCCTGACGTGCGGCCCCGACAACCGCGATGGCGCGTGCGACAGCGGCTTCAATACTGAGATCCGATGTGTCGAGCGCCACGGCATCCGCAGCGGCGACCATCGGCGCGGTGGCACGTTCCGCGTCTCGCGCATCGCGGGCGCGGACATCCTCTAAGACACCTTCGAATGTCACATTTAAGCCTTTGGCCGCCAACTCCGCAAAGCGCCGTTCGGCCCGAACCTCCGCGCTTGCGGTAACAAACAGCTTCACCTGCGCCTCCGGACAAATCACCGTGCCTATGTCGCGCCCGTCCAACACTGCGCCACCCGCACGGGTCGCGAAGGCGCGCTGGAAATCGACCAAAGCCGTCCGCACCTCAGGGATCACCGCCACCTTGCTTGCGGCCTGCGCCACCTCGGGGCCACGCAAATCATCGCCCTGCAAGTCTTCTGCGCGCAGCGACTGCGCCGCCGCAACCGGGTCTTCGCCCCGCAGCATGCGCCGCCCGACAGCGCGATAGAGCAACCCTGTATCCAGATGCGCAAAACCGAAATGTGCCGCTACAGCTTTAGAGATTGTGCCCTTCCCCGCCGCAGCTGGCCCATCGATCGCGACCGTAAAACTCACAGCAACACCTGTGTCGTCAATTCCGGATCGTCCTGCGCAGCCTGCGGCAACCCATCGGCAATCTCATAATAGGCACCCTTATCCGCGCAGAAGATATGCCCGGCGAGGCGCACACCCGGATCGCCATCAAGCGTCCCCGCGAAGATCGACAGATGGCTGCCCGGCCCATCCCAGAAAAGGTTGCTGCCGCACGTGCTGCAAAACCCGCGATGAGCGGTGTCGGAAGAGGCGTACCATGTCACCTCACCCTCGATTTCGACGGCATCCCGCAACGCGGAGGTTGCCGCCACATGGTGTCCGCTGCTCTTTCGGCATTGCTGGCAATGGCAGGCTATCACCGGGCGAAGCGCACCGTTGACGCGGTACCGTACGGCTCCGCACAGGCAAGACCCCTTAGGCATCAAAAACTCCTGCATGGTTTCCGCGACGCTAGCCGCTTGCCGAATGCCGGGCAAGGGCGGCTCAGCGGTGCGTCCGAGCCCGGATCACCTTAGCCCTACGGCGGAGCAAAAGCACCAGCAACAGCATCATCGCCCCGCTCGTCATCACGCTCGTGAGTTGGGTGGCCAAACTCGCTGCGGCGACGGCGGCCTCGGTCACATCTTCGGCTCGCCCGCGCAACAACCCGGCGACACGGGCGTTCTCCGCATAGTCGAACGCCATGCCCAGCCCGGCCAGTGCCACGCCCGTGAGGCGCAACGAGCGCGGCCAGCCTGCCGAAAGGGCCCAGATCGGAAGGCCCAGAACCAGCGCCAGCAACAGCGGAAAAATCCGGTCGAGCCAGTGTTGCAGGCCAAGATAAAGCGCGCGCCCGTCCTCACTGAGCGCCGACAGAAACGCCTCCGCCTCCGCCAGATCATAACCGAGGGGGCGCAGATCGAAGGCCACCAACCCGCCTGCCTCGCAAGAGATTTTTGGCAAGGTCCAAAGCTCCATCGTGAGATGGACTGCCAAAGTAACCGTGACGAGTACCCAATAGGCGATCCACCTCCGGCTCAACGGTTGCTCCGCTCAATGCGCGCGCCAAGGCTGGCCATCAGTGGTTCAAAGATCGGAAAGCTGGTGGCAATCGGGCCTGCGTCATCCACACGTACCGGCTCTTGCGTCGCCATCCCCAGACACAGGAAGGACATCGCAATCCGGTGATCCAAGTGGCTTTCGGTAAGCCCGCCGCCCGGCACCCCGCCGGGCCCCATGCCGGTGACGCTCCACCAATCGGGTCCGTCCTCAACACCGACCCCATTGGCCCGCAACCCTGTCGCCATAGCCGCAATCCGGTCGCTCTCTTTCACGCGCAATTCTTTCACACCGCGCATCATCGTCTGGCCTTCGGCGAAAGACGCCACCACCGATAAGATCGGATATTCATCAATCATGCTGGCCGCCCGCTCCGGCGGCACCTCAATGCCTTTCATGTTGGGCGAAAACCGCGCTCTGAGATCGGCGACAGGCTCACCACCTTCTTCGCGCATATTCTCATAGGTCAGGTCCGCGCCCATATCGCGCAGCGTCTCGAACAGGCCCGCGCGGGTGGGGTTCAGCCCAATGCCCGGCACGAACACGTCCGAGCCTTCCACAATCAACGCAGCACAGACCGGAAACGCTGCGCTCGACGGGTCCCGTGGCACGGTGATGTCTTGCGGGGTCAGGTCCGGCTGCCCGGTCAACGTGATCACCCGACCGTCTTCGGTCACCTCGGTTGTGATCTCGGCGCCAAAGCCCGCCAACATCCGCTCGGTATGATCCCGCGTCGCTTCCTGCTCAATCACCACCGTCTGCCCGGGTGCGTTCAATCCCGCCAGAAGAACCGCCGATTTCACCTGGGCCGAGGGAACCGGCACCGTGTAGTGCACCGGCAATGGTGCCTCCGCCCCAACCAACGTCATCGGCAGCCGCCCCGGCGCGGCCCACGGCCACGGCCCCGAACAACGAGAGCGGATCTGTCACTCGCGCCATCGGTCGCCCGTTCAAGCTCGCATCGCCGGTAAAGGTGGCGGTGATTGGCGTGGTCGCCATCGCCCCCATGATCAACCGCACGCCCGTCCCCGAGTTGCCGCAGTCAATCACCTGATCCGGTTCGGCGAAGCCGCCAACACCGACGCCATGAACCGTCCACTCGCCTGGCCCATGTCGCGTGACCTCCGCCCCGAAGGCGCGCATCGCGCGGCCCGTATCGACCACATCCTGGCCTTCCAGTAATCCGCTGATCCGCGTCTCGCCGACCGCCATTGCGCCCAAAATCAGCGACCGGTGCGAAATGGATTTGTCGCCCGGCACCTCCGCCACACCTTTCAACGGCGTAGCGCGGCGCGAGGTCATTGGAATTGGCTCACCATGGCCGGACATAGAACAGATCCCTCGTTTGATCGTCGCATCCGCCTGATAGACCGCACCAGCATGGCAGTCCACACCCTTCTCTGCTTCGCAAATATCCCGGGGGAGGCGCGTTCGCGCCAGGGGGCAGCGCCCCCGCAGTACCGCGCGCGTCGGCGCGCGGATCGGCTTGCCCAAGGGGCAAGACGACATCCCTCACCGCTTCCGAAATGTCAGATAATGTGGCACCCGCCCTTCACGCAGCGCCTTCTGTTCATATCGGGTCGACAGCCAATCACCCCACGGCACGCGCCAATCCGATGCCCCCTCCGCCAGCCATTCAAACCCGGCACGCGGCCCTTCAATCAAGGTCTGCCGCACGTAATCGGGGATGTCGGTCGCCACGCGAAACACGGCACCGGGCTTCAACACACGGGCCAGCGGCTCCAAATGCTCCGGTGTCACAAAGCGCCGCCGGTGATGGCGCGCCTTCGGCCACGGATCGGGGTAGAGCAAAAAGGCCTTGCCAATTGAGGCCTCCGGCAAAACATCGAACAGATCGCGCGCATCGCCGGGATAGACGCGGAGGTTCTCCACACACTCAGATCGGATCTTGCCCAAAAGCATCGCGACGCCATTGATATACGGCTCACACCCGATGATGCCGACATCAGGATGCGTCGCCGCTTGGTGCACCAGATGCTCGCCACCGCCAAACCCGATCTCCAGCCATGTCTCTCGACCCTGAAACAGCGCCGCCAAATCCAATGGCACCCTGTCAGGGTTCACGTCCCAATCCACTGGACCCGGCGACAGCGCCGCCAAATCCTCCGCCAGATACCGCTCCTGGCTCGCCTTCAAATGCTGCCCTTTACGGCGGCCATAGAAGTTGCGGAATGGGCGATCAGACGACATTGAAGACCTCTTGGGCAAAGACCTAGCGCACCCTGCGCCGGGCTGCCCCTCGAGCGGCGCCTTTGAAACCAGAGGTGATCATAAGCCAATTGATCGGCACCATCAAAAGCACCGGCAAAGCCAAGTTAGACCCGATGATCCGCCCCTGCTCGTTTGGCGATAGAGTTGAGAGGCCAAGGGATTTTGGGAAGCCGAACGCAAACGCAACGACGGCGAAAAGCATCGCCACGCATAAAGCAATCAGAGCGAACCGCCACGCATAGCCCCACCGCTGCGCAGATGGCAGGGCACCTCCTTCACCCGCAAAATGGTCCTTTGCAAAAGCCGCTGCCGGCCAGAGAAGCGCGCCGATGGCGCCGCCCGTCACAGCGCCGCGGCCAATCGCGCCCGACATCAGGCCCGGTGCATAGGCCAGAATGGCCCAAACCACTCCGCTCACCACCAAGGCCGAGCCGACGAACCGGATCGCATAGGTTCTCAGATGCCGTCCGCGTGCCATGCCGATTGCTTCCAACCGTGCCCTAGACCGCCGCTTTCAGCGCGTCGACCAGATCGGTGCGTTCCCAGCTAAACCCACCATCCGCGTCCGGCGCACGACCGAAATGACCATACGCCGCGGTCCGCTGATAGATCGGCTTGTTCAGCCCGAGATGGGTCCGAATACCTCGCGGGGTCAGGTCCATGAGCTGTTCAACCGCCGCTTCGATCTTGCTCTCATGCACCTCACCCGAGCCGTGGGTGTTGGCATAAATCGAGAGTGGCTTGGCCACACCAATGGCATAGCTCAGCTGAATCGTGCAGCGATGGGCGAGCCCCGCCGCAACGACATTTTTCGCCAGATAACGCGCGGCATAGGCAGCCGATCGGTCCACCTTGGTTGGGTCTTTGCCGGAAAACGCGCCGCCGCCATGAGGCGCGGCACCGCCATAAGTATCCACGATGATCTTCCGCCCGGTCAGGCCCGCATCGCCATCCGGCCCACCAATGACGAATTTGCCGGTCGGGTTCACCCACCATTTCGTGGCATCCGTTACCCAAGCTTCGGGCAGTTCTTCGCGAATGTACGGCTCGACAATGGCGCGCACATCATCGCTTGTGAGGCTTTCATCAAGATGCTGAGTCGACAGCACGATCGAGGCCACTTCGACCGGCTTGCCGTCGACATAGCGCATGGTCAGCTGGCTTTTCGCATCCGGGCCAAGGGCAGGCTCGGCGCCGGATTTCCGCACCTCGGCCAAGCGACGCAGGATATTGTGGGCATAGCAAATCGGCGCGGGCATCAACTCCGGCGTTTCATTGACCGCGTGGCCGAACATGATCCCCTGGTCGCCCGCACCTTCGTCTTTATTGCCAGAGGCGTCGACACCTTGCGCGATATGGGCCGACTGTTCGTGCAGGAGGTTGGTGACCTCAACCGTCTTATGATGGAACTTGTCCTGCTCATACCCAATATCGCGGATGCAATCGCGGGCGATCTGATCAATCTGACCCATGTAGGATTGCAGTTTGTCCTGATCCGACAGACCGACCTCACCACCGATTACCACCCGATTGGTTGTGGCAAAGGTTTCGCATGCCACGCGCGCCTCCGGCTCTTCGGCAAGTAAAGCGTCGAGAACCGCGTCCGAAATCCGGTCGCAGACTTTATCGGGATGGCCTTCCGAAACGGATTCAGAGGTGAACAAGAAATTCTGTCGTGCCATGGGAATGCTCCATTGGTGTTTTCTCTCCACGCCAGGAAGCCGTTGTGGAGCTTTGATCGGCCCGGCTTACGCCCAAGCGCAGGCGGGTTCAATGCCTGTTGCGGCGATGGGCTAGAACCAGCCCCAAAAACGTTGCGAGAATCACGAGATAGACCGGCAAATCGCCAAATCTCGCATAGACTGTCGGTGGCAGAGGCGGTGGCAAAACCACATCCAACGCACCCGCCACGCCAAGCGGCAAATGGCTGACGACCCGGCCCCGCGCATCAATTGCGCCGGACACGCCAGTATTGGCCGCCCGGATCACCGGGATCCCTTGCTCCGCCGCCCTCAGACGGGCGAGCGCCAAGTGTTGATAGGGGCCAGAGAATTGCCCAAACCACGCATCATTCGTGATGTGGATCATCCAGTCCGGCCTGTCTACCTGACGGATATAGCTTGGGAAAATCGCCTCATAGCAGATCATCAAAAAGGCATCCCCCAGATCGCCCAGATCCAAGACCGTCGGTCCTTCGCCCGGCCGATATCCCGTCTGGAGCGCGGCAGCGAGGCCACGAATACCCGCCTGCGCCATCAGATCGCCCAAAGGCACATATTCCCCAAAGGGCACCAAATGATGCTTGTCATAGATCGCGGTGATGGCCCCGGCCTCATCCAAAAGGGCCAATGAGTTGCGGGCTGTGACCCCCTCCAACCGTTGCGCGCCCAGGATCACCGGCACCAGACCTGCCGCGTCTGAGATCACAGCGCGCCAGTCTTCGGATTGGTTCAACAAAGCGGCCAGAGAGGTTTCGGGCCAGATCACCATCGCGGGCGGACGATCTTCAATCTGCGGCGGCGCTGCTGTGAGGTTTATCGCGCGCTCGAAGAAGACGGGGATCATCTCGGGCTGCCATTTCAGGTGTTGCGCGGCATTGGGTTGAACCAGTCGGACCACCGCCGCGTCAGCCGCTGGTAGAGGCGCTGGCGGCATTGCCAAGGCGAGCCCAATCATCGCCACGTGAACAAGCGGGACCCCGAGCGCGACCCTACTGCGCTGGATCACCAAGGCGGCAAGGACAGCGGCCATGAAGGTTGTATAAAGGGTCAGACCATGGGGCCCCACAAGGCTTGCCAGCGGCAACAGCGCCGTATCAATCCAGATATGTCCCGGATGGGCCCACGGGAATCCTGTCAGAACGCTCGCGCGGGCCAGTTCCGCAACCGTCATGAGCACCGCCCAAGCCAATGCGCGCGACCAGCCGGGCTTGGCCAAGCGCACAGCCAGACCCGCCGCCAACGCCCAGAACAACGCCAAGCCGAATGACATCAACGCAATCGCGAAGGGCGCCATCCAACCGTGGCGGACCGGGTCCACAAAGAATGGCTCGACAATCCAGTGGAGCGATACTGCGAAGTATCCGGCCCCACCCCACAGCCCGAGCCAAAACCCGCGTCGAGCCGTGCCGACCAGCATCAACAAGCCAATCAATGCCGCAAAGCCCAAAACGGAGACCAGGGGCAAATCAAAGGGCGCCTGACCAAGACCCGCGACAGTTCCGGCGGCGAAACTCAAGACGAGACGTTGCCGGAAACTGCGCGCGGCCAACCAGGCGCTGGCCTTGTCAGCCAGCGGCACCCTTCGCCCCCTCCGGCAAGCGGACACGCAGCCGTTTGATCCGGCGTGGATCAGCGTCCACCACTTCAAACTCCGCCCCAGACGGGTGCGGGACAACTTCTCCCCGCGCCGGGACACGCCCGGTCAGCAGAAACACCACCCCGCCAAGCGTATCGATTTCGTCGTCATCCTCGGCATCAACCAGTTTCAAACCGGTCTCAGCCTCGAACTCCTCCAGGGGCGCGCGCGCTAACGCCAAGTAGGAACCGGAGCTTTCGCGGGTCCAGGGTTGATCCTCTTCGACGTCATGTTCGTCTTCGATCTCGCCGATAACCTGTTCGATCAGGTCCTCGATCGTGACCAAGCCATCGACACCGCCATATTCATCGATCACAAGTGCCATATGGGTCCGGTCCGTCTGCATCTTCTGCAGCAAGACGCCAATCGGCATCGAGGGCGGCGCATAAAGCAGCGGGCGCAACATCGTGCGCAGCGAGAAGCCGTTGCCGCCGCCATTAAACCCATAGCGCAGAGAGACATCCTTCAAATGCACCAGGCCAATCGGGGTGTCCAAGGTGCCATCATAGACCGGCAAGCGGGTCAGCCCGCTCTCCCGGAACACGGCAACCAAATCATCCAACTCGATATCGCAGGCGACTGAGATGATCTCCACACGCGGAATGGCCACATCTTCCACGCGCAACCGGCGCAGGTTGGACATGCCGGTGCCAGGCACCGGGCCAGGCACGCCATCCTCAGCGGGCAGCGTATCGGCACCATTGGCAATGTGGATATCGGGTGTGCGATCTGCACCAAAGAGCCGGGCAAACAAGCCGGGTTTTCTCTCTAGCGTCTCATCGGCCTCGGGCGCGCTCTGCGCCGCGCTAGACGACGGGTCAGGGGTTGAGCTCATGGCTCCTTTCCAAACTATACCGGACCAACTGCGGCCCGTTTGATCAATATGGGTCAGGCAGACCCAGTCTTGCAAGGATGCGGGTCTCTAAACCTTCCATCAAAGCGGCATCGGGGTCGGATATGTGGTCAAAACCCAACAGATGGAGCGTGCCATGCACCAAAAGATGGGTCACATGATGCTCAATCGGCTTGCCCTGCGCTGCGGCTTCGGCTGCACAAACCCCATAGGCGATTGCGATATCGCCCAACTCATGCGGTGGGCCATTGGGATCTGGCATCGGCAAAGTTGGCATTTCTCCTGGAGCCGTCTCTCGCGATTCTGTCGGCCAACTCAAAACATTGGTTGGCTGAGGCTTGCCGCGAAACTCGGTGTTGAGCGTCGCAATCCGATCATCGTCGCAGCCAAGCAGGCTAATCTCGAACTGATCCGGGTTCAGACTGATCTCTGCCAGCGCGGCCGCGCAAGCGGTAGCGGCTAGGGCCTCAAGCCCAACCGCCTCCCATTCCGATGCCTCGATGAGAATGTCGATCTCCATGCGGCCATCCATCCCAAGTAAGGCCAATTGTCCAGCCCGCAGCTTCGCATCCGCTTGAGTGGAACCAGCGCTCGTTACTGGCAACGCAGGTGGCGGTGTGATGGGTTATTTCGCCGGATCATCCGCGTCATAGGCTTCGATGATCTTCGCAACCATGGGATGACGCACGACATCCTTGGCGGTGAAATAGTTGAAGCTGATCCCGTCGATGCGTCCCAAAATCCGTTCGGCTTCGGCCAAACCGCTTGAGACACCACGCGGCAAATCCACCTGACTGCGGTCACCGGTGATAACCATCCGGCTGCCTTGGCCAAGCCGGGTGAGGAACATCTTCATCTGCATCGCGGTGGCGTTTTGGGCCTCGTCCAGCACCACATAAGCGTTCGACAGCGTGCGCCCGCGCATAAAGGCCAAGGGCGCGATCTCGATCTGTTTTTCCTCGATCAGCTTGGCCAGTTGCTTGCCCGGCAGAAAATCATTCAACGCGTCGTAAAGCGGCTGCATGTAAGGATCGACTTTGTCCTTCATATCCCCCGGCAAGAAGCCCAAACGCTCGCCTGCCTCGACTGCAGGGCGGCTGAGGATGATCTTATCCACATGACCGTTGATCATCTGGTTCACCGCAACCGCAACCGCCAAATAGGTCTTACCGGTCCCGGCGGGCCCGATCCCAAAGGCCAGTTCGTGATTATAAAGCGCGCGTACATAGGCCTGCTGCGCCTGGGTGCGCGGCTCGACTGTTTTCTTGCGCGTACGGATCTCGATATGATCCTCCGCACTCCTTTGAACATCTCGATCTGATCGCCGTCGCGGGCCCCTGTGCCTTCGGCGGAATCACCCAAACGGACAACCGCGTCGATATCTCCAGGTTCCAGACCTTTGCCAGACTCGACCCGCTCATAGAGCTTTCGCAGCGCTTCGCCCGCCTCGGCGCGCGCCTCTCCCAGAACCGCGAGCATGTTGCCACGGCGCAGGATCTGAACGCTCATCAGATGTTCTATTTGTGCGAGATTGCGGTCGAACTCACCACAAAGCTCGATCAACAAACGGTTGTCCGGAAATTCTAACAGCAGTTCCACAGGCGGGTCGGCGGGGTGCGCAGTCAGCGTGGACAAGTCCAATGGGAACTCCCAAATCACATGGCTTGCTTACAGTGTGGCAACCTTAGCGGCGCAAAGCAACATCTTGTGGCCGATAGCGAACAAAAAGGCGGGTATTGGGCCACTCAGCATAGAAAACGGGCAACCCCAATGGGACCGCCCGCTCAACTTGCCAAATAATCTGAGACCGGGGACTATCGCCGCGGAACGCGGTCGCGGATGCCGGGGCTCGCGCTGATTTCGCCAACAACAGAGTTGGGCGGGGCAACCGGCGTGCAAACCGGCAGACCACTGCGCGGATCGCGGCGACGGGACCAATATCCTTCCAAGCCATCATCAATCATCCAGATGTGGCAACCATCGGGATCAATAAAAATGCCGGCTTCAAGCTGGGTTAGCGAACCAGAGTCGCGGCCACGATCCTCCCCAACAGCAATCAGCGGCGGGCCATCGCCCCGCGGTGGACCCACACCCTCAAAGGATTCGACGCATCCAGCCAAAGCCAAAGTACAAGCGACAAGGACGGCTGGGGTCTTCATGTTTTCAAGACGGATCATAGCGGTCACCTGTAGCAAACGATTTCAACGCGACGGTTCAACTGCATATTCGCAGCCGAATTGTTTGGCGCGACCGGCTGGCGCTCGCCAAAACCGATCTCGCGCGCCACCTGCGCCCCAACGGAGCGGGCGACACTGGCCACCGAGGCGGCACGGCGCTGCGACAGGCGGATGTTGTATTCATCCGATGCGCGGCTATCGGTGTGGCCATAAATCGCGTAGGCGAAGGCCCCGGCACCGCGGAAGAAATCCTCAAGCGCGCGGCGGCCTGCATGGCTGATCCGGGAGCTATCAGTGGCGAAGAGCACATCCGAATTCATCACCGCGCAGGTGTTGAACTCCATACACACCGGCATCCCATTTCGCGGGTTCACCCGGCCTTCCATATAGCCTTCGACCCCACCATCGGCGACCCAGTGATGGCAGCCATCTGGATCAATCCAGATCGTTGGCGCCACCGTGCCCGTAATCGTCGCGCTTTGTTGCGCCTGTGCGGCGCCGGTCGGCAGAAACAGCGCAACCGCCCCCAGCGCGGCGCCATACAAAGTTGTTCGGACTATCGACCCCACAGCCGATGAGAGTTGTGTAACCACGTCAGCATCCCCCAATTCTCTGTGCTAAAAGCGCGCCTGGCAGAGCGCAGCGCAAAACACCATTTATTCGCAGGAGGATAGCAAGTTTTGTGATCTTGTGAAGCCAATTTTACTAAATATAGTTCCCCAGACGGAAACACTGCACCACCGCTTGGGGCCATTGTTCGGAAAACGTTGGCTAACCGCGCACCTCTGCCGGGCCGACGTCAGTCAACGCGGCAGCGTCAGAGAAGCACGCCCGCCAAAGAGTTGGCCGCAGAGTTCGTGATTCTGACGCGCGCGATCTCTCCTCGTTGGGTCTCCGGCGCGTCGACATGGACGGCATGCAGATACTCAGATTTGCCGACCATCTGCCCCGGCAACCGACCAGGCTTTTCAAACAGGACCGAAACCTCGCGACCCACCATGCCATCTTGGGCGGCGCGTTGCTGCTGGCCCAGAAGCGCTTGAAGCCGTTGGAGCCGCTCACTTGCCTCATCCGGGTCCACGGGCGCGCGCTCGGCGGCGGGCGTCCCGGGTCGAGATGAGTATTTGAAAGAGTAAGCTTGGCCATAACCCACCGCGGCAACTAGATCGAGCGTCGCCTGGAAATCCGCCTCGGTCTCCCCTGGAAAGCCAACGATGAAATCGCCGGAGAGCAGCAGATCGGGGCGCGCCGCACGAATGCGCTCTATCAGGTGAATATAGTGCTCGGCCGTGTGTTTCCGGTTCATCGCCTTCAAAATGCGGTCTGACCCTGACTGCACCGGCAAATGCAGATACGGCATCAACTTGGCGCAATCGCCATGAGCCGCAATCAATTCGTCTTCCATGTCGTTGGGGTGCGAGGTGGTGAAGCGGATACGCTCCAGCCCGTCGATTTCGGCCAAACGGCGGATCAGCCGCGCCAACCCCCATTCCGCCCCTTCGGGACCTTGCCCGTGATAGGCATTCACGTTCTGACCCAGAAGCGTGATCTCGCGGACACCGCGCTCGACCAGGTCTTGCGCCTCGCCCAACAAGCGCTCAACCGGGCGCGACACCTCCGCCCCACGGGTGTAGGGCACGACGCAGAAGGCGCAAAACTTATCGCAGCCCTCCTGCACGGTCAGAAACGCAGTTGGCCCGCGCGGCGCTTTGCGCCCCTTCGGCAGATGGGCGAATTTGTCCTCTTCCGGGAAATCCGTGTCGAGCGCCTTACCGCCCTCGGCCAGCGTATCCACCATCGCGGGCAGCCGATGATAGGTTTGCGGCCCGACAACCAGATCAACCATGGGCTGACGGCGCATGATCTCCTCGCCTTCGGCCTGCGCCACACATCCGGCCACGCCAATCTTCAGGTCCGGATTGGCCTCGCGGAGTGGTTTGAACCGGCCCAATTCCGAATAGACCTTCTCCGCCGCCTTCTCGCGGATATGGCAGGTGTTGAGCAGGATCATATCCGCATCATCCGGGCGATCGGTCTGCACATAACCCTTCGCGCCCAAAGCCTCGGCCATGCGCTCGCTGTCATAGACATTCATCTGACAGCCATAGGTTTTAACGAAGAGCTTCTTGGTCTCGGACATCGTTGCGGCTCCTGCGGGGTGTTGGCCCTGGCCCATATCTCATGGGCGGGCGACCTTCAACGGGCCGAGCCATTGGAATTGCAATCTTACCCATTGCCGGGCACACTGCTTGGCAAAGACCAACCCCGCAGACAGGCATGATTTACCCGACACTTGAGGCGTTCCGCGCCGCCCCAGCTTCCGCGATGGGCAAAGGCCCTTTCGCAGTCATTGTCGCCGAGGATGCGATCGAGGTTGAGGCAAGTGTTATGCACTGCCTTCAGCTTGGCTTTGGTCGGGTCATTCTGCTGGCCCCGGATCAGATTGCACTTCCGGATCACCCGGCAGAGATTTCAGACAAGATTGATGTCATCCGCCATCGCACCCGGCAACAAGGGGCGGCGCAGGACGCGGTCAATGCCTTGATCGACAAAGTGCCGGGGCAGTGGCTGCATTACTGCTACAATGGTGAGTTTCTCTTCTTCCCCTTTTGCGAAGACCGCAGCATTGGCGAAGCCGTCGCCTTCACGATGGAGGAGCGGCGCAACTCGATCCTAACCTACGTGATCGACCTCTATGCCGACGATCTGACAGCATATCCCAACGGTGTCTCTCTCGACACCGCGCATATCGACAGCTCCGGCTACTACGCCGCGACCCGGCGCAATGCCGATGATCAAATCCTTGAGCGTCAGTTGAATTTCTATGGTGGCCTGCGCTGGCGGTTCGAGGAACATGTGCCAGAACCAAAGCGCAAGATTGATCGTGTCGGCTTGTTTCAGGCCCGCCCCGGGCTGCGCTTGCGTGAAAATCACACGCTGAATGATGAAGAGATGAACACCTATGAGTGCCCGTGGCATCATTCGCTTTCAGCCACCATCTGTTCCTTTCGGGTGGCCAAGGCGCTCCGCACCAATCCCGGCTCGCGTCATGATGTGCCCGATTTCCGCTGGCACAAATCCACACGCTTCCACTGGTCATCGCAGCAGTTGATGCAATTGGGGTTGATGGAACCGGGGCAATGGTTCTGACATCAAATCAGCGGGGCGGGCGATGCGCCTGATCCGCGATCCAGCCATTCTGGCCTTGATGGGGATGCAAATCACCGTTTGGGCCGGATTGTTCTATAGCTTTCCAGCCTTGGTGCTTGAATGGCAGGCCGAGTTCGGCTGGCGCAGTCCGGAGATCATGGGCGCCTTCACGCTGGCCATCGCGATCTACGCCCTTGGGGCACCGCTCTATGGGCGGCTGATTGATCGCGGCGCGGCCCCTCTGAGCCTGCCGCTGGGGACGGTGATAGGGGCCGGATTGCTGCTCGGGCTGACGGGGATCGAGACGCTTTGGGCCTTCTATCTAATTTGGGCCGCGATGGGCGTTATCATGGGGCTCTCCCTTTACGAAGCCACCTTTGCGATCGTCACCCGCGCCAAAGGCCCCGCCGTACGCCAGGCGATCACAGCCATTACGCTTGTCGGCGGATTTGCCAGCACCCTGGCCTATCCGTTGAGCCACTGGCTGACCGAGATTGGTGGCTGGCGGTTGGCGCTCTACGTCTTCGCGGCGCTGAATCTGGTCCTTGCGGCACCCCTCGCGACATTCGCCGCGACCCGTCTGGAACGGGACGCGCGCGCAGACCAACCAAAAGAAACAGAAGACGTGGCAGCGCCGCCTGCAAGGCTCCTCCGCCGGTCGGAGTATTGGCTCGCGGCGATCGGTTTTGCGGCCTCAGCCCTGACCTTAGGCATTTTCGTGAGCCATCTTCTCCCGATCATGGCGGCACAAGGGGTGCCAGACGATCTGGCGATCTTGGCAGCCGCCTTGATCGGCCCCTCGCAGGTGATCGGCCGGATCGCGATGATGGCGGCTGGCCCGCATATCCCCGCCATCCGCATCGCGCAGCTCGCGATGGGCACCGTGGCACTCGGCGCTGTGATGATGGCCGCGGCGGGATGGGTTGCCGGGGTGGTCTTGCTCTTCGGGTTCCTGCAGGGCGCAGGTCATGGCGTCGTTGGCATCATGCGCCCCGTCGTCGCCCGCGAGGTCTTTGGTCAGCGCGATTTCGGTGCCATCTCGGGGGCGGTCGCAACGCCTTATCTACTGCTTTTCGCGCTGGCGCCATTTTTGGGCGCAGCCCTTTTTGGATTGGCGGGATATGGCCCTGTCTTGATCCTTTGTGTCCTGGCACCACTGGCCGGCGCGGTTCTCCTAAACCGGCTCCCGCGCAACTGAAAACGCAGCCCGAAAGGGCTGCGCTCAAATCATAACAAAGCCGGGGCTTAGGCCTCAACCGGCTCCGCATCAATCGCTTTGGGAGCGGCGGCGTTGATCGCGATCTGCCGCGGCTTGAGCGCCTCCGGCACTTCCCGCACCAGATCCACATGCAACATACCGGCCTCATTCGAGGCTCCCGTCACACGCACATGGTCCGCCAGTTGGAAGCGCTTTTCAAACGCGCGCGTTGCAATACCGCGGTGCAAATAGGTCCGCTTGGTCTCGTCTTTTGCCTTACGCGCTGCAACGACCAGCTCGGTTTCGCGCTGTTCGACACTCAGCTCTTCATCGGCAAAGCCTGCAACGGCGATCGAGATGCGATAGGCATCTTCATCGGTCTTTTCGATATTGTACGGGGGGTAGGTGCTGGCACCCACATCTTGGGTCATCACCCGGTCCAAAAGGTCGGCCATTCGGTCAAAGCCAACGGTTGCCCGGTAAAGGGGCGACAAATCATAGGTGCGCATAGGGTTATCCTCCATTTGAGCGACAACAATCAGATCGGACGGTCCAGGATCGGACCCGCCCATTGGTGAGTGTCCCGGCCCCAATTGGGCACCGCGACAGCCATCATGTGTGAAAGTATCTCCGACGTTTCAAGACCGGCTCAAGGCCGCACAAACCGCGCGCCCGAGCTTTCGCGCCCATCATTCGCGCCAGAAAGGCTGCGCACCTGCGGCAGAGAACGTACGAATTGCGCATTCGACCGGTCGAGAAGGTCCAACAGAACCACCAACTCACCTTGCAACTCGGCTGACAACGCGACGGGATCATTCCGCCAATCCGCCGTGGCCGAGACCACGGAGACGACATTCATCTGTCCATCGCGGTTCACCATCACGGGCGACCCGGAAGACCCCTGCACAACCGAACAAGACAGGACCAAGACGCCAGGATCATCGGCCAAGACCTCGCAGTCATCTTCAAGCGACGCGAACTCCTCCCGATCCCGGCCATAGGACACAACCTGCACCACATCACCGGTTTCCACGCTGCCACGTGTGGCCATGGGGCGGATCATCTGCTCAGGTATCTCGCGATCCAGCTGCAGGAGCGCCATATCGACCCGGATACGCTCCAAATCTTCGGGGCTGCCATAGGTGTATTCGGGATGCAGGATCGTCTGCTTCACACCGCGCTGCGCCACAACACGCCCGTTGCGAAGACCCGCGTTGAACGACAAGATCGCGTCCGGGCTCCGTGTCACCGTCCCATCTGTCTCATCGAACAGACAATGCGCCGCGGTCAGAACCAGATCGGGCGCGATCAAGGTTGCTGTGCAAAACCCGGTGCCAGTGTCTAACCGGCCAATAGCCTCCCACCCGCGCAACTCATCCGCCGTTTGCAATGGGCGCAACGCGGTGTCCGGCTCAATAGTGGGCAGTTGCAGCCCTTGCGCCCAAGCGCCTGAACCAACAAGAAAACATAGACCAAATGCCTTAAAAAGACGCGTCATGACCGGCCTCCAAGCAAAACCGACCCGGCGTTTATCGGGATACTGGGGCGAAATTGAGGCCCATATATGCACCCGGCGCGCACCGTTGACCCGGGCACTGCCCAGATCAAAAGGCGTGCGCCCGAGGCGCTCAATTTCGTCAGGGGCGAACGATCAGCGCAGTATCGGAACCGCGGAGCCAGACGTCCTCTCGGCGGTCAAAGCCGGGGGTTTTGGTCCGCCCGTGGCCCAATCGAGCAGTTCCACGGTATGGACAATCGGAACCTCCGTACCGCCGCCGATCTGCATCATACAGCCGATATTCCCCGCCGCGATGATGTCGGGGTTTTTCGCCTCCAGCGTTTGCACCTTGCGGTCTTTGAGCTGTTTCGAAATCTCCGGCTGCATCAGATTATAGGTCCCCGCCGAACCGCAGCACAGATGGCTGTCCGCTGGTTCCACGACATTGAACCCCGCCCGCTTCAACAGATCTTTGGGGTAGGTCTTAATCTGCTGCCCATGCTGCAAGGAACAGGCGGCGTGATAGGCGATGGTCAACTCTTTGTCCGCCCCCTCGGGCAGGTCGAGTTTCATCAACACTTCAGAGACATCCATAGCAATCTCGCTCACCGCCTTGGCCTGCTCCGCCAAAGCCTCGTTGCGGAAGATATGCCCGTAATCCTTGACGGTCGTGCCGCATCCGCTGGTGTTAATGACGACAGCGTCCAGCCCCTCGCCCGTCATCTCCCTGCTCCAGGCCTGAATGTTCTTCGCGGCTGTCGCATGGCTTTCTTTGGTTTTGCCCATGTGGTGGGTCAGTGCCCCGCAGCACCCCTGCCCCTCAGCAATCACCACATCGCAGCCGAGCCGCGTCAGAAGCCGGATCGTCGCGTCATTGATATCGGTATTCAGCGCGCGCTGCGCGCAGCCGGTCATCAGCGCCACCCGCATCTTGCGCTCCCCTTCCGCAGGAAACACTTGCGGGTCGTCATTGCGGCTTACCGGCGGGATCGTTTTCGGCGCCATTTCAAGCATCGCCTTCAACCGCGCATCCGGCATCAGAGACGCAAAGGGCCGTCCGATCTTTGCCCCCAACAGCGCAAGCCGGAATCGGGTCGGATAGGGCAGAATCCGCGCCAAAATCCAACGCAACGCCCGATCCGTGAAAGGTCGCTTATAGGTCTGCTCGATATATTCGCGCGCATGATCGACCAGATGCATGTAATGCACACCGGATGGGCAAGTCGTCATGCAGGCCAGGCAGCTGAGGCAGCGGTCGATATGTTTGACCGTCTTCTCATCCGCTGGCCGGTCATTCTCCAACATATCTTTTATAAGATATATCCGCCCTCTGGGGCTATCCAACTCGTCGCCCAAAACCTGATAGGTCGGGCAGGTCGCGGTGCAAAATCCGCAATGCACACAAGAGCGCAAAATCTCATTTGATCGCGCCGTGGCCGGGTCCAGCAGCTGTTCGGGTGTGAAGGTTGTCTGCATTAGATCATCTGCCTATCTCTACTGCCCAGCCGTTTCGCATTGGTCGCCCCATGGCATAAGCTGCCGCTCGCCACCGGATCAAAGCGCATCCTCGATGTGCTGCCGCTCATGACATCAACCCTTGGTTCAAGATGCCGCGCGGGTCGAACTTCTCTCGCAATCCCGCTGACAACGCCGCAATCGGCGCTGCCTCCGGCTGGAACACGGGCAGTCGCGCCTTGGTGTCCTCTGCCGCGCGGATCAATGTCGCATGACCTGGCACATCGCCGAGCTTGGCCCGCAGGTCGGTCCCCGGAGCCATCAATGCCCAGACCAAACCTCCACCCCAATCATAGAGCACGTCCAGCGCCCCCATCCGCGAGACCAACTCCGGCGCATCCGACGGCTTGACCGACACCCGCCAGACATCCCCGGCTTGCTCGGCCAGACCCGTCACATCGCGCACCCAGGCCCAGCCGGCATCGGTGCCAAATCCGCCACTGTCACCCACCAAGCCTGTTTCGACGTCCGCCTCGCCGAACCGCGCCAAGATCTTCTGCAGCTCTGCCGCCCGATAGGCCACCGAGGCCTCAAAGCCTTCAATCCGGATCATCGTGACCGGCGAGCCATCAAGGCCCTTGGGCGTATGCGCCGCACCCGACACTTCAAATGGGGACCCAAGCGCCGCCGCCATCGCCGACACCGCCGCCGTGTCGTCCAACCCTTTCAAGAGCAGACAAGCGGTCGCCGCGACCCCTGGCAACACTTTGAAACTCAACTCGGTCAACACCCCAAGCGTGCCATAGCTCCCAGCCATCAGCTTGACAAATCATAGCCGGTGACGTTCTTCATCACCCGACCACCATTTTTCACGATCCGGCCCGTGCCATCCACGAACCGCACACCGATCAAGCTGTCACGACACGCCCCGGCCTGAATCCGTCGCGGCCCGGATACATTGGCCGCCACCATCCCGCCAACAGTCGGCGTGCCGCTGGTTCCAAGCAAGGCCCGATGATCCATCGGCTCAAAGGGCAGCCGCTGGTTTTCCGCCGCCAATGCCGCCTCAACCTCTGCCAGCGGGGTTCCAGCTTTCACAACGATGGTCAACGCACCCGGTTCATAAAGTTCGATCCCGCTCAGACCCGCCGTCGAGAGGCCTTCTCCGATCACCGGCTTACCAATCGGCCGCGTCCCACCGCCTTGCACGCGCAGCGGCCCGGTCGTGTCCGAAATCATCTCGGACAACTCAATTTCACTTTTCGGGGTCAGCACCGGGCCTGTCCTTCTTCTGGTGATAAATATCCGTCGGGCTTGGGGCCGCGGCCCCGGCGGATCGCCGCCGTCAGGCGGCGACATCCCTACGGCTTTGGGAGGCATCAAGCGGGAAGACTTTCGCCGGGTTCAGTAGCCAGGCCGGATCGAACACATCCTTCACTTGCATCTGAAGCTCCAGATCGTCCGGATTGAACTGCGCATTCATCAAATCACGCTTTTCAATGCCCACGCCATGCTCGCCGGTCAGACACCCACCCACCTCAACGCAGAGCTTCAAAATCTCCGCACCAAAGGCTTCGCAGGTTTCCAAATCTCCAGGCTTATTCGCATCGAACAAGATCAGCGGATGCATATTGCCATCGCCCGCATGGAAGACATTGCCAACCTGAAGCCCGTATTCTTCGCTCATCTCCCCAATGCGACGCAGCACGTATGGCAGGCTGGAGACCGGGATCGTGCCGTCGAGACACATGTAATCATTGATCTGCCCAATCGCGCCAAAGGCGGATTTCCGGCCCAGCCAAATCTTGGCACTCTCTTCGGCCGACTTGCTCTCGCGCAGCTCTACCGGGTCGTATTTGCGCGCGATCTGCAGGATTACGCCAAGCTGTTCGTCGATTTCGGCGTCCGATCCCTCGACCTCGACAATCAACAGCGCATTGCAGTCGGGATACCCCGCATTGGCGAATTTCTCAGTGGTTTCGATGCAAAGCCGATCCATGAATTCAATCGCAACCGGCAGAACGCCCGCCTTAATGATATCGGCAACGCAAGCACCTGCGACCTCATTGTCATCAAACCCAATCAGCACCGGCCGCGCGCCCTCGGGCTTTGGCAAGATCCGAAGCGTCGCCTCGGTGACCACACCCAATTGCCCTTCCGAGCCACAGATCAGGCCCAAAAGGTCATACCCGCCCGCATCCATATGCGCGCCGCCAATCTCCATCACCTGACCATCCATGGTGACCATGGTGACACCCAACAGATTATTGGTCGTCACCCCATATTTCAGGCAATGTGCCCCGCCCGAGTTCATCGCCACGTTGCCCGCAATGGCGCAGGCCAACTGGCTTGATGGGTCTGGCGCATAGAAAAACCCGTCTTCTTCAACGGCACCCGTGACGCTCAGATTGGTCCGACCGGACTGCACGCGGATGAACCGATTGTCATAATCGGTCTCCAAAACCTCGTTCAGCCGGGCAACGCCCAGGATAACACTATCAGCCGTGGGCAGGGCCCCGCCGGCAAGCGAGGTGCCCGAACCACGCGGCACCACCGGGACGCCCATTTCATGGCAAATCTTCAGAATCGCCGCGACCTCTTCGGTCGATGACGGAAGGACGGCGGCCAGCGGCGGGCACTTATAGGCCGTGAGCGCGTCACATTCATAAGCACGCGTCTCCGCCTCTTCATGGATCACAGCCTCTTTCGGCAAAACCGATAGAAGTCGCGCAACCAGCGCCGATTTCTTCTCCAGAACGACTGGATCCGGTGTTGGCATCTCCATGATATCGGTCCTCCCATCCGGTATTGGTAAATAAATATAACCAATTTCACCGGATGGCAACTGGAATCTCAATCGCTAAGGTTCAGAGGATGGATTTCTTCTCGGTCATAACCTCTCTCAGCTGGCTTGATGCACTGGCGGTCGGGCTCCTGCTCGCCGCTTGGGGCGGGCTTGGGGCCTGGATTGAATCGGATCGGGTCCGCCATCCATCGGTCACCGTGCTGATGTCGCATTATCGGCGCGCCTGGATGGACGAGCTGGTGCAGCGAGAGATGCGGATCTTCGACGCGACGATCCTGACCAATCTGCGCCAAAGCACCGCGTTCTTTGCCTCTGGCGCAATGCTGGCACTTGGCGGGCTGCTCACCTTGATCAGTAATTCCGATCAACTCTTGGTCGTCGCTCGCGACCTGACCCTTGAGGAGGAAACCGCCCTCATGTGGCAGATCAAGCTTCTGCTCACCGTTGGCCTTCTCGCCCAATCGGTGCTGCGCTTCGTCTGGTCGAACCGGCTCTTCGGCTACTGCGCCGTCATGATGGCCGCCATCCCGAACAAGCCGGATGATCCGCATGCCGCCTCACGGGCAGCAAAAGCTGCGGTGATCAACATTCGCGCATCCTATAATTTCAACCGCGGCATGCGCGCGATCTATTTCTCGCTCGGCTCCTTGGCGTGGCTGTTTGGCCCCTTGCCGCTTCTGGCCGCGACCGCCATTATCTCCTACGGAATCTGGAGCCGGGATTTCGCCTCGACATCCCGTGAAGTTATCCTGACCGATGATGGAGAGATGCCATGAGACTGGCCTTGATTGCCGCGACCTTGCTTTTCCCTGCCCTGGCCTTGGCCGAGCCCCCCGAAATTCTGGCTGCCGAACAACGGGGGGACACGATCCATGTGACGCTGGCCCATCCGGATACAGGTTGGGATCACTACGCCGATGGGTGGCAAGTCGAACTTGAAGACGGCACCGTGCTCGGCACCCGAACTTTGTTTCACCCACATGTTGAGGAACAACCTTTCACCCGCTCACTCGGCAATGTCACGATCCCAGAGGGCGTCACGCAGGTCTTCATCCGCGCCCGCTGCAATGTCACCGGCTGGGGCGATGAAAGGTTCGTGTTACAGGTTGAGTGACACCGACCGGCTCATGCGGATTGGGTCGCCGCACACTCGATGTCAGATACTCAGGACAAACCGCCGGTCGTATAGACGGCGCTGATGAAAGATGCGCCGGGATCGCACCCAAAGATGCGTCAAGTCGCGGCGCCGAACTTGTCCAACATCACGCCTTAGTCGTCAGCGCTTGCACCCGACGCACCAACCACTCCATGTCCGGATCGGCCAAGTTCAGCTCCGCCAGATGGGCGGCGGTGTTGTAGAGATACTGGTCATTTGGGCCCCGCCCGCCAGTGGCGCGCGCGATGATCCTCGCCTGTGTCTCCAGACTGAGCGCCCCCATATATTGCCGGTGCTGGCGGTTGATCACATAGGTCAGCGCCTCGGCCTGCCCCGTGCAGTGGAAATCCACCACCAAGCGGGTCTCCAAATAAGCCGAGGAGATCAGCTCCCGCTCCCGCAGATAGGCGAGCACCGCGTCTTCCTGCCCCTCGACAACCCGCAGCGCCACACCGTCGCAATGCGCCCCCGCGGCCGCATCAAGCGCCAAGACCAGCCCTGGGTTCTCCTCAGTCCCGCGATGGTGGATCGACGACATGCAAAAGCTGCGATGCCAGCCATCAAGCCGGGCCAGCCGCCGTTCTGCCACATCGAAGCCCGGATCCCAAAGAAGCGAGCCATATCCAAAGACCCAAAGCGCATCAGACATCGAAGATGGTCCTTTCCTGAACCCTTGCCTATATGCAGGGGGCAGACGAATTTGAAGGGGAGATCGCGCCGATGCGCGTTTGGTTTTGGGTCTTGGGCATCATCGCAGTGCTCTGGTCGGGCATTTGGTTTGCCGGGGCCTATGGGACTGAACGAGTGATGGGCGCCTGGTTGGACGCGCGCGCGTCCGAAGGCTGGCTGGTGAACTACGAGAGCCTTGAAACCGGTGGTTATCCGATCCGGTTTCGGACGGAGCTGCGCGAGGTCGAACTGGCCGATCCTGAGACCGGATGGGCCTGGATCGCGCCCGAGTTTCAGATCACACAGCCGAGCTATCAACCGCAACGGATTGAGGCGATTTGGCCGCCTGAGCAAAGTCTCGCGTCTCCCTTTGAGCGGCTGACGATCACCAATTCCGAGATGGGCGCGGTGGTGGAAGTGCGGCCGGGCGGCGATCTGGCCTTGGATGAATCTGAGATGACCCTGGCCAATGTCGCGGTCCGCAGCACCGAGGGGTGGCAGATGGCGCTTGAAGCGGCGGAGCTTCAGGTCGCGCGGCTGCCCGAAACTAACGCGACTTATGACATTCTCTTTGAGGCCAATGCATTGACTCCGGCGGAGCCCGTACAAGCCGTGCTGAACCCTGCGGGCATTTTGCCCGAAGCGATTGAATTGATGCGGTTTGAAGCGGTCATGGGCTTTGATCGGCCCTGGGACCTGACGGCGCTGGAACAGTCGCGGCCCGGCATCACGTCGATTGATCTCGCCGATCTGAGCGCCAATTGGGGGAGTTGTCCCTGCGGCTCGCGGGTGAGATGGCGGTCGATGCCGACGGCTACCCAACCGGCGAGATTTCGGTCCGCGCGCAGAACTGGCGCGAGATGGTCGAGATGGGGGTGAATGCCGGCGCCATTCCGGTCGAAGCGCGCGGCGGGATCGAGCGTATTTTGGGCCTGGTCGCGGGCCTCTCGGGGCGCGACACCGATATCGATGCACCTCTCAGCTTCCGGGATCAGCGGGTGTTTTTCGGCCCAATCCCCGTGGGAGACGCCCCGCGCTTGGTGCTGCGGTAGCGCGCCCTAGCGGCAATAGGGCCCCGAGCGATAGCTCGCCACGTCGAAATGGAAATGATCCTGGTGGAATCGGTCCGAATTCGGGCCGAGCACAGTGCCAAATGGCCCGCAGGCCTCGCTGTGCAGGCGGCGCATCAGGTTGCGCGTGTTGCCGCGCCGCCAATCGCTAAGCACACTGAGTTCCTGGCCATTCACCAGGCCAATCGCCGCCACATCGATCGCATTGCCGCGGGCGTGTTCGCTGAGCCGTGCGCCCGGGCGGCTGTTTCGCGTGCGACAAGAGTATGACGCCACCACGCGCAATGAGGCGATGCCGCCGCCGGTGCGGCCAACCGCGGGGATCGCGCCGTCATTGAGCCATGTTTGCAAGGCCCGCGCCGCGTCGCAATTGATCGTCGCAGGCTGGCTGAGCGTGACGCCATCAATCTCGCGCACACGCACCGGCTCGGCAATCCCGCAGCCGCTGATCCGACCGGTGATCGGCGACAAACGCTCGCCGACGATCCCGGGCCGGCCGCAGAGCGCGCCGCGCCGCCCAGGCTGCGCCACACGCGACGGCGTGGTGCGGGTCGCGGCGGCCCGCACGGTTTGTTCCAACCCGTCGGGGCGGATTTCAGGCCTCAAAGATCGCACAACGGCCAGCCGTGTCGCCCCATTGATCGCCCGCACCTCCAGCACACGCCGGTTCATCCCAAACAGACCGCTGCGTTCGACGATCTGAACGGTTCCGCCCGATGCGGCGGGCACGGGCGCGATCGGTTGCGCGGCTGCCGTTTGGGAAGGCGAACCACCGGGGCGGAGTATTGGGCGGAGCGACCGGCGCGGTGCGTTGGCACTGGCGCGGATCACGACACGCGCGGGCGTTGTGGCGGAAGCCTGACGCACCTCGGCTGCCGGGGCGGCGGTTATCCCGCCCGGGCGCGATGTCGGGAAAGGCGACCGATCTGGTGCCTGGGCAAGCGCCGGCCAAGCCAGCACAACGCTCAAAGCCCAGACGGCCAGCCTCATTCCGCTGCATCCTCTTTGCGCGGGCTGGCACGCCCAAAATTCGGCGCATCGGTATCTTGACCTGCTTCGATGATCCCGCGTCGGATCGCCCGCGTCCGCGTAAAGTAATCGTGCAGATGGTCTCCATCACCAGTGCGAATCGCGCGCTGCAGCGCGAAGAGTTCTTCGGTGAAGCGGCCGAGAATCTCCAGTGTCGCATCCTTGTTTGACAGAAACACATCACGCCACATGGTCGGATCACTCGCCGCAATCCGGGTGAAATCGCGGAAACCCGCAGCGGAGTATTTGATCACCTCGCTATCGGTCACCCGGCGCAGATCATCGGCCACACCCACCATCGTGTAGGCAATCAAATGTGGCGTGTGCGAGGTGACGGCCAGCACCAGATCATGGCGATCGGCGTCCATCTCCTCAACATTCGCGCCGCAGCCTTCCCAGAGCGCGCGCAGCTTCGCGACCGCTTGCGGGTCGGCGCCCTCAAGCGGGGTCAATAGCGTGTAGCGATTGTCGAACAGCTCGGCAAAACCGGAATTTGGCCCGGAATGCTCGGTCCCGGCTAGCGGATGCCCGGGTACAAAATGCACATCCTCGGGCAGATGCGGCTCGACCTGGGCGATCACATCGCGTTTGACCGACCCCACATCGGTGATCGTCGCACCCGGCGTCAGATGTGGGCCAATCTCTTCGGCCGCCGCAGCCATGACCCCGACCGGCACGCAGAGAACGACGAGGTCCGCGCCTTTCACGGCCTCGGCCGCCGTCTCGGCGATCTGATCGCAAAGGCCAATCTCCGCCGCGATCCGCCGCGTCTCGGCCGAGCGGGCCGTGCCGATGATCTCGCCCGCCAAGCCGCCACGGCGCATCGCATGGGCCATCGACCCGGCGATCAGGCCCAGGCCGATCAGCGCAACTCTTTTGTATAAGATGCTCATGACACGCCTCTGAACTCCGCCATGGCATCCAACACCCGCGTGACGTCTTCGGGTCGGCCAACGGTGATCCGAAGCGCCTCGGGGAAGCCATAGCCCTTCACCAGCCGCACCAAAATCCCGCGTGACTTCAGATGCGTATCTGCCGCAACGGCTTCGGCCTCATCGGCAAGCCGCGCCATGATGAAATTCGCGTGGCTCTCATCGGACGGAATACCAAGCTGCGCCAATCCCCCCGCCAGCCGAGCGCGTTGCTCGATATTCACCTGACGGCAGTGATCGACAAAGGCTTGATCCCGCACCGCCGCTTCGGCCCCGGCTAGCGCCAGGCTCGACATATTGAACGGCCCGCGAATGCGGTTCAGCACATCGATCACGTGCTGCGGGGCATAGCCCCAGCCCACACGCAGCCCACCAAGCCCATAAATCTTCGAAAAGGTCCGGGTCATCACCACATTCTCGCGGGTTTTGACCAGAGACGCGCCGCCATCATAGCCCGGCACAAAATCCGCATAGGCCCCGTCGAGCACCAACAGGCAGTCGGCAGGAAGGCCATCTGCCAGCCGGGTCAGGTCCGTATTGTTCAGCAGCGTCCCGGTCGGATTGGCGGGGTTGGCGAGATAGACAAGCCGCGTGGCCGGTGTGACCTGGGCGAGCATCGCATCCACATCGACAACACGATCAGTTTCCGGCGCCACAACCGGCGTCGCCCCGGCAGAGAGGGCAAAAATCCGATAGAGCGAGAAGCCATGTTCAGGATAGAGTACCTCATCACCCGGCCCCGCAAAGGCCATCGCCAAAAGCGTCAACACCTCATCCGAGCCCACACCGATAATGATCCGCTCAGGCTCCAGCCCATGCATCTCGGCAATCGCCGCGCGCAGCGGCGCATGATCGGTGGAGGGATAGCGATGCAGCCCGGCCACGACCGCTTGCATCGCCTCAACCGCCTTGGGCGAGGGGCCAAACGGGTTCTCGTTCGAGCTGAGCTTGAGCGGGTTTTCGATACCCGCAATGGCACTCGCCCCGCCCTGATAGAGCGCGATCTCCATAATGCCGGGTTGCGGGCGGATAGCGGCGGACATGGGCAACTGTCCCTTCTCGTTGGATCGTTCGGGGTTAATAGCGGGGCAAATCAGGCAAGGGAACCGATTTTAGTAGAAGCTCTGCGGGTCGATATCGACGGCAAGGCGCAACCCGCCTTTGAGCTTCAATCCTTGAGTCCACTCCGCAATCGCAGGCTGCAGCGCCACACCCTTGGGCGCTTTGACCAAAAGGCGCACCCGGTGCCGCCCCCGGATACGCGCGATCGCCGCGGGGGCGGGGCCATAAACCGTCGCCCCAAGCGCGCGGAGCGGTGCATCGGTGCGCGCCAGATGCGTTCCAAGATCAAAGACTTGCGCCGCATCGGGGCCGGACAGGATGATCCCCGCCATCCGGCCATAAGGCGGCATGCCGGCCTGTTGCCGCTCCTCCGCCTCGGCCCGCCAGAACCCCTCTTCATCGCCCGACAGGATCGCGCGGATCACCGGATGATCGGGCTGAAAGGTCTGCATCAGGGCGACACCGGGCTTGTCCACCCGACCCGCCCGGCCCGAGACCTGTCGCATCAACTGAAACGTGCGTTCGGCGGCGCGCAGGTCGGAGCCTTGCAGGCCCAGATCGGCGTCGATGACACCGACCAGTGTCAAACGCGGGAAATTATGGCCCTTGGCCACCAGTTGCGTGCCAATAATGATGTCGGTCTCGCCCTGCGCAATCTCTTCGATCTGCGCTTTCAACGCTCGGGCAGAGCCGAACAGATCGGAGGAAAGAACCGCCAGTTTCGCATCCGGGAAAAGCTTCGCAGCCTCTTCGGCCAGCCGCTCCACGCCCGGGCCAACGGCGGCCATCTTCCCCTCGACCTTGCACTCCGGGCAGGCCAGCGGCATCGGTTTCGTCTCCCCGCATTGGTGGCACATCAGGCGTTTCTGAAACCGATGCTCCACCATCCGCGCATCGCAATTGTCACAGCCAACCTGATGCCCGCAGGCCCGGCAGATCGTGACTGGCGCATAACCGCGACGGTTCAGAAACAACAGCGATTGCTCCCCATCGGCCAGCCGCCGCTTCACCGCCGCTTGCAAACTGGGCGAGACCCAGGCATCGCCCGGCAAATCCTCCATCCGCATGTCGATCGCCCGCATTTCGGGCAAAACCGCCTCGCCAAACCGCGCGGTCAGATCAAGGCGCGCGTATTTCCCAGCCTCGGCATTGGCCCAACTTTCCAAGGACGGCGTGGCCGAGGCCAGCACCACCTGGGCGGCGTTGATCGACGCGCGAAGCACCGCCATATCGCGCGCGTTGTAAAGAACCCCGTCCTCCTGTTTATAGGAGGTATCGTGCTCTTCATCGACAACGATCAGACCCAGATCGCGGAACGGCAAAAACAGCGCAGACCGCGCGCCCACCACAAGCTGCGCCGCGCCCTGCCCCAACATCCGCCAACAGCGGCGACGTTCTGTCATCGTCACGCCGGAATGCCATTCCGCCGGTTTTGCGCCAAAGCGCTGCTCGACCCGGGTTAGAAACTCTGAGGTCAGCGCAATCTCCGGCAAAAGCACCAGCGCCTGCCGCCCCGCTTTCAAACAGGCCGCGACGGCCTCTAGATACACCTCGGTCTTGCCCGACCCGGTGACGCCCTTCAAAAGCGTCGTGCCATAGGTGCCGGAGCCAACCGCCTCGCGCAACACCTTGGCGGCGACCGTCTGATCCTCGGTCAGGTCTTTGCCCGAGCGGTCTGGGTCAAGCGGGAGATAGGGCGCATCACGCGGCGTATCGGCTTCTTCCACCGCGCCCTGCGCCGCCAAACCTTTCACGACCGAGGAGGTCACCCCGGCCATCTCGCTGAGTTCCTTCAGCGTGAAGGCCAAGCCGCCATACTCCTCCAACACCGCCAAAACCCGCCGTCGTGCATCGGTCATCCGATCCGGCACAGACGCACCCAGGCGATAGACCTTCCGCATCGAGGGCGGGTCCGACAACCCTGGCGCGCGGGTCGCTAGGCGCAGCATCGCGGGCATGGAGGTCAGCGTATATGCCCCCGCCTTCTCCAAAAACCCGCGCAACTCTCCGCGCATCGGGGCCACATCCAAGACCCGGTTCACCGCGCGCACCTTGGCAATATCCCAATCGCCCCGGCCCGGCCCCCAGACCACACCCAAAACCTTGCGCGGCCCCAATGGCACCTCGACAAACGCACCCAGCCAGCAGCCGCCTTCGGGCGCTTTATAATCCAGCACCCGGTCCAGCGGCTCGGTGGTCAACACGCCCACCAGCTCTCCTTCTGCGAAATAGTCTTGGCTCATCTCTTTCCGCATCCCGCCCCTTGCGCTAGAAGACCGGCAAATGATCCCGGCTGCCACCCGAAAGGACACCGTACGATGAAATTCTTCGTAGATACCGCAGATATCGATGCCATAGCAGAACTCAATGACCTGGGCATGGTCGATGGCGTGACAACGAACCCCTCGCTGATCCTGAAATCGGGGCGCGACATCCTCGAGGTGACCAAAGAGATCTGTGACCTGGTTGATGGGCCGGTCTCCGCCGAAGTGGTCGCGCTTGAGGCCGA
Source organism: Fontisubflavum oceani (assembly GCF_030407165.1). Lineage (GTDB taxonomy): Bacteria > Pseudomonadota > Alphaproteobacteria > Rhodobacterales > Rhodobacteraceae > Rhodophyticola > Rhodophyticola oceani. Next base: position 462,405 of record NZ_CP129111.1, read on the forward strand.
CGCGATGATTGCAGAAGGCCGGAAGCTGGCCGAGATCGCCGAGAACATCACCGTGAAAGTGCCGCTGACCTGGGACGGGCTGAAAGCCTGCAAGGTGCTGTCGGGCGAAGGGAAAATGGTCAACGTGACCCTCTGCTTCTCCGCCAATCAGGCGCTTTTGGCGGCCAAAGCGGGCGCAACCTTTATCTCGCCCTTCATCGGCCGGCTCGACGATCTGAACCTCGACGGGATGGATTTGATCGCCGATATCCGTACGATTTATGACAATTACGGGTTCGAGACGGAAATCCTTGCCGCGTCGATCCGCTCGGCAAACCACATGAAAGACGCCGCTCTGATCGGCGCGGATGTGGCAACCGCGCCGCCGGGCGTAATCAAAGCCATGGCCAATCACGCCCTGACCGACAAGGGCTTGGCCGCGTTTCTGGCGGATTGGGAAAAAACGGGGCAGAAAATCCTTTAAACATCGTGTAAGGTCTGCGCCAACAAATAAAAAACACTGAGGCGCAGGCGGAAAATGGGCGAAAGAGCAGACATGTTGGACGATTGGCGGGAACGGGTCTTGAGTGACCCGGAGCTTATTCTCGAAGACCGTGACCTTATGCGTGCGCTGATTGCGGCGAATGACCGGCAGATGGGCGGCAATATCGTCGATATGCGTGGCATCGCTATGGAACGGTTGGAAAATCGGCTGGATCGGTTGGAGGATACCCACCGGTCCGTCATCGCCGCGGCCTATGAGAACCTCTCGGGCACCAATCAAATCCATCGCGCAATCATCGCCCTTCTGGACCAGCCGGATTTCGAGAGCTTTCTGAAGATTCTCGGCACCGATGTGGCGGGGATTTTGCGGGTCGATCGCGTCCGCCTGGTGCTTGAAAGCGCCGAAGCGACCGAGACCTCCGCGCCGAAAGTACAAAAGCTTGAGGATGTGCTGACCATCGTCGCGCCCGGCTTTGTCGATCAGTATCTGACCGGCGGTCGCGACGTGCCGCAGCGCTCGGTGACGCTCCGCCAAGTCGGGGACAGCTCCGATGTGATCTATGGCGAGGCGGCCGATTGGATCAAATCCGAAGCGCTGTTGCGGCTTGACCTCGGCGAAGGTCGCCTTCCTGGATTGCTGGTTATGGGCGCCGAAGACCCGCATCAGTTCCGCCCCAGCCAAGGCACGGATCTGTTGAGTTTCTTCAACGGTGCCTTTGAGCGGTTGATGCGGAGATATTTGGCCTGAGGCTATGACACTCGCGCTCAGCCCGGCGGCCCGCGATCTGCTGCAACACTGGCTTGCCCATATCACCGCATTGGATGGCGCGGCAGAGGCCACAGTCGAGGCCTATCGCCGCGATGTGGCCGGGTTTTGGGGCTTCCAAACCGTCTATCATGGCGACAGCCTCGGCCTTGCCCCGCTTCGGGATCTCACAATCCGCGACATGCGTGCCTGGATGGCCGATGAGCGCGCCCGGAACGTGAGCGCCCGCTCGCTGGCGCGCAAGCTCTCCGCCGTCAAAGGCTTCTTCCGATGGTGGGCCGAGCGGGACGGATTCGACGCCACCGCCGTGCTGGCCGCCCGCGCGCCGAAATTCCAACGGCCCCTGCCCCGCCCTCTGGCCGCCCCGGCGGCCCGCGACCTGCTCGACACGGTCGAGATGCAGCACCAAACCGATTGGGTCAGCGCCCGGGATTTGGCTGTCGTGACGCTGCTCTATGGCTGCGGTTTGCGGATATCCGAAGCACTTGGCCTGACCGCAAACACCCTCCCCTTGGGCGAGGTGCTGCGCATTCGCGGCAAAGGTGGCAAGGAACGCGAGGTGCCGGTTCTGCCGGCGGCACGGGCGGCCGTGGCGCAGTATGTCGACCTCTGCCCGCATCGGCTTGACCCCAACACGCCGCTGTTCCGCGGTGTTCGTGGCGGCGCCCTGAACCCGCGGCAGATCCAGAAAACCATGGAACAGGCCCGGATGCAGCTTGGCCTACCCGCCACCGCCACACCGCATGCGATGCGGCACAGCTTCGCGACGCATCTGCTGAGCGCCGGCGGTGATCTCCGCGCGATCCAAGAACTGCTTGGCCATGCCTCGCTCTCGACGACGCAGGCTTATACTGCCGTCGACACCGCGCGCCTACTTGAAGTCTATCAAAGCGCCCACCCCAAGGCTTAGGCCGTAACTTGCCCATTGAAGCCAAGGCCCTCTTCGGTCATGACAGTTTGATGAACGCGCGCCTTTCCGCCTTTTTTGTCCACGGCTTCACCGCAATCGGTGCGGCTCTGGCCATGCTCGCCCTCTTAGCCGCGATGGAGCAGCGATGGGATGTCATGGCGCTTTGGCTCGCCCTCGCCTTCGTTGTCGACGGCATCGACGGCCCATTGGCGCGGCATTTCGAGGTCAAGACCCACGCGCCCGAAATCGATGGGGTGCTCTTGGACCTGATCATCGATTTCATGACCTATGTGGTGATCCCGGCCTATGCGCTCTACGCCTCAGGCCTCTTGCCGGGATGGACCGGCTGGCTGACCGTGTTGCTGGTGCCCTTTGCCAGCGCGCTCTACTTCGCTGACACCCGGATGAAGACCGCCGATGACAGTTTTTCGGGGGTTCCCGGGCTGCTGGAATATGCTGATCCTGGGCTGCCTGGTGATGACGCCGGGGGTTTGGATAACGCTGGCGCTTGTCATCATTCTCAGCGTCGCGATGTTCCTGCCGCTGAAATTCGTCCACCCCGTGCGCACCAAACGCTGGCGCTGGATCACGCTGCCGGTGGCCCTGGTCTGGACCGGGGCGATCGGCTGGGCCGCCTGGACGGGATTTGCCTCCAATCCAGCCCTTACCTTGGTTGTGGCAGTGACGTCGATCTATTTGCTGGTCGCCGGGATCGCGCAGCAGGTTTTGAACGGCGATTAAGCGTCGGGCCGTTCGCGGATCACCTTGGCAAAAGCTTCGAACATCCCGCCATTGGCCGCAATCAAACTGCCCGCCGTGAGCAAGTCTTTCCCCTCGCGCAGCGGCTCCACCATCGCGCCAGCTTCCCGCGCGATGATCACGCCCGCGGCGATATCCCACGCGTTCAGACCGCGTTCCCAATAGCCTTCGTAACGTCCAGCCGCGACATAGGCGAGGTCAAGCGAGGCCGCGCCCCACCGACGCACGCCCGCACATTGCGGCATCAGGCGTGCCAAGTCTTGCAACGCCGCTGGCAGGTATTTGCGCCCACCAAAGGGGACCCCGGTCGCAAAGACACTCTCGATCATCCGGGTGCGCCCCGAGACCCGCAGCCGCTGCTTGTCATTCAACCACGCGCCTTGGCCCTTCTCGGCATAGAACATCTCGTCCTTGGCCGGGTCGAACACGACGCCCGCGACGATCTCACCCTTATGTTCCAAGGCAATCGACACGGCAAAATGCGGCATCCCATGAAGGAAATTCGTGGTGCCATCGAGCGGGTCAACGATCCAGCGGCGGGTTGGGTCATTGCCCTCGGTCTCGATGCTCTCTTCGCCGAGAAAGCCGTAATTCGGGCGCGCTTCCATCAGCTCGTCACGGATGATCTGCTCGGCGGCCATATCGGCCTTGGACACAAAATCGCCCGGCCCCTTTGCACTGACCTGCAGGTTTTCGACCTCGCGGAAATCCTTGACCAGCGAGCGCCCCGCCAGACGGGCGGCTTTGATCATGACGTTGAGATTTGCGCTGCCTTGCATGGCCTTGCCCCTTTGACTACCAGGCCGCGCGTATAGACCTGCGCGCGCGGCCTGCCAAGGGCTCAATCGGTGCCAGGGTCAGCCCGCGGCCAATTGATCGGCAAAACGGTGATTGGCATCGCGATGCCCGGCCTCATCGGCCCGGACCGCAATGATCACATCGCGCAGCCGCGCATCGGACGGCAGATGCCAGTAATCGATGGCGATCTGCGGGGCGGGCACATCCTCTTGCCGCCCGGCATCCACCTGCTCAAGATACTGGGTATAGCTGACCACAGCTTCCTCTTCCAAATAGGCCACGACGCGATGCGCGGTGCGTGGCGCGAACAGGTAAAGAAAGAAGTAGAAATTGAAGAACACCGCCTGACCGATCATGATCAAGCCGCGTTCCAGAAGCGTCGGTTGAGCGATTTTGATGAAGGTCATCAAATGCATCCGCTCATTATCCGCCTCTTCCAAAAGCTCACGGATCCAGCCTTGATCGTCTCGGATATGGCGCAGCGCTTTGAGATGCTGCAACAACCCGCCAACCATGCCGGGCACCGCCGCGACGGTTTCCAGCACGACGGCGCGGTGGCCATAGCGCTTGGCGAAGAACGCATCTGCAAAGACGCGCATGAATTTCACCGTCTTCAGAGCGATCCGGTCATGGATGTCCGCGGGTGGCTTGTGAAGGGTCAGGTCAGGGTCGGGTTTGTGGGATTGATCATACATATCGCGTGCCTCCTGCCCCAGAATCTGAGAGTAAAACCCGGCGGATCAATGCAACTGCGACACCTTGCGCGCGGCGTGCCCTGCGACAAGTCGATGCAGATTTAGTGTATTGAAATACAACGATTACTTGCGTTGCAATTTCAATGGTTCGGTCCGGGCCAGCTTCAGCACATGGGACATGAACGGCTTGGTCGTCTCGTCGCTCCGCGTGGCGCCGTAAAGCCGCCGGGTCAGGCCGGTCTTGGTCAAAGGGCGGGTGACATAGCTCGCATTCTGCCGCTGCTCGCGCACAACCCAATCCGGCAGGACCGAGACCCCTCGATTTGAGGCGACCAGTAGCAAGATCACTGCGGAGAGTTCCACTTGTCGGATGCCGCGCGGCTCCACGCCCGCAGGGGTCAACAACTGGTTGAACACATCGAGCCGCGCCCGCTCCACCGGATAGGTGATCAGCATCTCACCTTCGAAATCCTTGGCTTCGATGAAGTCCTTCGCCGCCAGCGGATGCTCGGCGGACGCAACAAAAACCGGTTCATAATCAAAGAGCGGTGTAAAATCGACGCCGGGCAGTTCCTCCGGGTCAGATGAGATCACCAGATCGACCTCTTCCCGCACGAGGGCGGGCAGAGCTTCGAATTGCAGGCCCGGGCGGATATCCACATCCACATCCGGCCAAGCTTGGCGGAACTTCTCCAAGACCGGCAGGAGCCAATCAAAACAGGCATGGCATTCGATCGCGATGTGCAACCGGCCGGATTTGCCCGCGCGCAGGCCAGTGAATTCCTCTTCCAGCGCTGCAATGCGCGGCAAGATGTCTTCGGCCAACCGCAAAAGCTTCATCCCCGCCGAAGACAGCCGCATGGGCTTCGAACGTCGCACAAACAGCTCCACCCCGGCCTGCGCCTCCAGCCCTTTGATCTGATGGCTGAGCGCGCTTTGGGTGATGTGCAGCGTATCCGCCGCCTTGGCCAGCCCGCCCTCTTCGTGTATGGCGCGGATGGTGCGGAGGTGGCGAAATTCGATATGCATGTCCGGCTCATATTGATGATGAGTTTTATGAGTTTGTCTTGAGCTTGCCCTCTATGCGACATCCAATGGCGTCTTTTCAAGGATCAGAATCGCTATGCCTGTGCCCGCCGTCTCTTTTGAGTTCTTCCCGCCGCAATCATTGGAGGCGTCGTTTCGGCTGTGGGACACGCTTGGTGTTTTGGCGCCTTTGGACCCGAAATTCGTTTCGGTCACCTATGGTGCGGGCGGCACAACCCGAAAGCTGACCCATGACGCGGTGACCGCGATTGACAGCAATTTCGGCGTGCCGGTAGCGGCGCATTTGACGTGCGTTGACGCCACACGTGAAGAGACCCTCGCCATTGCAGAGAGTTACGCCGAAGCAGGCATCTCACAACTCGTGGCGCTGCGCGGCGATCCGCCAAAAGGTGCGGGCAAATTCACGCCGCACCCGGATGGGTTTGCAAGCTCTGTCGAGTTGATCGAGGCGCTCGCCAAAACCGGTAAGTTTTCGCTGCGGGTCGGCGCATATCCAGACTCGCATCCAGATGCGCCGGATCTGGCGGCCTGCGTGGAGTTCCTAAAGCGCAAGATTGACGCGGGCGCGACCTCCGCCATCACGCAGTTCTTTTTCGAGGCCGACACCTTCTTCCGGTTCCGCGATGCCTGCGTGAAGGCGGGCATCGACGCGCCGATCATCCCCGGCATCCTGCCGATCAACAACTGGACCCGTATCCGCCGCTTTGCCACCGCCTGTGGCGCCGTGATCCCGGCTTGGTTGGACGAGGCCTACACCGCCGCAATCCGCGATGGGCGCGAGTCCCTGCTCTCGACGGCGGTCTGTAGTGAGCTTTGCTCCGACCTGATTGAGGGCGGGGTCACCGATCTGCATTTCTACACATTGAACACCCCGGAACTGACACGGGAGGTCTGCGCCGCCCTGGGCGTGACCCCGAAACTGGCCCTGGCCGAAGTGGCTTGAGCCCGGAGATAGGTTACAAAATTCCCGTATTTCGCGACTTTTCGTAACCTATCTCCGTTCTTTTTCCGACGCTGCGTCACCTTTTCCACCGCTTGCGGAACCCCCGCGCCCGCGCTTGGGTACCGATCAGACGGATAGGAGGACGATATGGCAAACCGGGTCTACGCAAAGTCGATGGATGAGCTTCTTGATCAGGAGGCGCTTTTGTCGATGTCGGGCCTGGATTTCATGGAGGGCATAAGGGATGGCCGTTTGCCCGCGCCGCCGATCTCCCAAGGGCTGAACTACGCGCTCGACACTGTCGAAGACGGGCGTGTGGTGTTTCGCGGCGCCCCGAGCTTTGATCACACAAACCCGATGGGGACGGTGCATGGCGGCTGGTACGGGACGCTTCTCGACAGTTGCATGGCCTGCGCGGTGATGACGAAAGTCCCCAAGGGTTCGATCTATACCACCTTGGAATATAAGATAAATATCACCCGTTCGATCCCCGTCGGCATGGAGATCGTCGCCGACGGTATCGTCAGTCATGCGGGGCGGTCCACCGGCGTGGCAGAAGGCACCATTCGCGGCGTTCAGGATGGCAAGCTTTATGCCACCGGCTCAACCACCTGCATCATCATGAAGATGACTGATGGAGCATAACGGCTGTTGAATTGACTTAATGATACCTTTCGGGCAAGCCCGAGGCTTCTTGCAACACTGATCTCGGAGATGGTTATGATCAGCCCGGTCCTTCCCAGCTATTCCCGCGCGCCGCTGTCCTTTGTCAAAGGCGACGGCGCTTGGTTGGTGGAAGCCGATGGCCGACGTTTCCTGGATTTCGCCAGCGGGATCGCGGTGATGGCACTTGGGCACGGGCATCCGGCCCTGGTCAACACGCTGAAATCACAGGCGGAAAAGCTCTGGCACACGTCCAATCTCTATACCGTGCCTGAACAGCAGGAGCTGGCCGAGAAACTGGTCGAACACAGTTTCGCCGACACGATGTTCTTCTGCAACTCCGGCACGGAGGCGGGAGAGCTTGCGGTGAAAATGGCCCGGAAATACTGGCATGAGAAAGGTCAGCCGGACCGGACCACGATCATCACCTTCGAGGGGGCGTTTCATGGCCGGTCCATGGGCATGATCTCCGCCGCCGGGGCCGAAAAACTGACCGCAGGGTTTGGGCCGCTTCTGCCGGGTTTCATCCACTTGCCATTTGGCGATCACGACGCACTGCGCGAAGCGGCGGCGCGCCCGGATGTGGGCGCAATTATGTTGGAGCCGATCCAGGGCGAAAGCGGCATCCGCCCGGTGCCGGATCAATGCCTGAAGGGCTTGCGTGACTTGTGTGACGAACACGGGCTGTTGCTGATTTTCGATGAAATTCAATGCGGTATGGGCCGGACGGGCAAACTCTTTGCGCATGAATGGGCTGGCATCAGCCCGGATATCATGATGGTGGCCAAAGGCATCGGCGGCGGCTTCCCGATCGGTGCACTGCTGGCCACGGAGGAAGCCGCGATTGGCATGACGCCCGGCACCCATGGCTCCACCTATGGCGGCAACCCGCTTGGCTGCGCGGTGGCCGCGACCGTGATGGATGTGATCACCGAAGACGGCTTTCTTGAGGATGTCAGCCGCCGGGCGGGCCTCTTGCGGCAAAAGGCCGAAGGGTTGGTCGCCTCACACCCTGAGGTGTTTGAAGAGGTGCGCGGCGCGGGCTTTATGCTTGGCCTGGTTTGCAAACTGCCCAATCTCGACGTGATCAATGCCGCGTTTGAGCAAGAGATGCTGACGGTTCCGGCAGGCGACAATGTGGTGCGGCTGTTGCCCTCTCTCACGCTGAGCGAGGCGGAGATTGCCGAGGGGATCGACCGGCTTGATCGGGCGGCAACCGCGCTGAAGGCGCAGACCCATGATGCTGCCGAATAGCGCCTATCGCTTCGTCAAGCTGACCCGGGACCATTACCCGTTGATCGAGAGCTGGCTTGACCAACCTCATATTGGCGGCTGGTGGGGCAATTCCGCTGTGGAAATCGCGCTGATGGAAGAAGATTTTGATCGCGGCCCCACGGATATGCGGATCGTGGAACTCGAGGGCCGCCCCTTTGCCTTTGTGCAGGACTATCCGGCGCATCACTGGCCCGCGCCGCATTTCGCCGACCTGCCAGCGGACACGCGCGCGATGGACACGTTTTTGGGGGATCCCGATTTCCTCGGCAAAGGCCATGCGCAGGCCTATATCCGCCAACGCGCCATTGAGTTGATGGATCAAGGCGCCTCCACCATCGCCATTGATCCGGACCCGGCCAATACCCGCGCCATTGCCACCTACACCGCCGCCGGTTTCGCCCCGCTGGAAGAACGCGAGTGTGGCGATGGCGACCGTGTGCTCGTGATGCTGTTTCAACGGCAGATGGCCGAAACACCCGATATCGCCCAGCCGTCTTCTGGCTAGACACATCCCCGGCTAGCATGAGGTGGAGGGCCGCCCATCACGCCCGACAGATACGATAAGTGACCGACATGACACATTTTCTCGACATCAACAAAACCGCGCCTTCCGATTTGAGGCAGATGATTGATACGGCCCGTGCCATGAAAGACGCCCGCGCCGGGCGGCCCAAAGGCATGGCCGATGATGCGCAGCCGCTGGCCGGTCATATGGTGGCGTTGATTTTCGAAAAGCCCTCAACCCGAACCCGGGTCAGCTTCGATGTTGGCGTGCGGCAGATGGGTGGGCAGACCATGGTCCTCTCGGGCACCGATCTGCAGCTTGGCCATGGCGAGACCATCGCGGACACCGCCAAAGTGCTTAGCCGCTATGTCGATCTGATCATGATCCGGACCTTTGAAGAGGATGTGCTGCTGGAATTGGCCGATCACGCGACGGTGCCGGTGATCAACGGGCTGACCAACCGGTCGCATCCGTGTCAGATCATGGCCGATGTAATGACCTATGAGGAACATCGCGGGCCGATCAAAGGCAAGAAAGTTGTCTGGACCGGCGATGGCAATAATGTCTGCGCCAGCTTTCTGCATGCGGCGGGGCAGTTTGGCTTCGATATGACCTTCACCGGGCCGGAGACGCTCGACCCCGAACGGGTGTTTATCGAAGAAGCCCGCGCCAAGGGGGTTAATGTCGAGATCATCCGCGACCCCGCCCGGGCGGTGGAAGGCGCGGACCTGGTGGTCACCGACACATGGGTTTCGATGCATGACAGCCAGTCGACAAAAGAACGGCGTCACAACCAGTTGCGCGGCTATCAAGTCAATGAAGAGTTGATGCGCCACGCCCAGGATGACGCGCTGTTCATGCATTGCCTGCCCGCCCATCGGGAGGAAGAAGCGACCAGCGCGGTGATGGACGGGCCGCATTCGGTCATTTTCGATGAGGCCGAAAACCGGTTACATGCGCAGAAGGCCGTTTTGCGTTGGTGTCTGGGCGTGTGAGCCGCCGCCCGCCGCCCTCCAGCAATATCGCGCAGAACCCTGCGCTCGCAGTCCTGTTCATTTTGGCCGCGACGGTTTTCATCGCCGCCACCACGCTTTTGGCGAAAGCGCTTGGCACCGACGCGCTCGGGCCGGCGCTGCATCCGTTGCAGGTCAGCCATGGGCGGTTTCTGTTTGCCTGGATCGCGATTGTCGCCACCGTCGCGGCGCTGCGCCCGCGTCTGACGTGGCCAGATTGGTCGAACCATATCGCCCGCACGGTTTGCGGTTGGGGCGGGGTGACGTTGATGTTCGCGGCAGCCGCGCTCATTCCGCTCAGCGATGCCACCGCAATCAGCTTTCTGAACCCGGTTTTCGGCATGATCCTGGCGATCCCACTTTTGGGAGAACGGGTCGGCCCTTGGCGCTGGCTGGCCGCCGCTATTGCCTTTGCGGGCGCGCTTCTGCTGATCCGACCTGGGGCGGAAGCGATCCAACTGGGCGCAGTTCTGGCGCTTGGAGCTGCGATGCTGATGGGGTTGGAACTGATCTTCATCAAGCGGCTTGCCGGGCGTGAGCGCCCGCTTCAGGTGCTGTTTGTCAACAACTCCCTTGGCCTGGTGATCGCGAGCCTGGCGGTGATCGCCGTCTGGCACCCGCCGACGCCTGCGCAATGGGCGGGGCTGGCCGGGCTTGGGGTTGCCATGGCCTGCGCGCAGTTCTGTTTCGTCAATGGCATGGCGCGGGCGGATGCGAGTTTCGTCACGCCCTTCACCTATATGACGCTCGTCCTCGCGGCGCTCTACGACCTCGTCATTTTCGACGTGATGCCAGACGCGATCAGCATCGGCGGCGCGGCGATCATCGTCACCGGCGCAGCGCTTCTGGCCTGGCGTGAGGCTGTCCACCGACGGTAAGGCCTCAGGCAAATCTCGTGCTATCTTCGGTCGCGCTCTGCGCCGCATGAAACGCGGCAAGCTGCGTCTCAACCCGCTTTAGGCTGCCGGGCCGGTAAGGTTTGAACCCCGTCGCCTTCGCTTCCTTAGACCACCGTTGATAGACCGCCGGATGCAGCTCCTCCATCCGCTCCGGCCCCTCCCGATCTTCCAACCGCATCCGCATGATCCGCTCAACGAGGCTTTGACGCCGCTCGGAATGATTATGCAGCGGCCCCATTGGGTTTTCTTTCCGCGCGATCGCGGCAAGAGCCTTCGGATCAAGCGCCAACCCTGCTTCTGCCGCCCCTTCTGCGATCCAACGCAGCGTGATGCTCGACAAGTCAAGAATGTCGCCACCCCCGCCGACCGAGCCGTGATCGCCTGCAAAGAACCGCTCCTGATACGGCGCATCATCCGTCATCGGCCCGCCGTTTAGCCGCTCCAAATTGTCCCATCGGGTTGGGCAGAACGACGGGCGGCGTTCATCCAACGCGATTGCATGGCGGGCCATGCGGACAAGCCGGGTCAAATCCGCGTCATGGAAGCGGAACTTGTCGCGATTGAGCACTGGGGCCAGCGCGAGATGTTTGGGCACCCCCAAAGCGCCGACAGTGTCCCAAACGCCGAGATAGGCCAGCCGCAGAAGCGGTGCCTCGGGCATACCGGCGTCGCGCCGATGTGCCGTCTCGGCTGCGCTTGTCACCACCCGCAAGGACGCGTTGGACCGAAAATCGAAACTTTCCGGCGTCGAGGGGTGCGTGGTCGGGTCCCCCTTGCGCCGATAGCGTTCGACCGCCTCCGGTATCTTGTGAAGCCGATCGCGATCAACAATGCCAGTGCATCGGATAAACCCGGCAAGCGACCGTGCGGTATAGGCGCCGCGGGAGAAGCCGAAAATGAAGATTTCATCGCCAGGTTCATAAAGGAACACGAGATGGCGATAGGCCTCAATGATATTGGCCATCAGGCCCCAACCAAAGGCCCCGCCAAGCACCTTATCCGCCCACCGAGACAACCGGGTGACGCCTTGCCCGGTCCCGACACCCTGAATATAGATCGGCACCTGAACCACCCCGTCAGGTCCAAGCGGGGCCATTGCCGCGGCCAGCCGCACCACATTGGTTGGGGTCTGACTGTCCGACCTGTTCCAGGTCCCGTCGCAGAACACGGCGATCCGTTTCATGGCTATCCCTCCGTTCGGCGGTGCGCCGTTGAGGACAAGATAGCCTGTTTACACCAGAAAATCGGCAGGAAATCCCGCACCCCTCATGGGAGGGCAAAGGCGGCCTCGCCCGCCTCGGCCAAAAGCGGTCCAATCTCGTCAAGCGCGCCAGAGTTGACCGCAACAAAAACCGCCCGCCCGGCTTCAAAATCAAGACCCATGACAGCGAGCCAGAAGGTGTTGGAGCCATCATGCGCCAGACGCCCCGAGGTCATGCGGCTCCATCCCATGGCATAATCCGTGCCGTCTGGTGGGGTCTGCAAGACGTGCCAACTCTCCGCACTGAGATAGCGGCCATCCCGCATCAAATGCGCCCGGAGATAGGTCAGCATATCCTCAGCATTCATATGCACCGTGCCCGCCGGACCGAAGACCGGCGGGTTGTCGGGGCCGGTCACCGGATCGGCGGCCCTTAGACGGCCCCAAAGCCCAGCGCGGTGACCCCAAGGCTGGTTCTCCGAGGTGAGGTAACCCGGCGGGCCAAATCCGGGGCTGTTCAGGCCAAGCGGTTGAAACAGTTCCGCCGCGATCAACGCTTCCCAAGATGTCTCCGCGGATACGGCCAGCATCTGACCCGCCAGCATGTAGCCCATATTGGAGTAGAGGAAATCGCCTGGGTTCCCGGCCAGGGGCCAGCTCACCACATCGTCGGCCAAGGCCTGCCGGTCGGTGTGATGGCTCTCGGCCGACCAATCGCGCGGCAGATTTATCATCCGCCACATACCCGGATTGGCCGCGATGCCCGCCCGATGGGTTAGGAGCACCTCCAATGTGGCGCCCGCGCCGGGTGCGTCGGGCCGGCCCAGAACCACACCAGCGGTATCGTCCCAAGCGATCACGCCGCGTTCGACCAAGCGGGCCGCAACAGTCGCGGTCATGGATTTGGTGAGCGAACCCAAATGCCAAAGATCATCCCGCTCAATCAGGTCGTCCCGACCGGTGATCCGAACACCGGCCACGGCCCAATCCAACCGGTCGGCCTCCACCAGGCCCACAACGGCGCCCGGGATCAGAGCATCGGCCGCCAGCCCGTCGGCCAAGCTTTGCAGATCGTCGGCAAGGGTCGCGCTTGTCATCATGCTTCCCATCACCAGACTTGCCAAAGCCGCTTTCATGATTTCAGCCGATATCCCGTCTTGAACCACCGCCAGCCCAACGCAATCACCGCCAGACTCGCGCCCGAGGCCACGGCCAAACCCAGCCAGGGCGAGCTGTCCGAGGTGCCCAGGACCCCATATCGGACCCCGTCGATCAGATAGAACACCGGGTTCCAATGGGTCAGCGTGTTGAGCCAACCGGGCAATGCCTCAATCGAATAAAAGGTGCCGGAGAGGAAACTCAAGGGCACGACGATGAAGTTGGTGATCGCGGCGATCTGGTCGAATTTCTGCGCAATGATGCCCGCGACGATGCCGACCCCGCCGAGGAAGATGCCGCCCAGGACAACGAAGGTGAACGCCCAAAGCGGATGCGCGACGCTCAGCCCGATGATCGGGAACATCACCAGGGTCACGGCCAGCGCCACCAAGACACCGCGCACAACGCCGCCGATGATATAGCCCACGACCAGTTCCAGAGGGCTAAGCGGCGGCATCAATGTGTCGACGATATTGCCCTGAACCTTGCCGATCACGATTGAGGACGAGGTGTTGGCGAATGCATTCTGGATCACCGTCATCATCAAGATACCCGGCGCGATGAAATGCAGGAAGCTGACACCCATCACATCGCCGCGCTGCCCACCAATCGCCAGGCTGAAGATCAGGATAAAGAGCCCGGCGGTGACCAGCGGCGCCAGAAGCGTTTGCGTCCAGACCACCACAAACCGCATCACCTCGCGCATCGCCAATGTGTAGAGGCCAAGCCAATTGACCCGGCCGAAACGGCGCACGCCCATGCCGGTTTGCATCGCTTTGGGTGGGCTGTCCATCATTCCGCGTTTCCCCGCCTTGTGTCCGCCCGCAAGGGCACGATAGGATAGGGCTTCCAATTCGCTGGTCCCGGGCCCATATGCAAGGGCCGTGGCGCACCGAGCCATGTGCAAAAACGAGCAGGAGGGGCAAGGATGTCCTGGACCGACGAGCGCGTCGAGATACTCAAGAAGATGTGGGGCGAGGGCCAGTCGGCCTCGCAGATTGCCAAGGAATTGGGCGGCGTGACCCGCAATGCAGTGATCGGCAAGGTGCATCGCTTGGGCCTGTCGAACCGGACCACCAGTGGTGCTGCGAAACCCGCCCCCGCGAAGGAGGCCGCAAAACCGGCGGCCAAGGCCGAACCGGCCGCGCCGAAGCCTGCGCCCAAACCCGCCGCGACCACGGCCGAACCCGCCTCACGCCCCTCGAACGTGACCCCGCTTCGCAAACCGATTGTGCCCGCGGGGCAGCCGCTGCCGCCGCAGCCTTCGGCCAATGAGATCAGCCCGGAGGCCTTGGCCAAGGTCAATGAAGTTGAAAAGCATGCCAAGCGCATCAGCCTGATGGAACTGACCGAGCGGACCTGCAAATGGCCCATCGGCGACCCGGCGACCGATGATTTCTATTTCTGCGGCCTGCCGGTGCAGCAGGGCAAACCCTATTGCGAGGCGCATGTGGGCGTAGCGTTTCAGCCGATGTCGTCGCGCCGCGACCGGCGCCGTTGAACACCCGGCCAGCTCCTCTAAAAGAGAGCTGGCCAAACCCCTCCAAGACTGAACACCGCGACGTCCAAACGAGTTAAACCGGAACAATTCGGCTCGCGACAAACCGGGCGGCAATTGCATAGCCCCAAATTGCACCCTAGCCTCGCCAAAGTAAGCGGGGCTTTTCTTTTGATCACATTCGACATCTTCCAATTTCTGTTTGGCGGCGTGAATTGGCTGTTCTCCGGCCCTTTTCTGCTTTGGCTTCTGTTGAGTTTCGCCACGCCCTACGGACGCATTTGGAAAAACGAAGCCGACCGGAAACGCATCGTCGGATTCCTAGCGCAAGATCGTGGCAAGACACGCTATGCCCGAGTCATGCGCCGCAGTCTTGACTGGATCGACGCGCGGCTTTCGGCGCCGGAACAGGCCGCCGAGTTGCCGGCCTGGCGCGTAGCCTGGAGCCAGACCCTGCTAATGGTTGTATCGGGACTGGCCGTCTTTTACCCGCTGGCCGCATTGGTCGTGCAATGGCTGACTGCTGGGCCGATTACTTTTGGCACGATCGAGGTGTTCGCCGCAGGAACGCAATGGGATCGCGGGGTCATCGCTGCAATACACTTGGCGGCCGTGACCCTTTGTATCATCGGTGGCGTGATAAAATCGCGGCTGCGCTTTGCATTGTTTCTTGCCGCAGCCTTGATTTTGTATCTGCCGCTTTTGGCCCCCGAGGCCTTGAGGCTCAGCGCCGAGAACACCGTCGCCGTGGTATTAGTAGCAACATTCGCAGTCGCACTCTCGGGCGCAGTCACAGTCGCAGTCGCACTCACAGCCACATTCGCATTCGCATTCGCAGTCGCATTCACCGTCGCACTCTCAGTCGCATTCTCAGTCGCAGTCGCATTCGCAGGCGCATTCGCATTCGCAGGCGCATTCGCATTCGCAGGCGCATTCGCAGTCGCAGGCGCAGGCGCAGTCGCAGGCGCAGTCGCGGTCACGGACCTCGAACGGCGGCGGGGCCCAACACCTGTGTTCCGGTTGCTGTTTTCATGCGCGCTTTTGGCTTTTCTGAGTGTCGCAATTGGCCTCGGCTTTCCCCGCAATGGGGCGGCGTTCGCCGCCCAGGCCTATGTCATCCTGTTCTTTGGCGCATTCCCACTTCTGAACCTTCTGGCCGATTTTGCATCTATCGGGTTGACCCGGCATTTGCTGCGGCGCGGGGTTGAGGCCTGGGCGCCGGGACGCGCGCTCTGGGACCTGCTCGGCGGCATGGCTATCTTTGCGCTTCTGGGTATGGCGATGATTTCCTGGGTGCATTTCGTGCGCTTCCCCGATGGTCAGGCGCTGTTCGACCTGCCGGGATTTTTCGACGATATGGCGCACGGCCAGGGCAGCTATGGGTGGTTGGGTTTCATGCTCCTGACAACGCTTTTGCCGACGTTGCTGCACCTCGCCATCGGGGTACTGACGCTTGGACTGTCGTACCCGGCATGGGTGCGCGCGCCGATTGCCCACCTATTGGCGGAAGGCGAACACAGCGACACCGCCGGCTGGTTGGGCAGCCTGCTCTTTTGCGCGTTGATCACGCTGTCGGTCTGGGTGGTTGTGGTGCTGGTCACTCTGGGCCTGCGGCTTGATCAAGGCTGGATGCTAGACCAGATTGTGAACGGCTTTGCCGCCTATGCCCAGTTGATTGGCGCGATATGAGACATTTGTTGAAGATGCGTACGCGCCGTGCCGGTTTGTGAGGCACAGGATCAGCGGCAATCCCGCCTGATCTCACGGTCCAACAGACCGGTTTCGACCAACATGCAACGGTTGCGCGCCTCGTAGTAATAACCGCGCGCATACCAGCCGACCGCCGTGTCGTAATCGCCATCCGAGAGCAGCCAAGCGCCACGCAGGTAGCGCACGGCGTAGCGCAGATTGGTTTCCGCATCGAGCAGTTCGGAGGCCGGACCGCGATGCCCCATGGTGCGCGCGGTCTGCGGCAGGATTTGCATCATCCCGTAATAGGGGCCGTTCCGCGCGGCCGGTCGATAGTCGCTTTCGCGCTGGATGACGCGGTGAACCAAGGCCGCCGGCACGTCGTTGCGGGCCGCGTATTCATTGACCAAGGCTCGGATTTCCGGGGTCTCATTGGGGTAAAGCGGCGGTTCCTGCCCGGTGATAGTGGCCGGGCCACGGCCACAGGTGGCAACGAGAGACAGAAGCGCGAGGATCAGGATAACACGGGTCATGCCCCGCGCCTTAGCCGAGTGCCATCGTTCTGGCCAGAAACAATCTTGTGGGGCGGCGGCGGCCCGCCGATCAATCGAAGAGACGGCGCAATTGCTCTTCCGCCTGTTCGCGCAGCCGTTGCTCCAAGGCGTCCTCAACCTCCTCCTGGCTTTGACCCTCTTGGATGTCGAGGCCCAACGCGTCGCTGGCCTGATCACGGATGCTTTGCTCCAACCGCTCTTGTTCCTCTGCCAGACGCGCACGGGCCTCGGCTTCCAGGCGTTCGCGCTCTTCGGCCAGTTCCTGTTCGGCGATAAACGCCAGATCGGGGCGGAAGCTGAGATCGGCCCAGGGCCCGGTGATCAGAAGCGGCACGGAAATCCCACCACTGCCATCGGCCCCCTGCATCACCCCGGGGATGACACGGTAATTGAGGGTCTGTGCGCCGATATCGGCCTCCCCAGCCCCAGTGACCTGCCCCCAGGGTGCCGCCAGCACCAGGTCGTCGTTCTGGAGTACGCCCGAGGTGATCGCAAAGCTGGCATTGAGGCTGTCGAACACCGTCCGTTGCCCCTCGCCCTGGAAGGAGGGGTCGAAGTTGCGGATCATACCCGCCAAATCGAAGCCCAGGATTGCGCCTTGGCCAAATTGCACTTGGCCGGCGCCCTCGAGGCTTTGCATCAAGCTGGCGACATCATTGCCAACGCCGAGGACATTGATTGCCAGATCGCCACGCCCCTCGAGCCGGTCATATCCCGCCAATTCTTCCATCAACGGGCGCAGCGACACATCGCGAAACGCCAGATCGGCGCGCGTCGAGAGGCCGCCGCGGCCATTGACCACAACCGTCCCGCTCATCGCGCCGTCATAGGCGCCGACCCGGCGAAACTCCAAGACCAGTCGGCCTTGGTCGAGCCGGGCGAGAAGATCAACGCCATCCAAATTGGCCAGGCCCAGATCGAGGCGCGCAAGTGCCAGTGTGATCTCGGCATCCAGGGCAAAGAGCCCGCTCACATCAATCGGGTCACGGGGCCAGCCGCCGGTTGTAGCGCCGTCGCTGGACCCGCCCTCTGTTTGCTCGCCTTGCGCACCACCGGTCAGTGCACTCAGATTCCACTCCTCCCCCTGGATTGCCCCGCGCAAGCTGGGGCGATCCTCACCGGGAAGGAGATCGAGATTGGCGGTCAGCACATGATCATCGAGTGTGAGGCGGCCTTGCCGGAGATGCATCGAGCCCTCGCTGGCCAGGGTCACATCACCCGCCACGGCAATTCGATCCCGACCGAGGCCATACGGCAAATCCGGTGCTGGCTGGCCGATCACCGCCAGAAGCGGCCCGAGATCCTGCGCCTCGAAATTCAGTTGCCCGTCCATTGCCGGGCTGAGCCCTGCGCGCCCGTCAAACGCGGCGCTGCCGCCGTCCCACTCCAAAGAGAGCGTCAACGGGCGCACCTCGCCCTCCAAAAGCGCGGCAATGCCATCAATGCTGGCCTCAAACGCAATCTCGCTGCCATTGACCACACTGCTGGCCTCGAGGCTGCCCCGGCCACCGGCCTCGGGCAGGCGCAGAGTAAGGTCCAAGTCTTCTGCGCGCAGGTCTTGGCCGCTGGCTTGGTCAAGATAGCGCAGATTGGCGTTCCGGATTTCGGCGGCGTCAAAACCGAGCGTGCTGAGGAGTCCGCCGCCGCTCGATGCCTCCCCCGAAGTGGGGTCCGTGGGGGTCGTCTCGGTCACGCCGTCTTCGCCGAAATCCCAGTTCGCCCGGCCATCTGCAGCACGGATAAGAGTGATCTCGGGGGCGTCGAGCACGGCCTCTTCAAGGCGGATTTCCCCGGACAGGAGCGCAGACCAACTGACCCCCACTGTCACCGACTCCGCTGAGAGTAAGCTGCCCTCGTCAAGCCAGTCCGGGTTGCCGATCTCCAAGCCTTCCACCCGCGCGCCCAAATGCGGGATCAACGTAGGTCGGATGCGCCCGGTGACCGCGACCCGTCGGTCGGTGGCCTGCTCCAACCGGTCGGTGACCAGCGCCGCAATCCGCTCCGTCGGGATTGCCAAAAGCGACCCCATGGCGATCAGGCCGAGCACCACAAGCGCGAAAACTGTCCGAATGACCCACCGCATAAAACGCCGCCTCCTCTTTTGCCCGAAGACTAGCCCGATGTGGCCCAGCCGAACAGTCCCTGCCCTCAGCTTGCAGGGGGAAATTCAGGCGAAACTGCTAGGCACATCGGTGTACTATTTCGCGCTTCAAAGTTGGGGTAAGGTGCGACACGCAAACTTCCAGATACGCTCCACATGGCGTATCTGGAAGTGTTTCAGATGATTCTTTTTCGTTTGTCCGAAGTCTGCTGCTTGGACGGTGCCTTGAGGCGGTACGAACAGCCTTTGTCTATTGCTCAAAGTGACTGACGGTGTTGAGGCGTCGCCTGCTCGGCCGTTGGAGGCGGAGGCACGTCAGGCCGACCATATCTTTGCAGCACCGTTCCTGACCACACTTGCAGCTGCTAAAGTGCGGTCTACGCGGGCATGGATGTCTTCTTGGCGCTAGACGCTTGCTGACCGACTATACTGACGATCTCTGTTGGCCATCGAATGACGAGAGTGCAGCTTTCTTACAATCACAGTTGGCCAGCTGCGTATTTACGTGCAAGCCACCGACCGACAATGTGGCTCAACGGGCCGATAGAGCCAGCAGGTCCCGGCGAATCATAGCCGAGCACCCGATAGTCTTCTCGATAGAACAAGGCGACCAGAGCCCTATCTTTGTTTGAGGGCTTCACATTTTTTGACGCCGCTCTTTTCTCGTGGCCAATTGTCAGACCGCGTCCGATAGGCAATGTGTCGGTGAGCCAGTCACGGACCTTTTCCATGCCGTCCTCAAGTCGGAAGACCTTTGTTTCTTGGTCGATATAAAGGTGTTGTGGCCGAAAGTGGCCGTCCATGAAATTGGGGTCCGCTTCATATGCAGCAAGACAGATGCGCAGCCAGCGCGAAAAGCCAATCCGCCCAAGGAGCTTTCGCCGCCAGTTGCGCTGTGACTGATATCGATACTCGCTCACGATCCGTGCCATTGGATCGCGCACGATAACGAAGCGAAGTGTATCCGGCGAGATTTGATCGCAAACCTCGGGCAGGGTTCGATGCTGCGGCGAAACGCGGTTCTGCGGATCAAGATGACCGCCTTTTCGACGCCATTTTTGAGTCCATCCGTTATCAAGCAATTCAACGGATTCAGCGTGTGGCGTCAGAAACTCTTCAACAGAAGAACCACCAGTTTTGGGTATGTGCCCAAAAAAGACAGATCGGTCGGCGAAATGAAACAACGGCATAGGGTTTCACTAGCAGCTATTGTGAAGCGAGCAAGAAGCAATTGGTAAGCATTATGGCCGTACTTGGCTACGTCAAGTCGCTAAAATGAAACAAGAAGACGGTCGCACATGACCCCAAGCAGGCCTTTTTCAAAGTCAGAAGCAGACGGGCGGCGCACTCTCGTTAAGATGTTTCGCAGCGAGGAAGACCTAGACGAGTTGCGACGCCTAATGGAATAGGCCGTGATCCACTGCGAGATCACAATGACCGAGAAGTCGAAGTGCTGGAAGGCGCCTAGTTCAAGTCGACTGGTGGCCTTATTGTCCTGAGTACGGCAGCATACATTGCGCCGTGGCCATGACCCCCTTCGGAAGATATCGCCCCCGTCCGCCAAGCGCGGCGCATGCCTGTGGCGCGTTGGCCGATTGGGCGATAGTTTCGGCGGAGATACGGAGGCGCGGATGCTGACATTGGACCATATCGCGATTGCTTGCGCCGATTTGACGGTGGGGGCCGCCTGGGCTGAGACGGCTTTCGGCGTGCCGCTGGCGCCCGGCGGCGTGCATCGGGAGATGGGCACGCATAATCGGCTGCTGTCACTTGGCCCCGAGGAATATCTCGAGGTCATCGCGATCAACCCCGATGCGCCCGGACCGGCGCAGCCCCGATGGTTCGATCTGGACGATTTCGCGGGCCCCACACGCCCGCGGGCCTGGATCGCCCGAGTGCCTGACCTCGACGCAGCACGCGCTGCCGCGCCAGACGGTGTCGGGGTGCCTTGGTCGCTCGCGCGCGCTGATCTGCGTTGGCGGATGGCGGTGCCGCAGGATGGCAAACTGCCCTTCGACGCCCTGTTCCCCGCCTTGATCGAATGGGAGGGAGAGGCGCATCCGGCCCCGCGCCTGCCCGATCACGGTGTGCGGCTGACCAAACTCATCCTGGCCCATCCAGACGCAGAGGCTTTGCGCGCGGCGCTTGCCCCGCTATCTGACGATCCCAGGCTAGAGGTGATCGCCGCCGAAACGCCGTATCTGAGCGTCGTGTTTGATACCCCAAACGGCCCGCTCACCCTATGATCCGCTCGGCCTCGCCCATCGACGCGCCCGCGATTGCGGATATCTGGAACCGCATCATCCGCGACACGGTGATGACCTTCACAACAGCGGAGAAAACCGCGAACGGCCTGGCGACGGCAATGGAAACGCAGCCATTCTTCGTCAGCGAGGCCGAAGGCGTCATCACCGGGTTTGCCACCTATGCGCAGTTCCGCCCAGGGCCAGGCTATGCCTTCACCGTCGAGCACTCGATCCATATTGCCGATCACGCCCGCGGGCGGGGTCTGGGCCGAGCGCTGATGGGGGTTCTGGAGGATCACGCGCGGGTCCAAGGCATGCATTCGATGATCGCCGGGATCTCGGGCGAGAACCCGTTCGGCGTGTCGTTTCATACGGCTCTTGGCTATGTCGAAGTCGCGCGCCTGCCACAGGTTGGGCAGAAGTTCGGGCGCTGGCACGATCTTGTGCTGATGCAGAAATTTCTCTGACATCCCGGGCGGTTCCGCGCTAAGAGTCCATCATGTCGATTTGGAGCCGCATATCTGACGCGCTGTCGGCGCTGGCCTCCGGCGAGGGTCTGGGCGCGGTGTTCGACAAACTGCGCACGCCGCCGGAACGCTCGGTGGCCTTCACCATCGCGGTCATTGCGCTTTCGGCCAAGATGGCCAAGGCCGACGGGCTGGTCACGCGCGACGAGGTGACCGCGTTTCGGGACGTGTTCCACGTGCCGCCGGAAGAGGAAGCCGCCGCCGCCCGAGTCTTCAACCTCGCGCGCGAGGACGTGGCCGGGTTTGAGGATTACGCCGCCCGGATCGCCCGGATGTTTGCCGACGATCCGGCGGTTCTGTCGGATTTGATGGAGGGGCTGTTCCACATCGCTTGCGCGGACGGGCAATACCACCCAAACGAAGATCAGTTTTTGGAGCGCGTGGCGGAGATTTTCAACATGGCGCCGCGCGATTTCACCTCACTACGTGCCCGCCATGTACCCGATGCCGCGCCTGACCCCTACGTGGTTCTGGGGGTGGACACGTCGATGCCACTCGGCGAAATTCGCGCGGTCTGGCGGCAACAGGTGCGCGAAACACATCCTGATCAAATGCTGGGCCGGGGCGTGCCCGAAGAGGCCATTCGCCTGGCGGAACGGCGGATGCAGGCGATCAACGAAGCTTGGGAAGAGATTTCCGCCCATCACGGGAGCTGAGCGCAATGCGGATCGCCACCTATAACGTGGAATGGTTCGCCAATCTCTTCGATGATGAGGGGCGCCTGCTGGAGGATGATGGCTGGTCTGGCCGCCAGGATGTGACCCGCAACGCCCAAATCGCCGCCCTGGGCTATGTGTTCCAAGTATTGGATGCCGATGCCGTGATGGTGGTGGAAGCACCTGACATCTCGCGCCACCGCAATGGCGCCAACGCATTGGAAGGGTTTGCCAAGCGGTTTGGCCTGCGCGCGCGCAAAGCGTTGGCGGGATTTTCCAATGAGACGCAGCAAGAGCTGATCTTACTCCACGACCCCGATGTGATCGGGGCGCGGCATGATCCGCTTGGGCCCGAGACGGGTAAGAAAGGCGGCCGCGATGCGCCGCGTTTCGACAGCACCTTTCGGATCGATCTGGATATCGACGCCACCGAAGACCTGGTGCGGTTTTCAAAACCGCCTTTGGAAGCCGCGCTGGAAACACCGCTTGGGCCGATCCGGCTGATCGGCGTCCATATCAAATCGAAAGCACCGCATGGGGCGCGGGATGATGACGAGTTGATGCGCATCGCGATTGCCAATCGGCGCAAGCAGTTGGCGCAGTGCATCTGGCTTCGTGCCCGGGTGGAACAGCATTTGGCGGCGAACGATCCGTTGATCGTGTTGGGCGATTTCAATGATGGCCCGGGCCTGGACGAATATGAGAAGAATTTTGGCCGCTCCGGGGTCGAGATCGTCTTGGGCAAAGATTTGCCCGCCGAGGCACAGCTTTATGATCCCCATGCCGCCGAGGCGCTGCAAAGCCGGATTGCGGCGCAGCCCACCACCGCGCGGTTCTATATCGACGACGAAAACCGCTATCTCTCAGCGCTTTTGGACTATGTCATGGTCAGCCCGGGCCTGCGGCCTCAGGCCAAGCGCTGGCGCATCTGGCATCCGTTCGATGACCCTGTTTGCTGGCACGATGACGCGCTTTGCCGAGCGCTGCTGACCGCGTCGGATCACTTCCCGGTGGTGCTGGAATTGGCCGAGGCCGCCGCGGTTTCCCCTTAAAACAGGGCTGCAAATCGCTTATATTGGCGGCATGAAACAGCTTGCCACAGCCCTGATCGCCCTGTCTTTGCTCAGCGCGCCAGCCGCCGCAGATGACACGCCCACGCCTGAAAGTGAGTTCAGCGAAGGTCTGGATCTGTTCGCCGAAGCGCGCGCGCCTGATCATGGAGGGGCTCCGCGAGGAGATGGAGCCGATGTTGGAGGAAATCCAACCGTTCCTAGAGGATGAGATGCTGCCGTTCATGCAAGGCATGGCGGACATGATGGATGACATCACCGCCTATCACCCGCCCGAACGGCTGCCCAATGGCGATATCATCATCCGTCGCCGGGATGACGCGCCGGACCTGCCCGAGATCGGCGAAGGCGGCGAGGTCGAACTCTAGGCTGGCCCCCGATGCGTCTACCGTTGCGGCATGGCGCGCGGGCTAGGTATGTGCTTTCTACACCATCCGGGGTTGAGACGCCGCACATCGTGGCTCATATCAAGGGAACCGTGATTTCACCCTTGAGGATGTTTGATGCAACTGCCCTTCCCCGCCCCGACCCGCGATGCCGCAACTGAAACCGGGGGCGCGCCGTTGGGCGATCTGCCGGAATGGGATTTGAGCGATCTTTATGCGGGCGAAGATGCGCCGGAACTGGCGCGTGACCTGGACTGGCTGGAAGGCGAATGCGCCGATTTCGCGGTGACTTATCAAGGGAAGCTGGCCGACCTGTCTGCGTCAGACATGCTGGACTGCGTGCTGCGCTATGAAAAGATCGATGTGATCGGCGGGCGGATCATGTCTTTCGCGGGTCTGCGCTATTACCAGCACACGACCGACCCCGAGCGGGCGAAATTCATGTCCGATTGTCAGGACAAGATCACGGCCATCACCACGCCGCTGGTGTTCTTCTCACTCGAGTTCAACCGGATCGAGGACGCGGCGCTTGAGGCACTTCTGGCGGAAAATGCCGATCTGGCCCGTTACAGACCGGTGTTTGACCGGATGCGGGCCATGAAACCGCATCAGCTTTCCGATGAGTTGGAACAGTTTTTGCATGATCAATCCACCGTTGGCGCCGCCGCCTGGAACAAGCTTTTTGACGAGACCATCGCCGGGCTGACATTCGAGATCGATGGCGAGCGTTTAGGGATCGAGGCGACACTGAACCTTCTAACCGAGCAAGATCGCAGCAAACGCGAGGCAGGTGCGCGGGCCTTAGCCGCGACCTTCCAAGGGCAGCTTGGGCTGTTCTCGCGTGTCCATAACACACTGGCGAAAGAGAAAGAGATCGAAGATCGCTGGCGCAAGCTGCCTACACCGCAAGCGGGCCGGCATTTGGCCAATCATGTGGAACCCGAGGTGGTCGAGGCGCTCCGAAACGCCGTGGTTGCCGCCTACCCCCGCCTGTCGCACCGGTATTATGCGTTGAAAGCCAAATGGTTGGGCCTCGATACGTTGGAGGTTTGGGATCGGAACGCGCCTTTGCCGATGGAAGATACCAAGCTGGTCGGTTGGGAGGAGGCGCGCGCCACAGTGACGGATGCATATGCCGCCTTTGATCCGCGCATGGCGGAGTTGGCGGAACCGTTTTTCACCGATGGCTGGATCGATGCAGGCGTGAAAGAGGGCAAAGCGCCGGGTGCGTTTGCGCATCCGACCGTGGTCGATGTGCATCCTTATGTGATGCTGAACTATCTCGGAAAACCCCGCGATGTCATGACCTTGGCGCATGAATTGGGGCATGGCGTGCATCAACGCCTGGCCGCCGGGCAAGGCGAGTTGCTTTCTTCGACCCCGCTAACTCTGGCCGAAACCGCCTCCGTCTTTGGCGAGATGCTCACCTTCCGCAAATTGCTCGACGCGGCGGAGACACCGGAGCAGAAGAAAGTGCTGCTCGCGGGCAAGGTGGAGGACATGATCAACACCGTGATCCGCCAGATCGCGTTTTACGATTTCGAATGCAAACTGCATGACGCCCGCCGCGAAGGGGAACTGACACCCGACGATATCAACGCGCTTTGGATGAGCGTGCAGGCCGAAAGCCTGGGCCCGGTGTTCAATTTCATGGAGGGGTATGAGAGCTTCTGGGCCTATATCCCGCATTTCGTGCATTCGCCATTTTACGTCTATGCTTATGCCTTCGGCGACGGGCTGGTGAACGCGCTTTACGCGGTCTATGCCGAGGGCGAAGAAGGCTTCGAAGAGAAGTATTTCGAGATGCTGGAAGCGGGCGGATCGAAGCACCACAAGGAGCTTCTGGCCCCCTTTGGGTTGGATGCCTCCGACCCGGCGTTCTGGGACAAGGGCCTCAGCATGATCGAGGGCTTCATCGACGAGTTGGAGGCGATGGAGGGGTGACCCATGCCCGATCAGCCCGCAAGACGCACGTTTAAGGGACGTTTGAAACGCGGGCTGGTTCGGGTCCGAACCCACGTCCCACCGGGCCTGCGCCTGCTGCTCGGCCTTATCCTGATCGTGGGCGGCGTGTTTGGGTTCTTACCTGTGTTGGGCTTCTGGATGATCCCACTTGGCATCGCCATCGCCGCGCTTGATATCCTCCCAATCTGGCGTTGGCTGCGTGGACAGCGCAGGCAGTAATGTCTGCGCGTTGTCGGCGCATCGGATGTCGTCGGCGCTGGATATGCGCCAAAGGCGGCGCATCAAACCTCTTTTGAGACCGGGGAGTTACCGGCGCCCTTCGCGCAGCCAAGCCCCCACCATCAGCGCCGCTGCAAGCAACAGGAACAGCCATGACGCGATAAGCGGCGTAACGGTCACATCTGTGGTCAAATAGGCCGCACGTGGGGTCAGGCCGATCCACCCTCGGCCCGCCGCATTCCGCCCTTCCGACACGCGGCGGAGGTCGGGCAAGCCATCTTCGAGGCGCAAAATGCCGCCCCGCATCGGATTGATCGCGGGCGCTAGGCGATCTCCGCTGGCGATGGTTTCCTCAAACTCGCGTGGCGCGGCAGGGCCTAGCGCGACCACGGCTTCCATATCGCCCTCGCGCAACCGATAAAGCCCCTGTTCGACGCCGTCATATGTCGCCACGAACTGCCCCGGTGCCGTCTCTTCCAACTCCAACACGATCTGGGATCCGTCTGGCGCGGTGACGGTGACGTCACCCACCTCTTCGGCCAAACTCTGCCGGGTGATCTGGATGCTTTGCCCATCGGCCAAGGCGCGCAGCGCCTCTTCCTCCAGGTCCGGTTCGCCCATCATCCAATGCGCCAGGCGGCGCAGCATCTCCAATTGCGGCCCGCCTCCCTCATAGCCGCGATCCCAGAGCCAGGCATGATCTGAGGCCAATAGCGCCACACGCCCCTCGCCAACCCGATCAAGCATCAGCAGGGGTGCATCTTCGGCCCCGGTCATCACGGTTTGCCCCGCCCGCTCGATCAGTTCGATCTGCCGGAACCAGCGCCCCCAGGGCACATCGCCCTCGTCCAGCGCACCCGGGGCTTGATCAAGCCCGGTGGTCACCGGATGCCGCGCGCCGAGGTCTGAGATTTGCGGCAGGAACGGTGCCTCGACCACGCGCGCCGTTGGTTGGCCTGGTAGAATCTCCGCAAGGGGGTGCGATAAAGCGAATCCGCGCTGGCGAAATCAGGACCGGTCGCCATCAAAAGCGCGCCGCCGTCCTCCACATATCGCCGCACATTGTCGAGATAGAGCATCGGCAGAATGCCGCGCCGTTGATAGCGGTCGAAAATGATCAGGTCGAACTCGTCAATCGCCTCCATGAACAGCTCCCGCGTCGGGAACGCGATGAGGCTCAGCTCGGTCACCGGCACGCCATCTTGCCGATCCGGTGGGCGCAGAATGGTGAAATGCACCAGATCGACAGCCGGGTCGGATTTCAGAAGGTTGCGCCAGGTGCGTTGCCCCGGATGCGGCTGCCCCGAGACCAGCAACACCCGGAGCCGGTCGCGCACGCCGTTAATCTGCACAACGGCGGCATTGTTCCGGTCTGTCAACTCGCCCGGCGCGTCGGGCACGATGAACTGGATCACATTCATCCCCGCATGCGGCAGGGTCAGCGGCAAGGTGATGTCTTCCCCGACGGGCACCTGGAAACTGAGCGGCGCATCGCCGTCGATGGAAATCAGCAGTTCAGACCGCCCGGCGACCCTTTCGGGCACCGCGCCTTGATCTTCGATCCGCAGGGCAGCGTCACCTCTTCGTCCAAGATCGCGAAGGCCGGGGCGTTCTGGACCAGCAAGCGCCGGTCCCAATCGCCGGCGCGACCGGTCAAAAGCGCGTGGATCGGTGCGGGCATGTCGGGCACAAGGCCCGCATCGTGTAACTGCCCATCGGTCAGCAAGATCGCCCCGGCGATCCGAGACCGCGGCAGATCGGCCATCAGCCCGGTCAGCGCTTGCATCAACAAGGTGCCGGAGTTGTCATCCCCATCGCCAACGCGGGTTTGACGCAGTTCCATGCCCAAGCTTGCGACCTCGGCCTCCAGCCCTGTGATCGCCTCGGCGATCTGTTCAGGGCGGTCAGAGAGGTTTTGGCTCGCGCTCTCGTCGATCACCAATAGGACGATATCACTGAGCGGCTCGCGTTCTTCGTTTTGCAGCGACGGGTTGGCCAGCGCCAGGAGCAGGGCCGCCGCCGCCAGGGCCCGGAATGGCCAGCCAGACAATCCGCGCCAAAGCGCCAAAGCGGTGATCAAAAGGGCAACGCCAGTCAGGCCCCAAATCAGGGGCCAAGGCAAAAGCGGGTCGAAGAGGAGATCACTGGCCATCGCGCTACTGCCCCAACCGATCAAGCAGAGCGGGCACATGCACCTGGTCGGATTTGTAATTCCCGCTCAACACATGCATCACCAGATTGACCCCAAACCGATGCGCGATCTCGCGTTGCCGTTCGCCCGTGAACCCGCGCCCGACAGGGAAAAGAGGGCGCCCACTCGCGTCCACCGCCCAGGCTGCCGCCCAATCATTGCCGCCAATCACCACCGGTGTGACCCCATCATTGAGGTTGCGAAACGGCATACCGTCGATCTGCTCCGCATCTGGCGGGGACGCCTCAACCCAAACATCACGGCTCAGGTGGCGGCCCGGGAAATCTTGCAGAAGATAGAAGGTGCGGGTCAGCACGTGATCCGAGGGGATCGGCTCTAACGGGGGTATGTCGAGCGGGGCCGCCAGTTGCCGAAGCCGCCGACCGGTCGGCGTGGCCGCGCCGAAGCCGCCCAAATCCGCATCGCGTGTGTCGAACACGATCATCCCGCCCGAGCGCAGATAGGTGTTGAGCCGAGCGTAAGCTTCCGCTGACGGCAGCGGCTGATCCGGCGAGATCGGCCAGTACAGCATCGGGAAGAACGCCAGTTCATCGGTTTCCAGATTCACGCCGATGGGCGGTGCGGGTTCGACCGACGTCCGCTGCCAAAGCGTGTTGGAAAGGCCCTGGAAGCCCGGCGCGGCTGACATCGTCCATCCGCGCGTTGCCGGTTTCTACATAGGCTAGGGTGATCTCCGAAGTGGCCAGCAGGGCCAGCTCGTCCTCGACGCTTTGCTGCGCCTCCGCCATCGGCGCGAGACCAAATGCCAAGGCCATAACAGCCGCGCCGCGCGCCAAGCCGGACAAACGGCCCGACAACCAAAGCGCCGCGAGCACATCCAGCATCAACAGCGCAAGCGCCGCCGTCAGAAACGCCGCCATCAGATCGGTTGGCGCAATGACGGAGAGGCCCTCAACCGGCACATCCCGGGGCCAGACCGCTGGCGCCAAGACCGTCTCTGGCCCAATTACGTTCCGCGCGACGCGCCGTTCCGATCCGGCATAGAGCCCCGGCAAAATCTCGGCAGAGAGCGGCGCTTCGGCAAGGTCGGCCCCTGACACACCTGGCCGCGCGCCTGCATCCCGCAACACGCCGAACCCGTCCAAGACTTGTTCCGGCACCCAAGTAACGCCCTCCAAATCGGCAGCCGCCGGATTCACAGGGCGGGTCGAGATCGCCAACCGCTCCAACATCTGCACGAAGAGGCCCGAGAGCGGCAGGCTCGACCATTCCGCATTGGCCGTCACATGGAACAGCACGACACCGCCCTGACCCAGAGTTGTGCGCGTCACGAGCGGTGTGCCATCGGCCAAGGCCGCGATCGTCCGCTCCGACAGCATCGGGTCCGGCTGCGCCAAAACTTGGCTGGTGACATTCACATCCTCAGGGATCAGCAGGCCATAAAACGGCGAGTCTTCGGCGAAGGGCCGAAGCGCTTTCGGCTCGCCCCAGCTCATCGCGCCGCCGACCGTGCGCCCGCCTTCGCGGAGGCGTACGGGCAAAAGTGGGTCCATCTCAGCCCGGGCAATGTCGGAAGCCGCCAAGCGCGGACCGGCGAAACGAACCAGCAAGCCACCGTCCTGCACCCATGCGGTCAGGCCCTCCTGCTCATCCGGGCTCAACTGCGCCACATCGGCCAGGATGATCACGTCGGGGCTGGCGAGAAGCAGATCGGAAAGCGCCCCTTCCAGCAAATCCGCCGTTGGTTCCAGGGCCTCGCGCAGGAAATGCAGCGGCGAGAGCAAGACCTGCCCCTCGCGCTCGGGCGCCCCGGAGATCAGGGCGATCTCACGGCGTTGCAAGCTGTCATCGGTCAATGACACGGCGCCAGCGCTCCGCGCGCCGGTCATTTCAAACCGGGTGATCCTGTTGCGCAACTCCGGCGGCAGGCTCAGCGCCAGTTCCGCCGCCATCTCCCCACCGTCGAAACGCAGGGTGTCGCGCGCCAATTCTCGCGGGGTGCCAGCCGGGTCCAAGCCGAAGGCGGCCACAGGCATGTCGCGCGGTTCTGTCGTGCCCAAGCGCATTGCTGGAATGACGATCAGCCCATCTTCGAACCGGGGCGGTGCCAGAGCCACCACGTCGCGCGCGCCTTGGAACACGCTGAGCGGGCCCAAATCCTGAAATGCATCAATCAGATCGCCGCGCCCCGCGCGGTCGACCCCATCGGAGATCCAAGCGACTTCTAGCGGGCCCTCCAAACCGTCGACCCAATCGACAGCCGCCGCCATGTCGGGCGCATAGGGGCGCGGCGCAAGGTTCGGCACCCGCTGCGCCCAGGCATTTGCGGCCTGCAGCGGCAACGCGCCGTCAGCGTGCTCCCCCAATCGCACCAGGGCGACGGGGCGACCCGCACGGCCCGCTTCGTCCAAAAGCAAGCTCACCCGGTCAAGCCGCGCTTGCCAGTCGCCCGCGCTGGCCCAGGATGCATCCATCGCGATCAGGAGCGGCCCTTCGCCGGGGCGATCCTCTTCGGGGTTCAAAACCGGCCCCGCGAAACCAATGATCGCGGCGGCCACCGCCAACATGCGCAACAGCAACAGCCACCACGGTGTTTTGTCCGACTGGCTGTCGTCATCTCTTAGCCCCAAAAGCAGGGCGACACCGGGGAAGCGCCGCCGGATCGGCGCGGGTGGCACAGCGCGGAGCAACCACCACAAGATCGGCAGCACGATCAGCGTGATCAGCAAGAGTGGTGTGGTGAAGGCCAGAGAGGACAGCATTACCGGGCCCGATCCAACATATTGTAGAGCCAGAGCAAAGTCGGCTCGCCGGATTTGTCGGTGTGGTGGCAGTGATAGCGCCAGCCGGTGCGCCGGGTGATCTCTTTCAGGCGGGCCTTCCGTTCGGCCAGCCGCTCCAAATAGGCGTCGCGGAGGCTTTTGGCTTTCAGCGTCTCAAACCGGATCGTCCCGGACATGCTTTCAAACAGCGTCCGCCCATCGAAGGAAAAAAGCTCTTCCTGCGGATCCAACACCTGCACCAAAGCGCCCTTTACACCCCGATCTGCGGCCTGGCCCAAGACGGTCTCAATCGCCGACGGATCACCCAAGAAGTCCGAGAAGAACACCGCCCGACTGCCCACGGGCAAAACGCGCGGCTTCGGCGCGCCATAGTCGCCCGGCTCATGACTGTCCATCAAAGCGGAGGCCATGCGGATCAACTGCGCCTCGCCCCCGCGTGGGGGATCGACCAGATGCGTCAGGCCCACCCGTTCACCGCCGCGCACCGCCAGGATGCTCAAGGCCATCGCCAAGGTCTGTGCCCGCCTCAGCTTCGACGGTCGAGATTTGTCGCCCGTGAAGGTCATCGAGGCGGCATCATCCACCCCAATCATCAGCGATTGCGCCGCCTGCCACTCGGTTTGCCGCACGAAATGGCCATCTGCCCGTGCCGAGCGGCGCCAATCGATGCTGCGATAGGCATCGCCAGCCTCGGCGGCGCGGTATTGCCAGAATTCGTCGCCCGTTCCGGCCCGTTTGCGACCATGTTCGCCCAAAAGGATCGTCGCCGCCAAATGCTGCGCCTCCACCAAAAGCGGCGGCAGGCTGCGCGCAACGGATTCCGATCTGGAGCGAAGCGTCTCGGGCGTATGAAGCGCGGTGTCGCTCAAGCGGCTGCCTCAACCCGGGTGACCCGCGCCGTCACCTCATCAATCACCTGGTCCAGCTCTGCCCCTTCGGCCCGCGCCGCGAAGCTGAGCGCCATCCGGTGGCCAAGCACCGGTTTGGCAAGCGCCGCGACATCCTCCGCCGAGGGCGCCAAGCGGCCATCCAGCAAGGCGCGCGCCCGCACGGTCAGCATCAGCGCCTGCGCCGCCCGTGGGCCCGGCCCCCAAGCCACAGTATCGCGCACAACTTGCGGCGCTTCCTCGGCCTCGGGCCGGCAGGCGCGGACCAGATCGAGGATCAACTCGACAACCGCCTCCCCCACCGGCATCTGACGAACAACCTGTTGCGCCGCCATCAACGCCTCGGGCGTGAAGACCTGTGTCGCTTGGGCCTCTTCCAGGCCCGTCGTGGCCAGAAGGATCCCGCGTTCGGTCTCGCGGTCGGGATAATCCACATCGATTTTCACCAAAAAGCGGTCAAGCTGCGCCTCGGGGAGCGGGTAGGTCCCTTCCTGCTCAATCGGGTTCTGCGTGGCGAGCACGTGGAATGGGCGTGGCAGGGGATGATGCACCCCGGCAATGGTCACTTCCATCTCCTGCATCGCTTGGAGCAGTGCCGATTGGGTCCGCGGCGACGCGCGGTTGATCTCATCGGCCATCAGCAACTGACAGAACACTGGCCCCTCGATGAAGCGAAACGACCGCGCCCCATCGGCGGCGGTTTCCAACACTTCGGAGCCCAGAATATCGGCGGGCATCAAATCGGGCGTGAACTGAATTCGGTTCGCAGAGAGCCCCATCACAGTCGAAAGCGTATCCACCAACAGCGTCTTTCCCAGCCCCGGCAACCCCATCAGAAGCGCATGCCCACCCGACAGCATCGCCGCCAAAGACAGGTCTACAACCTCGCGCTGCCCGATGATCGTTGTGGCGATGCTCTCTTTGGCCTCGGCCAGCTGAGCGCCGAGGTTTTCGATCTCCACCACAAGGTTTTCGGGATCAGACATGGCAATGCTCCACAAGGTGAATATGTTGTGTCTAAGTAAACCGAACTATTGCCCCGACCACAAACGGCAAAAGACATGTCTGGACAAAACATTGTGACCCCTGATGCCGAAAGCCTGATGGCGTCGGCGAAAGCTGCCCAAAAAGACGGCAAACTCCCGCCTGTGCATCTCTGGAACCCGCCATTCTGCGGCGATCTGGATATGGAGATCAAACGCGACGGGACCTGGTTCTACAATGGTACGCCGATTGGTCGCGCGCCGTTGGTCCGGCTTTTCTCGTCGATCTTGAAGCTGGAGGACGGCAAATACTTCCTGGTCACGCCGGTGGAGAAGGTCGGCATTCGGGTCGAAGACGCGCCCTTTGTCGCACAGGATTTCGAGGCGGCGGGGGATGGACCTGCGCAGGTGATCACCTTCACCACCCATGTGGGCGATACGGTGACCGCCGGGGCCGAAAACCCGATCCGCGTGATCCGTGACGCAAGCGGCGAGCCCTCGCCCTATGTTATGGTCCGCGCCGGCATGGAGGCGCTGATCGACCGCAAAAGCTTCTATCGGCTGGTCGATTTGGGCGTCGCGCATTGCCATGAGGACGTAAACTGGTTCGGCGTCTGGTCGGGCGGTATGTTCTTTCCAATTATCCCGGTGTCAGAGCTCAATATCTGACCCGAGGTGACAGGCTCCTGACAGAACGCTGTCAGGAGGGGTATGCGATAGAGGTTGGGCAAATTCCGAAACATGGAGCCCAAACATGCCTGTTCACCCCCAACATACCGTCTGCTGGTTTGAGATCCCGGTCAGCGACCTTGAGAAATCCATCGCCTTTTACGACGCTGTGCTCGATACCAACCTGACCATCGACAACAATGGTCCGAACCCTATGGCGATGTTCCCGACCTCAGACACCACCAATGGTATCTCTGGCCATCTCTACCCCGGCACACCTTCAGAGCATGGCTCGACGATTCATCTGGTCGCTCCCGATGATCTGGCCGCGACGCGCAAACGGGTTGAAGCGGCGGGCGGGAAGGTGGAAAGCCCTGACATTCCGCTGCCATCAGGGGCATTTTTCTATGCCCGCGATCTCGATGGGAACTCCATCGGCTTCTTCCAGTTCAACAGCTGAGAGGAACGCGCTGGCCCCCACCCCGGGGGCCGCGCTACCCTATTTCTCATGCGACGCGCTGACCGCCTGTTTCAAATCGTCCAGCTTCTGCGCTCCGGCAAGCTGACCACCGCACGGTATCTGGCCGAGGCGCTGGAGGTTTCCGAGCGCACGATCTATCGCGATATCGCCCATTTGATCGGCTCGGGCCTGCCCATAGATGGCGAGGCCGGTTTGGGTTATCTGATGCGGGCGGGCTATGACCTCCCGCCTTTGATGTTCACCACCGAAGAGATCGTGGCCTTGACCGCAGGTGCCCGGATGATCCGGGCCTGGGGTGGCGCCGCCATGGTGCGCGGGGCGGATCAAGCGCTCGACAAGATCACCAGTGTTCTGCCCGATGACGCCCGCGCCCGTGCCGAGGCCGTTGCGATCCACGCCATGCCGCGCGCGAATATGACCGAGGCCCTGCGCGAAACCATCGATCAGCTTGAGGCCGCTGTGACCAAACGCGAGCGGATCGCCATTGCCTATACCGATGAGGCGGGCAACAACACCGACCGGACCGTCCGCCCGGTCGGGCTTTGGTATTGGGGGCCGGTCTGGACCCTTGTCGCCTGGTGTGAGTTGCGCGCAGATTTCCGTATGTTCCGACTGGATCGGATCGGCACGGCCGAAAGCGCCGGGGCCTTCAACCCGGAACCGGGTCAAGGTTTGCAAGACTTCTACGCCCAACAATTGGCGCGCTACGGCTGCGATCCGCACTAGTCGGTTTGTGACTTGCCGCATCAGCGGGGATGTTTATTGTCACCGTCAATTACTATGCCCACCGTGCCGGAGGCCCGAATGATCCCTGCCCGCTTCGCCCATATTCTTTTTGGCCTGCTTTTGTCAGGTATGATGTCGTTTCTCGTCTCCGGTATCGCCACCTTTCGCGCCGCCGGATTGGCCGACGGATTTGTTGGGCTCTGGATGACGTCATGGTTGAATTCCTGGGCCGTGGCCTTCCCGGCGGTCCTGATCGTCGCCCCAATCACCCGCCGTTTGGTGGCGCGTCTGGTGCGCGCAGACACTTAATCTGAGATTTCTTTGAACCGCTTCGACTGGCTGCCCGACACATGATCGGACGTGGCACCGTTTGGCTGCCTATCGCGCATCTTTGCGCGACAGGATCACAGCCTTGCTGCGGTGACACGCTCCGGTTTTGAGCAGCAACGTCCTTTTAGCCACGGCCCCGCTTCGGCGGGGCCGTCTTTTCCCAACCGAGACCAAATCCCGGCCTTACCGCTCAGACCTGATCCAAATCAGCCATCCGCGCCAACATCCGGCGCAAAACAGCGACATCTTCCTCACTGAACGGCGCCGTCAAAGCCTCATCAAACCGCCGCGCCTCCTCATAAAGGGCGCG
This sequence comes from Fontisubflavum oceani, assembly GCF_030407165.1. Lineage (GTDB taxonomy): Bacteria > Pseudomonadota > Alphaproteobacteria > Rhodobacterales > Rhodobacteraceae > Rhodophyticola > Rhodophyticola oceani. Next base: position 497,752 of record NZ_CP129111.1, read on the forward strand.
AAACACCCCGTCTCCACTCGCCGTCAGGTTCAGCAATTCCTGGCGACGGTCCGCATCGATCACGGACCGAGACAAATACCGCTTTTTCTCCAGCGCGGCGACCGCGCGGCTCACCTTGGTCTTGTGGATATGCGACCGGCGACAGATCTCTTTCGCGGTCATCGCGCCATATCGGCCCAAATGCAAAAGCACCCGCCATTCGGTGCGCAACATGCCATAGCGCTCTTTGTAATGCCGTTGAAATGCCAGGCTCGACCGCTCCGCCGCTTGGGTCAGCAGATAGGGCAGAAAATCGCGCAGATCGAAGTCATCATTTTTGACCATTTGCGCAGACTAGGCCTTGTTAGTTACAAAACCAACTAATATTCCAACCACGTGGGGGAGGGAGGCCCCCGCACCTCGCGCCCCTTGCTCGAAAGGCCGAAGCGCGTCACGATCCCCCCTTCCTTGTCCGATCGCCCGAGGGTGCCCCCCGACCGGCCCAAGCGAAAGCCGTTCCATGCCGCTAATGAAAAGCTGGGTGACCTCCGCCAATTCGGCCGAGAGCCCCTTTCCACTGAACAACCTGCCCTATGGTGTGTTTTCAACCGGCGATGAGCCGCCCCGGTGTGGTGTCGCAATTGGCGATATGATCCTCGACATGGCCGCCGCCGAAGACGTCGGGCTGGTCGACATGGGCGAGGCGGATGTCTTCTTCCTGCCGTTCTGGAATGATGTGATGGATCTGGGTCCGGAGGCTTGGGCAGCCCTCCGCGCGCGCCTGATCGCCATCCTCTCCGAGGGTGCGGCAGAGCAGGCCGAGGTGGAGCCGCTTTTGGTGCCGATGGCCGAGGCTACGCTGCACCTGCCCATCGCGGTTTCCGAATACACCGATTTCTACGCCGGTCGACACCATGCCACCAATGTCGGCACCATGTTCCGGGGGCCGAGAACGCCCTGCCGCCGAACTGGCTGCACATCCCCATCGGCTATAACGGTCGCGCCAGCACGGTCGTGGTCAGCGGCACGGATATTGTCCGGCCCAATGGCCAGACGAAAGCCCCCGATGCCGATGCGCCGAGTTTCGGCCCCTGCAAACGGCTCGATATCGAGCTGGAAATGGGAGCGATTGTCGGAGGTATGACCGCGATGGGCGACACGCTCAGCGTTGCCGAAGCCGATGAAATGATCTTCGGCTATGTGCTGTTGAATGACTGGTCCGCGCGCGACATCCAAGCCTGGGAATACCAACCGCTTGGGCCGTTCCAGGCCAAAGCCTTCGCGACCTCAATCAGCCCCTGGATCGTGACCACCGCCGCGCTGGACCCGTTCCGCGCGCCCACCCCGCCGCGCGAGGTGCCACTTCTGCCACATCTCGAAGAACCCGGCCCGATGCTTTTCGACATCTCGCTTAGCGTGGGGTTGCAGCCGGCCGGCAGCAGCACAGAAACCGTGATCTGCCGCACCAATTACAACGAGATGTATTACTCCGCCGCGCAGCAATTGGCGCATCACGCCTCCTCCGGCTGCGCCATGACCACCGGCGATCTCTTGGGCTCCGGCACGATTTCGGGGCCGGAGCGGGACAATCGTGGCTCGCTGCTGGAGATCAGTTGGGGCGGCAAAGATCCGATCCAATTGCCCGGCGACATCACGCGCAGCTTCCTGGAAGACGGCGACACCGTCACGCTCTATGGCGCGGCCCTGGGGGACGGTTACAAGATCGGCTTTGGCAGTTGCACCGGCACCATCCTGCCCGCACGGTCGCTTTAGACCTCCACGGATGCGGTCGGCACAGACATATCCCGGCTCAAAGCCCGCTTTGCCAGTCGCGCACCGCCTCGATCGGGGCCAAGAGCATCAGCACGTTCAACGCCAAACCATCGCGGATCAGAAAGATCGTCAGCGCCTCAAAGCCGATGATGATCGCCACGCTGGCCCAAATCGGCAGCTTCCGGGCCAGCCAGAAGCCAATAAGCATCGCGGCCAGATCGGCCATCGAATTGACGACGCTGTCGCCGTAGTAGTCCAGCGAGATCGTCACGGCGCGGTAATGCTCGATCACCGCATCCGTATTCTCGGATATCTCCCAAGCCACCTCGATCAGCGTCGCGATCACCAACCGCCAACCGACCGACAGCTTGCGCGCCACGACCCACAGCGCCCCGTAAAACAAGATGCCGTGGATCAAATGGCTGGGCGAATACCAGTCAAAAAGATGCTGCGAGCTTTCCGAGCTGAAGGTCTGCCCGTGCCAGATTTTGATGTAGCCGCATGCGCAATACGGCACGCGACCCATTTGCAGCAAGATGATGGCACAAGCCGCGATCACCGCTGCGGTGACCCAATAGGGCACCATATTTCGACGCAATATCATCCCCCTACCCGATCACACGCCGGATCAGGCGTCTAGCAAGGAAATCCTTACCATGGCCAAAGCTTTTGCCTCCCAAGGCGACATGACGGAAAAGACCATCTCCTTCACCGAAATTGGTGACGGGCTTTGGGCCTTTACCGCCGAGGGGGACCCGAACTCTGGCGTCATCATCGGCGACGACAGCGTCATGATCGTCGAGGCGCAAGCGACCCCGCGCCTGGCGGCAAAAGTGATCGAAAAGGTGCGGGAGGTGACGGACAAACCGATCTCGCATCTGGTGCTGACCCATTATCACGCGGTTCGCGTCCTTGGCGCCTCAGCCTATGACGCCGATCAGATCATTATGGGCGAAGCGGCCCGCGCAATGGTTGTCGAACGCGGTCAAGAGGATTGGGATAGCGAGTTCCAACGCTTCCCGCGTCTTTTCGAAGGGCATGAAAGCATCCCTGGCCTCACCTATCCGACGACAACCTTTAGCGAGGATATGAGTGTTTATCTCGGCAACCGCCGGGTCGATCTGATGCATCTGGGCCGGGCGCATACAGCGGGGGATATTGTGATCCATGTGCCGGACCAAAACGTGATGTTCACCGGGGATATCGTGGAAGACCACTCCGCCTGCTATTGCGGTGACGGGCATTTCCGGGAATGGGGTCCGACGCTCGATAATATCGCCAGCTTCGATGTGGACGCGATTGCGCCGGGCCGGGGCGATGCGCTGGTTGGTAAAGACGCCGTCGAGCGCGCCATCGAAAGCACCCGCGATTTCGTGGCCAGCACCTATGCGCCCGCCGCGAAGGTTGCCGCCCGCGGCGGCAGTCTGAAAGAAGCTTGGGATGCGGTCCGCGCCGCCTGTGACCCGAAATTCGCCGATTACGCGATTTATGAGCATTGCCTGCCGTTCAACGTCGCTCGCGCCTATGACGAGGCGCGCGGCATCGACACGCCACGCATCTGGACGGCACAGCGCGACATAGAAATGTGGGAGGCGTTACAAGGATGAGTATGGAGCCGTTCATTCGCCAAGCTCAGAACAACGCCTGGGCCAATGCGACGCTCTATGCGGCGGTGACGGCGATGCCTGCGGACGCCTACACCGCCGCGTACCCGAGCTTCTTCGGCTCGATCCCGAGGACGTTGAACCACATCTATGAGGTCGATCTCTTCTATATCGACGCGCTGACGAATGGCGGGATAGGCCGCGCGGTTTTCGATCGCGACGATATCATGGACCCTGCGGAGCTTGCCGCGGCTCAGGCCAAATCAGACGCGCTGCTCATCCACCATTGCGAAGGCCTCGACGAGGCGCGCCTGCATGACGACGTAACCGTCGAGCGCATGAACGGCCCAACATTCGAGCGCCGCGACCATCTGCTCCTGCATCTCTTCCAGCACCAGGTTCACCATCGCGGCCAGGTCCATAGCCTGCTCAGCCAGGCCGGGATCGATCCGCCGCAGCTGGATGATTTCTTTCTGGAGTTCGGCCGGGTCGAGACCGCGACACCCTATTGGGAGGGTCAATGATGAATATGGAACCCCGCTATCGCCTCGCCTTCGAGCTTTATCCTTACGAGAAACACGCGGACCAGGATGCAAGCGTGCCCGTTCGCCATCCGATTGTCATCGTCGGCGCGGGTCCAATCGGGGTCGCCACGGCGCTTGATCTCGGCCAACGCGGGCAGCCCGTGCTGGTGCTCGACGATCATGAGGGCATCGGCGAGGGGTCCCGCGCCATCTGTTTTTCGCAGCGTTGTCTAGAGATTGCCGACCGGCTCGGCTGTGGCGAGGCGATGGTGGAGAAAGGCGTCGTCTGGAACCTCGGCAAAGTGTTCCACGGCGCGGACCGGGTTTTCGAATTCAATCTCCAGCCGGAAGACGGCCACAAAAACCCGGCCTTCATCAACCTGCAACAACCCTATTTCGAACGTTTCCTGGTCGATCATGTCCGCGCCGAGCAAGCCAAAGGCACGCCGATTGAGATCAGAGGCCGGAACCGGGTGACGGCGCTGGAGGAGAAGGACGACCACATCCTGCTCTCCATCGAAACGCCTGACGGTCCCTACCAAATCGAGACCGATTGGCTGATCGCTTGCGACGGTGCGCGGTCACCGCTCCGCGATATGATGGGGTTGGGGTTTGAGGGGCGGGTGTTTGAGGACAATTTCCTCATCGCCGATGTGAAAATGACCGCCGATTTTCCGACCGAACGCTGGTTCTGGTTTGAGCCGCCGTTCAAAGACTCCGGCCAATCCGCCCTGCTCCACAAACAGCCCGATGATGTCTGGCGGATCGACTTCCAACTGGGCTGGGATATCGATCGCGAGAAAGAGTTGGATGAGGCCAATATCCGCGCCCGGGTCGATGCGATGTTGGGGCCGGATGCAGAGTATGAGTTGGAATGGACCTCAATCTACACCTTCCAATGCCGCCGGATGGAGGCGTTTCGTCATGGCCGGGTGATGTTCGCCGGCGACGCCGCGCATCAGGTCTCGCCCTTCGGGGCGCGTGGGGCCAATTCTGGCATGCAGGACGCCGAAAACCTCGCTTGGAAGCTCGATCTGGTGATCCGTGGCCTCGCGCCCGACAGTCTGCTGGAGACTTATTCCGAAGAACGGGTCTATGGCGCGGATGAAAACATCCTGAACTCCACCCGCGCGACCGATTTTATCACGCCCAAGACCGAGATCAGCACGCTGTTCCGCAATGCAGTCCTGCATCTCGCCCATGACCATCCCTTCGCACGCCCGTTGGTCAATTCCGGGCGGCTTTCGGTGCCCTGCACCTATGATGGCCTCTCGCTCACCGGCGACGACACACTGCCGGGTGGCCCCGGGCGCACCCGCCCCGGCGCGCCTTGCGTGGACGCGCCGTTGGGCAATCAATTCCTGCTCAACACGCTTGGGCAAGGGTTCACCCTTCTCACGATAGACGCTGAGGCCCCGGATGACCTTACCGAGGTGCAGATCTCGATCACCCGCCTCGCCCTCTGCGCAGAAGACGACGCAACTGGCGCCCTCGCAGAACGTTATCTGGGCGACACGCAAAGCGCGGTCTATCTGATCCGCCCCGATCATCACGTCGTGGCGCGTTGGGCCGCGTTCGATGAGGGTGCAACCCGCACCGCCCTTCGCCGCGCGATTGGACAGGAGTGAGCCTATGAGCTTGAACACCGCCGCCAACATCCCGGATCAAGACGGGTTCTATCAGGAGCTTTTGAGCGCCCATGACGGGCTCAGCAAAGCGGAAAGCGATGCGCTGAACGCCCGGCTGATCTTGATCCTCTGCAACCATATCGGGGATCGCGCCGTGATCTCGGCCGCACTTGACGCCGCCAAATGAGCGAGACCATCCTCTACGATTATCCCAATTCTTCGGCCAGCTACCGGGTGCGGATCGCGCTAAACCTCGCGGGCACCCCCTACCGCGCGGTTCAGGTCAATCTTCTAGAAAAAGATCATAAGGCGACTGACCATCTGGCGCGAAACCCGCAAGGCCTGGTTCCCGTGCTTGAGATCGATGGGCAGAGCTTCACCCAGTCCCTCGCCATCATCGACTATCTCGACACAACGCGCAAGCTGGGGTTTCTGCCGAACGATCCAGTGCTACGGGCCAAGGTCCGAGCCCTCGCCTATGTCATCGCGGTCGATTTGCACCCGGTCTGCAACCTCTCCGTCGTGACCCATGCCACGGGCGGCGAAGAGCCTGCGCGCACCAACTGGATGCAGCATTTCATCCGACCAGGGCTGCGCGCTTTCGAAACTCTCCTGGCGGAGTTTGAACAAACGCCGTTCGCGATCGGCGATCATCCGAGCTTGCCCGATCTTTGCCTGATCCCGCAGCTTTACAACGCCAATCGGTGGGGCGCGGATTACAGCGATTGCACGCGCATCAAAAGCATTGAGGCCGCTTGCGCGACACACCCCGCGTTTGCCGCCGCGACGCCCGAAGCGGTCACCGCCAGCTAACACTCAACCGTCGCTTGCCGCCGATCGCACCAATAGGCCCGGAGGAGGTTGTGCGGATCAACGCAACCTGGATGCATGTCCTCGGAAACGTTGGCGCGCAGTTTCGCAATGACATTGCCTTGGAGGACTGGCGCAAAGCAGGTGCGAAGGCGAGATGTTCTAAACCAGGATTCCTGGGATGCCGAGGTGTTTGGCCTCGGTACTGAGGCCTTCAATCCCTGCGGCAAAACCAACACGGCAGCGACCGACAAGAGCCATCAACACAATCTCGAAGGCACCGCTCAACTAAGCGCAATGAGCCAGGCGCAGAAACATCTGGATATCGCCCAAATGCGCGTTGGCAACGGGCCTGCGCTGGTCCGAACATCGCGCCGGGACAGAGCTCTAGCCGCCGGGGGCTTTACGCAGCGAAAGCCTGTCTGCATACTCTTTGGGGCCAAACACCGGCAAAGATCGGTTGGCCCAAAGGGAGGACCCCGATGCTCCGGGAGACACCATTCGATCAATGGTATGAAGATTTGCACGCGATTTGCGGCGCCTATGACGGTGTCCCGCAACGCGGACAACGGGCCGTCAAAGGCCAGATCGGGGTACATGGATTCGACCACCTGGATGTGGCCGATGTCTGGGGTAATGTCGCCAAGATTGAGCGGGATCGTGCGGGCATTCGGCGTGACGAGAACGAATATATCTTCTTTGTGATCGAGATGACCGGCACGCTGGCCGTCGATCACAATGAGAGCCAATCGCGCCTGACGCCTGGCGATTGCCTGCTGCTGGACAGCACCAAAGAGGGCGTCTTGCACATGGCCGAAGACAGCAGCCGCTTGATGTCCGTCCACTTGCCGCGCCAAAGCTTTCTGAGCGAGCGCCGCCCGGGTGTGCGGATCGGAGAACGGCTGGACGCGGGCAATCCGGTCAACGCGATGCTGACCAAACATTTCTTCCGCTTCTTTAATGAAAACGGCGCGGGCGACCGGCAGGGCAACGCCACACTGCTCTTCGATATGATCCACTTGGCCTTCTCGCGCCCCGAAGACGGGCTGGCGGGGATCGAGCTGAGCAATGCCGCCGATCGCTATGAACTGGCGCTGGATTTGATCGACACCCATCTGACCGCCGATTACCTCTCCCTACCTTGGCTCGCGGCGCAACTTGGTCAGTCCGAGCGTCAAATCCAGCGTCTGTTCCAGGCCCAAGGCACCAGTTTTATCGATCTGGTCCGATCCAAGCGTTATCGCTTTGTCACCGAGCATCTGAACCATTTGCCCCATGTGCATGGCCGGATCTCCGACATCGCCTATCGCGCCGGGTTTCAGGACCTGTCGAATTTCAACCGTGGCTTTCGCGCCCGCTTTGGCATGAGCCCGCGCGACTACCACCGCCGCCGCCATGAGGCGCCGCCGCATATGGCGTAAAATGCCGAGACTCCGGATTTTCCGCGCGGCACGATAGGTGCCCAAGCGGAGGTCTGTCTCGCACATGCTCGCGATCACCAGACCTAAGGGAGGACAGAATGACAGAAGGCATCGCGCCTGCTGAAAAGGCGGCTTTGGGCATCACGCCCCAGGGGGTCGCTCATGTGGCCGGGCCCACGGACGAACCGTTGATCGAGTTGACCATCCCGGCGCTTCTGGCCGACGCCGTGGCGCGCTTTAGCACGCAAGAGGCGGTCGTGTTCCGCGCCCAGGGCATCCGCTGGACCTGGGCGGAGTTCGCGGCCCGGGTCGACGCGCTGGCTGGCGGGCTGATGCGGTTGGGCCTGGCGAAAGGCGACCGTTGCGGTGTCTGGGCCCCCAACCGCTATGAATGGTTATTGGCGCAATTCGCGACCGCCCGGATCGGGGTGATCTTGGTGAATATCAACCCGGCCTATCGCCTGCACGAACTGGAATTCGCGCTGGCGAAAACCGGCTGCGCTGCGCTGATCCTGCCTGAGCGGTTTAAGTCGTCGGAATACCTCGCCATGCTGCGCGTCGTCGCGCCAGAGCTGAACGAAGACGCACCCGGTGACCTACACTCCGCCAGCTTGCCCGACCTCCGGCACGTGATTGTCATGGGCGACGCGCTGCATCCGGGATGCTTCAGCTTTCCTGAGATCGAAGCGAAAGGCGCAGACGTCCCCACGGCCGATCTCGACGCTATCACGGCGACGCTCGACCGCCATGACCCGGTGAATGTTCAGTTCACCTCTGGCACGACCGGCATGCCGAAAGGCGCGACGCTGACACATCGCAACATCGTCAACAACGCCCATTTCGTAACCGCCGCAATGAAGTTCTCAGAGGTGGACCGGCTCTGTATTCCGGTCCCGTTCTACCACTGTTTCGGCATGGTGATGGGCACGCTTGGCTGTGTCACCAAAGGCGCGGCCATGATCGTCCCCGGCGAGGGGTTCGACCCGATCAACACCCTCGAAACCGTCGCGGAAGAGCGCTGCACCGCACTTTATGCCGTGCCGACGATGTTTGTGGGGATGTTAGAACATGACCGCTTTGGGGAGTTCGACCTCTCTAGCCTGCGCACCGGTATCATGGCCGGTGCGCCCTGCCCCATCGAGGTGATGAAACAGGTCCAACGCGACATGCATATGTCTGAGGTCACCATCGCTTATGGTATGACCGAGACCTCGCCCGTCTCCTTCCAATCCGACACCGACACACCGCTCGACAAACGGGTCGGCTCAGTCGGGCGAATTCAGCCACATCTGGAGGTGAAGATCGCGCGTGAAGATGGCTCCATCGCCGATGTGGCGGAGCAAGGCGAGTTGATGACCCGCGGCTATTCCGTGATGCAGGGCTATTGGGATGAGCCGAAACGCACAGCCGAGGCCATTGATGCCGAAGGCTGGATGCATACTGGCGATCTCGCCACAATTGACGCCGAGGGGTACTGCAACATCACTGGACGGGTGAAAGACATGATCGTGCGCGGCGGTGAGAACGTCTATCCGCGCGAGATTGAGGAATTCCTCTATACCCATCCCGATGTCAGCCAAGTTCAGGTTTTTGGCGTTCCCGACCACAAATACGGCGAGATCGTCGCCGCCTGGATCGTGCCTAAACCCGGTGCCACACCGACCGAAGACGCCATCCGACAGTTTTGCCGCGATCAGATCGCGCATTTCAAAGTGCCCGCCCTGGTGCGTTTCAAATCCGAACTGCCGATGACCGTGACCGGCAAACCGCAGAAATTCGTCATGCGAGACGCCATGGTCGAGGAACTGGGCATCGACATCGAAAAGACCGCGTGAAGCGGCGACACAAACGAAGGGACTGACGGCACAGAAGATCAAGAAGGACCTAAGGGAGGACCAAGATGAGACATCTGTTAGGGGCGGCTTGCGCTGCCTTGGTGGCGGGTGCTGTCCAGGCACAGACCATCACCCAAGACGAGATCCGCGCGGCAGTCGGCGCAATTGATACAGACGCGATCATTGCTAATGACGCCCATGACCGGAACTGGCTGAATTACGGGCTGAACTACGCCGAAACCCGCTATTCGCAACTCGACGCGATCACGACCGATAACGTTGGTGAACTCGGCCTGGAATGGTCCTACAACCTCAACTCCGACCGGGGTGTGCAATCGACACCCATCGTCGTGGATGGTGTCATGTATGTCACCGCGTCCTGGTCCATCGTCCACGCGCTCGACGCGGTGACTGGCGAGCAGCTCTGGGTCTATGACCCCGAAGTGCCCGGCGATTTCGGCGAACGCGGCTGCTGCGATGTCGTGAACCGCGGCGTCGCGGTTTATGATGGCATGGTTTTTGTCGGCGCCTTTGACGGTTATCTGCACGCGATTGATGCTGCGACCGGCGAGCGGGTCTGGGTCACCGACACAATCGAAAACCGCGAAATGTCCTACACGATCACCGGTGCGCCCCGGGTGATCAACGGCAATGTCCTGATCGGCAATGGTGGGGCGGAGTTTGGCGTGCGCGGCTATATCTCGGCCTTCGATGCGGCGACCGGCGAGATGAGTTGGCGCTGGTACGTCGTCCCTGGCGACCCCGCCCTTCCTTACGAAAACGCTGCGATGGAGATGGCCGCGGAGACCTGGGACCCCTCCGCCGAGTATTGGCTTGCGGGCGGCGGCGGCACGATCTGGGACGCGATGGCCTATGACCCGGATCTAAACTTGCTCTATGTCGGCACCGGCAATGGCAGCCCCTGGAACCAGCATCTGCGCAGCCCCGCAGGCGGCGACAACCTGTTCCTGGCCTCCATCGTCGCGCTGAACCCCGATACCGGCGACTATGTCTGGCACTATCAAAACACGCCGGGCGACACGTGGGATTACACCTCGACGCAGCATATCATCTTGGCCGATCTGGAGATCGACGGCGAGATGCGGCAAATCCTCATGCAAGCGCCGAAGAATGGGTTCTTCTATGTGATCGACCGAACAAACGGAGAGTTCATCTCCGCCGAGCCGTTTGTGGAAACCACCTGGGCCACCGCCTATGACGAGAACGGCCGCCCGATCGAGAACCCGGCCGCACGGTCGCGCGACGAACCGTTCGAGACCGTCCCGTCAGCCTACGGCGCCCATAACTGGCACCCGATGAGCTACAATCCCGATACCGGGCTGGTCTACATCCCGGCCCAAGGTGTGCCGCTGGTGCAATCGACCGACCCGAATTGGGCGCTCAACAGCCATCAACCGATGTCCACCATGTCGGGTGTCGGCTGGAACCTCGGCTATCTCTTCAATGTCGTGGCGCCGGAGGCGACCCCGTTCGGCCATCTCCTGGCCTGGGATCCGGTTGCACAACGCGAGGTCTGGCGCGCGGAATATGTCAGCCCCTGGAATGGCGGCACGCTGACCACGGCAGGCAATCTGGTCTTCCAAGGCACCGCCGATGGCCGCTTCATCGCCTATAACGCCACAACCGGCGAGGCGCTTTGGCAAGTGCCCGTCACCTCCGGCGTGGTTGCGGCCCCCAACACCTGGGAACATGACGGGCAGCAATATGTCACCATCGCCGTTGGTTGGGGTGGGGTCTATGGCTTGATGCAGCGTGCCACAGATCGGGTCGGCGCGGGGCGTGTCTTCACCTTCCGGGTTGGGGCCGATCAACCGATGCCCGAGGCGGAACTGTCCTCCCGGCTCGAATTGGTCTCTGGCGTACCGTATGATCCGGAGCATGTTGGAGAAGGGTTGGCGATCTATGTCTCCAATTGCCTATTCTGCCACGGCGTGCCCGGCGTCAACAATGGCGGCGCAATTCCCAATCTGGGCTATTCCACGCCGGATGTGCTGATGAATGCTAATGCCTGGATTTTGGATGGGATCGGCGTGGACAACGGCATGCCGAGCTTCGCGGAGCGTCTGAGCGAGGAGGATGTCACCCGCCTGGTCGCCTTTATCCAAGGCACGGCGGACGCGGTCCGCCCGCAGTAAGCTGCAATAGGCCCCTCCCAGCAAACGCAGGTGGGGCCGCACCAAGGCACCGAAACCTGACGGCGAGCCGACCAAACATATCTGCATTCACGGGTTAGTCTCGACGTCCACGTGGCCCAAAGGCCACGCCCGCAGCGGCGACGGCTCCCGAAATGGGGCTTGAGTTGATGCGGCCCGCTCTACCGGCTCAAGGTCCGCGCCACCGCGTCTTTCCATCCGGCATAACGCGCCTCTCGCATCTCCGTCGACATCGCCGGTTCAAACTGACGATCCAGCGCCCAGGTTGCCGCGAACCCGTCTTGATCGGGATAAATCCCGGCCCGCATTCCCGCGACCCAAGCCGCGCCCAACGCGGTCGTCTCCAGCACTTTCGGTCGGTCCACCGGCGCGCCCAAAATATCGGCCAGAAACTGCATCGTCCAATCCGACGCGCTCATCCCGCCATCAACGCGCAGCACATTCTCGCCGCCCGCGCCCTGCCAATCGGCGCGCATCGCCTCCCATAGGTCCCGCGTCTGAAACCCGACACTCTCCAGGGCCGCGCGGGCAAACTCCGCCGGGCCGGACCCACGCGTCAGGCCGTAAATCGCCCCCCGGCATTCCGGGTCCCAATAGGGCGCGCCCAGCCCCACAAAAGCGGGCACAAGATACAGTTCCTGCTCCGCATCGGCGGCTTCCGCCAAGCCCTGGCTCTCCGAAGCGTCGCGGATGATCTTCAGCCCATCGCGCAGCCATTGCACCACAGCCCCAGCAATGAAGATCGAGCCTTCCAACGCATAAGTCGGCTTGCCATCAAACTGATAGGCGATCGTCCCCAGCATCCGGTTCTGGCTTTCCACCAACGTCTCACCCGTATTGAGAAGCGCGAAACACCCGGTTCCATAGGTGGATTTCAACATCCCCGGCTGGAAGCAAGCCTGCCCCAATGTGGCGGCCTGTTGATCTCCCGCCACGCCCAAAATCGGCAGCGGCTTTCCAAAGAGATCGGCCCGCGTCATCCCAAATTCGGCGCCGCAATCTTTCACCTCTGGCAACATCGACATCGGGATGCGCAAAAGTTCGCAAATCTCCGCATCCCATGCACCCTCGCGAATATTATATAAGAGTGTCCGCGCCGCATTGGTTGCGTCGGTGACATGGGCAGCACCACCGGTCAGCTTCCAAATCAGGAAACTGTCCACCGTCCCAAAGGCCAGTTTTCCATCCTCTGCCTTCTCCCGGACACCATCGACGTTCTCCAAGAGCCAGGCAAGTTTGGTGCCCGAAAAATAGGGGTCCAGCAGCAACCCGGTCTTATGCTGCACCATCGCCTCATGCCCCTCGGCCTTCAGCCGCGCGCACATCTCAGAGGTCCGTCGATCCTGCCAAACAATCGCGTTGTGAACCGGCTGCCCGGTCTCGCGGTCCCAAACCACCACGGTTTCGCGCTGATTTGTGATGCCAATCGCGGCGATATCCTCGGGTCCAAGCCCCGCGCGCTCAATCGCTTCGCGACAGGTCCCTGCCGTCGTCACCCAAATGTCTGCCGGATCATGTTCGACCCAACCCGAGGCGGGGAAGTGCTGCGTGAACTCCTCCTGGGCGCTGGCGATCGGCTGCAAAGTCGCGTCGAAAATGATCGCCCGGCTGGATGTCGTCCCCTGATCAATAGCCAGAATATGGGTCATTGCGCCCTCCCTTATCTTTCATGATCGTATCTCGGCAGCCTGTCCCCGCAAGTCATTCTGCGGCCATGAAGGCCTCCAGCGCCGCGATCTCTTCGGCGCCCATTCTGAGGCCCAGTTTCGACCGGCGCCAGATCACATCCGCCGCCTCGACCGCATATTCCCGGGTCATCAACCAGCGCACTTCCGCTTCGCTCAAATCGGCACCAAACATCTGCCCCAGATCCTCGATCTTGGTGGCATCCCCCAGCATCTCCGCCGCTTCGGTCCCGTAGGCCCGCGCCAGGCGGCGCGCCCATTGCGGCGTCAGAAACGCAAATTGGGTCCGCAAATCTTCTACAAGATTGTCAAGCCCATCAACCGGGAAATCCCCGCCGGGCAGGGCCACCCCCGCCGTCCAGTTCCCTGTCGCTTTCGGGAAATGCGGCGCCAGTTTCGCCAAAGCCGCCTCGGCCAATTTCCGATAGGTCGTGATCTTGCCGCCAAACACGTTCAGCATCGGTGCACCCGCGTCATCCAGCGAGAGCACATAATCCCGCGTTGCCGCCGTGGCCGATTTCGCCCCATCGTCATAAAGCGGGCGCACGCCGGAATAGGTCCAAACCACATCCTCGACCCGCACCGGTTGCCGGAAATACTCCGACGCGAACCGGCAGAGATAGGCTGTTTCTTCCGGCGTGCAGACCGGCGCGGTCGGGTCGCCATCATGCTCCGCATCCGTGGTCCCGATCAGCGTGAAATCCGTCTCATACGGGATCGCGAAAATGATCCGCCCATCGGTTCCTTGAAACAAATAGCATTTGTCGTGATCGAAAAGCCGCCGGGTCACGATATGACTGCCCCGGACAAGCCGCACCCCTTCGGAGCTGTTCACCCGCGCCACATTCTGCACGATATCGGCTACCCAGGGCCCGCCGGCATTCACCAAACCGCGGGCCGTGATCATCTCGGTCTCGCCGCCGCGCTTGACGGTCACCTGCCAGAGGCCGTCCACCCGCTCGGCGCTTACCACTTCGGTGCGTGTCATGATCCGTGCGCCGCGCGCTTCGGCATCGCGGGCGTTCAAAACAACAAGGCGCGCGTCTTCGACCCAACAATCGGAATACTCGAAGGCCTTGTGGAATCGGTCCTGCAGCGGCGCACCTTCCGGGCTGCCGACCAAGTCCAACGTGCTGGTCCCAGGCAAGATCTTCCGCCCCCCAGATGGTCATAGAGGAACAGCCCCATCCGGATCAGCCAATCCGGTCGCCGCCCTTTCATCCAGGGCATCGTGATCGACAAAAGCCGCGATGTCGGCGTGTCATTGTCAAACCGCATGTCTTTTGAGAGCGGCAACACAAAGCGCATCGGCCAAGAGATATGCGGCATCGCGCGGAGCAGGGTTTCCCGCTCGATCAACGCTTTGCGCACCAACCCAACTTCGAAATACTCCAGATAGCGCAACCCACCGTGAAACAGCTTGGTAGAGGCGCTGGAGGTTGCGCCCGCCAAATCAAACTTCTCGGCCAAGCAAACGCTCAAGCCGCGGCCCGCCGCATCCCGCGCAATGCCGCAGCCGTTGATGCCGCCGCCGATGATGAACAGGTCATAAGGCTGGGTCACGACTCGCTCCTGTCTGAGATCATCTCGTGATCTCATCCGATATTCGCTTTGTCAATTTTCATGTTCGTTTTTATTCGCTATACGGAGAAAAACGAAAGTTCACGCATGCCGCTCAGCCCCCGCCAAGCCGACATTCTCTCTCTCGCCCGCGCGCAGGGGCGCGTGATGGTTGACGGCCTTGCCGACGATTTCGCGGTGACGGTGCAAACGATCCGTCGCGATCTGACCGAGATGTGTGAGGCTGGTGTGCTTGACCGGATCCATGGCGGCGCGGTCCTGCCCTCGGGCGTGACCAATATCGGCTATGAGGATCGCCGTCGCCTGAATGCCGAGGCCAAGGAGGCGATTGGTCAAGCCGCCGCAGCGCTCGTCCCGAATGGCGCTTCGCTTTTCCTCAATATCGGCACCACCACTGAGGCGGTCGCCCGCGCCTTGCGCGACCATGCGAACCTCATGATTGTCACCAACAATATGAATGTGGCGCAAATCCTTGCTCCGAACCCGACCGCTGAAGTCATCCTAACCGGCGGCACGCTCCGGCGTTCCGATGGCGGCTTGGTCGGCGATCTGGCGGTGCAGACCATCCGGCAGTTCAAAGTCGACTTGGCGGTCGTCGGAGGCTCAGCCCTCGATGCCTCAGGCGATTTGCTCGATTTCGATCTGTCGGAAGTTCGTGTCGCGCGCGCGATCCTTGATCAGGCCCGCAGCGCGATGCTGGTGGCCGATCACGGCAAACTCGCCCGAAAAGCCCCGGTGCGCATCGCCTCGCTCACCGAGTTGGACCATTGGGTGACAGATACGCCACCGCCTGAGGCTCTCACCCAACTCTGTCACGACGCGGCGACGAAAATCACGCTCGCGACGTGAAGAGCCGAAAAACGCACGTTTCGCGCCCGGACTCCCAAGAATTCCGAAGACTACTCTGCCTCCACGCGGGCGATCAGCCGCTCCACCTCCGGTCCGAGAGCCGCCACGATCAGCGCCACACCCTCGGCGTTCGGATGGATGCCATCATCTTGCATATACCGGCCCAATGCACCCGTATCGCCCTCCAAAACCTGCGCCTCCAACCCGCCGAGAAAACTCTCCACATGCAGCGCGCCATAGGTCTCGGCGAGTTCCGGGTACATCGCATCGAAGGCCGCTTGATACTCCGGCCCGTAATTCCCCGGCGCCTGGAGACCGACCAGCAAAACCTCCAGCGACTGCGCCTCCGCCTCCCGCAAAATCCCATCCAGATTGGCCCGTGACACCGCCGGGTCGATCCCGCGCAACAAATCATTGCCGCCCAAAGCCACGATCATCGCATCGACTTCGGGCGTTAGCGTCCAGGCCACGCGGGCCAACCCGCCCGCCGTTGTATCGCCCGACACACCCGCATTGATCACCCGCACGTCATGCCCCTGCGCGATCAGCCACGCCTCAAGCTGCGGCACAAAACCGTCCGCCTCGACCAGGCCGAAGCCTTGGGTCAGACTGTCGCCCAAAGCCACCAAGGTGATCTCTTCGGCCATCGCGCCAGAGGCCAGGCCCGCGAAAAACCCGGCAAAAACAACCTTGCTCAACCGCATCCGCGCCCCATATGCCAGGGAGCGAATTGAACTAAGGCGTTTAGACATGGCAGAGCCGATCCTCTCCCTTACTGAGACCAAATTGGCGCTGGACGGCAATGCCGGGCGGGTCGAGATCCTGCACGGGATCACGCTCGATATCGCCAGGGGCGAAACCGTGGGGTTGGTGGGGCCGTCAGGCTCAGGCAAATCGTCTCTCCTCATGCTCATGGGTGGGCTGGAACAGGCCACCGGGGGATCGGTCACAGCGCTTGGCCATGATCTGACGGTGATGAACGAAGACGCGCTCGCCCGCTTCCGCCGGGAACATATGGGCGTGGTCTTCCAATCCTTCCACCTTATTCCAACCATGACCGCGCTGGAAAATGTGGCAACCCCGCTGGAATTGGCCGGTCACCGCGATGCGTTTGAGCGCGCCGAGGCCGAGCTGGTCGCTGTCGGCTTGGCTGATCGCCTCCATCACTACCCAAGCCAAATGTCCGGTGGCGAGCAGCAACGCGTGGCGCTGGCCCGCGCCGCCGCGCCACGGCCCGACATCCTTCTGGCCGACGAGCCCACCGGCAATCTCGATGAGACCAATGGGGCCGCGATCATGGATCTGCTCTTTGGCCTGCGCGATCGCCATGGTGCGACATTGATCCTTGTGACCCATGCGCCTGATCTGGCCGCCCGCTGCGATCGGGTAATCCGCCTCCGCGATGGTCGGATCGAACCGGAAACCGCAAGGGACGCCGCCGAATGAGTGTCGCCATCCGCATTGCCCGGCGTGAGCTCCGGGGCGGATTGCGGGGCTTCCGCATTTTCCTAGCGTGTTTGGCATTAGGCGTGGCCGCGATTGCCGCCGTCGGCTCCGTCCGCGTTTCGATCCAAGACGGTCTTGCCCGTGAGGGCGCGGTCATCTTGGGCGGCGATGCCGAGATGTCTTTCACCTACCGTTTCGCGACCGAAGCCGAACGGGCTTGGATGGAAGCCAATGCAACCTCCATCTCCGAGACGGTCGATTTCCGTTCCATGGCCGTGGTTGACGGTGAGGCCGGGCCGGAACGCGGCCTGACGCAGGTACGTGGTGTCGACGATCTCTACCCGCTCTACGGCGCGGTGGAACTGACCCCAGACATCCCGATCACCGAGGCGCTGGCCATGCGCGATGGCCTGCCCGGTGGCGTGATGCAGCAGGTGCTTGCCGACCGCTTGGGCCTCAGCCCCGGCGATACCTTCCGGCTTGGCACGCAAGACTTCCGCCTGACCGCAATCTTGGAAGTCGAACCCGATGGCGCGTCCGGCGGCTTTGGCCTGGGCCCGCGCAGCATTGTCGGCCTTGACGGCTTGGCCAGTTCCGGCCTGCTGCAGCCCGGCACGCTCTATGACAGCCAATATCGGCTCCGTCTGCCCGAAGCTGCCAATTTGCAGGCGCTGGAAGACGACGCGCTGGCCGCGTTCCGCGATACCGGCCTGCGCTGGCGTGACAGCCGCAATGGCGCGCCAGGTATTCAGCAGTTTATCACCCGGATGGGGGCGTTTTTGGTCCTCGTGGGTCTGGCCGGGTTGGCCGTCGGCGGGGTGGGTGTCTCCGCCGCGATCCGCGCCTATCTCGATGGCAAAATCGCCACCATCGCGACGTTGAAGACGCTTGGGGCCGAGGGGCGCACGATCTTTGCCGCATATTTCTTGCAAATCGGCCTTCTGACCGTGCTCGGCATCGTCCTCGGCCTGGCGCTCGGCGCGCTCGCACCGCTGGCGCTTGCGCCCCTGATCGAGGCACAACTCCCGATCCCGGCTGCTTTTGGCATCCATCCCGCCCCGCTGGCCGAGGCAGCGCTCTATGGCCTGCTCACCGCGCTCATCTTCACGCTCTGGCCCCTCGCCCGCACAGAGCAGGTCCGCGCCGCCGCCCTGTTCCGCGACGCCACCGGCAAATCCCGCACCCTGCCGCGCCCGATCTTTCTGATCCTCACCGCCGCTCTTGTCGCTGCGCTTATCGGTCTCGCTGCCTGGCTCTCCGGCATCCCGATCCTGGCCTTCTACACCGCTGGCGGTATCTTGGCCGCCCTGCTCCTCCTGGCTCTCGCCGCTCTGGCTGTCCGCGCCCTGTCCCGCCGCCTTGCCCGATCTCGTGGCATGCGCGGCAGGACCGCCCTCCGCCTGGCGCTTGGCTCGGTCGGTGGACCTGGGTCGGAGGCCACGTCCGTCGTCCTCTCCCTCGGCCTCGGCCTCACCGTCCTCGCCGCCGTCGGCCAAATCGACAGCAATCTCAGGAACGCTATTGAACGTGATCTGCCGGATGTGGCCCCCTCATACTTCTTCGTCGACATCCAGAACGATCAGCTGCCCGGCTTCCTTGAGCGCGTCGAAAATGACCCCGAGGTTAGCCGTGTTGACACGGCGCCCATGCTGCGCGGCCTCATCACCCGGATCAATGGCGTGCCCGCGCAAGAGGTCGCGGCCGATCACTGGGTCCTGCAAGGTGACCGGGGCGTGACCTATTTGACCACCGCGCCCCCCGCCTCTGAGGTCGTAGCCGGCGCCTGGTGGCCCGACGACTACGCGGGTCCGCCACTTGTGGCCTTCGCCGCCGAGGAAGCGCAAGAGATCGGCCTGACAATTGGCGATGAGATCACCGTCAATATCCTTGGCCGCGATATCACCGCCGAGATCGCCGCCCTCCGAGAAGTGGATTTCTCCAATGCGGGCATCGGCTTCATCCTGACCATGTCGCAGAACGCGCTGGCTGGCGCTCCGCATACCCATATCGCGACTGTCTATGCCGAAGAGAGCGCCGAGGCACAGATTCTCCGCGATGTGGCCTCCGCTGCACCCAATATCACCGCAATTCGGATGCGTGACGCATTGGAACGGGTGGCCGATGCGCTCTCCGGCCTCGCCGCCGCCACCTCATACGGCGCTGGCGCGACGCTTCTCACCGGTTTCATTGTGTTGATCGGCGCGGCTGCAGCGGGCGAACGGGGCCGAGTCTTCGAGGCCGCCGTTCTCAAAACCGTGGGCGCGTCGCGCCGTCATATTTTGGCAAGCTTTGCCCTCCGCTCGGGCCTCCTCGGGGCCGCAGCCGGGGGCGTTGCGATTATCGCAGGCGCACTTGGCGGATGGGCCATCATGACCTTCGTGATGGAAACCAGCTATGAGTTTGAGCCCATCTCCGCGCTCGCTATCATCCTCGGCGGTGCCCTTGCCACGCTTCTGGCCGGGCTTGCCTTCGCGCTCCGTCCGTTGGCGGCCCGGCCTGCGCGGGTTCTGCGCGCGCGCGAATAACCGCCACGCCCCCTTGCCAAGCGCCCTCGAAAAGCGCACCTCATGGGGCATGAAAGGCCGCCTTTCCTCTTTGCTCGGGCGCTCGACGGACACCGCTGCCGCGCCAGAGAGCCGCGATCCGGGCCGCCCGATCCCGGGCCGCGCGGTCTATATCGTCGGCGATCTGCACGGGCGCGCCGATTTGCTCGAACAGATGCTGGAATTAATCGATGCACATATCGGCGAGACCAAAGCGCAAGACCCGCATCTGGTGTTTGTTGGCGATTATGTTGACAACGGCCCAGACAGCGGCTCGGTCTTAGAGCGGCTTCATGAGCTGACATCCGAATTGCCGGACAACGTCACCTGCCTGATGGGCAATCATGATCGGATGATGCTGGATTTTCTGGCCGATCCCGTGATCCGTGGCCCCCGCTGGTTCCGGGCCGGAGCGGCAGCGACGCTTGCAAGCCTCGGGTTGCCAGTCGAAGATATCCCTCGCCATCCCGGTCCGGAGACCTTGATTGAGCTGGCGGCCCTCCTGAAATCAAGCCTCACGGCAGAACGGCATAGCTGGCTCGCGGCGCTGCCGCTGAGTTGGTCGGCGGGCAATCTCTGGGTGGTTCACGCCGCCGCCGATCCGCAGCATCGAATGGAAGATCAAAACCCTAGAACCCTGCTCTGGGGCCATCCAGAGTTTGAAAGCCGCCCCCGCACCGATGATATTTGGATCGCCCACGGCCATGCCCAAGTAACCGAGCCACTCTTTGCCCAGGGGCGCATCGCGATGGATACCGGCGCCTGGCATAGCGGGCATCTGACCGCCTGTGCCCTCAGCCCCGACGGCGATCACATCTTCTTACAGACCTAGCGCAACAAGCATCCCGCCGCGCATCCGTTTTCCGCACGGAAAACGGACCGGAAAACGCACGTTTTCCGGGCTCCAGCTAGCGTCGGCGGAGGGCATCCTCCGCACCGTCTTCAATCTTGGTCTTCCACATCGCAACGCCCGAGCGGAAGGCCGCACGGCCAATCATATGCGCGGCCACCGGTGCGGTGATCAGCAGAAACACGATCGTTGCTACGGCCCGGGTCACCGTCGCCAAATCCGCAAAAAGCACCGCTACCGCAACCAGGATCAATCCGCTGCCTAAGGTCCCCGCCTTGGTCGAGGCGTGCATCCGCACCAGCACATCGGGCAACCGCAAGACGCCGAGCCCCGCGATGAAGCAGAAAAACCCGCCGATCAGCACCAACGCCACCAGGAACAGCTCCAAAATCATGGCTGCGTCTCCTCATCAGCCGCGGCCTGCGCATCGGGTTCACCTTCCTGCGCACCCCGCCGCTCCACAAACCGGGCCAAAGCCACGGTCGCTAGGAACCCAACCAGCGCCATCACAATCGCCACATCCAGGAACGCGGTTTCGCCCGAGGCCAAGGCGAACAAGCCGCAGAACGCCACAATCAGCACCGTCATCATATCAAGCGCCACAACTCGGTCGGGCAAGCTCGGCCCTTTGATCAGGCGCACAAAGGCGAACACCACGCCCAGCATCACCAAGACAAAGGCAATATCGACCGCTGTCTGCAAAATCTCCATCGCGCCTACTCCATTGCCTCAATCACCCAGCGCTCCATCCCCTCTTTGAGCTGCCGCCGTATCTCGTCAGGATCGTCGGCAAACATCGCATGGATATAAAGCTTGTCGCAGTCTTCGTTCACATCAAGGCTCAAGGTACCGGGGGTCAGCGAAATCAGGTTCGTGACCAAAAGCACCTCCATCTCGCCTTTGGCATCAAGCGGCATCGAGATCACACCGGGCCGCGCGTGATGGGTGGGCGTCAGCACGTCCCACACCACCTGGATCGAACTGACCACGAGTTCATAGAGAAACATCGTGATCAAGCGCACCCAGCGCCAGACGCGCAGGAAGTACCGATCCGATCCGGGATAGAGCGGTCGTGTGACATAGAGCGCCGCCGAGCCGAGCAGGAACCCGATCGCCAGACCAGAAAGCGTGAAGTTCCCGGTGAGCGCCGCCCAGGAGACCGCAAGGACGATATTGAGCGTGAAGATATTCATGGACCCGTCTCCAATTGCGCCAAGCCGGTCGCTTGGGTTGCCTCAAGTCCCAGAACAGTCTGCACATAATCCGTCGGCGACAAAAGCTGATCTGCAGCGCGTTCGGCGAATTGCACGAATGGCTCTGGGAAAAGCCCGATGACACAGGTCAGGATCGCCAAAGATGCGATTGGGAGGATCAGCGCCGCGCGATCCCGGTTGCTCAAACTGCTGAGCTTTGGCTCAAGCCCTGCCGGGTGCGGCTTCCAAAACGCGCTGCCCCAGATCTTGGTCATCGAATAGATCGTCAAAAGCCCCACCACCAAGGCGACACCGGCGATCAGCCACATCTCTAGATCAAGGCTCGCCTTGACCAAAATGTATTTCGCCCAGAACCCGCTGAGCGGCGGGAAGCCCGCAAGCGAGAAGGCCGGGATCAGGAACAAGAGACCGAGGACCGGCGCGGTCTTATAGAGTCCACCAATCGCGCTGAGCTCGGTTGATCCTGCGATCCGTCGAGCGACACCGGCGACCAAGAACAGGTTCGCTTTCACGACGATGTGGTGGACCAGATAGAAGACCGAACCGACCAGGGCCAGCGGCGTAAAGAGCGCCAGACCGAGGATCATATATCCGATCTGACTCACGATATGGAAACTCAGAATCCGCCGGAAATCATTCATAGCGGCTGCGCCCAAAACGCCCGTGACCATCGTAAATCCGGCAATCCAAAGAAGGATCGTATGGGTGTATTCAACGTCTTCGGTGAAGACCAAGGTGAACATCCGAATGAGCGCATAGACGCCGACCTTGGTCAGCAACCCGGCAAAGATCGCCGACACCGCGACCGAAGGCGTGTGATAAGAAGCAGGCAGCCAGAAGAAGAGCGGAAAGACCGCCGCCTTCACGCCGAAGGCCACCATGAACATCACGGCAACCACAGTGAGCAGGCCTTTGTTTTCCACCTCTTGGACCGCAAGATGCAGATCGGCCAGGTTGAGCGTGCCCGTCATCCCATAGAGCAAGCCGATGCCCGCCAAGAACAGGATTGTGGAGACCAGATTGATGGTCACATATTTGATGCCGCCATCAAGCTGCTGCCGCCGCCCGCCCAGGATCAGAAGACCAAAGGACGCGATCAGCATCACCTCGAACCAGACATAGAGGTTGAAGAGGTCGCCCGTCAGGAACGCGCCGCAGACCCCGGCCAGCAGCACTTGGAACAGCGCATGATAGCCGAGCTTCTCAAGCCGGCTCTCAATATCGGCCAGCGCATAGATCGCCACGGCCAACCCGGTCACGCCGGTGATCACCACCATAACCGCGCTCAGCAGATCGGCCACCAGCGTGATGCCAAAGGGTGCGGGCCAATTGCCCATCTGCCCGGCTATCACGCCGTCGGCCAAAACCGCCTGCATCAACAGCGCGGAGGCGATCAGAAGGCCCGCCGATCCAATAATCGAAATCCACCGGCCCTCGGGGCCATTGCGGAACAAGAACGCCAAAACCGCCGTTGTAAAGGGGATGACGATGGGGGCCGCCAGAAGCCAACTCATTGGCCATCCTCCTTCGGCTCGGCAAGGCGCATCTCATCACTCATTAGCGTCCCCATGGATTGATACCCGCGATAGACCAGGGTCAGCGCGAAGGCGAAAAGGCCGAAGCCGATGACGATTGCTGTCAGGACCAGCGCCTGCGGCAGCGCATTGGCGACCAGTTCCGGCGGCACATCCGCCCCCTCCGGGATCAAAGGCGGGCTTTCCGCCACCAAACGTCCAGAGACAAAAATGATCAGATTGGCCGCATTCGAGATCAGGACCAGCCCGAAAATGAACCGCAACACATTGCGTGCCAGCATCAGATAGGTGCCGGTGGCGATCATCACGCCGACCATGATGGAAATCAGGAGTTCCATAGGCTCAGACCTCCTCTTCCAGGGCCAAAACGATGGTCAGGATTGATCCGAACACGACCAAATAGACCCCAATGTCGAAGAACAGCACCGAGGAAATCGGCAAGCCTTTGTCATCCTCCGTCTCTCCAATGAACAACCATTGCCCGGTGAACAGGGCATCCCCAAAGAAGGCGGCGAAGACGCCAGCGGCCAGGGCAATACCAAGGCCCACCATCGCGATCGATTGCGGGTCCACCCGGAGCGCGGCGCGCGTCGCCGAACAGCCATGCGCGATGGCGTAGAGGACAAAGCCCGTGGCCCCGATCAGTCCACCGATAAAGCCCCCACCCGGCAGGTTATGTCCCCGCAGCAGCATATAGATCGAGAAGAGCAGCAAGAGCCCCACCAAGAGCCGCGTGGCGGCGTTCAGGATCAGCGAATTCATCATTGGCCGTCCTCCTCGCGGGCGTCTTTCGGTCGCCCATAATATGTCCCGCGGAGAAGCGCATAGGCCGCCAGCGCCGCAATCATCACCACAGCGATCTCGCCAAAGGTATCCAGCGCCCGGAAATCCACGAGGATCACGTTAACGATGTTCCGGCCATAGGCTTCGGGCCAACTGGTGATTTCGAAATAGTCGGTCAGGCGTCTGTCGATATCGCCCTGCAACACCGCGATCAAAATCGCCGTTGTCACCAGGCCGACACTCACCGCCACTACTGCATGCCAAGGCCGTTTGTCTCGGTGCCCCGCCATGATCTCGAGGCGCGGCAGCTTCAACATCGCGACCGCCACCAACACCACGACCAGTGTCTCAACCAAAAGCTGCGTAATCGCCACATCGGGCGCGCTGAACATGATGAAGATCAGCGCCACGCCAATCCCAACCACGCCCAAGGAGGCAATCGCGGTCATCCGGCTGGAGGTAAACGCGGTCAGGATCGAGCCTGCCGCGACAAACACCAACACCGCCCAGTGTTTGAACAACAGCCCGTCCAGCTCAGCCCCGAGATCCAAGTCGAACGCCAACACATCGCGGGACCAGATCGTGATGGCGCTCAGAACCGCCAGGGTTGCGAAAATCACGAAGAGATAGCGCTGCAACACGCCCGATTGCAGGTGCCGGGTCTGCCACGCGGCAAGCGCTTTCAGACCGTCCAACACGCCATCCCAACCTGGGTCGAATTTGATCGGATTGGCGTCGAACAGGCGCGCGAGGAACGAGCGGAGCGGTCGGTGAACCACATAGATCACCGCCCCCGTCGCGAAGGTGATCAGGGACAGGATGAAGGCCGCATTGACCTCCTCAAAGAGATAGAGATCAACATCGACATCCGGGCTGCCATAGACCGCCCAAGTACCGGGCGCGACCAGCCAGGCTTCGATCGTGTCTGGAAAGAGACCAAAGAACAGGCTCAGACCGGCCAGAACCAACGGCCCGGTCAGCATGAAGACCGGCCCCTCATGCGCCGGTTTCGGCGTCTCGGCCAGCGGACCGAAGAAGGGCCGCAACGCCACAATCCCGGCGACCGCAAACATCAGGGCCGAGGCCGCGAAAGCCGCGCCGGTGACCCAGATCATCCCTTGATCCAGTTCCAAGCCCGCTTTGTAGAGGAACTCTTTGCCGATGAAGCCGACCAAGGGCGGGATACCCGCCATCGACACGGCGGCCACCGCCGCCGCCAATGCAGTGATCGGCATTTTGCGGCCCAAGCCGCGCAGCACCTCAGCTTCGCGCGTACCGGTGGCATGATCGACAATCCCGATCATCAGGAAGAGCGCGGCTTTGTAGAGCGAATGCACGACGAGAAAGAGCATCATTCCCTTGATCGCATCGCTTGTCCCCGCCCCGATGAAGAGCGTCAGCGTGCCAAGCGCCATCAGCGTGGTATAGGCCAGGACTTGTTTGATGTCGGTCTGCCGCATGGCCAGGATGCTGGCAAAGACGGCCGTAAACCCGCCCACGATCACCAACGTCCAGAACCACAGATCGGTGCTGCCCAGCGCCGGATTCATCCGCGCCATCAAGAACACGCCCGCCTTTACCATCGTGGCGGAGTGTAGATAGGCCGAGACCGGCGTCGGCGCGGCCATCGCGTTCGGCAGCCAGAAATGGAACGGAAACTGCGCCGATTTCGTGAAGGCGCCTGCGAGGAACAGGATCACGATCGGCACATAGAGCGGATGTGCCCGGATCATGTCGCCCTGGGTCAGGATCACGGAGAGCTCAAATGAGCCCGCCACATTGCCCAGCATGATGATGCCCGCCAGAAGCGCCAGCCCCCGGTCCCGGTCACAAGCAATGCTTGCAGGGCGGAACGGCGCGATTTCGCCTCGTCGGAGTTGAAGCCGATAAGCAGGTAGGAGGAGATCGTCGTCACCTCCCAAAACACGAAAAGCGCGATCAGGTTGTCGGCCAAAACCAGGCCCAACATCCCGCCCATGAACGCCATGAGGTAAAGCACGAAACGCGGATATTCCGGATGGTTGCCCAGGTATTTCGACGAATAAAGCGTTACCAATGCGCCGATGCCGCTGATCAACAGCGCGAAGGTCAGGCTCAGCCCATCCAGGATCACCGAGAGCCGGATATCCAGCGCGGGCACCCACTCATAGGCCCAAAGAATGACCTCGCCCGCCGCGACCTGCGGCACGAATTGCACCAAATAGGCAAAGATCGCCACGGGGATCAGAATCGACATCCATCCCGCTGGCCCGCCTGCTGCGCGCGGCACCTCTACGCCTGCCTCTGCCACGTCTGTCCCACCCTTCTCGTTCCTGGGCCTCGCCAGCCCTGTCTTCTCGGCCCCTTAAAGGCCGCGTTATCCCGCTGCTTCCAAAGTGATCGGAGAGACAAACCCCTCCGGCTTCACCGCGATCACCGCGCAATCCACCCGGTGCAAAATCGTCTCGGCCGTATTGCCCATTATGAACCCGCTGATGCCGGTCCGCCCCACTGTGCCCATCACGATCAGATCCGGGCCAAGAGCCTCGGCAAATTCCGCAATCGCGTCGCCGGGCAGACCCTTAATCATATGCAGATTGTCCCGCTCCACCTGCGGGTAGTCGGCCATCAGCGCATCGAAGCGGGCCTTTGCCTCTCCCCGTTCGCGCTCGACCATCTGATCCACTTCACCTTGGTATTTCGACGTATACCGCCCGTGGCGCAACGCATGTTCTTCCTGCAACCGCCAGGCATGCGCCACATGACAGACCGCCTTGTCACGCTCGGCGAGCGAGGTCGCCAGATCCATGACCAAATGGTCGAGTTTGTTGTGCACTGTCTCGCCTTCAGGATCCGGGTCAACCGTGGCCAGGACTGTGTCGAAATTCCCGTCGCCCGGGCCCTTCAACATCCAGACTGGGCAGGGGCATTTGCGCAGCAGATGCATATCGACGCCCTTCAAGACGCCCTTGCCGTGCGGGGCCGCCGTGGCCCCTTTTATCACAATGTCATGCCCCTCGCGCAGCACCATGCGAATGACCTCGACAAAGACACTGCCTTGCAACACCGCTTCGGTGGCCTCGACGCCTTCTGCGCGAGCCCGCTCTGCCATTTTTGCGAGGCGGTCCCGGTGATAGGCAATCACATCCTCTTCGATCTCCGCCCCGCGATGCCCCTGGATCGCGGACAAAAGCCGCGCCAACTCACCCGGGGCCGCATCAATCACATCGACCAAGGTCAAGGCCGCGCCATTGACCTTGGCCAAATACAACGCCCGCTCCAAAGCCACCTCATGCAGGCTGTCTTCGGTCAGGACTGTCAGAATGCTCTTAAAGCGTTTCACCGCAGCTCACCCAAATTCGGTTGACGGACACATAATGCGCGCTTGTCGATTGGGCCAATCGAAACTAAAATCGGTTTTGATAGATAATACCGATCAAAAACATGCCCACGCTTCAACAGCTTCGTTATCTGGTCGCCGTCGCCGACACGCTGCATTTCCGCCGCGCGGCCGAACGCGCCCATGTGACCCAACCAACGCTTTCCGGCCAATTGAAAGAGCTGGAGGCGAAACTCGGCATCCAGTTGGTCGAACGCTCACGCGCCCGCGTCGTGCTGACCCCGACCGGGGCGGAGATTGCCGCACGCGCCCGGGCGATCCTGCGCGATGTCTCGGATATCCAAGAGATTGCGAAACAGGGCCAGCACCCGCTTGGCGGCACGATCCGCGTCGGCGTCGTACAGTCGCTCGGCTCCTATCTCTTGCCGCTGGTGATCCCCGATCTGCATGCCAGCCACCCCGATTTGCGGCTCTATGTCCGTGAGGGGCTGGCCACCGACCTGCTAACGCGCATCGATGAAGGCCGTCTTGATCTCTTGTTCTTCCCCTTGCCCGTCACCGGCGCAGATCTAAATACCGCGCGGCTCTTTCGCGAGCCGCTCTTGGCCGTGACCGCGATAGACCATCCGCTTGCCGACCGCCCACAGGTTGCCCGGGAAGACCTGCGCGGCGAGACGATCTTGACGCTAGAGCCGGGGCACAGGTTGCACGAACAGATGAAACAGATTTGTGCCGATACCGGCGCCGAGCTGAGCCTCGATTATGAGGCCACGTCGCTTGATACGATCCGGCAAATGGTGGCCATGGGGCTTGGCATCTCGCTTTTGCCTGCGCTTTATGTCCGATCCGAGGTGACCCAAAACGCGCTGGTGACATCGCGCCCTCTAGCCGGTCCGGTGCCGTTCCGCTCCATCGGTATGGTCTGGCGCAAAACCGCGCCCCGCAGCCGGGAATTTGCTGAACTGGCGCAAATCTTGCGCCGCATATTGCGCGAGGCCGCCCCTGAGGTGACGGTTATCGACTGACAGATCCATGATGCAGAAAAGTTAAGGGCGATCCCCGCCTGACTGACGGCAGGGGTCAGGTAAGGATCGCCCAATGGTAACGCTGCGAGTCCGTGAATACTGGAAGGGACTAAACAACCAGCATGAGCATCGTCACCGACGGCGGAGATGCGCGTGCCCACATCCCCTCCACATGATCCTTTCTTTCACAACTCTTGCAAAAGGCAAATACAATCGCATATGAACATTCGATAGAAAAAAACTAACGAGCATCCTATGCCTGTCTCCGTGCCACCGCTCACTTTGCGCCAGATGCGCTATCTTGTTGCGCTAGAAGAAACCGCCCATTTCCGTGAAGCCGCTGAATCCTGTGGCATTTCTCAACCCTCGCTCTCCGTGCAGATCAAAACGCTCGAAGATGCGCTTGGCCTGACCCTGGTCGAACGCGGTCGTGGACCGGTGCGGCTCACGCTGGCGGGGCGCGAAGTCTCCTCCCGGTCCCGCGATATCCTTGACGCGACTCAAGGGATTCTCGACCTCTCGGTGACCTTGCAATCGGGCCTGGGCGGAACCTTGCGTCTTGGCACCTCTGCCACACTCGGCCCCTATCTGATGCCGCATGTGGTCGGCGATCTGCATCGCAGCCACCCCGACCTTCGGCTTTATATCCGCGAAGCCTCCCCGCGCGAACTTCTTCGTGAGTTGAACGATGGGATGCATGATCTGATCCTGACGCAGTTGCCGGTATCTGGGGCGGCGCTCACCACATCCCGGCTGTTCCGCGAGCCGCTGTCGGTGGCCCTGCCGGTTGATCATCCACTGGCAGAGAAAGAGATGCTCGACGGGCCCGATCTGTCGGATCAAACGATTCTCTCCCTCTCACCTAGCTACACCTTGCATGATCAGATTGCCGCAGTGTGCCTTGAAACCGGCGCCACGCTGTCACGGGATTACGAAGGCACCTCGCTTGATGCCCTTCGTCAAATGGTGGCGATGGGGATGGGCGTCACCTTCCTGCCGACGCTTTATGTCAAATCCGAAATTGAAAACCGCGCCCAGGATGTTGTCGTCCGACCGTTCCGTGGCCGCCGGTTCTCGCGCTCCGTCGGGTTGGTCTGGCGCTCCGCCACGGGGGCCGCAAGCGCCTATGAGCGGCTGGCGCAGCTGATCCGCGACACCGCAGGTCGGTTCCCCGATCTGGTGATCGAAGGTTAAGCCACAAGCCGCGCCGCATGAGGCCGCGACGTGGTGGGCAGCCAAGCAGAACACGCTCATGAGCGCCCGGTGGCCTTCCGGCGCCTCATGAGGACACCGGGCAATGGACGCGATGGTTGCTGGCGGCATAAGCCTCGTAGGGCTGTGGCCATCTAGCATACCGCGAAGTTCATCGCCAAATATGCGCCGGGCCTCATACTGCGCGAAGGTCAAGAGGCTTTCGGCAAAACCAGGCTACCGAGCGTGGTCCGCACCGGTCGCGGAGATCACCCGACAGGTTACAAAAAACCCGCGCCCCGGCCTTTTTCGTAACCTATTGGCAACCGGCGCGCCTCACCTTTGCGCTTGCCAGTTGCCGGGGTTTCTTGCTCAACTCCGCCAACTTGCAACCAGGATGGCAGGCCGCATGATCCATATCGATGCTGCGCAATATGGGCGCAGACCCGGGGAGCCTCTTCTCCCGACACACGTCGGGCACCGGACAAACCAGGTTAATGCCGGCGAAGTCACGCGCGGTCCCCGCGACGCCCTGCAACGGCCAATCTCTCTTTGGGACATCCGCGATGTTCTGTATTGCCACCAGGGCCTGACCGCTGTCGGATTCGACAAATCCAAAATCACTGGCATCATGGGCGGCACCTAGTAGGCCAAGTTTTATCAGGTGCTCGCAAACTCAGATGAATGATTTGACCCATATCCCCCCCAAAACGCTGGCGCTTCGCCCGCCGGATATGGTGATGCGACTGGCGCGGATGGGGGCAAGCTTTCCAACCAGGCTGAGTTTCCTGCGTGTTTTGATGCGCCGACTGCATCAAGACAAAGTCAGCGTGACCAGACGGTTATGGGAGATGACACCCGAAGGATATGGTCGGGCCGTTTATACATTGACCCTCGGTGGGCATAGTTATGCGCTGGTTGCCTTCTCTCATGCCTTGGACACCGACGACCGAACCGACCGCGTTATCGCCGAACGATGGGACACGACTTATGCGCTGTTCGATGGGCTGCCGACGCGGGGGGATCTAGATCGGCTGGAAGCCAATGTGCCGCTCCAAGAGGCGGGCCGCGTCTCGCCGCGAGAGTTGGTGTTGAGCCGCGCCAACAAAAGCGTTCGTCTGTTTGATCATGTGGTCGATGCCTTGGCCAACGGCCAGCAGCCGGACACCGAAAAGCTGTTCGCGACCGGGTATCTCATGCGCACGACGGCGGTTTATGGCAATGGCAAATTCGGCTTGGCCGATCGGGCCCAAATTGCCGGGCGACCGGCGCTTGGCGGTGCCTTTCAGGCCGAGATGCTCACCGTTTGGCTGATCCGGCATTTTACACATGACTTGGTCGACCACATCGCCAAGGCCCGTGCACCAGAACGGGCCGTGTCTTTGTCGAATGAAAACAAGCGGCTTTTGGGTATCGGCAATGCAACCGGCCTTGGCATGGCGCCGTTTCTTGCGACCCATCCTGAGCTAACCCATGCCTGGGTTTTGGCCCGCGAGACGGCCTTGGCTCGGATACGCGCCCTGCCAACGGCAAGCGCATCGGACAAAACGGCATTCGCACAGACCCTGGACCAAGCCATCGCCCATGTGGAGAATTGGGATGTCGCGGACCCGACCCAGATGGCGCGCATCCACGGCCTTCGGCGCGACCTGTCTGCGATCCGCGATCTGACGAGAACCGGATGTTTGGACGCGCCCCACCCTTGGGAAAACCTGAGCCTTGAGGCCCTGGCGTATGGCCTGGAAGCGCAGGAATGCCTAAATGCCGTAATGATGGAGCCCTATGGCGCTTTGATCGATGATTTGGCGATGGAGATGCAAACCGGAGTGCCAAAACGGCTGTCGCCACGGATGCGCTTGGACGAGCTCGCAACGATCATCCGGCAAACCTATGCCTGGGCCCTGAAGATAGATTTCGACGACCCCGGTGAGACCCATCAGTTCTGGTATGTCTCCGAAGATAAGGCGGAACCGAGGCTGGGTGTTCGGGCTGAAGAACCGGGCGGAGAATTGGAGACCCCGCTGGACATTGCGCGCCAGGTGCAAGGCCTCGACCGGGCGCTGCGAGAGGCGCACCCCACCGATAGCGTCGCGGCGTTTCTAATGCGCCGCCCAGATCAGCGGCATGTGGTCGACCGTGTGCAGAGCATCGCGACCCATCCTTATGGAGAGATTCGCGACAACCTCATTGGGCAGGCCTGCCTGCCAATTGATCTGCTGCGCTTCAAACTCGCGTTTTTCGGCGCCACCCGGTTTGATCCAAAATCCGACCGCTGGACCCGGATCACGCTCTGCCAAGGTGCGCCTCTGGTCGGCGAGATCGCTGAGGTCGATCCAGATGGCTGGGCGCTCTGGTCACCGCCACGCGCGACCGCCGCATGATCACACCATCGCTCAATGAAGTGGCCAAAAAGATGCACGATGCGGCGCGCGGTGCCGGTTGGCCGCAAGGGATCGCTGCCGAGATCGGCGCGGCAGCAGCTTGGTTATCCGCGCAAGGGGCGAATGGCGTTGGCATCGCGCTCGACGCGCTGCAATCGGCACCAAGCCCCGTTGAAGCCTGGCAAAACGGCGACGACATCTGGCGCATAGGCCCCGGCCCTGTCGCCCTTGTCGGACCGTCAGCGCTTGACCTAGCACTCACAGGTGATGGCCCCGTTTGTATGACCCTGGACGATAGCCCAGCTCTCTTTTTAGGGTTTGCCGGGTGGGCCTCCACCCAAACCGAACAGCGGATCACGCTGGACGGGGCAATCGCAGCAAAAATTGACGCCGGGCATTTGTTGGGGGCACCGCATAACGACCCCGCCCGCCGGGACATTTTGATCACGCTGCAACCCGGTATGGCGCAACACCCACCTGGCTTGGGCCGCCAAACGCCCGGTGCCACAGCCTGGACTGAGGCCGAAAGCTTCGCGGCAAAAACGCGCGTTCCCACCACAGAGACCTCACGCACCCGCGGGGCAGGTGCAGATGGGATTGACGCTGACTGACCCCCTGATGAAAGAATGGCTTATGAATGAAATCCTCGGCCTAGACGATGTGGAGGCGCTTGCGCGCGATGCGTTGAAACGTGCAGGTGCCAGCGATCGGGCGGCGGCCTCCGTCGCGCGATCGACCCGCGCCGCTGAGCGCGACAGTATCCGCAGTCACGGATTGATGTATGTGCCGATTTATGCGGAACATCTGCGCTGCGGCAAAGTGGAGGGCTTGGCCGAACCAGAGGTCCACCGCCCCAAGCCCAGTGCTGTGAGAGTCGATGCAAAAGATGGCTTTGCACATCCGGCGATCGACGCGGGCTTCGACTCTCTGATCGAGGCCGCGACAGCCCAAGGCATCGCCGCGATGACGGTTCATAACAGTTACAATTGTGGCGTTCTGGGCCATCACGCAGAGCGGATCGCCGACGCTGGATTGTTGGGCCTGTGTTTCACCAATGCGCCAGCGTCGATTGCGCCCTGGGGCGGCAAAACACCGGTCGTCGGCACCAACCCGTTCGCGCTTGGCGTACCGGATGGTGCGGGCGGGGCAACGCTTGTGATCGACCAATCAGCCAGCGCAATCGCGAAATCTGAGATTATGCTGCGCGCACGAGAGGGACGCGCCATCGAAGAGGGTTGGGCGTTTGATGCCACCGGCGCGCCGACGACAGATGCCGAGGCGGCTCTCAAAGGGTCGATGGCGCCGGCCGGCGGATATAAGGGGTTTGGTGCCGGTTTGATGGTTGAGGTCTTCGCGGCGGCGTTGGCCGGGGCAACTTTGGGCAAAGATGCCTCCCCCTTCTCGGGCCCACTGGGTGGACCGCCGCGCACCGGGCAATGCTTCATCGCCGTTGAGACAGGCGCGCTGTCTGGCGGCGCTTTTGGTGCACGAATCGAAGACTTGGCAGCCGCGATCGCGGACCAAGACGGCGCGCGGCTTCCCGGCAGCACCCGAGCGGCGGCCCGGGCCCGCACGGAGGCGGATGGGGTGATCGTGCCGCAAGACCTTTTGGAACGGATCATCAACTCATGACGAGACGAGGATCAGATGCCTGATAGCGCCCTCAAGGGCGTCTCGATCAAAGGGTTGGAAGTGTTCGAGGCGCTCGCTCGTACCGGCTCGGTCGCGGGCGCGGCGGAGCGCTTGGGCATGAGCGCCCCCGCAGTCTCGCAACAGTTGAAGAACCTCGATGCGGCTCTGGGCATTGAGCTCATCGACCATTCGCGCCGCCCGATGACATTGACTGCCGCGGGGCGGCTGTTTTTGCGCCGGGTCGAGGCAGCGTTGTCAGCCCTTCGGATGGGACAACGCGATTTGGTGACACTCGACCTGTCAGGGCTTTCGGCACTCAGAATGGGGGTGATCGAAGATTTCGAGAACGAGGTGACACCGACCCTGACATCGCGGCTGGCCGAGACTATGCAAAACTGCGCGTTTCGGCTGCAGACCGGGGCGAGCCACGCGATGCAGGCCCTGATCGGTGCGCGAGAATTGGACATCGCGATCTGCGCCGCGGGGCGGACGGCCCCGCCCGGAACCGTGACCCATCCGTTGTTGAATGACCCCTACATTCTGGCAGTGCCGCGAGGGACCGATGTCTCCGCCGGGCTCAATGCCCTTACTGACATGGCCTTTCTTCGGCGGGACATGGATCAGATCATGGGCAAACAGATCGAAGAATATCTCGGTCGCCACGGATGGACGCCGCCGCAGCGGTTTGAGATGGATTCCAACCAATCCATCAGCGCCCTGGTCGCAGGGGGCAAGGGCTGGACGATCACAACGCCTTTGAGCCTGCTCCGCGCCGGGCGGTTTGCGGGCGGCATTGATGCGCATCCTTTGCCCAATGAAGGCGCGTCACGGCAAATCGTTCTCTATGCCAGCGAAGATTGGACTGGCGATATTCCCGGCCAGATCGCAGCGATTGCACGGGAGTTGATCGCGTTGCATTTCACCACACCTGGACTGGAAGCCATGCCGTGGCTGGCAAGCCAGTTCGTGGTTCTGGACTGACAAATCTGCGTTGATGACCAACCAAATGCGGGACATCGGGTGGGCTTCCAGTTCCGCAAATCACCGAGAATGGGATGATGTTGGGAGATGTGAACAGGCTGAAACTGATGGGCCACGATGCCGTCGCGGAATCAAATGAGTTTCTTGGCTCGCCACACGAATGATTCTTTCGCAATCGCCGTCGCTTCGGCGGGACCTGCGACATCGAGTCCAGCGATGCTTTCCGCTTCGTAGGCGACTTCCGCCGCATCGCGGCGGTGTTCGATGGATAGCCTTACAGCGCCGATCTAATGAACCCGTTGAAACGCCTCACACTTTTGTGAAATTGAGAAAATATTTACAATTTCTGCGCCGCGACATGAAAACCTGTTACAGGAAAGTCGTGGAACGTCAGGAAGATGTTCTGGATTTAACGAATTCCTGTAACCTCACGCACATTGGCGCCGTTGCGTAAATGGGGACGTGAGGACCCGGTTCGGAGCCAATCATAGGAGGGTTAAGTCGCGCTCATCCGGGGGAGGAGAACAGACCCGGGCGGCCCGCGATGCAACGCTCCAAGAGACGGTTGGGGGAGGCTAGCCATTGAATTCGGCCCGATGATGCGGGCCCCGGTCAAAGTCAGCGTATTGCTCGCGCGGCTTTCCGGAAACGCAGAACGCGTCGGGCCCAATGCGGGCCCATCATGGCTCAACGCGTTTTTGCCGATGGGAACCTGAGCCCGCGACTCTTTAAGGGAGAGAGACCTTGCCCAAAGACACCCCCGATCTGCTGCCCGGTGCCCATATTGACGCCGCCCGTTACGAAGAGATGTATGCCGCCTCGGTCAACGACCCGGACGGGTTTTGGGGCGAACACGGGCTGCGGATCGATTGGATCAAGCCCTTCACCAAGGTCAAAGACACCTCTTTCGAACATGACAATGTCCATGTGAAATGGTTCGAAGACGGCACGCTGAACGTCTCGGCCAACTGCATTGACCGGCATTTGGCGACCCGGGGTGATCAGACCGCGATCATCTTTGAGCCTGATGAGCCCGGTGATGAGGCGCAACACATCACCTATAACACGCTGGCCGAAAAGGTCGGCACCTTTGCCAATGTTCTGAAAGAATGCGGTGTCAAGAAGGGCGATCGGGTCGTTCTCTATCTCCCGATGATCCCCGAAGCTGCCTATGCCATGCTGGCCTGTGCCCGGATCGGTGCGATCCACTCCATCGTCTTCGCCGGGTTCTCCGCCGACGCGCTTGGTGCCCGGATCAACGGCTCTGGCGCAAAGCTGGTGATCACGGCTGATGGCGCTCCGAGGGGCGGGCGCGTCACCGAGTTGAAAGACAACGTCAACAAGGCGCTTCTGCACAATGTGATCGACACCAAATGTCTGGTCGTGAAGCGCACGGGTGATCAAGTCGCCTGGGTCGGTGGCCGGGACATCTGGTATGATGATGTTGCCAGCCGCGTCTCATCCGACTGTCCGCCAGAAGAGATGAGTGCCGAAGATCCGCTGTTCATCCTCTACACCTCTGGCTCAACCGGACAGCCCAAAGGCGTGGTGCACACCACGGGTGGCTACATCGTCTATGCGTCGATGACCCATCAATACAGCTTCGACTATCATGACGGCGACATCTTCTGGTGCACGGCGGATGTGGGCTGGGTCACGGGTCACAGCTATATTGTCTATGGCCCGCTGGCCAATGGCGCCACGACCCTGATGTTCGAAGGCGTGCCGACCTATCCGGATGCGGGCCGCTTCTGGCAGGTCTGCGAGAAACACAAGGTCAATCAGTTCTATACGGCCCCCACAGCGATCCGGGCACTGATGGCCAAGGGCACCAGCTTTGTTGAGAAATACGACCTCAGCAGCCTGAAACTGCTTGGCACCGTGGGGGAGAACATCAACCCCGAGGCCTGGAACTGGTACAACGAGAATGTCGGCAAGGGGAAATGCCCGATCGTCGACACCTGGTGGCAGACCGAAACTGGCGGCCACATGATGACGCCGCTGCCCGGCGCCCACGAGCTGGAAGCCCGGCGCGGCGCAGAAACCCTTCTTCGGTGTGCAGCCGCTGGTGTTGGAGCCAACCTCTGGCGAGATCATCGAAGGCAACGATGTTGAGGGCGTTCTGGTGCTGAAAGACAGCTGGCCGGGTCAGATGCGCACCGTCTGGGGCGATCATGACCGCTTCGTGAAGACCTATTTCAGCGACTACAAAGGCTACTACTTCTCGGGTGATGGCTGCCGCCGCGACGCGGATGGCGAGTATTGGATCACCGGCCGCGTCGATGATGTGATCAACGTCTCTGGCCACCGTATGGGGACAGCCGAGGTTGAATCCGCGCTTGTCGCGCATGAGACCGTTTCGGAGGCCGCAGTGGTCGGCTACCCGCATCCCGTGAAAGGTCAGGGCATCTATTGCTACGTGACCTTGATGAATGATGAGACGCCATCGGATGAGCTGAAAGTGACGCTCTCGAACTGGGTGCGCCGTGAAATCGGCCCGATTGCCAAACCGGATGTCATTCAATGGGCCCCCGGCCTGCCAAAGACCCGCTCCGGCAAGATCATGCGGCGCATTCTGCGCAAGATTGCTGAGAATGATTTCGGGTCGCTTGGGGATACTTCGACACTGGCCGATCCTTCGGTGGTCGACGAGTTGATCGAAAACCGGGCCAATAAGTGAGACGGGTCAGATGACAGCAGAGACCATCACCCGCCCCGTAAACCTGATTTTGCTCGGCCCCCCGGGGCCGGCAAAGGCACGCAAGCCCGGATGCTCGAAGAGCGGTTCGGGCTCGTGCAGCTTTCCACCGGTGATTTGCTGCGCGGCGCGGTTGCCGCAGGCACACCTGCGGGCCTGGCGGCGAAAGCCGTTATGGAAGCTGGCGAGCTGGTCTCTGATGAGATCGTGCTGGCGGTGCTCAAAGAGCGACTGGAGCAGCCGGATGTCACCAAAGGCACGATCCTCGATGGCTTTCCTCGGACAGATGCACAGGCCGAGGCGCTGGACCGGCTTTTGACCGAGAAGGATCAGAAGATCGACGCGGTGATCAGCCTTGAGGTGGATGACGAGGCGATGATCGCCCGTGTGGCCGGGCGCTACACCTGCGCCGCCTGTGGCGAGGGCTATCACGATGATTTCAAACAGCCCAAAGCCGAAGGGGTTTGCGACAAATGCGGCGGGACGGAGATGAAGCGCCGCGCCGATGACAATGCGGAAACGGTGCGCACGCGGCTTCAGGCCTATCACGCGCAAACCGCCCCGCTGATCGACTATTACGCCGCGCGCGATGCGCTGACCGAGGTGCCTGCCATGGGCAGCATCGACGACATCGCCACGGCACTTGACGCCATCGTCGGGGAACTGACGACGGCGTCTTAACCAGAATTCGCCGCGGCCCGAACCAGACATCGGGTGGCGGCGGGTACCAAGTCCGTCAGGTCAAGGAGGGCCTGCCGGACGTCACTCGAAGGGAGTAAGCAATGGCAGAACAGCCAAATAATAACGCATACTGGTCTGCGAACATCCGCCTGGTCACCATCTGCTTGGTGATCTGGGCGATTGCGTCGTACGGCTTTGCGATCCTATTGCGCCCGCTTCTCAGCGGTATTGCAGTGGGCGGAACCGATCTGGGCTTCTGGTTTGCCCAGCAGGGATCGATCCTCGTCTTCCTGTTCCTGATCTTCTTCTACGCCTGGCGTATGAATAAGCTCGATAAGGAACATGGCGTGGACGAAGAGTAAGGGACGGACCAGACCATGGATCAGACAACACTCAATATTATCGTGGTGGGGCTGTCTTTCTGCCTCTACTTCGGTATCGCGATTTGGGCCCGCGCGGGCTCCACATCGGAGTTTTACGCCGCCGGTCGCGGCGTGAACCCAGTCGTCAACGGGATGGCAACGGCGGCGGACTGGATGTCGGCGGCCTCGTTCATCTCGATGGCGGGCCTTATTGCCTTCGTTGGCTACAACAACTCCACCTTCCTGATGGGTTGGACCGGCGGCTATGTGCTTATGGCGATGCTGCTTGCGCCCTACTTGCGGAAGTTCGGCAAGTTCACGGTGCCGGAATTCATCGGTGATCGGTATTACTCCAACACGGCCCGCGTGGTGGCGGTGGTCTGCCTCATCGTGATCTCGGTGACCTACGTGATCGGTCAGATGACCGGCGCTGGCGTGGCTTTCTCGCGCTTCCTGGAAGTGGATGTGACCACCGGCCTGATCATCGCATCGGCAACCGTGTTCGTTTACGCGGTTCTGGGCGGTATGAAAGGCATCACCTACACTCAGGTGGCGCAGTACTGCGTTCTGATTATCGCCTACACGATTCCGGCGATCTTCATCTCGCTGCAGCTGACCGGCAACCCGATCCCGGGTCTGGGTCTGTTCTCGGAGCACACTGCGTCGGGTCAGCCTCTGCTTGTCACGCTGGACGGTCTGCTGACCGATCTGGGCTTCAACGAGTACACCACGGGGACCAGCCCCTGGCTGATGGCGCTCTTCACCTTGTCGCTGATGATCGGTACCGCAGGTCTGCCGCACGTGATCATCCGCTTCTTCACGGTGCCGAAAGTGGCCGACGCCCGTTGGTCCGCTGGTTGGGCGTTGGTGTTCATCGCACTGCTGTATCTGACCGCACCTGCGGTTGGGGCCATGGCGCGCCTGAACATCACCACCACGATGTGGCCCGAAGGTGTGCAAGGTGAAGCCGTTGCGGCAGATGAGTTGCCGGATTGGTTCCAGACCTGGTCTGTGACTGGCCTTTTGGCGGTCGAAGACAAAAACGGCGACGGTCGGATCCAGTACTACAACGACAACTCCGAAGAGATGCAGGCCCTGGCGGCCGAGCGTGGCTGGGAGGGCAATGAGCTTGTCACCTTCAACCGTGACATCCTCGTGCTCGCCAACCCAGAGATTGCGCAGCTTCCGGGCTGGGTCATCGCGTTGATCGCGGCCGGCGGTCTGGCGGCGGCGCTGTCCACAGCGGCGGGTCTTCTTCTGGCGATCTCGTCGGCGATCTCGCACGACCTCATCAAGTCGACGATCAATCCGGATATTTCCGAACGCGGTGAACTTCTTGCCGCCCGGATATCGATGGCCGGTGCGATTGTGTTGGCGACCTATCTGGGCCTGAACCCACCAGGCTTTGCGGCGCAAACCGTGGCCCTGGCCTTCGGTCTCGCGGCGGCGTCGCTCTTCCCGACGCTGATGATGGGGATCTTCTCCAAACGGATGAACTCCGCCGGGGCGACCTGGGGGATGCTGGCCGGTCTGATCGTGACCTGCTTGTATCTGTTCACCTATCTGGGCTGGTTCTTCATTCCTGGCACCAACATGCTGGAGAACACCTCGGCGAACTACCTGTTCGGCATTCCGCCGACTCATTTCGGGCCAATCGGTGCGCTGGCCAACTTCCTGGTTGCGTATCTTGTGTCGCGGGCAACCGCTGCGCCGCCACAGGAAATCCAGGACCTCGTGGAATCCGTTCGGATCCCGCGTGGCGCTGGCGCTGCGGTGGATCACTAGGGGATCGCCCATTAGGGCCTGCGACACCGTGGGCCCTATCACAACATGGGCGCATCCCGCCTGATCGGGATGCGCCTTTTTTCTTAACTGGATGATCAGACCCATGACCATCGATCTTGAGACATTGCTGACCCAGACGCACCCCTATGACAGCTTGCCGCCCGAAGATCAGGCGTTGCTGGCCGGGGATTTGGCGGAGCTGACCCTCGAGGCCGGTCAGGCAGTCTATAAGGTCGGAGAGTTGCAAGATGCGCTCTATCTGATCTTGAGCGGCCAGGTGCATATCACAGATACGACCGGCGCGCTTGTCTCGATCCTTGGCCCCAAGAACTCCTTTGGCGAGCGTGGCTTGATGAAAGATGGCTTTGCCGCCGTGACCGCAACGGCGGCAGAAGCGACAACTCTGGTAGCGATCCCGGCGGAGACCTTCCGCCGGCTTGTCTCGGATCACCCATCGATCAAGCGCTTCTTTGATCGTTCCAGGCCCGCGCAAACCCGCAAGCAAGACCTTATGACCTTGGTCATCGCCGATGTGATGACCCGCAATCCGATCACATGCGCGCCCTCAACCAGCCTCATGTCCGCGGCGCAGAAGATGCGCGATCGCAAGGTCTCCTGTCTGGTCATCTATGACGACGGTGTCTTATCGGGGATTTTAACCACTAAGGACCTGACCAACCGGGTCCTTGCCGAGGGGCTCTCCTATGACACGCCGCTTGGCGACGTGATGACAGCCAACCCACTCACTCTGCCGCCGACGGCCCTGGTCTCGGACGTGCTGATGGCGATGATCGAGCGGCGGATCAGCCACATGCCGGTGGTGGATGGCGGCAAGCTGGTCGGCATCCTCAGTCAGACGGATCTGACCCGGTTGCAGGCCACTTCCTCGGCCTCCTTGATCAGTGAGATCGCCGTGGCACCGGACAGCGCCACCATCGCGAAGATCGTCGCGCGCATCCCGGATTTCCTGGTGCAACTGGTCGGGGCCCATAATGCGCATCAGGTGGTCACCCGTCTGATCACCGAT
The DNA here is from genome assembly GCF_030407165.1 of Fontisubflavum oceani. Classification (GTDB taxonomy): domain Bacteria; phylum Pseudomonadota; class Alphaproteobacteria; order Rhodobacterales; family Rhodobacteraceae; genus Rhodophyticola; species Rhodophyticola oceani. The sequence goes on from NZ_CP129111.1 coordinate 539,068, forward strand.
ATCGGCGACGCGGCAACGCGGCGGCTTCTGAGCCTTGCCGAAGAGACACTTGGGCCGCCGCCGGTGCCCTATCTCTGGCTCGCCTGCGGTAGTCAGGGGCGACAGGAGCAGACCGGCGTCAGCGATCAGGACAACTGCCTGATCCTCGACGACGCCGCGACGGAGGCAGATGACGCCTATTTCGCCGCTCTGGCCAAATTCGTCTCGGATGGGCTGGATGAGGCTGGGTATTTCTATTGCCCCGGCGATATGATGGCGACCAACCCGAAATGGCGGCAGCCGCTCAAGGTCTGGCGGCGCTATTTCAGCGGCTGGATCCACAAACCCGACCCTGAGGCGCAGATGCTGGCCAGCGTCATGTATGACCTGCGCCCAATTGGGGGTGAAGAGAGCCTGTTCGCGGGTCTTCAGGAAGAGACGCTCGCGCTGTCCTCGAAGAACAGCATCTTCGTGGCGCATATGATCTCCAACTCGCTGAAACACACACCACCGCTTGGCCTGTTCCGCGGCTTTGCCACTGTCCGCTCGGGTGAGCACAAGAACACCATTGATCTCAAACACAATGGTGTGGTCCCCGTCGTCGATTTGGGCCGGATCTATGCCCTGCAAGGAGAACTGACCCAGGCCAATACCCGGGCCCGGCTGGTCGCGGCTGTGGAGGCCGGGATTATCTCAAGCACCGGCGGGCGTGACCTGATCGACGCCTATGATATGATCGCCGATACGCGGCTTGCGCATCAAGCCGCGCAGATCAAACACGGCGAGAAACCAGACAATTTCATGTCCCCCAGTGACCTCAGTGATTTCGAGCGCAGCCATCTGCGCGACGCCTTTGTGGTGATCAAAACCATGCAATCGGCCGCCGGATCGCGCGGCGGACCGCTGAGCTAACAAGAAAGAGACGCGCATGTTCCTCTCCCTCATGGCCACGCTGTTCGCCGGTTTCGCCGGCGCTGGCATGGTGTTGCTGCTTCGGACGGTGCTGAAAGATCGGATCCCGAAATGGGCCACGCCGGTGGCCGCCGGTGCCGCGATGATCGCGGCCACGATTGGCAGCGAGTACTCTTGGTATGACACCACCCGGCAGGCCCTGCCGGAGGGAATGGAGGTCGTCGCAACCCGAGAAAACACATCCTGGTGGCGGCCTTGGACCTATGCCGCACCTTATGTCGATGGATTCGTGGCCCTGGATCGTGTCTCGGTTCGCACCAATGACGCCGCACCGGGCGTCCATCTGCTGAACCTTTATGTCTTTGGCCGGTGGGCCGCGACAACCGAGATCCCATCACTGGTGGATTGCCTGGAAAACCGCCGGGCCGATGTGATCGACGGTGTGGAATTTGATCAAGACGGCGCACCGCTCAACGCCGATTGGCGGGATGTGCCCGAGGATGACGCACTGCTCAGTGCCGTTTGCACGGAGGCCACGAGCTAGACGACACGGCCGGGAGGGGCCAATCCGCGCGGGTAGAAGGAGGCCCGCAGTCCATGTTTACCCATCTCAGTCTGCGTTTGCGGATCTTTCTGTTCTTTGCCCTTCTGGCGCTTGGCGGCTCGGCGCTTGTCATTGGGGGCCTGACCATCGGTTACATGCGTCTGGGCGAGGACCATGCGCTGTCGTCCTTTGTGATTTCGGGCTTTGTCGGGGTCCTGGCGATTTTCGGGCTGAGCACCTGGATCTGGGTGCTGTTTGACGAACATGTGGCTCGTCCCGTCGAACGGCTGGCCGCCGATATGCGCGCCCGGGCCCATGCCGATGTGGATCACGACATCGATCACGCCCCGGCGCGGTATCTGGGTGATCTTGGCAACGCGGCAGCGGCGGTGGCGGCCAATCTCACCGAAACCCGCAATGCAATGGCGCTGGAGATCGGGCGAGAGACAGCTAAGCTCGGGCTTGAGAAATCGCGGCTTGAGGCACTGCTGGCCGAGGTCCCCGATGGGGTGCTCTTCTGCACCGCCGAGCATTCGGTGGTGCTTTATAATGGGCAAGCCCGAGAGGTTTTGGAGAACAGCCCCGCGCTTGGCCTGAACCGTCCGCTGGCGGATGTGATCCTGCCCGGACCGGTCCGGCAAGCCTATGACAGGTTGCTCGCGGCAGAGGCGCGTGAGGGGGCGGATATTCTCTGCGCCACGAAGGTGGGTGCCAAGCTTTTGGAAGCCCGGATGCGGTTGATGTGGCTGGAAGGCCAAGAAACCAAACAACCCGGTTACGTGCTCAGCCTCCGTGATGTCACCGGCGATCTCAGGGTACAGGCCGAACGGGCGCGCCTCCTGAATGACCTTCTGGCCGGGGTCGAGGCGGCGCTTCCCACCTTGCCGCAGGAGGCCCCGGCGGTCGCGGATTTGGCCGCCCTTGCGGCGGAGACGGCGGAGCGAAAAGCGCCCACGGATACTGAATGGTGGCCCATGGAGGCTTTGGCCGGGAACAATTTGAGCGGCGCGTTGAAGGCAAGGCTCAAGCGAAAGGGTGTGACCCTCACCTGTGATCTGCCTGCAACCAAGCTGCGCTGCGATGGGTTCGCGGTGACCCGGCTTCTGGAACGTCTGGCGCTTGATTGGGTCGGAGATGGCGCAACTGGCCTGTCGCTGCGCCTGGAGGAAACGGGCCCGGTCACCGCACGCCTTGTCCTCTCAGCCAATGGCGCGTTGCCCGATCCGGAAACCCTTACTACCTGGCTCGACACCCCGCTCAGCCCGGGCCTGGCTCAGTTTGCCGGCCGCGATGTGCTGATCACCCATGCCACCAAGGTGGAGATCGACCAGGCGGCCCCTGGATTGACCCTGACTCTGCCGCTTGCCTGCCCGCCACGGATCAGTAGCGCGCGGGTGATCCAGTATGATTTCGAGCTGCTGCATGCGGAAATCCCCGAAGAGATGTCGGGCGCAGCCCTGAAACAGCTCAGCTATGTGGTGTTCGACACGGAGACGACCGGCCTGAACCCACAAGTGGATGAGATTTGCCAGATTGCAGCGGTTCGGATCGTGAATGGCAAATTACTGGATGGGGAGCGGTTCGATATGATCGTCGATCCAGGACGCAAGATTCCGCAAGCCTCCATCGATGTGCATGGGGTGACCAATGCGATGGTTGACGGTGCGCCGCCGGTTGTAGAGGCCCTGAAACGCTTCCATGACTATGCCAATGGCGCCGTCCTCGTCGCCCATAACGCGCCGTTCGATATGAGCTTCCTGCAACGTCGCGAGGCCGAGATCGGCGCGCGGTTCGACCAGCCGATCCTCGACACGGTACTCTGTTCCGCGATCCTGTTTGGGCAATCGGCGGAGCATACGCTCGACGCGGTTTGTGACCGCTTGGGGATCGTCATCCCCGAGGCCGATCGGCACACGGCAATTGGCGACGCGATCGGCACGGCCGAGGCGTTTCGGAAAATGATACCGATGCTCGAAGCAGCAGAGCTGCCCACTTTAGGGGCAACGATCAAAGCTTTCGACAAACATGCCCGCCTGATTGAGCATCTGAATTGACGCCGGGCGGACTGCCCTTGGATATTCTTCTAGAAGAGACTTGAAAGGACAAAAGCATGGCCCGTGTGCCGCTTTACCGCAAAGCCGAAACCGAAATGCTGCGCCGGATTCGCAGTGGCGAATGGGAGGTTGGACGTCGGCTGCCGAATGAGTTTGGTCTGGCCGACGAATTTGGCGTCAGCCAGGGCACCATGCGCCGAGCTTTGATCACACTCGAGAGCCAAGGATTGCTGGCGCGAAAACCCGGGCGCGGCACGGTCGTGGCCAAGCCGGGAACCGCTTCGTCGACCGCAAAAAGCCCCAAGATCGATTTCGACCGGCTCTCGCACCCTGATGGAACCGCGCCGACATTGGAGATATTCCGCAGTCGGAGCAGCACCCGCCGGGCCGACAGCGATGAAGCTGAACTGATGGGCGAGGCGCGGGTGTTGGTGGCGGAACGTATGCTGAAACTGGCGGATGACCGGTTTGCGCTCGACGAGATTGTGTTGCCGGAGAGCCTTTTGGCGGCGTTTGATGGAGAGGCCGCCGAAGACCTGCCCGCACTTTTGACCGCCCATGGGTTGGAGGCGGCAGAGATATCCGACCGCCTCACGGCTGAGATGTGTTCGATGTCGGAATCCGTGGCCTTGTCAGTGGATCGCAACACCGCCCTTCTCGTCCTAACCCGGGTCGCCCGCGACAAGTCAGGCCGGGTGTTGGCCCGCCAGGTTCTCAAGATGATTTCCGAGAACGTCGGCTATGGGATTGTTTTGCAGGGCTAAATGCCGTCGATACAGACGTATTTTGTATCGAGGTAATCGTCGAGGCCCTGGCTACCGCCCTCCTTGCCCATGCCGGATTCCTTAACCCCGCCAAACGGCGCTTCGACCGTGGTGATCAGGCCGGAATTGATACCGATCATCCCGTATTGCAGGCCCTCATTCAGCCGGAACGCGCGCGCGAGATCACTGGTATAGGCGTAGGAGGCGAGACCAAACACCGTGTCATTCGCCATGGCAATCGCCTCTTCTTCAGTCTCGAATTTGAAGACCGGCGCGAGGGGGCCGAAAATCTCTTCTTGGGCGAAGGCCATCTCTTGCGTCGCGTGGGTGAGAACCGTGGGTTCAAAGAACTGCCCACCAAGCGCATGCCGCTTGCCGCCGGTTGCAATCTTGGCCCCCTTGGATGTGGCGTCGTCCAACAGGCTTTCGACCTTTTCCACCGCGTCGATATCCACCATTGGGCCTTGGGCCACGCCATCGTCCAGCCCATCGCCGACCTTGAGCGCCCGGGTCGCCGCGGCCAGTTTCTCAACGAACGCGTCATGGATGCCGGCCTGCACATAAATCCGGTTTGCGCAGACGCAGGTTTGGCCCATATTGCGATATTTCGAGATCATCGCGCCTTCTACAGCGGCATCGAGATCGGCATCGTCAAAGACGATAAACGGCGCGTTGCCACCCAGCTCCATCGAAACCTTCTTCACCGTATCGGCTGCCCCGCGCAGCAGCTCTTTGCCGACCTCGGTGGACCCCGTGAAGGTGATCTTACGAACCTCGGGCCGCACCATCATTGCGCCCGCAATCGCACGGGCCGAACCGGTCAGGATGTTGACAGTGCCGACCGGGAAGCCGACCTCTTCGGCCAATGCCGCCCAGGCCAGACCGGAATAAGGTGTCGCGGTCGCCGGTTTGGCAACGACGGTGCAGCCTACGGCCAATGCGGGGGCCAGTTTACGGGCCAGCATTGAGGAGGGGAAATTCCAGGGCGTGATCATGCCGACGACCCCGACAGGGTGCCGCGTGACCAAGATGCGCCGCCCGTTGACACCAGCGGGTACGATCTCCCCTTTGGCGCGGCGCGCCTCTTCGGCGAACCAGCGGACATATTGCGCGCCGATGGCGATCTCGCCTTTGGCCTCAGCGAGCGGTTTGCCCATCTCAACGGTAAGCAATTCGGCCAAGGCGGCTTGGTTGTCCATCAAGGCGTCATGCAGGTTCCAGAGGAGCCCCAATCGCTCCATCAATGGCATCTGAGCAAATGCCGGGAAGGCAGCCTCTGCGGCATCAATCGCGCGCATCGTCTCAGCCTCACCCGCATTCGGGACCGTCCCGATGGCGGCGCCATTGACCGGATTGGTGACATCGATGCTGCGCCCATCATCCGCGCCAACCCATTGACCCGCGATGAAATTCGCTTGCCGCAGCCAGGTTTGATATCCGCTCATCTGAACTCTCCCATTTTCACGGCCACATCCAGCATCCGGCAGGAGAAGCCCCATTCATTGTCATACCAGCCAAAGACCCGCAGCATGCCACCTTTGGAGCGCTTGATCTCCGGCCCCGCGACGACGAGCGATTCCGGCCGGGCGCGCAGATCGGATGAGACTAGGGGCTGCTCGGTAAAGCCCAGGATCGATCCCGCCGCCTCCCGCAGCATCTCGCGGGCCTCATCGGCTTGCGGCGCGGTGCGCGTGATCACGGCAAGATCAACCGCCGAGACGCTGGCCGTGGGCACCCGCACAGCCGAGCCAGTGATCCGCCCCGCAAGATGCGGCAAAACCAGATCAACCAGCTTCTCCGCGCTGGTCGTTGTCGGCACCATCGAGAGCGCCGCCGCGCGGACCGCGCCAGATCACCGGTTGGCGCATCAACGGTTGGCTGGCTCCCGGTATAGCAATGCACCGTGGTCAGAAGGGCCGTTTCCAGACCGTAGGCATCGTCTAGCACGCGTGCCAAAGGCGCCACCGCATTGGTGGTGCAGGAGGCGTTTGACACGATACGGTGTTTGGCGGTCAGCCGATCCTCATTCGCCCCCAAGACCAAGATCAGATCGGCATTGGGGGACGGACCCGAGATCAAAACCCGCCCGGCGCCCGCGGCCAGCCCAGCTTCGGCGACGGCCCGATCCTTGGCCCGGCCCGTGCAATCCATCAGGATATCGACCTCCCGAAGATCCAAAGCCGACAGGTCGGCTTCGCAGGTGAACGGGATCGCTTTGCCATCGATGATCAGCGACATGTCATCCTCGGCGACCGTGCCGGGCCAGGGGCCAAAGACGCTGTCATATTGAAACAGATAGGCGCAGGTCGCCAATGGCGCGATATCATTGATCGCGACGATCTCGACCTCGGGCCAACCGCCTTTGGCCCAAGCCCTCAGAACCGAGCGCCCGATCCGCCCAAACCCGTTGATTGCCACCCGCACGCGCATTGCTGTCCCTCCTGTGCAGGTGCAGTCATGCATGGGCGGGCGGAGAGGTGCAACTCTGACGTGCTGGCGCGATCAATCGCGCAAAACGCGGGCGCCAATTTCGGCGAGATAGCTGTCTTTATCGATATCGAGCCCCATCATCTCGATCTTACCGTCGATCATCAAAAACGACAGGCCATGCACGAAGCTCCAGAGGAGGAAGGCCCGTCGAACCGCCTCTGGGCCAACCTCATCATGACGCAGAAAATCGGCGACCTCCTGGCAGACCAATCCAAAGGTCCCTTCGCCTTGCGAGACCAGATTGGCATTGTCTGCATGGTCCTTGGCCAAGCCAAACATCAGGCGGAAAACGCCCGGCTCCTCAGTCGCGAAATCGACATAGACACGACCGATCGCACTAATCCGATCGATGCTGCCTTTGGGGAGATCCGCCAAGGCGGTCTGCATCTGCACATATTGACGCGCCATCCCAGCCGATGCGACGGCCTCCAGCATTTCATCCTTATCTTTGAAGTGCTTATACGGCGCGGCCGTTGACACTCCGGCAACCCGGCATGCCTCAGAAACCGAGAAATGGTCGGGGCCCTTTTCCTCAACCAAGGCCCGCGTCGCCTCAACCAATTGCGCCCGCAGATCACCGTGATGATAGCTGCGCCGTTTGGGGGCTTGGGGATGATTTTTCATGATCCGATTTCTTTCAGACATCGTAACCCTTGTCAAAGTTAGAAGTGCTAACTTATGTTAGAGGCGCTAACATTGCGAGGATGACGCCGTGACACCTTCCGCCCACCAAAGCCCGTTTCGCCGCTCTGTCCGGTGGATCGCCTCAACCGCCTTAACCCTCGCTGTCCTGGCCGGAGCCGCGCTAGGCGTCGGATTGGGTGCCGATGCCTTGGCCGACCGGGCCGAGGCAACCGAGGCGCCCGCAGCGGCGGCGCTTACGCCGGTCGATATTCTGCGTCTGACACCAACGACCGGCTACGCGATCTCACGACAGTTCACCGGGCAAATCGAAGCGCAGCAATCCGTGGCTCTTTCGTTCGAGTTGGGCGGGCGGTTGGAAATCCTTTCCGTCGACGAGGGCGACCACGTCACCGAAGGGCAGGTCTTGGCCCGGCTTGATACCGAGCTTCTCGACGCTGATCGCGCCCGCCTGTCCGCGGCACGCGATGCATTTGAAGCGCAGCGCAGCTTTGCCGAACGTGAACTGGCACGAAATGCCGCGCTTTCCGATCAAGGCTTCGCCAGCCAAGCCCGGGTCGATCAATCGCAAGCCACGCGCGACGAGTTGACCGCACGCATTGCGGAAACCGATGCTGCCATCGCGGCAATTGACATCCGATTGGAAAAATCGGTTTTGCTCGCCCCCTTCGCAGGCCGGGTCGGCGCGCAAACGGTTGATGGCGGCGAGACATTGGCGGCGGGTCAATCTCTGATGACGCTGATGGATCAAACCACACCCCGTCTCCGCGTCGGCCTTCCGCTCACTGTAGAGATGGCGCGTTTGGGGGCGGTTGAGATTGAGATTGACCAAGCCCGCTTCCCCGCCCGGCTGGTCCAAATTCGTCCGGACATCGACCCGGTAACGCGCACCCGCACCGCCTTGTTTGAGTTCACCTCTGACAATGTGCCGGCCTTCGGTCAGACCGCGTCGATCGTGATAGACCACCGCATTGAAACACCCGGCGTCTGGGTTCCGCTTGATGCCCTACAAGAAGGGACAGGCAGCCTTTGGACCGTGTTGGTGGTGGATGAACGTAACGTGGTGCGGCATGCGGCGGTGGAAGTTCTTCATGCGGAATCTGACCGAGTGTTTCTGCGGGGATCATTCGAACCGGGCGCGCGGTTGATCCGCGAAGGCGCGCATCGGGTGACCCCCGGCCAGTCCGTTCGCATCGCAAGCGAGAGCTGAACCAATGGAAACGCTCACCTTCCGACGGCCGCGACTCGTCGCCTTGATTCTGTTGGTGCTGATCTCGGCGGGATTGTCGTCATTCCTATCCCTTGGACGGCAGGAAGACCCGACCATCACCAATCTCTTCGCGACGGTCACAACCAGCTTTCCCGGCGCCGACCCGGCGCGCGTAGAGGCCCTGGTCACCGCCGAAATCGAGGCAGAGTTGCGCGAAATTGCCGAGGTCGACACGCTGGAATCGGTGTCACGCTCGGGTGTGTCGGTGGTATCGATCGAGCTGTTGGAGACGCTCGACGAGGCCACCATCGAGCAGGTCTGGTCCGAAGCCCGCGACGCCGTGGAAGACGCGCGGCGGACCTTCCCCGCTGGCGTCCAAGCCCCGGAGTTCAACGCAGAAGGCATCTCGGCCTATTCCGCCGTGATCGCGGTGACGTCCGATCATGACGCGGTGCCATTGAGCCTTGCGTATCGCCATGCGGAGACACTCGCCAGCCGTCTGCGCGCCATTCCATCAACACGAGCGGTTGATCTTTTCGGAACACCCGAAGAAGAAGTTCTGGTCGAGGTCGACCCTTCCAGCGCTGCGGCGCTTGGCTTAAGCATCGACGAGATTTCCACGCGAATTGCGGCGGCCGATGGCAAGGTCCAGGCGGGCCGATTGCAGGGCGGCGGCAGCGATCTGACAATCAATATCTCCGGCGAGATCGAGCAGTTGGCAAGATTGCGCGACGTTGTGCTGCGCGAGAATGCCGAAGGGGCCAGTGTCACCCTGGGGGATGTCGCGCAGATCGCGCGTGCGCCCCGCGACCCGGCAACGGAACTTGCCCTCGCCAATGGCCGCCCTGCTATCTTGGTCGGCGTACTGGCGCAAGACGGCGTCCAAATCGACCGCTGGATGGGGTTTGTCCGAGAGGAACTGGCCGCTGGAAGCGATGCCGTGCCGGTCGGCCTCTCGGAAGTGCTGATGTTCGATCAAAGCACTTATACGGCGGATCGTTTGGCCGAAGTTGGCACCAATATGGCGATCGGCGTGGCGCTGGTCGTGGCGGTGTTGTTCGTGACCCTCGGGGTGCGGGCCGCTGCGGTGGTTGCTCTGGTTCTGCCGGTCGTGTCGTTGGCAACGCTTGCAACGATGAACTTCATCGGATTGCCCATCCATCAGATGTCGGTCACCGGGTTGATCGTCGCACTCGGCCTTTTGGTCGACGCGGCCATTGTGATGTCGGATGAGGTTCGCCAGCGCCTCGCCCGTGGCATGGCGCGGATTGATGCGGTCGGCGATGCGGTGAAACGGCTGGCCGCGCCGCTTTTGGCATCAACCGTAACCACGGCGCTGTCATTTACACCCATGATCCTTCTGCCCGGCCCGGCAGGTGATTTCGTGGGATCGATTGCAATTGCGGTGGTCCTGATGCTGCTCTGGTCGCTTTTCGTGGCCCTCACCGTGACCCCCGCCCTAGCGGGATGGGTTCTTCCCGCGGCGGGACGGGGCAGTTTTCTCAGCAAAGGGGTCAGTTGGCCCACTCTCGCCAAGGTGTTTGAAGCCTCTGTCTTCTGGGCGGTCCGGAACCCGGTGAAGTCCATTGCGGTTTCATTGATCCTGCCAGTGTTGGGTTTTGCCGCCTTCCCGACTCTCACTGCACAGTTCTTTCCAGGTGTGGATCGGGATCAATTCTATCTGGAGGTCGAAATGCCGCCCGGCACTGCGATCTCAGACACCGCGGCAATCAGCATGGAGATTGATGCCATATTGCAGGGCGAACCTGATATTGCCTCGGTCTATTGGTCCATCGGGCAATCCGGCCCGGCCTTCTACTACAATATCACCGGCGGACGGTCGCAAGAACCGGGCTATGCCCAGGCGATGATCACATCGGCTTCGCCCGCGGCATCGGCCCGGATGGTGCCTGAGCTTCAAGAACGTTTAGATCTTGGCTTTCCGGATGCGCGGATCACCGTGCGCGGTCTGGTTCAAGGCCCGCCCGTGGCGGCACCGGTCGAGTTGCGTTTGGTGGGCCCCGATTTGGACCTGCTACGGGCGCAGGGCGATGAATTGCGCGCAATCATGGCGGATCTTGATCTCACCACCCAAGTGCGCGCCGGTGTGACAGGCGGCGCGCCGCAAGTCCGTTTTGAAATCGATGAAGTGGCTGCGCGCCTTCTCGGTCTGGATGTGAGCGATATTGCGCGCCAGTTGGAGGCTGGGTTGGTTGGGGTCACCGGCGGCTCACTGGTGGAAGGCACCGAACAATTGCCGGTGCGGGCGCGGTTCGATACCGACACGCGGGGCGATCTGGCGGCGATTTCTGATTTACCAATTCTGCTGCCCAGTGCGGCCACGCTTTCAGCCAGCGGGCAGTTTCCGGCTGTACCGCTCTCGGAATTGGCAACACCCGTTTTGGAACCCGCCGAAAGCGTCATCACCCGGTTCAACGGGGAACGCGCGAATACAGTGCAGGCCTTCATTGTGCCCGGCGTTTTGCCGGAAGAGGCTTTACAATCCGTACTGGCCGCTTTGGACGAGGCCGGATTTCAACTCGCCCCCGGCTACCGGATGGAATTGGGCGGCGATTCCGATGCACGGTCCAGCACGGTGGGCAATCTCTTGGCCTCGATTGGTGTGATCGTCACGCTGACCATCGCGACGATTGCGCTGACCTTCAACTCCTTCCGCCTGACCGCTGTGGCGTTGGTTGTCTGCGGCTTGTCGGCGGGTCTGTCCATGCTGGCATTGGCGGTGATGCAGTATCCGTTTGGAATCAATGCGATCATTGGGGTGATCGGGTCCATCGGCGTCTCGATCAACGCCGCGATCATCATTTTAACCGGGTTGAAAGCCGACCCGGAGGCGGCGGCGGGCGACAAGGCCGCGATGGCCCGCGTGGTGACCGGGTCGAGCCGGCATATCACCTCGACAACGATCACAACCTTTGGCGGGTTCCTGCCCCTGATCCTGCAGGGCGGCGGGTTCTGGCCGCCTTTCGCGGTGGCGATTGCAGGCGGCGTGTTGTTGTCGACGGTGGTATCCTTTTACTTCACCCCGCCGATGTTCGCGCTTCTCTATCGTGAGCGTCAGAAAACGGCCATCGTTGCGTCGCGAACAAAAACATCGGAACCGTTGATCCTGCGGCACGCAGCCGAATGAGGCCCTTAGTGGAAGTCCCGAGATTTTGGGATGATCCGCACATTGCGCGGGTGCCCGGCTCGGGGCTCCGGCACGGGACGGCGCACCTCATCGGCATGGGCCAGCGGCACCGGCATCGGGTCATTCGCCAAGCGGCTTAACGCATCGGTGCGGTCCTCCAATCGCTCCGCCACCACATGGATGATATCGGCGTCACGCTGCACCCGGCCATGCACGACGATTAATCGGGACCGCATAATCACCTTGCGATAGGCGGCCATCACCTTGGGCCAGATCACCAGATTGGCGATGCCTTTCTCATCCTCCATCGTGATGAAACAGACGCCCTTGGCGCTGCCTGGGCGTTGGCGGACCAACACAATACCGCCCATTGAGACCTGCTCGCCATTATGGGTGCGCGCCAGGGTCTCTGTTGAGATAAATCCTTGGTTGGCCATGCTTTTCCGCAGAAAGGAGAGCGGATGCGCTTTCAGAGACAAACGTAGGGTTTGATAATCCGCCACCACATGTTCGCAAACCGGCATGGTGGGAAGCGCCACGCGGGTCTCGGCCCCTTCATCCCGGGTGTCCTGGGCGGTGAAAAGCGGCAGGTTCGGCGCGTCCTTCAAAGCGGCGGCGTCCCAGAGCGCGGCTCGGCGATCGAGCCCCATGGATCGAAACGCATCCGCAGCGGCGAGGCGGCGCAAGCTGCCCGCATCCAACCGCGCGCGGGTTTTAAGGTCTTCGAGATCGGTGAATGGCCCCTGTCGCGCCGCCACCAACCGCAGCGCCGCGTCTTCTTTCATCCCATCAACCTGGCGCAGACCCAAGCGCACGGCGAATGTCCCAGGTGCGATGGGCTCAAGGGTCGAATCCCATTCCGAGAAATTCACATCCGGCGGGCGCACCTCCACGCCGTTCTCCTGCGCATCCCGCACGATCTGCGCGGGCGCATAAAAGCCCATCGGTTGCGAGTTCAGAAGCGCCACGCAGAAGACATCCGGGTGATGGCATTTCAGCCAACTCGACACATAAACCAGATGCGCGAAACTGGCGGCGTGGCTTTCGGGGAAGCCATATTCGCCAAACCCCTCGATCTGACTGAAACAACGCGCGGCAAACTCCGGATCATAGCCGCGTTTGACCATCCGCCCGACCATCTTTTCCTTATGATCGCTGACCATACCTTTGGCGCGAAAGGTCGCCATGGCTTTGCGCAGTTGATTGGCCTCCTCGGGGGAAAACTCCGCCGCAACCATGGCGATTTTCATCGCTTGTTCCTGGAAAATCGGCACACCGAAGGTGCGGCCCAAAATCTGTTTCAGCTCATCCGGCGGGCCGAATTCCGGCGCGGGCGAGGGATAATCTTCTGGTTCCTTCCCCGCGCGCCGCCGAAGATAGGGATGCACCATATCGCCCTGGATCGGCCCGGGGCGGACAATCGCGACCTGGATCACCAGATCATAGAATTTGCGCGGTTTCAGGCGCGGCAACATGTTCATCTGTGCCCGGCTTTCGACCTGAAACACGCCAAGGGACTCGCCCCGGCAGAGCATATCGTACACCGCCTCATCGCCCTCTTTGATCGAGGCAAGCTCCAGCGGTGTGTCATAATGGGCTTTCAGAAGATCAAAGGCTTTACGGATGCAGGTCAGCATGCCCAAGCCCAAAACATCGACCTTGAAGATGCCCAACTCGTCGATATCGTCCTTGTCCCATTCGATGAAAGTGCGATCCGGCATCGCGCCATTGCCAATCGGCACCGTCTCGATCAGCGGATGCTGGGTCAGGATGAACCCGCCCACATGCTGGCCCAGATGGCGCGGCATACCGATCATCTGATCCGCCAGTTTGATCGCACGTGACAGATGCGGATCGTTCAGGTCAAGCCCCGCCTCTTCGGCCTCTTTCGCGCCGATCTCCCGCCCGAAACTGCCCCAGATGGTTTTGGCCAGCGCCGAGGTCACATCTTCGGAGAGGCCCATGACCTTGCCCACCTCGCGGATCGCCATACGCGGGCGGTAATGGATCACCGTGGCGCAGAGGCCCGCACGGGCGCGGCCGTATTTCTCATAGATATGCTGGATCACCTCTTCGCGGCGTTCATGTTCGAAATCGACGTCGATATCGGGCGGCTCGCGGCGCTCTTCGGAGATAAAACGCTCAAACAGCACGTCGTTCAGATCCGGGTCGACGGAGGTGATCTCAAGGCAGAAACACACCGCGGAATTGGCAGCCGAACCGCGCCCCTGACATAAGATTCCGATGCTGCGGGCATAATGCACGATGTAGCGGATGGTCAGGAAATAGGGCGAAATATCGAGCTTGGAGATCAGCGCGAGTTCTTTCTGGAGCGTGGCGCGAACCTTCTCCGAGATACCTTTTGGGTAGCGTTTGGCCGCGCCCGCCCAGGTCAGTTCGGCCAGATACGCATCCGCCGTTTGCCCCTGGGGTACGGTCTCTTCGGGGTACTCATAACGCAACTCATTGAGCGAGAAGGCGCAGGCATCGGCCACCTCCCGCGTCGCCCGGATCGCATGGGGCCAGTCCGCGAAGAGCCGGATCATCTCAGACGGTGATTTCAAGTGCCGCTCCGCATTCGCGTGCAGCAGGAACCCGGCCCGGTCGATGGTGGTTTTCTCGCGGATACAGGTCATCACATCCTGCAATGGCCGCCGGTCGGGCGCGTGGTAATGCACATCATTGGTGGCCAGGATCGAGAGTCCAAAATGCCGCGCCAACCGGTCCAAATGGTTGATCCGCGCCCGGTCATCACTGCGATAGAGATAGCTGGCGGCGATATGGCGGAGCGTCGGCAAGCGACGGGCCAACTGGCGCAGTTGCACCGCCAAGTCATGCAAATTCTCTGGCGGCACAAGGATCAACTGTATCTGATCCGCATGCGCCGCAAGGTCATTCAGCGTGATCTGACAGGCGCCCTTTTCCTGCCATTCACCGTCGGGCGTCGACATCTTCCCCTTAGAAAGCAGCGCGCAGAGTTGCCCATAGCCGATCCGGTTGCGCGGATAAGCCAAGAACGTCTCGCCCGAGATCAATGCAACCCGGCAGCCAATGACCGGGCGGATATGCGCTTTGGTCGCTTCCGCATGGAGCCGGACCACGCCCGCCATCGTGTTCAGATCGGCGATGCCAAGCGCGTCATAGCCCTGTTCCCAAGCCGTTGCGGCCAGATCCACCGCATCGGACGCGCCATAGAGGAAGGAAAAGCAACTGGTCACCCCAAGCTCCACATACGCCGCGCGCTGGTTAGGGGTCAGGCCGTCAGTCTCCAGCGTTCGGCGTTTATGTTGATGATCATTTTGCGGCATTAGGCAAACGCCCCATGTAGAAACCAGCGCGGCGCGCCGCCCCGGCCATCGCCATGCAGCCCCTCGCGATAGAGCCAAAACCGCCGCCCGGTTTGATCCTCAACCTTGAAATAATCGCGAAGCCGGGTGCCGGGCCGGTCATTCCACCATTCCGGCGCGATCCGTTCTGGTCCCGCATAGCGGGTGACATGCAAGGTCTGCCGCCGCCAGATGAATTGCGCAGGCGGGCCTTCGGGAACAGCGTAGAGCACGCGGATTTCTTCAGGATGCTCGAAGAGGCGTAAGGGTCTGTCCCTGGCCGGTGGGCTCACCGGCGCGGTCGGGGCGGCCATGGCGCTTTGCCAATTTTGGGCCCGTTCCGGCACATGGCTGGCCCACGGCGTGGGCCGGGTCACCGCGGACGCGCCAAACCGGGCCACCAGCCGATCGATCAGGCGCGCAAGGTCAAGATCGTCTTCTGCCCCGCCCTCCAAGCGATGTTGCGCGATGACAAGCTCTTCGACGCCGCCCGCCTCCAGCGTGATCAGATCGAAGCCGAAGCCCGGGTTGATCCGCTCCAATTTACCCTCAAAGAGACGCTCCAGATGTCGTGCCTCCCGGCTCGGGCGCGACATGGCCGCCGTGATCGTGCTGAACTCGCCATCGGTGTGATAGACCGTCAGGCGCAATTTGCGGCAGCCCATCCCCTCCCCGGCCAGTTGTGCGCAGAGCGCTTTGCAAAGCTCCGGCAGATGAGGCGTTGGGTCTTGGATCGGTTCCGCCAAACGCGCGAGGGTGCGAAAAACCGGCGGCGCATCGGGGCTGGAGATCGGCTCGGACGCACGGCCCATGGCCTGATCCAGCCGCATCAGCGGATTGCCGTCCAACTCAGCCCGGGCAAAGCGGCGGGTCAGCGACAGGCGCGGGATCGCGGCCAGATCACCGATGGTTTTCAGCCCCAAGCGATGCAGGAGCAGCCCGGTTTTCTCCTCCAACCGCAAGGCGCGCACGGGTAAGGGGGCAGCATCTCGGCCTCCTGCCCTTTGGCGCAAATCGCACGGACCGGGCCAAACCGGGCGAGTGCCCAGGCCGCGCCCCAGGTGGGGGCCATCGCGATCTGACTGCTGAGGCCCAGCCCGGCCAGCCGCTCTTCCATCTCGCGCAACAAAGCAACCTCACCACCGAAGAGATGCGCCGAGCCCGTGGTGTCCAGGATCAGCCCATCCGCCCCATCCGTCACCGTCCAGGGGCACCAGCGTCGGGTCCAGAGCATCAGTCGCTCTAACGCCCGCCGGTCGCCGTCCAAATCCGCCTGTTCAACCTGCAAATCCGGGCAGAGCGCGCGCATATCAACAACCCGTTCGCCCACCCGCATCCCCGACAAGCGCGCGGCCCGGTTGGTGGCATGGATCACCGGGCCATGAGCGCCCTCGGTCGCCAGGGCCAGGGGCAAATCATCCGGCGTCGCGCTCCCCTGCTGCGCGGCCCATTTCTGCCAGCGCTCCATCGCCAGATGTGGCAGAAAAATCGAGACGATGCGCCGCCCGGTCATACGACACCATCCAATCGCCCGGCTTGGCCTGTCGCGAACGGAACAGGTCCACATGCCAGCGGGGCACCCCTGGGGCTTTGGCATCGTCTGGATGCGCCGCGGACGGGGCGGAGGTAACCCGCCAGCGATTGCGCGCGGCGCTCAAATTGGGTGCCCCCGCCCGGCGGACCAACCAGCAGGGCAAGGCGTTGCTGTCGGCCCGAAGTGCTAGGCGCTTGGTGGCCGTGAAGCTGAGCGCAGGCGGGTCGCCCCAGATCTCGCCCACCACGGCGGCCAAGGCCCCGCAGCCCAGACCATCTTCCATTGCTTGCAACACATCCGCCGCGCGCCCGACCTGCACCCGGAGCAGCGGCACACCGCTTTGCACCTCGGTCAGATAAGGCACACCCGCCTCGCGGGCCGAGACCCGATCTTGCACCCAAAGCACCGGCCCCTGCCCGCGCGGCAAGGTCGCCAGAAGGAACCCGACCGCGCCCGCATCGCAGGCCGTTTCCGGGAACAAATCGGAGAGCCCGTTGCGCCGGCACAGATCGGCCATCCGCGTCCGGGCCGGTCGGGATTGTGCTTTGAGTGTGGAAACAAGTGACGCCATACACGCGAGTCGCCCAAGGTTTGTTCTTCTTTTGTTCTAATGATTCTGCCGCCAGAGTCAAATCGCATCAGCATACAGGGAAGAGGACCGCATTGGCACATTGCTCAACGCAGCGACAACATCCGTGTCTCGGGAACTCGGCTCCGCCCGAGCGACCCTATTTCTCGTGAGACGCCGGAAACTCAACGGGGCCGCCTTGCGCTTCCCAGGTGGAGAACCCCTCGCGCAAATGCGCCGCGTCAAAGCCCATGTCTTGCAAGGTCGCCGTACTGAGCGCTGAGCGCCAGCCGGAGGCACAGTGGAAGACGAAGGTTTTGTCTTCGCCGAAGATCTCTTTGAAATATGGGCTTTGCGGATCAATCCAAAACTCCAGCATGCCGCGCGGGGCATGAAAGCTACCGGGGATATAGCCGCTGCGCTGCCGCTCGCGAACGTCGCGAATATCGACAATCACCAGGTTGGGGTCCTCCATCTGCGCGATCAAATCCCGCGTCTCAATCTCTTTGATCCGCGCCCGCGCTGCGGCCACCATTTCGGCCGCGCTGGTTTTCAAATTCGGCATCCGCTTCCTGTTCCGCCATATGGCATAAGTTTCTTGAACACTGACCCAAGCACCTCATCTCAACAACATATCGGCCAGATATCAAGGCGCACCCCAAGCCCACGATTTGGCCCCTGATTGATGTGTAACGGGGCCGAACCGGTCTCTTCGGGCGAGCTTCTATCAGACAACATTCATCAGCCAGGCAACTGGCGAAAAACAATCGAGGACGGTAACACTCGATCAGCCGTCATCCCAACGGATGCCGATCCAATAGACCGCAACCCTGCGGCCCCAAGACGAAACGGAGAGCCAGATGAGTGATCAACCTATTGCCCTTGTGACCGGTGGTGCCCAAGGCATCGGATATGCCTGCGCCGAAGCATTGGCCGCAGATGGGGCCAAGCTGATCCTTGCCGATGTCAATGCAGAGGGCGTGGCAGCCGCAGCGGAGGCGTTGGGCGGCGGCACGGTCGGCCTTACCTGCGATATGAGCGACCCGGCGCAGATCAACGCGATGTTTGACACGATTGAAGCCGAGCATGGGCCCGTCTCGATCCTGATAAACAACGCGGGCATCGCCATGCCTGCGGAGTTCCTCGACCTGTCCCTGGAGAGTTTTCAGAAGGTTATCGACGTCAACCTGACAGGCACTTTCGTGGCCTTGCAACGCGCGGCAAAAACCATGGTCACCAAGGGTATTGAGGGGTCGATTGTGAACATGTCGTCGGTCAATGCGGTGGTGTCGATTCCTGCGATTGCGGCTTATTCAGCCTCCAAAGGTGGCGTGATGCAGCTGACCAAAGCCGCGGCTCTGGCTTTGGCGCCCCATAACATTCGGGTCAATGCGGTTGGACCCGGCTCTATCGACACCGCAATGATGGCCGGTGTGAATGCGAACCCCGAAGCTTTAGAGCGCGTTCTGTCGCGCACACCGTTGAAACGGGTCGGCAGCCCGCAGGAGGTGGGCGATGTAGTTGCATTTTTGGCGAGCTCCAAGGCCAGCTATGTGACCGGTGAGACGATCTATGTCGATGGCGGGCGGCTTGGCCTGAATTACACCTGCTAAGCCTGAATGAAGACTGGGATCGGCGCGACCGGTCTAAGGCGCGCCAATCTCCATCTCCGCCAGGATGTTGGCAAAAGACGCCCCATGCATGTCGCGGTCTAAGGCCGTGCCCTGAATGCGCGGTCGTGGCAGGCTGAATTTCACCACGTTCAGATCGGCGATCTCGAACCGTTTCAGATCGCTCAGATCCGCGCCCATGGCATTGGCGGCGATATCGGACGACACCCCGTCACACACCCGCCGAAACACATCCGGCGAACCGCAAAATATGTCGATCGTCAGCCAGAATGGCCCGGCGTTTTTCGACCGAACCTTGGTGACGATATCGGCCAATCTGATCATGGCCCAACCTCCACTGTGGTCAGGTCGAAAGCGTCCATTGGATCGTCCAACTCTAATACATGGTTGAGGCAGAACTCGTAGATCGCCCCCCGCGACATCTCCGTGGGAGAGAACGGGAAGGCGAAGGTCGGCATCTCTTCTTGTTCGGTAAGCGCGTGGTGGAGCAGATAGGGGTTCAGGATTTTGGCAACCTCTTGCGCAATCGCTTGGGTCTCGGCCGTGACAATGCCCATCACGCCAACCTCGCTCCCTGTCTGCGCGTGGCTATCGAGTTCGCCCAAGGTTGCATCCAAACCGATCACCCGAAGCTCCAGATCGAACTGCCCTGCCACACTTGCGCGGGCCTTGGCCGTACATTTCTGTTGAATATCGCTGCACCAAGCCCGGATATTGGCAACGTAGCGGGGTTCCCGCACCAGCACGAGGGAGACGGTCTGATACCCCGCCAGCCGCGCGCCCTCTAATTTCACTGTGTAGCGATCGGATGGCACCCACTTGCTGCCCGTGACACGAACCCGCTGCGGATCAAGCGCTTCGTACTGCGCGGCGGTGACATCCAGATGGCCCCCCGGTTCATAGAGCAGAAACGGGTCGCTGTTTTCATAAAGCATATGGGCCGAAACCGTGTATGGCGTGGCCCTTGCATCAGAGCCCATCGGGGTGATGACGAAACCTTCCATATCAAACTCGATCAGAATGGTGCCAGACCCTGGGTTTGTCGTGGCCAACGCCCCACATTCGCCAATCTTTGCGCCATGCCACGCGCCGCCAGGGTGGCAGCCTTGAGCAAGTGGAAGGGCCGAGATGATCGCCGTGTCGGTTGTGCGCCCGGCAATCACGATGTCGGCGCCGGTTTCCAGCGCCGCTTGGATCTGCTCTGCGCCAGCTAGGGCAACGATATTGGTGCAGCTAGTCAGCAACCCCGCAGAGATCTCCAGCGCGGGGCCCAAGGGCGCGATACGGCCGGCGGCCAAGGCTGCCACCATCTTCCCGCTATCCTGGCCGCTCTTCAGAACCGCGATCTTCAGCCGCTCACCGGTTTCCGCCGCGATCTCGCGCGTGATGTCGAGCAGCCAATCCACCGCATCATCTGCGCCGCTGGTGCCCGCCGTACCAATCACCAAGGGCACCCCGGCTTCCGCCCGGGCGGCCATGATGTCGGCCCATTCGGCTTTCACCGATCCCCGCGCATATTTCGACGTTCCCGTGCCCAAATAATGCGGCCCGCTATCGGTGGAACCGCCATCAATCGCAATCAGATCGGGCTTGGCCGCCACACCATTGGCCAATGCCGCGCGATCAAACCCCAGACCCAACGCGCCGGAGGGGATCAACACCTTGGTCATCACTCACCTGCCAAGTAGGGACGCCCCGCTCAATCCCCGTCGGCCACACCCTTGGCCCTGGCCCGGGCGCGGCGCGCGCGATAGCTTGGCAAGATCACCAACAAAAGCGCAATGACCAACAAGCCCATTGTCATCGGACGTTCCCAGATGAAATCCAGGCCACGATAAAGCTGCATGGAACGGGAGAAATTATCTTCCAGCATCGTGCCCAGGATGAACCCGATCAACAGGGGCGCAAGTGGATAATCCGCGAAGCGCAGGATTGTCGCCAACACACCAAGCCCGACCAAAATCAGAAGCTCGGTTGCGTTGTTTTGCCCAATATAGGCCCCCATCAGCGTAAAGAAGAGGATGAACGGGATCAGATAGTTGCGCGGGATCGACAGGATCTTCGCGATATACGGAATCAGCGGCAGGTTCAGGATCAAAAGGACCAGATTGCCGATAAACATCGAGATGATGACGGCCCAGAAAATCTCTGGCGTGTCCACCATGAGGCGCGGACCTGGGGTAACGTTCAAAGCGATGAGCGCGCCAAGCAAGATCGCCGTTGTGCCCGACCCCGGAATCCCAAGGGTCAGGAGCGGCACAAACGAGCCCGTACAGGCCGCGTTATTGGCGGCCTCTGGCGCCGCCAGCCCTTTGACGGAGCCTTTTCCGAACTCCTTCTGCTCCTCCCCCTTGGCGAGGTTCCGCTCCACCGCGTAGCCCAGGAAAGAGGCGATGGTCGCCCCTGCACCCGGCAGAACGCCAATGAAGAACCCCTGTACCGATTGCCGACCGATGACCGGGGCCATCGCTTTGCCTTCGTTCCGCGAAAAGCGCAGGCCGGTGATCTTGCCACCGCCGCCCTCACCTTCGGTCGCACTCCGCGCCGGGTTGAGAACCAGGAACATGGCTTCGGGCAGCGCGAACATCGCCATGGCCAGCGTAATGAAACTCAGCCCCGATTGCAGATCCATCAGACCCATGGTGAAGCGCGGCATGTTGAACAGAGCACCTTCGCCCACGGTGGCCAGGATCAGGCCCAGAAGCGTCATCATCAGAGCCTTGGCAACCTGCCCCGTGCCCGCGAAGGCCGCGATGGCGGAAAGCCCTACGACCATCAGAGCGAAGTACTCCGCCGAATGGAACAAGAGCGCCACCGAACTAAGCGCGGGAGCGAAAATCATCAGGAGAACCGCAGAAATCGTGCCACCGGCAAAGCTGGCGACGGCGGCGATGGTCAGCGCCTTCCCAGCCATGCCTTTTTGCGCCATCGGATAGCCGTCAAAGGCGGTCGCCACAGTGCCCGCGACCCCCGGCGCGTTCAACAAAATCGACGAGGTCGAGCCGCCGAAAATCGCGCCGTAATAGACACCGGCCAGCAAGATCAGGGCGGCGGTCGGATCACCAATCGAAATCGCCACTGGGATCATAATCGCAATAATCGACATGGGCCCAAGGCCCGGCAACATCCCGATGAATGTCCCGATCAAACAGCCGCCGATAACCATTAGGATATTGGTGAGGGAGAAGGCCGTGCTGAGGCCAATCATGATACCTTCAAGCATGTCTCAGACTCCCATGAAGAACGGCAAGGGGCGCAGGAAGATGCCGAGCACCTCTTGCACCAAATACCAGACGACGCCCGAGGCGATTGCGCCCGACAGGATCATCACGATCCAGCGGCGTTCGCCCAGAATGAAACTGCCCACGAAAATGAAGCTGGTGGTTGCCAGCAGAAACCCAATCGGTCGCAGCAAAAGCGCATAGGCCACCATCAGGCCCAACAGCATCAGCGCCTGACCCAAATTGTAATCGGTGAGGCGACGATAGTTGATCGCCGTGGCGCTCGGCTCTTCGGTATCATCGGATTTCTCCAAGTCCAAAAGCACGATCAACCCAACCAGGGCGCCAGACACCGCGAGGACTTTCGGGAAGGTGGACGGCCAGACCGGATTGCGCTGCATAAACGGCGGCAAAAGCTGGTCCATGGTGAAAAACGCCGCGTAGCCATAGACGCAGCAAAAAGCCACGAAGATCAATGCGATCCATCGGTCAAGCGCCATTGGCTGTCCCCCTCGATTGTCTTGGAATTGGGCGCGCCAGGTGCGCCGGGGAGACAAGGCCATGCATCACAGCTGGCCTTGCCAATATCATATCCGCTTACGCGTTAGAGGAAGCCAAGCGTCCGCATCAGGTCGCCGATTTCCTGCTCCTGTGCTTCAAGGAATGCACGGAACTCGTCGCCGGAGTTATGGATGTTGACCCAGCCATTACGGGCCCGCACATCTTCCCAAGCGTCAGTTTCGTACATAGCCTCGATCGCGGCCTGGTACGCTTGCAGCTGCTCATCCGGCAGGCCGGGCGCGCCGAAGAACCCACGCCAATTGACGAAGGTTGTGTCGATACCCTGCTCCATGAAGGTCGGGGCATCTTCGAAGGCGCCCACGCGTTCTTCCGAGGTGACGCCGAGGATGCGCACTTCGCCCTGACCAGCCAATGCAACCGCTTCGGAGAAGCCGGTTGATAGCGCCTGGATTTCACCTGACAGCAAGCCAGCCATCGCAGTGCCACCCGCATCATAGGGGATGTAGTTGAAGGCCGTTGGGTCTTCACCCGCCGACTGCATCACCATCGCTGCAACCAGATGGTCCATACCGCCCGGAACCGAGCCGCCGCCGATGGCAAAGGCCGTCGGATCTTCGCGGTATGTGCCGAGCAGATCGTCCATCGAGGTCAGTTCACTATCGGCAGGCACAACCAATGCCGCATAGTCGCCGATGGTGCCCGCCACAAGCGTCAGGTCCCGGAAGCTCTGCGGGAACACACCAGTCAGCGACCGGATCACGATCGGGGTCGAGTTGACCATGAGCGTACCATGATTGCTTTCGGCATTTTCGATCATATAGGCAATCGCCACACCGCCGCCGCCGCCGGACATATTCTCATACGAGGCGGTCCCAACCAGGCCGGCCTCGGTCAGAGCTTCGCCTGTGCCGCGAGCCGTCCCGTCCCAACCGCCACCGGCGCCGCCGGGGATCAGGAAATGGATGCTATCGACCATCTGATGGCCATCCGCGAATACCGGTGAGCCAAAGCTCATCGCGGCCGCCGTTGCGGCCATCATGACCCGGCGGGTCAAATTCAGTTTCGTCATGTCGTCCTCCCTATGACGTCATATCGGTGGGTCATTCCGCCGCCTCGCGCGGTCACGCTTGGCGGGCATCGCGCCCCACTCTGTGCTTGCCACAACAGTCGACTACTCGCGCAGAGTGATCTGGGTCTTTGCCCAAGCAACACTCTCCTGACACGCCGAATGCTTGGCATCTCTTCTGCGTCGACGACGCTAGACAAAACCAGGGTCTGCGCACAATATGCGATTGCGTTTGTTTCATCTGGGAGAACTTTATGGGCGCGATGCGGACCGAATCTGTCGAGCGCGCCATGTCGATCTTGAGCGCATTTTCCGCGCATCAGCCCGAGCTCCGGCTGACAGATTTGGCGCGGGAAACGGGCCTGCACAAAAGCACGGTGCTGCGGATCGCGAATTCCATGTCGATCTATGGCTTCATGCAGCGCACACCGCGCGGGCGCTATCGCTTGGGGCCAAGCGTCTGGCGGCTTGGCCAAATCTTCGCTCAAGACTATCCAAGCCGCGAAGCGGTGGCCCCGACCTTGCAGAAACTGGTCAAAGCCACCGGTGAAACCGCGTCTTTCTATGTCCGCGCTGGCGAAGATCGGGTGTGTCTCTATCGCGAGACGGCCGCCGATCTTCGACCGTTCGGCGCCGAGGAAGGCATGCGCTTGAACATGTCAACCGGGGTCTCCGGCTTGGTCCTGCGACGGTTCTCCGGCGAGGAGGTCGCGGATCTCAGCGTCTTCAATGACAATGGCACCGTCTCCTCCGACGCCCCAACAATCCCGGAGATTTCCGCCGTCGCAACGCCAGTTTTCTCAGCTTCGGGGACACTAATTGGTGCCCTGACCATATCGGGTTTGAGCAGCCGGTTCGATGCAGCAACGCGCCAGAAAGCCATCCCTTTGTTGGAAGACCTCGCCCGCTCGATGGGAAAATAGCGGGCCTATCCGCATTACGGCGTCTCGGCTCTCCCATCCCCGTTCATCCCAGACAACAGATTCACAACAAGATTTCGGGTCAGCCGGACCTGGATTTTCCGATTGAGGGTCTCTTGGGGCTTGATTGCTTCATAAAATGAACTATTCACATTTCAAAGCGGAGAATCACCATGCCATCAGCGGACTGCCTCACCATTCCCAGCTTCTTGGAAGGCTTGACCCCCGAGATGGGGGCGCTTTTGTCGATCTATCTGATGTATTGGCGGTTCGAAGAACGGATCGAGACGATCGAACTGACCCCCGCGCTTGCCAAAGGGGAGCGGCATTTGATCATCGGCCTATTCCGCCCGCGCCGCATGGGGGAGTTGGCGAAAGAGATGCAAGCTCTTCCCTCAACTGTGACCGCCTTGGCAGACAGCTTAGAGGACAAGGGTCTGCTCGAACGACGACGCGATCCAGATGACCGGCGCGCCTGGCTGTTGTGCTTGACCGACGCAGGCATGGCACTGCGACAATCGCTTTCAGAGCAAGCGTCACAGATTTTTCGCGATATCGTTGGCCTTGATGACGCGGACCGTGCCAAGCTGACCGCATTACTGGGAGAGGTCGGCGAGACAATTTTTCGAACAGGATTACCAAAGGAACTAAAACCATGAGATTTTTGATTGCGTTGGTCGCAACCACTCTGCTGACCGCTCCCCTCTCGGCTCAAACCGCAGAGGTCGACGCACCGATCCGACCGGTACAACTGATCACCGTGGCCGCCGATACGAACGGCGTGATCCGACAGTTTTTTGGTCAGATCGTGGCGCGCCAGACTGTGGATTTGGCCTTTCAGGTTGCCGGACAGATCGTGGAGTTCCCCGCAATTGAGGGCGAAGAGATCGCCAATGGCGCCCTAATCGCCGAGCTTGATATGGAGCCCTTTGAACTGCAACTGGACCAAGCGCGCCTGCAGCTTGATCAGGCGGAGCGGACCTTGGAGCGGCTCAACCAATTGTCCGGCACTGCCGCCTCGCAAGTGTCCATCGATGACGCCCAAACCGCTGTTAGCCTGGCCGAGATCGCCGTTCGAAATGCTGAGTATTCGCTGGAGCATGCCACGCTCTCTGCCCCGTTCGACGGCCTGATCGCGGCGCGAAACGTCGCGAATTTCACCACGGTTGCCGCAGGAACGGCTGTTGTGCGCGTACATGACATGTCGGAATTGCGGATCGAGATCGATGTGCCGGAGATTTTATTCCAACGCGGCGGGACCGATCCCAATGTGACGCTGAGCGCCCGGTTCCCGACCAGCGACATACTCTACCCGCTCGAGATCCGCGAGTTTGATGCGCAAGCATCGGCGGTCGGTCAAACCTTTCGCCTGACCCTGGGCCTACCCCGTCCAGAAGGGCCGACCGTCTTACCGGGCTCATCGGTCACCGTCTTGGCAGAACTGAACCTTGAAGACACCGCCCTGATCATCCCGACCTCGGCCATTCATATTGCCAATGACGGATCCCTCCACACGATGGTCTTTGTGCCTGGTGACGGCGATATTGGCACGATTGAACAACGCGCCGTCGAACTGGCGGCGACGCGCGAGGGGGCTTTCCGTGTTCTATCAGGGCTGGAAGCGGGCGAAGAGATCGTTTTGACCGGGGTGAATGCCCTCGAAGACGGATTGACCGTGCGCCGGTTCACCGGCTTCGCGAACTGAGGGTGGTCAGATGAATATCGCACGCGGCTCGATCAACAGACCGATCATCATCTGGATTCTGATCCTCACCTGTCTCTTTGGCGGCACCTGGGGGTTCCTATCGCTTGGCCGATTGGAAGACCCGGCCTTCACAATCAAAACCGCTGTTGTGATCACCCAATATCCCGGTGCCTCGGCCGAGCAGGTCATGACCGAGGTCTCCGAACCGCTAGAATCCGCCATTCAGCGCATGGGCGAGGTTGACCGGATCACCTCGATCAACCAACCAGGCCTGTCGCGGATTGAGGTGGAGATTCAATCGACCTTTGACGGCACCGAGTTGCCCGCGATCTGGACCGATCTGCGCAATAACGTGGCCGATGCAGCCCGACATTTGCCCGATGGCGTCAGCCAACCGCAGGTCAATGACGGGTTTGGCGATGTGTTTGGCATCTTCTTCGCAGTCTCCGCCGAAGGATACACCGACGCCGAGCGCCATGAGCTTGCACAATTTCTCAGACGCGAGTTGTTATCCGTTGAGGGTGTCGCCGATGTGGACGTGCAGGGCCTGCCGGATGAGGCGATTTTCGTCGAACCGGAGATGGCCTTGGCCGCCCACCAGAACATTTCGCCACAGACCTTCATCAATGCGCTCGCCTCAGCCAACTCCGTGGCCTCGGCCGGGTCGATCGACCAAGCCACCACGCACACTCTGATCCAAGCACCTGAGGGCTCGGACAGTGTGAGCGACATTGCCGGTCTGACCGTGGGCGTCGGTGGCGAGGTGTTGAACCTGATCGACATCGCCCAGGTCAGCCGTGGGCGGCAAGATGAGCCCTCTATCTTGATCCGCTATAATGGCGTTGAGGCGTTTACCTTGGGGGTCGCTGGTCTGGCGGATGAAAACATCGTCGATGTTGGCCATGCGGTGGACGCTCGACTGGCCGAGTTACAGACCGAAATCCCTTACGGCGTCATCCTGCACCCGATCTATCAGCAACATGTGGTGGTCGACGAGGCCTCATCGGATTTCTTGCTCAATCTCGCCATGTCGGTGGGCATTGTGGTGTTGGTTCTCGGCCTGTTCATGGGGCCGCGGGCCGCAATTGTTGTTGGCTCAACCCTGTTGCTTACGGTTGTTGGTACGCTTCTCTTCATGGCGATCTTCTCGATCGAAATGGAGCGGATTTCCCTTGGCGCGCTGATCATTGCCATGGGGATGCTGGTGGATAACGCCATTGTGGTCGCCGAGGGGATGCAGATCGCGATGCGGCGGGGCAAATCCTCGCGCGACGCGGCGGATGAAGCAGCGGGCAAAACGCAAATCCCTCTCCTGGGTGCGACGGTCATCGGCATCATGGCCTTTGCCGGGATCGGGCTTAGTCCCGATGCGACAGGGGAGTTCCTCTTCTCCCTCTTCGCCGTGATTGGCATCTCGCTGATGTTGTCTTGGGTCCTGGCGCTGACCGTAACCCCGCTTCTGGGCCATTACTTCTTCAAGCAAGGCGAAGTCGGCGGCGATGACGCCTATTCCGGCCCGTTGTTCCGGGCTTATGGGGCCGTCTTGGGCCTTGCATTGCGGGCCCGATGGCTGGTTGTCATGCTGCTTTTGGTGGTGACCGTCGCCTGTTACTGGGGCTTTGGTCAGGTCAAGCAGCAGTTCTTCCCGAACTCGAACACGCCGATCTTCTTTGTGCATTACAAACTGCCCCAAGGCACGCCGATCACAACCACCGCCGAGCATATGGCCGTTTTCGAAGACTGGTTGGCCGAGCGCGAGGAGGTCACTTCGGTGGCCACATTCGTCGGCCAAGGTGCCACGCGCTTCATGCTGACCTATCAGGCTGAAAGCCAGAATCCGAGCTATGGCCACCTGATCATTCGCGCGGCAAGTCTGGATCTGATTCCAGCGCTCCAGGCGGATATCGAGGCCTATGCGGCCGAGGTTCTGCCGCAGGGGAGTTCCGCACAGCGCGCTTGGTGTTTGGCCCTGGTGGCGGCGATCCGATCCAGGTTCGGTTCTCGGGCAGCGATCCCGAAGTGTTGCGCGATCTGGCCGATGAAGCGATGGCGACCTTGCAGGAGACATCGCCCAATATCCTGGCGCCCCGCACCAATTGGCGCGAACAGGAGTTGGTCCTGCGCCCCAACTACGCCACCGAGCGGGCACAGACCGCCGGGATCACGCGCGACAATATCGCCCAGATCTTCGCTTTTGCCACCGACGGGATCACCGCAGGCACCTATCGCGAAAATGATCGGCTGATCCCGATCATCGTCCGGGTGCCGGAGAGTGCACAGCTCAGCGTCATGGATCAGGTGGTGGAAACCGCTGGCGGCACGCTGATGCCGGTCGAACAGGTGATCGATGGGATGGCGTTTGAGCCACAAAACACCCTGATCCATCGGCGCAATCGGGTGCCGACCATCACCGTTGGCGCAAGTATCCCAACCGACCTGACAGCGGCGCAGGTGCATGCGGAGATCCGCGAGGCGATCGAGGCAATCGAGTTGCCACTGGGGTACCGGATGGAGTGGGGTGGCGAGTTCGAGAACTCAGCGGACGCCAATGCAAGTCTGGCGCAGCAACTGCCGCTGTCGCTACTGATCATGGTGCTGATCTCGGTTCTGCTGTTCAACGCATTACGTCAACCGCTGATCATCTGGCTCCTGGTGCCGATGTCGGTGAATGGGGTTACGCTTGGCCTTCTGGGCACGGGTCTCCCCTTCACCTTCACCGCGCTTCTCGGGCTCTTGAGCCTGTCGGGTATGTTGATCAAGAACGGGATCGTTTTGGTTGAAGAGATCGACCTGGTGCGGGCCGACGGCCTACCGCTTCGTGAGGCCATCGTGACAGCTAGCACATCGCGTCTGCGCCCGGTGGTGCTGGCCGCCGCGACGACGATTCTCGGGATGGCGCCGCTCTTGTCGGATGCGTTCTTTGTCTCGATGGCCGTCACCATCATGGGCGGTCTGGCTTTTGCCTCGATCCTGACATTGGTTGCCGCGCCGGTGTTCTACGACCTCCTCTTCGCGCGATCTGAACGGCGCGCGAAGGCCTCGGAGCCTGGGAATACGGCGGCGGCTGAACCGGTCTAGTTCACTCTTCGCACCATAACGGGCGCGGCCTCCCGCGCCCGTTATGTCCACCAGTCCTTCGGGACGTCGTAAAGAATCCGGTCGATGCTGAGGATCGGCTGATGCACATCCTGAATAACCGCAAACAAGACCAGCGACTGCACCAGTTCGGCTGAGCGTGTGGGCATCGCCGCTTTGGCATGCCAAATCTCGATATCCGCCGCGATTGCGTCGGCGATCACCTTGATCGGATCCTCTTCCTCGCCCACCTCCGCCAGATCGATCTCAACCCCATCGGTCAGCAGAACCGAGGCCCGGCTTTTGACCGATGACGTGCTGGCGCGGGGGTCGCTGATCAAGCTGTACTCATAACGCGTCTCGATCTTGGCGGCGCGCTTATTCTTCAAAACAGAGGCAACACCGAGAACCACATTCAAGGTTTTTAGAAGGGTCGTCGCCAGATCGGGCGCGTCCTCGTCATTCTTGAATTCGTCGATGCGTAAGCGCGGGATCACGGGATTTGCATAGGTGCTGGCCGGGGTGGCGTAGATCAAGTTGGGATTGACCGTCAAATCGCCGCCCTCGCTCAGATTTGAGTTCCGCTTGAGCCATGTCGTTAGTCGCGCGGTTTGCTGTCCAAGGGCGCTGAAATCCCACCAACGGAGCGCCAGCTTGTCGTTCTCTCCGTCATACCGGTAAATCCGTGTGTGCTCATCCGCACCGGGTTTGCCGTCCTGATCGTTGATCCGTGGCCAGATCTCTGTCTGATCGCTGGTAACGATCAATTCTTTCTTCGCGTTGAAGGCGTTCTCGAAATCGATCGCATAATTGATGGTCACCTCGGCGGGTTTATCCAGCATCCGCCGACTGCGCACGCCCATGGTTTGCCAATGCGCCGGGATCGGCACGCCGCGGAACCCGGCCCAACAAATCGCCACCTCTTTCACGAGGCCAAACACGATATCGATCAATTGGTCGGCGATTGGCAGGTCGCCATGCTTGGTCACCAACTCCTCGACCAGATGTTCTAGCTCGGGCCAGGCAACGGTATAGCGCGCCAGAGCCTCGAACAGCGGCACGACATCGCCCTTTTCGCCCGGCCCTCGCGCGAAGGCCGTCGGCAGGCGGTCGATCAAGATCGGCTCATTCAACCGCAGCTCCGCAAAGAGCGTGTCCTTGGCGTCTTTCTCGCTCTTGCGGATGACGGATTCGTAAGACCAGAGGAAGAAATCATCGACCGTCTTTGCGGTGCCTGTAAACTGCTGGATCGCGGTTTGCGCTTCCATCACCGGCACAGCCGGATAGCTGATCGATGGGATCGGCACACTGACCTCGCCGAGATCAAAGGCCAGTTCCGAGGCCAGATCGGAATCAACAACCCTGAGCCAGCTTGAGGGCACATAGCCGCCGGAGGCATGTGAGGAGGCAATCTGATGCTCCACGAAACCGACATTCCAGGTGAGATTCATATCAAGCTTGGCCTGTCGACTGGGATTGACCGCCGAGACCAGGAAATTGGCATAGCGCGGGCCGGCGTCGGCCGGCGGTTCGATTGGAATGCGGGTGTTGGAGACCGAGAATGTGTCGGATGCATCGCCTGCCGTCCCTTTGGCTTCGACCCCGCCGAAGATGCGCGGCGCATCACCCTGACCTGGCGCTTGCGAATTGGTCACATCGGCGGCCATCTGCATGACCACCAAGCTGTCATAAGCGGCTGCCAGCCGGGTCAGCACATGCTGTTCAAACCGATCCTGCGCGCTGCCAAGATCACCCTCGACAACCTCGCGCCCACCAAAGGACGACAGGCTTTCCGTCCTGACGTTCGGCACCAAGATCGGCTCCACCCCGGCTTTCAAGCACTCGGCCAAGAGCCGCTTGGCCGTCGCGAATTCCGAGAACCGGTCTTGCCCCTTCTGGACAATGATATTCGACACGGCTGGCCCCATGATCCGATCCATCGTCGACAGGAATTGCCGCGCCCAAGCATCGACATCGATCTCGGAGAAGGCGCGGGTTTCCTCGACGGGGTTCAGATCCTTGTCCCAGATCGTGACGGGCACCCCGTCATGGCCCTCGAGTTTCGTGCTGATCGGAACAAGGGTGAAATAGGCGACGGACCCAGCCTCGAACGTCACGTCGAGCCCGGCGGTCGCGCTCCATTTCAGGCCCCATAGGACCGGCCCTGTCTCAGGCGCGGAGAAATCTGAAACCCCGTTGCGAACTGTCAATTTCAGCAGCCCATCGGCACCGTCATAACCCTTGAACGCATCCTCGAGATGGTTGGCAAAGCTGCGCAGGTCCACCTCGGCGGGCTCTGGGTCGTCTTTTGGAATGGGGTTCTGATCGGTTACCGACAGATCTAGCGGCACGGTCCACCGGGTCTGGGCAGCAGACGGGAGTTTTTCGGCGGCTAGCGGATCGACGAATTGCGTCCGCCGCAGCTGCGCCTCAACCGTAATCGCGAAGATCGTGTCGGGCTGTTTGGTCAGGTCCTGCGGATTGAACGGCACCGGAATGGCGGTCTTGTGCGGTTGAAGCGGCGTCCCATCGGAGAGGAACTTATCCAGATCGGTCAAGATCGTCTCAGCCGCCGCCTTAAAGGCCGTTTTCAACGCATCGCTTGAGCCAAGCGGCGCGAGCGGCCCAAAGAACGTGCTGAGCAGGTCAGCCTCTACATTCGGATCACTCAATTGCGCATGGATAAGGGCAAAGCGGAACCGGGCGATCTCGGCTTGTTGGCGCGCTTTGTCATCACCAGACCCGTTGCGATCTAGAGCCATGAAGCAATGCACATCACTGCGGACAATCTCATCGGGTTGGAAATCGAGGGTCAGGAAGACGCAAGGCTGATCTGCTTTGTTCCGGGCCACGCGATAGGTGGCCTGCGTTCCGGGCCATTCCCCGAGCGGCACCAGGGGGTCATGATAAAGCGCGTCGAACTGCACCGTATGGGCCGCCTCGGCCAGTGCATTGCCATAGGTATCGATCAGCCGGAACTGCAAATCAGGTGTCCGCCCCACAGCGCCATAGATGTCGTCATGCGCGCCGGTGGCAAACTTATAGGCGGGCACGATCTGCCGATAGCGCCCGGGCCCATCATCATTTTGCTCAATATCCTTGGTGTCTTGCGCCCGCGACAAGGGAAGGCTCCAGAGCGACGGGTCAAACCCGGTCGGCTGCTCATCACCCTGCAGGCGGTATTGGATCAGATCGTAGAGTGAGGCGATTGTGTCCGGACCAAAGGGCGGCGGCTGATCCGTCTCCCCAATGCTGAGGGCCGCGGCGGTGGTCCAATCGATCTCGAACGCGACGCAGCCAGCCTGATAAGCGGGCTGATGCAATTCGATGGCGATCCCCCCGCATCATTGGCAGCAATGAAGGCGGTATCCTTCACGTCGCCCGGCAGGATCAGCGCGTTGTCATAAGCGTGCAGCGGACGCGGCTCAGACGCGGCGGCCATCACCGTCAGCGTCGCCGACCCCGTATCGTCGAACATGTCATCGGGCAGCGGGTTCTGCTCGGCATCGCCATAATGCAGATAAAAGCCCGTGGCATTAACGACGCTCGCCTGCCAGATCAGCCGCAGGAAAGCCGCCACATCGCCGATGGCGGCATCGTCGGGGTCTGTGTCATCGCGCGTCATCCCAAGCGCCAAGGGCCGGAACAGGTTTTCGGGCTGGGTCAGCGTCGAGAGGTTCGTTTTAAACAGGTAAACCGCGTTCTCTGGCGCGGCACTGGGCAAGGTCCGATAGCCACGGTCGTCATTTCCATCCCCATCGATGCGCACCAAATCAAGCTTGGTTTGCCCAATATCGGCACTGTCGAGCAGCATCCGGATTTGCGCCCGCGTCTCATCACTCGTGGTCGAGATTTCGTAGACGCCTTTCAACTCGGTCGGCAGTGGGCCGCCCTCGTCGGTGAACTGTCCGGTCGAGGGCAGCGCCACCTTGCGAATCCGGAATTGGATCATCAGCGCCGGGTGAATCTCGAAATCGGGGGTCGGCGGGGCGGTCGGATCGGGCTCCACTTTCTGGCCAAAGAGAGTCAGCGGCCCGCTCTCCGTCAGACCCAGCAACTCTGGCGGCGGCAGAAGTAACCGGCGTTCAGCCTGCAAATCGCTCCAAGCCTCGTGGTCGCGGCTGGCAAACCACCGCCGGACACTGTTGATCGAGGGCATTTGCGAGATCGTGATATCGGCCACACCAGCCCGCAGCGCGGCGTCCCGCCAAATTGGGTTTGGTGCGGGGGGTGCCTCTGCCACGGGGATGGTCGTGACGGCACTTTCCCCCTCGGCAAAGGAAATCGCGGCCAATAGGGGGCGTCGGGGTTTGCGACGCTGAATGTAACAGCATTGGTTGGGGTGCTGGTATCGGCGGGGAATTGCTGCGCGCTCAGTTCAAAGAGGCCCAGAAGGTCCACGCCCAACGGATCAATCCCGAACTGCTCCATCTCTGCGGGCATTGGCAAGACAACCCCGCCCAAAAGCGTGCGCGCCGCCATACCTGCCAATTGGGTCGCGATGGCCGAGATGTCTTGCGCCACGTCCCCGATGGGCAGATCGGAACCGTCAACCGGCGGATCGGCCAAGCGGCGTGCCATATCGCGCGACAACATCAGGAAGAAATCGGTAAACATCATCTGCGCGAACGAGGTCTCCGAGACTTCCATCGCGCCGACGCGGCTGGCGTCCTCGGGGTTGGAACTCAGGCCGCTCAGGCTGAGATCGGCGAAGTACTCCCGGACGAAGGCTTCATAGCCATCCGGTACGATCTTGTCGGCGAAAACGATCGGATCGTCCTGCCCCGGCACCGCCATTTGCAAAGGCGGCAACATCGGCAGCGGCAGAAGGTCCAGATCATCCGACCGCTCAACGGTCAGGTCGATACCGGCCAGAACAAAGGAAACCTCTTCGACCAGGAACCGGTCGAGCGCGTCCGAGAACCCATCGGGCGGCGCATCTCTGCCCTGCCCGAGCGTTTGCAACACCTCTGGCCAGCTATGGGTCTCCGGCGCGAAATCCCGCAGAAGCCAGGTGCCCAACCGGATCAGCAAATCGTCATAAGGCGTCGCGCCAGGCTGCCCTTTCGGCGGCGCGATCATCGGCACGCCAACCAGATTGGATTGCCCAGCCCCACCACGATAGAGCGCGGCGGGCAGCAATAGCATCGTCACTGGCAACGACAATGGCTCGGCATCTTGGATCAGCGCGCGGCGGTCATAGACCGCCGTCAGAGCTTTGCCGCGCGCCGTCAGCGTGCCGGGCACGATGCCTTGGAAATTCGGGTTTTGCGGGCCTTCGATGCTGGCCACGCCTTTGGGTCCCTCGCTGAGCGTGAAGGTCTCGGTCAGGGTCAGGGAGAAGCTGGCGCTGATCTTCACGAACAGAATCTTGACGGTGGCCTTGGCCTTGACCTGCGCCGTCACCCGCGCGACCGAGCCATAATCCGTTTCGAATGCCAAACCGGTGGTGATCGACAGGCGAATGCTGACCGAGACCTTGATGATCTTCAGATCAACCTCGCCCTGCAACAGCCCGACGATACCGACGGTTGCGGAGAACCAAAAGTAATCCGGCGGCCCGGAGATCGCGTTCGACGCCTTTACTGCCGCGCGAGCATTGCGAACGACATCCGCATCCGGCGAATTCAGCAGTTTGGGATTGACGCCTTCCCAGGCCAGGATGCCCTGAAACACGCCTTGCAGCGTCAGGCTCAACTCCGCCCGGAAGACACCAGCGTTGATTGACCGGCCCAGCCCGATCTTGATTGCCAGGCCAAAGGCGATAATCGGATCATAATAGATCGTTGGCTCTGGCGCGCGCGGATTGAAGCCAGACCGCAGTTTGGCGAAGTAAAACGCACAGCCGCCGATGAAGATATAAATCTCAAACCCGATGGAGTTTGGCCCCAGCGGCCAGCCGACCGAGACCTTGAAATCACCATTGGTGTAAATCCAAATCTCGAAGCTGGGCAGCTTGAGCGCCACAGCCCCCAAATTGATCTGTCGGTACTTCTCGGGGATCGAAATCGCGCCATAATAGACGCCCAGATCGGGGCCGAGTTTCTGGTACAAGATCTCGAACTTAAACCCCTCAAACGCGCCCTGATCCGCCGTGATGCGAATGCCGTAAATTGCCGGATCGTTGAACAGCGCCTGAACCCGCCAGCCCTTGAGATAAATATCCGCGCCGAAGAACCAGTTCCTGTCCGGGTGGTAGTAATCTTTCACCAGCGCGTTCAACACGGTCTTCGGATCATTGCTGCGCAGGTTTTTCAGCTCTTCGAAAATCTTCGCGATCGGGTCGGACTCGAGCCCGACCGTCGGCGGCCCAAAGCGCTGTCCCAAACCGAGATAGTTGACCCGGAATGTCTGCCCCCCTGGCTGGGGTTGGGAAACGGGTATTTGACGATCTCGGTTTTACCGTTCGGCTCCTCGGTCAGCGGCATCAAGACTGTGCCATCGGTCAGCACATTCTCGCTTTCCTGCGGCCAGATCTTGACGCGTGCTTTGAGGTCGAGGCCGTCCTTCTGCCAATAGCCAATCACCAGGTCGTACAGCGTGATATCGGGTTCTATGGTGATAAAAGGTGGCAGCTTATCTGCGAACCGAATGCCATAATCAGCCGGGTTCCTCGTTGGCGCAGTGTAAAGCATCAACCGCGCTTGGATCGAGCTTGCCTCGGGCGCGACCACAACCGTCAACTCCGGCAGGATGCTGACCTGAAAGAACCTGTACCAGAAGCTGTTCTTATCCTTGTCGCCAAGGTCCGCGACAGTCTGCAACGCAGGCAGATCCAAAAGCGTACTCAAAGCCCCCAAAACTTGTGCCAAGCTAAAGGCTTTTTCGGTCGGACCCGGTGAAATGGTCAGCGCGGTTGGCCCCATCCCCGCACCCAAACGCAGTTGGAGATTGAAGGTCTTTTCGGCCTCCAGCAAAAGCTGAAGGTCAACGCCGAAATTGATCCGGGGCATGAGCGTGCCTTCCCGTTAAGCCACGATCACCTATTCAACGGCAGGTGCGATATTCGTCACACCGAAGACGCCACCCTGAATGCCCAGGAAGTCGAAACCGGGGATCGGTGTCAGAGGCTCACCCACAAAGGTGCCCGCGATTTCCAGGGCATAGCGCACCTGATCATTGGGCCGCTTCTTGCCCGGCACATCCAGTTTGAAGACCAGCACCGAGAACTCCATGTTGATGATTGCGGTTACGATGTCGTTCAGCCAGTCGGGCAGATCGGCGGTATCGGGAAACTTCACCCCAAAGGTTGTGTCGAGCCATTCGATCAGATTGGCGAACGAGCCCAGAACCACCGGCTTCGGCAATTCGAACTGCACCCCCTCTTCCTTGATCTTCGCGATATCGGCGGTGGAGATCGGAACCGCGGTGCCGTTGATGTCGAACACCATGCCGAAGGAAAACGTCGCCTTCGCTTCCTCCTCCGGCGCCAAGACAGCTGTGTTCTTAGGTTTTTTGACCATGTCGGTTCTCCTTCAATAAATCGTCTATATTTTCCGGGGTTAGGGGATCGTCACCCAACATATTGGGCAGGTAGAAATTGCCTGTGCGGGTGAGAACCGCGCTCACTCGGCCTTCAAACTTGGCGTCACCCTTGCCCAGATTCGGGTATTTGATCTTGGCAGTGGCGGTGTAGCTGCCGCGCTCGGGGTCCTCCGCGACGGTGATCTCCAGCGCCCAGATATCGGCGGCGACCGTATCGGGCGGCCAGCTTTCGGGCAGATAAAGATCAAAATCTCGGTTTGCCGTCGCGACGAACTCCGCGATGGTTTTGGCGTCGGTGATGGGGCCAAGCTTGACCGCTGTGGGGACAGGTTTCCGGGTCATGACGCCTCCACCTGCGTCGCGGCCAGGGACCAAGCGATGTCGCTTCCGCCAGGGGCGGTGGGGTCGCTGAACAGGATGAAATCCGTGACGACCTTAGGCGGCAGCGCGATCCCGAAGATCGAAATCGCCACATTGTTGAACAGCAGAACGTAAACCCCGCGTTCTGGGTCTGTCGGCTTGGGCTGATAGATCACGCGGGCCAGATTCGCGTCGCCAAATGTCGTCTTGAGATAGCCTTGCAGATCGAAGCCCGCCAAGCCGCCAACCAAGGCTGGCAATTGCACATAGACCGCCACGCCGTCAGCTTCCGGCATGGCCGCACTGGGCCCCCACCCGAGGATCAGATTGGCCGTTAAACCAACTCCGGTTTCAGCTAGATCGCCCAGCGAGCCAAGGGGTAGCTCAAAGGCCAACGCGAAGCTCGGGGTCGGTGTCGTGGCATCAAGCACCGGGATTTGGTTCAAATCGGCGCTGTCACCCCCTCGCCCACGCTCTGATCGGGGATTAGATCGGGGATGTTCACGATCTTGCCCGTGCGCTTGATCGTATCAAGCGCGGCCTGCCCCGACAAAAACCCCGTCAGCCGCATGGGCAAGCCGGACACAAGGCCCTCGGGTCGTCGCAGATCGGGATTGTCGGCCGCGATGATGTTGGCAAAATTCGGCTTGAGCCGCAGATCGGTGCGCCCGGTTGGGCCTAGGTCGAACTCAAGATCAATCGACAGACCGCTGATTGGCAAACCGCGTTTCTGCTCCTCAATCGTGACGCCGTAGGAAAACAGGTCGAGCGGCGCCTGACCCGGATTGCTGGGGAATGGCGCTTTGTCGAAGGCCAATTCGCCATCCATTGAGAAGCGCGCGGCGATGGTGACCTCCTCCGCATCGCGCAACTCATTCGAGGCGGCCGAGATCGGGCTGAGTCCCGCGCCGCGCAACATAAACCGCCGCAGCACGCGGATATCGGACTCGGCGATCTGAAAGATGAAAGACCGGCTGAGCGCGGCCTGAAAGATGACCCGTCCGACCCCTTCGACAACCTGATAATCCCCCTCCATCCGGATCGTGTTCGGTTCGGAAGGGTTGCCGCCCTGCCCACTCACAGGCCGCTCAAAAAGCTCATTCAGAGTGACCGCAACCTCGGACGCGAATTGCTGGATCGTCGCATTGCGGATCTCGATGATCAGCTTGGTTGTCCGATAGCCATAGGCCTCTTCGGGTTCCGGTCGGCCCGACGGCTCTAGATAGAAGAAGACGCCCGCAAAGGCCGTGCCTTGAATGGCCGGTCGCCCGTCGTCATCAAGGGTCAGGCGGTTGGTCTCCACACCAAAGTGATGCGCCATCAATTGCCCATCGATGCCACCCAGGATCATCTGGTAATCGGGTGGCATTTGACGGCCATCAATCGGGGCGTTGAAGGTCAGAAACCCGGTCCACTCCTTGCTAACGAGG
The DNA here is from genome assembly GCF_030407165.1 of Fontisubflavum oceani. Classification (GTDB taxonomy): domain Bacteria; phylum Pseudomonadota; class Alphaproteobacteria; order Rhodobacterales; family Rhodobacteraceae; genus Rhodophyticola; species Rhodophyticola oceani. Next base: position 577,654 of record NZ_CP129111.1, read on the forward strand.
ATCGTCTCCAGAAAATACTTGAAGGGCTGACCGGGCGCGTCTTTCTGGGCCTTGGCCTCCGCAATCGCGGCCAAAAGCTGCTCCCTCGCAAGGGTGACCGCACCTGCATCACCCACAAAATACTCCGGGCGATCCCAGGCATCGACCCGCGCAACGAGGTCTTCGAGTGTCTCGGTATCGGCATATTTGAACACCAGGATCGTCTGCCGCGGATCGGCCTGCCCTTCGGCAGGCGAGAGGTTCACATCGATCCCCTGCACGCTGATCGCACTGTCAAAATCTGTGAACCTGTCCCAATTGTTCATCACGATGAAGGCCTGCGGGTTGAGCAAGGCCTGCGCGAGCGTCGGGTCGACCACGCCTGCTTCGGTCTGCTTAAACGCCAGTTCGCCTTTGTCGCTCTCGCCCAAAACCAAACGGGCCCAACCGCCTTGCGGCGGGGCGGGTTCCTCCCTGGCCGCTGCGACGCCTGAGCCGATCTCCAAAAGAACCCCACGTTGGGTCGAGCTGCGCCCACCATCCAGAGGCGTCCCGTCAGCATTGCAGACAATCGGACCGGTCGCGGGCCCCGCCAAGCTAAGCGATCCGAACCGGAACGGGGCCAAGGCACCGCCCTCTAACGTTTGGAAATCCTCGCCCGGTACATCCTTGTTGGGCCAGCCCTCAATATCGCTGTCGGGCGGGAAGACCCCGCCGAAGGGGGCGACGGGAAAAGAAATCGCACCGCCATCCACGCCCGCTACTGCCACCGCGCCCAAATGGGCGATCCGCGATGCTGTCGCCCCGGCATAGGTGGTGCCATCCAGCGCGTTTTTGTCGAAATTCGTGCCCTGCTGCGATTGGGAGAAGTAGTAGGGCTCGACCGCGTCCGCTTGGCGCGTCGGCCTGGGACGGATCGAGAGCCAGGAGGTTGTGAATGCGGGTTCCAGAAGCGGAGCGTCGCCCTGGTCGGCCAAGGCCACAAGCCCCCGTTCCTTGTCCCCCAAATCGGCAAGGGCCGCCTGATTGGGGGTCAGATCGACGAGATCGCCATCGGCCACGGTGACGTATTCCTGCGCCGAGAGCCCGCACATCAACTGCGCATCTGCCTTGCCCAACAGATCGAGCAAGAACGGCCCCTTCGTCGCCAGATAGCTATTGGCCCCGCCGCTTGAGGTCGGGCCAGGCCGCCGCCCCAGATAGAATCCAACGCCCGGCTGCGGCGTCAACTGGACCTCATCGCCGCCGGTCGTGCGCAAGAACCGCGAGGTCAGCAAGGCGAGCGCGCAGCCTTCGTCGCGCATATCAAAGACCGTGCGCTTCGCATCATTGGGGGCCAGTGGATCCATGCGGACATCCAATGGATATGAGACCCCCTGCTCTGGGGCGGTGAACAGCGGAAAGACCAATTGCTGCGGCGTCTTCCGCCCCGTCGTTTTCAGAAAGAACCGAATCTCCCCGCCCCAAGCCGGGTCGGTGTTAAACTCGTTGTCTTCGAACAGCCGGAAGAACGCGCGCGCCCGCCAATCGGCGCGGTACCGGATCAGACCTAAGCCGGCGTCATCCGGCGCGAGCGGCATTTGCACCGTATCCTCGGTGGGCTCCGGCCCAATTGTCTTGGCGCGGTTGAGGAAGATCCGTGCGGTGCCTGATTGCCCGACCTTCAGATCGGCCTTCGGTGCCTCCCCGAAATCAAACACGACCTCGACACCCTGCTGCATGGTCAAGGCAACGTTCAGGAACGCGATCTCGGTTGTTTCCGCGACACGCCCAGCCTCCTCACCGGTCCAGGTCATCGGCATCAGGACCGCTTGCGGCATGCCGCCCGGGTCATCCACCCAGGCAAATCCTCGGTTCTTGTTCTGACCTTTCAAAGGCACGGCATCTTTCAGCGCCGTAAGGTCCTCGACCTCAAACGGATCACTCAAAAGATAAACGCCGCGGGCCTTCCAGGACGCGGCATATTCCAACTCATCGGGCGGCGCGGACCAACCTCCCCGGTCCGCGCCGAGATAGAGCAAGTGAAGCGCACGTGGTCCCGCCGTCAGCCCTCGTGCCGTCTCGTCAGAGACCTCGGCCCGATAGAGCGCAAGCGTGTCGTCTTGCAAAACGACCCTTTTGAATACCGGTGCCACGGCCCTCGGCCTCAGCTGCCTTCGTCAGCCATAAGCGTGGGCGCGAATGTTACCTCGCTGATCACCTCGCCATTGGTCCGCATCAGCAGCGCACTGCTGCGGGTGACATAGCAGATCAGATCGTCGGAAAGGGAAATCGCCGGATCAATGGTGAGGATGAAGGCGCCATTGAAGGTCGGCCGACTGAAGCTGACCGAGTTGTCGCCCTGCGCAAAACTGCAGCTATCCGTCGGGAATTTCTCACGTGGGACGGCGAGCGCATTCGGGGAATACTTGTCATCCTTCTCCTCGCTCCAGCCATCGATCGTCTCATCCGCAGGCCAGTTCCGCACTTGGACGCGGCTCATCTCTTCGGCGTTCACATTAAACAAATACACATTGCCAGCCATGGTTTACTCCTTCTGGGTGGTGAAAAAGGGTCGTCCGTCGCGACGGGGGGCACGAGCGGCCAATTATATCGCTCGATCTGCTGGCCGGAGGTCCGCATCAACAGCGCGCCATTGCCGAACAGATAGAGGATGAAGTCGGACAGAACGGCATCGGGAATGTTTGGGCTGAACTCCGCGCCGGATGGCATCGGCGGCAGGAAATCCCGATAGTCCAGCGCCACAGTATTCTCTCCGATTCCGAACACCTGAGGTTCAGGGCGCCTCTGCAAACCGATTGTTTTTGGGAACGCCTTGAAGCCGGTGCTTGGCACGATTTTATCAGGCGCCTGGACCTGTGCATGATTCACGTAAAGACGCATCGCTGACGACGTCATATTAAAAACGATGATCATGGGAAGGAAACCCAAGGGAAGTGCGCAAGGGGCGGGATTCGTAAGACGTTAAAATCAGATTCCGCAAGCAAACGCATTCCCCAAGCCATACCAATTGATCCCGAAGAAATTCCTCGAGACAGATCGGAGCAGAAGGCCCTCCAACCAATATTCTATATATTTAGGTCAACAAAAGAATATATGCGCAAGCGCACTGCATTCAAATCCTTGAACACGCATTACTTTCTGTTTTCCCGCTTATGTACCGCATTAAGTAACACACAGATTCTAAATCCATTCAATAAAAATGTTCCTTACGTCATTCAAAGAAGATAAGGATTTATTAACTATTTTTGGTAAGCAGATATGACTGAAAGAGAGGTGAATCTCTAAGCGCCGGAAAACCCTGACAGATTCTGAACCGCCGAGATGGACCATCGCGCATTCAGACGGTCAAATTCCATCCGAGACACGCAATTCATGCGCTGATTTATGCCGATGGCGCATATACCGCCGGATATATATTGCAAGTTTGGAAAACCAAATCTTGGCCGGGTCAGCATCCACCAACCCGACCCAGACACGCTACGTTAGACATCGAAGATCACTGGGAAGTGGTCACTCAAGACCAACGTATCGATCACAAATCCCTCAATCACCGCGCCGCTGCGGACCATATAGTCGAGCTTTTTGTCCGATTTCCAACGCGTTGCCTTGTCTGGCGGGCAAAGATTACCCGCTGGCACGCCGCCCGCGCCCCATTCGTCTGGCTGTCGGTTATAATCTCCTGCGGCGTCCCATGAATTTCCCGCAGCGGTGGCAGCATTAACATTTGTGACCAAGGTTGGTGCATCCGCCCCACCCCCACTTTGTGCATGGAGTGTAAAGGTCTCGTCCGTCCCGAACCGCACCCCGATTGCAGGTCGGCCTCCGGCATTCGCAACATAGCGGAATTCATCTGGCAAATCCTTTGTCACAACAGCCAGATTGACCCTATTTCCCCCAGGGTCCGTTTGCACCCAAAGGACATAGTACAGTGGAACACCCGGTTGCCATGTCAGAAAAGACCAAGCCACAGCAGGCGCAATGCCGCCCGCCCAAGTCGGTGCCGGCGGGGGTGGCGCATAGGCAGCGGACGATGGCGGAGCCGCCCCGGCCTCTTGCAAGCAGAGTATGTCGGCCTCTGCCTTCGTTAACAATTGCTGCACACCATCGACCCATTTGCTATTTGAGCTATGGGTCGCACCTTCCATATTCCAAGTAATAACACGTGTCATAAAACTCTCCCTAGAATCGATATACAGAAATGATAATCGAACCCATAAGAATACCGGCTAATTATTTTATGGATTTGATTTCTAAAATACTTCAGAAATAATGCGCAAAGAACATATTTTGCGCCCTCAACAGTTTTCATGCACACGGAATTTATATGGAGCCGACCACAAACACGGCAGGTGACCACAAGAAGTGAATTGCCCAGGCGCGTATGACGGCCTCGGCAAATGCGTTCCCAAAACCTTATGAGGCTGACTGCCGAGATTTGCGCATGATGACGCGGATCAAACCCCGCCCAATCATCTTATGCAACGCGCGTCTTGGATCTTGGAACCGACCGTCGCGAAACGGCGACCTTGCGGCACATCACAACGCCCGCGCGGCCAACACGGCCGCAAAAGCCGGCAACGTGAGGACATCCGTGATCTCGCCAACTCGCTCAGGCGTGAAATAGCCTTCATCGTCCAGCAGGTTCACGGTAGCACGAAGTTCGCCGCCGCTGACCACGGGCAGATTGAGCACTGACGCGCAGCCAAGTGCGCCGATCAACTCATAATCCGGAAATACCTTGGCGATGTCGTCCAGCGTATTGGCGACAAAACTCTCATGCCGATCATGCACGATCTCGAACCAGTCATTGCGCTCGATCGGTTTCGTTCCGGAGGTTGGATATGCGTCGGGGATGTTGGAATAAGCGCGCCGCGCAAGACCGGCCTCCATATCCACTGTCATGACCGTCCAAAGCCGAACGGGAACGCGCGCCGTGCTGAGGCGGTAAAGCGCCTCGAACACCTGATCCTCGGTGCGGGCGGCGGCCATATCGGCGACGAAGCGGCGTTGCACAGCTTGCGGCGTGGGGCGATCAGATTGCATTACTGGTTGGTCCTTTTTCGTAAGATCACGCCCCGCCGCTGGCAACATAGAGCGCCTGCGCATACGGGTCGGTAAACGCACCGTCATGCAGCGCCGTCGCAGGCGCGATTTCGACAATCCGGCCCTTGTTCATCACCGCCATGCGTTCGCAGAGGAAACTGACAACCGGCAAGTTGTGTGTGACCATCAGATAGGTCAGCCCACGCTCCGACCGGAGGCGCTTCAAGAGATTCAATATCTCCGCCTGTACGCTCACATCGAGGGCACTGGTGGGTTCATCGAGCAACATCACCTCGGGCTCCAGCATCAGCGCGCGCGCGATTGCCACACGCTGCCGCTGGCCACCCGAGAGTTGGTGCGGATAGCGAAACCGGAACCGACGGTCGAGGCCGACATCGGCCAGCGCCTGCTCAACCTTCGCGTCCTGCCCGCCAATCCCATGAATCGCCAGCGGCTCGGACAAGACGGCATCGACGGTCTTGCGTGGGTGAAGCGAGCCATAAGGATCTTGGAACACCATCTGGCAGTGCTTGGCCAGTGTCCGGTCAGGTCGGTGACTGCCCGGGCGGCCGAGGATTTGCATCTCGCCTGTCCATTCCGGCGCCAGCCCGGCAATCGCTTTGAGCACCGTGGATTTACCCGATCCGCTTTCGCCGACCAGCGCAAAGCTTTCGCCCTCGGCCACGTCGAAACTGACCCCATGCACGACACGTTGCCCGTCATAGGCGATATCCAGGTTCTTTAGCGAGATCGCCGTCATGTGCCGGCCCACGCATTGCGGTCCATCACCGGAAGCTCGGCCCGCGTTTCACGCATCTGAGGCACGGCGGCGAGCAGGCCCTTGGTGTAGGGGTGGCTGGCGGCATGCAACGCGCTGGCGTCGCAGGTCTCAACCACGCGGCCCGCATTCATGACCAAAATCCGGTCGCAATAGCGGGCCACCAGCGGCAGGTCGTGGCTGATCAGGATCAGGCCCATGCCATGATCTTTTACAAGATCATCGATCAGGCGCAGCACATCGCCCTGGACGCTCACGTCCAACGCGCTGGTCGGCTCATCGGCAATCAACAGGCTCGGGCGCGGGATCAGCATCATCGCGATCATCACACGCTGCCCCATCCCACCCGACACTTCATGAGGGTACAGGCCCGCGACACGGTCCGGGTCGTCGATCCGCACGGCTTCCAACATCTCATGCACCCGGGCGCGCATCTCGCTGCGCGGTAGGCGTTCGTGAACGCGCAGCGCTTCCTCAATTTGGGTGCCGACCGTCATCACCGGGTTCAGCGAATAGCGCGGGTCTTGCATGATCATCGAAATCCGCGCGCCACGAAGCGCCCGCATCTGACGCTCGGACAATGTCATCAGGTCCCGGCCTTCGAAGCTGATCTGTCCAGCGACGCGCCCCGGAGACCGGATCAAACGAAGAATCGCACGCCCCGTCATCGACTTGCCGGACCCGCTTTCGCCGACAATGCCAAGGCGTTCGCGGCCCAGATCGAAGGATATCCCGTCGACGACCTTCACCCGGCCATGCGACGTGGGGAAGCTGACCTCCAGGTTCTCAACGGACAGCAGGGTCACGATTTGCCCTCCGATTTCGGGTCAAGCACGTCGCGGAGGCCATCGCCCAGAAAACAGAAGCCAAGCGAGACGACGATGATGGCGAAACCGGGCATCGTGGCGACCCACCATTGATCAAGAATGAAACTCCGCCCCCGCGAGATCATCGCGCCCCATTCGGGCAGCGGCGGCTGCGCGCCCAGGCCAAGGAAGCCAAGACCCGCGGCGGTCAGGATAATGCCCGCCATATCCAGCGTGACGCGGATGATCATCGACGAGGTGCAAAGCGGAAGAATGTGCCGGGTGATCAGCCGTGTGTGGGAGGCGCCAAGCAGGCGGGTGGCGGCGACGAACTCCGAATTGCGGATGGTGAGCGTTTCCGCCCGCGCAATCCGCGCATAGGCGGGCCATGTTGTGATCGCGATGGCGATGATCGCGTTTTCGATCCCTGGCCCAAGGGCGGCGGCAAAGGCCAGCGCCAGAATCAGTTTCGGCATCGACAGGAACACATCAGTCAGCCCCATCAGCACCCGATCGGTCCAGCCACCGAAATAACCCGAGATCGCCCCGATCAGCAGACCTAGAGGTGCAGAAATCATCGCCACCAGACCAACGATCAAGAGCGTGATCCGCGCGCCATAGACCACGCGGGAAAAGATATCGCGGCCCAGTTCATCAGTCCCCATCCAATGCTCGGCCGAGGGTGGCATGAGCCGGTTTGACAGGTCCTGTCCAACCGGACTTTCCGGCGCGATCCACGGTGCAAAGATCGCGGTCAGGATCAGCGCAAGAATGATCAGACTGCCCACCACGGCCAGCGGGTTGCGCATCAGATCACCGGCGATGCGATAGGCCCGCCCGGCGGCGGCCTGACCGCGTGAGGCGGGGCTATCATCGAGTAACCAGGCGCGCATCTATCGGCTCCTCGGGTCGAGCAGGCGGTAGAGCACATCCGACACTTTGTTGATCAGAATAAAGACGGACCCGATGACCAGCGTCGCCCCCAGAACCGCATTCATATCGGCGTTGAAAAGCGCTGTGGTGAGGTAATTGCCAATCCCGGGCCAGGAGAACACCGTTTCGATCATGACCGAGCCTTCCAGAAGTCCGGCATAGGAGAGCCCGATCACGGTGATCAGGGGCACCCGGATCGCACCGAAGGCATGGACCCAGATCACCCGCCATTCTGGCACGCCTTTGACCCGCGCGGTGGTGATGTATTCCTGGCTCAACTGGTCGAGCATGAAGGAGCGGGTCATCCGCGCGATATAGGCGAGGCTGAAAACGCCCAGGATCGTGGCGGGCAAAATGATGTGCGATAACGCGCTTTGGAACACGTCCCAATCGCCATCAAGCAGACTGTCCACGGTCAGCAGGCCCGTCACGGTCGGCGTGATCCCGTCATAAAAGATGTCGACGCGCCCTGGGCCAGAGACCCAGCCCAGTGCCGCATAAAAGATCGCCAGGCCGACCAGGCCGAGCCAGAAGGCGGGCACGGAATAGCCCAGAAGGGCGAAAACCCGGATGACCTGATCGATCCAACGACCCTGATGCGCCGCGGCCAAGACACCTGCGGGGATACCGAGACCCACGCCGATGATGATCCCGAGCGTGGCCATCTCTAGCGTTGCGGGAAAAACCCGGGCTAGGTCTTCGGCAACGGGGCGGTTGGTCGAGACAGACATGCCGAGGTTGAAATTCAACACATCCCAAACGTAGCTGCCGAATTGCGCGATCAGCGGGCGATCCAGGCCCATGGCGACACGCGCAGCCTCATATTGCTCCGTCGTTGCCCGATCCCCGACCACGGCAAGAACCGGGTCAATCGGCACCACGCGACCGATAAAAAAGGTCAGCGCTAAAAGGCCCAAAAAGGTCAACGCGACAACCAACACAAAGCGCAGGAGCGCGACCGCCGGGCCGGCCAACGCGATCTGTCTTTTCGGCTGCGCGATCATCGGGTTCTCGCCTCTCTCGCCCGCGGCATGGTCCAATCCTTTCAGCGGGGGTGCCACATTTTTCTTGGTTTTGGCAAATAGTTTTGCTTAGATCAAAAAAATTATGATGAACCGAGGGAGTCTGATGGCGCGGCCAAAGCCTAAAAGTGACCCGAATTTAGGTGCGCTGATCCGCAAGCGGCGGAAGCAGCTTGACCTGACGTTGCAGGCGCTCTGCGATGATGCGGGCCTCTCGGTCGGCTATCTCAGCCAGGTGGAGCGGGGTCATGCGACGCCGTCGCTCGGCACATTGGCGCAGATCGCTCAAGGTCTCGATGTGGGGTTAGAATACTTCATCGCGACCCCGAAACCGGCCGATAGCCTTTCGCGCGCGGGAGCGCGCCCGCAGTTTTCGCTTGATGGGTCGTCGATCATCTACGAGTCGCTTGGCGCAGAGTTTCCCGGGGCGGAACTGTCTTCCTACATTCTGCATGTCCCGCCCGGCTATGCCTCGGAGACCGTCAGTCACGAAGGTGAGGAAATCATCTTCCTTCTCGACGGCGAAATCACCCAGATGCTCGACGGTCAGAGCTTCATTCTCCAACGCGGGGACAGTCTGCATTATAGCGGCTCAACCCCGCATTCCTGGTCGAACCAGACCAAGACACCCGCGCGTATCCTGTGGACTGGCACCTTGTCGGTTCTGCAGCGCAAAGGCGCGGTCAAACTGCCTGAAATGACACCGGCCAATACTAATGGCTAAAGACCGAAACGGAGGTTTATCCCAATGAAACTGCTAAAACCCGCCCTATTGGCGGCGGTGCTGGCTGCTGCGCTGGCCGCACCTGCCACGTATGCCGACACGCCCCCTGAATTGCTGGTCGTGGCCCAGAACATCGACGACATCGTCGCGATCGACCCGGCCCAGGCCTATGAATTCACCTCCGGCGAGTTGGTCACCAACACTTATGACCGTCTGGTCCAATATGATGCCGAGGACACGACGGTGCTGGCCCCCGGTCTCGCAACCGCTTGGGAGATCGACGCCGAGAACAAGACAATCACCTTCACACTGCGCGACGGCGCTGTTTTCCATTCCGGCAATCCGGTGCGTGCGGAAGATGTGGTGTTTTCTTTCTCGCGTGTGGTTCAACTAAACCTCACTCCGGCGTTCATTCTGACACAGCTCGGCTGGACGCCCGAAAATGTCGGCGAGATGGTCACGGCAGACGACAACACAGTCACCGTGCGCTATGATGGTGACTTCTCGCCCGCCTTCGTGATGAACGTGCTGGCCGCGCGACCTGCCTCCATCGTCGATAAGGTGACCGTCATGGCCAATGAGGTGGACGGCGACATGGGCAATGCCTGGTTGAACGCCAACACCGCGGGCACCGGCCCCTTCGCGCTCACCGCCTTCCGCCCGGCGGAGCTGATCCGGATGGAAGCCAATCCCGACTATTTCAACGGTGGCCCGGCCATCGAAGGCGTGATCATTCGGCATGTAGCGGAATCGGCCACGCAACAACTCCTGCTGGAATCCGGTGATGTGGATTTGGCGCGGAATTTGACGCCGGACCAAGTGGCCTCGCTCGATGGCGAAGGACTGCGGGTCGACACGTTCCCGCAAGCTGCGGTCCATTTCCTGTCCTTCAACCAAGCTGTTGATAGCCTGACGCCCCCCGCGTTTTGGGAAGCGGCCCGCTATCTGGTCGATTATGAAGGCATGACCAACTCGATCATCGCCGGTCAGATGGAAGTGCATCAGGCGTTCTGGCCCGAAGGCTTCCCAGGTGCGCTGACCGATACGCCCTACAGCTATGACCCCGACCGCGCTCGCGCGATCTTGGAAGAGGCTGGTGTGGACCTGCCGATTACCGTGTCGCTTGACGTGATCAACGCCGCGCCCTTCACCGATATGGCGCAGTCGATCCAGGCGAGCTTCGCCGAAGCCGGAATCAACTTCGACATCCTGCCCGGCACCGGCAGCCAGGTGATCACCCGCTATCGCGAGCGGAGCCACGAGGCGATGCTGCTCTATTGGGGCCCGGACTTCATGGACCCGCATTCGAACGCGAAAGCCTTCGCCTATAACTCGAACAACGATCAGGACGCCTATGCCGCGACCACTACCTGGCGGAATTCCTGGGCGGTGCCTGCGGAGATGAACGAGATGACAACGGCGGCGCTCACTGAAACCGATCCGGCGGCGCGCGAAGAGATGTACCTGGAGCTGCAGCGCCAGGTACAGGAAAGCTCGCCCATCGTGATCATGTTCCAGGCGTCTTATCAGGTGGCCATGGCGGAGAACGTGTCGGGCTACGTGAACGGCGCAACGTCTGACTTCGTGTTCTATCGTCTCGTCGACAAAAACTGATCTCTCCCTGCCGCTGGCCCCTTCGGGGGCCGGCGGTTCTTTGTTCGAAGGACAGTTTTATGACCCTCTATCACGACCGTATTGACCGGCTGCGCGCCCGGATGACCGAGACCGGCACCGATCTGGTGGCGCTTGGGCCCACAAGCCATATGCGCTGGCTTTCGGGTGCCGATCCGCATGGAGATGAGCGGCCCGTGATGCTGTTGGTCAGCCAGGCCCATGCCGGGTTTTTGATGCCCGCGCTTAACGCAAACTCGGTGCGACAGGTGACGGACCTGCCCTTCGAAACCTGGGCCGATGACCAGGGGCCGGGCGCGGCCTTGGACCGGTTGCTGGCAAGCTGCGAAGTTACTGGCGCAGATCAAACCGTCGCTTTGGATGAGGCGATGCGCGCCGATTTTGCACTGTTGTTGCTCGACGCGCTGGACGCGCCCAAACGCAGGTTCTCAGACGACACACTCGGGCATCTGCGTGGCATGAAAGACCCTGCCGAGATATCCACCTTACGGGACTGCGCCCATCTGAACGACGCGGCCTGCCAGGCCGGGTTTGCCGCGCTCCGCGAGGGCATGACGGAACATGACGTGGCGCAGGTGATCCACGATCATTACAAGGCAAATGGCGCGACGCCCGAATTCACCATTGTGGCCTTCGGCGCAAACGGCGCCTTCCCGCATCACCACACTGGCGATACGCGCCTCGCCGAGGGCATGGCCGTGCTGATCGATACCGGGTGTCGGATCAATGGGTACCCGAGTGACATGACCCGCTGCGGCTGGTACGGATCGACGCCCGACCCAGAGTTCCTACGGGTAGCCGCCGTGGTCGAGGAGGCGGTCCAAGCGGCGCTTGCTGTCGTTCGACCAGGCATACAGGCCAAAGAGGTGGATGCCGCCGCGCGCGATGTGATTGCCGCGGCCGGATATGGCGACTATTTCGTGCATCGGACAGGCCATGGGCTGGGCATCGATGTGCACGAACCGCCCTATATCACCGCCACATCCGAAACCGTTTTGCGGGAAGGAAACGTCTTCTCGATCGAGCCTGGAATCTACCTGCCAGGGCGCTTCGGCATTCGAGTAGAAGACATTGTGACAGTAGCGCCGGACGGCGCAGAGATTCTCTCGTCTCTTCCGCGCGATATCTGGGTACCCAGCCGTTAGAAGCTGAAGCAACATTCGCATGCGATGAAACCCAACGGTTTGGCGGAGGTTGAAACCGTTCTTTCAAAGTGGAGACAATCCCGGACGCGGCCACCCGTGTTCTCCCGCATCGCATGCCCAGCTAGAACAGCGGCTTCGGCCAGCGATCAGCATCTTTGAAGCTTGGCGAACGTCAAAGCATTTCTGAATATGCGTTAGTCGCGTGGTCCGAAAAACAAGCGCCGCCCCCGAATCTAACCACTTTCGTAACCTCCTGCATCAGAATCATTGGCTAGAACGATCAGGTCTCTGCCGATCGATAGGAAAAAACACCTGAAGAGATAGTTGCAATCGAAATTAATGGATATGACGTTTGGAGTAGCTCACGAACGAACTCCGAGGGACAAAATGAATACGCCGAATGGATGCCCGCAATGCAGCGGCTTTGGTTGGGTTGTATGTCTCTGTGACGGAGATAGGTGCACTTGCGAAAACTATGGCGAAGTATTTTGCCCAACATGCGGTGGCAACGGGAAAATGTTGTCAGCGCACATCGCGGAAAATGATGGTAGCCCCTTCGACCCAGCATCGCCCATAGAGATCGAAACTCTCACGGTAGATGCAACCGAAGGCACGACCGAACCGCCAAATGAGATCAGGCTTGATCACCCGCTGGTTGGCACAATTCCGTCGGGCGATGACGAAGAGATCCCAATCGGCCTGACGGAAGCCGACATCGATGAAGAGTATGCGTTCGGGACATAGGTTCTGGACTGTTCTTTGACACTGACGAAACAGGCACATGAAGCCAGAGAATAGACCTGGTCAAAGAATCGAAATGCCGCCGCAAACCATCGAACGGCAGCGTCCTGGAAGCGGCAGTTTTCCAGGGCGCGTATCTCCTGAGCACCTTCATAGAAAACGTTAACGTTAGACACTGTACTTAAAGTGGGCGGCTAGGACGATCCAACGTGCGGAGTGCAAACGGCGATGCTTCTGGCCGCCAATTTTGGGGCAACGAACGGGCTGGCAATACATAGCTGGCACTCCTAAAACAACCCCCGCGAAAGGCAAAGATATGAAAGTGATCCGCCAGTTTTTGGGGCGTCGAGCGAGCGCCCAGGGGGTAACCTCGCAAGGTACGAGCACGGAGCCTCCCGCGCCCGAGCGTGATGTCTATGTTGTGGGCGATATCCATGGGCGGCTCGATCTTCTAGAGCGCCTGCTAGAGGCGATCGACGCAGACCTCACAAAGAGGGCGATTGAAGACCCGCAGTTGGTCTTTGTAGGAGACTACATTGATCGGGGGGAACAAAGTGCCGAGGTCCTTCGACGTTTGAGGGAACTCGAGATGGCGCATAGCGACAATGTCGTTTGCTTGATGGGAAACCATGAGCGGATGATGCTGGACTTCATCGAAAATCCACCGCGCTATGGGCCGCGATGGTTGCGGAATGGGGGCTTGCAGACATTGGCTAGCTTTTCCGTCTCCGCCGCAGGCGTTGGCGAAACTGTTGCCCCAGAAATCTTCATCAACCTAGCCGGTGAGTTGCGAGACCGAATTGGCAAAGATCTAGAGGCCTGGGTAAGACACCGGCCATTGATTTGGAACAGTGGAACTCTGTGGGTCGTCCATGCGGGCGTTGATCCTGTAACTCCAATGCCGGACCAGAATGCGAAGGCCTTGCTTTGGGGGCATGGCGACTTTTTCAAATCCGGACGAGCGGATGGGCAATGGGTTGCTCATGGCCACACGATCACCGACCATCCGCTAGCCGATAATCACAGAATTTCGATTGATACCGGTGCCGTCTACACAAACCGTCTAACAGCCGCCTTAGTCCGGCCGAACGGATCGGTCAGCTTCATAAGCACCTAAGATGAGGTCGAACTGATCGTCTTCAATTTCGACGTCGGCGAGATTTAGCCTATCAGCGCCAGCAAACCATCATTTACCATCTCGAATCAAGACGGTCCGCAAAGTCTTTACAAAGATGCGCCAATCGAGATTGAAGCCCGCATCACGGATATATTGCAGATCCAGCTCCGCTTTCCTTTGCGTCGCGGCAACCCCCTCGGCGTAGCCATGTTCGACCTGTGCGAGGCCGCTGATACCTGGGCGGATCATATGGCGCTCACGGTATCCAGGGATCTGACGCACATAGGTGCGGGCATGCGTAAAATAATCCGGGCGCGGTCCGATCAGGCTCATATCCCCCTTCAACACATTGATTATCTGAGGTAATTCATCAATACGCGTCTTTCTGAGACACCTGCCCAGCGGCGTGATCCGGTGACAATCGATTGGGTCATCCGCGCCGCGCCGAGCGCTCTCCTTTGTGGCGGTCCTCGAAACCATGGTCCGAAACTTTAGAACATGAAACGCGCGACACCCCCGACCCATTCGGATCTGGACGAAAAACAGCGGCCCGGGATTGAAAAACGGATTGAGCAAGAGCAGCACCGCGGCGATCAGCAACATGGGGCCAAGCAGGAAAAGTGACCAAATTATGTCAAAGAGCCGTTTGAACACCCAGAATGCCCGCCGCCCTCCAATCGACTCATTCGTGGAGCTGCCTTGCGATAAGGCGCGGCGTACCAACAAAGTCTCATAACGGGATAGAAAGACAGCTTTTCTAGTGTGGTATCTGTACCTAAGAGCCCGAACCGGGCTGTCTTCAGGACTGGGAGCAGACATCGTCAACCTATCAATGAGAAATAGACGCATATTTACGCCCGAAAAGCTTACCTAAAAGTTAGGCACGCCATCGACTATTGCTCCAGTTTGGTTTTTTTGGAGAATCGCACTCCTTAATCTTTGATAAACGAAATGCCTCTCCCAATAAAGAGGGAGCTCCGGGACCGTGACAATAAGTCGACCAACCGCCGACGCCGGGTAGCTAGAGAGCCGTGCGGCGGAGTTGAACAGACCTTGACTGGAAGCGGTGGATCGGTCACGGCAATGATGGAATGTGCAACGACGTTGCTGACGCGATGAGGCCTCGATGAGATTTCTTTTTTCTGCAGTATTTGTTTTCCTTACGCTGTCTGGCTGCGGCGCGGCATACTTCTCTTCGGACGTGCAAGAAAGCGCGGATGCCAATGTTCGTGTGATCCCAGTGACGCCAGAAACGGTGCTTGCAGCGAACCGATCGAGCTACAATCCGCAAAGCCTTCCCGCCGCATTTTCGGTCATTGCGGACCGCCCGAACCAGCCACGCGGAGTTGGGGCTTTGCCGGACCCCGTGTTTGACCCGGAAACACGGCCCGCGGTGATGGAGACAAGGCTTCCGGCACCTGCGCAACCGGAACCCTACACCATCGGCGTGGGGGATGTTGTTCTCCTCTCGACATCTCAGACCGCCACCAGCGTCGAAGAGCTTTCAGGTCTTCTGGCCGCACAAACCGGACGGCAAGGATACACAGTTCAAGACGACGGTGCGATTTCCATTCCAGATGTTGGGCGCATTTCAATCGGCGGCATGACGCTTGAAGAGGCCGAAGATGCCGTGTTCCAGGGTCTGGTTGAAAACCGGGTCGACCCGACCTTCAGCCTTGAACTGGCGGAGTTCAATTCGCGCCGCGTGTCGGTTGGAGGGGCGGTCGCATCGCCCGGTATCGTACCGATCACGCTGCAACCTCTCTATCTGGAAGAAGCGCTGGCCAGGGCCGGTGGGGTGGAGGTTCGTGCCCGCAATGGGGCGATGGTGCGACTCTATCGCGATGGATCGCTGTTCCAGATACCTGCCAGCGAACTGTATTCTGGAAGCGGCTTGCGACGAGTCCTCTTGCGCGATGGAGACAGTGTTTTTGTCGACACATCCTTCGATCTGGATGCTGCCGAAGCCTATTTCGAAGAGCAGATCACGTTGATCCAGGTGCGTCAGCAAGCGCGGGCACAGGCTTTGCAAGAGTTGCAGTTCGAGATGTCTCTCCGACGCGACGCCCTTGAGGAACAAAGAAGCAATTTCCGCGACAGGTTAGAATTCGGGGCAGAAGATCGCGATTATGTCTATGTGATCGGCGAGGTGGGTACCCAGTCGAGATTTGCCCTACCTTATAACAACACGGCTGTTCTGGCCGATGCGTTGCTCGAAAATGGCGGGGTGACACCAGCCACAGGTAATCCAGGCCAGATCTATGTCCTGCGTGGGCCACAGGACCCCAGAGATTTCGCGTCGATCACTGCCTTGCATCTGGATGCGACGAACGCGGTGAACTTCTTGTTGGCAACCCGGTTGGAGCTACGGCGCGGAGACGTGATTTTCGTGGCAGAACAACCCATCACACGCTGGAACCGCGCGCTTCAGCAGGTCATTCCAACGCTGAATGTGTCAAACAATCTGGCCAACTGACTACGGCCGCTAGTGGTCATAGTATTTTGATCCCTCGGCATCGTATCCATATTGGCCACCGTAACCGTAGGATTTCATCTTACGCTGGTTGACCTGCGACAACACCAAACCGGTGATGGTCAGCCCCACACTGTCCAGCATGTCTAGCCCTTGGCGCACCTGAGTCTTCGTTGTCCGGTCCCAAGCCACACCGTAGATGATGGCATCGGCATGGGAACCGATCACGCGCGCATCGGGAACAGCCAGCACCGGCGGCGTATCGATGATGATGTAGTCGTAGCTAGCTCTGAGATCTGCCATTAGGGATGCAAACTTTTCGGATGTGAACAAATCGGTTGCATTCACATCGGATTTACTGCCGGTCAGCACGTCAAAACCGACATCGGGGACAAACGGGTCAACATCTTCTGCTTTGACGTTGCCCAATAAGAGATCGAGGAGTGACACGCTGGCGTCGGTGTCAAAATACTCCTTAAAGGTTCTACGGCGGATATCCGCCTCGATAAGTAGAACCTTTTTGCCCATCCCCGTCATGATGCGGCTCAGCGATAGAGCCAGCGTCGTCTTGCCTTCCCCTGGCACTGAGGAGGTGATCATTATGACACGTGGCGGCTTGTCGACATTCGACATCAGCACCGATGTGCGCAGGTTGCGAATCGCCTCGGCGACGATGGAGTTGGGTTTGTCCGAGAGGTAGCGCAAGGTCGCCTGGCGATCCTTGGCCGGTATCACTGGCACAGAAGCTAGAACCGTTCGATGCGTATGTTGGCGCAGCTCGTCGGATGTTCGGAACCCAGCAAAACGCATCTCTCGCAGCAACACAAAGCCGCCTCCGAGCATGACGCCAAGGAGAGCCGACAGTGCAACAATAACCGTTTTTCTGGGACTCGACGCCGGTCGCGGAACAGCTTCGGAAATGATCCGACTGTCGGCCACTTCCAATCCTTGCTGCACGTTGGTTTCCTGCAGACGTGTGAAGAAGTTTTCATAAAGCAGCCGAGCGGCCTCAGCCTCACGCTCCAATTGCTGAAGCGCGATCAGCTCTTCGGACTGCCGCTGGATTCGTGCCGATAGCTCTTGCTCTGCGTTCTCCAGCGCCGCGACCTGCTGTTCGTTGCGCACAGCGTCAGAGGCTAGCTGGTCAAGATAATCATCCAACTGTGCATTGAGTTCGGCCTCGGAGATACGGCCATTGCGAAATTGAGTCAGGGACCGCGTTAGGCGAAACTCATCAGCAGCAAGAATGAAGCCTTCCACATCCTGTTGAGACTGCAACATTTGCAATGTCTCTAGGCGGGCCCGCATATCGGTCGCGCGTACCTCTTGCTCTCTTATGCGCGTCCGTAATTCACGCAACTGGATACCTTGCGCCACCAGGACCTCCGGGCTGATCATCTCTGCCTGCTCGGAAAAAGCCGCCAGTTGCCCCTCCACATCTTCCAAGTTCTCCCGAAGTTCCACCGTTCGGGTGGACAAGAACGCGGTCGCACGCGTAAGGGCCTCGAGCTTCACCAATATCTGGTTCTCGATGTAAATCTCGGCCAAGGCGTTGGCGATGCGCACTGATTTCGCCGGTTCTGTCGTGGTTACCGAGATTGTCAGCGCGAGCGACGAACGCACACTGCTTGCAGAGATCTGCTGCAGCAGCGTGTCGATGACTTCATCCCTGACCGACGATGTCACCTCCTCGGCGGGTCCGCCCTGAAGCGGAGCCAACACCGCAGCACGTAAGTTATCGAACCTTGACCGAACTCGTAAGGCCGGGTTGAACTCTGGGTCCGATGTCGATCCAGCCGGTCGACCAATTGCCCAACCAGCTCGCGCGATCGGAGCACCTCAAGCTCTGTATTAATCGCGACGTTGTCCCAAGCGCCGCCACCGAGAATACTCTCAATATCTGTTATGACCTGTTGCTGCTGAGCATTCAGTGCGACCGTGACAGTCGCCGGATAGAGTGGCACGGCCAATCTGAAGGCATACACGCCGCCAAGCACCATGCTGAGAACCGCGGCCATCAGCACAATCCATTTGCCGCGCCAAAGCGTTCCTAGCAAAGCCAAGAGGTCTATCTCGTCGTCGGGCTCGACGTCAGGCGCCGGGACAAACTGCTGATTCATAACTACCGATACATCCTGGAAAGAAGTACCCCTAACTAGCGAATACGATCGGCGGGAAAAAGGCGGCATTTGCAGTGCTGTTTATTTTTAAATTGCGATGCTGGTTAACGTTTTATTTACGTTTCTCTGCTGGCTATTCGGAACGCGGTTGCCGCTCACTCTGCGATGTGATGTGGTGGCACCGTAACAAACACCTATGAGAGTGCATTATCGCCACATTGTCTTTTTGGCAGCGGCGTGCACTCTATGACTCGGCGAGTGGATTAAACATCACCGTGCAGCTACCCCGAATGAACAAGGTGCCGGGTATCATCCTGGCCTGTCTGATAGGCCTGTTCGGCGGGAACCCGCTTGGATCGGTCGCCTTGGCGCAGGAAGCGCCTGCTCGGACAACACTGAACAGCTATGGTTTGCCCGGGTTGATCGACATACCCAGTGCATTCCGCATGCCCGATGGCGACCTTGCGGGGACGGTCTCGACATTCGCCGGCCAGACCCGGGGGACGCTCAGCTTCCAGATTACACCGCGTCTGACGGGCAGCTTCCGCTACTCTGGCCTGCGCGGATTCTCGCCAGGAGCAATCACGCCAACCTCTGATTTCACCTACTATGACCGAAGTTTTGATCTGCATTTCAGCCTTTTGGAGGAACGCGGCATATGGCCCGCCCTCGCCGTTGGTCTGCGGGATTTTGGCGGGACAGGCGTCTATGGTTCGGAATATCTCGTGGCCAGTCGGCATTTTGGCCCTGAGGATCAAGTCGCGGTCACGCTCGGTCTGGGGTGGGGGCGGCTTGGGACCCGAAATGGATTTTCAAACCCGCTTGGATCGATTGATACTCGGTTTGACACCCGCCCCGGGTTTGATGGTTTTGGCGGGACGTTCAATACTGGGCAATGGTTCAGGGGGGATGCAGCCGTGTTTGGCGGCATCGAATGGCAGGTTAATGACCGGCTGGCTTTTCAGTTAGAGTACTCCTCTGACACCTATAGCGCCGAGCAGGCCGACGGAGTTTTCACCGACGAGAGTCCCATCAATCTTGGCCTGACCTATCGTTTCGAGAATGGTACAGTTTTGGGCGCACGGTACATGCATGGCGCAGAGCTCGGCCTATCGCTGACCTTTGCGTTAAACCCGGCCCGCCCGCCAGTCATCGGTGGGCGTGACCCAATGGCCAGACCCGTTGAAGTCCGGGACCCAGCGGCGCTCCCTTACGCGACGGCTTGGGCCTCCGACGTCAATGCGGCAGCGACGCTGCGCACAACCCTTTCCCGGGCGCTCGTCGGCGAGAGCATCGCTGTCGAGAGCCTGTCTGTGAACGCCAGCACCGCCCGCATCTCGGTTGTGAACGAACGCTATGACGCTGAGGCACAGGCGCTCGGGCGAATCGCACGCGCGATGAGCGCGACGCTCCCCCCTCCGTCGAAACCTTCGAGATCGTGTTCTTGGCCGAAGGCATCCCTCTCTCCCGGACCATCTTGAACAGGTCCGATCTCGAAGAGCTACAATATCACCCAGACGGAACCTTTCTCTCATACGGTCGGGCAACGATAACCGACGCGGCAGCGCTTAGCGACGCGGGCATGCAAACCGACACAGTCGTCTATCCGCGGCTTGACTGGTCACTTGGCCCCTATATCGAAACCTCGCTTTTCGACCCCGATGACCCACTTCGCTACAATGTCGGCGTGGAACTGGGCGCCAGCTACGACATCCGGCCCGGCCTCACCGTTTCCGGCGCTCTCCGTGGGGCAGCGTTCGGAACACTGGACGAATCGACACGAGCCTCTGACTCCGTCTTGCCGCGCGTTAGGTCAGACTCAAATCTCTATGACCGAGAGGCCGATGTTGCGATCAGGCACCTGACCCTCGAACACTTTGGCCGTCCCGCACCCGACTTCTATTCTCGTGTCACCTTCGGCTATCTCGAAGAGATGTATGGCGGCCTCTCTGCTGAACTGCTCTGGATGCCCGTCAACAGCCGGTTTGGCCTCGGGATCGAGGTGAACCATGTTCAGCAGCGCGATTTCGACCAGAGGTTCGGCTTTCAAGACTATTCCGTCACAACGGGCCATGCCTCAGCCTATTTCTCGCTGGCAGATGACTATGACATACAGATTGATGTCGGTCGCTACCTCGCGGGCGATTGGGGGGCGACGCTGAGCGTGGACCGGACCTTCGACAATGGCTGGCGCATTGGTGCCTTCGCCACGCTAACGGATGTGAGTTCCGAAGAATTCGGCGAGGGGTCTTTCGACAAAGGCATCCGCCTGACTGTTCCGTTGTCATGGTTCACTGGCCAGTCGACCCGTACCGAGCAAGCCTTTACCATCCGACCCGTCTTGCGGGATGGCGGCGCACGCCTGAGTGTGCGTAACCGCTTGCATGACGTGGTTCGCGACTACCATGCGCCCAGCCTTGATGATCAGTGGGGACGGTTCTGGCGATGAAGCTCCTGTCGAAACTCGTCTTGGTCCTGTCCTTCGGCCTTCTTGCGGCCTGCGGCACAGACAACAATCAACAGCCCTTGCAAATTGCACGCGGATTGTTGGCAGGCGCTGTCGGTGGCAACGCGGCACCCCAAGATCCGCGTGTCGTTCTGAACCGTGAGATCATCGATCGCGCGGCAACCCCCGTTATCCTTGTCGATACACTGCAATTGTCTGGCTCAGGCACGATGATCTCCACCGGTCGAGCTGGGCGCTATTCTTCCTGGGCCGGTCTTGATCAGGCTGGAGTTGTCCTTCTGGATGACGGGATCCTGACGGCGACCCGTGGCTATGGCGACGATCTCATCAGCTCCGATGTTGAAGAAGTCGTTGAAGCATTACGAATAGGCGAGGGACATCGCAGTGCGGGTCATGCGGTTTCTCGATGGCGAGGATGACGACTACACTCGATCAATGGTCTGTAGTTTCTCGGATATCGGGCCCGAGGTCATCACGATCTTTGACCGCGACATTTCGACCACGGCGGTTATCGAGGAGTGTCGGTCAAGTGATGAAGAGATTCGCAATAGCTATTGGATAGGGTCCGACGGGTTTATTTGGCGATCCATCCAATATGTGAGCCCGTCGCTCGGGTATTTCCAGATCGAACGACTGTTTCGATAGACTTTACCAAGACCAGAGAAAGACTGGTTGCGCCATTGATGTGATCTTGTGGTCGTGATACAAAATAATCTCTATTCCCAAACAAATGGTGGTGCCGTGAAACACAGTATCAATCTCTTTGCAGCTGCGTCCCTTGCACTCATGTCGACCGTACCTGCAATGGCCCAGGTTACAGCCGACGCTTGCGTTACCGAACTTGGTGGAACAGTTGGTCAGAATGCCGCAGGTCAAGCTGTTTGCCTTGTCGAAGAATTGCCGACCGGCACTCCAGGCAGCGAAGTCCTTGCGGGAGCAACCGGAGGGGCAACCGCCGGCGCAATCATCGGTGGCTTGCTCTTGCTGGCGGTTGTCGTTGCCGCTGGAGATGATGATACGTCCGGTACATCCGGAACAGTAGTAGTGAATTGACATATTCAACCAGCAGCAACTGAGTTGTAATGCTTCGGCTCATCGAGACGAATGGCACATAATGGTGTCGGGAGGCGATGGTTTTTCGCCTCCCGACACCAATTTTACGAGATTTATATCGGTTTGTAGGGCTACTTAGCGATATCCCGGCTCTCAACCGATTGACTTACAACCAGAACAGAACATTGGCTGTGAGAGCGATGGCCGAGAGGAAGACCTTCGGGCATCGCTTTGGTGGCAATAGTCATATATTGGCTATGTGTTCTGAAGCCTAAGTCATTGATGGAATTGAATCACTTTACTCGAACTGAGCGCTTTCTATTCTGGTCACCACAAACCAAATTCGGATAAGTAATCCAAAGACATCAAGGAGGTTTGGTAGCGGAGGAGGGACTTGAACCCCCGACACGCGGATTATGATTCCGCTGCTCTAACCAACTGAGCTACTCCGCCGGACCGTGCGCGGTGCTAAGACAGCAACGCGCCTCCGTCAACCTCAAAATCACGGGGCAATGACATCCGAAGCAGCGGTGCTTCAAGGAGGCGTGTCACCAGGTTGCGCAGCAGGGCGGATACGATAGCTTGAACGCCAACCAAAGATCGCCGGTTTGAAACTCCATCCGCCCAAATCGGCGAAATACCAGAGACCTTTTCAAGATGCGCGTGTCCAATACGCCTACAGAATGCCCGCACGAAGACGGCACGGCTCACCGGCCAGAACGGTGCGCGCTCCCCTTATCAGAGGTGCCAATATGATCCCGATACTCGACTGGCAACGGTTTGCCTCCGGCCAAGACCGAAATGGTTTCGTCGCTGACCTGGGCATCGCCGCCCGACAGACCGGTTTCTTCCTGCTCAAAGGGCATGGGGTCGATCCTGCCCTGCAAAGAGAGGTCTTTGACAAAGCGGATCAGTTCTTCGCCCTGCCGCCTGCGGAGAAGGAGAGCATCTCAATCCTCAAGACGCCGCACTATCGGGGTTGGGCCCATGACGGGTTGGAGTCGCTCGATGAGGCAAGCGGCATGGCGGATCGCAAGGAGAGCTTCAATATGGGGCTCGACCTTGCCGCGGATGATCCCAGAGTGCTGGCGGGTGATCCCTTTCGCGGGGTCAATCAATGGCCCGATCTGCCCGGCTTTCGCAAAACAATGCTCCGCTACTACGATGCCGCGCTGGCGCTTGGGGTCAAACTGCATCGCGCCATCGCGCTGGATCTCGGACTGCCCGAACACCATTTTGACTCGGCCTTTATCGACCCACTGGCCGCGCTGCGCGTGTTGCATTACCCGCCCGGGAGAGATGCCAAAGACGAGATCGGTGCTGGAGCCCACACCGATTATGGCGCGATCACGCTGCTGATGACGGATGGGGAGCCGGGGTTGCAGGTCAAACCGCGCGGCGGATATTGGATCGACGTGCCACATGTTCCCGGCGCTTATGTGGTCAATATCGGCGATTGCCTAATGCGATGGACCAACGACATTTATGTCTCGACCCCGCATCGGGTGTTGCGCCCCAAGAACCAACGCCGCTCGGTAGCATTTTTTGTTGAGGCAAACCCGGATGTTATTGTCGAGGCCTTGCCGGGCACCGGTGCCCCGAAATATCCGGCCATTCGGGCGGCCGACTATCTGCAATCGCGTCTGGATGTGACCTATAATGCGCCGGTGCCCAAGAGCTAGCGGCGCAACACACCCGCTTGCGGGATTGTCTGGCCCTCGAATGTCACAGCGTCAGGCCCGTGATTGAAGACATACTGCGTCGTCCCTGATTGGCGCAGCCGGACATCTTGCGGCAAGTCGAGGACCGGCACATCAGCGCGCTCTGCCATTCGGGTCAGCACGCGCGCCAGATAGTCTGGGTCCGGCCAGCCGCCGAGATAATGCACCGCGCCCGACTGCACCAAAACCGGTCGGCCATCCGCATCGCGGTCAAGAACCTCGGCACCGCCCAGCAGATCCTCCCGCCACAAGGAGATCGCGCCGCCGCCGTCAACAGGCACCGGCATATCCGGGCGCAGCGTTTCGACCCGCGCTACCTGGATATCCAGATCGGGGATCGCGGGCGGCAACGGCACCGGGATCGCAAAGCCTTGGGTCTTCGTGCCAAAACGCGGCCCAAGCAGCACCTGCGCATCGGAGGCCCGCAGCGCCGCAATCAGGCCGTCCGGCGGCATCTCCAACCCGGGGGCCAGGATCATTGCATAGCCCTCGAAATCCCGCGTCTCCGGCGGCAGGATGTCGATCGACAGGCCCAGCTTTCGCAACCCGCGATAGATCTCAAACACCAATCGGAAGTAATCGCATCCCCGTCCTTGCGGCTGCACATCCCAAGACCACGCGGCCTGGTAGTCAAAGATCAGCGCCACAGGGGCTTGAGCGGTTTCGACCTCTGGGGCATCAGCCAATTCTGCCGCAACCGCTGCGGCCTCGGCATAGCCAGCCGCCTCGGCGCTATCGGGGCGCAAAAGCCCGGCATGCATCTGTTCCTGCGCAAAGGGAGCCTGCCGCCACCGGAAATAGCATACCGCCTCGGCACCATGGGCAAAGGCCTCCCAGGTCCAGAACCGGACCATGCCGGGCAGAGGCGCGGGATTATGCGGCGCCCAATTCACCGGCCCCGGCTGCTGCTCCATGATCCACCAGCGGCCCTGGCCGACGCTACGATAAAGGTCATGGTGAAACGCCTGGAAATCCGGGTCGCCTTGATGCGCATAGTGGCGCTTGTGTTCGGCAGAGTCCTCCAACCGGTCTTCCAAGAAACCCAGTGGATAACTGTCCCAGGTCGCGATCTCCATCTGATCGCCGGTGGCGAAATGATCGAACTCTGTGGTCCGGCCCATGTAGTTATGGCTGATCGGCGCATCAGACCGCGCCCGGATCGCGGCTACCTGCGCCCCATTGAACCGCACCACCTGATCCGAGGAGAACCGCCGGAAATCCATCGCATGAGACGGGTTCGGCTCGGTCACCGTCAAGTTCGGCAGGTCGATCTCGTCGAAATCGCGATACTCCATCGACCAGAACACATTGCCCCAAGCGCGGTTCAACGCCTCGGGCGATTGGTATTTCTGCGCCAGCCAGTCGCGGAACGCATGACGCGCCGCATCGGAATAGGAGATCACCGTGTCGTGGCAGCCATACTCATTATCCGTCTGCCACGCCCCAAGCGCCGGATGCCGCCCATAGCGCTCCGCCAGAAGCGTCGTGATCCGCACCGCCTCCGCGCGATAGCCTTTATGCGAAAAGCAGTAATGCCGCCGCGATCCGAAGCCGCGCGCGCGGCCCTCTGCATCGACGGCCAGCATGTCGGGGTGTCTGTCCAGCATCCATCGCGGCGGTGTCGCGGTAGGCGTGCCCAGAACAATGCGCAATCCCGCCTGCCCCAGCACCTCAAACGCCCGGTCCAGCCAGTCAAACCGCATCTCACCGGGGGTTGGCTCCAAACGCGACCAGGCAAATTCGCCAATCCGCACCCAAGTCAGGCCAAGATCGGCCATGCGGGCCGCATCCTCGGCCCAGGCCTCTTCGGGCCAATGTTCAGGGTAATAGCACGTGCCGAGTGTACGTTTCACAGAATGACCTGATGCTCATCTTGCCCAATCAGATGGGTTTCGGTGACAAAGGTCATACCGGCCTGCGGCTGCGCTGCAAGTTGTTCCTGAGTGAAGCCTTGCTGCGCGGTCGTGACATAGAGCTTTCCCGGGCCCAGCGCGGGACACGAGGCCTGTTCGACCGGCAATCTGATCTCTTCGACAAAGGCTCCGACCGCGTCATAGATCGCGACCCGCCATGACCCCCATTCAGCACAGACAAACAGACCATCTTGGGTTACGACCGCACCATCCGGCCCACGCCCCGTCTCGCGGTGATCAATGAAAATCTCGGGATCGCCATTTGGCCAGCCCTGCCCGTCCAACCTCTGCCGCCAAATGAGACGCTGCTTTGTGTCGGCGAAATAGGCATGCGCGCCGTCAGGCGCAAAGCAGATCGCGTTGGGGATGCTGATCTTATCGAAGAGCCGCCGCAACTCGCCGCGATAATAACGGTAAATCGCGCCCGCGTCGGTTTGCGCCTGTTTGCCCATCGTCCCGATCCAGAACCCACCGAAGTGGTCTGCACGGCCATCATTCGACCGCGTCAGCGGGTTGTCGGCCTCGAGCGGGATCACATGCTCCGACGCCCCGCTCATGATATCGAACCGGATCAGGTCGGTCTCGGTCGCGACCAAAAGCGCCGTGTCATCCACCCAACCGGCCGCCGAGACATGGCGGTCGAATACCCAGTCCTGCCGGGTCTCGCCGGGCTTGGTGAACAGCCGATTTCCCAAGATATCGAACCAAAAGAGCTGCCCCAAGCGCGGATGCCAAAGCGGCCCCTCGCCAAGCAGATTCCGATGGTCGTCAAAGACCTCTGCCGTCATGCCACCGCCTCGTCATAAGCCGCCACGATCTCTGCGGCCCGCGCGGTCACATCCGCGACGCTCAGGCCGGGCGTATAGATGCCGGTGCCCAGGCCGAACCCATCGGCGCTGGCCGCGATCCAGTCGGCGAAGTTCTTCGGGCCGACGCCGCCCACCATATAGACCTGCGTACCAATCGGCAGCACAGCCCGGAGCGCTTTCAGACCTTCGATCCCCATCAAATGGCTTGGGAAGATTTTCAATCCATCCGCACCGGCCTTCAATGCGGCAAAGCATTCCGAGGGCGTCAGAACTCCGGGAAAGCTCTGCATCCGAGCCGCTTTCGTCGCCGCAATCACCTCGGAATCGAAATTAGGCGACACGATCAGGCGCCCGCCGACACCGGCGACATGGGCCACATCCTGACGGGTCAAAACCGTCCCCGCGCCGATCAACGCGTCCTGGCCGAAGCTCTGCACCATCACCGCGATGCTATCCAGCGGGTCGGGTGAATTCAGCGGCACCTCGATCCGGTCGATCCCCGCCTCGATCAGCGCGGCCGCGACCGGCGCGGCCTCCGCCGGGGTAATGCCGCGCAAAATGGCGATCAGAGGTCGGCTCATGCAGTTGTCTCCGAAATGGTGGTATAGGCCCGGCCAAGGCCGATCCGTGTGAGGGGCCCCGCATCCAAAACCCGCGCGGATACGCCTTGCGCCTGAAGGGCATCGCCGTAGAGCGCGGCCAGCGCCGGCGCACCGGCGACAACCACTTCCTGCCCCAACCAATAGGGCCGCGCGGCGGCCAGCTCCGCGCCGATAAGCTCGCCGGAGAGCTGCGATCGGGCCGCCTCAGGGGTCAGCCCCTGCAACACGCCCTCGGCCCGAATGGCAAACAGCCGCTGCGCCAGACGTTCGGGTCGCGACAGGGCGTCCGCAACAGCGCTTTCAAAACGCGCTTGATCAAACCCCTCGTCGGCAATCCCATGCCGCAGCACACTTTCCTCCGAGATCAAGCGGAACAGCTCGCCGGTCAAAAATGTCTGGAAACTGACAATTTCGCCGGCGCTGATATGGACCCATTTGGTGTGGGTCCCAGGCAGGCACAGAATGCCATCAAACCCTGGCTCTTCTACAAGAAATCCCGCGATCTGGGTTTCTTCGCCGCGCATCACATCGGCTGGTTTCGCCTGGCTCACCCCCGGCATAATGAACAATCGGATACGCCCATCCTGCGTCGCCACTGGCACAGGCTGCAAAGCGCCCGGGGCACAAGGCACGGCGCGATAGGGAACCTCGGCCCAGCCTTGGCGGGACCCAACCATACCGCAGGCCACCACCGGAACCGGCACCGACCCCAGCCAGGGCGCCACCAGTTTCAACAGCGCCGGTTCAAACCCGTCGCGAGCCAGCCCGCCCATCCCGTCATCGGAGGCCGCCTCGGCGCGGATCGTTCCATCCGCCGCCATCGCCCAGACGCGCAGGCGCGACGTGCCCCAATCGACTGCGATCCAATCGGCATATGCAGCCCCGGCGCTCATCCGGAGAACACCACGCCGCCATCAATGACCATCACTTGGCCCGTCATCATCCGGCTCGCATCGGAGGCCAAAAACAACGTCCCACCGACGATATCGCGGGGCGCCAGATGCTCTTTCAAACACTGCTTGTCCATATGCGCGGCCAGGTCCTCGGGGCTTGCCCATAACTCGAGCTGCTTATCGGTCAAAACCCAGCCCGGCAGCAACGCGTTGGCGCGGATTTTGTCGGGCCCAAACTCGCGCGCCAAGCTGCGCGTCATCGCCGTAATGCCGCCATTGGCGCTGGTGTAAGACGGGTAGCCCGCATTGCCCATCATATAGGACACCGAGGAGAAATTCACGATCGCGCCGCCGCCCGCGTTGCGCATGCCTTGCACCACGGCTTGGCAGGCGAAGAAATAGGCTTTGAGGTTAATCGCTTGCGACCAATCCCAGAACTCTTCGGTGACCTCTTCGGTCTTGTGCCGTTTGTCATTAGCGGCATTGTTGACCAACACGGTCACCGGCCCATGCGCGTCCGACGCCTCCGCGATAGAGGACTTGAGCCGCGCGATATCGGTGATGTCACAGGGCAAAAACAGCGGACGATTGCCCGTTTCCGCCTCCATCCTCGTCACGAAATCAGACGCATCCGAACGCTGTACGAAGGCAACCTTCGCGCCCTGACGCAAGAAGCCTTCGGTCAGCGATGACCCAATCCCCGACCCGCCGCCGGTGATGAAAACCGACGCGCCGTTCAGGTCGGGATAAACCGGGTCACTCATGCGGCTCTCCGATCGCGGCACCAGTCGGGCAGCATCGCGCCATGGGCGGCGATCAGGTCATCGACCAAGCTCCGGATTTGTCGCAAATCCAACTCGGCCGCCGTGTGCGGATCCATATAAGCCGCGTGGTAGATGTGTTCGCGGTTCTCTTCGGTGAGCGCCTTCACGACCAGTTCCTGCACATTGATCTGGCTCCGCATCAACGCGGTGAGCTGC
The DNA here is from genome assembly GCF_030407165.1 of Fontisubflavum oceani. Taxonomy (GTDB): domain Bacteria; phylum Pseudomonadota; class Alphaproteobacteria; order Rhodobacterales; family Rhodobacteraceae; genus Rhodophyticola; species Rhodophyticola oceani. Next base: position 606,608 of record NZ_CP129111.1, read on the forward strand.
GGCGGGATATCATCAATCAGCTTTGGCTGAAGCCCGTTGCCATCGACCAGCGTTGGGGTCTCTACCGCCGCGCCGTTCGGAAGCTGCGGCATCTGCCCCCGGTTCGGCAGGTTCGCCGTGATCGTGATCGGGCTGTCTGTGACCATGGCATTCATGATCTCGGCGGCGAATTCATGGCTTTTGCTGACCTCAACCGTCTCCGCCGCGCGATAGCTCTCGGCCTGCGCTGACCAATCGGCCATCTGCTCTTCGCAGCGCTTGGGATACTCATCCAGCGGGATGCCAAATTCTTCGATCAGATCACCCCGGCCATCCTTGATGAACCAAGGCACATATTCCGCAAAATGCTCGGAGCTTTCGGTGCAGAAATAGCCCAGATGCTCCATCACCTCATAACGCACCTTGTTGGGGCAGCGCAGGTTCATCAATGGCGCTTTCGGCAAGCGCCCGGCGCGATATCCATCCCGCAAGGCGGGATAGAGGTCACGGCCCTGATGTTCGAGCTTCAGGAAAAAGGCCACATGGTTGATGCCAGCCACCCGGTGTCGAATCTCCTCGACCGGCAGGTCGAGATCATGCGCCATCTCCTCAACTGTGCTTTGCACCGAGTGACACAAGCCCGCTTGGTTGACATGCGGATAGCGCTCAGCCAGGGCCCATGTGTTGATCGCCATCGGATTGACGTATTGCATGAGCAGCGCGTTGGGGCAGAGCCGCGCCATATCCTCGGCCACGGCCCAAAGATGCGGCACGGTGCGCAGCCCCCGCATGATCCCGCCGACGCCCAATGTGTCGGCAATCGTCTGCCGCAGCCCGTATTTGCGCGGGATGTCAAAATCGATGACGGTCGAGGGGCGATAGCCGCCGATTTGAAATGCGGTGACCACGAAATCGGCGCCGTCCAATGCGCGGGCGCGGTCTGTGGTTGCCTCCACCATGGCACTGGCACCCATGGTCTGGATCATCTTCCGCGCGACCAAGGCGGATTCCTCCAACCGCACCGGGTCAATATCCATAAGCGAGATCTGCGCATCCGCCAGGCTTGGAAAATGCAACATGTCTCCCACGATATTCTTCATGAAAATCGTGGACCCTGCGCCAATAAAGGCAAGCTTCGTCATCGTTGGTATCCGTATGTGTTGCTCGTTATTTCACCGCACCGAGGGTCAGACCCGCGATGAAGTGTCTCTGCATCAGGAAGAAGATCGCCACCGGCGGGATCGCCGCCACGATGCTTCCTGCACTCATCAGATGGTACTGTGCCACGAACTGGCTATTGAACTGCGTTATCCCAGCGGTCACCGGCTGCGCATCGGGGCCTTGGGTCAACACGATCGCCCAGAAATAGTCGTTCCAGATGAAGGTGAAGATCAAGACAGCCAAAGCTGCGATGGCGGGCCGCATCAAGGGCAGGACGACGTACCAGAAGATCCGCCATTCCGCGACGCCTTCGACCCGCGCCGCCTCGATCAACTCATAGGGCAGCGCGCGGATGAAGTTCCGCATAAAGAGCGTACAGAACCCGGTCTGGAACGCGATATGGAAGAGGACCAGGCCGAGCTTCGTGTCATAAAGCCCCATATCCACCGTCAGATCCCGCACCGGCACCATCAAAATCTGGAACGGCACGAAATTCCCCGCGATGAACATGAAGAAGATCAAGAGGTTGCCGCGGAACCGGTAAATCCCGAGCGCGAAACCCGTCATGCAGCTCAACGCGACGGCGCCGATCACGGTTGGCACGGTGATCAGGATCGAGTTCACCAGGTATTGCGGCATGTCGGATTCGAAGAAGACCCGCCCATAATTCGCAACAAGGTCGAAGGAGGACGGCACGCCCCAATAGTTGCCATTGGTGAAATCGGCGAAGGGGCGGATCGAGAAGATCATCACCGCGATCAATGGCGCGAGCCACATGATAAGCGCCAGCGGCAAGAGCGATTGATAGGTCAGTTGCGCCGCGCGGGAGCGTTTTTCGATCGGTGTCGGAAACATATCTGAGGCCCTCCCTTAGCGCCGCGCTTCGCGTTCTTCTTGGTACATCGACCAAAGGAAGTACCCGATGAAGACCAGCATGATCATGAACAACACCACCGCGATGGCCGAACCATAGCCCATGCGGAACCCGAACTCGCTCAGCGCGCGTTCGAACATGTAGAAGCTGAGCACGCGGGTTGACCCAAACGGCCCGCCATTGGTCATGATCGAGATCAGGTCGAAGGACCGCAGCGCGCCAATGATCGTCACCACGAAGGCGATAAAGGTCGCCGGTTTCAACTGCGGCAGGATCACGTGCCAGAGCATTTTCCAGCCCTTCGCGCCATCAAGCCGCCCGGCCTCCACCTGCTCTGGGTCCACCGCGTTCAGACCGGTCAGATAGAGGATCATGCAATAGGCCGTCTGTGGCCAGAGGCCAGCGGCGATAATCCCATAGGTCGCCAGCGTTGGGTCGCCGAGGATGTTGACCGATTCAAACCCAAAGAAGGTGATGACGTTGTTCAGCAAGCCTTCGCGCGGCAAGTAGAACCAGCTGAAGACCAACCCGACCACGACCTGCGACAGGACAAAGGGGAAGAAGAACAACGACTTATAAAGCCGGATGCCAACAACTGTCTGGTTCAGAAACAGCGCGATGAACAGACCCGCCGGGATCGCCAACAGATACAGAGCCAACCATTTCAGATTGTTCCAAAGCGAGATTTCGAAATTACGGTCGGTCAGCAGCTCCTGATAGTTCCGGGCGCCGACAAAGGTCGCCTCTCCCAGCCCATCCCACTCGTAGAGCGAAATCTGAAACGACTGAAAGATCGGGATGATGACGTAGACCGCGAAAAACAAGAACCCAGGCAGCAGGAACAGGATCGGCGTCACCACCATCTTGTTGCGCTGCATCCAGGTCTGGGCGTCACGCCCATCGCCCATCGGAACGGCTGCTTCTGTGCTCATATCCAGCTCTCCTCAATCGGGACGGGGCAGCGGGAGCCCATACGAAAACTGCGGGGTGATGCGGCTTGCGAATGACCTGCCTTGGGAAGGGGCCATGCCCCGCCGGGAAGAGGCGGAGCATGAGATATTCTTAAGATCAGTAGATTCGCTGGCGCGCTGCTTCCAGGCGCTCCAGGATGTCATCCAGGTTGTCCGGGAACACCATGAATTCCTGCAGACCTTCCATACCGACCGAGGCCATCTCGGCCGGGAAATCGCGGTCGAAGAACTGCGCGATACCGCCCGTGGCGTTCTGGCTCAGCATCTCGAAGCCCTGCTGGATGAACTCATCATCCGCGACTTCTGCATTGGCATTCACCGGCAGCTGACCCAAGCCATCAGGCCCGTTGATCCGGCCCTGCACGTCAGGCGACGTCACGAATTGCAGGAAGGCGCGTGCGGCCTCGACGTTCTGCGCACCTGACGGCACATGGAACGTGTCGGTCGGAGCGTCTTCGCCCTGCGGCAGGCCTTCGGTGATGATCGGGAACTGGTAGAAATCGAGCTGATCATCGGTCAGACCCGCATTGCGGAGCTGGTCCACGGCGAAGTTGCCCATCAGGTAGGCTGTCGCCTGACCGTTCACCATGAAGGGGAGTGCCTCTTGCCAGCTATAGGTCTGGTGGTCTTCGATAAAGGCCCCCATGTCGATCAGCGTACGCCAGTTGTCGAAGGTTGCGCGCACCCGATCGTCGGTCCAAGGCACTTCACCAAGGGCGAGCTGCATGTGGAAGTCGAACCCGTTGGTCCGCATGTTCAGGTAGTCGAACCAGCCACCCGCGGTCCACAAGAACCGGGTGCCGATTGTATAGCAGGCCCGCCCGCTATCGACGATGACCTGGCAGTTGGCCAGTTCTTCTTCCCAGGTGGTCGGCTCACTCAGGCCAAGCTCGTTGAAGATGTCTTCGCGGTAATACACGCCCCACTGATAGTAGGTGTAAGGCACGCCCCATTGCGCATCATTCATGGTCATCGCGCCGCGCACGGATTCGAGACCTTCGTAGTCGCCAGCGTCCCACCATTCGGAGATGTCCATAAACAGGCCCGCATCCACGTAAGGCCCCATCCGGTTGGCTGCATACCAGTTGATCACATCAGGCGGGTCGGCGGAGAGCGCGTTGCGGATCTGGGTCTTCCAGGCCTCGCGATCAACGACGGTCAACTCGACCTCAAGGTTTGGGTGCATCTCGCCGAACTCGGCGGCCAGCCCTTCGATCACAGCCCGCGGGCCCGGGTTCGACATATCGGCGGTAATGCGCAGCGTGCCTTCGAGATTGGTATGGCCTTCGGCCAAAGCCGCGCCTGACAACATCGTCGCCGCCGCCAGCGCCGCAGCGCCGGTTTTGAAGATGGATCGCATGGTGTCCTCCCTAGTGATCCGGTTCGGATTTGGTTTCACTATTTGAAACTTGGTTTCTTATGTTGAAATCATAACGCGACTCGGCTTAGTCTTGTCAACACTTTCCTCCGCACCGTCAGAGTGTAGATCGAAAACGGAGGGGGCCATTGGGAGGAACAGTTTTGGCAACACCCGCGGATCATTCGGGCGACAAACCGGGCGACGGAACCGTCGGCAAAGCGCTTGGCGTTCTTGATGAGGTGGCCGGGTTTGGCCGCCCCGTGCGCTTTGGTGAATTGCTCGCTCACAGCCCTTATCCCAAAGCCACCCTCTACCGTTTCCTGCAAACGCTCACGAACCAAGGCATGCTGGCCTATGATCCAGAACGGCAGACCTATGCGCTTGGCATCCGTCTGGTGCGGCTCGCCCATGCCGCGTGGCAAACCTCGTCTCTCGCACCAATCGCCCGGCCTCATATCGACGCGTTGAGCGAACAGATCGGCGAGACCGTGCATCTGGCGCAGCTTGATGCGGCGCAGGTTCTCTATGTCGACAAGCGCAACGCGCGGGAGCCGCTGCCGATGTATTCGCAGGCCGGCAAGGTCGGCCCCGCCTATTGCACCGGCGTTGGCAAGGCGATGATCGCCTTTCTTCCTGAAGACGAGCTGGCCCCGATCCTCGCGCAGCAATCCTATCATCGGTTCACCGAACACACGCTTGGCTCCGAAGCCGCCTTGCGGACCGAACTCGCGCGCATTCGTTTGCATGGCTACGCCTTCGACCGGGAAGAACATGAACCAGGCATCATCTGCGTCGCGCTGCCGATTCTGACTGCGACCGGTCGGATGCTCGGCGCGCTGTCGGTCACATCCTCGACCGAGCGCACATCATTGGACGCGCTGGAAGACCGCGTGCCTTTGATCAAACGCACCGCACAATCCATCGCGGAGGAGGCGCAAAGCTGGCGCTTTCCAGATGCGGGCAACACACAAAAAATCGGGAGGGGCTAGACCATGTCAGGCGTCACGCTCAGCAATGTGGTGAAGAAATACGGTGATGTGCAGGTGATCCATGGGGTCGACCTTCAGATAGATCACGGGGATTTCTGCGTGTTTGTCGGCCCCTCGGGCTGCGGCAAGTCCACACTGCTCAGGATGGTCGCCGGCCTCGAGGAAACCACCGCTGGCAAAATCGAGATCGGCCCCCGCGACGTGACCCATATGGACCCGGCCGAACGCGGCGTGGCGATGGTGTTTCAAACCTATGCGCTTTATCCGCATATGTCGGTCGCCGAGAATATGGGCTTCGGTCTGAAGATGAACGGCCACCCCAAAGCCGAGATTCAAGAGAAGGTCGCCGAGGCCTCGCGCGTTCTGAAACTCGACGATTATCTGGACCGCAAACCCAAAGCCCTCTCCGGCGGGCAACGTCAGCGCGTGGCCATTGGCCGGGCGATTGTCCGTGGGCCGGAGGTGTTCCTCTTTGATGAACCCCTGTCGAACCTGGACGCTGAACTGCGCGTTGAAATGCGTGTCGAAATCGCCCGTCTGCACCAAGAGATCGGCGCAACGATGATCTATGTGACCCATGATCAGGTCGAGGCGATGACGCTGGCCGACAAAATCGTCGTGCTCCGTGCCGGGATCATCGAACAGGCGGGCCGCCCGCTTGATCTCTACAATGACCCTGACAATCAGTTCGTCGCCGGGTTCATCGGCTCGCCAGCGATGAATTTCTTCCCCGGCGCTGCCAAAGGTGGGCAAGTAACCATTCCCGGCCTCGGCAACACAGTGCTGTCACCCGGCCTTGGCAGCGTGACCGACGGCGCGGTCACCATGGGCCTGCGCCCGCAGCATCTGAAAATCGGCGAGGGGAACACGCATCAGGTGGTGTTGAGTGAGCAACTGGGCGGCGTCGCCTATCATTATCTGACCGGCCAAGATGGGACGCGGATCATCGTCGAGGCACATGAGCAATCCGCGCCTGCCCCGGGCAGCATGGTTGGGCTCAGCTTCGATGCCGACGCGCCGCTCTATTTCGATGCAACCTCTGGTCAGCGACTGAGATAACCAACCGCCCAGAAAGCGCCTTCAATCAATCGTGACCGACGCCATGCGGGATGTTGGCCCGCGCCCCTTCTGCGCTTAGATGGTCAGGACAGATAGACGTCAGTCAAAGGGCTTCCGATGCCGACCCTTCTCTCCCGTCGCGCCGTTTTGGGTGCCATGCCCGCCGCTCTGGCCGCGCCCGCACTTTTGGCCCAAGGCCTGCCTGCAACACGCGATCTGACGCATTGGGCCCGCAGCCTTGATCAGCTTCACACGCTCGTTGTGACGCGCAATGGACAGACCGAACTGGCCGAAACCTATCGCGGGCCGGGCGCGGATCGGTCCGCCAATATCAAATCCGTTTCGAAAACAATCCATGCCCTTCTAACAGGCATCGCCATCGATAAAGGCCTGCTTGATGGTCCCGAACAGCTGGTCCTCCCGCTTCTGAACCGCGCGACCTTCGGTGACGCGAGAGATCGGCTGACCATCGGCCATCTTCTGTCGATGCAAGCCGGGCTTGAGAGCACCTCCGGCCCGAATTACGGTGCCTGGATCGCCAGCCCGGATTGGGTCGATTACGCGCTCACCCGCGACTTGATCGATCAACCGGGTGGCCGGTTCATCTACTCCACCGGGTCCTGGCATATTCTCGGCGCGGCTCTGTCGGCGGCCAGTGGGATAAGCTTGCTTGAAATGGCGCGCGACTGGCTCGGCGACCCCCTGGGGATCGATATCCCGCCCTGGGTCCGCGACGGTCAGGGCCGCTATCTCGGCGGCAATGAAATGGCGATGAGCCCGCTGGCCTTGGCGCGTTTGGGCGAGATGATCCTGAATGGCGGCCAGATCGAGGGGCAGCAGGTGATCAGCCCCGGTTGGATCGACGCTTCTTGGCGTGCGCAGGCGCGGTCCCCCTGGTCCGGTGACGCCTATGGCTATGGCTGGTTTCTGACCCGGTTTGCCGGGCAGGAGGCCGCTTATGGCCGTGGATATGGTGGGCAAATGCTGGTGGTCGTGCCAGACATGGACCTGTCGATCGCGATCACCTCTGATCCGACGCGACCCGCCCGCTCTGGCGGATATTTCAGCGATCTACGCGATCTGGTCGACCGAACCGTCCTAACCTTCGCCCGCGCCTAAGTGGCCCCATCTTCCGCCAGATCCGCCAGGATCGGACAGTCGGGCCGATGATCGCCCGCACATTTCTCCACCAGATCGGCCAGCGTGTCGCGCATCGCGGCCAGTTCCGCCATTTTGCTCTCGATATCCACCAAATGCGCCCGGGCGATGCGTTTCACATCGGCGCTCGCCCGGCCCCGGTCTTCATAAAGCGCCAAAAGCGCCCGACATTCCTCAATCGAAAACCCCAATCCTCGCGCCCGACCCAAAAACGCCAGCTTATGCACATGAGCGCCCGAAAAGTCCCGATAGCCATTGGCCGTGCGATCCGGCGCGATCAGCCCGATCTCTTCGTAATACCGGATCGTTTTGGCGGGCAGGCCGGTCCGCTCGGCCACATCTCCGATGTTCATCTCATCTCCATCCGTCGCAGTCTAAGCGCATTCATCACGACCAGAACCGAACTGGCCGCCATCGCGCCTGCGGCCAGCATTGGCGACAGAACCGGCCCGCCAAAAATCGCCAGAAGCCCCGCCGCGACGGGGATCAAAGCCACATTATAGCCAAAGGCCCAAACGAGGTTCTGCGCGATGTTGCGCATCGTCCGGCGGCTGACCTCCATCGCGGTGCTGACGCCCGATGGCGCGCCAGAGATCAAAACAACATCCGCCGCCTCCATCGCCACATCCGTGCCCGAACCCAGCGCCACGCCCACATCCGCCGCGGCCAAAACCGGCGCGTCATTGATCCCGTCGCCCACGAAGGCCACTTTGCGCTTCTCCTTGCGCCAATCGGCCACTTTCGCACGTTTCTGCGCCGGGTCCAGCCGCGACAACGCGATCTCGATACCAAGCGCCTCTGCCACCGCCGCGACAGGCCCCTCCGCATCACCAGACAGCATCGCAACCGCAATGCCACGGTCTTTCAGGGCTTGAACGGCCCGCGCTGCATCGGGCTTGACTGGATCGGCCAGCGCAATCGCCCCCAGATAATCCGCGTCCCGCGCCACATGGATCAAGGTTTCGGACCCATCCGCCAAGTCACCTGGCGCAACGCCCGCCTCCGCCATCAGCGCCTCTGTCCCAATCCGGAGCTGCGCATCGCCCACAAACGCCTCAACACCCGCACCGGTTCGGCTCTGAAAGCCATGCACAGGCGGCAGATCCAACCCTCGCGCCGCCGCTTCGGCCACAATCGCTTGCCCCAGCGGGTGTTCCGAGGCCTGCTCCACCGCAGCGGCGAGCGCCAGAAGCTCCGCCTCCGGCAAGCCCGGTTCTGGCGCCACACGCACCACTTTCGGCGCGCCTTCGGTCAGCGTTCCGGTCTTGTCGAACGCCACCAGATCGACGCGCCCCAATTCTTGCAACGCATCGCCCTTACGGAACAGCACGCCCAGTTCCGCTGCCCGGCCCGTGCCTGCCATGATTGAAACCGGTGTCGCCAAACCCATCGCACACGGGCAGGCGATGATCAGCACCGACACACCAATCACCAAGGCCGTGATTGGATCGGGGCCGAGGAAAAACCAACCGCCCGCCGCAAGAACCGCAATCGCCAAAACCACGGGCACGAACACACCCGTTACCTTGTTGATCAAGCTTTGGATCGGCAGTCGCGTCGCCTGTGCGTCCTCAACCATGCGGACGATCTGCGCCAAGACGGTATCGGCCCCCACATGGGTCGCCCGATAGATCAGTCCGCCGGTGCCGTTCAGCGTTCCGCCGGTCACCGTATCGCCAGGGCCTTTCGGCGCGGGCACCGGCTCGCCGGTGATCATCGCCTCTTCAATATAGGTCTCACCCTCGATCACCACACCATCGACAGCCACCCGTTCGCCCGGGAAAAGCCGCAGCTTGTCGCCCGGCTGAATATCGGCCAGAGCCACGCGTTGCCCATCGGCTGTCGTCGCCGTATCCGGCCTCAGCCCCATCAGTTCGCGAATGGCCGAGCCCGCCTGCCCCCGCGCGCGGGCCTCCAGATAGCGGCCGAGCAGGATCAGCGTCACAATCACCGCCGCCGCCTCGAAATAGACGAAACGCGATCCGGCGGGCAGAAGCCCGGGCGCGAAGGTCACGACGGTTGAGAAGGCCCAAGCCGCCGATGTGCCCAACACCACAAGACTGTTCATCTCTGGCGCCAGACGCAGAAGCGCGGGCACCCCATGACGGAAAAACACCCGGCCCGGCCCTGCCAAAACCGCCGTGGTCAGCACGAACTGGATCAGATGGGATGGAAACGTCCCGATCGTGGCCATCACCCAATGGTGAAACGGCGGATAGAGATGCCCGCCCATTTCCAGCACGAAGACCGGCAGTGTCAGGACCGCCGCGATCAGAAAGCTGCGCCAAAGCGGGGCAGCCTCGTCCTCCTCTGGTTCCGCAATCTCCGGCTTGGCCTCAGGCGTGACAGGATAGCCCGCCTGATCCATCACCGCTTGGATCGCGCTCAGATCCAAAGGCCCGGCGCTGACCACATCCGCCCGTTTCGTGGCCAGATTCACCCGCGCCTCCAGTATCCCCGGCGCGCCGCCCAGCGCGGTTTCCGCCCGCGCCACACAGCCGCCGCAGGACAAGTTACCAACGGTCAGGCGGGTGACGATTTCACTGTGATCCTTGGGCATCGGGCAAGCCTCTTCTATCCGGTCCCGCCAGATATAAGGCTTCCAGTCACGGGAAGGTCAAGAGACCCTAATCGGTGATCCAGTCGAAAAATCCGGGGCCGGCTTGGCCGCGCAAGCGTGCCGCCATCTCGGCGCCAAGCGCCGCGCCATCTTCGATTGGCGCATTGGCCTCGTCCTGCAGTGTCTCCGACCCGTCGGGCCGCAAAATCTCACCCCTGAGCCGGAGCATCCCGCCCTCCAACTCCGCCAATCCGGCGATCGGCGTCTGGCAAGACCCGTCCAGCCCTGCCAAAAATGCCCGCTCGGCGGCCAAGCGTTGCCCCGTCGGCCCGTCATGGATCGCTTCCAAGAGCGCCGCCGCGCGACTGTCCGCTGCACGCCGCTCGATCCCAATCGCGCCTTGGGCCACGGCGGGCAACACGTCCTCCACGGCAATCGCGGATTTCACCACCTCTTCCATCCCCAACCGGCGCAACCCGGCCATGGCCAGAAAGGTCGCATCGGCCACCCCATCGCCAAGCTTTTTCATCCGCGTCTGCACATTCCCGCGAAACTCCACAACTTCCAGATCGGGCCGCCGCGCCCGAAGCTGCGCCGCCCGTCTCAAGCTTGAGGTGCCAACCCGCGCCCCCGCAGGCAAAGCGGCCAGGCTGTCGAAACCAAGGGACACAAACGCATCGCGCACATCCTCGCGCGGCAGATAGGTATCGAGCAGCAACCCCTCCGGCTGCGCCACCGGCATATCCTTCATCGAATGCACCGCGATATCGATTGCGCCGGACAGCAGATCCTCTTCGATCTCCTTCGTGAAGAGCCCCTTGCCACCGATCTCCTTCAGCGGCCGGTCCTGCACCTTATCTCCCGTGGTCTTGATCACCACGATCTCAAACGCGGCCTGCGGCAAATCGAACGCAGCGGCCAGCCGATCGCGCGTCTCATGCGCCTGCGCAAGCGCCAGCGGCGAGCCTCTGGTGCCAATCTTCAAAGGCTCTGCGGGGGTGGGCAAATCAACGGTCATGCCCCTCTCTATCCAAGCCCGCCGGTGGTGACAACGGAGCCCGTCTTGACACTTCGCCGCCCACACCAGACGGTGCGCGCCAGACAAAGGATCCGTTGATGAGCACTGAGAAAAAACTCCTTCGCAGCTTGGCTGGCGAAACCCTCCCCATCCCGCCGGTTTGGATGATGCGCCAGGCCGGGCGCTACCTGCCGGAATACCGCGCCACCCGGGCCGAGGCGGGGGATTTCCTGTCGCTCTGCTATAACTCCGAGCTCGCCGCTGAGGTGACGCTTCAACCGATCCGCCGCTATGGGTTCGATGCGGCGATCATGTTTGCTGACATTCTCTTGGTGCCGGACGCACTTGGCGCGGATGTCTGGTTCGTCACCGGCGAAGGCCCGCGCCTGTCGACCATCACCCGGCCGGACGGGCTCGCGCCGCTCAAAGGCAAAGACGACATCCACGATCACCTCGCGCCGATCTACGAAACCCTGCGAATCCTGCGCCGTGAGTTGCCTTCCGATACCGCGCTGATCGGCTTTGCGGGCGCGCCATGGACCGTCGCCACCTATATGATCGCCGGGCGCGGCACCCCGGATCAAGGCCCGGCCCATAAGCTGAAAGCCGAGGATCGCGCGACGTTTGAGGCACTCCTGGATTTGTTGACCGAAGCGACGATTGAGTATCTCTCGAAACAGGTCGACGCCGGGGCGGAGGTTGTGAAACTCTTCGACAGTTGGGCCGGGTCGCTGAACGGCGAGGATTTCACCAAATACGCACTCGCACCCGCCAAGCGGATCATCGCAGAACTGAAATCCCGCCACCCGGGCTTGCCCGTCATCGCCTTCCCTCGCCAGGCGGGCGAGGCCTATATCGGCTTCGCCAAGGCGGTCGGCGCGGATGGGCTGGCCATCGACACCAATGTCGATCCTGCTTGGGCGGCGGAGCATTTGCAGCCCGATAGCTGTATTCAGGGCAACCTGGACCCAAAACATATGGTCACCGGCGGGCAGCCCCTGGTCGATGAAACCCGCGCCATTATCGAGGCGCTCAAGGGCGGGCCGCATATCTTCAATCTGGGTCATGGCATTACACCAGATGCGGACCCCGAGAATGTGCACCGGATGCTGGAGGCGATCCGGAGCTAGCACAAGAAGGGACACCGGATGAACAAACCCGTCGATTTCGCGGTGATCGGACGCGGCATGATGGGCAGCGCCTGCGCCCGATACCTGGCGGAGAGCGGGGCGTCCGTCGCGCTGATCGGCCCGAATGAGCCCGCCGACCGAATAACGCATTCCGGCCCCTTCGGCAGCCATCACGACCAAGGCCGGATCACCCGTCGCCTGGCTCATGACGTGGATTGGGCACGGCTCTCAAGCCGGTCAATTGACCGCTATGCCGATCTTGAAACGCGAAGCGGATTAGAGATTTTCACCGCGTCAGGGGGCATGATGGCAGGCCCGCGCGCGGGTCCCGGCAGTGACTTTACCGAGAGCTTCCTGAAAGTCGCCGACGCGCTCGACATCCCACATGAGCACCACAACGACGCGACGCTTCCCCGGCGGTTCCCCGAGTTCACCTTCCCGCCCGGCACAGAGGCCGCTTGGGAAGCCAGCGGCGGTACGATCAACCCCCGCGCCTTGCGGGATGCGGAAAGCCTCCTGGCCTCGAAAGCCAGCGCAGAGATCATCCCACAAGCCGTCACGGCCCTGAACCAAAACAAGCTGCACTTCGCAGATGGCACCACACTTGCCGCCGGTCACGTCGTGATGGCAACTGGCGCTTATGCGCATACGGATGATCTGCTCCCGGCCCGCCCGGAGATGAGAGTCTATGCCCGCACCATCGCCTTTGCTCAAGTTGATGAGACCGAAGCCGCCCGCCTGGCAAAGATGCCGAGCCTGATCTTCATCCCCGAAGGGTTGGCCTACGATCTCTACCTCCTGCCGCCGATCCGCTATCCCGATGGCAAGCTTTACCTGAAGATCGGCGGCGAAGATGAAAGCCCACTTTTGACTAACCGATCTGACATCACCACATGGTTTCAAGGAGATGGCAACGCGCAGGTCAGCGAGACACTCCTCACCCATCTCCGCACCCTGATGCCCGATCTCGCCATTCAAGGCACCCATACGGGCAGTTGCGCCGTCAGCTTCACGACCACCGGATATCCCTATATCGACCGGCTGTCCGATGGTCTGACGCTCTTGACCGGCGGCAATGGCGCAGGCGCGAAGTGTTGTGATGAGCTGGGGCGGCTCGGTGCGATGGTGGCGCGTGGCGAAAGCATCCAGGCCGAAGGCTATGAGACGGATTTCCGCGCAGTCCTTGCTTGAACCGCCCAAGGCCGCTAAGCGCCCATCATGACGAGCTATCTCGACCCTGCGCAAATCGATGTGATCGCGCCGAATTTCAAGCGCCGCCTCTCTGGCGTCACGGCGACGGTTGTGCGGCTGGTGCCGCTGCAAGCACAAGAGATTGCGATTGCCGCCGTCGCGCCCGCTTTGCCGACCCATGTACCGCAAATCCGGCGCAGCGATCTGCTGACTATGCCCGCCAAAGGCCCGTCAGGTCACAGGGTGTGGCACGCGCGGCGGAACTCAGAAATGTTGGCCGGGCTGGTGCTGAAACATCTCTTTCGGAAACGGTTGAAACTGCTCTTCACCTCTGCGTCGCAAAGACAACACACGGGCTATTCCAAATGGCTGATCCGGCAGATGGATGCGGTGATTTCCACCTCGCAAAAGACCGCTGGCTATCTTGATCGGCCATCGACAGTGATCCTGCATGGCATTGATACGGAAAGCTTCTCTCCGCCTGTCGACCGCGCTGCCGTCAAAGCATCGCTTGGCCTTCCGCCCGGGCCGCTGGTCGGGTGTTTCGGGCGCATTCGGGCGCAAAAGGGCACGGATGTCTTTGTCGATGCGATGATCGAGGTGCTGCGAGATCGCCCGGATGCGGCGGCCATCGTCATGGGGCGCGCGACCGAGAAACATCTCGGCTTTGAGCGTGATTTGAAAGCAAAGGTCGCGGCGGCGGGCCTGGCCGATCGGCTGCTCTTCCCGCCCGAGGTCCCGGTTCATGACGTCGCCAAATGGTATCAGGCCCTGGATCTCTTCATCGCCCCGCAGCGGTGGGAGGGCTTCGGCCTCACCCCGCTGGAAGCCATGGCCTGCGCTGTGCCGGTTGTGGCCACGACGGTCGGGGCCTTTGAAGAACTGGTGGTGCCCGGAGAAACCGGCGCGCTGATCCCGCCCGGCGATGTTCCGGCGATGATCGAGGCCGCCGCGCAGTTGCTAGACTGTCCAGAAGATCGCGCCCGGCAAGCCGCCGCCGCACGTGCCCATGTCGTGCAGAATTTCCGGATTGAAGGCGAGGCGCAGAAGATCATCGCGATTTATCGCGACCTTCTTGGCGCCGCTTAATAGGTTACAAAAAACTCCGGATCGACGATTTTTCGTAACCTATCCTCAGATCCATTTCGCAATCGGCGGCAGACTCATCAAGACCGCATTCGCATCATGCCCGGTCTCGAGCCCGAATTTCGTGCCCCGGTCATAGACCAGATTATACTCCGCATAGAGGCCGCGATGAACAAGCTGCGCCTCGCGGTCTTCCTCGGTGAATGCTTCATGCCGCCGGGCCTCAACCACACCCAAAAACGCCGGAAGAAACGCCCGGCCCACATCTTGGGTAAAGGCGAAATCGGCGTCCCAATCCTCGGTATTCAGGTCGTCATAGAAAATCCCGCCGACACCGCGCGCCCGGCCACGATGGGGAATATAGAAATACTCATCGGCCCAAGCCTTGAATTTGGGATAGTATTCCGGGTCGTGACGGTCGCAGTGATCCTTCAATACGGCATGAAAGGCGGCGGTATCGGCCTCGTATTCAATGGCCGGGTTGAGATCCGCGCCGCCACCGAACCACCAGCCATGCGGCGTCCAAAACATCCTTGTGTTCATATGCACCGCCGGGACGCGCGGGTTTTGCATATGCGCCACCAAGGAAATGCCCGAGGCCCAGAAGCGTGGATCATCTTTCAGCCCGCTCAGGTCCTTGCGGGCCGCCATCGCCTGCACCGCGCGGGGGCCGAGCGTGCCATAGACGGTGGAGACATTGACCCCAACCTTTTCAAAGACTTTGCCGCCCCGCATCACGCTCATCAATCCGCCGCCGGCATCCGAGCCATCCTCGGAGGCGCGCTTGGTCTCTTTGATCTCGAATCGGCCCGGAGCCCCCTCTCCGCCTTGCGTGTCTTCCAAGGCTTCAAAAGCCGTGACGATCTCGTCCCGCAACCGGCGGAACCAGGTCGAGGCGCGGGCTTTGCGGGTATCAAACAGGTCACTCATCGGCGCGGTCCTTCTCATCTGCGCTCTGTTAGCAAGCCCGGCCCGGGAGGTCACGCGACCGATTGTCATGGGGCAGCGAAGATGTAGCGGCTGAAGGCGGCAAGGCCGCCAAATATGCTAACCCGCTGCAACTGCCCCAAAAATGCCTCGGTCTTTATCGTCTTTGTCATGGATTTCTTTGAAAAAATCGCCTAGGATTCCCTCAATCGCCGCAAAGACGGCACCAGAGGCAGATAGAGCAGGTCTCGTGATACATCGAAGGTTTCTCCCGGCCCTTTTTGGGGCACTCGCGCTATTTTGCGCCATATTCAGCTTGTCGCAACAAGCCGGGGCGGCCCCCTACGCCGCCATGGTTATGGATGCGCGCACTGGTGAGGTTTTGCATTCTCGCAACGCCGATACCCGATTGCACCCGGCATCGCTAACCAAAATGATGACGCTCTACATCGCGTTCGAAGCGGTGCGCTTGGGCGAGATCACCATGGACACGCAGGTGACGATTTCCTCCAACGCCGCAGCGGAGCCCCCTCGGAACTGGGCCTCCGGTCCGGGTCACGGATTGCGCTCCGCTATTTGGTACGCGCCGCAGCGGTGCGTTCGGCCAATGACGCGGCGACGGCGATTGGCGAAGCAATTGAAGGCTCCGAAGCGGCCTTTGCCCGGCGGATGAACCGCACGGCGCGTGCGTTGGGTATGACGCGCACAACCTTTCGAAACGCCCATGGCCTGACCGAAGAGGGGCATCTCTCCACCGCGCGCGACATGACGACGATGGGGCGGCGGATCTTTTTTGATTACCCGCAGTATTACAACATCTTCTCGCGCCGCTCGACCGATGCGGGGATTGCCACGGTGCGCAATACGAACCGGCGGTTCCTGGACGCTTATCGTGGCGCGGATGGGATCAAGACTGGCTACACCCGGGCGGCAGGGTTCAACCTGGTGGCCTCGGCCGAACGGGGGCAGGAGCGGATCATTGCGACAGTCTTCGGCGGCCGCTCCACCGCAACGCGCAACCAGCGGATTATGGAGCTGCTCGATATGGGCTTCGCTCGGGCGCCGAGCCGCGCGACAATCAGGCGGCCTAGCCTGCCGACATATGATAATGATCCGCACCAACCCAGCCGTCCGCAAAGCTTGGCGGTCGCGCAGAGCGTCGTACCCGTGCGGCGGCCGGTCCGAGAGGCCTCGCCCGCCCTTCTGGCCGCGATAGATGCAGCCGTCGAAGGGGTGCTTGAAGAGGTGCCAGAAGACGTGGCCGAGGATCCTGTTGCAGAGGCCGTGGCCGAAGACGTGCTTGTCGCAGACGCCGCAGAAACCGAAAGCACGGCTGAGGATGCCGTGATCGAGGTTGCTGCTTTGACGCCGCCCGATACCCCGCCTGCGCCCCGGCCAGTGAATGTAACAGAAGTTGTGGCACGGGCGGCACCGATCGAGCCGGAAATCGTGACGCGAGCGTCATCGACCGGAAGTCGGCTTTATGGGGTCTCGCTGGGGCGCTATCCGACGCAAAATTCCGCAGAGCGGCTGTTGTTGACGACGGCCTTGGCGGAGTTGGGCACGTTCGACGAGGCGCTCCGCCGCGTGGTGAATCGCGCCGGTGGGTTTGAAGCCCGGTTTGACGGCATGACCGAGGAACAAGCCGCGCGCGCCTGCGCGCGGTTGATGGCACGGGCGGTGACCTGCACAACCTATGGGCCGTAAAGAAGGGGTGCGGCGGCCTGCGTCACGCCCCTTTTCGGGAGCCCTCCGTAGACCGCATTGCCATGGAGAGATGGCAAGGGCGTCTCTTTTATCCTGAGATGGTTAGACGCGGCTAGTCTTTCGGCGCGTCATCATAGTCGTCGCGCAGGATGCGATGCGCATCGCCGTCCGGGTCTTCGAATTGGCCCCGTTTGAGCATCCAGAAGAACGCCGCAAGTCCAACGCCACCCAAGAAGAGCGAAACGGGGATAAGGATGCCGAGAACGTCCATAGAGCGGCCTATTTCAAGCGCAATGCATTGAGCGACACCGTAAGCGACGATGAGGACATGGCAAGGGCCGCGATGAGCGGTGTGGCAAGGCCCGCAATGGCGAAAGGCACCGCGAGAACGTTGTAAATCGTCGCCAGCGTGAAGTTTTCATGGATCCGTTTGCGGGCTTGGGTCGCGGTGGTCAGCGCATCGGCAATGGGTGAGAGATCACGACCCAGGAGGACCATATCGGAGGCCGAACGCGCCGCATCAAGCGCGGATGCGGGTGAGATCGAGACATAGGCGGCCGCGAGCGCTGCAGTGTCGTTGAGGCCATCGCCGACCATAAGCACTTTAGCACCTTGCCCGGCCAGATCCGCGACGAAGGCGGCTTTTTCTTCGGGCAGCGCCTCGGCGATCACCTCATCGATGCCGATCTCGGCAGCAAAACGGGTGACGGCGCCCTTTGTGTCGCCCGATATCAAGATCAGGCGCTTGCCTTGGGCCTTGAGGGCGGCCACGGCCTCGGCGGCACCCGGACGGACGCTGTCGGTGAAGGTGATCGCCAAGGGCGTGGCCTCGCCGATCTGCAAGAAGGTCGCGGTGACATCAGGAGCCTCCGCGCCGAGCCATGCGGCGCGGCCCAGGCGGACGGGCTGCCCTTTCCAAGTGGCTTCGATGCCATAACCCGGTACTTCGGTGAGCCCGTCGAGGCGGGCGGGCCGAATGGTCTGCTTGCGGAGCGCCGATGTGAGCGCCTCTGCCAGAGGGTGGGCGGAGGCTTGGGCCAGCGCCAGGGCCACGCGCATCGCCTCTTTCGGATGTTCCTCCAGGCCGACGGGCTGCGGCGCGCCAAGGGTCAGGGTGCCGGTTTTGTCGAAGACGACGGTGTCCGTCTCGGCCAGACGTTCCATCGCGGTGCCGTCTTTGATCAACATACCCTTGCGGAAGAGGCGGCCCGAGGCGGCGGTGGTCACCGCTGGCACGGCGAGGCCTAAGGCGCAGGGGCAAGTGATGATCAGAACCGCCGCCGCAATGTTGAGCGAGATGCGCAAATCTTGGGTGTAGAGCCACCAGCCGATGGCCGCGAGGAGCGAGAGGATATGCACGCCCGGCGCGTAGAGCTTGGCCGCTTGATCCGCGAGCGAGGTGTAATTGTTCCGGCCCGCTTCGGCCACGGCGACCAGATCGGCGATCCGATGCAGCGCGGTGTCTTCGCCCGCGGCGGTGACTTCGATGGTCAGCGGACCAGTGAGATTGACTTCGCCCGCGCTAACCCCGGACCCCGGCCCGGCATAGGCGGGCAAGCTCTCGCCCGTCATAAGCGCCCGGTCGATCTCGGAGCTGCCCTCCGTCACGCGACCATCAACGGGGATTCGTCCGCCGGGTTTCACCAGGACCAACTCGCCTATGGCAAGTTCGGTGACTGAGACGGTTTCTTCGCCGTTTTCCGTCAGGCGCAGCGCGCGGGGGACTTCCAGCGCGGCAACTCCTGAGCGGCGGATCGGGCGGAGGCGCGGGTGCGATGGTCAAGATAGCGGCCTGCCAGAAGGAAGAAGCAGAGCGCGATGGCGGCATCGAAATAGGCGTGGTGGCCGGAATTCGCGGTCTCATAGAGCGAGGTGCCAACAGCGAGCACAATCGCCAGAGTGATCGGTACATCCATGTTCAAGCGCCGGACCCGGAGCGCAGACCAAGCGGAAACATAGAACGGTCGACCACAGAAAATCACCGCCGGGATGGCGATGGCGGCCGAAATCCAGTGCATCATATCACGGGTGGCGTCTTCGGCCCCGGACCAGACGGCGACCGAGAGCAACATCACGTTCATCATCGCGAAGAACGCGACGGCAAGCCGCATCAGGAGATCCCGGCCCCGGCGGTCGTTTTCGGTGGTGGCCAGAACGCCGGGGTCCAGTTCATGGGCCTCATACCCAGCACGGTCGAGAACCTGCGTCAGGTGCTCGGCGGTGACCCCCACGTCGGCTTCAACCAAGGCGCGTTTCAGAGTCAGGTTCACGCGCGCGTCCTGCACCCCCGGGGTTGCCATCAAGGCCCGCTCCACGCCCGAGATACAGCCCGCACAGTGGATCGTCGGCAAAGACAACATCAGCCGCGCATCCTGCGGCACCTCGGCGAGAGCCTCCGCCGCCGGTGCCCCGGCACATGCCGGGCAAGCCGCCGGGCTGGTATGGTCATAGGTGGCCGACATGCGCGCGCTTACTCTCTCAGCGTGAAAGTGATGTTGTGGCGATAGTCGGTCCCATCGCGGGCCGTGCCCGTCAGGCGCAGGCGCCAGCGCCCCTCGGACACCTGAACCGGCGCAGTAAAGGCGCCATTGACCCGGCTCAGCTCAAGAAGCTGGTCTTCCCGTTGGTTCGTTGGCCGGGTTAGGAGCGCGTTGAGCTCCGCCGGAGCGACCGGCTGACCCGCATCATCGACCATGGTCAGGGTCAAGATATCCCCGTCCACCGCCACCGATGCGTTCCAGCCGAGCGCCTCTTGAGCTTCACGGCGCAGGTCGTAATCCTGACTGTCCGCGTAGCTGGAGGAGACCTCCAGCCCGGGGAATGTCGAGACCGCGTTATAGGCCATGAAGAGATTGACCCCGATGATCAGGCCGAAGCCGCCAACGAAGATCGCCAACACATGACGACCGGTCAGTTCGCGGCCCGGTTTGGTTTCGCTGCTCATTCCATATCTCTCCCGTTGAAGACGGTATCGCGTGACGTGCGGGCGGTGCTTTGCAGATCTTCCACCCAGAAGCGGAAATCCGTGCGCTCCCGATTGGCCGGGTCAGATCCAGGTGCCGCAGTGACATAGACCCGTTGCAGATGAGTCGTGTCGGCGGGCACATCGACGGTCAGCAGATCCGTGCCCTCCAACCCAACCTCCAACGCCGCCTCGGAGGTCAGCGTGATTTGGAACGTGCTGTCATCATGGCTCATGTTGCGAATCCGGATGTCATAGGTGTTGCGGATCGAGCCATCGCTCATGGTGACAAATTGCGGGTTGCGGATCGGCGCGACGGTCATATCGATCTCGGACCGGATGAAGAGCATCACCACAAGCGCAATGCCGATGCCGGACCAGAGCGCCGTATAGAGGATCGTCCGAGGCCGGAAAATGTGCTTCCAGATCGAAATCTTCTGATTGCCAGCGCGCTCGTTTTCCTCATCGGTCAGCGCCATATAGTCGATCAAACCGCGCGGCTTGCCAATCTTCTCCATGATGTCATCGCAAGCGTCGATGCAGAGCGCGCAGGTGATGCATTCCAACTGCTGGCCGTCGCGAATATCAATCCCGACAGGGCAGACATTAACGCAGGCATTGCAATCAATGCAGTCGCCGAGCGCCGCCTCCCCCTCACCCTCGTGGCGATCCTTGCCACGCCCGCGCGGCTCACCGCGCCAATCGCGATAGGCAACCGTGATCGAGTGCTCATCCATCATTGCGGCCTGAATGCGCGGCCAAGGGCACATATAGATGCAGACCTGTTCGCGCATGAACCCGCCAAAGACAAAGGTGGTCGCGGTTAGAATGCCGATGGTGGTGTAGGCCACGGGATGCGCCTGAAGCGTGACCAGATTGACCAGAAGCGTCGGGGCGTCTGCAAAGTAGAACACCCAGGCCCCGCCAGTGGCCACCGCAATGGCGAGCCAGGCGATATATTTGGTGATCCTGAGCCGGACTTTCTTGGCATCCCAATTCGCTTTCCAGAGGCGAAGCCGAGCGTTTCGGTCACCCTCGATCCAGCGCTCAACCGCAAAAAAGAGATCGGTCCAAACGGTCTGCGGACAGGTATAGCCGCACCAGACTCGCCCAAGCGCAGACGTGAAGAGGAACAGGCCGAGACCGGCCATGATCAAAAGGCCCGCAACAAAATAGAACTCGTGCGGCCAGATCTCGATCCAGAAGAAGAAGAAGCGCCGGTTCGCCATGTCGATCAGCACGGCCTGGTCGGGAAGTGCTGGCCCACGATCCCACCGGATCCAGGGGGTGATGTAGTAGATCCCCAGGGTCACGATCATAATGATCCATTTGAGATTGCGGAATTGACCGGAGACCCGTTTCGGAAAAACAGGTTCGCGGGCGGCGTAGAGCTTTTGTGGCTCTTCCGTGGCACTCATGACGGGACTCGCTCCTAGGTTGTTCTGATCCTGCGCAATTCTGTTCTAGGGTTTGGCGCGCGCAGGCTCCTTGACGTGGATCAAACCCTGCCCGTCATTTAGTTGTGAAGGCCAACTACAACGATGAGACAAAGCGGCCTGCGGCGATACGCGCGGGGCGGCCGTAGCGTCACTTTCGCGTGGTCTTTTTCGGCTTCAAGGTTTCCGCGTAGGCGACAGATTGCGCGAAGAGCGCTGCGACCTGATCCGGATCAGCGGCAAGTGCTTCGGGCACAGCCACATACTCTTTCATGATCGCACCATACTGCTCCACCGGGGCCGTTTTGTGGTCCGCCATGAACTGGTCGCGATCGGCCTTGGCGAGCCGCAGACAGAGCACACCGGCCTTATCCAAGAAGCTGAACATATTGCCGTTCATCGCGGTATAGGGATTGGCCTTACCTTTGAGATCGATGCCGGGATGAGCAGCTACAATCTCAGCGTAGCGTGCAAGGGCGGCATCGTAGGGGAGATCGGACATGGGCACGGCTTCTTCTGACTCACCGTGGAGCGTATCGCGAATCGACCGCTGGATCAGTGCCTTTTAGAGCGTAGGGGGAGTGGGCACCGGTCTTGTAGGAAACGCGCGAACAGGACCAAGACCGGTGCCAGAACCAAAGACCGGGAGGGGCCTTCGGTGTTTTGAGGCGGTCACTGGGAGGCCGCCAATCAGAAACACATCATCGTGGAGATGTGTCTTGAACTTGGAGTATCGACTCCGATGGCGCGCAGCTTTGACATGAATCAAGAAGTCACGAATTATTTGAATCGCTCAGCTCTTTTTCGCTCCAACAGAATGCGGAAGCCCTTGCCCCGGCCGGAGGCGCTTGATCGGTCGAAACAAAAAAGGCCCGGCGGGGTATCCCACCGGGCCTTCGTTATGTTTATCAGCGCTTTAGGCTGCCTATTCGCCGCCACCCAGAGAGTGGACATAGACCGCGACCGAGCGGATCTCAGCCTCGGACAGACGCTCGGTCCAAGGGGGCATCACGCCGAAGCGGGAAAAGCGCACTGTGTGCTCAATCGCCTCTTCGGACCCGCCATAGAGCCAGATCGCATCGGTCAGGTTCGGCGCGCCGAGGAACCGGTCGCCCGAGCCGTCATCCAGGTGACAGGCGGCGCAATTGTCGAGATAGACACTCTCGCCAGCCGCCGCCAAGGTCGCGTCCGCCTCTTGGTTGGAGATGTTGCGGACATATTGCACGACGCTGGCAATCTCCTCATCGGTGAGGATCTCGTCAAAAGCGGTCATCTCAGAGTAGCGCGCGTCGAGATCATCCTCATTCCGAATCCCGTGGGACACGGTGTAGTGAATGTCTTCGATCGTGCCGCCCCAGAGCCAGTCATCGTCGAGCAGGTTCGGATAGCCCGAGGCTTGCACGCCCGCCGCACCCGAGCCGTGACACTGGGAACACCAGGTCGCAAAGGTCGCGGCCCCGCCTTGGATCGCATAGCTGTAGAGATCTGGGTTATCGGTAGCATTGATTGCCGCCAATTCGACCTCTTCGATCTGCGCCCGGATCGGAGCGTTCATGCTGTCGAACTCGGCAATATCCTCGGCCACATTGGCACGGGTCGAGTAGCCCAACAGCCCCGGCGTTGCACTGTTGATCAGCGGCCACGCCGGATAGAGGATCGTGTAAAGCAATCCCCAGGCAATGGTGCCGTAGAAGGTCCAAAGCCACCAGCGTGGAAGCGGGTTGTTGAACTCCTTGATGCCGTCCCAGACATGGCCGGTGGTATCGGGGTCGCCCTCTTGCAGGATCTGCTCGTCGGGATGTTTGTTCTTGTCGTCGGTCATTGCCGCGCCTCCTTCAACTGGGCGGGAGCAGCGGTGTCATCCGCCGCCGGCTTGTCGTCATGCCGAAACGGGATATTGGCCGTGTCGCGATGCACTTTGCGGCTGCCGGGTCTGAGGGTGAATACGATCACCGCCAGGAACGCGATAAGCAGGAACATCAGGCCCCAGCTTCCGGCAAAGATCCGCATGATGGTGTAGGTGTCTTCCATCTTCTTGCTCCTTTACCGGCTTTCCGCAGCTTCTTCGGGCGTGAAGGTCGAGAAATCGACCAGCGTGCCCAGCATCTGCAGATACGCGATGATCGCATCCATCTCGGTCACTTCCGGCTGCCCGTCAAAGTCACGCTGTTGCGCGCCAGGGTAGCGTTCCACGACACCGCTATCGCCGAAATCGGTCGCCTGTTCGATGAAATCGAGCTGAGCGTTTTCGATCATTTCGTCGGTGTAAGGCACGCCGACAAAGCGATGGGTTTCCATCAGATCCGCGATATAGGTCGGCTGCAGCACGTTATCGGAGAGGAAGCCATAAGGCGGCATCACCGATTCAGGCACAACCGATTGCGGATCGGTCATGTGGTCCACATGCCATTCATCCGAGTAGCGGCCACCGACCCGGGCCAGATCGGGCCCGGTCCGTTTCGAACCCCACTGGAACGGATGATCATACTGCGATTCCGCCGCCAGGCTGTAGTGGCCATAGCGCTCCACCTCGTCCCGCATTGGCCGGATCATCTGGGAGTGGCAGACATAGCAGCCCTCCCGGATATAGACTTCCCGGCCTGCCAACTCGAGCGGGGAGTAGGGGCGCATGCCCTCTACATCCTCAATCGTGTTTTCCAGGTAGAAGAGGGGCGCGATTTCCACGATCCCGCCGATGGTCACGACCAGAAAGCTGAGTGTCAGCAGAAGGGTCGCGTTGGTCTCGATCTTCTTATGTCCGTCGAGAGTTGCCATGTTTTCGACCCTCCTTATTCAGCAGGCGCTGCGGCAGGGGCGTCCGATTTCACGGTACCCTTCCTCACAGTCATCCAGAGGTTGTAGACCATGATCAGCGCACCGGAGAGGAACATCACCCCACCCAAGCCGCGGACCACATACATCGGGAACTTGGCAGCCACCGTGTCGGCGAAGGAGTTCACCAGGAAGCCCTGCGCATCCACTTCACGCCACATCAAGCCTTCCATGATCCCGGTCACCCACATCGACGACGCGTAGAGCACGATGCCGATCGTGGCGAGCCAGTAGTGCCAGCTGACCAGGCGCAGGCTGTAGAGAGCCTGGCGGTTCCAGAGTTTCGGGAAGAGATAGTAGAGCATCCCGAAGGTGATCATACCGTTCCAGCCAAGCGCGCCGGAGTGCACGTGACCGATCGTCCAGTCGGTGTAGTGGCTGAGCGAGTTGACCGCACGGATCGACATCATCGGACCTTCGAAGGTCGACATGCCGTAGAAGGCCACCGAGGTCACCATCATCCGCAAGATCGGGTCGGTCCGGAGCTTGTCCCAAGCGCCCGAGAGCGTCATCAGACCGTTGATCATACCACCCCAGGAGGGCATCCACAGGATCACCGAGAACACCATGCCGAGGGTCGAGGCCCAATCCGGCAGCGCGGTGTAATGCAGGTGGTGCGGACCGGCCCAGATATACAAGAAGATCAGGGCCCAGAAGTGGATGATCGAAAGCTTGTAGGAGTAGACCGGGCGTTCGGCCTGCTTCGGGATGAAGTAGTACATCATCCCCAGGAAGCCGGCGGTCAGGAAGAAGC
This sequence comes from Fontisubflavum oceani, assembly GCF_030407165.1. Classification (GTDB taxonomy): domain Bacteria; phylum Pseudomonadota; class Alphaproteobacteria; order Rhodobacterales; family Rhodobacteraceae; genus Rhodophyticola; species Rhodophyticola oceani. Next base: position 631,762 of record NZ_CP129111.1, read on the forward strand.
CCACCGCGTTATGGCCGTACCACCACTGTGTCATCGCGCTCTGTACGCCCGACATGACGTGAACCGAGCGCGAGCCGAAGATGGAGACCGGCACAACCAGGTTGTTAACCACATGCAACATCGCCACCGTGACGATGAAGCTGAGCAAGAACCAGTTAGCGACGTAGATATGCGGCTCTTTCCGCTTCAAAAGGGTGCCAACGAAGACCAGGAGGAAGGCCACCCAAACGATCGTGAGCCAGAGATCCACATACCATTCGGGTTCGGCGTATTCCATGCTTTGGGTCGAGCCCAAGACATAGCCAGATGCCGCCAGAACGATGAAGAACTGGTAGCCCCAGAAGACGAACCAGGTCAGACCGCCGCCCCACATCCGGGCCGCCGAAGTCCGCTGCACGATGTAGAAAGACGCGGCCAGAAGCGCGTTACCGCCAAAGGCGAAGATCACCGCAGATGTATGCAGAGGACGGAGCCGACCGAAGTTCAGATACCCGTCCGCCCAATCGAAATTGAGCTGCGGATAAGCCAGCTGGAAGGCGATGACCACGCCCACGAGAAAGCCCACAACCCCCAGAAGGCGGTGGCAATCGCGGCGGCACGCACGGGCCCGTCCATATATTCATGTGTCGGAACCGGTACCGCCGGTTCACCAGTGCGACGGAGTTGCCAGATAAACAGGCCACCCGCCGTGATCATCACCAGGATCATATGGATCATATAAACCATATCCCGGGCGTAATTGGCTGCGATGGCTGCACAAAGCACCACCAAGCCAAGGATCAGCAGCTTTACATAATCAAGCATAGATCGTCCCTTCGTCATTCCCCGGTTCCGACTCGAGTCGAGCCGTCCGGAGCTGTTCCATCTGACCCCACATCGCGCAGGACAGGGGGTTATGGCCTTGATCCATGTCAAACCCCGGCCCCAATTGTCTTGACGCAGGTCAAGGTGCGACGTCCCGCCCCGGTCTAATCCTGAGAAAAGCTTGCAACCGAGGAGGTTTGATATGGCCTATAAGAGCATTCTGACAATTCTCACCGATCCGGCAGAGGTCGGCCCCGTACTAGAGGCTGCTCTGCCCTTCGCCCGTTCCGAAGGCGCGCATCTTGATGTGCTTTGCCTCGGGATCGACCGCACACAGACCGGGTATTATTTTGCTGGCGCGACGGCGCTGATGCATGAAGAGACCCTCGCTCAAGCGCAAGCCCTGGCCAGCGAGATCGAAGCTGCCGCCCGCGCCCGCTTGGAGAAGACGGAAATCTCATGGGGGATCGAAGCTCTGGTCACGCAGACGGCCAGCGTGGCCGGAATCGTCGCCCGCCGGGCTCGGTTCGCTGACATGGTTATGTTGCCGAAGCCGTATGGTGAGGGGCAGACCTCTGACGCGCCGGTTGTGGTCGAAGCGGCGATGTTCCAAGGCCAAGCGACCGCCGTGGTTCTGCCCGGCGGCGACAAGCCGGTCACGGCGACGCCGGAACGGGTTGTCATCGCCTGGAATGAATCGGCTGAGGCCCTCTCGGCGGTTCGCGCGGCATTGCCGATCCTGAAAACCGCGAAACTGGTCAATATCCTGATCATCGACCCACAACGCCACGCGGCGGAGGTTGCCGATCCGGGTGCTGAGCTCTGCCAGATGCTCAACCGGCATGGGTGCCAAGTGGAAGTCTCAATCGTGGCGCAAACGCTGCCGCGGGTCTCGGATGTGATCAACCGACATGTTCAGGATCAAAACGCCGATTTCCTGGTGATGGGCGCCTATGGCCATTCCCGCTTCCGCGAAGCGATTTTGGGCGGGGCGACACGGAACCTGCTGGAGAATGCCATCGTGCCGGTCTTGATGGCGCACTAAGCGGCTTCGGCTCAATAGCCTGAACGCCCCTCTTTGTCGGCAGGGGCGTTCGAACATTTCATTCTCGTTTCGCTGAGGGCCTGCGTGGAGCCCTCATTTTCCACGCCTCATGGGTGCCTAAATAGATATCGCAACCTTCGAGAGAAGGACTGGGGCTTGTCTTGGGGTGGCCAAGCGTTTTCGTCGCATTAGCCGTTGAGGCGTTTGGAGGTGTCTTCGCCTCGGTCGCCCGCTGCCATCTTGGCAAAAGCGCTCCGCCAGCCCTCTGCCAATTCCGGCATATGCGCCAGGACCTCTGCATCCTGTGGCGAGACACGCCGCGTCAGGCGACCCAGCGTGACGCGTTTGACCGACCACCTTGGGTGCAGCCGTTCCAAAAGGCGCACCTCATCGCCCACCCCGGCGGTGCCGTTCTCCAGAACGCGATAGTACCAGCCCGTTCGCCCGCTTTTCGTGAAGAGCGCCGCCATGCGGGGATTAGTCGTGTGTTCCGCGACCTTCCAGCACGGCTGCCGCCCTTGGCTGATCTGGACGGTGGCCATACCCAATTTCAGGATATCTCCGATGCACACCGTTTCTTCGGTCATACCGCATGTCGAGATATTCTCGCCAAAAGCAGCAGGTCGTGTTCCCTCGGGGATCGCCCCTTCCGCGATCCAATCTGGATAGTGATCCGCTGCATAGTGATGGATGGCTTTGTCCCGCCCGCCGTGATGCACAAGATCGGCTTGGGCATCCTCGACAAATCCGTTTTCCTCGATGACACGCCGACCGGTTACCGCTGTTTTCCCAATAGCGGAAGGGTCGCGCCCCTCCCAACGGTTCTCGACTCTGCCGAAGAAGAGACCGTCTATTCGCGTGGTGAGATCATGTGCCATTGCGCCAACGCTCCTGAATGGGATTGAGCCGTTCCGCTGTTATTCATGCGCCGCGAAGCGCACTCAATCATGAAACCGATTGGGTCTGAAGGTTCGGCCTGCCCGCAATGCGGCTACCTGATGAATCCAAGCTTGTTTGGAGAGGCAAAAGCCGTCAGGCCAGCATCCCGCCATCAGCATCGTCGCCGGTTTCGTCCAGGAGGAGATCGAAATCGGGGATCGTGATGTGGCGTTTGCCTTCCAGGCGGATCACCTCGTCGCGCTTCAGCGCTGACATCTGGCGACTCACGGTTTCTAGCGTCAGGCCCAAGTAATCAGCCATCGCTTCGCGGGTGAGCGGCAGATCGAACGACACTTCGCCGGTCGATGGCAAATCCTTCAGGCTCGCATCGCGCCGCGCGATGATGCTCAAAAGGCTAGCGATCTTCTCCCGCGCGGTCTTCCGGCCCAGAAGCAGCATCCATTCCCGCGCCGCATCCAGTTCGTCCAGCGTCATCTCGAGAAGCCGCTGGCTGATATGCGGCGTATCGGCGATCAACTGCTGAAACGGGGTCCGGCGGAAGCAGCACATCAGCACATCGGTCGAGGCCACGACGTCATAAGGGGCCGTGTCGCGATTCGGGCGGCCGAGGAAATCACTGGGCAACAAAAGCCCCACCATCTGGCGACGCCCGTCTTCCATCGTTTGGGTCAGCGAGGCCACCCCTTCGACCACCGACGCCACGAAATCCATCTTGTCACCCGCCCAGACAATCGTCTGACCAGCTTCGTACTTCCGATAGTATTTTATGGACTCCAGATGATCCAACTCATCGGTTTCGCAGCGCGCGCAAACGGCCCGATGACGGATCGGGCAGTCGGCGCAATCTTGTTGTGGCAGGGCGAGCTGGCGATTGGTCATTTCTATCACCGGAATAGGAGTGGCTTGACCCCGCTTTGATCTCGATCAATTACAGGGGTGCTTACAACTCTTAGGTGTATAGCAATGGAGCATATGACGCAACTTCGCCGCCTGGGTCTGTTTGACTCAAAAGTGCCACGTTATACGAGTTACCCTCCGGCCACGAAGTTCTCGAACGACGTGTCTGCAAGGGATTTCGTAGACTGGATTGGTGCAATTCCGCCGGGATCGAAGATTTCGGCCTATGTGCATGTGCCGTTCTGCCGCAGGTTGTGTTGGTTCTGTGCGTGCCGGACTCAAGGGGTCCGGTCCGACGAACCGGTGATCGCCTATCTCGAATCGGTCAAATCGGAGATTGCGCTGCTGCGGGAGGTTCTGCCCGAGGGGGTGGAACTGGCCCGATTGCATTACGGCGGGGGCACCCCAACGCTGATGTCGCCGGCCATGCTGACGGACTTGACCGACGCGTTGACAGATGTCCTGCCGCTCGCCGATGGCGCGGAGTTCTCGGTTGAGATCGACCCCAATGAAATCGACGCGGCTCGGCTTGATGCACTTGCTGCTGCGGGGATGAATCGCGCCTCCATCGGGGTGCAGGATTTCAACAACGACATCCAACAGATTATCGGTCGCATTCAGAGCTATGATGTGACCCGCGATGCCGTGGAAATGCTGCGTGCGCGCGGCATCACCTCGCTCAATGCCGACATTCTTTTTGGCCTGCCCGACCAGAGTCAGGCCCGAATTTCCGAGACAGTTCAAATGCTTCTGTCTTTGGTTCCGGATCGCGTCGCGCTTTACGGCTATGCCCATGTGCCCTGGATGGCGAAACGCCAGGCGATGATCCCGACGGACACCCTGCCCTCGCCCGAGGAACGCCTTTCGCTCTTCGATACGGCGCGGCGACTCTTTATGTGGGATGGCTATGCCGAGATCGGGATCGACCATTTTGCCCGGCCCGGCGACGGGCTGGAAGTGGCCGCGCGTCAAGGGCGCTTGCGGCGGAATTTCCAGGGCTACACGGATGACACCTGCGATGTCTTGTTGGGCCTCGGCGCGTCCTCGATCTCGCGCTTCCCGCAAGGGTTTGCGCAGAACGACGCTGGCACCGCCGCCTATCAAAAAGCAGTACGTGCCGGTGAAATGGCGACCGGGCGCGGGCACGCGTTTAAGGGCGACGATATCCTGCGCGCGCGGATGATCGAGATGCTGATGTGCGATTTCCGAATCGACAGCGCAGAAATCAAAAACAACTTTGGGTTGAGCAGCGCGGAGCTGGATTCGATCTATGCCGGAGCGGTCAAAGCCTTCCCCGGCGTGGTGCGCCAAGACGCGACAGGTTTCTCGATTTTGCCCGAAGCCCGCCCCCTGACACGAATGATCGCGCGGGCATTTGACGCATACGAAATGCGCGCTGACGGGCACTCTTCGGCGATCTGATTTTAGGCCGCGCTACCCTCGGCATGAAGGTCAAATGCGGCCGCCAGAAGCGCGCGGGTGTAGTCGGATTTCGGCGCGTTGAAAATCTCGTCTCTGAGGCCGGCTTCGACGATGTCGCCCTGCTTCATCACGATGACCTTGTGGGCCAACGCGCGGACCACCTTCAGGTCGTGGGAGATGAAAAGATAAGCCAGCCCATGACGCCGCTGTAACTCGCGCAACAACTCGACGATTTGCACCTGCACGGTCATGTCGAGCGCAGATGTCGGTTCGTCCAACACCACCAGCTTCGGATTCAAGATCATCGCCCGGGCAATCGCGATCCGCTGCCGCTGCCCACCTGAGAATTCATGCGGGTAGCGATGCATCATCGCGGGATCGAGCCCGACCTCGTTCAAGATATCGGCCACCATCTGGCGCTTGTTCTGCCCCGGATCGGTGCCATGCACGCCTAGGCCTTCGGCCACGATCTGTTCCACCGTCATCCGCGGCGAAAGGGAGCCAAACGGATCCTGGAACACGATCTGCATATCGCGGCGGAGGGGGCGGAGCGCGCCGGATTTCCAGCCCTGCACATCCTGCCCCATGAAGACGACCGGCCCCTCGGACGAGATGAGCCGCATGATCGCGAGCGCCAGCGTGGTCTTGCCTGAGCCACTCTCCCCCACCACGCCAAGGGTTTCACCAGCGCGGACCGAAATCGACGCGGCATTGACCGCTTTCACATGGCCGACTGTGCGGCGCAATAAGCCCCGTTGGATCGGAAACCAGACTTTCAGATCATGCGTATTGACGATCTCGGGCGCATCCTCTGGCACCGGATCAGGTTCGCCCGTCGCCTCCGCGGCCAGGAGTTTGCGGGTATAGGGGTGCCGCGGGTTGTCAAAAATCTCAGCCGTGCGACCCGCCTCGACAATCTCGCCGCCCTGCATGACGCAAACCCGATCCGCGAAGCGGCGGACGATGCCCAGGTCATGGGTGATGAACAGCAAGCTCATACCCTCAGCCTCTTTCAGATCGGCCAGAAGTTCGAGAATCTGCGCTTGGATCGTCACATCAAGCGCCGTGGTCGGTTCATCAGCAATCAGCAGGTCCGGCCCGTTGGCGAGCGCCATGGCGATCATCACCCGCTGACGCTGACCGCCGGAGAGCTGGTGCGGATAGGCACCAAGCCGGGTTTCAGGGTCGGATCCCCACCTTGGTGAGCAATTCGATGACCCGTTGCCGCGCCGCCTCTCCGCGCAGGCCCTGATGCAGGCCAAGGCTTTCAGAGAGTTGCTTTTCCAACGTGTGGAGCGGGTTGAGCGAGGTCATCGGCTCCTGAAAGATAAAGCTGATGTCATTGCCACGCACATGGCGCAGCTCGCTCTCAGGCGCGCCGATCATCTCAGCCCCGCGATAACTTACCGAGCCCTCGATCTTGGCGCTATCGGGCAGGAGCGCGACAGTCGAAAGCGCGGTGACCGATTTGCCGGAGCCGGACTCACCCACCAGCGCGACGGTTTCGCCCTTCTCGATCGAGAAGCTGACCCCTTTCACCGCTTCGGTAGTGGCCCCGTCCTGGGTGAAGCTGACCTTGAGATTCTTGACATCGAGCACCCTCATTTGAACGTCTTTCTGGGGTCAAACGCATCGCGCACCCCCTCAAAGATGAAAACCAGAAGCGACAGCATGATCGCGAAGGAAAAGAAGGCCGTGAAGGCGAGCCAGGGCGCTTGCAGGTTGTTCTTTGCCTGTAGGGTCAGTTCACCCAGGGACGGCGCCGAGGACGGCAGGCCGAAACCGAGGAAATCGAGCGAGGCCAGCCCGCCGATCGTGCCGGTTACGATGAAGGGCAGCATGGTCAGCGTCGCCACCATCGCATTCGGCAGCACATGGCGGAACATGATCACGCGGTTCGACACGCCAAGCGCGCGGGCGGCGCGGATGTATTCGAAGTTCCGGGCGCGCAGGAATTCCGCGCGCACAACCCCCACCAGAGCCGTCCAGCCAAAGAGCACCATAAGAAAGACCAAGAGCCAGAAATTCATCGTGAAGATCGCGGCCACGATGATGATCACGAAGAGACTAGGCGTGTAGCCCCAAATCTCGATGATCCGTTGGAAGATCAGATCAAGCCAACCGCCGAAATAGCCCTGCACCGCACCTGCGGCGATGCCGATAAGCGAGGTCAGTGCCGTCACAATCAGCGCAAACATCACGCTCAACCGGAACGCATAGATGACCCGAGCAAGAACGTCGCGGGCGGTGTCATCGGTGCCCAGCCAATGATTGGCGTCCGGCGCGGCGGGGGCGGGCGTGCTGATCACATTGCTGATCGTGTTGTAGGAAAAGGGCACGAGTGGCCAGAGCATCCAGCCCCGGTCGATCTCTTCGCCATTCACGACCCCGTCTTCCTGAGCGTCAATAATCACCCCGTCGGGGTCGTCCCAACAGGCGTCCAACCCACCAGAGATGATCAGGCATTGCACCTCGGGGTCCCGATAGACCGGCTCGGTTCGGAAATCGCCGCCGAACTGGGTTTCGGGATAGAAGGTGAAAATGGGCGTATACAGCTCCCCTTGGAAGCTCACGAGGATCGGTTTGTCATTGGCAATCAACTCGGCGAAGAGCGACAGGCCGAAGAGCACGGTGAAGATCAGGAGCGACCAGAAGGCCCGGCCATTCGCCCGAAAGTTCCGCCAGCGGCGTTGATTGAGCGGCGACAGGCTGAGGAACCCTCTTTTAGGTTCGGGCAGCGCCGCATCCGCGGCGGGCGGGGTGATATCATCTTCGCGGAGAGCCATCTCTCAGGTCTCCCGCGTTTCGAAGTCAATGCGCGGGTCGATCCAGACATACATCAGATCAGAGAGCAGCCCGACAACGAGGCCGATGAGACCAAAGACAAAGAGCGTGCCGAAGATCACCGGGTAGTTCCGGCTGACCGCCGCCTCAAAACCCAGACGCCCCAACCCGTCGAGCGAGAAGATTGTCTCGATAATCACCGAGCCGCCGAAGAACACACTCACGAACACCGCCGGGAAACCCGCAATCACGATCAGCATCGCGTTGCGGAAGACGTGGCCATAGAGCACTCGGTTTTCCGCCAGCCCCTTGGCTTTGGCAGTCATCACATAGTGTTTCTTGATCTCATCCAGAAAGCTGTTCTTGGTCAGCAGCGTGAGCGTCGCGAAGGCCGAGATGGTTGAGGCCACGACCGGAAGGGCGATGTGCCAGAAATAGTCGAGAATGCGTTCCCACCAGGTAAGTGTGGCCCAAACATCGGAAGGGGATGTGAGGCCCCGAAGCGGGAAGATTTGCCAGTAGGACCCGCCCGCGAAGAGCACCAAAAGCAGGATCGCGAAGAGGAAGCCCGGGATCGCATAGGCCACGATGATGATGCCGCTGGTCCAGGTGTCGAACCGGGAGCCATCACTGACCGCTTTGCGGATGCCAAGCGGGATCGAGACGATATAGGCGATGAGCGTCGACCAGAGACCAAGCGTGATCGAAACGGGCAGTTTGTCGACCACAAGCTCCATCACGCTTTCGGAATGGAAAAAGCTGTCGCCGAAATCGAAGCGCATGTAATCCCAGAGCATCAGGAAGAAACGTTCGACAGCCGGGATACGTTCGGAGTTGCATTCCTCGGCATCCAGGTCGGGGATGCCGGTGAAGCCATCAGCGCAGACGATTCGGGCGAAGTTGAAGGAGATCTCCAACTCTTCCAGGAAGCGCGGCGGCACGCCTCGCGCGCCCTGATAGGCGCCTTCGATCTCAATCGGTCCGGCCTCGGACCCGCCGCCGGAGATAGTGGCGAAAACATCGCCCTCGCCTTCAAGCTGCGCCAGAACCTGATCTACCGGCCCACCGGGGACGAATTGCGTCAGCGCGAAGTTGATCACCATGATCCCAAAGAGTGTCGGGATCATCAGCAAAAGCCGTCTGAGGATATAAGGGCCCATCTTGGTTTAGAACGCGCCTGCTTCGCGCAAGGCCGCTTCCGCCTCGGCATCGACCCACCAGAAGTCGAGGAACCCGAGCGCAAAAGGCGGCAGTGGGTCGGGATACCGATAGATGTCGTAATAGGCGACCCAATGGGCATTGTTGAACCATTGCGGCACGCGGAAGCGCTCCCAACGTAGCACGCGGTCCAGAGCAGCAACGGATACGCTCAACTCTTCCCGCGTTTCCGCGTCGATCACATGCTCAACCAGCGCATCGATGGCCGGGTCGGCCAACCCGGCCGGATTGAACACCGATGTATTGGCGGTTTGGGAGCCGAAATACTGCCGCAGCGCCGCGCCCGGCTCATACGCCATCGGGATATGGTCGGTGATGATGTCGAAATCATACTCCCGCTCGCGCTGTGTCATCTGGGCGCTGTCTACACGGGTCAGACGCGCGTTGATGCCGATGGTGCGGAGATTTTCGACATAGGGGTTGATGAGCCGGTCAAACATCGGGCCGGAGTTCAAGAATTCCACATCCAGCGTCTGCCCGGCCTCATTGCGCACCATGCCGTCATCGCCAACGACCCAACCGGCCTCCTCCAGCAGGCCGATGGCGCGGCGTGCCTGACGACGATCGAGCGAACGGTCTGGGTTCGATGCCGGCAAGCTAAACGGCTCCTCGGTGAAGACCTCGGGCCGTAGCTGGTCGCGAAGCGGCTCCAGAAGCGCCAGTTCCGCCTCGCTTGGCAGGCCCTCGGCGACCAGATCGGTGTTTTGCCAGAAAGAGTCGTTCCACTCGTAGAGCCCGTAGAACAGAGTCTCATTGGTCCATGCGAAGTTGAACATCAGCGCGATGGCTTCGCGCACACGGGCATCTTGGAACTTTTCGCGGCGCAGATTGATGACGAAGCTCTGGCCCGATGAAATCGTCCCGTCGGGTAGCTCTGCTTTCACCACATGGCCGCGGTCGAGCGCCGGGAAATCATAAGACGTGGCCCAGTTGACCGAGCTGCTTTCTTGCCGGAACAGGTAGTTGCCTGCGGTAAACCCCTCGAAGGCCGCAACGGCATCTCCGTAATACTCAATGCGGATTCGATCGAAATTATGCCGCCCCTGATTGATTGGCAGGTCATTGCCCCAGTAATCGGGGTTGCGGCGGAACACGGTCCGTTGCCCCGATTCCACTTCATGCAGCACATAGGGCGCCGAGCCCGTCAACGGCTCCAGCCGCGCCTCGCTAAACCCGTATCCCGATGCGTCATGGCTGGCGCGCGAAAAGACTGGCAATCCACCGGCGGATTGGATCCGCCCGCGAAGCGGCGCCTCTGGATTGAAATCAAACCGGATGCGGCGATCGTCGAGCACTTCGGCACCAGCGATCGTTCGCCCAATGGACGCCCGGAAACTAGGCAGGCCCTCGTCACGCAGGATTTCATAGGAAAAGAGCGCGTCATCCGCCGTTATGGGGGTGCCATCCGAAAATGCAGCGCCTTCGCGAATCGTGAAGATCACGAAGGATCGATCTTCAGGATACGCGAGGGTTTCGCAGAGCAAGCAATAAGCCGACCCGATCTCATCCGCTGTACCTTCGAGCATCGATTCAAAGAAGATCGAAGAGAGTACCGCAGGGCGGCCTTCCCGCGTGAAGGGATGCAGAGAGTCGAACGATCCACCGGCAGATGACCAAGAAAACGACATTTCGCCGCCTTTGGGCGCGTCGGGATTGACGTAGTCCAGATGTTCGAAATCCGGCCCATAGCGCAGGTCGCCGAAGGTCGAGATACCATGCGTGACGATGAGGTCATCGTCCTGCGCGCGCGCCATGCCTGCCGCAAGCATGAGCAAAATCATTGGCAGCAAAAGCCAATACCTCGCGCTTGCGCTGCACGGTCGCAATACCGCCTGAGCCTCGGATTCGCGGTTGCGCATGACACCCTCCACTGCTGTTTTTCGGACTCTCTGGCCAATTATCTGGGCTATCTCACGTTACGGGCCATCCCCCGGACTCATCAAGTTGAGAAATCGTGAACAGATGTAGTTTTAGCCCGGTTCTACCGCTTCTGCATAAAAAAGACCGCCCGAAGGCGGCCTCTTTTAAGTCTTGTGCGTTAGATCAGTCGACCAGTGTCGCCAGATAGGCAATCAGATTGGCCCGGTCTTCCACGTCGCGCATGCCGTTATAGGCCATGGCTGTGCCCGGCGCATATTCGCGCGGGTTGGCGATGAAGTCCGAGATATTCTCGGGCGTCCAATCGCCGGTCGTGGCAAGAAGCCCGTCGGAATACCCAAACCCTTCTGCGGTATGCTTCGCGCGGTTCACCACGCCGTGCAGCGATGGGCCAACGCCATTGCGACCGGCCTCATCGGAATGACAAGCGGAGCATTGGCGCCACAGACGCTCACCCGCGCCAGCATCGGCCGCGGCATAGACATCGGCAAAGGCCACCTCGACCACCTCTTCGGCGGGTTCGTCGCTTTCTTCGCCCGTATCGATCACATAGCCCGCGCGATGCTCTTCATCATGGGTCCCGCCCACGGAATAGAGCCCGTCGGCGGCCCAGCCCCCAAGCAGGAAGATCAAGAGCGCGGCGCAAAGAGAGCCGCCTACCTTGGTGATGGTCATTGTGTCAAACATAGTTGTCCCGTTCTCTCACCTGAGCTTGCGCGCTATCTATCGGCTTTCCCAGGGGGCTTTCAAGGTGTAGGGAGCGCGACAAAACACCATCGGGAAAGAAATTCGCCCATGACATCGCGTATCGCCTTCCAGGGAGAACCCGGCGCCTATTCGCATCAGGCCTGTCACGAGGCCCGCCCAGCGATGGAGGCTTTGCCCTGTCCGACCTTTGAAGATGCCATCGAAGCGGTCCGGGATGGACGCGCCGATATGGCGATGCTGCCGGTGGAAAACTCCACTTATGGACGGGTCGCGGATATTCATCATCTGCTGCCCGATAGCGGGTTGCATATTGTCGATGAAGCCTTTGTGCGGGTGCATATCAACCTGTTGGCGGTACCCGGCGCGACGCTTTCAGATGTGAAAAGCGCGCAGAGCCATACGGTGCTTCTGGGTCAGTGCCGGGATTTTCTGCGCGAATATGGGATTCGCGGCCAGGTTGGCGCAGACACTGCGGGATCTGCGAAGATCATCGCCGAACGCGGCGACAAAACGCAGGCGGCGCTGGCCTCGGAACTCGCCGGAGAGATTTATGGGCTAGATGTGCTCGCCCGTCATATCGAAGACCATGATCGCAACACCACGCGTTTTCTGCTGATGTCGCGAGAGGCGGATATGACCCGCCGCGCCGATCACATGATGACAAGTTTCGTATTCCGGGTCCGCAACATCCCGGCGGCCCTCTATAAAGCGATGGGTGGGTTCGCGACCAATGGCGTGAACATGACCAAGCTGGAAAGCTACATGGTCGGCGGCTCCTTCACCGCCACGCAGTTTTATGCCGATGTCGAAGGCCACCCCGAGGATCGCAATGTGCAGTTGGCATTGGAAGAATTGGGGTATTTCACGACCAATTTGCACATCCTCGGCACCTATCCCGCCGACCGCGCGCGGGACTAACTGCCGTCGATCAAAACTTCTGAGGTGAAACCTAACTCCAAGCCCGGATGCGCATTGGCATCCCGGCGCAGGTCGGTTACGAGTGCCTGTGTGGATCTATCCGCGCAGTTTCCAACCTAGTCGGATTTGGCAGAGATGGCGATGCGTGCCTTTTTGAACTCTTTGATTACTATGGGCTTTCTGTGTATCGCGACAGTCTTCGCGAGTATGGCGGCCGCACAAGTGGACATTCTCAGGGGACCGCTCTCAGACGAGATCGGCGATCGCGAGGTGGCCTTTCTCGCCCGCGATCTGGAGACAGGTATCGAGTATGTGCTGACCGGTAGCGACCTGAACACTCGCCATGCGCCTTGGTCCACATTCAAAATCCCCAATCTGCTGATCGCTTTGGAAACAGGCGTCGCGGCGTCGCTTGATCACGCGTACCCTTGGGATCAAGATCGCCGCCCCGCCGCAGGATACTGGCCGCGAGACTGGCGCCAGGATCAAACCTTGCGCAGCGCGTTTCGAGACTCAGCTGTTTGGGTCTTTCAAGACATTGCCCTGGATGTCGGGGTTCGCGAATACCGCCAACGGCTTGGCGAATGGGGATATGGTAACGCCAGTGTTCCAGATGGCTCCGACGGCTTTTGGCTTGGCGGGCCGCTCATGGTGTCGGTGAGGGAGCAGGTGGACTTTCTCGACCGGTTTTTCATGGGCACGCTGGCTCTATCGGGCGCAAGTGCCAACGCGCTGATCGAGGCCAGCCATTTCGCCCAGTTCGGCACCGCGACTTTGCATGGAAAGACAGGAGCGGGCGCGACCTCCAGCAATGGATTTAGTGGAGAATTTGAAGGCTGGTACACCGGTTTCGTCCTTCGGGAGAATGCCGAACCGGTGGTGTTTTCGCTCTACACCCGCGCGCGCAGCTTTTCTGCCCTTCAGCATTTCCGGCAAGATTTTGCGATCCGCCTGCTACAGGAAGCTGAACTTCTGCCCGGATCATGACGCCGTTTCGCGGCATTGCGCTCAAGATCGCGTCGGTCTGCGTCTTCATGACGATGGCGAGCCTGATCAAATCGGTATCTGACACGGTGCCCGCGGGCCAAGCCGTGTTCTTCCGCTCAATCTGCGCGCTGCCGGTGATTGTCGCCTGGCTGCTCTATCGCCAAGAACTGCATATTGGACTCAAAACGCAGAATCCTATGGGGCATGTCTGGCGCGGGCTGGTCGGCACGATGGCAATGGGGCTTGGTTTTGCGGGCTTGGGTCTCTTGCCGCTGCCCGAGGTGACCGCGATCGGCTATGCCGCGCCGCTTCTGGTGGTGATTTTCGCCGCGATGTTCTTGGGGGAGGAGGTCCGCGCCTTTCGGCTCAGTGTCGTGGCGCTTGGATTGGTCGGGGTTCTGATCGTGCTCTCCCCACGGCTGCAAGTCGGGGTGAGCGGTGCCGATACGCGGGAGACACTGGGGGCAGTCGTCGTTCTGATGGGCGCGATTTGCGCCGCGCTGGCGCAAGTCTTTGTGCGCAAACTGGTGCAGACCGAGGGCACCGCAGCGATTGTGTTTTGGTTTTCGGTCACGGCCAGCACCTTGTCGCTCCTGACGATCCCCTGGGGCTGGGTGATGCCGAGCCCAGTGCAGATCGTCATGTTGGTTCTTGCCGGGCTTTTGGGCGGGTTTGGACAGATCTTGCTCACGTCGAGCTATCGGCATGCCGATGCCTCATTGATCGCGCCATTTGAATACACATCCATGCTGCTGGCGCTCGGCGTCGGGTATCTGATCTTCGACGAGGTGCCGACATTGACCATGCTCGGCGGGGCCGTGATCATCATTCTGGCAGGTGTTTTGATTATCTGGCGCGAGCGGCAATTGGGTATGGCAAGGGCAAGACAGCGTAAGGCAATGACGCCGCAAGGTTGAGCCGTGCGCCCGGACTAGCCAGACAAGAGCCGCCCAGTCGCCACATTTGACGAACCTGCCAAGCCTCAGCCGCGCGCCGCTTGTCGCCATGCCGCGGCCGTCTGATTGCCCTGCCGCATCAAGTTTCTGGTCATGCGCCGCACGACGCGCCCGCGGGCCAATTTCAAGGTTTGGATGATCAGTCGCGCGGTCAACGTGCGCGGCTTCAAATCCAGCTCCGTCGCCACCCGCGTCACATCGGGCGAAAGGGCGATGAAGGCCATTTGATAGACCGCCTCCATCCCGCCAACCGTGATGTCGACCTTCGCACTCTCATCCGGGACCAGCTCGGCCAGTTCGGCTTCGATCTTGCGCTTCTTACCGCGCACTTGAACGGCCCCACGCCATTGCACGCCCTCGGCGATCCGGGTCCAATTACCGACACGCCGCAGGTCCGCGCCCCGGCGCTTAACATCCGCCTCGAATTGGGAGAAATCGGTCATCCGTTCAAACACGAACCCGATGGGGGCGTCGACATCTTCGGCCACTTTGAACTTCATGTCTCGACTGTCCTCATCAATACCCGGGTCTTGCGGCGCAATTTCGGTTCAATCCAACCGATCCGCAAGCCAGTTTTCCAATAGGAAATGCGCGATCGCGCCCTTCCGGGCTGGCAAGATTTTCGTGTGTCGGCCTGCAAAAACCTCGGTCAGCTCTTCCCGGCTGAGCCATAAAGCGTCTTCGATTTCAACTGGGTCGACCGTAATCGCGCGGGTGCGCGCCTCGCCGCGACATCCGAACATAAGCGATGCCGGATAGGGCCAAGGTTGGCTGGCCAGATAGGTGACCGGCCCAACATCGACCTGCGTTTCCTCCAAGACCTCCCGGCGCACCGCCGCCTCCAAGGTCTCGCCAGGCTCCACAAACCCGGCAAGCAGCGAGTACATGCCTTCGGGCCAGCCCGGCGACCGGCCCAACAAGACGTCATTGCCATGCGTAATCAGCATAATCACGACTGGGTCGGTGCGCGGGAAGTGCCGCCCGCCACAGGTAGCGCAGACCCGCTGCCACCCACCTTGATCGGCCACACTCTCAGCACCGCAGCGCGAGCAGAACCGATGGGTGCGGTGCCAATCAAGCACAGCCTTGGCCGTTGCCGACAGCTCGGCATCGCGCGCACTCAGCCAGGTCATCGCACCGCGCAACTCACGAAAGAGCGCTTCGTTCGGCGCGGCCGGGTGGGCCTGAAGCGTCGGATCCAGAAACGCGCCGATTTGCGCTTCATCGACGTCAACCGGCGTCCAGGCAGAGATATCCGCCGCGAAGCGCAATTGCCCGTCGTCACGCCCCAAAAACACCCGAACAGGCGCAGCCTCGGCAAGAACCGGGTGGTCATTTGGCAGCCAGACCAAGGTGGCCTGCCCCGCCTCGCCCCGCATAAGCGGCTTGCCGCGCCAGAGCGGCAAGACCAGACCGGCCTGGCTTTCCAACGCCTCATCAAGCATCGCCGCATCTCCACGCAGTTCCGCCGCACGATCAAGACCCGAGCCGCCAAAGGTCACGGTTTCCGCGAGTTTCATTACCTGTATGCCTTCCTGCCACTTCGGTGCCTGTAACCCGGTATGGCAGGAATGTCGCAGACCGAAAAGGAGGCGGCGCAAAGACGCAGATTTATCCACAGAACCT
Source organism: Fontisubflavum oceani (assembly GCF_030407165.1). GTDB lineage: Bacteria > Pseudomonadota > Alphaproteobacteria > Rhodobacterales > Rhodobacteraceae > Rhodophyticola > Rhodophyticola oceani. The sequence goes on from NZ_CP129111.1 coordinate 647,905, forward strand.
CTGGCTCCGTCCAAAAGCGCGCGATATAATTGGTGTCTCGTCTCACGTTAAGACTATGCTCGGCGCTCGGGGAAAGGGTCGTTCTATGGGTGCTGATGCCAGTTTGGAGTCAGGGGTGCTTAGCAGCCTCAGCTTGCGCATTTTAGCGACAAGCGATCTCCATGCGAACCTGCATCCTTATAACTACTACACCGATCAACCACAGAATCGGGGCGGCTTGGTGCGTGCCGGTGGCGTAATCGCAAGCCTGCGCCGCGCCGCTGAAAACTGCCTTTTGGTTGATAACGGCGATACGTTACAAGGCACGCCGCTTGGCGATTTCGCCGCGCGATCTCAATGCGCGAACGGACGACCGCACCCAATGGTTGCCGCAATGAACGCGCTTAACTATGACGCGATGGCATTGGGCAATCACGACTTCAACTATGGGTTGGAGTTCCTGCAAGCCGCCCTCGCAGGTGCGTCTTTTCCAGCTGTTTTGGCCAATATCAAACGGGTCGATGGCGAAAGCTTTGTGCCGCCTTGGGTCATTCTTGATCGTGATATGCAGGATATGTCCGGCAGATCGCGCCGATTGCGCATCGGTGTCATCGGCTTTGCGCCGCCGCAAACCCTGATGTGGGACAGATATCTGTTAGAAGGCAAGCTGGAGGCGGAAGACATTCTCACAGCCGCGCGCCGGGAAGTACGCGCGGTGCGCGAGGCCGGGGCGGATCTCGTCATCCTCTTAAGCCATAGCGGGTTGGGGCCAACGGAGGAGCATCCGCAGATGGAAAATGCGGTTGTACCTCTGGCCCAACTCGATGGCGTTGACGCCGTGATTGCAGGGCACACGCATGAACTCTTTCCGGCGCCGCACAACGCCGCGCCGGATTGGCTGGACCCGGATGCGGGGACGATCCATGGCACACCGGTCGTGCAACCAGGTGCCGAAGGATCGCATCTTGGGGTGATCGACCTGACGTTGTCAGAGATTGACCGAGATTGCTGGCGCGTCAGCAACGCCAGAGGCCAGTTGATCCGTATCGCCCCGCCAACGACTGCTGCGGACTCAACTTGCAAGGTGCCAGAGATCGAGAGTTGCCCCGATGTCATACGGGCCACCGCCGAAGACCATATCGCCACACTAGGATTCATCCGTCGCCGGGTTGGCGAAACCCTGGTGCCGTTGGAGACCTATTTTGCCCTTCTCGCCAACTCTGCCGCCGTTCAGGTGATTGCCGACGCGCAGCGCGATTTTGCGGGGCAGATACTCCGCGGGCATAAGCTTGCACACCTACCGCTCTTGTCCGCCGCCGCTCCCTTCAAAGCGGGCGGTCGCGGCGGCCCTGTGAATTATACCGATATTCCCAAAGGTCCTCTGGCGATCAAGAACGCCGCTGACCTTTATGTCTACCCGAACATGGTCGCGATCCTAAAAGCCACCGGCGCACAGGTGCGCGATTGGCTAGAACGGGCGGCCTGCGCATTTCATCAGATACGGCCCGACGAGCCGCAACAACCTCTGATCGACCATCGCTTTGCGGGATACAATTTCGATGTGCTCGACGGGTTGACCTATGCGATCGATGTGACCGTCCCTGCGCGTTACAGCGCTGATGGAGAAGAGGAATATGAAACCCCCGGGCGCATCCGCGATTTGCGCCATAACGGGCAGCTTGTGACCGAAGATCAGGAGTTTTTGGTCGTCACAAACAGTTATCGGGCCAGTGGCGGCGGGCATTTCAAAGCCCCTGCAGATGCGGAGCAAATCTGGCTAGAGCGCCTCTCGGTCCGCGATGTTTTGGTTCGGTATTTCACCACCTATGATCGGCTCTCCGCTGTCACAAACCCGACGTGGCGCTTTGCCGACGCAGGCGGCATCCGCGCAATTGCCGAGATCGGGCCCGGTGCTTTGGCCTATCCAGACCGGATCAATGAGTTTGGATTGGAGTATCTGGGAGTTGCCGAAACCGGCTTTGCCCGGTTTGCCATGACGCTGTAATCTCGGCAGATCACCCGTTGGCTGCCAAATAATCCGTCGACATGCTTGTTTTTTGGGCAAAGCTTAGGGCAACCTATGCTGCGGGGCGCGCGCAGATTGACCCTCGCCGTTGTCCTGCCTGAGTTAACGGGGTCAATGATCGCTGCCACCAAGAGGAGAGACCGCCCGTGAAAACCCGAATGATTGCCACCTGCGCCGCCGCCATTGTCGCGGCGACCCCGCTGGCTGCTGAAACCGATATCGCCTTCGCGCTGGATTGGCGCTTTGAAGGCCCGTCTGCCCCCTATTTCCTTGCCATTGATAACGGCCATTTCGCCGCGCAAGATTTGTCGGTTGAGATCACTGCCGGCCAAGGCTCGCTCGATGCGATCCCGAAAGTGGCGTCTGGTTCCTTCCCACTGGGCTTTGCCGATATCAACTCACTGGTGCGGTTTCTCGACACCAACCCGGGCGCGCCGGTCACCGCCGTGATGATGACCTATGACAGCCCGCCATTTTCCATCGTCGGCCGGGTCAGCCAAGGCATTTCCGGCATCGAAGACCTGGAAGGCTCGACCCTTGGCGCCCCACCGCCCGACGGCGCTTGGGCGCAGTTCCCGATCTTGGCCGAGGTGAACGGGATCGACGTCTCTACAATCACTGTGGAGCCCGTGGGCTTCCCGACGCGTGAGCCGATGCTGGCCGAGGGCAATGTGGATTCGGTGACCGGGTTCAACTTCTCGTCGTATTTGTCGCTGGCACGTCTCGGCATTCCCGAAGATGACATCACCACCATCCTTTTCGCCGATCACGGCGTTGAGCTTTATGGCAACGCGATCATCGTCAATACCGATTTCGCCGAAGCCAACCCGGATGTCGTGACCAGCTTCCTGACCGCGGTCGCGCAGGGTTGGTCGGACGCCATTGCCGACCCCGCCGCGGGGGCCGCCGCCGTTATCGCGCGCAACCCGGCCGGCGATGTGGAGTTGGAAACCCGGCGTCTGCAATTGGCCATCGACAGCAACGTGTTGACCGACACGGTTGTCGAAAACGGCATGGGCTATGTGGATCAAGACCGTCTGGCCCGCGCACTGGAGCAGATGACCTTGGTCTATGAGTTCCAGAATGCACCCGATGCGGCGCTCTATTTCACCGATGCATATCTGCCCGAGAGCGATGTGTTGATGGTTGCGCCAGAGTAATCGGCCAAACGCCCTATCCCATGCGGGCCGGATACCCCCGGCCCGCATTTCTGACGAAAGCCCCCAATGACATCTTCTTCCCAAATCGAGCTGCGTGAGGTGACCCACGCGTATCGTACCGCCGCTGGCCCGCTACCGGTTTTGGACCGGCTCACGCTGCAAATGCCGAAAGACAGCTTCACGGCTGTTGTGGGGCCCTCTGGCTGCGGGAAGTCGACGCTGACCCGTTTGGTCTCGGGCCTGATGCGGCCCAATGAGGGGGAAGTCTGGCTCGCCAATCAGAAAGTGACCTCGCCCCGGCCCACGGTTGGCATGGCCTTTCAGAACCCGGTTTTGCTGGAATGGCGCACGATTTTGCAGAATGTGATGCTGCCGCTGGAGATCATCAAAAGCAAAATGACCAAGGCCGAGGGGCTGGAGCGGGCTCGGCATCTACTTGAACTGGTCGGGCTGACGGGGTTTGAAGAAAAACGCCCCTCGGAGCTGTCCGGCGGGATGCGCCAACGGGCCTCGCTCTGCCGCTCGCTGATCCATCGACCCGAGGTCCTGATTTTGGATGAGCCTTTTGGCGCACTGGACGCGTTCACTCGCGAAGACCTCTGGTGCACGATGCATGATCTGCGGGAAGAGGAACCGTTCACCTGCCTGTTGATCACCCATGATCTGCGGGAAAGCGTGTTCCTCGCCGATCAAGTGGTCGTTCTCTCCGGTCGTCCGGCACATGCGCAATTTGTGTTGGATGTGGATATCGAGGGCAAGCGCACATTGGATGACCTCTACACACCCAAAGCGGTCGAAATGCTGGCCGTCTTGCGCCACCAAATTCAGGTTGCGCAAGGCCGCGCCAGTAGCCCGGATGAGCCCTTGGCCGAACACGCGCCCGCCGCATCGGCAAAAGAGGGGATCGTGCAATGAGCCGCGAAACCGTTCGCAAAATCGCCTCGCCGGTTCTGTTCATCGTCGCCGTTTTGGCGATCTGGGAATGGCTGGTTTGGGTCTATCAACTGCCCGATTTCCGCATGGCCTCCCCCTCGGATCTCTTGCCGAAATTCTGGCAGTTCCGCGATCTGTTCCTGGTGAAAAGCTGGGAAACGCTTTGGCGCACTGTCGCGGGCCTCGGCATCGCCGTGGTGTTCGGAACACTGGTCGGGATGATCATGGGCTTCTCGCGGGTCGCCCGCGAGGGTCTTTATCCGCTTTTGGTCGGTTTCAATGCGATCCCGAAAGCGACTGTTGTGCCAATTGTCGCACTGATCTTTGTCGGCCAGCACGATTTCAACACGATCCTGATTGCCTTCATGATCTCGTTCTTTCCAATCGCCGTGTCGGTTTCGATTGGACTGTCAACGCTGGAGCCGGAATATCGTGACATCCTGCGCTCGCTTGGCGCCTCGAATTTCACGATCTTCTGGAAGATTGCACTACCCAAAACGCTGCCGGAGTTCTTCGGGGCGCTCAAAGTCGCGGTCACGCTGGCCTTTATCGGCACCAACCTGATGGAAATTGTCTCGCCACACGGGCGCGGCCTGGGGGATCTCTTCGATAGCGGGCGGATCAACGCAGACTATCCGCTGATGTTTGCGGTGCTCTTCGCCTTGGCCGCGCTTGGGATTTTCCTCTTCTACATCGTGGTTTTCCTGGAACGCATCTTCGCCGGTTGGGCCGAACGCGCTCCAGGTTAAGGAGCCGGGAAACACATGTTTCCCGGCGCGTATTTCACGTCCGCGCAAGCACCCGAAGCCGGGCGTCGAACTCACCGCGATCCACGTAACAGCCTTGCAGATGCCGGAACCCAGTCGAGGGGTCGAATGCCTCCCGACCATGCAGGACTCGGCGATTGTCAAACACGACCATTTCCCCTGCTTGCAGTTTGAGCGTCACCTGGAATGCCGGGTCCCGCGTGCGCTGCATAAACGCCCGGTAGGCACGGTAGTAAGGCACCATCAAACCCGGCTCCATATCGAAGACACCGGCCAGATGGGCATTCCAGCGCAACTCAATCACCACACCAGACGGATCCAACGTGATCACCGGACGGTGGATCCGCAGATCGGTCTCTCCATCATGGAACCGGAATGGGATAGCGATGGTCGAGAGCAGATCGAATGCATCCGGATCGTTTTGTCGGAGGTCTTCGGCCATCGCATAGCCATCGGCGAAAAGCGATCCGCCGCCCTCGGCCTCATTGGCGATGCAATGGAGGAACTGATAGCCGGGCGGCACTTCCTGGTTCGGCAAATCGGTGTGGAGCGGCAGCGCCACCGCTGTATAGGCCAGATTGTTCGGGTCCGGCTTGTTCACCACCTCGAAATCGACACCGAAATTGGTGCGCCGCAAGAAGCCGATCCGCTCAGCCAGCGCGCGACCCGCACCGGATGCCGCTGCGACGCCTTCGACGATGCTGATCCCATATCGCCCGGTATCCCGCATCCACGCCGCGAGCACTTCATCAGATCCGGCAATCGCGTCGGCTTGATGCCGCGGGATGCCGTCAGCCCCAAGATCGCTCCGCCAAACAATCGGTGGTGCGGCAGCCGGGTCTTCCGGCGGTTGGCCGGGGCGGAAGGCTTGCAACCAGGTCAGGGGGAATCGGCTCTGATGCGCCTCGCTGCCCCAGATCAGGTTCAGATCCGGTCCGGCGAGCTCTGCCGTGGCCACCACGGGGCCTCCGGCATCTGGGTCAAATCTGCCATCCGTTCTTGCGTGTCCGGATGCAGGCCCGAGGGGCAATTGTCTCGCAGCCAGATATAGGGGTAGTCCGCTGTGCCGCCATCGGGCCAGCTCAGGCTCAGCGCATCCGCGCCAAGCGTTACGTTTACGTTTGTCATGTCTGTCTTTCCTTGATCGGTGTTGCAAAAATCCGGTCAGGAAACGGCAGGGGGCGGCCACCATTCTTGCGGTTTGCCATAGGGCACACCCGGCAACCGATTGGAACTCCAACAATTGGCGAGAAGCACCATCATAAGCGCGCCACTCCGAAGGTGTCGGATTGCGCGAGATCGGCCGTGGTTGACGCCGCGATCGGATCAACATCACCGATACCGGCCGCTCCGCGGCCCTGGCGCAATCGCCGGTCAACGACATTTCGACTGCGGCGCACATCTCTGAGGCGCATGGTTCGCTCCCTTCGCATTACGCCCAATCCTAACACCGGAACGCATAGGCGGCGCAATGGGTTGCGACTCTCGAACAAAAACCCTATCTGGAAGCGTTGAGAGGTTGGCGCGGGCAAGCACCTCGCCAACCTGGTCAGGTCCGGAAGGAAGCAGCCACAACGAGACCCGCTTGGGTCGCTGTCCAGCCTCTCACCAATATCGGGACACGCAACACGGGTGTCCGATGCGCCTCGGTCGCTCCTTGCGACCAAAGATCGAAAACACCGGACAGGAGGCCTCATGGAGAGTGTCACCCTCATCCGGGCCAGCGCCGCCTAATCAGGCAGCCCTCAAGCCCGGCGATCAAATCCGCAGAGCCCAACCCGGCCTCTGCCCGTTTTGACGTGTTTTCGGGACTTCAAACATTGACCCATTCTTCTCTCTCCGACCTCGGATGGTCGGCCCGTTTTCTGGCGCAACTGTCGCTGGAAGAAGCGGAAACTCTCCCCGTCGCTCGTATCACCACGGTGGCACGAGACCGTCTTTCGGCACTGACGCCGGAAGGCTCTCTGACTCTAACTCTGCCACCCGGATCGAGCAGCGGCGCCTTCGCCACGGGCGACTGGGTGGTGATCGACCCCACGATCAACCGTGTGGTTCGACGTCTCAGCCCCACGACGGAGCTGAGCCGGCGCGCTGCGGGCACCGGCGCGGACCGGCAGTTGATTGCCGCCAATGTCGACACGCTTGGGATCGTCACCTCCTGCAATGCCGATTTCAACCTGCCCCGGTTGGAGCGGTATCTGGCATTGGCGGCAACAGCGAGTGCGCTCCCGTTGGTGATCCTGACCAAGGCCGATCTGACGGACGATCCTGAGAGCTATCGCAGGCAAGCCGAACGGCTCTCTCCCATGGTGACCGCCATCGCACTGGACGCCACTGACGAAACGGAGACAGCTGAGGCGCTGGCGCCCTGGTGCCGTGCGGGGCAAACCCTGGCGCTTCTCGGCTCATCCGGCGTTGGCAAATCAACCATCGCCAACGCGCTGACCGGTGGCACCATCGCCACGCAAGGCATCCGCGAAGATGATGCAAAGGGTCGCCACACGACGACCGCGCGCGGCTTGGCGCAAACCAAGCTTGGCGGCTGGCTGATCGACACGCCCGGGATGCGGGCCCTGCGTCTGACAGATGCGAGCGAGGGGATTGAGGCCGTCTTCTCCGATCTCGCCGCGCTGGCGGCAGACTGCCGGTTCTCCGATTGCAAGCATGAGACCGAACCGGGATGTGCGGTGCAGGCCGCCATTGCCAGCGGAGAGATCGACCCCGCCAGGCTCACCCGTTGGCGCAAGCTGGAACGCGAAGATGCGCGTAACAGCGCCACGCTCAGCGAAGCCCGAGCGCGCGACAAAGCGTTTGGCAAGATGGTCCGCAGCATCGCGAAAGACAAACGCGGGCGCATGCGGCGGTGAGGCAAGCCTTGCCCCCGGTCCCACGGCCGGGGGCAGGGTTACACGCCTGGTGTCGCCGCCAAAACCGTTTCCCAAACCGCCCGGTTCTGACGCCGGAAAAACCCGATATGGCCGATTTTGCCGAGCCCGTGCTCGGCGGCGCGGACCATAACTTGTCGTTTTGGCGCTTGGGCATAGTAGGGCATCAACCGCCACACGGCCTGCGGCGGGACCAACTGATCATCATCCATTGCGACAAAGGTCACCGGCGCCGTGACGGCGTTGAAATCGGGCATCGGCAGCGCCCGACCGAAATCGCTGGCCGTAAAACCACGCGTGGTGCACCAGCGCCGCCATTGCCAATAGACCCCGGCAGGCAGGTTTGCGCCCAGACCCATCGCTTGGCCCGGCAAGTAGCCCAAGACCGTGGTCAAGACCGGACCATAGAGAAACCAGAATACCCGGGCGAGCGCCTGATAAGGCCAGGGATGATCGCTTGTATGCACTGGACCGCTCGCCACCGTGATCACGCGTGCAATCTGTTCCGGTTCAGGCTGAAACGGCAGCATGAACCCGCCAAGCGAATGGCCAACCACCCAGATCGGTACATCCGGCAGCATCCGCGCGGCAGCCTGCCGGGCGACATATTGGTCATGGACCCCCCAATCCGCCATCGTCGCTTTGGAGGCGCGCGCCGACCCACGGGCAGAAGCGCCAAAGTCGCGGTAGTCATAGGTCAGGCAGGCGATGTCTTTCTCCCGTGCCAACCAATCCGCGAAATGCCGATAATAGCCATGCGGCACGCCGGTGGCCCCATGGAGCACCACAACGGCTTTCGGCGGGCGGGCGGTATGATGAAGCGTGCCGGACAGTTTGGCGGTGCCGGACCGGAAGGTGACCGGGGTTGGCACAGCTTCTCCGGCGGGGACGGGGCGAATGTCGATGGTCATCTGCGTGGGTCCTTTGACGGATTAGACCGATTGGTCCACCTCCCCTCTAGACCAATCGGTCTATGCCTGTCAAAAGAAGAATTATGACGCACCCTGCCCATTCGACGCGTGACCGCCTGGTCCTGAACGCCGCGCTCCTGTTTCGGCAGAAGGGGTATCACGGCGTGGGCGTCGCCGAGATTCTGGCGCAAGCAGGCGCGCCAAAGGGCTCGCTTTATCACCATTTCCCCAATGGTAAGTCCGATCTGGCGCTGGCCGCCGCCGATTGGGCCTCGGCCGAGATGATGCGGATCATTGGCGATGCGTTTGATGCGGCACCGGATTTCGCAACCGGCGCGACGACGCTGTGTTACAAGCTGGCAAAGCTCTTCGATCTCTCAGGGCACTGGGATGGCTGCCCGATCTCGGCGACGCTGTTCGAAGGCCCACAAAACGATGCGTTTCGCGCCAAATCCGCCGCGCTGTTCGATAGTTGGATTGCCGAGGTCGCACGACACGGTCAGCGGTTTGGCCTTGGCGCCGCAACCGCCAAAGACGCTGCGGAAATGCTGTTGATGGGCTTGGAAGGCGCGTGGATTCTGGCGCGGGTCCGCAAGACCTCAGACCCGCTGCGGCGGTTGCCTGGCCTCTTGGGGCATCAAAGCTAACTCCAGCCGATCAAAAACCCATACGCAAACAGCGCCACGATCACGGCAAGCAAACCCAAGGACCACCAGCCGGGGATGCGTCCCAAGCGCCGGAGCATGTCCTGACCCGGCAAATGCCGCACCCCGAGCCACAAGATCAGTGCCGTGACCGCGGCGGCCATTTGCCAACTCAAAAACCCGGTGAGCCGGTTCACCCCCCGCGTGAACCCACTGCCCTCGGCCGGTTCCAAAAGCGACATGCCGGAGAGACCGATCGCCAAGGCCCAGATCGCCAACAGGATCCATATCGTTCTGCGGCTCAGCTGCATACCTGCCCCCAAACATCGTTCTGAGGGCAGGTTAACACAGCACGGCCCCGTCAGGCGACGCCGTGTTCGACGACCTGGCCCGGATAGCGCTCGGCCCAATCCGTCAGGAACTCCGCCACATCCGGCTCGCCTGCCAACTCGATCGCGCGTTTCGGGAGGGCCACCCCCTCGTCCAGTGCTAATCGCAAGCATCCCAGATAATCCCGGCTCTTCCGCTCCGGACAGTTTTCAGACCCATGGATAATGGTGCTCAGCAAAGTCCCGCCATAGCCGTTCACATGGCTCAGATCGGGTTTGAGGCCGATAAAATAGCCCATCATCTCCGGCAACCCCTCCCAGCCGGCAAGCTGGACCGGGGTCAGACCTTCGGTATCCGGGCGATCATATTCAACGCCCAAGGCCACCAACCGTTGCACATGCGGAAGCTTGCCCGGCAGGTGCAGGATCATCCGGATGATGTTGCGATAAGCCTCGGGCAGTTTCTCTGGGTCGACATAGACTCCGGCAGGAATGTCCCCCTCCGCCGCCATGGCCAGAAGTCGTTCCTCTGGCGTCAAATCGGGCACCGCGCCGCGCGCACGAATGGCCGAGGCCAGATCGGCGTTGCCGAACACCTTTGCGTAGCCATAGGCGCTGCCCCCTCATAAAACCGCGCTGGATCGGCCCCGGCGTCGAGCAATATGTCGATCATCCGCCGATCCGACATTCGCCGCGCCGCCTGGTGCAAGGCGGGCACGACCCAGGGCGCTTCGCCACCCACATGGGTGCCGTCAAAATCATCGGCACGCGCGCCATGCGCCAGAAGCATCTCAACCGCGCCATGGTCGTGGAAATCCATCGCGCGCAGCAATGCATTGGTGCCTTTCGGATCGGCCCCGTGCTCCAGCAGCATCCGCAACCCGTCATGATGTCCAAGCTCCGTCGCGTGATAGAGCGACTCATTGTCATTGGGGTCCGCGCCATGTTCCAGCAACCACCGACCAAGCGGCATGTTGTTGGCGTGCCCAATCGCGAAATAGAGCGCCGACAACATGTGGTCGCTGCCCTCATAGGACGGCATGCCCGCATTCACATCGGCACCGCGCTGAAAGAGCATATCGGCAATCGCCAACATATCCGCCTCCCGCTCAGGCCAGAGATGGATCATCCGAGATTGCGCCAGCTGCACAATCGGCGGCGCCATCCCAACCTTGGCCGTCGCTCGCCTTGGGTCGGACCAAAGCGCGGCCTCCACCGCATCGCGATGATAAAGCGCAATCTCAAGGCCGAAATCGCCATCCGCCAAATCCGGCGTATCGCCCAGGAGCTTTTCGATCACATGGGCCTGCCCGTGATGCACCGCGACTTTCAACCGTTGCCGTTTGGCGGCCTTATCCATCCCCAAGGTCTCGACGGCGAGTTTCAACGCGGGCCAGCTCGCAAAACTGTTCTCGCGCGCCACCACATGCAGGTAATCGGCGAGTTTGAGCTCGGTTCCCTCGGGCCGGGGGCGGTAATTGTTCACCCGGACCCAGGCCTCGCGGTCGCCTGCATCATGGGCTTTCTTCAACGCCTTGGCATCGCGGCGCAACTGTTCGATGGATTTTGTCATCGGCTTCCTCATCCATTGGCCCGCCGATCCGCTGCTTCGGGCATGAGAAAGACCGAGAAGGTCTGTCATATGGTCGTATCAGGGGGGCCGATGACAGCTTTCCGCGGATCTGGATGCCGCCCCTAGCGGCCCGAGCAGAGTAGACCATCCCAAGTCGCCTGCCAACCCGCGCACACGAAGCAACAGACACTCCCGTGACCAACCGGGCTCAACTGAGAACGGCCAATACACCCAAAACAACACTGACAACCAGAAAACCTCCAATGATGGAAAAGTAAGCGGTCGCCACAAAAACGGCGACACGCTCGAGCCTTTCGAGCCCAAACCGGTGGGATCGATTCATCAGGATGATCCCGAAGACGGCTGCAACTGGGTGACCAAAAAAATACAGAAGCTCGGGTAACAAACTGGCGGTCACATAGCTGCCACCTTGGGCAGAACCGCCATAGATGCGGTCAGAAAGCCAGAAAAGCCACTCCAATATCACCGCCATGCTCATGGCTGCGAAGAAGAAAACCATCCACTTTTCCGCGCGGGTCAGCCGACTGGCTTCTGTTTCTGACGACATTTACGTCCCCCTCAATAGACTTTGAGTCCGTCTAAACGAACACAACGGCGGCGGGAACCTGTTGCCGCGATCCCGACCAACGCATAACCTGTGCTGAGGCCAATGATGAGAGGCTCCATGAGCGACACCCAAGACACCGGTTACCAGGTTCTGGCGCGGAAATATCGCCCGGCAAGCTTTGCCGATCTGATCGGGCAGGACGCCATGGTGCGAACGCTTAAAAACGCCTTCGCCGCCGACCGGATCGCGCAGGCGTTTATCCTGACCGGCATTCGCGGGACCGGCAAAACCACCACCGCCCGGATCATCGCCAAAGGCCTGAACTGCGTTGGTCCCGATGGCGAGAGCGGCCCCACGACCGAGCCATGCGGCCAATGTGAACCCTGTCAGGCGATTGCCGAAGGGCGGCATGTGGATGTGTTGGAGATGGACGCGGCCTCGCGCACAGGCGTGGGCGACATCCGCGAAATCATCGATTCGGTGCATTATCGGGCGGCCTCGGCGCGCTACAAAATCTACATTATCGATGAAGTGCACATGCTCTCGACCAGCGCCTTCAACGCGCTGTTGAAGACGTTGGAAGAGCCGCCCGCCCATGTGAAGTTCATCTTTGCGACAACCGAAATTCGCAAGGTGCCCGTGACCGTCCTGTCGCGGTGTCAGCGCTTCGATCTGCGGCGGATTGAGCCCGAGGTGATGATCGCGCATCTGAGCTCAATTGCGGGTAAAGAGAATGCGGAGATTTCCGAAGACGCGCTGGCGCTGATCACCCGCGCGGCAGAGGGCTCCGTCCGCGATGCGATGAGTTTGATGGATCAGGCGATTTCCCATGGTGCGGGAGAAACCACGGTCGATCAGGTGCGCGCGATGCTGGGCCTCGCGGATCGTGGCCGGGTTTTGGACCTGTTCGAGATGATCATGTCGGGCGATGCGGCGGGGGCGCTGAACGAGCTTGGCGCGCAATATGCCGATGGCGCCGACCCGATGGCGGTGCTGCGCGATCTGGCCGAGATCACCCATTGGCTGTCGGTGATCAAGATCACACCCGAAGCGGTGAATGACCCGACGATCAGCCCCGACGAGCGCAGCCGGGGCCAAGGCCTGGCCGAGAAACTGCCGATGCGGGTTCTCTCACGCATGTGGCAGATGCTGTTGAAAGCGCTGGAAGAGGTGGCGCTTGCCCCCAATCCGATGATGGCCGCCGAAATGGCGGTGATCCGGCTGACCCATGTCGCCGATCTGCCGAGCCCGGAAGATTTGCTGCGAAAACTGTCCAATACACCCGCGCCGGCCCCCGGTGCGGCAACACAATCGACGCCCGCCCCATCAGGCGCGCCGACGGGGCCGCAGGGTCAAAGCCGCTCTGGCCCCACAGGACGGGGCGGGGCGCAGCCGGCTGTGGCCGAAATGTCGGAAACGGCACTTGCGCATTACCCGACCTTCCAAAGCGTGGTGGCGTTGATTGAGGCCAACCGCGACATCAAACTGCTCGTCGAGGTAAAGACCACCCTGCGTCTGGTCTCCTATCAGCCCGGCCGGATCGAGTTTCAGCCGACCGAACGCGCCCCCGCCGATCTGGCACAGCGGCTTGGCCAGAGCCTGAAAGGCTGGACCGGGGTCCGGTGGGCCGTGTCGGTGGTCGCCGAGGGCGGTGGCGAGACGATAGAGGAACAGCAAAACGCCGACCTCGCGGCGCTCAAGGCCGAAGCCGAGGCGCATCCCATGATGCAAGCCGTCATTGCCGCATTCCCAAGCGCGAAAATCACCGAGATTCGCACCCGCGAAGAGATCGCCGCTGAGGCCGCCATCGAGGCGTTGCCGGAAGTGGATGACGAATGGGACCCGTTCGAAGACGACTAGGCCCCATCCACCTTGGCTTTATCTGCCCGGCCAGCGATCAGGGATGATATGGCCCAGCATCTGCAAGCCGCCCTGCCCGTCATGGCGGAGGACATAGGTGACACCCATCGGTTCAGGATAGACGCCCGTCGCGGCTTCAAACGGGTCGTCATGGCCAACCAGGATGCGGTTTTCGCCGAATGCCAGCTCCGGCAGCATCACGCCAAGCATCCCCTCCCGCATCTCCGCGATCTGTGCGTCGGTATACTCCTCAGCCGGGGCGAAATTGAGCCCGGGGTTCATCTCATACGCGCCAAAGGCCAGCCAAGCCGTCTGCCAGGCGCGGCAGTATTGGCTTGAAATCACCTCGCCGACGGGAATGTCGAAATAGGCGAAGCTTTCGCCAATCTGGACCGCCTCGTGCCAACCATCTTCGCTGAGCGTGCGTTGCGTCGAACAATCCAACGGATCGGCGGTGACCTGATCGGCATAGTCGGTTTCGGTGGTCGCATGGCGAATGAAGATCACCACGCCGCCATCTTGCATGGTTCGCACCAGTTCCTGAGGCGTGAAGTTCTCGGTCGCGTTTCCAGCGAACGGGATGAGAGTAAAGATCAGAGCAGGGGTAAGCATTGCGCGCATTGGCACATCCTCTTCTAACAAACGCCGTCAGGGTTTCGATTGTCAGCTGAGGTGCCAAAGCGGGTGCCTTTGCTGTTGAAAGGGTCGCGGAGCAGGCCGATTCTGTCAACAGGTCCGACCTTGTTTGGCGCAGTCGCGCGGCGTATGTCGGTGCCAACACTCGATGGATGAGAAGGAGCGCGGTGGATGCTGAAAGGTTTGGGCGGGCTTGGCGATATGGCCAAGTTGATGAAACAGGCGCAGGAAATGCAGGGCAAGATGGCCGAGATGCAGGAAAGCCTGAACGCCATCACCGTAATGGGCGAAAGCGGTGCCGGGCTGGTCAAGGCGACGGCGACCGCCAAAGGCGAGTTGATCGGATTGGAGATTGACCCGTCGATCTTCAACCCCGAGAAGAAAGAAGTGGTTGAGGACCTCATCTTGGCGGCGATCAAAGACGCGCAAGCCAAGGCGCAAGATCGCAGCCAAGAGGAAATGGCCAAGCTGACCGAAGGCCTCGGCCTGCCGCCAGGCATGCAGATGCCGGGTATGTAAGCCGTGTCTGACAGCACCCGCGAGATCGAAGCGCTGATCGATATGATGGCCCGGCTGCCCGGCCTCGGGCCTCGTTCAGCGCGGCGCGCGGTGCTGCATCTGATCAAGAAGCGCGGCGCGCTGATGCGGCCTTTGGCGCAAGCGATGGCCGATGTGGCAGCCTCGGCACGGGAATGCCTGAACTGCGGGAATATTGGCACCTCGGATCTGTGCGAGATTTGCAGCAACCCGAAACGGGCCAATGGGCAGCTTTGCGTGGTCGAGGATGTCGCCGATCTTTGGGCGATGGAGCGCGGTCAAGCCTTTGCGGGGCGGTATCAGTTTTGGGCGGGACGCTCTCCGCTCTGGATGCCATTGGCCCGGACGAGTTGCGTATTCCGAAGCTGCGGGACCGGGTGGCGGAGGAGCAGATCACCGAGGTGATCCTGGCGCTCAACGCCACTGTCGACGGGCAAACGACTGCGCATTACATCGCCGGCGAGTTGGAGGGGGCGGGTGTGACGATGACCTCACTGGCCCAAGGTGTGCCAATTGGTGGTGAGTTGGATTACCTGGATGACGGGACGATCTCCGCCGCGCTGAAAGCCCGGAAAAGCTTCTAAATCAAATTCTTGATGTCGACCTGTGCGGACGCATCACCGCATTGGACTGAAGACCGCATCGGCAAGTGTGCAATCTCCCACGACATCATCGCCGCAAAGCCGAGGCTCCAAATCTCGCGTCAAACAAAGACGAACCTCTTGGATGCGACGGTCCCGGCACGTCACGGTCAGCATATCGGGCGCGAGTGCGGGATTGGCCTCCAAAAACGCCTCTTCGATCACCGCGGCGGGCAACCGCACTTCGCGATCAAGCTGCCGCAACAGATCGGGCCGCGTGACCCGCTCATAAGCCTCCCGCGACAGGGCGTAGTAGTCGGCTGCCGAAAGCCCGGAACAGACGCCATGCTTGCGCCATTGATGCCAGGCCAGCCCGGAAGAACCCATGATATCAATCATATCCGCCGTCATCGCGCGGGAGGGCGCCCGCTCGGAGGTGGGGCAATAGCTCGGCCAGCCGCGTTCATATTGCGGCCAGAGACCATGCAGCGTGAACCCATACCCTTGCCCAGGATCACATTGTTCGGACTCGCGCGCATCACCCTCAATCGCGCACCAGGAGGGCGTCCAACTGAGGCTGAGCACGTAGTAGTCGAACTCCCCCGCAAGCTCGCCCTCGGCCCGCGCGACCCCGGCCACCAACAGCAGCGCCAATAGCATCCGCATCATTTGCCTCTTCCCTCCAACCGCCTCGGCGCTTATATAGCGGCCAACTTCCCCGAAATCGAGGAACCGCGAGGCCCAGCCCCGCAGCCGTTTTCCCGGCACGTCCGAAGTGCATCTATTAGGAGCCCTGAGATGAACAAACCGATCATGGCCAAAGCCACCGCCGTCTGGCTGGTGGACAACACGACGCTGAGCTTCCGCCAGATCGGCGAGTTTTGCGGGCTGCATGAATTGGAAGTCCAAGGCATTGCCGATGGCGATGTGGCGGTCGGTGTTAAGGGGTTTGACCCGATTGCGAATAATCAGCTGACGCAGGAAGAGATCGCCAAGGCCGAAGCCGACCCGATCTATAACCTGGAAGCTGAAGTTCAACGCCGCCGCTGTGGGCGAGGAAAAGCGCCGTGGGCCGCGCTACACGCCGCTATCGAAGCGGCAGGATCGGCCCGCCTCGATCCTGTGGCTGGTGAAGTTCCACCCCGAGCTGAGCGATGGGCAAATCTCCAAACTTGTCGGCACCACGAAACCAACCATCCAGTCGATTCGCGAGCGGACCCATTGGAACATCTCCAACATCCAGCCGATTGACCCGGTTGCCCTTGGCCTCTGCAAACAGTCCGAACTGGACGCCGCCGTGCAGAAAGCCAATGCCAAGAAAGCCAAAGATGGCGAGGTGATGAGCGATGAGGAGCGGCGCAAGCTGGTCTCGACCGAGCAATCGCTTGGTATGGATCCGGAGCCGAAAATGCCCAGTGCCATTTCAGGGCTGGAGACCTTCTCGCTCACCGGCACCGAAGACGAGGACGAGAAGCCCGAGGAGACCTTGGTCGATGCGGACAGTCTCTTTAACCTGCCCAATGCAAGCGATGACGAGGACGAGGAAGACGATCAGCCCTAACGTCGGATCATCTCGCCCGACATTTTGGTGAGATCATTGTGACGGCGCCGAGCGCCGTCAGCCTTTCAGGATATCCGCTGTCACCGCGTTCAATCGGTCAAGCCCGTCGCGCAGATGCGCCTCGGGCAGAGCGGAACTGAACCGGAAATAGCCCTCGCGCCCAAACCGGGCACCGGGGATGACAAGAACGTCTTGGTCTTTCAAAAGCCGTCCGGCAAAGGCCTCAGAGCCAAGCGGCAAGTCGAAGCGCACAAAGGACATGGCCGAGGCCTGCGGCGGGACGACAGAAAACACGCCGGGATGCTCCGCCAGCGCTTCGGTCAACGTATCGAACCCGCGCCGGATTAGGCCCCGCGCCCGCTCGGTCAGCTTGGCCCGCGTCACGGAGGCCAGCGCGTATTCGGCCAGTTTCATCGACATCATACTGGCCGAGATCGTCGCATATTCATGCCGCCGCCAAAACGCGGGGATCAAATCTGCGGGCGCCACAAGCCAGCCGAGACGTAAGCCCGGCAACCCATAGGCTTTGCTCATAGAGTTGATCGCGATGACCCGGTCAGATTGACCCCAGAAGCTGGGTGTGGCCGTATCCGTGGCCCGCTCAGTCCCGGAATAAACCTCATCGGCAACGATCCAGGCGCCAACGCGCCCCGCCGCCGCGATGATCGCCGCGCGGTCCGTATCTGACAGGACACACCCTGTCGGATTGTTCGGGTTCACCACATGGATGATTTTGGTGCGGTCATCGACCGCGGTCGCCAGCGCATCTTGATCAATGGCCCAGCCTTCCGCCTCAATCAGGTCGACGGTGCGAACCTCCACGCCAAGATTGCGCGCGTTGCCTGCCATCTGCTCATAGGTGGGCCGGAACACAACAATGTTGTCACCGGGTTCCAGCAAGGTGGTTGCCACCAGAGTGTTGGCTTCACTCGCACCGACCGTGACCAGGATATTCTCAGGCGTCGGCCCATCATAGAGGGCCGCGATCCGCGCACGGAGCAGGTCGAAGCCGTTCACCTGCGGGTAATCGACGAGGGTCTCAAAGAGGGCCTCCGTATCGATCTGCGCCATCGCGAAGAGCGCGGCATAGCTCATCGGGTGCACACCGCTTTCGGAGAAATTGAACCGTACGCCATGTTCCATCTCGGACAGGAATTGCTCAACCGCGAAGGGGTGGAACGGCATCTCGGGGCCTCTAATGCGCGGCCTTGGTGACGCTGTCGAGCAAGGTCCGCCCGCCATCGACCGTCAAAATCTCGCCCGTCACGAACCCGGCCCCTTCCGAAGCAAGGAACTGCACCGCGCCGGCCACTTCTTTGGCCGAGCCGATCCGGCCCAACGGCGTGCATTCTTTGATCTCTTTGCGGAGACCATCGGTCTCGCTCAGGCTGTCTTTCAAGCTTGCCGACATCAGCGAACCAAAGGCCACGGCGTTGACGCGAATGCGGTGCGGCGCAAAGGCCACGGCGAGGCTCCGTGTGGCCTGATCCAGCGCCGCAGCACTGATCGAATAGCCAAGCAGATCGGGATGTGTGCGGCGCGACGCGATCGAAGAGATGTTGATGATCGAGCCAATCACCCCTTCTTCGACATCGTCGTCTTCGGCCTGCTGGATCATGCGTTTGGCCACCGATTGGCTCAAGCGCAGCGCGGTAAACATGTTCTGATCCAACAGCGTCTCGACCGAACCTTCTTGCGGGTCGAGCGGATCGGTCGTCATCATCTGGCGGCTGGCATTGACCAGAATATCCACCCGGTCAAACGCATCAATGGTCGCTGATAGCAGATTGGCCACCGTCAGTTTTTCGCGCAAGTCGCCGGCAAAATACTTTGCGCTTTCCGATTGCTCTTCGGGATTGCCGCATTCATCGACCAGCCGCGCCTCGTCCCGGTCGGCCAGCATCACATTGGCACCGCGTTCGAGAAAATGGCGGGCGATTGCCAGGCCGACGCCATTGGCAGCACCGGTGATAATCGCAGTCTTTCCTTGGATCGAAAGAGTCATGTCTGACGTCTCCTGCTCAGGGCTTGGCCCGTCTGGGCTTGGCCGCCTGATAGAGTTTGTAGCCTTGGATTTCGGCCAGCATCTTGCCGGTTCCGAAATGGTCTTTCAGCGCGGCCTCATAGGGCAAATGGCGGTTGGCCACCATGAAGAATTGTCCCGACGGTTTCAAGATGCGCGCCGCATTGGCGATGAAGGCGCGGCCCAGTCCTGGGTCGGTCTCGCGCCCGGAGTGAAACGGCGGGTTTGACACCACGGCGTCATAGGGCGTTTCTGGGCGGTAGCTGGTGGCATCACCCCAGATGAAATTGGCGCGCGGGTCGTCGATATTGGCCTTGGCCGCCTGCAGTGCAGCCCATTCCGCCTCGATCAGATCAATCTCGGCTATACTCTCTTGTTCGGCCAAAAGCTCCGCCGCGATATAGCCCCACCCCGCGCCGAGATCGGCGACCCGGCCCTTCAGCTGCGGCACGAGTGCAATCAACAACTCTGACCCCGGGTCCGGCCCATCAGCGGAAAACACGCCCGGCGCAGTGATATAGCCGCCCTCAACCTCTTGCGGCTCGGCCACCCAGTTTAAGACCGCTTCGGGCAGGGCCTGTGGCCGGGTCAGCCAGAACAGCTTGCCGTGCGATTTCGAAAGCGCATCATCGACGGGCAGCGCCCCCGCACGTTTTTCAAGATGCTCTCAATCCCTTCGGCTTTCTGCCCATCGACGAGGACCAGCCCGCCGGGTCGCACATGCGCCAACGCCTCAGCCACCAGTGACAAGCTTTCCGGCTTCGACTTCACGATCTGCACCAAGGCCACGTCAAACAAACCGTCTGGCGCGACCTCAACCGGGATGCCCCGCGCGCTCAATCTCTGGTGATCCGGATAGAAACCCTGGATCGCCGTTACCTCACCCAAAGCCGCGAAGTCCGCATCGGCCCGCGCGCGCAGCACCAAGACCCGCCCCTCCTTGGGCAGGCTCAACGCGCCGCTCTCCAGCGCCAGGGTCCATCTGTCAGGGGTCATGAGCCAGAACAGGCGCAGCCTATTCCTCTTTCTCCATCGTGCATTGCAGTGGGTGCTGGTTGCGGCGGGCGAAATCCATTACCTGGGCCACCTTGGTCTCAGCGATCTCGTAAGAGAACACGCCAACCACAGCCACACCTTTCTTATGAACGGTCAGCATGATCTCCACCGCTTGCGAATGGGTGATGCCGAAAAACCGCTCAAGAACGTGCACGACGAATTCCATCGGCGTGTAGTCATCATTCAGAAGCAGCACCTTATACAAAGGTGGCCGCTCGGTCTTGGGCTTGGTCTTCGTGATGACGCTGGTCTCGTCCCCCTCATCAGGGGCGTCGGCCATCATCGTCCAGGCTTGGCTTTGCATCAGGTCTCCCGCGGGGCTTATGCCACGTGTCAGGCCGCAGTATATAGGGCCTCTGCCGATTCATAAAAGAGGCTCAAGCCAGGAACCATGCCCAAAGGATTACAAACAATCGGATTCGACGCCGATGACACACTTTGGCAGAATGAAAGCTTCTATCGGCTGACGCAGGAGCGCTTTGCCGAATTGCTCGCCGACTACACCGATCGTGACCATCTTTATGATCGGCTGTTGGAGGCTGAGAAGCGGAACCTGGGTCATTATGGCTTTGGGATCAAAGGCTTCATGCTGTCGATGATCGAAACGGCGATTGAGGTGACGGATCAAGCCGTGCCAGCCTCAGTCATCGCCGAACTGCTCGCCGCGGGGCAAGATATGTTGGCCCATCCGGTTCATCTTCTGCCGCATGCCGAGGATGCCGTGCGCGCGCTGGCGGAGACTCATACGATTGTCCTGATCACCAAGGGCGATCTCTTGGATCAGGAGCGTAAACTGGCGCAATCGGGCTTGGGCGATTTCTTCGACGGCGTCGAGATTGTCTCGAACAAAACCCAAGCGACCTATCAGACCACCTTCGCCAGATACGGGGACGGCCCCGACCGCGCGATGATGATTGGCAATTCGCTCAAATCCGATGTGATCCCAGCTTTGGAGGCAGGTGCTTGGGGCGTCTACATCCCCCATGGGCTCACCTGGGAGCTGGAACATGCGGAACCGCCGGAAGGCTTTGATCGCTATCGCGAGATGACGGATTTGGGCGAGGTTGTGGACTTGCTGCGCACCGTCGAAAGCTGAGCCTACTTGACGCGATTTAATTAACTTTTATGTTAATTAACCATGATTGGAAATAACGACCCCCTGGCAGCGCGATTCGCAGCCCTTGGCGACCCAACCCGCCTGGCGATTATGAACCGGCTGATCGAGGTCGGCCCGCAAAGCGCCGGTGATCTTGGTGAGTTGGCCGATATCTCCGCCCCCGCAATGTCGCGACATCTGAAAGTGCTGCACAGCGCCGAATTGGTCCATCGTGAGATCGACAAGCAGCGGCGAATCTATTCCGCGAATCCCGAGGCGCTCCAAACCATCGCCACATGGAGCATTGGCCGCCGCGAGTTTTGGACAGCAAGCCTCGACCGTCTCAGCCACCATCTCAGCCCCCGGACGAGGACTAAACCTCATGCCAGATCTCGAAATCACCCGCCAGTTGCCGGCCCCACCGGCCCGCGTATTTGAAGCCCTGACACAGCCCGCAGAATTGTTGAAATGGTGGGGACCGGGGGGTTTACCGTGTCCGAGGGCCCGCTTGACCTCCGCACAACCGGCCCCTGGTCCTCGGTAATGGTCTCGCCGGATGGCCAACCCTACAAGGTTTCCGGTCATGTCACGCATGTGACGGCGGACACGTCCGTGGGCTTCACCTGGGCCTGGCATGACGAGGCGGATCAACGCGGCCCGGAAAGTCATGTGGTGATCGCGCTCGCCCCGACGCCCGATGGCGGCACAACGCTCACCCTCTCGCATCGCGATTTGCCGAATGAGGAGGCCGCCGCGCGGCATATGGGTGGCTGGCAATCCACGCTCAACAAACTCGAAGCCCTTGTTGCGGGCTAACCAACCTGGAGGACGGAGTATGTCAAAGTTCATTTATGTGTATCACGGCGGGTCGAAACCCGAATCCGAAGCAGAGCAGCAGCGCGTGATGGCAGCCTGGGGGGCTTGGATGGAAGGTCTCGGGGCCAAGTTGGTCGATGGCGGCGCGCCCGTCGGACTGTCCAAAACCGTTTCCGCGAGTGGCACGGCGGATGATGGCGGCGCCAATCCGATCTCGGGCTATTCCATGGTCGACGCCGCCAACCATGCCGAGGCTGCGAAGATGGCCGAAGGGTGCCCGATCATCGAAGATGGCGGCTCGGTCGAGGTCGCGGAAGTCTTGTCGATGTAAGACAGGGCCCACTGCTCACGAACGGCGCGCGAGATCGTGTCTTGCGCGCCGATGGCAAGGTCGTCAGGTTGCGGCGGATCAATAGCCGCCATCTGCGCGGCGCCGCATCCGGACCTTCGATGATCGACGCCGCCCTTCTCCCCCTGCAACGCCGATTGCTGACACCACCGGCGCAACTCTTGCGACGGGCTGGCATTTCGCCGGACCATATTACTGTGACCGGCTTCGCCATTGGGGCATTGGCGCTGCCGGCAATTGCCTTTGGCTGGTACGGTCTGGCGCTGGCCTTGATCCTTTTGAACCGCTTGGCCGACGGGCTGGACGGGGCGGTGGCGCGATTGACTCAGCCGACCGATCGAGGCGCATTTCTAGATATCGCCTTGGACTTTGTGTTTTACGCGCTTGTCCCGCTTGGATTTGCGCTCGCCGATCCCGCCACGAATGCCTTACCGGCCGCCGTCTTGGTCACCGCCTTCGTCGGCTCAGGCACCAGCTTTCTCGCCTTCTCGATTATTGCGGCCAAACGCCAGTTGAAGGCCGAGGATTACCCGACCAAGGGGATCTATTATCTCGGCGGCCTGACAGAAGGCTTCGAGACAATCCTCCTGTTCGTCGTGATCTGCCTTTGGCCGCAGCTCTTCCCCGTCCTGGCCTACATCTTCGCTGCCGCCTGCCTGTTGACGACGGTGACGCGCTGGATTCAGGGGTGGCAAGCATTCGGAGACCGTTAAGAGCGCAGCGATTAAAGCACTTTCAACACGATCTTCCCGATATGCTGGCTGCTCTCCATCCGCGCGTGAGCATCTGCCGCGTTCTCCAACGCGAATTCGCTGTCCATCACTGGCGCGATCCGGCCAGCATCCAGAAGCGGCCAGACATGCGTGGCCAGGTCCGCGGCGATATCCGCCTTGGCCGCGTCGCTCTGTGGGCGGAGGGTCGAGCCGGTCATGGTCAACCGCCGAACCATCAGCGGGGCAAAATTCATCTCAACCTTCGGCGATTGCAGGAAAGCGATCTGCACCAAGCGGCCATCATCGGCCAGCGCCCTGATATTACGCGGGATGTAGTCGCCGCCAACCATATCGAGGATCAGGTTCGCGCCGCCCTCGACCCGCAAAACATCGACAAAATCTTCCTCGCGATAGTTGATCGCACGTTCAGCCCCCAACGCCACACATGCGGCGCATTTCTCCGCTGAGCCAGCTGTGGTGAAGACCCGGGCACCAAAGTGATTGGCCAGTTGGATCGCGGTTGTCCCGATCCCGCTGGACCCGCCATGAACCAAGAACCGCTCGCCACCCTTTAGCCCGCCGCGCATGAAGACATTGGACCAGACCGTGAAGAACGTCTCGCAAAGCGCTGCCGCTTGGTCCATCGCCATGCCGCTTGGCACAGGCAGGGCATGATCCTGATGTGTGGTGACAAATTCGGCATAGCCACCGCCCGGTAACAACGCACAAACTTGGTCGCCCACAGCCCATTTTGTGACCCCTGGCCCAACGGCCGCCACGGTCCCTGCCGCCTCGAGCCCGGGCAAGTCCGAGGCCCCCGGCGGCGGCGCATAGCTGCCCGCGCGTTGCAGAGCATCGGGGCGGTTTACTCCGGCATAATCCACCGCGATCAGGATTTGCTCCGCCATCGGTGCAGGCACCGGGCGTTCGACCAAGTGCAACACCTCCGGCCCTCCGGGGCTGCTGATCTCAACGGCGCGCATCACGGAGGGCAAGGGCATTTGGTCTTCCTTCTTAGGTGTCGGTACTCCCCCGTCCGGTCCAACTGCCCGGCAGGTCCACACGGGGCATCTTGGCAGGGGCTTTCACCTGGCTCAACAGCCAGTTGGGACCAGCCAGAAATGGTTTTAGAACCGGGTTGTCATTCACCTGTTTCTTCAGCTTCTCGAACTGCATGACATTCTCAATGCGCCGATCCAGAAACGCCCATGTCGCCGCATGACCTTCAGAGTGATCGCCGAGCCAATAAAGTACCGTCGAACTGTAGACGCCCGAGAGCGTCGCGCGTTTCGTGTACCAGTTGATGTCGTCCGACGGGTCGCCCAACCCGTCCCAGATCGTATCGCAGGTGCTCCATACCGCCGCCGCACCGTCGGCAGCGTAAATCGGCAAGGCAAACAGGGTCGAACCGCGGCGCACCGCCTCTTTATGCGCTTCGGCCAACTCGAGCCGGGTCCGAACGGCAAAGGTGATCCGCTCGCGAATCCGCATCTCGGACAAGTCCGCCGCCCGCAGCGCTTCGCGCAGTGCGTTGTCGCCCCGTTTGTGAAACCCAAGCGCCAAGTCAACGGCACCCCGCGGGAACAACGCCCGGGCGCTGACCTCATCAACCCCGGTATCCGCAATCGCGGCCTGAAACGTCACCTCGGACCAGCCGTCAAAAGGCACATGATCCAAGGCGGCGTCGATCAATCGATCCTTCACATCTTCCATCGCTCACTCCACGAAAAGGGGCCCACGCACTTACTGGACAAGTTCTGGGGCCTTTGCTATAGGGCCACTTCCTGCAATCTCTTGCAACTCAAACTTAGGAAGGTGGTGACACCACATGCAGGTTAGTGTTCGCGACAACAATGTCGATCAGGCGCTTCGGGCCCTGAAGAAAAAGCTGCAGCGCGAAGGCGTTTTTCGGGAAATGAAGCTCAAGCAACATTACGAAAAGCCGTCTGAGAAAAAAGCACGCGAGAAGGCGGAAGCGATCCGTCGGGCGCGCAAGCTGGCTCGGAAAAAGGCGCAGCGCGAAGGGATGCTCTAAGCATATCCTGACATTGCGAACCGGCAGTTTCGATTGCCACATGAGATACCCCCGCGCCGCCTGGCCCGGGGGTTTATCTTTGTTCAGCCGCCGAATTCTTCCGGCAAGTAGAGTTGCGCGCGACCTTGGGCCTGCAACAGTTCGAGATTGTCGTCCGAATCATCATCAAAGACTTGGCTGGTCCGAACGCCGGGCAACTCTTCGAACCGATTCATCATCCGGTATGGAAACCACCCCGTTCCCACGCTCTCAAATCCCGGTGTCGCGCTCAGGATACGCGAGATCGACAGCGCGCATTGGGCCTGCGACACGGCCCCATATTCTTGCACCGCGCGCGAGAGTTGCGCAGCAACCTCTGGCGAGACTTCGACCTCTTGCACGACCATGTGATAGGTCTCGCGCGCATGGTAATCCATATAGAAGCCAAAGAGTTGCGGCGACATCCCATAAAGCACGTCGTTGCGCTCAGGCACATTTGGATGGTGCCAGCTTCCCGCCGGATCAAACAGCAGTCGTTGGGCACCATCGATCAAGAGCGCGGAATGCCCACCTGAGCCCGAACGGTTGTTGATCGCGGTGAGCAAGGTCACCGTCGCAGGACCTTCGGGCACGTAGGCCGCACGCGCGACAGCTTCCTCAGGTGCCCAAACGGACTCAGCCCCGCAAGCCGAAAGAGCCATCAGCGCGGCGAGAAGAACACCCGCTTTGCGCAGGGTCATCGCGCAAATAGTGCCAGGAAAACAATAACACCGAGACTAAACAGACCAACAATCACTGACCAGCGGATGAAACCTTCGAAGGTCTTCTCCTGATCGGTGATGTCCATCTCACCATGTTTGTGCTGTTGCTCGGCCATCAGTCGTCTCCATCGTACCGGTCCAAATCGCTGCTCTCGCGATAGCCGATTTCCTTTGGTCTGTCACGAGGTGCAAAGCGCCGCAGGATCAGGTTTCATCCGTCAGATCGGCGGCCAGCCGAAATCCGATCCGTTGGGCCGGCGCATCAGGGGCGGCTTTTGGCAAGGCGCGGATGGTCACGCTAAGCTGGCTGACGTGCTGGATCAGTTGGGTTTTCAGCCCTGCCCCATCAGTGCCATAGAAGGTGACGATATCAGGAGCAAAAAACCCCATACCTTCGATCCGAAGCACGCCTGCATCACTGCCCGCGAAGCCCATGGCGGCCTCATGCTCGGCATCAAGCTGCTCCTCGAAATTCTTGATATAGAGGATGATCCGTTCATAAGCCCATTCCGCCGGGGACTTCTGATCCACCGGCTTTTGCGCCACCGGGCCAGGCAAGGGGATTTGTTCTGCCGATCTCGGCGCATTTGGGTCGCAATGCACCGCGCCTGCTTCGGGGAGCGCCGCGCCCTCCATCGCTTCAGCCGAGGTCATGATCTCATTCGCCATTATCAGTTCTCCCGCTGCCAAACCCATGCCCCGTCCGCCCGTTTCTCGCGCGTGACCTCTCCCAGAGCAAGAAGATGGTTTAGATGTGCCAGCGATTCGACCAGAGCCAATCCATAGGTGCCCTCTTCAATTTTCCGTTTGAAGAGCGGCGCGAAACACTCTGCGGCGGTGCGCGGTGTACCAAGATGCTCCCGCAGCCGATCCAGTGCGCCATGGTGGTTATCGATCAACTGACGCAACCGATCAGGCAGGCCCGAGTAGGGCAGTTTATGACCCGGCAAAACGAAATGATCCTCGGCGGCAAAGGGCTGGAAGGCTTCGCAACTTTCCAGCCAATCGTGCACGGGGTCGGCGGCGGGTTCAGTTGCATAAACTCCCAGATTGGGAGAGATCGACGACAAAAGCTGATCGCCGCCCAGCACCAGATTGTCCTCGACCGACCAAAGCGTGGCATGTTCCGGCGCATGGCCATGCCCGATGCGGATATGCCAGTGCCGTCCGCCGATCTGGATCACGTCCCCCTCCGCAATCCGGGTGTAGCCAAGCGGCAGAGGGTGGACCATATCGGCGAAGTTGAACGGCCGCTCCGCCGCACGCCTGGCCAGAATATCGGGCGCCATCCCGGCGGCGCGCCAGAAGTCGAGCGTTTCTTCCGTGGGCCGCGTCTGTTCATCCAAGATTAACATCCGCGCCATCAACCAGGCCGTGCGCGTTGTGATCAACTCGGCCCCCTGCCCCATGAACCATCCGGCCAAGCCGATATGGTCGGCGTGGTGATGTGTGGCGATGACTTTGGTGATCGGATCGCCGCCAAGCGGCCCGGCGAGGATCTCGGCCCAAATCGCCCGGCTGCGGCGGCCGTCAAATCCTGTATCGACCAATGCCCATCCGGCGCCGTCGCGAAGGGCAAAGACATTCACATGATCCAGCGCCATCGGTAGCGGCAAACGAATCCAAAGCACGCCATCGGCGAGTTCGATCGCCGCGCCAGGCTCGGGCGCGCTGTCATAAGGGTAGTGGATCACGCGACGAGATCGTCGTCGCTGAGCGCATAGAGATCTGCCGCGCCAAGCCGAACCTGCGCCAGAAGCCCGTAAAGTTCGGGCAATTGCCGGTTCAGAAAACTCGCCGCCAGCCGCGCGCGCGGCCCATCGGGGTCGGCCATCGCGGCTTTCAGATGGTAGTGCCCGCCAAGCGCCAAGGCGAAGGCGCGCAGATACGGCACCGATCCGGCAAAGCGGTCGTTCATCTCCATCTCGACCAGGCTCTCGGTCGCGGCGCGCAACGCAACGACGGCCTCAGTCAGCGCGCCGCCCATCTCGCTGGCCGCCGCCGTCTCCGCGATCTCCTCCAAGATCAGCCGCGCCTCGGCCCCGCCATCCATCATTTTCCGACCCACCAAGTCCATCGACTGGATACCGTTGGTGCCTTCATAAATCGCCGTCACCCGGACATCGCGCAGATATTGCGCCGCGCCCGTTTCCTCTATGAAACCCATGCCGCCATGGACCTGAACCCCCGCATCGGCAACGGCAATCCCTGTATCGGTGCCATAGGCCTTGCAAATCGGTGTCAGGAAGGCCGCGCGCGCCGCCATCTCGGCATCGCCTGTCGCATGGGCCAAATCGATCGCCACCGCCAGGTCAAGGGTCAACGCCCGGGCGGCGAAGGTCTCGGCCTTCATCGCGGTCAACATGCGGCGCACATCGGCGTGGCCCAGGATCGTCTCGGTGCCCGCCTCGGGGCTGCGGCCTTGCTTACGCTCCATCGCATAAGACAGCGCGTGTTGATAGGCGGCCTCGGCAACCCCTACGCCTTGCACACCCACACCGAGGCGCGCGTTGTTCATCATCGTGAACATCGCCGCCATGCCCTGATGCGGCTCTCCGACCAGCCAGCCGGTGGCGCCATCATATTGCATCACCGCCGTGGGGGAGCCGTGCAAGCCAAGCTTATGCTCAAGGCTCACCACTTTAAGACTGTTGCGCACGCCCGCCCCGCCATCTTCGGTGGGCAGGTCCCGCGGCACCAGGAACAGACTGATCCCTTTTGTCCCCGGCCCACCATCGGGAAGACGCGCGAGGACCAGGTGACACACATTCTCGGTGAAATCATTGTCTCCCCAAGAGATGTAAATCTTCTGCCCCGTCACCGCATAGGTGCCATCGCCATTCGGTTCCGCCTTGCTGCGCAGCGCGCCCACATCCGATCCGGCTTGCGGTTCGGTCAGGTTCATCGTGCCGGTCCATTCTCCCGAAACGAGCTTCGGCAGGTACAGCGCCTTGATCTCATCACTGGCGTGGTTCTCCAGCGCCTCGATCTGGCCTTGCGTCATCAGCGGGTTCAACTGCAACGACAAACAGGCCGAAGCAATCATCTCGTTGATCGCGGTCGTCACCGACATCGGCAAGCCCAAACCGCCATATTCCGGATCAGCCGAGATCGCCACATAGCCGCCCTCGGCAATCGCGCGATAGCCCTCGGCGAACCCGGGCGAGGTGCGCACGACGCCGTTTTCCAGCCGCGCGGGCGTCAGGTCTCCGGCGCGATTCAGCGGTGCCAGGACTTCCTCGGCCATTTTGCCAGCCTCCGTCAGCACCGCGTGGACCGTGTCGGGCGTGGCCTCGGCAAATCGCTCCGTCGCGGCGACGCGATCCATGCCGACGACATGGCTCATCAGAAACTCAAACTCAGAGACTGGGGCACGATAGGACATGGGCATGTTCTCCTGGTCGAGAGGCTGCGTTGCGCCGACGGGCAGGGCACGATATGTCCCGACGGCCTTGTCTTTCGCGGTAGCTAGGAAACCAGCACCGCTCCCTTCAACCGATACGTTACGTCACAGATGCCGCAAAGCCAGCCCGAAATTCTTCTAGAAGATAGCGAGGGAATCGCCCGCGCCGCCGCTTTGCTGACGCAAAGCGCGCTCGTCGCGATCCCGACGGAGACAGTTTATGGGCTGGCCGGTGACGCGCGCAATGACACGGCTTGCGCCCGGATTTTTGAGGCCAAAGGGCGGCCACGCTTCAACCCGTTGATTGTGCATCTGCCCGGGTTGGATGCGGTGGCAGAGATCGCCGAGCTGTCGAACAGCGCGCGAGATCTGGCGCAAGCGTTCTGGCCCGGCCCGATGACGCTCGTACTGCCGCTCAAACCGGATCATGGCTCTCGCCCCTGGTGACCGCCGGGCTTGACACTGTGGCGATCCGCTTGCCCGCCCACCCAACCGCCCGCGCCGTTTTGACAGCGTTTGGCGGCCCGATTGCGGCACCTTCCGCCAATCCTTCGGGTCAGATCAGCCCGACGACAGCAACGCATGTGATTGACGGGTTGGGCGATCGTGTCGCTGCCGTTTTGGATGCGGGGCCCTGCGCGGTCGGCCTCGAATCCACGATCTTGGCTCCAAGCGATGCCGACACCCGCCTCTTGCGCGAGGGTGGCCTGCCTCGGGAAGCGATCGAACCTCTGACCGGGCCGCTGATCACCGACACGACCCCTGGGCGGATCGAAGCACCGGGACAGTTGAGCCGCCACTACGCCCCATCCGTTCCGATGCAGTTGAACGCACCGCTTGATGACATGTCTGCCGTCCGGGTTGGCTTCACTGGAAGCGGAGGGCGGCGATCTTGCCCTGTCGCAGTCCGGTGATCTGGTCGAGGCGGCCGCCGCGCTGTTCCGCATCTTGCATGAGGCCGACGCTCTGGCCCGAACTGAAGGCAAAACCGTAATCCATGTCGCCCCCGTGCCGGAAACCGGCCTCGGCCGCGCCATCAACGACCGGCTGCGCAGGGCTGCCGCGCCCTAGGCGTGCCCGGCCTCCGATGACAACATCAGGGGGTCGACGCCGAGGCTCGCCAAGGCCGCCTCCCATTTCCCATCCATGCGTTGACCAAAAACCAGCGTCGGCGATGCGTCACAGGTCAGCCACCCGTTACGCTGGATCTCACTTTCCAATTGTCCAGGGCCCCAGCCCGCATAACCAAGCGCTAACAAAGCTTGTTTCGGCCCTTTATCCTCGGCCATGTCACGCAACACATCCAGCGTGGCCGTCATCGAAAACCGTGTATCGACCCGGAGCGTTCCATCCTCCGCCGCATCGCGGGTGCGCGGTGCATATTCCGCCGAGTGCAGGACAAATCCGCGCCCGGTTTCAACCGGGCCGCCAAAGCAAATCGGGAAATCCGGCGGCGCCGCACTGGGGATCTCCAACTGCGCCAACATCTCGGCGAAACTCAACTCGGTAATCTGTTTGTTGACGATCAGCCCCATCGTGCCGCTCTCGGAATGGGCGCAGAGAAACACAACGCTGCCATGAAATCGGGGGTCGCCCATCCCCGGCATGGCGATCAACAACTGGCCGGTCAGGTCACTGGGCACGGTTTCCATGGTCATGGGGTCAGCATGTGGCCGAAGGACGCCCGGTTCAAGCCCGGTTTTGCCGCAGGGCAGCGATCATTCGCTTAAACGTGATTTTGCATTTCAGACACAACTGCATAGGTCAGACCGTATGATGAATCGCTCTTTCTTCTCCGCCTTGGCCGGAGCGGCCCTTGCCGCTGTTCCGCTGGCCGTCTCAACGCCCGCGTCGGCGCAGTTTGAGGGGCGAAGCGCTGATGATGTGGTGCAGGTGAGTCTGCTGGAAGGGTGGCGAACCGACGATGGGCGTCATATGGCTGCGATTCAGATCACCATGGCGCCCGGTTGGAAAACCTATTGGCGCGCGCCGGGCGAAGGTGGCATCCCACCTCGGCTCAGGCTCGATCCATCGAGCAGTGTCGAGGGGTTGCAAATTCACTGGCCCAGACCGGAAGTGTTTTTCACCAATGGCATGCGCAGCATTGGCTATCGCGACGATGTGATCCTGCCTGTTGAACTGTCGCTGTCCGACGATGGCGCGGTCGAGGTTGATGGGCGGCTTGATCTGGGCGTGTGTCTGGATGTGTGTATGCCTGTGACATTGGATCTGTACGGGCTCCTGCCACCGGAAGGTAACCGTGATCCATCGATTGCCGCGGCTCTGGCGGATCGGCCCTTGACCCGTGCCGAAGCGGGCGCGGGCAGCGCCACATGCCAAATCACCCCGATCTCGGACGGGCTGAGGGTCGAGGCGCAGATGCGGGTGCCGTCCGTTGGCAATGATGAGACGGTTGTCTTCGAACTCTCCGATCCCGGGATTTGGATTTCCGAAACCTCGTCGCATCGTGACGGCGATCTGGTCACAGCCGTCGCCGATGTGGTGCCGCCGGATGCCGGACCGTTTGCAATGGACCGGTCCGATCTTCGGATCACCGTGTTGGGCACCCGTATGGCCGTTGAGCTACAGGGCTGTACCGGCTGATCAGGCTTGCCGTCGGCTGGCCATGATATGGACCAGGACGGCCGCCAGCCAGGCGACAAGGCACAGAAGCGCTGTCCCCAAGACGAAAACGATCAAAGCGCCCATCGCCATGTTGGCGCCAAGTGGCACCATAGCCGCCAATGGTGCAGCCACTTCGCCAGTGATGATGAGCGCCCCCAACGTGCCCGCAAAGAGCAACGCGACCGCCACAGTGAGTCCAACAAGCGACGCGCTCGCCACCGGGATGCGGCCAGAGCCGCGCACCACACGCCGGAACGCCCGCATCCGTTTGCCCACGTCTTGCTGCATCGCCAGGATCGCCGGGACCACCAGCAAGACCACGATCAGGCCAAAACCAAGGCCATAAACCAGCGTGATCACCGTGGGCTTCAGGAACTGTGCCTGTTGCGAGCCCTCGAAGAGAAGCGGCGCCAAGCCCAAAACCGTCGTGAGCGTCGTGAGAAGCACTGGCCGGAGCCGGTCCGTCGCGCCATCGATGATTGCCGGGATCAGGCCGCGTTCTTCGGCATATTCATCCACCGTGGTCACCAAAACGATGGAATCGTTGATGATGATCCCGGTCATCCCGATCAGGCCCACAACCGTGAACATGCTCATCGGAACATCCCAGACGTTATGTCCGTAAATCGTCCCGATCAGGCCAAAGGGAATGATCGCCATCACAACCACGGGCCGTGCCCAACTCGCAAAGATCCAGGCCAGAACCAAGTAAATCCCGATCAGGCAAAGCGCGAACCCAAGCATCGCATCATTCAGGAAATCCCGCTCTTGTTCCGCGAGACCGGACAGAAGCCAGCCAACGCCGAAATCCGCCTCGATTTGCGGCAGGATCACCTCGCGCAGCTCGGTCATGATCGCCTCGGCCTGGGCCGGGTCATCTTCGGACAGATCGCCGGTGACCGATACAATCCGCAGCCCATTCTCGCGATTGATGGTGGAAAACCCGGTTCGTGCACTGACACTGACGATATCGGCCAGCGGCACATATTCGCCGCTTGAGGCGCGGAGCAACGTTCGATCGAGGAAATCCGCCGTCAGTTCGCCCTCAGGCAGTTCCACCAGGATCGCACCGGTGCGAATGCCGGAAGGATAAGTCGCCGCCTCAATCCCCCCAATCGATTGCGCAACACGCGGCCCAACTCGCCAATCTCGAAGCCAAGCGCCTGGCCTTGTGGTGTTAATTCGAGGCTGAGCTCTTCGCGGTCATACGCCAAGCTGTCTTCCAGGGCCGAGACCTCGGGGAAGCCGATCAGCGCCGTTTTCACCGCTTCAGCGGCGGCTTTCAGCACATCGGTTTCGGCCCCGAAAAGCTGCACATCCAGCGCATCCCCGCCTGGCCCGCCTCGCCAGCCACGAAACGAAACCGCCTCGGTCAGCGGCAATTGCCGCACTTCGTCCTGCAAATCGGCAACAAACTGGAAGGAGGAATAGGGCCGAAGATCGGCATCGATCAGTTCAATCGCAATGGAGCCCAAGAGATCCGCATCTTTGTTATCCGCCGCCGCCAAGCCACGCCCGGTTGTACCGCCCACCTCGGACAACACGTAAAGCAGCGGGTTCGCGCCGTATTCTTCCTCATAACGCGCCGCTACAGTGTCGGCAGCGCGCTGCATCTCGCGCATCATCGCGAAACTGTCGTCGCGGCTGGCCCCATCCAACATCGCGAAATTGCCGGAGACGCTGGACAGTTCTGGCGCATTGAAGAAACGCCAGGTGACATCGCCGCGTATGAACACCGCGATCTGGCTTGCCAGCACCAGGATCACTGCCGCGACAACTGGATAACGCGCCTTGATCACCCAACCCATCGCCGGGCGGAACAACCGGTCGCGGACCCACTCAAACCCCTTGTTCACCTGTCGTGAGGGCCAATCATACCAATGCTCTTTCGCGGAATGCGCAAGCGCATGGGCCATGTGATTGGGCAGGATCAAGAAGCATTCGACGAGGCTGGCGGCGAGCACCACAATCACCGTGAAGGGAATATCGGCAATCAACTCGCCAAACCGCCCGCCAATGGCCACCAGACCGGCAAAAGCCAGGATCGTTGTCAGGGTCGCAGAGAAAACCGGCGCCGCCATCCGCCGAGCCGCATTTTCGGCGGCAACGGCGGGCGGCTCCCCCAGGGTTCGGGCCCGAAAATCCGCATGCTCGCCCACGACAATGGCGTCATCCACCACGATCCCGAGCGTGATGATCAGCGCAAAGAGCGAGATCATATTGAGTGTCAGACCTGACACATACATCAGCGCAATTGCGGCCAACATCGCCACCGGGATACCGGCGGCCACCCAGAAGGCCGTGCGCGCATTGAGGAACAGGAAGAGGAGGAGGACAACCAGGCCAAGGCCGAGCAAACCATTGTCGAGCAAGATGTTCAGACGCGCCGAGATCGACTCCGCCCGGGTGCGGATCAACTCGATCGCCACGCCTTCGGGCAGGGTCAACTGCATCTCTTCGGCCACCGCTTGCACGGTTTCCTGAATGCCAATCGCGTCGCCCTGATCGGTCCGGTCCACGCGCACAGAAATCGCCGGGTCTTCTCCAACGAAATAGGCGCGTTCCCGGTCCACGCCTTCGGTCCTGACTTGCGCCAACTCGCCGATTGTCAGCGTCGATCCATCGGCGTTGGTCCTGAGCACGATCCCCGCGATTTCTTCGGCGCTGCGCCGGGCGGTTCCGGTACGGACGCGAGCATTGGCGCTATCCACATCGCCAGCCGGGGCCGTATCGGCCTCGGCGGCAATCGCGGCCGCAATCTCGGACATCGAGATATCGTGGCGGATCAAAGACGCAGACGGCACTTCGACAATTGTCTCGGGCGCGGCCACGCCGCGAATAGTGGAGCGGGTCACGCCTTCGGCAAAGAGGCGCGCGACAAATTCGTCGGCGAAGCGCCCGATCTGCTCCACGCCCACCGGCCCGGTGATCACCACATCGGTCACCCGGTCGCGCCAGGCCCCACGGCGGACCGACGGGTCATCGGCATCCTCGGGTAAATCGGAGATCGTATCGACAGCCGCCTGCACATCATCCGCCGCGCGGCCCATATCCCAACTGGGTTCAAACTCCAGCCGGATCGTCGCGCTGCCCTCCCGCGCGGTGGAGCTCGATTCGGTGACGCCTTCGACGACCAACAAACGCGGCTCCATCACCGCAATGATCGCTTCGTCCACATCTTCGGCGCCTGCGCCGTCCCAGGTGACCGTGACCGTCACGTTATCGACCACGACATCGGGAAAGAACTGCGCCCGCATGTTTGGGAAGGCGGAGAGCCCCAACACAATCAGAGTGACAAGCAGGGTTTGCCGCCGTCCGGTGTCGGGTGAAGTAAGACAGGACACCGCCCGCGCTGGCCGGAAGCTGCCGCATGCGCTAGCTCCCCATCCGCGCTTCGATACGCGCCACCATGCGGGCCGGCACCTCGTCTTGGTTCAGCTGCCGCAGCATCCGCTCTTTCACATCCGCGGGAATGAAGGCGTTGCTTTCGACATAGGCGATTAAGCGGGCGCGGCGATCAGGATCAAGCGCGACGGTCTCCGGCGCTGTTTCAACCTCACCACCTTCGGTCGGACGCAGCGCGTTGATCCGAATGCCCGCGCCCAGAACTGGCGTCCGGGCCAAAACGACCTCTCGACCATGGAGCGGCGGCGCGCGGATGATCACATCATCGCCTTGCCGCCGGAGCAAGGTCACCTGCGCCTCTTCCAAACGGTCATCCGCGCCCAGAACCAAGACGCGATTGTCGCCATCCACCGCAGTCGCGGGCAGAAGGGCCACATTGTCCAACGGCGCTTCCTCAAGCTGCACGGTCACGAAATCGCCGGTGCGAAACCCACGGACTTCCTGCAGCTGTGCAAAGAGCAGACGGCCCGATTGCCCCTCTTCAACCGCGCCGCTCTCGCGGGTCAGGACAGCCGGTGCGGTGACATCAAGGCCAAACACGTCTAGGACAACCGTCACGGGCAACCGAGGCAGTTGCCCGTCATCGTCCAACAGGCGGGAATATTGCGTCGTCGAAACCCGGAACGCGACTTCGAGTCTTTCGGGATCAATCAACCGCGCGATTTGTTCGTTGCGATTGACCAAACGGCCCGCGACCACATTGACCTCTGCCAGAACGCCGGAGAACCCGGCGCGCAATTCGGTTTCGGCCAAAACCCGGTCCGCTTCGGTCAGGCTGATCCGCCGCCGGTCAATCGCGGTGCCGGCTTGATCCACCCGTGCCTCGGCCTGCGCAAGGGCCTGACGGCGGGACAAAACGGCTTGATCCGCGGTGGCGGCGGCCAGTTCCGCCGTCTCGACCGCGGCGGCGCTGCCCACTCCGCGTTCTGCGAGGTCTTGCTGCCGGACCAAAGCGCGCGCACGCAAATCGGCCTGGGTTTGTGCCGCCGTCACATCCTCCTGCGCCAGGTCCAACGCCCGGATCGCATCGCGCAGCTCTGCTTCGGCTTCACGCATGTCGGCGGCGGCAGTGTCGCGAGCCGATTGCGCCTCGGCAGGGTCGATGCGGAGCAAGAGCTGCCCGGCCTCAACCGCGCCGCCATCCTCAAACCCATCAGCCAGTTCAACCACCAGACCCTGGGCCGGGGCGCGCAACTCCAAGGTGCGGCGGCTGCGCACCTCGCCAAAAGCCGTTAGAACCGGCGTCGCCGTCTGCGGCTCCAAAGTGCGCACTTCCGCTGTGAACACGCGCTCGCGCGCAGCCCCCGGGCGCCCCTCCTCCGCCCAACGCGATTGCAGCGCGGAATAGACCGTGTTTCCGGCCCAGGCGAGCAGGCCCACGGTCAGAGAAATCAGGAACAGGCCCACAACGGAGCGTCGGAAAAATCGCATTCAGGTGCCTATCACGGTGCCAAGAGCCTCAAAGGTAGTATCTGAGGCGATCACGTCCAAGTCACGGGTCTTTGCAGGCTTGCACGCAGCCGCCGTTTACTTCCGTCGCTTATGTTCATCTAAACGTGGAAAAATTTCGACGAAATTGCAGGGGCGGTGCCGATAATCGAGCTGCCAGCGCAAAATCTCGTCCCACGCGTCTTTGCAGGCCCCGCTGCTTCCGGGCAGGGCAAACAGATAGGTTCCATCGGCAACACCACCCGTCGCGCGAGATTGCACGGCGGAGGTGCCGATTTTCTGCATCGAGACCATGGTGAACACGGTGCCGAAGGCTTCGATCTCTTTCTCATAGACATCGCGATGGGCCTCCACGGTCACATCGCGGCCCGTCAGGCCGGTTCCACCAGTGGAGATAATCACATCAATCTCTGGGTCCGCGCACCAGGCACGCAGTTGATCCGCGATCTGGTGTCGCTCATCACGCAGGATTTGACGCGCGGCGAGCTTGTGGCCCGCATCGGTCAGTCGCTGAACCAAAAGATCGCCGGATTTGTCTTCTGCCAAACCGCGCGTGTCGGACACGGTCAGAACCGCGATGCGGACCGGCAGAAACTCT
Organism: Fontisubflavum oceani; assembly: GCF_030407165.1. Classification (GTDB taxonomy): domain Bacteria; phylum Pseudomonadota; class Alphaproteobacteria; order Rhodobacterales; family Rhodobacteraceae; genus Rhodophyticola; species Rhodophyticola oceani. Next base: position 685,163 of record NZ_CP129111.1, read on the forward strand.
TTGCTTTCGTCAATTCGGGACATGGGTGACCTCAAAACGGGGGTTATTTCTGGAAGATTGGGGCGCCTATGTCTCGGCCTGCCCACTTAGAACAATGAGCAGGTGCATCATCCGCCGCCGCCCAGCCGCGCCTGGAGGCTCAGCAAATCCGCCCAGGTCTCGCGTTTCATGATCGGGTTTCGCAGCAGATAGGCCGGGTGGAACATCGGCAGAACCGGCTTGCCCAACCCATCGGTCCAGTGCCCGCGCATCCGTGTGATACCTTTGCGCCCCAGAATGCCGAGGCAGGAGATATTGCCCATCAGCACCAAAACCTCTGGTGCGGCGAGTTCCACATGCCGTTTCACGAAATGGCAGCATCATCGCCATTTCTTCCGGACTCGGATCGCGGTTCTGTGGTGGACGCCAAGGCAGGATATTGGTGATGTAAAGCGCGTTGTCGCCATCCCGGTCGCGCCCCATCCCAATGGCATCGAACATCTTGTCGAGGAGTTGCCCGGCCCGGCCAACAAAGGGCTTGCCTTGTATGTCTTCATCGCGCCCGGGCGCTTCACCGATGATCATGACCCGCGCACCGGGCACGCCATCCGAGAAAACAAGGTTCCGCGCGCCGCGTTGCAACTCGCAATGCGGATAGGCGGCCATCGCTGCTTTCAACGCATCCAAATCGTCCGCGGCACCCGCCATCTGGCGTGCCTCGGCCACAACATCGGCCTCCACCGCGACAGGTGTCGCGGCAGCGGCTGGCGTCGGTGCGGGTTTGGCAGATGGCTTCGGCGCGGCTTCGGCAAGCTCAAAGCGGTTGAGCGGCAGATCTCCGATCGCTTCATCCGCGCCCAGCTCCACTTGCCACTCCAAGAGCGCCTTTGCCGAATGAAAATCCAGAGCCTGATCCATGGTGCCAAGCTAGGCCCGCTCGCGACCGAGGTAAATGGCTATTGGGTGGCCCGAAATGCCGTCATTCGACGCATGGCCAGTGATCCGACAAATGCGACGGCTCAGACGCTTGCCGGGGGCGGCGCGCCTGCCTATAAGCGGCGCAGTCAGAGCGAGGGGTCGATGACGTTCCGCCAAAACCATCTGCTTGGGATCGAACCTCTGCATCCGGAGGAGATCACCACGATCCTCGATCTCGCCGACCGCTATGCTGAAATGGAGCGCGGCACGCAGAAGCATGGCGACGCGCTGACCGGGCTGACCCAGATCAACATGTTCTTCGAGGCCTCGACCCGCACCCAGGCGAGTTTTGAGATCGCGGGCAAACGGCTTGGTGCCGATGTGATGAACATGGCGATGGCTGCCAGCTCCCTGAAAAAGGGCGAGACGCTAATCGACACGGCGCTGACGCTGAACGCAATGCATCCGGATTTGTTGGTCGTGCGTCATCCACATTCCGGCGCGGTGAACCTGCTGGCCGATAAGGTGAATTGCGCGGTTCTGAACGCCGGGGATGGGCGGCATGAGCATCCGACGCAGGCGCTGCTCGATGCCCTAACGATCCGCCGGGCCAAGGGGCGGCTGCACCGCCTCAACATCGCGATCTGTGGTGACATCGCGCATTCGCGCGTCGCCCGCTCAAACATCCTGCTGCTTGGCAAGTTGGAGAACCGCATCCGGTTGATCGGCCCGCCGACGCTGATACCCTCTGGCGTCGCCGATTGGGGTGTCGAGGTCTATGACGATATGGATGCGGGGCTTGAAGGTTGCGACGTCGTGATGATGCTCCGGCTGCAAAAAGAGCGGATGGATGGCGCGTTTATCCCGTCGGAGCGCGAATACTATCATCGCTTTGGGCTCGACGCGGAGAAGCTTTCGGCGGCGAAAGACGATGCGATTGTCATGCATCCGGGCCCGATGAATCGGGGTGTGGAGATCGACGGCACCCTGGCCGATGACATCAACCGCTCGGTCATTCAGGAACAGGTGGAGATGGGCGTGGCCGTGCGCATGGCGGCCATGGATTTGCTGGCGCAGAACCTCCGCGCCGCCCGCGAACCACAAGGGGTGATGGTGTGAGCGCGGTACTGCATGTTCTGGCCCTGAACCTGCCGCTCGAGATTCGGCACACGCATCTGACCCGGCAACAAGGCGAAACGCCGGACCTCCCGGATTTGGCGGCATGGTTGGGTGTGAGCACCCTCCAAACCGATCAGGTAGAGCTGTTCCCCGTGGCCGACTTGGCCGGGCTATCGCTGAGCGCCTACGTGATGGCCGCCTTTGATGTGGACGAGGCCGCCCTAGAAGAGGCCGTCAAGCGCCTCGACGTGCTGGAAGGGTCCGTTTTGCTGGTGCCCTCCTCGGCCGTCGATGCACCGCCATCACCCGGCGCAGAGGCGACTTTGATCGCATCCCTCTCGATGGCAGAACCAGATCATTCCGCAGATTTGCCGCCTGCCGATGTTGCGCCGACACGCTCAGCTGAGCCGACCCCCGCGCCAAATGGAGCCGGTTTTCGCATCCCACCGGTCGGGATCGGCCTAATCCTCGTGTTTGTTCTGGTGCTTTTGATCTGGTGGTTGAGATGAGCAACGCGATGCAAACACATACACCGATGGCACCAACCTCCGAACTGAACCCTGGTGAGGAGGTCATCACCAGCTTCAGCGGAGACAAAACCACCTACTGGCGTGCCCATGCTTGGATGGCGGCGGTTGCCATGGCGCTTGGCATGGGCGTTCTGGCCGCCCTTGGGAATGCCCATATCTGGACAGGTGCCGTCGGCGGCCTGGCCGCGATTGCCGTGCGGGCCTTCTATCTGGCCAGCGACGAGGTGGCCGCCCGATGGGATTTGACCAATCACCGCCTGCTCGGCCCCGGCACCCGGTCGATTCCGCTTGATCAAATCACCCGGGCGCGCAGCCTGTTCGGCGCGGTGCAGATCGTCACCAGCGGCGGCGACAAGCATTTGCTCAAATATCAAGCCGACACCGCCGCCGTGATTGCCCAGATCGACGCCGCACGCGGCGCAGAGCCGGAGACGACCCCATGACCAACGCGCTTTTACACAATGCGCGGTTGATCGATCCAGAGAGCGGATCAGACACCCTCGGCTGGCTGCGGATCGAAGATGGCGCGATCGCGGAGATCGGCGAGGGCGACCGCTCTGGCGGCACCGATTGCGGCGGCCTTTGCTTGGCACCCGGGATCATCGATCTGGGTGTGAAGGTGGGTGAACCCGGGGAACGGCACAAGGAGAGCTTCCGAACCGCAGGCGCAGCGGCCGCAGCCGGCGGGGTGACGACAATCGTAACCCGCCCCGACACCACGACGCCAATCGATACGCCCGAAGTGCTCGATTTCGTCCGCAGGCGTGGGCAAGAGGCGGCACCGGTGCGTTTCCGCCCGATGGCGGCGCTGACCAAAGCCCGCGACGGTCGCGAGATGACGGAGCTTGGCTTTCTGCTCGATGCGGGCGCTGTTGCCTTTACCGATGGCGACCGGGTCACGACCGACATCAAAGTTCTGAGCCGATGCATGACCTATGCCCGGTCTCTTGGGGCGCTGATCGTGGCGCATCCGCAGGACCCGGGCCTGAGTGCGGGCGCGGCAGTGACTTCCGGCAAATTCGCCTCACTCCGCGGCCTGCCCGCCGTCTCGCCCATGGCGGAGCGGATCGGGCTGGAACGGGACCTCGCCTTGGTCGAGATGACCGGCGCACGCTATCACGCCGATCAGATCAGCACGACCGCCGCTCTGCCCGCACTCACCCGCGCGAAAGCCGCAGGCCTTGATGTCACCGCAGGCGTTTCGATCCATCATCTGACCTTGAACGAGCTGGATGTGGCTGATTATCGAACCTTCTTTAAGGTCAAACCGCCGCTTCGATCAGAGGAAGATCGGATGGCGATGGTTGAGGCCGTGCGCGACGGCCTCATCGACGTGATTTGCTCCATGCACACACCGCAAGATGAAGAAAGCAAACGCCTGCCTTACGAAGCCGCCGCCTCGGGGGCCGTGGGCTTGGAGACGCTCCTGCCCGCCGCGCTTCGTCTCTATCATGCGGAACAACTGACACTTCCGGAGCTGTTCCGCGCCATGTCCTTGAACCCGGCTCGCCGGTTGGGGCTTCCGGGTGGCCGTCTAGCCGAAGCCGCGCCCGCCGATCTGGTTTTGTTTGACCCCGATGCCCCGTTTGTCTTGGACCGCTTCACGCTCAGGTCGAAATCCAAGAACACCCCCTTCGACGGGCAACGCATGCAAGGCCGGGTCGAGCAAACCTTTGTCGGCGGAGATGTGGTTTATGACCGAGGCGCGGCATGATCCCGGCGATTGAAACCGCTGGCGCGACGCTCGCTCTGGTCGCGATTGCGGCCTATCTGCTTGGCTCAGTGCCGTTTGGCCTGGTGATCGCGCGGCTTTTTGGCCTGGGTGATATCCGGCAAATCGGATCGGGCAATATCGGCGCGACCAATGTGCTGCGAACCGGCAATAAGCTGGCGGCCTTTCTGACGCTGATCTTAGACGCTGGCAAAGGTGGCATAGCCGTTCTGCTTGCCCGCGCGCTTTTCGCAGATGACGCGGCGCAGATCGCCGGGTTCATGGCGTTTCTGGGCCATTGCTTCCCGGTTTTCCTGGGCTTCAAAGGCGGCAAGGGCGTGGCCACATTCCTCGGCACACTCCTAGCCCTCTTCTGGCCCGCGGGCATCGCCGCCTGCCTGACTTGGCTCGTAACCGCCGCGATCAGTCGGATTTCCTCTCTCTCAGCTCTGGTGGCCGCCGTTTTGACTCCGGTCTGGATGACGCTTCTTGGGATGCCTGAGGCCAGCATCGTAACAGTCGCATTGGCAGCGCTGATCCTCGTTCGGCATCAAAAAAACATCGAACGTATTCGCGATGGCAGCGAGCCAAGAATAGGCAAGTAATTTCGGCGCAGTTGGTTTATCCTATCGGACATCACAAATTAGACGTGAGGTCATCATGAATTTTCAAACGGCCGTTCGTACGGTTCTTCTCGAAAAATATGCCACCTTCTCTGGCCGGGCCCGCCGGGCCGAGCTTTGGTGGTTTGTTCTCTTCAATATCGTGGTCAGTATCATTTTAAGCATCATCGATCGGGCGATATTCGGTGTCTCGATGGAAACCGGCATGACGAACAGCGTGCTTGGGGTGATCTACTCCCTCGCCGTTCTGCTGCCCAGCATCACGGTCGGTGCGCGGCGGTTGCATGACATTGGCCGGTCCGGCTGGTGGCTGCTGATCGCTTTTATCCCGCTGATCGGCGCGTTGATCCTGATCTACTGGTATATCCAGCCCAGCCAAGACGGCAGTAACGAACACGGCCCGAACCCGATCACCGGGGATTAATAGCTGTATTCACCGTAAATCCGGGTCAGGTCTCCCCCCCCAATCGCCATGATAATGCGCCAGAAGCTCATCGGCGGGGACATGACCCAATTCAACACTCTCTTTCAGCGCATTCAGGAAATGGGTCTCATCCGGAATCAATCCGCCCGCGCCGGGGCAACCCCGCGCCGCCAGCCCCGACTCTGCGATGCTCAGCACCTCGCGCGCCAGATCATGCATTTTGATCGCGCCAACCGCGGCTTGTAGCCCATCGACCGAGGCCGCGACGCGAAGCGCCTCGCGTGTCTCCGCATCCCAGCCCTTGACCAGATCCCAAGCCGCATCCAGCGCCCCTTGATCATAGGTCAGCCCGACCCAGAACGCCGGAAGCGCGCAAAGCCGCCGCCAAGGCCCGCCATCGGCACCGCGCATCTCGATGAATTTCTTCAGCCGCGCCTCGGGGAAAATCGTGGTCAGATGGTCAGCCCAATCGCTGAGCGTCGGCATTTCGCCGGGCAGTGCAGGTAACTCGCCCTTCAAGAAATCGCGGAAGGACATGCCGAGCGCATCGACATATTTCCCGTCGCGATAGACAAAATACATCGGCACATCGAGCGCGTAATCCGCCCAGGCCTCGAACCCGAACCCATCTTCGAACACGAAAGGCAACATGCCGGTCCGGTCGGCATCCAAATCGCGCCACACGCGCGACCGCCAGCTCTTATGGCCGTTCACCTTGCCTTCGAAAAACGGTGAATTGGCAAAAAGCGCGGTCGCGACGGGCTGCAATGCAAGGGCAACGCGCAGCTTTTGCACCATATCGGCCTCGGACCCGAAATCGAGATTGACCTGAACCGTGCAGGTCCGGCGCATCATCGCCGTGCCCATCGTGCCGACTTTCTGCATATAGGCATCCATCAGCTTATAGCGGCCCTTGGGCATCAGCGGCATCTGCTCATGGGTCCAAATCGGTGCGGCCCCCAACCCGATGAAACCAACCCCGATTTGGTCGGCCACAGCCTTCACCTCGCGGAGGTGGTCGTTCACCTCGTCGCAAGTCTGATGGATCCTCCAGCGGAGCGCCAGAAAGCTCCAAAGCGCCGCCCGGCTCGAGGCTGACATTCGCGCCGTCTTTCTCCAGCCCGATGATATGGCCGCCTTCCAAAACCGGCGACCACCCAAACCGGTCGCGCAGCCCTTCCAACACCGCCTGGATCGAGCGCGTGCCCTCATAGGGCAGCGGCTTCAACGTGTCTTTGCAATAGCCGAATTTCTCGTGTTCGGTGCCAATCCGCCAATCTTCTTTGGGTTTGCAGCCATCGGCCAAGTATTCGGCCAGTTGCTCATGCCGCTCGATCGGGCCGCCGCCAGATTGGGGAATAGACATGGGGGTTCGCTCCGGGGTTCAGGGCATGTGTGAAGGCAAGGACTGACGCGCGGGCCTGGTCAAGTCAAGGCCGCGAGCGGGGCCTTTCGCCAAAGCGTGATCGTCCCGGGTTCGGTCCGGCGCAGGCTGGCCAAGAGATGCGGGGTTGAGAGGCCCTCGAGCCGGGTGAATGCATCAAACAATATGTCAGCCCCACTCGCGTCGGTCGGGATGACCAGCACCTGCTCCACTTCGGCCAAGACCCAATAGGTCTTCCCATCGCCGGCGCGGCGAAGCGACAAGGCCTCCAACTCATCCAGAGCGACCGCGCCGCCGTAATAGGGGCCCATATAGGTGACCTTCCCCTCAATCAGATCGACAACGCCCGGCCCCTCGCCCGAGCCTGCAAATCGCATCCGGCGCACGGCGATCGCCCCCATCGGCACCGCGACGGCCACCAGAACCCATCCGAATGCCGGCACGATCCGCCCATGATCCAGCGCGATCCAGAGGCCCAGTGCGGCCAGGACCAGGGCGGCCAAGACCTCACGCCAGCGATAGAGCGTCCGACGTGCCTCGGGGCGGAGAAAGCTAGACATGGGTCGGCTCCTCGAAAAGGCAGATGGAAAACGTCCCGATCCGTTCAAATCCGATTGCGATATAGGCCCGCGCGGCGCTCTCGCTGGCAGCAAAAAGCGTTGCGCGGGAGGCCCGTCCAGCGTCGCGCAACCCGGCCAGGTGCAAGGCCACCGCCCGGCGTGCATAGCCGCGACCACGCAACTCCGGTGGCGTATAGACCCCGCCGACCTGCACAACATCCAGAGCCGAGGCGTTGATACCAGTCAGCGCAAGCGGCACACCGTCGTCGATCAAAACGGCATGCGAGCCCTGCACCAACCAATCCGATATCGCCGCCTCTGCTTCGGCTTCTGCCCGCTCCGGGGAGCGGCCAACCACCTCGATCTCATAGGCCACACGCCAGGCGTACAGAAATTGGCGGTGCGTGTCGGAGAGCGGAACCAGTTCACCCGGCCCGTCAGGTACCCGCAGATCGCTCAGATCAAGCGCGAATTGAGGCTCATCATCATCAATCGACATCGGCTGCGCGGAGAGACCTAACGCGGTGCGAAGAGGCCGCACTTGATCTTTCGCGCCGACAAACCCAGCCAGCGGCAAGTCGTGGAGCAGGGTTCGCGCGTCGCTCCAAGGCGCAGCGCTTGTTCCTTGCGGCATCACCATACCGCTCTCACTGACACCGAGAAGATCGGTGATCTCCTCGCCTTTCCGGGCAATCCAGAACCGCATCGCATGGCGGTGGCCGCCTGCCATCCCATATCTCAAAAGGTTAGAAAGCGGGAACATGGCGGTCATCACATGTTGGCCCAGAAACACGATAATCGCCTCCCGATCATCAAGCGTTGCGGGGATCATTCCCAATCGCCTTTCGTCGCCTGAAAGAGGGTCAGCGCCGCAACGGCCGCTGTATCGGCGCGGAGAATGCGCGGGCCGAGGCTGATTGGAGTGACATAGGGCAAGCCGTGCAAACGGTCCCGCTCCGATGGGCTGAAGCCCCCTCCGGTCCGATCAGGATCGCCCATTTCGATCCATCTGGCGCACGCTCAAGCGCGGCTTTCGCCCCAACGAGCGCCTCATCCGCAAAGATCAGATGTCGATCCTCGGGCCAATCGGCCAAAACGGCGCTCAGTTTCTGCAACCCCGCCACCTCGGGCACATAGGTCCCACCGCACTGCTCCGCCGCCTCAACCGCGTGGGCCTGTAGCCGGTCCTGGCGGATGCGTTCGGCATTGGTGAACTCAGTCTGCACCGGGCAAATCCGGGCCGTACCAAGCTCGGCGGCTTTCTCGACGATGAAATCCGTCCGCGCCTTTTTGATCGGCGCGAAGAAGAGCCAGAGATCGGGCGGCATCTGCAATGGCGCGGTCTGCTCGACACAAGCCAAGACACCGCCCCGCTTGCCGGCCTCCGCAATCTCGGCCCGCCATTCGCCATCGCGCCCGTTGAACAGCAACACAGCCCCACCGACGGCCTGCCGCATCACACCAAAGAGGTAATGCGCCTGCTCCCGCGACAGAGGGACCATTTGCCCCGGACCCAAAGGGTGCTCTACATAAAGCCTGATTTTTGCATGTGCCGACATGAGGCCAAACTATGAGCGAGACGCCAGGAACGCCAGAGGGCCAAGTTGCCGATGCGGTGCGCGACAACTGGGTCGACACATATGCGCCAGATTGGTCGCGGCCCTATCTGCGGCTAAGCCGGGCCGACCGTCCGATTGGCACGTGGCTTTTGCTTCTGCCGTGCTGGTGGGGCGTGTTTTTGGCCGCCGCTGCTGACCCTGAGGGCTTGCGTCTGTTTGACCTGTGGATCGTTATCGCCACCGCTCTTGGAGCGTTTTTGATGCGCGGCGCGGGGTGTACGTGGAACGACATCACCGATCGCGACTTTGATGCTGCCGTCGCCCGCACCAAATCTAGGCCAATCCCGTCCGGGCAGGTGACCGCCAACCAAGCGCTCGGCTGGCTGGTGATCCAAGCGCTGATCGCCTTCGGCATCCTTTTGACGTTCAACCTGAACACCATCTTGCTCGGCATTCTCGCGCTTGTGCCGGTCGCGATTTACCCGTTTGCCAAGCGCTTCACCTGGTGGCCGCAGGTGTTTCTGGGTCTCGCCTTCAACTGGGGGGCGCTTCTGGCCTGGACCGCCCATAGCGGCAGCCTCGCCGGGCCAGCGGTCGTCTTGTATCTGGCCGGGATCGCCTGGACGCTGTTTTACGACACGATCTACGCCCATCAGGACACCGAGGATGATGCGCTGATCGGGGTAAAATCCACCGCACGTTTGTTTGGCGAGCAGAGCAAACTTTGGCTCCGGGCGTTCTTGATCACCTCGGTCCTGGTGATGGCCATCGCCGTGATCATGGCGCTGGCGCCTGGTGGCAACCTCTTGGCGATGGTGTTTACGCTTGCCGGGGCCTGGGCATTCGGTTGGCATATGGTTTGGCAATTGGGTCAGCTTGATACAGATGATCCAGAGACCTGCATGCGGCTTTTCCGATCAAACCGTGATACCGGCTTGCTCGTTGCGCTGTTTTTCGCCTTAGCCGCGCTGGTTTGATTGAACGCCCCCACCAAGGCGCTAAGCCCTTTGGCATCCGTGAGCAGAGCTGGACGTGACCTTATGAGCAAGATTTCCACCCTTATTGCCGCGCTGGCCTTTGTGGTCGCCGGCGCGCTCTGCGTTATCGTTGCGGTCGTCGCAGCACTCCGGATCGAGGATCGCTCGACCGAGGCGGTGGCCTTTGCGATGCGCGAAGAAGGGTTGGATTGGGTCTCGGTCGAGGCGGATGGGCTGCAAGTCCAACTGATCGGCACAGCGCCGGATGAGGCTGCCCGGTTTCGAGCGCTGGCGCGCGCTGGCGCCGTGGTGGACGCGGATCGCGTGATTGACGCCCTTGATGTGACGGAGCCCGATAGTGTCGCGCCCCCACGTTTCTCCCTCGAGATGCTCCGGAACGGCGATGGCATTTCGCTGATCGGGCTGGTCCCCGAGGCGATTGGACGCGAGGCCGTGGCCGATGGAATTTCTGGCATTCGCGACGGCGTCGAGGTGGCCAATATGGTGGAGACCGCGACCTATCCAATCCCCGCCGATTGGGAGGCCGCGATGGCCTTTGGCTTCCGGGCGCTGAACGAACTGCCCCGGTCACAAATCTCAGTCTTTGACGGGCGCGTTGAGGTGACCGCGGTGAGCGAGAGCATCGAAGAGCGGCGGCGCTACCTGGCCGCTCTAAATCGGGCGCGGCCCGATGGCGTCGAAGTCATCATGGACATCTCGGCCCCGCGCCCGGTGATCACGCCCTTCACACTGCGCTTTGTCCGCGATCTCGAAAGCGCGCATTTCGAGGCCTGCTCCGCCGATACCGTCACAACCCGCGCGGCCATTCTGAGCGCCGCACGTGAGGCCGGGCTGAACGGCCCGGAAAACTGCGTGATTGGCATCGGCGTACCGTCCCCGCGATGGGCCGAAGCGGTGACCACCGGGCTGGAAGCCCTGACGGCGCTTGGCGCAGGGACACTGACCTTTTCAGACGCCGACGTGACCCTGATCGCGGCGGAGGGCACACCGCAGGGGCTGTTTGATCGGGTCATCGGCGAACTCGACGCCGACCTGCCCCCTGTCTTCTCGCTTCACGGCGTCTTGCCCGAGCCCCCGGAGGGCGGTCCAGAGGATGGCCCGCCAAGCTTTATCGCAACCCGCAGCCCGGAAGGGTATGTGCAACTGCGTGGCCGCCTGCCCGATGATCAAGCGGAGCGCGCGATCTATGCCTATGCCCGCGCCACGCTTGGCCGTGACGACACTTATCTGGCCACCCGCAATGATGACAATCTGCCCGATGGCTGGGTTATCCGCGTCCTGGCCGGGCTGGAGGCCCTTGCGTTGCTGAACAATGGCAGCCTGACGGTGGAGCCCGGCCTCGTCTCCATCCGCGGCAACACGGGCAGCCAATCGGCAGTATCTGACCTCTCGCGGCTTCTTTCCGAGAAACTGGGCGAGGCCGACAATTACGAGATCGACGTGACTTATCAGGAACTTCTGGACCCAACGGCCAACATTCCAACAGCCGAGGAATGCGTTGCGCGGATTACGACCCTTCTTGGCGAGCGCAAAATCACCTTTGATCCCGGCTCCGTTGAGATCAACGAAACCTCAGGCGAAATCCTCGACCAGATCGCCGAGATGCTGCCGGATTGCCGCCATGCGCGGATGGAGATCGGCGGCCACACCGACAGCCAGGGCCGCGAAGTGATGAACCTCAACCTCAGCCAAGCCCGCGCCGATGCGGTTCTGAATGGGCTTCTGGCGCGCGGCGTGCTGGTCTCGAACCTCACCGCGCAAGGTTATGGCGAAACGCAGCCGATCGATGACAACGGCACAGAAGAGGGCCGCGAGCGCAATCGCCGCATCGAATTCCGGTTGCTTGCGGGCGGCGTGCCGTCTAGCCAGAGAGAGACGGCGGAGGACCCCGCCGAAGAGGCTGCGGCAGAGGCGGACGACCCGCCCGCCGAAGAGGGATCGGATGAACAGAACTGAGTTTATTGTCGCCATTGCCATCATTCTGTTCGTGGCGTTTGTGTTGGGCTGGTTTGCGAATTGGCTGGTGCATCGGTTCAGCCGGGTCACCGGCGCGGATTTGAGCGAAATGGATGAGATGGCCAAGGCGCTGCACGATGCGGAAGAAACCCGCGATCAGGCGATCACGTATTTGCAGCAGCGCGAGGCGGAACTGACCAACCAGTTGAGCCAGACCGAAGCGGAATTGCGCGCGGCGATGGAGGGTCTGCGCGAAGCCCGGCAGGAAGCCGAAGAGCTGCGCGCTTATGTCGAGCGGGCCAATCAGGGCTAGACTTGCCAGCCACGATGATTACCAGCGCTTGAGCGCCACCTCATCTTCGTCACGTGCCGCGACCCAATCGGCCTTATCGCCGGCGATCTCCTGTTTCCAGAACGGCGCGCGAGATTTCAGGTAATCCATCAGGAATTCGGCTGCGGCAAACGCATCCGCGCGATGTCGTGCGGCCGTGGCGACCATCATGATCGGCTCGCCTGGCGTCATCTCGCCATAACGATGCAAGACAAATACATCGGTCAAAGACCAGCGGGACCGCGCTTGTTCGGCGATCTCGCCTAACGCCTTCTCGGTCATGCCGGGGTAATGTTCGATGATCATTTTGCTGAGATCACCCGTCGCCACATCCCGCACCAAACCGGAAAAGCTGACCACCGCGCCCGCGCCTGCGACATCGGCGGCAAATCGGTTCAGCTCGGCCCCCATATCGAACAGTTCGGACTGCACACGGATCATGCGGCTCAACCCCCGGTCATCGGTGGGAAAAACGCAATCTCGCGGGCACCAGCCAGCGGCGCATCAAACTCCACCAGTTCTTGATCAACTGCGGCGCGGATCGCCGACAGGTCAGAGAAGGCAAACGCATAGGCCTCGTCGCGGTCCTTGAGTTCGTTGATCAACTCGCCCACGGTGGCGGCTTCTGTCTCGACCTGTTCATGGCCGACACCGACGCGCTCCCGAAGCCAAGCAAAATAGCGCAGTTCTACCATATCAGTCCTCTCGCAGATGCGGCATTGCCTTTAGGAAATAGTCGACGCCAGTCACCAATGTAAGGCCTGCGGCCAACCACAAAAGCGCCAAACCGCCCCATGAGGTGAGAAGCAGCCCGTAGTACTTCCAGATCAGCCCAAATTCGTCTTCGATCACGCCGCCCAGCACATCGCGCACGATCTCGCCATCCATGCCATAGGTCTGCATTCCGAAATAATGCTCAAACAGACCCCAGGCAAAAAGCAGCGCGATCGCCACCATCTGCACGGCTGTCTTCCACTTCGCTAATGGCGTGACCTTAAGTGTGCCAGCGGTGTCGCCCAAAAACTCCCGCAGGCCCGAGACAAATACCTCCCGAAACAGGATCGCGACGACCGGGATCATCAGCCAAACAGACACCCCCAATATGCCAAGCAGCACCGCGAGCGCCATCACCACCATCGCTTTGTCGGCAATCGGATCCAACATCGCGCCGAATTTGCTCACCTGATTCCAACGCCGGGCCAGATCGCCGTCAATATAGTCGGTGAGTGAGGCGGAGATGAATAGAACAACCGCCACCCAATCGGCGTAAGGCCTGTCCAGAAAAAGAAAAATCAGACCCAAAGCCGGGGCGGCCAAGAGACGGAAGACAGTCAGGATATTGGGAATGGTCCAACGCATGTGCCAGCCTTATCGCCTTAGCCGCGCTCATGGAAGAAGTCATAGATCGTCTCGGCCATCGCATCGGAAATCCCGTCAACGGCTTTGAGATCGGAGAGGTCGGCACGGGCCACCGCCTTGGCGCTCCCGAAATGGCTCAGAAGCGCACGTTTGCGGGTCGCACCGACGCCTGGCACGTCATCAAGCGGGGTTGCGCCAACCGCTTTCGACCGTTTCTGACGGTGCGCGCCGATGGCAAAGCGGTGCGCCTCATCCCGCAGACGCTGGACGAAATACAGCACCGGGTCGTTGTGTCTCAGCGCGAAGGCGCGCGTGCCGGGGCGGTGGAACTCCTCTTTCCCTGCATCCCGATCGATGCCTTTTGCCACGCCGATGAAGGGCACATCATCGACGCCCAGATCGCCCATGATCTCCGCCACCGCGCTGATCTGTCCTGCACCACCATCGATCAGCAGAAGATCGGGCCAGGCCTCGGTCTGGCGATCAGGGTCTTCTTTCAGGAGCCTTTGGAACCGGCGAGTGAGCACCTCTTTCATCATCCCGAAATCATCGCCCGGCGTGATATCCGTGCCCTTAATATTGAACTTCCGGTATTGGGATTTCATGAAGCCATCGGGGCCGGCGACAATCATCCCACCGACCGCGTTGGTGCCTTGGATATGGGAGTTGTCATAGACCTCGATCCGCTTGGGCGGCGCATCCAGATCGAAGGCCTCCGCCAGCCCGCTCAACAGCTTGGTCTGTGTCGCGGTCTCCGCCATTTTGCGCGCCAAGCTCTCGCGCGCGTTGCGCTCCGCACCGGCCACAAGCTCTGCCTTTTCGCCGCGCTGTGGCACCAGAATTTCCACCTTCCGGCCAAGCTTCTGACTCAGCGCCTCGGCCATCAGGTCTGTGTTTTCGATGCCGTGAGACAGGATCAACTGCCGCGGCGGTTCTTTGGTGTCGTAGAACTGTCCGATGAAGGCTTCCAAGACCTCGGGCGCCTCCGCGCCCGCCACGCGGGGATAGAAATCGCGATTGCCCCAATTCTGATTGGCGCGGATGAAAAACACCTGCACACAGGCCTGCCCGCCCTCCATATGAAGCGCGATGATGTCGGCCTCTGTGACACCTTTCGGGTTGATGCCTTGGGCCGACTGCACATTGGTCAGCGCGCGGATCCGGTCGCGGAGCGCGGCGGCGCGCTCGAACTCCATCGCCTCCGACGCCGCCGCCATGTCCCGGGCGAGGGTTTCTTGGATTTTGGTGCTGTTCCCCGACAGAAACCGCTCCGCATCCTTAACGGAGGCGGCGTAGTCTTCCTGGCTGATATAACCGACGCAGGGCGCGCTGCAGCGTTTGATCTGATAGAGCAGACAGGGTCGGGTGCGGCTATCGAAGGTCGCGTCGGAGCAGTTGCGGAGCAAGAACACCTTCTGCAGTTGGTTCAAGGTCCGGTTCACCGCACCGGCACTGGCGAAGGGGCCAAAATAGCCGCCCTTTTCTTTCTTCGCGCCGCGATGTTTCTTGATCTGTGGGAACTCATGTTCGGCCGAAACCAAGATATTCGGGAAGCTTTTGTCGTCCCGCAGCAGCACATTGTAGCGCGGCTTGAGCTGCTTGATCAGGTTCTGCTCCAAAAGCAGCGCCTCAGTCTCCGTCCGCGTGGTGAGAAACATCATCGATGCCGTTTCGCGGATCATCCGGGCGATGCGAGGATCATGCCCCGTCGGTTTGGCATAGTTCGACACACGCTTTTTCAGCGCCCGCGCCTTGCCGACATAGAGCACCCGCGACTGCGCATCGAGCATCCGGTACACACCCGGCGAGTTATCCAAAACCTTGAGGTAGGATTGGATCACCTGGTGCCCGGTTGGCGTGGTTTTTTCGGCCTTATCAGACATGTCTCAACGGTCTTAGCGATTCCCGTTCTGGCTGCAATGAGATGGGTCAGGGATCAACCCTAAAGGTTTCCACCATTCCTGTGGATAAGCTTTCGGATAAATCTTGGGCAGGGCGATTTTTTTGTTGTTTTTGGCGCAGTTCATCGGTTTGCCTATTTTTTAGGCGCTTTCTCAAGACTTTGTTTTCAAAGGAAACTTTTTGCTGATTCCTTCATGGCAACACGGCTGTCATAAAAGGGTCGTCGGAGCGTTACATACGCGTTCACGGTGGACAACTGACCTTTCGGAACCGCTCGCGCGCCTATTCGACGCCCAACACATCCGGCGTCTGCCACCCCAGATGCTGCCCCCCGTCGACACAGATCAACTGCCCCGTGACAGCGCTGGCAGAGAGAAGATATCGCAGCGCTCCGACGATGTCCTCCGGTGACGCGCCGCGCTCCAGAACCGTCGCCTTGCGTTGCGCCGCGAAATGCTCCGCCGATTGCCGGGCGCCCTGCAGGGTCGGCCCTGGCCCGATGGCATTGACCCGTACCTTGGGCGCCAGAGCTTGCGCGGCGGTTTGGGTGAACGCCCAAAGCCCCATCTTGGCAATCGTGTATGTCATGAATTCCGGCGTCAGCTTGCGGACCCGCTGATCGATCATGTTAACGACGAGCCCCCGGGCCATGGGTTCACCCGCCGCATCAACAACCGCGTCGGGGATCTGATCGGCCAACGCTTGCGTCAAAACAAACGGTGCGCGGAGATTGGACTCCAAATGCCGATCCCAGCTTTCGCGCGTCGCCGTGGCCAGCGTGTCATATTCGAAGATCGAGGCGTTGTTGATCAGGTGCGTGATCGGGGTGCCCAACGCGTCCACCGCGTGCGGCAAGAGCGCGGCAGTTTCTTCTTCCGAGAGCAAATCCGCCTGCAAAGCAACCGCCCGCCGCCCAAGCGCCGTGATCTGCGCCACCGTTTCCGTGGCCTCCACCTCCGAGCTTGCGTAATGCACAGCCACATCAAACCCGGCCTCTGCCAGGGCAACGGCCATTGCGCGGCCCAGACGTTTACCCGCCCCTGTCACCAATGCGGCCATGTTTCCCCCAAGTCTCAGGCCAGAAGAGTGCCGATATAGATGATGTAAAGCGCCACGAAGGCCAAACCAACCGCCCGGCCCATTTTCAGCTTCATGAAGACAAACGGCGCCAAGACCAAGGATGCAGCCAGCATCACCCAGAAATCGAACACAAAGAATTCAGGGGCGACCGGGATTGGACCAACAAGGGATGCCACCCCAATAATCGCCAGCAGGTTGAACATATTCGAGCCGATGACATTGCCGATCGCCACCTCGGCATGCTGTCGGATCGCCGCCATGACCGTGGTCGCCAGTTCTGGCAGCGACGTACCGATGGCCACAAGGGTCAGACCAATCACCGTTTCACTGATCCCATACGCCCGCGCGATAGAGGTCGCACTATCCACCAAGAGATCCGCCCCCAAGGGCAAGCCAATCAAGCCCAGAAGCATATAGAGACCGATCTTCCACCAGGGCATCGACGGATCGGCTTCTTCCAGTTCTTCTTCGGCAATCATAGCGCCATTGGCTTCGGCACGGTGTGCTTGTGCGCTGCGAAACGCGTCGCCCAGCACCAAGCTCAAACCCGCCAGAAGCACCAACCCATGCCACCAGACAAACGGGCCCGCATAGGCGAGACCAATGAAAAGAAACGTCCCCGCGATCATCATCAAATACGTGCGACGGGTTTCGCATTGCCTAGTGTCCAGCCCAGAGATCAAGGCCGGGACCCCAAGCACCAAAAGAACATTCGCGGTGTTGGAACCGACAACATTGCCGAGCGCCAAGCCGGGCACGCCTTCCCAAATCGCTTGGATCGAGATCAGCAGCTCGGGCGCAGACGTGCCAAAGGCCACAACCGTCAAACTGACAATCAACGCCGGAATGCCCAGCCGCAGGCTCAGATTGACTGCACCCCGCACCAAGACATCGCCGGCCAAGAGCAGGATGATCAGGCCAAGGCCCGCAAGCAGAAACTCGATGATCATCGTTTAGTCCTGCTCCTCGGAACACCGACGGCATGGCCCGCCTTTGAGATTGTACCGGCCACATTCCGGGCAGAGGCGCGGTTTCGGCAATCCGCCGGACCCATCGCGGCGCCCGATCCGCGGCAGGCGCAGCCGCCCAAACATCGCCAAAACGACCATACCAATCAAAAAGAGTGAGATGATTTTAACCATCATCAGAGCCCATACCTGGCCCAAGCCGCGCGGGCATCCACCGCACCGGCCAGGTCATCAACGATCTGCACGCCGACCCGTTGCAACAAACCGCGCCGAGGCCCATAGGCCGCGAACCGGGTCTTGTCGCCATAGAGCTCTTTCATTTTTGGCTTGAGATGTGCCACGCCGTCGGCCAGGCCCAGACCAACCGCCGTCTCGCCCACCCAAAACTCTCCGGTGAACAAGTCATCATCCTTTGCCAGACGATCACCTCGGCTGGATTGGACATGCGCAATAAACGCATCGTGAATCTGCGTTTGGATCGACTTCAGACGCTCGACATCTTCGGCACGCTCGGCACGAAACGGGTCGAGCATGGATTTGTCTTTGCCCGCCGTGTGTACCCGCCGTTCAATGCCAAAGCGCGCGATAAAATCCTGCAATCCGAAGCTGGCTGAGATCACACCGATGGAACCGACAATTGAACTTGCATCGACCCAGATCTTCTCCGCTGCACAGGCGAGCCAATACCCGCCGGAAGCTGCCACATCCTCGACAAAGGCATGGACTGGCACCTCTTTCTCTTCCGACAGCCGTTTGATCCGCGCCGCGATGAGAGACGACTGCGCCGCAGACCCGCCCGGCGAGTTGATGATCAGCGCCACCGCTGCGGGTTTGCCGCGCGAAAAGGCCTTTTCGATCATCTGAGACGTGTTCGCGTCGTTCAAAACACCGCCGCGGCCCGTGCCCGCGATCACACCTTGCAGCCGCAAAACCGACACAAGCGGATCGCTTTTCATAAAAGGAATGAAGCGCTTCATGGAGGGGCATGTAGCCTGCGACCTCGCTTGGAACAAGGTACAGGGCCAAGAATTGGTGTCCCTGTGATCAACAGGCGGCAGACAATCGGAAAAAACCGCGCAAGTGGTTGCGTTCCCCGGAAATCTGACGCGCAATTGCGCCATGTGCCGGAATACTCTCTTTGCCCCTTTGCGCGCCCTTGGGGTCGTGACCCTGATATTCTCCGGGTTGCCCAGTCTGGCGCAGGCCGAAGATCTTCTGATCTTTGCCGCAGCCAGCATGCGCGACGCGCTGGAAGATGTGGCCGAGGCCTGGGACGGCGCGCCGCTGGCGATTTCCTACGCTGGCAGCGCCGTCTTGGCCCGGCAGATCGAAGCAGGCGCGCCCGCCGATATCTTCATCTCGGCCAATGAAGCCTGGGTCAGCCATCTGGTGGATCAGGGAGCCATCGACCCGGCGCGGACCGAGGTGATTGTGTCCAACCAACTGGTCGTGGCCGGACCCATCGGTGCGGTCGAGACCAACACGGACTTAGCCACAGCTCTCGGCTCACTACCCGACGACGCACGTATTGCAACAGGGTTGCTCAACGCGGTTCCCGCCGGGATTTATGCGCGTCAGGCCCTCGAAGCCGAGGGGGTATTGGATCGTTTTCTGCCAAGATTGGTGCAGACCGACAATGTCCGTATTGCGCTGGCCCTCGCCGCACGGGGCGATGTCGCGCGCGCGATTGTCTATCGGACGGATGCGCTGGCCGACTCGCAGGTGGCGATTGACGTGCACATACCGGGCCATCTGCACGACCCAATCCGCTATCCCGCCGCCGTAATCACAGGCAGTGACCACCCTGACGCCACCGCCCTGCTCGACTTCCTAACCTCGCCGCAAGCCCGCGCGATTTTCGAAAGCCACGGATTTGAGGTGCCGCAATGACCTTGGGGCTTGGTCCGGCGGAATGGCAGATTGTGGGCCTGTCGCTACAGATTGCGGTTTGGGCGATCATGGCGAGCCTGCCCCTTGCGGTCTTGGTCGCGCTCGCCCTGGCCCGGGCGGAGTTTTGGGGCCGCGAGATTCTCAACATTGCCGTGCATTTGCCCCTGGTTTTGCCGCCGGTCGTGACTGGCTACCTTCTGTTGATCCTCTTTGGCGCCCAAGGCCCATTGGGGCGGTTCTTTGAAACCGTCTTTGGCCTCACCTTCGCATTCCGCTGGACCGGAGCGGCGCTGGCCTGCGGGATCATGGCCTTTCCCTTGATGGTCCGCGCGATCCGCCTCGCCCTTGAAGCCGTGGACCCAAAACTGGAAGAGGCCGCGGCAACGCTTGGCGCATCGCGGGTCCGGATATTCGCGACTGTGACGCTCCCCTTGATGCTGCCCGGCATTCTGGCCGGCACCATCTTGGGCTTTGCCAAAGCGCTTGGCGAATTTGGGGCAACCATCACCTTCGTGTCGAATATCCCGGGACAGACCCAAACCATCCCCACGGCGATCTACAGCTTGCTCCAAGTGCCGGGGCAGGAAGGCGCAGCACTGCGGCTGATCTTGATCTCCATCGCGCTTTCCGCTGGGGCATTGATCGCGTCGGAATGGATGGCGCGTGGTATGGCCAAACGGGTGCGCGGCACATGAACGTGCATCTCTCTTTCCGCCACCGGTTTCCGGATATGGAGTTGGCGCTCAACTGCACCATTCCGAATGGGGTTACAGCTTTTTTTGGCCCCTCGGGTGCGGGGAAAACCAGCGTTCTGCGCGTCATTGCCGGGCTGGAGACACCCGATGAGGGCGTGATCGAGATCGGCACACACCGTGTCTTGGACACCGACGCCAAAATCAACGTCCCAACCGCCGCACGGCGCATCGGCTATGTGTTTCAGGAGCCGCGCCTCTTCCCGCATCTGAGCGTCGCCGCCAATCTGCGCTATGGGCAAGCGCGCTCCAAAACCCGCGCCCTGCCCCTCGGCTTTGACGATCTGGTGACGCTTTTGGGCCTAGACGCGCTGCTTGACCGGCGCCCGGCAACCCTGTCTGGCGGCGAGGGGCAGCGCGTGGCGCTTGGGCGCGCCCTGCTCTCCGGCCCCGATCTTCTGCTAATGGACGAGCCGCTCTCAGCACTGGATGCGCGCCGCAAAGCGGAACTCTTGCCCTATTTCGAGCGGCTCAGGGATCAGCTTGGCCTGCCAATCCTATATGTCAGCCATGATGTTGCCGAGGTGACCCGGCTGGCCGATACGATTGTCCTGATGGAGAAAGGGCAAATGCGCAGCATCGGCCCAGCGGCGGAGATCATTGCGGGCGGCGAAACCGACAGCCAGATCAGCCGCGATCTGGCGGGCGCGATTCTCAGCGTCACGATTGCTGGTCATGACCCGGCCGATGGCCTGACCGAAGCCCGGATCGGCAGCCAGCCGATCTGGCTCCCCGGTCAAGTTGGGGCCGCCGGGGACCAACTACGTGTCAGGCTGGATGCGCGCGATGTGATGTTGATGCGTGAAGCGCCGCAGGGGATCAGCGCGCTGAATGTGCTGCCTGTCACTGTGGTGAGCATCGTGCCCGGCCCTGGGTCCGGCGCTTTGGTGCGGCTTGATCACCAGGGCCAAATATTGGTGGCTCGGGTCACCAAACGCTCGGTCCGCGCCTTGGCACTCGAACCGGGTATGCCCCTGCACGCCATCGTCAAATCCATGTCTGTCACGCCGGAGCGGGTCGGGACGGGGTAGCGCTCACTGCGCCGTCCAACCACCATCAATCGGGATCGACGTGCCCGTGACGTTATGAGCAATCGGCGCGCAGAGCCAAAGTGCCAGCGCGCCGATTTCAGCCGGGTCAGACGTCCGCAAACTGGGTTGTTTCTCCGCCAACAGCTCCGCGACCCCGGCCTCCCGATCCCCGCCATGGGCCTTGGCGCGCATCTCGATCTGCGGCTCTATGATCGCGGTTTCGGTCCAGCCTGGGCAAATGCAGTTGACCGTCACACCACCCGAAGCCTTCGACCCGGCTGCGGCATATTCCAGGGCGGCAACCCGGCTAAGCCCCACCAACCCAAATTTCGCCGCCACATAGGGCGCTTTGTCTTTCGAGGCGACCAACCCATGCACCGACGCGATATTGATCACCCGGCCATATCCCCGCTCCGCCATGATCGGCATGGCGGCTTGCATCGTGTGAAACGCGGCGGAGAGGTTCACCGACAAGATCGCCTCCCACATCTCGCGCGGCATCTCGGCCAGGGGTGCGGTATGTTGCACGCCCGCGTTATTGACCAAAACATCGGCCCCGCCCCAGGCCGCGACCGCCTCCATCAACGCAGCGATCTGGTCAGGGTGGCGCAGGTCTCCGTTGAAGAATTCGGCCTGCGGCGCGCCCAGCTGACGCAGATGTTCGCAGACCTCATGAATTTGCGCATCCCCCGCCAACCCGTGCACCGCGATTCGTGCGCCCGCGCTTGCCAAAGCCTCCGCAATCGCCAATCCGATCCCCTGCACCGATCCGGTGACCAAGGCGGTTTTGCCTCTGAGATCACTCATACCTCGCTCTCCAATCTCTGGCGCAGTTCCGTCTTCAGGACCTTGCCATAGTTGTTCTTGGGCAACTCCGGCAGCGCGATATAAGCCTTCGGCCTTTTGAACCGCGCGATCTGCTCCAAGCACTGCGCGTCAAGCGCGGCTTCGTCCAAGTCGGCGCCTGGCGCACAAACCACAAAGGCCACGACATCCTCGCCCCATTCCGGCGAGGGGCGACCGACAACAGACACTTCATGGACGGTTGGATGTTGCAGCAAGACCTCTTCGATCTCGCGCGGATAGATATTGCTGCCGCCGGAGATAATCACATCTTTCGACCGATCTTGCAGGGTCAGATATCCATCCTCGTCCAACCGACCCACATCGCCGGTCATCAACCAACCGTCTTTCAGCGCCGCCTCTGTCGCCTCCGGATTGCGCCAATAGCCGGGCATCACCGGCGCGCCGCGCACCATGATTTCGCCGACCTCACCGTTGGGCAGCGGCGCACCATTGGCCCCCGCAATTGCAATCTCAACCTGCGACTGCGC
This sequence comes from Fontisubflavum oceani, assembly GCF_030407165.1. GTDB lineage: Bacteria > Pseudomonadota > Alphaproteobacteria > Rhodobacterales > Rhodobacteraceae > Rhodophyticola > Rhodophyticola oceani. The sequence goes on from NZ_CP129111.1 coordinate 707,571, forward strand.
GCGACCGACCGAGGCAAGACGTGCCCGCCAATTTGGATGGGTCCGGTCCGCGACCTCCGCGCGGCTCAGCGCCGAGATCGCCATGGGACATTCGCCCTGGCCGTAGATCTGCACGAATTTCGGGCCGAACCAATCCACCGCCTCTTCGATATCCGCCCGATACATGGGACCGCCGCCATAGACGATGGTTTTGATCCCTTCCCCGGTCTTCTCGCTGGCTTTGGCCGTATCGATGAGACGACGCACCATCGTAGGAGCCATGAACATCGATGTTGGGCCATGGGTCTGCGACAGGTCCAACAGCTCGATCGGGTCGAACCCGCCCGAGAGCGGGCAAATGTGCCGAGCGCCCATCCGCACATGAATGGGCGCATAGATCCCGGCCCCATGACTCATCGGCGCGGCGTAATAGGCCGCATCCTCGGCGCTGACCGGATCGACATCGACGGGGTAACAGAGCGAGGTGGCGGCGATCATCCCATGCGTGATCTGAACACCTTTCGGCTGTCCGGTCGTGCCGGAGGTGTAGAACAGCCAAGCGAGGTCGTCCGCATTTCGCGCGACGGTGGTGAGCGGTGGCGCCGCACACATGTCCGCAAACGCATCGGTACTGATGTCAGTCAGAGGCACGTCTGTCGCCTCGGCCAGGTCTGAACCAAGGTCGGGCGTGACAAATACTTGGCTTGCGCCGCTATCTTGCAAGATGAACGCCGCTTCTTTCGGATGCAGCTTCGCGTTGATTGGAACCACTACCGCGCCCGCGGTCCAAACCCCATAATAGACCGTCAGATAGTCCGGACAGTTCTTCATAAACAAGCCGACTCGATCACCCGGACCGACACCCCTGGCCTGAAGAGCCGTCGCCAGACCTGCGGCCTGCCGGGCAAAATCTTCATAGGTTGCAACAACCTGATCGCCCAGCAACAAAGCCGGCGCGTTGCCATTCGTCTGCGCAACTCGGTGCAGCCAATCGGCGATGTTCATCGGCCCAACCCTCCCCGTTTCGATTAGTTGAAGCCGCAAATAGTCATGTATGCAACCCGTCGTCCCGACAGGTCTATTGGCGAACGTGGTGGCCATATCTCAGCGATTGGCGTTAAGGTCAGCAGGCTATCGGAGGCGACTTTGGCACAGATCAGCTTGAAACAACTTGAAGCGTTTGTGCAGGTGGCGGACCTCGGCAGCTTTCGCAGGGCCGCCGAAAAACTTCACACGACACAGCCCAACATCTCCTCACGCATTGCTGGACTTGAGGAGCAGCTTGGGTTGAAGCTCATGGATCGGGACGCCGGATCCGTTCGGCTGACACCGGTTGGCGAGACCTTGCTGGCCAAGGCGCGGGATGTCCTCAAATCAATGGACGCGTTTTTTGTGGCCGCAGGGGATGAGCACCTCTTCGATGGCGTACTGCGCCTCGGCGTCACCGAGATGATCGTGCATTCCTGGCTTGGCGATTTTCTAAGTGCGCTGACGGAGCGATTTCCGAACATCGACGTGGATTTGACGGTCGATTACTCGGCCAATCTCTCAACCTCGTTGTTCAACCGATCCATCGACCTGGCGCTTCAAAGCGGGCCGTTCAATCGACAGACCTCCGCCAATATCGAGTTGGGGAGTTTCGATATGATCTGGGTGGCCGAACCCAAGCTCGGCTTCACCGACCGCGTCTTGTCGATGGCCGATTTGGCGGAACGCCCGATACTCACACATGCCCGAGGCACGCTGCCCTATGAACAGTTGAAGGATCACGTTCAGAAACTACCGGAAACCTCTGTCCGGCTCGTGGCATCGACCAATATGTCCGCCTGCCTTCAGATGACCCGTAATGGGCTTGGCATTGCCTGTTTGCCCGAGGTGATGGTGCGCGACGATATCAAATCAGGTGTCTTGGCCCCTCTTCGCTATCTTTGGGTTCCGGAGCCGCTCTGGTTCCGCGCCCGGTACGATGGCGAGACCGCGCCGTCCTATGTCGCGCAGGCCGCGGAACTGGCGGGGCAAATCTCTCAGGCGTTCCAGCCAACGGCTCAGGATCAATAATTTCAATCGTTTCGATCCAATATAATAATTTGTTTGAATTGTTCGGCGTGTCTAGGATGACCTCAACCAAGACGAGAGGATTGACAGAATGGCGAGCGTCACAACCCGTTTGGGCGTCGATATCGGAGGGACGTTCACCGATGTCGTTCTTGAGATTGATGGGACCCGATATTCGACCAAGGTTCTGACAACGTATGCCGCCCCCGAAGATGCGATCATTGACGGGATGCACCAAGTCTGCGGCAAGGCGGGGATTGCAACCAACGAGATTGGTCAAATCATTCATGGAACCACCCTCGCGACCAATGCGTTGATCGAACGGCGCGGCGCGAAGACGGCTCTCATTACCACGAAAGGCTTTCGCGACGTGATCGAGATGCGGACCGAGAGCCGGTTCGAGCAATACGATCTAAACCTGACCCTTCCAGAACCCCTTTTGCCTCGCAATCGCCGCTATGTCGTCGACGAGCGCATTGATGCAAGGGGCGATGTTTTGCGGCCTCTTGATCGCGCCGAAGTTGAGGCGCTGGCCGATGAGCTGGACCAAGCGGGTTATGAAAGCATCGCGGTCGGCTTGCTCCACAGCTATGTCAGCGATGTCAATGAACGTCTGATCGCCGAGGTTCTGGCGGAGAAGCTTCCCGGTGCGATGATCTCTCTGTCTTCCGACGTCTCGCCACAGATGCGAGAATACGAACGCTTCAACACCACCATCGCCAATGCCTATATCAAGCCGCTGATGAAATCCTATCTTGGCCGCTTGAAAGAGCGCCTAGCTGCGGAAGGCGCGGGATGCCCGGTGTTCCTGATGCATTCGGGTGGCGGGATTATGTCCTTAGAGAGCGCCGCAGAGTTTCCTGTGCGTCTGGTCGAATCCGGCCCGGCCGGCGGCGCGATTTTTGCCGCCGATATCGCTGCGAAACACCAGCTCGACAAGGTGCTGAGCTTTGATATGGGCGGCACAACGGCGAAGATTTGCTTGATCAAAAACCAGACGCCGAAAACCGCGCGCGTCTTCGAAGTGGCCCGCACATATCGCTTCAAAAAGGGCTCCGGCATGCCGATTTCGATCCCGGTGATCGACATGGTTGAGATTGGCGCGGGCGGTGGATCAATCGCTCATGTCGACGCGATGAACCAAATCCGCGTCGGCCCAGAAAGCGCAGGGTCCGAGCCTGGCCCCGCCTGTTATGGTCGCGGCGGCGCTGAGCCCGCTGTCACCGACGCGGATCTTGTGCTTGGCAAGCTTGATCCCGACAATTTCGCAGGCGGTTCCATTCCGCTCCACCCAAAGAACGCCGCCGAGGCGCTTCCAGGCGGCGATCGGTCAGAAGCTCGACATGGATCCCCGCGAGGCCGCCTGGGGCCTGGCCGAAGTGGTTGATGAGAACATGGCCAACGCCGCACGCGTTCATGCGGTGGAGAATGGCGAAGACCTCAGCGAATATACGATGATCGCCTTCGGCGGCGCGGCCCCGCTTCACGCGGCGCGGCTCTGCGAAAAACTTGGTGTCGCGCGGTGCCTCGTCCCGCAAGGGGCCGGGGTTGGGTCCGCCATCGGCTTTCTCAGAGCGCCCTTTAGTTTTGAGGCAAACCGTTCCGTCTTTATGCGTCTCTCGGCATTCGACCCCGATCTTGTGACCAAGCTCTTCGCGGATATGAAAGAGGAAGCGACGCGGTTCGTCCGATCCTGCGATGCAACCGCCGAGATACTCACGGACCACAAAATCTATATGCGCTATGCGGGCCAGGGATGGGAAATTCCGATCCAACTGACCGCTGAGCAAGCCGCCAATCCGGATGCCGAGACGCTTCTTGCCCTGTTCGAAGCCGACTACGCCAATCTTTTTGGGCGGGCCGTTGAAAGCTTGGAAGTTGAGATCACCGTCTGGTCGGTCAACGCCTATACACAACCCGGCGAAGCCCAGCCGATTGGCGCGGTTGACGCCACCCGCCCCGCCGACACTGCGGGACAGCGGCATCTCTTCGACCCCGGCCTCGGTTCTCAGGTCACCGCGACGGTTGTAAACCGATCCGACATTCGTCCAGGGCAGATCGCAGAAGGCCCCGCCATCGTTGTCGAAGACGAGACCAGCGTCGTCGTGCCGAGCAGCCGCGAAATTCTGTCCCATTTGGACGGGACATTGGATGTCCGGCTGAAGACCAACGAAGACCGCTCAGCGTCGATGCCGCAGACAACCGAGGAGACAACTCATGCCTGATCACAGCAAAGTTGCCTATCAGGTCATGTGGAACCGCTTGATCTCCGTCGTCGAAGAGCAGGCCCAAGCCCTGGTCCGCACGGCGTTCTCCACCTCTGTGCGGGAGGCGGGCGATCTGTCGGCTGGTGTCTATAACGAAAAGGGCGAGATGCTTGCCCAGGCCGTCACCGGTACACCGGGCCATGTCAACGCGATGGCCGATGCGGTGGGCCATTTCATTCGGCGGATCGGCCCGGCGAATATGGCGGCGGGCGATATCTACATCACCAATGATCCTTGGGAGGGGACGGGTCACAAGCATGACATCACCGTCGTCACCCCATCCTTTCATGAAGGTGCCCTTATCGGGTTCTTTGGCTGCACCGCCCATGTGACCGATATCGGCGGGCGTGGCTTCGGAGCGGACGCTAATGATGTGCATGAGGAAGGGCTCTATATCCCGATCATGAAATTCGCGGACAAAGGCACGGTCGATCAGACGCTCTTGTCGCTCATCCGCGGGAATGTTCGGGAACCGGATCAGTTGGTGGGCGATATCTATGCCCTGGCAAATTGTAACGAGATCGGTCACCGACGCCTGATTGATATGATGGCTGAGTTCGGGCTGACCGATCTGCGCGGGATTTCCGACTTCATCCTGACCAACTCACGTCAGGCCACATTGGAACGGATCAACGCGCTCAAACCCGGTATAGCCGATGGCCATATGCGGATTGATGGGTATTCCAAACCTATCGACCTCAAGGTCCGGCTGACCATCGAAAAAGACCGGGTTTTGAGTGATTGGGCGGGAACAAGTGGCATCGACAAAAAGGGCATCAACGTCCCACTGGTCTACACCAAAGCCTATGCTTGCTATGCCTTGAAATGCGCGATTGCACCGGAGATTCCCAATAACGCGGCCTCGCTCGCGCCCTTTGAAATCGTGGCCCCAGAAAACACGATCGTGAACGCCGTCCACCCGGCTCCGGTCGCGCTCAGGCACGTCATTGGCCATATGGTCCCCGATACTGTCTATGATGCGCTCGACAAATTGCTGCCCGGTGTTGTGCCGGCCGAAGGGGCGGGATGCTTGTGCAACTTCCAGGTTTCTTTGAGGCCACGCATGGATGCGCCCGCGCCAGCAGATGCGGTTCGGGCCGAGGTGTTGACCTTCAACTCCGGCGGCTCAGGCGCGCGACCGACCCTTGATGGGATGAATGCAACCGCCTTCCCTTCGGGCGTCATGACCATGCCGGTGGAGGCGACGGAGCAGGTTGGCCCTGTGATCATCTGGCGCAAAGAGCTCAGGCCCGATAGTGGCGGCGCAGGTCAATATCGCGGCGGGCTGGGACAATTCATGGAGGTTGGCGCGCGCGACGGGCACGAGTTCGACATTTCCGCCATGTTGGATCGTGTCGATCACCCCGCCCACGGACGCCAAGGTGGCCAAGATGGCGCGCCGACCCGCATTGCGCAGGATGACGGCACTCCGATGAAAGGCAAAGGTAAGCAGTTCGTTGCCCACGGCCAACGCGTCTGCATGGCCTTCCCGGGCGGGGCTGGATATGGCCCACCGAAGGACCGGTCCTTGAACGATATCAAACGCGATTTGGCGTATGGCTATATCACAGCGGAGTTTGCTGCAGAGCACTATGGGCTTGCCGACGCGCAAATCACTGACATCCTGACTCGGGCAAAACTGGGCGAGGTCTTCTGATGGCAAATGGTCAGGTTTCGGCATCGCCGACCAAATCTTCCTATGATGTTGTCATCATTGGCGGCGCGATCATGGGGTCTTCGACCGCTTGGTTTTTATCGGATAATCCGGATTTTAACGGCTCTGTTTTGGTCGTAGAGCGCGACCCGACTTATGAAACCGCATCGACGACCCACACGAACTCCTGCATGCGGCAACAATTCAGCACCAAGCTGAATGTCCGCATTTCGCAGTTTGCCGCCGAGTTTGTGAAAAATCTCCGCAGCTATATGGGAGGAGATGACCGGGTACCCGCGCTCTCCATCCGCTCGTTTGGGTACATGTACCTGGCCGACACAGATGCGTTCGCCAACGTCCTGCGCGCCAACCAAAAGGTGCAACTTGCCGCTGGTGCCGCCACGCAACTGATGACGCCTGAGGAGATCGCGGCGGCATATCCGTTCTACAATACCAATGACATCTTGCTTGGCTCTATCAATCTCGTTGACGAAGGCTATTGGGACGGGGCGACGGTATTCGATTGGTGGCGTCGGCAAGCCCGCGAGCGAGGCGTCGAATATGTGACCAATGAGGTCGTCGCGATGACCAAGAACGCCTCCGGCACACGGGTGGACAGTGTGACATTGAGATCAGGTGACGTCATTTCATGCGGTCAGGTGGTGAACGCCTCCGGCCCACGCGCCGCGCGGACCGCGCGTATGGCTGGGATCGACGTGCCTGTTGAACCACGCAAACGGTATTCTTGGGTCTTCAAAGCCGAGACGCCGCTGGACCGCGATCTGCCGCTGACCATCGATCCGTCTGGCGTTCATGTGCGCGAGAATGGCGGCGGTACCTATCAATGCGGCGGCCATTCTGACGCCGATCCAGCGGTAACCCATGATGACTTCTCCATGGACCACGGGATTTGGACCGATCATGTTTGGCCCATCTTGGCGACGCGCATTCCGCAATTCGAGGCCATTAAGGTTCAAAACGAATGGGCCGGGCATTATGCGATGAACACCTTTGATCACAACGCGATCACGGGGTCTCATCCGGAGATTGAGAATTTTGTCTTCCTTAATGGGTTCTCAGGGCACGGATTGCAGCAATCTCCGGCAATGGGGCGGGGAACAGCCGAATGGCTGACCTATGGTGAATATCGTAGCCTTGATCTAAGCCCTTTCAGCTTTGATCGCATCGGACAGAACGCCCCGATCGTCGAGAAGGCGGTTATCTGACGGGCTTGGGTCAACATCCGAACGTAATGGCCCCCGAGGTCTGTCTGGGAGCGTCGCGACTGATCTGACGCGCCTACTCGACCGCCTCATCGGACTTGAGCGAGGTCCACGCATCATATTGCGACAGAAAGACCTCTCCATTCAGGGCATCAAGAAAATGCGCCTTCCCAAGCCGGTCCATAACCGGCCCCTTCACTTCGCTCAGGTGCAGCCCGACACCCAGATCGGTGAGCCGGTGATTGATCGCCTCGAGACTTTCCAGGGCCGAATAATCCACCTCGTTCACAGCAGAGAACATCAGGATAACATGGCGAATCTCACAGCCTTCGGCGATCCGATCCTGAACCAAGTCTTCCAAGAACCGGGCATTGACGAAGTAGAGGCTCTCATCCACGCGCAGTGTCAGCACGCCCGGGTCGGTTTTCACCTCATGGCGGAGGATATTGCGAAAGTGCTGCGTATTGGGAACAAGCCCAACCTCGGCGACATGCGGCCTGGATGTTTTGTAGAGATGCAGCGCGATGGACAGCACCACACCACTGGCAACACCTACTTCGACACCGGCGCCGAGTGTTAGTAGAATCGTCGCGGTGACGGCGGCAAAGTCACTCTTCGAATAGACCCAAGTTTTCTTAAGGATGGAGAAATCCACCAGGCTCAGAACCGCGACAATGATCGTCGCCGCAAGGGTCGCTTTGGGCAGGAAATAGACCAGCGGTGTCAGCGCGAGGGCCGCAATCGCCAGGCCAACGGCCGTAAAGGCGCCGGCCGCGGGCGTCTCCGCACCCGCATCGAAATTCACGACCGATCGCGCGAATCCGCCCGTCACCGGGTAACCACCAGTAAAGGCCGCCCCCAGATTGGCGGTGCCCAGGCCGATGAGCTCTTGGTTCGGGTCAATCCGCTGCCGCTTTTTGGCCGCCAGCGTTTGCGCGACCGAAACCGATTCCACAAAGCCGATTACCGAAATCAGGATCGCCGGAACGGCGAGTTGCCGGATCAAGTCCGGTGACATCCCCGGCAGGGTCAGCGGCGGCAAGCTCTGAGGCACCGCGCCGACAATGGCGACACCCTGGTCGGCCAGGCCGAAGGCCCAAGTCGCGACCGTGGTCACCACGACCGCCGCAACCGGCCCGGCTTTGGTCAAAACACCCGCAGCCCGCGCGCCAAGCCCCAGGGCGCGCAACAGCGGCTTCAACCCCTTTCGGACCCAAAACAGGAAAGCTGTCGCGGCACCGCCGATGATAAGGGTGATCGGATCGACCTGCCCCAGATGCGACAAGAGCGTCGCCCCCATTTCGATCAGGGTGTGGCCGCCAGCCGGAACGCCAAGAATATGGCTCAACTGACTGGTCGCGATCAGAATACCGGACGCCGTGATGAAGCCCGCGATAACCGGATGACTTAGAAAATTCGCAAGAAACCCCAGCCTCAGGACGCCTAGAAGCAGAAGGAAGCCGCCAGAAAGAAACGCCAGTGTCAGGGCGGCGATCGCATATCCCGCCGTCCCCTGCTCCGCCACCTGCCCAACGGCAGACGCGGTCAACAACGACACCACTGCCACTGGTCCAACCGCGAGCGCGCGGGACGTTCCAAAGATTGCATAGAGGATGATCGGCACGATCGATGCGTAGATCCCGGCCTCGGGCGGCAAACCGGCCAGAAGCGCATAAGCCAGCGATTGCGGGATCAGCATGATCGTGACGATCACAGCCGCAATCAAGTCGTTTGAAAATGCACCGCGATTATATCGCCGTCCCCAATCGAGAATCGGTACGTAGTCGGAGAGCTTGCGCATTCAGGGTCTCGGATCAGATGGTTAGACAGGTACAGGCGGCGAGCCGATGGGGCACACCGCCAGGTCCAACAGTTTCATTCAGCGGCGCCAATAGGTGTCTACCCGGCGCGGGATGTGGCAAGTTAATCTCTAGCAATCCTGGCAGGTCTTGAGGCCCACAATGCGATAAAGCGGGCAGTTGCCGAGCAAAGCCGTGATCGTGAAGATCGCCGCGACCGCGATGGCGAGCCAGTTTAGGAGGCCTGTGGCCGCGAACGTCGAACCGAAGGCGACCCAGAGTAGCAGTGCAGCCGCCACAAGGCGTAGGCCGCGGTCAAGTTTGCCCATGTTGATTGTCATGTCATGCTCCATCTCGAATCATTTCGAGACCGATCATCTCACGAAACATCGCGGCTCAACGGTGACTAGGTCACAAAGCGTTGGTTCTGCCCGCACAGCAGATCAGTTTGCGCCCGCTGATCGGGCAAACTGCTCAAGGCTCGGACGGTCAGTTATGCGTACTGCTCCACGCGTCTGCTCGACCCATCCGCGGCGATGAAACTCGGACAGAGTTCGAGAGATCACCTCGCGTGCGGTCCCTAACTCCGTCGCCAAGACGGCATGAGTCGCGTGAACAGTGTCAGTCTGCCCCGCCAGTTCGAGAAGCCGCTCGGCAAGCCGAACATCCATCCGCTGAAAGACGATGTCATCGATCAAAGCAAAAAGGTCCGTGATACGACGGGAGTAAGCGGCGAAGACAAACTCTCGGAAGACCGGTGACCGGGCGAGGAGATCGTCGAATGCCTTGCGCGGAATGGCGGCTGCGGTGACATCCGTTTCGGCGATGCCGTCGGCAGAGTAATCTTCGAAGGCAAGCATGCAGGCGGTCGTCAGAACGCAGCTTTCGCCAGCATGCACCCGATAAAGAAAAATCTCTCTGCCCGTCTCAGAGCGCTGCTGAACCCGCACGGTACCGTTGATCAACAAAAGCAGGTTGTCGGCAGATTGTCCGGGTTGGAAGATTTGGGTCCCTGCCGCGACCGACAGGACCTGGCTTCCCCTGACAAGGTCCGCGCGAATATCGGGTGGGAGCTGCGCAAGGCCCCGAAATCGTTCGATCCAGCTTCCATTGGAACCCGAGAGTTCTTCTTTCATTTCAATCCTCTGACATCCATACAACGTCGTGCCGTCAGCCATCGCGTGCCGCGAAGGTTCGCGCGCAACTTAGGGTAAGTCACGCGACGTTGTATCGTCAGGTCACGCCAACACTTGAGCCGAATAAGTCAAAGTCCAAGGCAGATACAACCACGCGGCATTGTGAGACAACTCGCTTTACGAGCGGAGAGAATGTGGGGTTAGGCGCTCGACCGAAACAAATGGCTCGGAAATTGGTTGCGGGGGTAGGATTTGAACCTACGACCTTCAGGTTATGAGCCTGACGAGCTACCGGGCTGCTCCACCCCGCGCCAATGGCTTGTCATCTATCTGTCATTGACGAGAGCCGCAAGAGCACCAGTCAGAAAAAATGTCTTGATAGGCAGAAGGAGCCAAGCATCGTCTAGCGAACCTGTTTTCTCATCGGCGCCAGAAACACAGGCCCTAGAGTCGCGCGATCAGCTGAGGATCGTCAGGATCGGTTTTAAATCAGGCTGTCCAACACCTGATCAGCGTCACGCATCGTTGCAGAGCATCGAAGCCTAACCGCGGCATTCCTCGACGAACTCTTTGAATTGCGCGCGTTCGAGATAGAGGGGCCTATGGTGCGCCAGTTCCACCAGTTGTTTCTGGAGACCGTGTTGTGTGACAAACTCCCGTATGACTCTCGCGAACCTCGGCCTGAGCTCCAATGGAAATCCATCCCAGTTGGGCTCAAGTCCAGGCAAGACACCAAAGTTTTGCACGATACGCCAGGAAGACGCAGTCGCATCGACCGTGTGTTCGAAAAGTGGTGTATCGCCAACAAACAGCTCATTGTAGCGGCGGTAGACTTCGCTCTGCCACAACACGGTGATCATTGTCGGGTCCATTTCCTTAATGAGACGCGCCATAAGGTATGGGCCGGCGAAATCCATCACTCGATAAACATCTTTGCGTTCACGCAAGTTCTTCGTGATCTGTTCGAGCATTGCGCGAGCTAAGTCCGATCTGCGGGGCATATAGAGAAACCCGTTCATCACATCGCCGCGCTGTTTCAGCCTCGGCTTCGTGTCACGGAAGACGATGACATTCGTATCGCCGGTCAATGGCCGGAGATCTCCAGTGGGGAGGGTATCTGCATCAAGATACCAGCCGCCAAACGCATAAAGCGCCGCCAGCCGCGCGATGTCGGAGCGGCAAGCAGGGATCCATATATCATTGTATTCTTTTGCGATCTCGGGCCAATCCCGTTCAAGCAACCGGTGTGCGATGACATCAGTAAGGATCGAAAATGTCCACTCTGGATAGCGCGCCTCGGCAAAATCCAGGTTTTCGTGAAACGCTTTGGGGAGCGACTCGAGATCGTGCCAAAAATAGAAAAGATTTGGAATCCCTTGATCCGTCAAAGCGCCCAAGTGTTCTAGATCAATCTCAGCGGTTTTCATTACCCTCGTTACGCGATTGTTTTCTTTTTGCGCATCGTGAAGGAGACGGCCGCCATTGGCAACGGTCAGTCATTCGAGATGCACGAAGACACGCTTCGTCGGTCAGGCGCTTATGTTTATGGGGGAGATCATCGTAAGAGAGATAAAGGATGTTTCTTACTAGGTTTGGCGGTGACCTACTCTCCCACACCTTAAGATGCAGTACCATCGGCGCAACGGCACTTAACGGCCGGGTTCGGAATGGAGCCGGGTGTTTTGCTCGCGCTATGACCACCAAACCGAGAAAGAAACATCGTATCCAAGCCAGATACACGTGGTGTATGCTTCCGATCCGCAAAGCCTAGCTTTTACTGGATCAAATCAAGCCTATCGAACAATTAGTACCGGTCAACTGAACGCATTGCTGCGCTTACATCTCCGGCCTATCGACGAGATGGTCTATCTCGGTTCTCAGGGATACCTTGTTTTGAGGGGGGCTTCCCGCTTAGATGCCTTCAGCGGTTATCCTTTCCGATCATAGCTACCCAGCACTGCCATTGGCATGACAACTGGTCCACCAGTGGATCGTTCACCCCGGTCCTCTCGTACTAGGGGCAACTCCTCTCAAGTATCCTACACCCACGGCAGATAGGGACCGAACTGTCTCACGACGTTCTAAACCCAGCTCACGTACCTCTTTAAACGGCGAACAGCCGTACCCTTGGGACCTGCTCCAGCCCCAGGATGAGATGAGCCGACATCGAGGTGCCAAACGGTGCCGTCGATATGGACTCTTGGGCACCATCAGCCTGTTATCCCCGGCGTACCTTTTATCCGTTGAGCGATGGCCCTTCCACTCGGGACCACCGGATCACTATGGCCGTCTTTCGACTCTGCTCGACTTGTCAGTCTCGCAGTCAGGCTGGCTTCTGCCATTGCACTCAACGAGCGATTTCCGACCGCTCTGAGCCAACCTTCGCGCGCCTCCGTTACGCTTTAGGAGGCGACCGCCCCAGTCAAACTACCCGCCACACAGGGTCCCGGATCCGGATAACGGACCGCGGTTAGACATCAAGCAATGCAAGGGTGGTATCTCAAGGGAGGCTCCACAGAAACTAGCGTTCCTGCTTCAAAGCCCACCACCTATCCTGCACATGCATGGCCTGATGCCAATGTGAAGCTGTAGTAAAGGTGCACGGGGTCTTTCCGTCTAACCGCGGGAAGCCTGCATCTTGACAGGCAATTCAATTTCGCTGAGTCGATGTTGGAGACAGCGGGGAAGTCGTTACGCCATTCGTGCAGGTCGGAACTTACCCGACAAGGAATTTCGCTACCTTAGGACCGTTATAGTTACGGCCGCCGTTTACCGGGGCTTCAATTCGGAGCTCTCACTCCTCCTTTTAACCTTCCGGCACCGGGCAGGCGTCAGACCCTATACGTCGTCTTGCGACTTCGCAGAGCCCTGTGTTTTTAGTAAACAGTCGCCACCCCCTGGTTTGTGCCCCCAGCCACTAGTTGCCTAGAAACTGGGCCTCCTTCTCGCGAACTTACGGAGGTATTTTGCCGAGTTCCTTCAACATCGTTCTCTCAAGCGCCTTGGTATTCTCTACCAGTCCACCTGTGTCGGTTTAGGGTACGATCTCATGGAAGAGCTATTTCCAGGAACCTCTTAGCAGCCCATTCAATCCGATAAGGATGAACTACCTTCGAGATCCGTCACTACTTCCTGGCCCAGGAATATTAACCTGGTTCCCATCGACTACGCCTTTCGGCCTCGCCTTAGGGGTCGGCTTACCCTGCTCAGATTAGCTTTAAGCAGGAACCCTTGGACTTTCGGCGACAGGGTCTCTCACCCTGTTTGTCGCTACTCATGTCATCATTCTCGCTAGTGATCACTCCACCGGATGGCTCACGCCCCGGCTTCACAGTCAAACCTGGTCCTCCAAAACACCCGAAGGTGCTAAAGAGGAACGAGTTTATTCACACTACGCTCCGCTACCATGCACTATGTGCATCCTCAGCTTCGGCTCATGGCTTGAGCCCCGATACATCTTCGCCGCAGGACAACTTAATTAGACCAGTGAGCTGTTACGCTATCTTTAAAGGATGGCTGCTTCTAAGCCAACCTCCTGGTTGTTTTGGTCGTCCCACCTGCTTTCCCACTTAGCCATGAATTAGGGGCCTTAGCTGGAGGTTAGGGTTGTTTCCCTCTTCACAATGGACGTTAGCATCCACTGTGTGTCTGCCATCTAGTACTCCCGGGTATTCGGAGTTTGGTTAGGATCAGTAAGCCTGTGGGGCCCCATTACCCATCCAGTGCTCTACCCCCCGGGGTATTCGGATGACGCTCTACCTAAATAGATTTCGCGGAGAACCAGCTATCTCCGAGTTTGATTGGCCTTTCACCCCTAGGCACAACTCATCCCGACCTTTTTCAACAGGTGTGGGTTCGGACCTCCAGTAAGTGTTACCTTACCTTCATCCTGGTCATGCCTAGATCACTCGGTTTCGGGTCTGATCCCACGAACTCATGCGCCCTATTAAGACTCGCTTTCGCTGCGCCTACACCTATCGGCTTAAGCTTGCTCGTGAGACCAAGTCGATGACCCATTATACAAAAGGTACGCCGTCAGCTCTCAAGGAGCCTCCGACTGCTTGTAGGCGCTCGGTTTCAGGTACTGTTTCACTCCCCTCGTCGGGGTGCTTTTCACCTTTCCCTCACGGTACTGGTTCACTATCGGTCAGTAAGGAGTACTTAGCCTTCGAAGGTGGTCCTCCGATGTTCAGACAGGATTTCACGTGTCCCGCCCTACTTAATACGTCTGATCATGCTTCCAATACGGGGCTGTCACCCACTATGGCCAACCTTTCCAGGTTGTTCTTGTCACATTCACAGCTCGGCTGGTCCCCGTTCGCTCGCCGCTACTAGGGGAGTATCTATTGATTTCCTTTCCTCCGGGTACTTAGATGTTTCAGTTCCCCGGGTTTGCCTTTATAACCCTATGTATTCAGGTTATAAATCCCTGATTCAGCGACCTATTGATTACCGAAGTAACAATAGGAAACTGTCAGGTGGGTTGCCCCATTCGGAGATCTGTGGGTCAAAGCCTATTCTCGGCTAACCACAGCTTATCGCAGAGTATCACGTCCTTCATCGCCTCTTACTGCCAAGGCATTCACCAAACGCCCTTCTTGCGCTTGATTTGATCCAGAAAAAGACAGGCTTTTTCTGCACCCGACCCCCTTTTGTGAAAAGGTCGGGCATTGATCAAAAGCATACTTTCCCGCTCCCCCGACTGGTTCATCCGGGGGAACTTTGTCGGCCGTCCGAAGACGGCCTTGGGTTAGTGTACTTGACTTGGATTAGTTATCTTCACTTTCGGGGTCGAACCCCAGACCTGCCGCACTTGGCAGCTCAGTGAAGAAACTGATGTTATTATCTCTCTATACGATGTCAATTCGTCCGATTGGACGGCTAAACGCAGGTGCGCTTAACGGTCAAATCGAAATCGGGTTTTGGTGGAGCCTAGCGGGATCGAACCGCTGACCTCCTGAATGCAAATCAGGCGCTCTCCCAGCTGAGCTAAGGCCCCTAGGGATATGGTGGGTCGAGGAGGACTTGAACCTCCGACCTCACGCTTATCAGGCGTGCGCTCTAACCACCTGAGCTACCGACCCAAGTCCCGGGCGGTAACCCGTTCATGTTCTGAAGAGATATGAGGACGGCTCGGTCCGATGTGGTCATCTATGATGACCTTATGCTCTTGCGAGCTGCTAAGTGTTTCATGAGATGAGCAAGCTCATCTGGCTAGAAACATCCTTAGAAAGGAGGTGATCCAGCCGCAGGTTCCCCTACGGCTACCTTGTTACGACTTCACCCCAGTCGCTGATCCTACCGTGGTTGGCTGCCTCCTGCGAACAGGTTGGCGCACCACCTTCGGGTAGAACCAACTCCCATGGTGTGACGGGCGGTGTGTACAAGGCCCGGGAACGTATTCACCGCGTCATGCTGTTACGCGATTACTAGCGATTCCGACTTCATGGGGTCGAGTTGCAGACCCCAATCCGAACTGAGATAGTTTTTGGGGATTAACCCATTGTCACTACCATTGTAGCACGTGTGTAGCCCAACCCGTAAGGGCCATGAGGACTTGACGTCATCCACACCTTCCTCCCGCTTATCACGGGCAGTTTCCCTAGAGTGCCCAGCCGAACTGCTGGCAACTAAGGATGTGGGTTGCGCTCGTTGCCGGACTTAACCGAACATCTCACGACACGAGCTGACGACAGCCATGCAGCACCTGTCACTGATCCAGCCGAACTGGAAGGAAACCGTCTCCGGTAACCGCGATCAGGATGTCAAGGGTTGGTAAGGTTCTGCGCGTTGCTTCGAATTAAACCACATGCTCCACCGCTTGTGCGGGCCCCCGTCAATTCCTTTGAGTTTTAATCTTGCGACCGTACTCCCCAGGCGGAATGCTTAATCCGTTAGGTGTGTCACCGAGATGCAAGCATCCCGACGACTGGCATTCATCGTTTACGGTGTGGACTACCAGGGTATCTAATCCTGTTTGCTCCCCACACTTTCGTACCTCAGCGTCAGTATCGAGCCAGTGAGCCGCCTTCGCCACTGGTGTTCCTCCAAATATCTACGAATTTCACCTCTACACTTGGAATTCCACTCACCTCTCTCGAACTCAAGACTTCCAGTATTAAAGGCAGTTCCAGGGTTGAGCCCTGGGATTTCACCTCTAACTTAAAAGTCCGCCTACGTACGCTTTACGCCCAGTAATTCCGAACAACGCTAACCCCCTCCGTATTACCGCGGCTGCTGGCACGGAGTTAGCCGGGGTTTCTTTACCAGGTACTGTCATTATCATCCCTGGCGAAAGAGCTTTACGACCCTAGGGCCTTCGTCACTCACGCGGCATGGCTAGATCAGGGTTTCCCCCATTGTCTAAGATTCCCCACTGCTGCCTCCCGTAGGAGTCTGGGCCGTGTCTCAGTCCCAGTGTTGCTGATCATCCTCTCAAACCAGCTATGGATCGTCGGCTTGGTGAGCCGTTACCTCACCAACTACCTAATCCAACGCGGGCCGATCCTTCTCCGATAAATCTTTCCCCCTAAGGGCGTATACGGTATTACTCTCAGTTTCCCGAGGCTATTCCGTAGAGAAGGGCACGTTCCCACGCGTTACTAACCCGTCCGCCGCTCGCCCCGAAGGGTGCGCTCGACTTGCATGTGTTAGGCCTGCCGCCAGCGTTCGTTCTGAGCCAGGATCAAACTCTCAAGTTGAAAAGCAGTTACCTGCTTAACCTTGACGTTCGAACCTCTGCACATCGTCCCTCCCGGCAAGGAAGGGACAGTCTTCTGTTTGTTGTGCTTCTGGTTTCATAAGAAACCGGAAACCGTCCAAACAGTGAAGCTGACACTGGATCATCGGATCGAAACCCTACCAGCGCGATATACAGACGTTGATCCATCGAATGAACCAAACCGCCCACATATCTCTTCAGATACCATCGATTTCAAAGAGCGTGAGACAAAACAAACTGAGATGCGCCGTAACTTGTTTGGCGCGCCCCGCCTGTATTATCTCGATTTTAGTCTGCGTCTCGTTGCCTTGCGGCCCGTTTGGCGCCCCGGTCAGTCGCCTCAGCGCCGCCGGTGAGGGGGTATTTACGGATTGGGTGGGGGGGCCGCAAGGGGTTTTTTGCAGAAAGATGACATTTTTTGCGGGATAACATGTTTTTCGTTTATTTTCATGTGTTTAGATATCCAAGAACCTTTAGGGTGAGGTCTTGGCCGCACGCCCCGCCAGATCGGCCCGGCGACTCAGGGTACGGTAATACCCCAAGATATCGGCTTATCCCCAGAGATGTCCCCAGATATGGATTTTTGGCCCATCGAGTCCCCGCGACTCGGGCCGACTCAACTGGCGAGTCGGGTGCGAATAACCGGCAGTCGAAGTGCCAAAAGCCCCAAAACCACCGCCAAATAGATCATCGGCTCTAGCTGGAAGCCTTTTGCCAGCCAAACGTAATGCACCGCACCGAGAAGCGCCGCCGGGTACACAAGCTTATGCAGCTTGCGCCAGGCGGCCGCGCCCATCCGCCGGACCGACAGGTTGTTTGATGTGACCGCCAAGGGGATCAGCAAAGCAAAACCCGCCATCCCAATCGTGATATAGGGCCGGTCCACGATATCCGCCCAGACTCGGCTCAGGCTTTGGACATCAAGCAGGGCCCAGACCAAGAAATGCGCCAAGACATAGAAGAAGGCGACGACCCCGATCGCGCGGCGGAACTTAAACGCATTGATGCCTGCAATCTGGCGGAGCGGGGTGACGACAAGACCAAGGATGACCAGTTGAAGCGCGATCTCGCCATATTCATGC
This sequence comes from Fontisubflavum oceani, assembly GCF_030407165.1. GTDB lineage: Bacteria > Pseudomonadota > Alphaproteobacteria > Rhodobacterales > Rhodobacteraceae > Rhodophyticola > Rhodophyticola oceani. The sequence continues at coordinate 725,487 of NZ_CP129111.1, forward strand.
TCCAGCGCTTCGATCGGCTCGACGCCAAGCCCACCGGTCGCCCCGAGATAGAACAACCAGGCCGCCCAAGCCGCTCCGACGATGTAGAGCGCCCATGGCGGCACCAGTCGCAAACCACGATTGATCCGGTCAACCAGCATTCTCTTGTCCTACCTTCGCTTGGCTGCAACCGGTGATCGCTTTTCTTCTGCCGCAGACACGGCGGGGTGCGATCTTGGTCTCGCCACTCTGCCCATGCCCTGCGCGTCAGAAGAATTCCGACAGATCCATGCCCTCATAGAGACTGGCCACCTCATCCTCATAGCCATTGAACATCAGCGTGTCCTGGCGACTGGCAAAGAGCCCGCCGCCGATCCGCCGTTCTGTGGCTTGGCTCCAGCGCGGGTGATCCACATTTGGGTTCACATTACTATAGAAGCCGTATTCCCGGGGTTGGGCCATGTTCCAACTGGCGAGCGGCTGATCCGCTGTAAGGGTGATCCGCACGATGCTCTTGATACTCTTGAAACCGTATTTCCAGGGAACGACCAAGCGGATCGGCGCACCGTTCTGGTTGGGCATCGGTTCCCCATAAAGACCGGTCGCCATAATCGTCAGCGGGTGCATCGCCTCGTCCAGGCGCAATCCCTCCCGATACGGCCATTCCAGAACAGGGAAGCGGAGGCCGGGCATTTCCTCGGGCCGGTTCAGCGTCTCAAACGCCACATATTGCGCGCCATCCTGCACGCCAACCCCCTCCAGCAGATCGGCCAGTTCAAATCCGTTCCACGGCACAACCATCGACCAAGCCTCGACACAGCGCAGGCGATAGATGCGTTCCTCAACCGTCATCCCCTCCATGATCTCGGCAAAGGAATAGGTGCCGGGATTGTCGACCAGCCCATCGACCACGATCTCCCATGGCTCGGTCGTCATCATATGCGCATGTGCAGCAGGGTCGTCCTTGCCGGTCCCGAACTCATAGAAGTTGTTATAGTTGGTGATCTCTTCCCAGGTATTGGGCTCCAGGTCCTGAGCCTGTGCCTGCCCCCCAATCAGCCCGGCGCCAAGAAGCGCGCCACTGCCCGCCATGATCTGGCGGCGGTTCAGATACATCTCTTTCGGGGTCACATCCGCCCAAGTCAGGGGGAGCGATAACGTCCTGCCATGTCAATCTCCGTGTCGGTTGGCCGCAACTTGCCTTAAAAGATGCGTCCGGCCCAAGCCAAAGCACGTCTGATCACGAAACTGTTTGGCCCGCGCGATCAGACGGGAACAATTCGTTCATCGGGATTGACGTGCCATCTGGCTGCACGAGACGCACATGGCGGCGACGTAGCAAACGCGGCTCGGACACCCCGACAGAATGGGCAATCGTCTCAACTTCTTTGACAATCGACGTGCCATACATCGCGACGCGCTTGTCCTTGTCTTCGACGACCAGCCCTGCCTGAAAGCGCGGATCATGGGTGGTGATGCCGGTCGGACAGGTGTTTTTGTTACATTTCAGCGCCTGGATACAGCCAAGCGAGAACATGAACCCGCGCGCCGATGTTACAAAATCCGCGCCCGCCGCCAGCGCCCAAGCAACATCGCCGGGATTGACCAGCTTGCCGGAGGCGACGATCCGGATGCGATCCTTCAAACCGGCCTTGTTTCTGAGATCGGCCAAAAGCGGCAAGGCCTCGCGGATCGACATGCCAACAAGATCCATCAGCGGCATTGGCGAAGCGCCCGTCCCGCCCTCGCCACCATCGAGTGTGATGAAATCGGGCGCACATTCACCGCCGCGCGCATCGATCCGGTCAAACAGATCGTTGAACGCCTCGACACCGCCCATCACGGTTTTGATGCCCACCGGCTTTCCGGTCACGTCACGGATATGGCAGATCATGTCCAGGAGATCGTCGAAATTGTTGATCTCCTTGTGCCGGTTCGGCGAAAGCGAGTCTTTGCCAGGATCAATCCCGCGAATCTCGGCAATCTCATCGGTGATCTTCTCCGCAGGGAGAATGCCGCCTTTGCCAGGCTTGGCCCCTTGCGCCAGCTTCAGCTCGAACATTTTAACTTCGGTCTTCTCGGCGACGCGTTTCAGCTTCTCGTCATCGAGATTCCCATCCGCGTCGCGCACACCGTATTTCGCTGTGCCGATCTGATAGACAATGTCAGCCCCACCCTCGAGGTGATACGGCGACAGCCCCCTTCCCCGGTGTTCATCCACATCCCCGCCGCGCGCGCGCCACGGCTGAGCGCGCGAACCGCCGGTTTCGATATCGCGCCATAGCTCATGCCGGAGATGTTGAAGAACGACCGTGCCATGAACGGAATCCGCGCATATGGCCCGATCTCCATCGGTTCGGATTTGGCGAACTGATCATCCAGCGGCGGAAATGGGTCCGGCGTAAAGAGCGGCGTGCCGACGACACCAATATTCCGCGTGGAACCAAAGGCCAGCGTGTTCCTGCCCCCATCCGCCGCATGCTGCACCCAATCGCGCTGCGCCCGGTTGAACGGCAATTCCTCACGATCCATCGCAAAGAAATACTGCCGGAAAAACTCCCCCAATGTGCTGAACAAGCTGCGGAACCGCCCGATCACTGGGTAGTTTCGCCGGATCGCATCGCTCTTCTGCGCCCGGTCAAGCACGAAGATTACGACGATCAGAAGAGCGGCAAGACCGATCACCAGCCAAAACACCAGGGCGAGAGCTTCCAAATACCAGGTCATATTCATCTCCAAACCGCGCTGCGCCATCTTTGCGATCACATATCACAAGGCAAGCCAAACCCGCGTGATCGGCTCACGTCCGATAACACCAGGTAACATCCGTTTTACTGGATTTCGTTAACCGTCCCGGCTTAGGCGCGAAGGACATCCCGTCAACCCCCTCAGCGGGTCGTCGCTTATCTTGTCTGCCTGTCGACCGCGGCCATCTCCCGCCACACGGGGAGCAACCCCGCAGATGACTTATGGGAGACATCCAATGCTACGACGTACGCTTCTTGCCCTCACGGCTTCAAGCTTTCTGGCCGCTCCGGTCTTCGCTGACGGCCACGCGATGGATATCGTCGACACAGCCGCTGATGCCGGCACCTTCAACACACTCGTGGCGGCTGTTGAAGCCGCTGGCCTGGTCGACACGCTGAAGAGTGAAGGGCCATTCACCGTTTTCGCACCCACCGATGACGCCTTCGCCGCCCTGCCCGAAGGCACAGTCGAGTCGCTTCTGATGGAAGAGAACCGCGATCAGCTTGTGGCGATCTTGACCTATCATGTGGTGCCGGGCGCCGTGATGTCCGGCGATCTCAGCGATGGGATGATGGCCGCCACGGTCCAAGGTGGCGAAGTAATGATCGGAACCGAGGGCGGCGTGACGGTTAATGAGGCCAATGTGGTGGCCGCCGATATCGAAGCGTCCAACGGCGTGATCCATGTGATCGACGCGGTGATCTTGCCAGAGATGTAAGTGGAAGCTGCCAGTCGGTCTCAGACCTTGCCGACGGGTGATACACATCTGAGATAGACAAAGGCCCCGGCGCAAACCGGGCCTTTTCATAGCGACTTGGGGGGTCCTTCAGTGAACCACGGCATCCTCGGGCGGTTGCCTGTTTGAGGCGCTGACCCGATCGCCGACAATCAAGCCTTCAGACCCGGCGCTGATGTGAAGCGTCTCTCCGTCTTTCACCTCACCCGCCAAGATCATCTCGGCCAGTTGGTCTTGGAGACTCCGCTGGATCACCCGTTTTAGCGGACGGGCTCCAAAGACCGGGTCATAACCCTCATCGGCCAGCCAGGTCATTGCACCCTCATCCAGATCAAGCGTGATTTTGCGCTCGGCCAAGCGCGCGCCAAGCCGCTGAAGCTGGATCGTCACGATGCCGTCCATATCAGCCCGGCTTAGCCGGTCGAAGATGATCGTCTCATCCAGACGGTTCAAAAACTCGGGCCGGAAATGTGCCCGAACCGCATCCATCACATCGCGTTTCGCGTCCGAGGCATCGGCCCCATCTGGCAACTGGCTCAACGCCTGCGCGCCAAGATTCGAGGTCAGCACAATCAGCGTCTGCTTGAAATCGACCGTCCGCCCCTGACCATCCGTCAGTTGCCCGTCGTCAAGCACCTGCAACAGCACGTTAAAGACATCCGGGTGCGCTTTCTCCACCTCGTCGAAGAGAACGACCTGATAGGGCCGTCGCCGCACCGCTTCGGTCAGCTTGCCGCCTTCGTCATAACCGACATAACCCGGAGGTGCGCCGATCAGCCGGGCGACCGAATGCTTCTCCATGAACTCGCTCATGTCGATCCGCACCATTGCCTGATCATCATCGAAGAGAAACTCGGCGAGCGCCTTGGTCAACTCGGTCTTACCGACCCCTGTCGGCCCGAGCATCAGGAAGGAGCCAAGCGGCCGGTTCTCGTCATTCAACCCGGCCCGCGCCCGGCGCACGGCGTTCGAGACCGCGCGCACCGCCGTATGCTGACCAATGACGCGCTTGCCGATCTCCTCTTCCATCCGCAGGAGTTTCTCACGCTCCCCTTCCAGCATCCGAGACATCGGAATACCGGTCCAGCGCTCGACAACCGACGCAATCTGCTCGGGCCGCACGGCCTCTTCCACCAGCATCTCGTCTTCTTGCGCTTCAGCCTCGGCCAGATCTTTCTCCAATTGCGGGATGACGCCATAGCTCAACTCACCCGCCTTGGCCAAATCACCGGCGCGCTTGGCCTGATCCAACTCCGCCCGCGCATGATCGAGCTTCTCTTTGATGCTCCGCGCACTTTCCAGCTTATCGCGTTCCGACTGCCATTGGGCGGTCATCTCCGCGGATCTCTGCTGCAAATCGCCCAGCTCTTTCTCAAGCTTCTCAAGCCGATCTTTCGAGGCCGCGTCATCTTCTTTCTTCAACGCCTCCGCCTCGATCTGCTTTTGCAGAATATCGCGATCCAGCGCATCCAACTCCTCGGGCTTCGAATCCACCTCCATCCGCAGGCGGGAGGCCGCCTCATCGACCAAATCGATCGCCTTGTCGGGCAAGAACCGATCCGTGATGTAGCGCTGGCTCAATTGCGCCGCGGCCACCAAAGCGCCGTCCGAGATTCGCACCCCGTGGTGCAGCTCATACTTCTCTTTGATACCCCGCAGGATCGAGATCGTGTCTTCAACCGTTGGCTCTTCCACCATCAATGGCTGGAACCGGCGGGCCAAAGCCGCGTCTTTCTCGACATATTTCCGATATTCATCAAGCGTCGTTGCCCCGACGCAGTGCAACTCCCCCGGGCCAAAGCCGGTTTGATAAGGTTCGCCGCATCCATCGCGCCATCGGTTTTGCCCGCGCCCACCAGCGTGTGCATCTCATCAATAAAGAGAATGATCTCACCGGCAGCGGCACTGATCTCGTTCAAAACCGCCTTCAGGCGCTCTTCAAACTCGCCGCGATACTTCGCGCCCGCAATCAACGCCCCCATATCAAGGGACATCAGCGTCTTGTTGCGCAAACTCTCAGGCACATCGCCATCGACGATCCGCATCGCCAAGCCCTCGGCGATCGCCGTCTTACCCACGCCCGCCTCGCCGATCAGCACCGGGTTGTTCTTGGTGCGGCGGCTGAGCACCTGCATCGCGCGGCGGATTTCCTCGTCGCGCCCGATGATGGGGTCGATCTTGCCTTCGCGCGCAGCCTCGGTCAGATCGCGGGCATATTTGCTCAACGCCTCGTAATTGTCCTCGGCGCTGGCACTGTCGGCCGTCCGCCCCTTACGAATATCGTTGATCGCAGCGTTCAAGCTCTGCGCATTCACGCCACCGGCTTCCAAGGCGCTTTTCGCAGCCGATTTCACCATCGCAAGCGCCGTCAGCAGGCGCTCAACCGGCACAAAACTGTCGCCGCCCTTTTCGGCCAGTTTCTCCGCCTCGCTCAGCACTTTCGTAGTCTGACCATCAAGATACAGTTGCCCTGCGTCGCCGGTCACCTTAGGCAGCTTGCCCATCGCGACATCCAGCGCCTCGACAACCCGCGCGGGCTCGCCGCCGGCGCGCGCAATCAGATTGGAGGCGAGCCCTTGCTCGTCATCCATCAGCGCTTTCAGCACATGTTCCGGGGCCAGTTTCTGGTGGTCTTCACGCTGCGCAATTGTCTGGGCAGCCTGCACAAACCCGCGCGCGCGATCCGTGAACTTTTCAAAGTTCATCACGTCTCTCCTTCTCAAAGCGCTTGACCTTTGCCTCGCCCTCAAGCGGCACGACGACAGTTGCAAGCCTTGAGGGATAGATGGGAAAACACCGCGCCAATCTCAAGATTATTGCGGCAAATTCACCCCAAATTCCCGCGCCAAAGCCCGCGCGCGCGCCTGCATTGCCTTGGAGCGGTGGATCAGACCCTGACGGATACGCGCCTCCCGGTCGGCCTCTTCCCCCGCCGGCGTGATCCGGCAATAGGCGTCGAACGCCCAAACAGTCACCAACAGCTTGGGATGCCCCGCCAGAGGCACGATGGCCGCCCGGATCGGACGCGCCAGGTCCGGCGCGTGTTGAACCATCTGGAGAATATGCAGAATGGCGTCGGGCTCCGAAAGCTTCGGCAAGGCCGCAAAAGACAGCGTGAGCGCCCCCGCGGGAAGCCGCCCGGTCTCGGCCAGCGCTTTCAGACACCAGGTGGCGGCAATCTCATCCGGCCCTGGCAAAGCGGCCACAAGCGCGTCGACAGCCTCCGGCTCCATCCTTGTCTGAACAACCGCCTTAAGCGGCGCGGTACGCACCCCATCAGAGGCCCGAAGCGCCTCGGCGACGGCTTTTGCAGTCTGTCCCATGCGCCCAATAGTGCCGCATCCGATGCCGACGCGAAAGATCGCTGACCCAGAGGTTCTACGCCCTTGCGCAGATAGCTGACGGAATTTGTCAGGAGGCCCATGATAGGTTCCACGCGACGGCGACGAGTCAAAGGATCTGCCGATGCACATCATTCTTGGCGGAACGGGACAGGTCGGCTCGGCGACAGCGCGCGCGCTGCTCCAGGCCGGTCAAGCCGTGACGGTTGTGACGCGCGACGCGCAGCGGGCCGAGGCACTTGCCAAGGAAGGCGCTCACGTTGCCATCGCTGATCTGCGGGACCGTGATGCGCTCCGCGATGTCTTCCGATCGGGCCAGCGTGCTTTCGTGCTCAACCCACCTGCCGATCCATCGACCGACACCGATGAAGAAGAACGCCAAAACGTGGCTGCGATCCTCGCCGCTCTGGAGGGATCAGGGCTGGAGAAAATCGTTGCTGTGTCCACCTACGGGGCTTTCAAGGGTGAGCGATGTGGTGATCTCACGGTGCTCCACGAACTGGAAACACAGCTTCTGGCACAGCCCATACCCACGGCCATCAACCGTGGCGGTTACTACTTTAGCAACTGGGCCGGGATGGCTGGCATGGTGCGAGAGAGCGGTCTGCTCCCCAGTTTCTTTCCCGCCGATTTATCCATCGCAATGGTGGCGCCACATGATCTTGGTTTGGAAGCCGCGCGGCGGATGATGTCGGATGTCTCTGATATTGGGATCGAACATATCGAGGGGCCGGAACGGTATACGCCAAATGATGTGGCGGCGGCGTTCGCAGAGGTGCTGGGTCGCGAGGTTGAGGTGCAAGAGATCCCGCAAGATCAACTGGAAAACACGTTCATTCAGTTGGGGTTCTCGGAACACGCCGCCGCATCATATGCCTGCATGACGCGGCGCTTGATCCACGGCAAGATCGAGATGGTCAGCAAAGCAATCAAAGGACAAACAGGTTTGAAGTCCTATATCGCCTCGGCGCTGAAGGGCTGAGCAAAATCCGCTTAACTGACTGCGTTGGAACCCCGCCGGCTCCAGGTATCGGTTAGCGATCTACTCTAACCACCTCCTTTTGATGCGACCGGTTGGACCGTCACCAACAGCGCCGCGCCGGTAGAGACCATCCCTCAGGCCGATTTCGATATCTTCGCCCGCCAGTTCAAGAAAGATTTGAACCTTCCGCTCTGCCGAGCCGTCCTACAGGCAGAGATGAAGGAGGTCATTATGCCCCGTATCAGATTGAACACCGTGATCTACGATGCCCGCCGCCGGGGCTTTTCGGCGCTTGCCCGCATCGATTACGCCCCGCTTCCGCGCCATCTGGCTTGTTTCTGGCCCGGCCCGCAGGCAGCCGAGTTTTCCCTTATCAGCCAAGGCTTGGCCCACGCGGCGGCCCGCACCACACAGTGAGTTCCCTCTGGGTTGCGGCCTGTCCCGGCTGCACCCCATCCCGCAGATTAGGGCTTCTGTCTCGCCCGGCTGCTGCCTCAGACCCGGATTGCGGATCATCCCCCGCATCCGGGTCCTTTTTTGTCTGGAGCGATGGACAGCTTGATCGACCACCTCTAATCACGGCTCCGGACAAGTTGGGGGAATTGATATGAGTGATGACCGTCTAATCGTGGCCTTGGATGTGCCAGATGCGCTCTCGGGCCTGCAATTGGCCGAGCGGATCGGCGATGCCGTGAGTTTCTACAAGATCGGCTTGGGCATGTTGACCGGCGGCGGGCTGGCGCTGGCCAATGAGCTGAAACAGGATCACGGCAAGCGCATTTTCCTCGATATGAAACTGTTCGACATCTCCGCGACGGTCGAAGCCGCCGTGCGTGGATTGGCGCAGTTCGATCTGGATTTTCTGACGGTTCATGGCGATCCGCATGTGGTCCGCGCTGCGAAAGAGGGGGCGGCGGGCTCAAATATGAAAATCCTCGGTGTCACCGTGCTGACCTCGCTCAACCGCGCCGATCTCGACGCCTGCCTGATCCGTGATGGCGCGATCCCCGATCTGGTGGTCGAACGCGCTATCCGGGCATTTGACGCGGGTGCCGATGGCATCATCGCCTCACCGCAAGAGGCTGCGATGATCTGGGCGCTGCCGGAGGCGCAGGGCCGCTTGATCGTTACGCCAGGTGTTCGCCCGTCTGGCGCAGATTTGGGTGATCAAAAGCGCGTCGCGACCCCGGCCAAGGCGATTGCCGAGGGCGCGGATCATATCGTGGTAGGGCGTCCAGTCTGGCAGGCCGAAGACCCTGCCGCCGCAGCTCAAGCGATCTTGGCCGAACTGCCGTAAGACTCAGTTGTCGTTGATATCGTGGTCGAAGGTCCGCACCTGCCCGGTTCGGACCCCCAACCAACGGCGGAGCCCCAACCACGCCAAAAGCGAAAAGATCGCAAAGGCCAGGAGTGTCAGATAGACAGACGCGCCTACCCAGACCGCCACCGGCCCGCCCACCAGCAGGATCACCCCGACCAGCACCGCGCCGATGCCGAAGCCAAGGAGGACATAGCTCGGCAGCAACACTTCTCCGACAGCGAGAACCAGCCCCGCCGCCATCCAAGCCCACCATTCGCCGAGCAGCATCAGCCCCGCCCTTTCAACATCTGGAACGCCTTGCCAAAGGCATCCGCCGCATCCGCAGGGACAACAATCGTCTGCGTGCCTTGGCCCGCGGCGATCTGCGAGATGCCTTCGACTTGTTTCAGCGCGATATTGTACTGCACCGCCTCAAGCCCACCTTTGGCAATCGCTTCAGCCACCACATTGGTTGCGTATGCCTCCGCATCGGCTTCAACCCGGCGGGCCTCAGCGGCCTGTCTCGCGGCATAAAGCTCTGCATCCGCCTGCAACTCGACATCGCGCTTTTGGCCTTCCGCGCGGGTCACTTGCGCCCGGCGTTCTCGCTCTGCGTTGAGCTGCTGCAACATCGCATCGCGCGTTGCCTGGTCCAGCGCCACGTCGAGAATCTCGGCACGCGTCACCTCGATCCCCCAATCGTTCACCGCCGTTTCCACCATCGCCTTGATCTGGCCGATCAACTGGTTCCGGTTGGATTGAACCTCATCAAGCTCCATTTTGCCGATTTCCGCCCGCACGATACCCGCAACGGTTGTGGAAATCGCCGCATCCACATCGCGAATCCGATAGACGGTCTTTTCCGGCTCCAACACACGGTAGAAAACGCTGGTCTCAACCTGCAACAGCACGTTGTCCGAAGTGATTGCGTCTTGGCTCGCGTTGGGCAACTGACGCTCAAGAATGCTGACCTTATGGGCCACACGGTCCAAAAATGGGACAATGAAGTTGATCCCCGGCCCCAGCACCGATTTGAGACGGCCAAACCGCTCCACCACATGCTGTTCGGATTGCGGCACAATCCGAATGCCCAGGAAAATGCAGAGAATAATGAAGCCGGCCAGCAGCAGGATCACGATATTCCCGCCCAAAAGATCGGCGAGCAGCTGATTAAAATCCATTGTGTTATCCTCAGGTTTCATAGCGCTATATAGGCGCGCTCAGATCGATTTGCCTAGAACGAACTGCTGCCAATTTGGGATCGTATATCATGCCCGCGCTGTGCCGCGATTGCTTGACCACCTTTGAGACTGGTGCCCGCTGCCCCGCCTGCGCCCGGCCACGAATCGTGTCGCATCCCGAACTGTTTGATCTCTCCATCGCCCATATGGATTGCGATGCGTTCTACGCCTCGGTCGAAAAACGCGACAATCCAGAGCTGCGCGACAAGCCGGTGATCATCGGCGGCGGCAAGCGCGGCGTGGTCTCGACGGCCTGTTATATTGCGCGGATCAAAGGCGTGAAATCCGCCATGCCGATGTTCAAGGCGCTGAAACTGTGCCCCGAGGCGGTGGTGGTGCCCGGGCGGATGGAGATCTATGCCCAGGTCTCCCGCCAAATCCGCGCGATGATGGAAGACCTCACACCCGCGATCGAGCCGCTCTCGCTTGATGAGGCGTTCATGGACCTGACAGGCACCGCCCGACTTCATGGCAAACCGCCCGCCGCGATGCTTGCCGGCTTGGTGCGCCGAATGCGCAAAGAGCTTGGGATCACCGGCTCGATCGGCCTCAGCCACAACAAATTTCTCGCCAAGATCGCCTCTGACCTCGACAAGCCGCGCGGCTTTTCGGTGATCGGGGCCGCGGAAACGCAGGACTTCCTGGCGGAGAAACCCGTCCGGATGATCTGGGGCATCGGCGAGGCGGGTCAGGCCTCGCTCGACAAGGCCGGCATCCGCACCTTCTCGGATCTTAGGCGTTGGGACCGCAAAGCCCTGTCGGAGCGCTTTGGGACTATGGGGGATCGGCTCTATTTCCTGTCGCGTGGGGAGGATTATCGCCGTGTCAAACGCGACCGCGCCGTCAAAAGCATCTCAAACGAAACCACATTTTTTGACGATGTTGCCGATCCGGATATCCTCGACGGCCATATCTGGCGGATGACTGAGAAAGTCGCCGCCCGGGCCAAGGCGAAAGACATCGCCGGGCGTGTTGTGACGCTCAAACTGAAACGGGCAGATTTCAGCCAGATCACCCGCCGCATCTCGCTTGGCGACGCCACCCATATGGCCGATCGAATCTATCGCACCGCGCGAGAGCTTTTCGACGCGGTGGAGCACACGAAACCTTACCGGCTTTTGGGCGTCGGCCTCTCCGATCTGGTCCCGGCCGATGAAGCCGACCGTTCGGGCAACCTGCTCGATCCGGACCAAAGCAAACGGTATGAGGCCGAACGCGCCGCCGATGCGATCCGAGATCGGTTCGGCAAAGATGCCATCGTGAAAGGCCGCGCCCTCCGCTGATGGATCGAAATTCCCGATCTACGATAACACGCTCGCCTTCCTCAAAGGTGAACGCCCCCCGGCTTCTCTGCTTCATAAATATCCCCGCCGGAGGCATCCATCATCGGCCACGAGGCGCAACCGCGGTTCAACTCACTCCGCCGCCAGCGGCACCTGCCCGGCTTGCGGCCCGATCACCCGGCGCAGAACCTCCGCGATCAGCGCCTTCACGTTTTCGAAATTGCCATTCGGGCGGATCAATTGCTCGTTCATATAAAGCGACCGGTCGATCTCGATCTGCACCGCGTGCCGTCCGCGCGCGGGGCGGCCATAATGCTGCGTGACGAACGCCCCGGCGAAGGGCGCATTCCGGCTCACAATCAAACCGGCCTCCTCAAAAGCCGCCTCGATCTCTTCGACCACAAACGGATCACAGGACGCCCCAAAGCGATCACCCAAAACCACTTCGGGCCGTCGCTGCCCCGGTCGCGACATGCTGTCGAGCGCCTCATGTGGCATGGAGTGGAAATCCAGCAGCACGGCGCGCCCAAACCGGTCATGAGCCTGGCGCATCAGCCCGTCCAGCGCCGCATGATAAGGGTGCCAGACCTGGCTAAGCCGTGCTTCCGCCTCTTCCAGGGTCAGTTTCCCGCGATAGATCACCCGCCCATTGGCCACCACGCGCGGGATCACGCCAAGGCCCGAACTGATCCTTGGGTTCTGCGACGGGCGGCGTAGACCGGCCACAACACTGGGGTCCAACTCATCAGAACTGCGGTTCAGATCCACATAGGCGCGGGGGTACTCCGCCACCAAAAGCGGCGCGCCGAGCCTGGGCGCATCAGCCACCAGCATGTCCATAAACGCATCTTCGGAGGAACGGATCGCGCGTTCATCCAGCACCGTCCGACGGGTAAAACTCCAAGGATAATGCCGCCCCGAATGCGGCGACGCAGCAACCACCGGCGTGGTCACGGTCTCTGGCAGATCGAGGCGATAGGCTTGGCGCGGCATCTAAACCCTTTCCTTGCCCTGAATATAGTCGGATTCTTCTCGGGGCCAAAAGCCCCTGAAAGCCCTTGAACCACCCACCGACTCCTTTTATAGAGCGGCCTCACTGTGCGGCGGGTGCCGGACCGGGCCGTCTCTTGGCTTGTTCTGATTCTCGGTGTCACACGGGCGATTAGCTCAGCGGTAGAGCACTTCGTTGACATCGAAGGGGTCACTGGTTCAATCCCAGTATCGCCCACCATTTCCGCCCTTATATTAAGGGCTTAACCCTAAGGCGCATCGCCGCGCCGCGACGAAGGAGATAGGCCATGAAGGTCAAGAACTCGCTCCGCTCGCTCAAGCAGCGCCATCGCGATTGCCGCGTCGTGCGCCGTAAGGGCCGCGTTTATGTGATCAACAAAACGCAGCGCCGGTTCAAAGCCCGCCAGGGCTGAGCCAAAGCGCTTGAGCTGAAAAGGCCGCCCTTGGGGCGGCTTTTTTGTTGTCTGCGCTCAGAAGACCGATGGTGAACGGCGCGACCCTAAGCCGAACCAGTCACGCGCCGAGGATGAGCAGTTCTTCAAACCGGGTCATATCATTGAACCGACAGAATGCAGGCGCGGTCAGCGGAATAACCGGCGCCGCCTCTACGAGGTCTTCAAGAATCGCAGGCAGCTCGGCCTCCCAGACGGGCAAATCGGCATCTGCAATCCAGCCGGTCGGGTAGGCGAAGGTCATGTGGTGGCGATAGGCATCATGCTCCTCATGACGGTATCCGAACGGCTCGGTCAAAGCCTCGCGCCACGCCCGCAGATGCGCCACGTCCTCTGCTGTCGCGCCTTCGAGGATGAGACCTGAGGGCCTGATCCCCATGGCGCGCACGGCAAAGCGCGGCGGCGAATGGAAATGCGCCAACCGATCAGATAGGACCTCCGTCAGACGCGCGATCGGGGCCTCTCGATCCAGACCCTCGGGCCAGGCGTCGGGCGTTCGGCGGGTCTCAATCACACCTTCAAACACCGTCATATGCAGGCTGTCGACAGGCGTGTAGAGGAACTGTTCCGCGCCGGGCAGGACCTGCATACGGGCGCGAGCCTCAAGCACGGCTTGGTGGACCGGCGCATTGAAATCCAGATGGCAGACCACCGTATTGCCCGCTTCGGGCAGAAAGCGAGTCGCGTCATAGCGTGTGCCCAGGCGCGATGGTGGGCTGCTATGGCTGCGGGCAGCATAGTCGGTGACTTCGATACTGTGCGTCATCTCTTCCCTCCAGCTTCTGTGTTGCATTTAGGGGTCCGCGTTAACAGCACTGTGACGCTAGAGATGACGGCGCTCAGCGTCTCTCACCGCGCCAACCCAAGCAAACCGCTCACATCCAAATGCGCCTCCATATGATCGGCCAGCGCATCCAAGGTGTGCTCGACACTCTCCCCGTAAGCGGCATCCGACGCGGCGACATCAAATTGACCAAGCCACGCGCCCCGGAACTCATCATCTCGAAACATCCCATGCAGATAGCTGCCCTGCACCCGCCCATCCGCGCTCATGGCCCCTTCGGGCGTATCAGCGATATAGGCAAAGGGCCGCGCCCGGTCCGACCCGTCGCTCGCCCCGATGTGAATCTCATATCCATGAAATCCGGCCCCGCTCGCCGCGTGAACCGCGCCCACTTCCGTCAGCCGCTTCGCCGGGGTCATCACCGTCTCAATATCCAAGAACCCAAGGCCAGGCGTTTCGCCGGCCGGCCCTTCAATCCCCTCAGGGTCAGCCACAACCCGGCCCAACATCTGATAGCCGCCGCAAATCCCCAGGATATGCCCGCCCCGGCGATGATGCGCCGCCAAATCAACATCCCAGCCCTGCGCCCGCAAAAAGGCCAGATCCCCGCGAGTCGACTTCGTCCCCGGCAAGATCACCAAATCCGCATCCCCGGGGATCGCCCGCCCCGGTCCCAGCATGGTCAGCCGAACGCCCGGTTCTTGCATCAACGGGTCCAGATCATCGAAATTCGCAATCCGCGAAAGCGCCAGGCAGACGATATGAAAACCACCTTCGCGCTTCGGCGCGCCCATCGACAGCGCATCCTCCGCAGGCAACTTCCAAGCGTCACGGAACCACGGCAGGACGCCGAATCCGGGCCAGCCCGTCTCGGTCTCAATCCGCGCATACCCATCATCGAAGAGGCTCACATCGCCCCGGAACTTGTTGACCAAGAACCCCGCAATCATCGCTGCATCGCCCGGGTCGATCACCGCTTGCGTGCCGACGATCTGCGCAATGACCCCGCCGCGGTCGATATCACCCGCCAACACAACCGGCACATCCGCCGCCACAGCAAATCCCATATTGGCAATGTCGCGCGGGCGGAGATTGACCTCCGCCGGACTGCCCGCGCCTTCGACAATCACCAGATCATGCGCCGCTTTCAGCCGCGTGAAGCTCTCCAGAACCGCCGCCATGAGCGTCTGCTTCAGCGCGCTATAATCCCGCGCCGAGGCCGAGATGAGCCGTTGCCCCTGCACCACCACCTGCGCGCCGATATCCGTTTCCGGCTTCAACAAAACCGGGTTCATATCGGTCATCGGCACCAGGCCACAGGCCATCGCCTGCAACGCCTGCGCCCGCCCGATCTCGCCGCCATCGGCGGTCACCGCGGCATTGTTCGACATGTTTTGCGGTTTGAACGGCGCAACCGAGAGCCCGCGCCGTCGCGCGGCGCGACAAAGCCCCGCGACCAGCATCGACTTGCCCACATCCGAGCCCGTGCCCTGGATCATCACTGCCCGCATGAGACCGCCCTATCGTGCCGCGCTCACCACTGGCTCTCGCGCTGGCGCAATTGCTGCAAGGTGTATCGCGGCGCAATCGGCCCGGCATCTCCGGCGATAAAACGAGGGTCCTGGCCCATGCAGCCCAGGCCGCAGATTTGCGTCGACAAATCTGCCCATCGATGAACCAGAGCCGCCCGCCTGGCGTCGCCACATAGCCGTTTACGCCTTCGGATATGTCGCCTTCGACATCGTTGCTCGACGGCACCTCGCTATCGGCTTCGGTGTCAAACCCGGCATGGGTGTGGAACGAAGCCGTCACCTCGACAAACCGACTCTCGTCACCGCGTGAAAGGCAGCTGTCGCTGCGCCCGCGCGTCACCTCAGTGGCGGCATATCGGCCGTTTTCGATGATCCCAATATAGCCGCAATATTCCCGGTTTTCGGCGAAGGACCGACCCTGCAACTGGCCGAAAGCCTGCCGCGCGGCGGCCAGCTCGCCCGCCGGTTGCGCCGACGCCGGAACGGGTAAACTCATGACGACTGCAATAGCCAAGATTCCCAAGCTGCGCATGAAGGGTCCCCGTTTGTCCCGCACCTCACTGCCGGATGATCACACCCATCGCATCGGCCAGCAGCCGGACCACCGTAGACTGATCCAGATAGCCCGTCACCTGCAAGTTGCGCGCCTGTTGATAGCGGCGCATCGCGCGGCGGGTATCGTTGTCAAAGACACCGTCGACCGGCCCCGGGTCGAGGCCCGCGCCCGCCAAGCGCTGCTCGATCAGGCGCCGCGTGACAGGGGTCAAATTCAAACCCGCTTCCCGCGCCTCGAGTTGGGCGATGACATCGCGGTCGCGCCCGTCATCTACCAACTCATCCAACCGCGCATTGGCGGCCCCTGCAAAGGCACCGTCCGGATAGCTCTCCAGATACCCGCGATAAGCGGCCTCAGTGTCCTGATCCTGCGCCCAATCCCAGGCCGCGCGCTCCTCCGCCTCGGTTTCCGCACGGGCCACCGCTTCGATGTCCTCTAAACGGGCCCGGGCGAGATCGGAAAACACCCCATCGGGATACCGCTCCAAGTAAGACCGAAGCCCGGCTTCATCCGCTCCCTGACCCAAGGCTTGCCAATAGGCCCGGTCGGCCCGCTCCTGCGCCTCGGCCCGCAACCGCGCCTCTTCCTCCAACTCCGCTGCCCGCGCGTCGGCCATATCTGACAGCCGGGTGATCTGATCGGTGTCGAGATAGCCGGACGCCTCGATCCCCTCCGCTGCCTGCCAAGCGCCAATCGCGCCGCGCGAACCGGGGCCGAAAATCCCGTCAATGCCGCGCGGATTGTAGTCCAGAAGGGTCAGATCGCGCTGAATCTCCTGCCGTTCCGCCCGTGTTAGCTCCAGCGCCTCTTCGGCCAAACGCGCCGCCCGGCCCGGCTCCGCGCGAATGGCATCGACCCGCGCCCGCGCTTCGGCCGCATTCGGGCCCGCGGGGTATTCGTTGAGATAGGCGGTATAGGCCGCTTCGGTGTTCAATTCGGCAACGGCCTCCCAAAGTGCCAGTTCCTCAGGGTCCGAACCCGTTTCAACCGGCGGCGGTGCGATAACCTCGGCGCTGCCTTCGGCCTCTGGCAAGTCGAGAAACGGCAGTGACTGCGGCAGAAACCCAAATCCCGTCAGGGTGTCCGACCGGGCCACCATTTCGCCGATAGACACGCCCGGCTCCAACAGGTCCCGCCGGGCAAACCGGGCCACATCCCGCGCCTCACCTGAGATCACCGTCACCCCTTGCGGTACGTCGATTTGCCCCATGCCGGGCTGCAACCCCGTCCCAAGTTCAATCGACCGATCCTCGGTGCCCAAGAGCACAATAGCCCGCCCCTGCGCTTGGCTCGCGATCTCGAGAATGGTGCTCAGCGCGACGCCCTGTCCGCCAACGGTCGCCAGATCGGGCGCATCCACGTCGCGGCCCAGAAACCAGCTCTCTCCGCCAGCTCCGTCCAAGAGGGTCGCCTGCGCAAAATGCCCGCTAAGCGCGATGACCACGCGGCTCTCCTCACCTTCGGCCAAAACCTCCGAAAGCAACGCCCGAATCTCTGCGGCGGTTTGATCCTCGCCGGCGAAGACCCGAAACCCGGCCTCTTCCAAATCATCCGCCGCATCCAGAAGATCATCCGCCGCCCGGATCGTCGCGGCCTCGTCAAAGCGGCTATTGTCAATCACCAGTGCCGTATCGGCAAACGCGACTTGCGGCAAAAGCAGGCCAAACGCGGCCCATAGATAACGATAGCTCATACGGTCTCTCCCAGGGGTCGATCTCACCCCGAGAGACTTAGCATGATGCGCTTTGTTAGCCGATAACAGCCGCGCGGTTAGTCATAAACCCGCTGATCATCGATGACTTTGCCATCATTGGGCAGGCTTCCCGGGGCCACCAATTCGATCTTGGCTTTCAGCTTCAAACTGTCCACCACGCTGGCCGCGTATGCATCAGCTTCGCCACCCTCGGCCTCGATCTGCACGGTCATCGCATCCATCTCGCCCTCGCGCGTGGCGATAACGCGTGCCTTGCCCACTTCGGCATGTTTGGCGACAAAATCGGCCACCTGTTCGGGGCGCACGAACATGCCCTTGATCTTGGTGGTCTGATCGGCGCGACCCATCCAGCCCTTGATCCGCATATTTGTGCGTCCGCAGGGGCTTTCTCCGGTCATCACGGCGCTCAGGTCACCCGTTGCAAAACGAATAAGCGGGTAATCGGGGTTGAGCGTCGTGACCACGACCTCACCCACCTCGCCTTCGGCGACCCGATCGCCAGTGCCCGGGCGCACAATCTCCACGATCACGCCCTCGTCGACGATCATCCCCTCCATCGCGGGGGACTCGTAAGCGATATTGCCCAAATCCGCCGTGGCATAGCTTTGCAGACAGGAAATCCCACGATCCGCGTATTCCTGGCGCAGGCTGGGGAACAGCGCCCCGCCCCCCACGGCCGCCTTGGTGATCCCAAGCGGCACACCCATCTCTTCGGCCTTGTCGAGGATCACTTTCAGATAATCCGGCGTCCCCGCATAGGCGGTGGAGCCGACATCTTTTGCCGCCCGGACTTGCAATTCGGTCTGCCCCACTCCGGCGGGCAACACTGTTGCACCAACCGCTCGCGCTCCGCTTTCAAAAATCATCCCCGCAGGTGTCAGGTGATAGCCGAAGCAGTTCTGCACCACATCACCGGCGCCGATTCCAGCAGCGTGCAAGAACCGCCCCATCCGCCACCAATCATGGGTAATCCCACCGGGTTCATAAATCGGACCCGGGCTTTGGAACACATGGGCCACATTTGACGCCGGAATGCCCCCAAAGGGCGGCGCGGCGGCCTGCCATTCGCTCAACTGCGATTTCCGCAGAACCGGCAATTTGGCCAGATCCTCCAGGCTTTCTACCTGTCCGATTCCTGGCAAACAGCTCCCTGGCGCGGCCAAAACCCGGTCGATCTGCGCCTGCAGGCCAGCCAGTTGATCGGCGGCGCGGGCGTCAGCGCTGCGGGTCTCTAAGGTGTCGAAATACTGGGTCACATCGTCCCTCATTAGCTCAGCCACCGTTTGCGGCGACGATAAGAGCGCACGTCACGGAACGATTTGCGCCCGTCATCGCCCACACCGAGATAGAATTCTTTGACATCCGGGTTTTCGCGCAGATCGGCGGCGGGACCATCCATCACCACGCGCCCGCTCTCCAGGATATAGCCGTAATGGGCAAAGCGGAGCGCCACATTGGTGTTCTGCTCAGCCAAGAGAAAGCTCACGCCCTCTTTCTCGTTCAGGTCTTTCACGATCCCGAAAATCTCTTCGACCAGCTGCGGCGCGAGGCCCATGCTCGGCTCGTCCAGCAGAATCGTCTCTGGCCGCGACATCAGCGCCCGGCCAATCGCCGTCATCTGTTGTTCACCGCCGGAGGTATAGCCCGCAAGGCTCTTCCGCCGCTCTCTCAGCCGCGGGAAATAGTTGTAAACCAGTTCGAGATCGGCATCGATCGCCCCGCGCCCGTCTTTGCGCGTATAAGACCCGGTCAGAAGGTTCTCTTCGACGGTCAAATGTTCAAAGCAGTGGCGACCTTCCATAACCTGGATCACGCCCCGTTCCACCAGATCGGAGGGGCTCAAATCTTGCACCCGCTCGCCGCGATATTGGATCGACCCTTTGGTGACCTCACCGCGTTCGGAATGCAGTAGGTTGGAAATGGCCTTCAGCGTCGTGGTCTTACCCGCGCCATTGCCGCCTAAAAGCGCGGTGATGCCACCCTTCGGCACCGTCAAGCTGACGCCTTTCAACACCAGAATCACGTGGTTGTAGATCACCTCGATATTGTTGACCTCAAGAAGCGTCTCCGCCCCTTCCAGCTCTGGGGCTTTTCCGTCCCCGTGGATCTCGGCATCCAGCATGTCGCGGCTCTCCAACTCCGGCCTGGGGATCACTCGATCGCCCCACCGTCATCTTTCCAAAAATTCGCAAAATCCCCGGCGGCAGCATTGGCCGCCGCCGGAGGTGTTCAGATCAGCTTTCGTTGCACCGCAGCTCGATATTGTTCTCGGCTGCAAACGCGGCGCTGTCTTCGAGGACCAGCGGCGTGGTCACGCTGTCATCGGGTGCGATGAACTCGGTGAGCGTCACCCATTCGCCGGCTTCGGCATTCCACTGCTGCATCCGGGCCATGCCGGTGCCGCCGTGATCCTCGCAGGAGACCGCGAATTCCGGCCCAATGCCTGGCATGCCAAGCTCTTCCATCCGTGCATTGGTCAGCTCAAGCGCCTCCATACCGTCACGCATCATCGATGCATCGATATCGGCCACGCCGTGGATTTCCTGCGCGGTGCGGGCAGCTTCGGCGGCCAACATCGCGGCATACATGCCACGGGTGTAGAGCACCGAACCCAGATTGGTGCCGTCACCGGCGGCCATGCCCGCATCGATCACATGCTCCTGGATCTCGTCAAAGACCGGCAGATCGCCCAACACATTCATGTTCAGCGCGCGGTAGCCATTGGCATCCATGCCAGCGGGTTCCACGTCATGCTCGGCGCCGGCCCACCAGTTGCCGATGAAGTTTTCCATCGGGAAGCGGATGTTCGCGGCTTCTTGGATCGCGACCTGGTTCATCACGCCCCAGCCCCACATGATCACATAGTCCGGACGCTCACGACGGATGGTGAGCCACTGGTTGCCCTGCTCTTGACCAGGATGGTCCACCGCGAGTTGGCTCAGCTCGAAGCCATGCATCTCTGCCAGGGTTTCCAAGGTCCGGATCGGCTCCCGGCCATAAGCCGAGTTGTGATAGAGCAGTGTGATCGACTTACCTTCGAGAGAGCCGTCATTCTCGGTCAGCAAGTTGTTGATGATCACCGAGGCCGCGTCCCAGTAGTTCGCCGGATAGTTGAACACATGGGAGAAGACGGCACCGTTGGAGGCCGACGTCCGGCCATAGCCCATCGTGTGAAGTGGGATACCATCCGCCGTTGCGCGCGGGATCAACTGATAGGTGATACCGGTTGAAAGCGGCTGATAGACCAACGCGCCTTCGCCTTTGGTCGACTCATAGCATTCCACACCACGCTCGGTGTTATAGGCGGTTTCGCATTCGATCACCCGGGTCATCACCCCGCCGATGCCACCATCGCGTTGGTTTTCAGAAGCGTCATGTAATCCTGGTAGCCATCCGAGAACGGAATGCCGCCCGCCGCATAAGGCCCTGTCCGATAGCTGAGATCGGGGAACACAAGATCGGCAAGTGCCGGGCCTGCGGCCATCGCGCCTGCGATGGCGAGGGTTGCAAGTTTCTTCATCGGGGTAATCCTCCCTTTGGTTGATCCGATGTTGCGAATGCCGGGGTATGCCCCCGGTCGTCTGATGCGGCCCGCCCCGTCAGTGCGGGAAGGGCCACAGCCGTAGTTTTTCCTTCAAAAGTGCCCAAAGACGGGCCAGGCCATGCGGCTCAACAATCAAGAAGAACATGATCAATGCGCCCACGATGACAAACTCGAAATGGGTGGCCAGCGCCGTATCCCAGCCCAGCACATCCGTCAGAACGTTCCGCAGCAGCACCGGCAGCAAGACCATGAAGGCCGCGCCCGCAAAGGCCCCAAAGATCGACCCGAGCCCGCCAATAATGATCATGAAGAGCACCAGGAAGGACTTGGTGATGCCGTAAGCCTCGCCCACTTCAACCGCGCCCAGATAAACGGTGAAGAGCAGCGCGCCGGAGACGCCGACATAGAAGGAACTGACCGCAAAGGCCGTCAGTTTGGCCTTCAGCGGGTTCACCCCAATGATCTCCGCCGCGATATCCATATCGCGGATGGCCATCCATTGCCGCCCGATGGAACCCCGGGTCAGGTTCCGCGCGGCCCAAGCCAAGACAAAGACAAACCCCAGGCAGAACAGGTATTTCACCCAAGATTCCGCGTTCGGCCCGGTGATCGCGAGACCGAACATCGTCCGCTCTGGCGCGTTAATCTGCCCCGAGGCGGAGTAGTTGTAGAACCACGGCACCTTGTTGAAGAGCCAAACCAGGAAGAACTGCGCCGCCAGCGTCGCCACGGCCAGATAGAACCCCTTGATCCGCAGGCTTGGCAGACCAAACATCACCCCGACAATCGCGGTCATGAACCCCGACAGCAGGGTGATCGTCACCATATCCATCCATGGGAAGGCCGTCATCAGTTTGTAGGAGGTATAGGCGCCGACCGCCATGAATCCGCCGGTCCCCAGGCTCACCTGCCCGCAATACCCCGTCAGGATGTTCAACCCCATCGCCGCGATGGCATAGATCAGGAACGGCAACAGTATCGCGTTGGACCAATAGTCATTGATCACGAAGGGAATGACCGCCAGCGCCACAAACAAGACGAAGTAATAGCGATAGCGATCGAACGCGATCGGGAAGGTCTGGTTGTCCGTTGTGTAGGACGTTTTGAAATCACCGGCTTCACGGTAGAACATCAGACCGCCTCCTCATCGTCAAAAGTGGGCGTCCCACGGTTCGGCCGTTTGGCATAGCCGGTGTTTTCGGAATGGCGGACCAGCCAGAGATAGGCGAAGAGGCCCAAGCCGCCGCCCACCGCCGCCAGGATCACAGCGGTGATCATCTGCCCAGTCTGGGAAACATCCGCCGAAAGCGCCAGGTAACCAAAGGCCCAAAAGCCGGACCAGGCCACCACATTGAGGATCGCTATGAGCTTGGCCATCATCGTACCTCCACATATCGGTTAGCGGCAGCTACCAAGGCTGCGAGGCCCCAAAAAAAGAACATGTCATAGAAGCTCCGCACCAGACCTGCGAGGTAGGTTATTCGAAGTTCTGTATGAATCGACGCCTGCATACCTGCAACGGACGCAGTCACCCTCAGCTCTGCGATATTGGCCACCGACATCAAAATGCCGAACACAAAGAGCACAGCAGGCATGATCAGAAATATCGGCCGTAGCTGGCTCATCACACCCTCTCGATGATTTTTTCGCCGAACAGGCCCTGCGGTCGGAAGACCAGGAAGACCAGCGCCAGCACATAGGCAAACCAATTCTCCGTCGCGCCGCCGATCATCGGGCCGATGGCGAATTCAAACAGCGCTTCACCCACGCCGATGATCAACCCGCCAACAATCGCGCCCGGGATCGAGGTGAACCCGCCCAACATCAGCACCGGCAGCGCCTTCAGCGCGATCAGCGACAGCGAGAACTGCACGCCCGATTTCGAGCCCCACATGATGCCCGCGACCAACGCCACGATACCGGCCAGGGACCAAACCAAAATCCAGACGTAGTTCAGCGAGATACCGACAGACAACGCCGCCTGATGATCATCCGCCACCGCGCGCATCGCGCGGCCGTTCTTAGTGTATTGCGAATAAGCGATCAGCCCGGCCACCAGAACGGCCGCAATCACCGCCGCCCAGATATCCAGATTGTCGATGAAGAACCCATAGCCGAAGATGTTGAAGGTCGCCTGATCAATCGCGTCATTGATCCCCTGCGGCAGACCGACATCGAGATTGCGGATCTCCGAACCCCACATCAGATCGCTGACGCCTTCGAGGAAATAGGCCAAGCCAATCGTCGCCATGAACAGAATGATCGGCTCCTGCCCCACCAGATGTTTGAAGATCACCTTCTGCACAAAGAGCGCGAACAAGATCATCACACCCACGGTCAGCAAAATGGCGATCAGCGCCGGGACCTCCCACCCGAAATAGTGGATATCCGTGCCGAAAATCTCGTTGATCAGGTGGCCAAACGGCACCCGACCATCCTGGATACCCACCAGCGTCATCGCCGCAAAAAGCGCCATCACGCCTTGGGCATAGTTGAAGATGCCCGAGGCCTTGAAAATCAGCACAAAGCCAAGCGCAACAAGGGCATACATCACCCCCGTCATGAGGCCGTTCAGCGTGACCTCCATCGCGAAGATGAGTTGTTCAGGCATGTGATTGACTCCTCATTGTCACTCAACCTCCGCTCGTTCTCGTACTCGGAGTGCAAGGTTTTCCCCGATGCCGTAGGATATCTCATGGCCCACAGCCGTCGTCGTTAGCGGGCGCAACGTGACACCTCCCGAGTTCTGCCGGACGATCTCATAGGCGCCGCTATCGATAAGCTGTAACACCCAACCCTCCACGTCATCGATGTCGGCGCCCGCCGCTGCGTTCGCCGCAACAAACGAGCAGTTAAGGGGCGTGTCAGGCACCGACCACAACTCCCATGCGCCATCCCCGATAACCCAAGCATCAATCGGCCCATTTGGTGGGGGCGGCGCGATGTCCAAGTCTGAGACAACTGGTGATAATCCATTGGAGACCGTTTCCAGGCATCGTGCCTGAAACTCGTGAAGCGTGTCGCCCACCGCTGCCTGCGCTTGAAAGGCGACGAAGAGAAACGACAGGGATACCATCAGATGACGCATTGCACGTCCGATCCGCCGACGCACGGACGGGGTTGGGCAAGTGTGAGGACCGCGCACCGCCGATCTCTCGCAAAAGATACCGCGGATATACCGCGTCTATACGCGCCGTTTCAGTCATGGCTGACCCCCAGATAGGCATCGATCACATCGGGGTTGTTGCGCACCTCATCGGGCGTGCCATCGCCGATTTTCTTGCCGTAATCCATCACGACCACGCGGTCGGACAGGTCCATCACCACGCCCATATCATGCTCGATCAGCGCGATCGTGGTGCCGAATTCGTCGTTCACGTCGAGGATGAAGCGCGACATGTCTTCCTTCTCCTCCACATTCATGCCCGCCATTGGCTCATCCAACAGCAAAATGCTCGGCTCGGCGACCAGGGCGCGCGCCAGCTCGACCCGTTTTTTTAAACCATAGGGCAGGCGGCCAACGGGCGTTTTGCGGATGTTCTGAATTTCAAGGAAGTCGATGACCTCCTCAGCCTTCTCGCGATTCTCAACCTCTTCGCGCTGTGCCTTGCCCCACCAGAGCGTCTGATCAAGGAAGTTCGACGTCATGTGGTTCAGGCGCCCGGTCATGATGTTGTCGAGCACGCTCATTCCGTCAAACAGCGCGATGTTCTGAAATGTCCGTGCGATCCCTTGGCGGGCAACCTGATAGGGCCGCATTGCCGGGCGACGCTTGTCGCGATACCAGACCTCGCCTTCCTGCGGATTGTAGAAGCCGGAAATCACGTTGAGCATCGAAGATTTGCCCGCGCCATTCGGCCCGATAATCGCTCGAATCTCTCCTTCGCGGATATCGAAGGAGATATCCTTGATCGCCACCACACCGCCAAAGCGCAGCGTGATATTGCGCATCTCCATGACAACACCGCCGATCTCACGACCGTCTGCGGTGGTGTAGCCCTGTGGGCTCATCTCATTCATCACGTCTCCTCCCGCCGCGCGCGGGCCGCGCGAAAAACCAGGGCCCCGACGAACCCGTAAGCCAGCATAACGCCGACCGCGATCACCAACTCGTTGGCCCAAAGCTCAGGCATTCCCAAGATCAAAGCGGCCACCCCGCAAAGCCCGATGGCGCCGCCTTGCACGACCGTCGCGCCGCGCTGCAAAAAGCGCCCCGCGATCCAACTGGCAGCCAGGCCAATGGCAAAGAAACCAACCGCGATCAGGCTCATTCCGCAGCCACCTTCTGCACCGCATCCGTTGCGGCGATTGCGGCATCGCGAATCTCCAATGTCGCGGTGATCTTGCCCTTGCGCCCATCCTCATAGGTCACTTCAGTTTCGGTATAGACGCTGTCCGATCCGTCATAGAGTGCGGTGATCAGGTCCGCGAACTTGTCTTCAATGATCCGGCGGCGCACCTTCCGGGTCCGGGTCAGCTCGCCATCATCCGCGTCCAACTCCTTGTGCAGCACCAAGAAGCGATGGATTTGACAGCCCGAGAGCATCTCGTCCTGCGCCACGCTGCGGTTCACCTCTTCCACATGGGCTTGGATCGTATCCAAAACCTGCGGGTGGCCCGCCAGTTCCTGATACGACGCATAGGCGATGTTGTTCCGCTCGGCCCAGTTCCCCACCGCGGTCAGGTCGATATTGATGAAAGCGGTGCAGGTGTCGCGGTCACTGCCGAACACAACAGCCTCAAGGATATTCGGGAAGAATTTCAGCTTGTTCTCGACATATTTCGGCGCGAACAGACGACCATCGGCCATTTTGCCGACATCCTTGGCCCGGTCGATGATCCGCAAATGCCCCGTATCGGGCTCGATGAACCCGGCATCGCCGGTCGCGACCCAGTTTTCGGCGTCTTTGGTCGAGGCCGTGCTCTCGGCATTCTTGTAGTATTCCACAAACACGCCGGGCGAGCGGTAGAAGACCTCGCCATTATCCGCGATGCGAATCTCCACACCGGGGCTTGGCACACCAACCGTATCGGGGCGCACCTCATTGTCGGGCTGTTGGGTGATGAACACGCTCGCTTCGGTCTGACCGTAGAGCTGTTTCAGGTTGATCCCCATCGAGCGGTAGAAATCGAAAATCTCCGGTCCAATCGCCTCGCCCGCCGTGTAGCCAACGCGCACGCGGGTAAACCCAAGTGTGTTTTTCAGCGGCCCAAAGATCAGCAATTCGCCAAGCTGATATTTCAACTTATCCATCGCGCCGACCGGCTTGCCGTCAAGCAGCGCGGGGCCGACCTTCTTCGCGTGATCCATGAAGTAATGGAACATGCGCTTTTTGAAAGCGCCGGCATCTTCCATCCGGATCATCACATTGGTCAGCTGTGTCTCAAACACGCGCGGCGGGGCGAAGTAATAAGTCGGCCCGATCTCGCGCAGGTTGGTCATCATCGTCTCGGGGCTTTCGGGGCAGTTCACGCAGAACCCCGTCCACATCGCCTGCCCGATGGAGAAGATGAAATCGCCAACCCAAGCCATGGGCAGATAGGCCAACACCTCATCGCCTTCGCGCAGATGATCGAACTCGGCGGAGTTTTTCGAGGTCTCGATGATGTTCTGATTGCTGAGCACCACCCCCTTGGGCTTCCCCGTGGTCCCCGAGGTGTAGAGCATCACGCAGGTGCTGTCCCATTTCAGCTCGGCCTCGCGGGCCGCGAGTTCCTTTTCAAACCGCTCATGGGCCGCACGGCCCTCGGCCTGTACGTCGGCCAATGCGTGCAGTTTCGTATGGTCGTATTTCCGCAAACCGCGAGCGTCTTGATAAACGATATGCTCGATCTGATGCACGGTCTCTTGCACCTCGATCACCTTATCGACCTGCTCCTGATCGCCGCAAATCACAAAGCGTGCACCGCAATGCTCCAGCACATAGGCCATCTCTTCGGCGACAGCGTCTTGATAAAGTGGCACCGGCACCGCGCCGACTTTCTGCGCCGCAACCATCGACCAATAAAGCGCCGGCCGGTTCCGCCCGATCACCGCGATATGGTCGCCCCGATCCACGCCCAACGCCAAAAGACCGAAGGCGATCGCGTTGATCTCCTCTTCGGCCTCACGCCAAGTCCAGCTTTGCCAAATCCCGAATTCTTTTTCGCGATACGCAGGTTTCGAACCGAACTGCGCGACGTTCCGCGCCAAAAGTGCGGGAACGGACTCGGGAATTCCCGCCGCCACGGATGCTTGTGCCAAATCTTCTTCCTCCCTTTGTCGGCCATTGCCGACACCACGGGTCGCATAGCTCTGCGACTCTCGCCGCCTTACCGTGGCATGAAATCTTTCACGGTCAAACTTTTCCTGACTTTTTCCCAAACCTAACGAATTGTAACAGGCACCGTGCAGGGCTTGACGCGCGGTGTCCGCTGGTGCCAGCGATGAAAGAGGGAGGCCCGAGACAGCATGCCCAGAGGCGATTTAACCAATCAGATGACGCGCGCGGGGCTGAACCTGATTCAGCAGGCGTTGACGATCTATGATGCCGATCTCCGCTTGGCAGTCGGCAATCGCCCCTTCCGCACGATGTTTGGCCTGCCGCAGCATCTGGTGACACCGGGCGCCAGTTTCGAAGACACGATCCGCTATCTCGTCACCCATGGCGAATATGGCGAGGTAGAGGATACCGAAGGGTTTGTCCGCGACCGGGTCGAGCAGGCGCGCGCCTTCGTGCCGCATTACATGGAGCGCCAACGCTCCAACGGCCGCACGATCAGCGTCGAGGGTTCCCCCTGCCCGACGGCGGATGGGTGACCGTCTATACCGATATCACCGAGATCAAACGGCAAGAGAAACTGCTCCGCTCGCATTCCAAAGAACTGTCCGATCAGCTTTTGACGCATGCCGAACAACTGGCGCAGACCAACCGCGAATTGGCCGCCACCAATGCGCAACTTGAGGAGGCCAAACGCGGACTGTCCGAGATGGAGGCGCGCATCCGCCTCACCACAGAGATGACGCCGGCCCATATCGCGCATGTGGATCGCGACCGGGTCTATACCTACACCAATCACCGCCTCTCCGAGATTCTGCCCGGGCGCCCGAAAGATGTGGTCGGCCTCGATATGGGCCAAGCGCTTGGGATCAGTACCGCCGCACGGCTATCTCCGAATCTCGAACGCGCCCTGGCTGGCGAAGCAAGCGTTCTGGAGTTTACCGAGCCTGACAGCGGTCGCCGCATCCGCACCGCCTTCACGCCGGATCAGGCGGCGGAGGGAGAGATCGTCGGCTGCTATCTGCTCTCCACCGATGTCACGGAAGAGGCGCAGGCGCGGGCGGCGCTGACCCAAACCCATAAACGCGAACTGGCCGCGCAATTGACCAGCGGTCTGGCGCATGATTTCGCCAATCTGCTGACGATCATCCTTGGCCTTCAGGGCCGCTTGGAAAAACTGCCCCTACCGGTTGAGGCGACCGAATTGACCGGCGCAACGAAATCTGCGGCGCGGCGCGGCGGTATGCTGCTCGACAAAATCGCCCGCATGTCGGGCCCGCGGGAGATTCACCCCACGCCCACCAACTTGGCCGAGATGCTCACGGCTTTCGCGCCGCTGGCCCGCGCGCCGCTGCCGGACGGGATCACGCTCACCATCGATGTGGACCTGCCGTCGCAACCGCTCCTGCTTGATGTCGGGTCCTTGCAAGACAGTCTTTTGAACTTGGTTTTGAACGCCCGGGACGCAATTGGCGCGGACCCAGGCGAGATCACGCTCCACGCCCATGCCGTCTCAGAAACCTGGCTGGAGATCACCGTCAGCGATACCGGGCCGGGCTTCACCGAGACCGCGCTTGACGCCGCGCTTGATCCGTTTTTCACGACCAAAGGCGAACACGGCTCGGGGCTTGGCCTGTCGATGGTCTATGATCTAACGCAGCTCTCCGGCGGCACGGTGAAACTCTCCAATGGACCACGTGGGGCACAGGTGAGCTTGCGCCTGCCTCTTCGGCCCGCCGGTCAGGGTGACGCCCCGCATCTCGTTCTTCTTGTAGAAGACCAGGCTGAGCTGCGGATCACGATCCGCGATATGCTGACCGATCTCGGCCATCAGGTGATCGAGGCGGCCAGCGCCGAAGAGGCGCTTGGCCTTGCAGATCTGCCTGGGCTGACTTGGGTTCTTTCCGACATCAATCTCGAAGGTGAGACCGATGGCGTCGCCCTGTTAGAGCAAGTGGCCGCGCGCCACCCCGATATGCGCTTGGCGCTGACCACGGC
Organism: Fontisubflavum oceani; assembly: GCF_030407165.1. Classification (GTDB taxonomy): domain Bacteria; phylum Pseudomonadota; class Alphaproteobacteria; order Rhodobacterales; family Rhodobacteraceae; genus Rhodophyticola; species Rhodophyticola oceani. Next base: position 754,948 of record NZ_CP129111.1, read on the forward strand.
CCTGCCGCATAGCGACCCGCTCCGCCAAAAAGGCGCGGCGCGCTGGCCGGTCCTCTCAAAGCCCATTGAACCCGCTGCACTGACCCATCTGGTCCATGCGGAGGCTGTCGCATGAGCGCTTTGGTCACCATCCTTGATGACGAGCCGCAGATTCGGACGATGCTCTCAGACGCACTCTCCGAGGCCGGGTTTCGCACCGCCGCCTATGCCCGCGCCACAGAGTTCGAGGCCGCTTTGCGCAGCGCCACGCCGGATGTTTGCCTCGTCGATCTGGGCCTGCCCGATCGCGACGGCCTGGCCGTGGTCCATCGCCTCGCGCTCGAATCCGGCGCTGCGATTATCATCATCTCGGGCCGCGCCCAGGTCCAAGATCGGGTCACCGGGCTCGAACTCGGGGCCGATGACTACATCATCAAACCCTTCGACCCGGCGGAGGTCGTGGCCCGGGTCCGCGCGCGTCTTCGGCAGTCGAAACCCCGCGAGCAGGCCGGCAACACGGCGCAATTCAACGGTTGGACCGCCTATTTCGACCGCTATGTTCTGGTCGATGACGCTGGCGAAGAAATCGGGTTTTCCCATGCCGAGGGCGAGGTTCTCCGGCTCTTCCTTGATAGCCCGAAGCGGCTGATTTCTCGGCAACAAATGCAAGAAACACTTGGCGGCGCGGCGGGCGAAAGCTTTGACCGGGCGATGGATGTGCGCATCTCACGGCTCCGCACGAAACTCCGCGAAGACCCCAAGAACCCGCAACTGATCAAGACGATCTACGGCGCCGGATATATCTTCCTCGGCGATGTGAGCTGGGGCTGACCCCTGGCCGCCATCAACGCGGTGCCAGGGCATCGGCTGCCGCTGCCAAGACCTTGAGGCCCGTCACCAAATCGGCCTCACCGGTATCTTCGGCAAAATCATGGCTGATCCCACCAATCGACGGCACAAACAGCATGCCGACCGGCATCAGATGCGAGACATTCGACGCATCATGCAACGCGCCCGACGGCATCGACCGCCAGCGCCCCGGTGCATGCACCTCCGCCGCAGCGCGCAAAGCGGCTTGCATACCCTCATCCATCGGCACGGGCGTCAAATCATGGCGCAGCCGGTCAGCCTCCACCTGCATGCCGGTCTCCGCGGCGACATCGGTCAGAACCTCGTCAATCACCCGCTCCATCCGGTCCAACCGATCCGCATCGCCATCGCGCCACTGGATGGTGAACACCGCCCGGCCCGGCACGATTGACGACGCATTGGGGTGCAATTGCATATGCCCAATCGTCCACACCGTTTGCGGTGTGACCACATTCGCGAAGCGCTCATTCAAGAGCCCGGCGATCCGCGCCGCACCCTGAAACGCATCCTGCCGCATCGCCATAGGCGTCGTGCCTGCGTGGTTTTGCTGACCCGTCACGGTCACCTGGATCTGACGTAAACCTACAATCGAGGTCACAACGCCAACGCTTTCTCCCACCTGGTCCAGAACCGGTCCCTGCTCGATATGCATCTCCAGAAACCCGGTGAACCGCGCAGGGTCGACGAAATCTTCTTGCATAAGATGTGCCAAGCCTTGCCGCGCCTGGCCGAAGGTCAGTCCATCCGTGGCCGCGAAACCATCAGCTTCGGCCAGAGTCGTCCGCCCGGCCCAAAGATCGCTCCCGGTTAGTGCGCCGAACCGCCCCTCTTCATCCTGAAAACTGACCATCGAAATCGCCGGCCCGCCCGCCTCGACGGCGGCGCGGGCAATCTCCAACGCGGCAATCACGCCATAAGCCCCGTCGAGCCAACCGCCTTCGGGCTGCGTATCGGAATGCGAGCCAATTAGAAGCGAGCGCCCCTTGGCCAGGCCGAACACATTGCCAGCCGGGTCGACATGCGCGGTTAACCCGATGGCCTCGATCTGCGCCACCAACCATTCCCGCGCGGCGACATCCGGTTCGGAAAACGCGCGCCGCATCACGCCATGCCCGGCGGCCCCAAAACTGCGCAGATGATGAAGGTCAGACAGAAAACGTGCGGGATCAGGGGTCATGCGGGCTCTCTTGATTTGGGAACCCCCAAGACATGGCAGCAGATTATGCTATGGTCCAGCCATGGACGTGACGGCACTCGCATTCTACGCGGCGGTCTGCGGGCTTCTGAGCTTGGCGGGCCCGCGCCTCGGCGCGCCGCTGACCCGGCTGGGGATCGGTGCGCTCGTCGGCATCGCGGCGGCGGCTCTGCTCCCGGCGATCCGGGCGCAGATCGGGCTTTGAACCGCTACTCGGCCGCCACCTGATCTTCGACCACCTCAACCTTTACCGCGCAGAACTTGAACTCAGGGATTTTCCCGAACGGATCCAGCGCCGCGTTGGTCAACAGATTCGCCGCCGCCTCGACATAAGCGAAGGGCAAGAACACCATATCCTCGGCGACATTCCGATCCGCCCGCGCCATGATCTCGATTGATCCGCGCCGCGTGCTGAGCCGCAACATCTCGCCCGGGCTGACGCCCAGCTTGCGGAGGGATTTCGGATGCAGCGAGCAATTCGCTTCCGGCTCCACCGCGTCGAGCACCGCCGAACGCCGTGTCATCGAGCCGGTATGCCAATGCTCCAACTGCCGCCCGGTGGTCAGGATCATCGGATACTCCGCATCCGGCACCTCATCGGGCGGGATCACCGCGGCGGGGGTGAATTTCGCCCGCCCCTCGGCGCGCGGGAAGCCATCGCCGAACACAATCGCCTGGCCTGGGTCTTCCGAGCTGAGAGACGGGTATGTCACAGCGTTTTCACCCGCCAAGCGATCCCAGGTGATGTTGTCGAGCGAGGTCATGCCAAGCTTCATCTCGGCAAAGACATCGGAAGGGTGGGAATAGGTCCAGCCGAGGCCCAGGCGTTTCGCCAGCTCCACGGTGATCCACCAATCCTCTTGCGCCTCGCCCGGCGGCGGCACGGCGGGCCGCCCCATCTGCACCTGCCGGTTGGTGTTGGTCACCGTTCCCGACTTCTCGGCAAAGGCCGAGGCGGGCAGGATCACATCGGCATAATTGGCGGTTTCGGTAAGGAAAATATCCTGCACCACCAGATGATCCAGCATCGCCAATGCCGCGCGCGCATGATCGACATCGGGGTCCGACATGGCCGGGTTTTCGCCCAGGATATACATGCCCTTGATCGTGCCGTCATGGATCGCCCCGACAATTTCCACCACCGTCAGACCCGGGTTCGGATTGATCTCAAAGCCCCAGAGATCGGCGAATTTCGACTGCACGTCATCGCTGCCAACCGCTTGATAATCCGGCAAAACCATGGGGATCAGCCCCGCATCGGAGGCGCCTTGCACGTTGTTCTGCCCGCGCAGCGGATGCAGCCCGCGCCGGGGCGGCCCACATGACCACACATCAGCGCCAGCGAGATCAGGCAGCGGGAGTTGTCTGTGCCATGAACATGTTGCGAGATGCCCATGCCCCAGAAAATCATCCCCGCCTGCGCGGTCGCGAAGTCGCGCGCCACGGCGCGGATCACATCCGGCTCAATACCGCAGATCGGCGCCATCTTCTCCGGCGAGAAGCCTTTCAGATGGGCTTCTCCGCCTCCCAATTCTCGGTATAGGCGTCGATATACTGCTGATCATAGAGCCCTTCCTCTACGATCACATGACAGATCGCGTTCAACAGGCTCACATCCGCGCCGGGGCGGAATTGTAGGTTGTGCGTGGCATAACGCGAAAGTGCCTGACCGCGCGGGTCCATCACAATCAGCTTGCCGCCGCGCTTGGTGAACTGCTTGAAATAGGTCGCCGCCACGGGGTGGTTCCCCGCCGGGTTACACCCGATGACAATCGCCACATCGGCGTTTTCGATCTCGTTGAAGGTCGCGGTCACCGCGCCAGACCCGACATTCTCCATCAGCGCGGCCACCGAGGACGCGTGGCAAAGCCGGGTGCAATGATCCACATTGTTATGGCCAAAACCCTCGCGGATCAGCTTTTGGAACAGGTAGGCCTCTTCATTGGTGCATTTGGCCGAGCCGAAACCAGCAACGGTGTCGCCGCGTTCGTCGCGAAGCCGCGCCAGGCCGTTGGCGGCCGCATCAAGTGCCTCGTCCCAACTCGCCTCGCGGAAATGGGTCTGCCAATTGCCCGGGTCGACATTGAGGCCCTTCGCGGGTGCATCTTCGCGCCGGATCAGAGGTTTGGTCAGGCGATGCGGATGGTGGATGTAGTCGAAGCCGAACCGGCCTTTGACACAGAGACGGCCTTCATTTGCGGGGCCATTGATGCCCTCGACATATTTCACCTTGCCGTCTTTGACCTTGAGCGACACCTGACAGCCGACGCCGCAGAAGGGGCAAATGCTCTCGACCTCTTCGTCAAAATCCGCCCGGTCGCCGACCTGGTTTTCATCGACAACGCTGGACGGCATCAGCGCGCCGGTCGGGCAGGCCTGGACGCATTCGCCGCAGGCCACGCAGGTGCTCTCCCCCATCGGATCGTTAAAATCAAAGACCGGATAGCTGTCCTGCCCCCGGCCTGCCATGCCGATCACGTCATTGACCTGCACCTCGCGGCAGGCCCGAACGCAGAGGCCGCACTGGATGCACGCGTCCAGATTGACCGACATCGCCACATGGCTGTCATCCAGAAGCGGGATGCGCCCTTCTTCGAGCTTGGGGAAGCGGCTTTGGTCAATGCCGTTCAACTCGGCCATGTCCCAGAGATGGGCGGATTTGTCATGCGCCACATCGCGCTCCGGCTGATCAGCGAGCAGCATTTCGACCACCAGTTTCTGAGCATTTTTGGCGCGGCTCGACTCGGTGACGACAACCATCCCCTCGACCGGTTCGCGGATGCAGGAGGCGGCCAAAGTCCGCTCGCCCTCGATCTCCACCATACAGGCGCGGCAGTTGCCATCGGGGCGGTACCCGGGCGCGGGTTTGTGACACAAATGCGGGATCACCAGGCCACGGCCATTGGCCACTTCCCAGATGGTTTCTCCGGGCTGCGCCTCGACTTCTTGGCCATCCAGCGTGAAGCGGATCATGTCACTCATACGCGTATCTCCCTAAGCAGAGACACCCTATCGCAGATTCCCGCCCCCGCCAGTCCCAGTTCGCGACCGGGATAGGTCCAAATCCGGCATGACCGCATCTAAATAGGTTACGAAAATCGGCAGATGTCGCAATTTTTGTAACCTATTCTTGCCAAACAAGCCCTGATGCCCGCGCTTGCCGATGCGATTGCCCAGCCGTAAAACGCGTGGGCAACACCGAAGGACATCGCCGATGACACATCTCTGGGTCCGCGCCGAACAGCGCCCGAATGAAGAGCGCGTCGGGCTGACGCCGGAAGGCGTGAAAGCGTTGATCGCGGCCGGCCTGCGGGTGACGGTCGAGGAAAGTTCGGTCCGCGCCATCCCGATCGACGGTTATAGCGCCGCGGGCGCGAAAATCGCTGCCGAGAATAGCTGGCCCGAGGCGCCCGAAGACGCGATCATTTTCGGGCTGAAGGAGCTGCCCGAAGATGGCACACCGCTCCGCCATCGGCATATCATGTTTGGCCATGCCTATAAGGGGCAACCGGCGGGGCAAGTGCTGCTGCAACGTTTCAAGGCTGGCGGCGGGGTGCTTTATGATCTGGAATATCTGGTCGACGAGGCCGGGCGGCGCGTTGCGGCTTTCGGCTATTGGGCCGGGTTCGCGGGCGCGGCGGTGGCGCTGAAATGCTGGACGGCGCAACACCGCGGCGAGATATGCGGACCGGTGGGCGTGTATCCAGGCAAAGACGCCCTGGTCGCTGACCTTCGGTCCGAGATGTCGGGCATGACACCGCCAAAAGCCTTGGTCATTGGAGCCCTCGGGCGGGTTGGCGCGGGGGCCGCAGATCTCTGTGAGTCGATGGGAATGACGGTGACAAAATGGGATATGGCCGAAACCGCCTCTGGCGGGCCGTTTCCCGAAATCCTGGCGCATGAGATTCTGCTCAACTGCATCCTGGCGCAGCCCGGCACGCCGGTTTTCGTGCCTGCAAGCGCCAAGGCCGCGGCGCGGAGCCTGTCGGTGATTGGCGATATCGCCTGCGATCCAACATCTGATTTCTCGCCGATCAAGGTCTATAACCGGACCACCGATTGGGCCGCGCCCGCACTGCGCGTCCACGACGAACCGGTGCTGGATGTCACGGCGATCGACAACTTGCCCTCGATGCTGCCGGTGGAAAGCTCAGAGGATTATGCGGCGCAATTGCTGCCATCTCTGATGACGCTTGGCGATCTAAACGCGGATGTTTGGGGGCGGGCGAAGGCGGAGTTTGACCGCCATATCGCCTTGATTTAGAAGGTTAAACCGGCAGCGCCGCCCTACATGATGTCGTCTTCTTCGTCCTTCGCATCGACGCCCAACATCTCAAGCCCGGCCTCCAGATGGTCCGACATATGCGGCGTGCCGATCAGGTAATCCGCCGTCGGCGTCGTTGCCTCGGTCCGCGCCGTTCTCAGTGCTTCAGCGAAATCCTCAGGCTCAAAACTGCCGCGTCCGATCCACATGATCGCCACCAACTCGGCCATCTCGTCTTCATTCAGAGTGTCGATCAGGCCGCGCATTTCAGGCTCAGCCCGGTCAAGTTCGTGGCCCATCAGAATGATCTGCGCCACTTTCCGTGTTGATATTGCAAGCATGATTTGTCCCTTCTCGCGCGGTGGTCTGCCCCTGTTATCGGTCAACCCAGGGTGGAGCGTCTTTGATCTTGCGCAAATTGCGGGTCAACCGAAAAGACGGACATAAAGCCAATTCGGTAGGAACACACTCCCCCGGAACAAGAGGCTAAACGCCCAAGGGAAACTGCGCTGAAACTGATCGGTGTTCATGTGTTCGAACATTACGGCGGCGGCGTCATCTGGCTCCATGATGAACGGCATGGAGATGGTGTTTTTATCGGTCAGGCGGGTTTTGATGAAGCCGGGGTTGACCGATTGCACCTCAACGCCTGTGTTCCGCAAATCGAGATACATCGACTGCGCCAGCGACATCATCCCCGCCTTCGACGCGGAATAGCCGATGGCACCGGGCAAGCCCCGAAACGCCGACAGTGACCCGGTGAGCACGATATGGCCGCGGTCGCGAGCAACAAACTGCGGCACAACCTGGCCAAGACAGCGCGCGGCGCCGGTCAAGTTGATGTCGAACATCGCCTCCACCTGATCGGCATCCCACTCCCGCGCGGATTGCGGCCAATAGACCCCGGCAAGGAAGACAAACCCGTCAATTTCGCCCACCTCTTCCGCAGCGGCTTTGACCGAGGCGGTGTTGGAGATGTCGATCGGGACATAAGACGCACGCCCCGGCAATTCGGCCACCAGGTCTTGCAGCCGGTCTTCATTCCGCGCGCTGAGGACCAGATCGACACCGGCGCGGCTCATATGATGCGCGAGCGCCCGACCGAGACCTTCGGAGGCGCCCACAAGCCAATAGCGTTTTCCGGTCCAGTCGCGCATGGGTCAAAGACTCCTTGGGTTATCTTCGGGCAGGGTGTGGCCGCCAAGAGGGCAATCGCCGCCAGTTTCAACACACAAGGAACCAGGGCGTAAAGGAGGGTCAGGAGCGACAAAGCCGCCGGATCGTTGGAACCGCCTGCGACAAATCCGACCCGGTCGAGCGCGGGCAGGAGGGTGACGGCGGCGAAGGCGAGGGTGAATTTCGACACGAAAGACCAGAGGCCGAAGGCCGCGCCGGCCTCGGGCGCGACGCGGGCCATCCGGCGGGCGAAGATCGCGGGAAGAAGCGTGAGGTCCGCCCCGAGGGTTGCGCCGGAGATCAGGCAGATGAGCGCAAAGAGGGCCGTGTCGCCGGGGCCCAGCGTGAGCACGGTGGAAAAAGACAGGATCGCGGCGACCATGGCCGCCAGCAGGGTGCGGCGTGCGCCAAAGCGTTGCGCCAGACGGGACCAAAGCGGCGCGCTGGCGGCGGCGGCAAGGAAGAAGAGCAGGAGCAGCGGACCCTCCCAACCCGGCGCATCAAGCGCGCTTTCGACGAAGAACAGGAACAATGTTGAAGACACAGCGACAGGTGCGGCATTGACCAGCGCGACCAATAGCAGGCGGCGGGTGATTGGGTCCGCCAAAACGCTGCGAAAGCCGCCTTGCGCCTGAGGCGGGGTCGGGCGCCATTCGCCCTGCATGAGAAGGAGCGCAACAAGACAGAGACCTGCGAAGCCCGTGGCAAACGCGGCGAAAGGCGCGCCAGTGAAGAGCAGAACTGTCGGGGCCACAGAGGCAAGGCAGACACCAAGCAGCGCGCCCGTCTCGCGCCAGGCGGCGAGGCGGAGATGCCCTTTGTCGCCAAGGCTGCCCGCCGTGTGGACCCCTTGGGCATAGAAGCAGATCGTCAGGAAAGAAAAGGACGAGAAAAGGCCGATCAGGGTGAGCGCGAACCACCAAAGCGGGGCGATCGGCGGGGTGACGGCAAAGAGGCCGATCATTGAAAGCGCGAGGATCGCGGTGGCGATGGTCACGGCGAAGGCGCGGCGTTTGCGGGTGGTTTGGGCGAGCCATCCAAGCGCCGGGTCTTGGATCACGTCGAAGAGGCGGAGGCCGAAGAGGACGGCGGCAAGCGCGGTCAGGCCCACGCCATATTCATCGACAAAGAACTTCGGCGCGTGGATGTAGATTGGCAGACCAGCAGAGGCGAGCATCGCCGCAAAGACCGCATAGCCCGGCAAGCGGGGGTGGCTCACCGCGAGACCTCATCGGCGGGTGGCGTTGGCCGGACGCGATACTTTGCGCCTTTCCACCAGAGCTTGAGCGCTTGCCAGTGGATCAGGCCCAGCACCCGGCGAGAGCCCAGCGGGCGACGAAGCGCGGCGCGCAGTAATCCGACAGTGATCAAAGGTTTGCGCGTGCCGGTGAGCGTCGCGATCAGACCCTCATTGCCGGTGGCATAGTCGATCCAGATGCCGATGCGATCCTCCCGGATGTCGAAACGGAAGGTATAGCCGCCCGCGATGGGCTGGAATGGCGAGACGTGGAAGATCTTTGCGGCTGTGAGCGTGTCGGAGCGGGTGATTTCCGCGTGATCGGGATGGGCACAAAGATAGGAGTGACGGTCGCCGAACGTGTTAGACACTTCGGCAATCACCGCGCGGAGAGCATGGTCTGCGTCATAGGCCAGCCAGAAGCTGACGGGGTTGAACACATGACCCAGCATCCTGGGTTGGGCGAGCAAATAGAGCGGGCCATTCGCAACCTCCGACAAGCCATGCGCGGCGAGCACCTCACGCGCCCATGGCGCGCCTGCGCCCTGTTTCGGCGGGCCGCCATGGTCGCTGTCCCAAAGCGACGCGAGACTGCCTCGGTTCCGGCCAAACAGGCGCGGTGTGGACAGCTCCGCCTCGGCGTCCAGCATCACGTAGTCAATGCTGTATTTGAACGCGTTTTCGACCGCGCCGCGACGCCCGTGGAAGGTCTCGCCTGCGATATGGTCGATGCGCGCGGTCATGCAGCGAGCGCGACCCGGTCGCGGGCGGCCATGGCCTCGACCACGTCAATGGCGCTGGCATAGCCGTCTTCGTGGAAGCCATTTTTCATCCACGCGCCGCAGAACCAGGTGTTGTTGGTGCCGTTCATGGCCCGGATTGTGCCCTGCGCCGCCAGCGCCGCCAAGTCATAGACCGGATGGCGGAAGGTGGTTTGATCATAGATCAGCGCCTCATCAATCGGCCCTCGGCTGTTCAGCGTCACGAAAAGCGGGTCGCTTTCGGGGATCGGCTGCAAGCAGTTCATCCAATAGGTAAGGTCGATTGGGCCGCCGGTATGCCCCTTCCGCTCGGTGTAGTTCCAGGAGGACCAGGTCGCGCGCCGCTTGGGCATGGCACTGGCATCGGCATGCAGGATGGCTTCGTTGGGTTGATACCGCACGGCCCCAAGGGCCGCAGCCTCCTCTGGGCTTGGGTCGGCGAGCATTGCCAGCGTATCATCGGAATGGGTGGCGAAGACCACCTCATCAAACATCTCCCAATCGCCGCCGCGGCGAACCTCGACCCCGCCGGGGACGCGACGCACGGCCTCAATCGGTTTGCCGAGGCGGATATCGACCCCCTGCCCGCGCATCGCGGCATCAAGCCGTTTGACATATTCGATGGAGCCGCCTTGGACCGTCCACCATTGATGCTGCCCCGTGGCGCTTAGAAGCGCGTGGTTGCGGAAGAAGCGCACCAAAGCCTGCGCCGGGAAATCCATGATCTCCTCTTTCGGGGTCGACCAGATCGCGCCCGAAATCGGCGTCAGATAATATTCGCGGAACCAGCGGCCCATCTGCATCTGATCCATCAATTCGCCAAGCGTGACACCATCATAATCGGCCAGTTCTTCGGCGCGCGCATTGAAACGCAAGATGTCGCGGATCATCCGCGCAAAGCCGGGGCGGAGTAGGTTGGATTTCTGCGCGAAGAGCGCCAGCAGGTTGCGCAGGCCATATTCGATCGCGCCGCCGCCGATGGATGCCGCGAAGCTCATATCGCTTTTCGCAACCGGCACGTCGAGCGCATCAAAAAGCGCGGTCAGATGCGGGTAATTGGAATAGTTGAAGACAATGAACCCCGTATCGACCGGTTGATCGCTGTTTTTTCCGGCCAAGACCGTGCGCGCATGCCCGCCCAGTCGTGGCTCAGCCTCTAGCAGGGTCACGGCATGGGTCCGCGACAAGTGATAGGCCGCCCCCATCCCGGAGATACCAGCGCCGATCACGGCAATTCGACGCGGCAGGGCAGCAGTAGTTTCAAATGGCACGGAGGACCCCCAGAGACAGTTTTTCAATGTTTAGACAGGTCTACGGCCAAAGTCCCAATATGGATGAAAGAAAAAAACTTTGATCCAGTCTCGGGCCGGGGTCGTAAGCTTGATATGCTCTTGTTAAATGATCTTTCTGAGACACAAGACCTGTCACCGCCGCCGACGCGTTATGAAGACGCTGTTCGGGCACGGCACGCAGGACATAGGAGAGTTGTGACAAGCGCAGCACAGGATGACGCGCAGTGGGTGGCCAAGGTGACGGCCATCGCCGCGAGCCAGGATCAGGCGGCCTTTGCCGATCTGTTCCGGCATTTTGCGCCCAAGGTGAAAGCGTTTCTGATCAAGTCTGGCGCGGATGTCAGCTTGGCCGAGGAATGTATGCAGGATGTCATGGCAACGCTCTGGCGAAAGGCGCATATGTACGACCCGGCGCGCGCCAGCGTGGCGACTTGGATCTTCACCGTCGCACGAAACCGGAAGATCGATCTTCTGAGAAAATATGCCCGGCCCGAACCGGAAGACCTCCCATGGGGGCCCGAAGCGGCGCCTGATCAGGCAGAGGTCATTGCCCTCCAACAGGATAGCGCGCGGCTTGCCGAGGCGCTGAAGAACTTGCCCGAAAAGCAGCGCGTTCTGATCGAACGCGCCTATTTCGGAGATTTAACCCATAGCGAAATTGCCGCGGAGACGGGTCTGCCCCTTGGCACGATCAAGTCGCGCATTAGGTTGGCGCTGGACCGGCTGCGGCACAATATGACGTGATATGATATGACCGATGTGAAACACCAAATCCCCGATGACCTGTTGATGGGTTATGCCGCCGGCGCCCTGCCCGAGGCCTTTGATCTTGTGGTCGCCACCCATGTCTCGCTCAGCGACGACGTGCGGGCGCGGCTGGAAAGCTTCGAAGCGGTTGGCGGCGCGATGTTAGACGAGGTGGAATGTGCCGAACTGGCCGAAGACAGTTTCGAGGCGACGCTGGCCCGGATCACCGGGATGGAAACGCCGACGGCGCGGCCAACCCCGCCAAGTGGCGGGATTTTCCCAGGGCCGCTACGCGATGCGGTGGGCGGCGATCTGGATGCTGTGAAATGGCGCTCCGTAGGGATGGGCGTGAAGCAATGTGTGCTGCAGTCGAGCAAAGATGCCAGTGTACGGCTCCTGTCGATCCCGGCGGGGCAGGCGATGCCGATGCACAGCCATCACGGCACCGAGATGACGCTGGTTCTACAAGGTGCCTATGCCGATGAGGATGACCGGTTCGCGCGCGGCGATATCGAAGTGGCTGATGAAGATGTGCATCACACGCCGGTGGCCGAAGCGGGGCAGGATTGCATCTGTCTGGTCGCGACCGATGCGCCGTTGAAGTTCGACGGGCTACTGCCCCGGATCGCACAACCCTTCGTGGGCATCTAAGCGCACAATTCCGACAGTCTCCGCAAGATTGATGTCGCGCGCTGGTCTTTCCGGCGCGCGATCTGGTTTAAGGTGGCGCCAGGAGGTGCCCCAATGTCCGAAAGCTTTCTTGCGCATGTGTCCGACACGCTCGATCAGATCCGAGCCGATGGGCTTTATAAGGTCGAGCGTCCGATCATCTCGCCGCAAGGCGGGCATGTGGCCGTTGAGGGTAATGCGCAGCCGCTGTTGAACCTGTGCGCCAACAATTATTTGGGTCTGGCCGATCACCCGGCGCTCATCGCGGCGGCGAAAGAGGCGATGGATGGGCACGGCTTTGGCATGGCCAGTGTGCGGTTCATCTGCGGCACGCAGGATTTGCACCGGGAGTTGGAACAGGCCCTGGCGCGGTTTTTGGGCAAGGATGATTCGATCCTCTTCGCGGCCTGTTTCGATGCGAATGGCGGATTGTTTGAGCCGCTCCTCGGCCCCGAAGACGCGGTCATTTCGGATGCGTTGAACCATGCCTCGATCATTGATGGCATCCGCCTCTGCAAGGCCAAGCGCTATCGCTATGCCAATGCGGATATGGATGCGTTGGAGGCGCAGTTGAAAGCCGCTCGGGCCGAGGGCGCGCGGCATATCATGATCGCGACCGATGGCGTGTTTTCGATGGATGGCTATCTGGCGCCCTTGGCCGAGATCACTGCCCTGGCGGCGCGTTATGACGCCGTGGTGATGGTGGATGATTGCCACGCGACCGGCTTCATGGGCCCCGGCGGACGCGGCACGCCGCATCATGCGGGCGTGGCCGATGGGGTGCATGTGCTGACCGGAACCTTGGGCAAAGCACTGGGCGGCGCGATTGGTGGCTATATCGCCGGGCCGCAGCCGGTGATCGACCTTCTACGCCAGCGGGCGCGGCCTTATCTTTTCTCGAACGCTTTGCCGCCTGCCGTCTGCGCCGCCGGGTTGGAGGTTCTGAAACTGGTCAAAGACGGCGATACGCTTCGGGCGCAGCTCTTTGAGAACGCCGCCTATTGGCGCGCGGGGCTGACCGATCTGGGGTTCGATCTGTTGCCGGGGGAGCATCCAATCATTCCGGTGATGCTGGGCGACGCGCGGTTGGCGCAGGAGATGGCGGCGGCGCTTTACGAACGCGGGGTCTATGTGGCCGGGTTCTTCTTCCCCGTTGTGCCAAAGGGCCAGGCCCGGATCAGAACGCAGATGAATGCCGCGCTTACCAAGGGCGATCTGGATCAGGGGTTGGCGGCATTTGCCGCCGCAGGCCGGGCTCTCGGGGCGATCACATGACCGGTGAGGCCGCCATTGCAACCTATGAAGCGCATGCTGAGACTCTGCGCGACCGCTATGACGCCGTGACGAGCGAGGATGTGTTATCTGCCATCCTGGACCTTCTCCCCGCGCCACCAGCGCCGGTGCTGGATGTCGGTGCCGGCAGCGGGCGGGATGCGGCATGGTTCGCCGCGCGAGGTCATGACGTCACCGCCGCGGAGCCGGTGGCGGCCTTCCGCACCGCGATCCGGGCGCGGCTGCCTGAAGCGCTTGTGATGGATGCGCGCTTGCCAGATCTCGATGGGATCGACGGGGCCTTCAGCCTGATCCTCGCCAATGCGATCTGGCATCATTTGCCCGCCGCAACCCGAGCGGCGTCCCTGGCGCGTATGGTCACCTTGCTCGCGCCAGGTGGCCGGCTCATTCTCTCGCTGCGCCATGGGCCGGTGCCCGATGACCAACCGATCCACCCGCTCGACGCCACTGAGGAAATCGCACGTGCCGAGGAGGTCGGCCTCACGCTTCTGCGCGACGCGGCTGCCCCATCGCACCAGCCGCAAAACCGCGCCGCTGGTGTTACCTGGACCTGGCTTGCCTTTGAACGGAGCAAAACCGATGACAAATGAGATGCGCGCGCTGGTGAAACCAGGTCCGGTCGTTGGGCTGGAGATGCAAACCGTGCCCGTGCCGGAAATCGGCCCCGATGATGTGCTGATCCGGATCAACAAAACCGGGATTTGCGGGACGGATATCCATATCTGGAACTGGGATGAGTGGGCCGCGAAGACGGTGCCAACGCCGCTGGTGACCGGGCATGAGTTTGCCGGGGAAATTGTCGATGTGGGGCGGCATGTGGAGGGGCTCAGCCTCGGGCAACGCTGCTCTGGCGAAGGGCATTTGATCGGCAAAACCTCGCGGCAAAGCCGGGCCGGGAAGTTTCATCTCGATCCGGAAACGCGGGGGATCGGGGTGAATGAGCAGGGGGCCTTCGCTGAATACCTGGCGCTGCCGGCGTTTAATGTCGTGCCGCTGCCCGATGATGTAGATGACGAGATTGGTGCGATTTTGGACCCGCTTGGCAACGCGGTGCACACGGCGCTGAGCTTCGATCTTCTGGGCGAAGATGTCCTGGTGACCGGCGCCGGACCAATCGGGATCATGGCCGCCGCCGTGGCCCGGCATGCAGGCGCGCGGCATGTGGTAATCACGGATGTGAACCAAGCGCGGCTCGACCTCGCCGGGCAAGTCGCGGATGTCCGGCCAGTCAATGTTCTAGAAGAAGACCTGGCCACCGTGATCCCGGAGCTGGGTATGAGCCAGGGGTTTGATGTCGGCCTGGAGATGTCGGGTAATCAAGTGGCGCTTGATCAGATGGTCGAGACACTGGTCATGGGTGGCCGGATCGCGCTTCTGGGCATTCCGCCGGGCAAATCGCCAGTGGATTGGAGCCGGATCGTGTTCAAGGCGATCACCATCAAAGGCGTCTATGGCCGGGAGATATTCGAGACCTGGTATAAGATGATCGCGATGCTGCAAAACGGCCTCGATGTACGCCGAGTCATCACGCATCGGTTCAAGGCGGACGACTACCAAGACGGGTTCGCCGCGATGCTCTCAGGGCAGTCGGGCAAGGTGGTGCTGGACTGGACCTAGGCTCTGGAACATGGCGCATCTTTGACTCGATGGCGTGAATTATCTGAGCCCTATCAAGGGGCCGCGTCATGCAATATTGCGCCAAACGTCAAGCAATTTTGACCCAAACCGGACCTTCATAGCGGTATGTGCCAAGGTCGGCAGAGCGGGACAAAGCGACATTTGGCTGCGGCTGAGCCAATGGCGGCTTTCAGCGACGCCGAAGCGGTTTGAGCCACCTATGTGGATGACTCTACGACCGCCACCCATAGTGCGAGCAGTCTTCCGTCAGCAAGTTGAACAATTCGCTGATGTAGTCCCTGCTCCAATGGCCCGGACCTAGCCCGCGCGTCTCGCAACGCCCGAGCGAATACGCTGGCTGCTGCTTCTTCTTCTCCCACCTGAAACAGCGCTATTCCTCGTTCGAGGTGGATGATGGCCCCCTTTGCTCGTTCAATTGGCAACAAACCCAACCAAGCACCGGCGGTCAGTGAGATATTGCAGAACCGCAGCTTTTCCTCGCCTTGATACCGGTCGTTCCGGCACGCTCCGGCCATGAGGCCCGCAGTCATCCCGCTTAGCCACACACAAAGAAAGGCCGAAATGAAGATTGCGTAAGCCCAAGTTCGAAGGCGTGAATGCTTTGCCTCGGTCGGATGTGCCATGCCGCTGGCTACCAAACGAACGACAAATGAAAAAGCATTAAAAGCTGCCTTTCAGTCGCCGCGCAGCAACCGTCACTCTGGGCTCTTTGACACTTTCGCTGCGCTTTATGCGAAGGTCGGCTTAGCTGTTTTCTGATTTTGGGGCAGTGCTGTGACGTAAAGGTCGAACATATCTGACGTTTCATATAGGCCCGATTTGACAGCGATGTTAGCGGCTCTAACTTCGTTGTTATGGCACAGGTTTACATCTCCATCACCGGGCTGAAGCTCAAAGCTATCTGGCATGCGCCGCGTTTCTGGTCGCTCGCCATGCCGGCCATGGCGGAAGCACAATCCGCGCCGGGCAATTTGGGCGCCAGCGCGCGCAGCATCGACGGGGTGCATCACACGCTCAGCATTTGGGAAAGCGAGGCCGCAATGCGCGCCTTCCTGACCATGCCCCGGCATCTCAAAGCCATGCGCGCCTTTCCCGGGATCGCAACAGGCAAAACCATCGGGTTCTATGCCGACTACGCACCTGACTGGCCCGAGGCGCGCAGGATATGGGAGGCAAAGGCCCGCGAATACGGAGCGCCGCGCGCTCGGCTTCCTTGACTTCATTGCAAACACAACGATACTTTCTGCTATCGGCCTGAGGAGCCTTGGAGGATGCGCAGATGAACACACAGAACACCCCCGCTGGCATGGTCCAGGCGGTCACACCCGTCGGCACGACCGAGGGCTATATGCCCGGTTTCGGCAATGATTTTGAGACCGAGGCGCTACCAGGGGCCCTGCCGCAAGGGATGAACAGCCCGCAGAAGTGCAATTACGGGCTCTATGGCGAGCAATTGACCGGCACCGCCTTCACCGCGCCACAGCATCAGAATGAACGCACCTGGTGCTACCGCATCCGTCCCTCGGTGAAACATTCGAGCCGCTATACCAAGATCGATCTGCCCTACTGGAAATCGGCCCCGCACGTGGACCCCGACGTGATCAGCCTCGGCCAATACCGGTGGGATCCGGTGCCGCATTCCGATGCGCCGCTGACCTGGCTGACCGGCATGCGCACGATGACCACGGCGGGAGACGTCAACACGCAGGTTGGCATGGCGAGCCATATCTATCTGGTCACCGCCTCGATGGAGGATGCTTATTTCTACTCCGCCGATAGCGAGATCCTGATTGTGCCGCAGGAAGGGCGTCTGCGCTTCTGCACCGAGCTTGGGATCATCGATCTGGAGCCGCAGGAGATTGCGATCATCCCGCGCGGGCTGCTGTATCGGGTGGAACTGATCGACGGGCCAGCGCGTGGTTTTGTCTGCGAGAATTACGGTCAGAAGTTCGAGCTGCCCGGGCGCGGCCCAATCGGCGCGAACTGCATGGCCAACCGGCGGGACTTCAAAACCCCCGTGGCGGCATTTGAAGACCGCGAGGTGCCCTCAAGTGTCACCGTGAAATGGTGTGGCCAGTTTCACCAATGCGAGATTGGGCATAGCCCGCTCGACGTGGTCGCCTGGCACGGCAATTACGCGCCGGTGAAATACGACCTGAAGACCTATTGCCCGGTCGGCGCGATCCTGTTCGACCATCCCGACCCGTCGATTTTTACCGTGCTGACCGCGCCCTCCGGCGTGCCGGGCACTGCAAATATCGACTTCGTGCTGTTCCGCGAGCGCTGGATGGTGATGGAGGATACGTTCCGCCCGCCCTGGTATCACAAGAACATCATGTCGGAGCTGATGGGCAATATTTACGGCCAATATGACGCGAAACCGCAAGGCTTTGTGCCGGGCGGGATGAGCCTGCATAATATGATGCTGCCGCACGGGCCCGATAAGCAGGCCTTTGAAGGCGCATCGAATGCCGATCTGAAGCCCGAGAAGCTGGAAAACACCATGTCCTTCATGTTCGAGACCCGGTTCCCGCAGCATCTGACCGGCTTCGCCGCCAACGAGGCGCCCTTGCAGGATGACTACATCGATTGCTGGACCTCGTTGGAGAAGAAATTCGACGGCACACCGGGGAAGAAATGAGACTGGACCGGCTGGTTCTATTGGGAACCAAAGGCGGCCCAGCGATCCGACCGGGTGGGCCGATGCCAACGGCCTCGCTGCTTGAGATGGGCGGCTGGCGGATCGTGGTCGATTGCGGGTTGGGCGTGGCGAAAGGTCTGGTCGAGGCGGGGGTGTCGCTGAAAGAGCTCGACCTGATTTTCATCACCCATCTGCATTCCGATCACGTGTTGGAACTGGGGCCGCTGATCCACACCGCCTGGACGGCGGGGCTGGCCACGCCAGTGACGGTCTATGGACCACCGGGCATCGGCGCGGTTTGGGCCGGGTTCCTGCAATCGCTCAACTACGACATCGCGCTGCGGATTGATGATGAGGGCCGCCCCGACCTCAACGAGCTGGTTCAGATCGTCGAGTTTGATGAGGGGCCCTTGGCGGTTCCGGATTTGGAGGTTGCTGCCCTGCGCGTGCCACATCCGCCGGTGATAGACTGCTTTGCTTTGCGCTTTGAGCATGATGGCTGGAGGGTCACCTTCAGCGCCGACACCGCGTATTTCCCGCCGCTGGCCGATTTTGCCGCAGGCTCTGATATCTTGGTTCATGAGGCGATGCTGGAACGTGGCGTTGACCGGATCGTCGCCAAAACCGGCAATGGCGAACGGTTGAAAGCGCATATCCTGGCCGCCCATACCGAGGCGCGAGATGTGGCGCAGATTGCGGCGGCGGCCCAGGTGAACCTCTTGGCGCTGCATCATCTGGTTCCGGCTGATGACCCGGATATCACCGAAGCCGATTGGCTGGCCGAGATCATGCCGGTCTTCGACGGTCCGGTGATCGTGGGGCGAGACGGGACCGAAATCCACCGCATGCCCGCAGAGGATTAGGTCGGTCTTCCGATGAGTTTGCACAAGGCCAAGCCCTAGGGCTATACGCTCCCATGACCTCGCTCGACTATCGCCCACCAACGGCCCCATTGGACGTGATCTACGAAGATCACGAGTTGATTTTGGTCAACAAACCCAGTAGGTTGTTGAGTGTGCCGGGCAAGGGGGACCACCTATCGGACTGCCTGCTCAGCCGGGTGCAGGCAGCCTTTCCAGAGGCGCTTTTGGTGCATCGGCTGGATATGGACACCTCCGGCGTGATGGTGTTCGCGCGCAGCCCGCATGCGCAACGTCATCTGGGTCTGCAATTCGAGAAACGCCAGATGAAGAAGGTCTATGTCGCCCGCGTTTGGGGGGAGATGGCGGAGAAAGAGGGGCATATCGACCTGCCCTTGATCGTGGATTGGCCGAACCGCCCGTTGCAGCATGTGAACCATGAGATCGGCAAACCGGCGCAAACCAATTGGCGGGTGGTGCGGGTTGAAGATGTGACAACGCGGGTGCGCCTCTACCCCAAAACTGGCCGGTCACATCAGTTGCGGGTTCATATGAAAGAAATCGGCCATCCGATTCTGGGCGATCCGTTTTACGCCGAGGGGGCCGCGCGCGATTATCCCCGGTTGATGCTACATGCGGAGAGCTTGAAGCTGCGCCATCCCGATGGTGGCAAAGGCATGAGCTTCCGAGCGAAGGTGCCGTTTTAAGGCGAGCACGACCGATGTCTCTGACCGTCCGACGCGCCTCTCGCGGCCGCGAGTGCTGTCAACCAAAGAGCGTCGACACCTCGCAACTCGGCGGCATCGAACTGGTCCGCCACTTCCCAATAGCGACCTGATGGCACCACATAGCCCAACGCACGTTCCTGTGCCTGAGCCGCCGCCAGGCTGTTGGGCTCTGGTGTGAGCACCTGCGCATCAGACAGCGTCTCTGGCGTCCTGCGCGGGAATGTCAGCCGACTTTCGCCATCCGACAGATTCACGCAGGCACAACCATGGGCCGCCGCCATAAGTTCGAGCCGCGCCGATTTCGCCTCAAGAGACTGTAGCGTGATGTCATCGCGCAGCGGGTCCGCCGCGCCGACACCGTAGAAATGCGTGTTGCCTGTGGCGGGGTAGACCATGTTGCACCCGACAAACCCCATCACAGCGGGTTTAAGACTGGCCAGAGCCCAATACCCTGCCGTGAAGGCCATCGTGCCGCCGGCATAGACAAAGCCACCTAGGGTGTTTTGAACCGGAACGTAATCCGCCGCCTCAACAACCTGCTGCCCCGGGCGCAGATCGGTCGGGCGGCGGTCCACTGGCAAATCCTCAGGGTAGATCGCGAAATCCCAATCGGGTCGGACCGCGAAAGCGTTGTTGATCGCAACGATATGGGTGAAAGCGTCACGATCCCACGCCGCCGCCTCGACCGCATTCGGTCCACTGCCGATGATCAGAACGGTCTTTCTCTGCGAATGCGTCGGCATTGGCCTTAATCCTGTCATGCTCCGGAACGAGTTAGGCGGCGATCAAGCCTTGCCCAGAGCGAATCGTCAGATAACCCTTATGGCGATGTTGCCGACCCAAACCACCTGCAAGAAACGCCAGAAGGTGCCATTGGCGACATGTGTGGCGGAGATCATGAGAGGTCGAAAGTTGAAAGACGTCTGCAACTGACTTATGCGCTGATCTCTCAGCGCGTCGGCAGAATCCGGCGTATCACGACTGTAGCTATCTGGAGAAACCGACAATGATCGTAAGAGACGGCACCATCGAAGATGTTGAACAGATCAGCGCGTTTCTTCAGCAATTGACCGCGTCTGGCAAACGGACGCGGCCCGATGACGAGGCTTTCGTGCGCGCAAACTACATTGAGGATGCCGACAAGATCTGCTGCGCGGTGGCCGAAGAGGATGGCGTCGTATTGGGGTTCCAGTCGCTAAAGCGCGCACGGGCCGGGAATGAATGGGGCGTCGAACCCGGATGGGGCATCATCGGTACCCACATACGGCCCTCGGCGGCCCGGCGCGGCGTCGGTCGCGCGCTCTTCGCCGTTACTCAGGCGCGGGCGCGCGACGCCGGTCTGGCGCATATCGATGCAACCATCGGGGCCACGAACCCCGAAGCGCTATCGTATTATGAAGCGATGGGCTTTCAGACCTATCGGACGCCCGAGGGTTCGGTCTGTAAACGGTTCGATGTTTCGACGTGAATGCTGAGGCAGGCGCCATCGTATGGGCCGCATCAGCGACTTCAGACGATGGCGACACTTAGAGACCAGGCCCTGGCGCGGCATCACAGCACGCGCGCGCCTCGCCTATTCTCCCCAGCCACTCACGGCCTTGATCTCCAGGAACTCGTGGAGGCCAAAGCTTCCGCCCTCCCGACCGTTGCCGGATTGCTTGAACCCACCGAAGGGTGACCCCTGACCAAAGCCCACGCCATTGCCTTCGACCATGCCTGAGCGGAGCTGCCGGGCGACGCGGCGGAGTTTCTCATTATCGCCGGTCTGGATGTAGTTGGTGAGGCCATAGGGCGTGTCATTGGCCATCTCGACCGCATGGGCCTCGTCCTCGAACGGAATGACCGAAAGGACGGGGCCAAAGATTTCCTCGCGATAGATCGTCATATCCGGCGTCACATCAGCAAAAACGGTCGGGCGGATGTAATAGCCGCGGTTGAGGTTCTCGGGGCGTCCCGTGCCACCGGCGACCAAACGCGCGCCTTCGTCGATGCCTTTTTGGATGAGATCTTGGATCTTGTTGAACTGCATTTCCGACACGGCGGGGCCGATATGAGGGCCTTCTTCATTCGCGGGGCCCACGGTGGTGGCTTGCGCCGTCGCCGCCGCAATCTCCACCGCTTCATCATAGCGGGACCGCTCCACCATCATCCGCGTCGGCGCGTTACAGCTCTGACCGGTATTCCGGAAGCAGCGGATCACGCCGGATTTCACCGCTTTCTCGTCGGCATCGGCGAAGATGATATTGGCGCCCTTGCCGCCAAGCTCCAAGCTGACGCGTTTGATCGTATCAGCCGCCGCGATCGAGATCAGACGCCCGGCGCGGGTCGAGCCGGTGAAGCTGACCATATCTACATCCGGGTGGGCAGAAAGCGTGCTGCCGACGCCGGGGCCATCGCCATTGACCATGTTGAAGACGCCGGGTGGCAAATCCGCCTCATCCATCATCTCAGCAAAGAGCAGGCCCGAAAGCGGGGCGATTTCCGAGGGTTTCAGGATCATCGTGCAGCCGGTGACCAGCGCCGGGGCACATTTGAGCACGATCTGGTTCATCGGCCAGTTCCACGGCGTGATCAGCGCGCAGACGCCAATCGGCTCATGGAGGATGCGCTCGGTCGGCGCTTGCGGCCCGAGCGGGTGATCCCACGCAAACTCTTTCGCGGCATTCAAGAACCCGTCGAGATGCCAGATGCCTGCGCCAACTTGCTGCTGCTTGGCCAGATCGATCGGCGCGCCCATCTCTTGGCTGATCGCTTCGGCCATCTCGCCCGCGCGTTTCTTGTAGACATCGCGGAGGCGCTGCAGGGCCGCGATCCGGTCCGCAATGGGTGTCGCGGCCCATCCATCAAACGCCGCCTTCGCGGCGGCGACGGCCGCGTTCGTGTCGGCCTCGGACCCAAGCGAGATGGTCGCGCAGACCTCCTCCGTCGACGGGTCGATGACTGGGAAATCATCGGGCTGATGCGGCGCCACCCATTGGCCGTTGATATAGAATTCTGTCGATGCGGGCATGGCGATATCTCCCTTCGCTTCGCGCGGAGCCTGTCACTGCGATTTGGCGCGCGCAAGAGGTGATGTTCGCCACCATCGTGACGAAACGGAACGCGCGTTCGCGCAAGCGGAGGGTGCGCGACCTGTTGCTCTTATCTGCCCCTGCGACGCCACGCGCGGGTGCACAATCCGTGTTATATGCCTATCTGACACATGACGCGGCACTGACAGGAAAAGGAGGCACTGCCCATGTCCCTGCGCATCAATGATACGATCCCGAACCTCACCGTGGAAACCGATCAAGGCAGCTTTGCCCTGCATGATTGGATTGGGGATGACTGGGCGATTTTGTTCAGCCACCCGAAGGATTTCACTCCGGTTTGCACGACCGAATTTGGCGCGGTTGCCCAACTGGCCGATGAATGGGCCGCGCGCGGCACCAAGGTCATCGGCGTCTCCGTCGATGGGGTCGAGGACCACAAGAAATGGAAAGGCGATATCGAAGCGGTTGGCGGCGCGAAAGCCGGTTTCCCGATCATCGCCGATGATGGTCTGGAGGTGTCCAAAGCCTTCGACATGCTGCCCGCCGAGGCCTATTTGCCGGATGGACGCACCCCCGCCGATAGCGCCACGGTGCGCTCAGTCTTCATCATCGGGCCCGACAAGCAGCTGAAACTGTCCATGACCTATCCGATGAATGTGGGTCGGAACTTCGCCGAAGTTCTGCGTGCGCTCGATGGGTTGCAAACCGCCGCGCGCGAGAATGTCGCGACGCCGGCAAACTGGGTGCCGGGCGAAGATGTGGTGGTGCCGGTGGCGGTGTCCGATGCGGATGCGATTGCCAAATACGGGTCGATCGACACCAAGCTGCCCTATCTGCGGATGGCGA
The DNA here is from genome assembly GCF_030407165.1 of Fontisubflavum oceani. GTDB lineage: Bacteria > Pseudomonadota > Alphaproteobacteria > Rhodobacterales > Rhodobacteraceae > Rhodophyticola > Rhodophyticola oceani. Next base: position 778,176 of record NZ_CP129111.1, read on the forward strand.
AACTGCCGGAGTAAGCGGCAGGCCTCGACGACCCAGGCAAAACAGACCTAGGACAAACCATAAAGGCCCGCAAAACTGCGGGCCTTTCCTATTGGGTCAACGGCAGGAACTAGGCGGAATGCAGCGTGATCCGCGCCCCAAGTGGGACGCGAGGATAAAGATCCATCACGTGATCATTGACCATCCGAACGCAGCCAGAGCTGGCCGACGTGCCAATTGACCAAGGCTGCGGCGTACCATGCACCCGCAGATACGTGTCCCGGTTGCCATCATAGAGATAGAGCGCCCGGGCCCCGAGCGGGTTATCCGGCCCACCTTCGACACCATCGGCATATTGCGCATAAAGATGCGGCTCACGTTCGATCATCGCATCGGTCGGACGCCAGGAGGGCCATTCAACCTTGCGGCGGATCGTGTAGGTGCCAGGGCTTTGCAGCCCAATCCGGCCCACAGCCACGCCATAGCGCAGAGCGGTCAGGCCATCTTCCCGGATCAGGTAAAGATAACGCGCGACGGGATCCACGTGCAGGTCGCCCGCGGCAAGCCCCGCGCGGGCTTCAACCACGGTGGGCATAAATCGGGGATGCAAACCCCAAGGGTTCGGCCCCTCTGACTCTGGGCGAACCACGGATTCGTCAAAGGAAACAGCGTCTTGCCCAAATACGGGCGTCGCGGCCAAAGCGGCCCCTGTGATGATGAAATGCCTGCGGGTCAGCATGTGAAATCCCCGAAATCGATCCAAGTTCAGTGCGGCGGTGAGTCTACGTGATTTCCCCTTTGCCACAAGGCAGAGGCAGTCACGTTTCAGTTAGTGTTGCAATATTCGAAGAGCAAACCAGCACCAAGAAGAAACGGGGTCAGTGTGACCTGACCCCGCATGGTTTTTTTAAGTGAAGGACCAGCGTTAGTCGGCGGCCTCTTCCTTGGCTTGCTCTTCGCCGGTCTCCTGGTTGACCATTTTCATCGCCAAGCGAACCTTGCCGCGATCATCGAAGCCCAAGAGCTTGACCCAAACTTCCTGGCCCTCTTTCAGGACATCGGAGGGGTGGTTCAGGCGGCGGTTTTCGATCTGGCTGACATGGACCAGCCCGTCGCGCTTGCCGAAGAAGTTCACGAAGGCGCCAAAATCGACGATCTTTACGACCTTGCCTTTGTAGATCTTGCCTTCCTCGGGCTCGGCCACGATGGAATGGATCATATCATAGGCTTTTTGGATCGACTCGGCGTTGGCCGACGCGATCTTGATCACGCCGTCATCGTTGATATCGACCTTGGCGCCGGAGACTTCCACGATCTCGCGGATCACCTTGCCGCCCGAGCCGATCACTTCGCGGATCTTGTCGGTGGGCACGGTCATCGTTTCGATGCGCGGCGCATGGGCAGAGAATTCCTGACGGCCCTCGGTGAGCGCTTTGCCCATCTCGCCGAGGATATGCATCCGACCGGCTTTCGCCTGATCGAGGGCTTTCTCCATGATCTCCGGCGTGATGCCGGCGACCTTGATGTCCATCTGCAGCGAGGTGATGCCGTTTTCGGTGCCCGCCACTTTGAAGTCCATATCGCCCAGGTGGTCTTCGTCGCCCAGGATGTCGGTCAGGACTGCATAGGAGCCGTCCTCTTCCAGGATCAGGCCCATGGCCACACCAGCAACCGGTGCTTTCAGAGGCACCCCAGCATCCATCATCGACAGCGAGCCGCCGCAGACAGACGCCATCGAGGAGGAGCCGTTCGACTCGGTGATCTCGGAGACCACGCGGATCGTATAGGGGAAATCGGTGGGTGCTGGCAGGACCGCCTGGAAGCGCGCGCCAAGCCAGTTTCCCGTGCCCGATTTCGCGGCGTCCCGGAGGGCCCACGCGACCGGCTTCACCGACCGAATAGGGCGGGAAGTTGTAATGCAGCAGGAAGTTCGAGCGGAACGTGCCATGTAGCGCGTCGATCATCTGCTCATCATCGCCGGTGCCGAGCGTGGTCACCACCAAGCCCTGCGTCTCCCCACGGGTGAAGAGCGACGAGCCATGCGTCCGCGGCAGAAGGCCCACTTCGGAGACAATCGGGCGTACCGTGTCGAGCGCGCGACCATCGATCCGCTTGCCGGTTTTCACCACATCGCCGCGCAGCACGGACGCTTCGAGCTTCTTCAGGGCCGAGCCGAGATTGGCGTCTTCCTGTTGCTCTTCGCTCAGCGCGTCGACGATGGCGGCTTTCGCGTCGGAGACAGCGGTGGTGCGCTCCTGCTTGTCGGTGATCGCATAGGCGGCGCGGATTTTCTCCTCACCGGCGGCTTTCACGGCGGCATAGAGCTCGCTGTAATCCGGCGGCTGGAAGTCGAAGGGCTCTTTCGCCGCCGCCTCTTCGGCCAGCGAGATGATCAGGTCGATCACCGGCTGGATCTGCTCATGGGCGAAGTTCACCGCCCCCAGCATTTCGGCCTCGGTCAGCTCATAGGCTTCCGATTCCACCATCATCACGGCGTCTTTGGTCCCGGCAACCACCAGGTCCAACCGCTGATCGGGGTTCATGCGCAGCTGGTGCATGTCATCCACGGTTGGGTTGAGGACGTATTCGCCATCCTCAAAGCCCACGCGGCAAGCGGCGATCGGACCCATGAAGGGCGCGCCCGACAGGGTCAGCGCGGCGGAGGTTGCGATCATCGCGACCATGTCGGGGTCATTCACCAGATCATGGCTGAGCACCGTGCACATCACCAGGACTTCATGTTTGAAGCCAGGCACAAAGAGCGGGCGGATCGGACGGTCGATCAAGCGGGCGGTCAGCGTCTCTTTTTCAGTCGGACGCGCCTCGCGCTTGAAAAAGCCGCCAGGCACTTTACCGGCGGCATAGTATTTCTCTTGATAATGCACGGTGAGCGGGAAGAAATCCTGCCCCGGCTTGGGCGATTTGGCGAAGGTCACGTTGGCCATGACCGAGGTTTCACCCAAGGTGGCGATGACCGAGCCATCTGCCTGACGGGCAACCTTGCCCGTTTCGAGCGTGAGCGTTTCTTCGCCCCACTCCATCGATTTTTTTGTCACGTTAAACATCTACGGTTCCTGTGTTGGCCCAATTGGCCATTGCATAGGGGGCGCATTCCCCCTGACCCCGATATCTTCTTTGTCAGGCGCTGGGGTCCGGGCGCCGGATTTCAGATTCTGCGGCCATACATGAGAAAGCTCTGTTTGGGAAGGTGCCCTGAAGGCGGGGAGAGAGGAGGCGGCGCGATGGCCGCCTCCCTCAATGTCTTAAGCCGCGTCTGCAGCCCCGAATTTCCGGATTTCACCGGATTTGAGCCGGGCGGTGTAAGACGCCAGTTCGGCGCGGACCACTTTCATCAAGAAGTAGAGCGCGGTGATGTTGACCACGGCCATGGCGAAGATCGCCGCGTCCGAGAAGTCGATCACCGGGCCAAGGCTGGCCGCCGCACCGATCACCACGAAGACGCAGAAGATCAGTTTGAAGATCAGTTCCGAGGTCTTGCCCTCGCCAAAGAGATAGGTCCACGCCTTCAATCCGTAATAGGACCACGAGATCATCGTGGAGAAGGCGAAGAGCACCACGGCAATGGCCAGAATATACGGGAACCAACTGATCGACGCACCGAAAGCGGCCGAGGTCAGGGCGACGCCGGTATTGCCATCAACCGTGGCAATATGGTTGCCGTCGAGCAGGTAGAGACCCGTTTCGGGATCGTTGATCAACTGACCGGTGATGATGATCACCAGCGCCGTCATGGTGCAGATCACCACGGTGTCGATCAGCGGCTCCAGAAGCGACACGAAGCCTTCGGTGATCGGCTCTTTGGTGCGCACCGCCGAGTGAGCGATCGCCGCCGAACCAACACCTGCTTCGTTCGAGAAGGCCGCCCGTTTGAAGCCCTGGATCAGCGCGCCGACCATGCCGCCCGCAACCCCGAGCCCGGTGAAGGCACCCGCGAAGATCTGACCGAAGGCCCAGCCGATCATGTCGTAATTCACGGCAAGGATGATCAAAGCCGCGCCGACATAGAGGATGCCCATGAACGGCACGACCTTTTCGGTCACCCGTGCGATGGACTTCACCCCGCCGATAATCACCGCATAGACCACTGCCGCGAAGACGAGGCCGGTGATCCAGCCCGGATAGTCTCCGACGATCCCGGAGATCTGCGCATGCGCCTGATTGGCCTGGAACATATTGCCCCCGCCAAACGCGCCCAGAATGCAGAAGATCGAGAAGAGTATGGCGAGGACCCTGCCACCGGGCAGACCCAACTCCTTGAACCCTTTCGAAATATAATACATCGGGCCGCCGGAAACGGTGCCGTCTGGGTACTCGTTGCGGTACTTCACGCCGAGCGTGCATTCGGTGAATTTCGACGCCATGCCCAGAAGACCCGCCAGGATCATCCAGAATGTCGCCCCCGGTCCACCAATGCCCACGGCCACCGCGACGCCGGCGATGTTGCCAAGACCAACCGTGCCCGAGAGCGCCGTTGCCAACGCCTGGAAATGGCTGACCTCACCCGCATCGTCAGGATCGGCATAGTCGCCTTTGACCAGCGAGATCGAATGCATGAAGTATTTGATCTGCACAAAGCCGAAATAGAGCGTGAAGACAGAGGCCGCGATCACCAGCCACATGACGATCCAGGGGAATTCTGTTCCCGGGAACGGGGCGAAGATCAGGCTCACAAATGGCCCGGTGAACGACGCGAAGGCCGCATTGACGCGCTCATCAAGGCTCATCGCCTCTTGCGCCATCGCAGGGGTCACCATCGCGGCCAATGCCCCGAGGGACAGGCCCATTTTCTGATATGTTTTCATGACTTAGTCCCTTATCCCACGACCGTGACGGGCACGTTGGCTTCCATCACCAGATTGGCGGTCGAGCTGCCGAAAATCCGCTTGGACAACCCACTTTCAGTGGAGCGGGCCACGACGATCTGCGTCGCGCCCTCTTTGACGGCGACCGCATTCAGCGTGTCGGCGACATTGCCATGGCGGACCAATCCCGTTGCGGTCAGACCGGCGTCATTCAGGCGGGCAAGCGCCGGGGTGACAACCCGTTCCATCGCTGTTGAGATTTCCTCCTCACGGCGTTTATGCCGCTCGGCGTTTTCTTCCGGTGTTTGGAAGGAATATGGCGACCATTCGATGACATAGACGACCAAGAGCTCACACGCTCCGATCAGCTTTGCCATTTCTTCACCATATGCCAGCGCCCGTTCACCGGAACTATGGCCGTCAAGGCCAACTAGCAGTTTTGTAGACATCCTAGGGTGGCTCCCATCGTTCCGCCCGGGGTCCATTCATATCGGGAAAGACATGGCGGTCTGCGCTGTGCAGCCGGCGATACCGACCCTGGGATTGATTTTTATTGTTCGCGTCTTTCCTATTGCCATGATAGTCTTTTTGGCTAGTTTTTGGGCCTATTATTGCGGAAATCTTGGGTTTTTTCCCTTTTTGCAGGCAAAAAACAGGAAAAAAGACCAATGCGAAGACCATTAGACGTTATCGATCGCAAGATTCTCGACGCGTTACAGCAGAACGGACGGCTCTCGATTGTTGATCTCGCCAAGCGGGTGAACCTGTCAAAAACACCCTGTTCCGAGCGGGTGCGGCGGTTGGAAAAGACGGGGGTGATCAGCCAATATCGCGCGATCCTCGACCCAGCCTTGGTCGACATGAAACATGTCACGATCGTGCATATCAGCCTGACCCAGACGAGCGACAACTCACTCGATGAGTTCAACGCGGCGGTTCAAGCCATTCCCGAGGTTCAGAGCTGCCTGATGATCGCCGGGCAGTTCGACTACATGCTGAAGGTGCGCACCCATGACATCGCGCATTTCCGCGAAGTTCTGGGCGAGAAGATCGGCAAACTGCCAGGCGTGATGCAGACCCATTCCTTCGCTGTCATGGAAACCGTCAAGGAAAACGATCTGATCCGGATGGTGGATGTCGGGGCCTAGACGCATCGCCCCGCAAAGAAAAACCCCGCGACCGGGTCGGCAGCGGGGCATCTCTATCACATCTGTGAGGCTGGCTTAGCGGCGCAGACCCAGGCGTTCGATCAGCGACTGATAACGCGCTTCATCTTTGCCTTTGAGATAGTCCAGCAATTTGCGGCGCTGGGCGACCATCATCAACAGACCACGGCGGGAATGGTTATCCTTCTTGTGGCTTTTGAAATGTTCGGTCAGCGTGGCAATCCGCGAGCTGAGGATCGCAACCTGCACTTCGGGCGAACCCGTGTCGCCTTCTTTGGTCGCGAATTCAGTCATCACGCGGGCTTTTTCTTCGGCCGTAATCGACATCGGGGTCTCCTTGGTTTGAGAAAAAGGAATGGCGCAAGGGATGTCGTCCAGCAGGGCCCGTGGAGATTTGCCCGCCTCTTGCGAAGCGGATGCGCGCATATAGGGGGTTTTAGACGGAAAGAAAAGTGCGAATGACGTCTCGCTGGTTTCGAGTTCTCATCTGCGGCTTAGGGCGGTGCATTCGCCTTACGAGAGAGCACTTGATGACATCATTGAAACCACTTGAGGCACTTTAGTCGATAAAATGCGGTCGGATGGCGGCAAGCACGGCGTCCGGCACCTCCTCCATTGCGAAATGACCACAGCCGGAAACCTCTGTGCCGGTGACATCCTCGGCCCAATTCTGCCAGATCCCAAGCGGGTCGCCGGTGCGCGCCGGAAAGCCGCCCTTGGCCCAAACGAAATGCAACGGCGCGGTGATTTTCAGGCCAGCCGCGCGGTCCGCCTCGTCCAGGGCGCGGTCAAACGTGGCCCCTGCGCGGTAATCGTCGCACATGGCGGCAATCCGCGCAGGGTCGGCGGCTTGGCGGCGATAACTGGCCAGCGCTTCGGCGGTGAAGGGTGAGAGATCGCCGGCAAATGTCCAACTGGCCAAGGTCCAATCCATATAGCCTGGCCCATCGGTTGAAATCATCCGTTCGGGCAAAGGTGCGGGCTGTGCCAGGAAGGTCCAATGATAGCCCTTCATCGCCAAATCCGGGTCCCAAGAGGCCCAGAAATCGCCGGTGGGCACAATCTCGATGATCCCCAATCGGTCGACCCGCTCTGGATGATCCAGCGCCAGCCGATAGGTGACCCGCGCGCCACGATCATGGCCAAGGATATGGGCACGGGGCAAATCGAGCGCATCCATCAGGCCGATGATGTCCAGGGCCATCTCTCGTTTCGAATAGGCCCGGTTGTCGGGGTCGCTTTTGGGGATATCGCTCTCGCCATAGCCCCGGAGATCAGGGATGATCACGTGGAAATCTTCGGCCAGTTTCGGCGCGATCTTCACCCAGGTCATGTGATTCTGCGGATAGCCGTGCAGCAGGTGAGCGGCGCGCCCTGCCCGGCCTGATGCACCGAGAGGCGGGTGCCATTTGTGGCAATCATACTCTGCGCGAACCCTGGAATATCCGACATTTGACACCTCCCTTTTGAGAGCGGACCCTGCCGCGCCCGCCGGGCCGCGTCAATCAGATGGCCAGAGCACCGGCTGGACCGCATACCCGATATAGAGTGGATGTTTCGGGTGGCCCTGTTTCGAGAGGCCCAGGTGGTAAAGCGGCGTCCCCGTCTGGCGCAGCAAGGCCTCCACCTCTGGCCCGCGATTGAGATGTGCGCCATGTGTGCCCCAAGCGGCGATCGTCTGATCCGCCCATGGCAGGCTGTCGATAATCGTTGCGTCGTTTTCGGCCCCCACCGGATCCGCAGCGGCGCGCATGGCCTTTGGGTCGGTATCCCGCCACGCGAAGATGTTAAGCACGCGAAAGGCGCCAAACCCAAGCGTGCGCGCCCGGCGTTCACAACGTTCCACTGTCGGATCGTTCTGAACTTCGGTGGCGGTCGAGGGGTTGAGCATGATGAACAGCGCCTTGGTGCCATGCGGATCCCAAATCCGGGTCAGGCTATAGCGGTATCGCTCGCAATCGGAATAGACGGCGACACTATCCGCATCGCCCTTTTTGAAGCTCCGCTCGATCATAGGTTGAACACACGATGCGGATGCAGCGTGCCGCCCCGGTAAATGCCGACCGCCACGGGCGTGCCGTCATGCGCCGCCCAACACTCTTCGCCATACTCGGCCGAGGTAATCACCTCCCCCGGATTGCCGTTTTTGAGGCGGGCTGCGCCAAGATCGGTGCAGGTCAGTTGCGGCAAGTCAGATAGACCGATTTCCAAGGGTAAGAGCAACGTGTCGATTTCCTCGGACCGGGCGAGCGCCTCAATCTGCTCCAAAGTCACGCCCTCCTCCACATCGAACGGCCCCGACCAAATGCGCCGCAGATGCCGCACATGGGCGTAGCAACCCAGCTTCTCACCAAGATCGCGGGCAATCGCGCGGACATACCCGCCTTTGCCACAAATCAGTTCCAATTCGGCATGATCAGCATCAGGCCGACTGAGCAGTTTCAGGCTCTCCACATAAAGCGGGCGCGCGGCCAGTTCGAGATCCTCGCCATCGCGCGCCAGCTTATAGGCGCGCTGACCAACGATTTTGACGGCGGAGTATTGCGGCGGGACTTGCGCGATATCCCCTTCGAAAGACGGCAACGCCGCTGTGATCTCGGCGTCACTTGGGCGCAGGTCGCTCTCGGCAATCCCTTCGCCTTCGGCATCGTCGGTATTGGTGGCCTGCCCCAGACGGATGATGAAGGTGTAAGCTTTCATCGCGTCAGTGACGTAGGGCACGGTCTTCGTCGCTTCACCCAGTGCCACGGCCAGCACACCGGTCGCCTCGGGATCGAGCGTGCCGGCGTGGCCCGCCTTCTTCGCGTCGAACGCCCATTTCACCTTGTTCACAACAGCGGTCGAGGTCAGCCCGGCGGGTTTGTCCACCACCAGCCAGCCTGAGATATCCCGCCCTTTGCGTTTGCGCGCCATTGCCTTGCCTATCTTTCAATGAAGGCCGGTCTGCTATCCGCCTGCGACGGTCTCGTCAACAACCGTGCCGAGGATTGGGCCAATGGGGAAGCCCAGATCGCTTCGACCCAGGTCCGGAGCATAGAGCCGCGAGACACTCCCATCGAGGAACAGAGCATTGGGCAGATCGAGACCATCGCGGAATAACCGCGCGAAATGATGGAAGTTCACCTGCTGATCCGAGATCGCCATGACAACCCGCGTACCGGTCTCGTCCACCCCAACCCCATTTCGGATATTGAGACTGTCGCTGTGTTCGAGAAAGCGGGGATGCAACTCCCCATCGATCACCAGCATCGGGCCGGATTGCGTTGCATATTGGCAGGCGGGTGGGTCGGCGGCATAGGCACGGCTTTCAATCACCTGCGCCCGATCCCCGTTCAGGCAAAACACACCATTGGGCAAGAGGCCGAAATTCCCTGGACCGTCCGAGGTGATAACGCGCATCTCCTCAACACCATCTTCGATATAAAGCCCGACCGGCGCGCGATTGTCATGGAACATGCCGGCATTCATCGCCATGCCGAGGCGCTGCCCCTCGGGCAGGCTCTGGTTGAGCCGGGTGAAGGAGCCGAAGACCTGGCCGGCCTCGTCGCGTAGAAAGAGGCGGATATCGTCATCCACCGTCGACATCTCGCAAATCGTGAACCGCGCGCCGTCGAACGTGACCGCGTTGCAAGCCGCCTGGGCAGCTTGGGGCGCAAGCGTCGCAAGAACGCCAAGAGCGGCCAGCCGGATCATTCCGGATCGCGGTCCAAGTCTTGGCGGACCTTATCTTGCGCGAAAAGGCGGCGGCTTTCATCCATCCGGTCAAACGTATCGTCGATCACAAAGCGCAGATCCGGCGCATATTTCAACGTCATCTCGCGGCTGATCGCGCGGCGTAACTCGGATTTGTTGCGTTTGAGCGCTTGGATCGCTTCCTCGCGTTTGTCGCCGCCCAGCGGCATCACGTAAACGGTCGCGATTTTCAGATCGGGAGAGGCACGCACTTCGCCCACGGTAATCGACATCGCGTTTAACTCGGGGTCATGCACGTCGCCCTGATTCAACACATCAGAGAGCGTTCGACGGATCAGCTCCCCCACGCGCAATTGGCGCTGCGACGGGCCGGGGCCATCATGAAACTTGTTTTTTGCCATTGGCTCTATCCTCTGATCCCAGCATCTATGGGATCAGATGGCCGCTCGCAAGCAAGCGCTTTGCGAAACGGGCGGGCATCGGCTAGATCGGGCCAAACCCCGGAGGGATCGATATGAGCGACAGTGTTGGCATTGCAGTGATGGGTGGCTCTGGCCGGATGGGCCAGATGTTGATCGAAACGATCAATGCCAGCGACAAGGCACATTTGATCGGCGTGACAGAGCGCGCCGGCCATGCCTGGGTCGGGGAGGATTTGGGCGAAGCGATGGGCGGTGCACGGTCGGGCGTGCCGGTGTTTGATGACCCGCTTGAGGTGATCGTCAAAGCGCAGGCCGTGATCGATTTCACCTCACCAAACGCGACGGTAGATCACGCGCTTCTGACGGCGCAGGCGCGATGCGTCCATGTGATCGGCACAACCGGGTTCGAACCGGCGCATTTGGAGAAAATCGCCGCCGCCGCGCGTCATGCGACGATCATCCGAGCGGGTAATATGAGCCTGGGGGTCAACCTTCTGGTGCAACTGACCCGACAAGTCGCCGCCGCGTTGGATGAAGAATTCGATATCGAAGTGATCGAGGCGCATCATGGCAAGAAGGTCGATGCGCCCTCCGGCACCGCTTTGATGCTGGGCGAGGCCGCCGCCGAGGGGCGCTGCGTGTCCCTGGAAGAGGTTGCGGACCGAGGTCGCGACGGCATCACCGGCGCGCGAGAGACCGGCCAGATCGGGTTTTCTGCTATTCGCGGTGGCGACATCGTGGGCGAACATGATGTGCTTTTTGCCGGGCCGGGTGAGCGGATCGTGCTCCGCCATATGGCAACGGATCGCGGGATCTTCGCGCGCGGTGCCTTGAAAGCCGCGCTTTGGGGGCAAGGCAAAGGGCCCGGCGAGTTCTCGATGCTCAGTGTTTTGGGCCTCGGGTGATCCAAAGGCGCCGTTGATCCGTATCTGACGCGTAGCGGTTTTTTGGGAGAGACCAGTTATGCTGCGCAGCATCATGATCACGGCCGCCTTTGTGGTCGCAACACCGGCAGTTGCAGATAGTTTCAGCATCGTGGAATCCAGAGAGCGGTTCGTGTCCCTTGTCGACGGCCGGGACCTCACCCGGTTTGGCATCCGCCTGAACGTCGGCCCGGGCGGCGAGATTACCGGGCGCGCTTTTGGCACGCGGGTAACCGGCCAATGGGATTGGGAGAGTGGTTACTTCTGCCGCGATCTCTTCTTCGGTGACGAAGATTTGGGCCCAAATTGCCAGTTGGTGCAGGTTGCTGGCGATACTCTGCGCTTCACCTCAGACAGGGGCGCGGGGATTTACGCCGATCTCCGCCTACGCTGATCGGCGCAGCCTTACGCCCATTACATCCGAAAGAAGAGCTTTTTCGACCTCATATTGAACCGGCCCCCGATGATCCGCGACCGATAGGTATAGCTGATCAATGGAGGGCCAACCAATGCCAAGCACCACGTCAAAAGACCTCATACTTCTGGATGTGGCACCCGCCAAAGACGCCTTCATCGCTGGCCCCACGGTTTTCGGCCATAATGGCCCATCATCGCGGTCTGATAAATTGGCCATTCCAGATGGGAACCATGATGGGTATCCCGGCGGGAAGCCATCCTCAACTGAGGTGCATGGCACCGGTGACGACGACGAGATAGACCATTTTCACGTCGGCATCGGCCAGAGCCTTTATGGCTTCGCGGGTGACGACACGATCATTGCCGGATACGCGGATGACAAAGTCTTCGGTGGACTGGGCGATGACGAGATTTACGCAAATGCGGGCGATGATGTGGCAGTTGGCGGCGAGGGAGATGATTTCATCGCGGGCGAAGATGGCAATGACTCGCTTCACGCGGGCGACGGCATCGATATGCTCTATGGCGGGCAGGATGACGACTTCATCTTCCTCACCGATGATGGCGATGTGGACACGGTCTTGTTCCAACAAGGCGATGGCAACGATGTGATCGACAATTTCGAACTTGGCATTGATCAGGTCAGCCTCGGCAATTTCGGCTTTGCCTCTTTCGACGAGATTGAGGGGCTGATCACCTATTCCGGCGATCAGGCGCTGCTTGATCTCGGCAATGGAGACACGATCATCTTCACCAATTTGGATGGGCCATTGGGCGCCGCTGACTTCATCTTCTGATGGCCGAGGCGGTGCGCTCTAGAAGTCGATCGCCAAGCCCTTCTTTTCCCAATCGCCATAACGCACCGGCTCGGGCCCGTCGCGACCACCCAACTCGGTCGGCAGTTTATCATCCGCTTTGGCTTTGCGGCGCGCCTCGGCTTCGGCCAGCGCGCGTTTCGCGGCGGGCGGCAGGTCCGGTTGGTCGTCGTTTGTCGTTACGTCAGACATTATGGGCACTCCTTGCCTGGGCGATGCATGTGATATACCCCGCCGCGGCGGCTGAGCAAGAGGAGCGTCGATGTCAACCGAAGGGCTAGAGGCGCGCCGAGCGGCGCTTGATGCGCTTTATGCGGTCTTGTGGGAAAAGCGGCTCCTGTCTCACCTGGGGTACGGCGATCTGCCCCCATCCGAGGCCGCACGCGCCGGGCGTTTGACCACCGAAGTGCTGCGGCACTTGGGCCGTCTCGACGCCGTGCTCCGCGCTTATCTGACGCGGCGGCCCAATATGGCGGTGCAAAACATCCTGCGCCTCGGGGCCTACGAATTGTTGGTGGATGGCAGCGGCGCCCATGGCATTGTGAACAGTGCTGTGGCGCTGGCCAAACGCCATCCGCGCACCGCGCGCGCCTCGGGTATGGTCAATGCCGTGCTTCGGCGGGTGGCGGAGGAAGGGGCCGAGGCCTGGGAGAAAACGCCGCCACATCCCCTGCCGGTTTGGCTGCGCAAGCCGATCGGCAAGGCGTTCGGTCATGATGTCCTTCTGGCGATCGAGGCGGCGCATGAGAAGGGCGCACCGACCGATCTGACCCCAAAACATACTGGTGTGACCGTGCCGGGCACCGACCTGCTGCCAACCGGCAGTTTGCGATTGCACCAGGGACAGATCACCGCGCTCGAGGGCTATAACGAAGGGCGTTGGTGGGTGCAGGATGCGGCTGCGGCGCTGCCTGCCAGCCTCTTAGGCGATATCGCCGGGAAAACCGTGTTGGATCTCTGCGCGGCACCAGGCGGCAAGACGCTGCAGCTGGCGGCCGCCGGAGCGCATGTTACCGCGCTTGATATCTCCGAAGATCGGATGCGGCGGGTGGAGGAAAACCTGAACCGGACCGGATTGCAGGCCGATCTGGTCGTGGCCGATGCCTTGGCCTGGGATGGTGGCCCGTTCGACGTGATCTTGCTGGACGCGCCCTGTTCGGCCACCGGTACGATCCGCCGACATCCTGATTTGCCCTTTGTGAAGTCTGCGGACGAAGTCGAAGCCCTGACCAAACTGCAAATGCAGATGATCGACCGGGCGCTCACATTTCTGAAACCCGGCGGGCGCATGGTCTATTGCACCTGCTCGCTCTTGCTGAACGAGGGCGAAAACCAGGTCAAAGCCGCACTGAAGCGCCACGAGGATTTGGAGATCGTGCCGATTGATCCCGTCCCACTTGGTGGCGCGACCGATTGGGCCAGCCCCGAGGGTGGCCTGCGCCTGCGCCCTGACTTTTGGGCCGACCGTGGTGGGATGGACGGGTTTTACATGGCGCTGCTGCAAAGGCGGTGACACTGCCGCCCGGCGCAGGTATCTTAGCCGCGAGACAGGCAGAGCAGTAAACGCCAGAATGACAGAGCCCTTGTCCCCTGCCCCCGTCGCCTTGCGGGAACGCCCCGGACGCAGATCGCGCATCCTCAACCGGCTGGCCGCCTGGCAAGCGGGTCTCGGCCATGTTGCGCGCGGCTTTGTCTCGCAGCCCGAACCCAAAACAATCGGCAGCGATGCACGGGGGCGGCAGTTGATGGCGGGCAATCTGATCTTCGCAGGCGTGTTGATTGAGGCAGCAGACACCAGCCCTTGGGCGCTTGATGCCCCCACCGACGCCTTTGAAGATGAGTTGCACGGGTTTGAGTGGATGGATCATCTCGCCGCCGTGGCCGATGGCAGTGGGCGCACCCTGGCGCAGGATTGGCTGGCGGATTGGCTGGCGCGGTATGGGCGCGGGTCCGGTCCGGGTTGGACCCCCGATCTGACCGGGCGGCGACAAATCCGCTGGATCAATCACGCGCTTTTTCTGATGAACGGTCAGGACCAAAGCGTTGGGCAACAGTTTTATGCCGCTCTTGGGCGGCAAACGGTGTTTCTCGCGCGGCGGTGGAAGGCCAGTTCGCACGGGCTGCCGCGGTTTGAGGCACTGACTGGGCTGATCTATTCGGCCTGTTCGCTGACCGGAATGGAGACCCATTTGGCCCCCGCCCTTCGCGCCCTGGCCCAGGAATGCGCCCGTGAAGTCGACGCCAGCGGCGGGATCGTCACCCGAAACCCGGAAGAACTGCTGGAAGTTTTCACGCTGCTCACATGGGTGTCTGCGATACTGCATGAGACCGGCAAACGCCCGGACCCGGCGGTCGATACGGCCATCATGCGGATCGCGCCGACCTTGCGCAGCTTGCGCCATTCAAACGGGGCATTGGCCCGGTTTCATGGCGGTGGGCGCGGCGCAGCGGGGCGGCTCGATCAGGCGTTGGCGCAGTCCGGCGTCCGGCCCGGCACCACAACCGGGCTGGCAATGGGCTATGCCCGGCTTCAAGCCGGGCGCGTGTCGATGGTGATCGACGCAGCCCCGCCGATGATGGGCAACCGCGCGTTCAATGCCCATGCGGGTACGCTCGCTTTCGAGCTAACTTCGGGACGGCGCCCGGTCATCGTGAACTGCGGCTCTGGCGCGAGCTTTGGTGCCGAGTGGCGGCGGGCTGGCCGCGCGACGCCATCGCACTCGACCCTATCGATCGAAGGCTATTCCTCCTCCCGGCTTGGCCCGCGTGCGGCCGATCACGGCGTGGTGCGGCAAAGCCTGATCGATGGCCCCGTCAAGGTCGAGGTGCAGCACTCTCAAAGCGGTGGCGCAAAGGCCGTCGCACTCAGCCATGATGGATATCGCAAGACCCATGGCCTTCTGCACCTCCGCAGCTTGTCTTTGGAGGAAGACGGGCGGCTCCTGAAGGGCGAAGACGGGTTGGCCGCCATGAATGAGGCCGACCGCGACGTGCTCGACCGGGTAATGTCGCGGCTCAGCCCCGAAGGCTTGGGTTATGCGGTCAGGTTCCATTTGCACCCCGAGGTGGAGGCAAAACTCGACATGGGCGCCATGCGATCTCGCTCAGCCTCAAGGGTGGCGAGACCTGGGTCTTTCGTCATGGCGGCGTTGGCGAGATGCGCCTGGAGCAGTCGGTTTACCTGGAAACCGGGCGGCTGAAACCACGCGCGACAAAACAGATCGTTCTCTCTGCCCGCCTAACCGATTATGGCAGCGCGGTAAGCTGGAGCCTGGCCAAGCCGACCGACGCCCCGCGCGGGCATCGGGATTATGAGGCCGATACGCTTTGGCAATGAGACAATTGGAGACCACATGACCGACCTCGTCCCGCTGCGCCGCGCGCTTCTTTCCGTGTCTGACAAAACCGGCTTGGTGGAATTTGCCCAGGCGCTTGCCGCACGTGGCGTGGAACTGCTCTCCACCGGCGGCACAGCCACCGCGCTGCGCGATGCGGGGCTGGCAGTCGTGGATGTGGCCGAGGTGACCGGATTTCCGGAGATGATGGACGGCCGGGTCAAGACGCTGCACCCGATGGTGCATGGCGGCCTCTTGGCATTGCGCGACAATGCCGAGCACCAATCCGCGATGGAAACCCATGGGATCGGCGCAATCGACCTTTTGGTGGTCAATCTCTACCCGTTCGAAGAGACCGTCGCCAAAGGCGCGGACTATGCGACCTGCGTCGAGAATATCGACATTGGCGGTCCGGCGATGATCCGCGCGGCAGCCAAGAACCATGCCTTTGTGACGGTGGTGGTCGATACCAAGGATTATGCGCCGCTTTTGGACGAGCTGCAGGAGAATGACGGCGCAACGCCTCTTGCGTTCCGGCAAGGGATGGCGCGCACGGCCTATGCAAGAACGGCGGCCTATGACGCGGCGGTCGCGACCTGGATGGCCGGCGCGCATGAGGACAAGACACCGTATCGCCGGGCCGTCGCGGGCACGCTGGCGCAACCGCTCCGCTATGGCGAGAACCCGCACCAAGGGGCGGCGTTTTACACCGATGGCTCGAACCGGCCCGGCGTGGCGACCGCGGAGCAGCATCAGGGCAAAGAGCTGAGCTATAACAACATCAACGACACCGATGCTGCGTTCGAGTTGGTGGCCGAATTCGACCCCGCCGATGGCCCGGCCTGCGCGATCATCAAACATGCCAATCCCTGCGGCGTGGCGCGTGGGTCAAGCTTGATCGAGGCCTATAGCCGCGCGTTTGACTGCGACCGGACCAGCGCCTTTGGCGGGATCATCGCGATGAACCAGCCACTGGATGCCGCGACCGCCGAAGCGATTACCGGCATTTTCACCGAAGTGGTGATTGCGCCCGGCGCCGATGCGGGCGCACGCGAGGTTTTTGCCGCAAAGAAAAACCTACGCCTGCTGACAACAGAGGGGCTGCCTGATCCGCGTGCGGCGGCGCTGACCTATCGCCAAGTCTCGGGCGGGTTTCTTGTGCAGGATAAGGACAATGGCCATATCGGGCTGGACGATCTGAAGGTTGTCACCAAACGCGCACCGGATGCCGATGAAATGACCGATCTGCTCTTTGCTTGGAAAGTGGCGAAACACGTGAAATCAAACGCGATTGTTTATGTGAAAGATCAGGCCACCGTTGGCGTCGGCGCCGGGCAGATGAGCCGGGTGGATTCCAGCCGGATCGCCGCGCGGAAGGCCGCAGATATGGCCGAGGTTCTGGGTCTGCCTGAGAGTCCGGCCAAAGGTTCGGTTTTGGCCTCGGATGCGTTTTTTCCCTTTGCAGATGGCCTCTTGGCCGCTGCCGAGGCGGGCGCGCGCGCCGTGATCCAGCCGGGCGGCTCGATGCGCGATGATGAAGTGATTGCCGCTGCCGATGAGGCCGGGCTGGCGATGGTTTTCACAGGCATGCGCCATTTCCGGCACTAGTTTAGGACACTCTTTTATGCGCCTTTTCTTTCTCGCCGCCGTGTTCTGGTTCGCCGCCGATCAACTCAGCAAATGGGCCGTGGTGCATTGGATGCGGCTTGACGAGATCGGCCATATCGCTGTCTGGCCACCCTTTCTGAATTTCCACATGGGATGGAACACAGGCATCAATTTCGGCCTCTTCGCTGGATACGAAGACACGACCCGGTGGATTTTGATCGCGGTCGCGATTGCAATCTCGGCCTGGGTGCTTTGGTGGGCGAAAACCGGGCTGACCCGGCCCATCGCGTTGATCGCGGCGGGCTCCATCGTTGGCGGGGCGCTGGGCAATGCGCTCGACCGGGTGATTTACGGCGCCGTTGCGGATTTTCTGAATATGTCTTGCTGCGGGATTGTGAACCCATTTGCCTTCAATGTGGCCGATATCGGCATTTTCGCGGGCGCCTTTGGCTTGCTCTTCTTTGCGGACAATAAGAAGATCACCCCGTGACGGCAGCGGTGTCTTGAGCTACACCCAGGGCCGAAGGAGACGGTGATGAGACATTGGTGCGGTCTGATAGCGACGGGATTGCTGCTGCTGAGCGTGGCGGCATGTGGCCGTAGTGAGCCGCGCCTGATGAATGTCACCGCCGATGGCCCAGGCCCGGATGAGTTTTCGATCCTTCCGACGCGGCCACTGGAGATGCCGCCCAGTTTCGCCGAGTTGCCGCAACCGACACCCGGCGGCGTAAACCGCACCGACCCAGATCCGGAGGCAGATGCGATCGCGGCCTTGGGCGGCAATATCGACCGCGCCAGCAACAACAATGGCGGCCTGGTTGGGTATACGAGCCGGTTTGGCATCGGCGCAGGCATTCGCGAGACATTGGCGGCCGAGGATTTGGACTATCGGCGGCAGAATGATGGGCGGCTTCTGGAACGGCTCTTCGATGTGAACATCTATCATCGTGCCTATGAGCCGCTCTCCCTTGATCAATACCGCGAGTTGGAGCGTATGCGCCGTGCCGGTATTCGCACGCCAGCCGCGCCCCCCGAACCCGAAGAGTGACGCGTTATCACAGGCCTGTCAGGTCAGTTGAGGATTTGCGCCGGGCGCTTATGTTGCACTGAACGCAGACGCCCGAGCCGGAGGCCTTGATGATCCTACGCCGTCTTTTGACGATTGCCGTCGCCGCGACCCTTCCAGGCGCCCTATGGGCCGCGGGCGAGGTCACTCAATTCACCTTGGAGAACGGCATGGAAGCGGTGGTGATCGAAGACCACCGGAGCCCCGCCGTCGTACATATGGTGTGGTACCGCACCGGAGCCGCCGACGAGCCGCCCGGCGTCTCCGGCATTGCGCATTTCCTCGAACATCTGATGTTCAAATCGACCGACGACCTGGAAAACGGCGAATTTAGCCGGATTGTCGAGGCGAATGGCGGGTCCGATAACGCCTTCACCTCTTGGGACTACACCGCCTACTTCCAACGGGTGGCCGCAGACCGTTTGGGTCTGATGATGCAGATGGAAGCCGACCGGATGCGCGATTTGGTGATCACCGAGGCCGATGTTGTTACGGAGCGCAGCGTGGTTCTCGAAGAGCGGGCGCAGCGCACCGACAGTAGCCCTGGCGCGCTCTTCAACGAACAAATGCGGGCGGCACTCTATCTCAACCATCCATATCGCATTCCGATCATCGGCTGGCGGCACGAGATGTTGGAGCTCGATCTTGACGATGCGCTGGCCTTCTATGAACGGTTCTACGCCCCCAACAACGCAATCCTGATTGTGGCCGGGGATGTGGAGCCGGAGGAGGTTCAACGGCTCGCCGAAGAGCATTACGGCCCGCTGCAACCGACGTCCGACCTGCCCGAACGCGTTCGGCCTTCGGAGCCAGATCACATTGCGGACCGGACTGTGCGATTTGAAGATGGCCGCGTCGCCAACCCGTATGTCAGCCGCACATATTTGGCACCCGAACGGGACAGTGGCGCACAAGAAGACGCCGCCGCGCTGACGCTTTTAGCAGAAATCCTTGGCGGCAACGGCACAACCGCCGTTTTAGGCCGAACCCTTCAAAACGAGGAAGGTCGGGCGCTCTTCGCCGGGGCCTATTATCAAGCGACGAGCCTTGACGATACCAGCTTCACGGTCCTGAACGTTCCGGTGCCGGGCATCAGCTTGGAAGAGGCGGAAGCCGATCTCGACCGGGTGATCGCCGATTTCCTGGAAATCGGCATCGACCCGGCGCAGTTTGAGCGGATCCAGTTTCGTTACGCCGCCTCGGAGATTTACAATCAGGACAACGTGCAAGGCTTGGCGCGGATGTATGGTGTCGCGCTCACCACCGGTTTGACCGTCGAAGATGTTCAAGCTTGGCCCGATGTGATCGCCGCCACCACGGCGGAAGAGGTGATGCAGGCCGCCCGCGCGCTGTTCGGCGGCGATACGCGGTCGGTCACCGGCTATCTTGATCGCCCCGCAGCCGTTGAAGCCGAGGAGGCGACCCAATGATCCGCGCCACGCTCACCGCACTTATCGCAATGGTCTGCTCGTTGCCTGCTTGGGCAGTGGAGATCCAAGAAGTCACGTCGCCGGGCGGCATCACCGCATGGTTGGTGGAAGACTCGTCGATCCCGTTCGTGGCGCTGGACATTCGGTTTCAGGGCGGCACCTCAATGGACGCGCCGGAAGATCGCGGCGCGGTCTATCTTATGACCGGGCTGCTAGAGGAAGGGGCCGGTGACCTAGATGCACAAGGCTTTGCGCAAGCAACCGAAGCCTTGGCCGCAGGCTTCTCTTTCAATGCCTATCGCGACAGCGTCTCGGTCAGCGTGGAAATGCTGACGCAGAACCGTGACGAGGCCGCTGATTTGCTGCGCCAAGCACTGATCACCCCCGGTTCGACCAAGACGCATTCGACCGCGTACGCGGTCAGGTCACGGCCTTGATCGAGTCGAACTTGCAGGACCCGGAGTCCATTGCGCAAGAACGATTCAGCGCGCTGGCGTTCGGCGCGCATCCCTATGGCAGTTCTCAGCTTGGCACGGTCGAAACGGTCTCTGCTCTGACGCGCGAGGATATGGTTGCCACCCATACCGCGGTCTTCGCCCGTGATCGGGTTTATGTCGGGGCTGCGGGCGACATTAGCGCCGAAGAATTGGGGCTGCTTCTGGACACACTCCTGGGCGACTTACCTGCCGAGGGCGCACCGCTGCCTGGCCCGGCGGAGTATCTGTTGGAGGGCGGCACGACGGTTGTGGACTTCCCGACCCCGCAATCGGTGGCGGTATTCGGCCATCGCGGGATCGAGCGGACCGATCCGGATTTCTTCCCGACCTTCGTTCTGAATCAGATCATGGGCGGTGGCAATTTCCGCTCGCGCCTTATGCGGGAAGTTCGGATCGCACGCGGACTCACCTATGGGATTTACTCCTACCTCGCGCTTTCAGACCACCAGCCGATGATCGCAGGTCAGTTTTCCTCCTCCAATGATCTTGTGGCCGAAGCAGTCGCGGTGACTCGGGATCAATGGGCCGATATCGCGGCCAATGGCGTGACAGACGAAGAGCTGCGCGATGCGATCACCTTCATGACCGGGGCCTACCCCCTGCGTTTCGACGGCAATGACACCATCGCCGGGATCATGGCGGGCATGCAGCAAGACGGCATGCCCGTCGACTATATCGCGACCCGGAACGCGCAAGTCGAAGCGGTCACAATGGACGATATTCGCCGGGTTGCTGGAGAGTTCTTGCAGCCCGACGGTTTGCATTTTGTCGTCGTTGGGCAGCCCGAGGGGTTGGGTCCGTCCAACTGAGACACCCGTTTCCGAATCGGCATTGGCCATGCTACCCATAGTGGCATGGCCAACCCACACCCCAAGATAGGCGACCCACCCCGGGTGATCCGGCAATTGGACGACACTGCAATCAATCGGATTGCGGCGGGTGAAGTTGTGGAACGCCCTGCGTCTGCGGTGAAAGAGCTTGTGGAAAACGCGATTGATGCGGGCGCCAGCCGTATCTCGATTGATGTCGGCCATGGCGGCAAGAGTCTGATCCGAGTAACGGATGACGGGTGCGGCATGGGGCCGGAGGATTTGCCGCTGGCCTTGGCGCGGCATGCCACGTCGAAAATCGACAGCTCGGACTTGTTGAACATTCGCTCCTTCGGGTTTCGCGGCGAGGCTTTGCCGTCGCTTGGCGCGGTCGGGCGATTGAAGATAACCAGCCGGATGGCCGGTGGCGAGGCGCATCAGGTCAGCGTGAGTGGCGGCACGATGGGGCCGGTGAAGCCCGCCGCTCTGTCCGCTGGCACCGTCGTGGAACTGCGCGACTTGTTTTTTGCCACGCCCGCCCGGTTGAAATTCCTGCGCACGGATCGCGCCGAGATGCAGGCGATCTCCGATGTGGTGAAACGCCTCGCGATGGCGGAGCCTGGGGTTGGGTTCACCCTGCGCGATGTCAGCGATGGCGCCGCCCGGGTGACCTTCCGCGCCGATGCGGAACAGGGCGAGTTGTTCGACGCGCTGCGCGCCCGTCTTGGCACCGTGATGGGGCGCGAGTTTACCGAGAATGCCCTGCCGATTGAGGCGGAGCGAGAGGGGCTGCGGTTGATTGGCTATGCGGGCCTGCCGACCTATTCGCGCGGGTCTGCCGTGGCGCAATATCTCTTCGTCAATGGTCGCCCGGTGCGCGACAAGCTCTTGGTTGGCGCCCTGCGCGGGGCCTATGCCGATTTCCTGAGCCGGGACCGGCACCCCGCCGTGGCGCTTTTCATCGACTGCCCGCCCGAGCGGGTGGATGTGAATGTGCATCCCGCCAAGGCGGAGGTTCGGTTTCGCGAGCCGGGTGTGGCGCGGGGCTTAATCGTCACCGCGCTCCGCCATGCCCTGGCTGAAGCGGGGCACCGGGCCTCGACCACTGTGGCCGGCGCCACGCTTGGCGCGATGCGGCCCGAGCCAGTGGAGCCACGCATCTATCAGATGGACCGGCCAAGCCAGACCACCCTGCGCACCGCGCGCGAATGGCAAGCGCCCGGTCTTTCTGAGACGCCGTCGCCTTTTGTCGAGACCAGCGCAAGGGTTGAGGTCATCGAAGAAGACTCGGGCGAGGTCGAAGCCCTGCCTTTGGGCGCGGCGCGGGCGCAGGTGCATGAAAACTACATCCTGGCACAGACCGAAGATGGGCTGGTGATTGTCGATCAACACGCGGCGCATGAGCGGCTGGTCTATGAGAAGCTGAAACGCCAGATGGCGGAAAATGGCGTTGCCGCGCAGGCGCTGTTGATCCCGGAAATCGTGACGCTTGGCACGGACGCGGAACGGCTCTTGGACATGGCCCCGGAATTGGCGCGCTTTGGGCTCGGTATCGAGGCGTTTGGGCCGGGCACGGTTGCGGTGCGGGAGACGCCCGCGATCCTGGGCACGGTCAATGCCGAGGCAATGCTCCGCGATATTCTCGATGAATTGGATGAACTGGGCGACAGTCAGACCTTGCAGGCCCGGATAGAAGCGATTTTGAGCCGCGTTGCCTGCCATGGCTCGATCCGGTCAGGGCGGCGGATGCAGGCCGATGAGATGAACGCGCTTCTGCGTGAGATGGAGGCGACGCCGCATTCGGGGCAATGTAATCATGGGCGGCCGACCTATGTGGAGCTAAAGCTCAGCGATATTGAACGGCTGTTTGGACGGACATGATACAGTTTGGCGAGACCCAGATTAACCTCAGCGACCCGCTGATCCTGGCACTTGTCATCGGCGGCGGTATCCTTTTGCTCATGCTGATCCTGATTGTCCTGGCGATGCGTGCCGCCAACCGCTCGGCCCGCGCGGTGGAACCGTTGGCGCAGCATATCGGCGGGCTTGGGCAGCGGGTGCAGGGTTTAAGCGATGGCCAACATCAACTGGCCGGTGGGCTGTCCCACGTGTCGGAGATGCAAGCCAAGGCCCAGGCGCAGATGTTGGAAGCGATGGAGCGACGTCTGGAAGACGTGCAGAAATCCATGGGCGAGACGCTGCATGGCACCTCAACCCGCACCGCGCGGAGCCTGGGCGAGTTGCAGCAGAAGCTGGAGCAGATCGACAAGGCGCAGGCGAATATCGAGAAGCTTTCGGGTGATGTGTTGAGTCTGCAGGATATTCTGTCGAACAAGCAAACACGTGGCGCGTTTGGCGAGATTCAATTAAATGACATCGTGTCGAAAGCGCTGCCATCGGACAGCTACGCGTTTCAGGCGACGCTTTCCAACGGCAAACGCGCCGATGCGCTGATCCATCTGCCGAACCCGCCAGGGCCGATTGTGATCGACTCGAAATTCCCCTTGGAGGCCTATGAGGCGCTTCGTCGGGCGAAGACCGAGTATGATATGAATGAAGCCGCCAAGCAGATGCGCGTGGCCGTCAAAGCCCATATCAAGGCGATCTCTGAACGCTATATTCTGGAAGGGGAGACCGCCGAAGGGGCGCTGATGTTCCTACCCTCCGAAGCGGTTTATGCCGAGTTACACGCGAATTTCCCGGAGCTTGTGCGCGAAGGGTTCGCCGCGCGTGTTTGGATCGTATCGCCTACCACCTGTATGGCCACGCTCAACACGATGCGCGCCGTCCTGAAAGATGCCCGGATGCGAGAACAGGCCGGTGAGATACGCAAAGCGCTGAAGCAGCTGCATCGGGATGTGGAGATCGTCGAGGAACGAGCCGGCAAGCTGGAAACGCATCTGCGGCAGGCGGGCGAGGATGTGGCGGGAATCCTGACCGCGAGCGCCCGGGCGGGCAAACGCGCCGAACGGCTCGACAATTTCGATTTCGAGGAATTGGGCCCAGATACGCCCGGCGACAGTGTGGTGCCACTGCCGCGCCGTTAACGCTGGAAAGTGGCCGCCAAGATCTTCGTCAACTGGTCCGCATCTTCTTTGGTGAAAGCGCTCGGCTGATCGCTGTCGATGTCGAAGACGCCAATCAAGTCGCCAGCCTTGTTCCAAACCGGCAGGACCAGTTCGGATCGGGTCGAAGAGGCGCACGCGATATGGCCGGGGAAAACATCCACATCGTCGACCAGCTGCACCTCGCCGGTCCGGGCCGCCGCGCCGCAGACCCCGCGCGAAAACGGGATATGCAGGCAGCCATGCCCGCCTTGGTAGGGACCGATTTTTAGGAGTTCCGGCTCTGTAACCCGGTAAAATCCGGTCCAGTCGAAGCGATCATCGGCATGATGCACCTCGCAGGCAACGGTCGCCATGAGCGCGACCTCATCGGTTTCGCCGTCGGTGAGGCTGGCCAGGGTCTGGGCGAGGGTCTGGTAGTTTACATGCATGGTGGTGCTTTGGATTTCTGTGGGAACGAGGGATTTTCCACCCCTCGCGCTCCCCGAGGATATTTTGAAGCAGAGAAGGTCAGACCCGCTCGATGGCAATGGCCGTGCCTTCTCCGCCACCGATACAGATCGCCGCGATACCGCGCTTGAGGTCGCGTTTTTCCAGCGCGTTGAGCAGGGTGACCATAATCCGCGCGCCAGAGGCCCCGATTGGATGGCCGAGGGCGCAAGCGCCGCCGTTCACATTGACCTTCTCGCGCGGCAGGTTGAACGCGTGCATGAAGGCCATGGGAACAACTGCGAAAGCTTCGTTCACTTCCCAAAGGTCGACATCTTCGGCGGTCCAGCCAAGCCGGGCGAGCAGTTTCTCCGCCGCAGGGACCGGCGCGGTGGTGAACCAGCCGGGCTCCTGCGCATGGGAGGCGTGGCCGAGAATGCGGGCGCGGATCGGCAGGCCGTTTTCCTCCGCCACGGATTCGCGGGCCAGGACCAAAGCCGCCGCACCGTCGGAGATTGAGGATGCATTTGCGGGTGTTACAGTGCCGTCTTTGCGGAAGGCTGGTTTCAGGGTCGGGATTTTCTCGGGCCGGGCATTGCCAGGCTGTTCATCGACGGCGACCTCGGTAGATCCCTTGCGAGTTGTCACCGTCACCGGTGTTACCTCATCAGCGAAGGCGCCGCTTTCGATCGCCGCCAAAGCGTTGGAAAGTGAGCCCAGCGCATACTCGTCCTGCGCCTCGCGGGTGAACTGGTATTTCTCGGCACAATCCTCGGCAAAGGTGCCCATCAGACGGCCTTTGTAATAGGCGTCTTCCAACCCATCGAGGAACATATGATCGATGGTTTGCCCATGGCCGATGCGGGCGCCGCCGCGCATATTGGGCAGGAGGTAAGGCGCGTTTGTCATGCTCTCCATACCACCGGCCACGATCAGATCGGTTTGGCCAAGCGCGAGTTGATCATAAGCGATCATCGCCGCCTTCATGCCGGAGCCGCACATTTTGTTAAGTGTGGTGGCCGGAACGTCCTGACCGAGGCCCGCCTTGAAGCCAGCTTGACGCGCGGGAGCCTGGCCCTGACCGGCGGGCAGAACGCAGCCCATCAGCAACTCGTTCACCTGCGCGGCAGTCGCGCCAGATTGTGCCAAAGCAGCCTCAATTGCCGCACCGCCAAGATCTGCTGCGGTGACATCGGAAAACGCCCCTTGAAATCCACCCATCGGCGTTCGCGATGCGCCGCAAATGACGACCTTATCCATGTTTCCCTCCGCTTTCTTCGCCCAACCCTTCGATACCGAAGAGCAAGCCCTAACGTCCAGGCTCTATCTCACGGGCGGCGCAAGGAACAGGGATGACGCTGACCAAGGAGACCGAGGCGACGTCTGCATAATCCATATGGATGACGATCGTCACACGCCAAGATAAGTGGGGTTGGCCAAGTCCTCATCCAGATCCAACTTTGGGGTTAGGGCAGGTCTTGAACACGCGAGAGAATCACCTCGACGTTTCGATTGCCCGGCAACCGAAGCCAATCACCGGATCACATCATGATTGTTTCCTGGCCACCCCAATTGCCACCGAAGCGCCACAATCGTTCCCAAACTTGGCCCGTTTGAGTCGCCAGACCAAGGCTGTAGCTGCATAGGCTTCCCTCGGTGCCGTGTCGCAAAGCCCCCACCCAGTGGCGCGGTTCCGAGGTCCTTGCAGTTTTCCCACTTGCTCCTGCTGACCCTTCCCCTAATTTGCCTTCGGATCATCGACGGAAAGGGAGACATATGCGCGATTTTCACCAGCCCGGCCGCTCAACGGTGTTTGCAGAAAACGGCATGTGCGCAACTTCACACCCTCTCGCCGCAAAGGCGGCGATCGGCCTCTTGGAGCAAGGTGGCAACGCCGTTGATGCCGCAATCGGGGCGGCAGTTCTTCTCGGGTTTTGTGAACCTCAGATGACCGGCCTTGGCGGCGATATGTTCGCCATGGTGAAACGCGGCGACAGCGATGAGATCATTGGGTTGAATGCGTCGGGCAAAGGTCCGACCGGATTATCCGCAGCCGCCTTGCGGGCTGACGGCCACGAGACGATGCCGCTCTACCATCCGGCCGCCGTGACCGTACCCGGGGCCGTGGATGGGTTTTGTCGATTGCACAGCGATATGGGGCAGCTCGCTCTGGCCGATGTCCTTGCTCCCGCCATTCGCTATGCGGAGGATGGCGTGCCGGTCGCACCGCGTGTCGCGGCAGATTGGGCAGAAGCAGCCGGAGATCTGTCCGGCAAGGCGCGAGACTTGTTCTTGCTACAAGGCCAAGTTCCGAAACCCGGGCAGGTCTTCCGCGCCCCTGGGCAAGCCGAGGTACTGCGCAAAATCGCCGCCGAAGGGCGCGCCGGATTTTATGAGGGGGAAGTTGCTGCCGATATGGTCGCGAGCTTGCAAGCCTTGGGCGGCACCCATACGGAGGCGGATTTCGCAAATGTCGCCTGCGATTACGTCACGCCGATCAAGACCACCTATCGCGGCGCGGAGCTGATCGAACTGCCGCCAAATGGTCAGGGCGCGGCCGCGATCCTCCTCGCCAATATATTGGCGGAGTTTGATATCGCCAGCATGGACCCTTGGGGGACCGAACGCGCACATATTGAGGCCGAAGCGACGAAACTGGCCTATGATGCGCGCAATCGCTTCATCGCGGATGCAGAAAGCTGCACCCGGGTGGACCATCTGACATCGCCAGAAACCGCCAAATCCTTGGCGGCGCTGATTGATCCCAACGGCGGGATGACGGATGCCGAATCCGTCTCGGAAGCGGTGCATAAAGAAACCATCTATATCACCGTGGTCGACAAGGATCGGATGGCGGTCTCCCTGATTTACTCAATCTTCCACAGCTTCGGCTCGGGCCTGGCAAGTGACCGCTTTGGCATCCTGTTCCACAACCGCGGCGCGGGCTTTGCCTTGGCGGAGGGGCACCCAAACGAGGCGGGCCCCGGCAAGCGCCCGATGCACACCATCCTTCCAGGAATGCTACGGGACCCGAACGGCAACCTGATCTCCTTCGGGGTGATGGGGGGGCAGTACCAGGCCACCGGACATGCGCGCTTTTTGACCAATGTGGTCGATTTCGGCATGGGCCCACAGGCGGCAATCGACGCCCCCCGCTGTTTCGCCGAGGCCGGAGAGCTCAAGATCGAGCGTGGCTATGCACAGGATGTGCAGGACGCATTGGCCGCAAAAGGACACAAGATCGCGGTGCCTGATCTACCGATCGGTGGTGCGCAAGCAATCCGCATTGACGCCGAAACCGGCCTCTTGGAAGGCGGCTCAGATCCGCGCAAAGATGGGTGTGCTCTCGGGTATTGATCGCGCGGCGCTTCGGCGCCGCAGCAGCTCAATTCAGCTGATATTCAAGCGGATACCGTCCGTCTTGGAAATCACCGAACAAATCGGGCAAATCCGGGTGATCAACCGGCTCGCCGGTGTTGTCGGGAACAAGGTTCTGCTCCGACACATAGGCGACATAGTAGGTCTGATCATTCTCCGCCAAGAGGTGATAGAAGGGCTGCGCCTTGGACGGGCGGCTGCCCTCCGGTATGGCGTCATACCATTCCTCTGTATTGGCAAACTCCGGATCGATATCGAAAACCACCCCGCGAAACGGGTGTTTTTTGTGCCGAACAACCTGCCCGAGGTTGTATTTTGCGTTACTGGTCAACATGGCGAAGCGCCCCCTTAACAATTTCCTAAACCTTGGGGCGGGCCCTTGTCCATCGAACATCGCCAGATTTGCGGGAAACAGACTGTGAACCTTAATTTGACAGTGCAAAATTCTCAATCGGACGAATGGTTTGGCCAGCACCATCACAATGCTGTTCATCCTGGGCGATGATGTGCAGCTTGGCATTTCCTGATCGGCAGAAATCCCGTATACTCCTTCAAAACAAATATAGAATTCGAGCAGGCAAAATTCATGAAACAGGCAGTGTTTTTCCTGATGTTGCTGGTATTGGCAGGCTGTGGGCGCAATTTCTCGGCCCCTCGAGACCTGGATAATGCCTGCGAAATCGCAGACGAACGCCCGGCGTATTTCCGCGCGATGCGCGCGACCGAGCGTAATTGGGGCGTGCCCATCCATGTGCAGATGGCGACAATTTACCAGGAAAGCCGGTTTATCGGCGATGCGCGGACGCCGTTTCGCTATGCGCTTGGGGTGATCCCCATGGGGCGCCAAAGCTCCGCCTTTGGCTATAGCCAGGCGCTGGACGGAACTTGGGAAGAATATCAGCGCTCTACCGGCAATCGCCGGGCTCGGCGCACCGATATCGGCGATGCGACCGATTTCATGGGCTGGTATATGACCCGCACAGTGGAACGGAACGGTGTGCCGCTAACCGATGCGCGGAACCAGTATCTGGCCTATCATGAGGGCCACACCGGCTATGCCCGCGGCAGCTATAACGCCAAACCCTGGCTTCTCCGCGTGGCCAGCGATGTGGCCGACCGCGCGCAAACCTATCAGCTACAACTGGCAAGTTGCCGCCGCTGATCCGTCAATCGTTCAGACCGCGGGCATCGATTTCTTGCGGGATGTTGAAGAGCCGGGCGCGAACCGTCACGTCCGTCTCCAGTTCTCCGAGAATGACGGTCGTATCGCTGCCCGCTTCATCTGTGATCACCCATTGGCGAAGCTCCACCGGATTGCCGGTGAAAACCAAGGTGATTTGACCGATCTCCGGATGTTCGGGGTCTTGTGCGACCACCCGTGTTGATGTGCCATCGCCCTCATGGCCGATCACCATACCGGATCGGCCCAGATCCACATTACGCGCCAGGATCAGGTGCAGCGGCGTGCGGCGGAGCGGATATTGTTCGGGTCGCTGGTTCGAACGCGCGTCGAAGATCGCAACCTGGCCGCCGCCTGCAATGACCAACAGGTCATCATCGCCGCCGCCATATTCAAAGCGCACACGCCCAGGCCGCTGGAGATAGAGCGTCCCGGTTGAAATTGTACCGTCGGCGTTGATCTGCGTGAACGACCCCTCGGCGGTGCGCAGCGTGTTCAGATAGGCCGACAGTTGGGACAGCGGGATCGCTTGCGCCCAGGCCGGCAAGGCGGTGGTGACGACCAGCGCCACGGACAGAAGAAACCGTTTCATTGCTCCAATTTAATCAGTCCGCGCCGGAGTTACACCTCACGTCCGCGCCATCGGCGGAAAATCACGCTTGTTCCGGCACCAAAATCTCGCGTTTGCCGACATGATTGGCGGCAGAGACCAGCCCGCTATCCTCCATCTGCTCCACCAAGCGCGCAGCTTTGTTGTAACCAATCGCCAGTTTGCGCTGGATGTAAGAGGTTGAGCATTTGCGATCATTGATCACAATCGCCACCGCCTGATCATAGAGGGCGTCTTCGCCATCGGTGTTGCCACCAAGGCCCAGCACCATGTCGATATCGCTTTCTTTGTCCTCATCGGGGCCATCCAGCACGCTGGCGGCATAGTCCGGCGGCCCGAAGCTCTTCAGATGGCGCACGATCTCTTCAACCTCTTCATCGCTGACGAACGGTCCGTGAACGCGGGTGATCTTGGCGCCACCCGCCATGTAGAGCATATCGCCCATGCCCAAGAGCTGTTCAGCCCCCTGCTCGCCCAGAATGGTCCGGCTGTCGACTTTTGAGGTCACGTGGAACGAAATCCGCGTCGGGAAGTTGGCTTTGATCGTGCCGGTGATCACGTCAACCGAGGGCCGCTGCGTCGCCATGATGATATGGATGCCTGAGGCCCGCGCCATCTGCGCCAGGCGTTGGATGCAGGCCTCGATCTCTTTGCCCGCCACCATCATCAAATCCGCCATCTCATCGACAACAACAACGATGAACGGCATGCGCTCGGGTGCAAACTCCTCGGTCTCAAAAACGGGTTCGCCGGTTTCATCGTCAAACCCGGTCTGCACCGTGCGGCTGAACATCTCGCCTTTGGACAGCGCATCATCGACACGGCTGTTATAGCCTTCGATGTTGCGCACACCCATTTTGGACATCTTGCGATAGCGCTCTTCCATCTCGCCGACGGTCCATTTCAGCGCGACCACAGCCTTCTTCGGGTCGGTCACAACGGGCGAGAGCAGATGCGGAATGCCGTCATAAACGCTGAGTTCCAGCATTTTCGGGTCAATCATGATCATCCGGCACTCTTCCGGCGTCATTTTATAGAGCAGACTCAGGATCATCGTGTTGATCGCAACGGATTTACCCGAGCCGGTGGTCCCCGCGATCAGGAGGTGAGGCATTTTCGCCAGGTTCGCGACCACCGGATCACCGCCAATATCCTTGCCAAGCGCCAAGGGCAGGCGTTGGTTGCTGTCGCCGAAATCGCGACTCGACAGAATCTCGCGCAGCACCACTTTCTCGCGATGCTGGTTCGGCAATTCGATCCCAATGACACTCCGGCCCGGCACGGTCGAAACCCGGGCTGAGAGCGCCGACATGGACCGCGCGATATCGTCGGCCAAACCAATCACCCGGCTGGCTTTCAGGCCGGGCGCCGGTTCAAGCTCATACATGGTCACGACCGGGCCGGGGCGAACGCTGACGATCTCGCCTTTCACACCATAGTCATCCAACACATTTTCCAGCATCCGCGCGTTTTCTTCGAGCGCCTCATCGCTCAAATGATGCCGCTCGATGGCAACCGCGCTCGTCAGGAGCGACAGGGGCGGAAACTCATACTCGGCCGCCTCCGCCTCCAAGGGCAGTGACGGTTGAGCATCGGCCATTGCCGCGCGAGAGGGCGTCATTTTGCGGGCCTGATGCTGGACCACCTTTTTCGGTTCAGCTTGCGGGACGGCAAAGGCGGCCGCGCGGGACGGCTCGGCATCATACTCGGCCACACGCTCGGAATGCGGCAGCGGGATCGTCTCCTGCGGAGCTACGGCCTGCGCCTCATTGGCGACGCTGGTTAAGGGCGGCTCAACCCGCGTGAGTGGCGGCGCGGCACGTGTCGCGGTCATCGCTTTGTGCCGCGCGACGGCTGCTTGCGGTGTGGTCAGCGGTCGCCGCACGCGGCTTTTGATCACATCGGCGATTTTCTCGCGAATGCGGTCGTCATCAGGGGCATCAATATCGTCAACCGCTGCGGTGCCGCGTTCGGGCAACTCGGGTTCTAGATCAACCGCACGCTCCTTACCGCGCAAAAGCGGGACACGGGCCAAGAGGCCGGGGCGCGGCGCGGCGATGGGGGCCGTATCAAGCTCTGCAATATCCTCATGGAAGATGTTCTCGTCTTCAATCTCGTCTGCCTCGTGTCGGGCAAGGGCGCGCGCCTGACGCCGTGCATGCAGGGATTGCGCAGCTTGTGCAGCACCGCGACCGGCCTGCCCAAAGAGCGTGGCCAACCCCGCAATGGTCGATACCAGCCCGACCAGCAGGAACCGCAAAGCCACACGTAGTTCAGGCTTGTTGACGCCAAGCACAAACAGGCCGAGCGCCAGGAAGGCCAGGAAACTAAGCGCGGCGAGGAGTTTCAGGCCGAATTCCGACCCGAATGGCAGGATGTTCAAAAGCGCGCCGAGCACCGTGTCGCCAAACAGCCCGCCCAATCCAAAGCTATGGCTCCATTCCGGCCCGGGCGCGTAGCTCGCGGCATAGATCGCCGCCAAAGCAACCGCAATCGGCAGGAACACAACCCGACCAATCGCCCGGTCGGCACCACGAT
The DNA here is from genome assembly GCF_030407165.1 of Fontisubflavum oceani. GTDB lineage: Bacteria > Pseudomonadota > Alphaproteobacteria > Rhodobacterales > Rhodobacteraceae > Rhodophyticola > Rhodophyticola oceani. Next base: position 810,359 of record NZ_CP129111.1, read on the forward strand.
GGAAGAGGAGCCGCGCGCCCCAAACCAGGGCGCCAATGGCGAGGCCGTAAGCCCCATACCCGACGATCAACATCAAAACCGCCGCAATCGCCGCGCCCACATGGCCCAAATAGTTCTGCGGCACTGCATCCGTCGCAACGGTCCAGTTCGGATCTTCCGGCGAGTAGGAGGCAAGCATCATAACCAGCGCGACACCGAGCACCATCAAGCCCAGCCCCAAAAGCTCTTGGCCGCGCCGTTCAAGCGCGGCTTGCATCCGGCTGTCCAAAAGCGGGTCGCGCTGTCGTGTCTGATACGCCATAGATCTCTACCTCACCGATATAAACAGTCGCGGAGCTTGATCAGCCCGCGCCGCATGTCGTCTTTTTCGGCCACCATCGCCACGCGGATGTGATCCGCGCCCGGCGTGTGGCCCTCGATTGTCCGCGCCAGATAGGCCCCAGGCAGCACCCGGACACCCGTCTCGCGCCATAATTTCAGGGTTGCCGCCTCGCCGTTCTCCACCGGAAGCCAGAGGAAAAACCCCGCCTCGGGCGGCCTGTAGCCTTCGAGGCCGTCGAAAACCTCGTCGGCAATGGCATATTTCTCCGCGTAAAGCGCGCGGTTGGCGATCACATGGTCTTCGTCCGCCCAAGCGCGCGCGGCGACAGCCTGGAGCGGCATCGGAAGAGGTGCGCCCGCATAGGCGCGCAGCTGTTTCAGGCGCGCGATGCTCTTTTCACCGCCAGCGGCGAAGCCAGAGCGGAGGCCGGGCAGGTTGGACCGCTTCGACAGCGAGTGGAAAATCACGACCCGGTCGGGGTTCGCCCCGACCTCAGAAGCGACCTGCAACGCGCCTGGCGGCGGCGTCTCGCGATAGATCTCCGAATAACACTCATCCGCGAAAATCTGGAAATCATATTGCTCGGCCAGGCTGATCAGATCGGCCCAATACGCCCGATCCGCCACCGCGCCCTGCGGGTTCGCGGGGGAGCAGATATAGGCGACCGTGACCCGCTCCAATATCTCGGGCGGCAAGCTGGCATAGTCCGGCAAGTTGCCCGTCGCGTCGGTCGCGGGGACGTAAACCGGCTCCGCCCCGATGGCCAACGCGGCCACGGCATAAACTTGATAAAACGGGTTGGGCGTCAGAATGACGGGCTGTTTGCCACCCTTCGTCTCGGGGCTCAGCGCGATCAGCGCGTTAAAAAGCCCCTCGCGCGTGCCGTTCAAAGGCAAGACCTGGGTCCCCGCATCGACCGAGACATCATAGCGGCGTTTGATCCAATCGGCGATGGCCTGCTGTAACGCCGGGCTGCCATCATTCGCCGGGTATTTGGCGAAGCTGTCGACGTTTTCGGTCAGCACATCGCCCACCCAATCGGGGAACGCGTGGCGTGGCTCACCAATCGTCATGACAATCGGTTCGTCCCCAGGCTGATGGGAATCGAGCAAGGTCCGCAAACGCGGAAACGCATATTCTGGCAGGTCCGAAAACCGCTCTGGAAAGTACATATCTGCCTCAGTTTCAGGATCATAGCGCCCTGATTTGCAGACAGTGTACGGCGATGGGCCGCGTGGGTCCAGAAAAACGCGCCTTTTCAGGGCGTAAAGGCGCAACGCCTGTGGCGCTTAGGCCAATGCCCGCTCCGCCGCCGCCGCAATGCGCAGAAGTTGTGGCTCCGCCATCTGTGGGCACAAGATCATGATGCCTGTTGAGGGAATGCCGGTCGGCAGGGTCACGGCGCAGAGCCCCATCAGGTTGCCAACACGGGTGTTGCGCAGGGTCAAAAGGTTCTCGGTCACGAAATAATCGTCGTCACTCATCAGGCGCGCGGCATTTGCGGGTAGGTTCGCCGCCGTTGGCAAAAGCACCGCGTCATAGGCGGCGGTCTCACGCGCCCAGTCTCGCCTCAGACGGCGCAACCGCTGCCATCCGGCAACGAAATCAGGCGCGCTGACCTCGCGCCCCTGGCGGAACCGGTCGCGGATTCGGTCAAACATTTTCTCGGGCGCGGCCTCGATCGTCTCGCCCCAGGTGCCATAGGCCTCTCCGGTGAACAGCATCAGCGTTGTCTGCATCGCCTCGTCGATAGCCGGGATCGTCCCGGTATCGATCTGCGCCCCGGCTTGGGCAAGCCGGTCGATGGCGGATTGAAATGCCGCACCGGGCGCGTCGCGCACATCCGAGGAATAGGGCTCCAGCACCAAAAACCGTTTGCCGGCCAGGCGCGCGCCGGTGAGATCGACTGGCTTACCGCCCTCCATCACCGCCAGCAAATGCGCCGCATCTTCGACAGTCTTGGTCAGCGGGCCAACTGTGTCGAAACTCTCCGCCAATGGCACAACACCTTGAAGGCTGAGCCGCCCGTGGGTGGTTTTAAGGCCGACCAGATCGTTGTAAGCGGCAGGCAAACGGACGGACCCACCGGTATCCGACCCGATCCCTGCCGCCGCCAGGCCGAAGGCGACAGAAGCTGCCGCACCGGAAGACGACCCGCCCGGCACCAGGTCCGGATCATTCACATTGGGGGGTGTTGCGGTGATCGGGTTCACGCCCAGACCGGAAAAAGCCAGTTCCGTCATATGGGTCTTGCCCAGGCAAACCAGACCGGCCCGCGTCGCCCGCGCCAAAACCTCGGCATCTTCAGACGGCACACGGCCTTTCAACAGAGCCGATCCCGCCTCCGTCGGCAGGCCAGCGGTATCGAACAGGTCTTTCCAGGAGATTGGCACACCATCCAAAAGCCCGCGCCGCACGCCGTCTTTTGCCCGCGCCGCCGAGGCCTCTGCCTCCGCCAGCGCGCGCTCTGGCGTCAACATCGTGTAGATTCGGTCTGTATCCGGAAAAGCCCCACAGGCGGTCAGATAGGCTTCGGTCAACGCCACCGGGTCGATCTCGCCCGCGCCGATCGCCCGACCCAAATCGCTCGCGCTCAAGCTTTGCCAATCGTCCCGCATATTCCTGCCCCCGTCATGGTGTCGCGGGCCACGCTATCTGTGCGTTCCGCGTTGGACAATCCTCGACGCACCTGCATATTCCCTCTTATGGCACATGACGCAGATGTTCTGATTGTCGGCGGCGGCTTGAACGGCCCCTGCCTGGCGCTGGCCCTGGCGCAAGCGGGGTTTTCCAGCCTGGTTTTGGACGCGCAAAGCACCGAAAATCGAGGCGCAGACACGTTTGACGGGCGGTCTTACGCGCTGGCCCTGGCCTCGACCAAACTGCTGGATGCGTTGGGGCTTTGGGAGGATTTGGCCGATCACGCGCAGCCAATCTTGGAAGTCATTGCAAGCGATGGGCGGGCCGGCGAAGGGCCGTCGCCGTTTTTCCTGCATTTCGATCATGCGGAGATTGAAGAAGGCCCAATGGGCCATATGCTGGAAGATCGCTATCTGCGGCAGGCCCTGCTCGCCGCGATGGAGGCCGATCCTCTGGTCACACACCGCCCGGGCGCACGCGTCATCGCACAGGATACGGAAACAGGCGCGCGCGTCACGCTCGACGATGGCACCGACCTGACCGCACGGCTGCTTATCGGCGCCGATGGGCGGCAAAGCGGTGTGGCCGCGCGCGCCGGGATCAAACGCACCGGATGGGATTATGGGCAAACCGCGCTGGTCTGCGCGATTGCCCATGAGAAACCTCATAACGGCATCGCGCATCAGTTTTTCATGCCGCCCGGGCCGCTGGCAATCCTGCCGCTGCCCGGCAACCGTTCGTCAATTGTCTGGAGTGAAACCCATGAGGCCGCCGCGCGGATCAATGCGCTACCCGACGCAGACTATCTCGACGCGCTCCGCCCCCGGTTCGGCGATTTTCTGGGCGGGATCAGCCTTGAAGGCGCGCGGTTCAGCTATCCATTGACCCTGACGCTCGCCACCAGCTTCGTGGCCCCAAATCTGGCCCTGGTGGGGGACGCCGCCCATGGTGTGCACCCGATTGCGGGCCAAGGTCTGAACCTGGGCCTGCGCGATGTCGGCGCATTGGCCGAAGTGCTGGCGGATGCGAAACGGCGTGGCGAAGATTTTGGTGCCATTGATGTGCTGGAGCGCTATCAAACTTGGCGCCGCTTCGACACCGCCGCGTTGGCCGCCGGGATGGATGCGGTGAACAAGTTGTTCTCCAACGATAATCCGCTGCTGCGTGCCGGGCGTGATCTGGGTCTTGGCGTGGTGAATGCGCTGCCGGGTCTCCGGCGTCGGTTTATCCGCGAAGCCGCCGGGCTAACTGGCGATTTGCCGCGTCTGCTGCGCGGCCGTCCACTTTAGTCGATCTTCCGAGCTTCTTCTTCCAAGAGAATCGGAATCCCGTTGCGGATCGGGAAGGCCAGATGCGCGGCTTTGGAGATCAACTCCTGCGCCTCCGCATCATAGCTGAGCGGCGCATGGGTCAGGGGGCAAACCAGGGCCTCCAACATCCGGCGATCGGCCTGAGCAGCGGGGGTCATTGCAGAACCTCTTCGGTCGCGCCACCGCGCAGCGCAAATTCGATTAGTGTCACCACGGTTTCGCGGCGGGTGGTCAAGGACGGCGCCTCCAGCAGCGCCTGCTTCTCTTCGGGCTCAAACGGACAGAGCATCGACAGCGAGTTGATCAACAACTCATCCTCCGCATCTTTCAGACTGTCCCAATCCGTCGACAGCGACAGCGCTTCGAAATAACGCGAGAGAAGGTCGAGAAATTCGGGCCGGTTGAAGCTTTCATCCCGCTCGACGCCGCCCCGGTCGGCCTCAAACCCGTCCCAAGATACATCCGCCTTCAAATATGGGCTGAACCCCGAGACCTCGCGCGTCACGCGATAGCGCGAGATGCCAGAAAGCGTGATCATGTAGCGCCCATCCTCGGTCTCCGAGAATTGCGTGATCCGGCCCGCGCACCCAATCGCGTGAAGGCGTTTGTCAGCGTTGCCCGGCAAGTCGCGCGGCTGCACCATGCCGATCAAACGGTGCCGGGTTTTGAGCGTATCATCCAGCATCGCGAGATAGCGCGGCTCGAAAATATGCAGCGGCAGACGCGCGCGCGGCAAAAGCAGCGCGCCCGGAAGTGGGAACACTGGAAGGGTGTCGGGAAGGTCGGCTGAGGACATCATACCCAACATGTAGCACGCTGTGCGGTTAGGCAAAGATCATTGAGCTGAGTTTCCGGCGACCGGTGAGAACAATCGGGTCCTCAGGTTTGAGCGCGTCGAAAATCGTGAAGAGCTGCGTCTTGGCGGCGCCATCGTTCCACTCTCGATCTCGACGGAAGAGATCAAGTAGCTGATCGACCGCCTCCTCAACTTGACCGGCGGCATGCAAGGCCAGCGCGTAATCAAACCGGGCTTGATGATTGTCGGGGTCGGCCTCGACCGCGGCGGACAGATCCCCCAAAGGCCCTGCATCGGCGGCCTGACGCGCCAGCTCCAATTGTGCCCGCGCAGCTTCAACCTCGGCCGAGCTGGCAATCGCTTCGGGCGCATTCGCCAAGAGCGCGTCCGCCTGGTCGGTATCACCCGTCGCCAGATGGGCCCGAACCAAACCACCATAGGCGGCGGCATTTTCGGGCTCTTCGCCGAGGATGGCGGCAAAAGTCTGCGCGGCATCGACGGCGGCGCCTTCCTCCAGCATCGCCTCAGCCGCTTCAACTGCCTCGCTCAGCCCATCATCGCCGGCAAGCGCCGAGAGCTTCTCCACAAAGCGTTTCACCTCAGCCTCGGACACCGCGCCTTGGAACCCGTCCACCGGCTGCCCCTGGTGGAATGCATAGACGGTGGGGATCGACTGGATACGCAACTGACCCGCGATCTGTTGGTTCTGGTCCACATCGACCTTCACCATCTTGACCTTGCCTTTGGCCGCCTTGACCGCCGCCTCAAGCTGCGGCCCGAGCGTTTTGCACGGCCCGCACCAGGGCGCCCAGAAATCGACGATCACAGGCACGTCTTTGCTGGCCTCTATCACATCGACCATAAAGGTCGCTTCCAGAACTGTCTTTGATCAGATCGGCCGCACCGGCATCCGCCGCGCCCTGCCCCAACTCCAACATGGGTCATATCCCTTCAGATTCACTTGGCAGTGTATATGGAACCTGAACGCGCCGAGGCCAAGGGGCGATGCGCCGCTCCTAGAGATCGAAGGTCGCAAAAACCGGCGCGTGATCGGAGGGTTTCTCCCATCCGCGCACATGGCGCAAAACGCGCGAACTGTGCGACGCGTTTGCGATATCCGGCGTTGCCCAAACGTGATCGAGCCTGCGGCCCTTATCTGCAGCGTCCCAATCTCGCGCGCGATAAGACCACCAGGAATAAAGCACACCCTCGGGGATATCTTTGCGGGTCACATCGACCCATCCGGCACTGTCTTGCACTTGCGCCAGATGCTCCACTTCGATCGGCGTATGGCTCACCACCTTGAGCAATTGCTTGTGGGACCAGACATCATCCTCACGCGGTGCAATATTGAGGTCGCCCACAAGAATGCTCTTCTCGGGCGTCTCACCATGGAACCAATCCCGCATCTCCGTCAGGAAATCGAGCTTATGGCCGAATTTCTCGTTCTTCTCGCGGTTCGGCTCATCGCCCCCGGCCGGGACATAGAAATTATGCACCGTAACGCCGTTTTCGAGCTTCGCGGCCACGTGGCGCGCATCGCCCTTACCAACGAAATCCCGGTGCCCGGCATCCTCGAGTGGCAGCTTCGACAGGATCGCGACGCCGTTATATCCCTTCTGTCCGCGCGCCACCATGTGGCCATATCCAGCGGCGGCAAACACTTCGACCGGAATCTTCTCAACCGGCGACTTACACTCCTGCAAGCAGAGCACCTCCGGCCCTTCGTCGCGCAAAAGCTTGGTAACAAGCTCGGCCCGAAGCCGAACGGAGTTGATATTCCAGGTGGCAAGCGTGAAAGACATGATGCGGTCCCGATCCCCGTGTTGTGCCGCTTCGGTTTACGTGCCAGCGTCGGGCTTTGCAAATGTCCGAAAGGTGGGCGTGATGGCGTGGCTCCTCCTGAAACAGAACCGGAACTACCGCTTGCTTTTCTCCGGCGCGGGGGCCTCCAATCTCAGCGACGGGGTGGGCGCTCTGGCCTTTCCGTGGCTGGCCACGCTGATTTCGACAAACCCGTTCGATCTTGCCCTTGTGGCCTTTGCCACCCGGCTGCCGTGGTTCCTGCTCTCGTTACCTGTCGGGGTCATCACCGACCGGGCGGATCGGCAACGGTTGATGGTGCGCGCGGATTTGGTGCGGATGGCGCTGGCCTTTGGCGTGGTGGCGCTGATTGCCGCCGGGCCGCCACTGCCAGCGGGCGAAAACGCCACTTGGATGATCGCGGCACTGGCCGGTCTCGCGTTCCTGATGGGCGCGGCGGAAGTCGTGCGTGACAATGCGGCGCAAACGGCTCTGCCATCCCTCGTGGAAAAGCGCGACCTGGAAACCGCGAATGGCCAGATCTGGAGCATCGAGCAGATTATGGGGAGCTTTGTCGGCCCGCCGCTTGCCGGTCTGCTGATCGCGCTGGCCGTGCCGGCCCCCTTCCTGTTCGAGGCAATCGGCTTCGCCTTGGCCGCCTTCGCCGTCTGGGCCATCGCCTTTCCACCACGCCTCAACCGGGGTCTGCCCGCCGGGTTCTGGGTGGAGCTGATCGAAGGTGCGAAGTGGATCAGGCAGCATGGCGTTCTCTTACAACTGGCCATCATGCTTGGGCTGATGAATGCTCTCTCACTGGCCGCGATGACCTATCTGGTGCTCTTTGCGCAGGATATCCTCGCGCTAGAGGCCGTGGGATATGGCATCCTGCTCACCGCCGGAGCGGCGGGCGGCGTCACAGGGGGCTCTGCGGCCCTTGGATCGCCGCGCGCCTCGGTCCGCAGCAAAGCGTGATCCTCGCCCTCTTCGGCATGGCCCTGCCGTTCTCCCTGCTCTATCTCACGTCGTCCGCGTTGGTCGTGGGTGCCGCGCTTTTTGCAGGGATCCTGTTCGGCATGCTCTGGAATGTGGTCACCGTCTCTTACCGCCAAAGGGTCGTGCCTGACCTTCTGCTTGGGCGGGTCAACAGCATCTATCGGTTCTTCGGATGGGGCATGATGCCCCTCGGTGCCCTGGTGGGCGGGGCGTTCATGGCATGGGCCGAACCGGAAATGGGCCGGGAGCTTGCCCTGCGGGTGCTTTACCTCGGCGTTTCAGGCGGCCTGGGGTTGATGTTTATTTACGGTCTCTGCTGCCTGCGCCTGCCCCGGAAGTAAAAAAGAGGCCCGGACGCGAGGGTCCGGGCCAGTCCAACAGGGAGGTAATAAACCTGTTCTACGGCGCAACCAAAAGTTGCACTTTGATTTCGATCAATACCGCCAGGCGGTCGTCACGAGACCAGCCGATAGCCGCCGCTTTCGGTAACCAAAAGCCGCGCATTTGACGGATCTGGCTCGATTTTTTGCCGCAAGCGATAGATGTGGGTCTCAAGCGTGTGCGTGGTGACACCGGCATTGTAGCCCCAGACTTCGTGTAGAAGAATATCGCGGGCCACAACACCATCCTGAGCGCGGTAGAGGAACTTCAGGATGTTCGTCTCTTTTTCGGTCAGGCGGATTTTCTTGTTGTCCTCGGTCTCCAAGAGCTTCATCGCAGGCTTGAACGTATACGGCCCAAGCTGGAACACGGCGTCTTCGGACTGTTCGTGCTGGCGGAGCTGGGCACGGATACGCGCCAAGAGCACCGGGAATTTGAACGGCTTGCTGACGTAATCATTGGCACCGGCGTCGAGGCCCAGAATCGTGTCGGCATCACTGTCATGACCGGTCAGCATCAGGATCGGGCATTTCACCCCTTGCTTACGGAGCAAACGGCAAAGCTCGCGCCCATCGGTATCGGGCAGACCCACATCGAGGATCACCAAATCATAGATCGCTTCTTTCGCGCGCTCCATCGCGCCGGTGCCGTTACCGGCTTCGAACACGTCGAACTCTTCGGTCATCACCAGTTGTTCCGACAACGCCTCGCGCAAATCTTCGTCATCGTCGACCAGCAGAATCTTTCGCAAAGTGGCCATGGGTCTACCTCGTTCCTGTTTCTGGTCCCCGACATGCGCCTCACTCACGCAGTTGGCAAGGTGGTCGAAAAAAGCTCACGCAGCCGTGTCAGCCCGGGAGGGAATGTTTCAAATTCCTTCTGTAGCGGGTAAGGAACGGGTCTGAGCCCCGCGCTTATGTGAGAGACTATGAGCCTGATCCCCTCGCCGACCGAACTTGTCGCCCGTGCCCGCGCCGATCTGCGCGTTGGTGTGCCCGTGGTTTTGGCCGATGACTCTGGTGCTGGCATATTGGTTCTCGCCGCTGAGCGGGTGAGCGAGGTGCGGCTCGCAGATATCCGCGGATTGGGCGGTGAAATGAGTGTCGCCATTACCGCATGGCGGGCGGAGACGTTGAAAGCGCGCACCTATGATGGGGATCTGGCGCGGCTTGTGTTGCCAAGCGACGCGGATGCGGCCTGGCTAAATGCGATTGCGGACCCGGCCTACGATCTGCAGGCGCCGATGAAGGGCCCGTTGCAAAGCCTCCGCACGGGAGAGGCCGGGCTTCATCGCTTGGCATTGCTGCTGGCAAAATCGGCACAGCTTTTGCCAGCCGTTCTGACCAGTACCGTAGAGAACGCACGCAAATTGGCCACTGAGGCTGGGCTGACTTGTCTGATGGCCCGTGATGCGCAGAACGATTTGGCCGCCCATCACCCGCTGCATCCCGTTGCCGCCGCGCGCCTGCCGATGGAGGCCGCCGAGGCGGGCCGGTTGCATATCTTCCGACCGGATAATGGCGGCATTGAACATTACGCAATCGAAATCGGTCGCCCCGACCGGGAGGCACCAGTTCTGGCGCGCATTCATTCGGCTTGCTTCACCGGAGATGTCCTGGGCTCGCTGAAATGCGATTGCGGGCCACAGCTTCACACCGCTCTGGCCGAGATGGGTAAAGCGGGCGCGGGCGTGCTGCTCTATCTCAACCAGGAAGGTCGTGGGATCGGGCTGGCCAATAAGATGCGCGCCTATTCCCTGCAAGATCAAGGGTTTGACACGGTCGAGGCCAATCACCGGTTGGGTTTTGAGGACGATGAACGCGACTTTCGCCTCGGCGCGGATTTGCTAAAACGCATGGGGTTTGGTGCCGTCCGCCTGATGACCAACAACCCGCGCAAAGTTGAGATCATGGCCGAGATGGGCATTGAGGTCACCGAACGTGTCCCGCTGATCACCGGCACCAACCGCCACAACGCGCATTATCTGGCGACCAAGGCCGCGAAGTCGGGGCATCTCTTGTGACACCGGAGGATCTGGTGCTGACCCCGATGGGCATCCGGTTTCAGAACCGGGTGTTTCCCTGTTCCATCGGGCGTGGCGGGGTCAGTGACGAAAAACGTGAAGGTGATGGCGCGACCCCGGCAGGGGGTCATCGGATTGTCGGCTGTCTCTATCGGGCAGACCGGATCGCGCGACCTTGCGAATGGGCCCTGCCGATTGGCCCGCGCGATCTATGGTCTGATGATCCCGCGGATGCGGCTTATAACCTAATGGTTCGCGCGCCATATGCTCATAGTCACGAACGCCTCTGCCGTGCCGATCCGCTCTACGACTTGATCTTGCTGACCGATTGGAATTGGCCAGATGCGACCCCCGGCCAAGGGTCGGCAATCTTCCTGCATCAATGGCGGCGGCCTGGCTTCCCAACCGAAGGATGCATCGCGTTTGACCGCGCCGATCTACATTGGATCACCCGGCGGATCGCGCCGGGCACGAAGCTCAGCATTCCAGCCTGAGCTTATTCGGGGTAGCGCCTCTGTGCCGTTGCAATGCCCAGGACTTGGCGGCCTGCACGGGCGGTTGCTTGCCATTCATAGGTGTGAACTTCACCCGGCGGGCATGGGCTGCGATAGGTGAAAAGGCCTTCGGGCACCGTGCCGCTACCGCTGATCCTGAGCCGTCCGCCACCGTGATTGTAGGATGGCACATCCAAATCAACGAGGCGGAATTCAATCATCTCGGTCCCGGTCGGCACGTCACGCAAGGTGAACGCCGGGTTGCTAACCGTATTCGGCCGGCCCGTGGTGCAAAGCGGGATATCGCCCCACTCGAAGGAAAGCCGAAACTCTGCCAAAGCCGCCGTCGCGGACAAAGCCAATGCAAGAACCGAGATCGTGAGGGTTTTCATAGCCGCCTCCCAAAAGTTGGATGCGGTCAGCATGCGGCGGAGATGTGTGGGCAATCAAGCCTGCGGCGCGACCCGCTCGCCAAATATCGCCGAGCCGACACGGATATAGGTCGCGCCAAACGCAATCGCCTTCTCGAAATCGGCGCTCATCCCCATACTGAGTTCCGGCAAACCATTGCGTTCGGCAAGCTTGGCCAAGAGCGCGAAATGTAAGCTGGCCTCTTCCTCAATCGGCGGGATGCACATCAGCCCGGTGACAGGCAGGTCCAACGCCCGCGCCTCGGCAACAAAAGCATCGGTTTCGCCGGGGAGAATGCCCGCCTTTTGCGGCTCTTCGCCGGTGTTGACCTGGATCAGAAGCTCTGGAGAGGCACCGCGCTCTTGCGCGAGATCCGCGAAGCGACGCGCCAGTTTCGGCCGGTCGAGCGTGTGGATCGCGTCGAACATCTCAACGGCTTGGCGCGCCTTGTTGGTCTGCAACGGACCGATCAGATGGAGAGAGATATCGGGGTATTGCGCTTGAAACGGTGGCCAGCGCCCGGCGGCCTCCTGCACCCGGTTTTCACCAAAAAGCCGATGACCCTGGCGCAGGACATCGGCGACCCGATCCTCCGGTTGCACTTTCGACACCGCGATTAGGCGCACCGATCCAGGCACACGGCCCGCCTTGGCTTCAGCAACCGAAATGGCCTCCGTGATTTCGGAAAGTGACATGCGCGATCCCCAAATAGAAAAGAGCGGGCCAAAGCCCGCTCTTCCCTTACCAAATAATCCGTTAGGATTAGAAGGACATTGCAACACCGAGCGACCAGAAGTCGGTGCTGAAACCGTCCTCATCAGAGGAGCCGTAACCGAGGTGGATGCCAGCGCCGCCGCCCAGGTCATAAGCTGCTGCCAGGCCGAAACCTTCCGCACCGCTGTCGAACTCACCGTAGTTGGCATGGATCGAGAACGCGTCGAAGGAGTAACCGACACCGATGCCGATGTGGGTATCATCAACGCCCCCGATCTCGTCACGGTTTTCCCAGTCGCTATACTGGATTCCAGCTTCGAAGCCACCTGCGAAAGTCGCCGCAACGCTCACACCGATGATGTTCTGCTCAACGCCAGCGAAATCGGCAGTCTGATAACCCAGGCCGAGGGCCAGGTCGACACCGCCAAGCTCAGCATTGTAACGGAAACCAACAGCATAGCCGGCATCGTTAGAAGCGGGGCCAACAACACCGTCGCCCAAGCCAGTATCGTCTTGCTCAACCGAGATCGCGATCCCGAAATCACCAAAGGTGTTGTCGTAGCGCAGGATTTGGCCGTCGCCAGCACCGTCACCATACGAACCGAGATAACCGGCGTGCGAGGTTTCCGCATCGTCGATGGAACCCGGGTTGCCAACATTGCCAGCCTCGGTCAGCGCCCAGTCCAGAGCACCGTCGGTGTCACCCATGGTGATCGTACCGAAGTTACCCGACAGGAACACAGTCGCGCCGCCGTCATCATAGTTGTTGTCCGATGCAGCGGAGCCGTCGCCACCTTCGTCCAGGTCAATCGACGCGCCAAAGGTCAGGCCGTTATCGGTGGTGCCGGACATGGTGAAGGTTACATCCAGATCCTGGAAGAACTGAACCTCATCGGTGCTTGGAAGAGCGCCGTTTACCGGATCGCCGTCCGCATCACGGTCGCCACCGACGATACCCATTTCGGCGGAGCCGCTGAGCGTCACGCCTTGTGCGGCTGCCAGACCGGTCGAGAGGACCAGCGCTGTGGTAGCCAAGAGAACCTTTTTCATGGTTTTTCCCTCGTATTCTTAGAATAAGGTGCACCTCAACACGGGGAATTCCGAATTGAGTATGCCCCTACCTCTCTCTTCGCCCTTCGAATTGCAAGAAAGGCCAAAGAGATGCCGCGATCTTGCCGCCCGCCTGGTGCAGAGTTGCCACAGTCGGTTTTGCGCCTGAAAACCAATGCCTCTTGCCGCGCAAGAGGGGCTAAGATACCAAGCGGACAGAGTTCTACGACAAAGAGGCAGCAGGGCATGATGTTTTCGGGAACGGCAAGAGCCTTCTGCGCGGTTTTGCTGGTTTTGAGTGTTGCAGCATGCTCGGGCCGAGGCGGTGGACTGTTCGGCTCCGGCGGCCTGGATAATGAGATGAGTCCCGAAACCAGGGAGCAGTTGGTGGAGGCCGGGGCCATACCCGACCCGAATCGCCGCACCATCTTTGATCTTTTCCAGAATAGCGCCGATCCGAATGTCACCGTCGAGGTGAACCGTTACCTGTGGAATGCGTCGCTTGAGATCCTGGATTTCATGCCCATTGAAGCGGCCGATCCCTTCTCGGGCGTTATCGTCTTTGGCTACGGCACCCCGCCGGGTGCTGGCCGCGCCTATCGCGCCACGGTTTACGTGAATGACCCCGCGCTCGATGCGCGCAGCCTGCGTGTCGCCCTGCAAAGCCGCGGCGGTGCCGTCAGCCGCGAAACCGCCCGCCAGATTGAAGACGCTATTCTCACCCGTGCCCGCCAGCTACGGATTCGCGATGGCGACCTCTAGACCCTGCGGCACACTCCCCCTAAACACAGCGCCGGGTCCACAGCCCGGCGTTTTTGCGTTCGACCTTAAGGAAATCCGATGTCCCGTTATCAACCGTCAGAGTTGGAACCGAAATGGCAAAAGGCCTGGAACGAGGCCGGAACCTTCCGCGCGACCCGCGAAGGGGACAAGCCGAAATATTATGTGCTTGAGATGTTCCCCTACCCGTCTGGCCGGATTCATATCGGCCATGTGCGCAACTACACGATGGGCGATGTGATCGCGCGCTATAAACTCTCGACCGGGCACAACGTGCTGCACCCAATGGGCTGGGACGCATTTGGTATGCCGGCTGAAAACGCGGCGATGGCCTCGGGCGGGCACCCCGCCGATTGGACCTATGACAATATTGCGGTGATGCGCGAGCAGATGAAACCTCTGGGGCTGTCGATCGACTGGTCCCGTGAGTTTGCGACCTGCGACCCGGAGTATTACGGCCAGCAGCAGGCCCTGTTCCTGGATTTCCTGAAGGCCGGGCTGATCGACCGGAAAAATGCCGTGGTCAATTGGGACCCGGAGGACATGACCGTCTTGGCCAATGAACAGGTGATCGACGGCAAGGGCTGGCGCTCGGGTGCCGAGGTTGAACGCCGCGAGTTGACGCAATGGTTCTTCAAGATCAGCGATTTCTCGGAGGAACTGCTGGACGCCCTGGACGGGCTCGACAACTGGCCGGACAAAGTGAAGTTGATGCAGGCCAACTGGATCGGCAAATCCCGCGGGCTGCAATTCTCCTTCGGCCTGACCGAGAGCGCTGGTGGCCATGATCGTGTGGAGGTCTACACGACACGCCCAGATACACTGATGGGCGCAAGCTTCATTGGCATCTCGCCCGATCATCCGCTCGCCAAGGAACTGGAGGCGCATAATGCAGACGTGGCGGCCTTCTGCGCCGAATGCCGCGCCACCGGGACCTCGGAAGAAGCTCTGGAGAAGGCCGAGAAGAAAGGCTTCGACACCGGGCTCACCGTGCGCCACCCATTCGACACTTCCTGGGAATTGCCGGTCTATATCGCCAATTTCATCTTGATGGATTACGGCACTGGCGCGATTTTCGGCTGCCCCGCCCATGACCAGCGTGACTTGGATTTCGCCCGCAAATACGGGCTGGACGTGATCTCCACCTATGTGCCCGCTCAAGGCGAAGCTGGGTTCACCCGACCCGAGGAAGGCGGCGAGGCCTATGTCCCGCCCAAGCCCGAGAAGGTCCGCTATGTCAAAGGCTTCGCGGGCGACGAGGTGCAGACCGGGACAGAGGGAATCGACACAGCCATCGCGTTTTGCGAGGCCAATGGCGTGGGTCAGGGCGTCACCAAATTCCGCTTGCGCGATTGGGGGCTTTCGCGGCAGCGCTATTGGGGGTGTCCGATCCCGGTCGTGCATTGCGAGAGCTGCGGCGTGGTGCCGGAGAAGAAAGAGAACCTGCCGGTTGAACTGCCCCGCGATGTGGATATCAGCATCCCGGGCAACCCGCTCAATCGGCATCCGACCTGGCGCGATGTGCCCTGCCCGTCTTGCGGTGCACCGGCAAAGCGCGAAACCGACACGATGGACACGTTCGTGGATTCGTCATGGTATTTTGCGCGCTTCACTGCACCTCACGCGGCCACGCCGACCTCTGCCGAGGACTCGGCCTATTGGATGAATGTCGACCAATATATCGGCGGTATTGAGCACGCGATCCTGCACCTGCTCTATTCCCGCTTCTTCGCCCGCGCGATGCAGATCACCGGCCATTTGCCGGAGAGCGCCATCGAACCCTTCGATGCGCTGTTCACCCAAGGCATGGTGACCCACGCGATCTATGTCACCCGCGACGAAAGAGACCGCCCGGTCTATCACTTCCCCGAAGATGTGGAGATCACCGAGTCGGGTGCGAAGCTGGGCGCGACCGGCGAATCCGTCGAGGTGATCCCCTCCGCCAAGATGTCGAAATCAAAGAAAAACGTCGTCGACCCGGTGGCGATCATCGACCAATACGGCGCCGACACGGCCCGCTGGTTTGTGCTCTCCGACTCGCCGCCCGAACGCGACGTGGAATGGACCGCGGCCGGGGCCGAGGCTGCGTTCAAACATCTCAACCGTGTCTGGATACTCTGCGACCGGATTGGTGCGATGGAACCGGGCGCGACCGGTGAGGGGGACGAAGACCTGATCCGCACGATGCATCGGACGATCCATGACGTGACCATGGGCGTCGAAAGCTTCGGCTTCAACGCAGCAATCGCGAAGCTTTATGCTTTCACCAACACGCTGACCAAATCGAAAGCCAGCCATGCCGCGCAACGCGAAGCGATCATGGTTCTGGCGCAGTTGATGTCGCCGATGACCCCGCATCTGGCCGAGGATATCTGGGCGCATCAAGGTGGTGAGGGTCTGATCGCCAATGCGCCTTGGCCAAGAGCCGATGACGCGATGTTGGTTGATGACACCGTGACATTGCCGATCCAGATCAACGGCAAACGTCGCTCGGAAATCATCGTGGCCAAAGATTTGCCGAAGGAAGAGGTTGAAAAGCTGGCGCTGGCGGATGACGCTGTGATCAAGGCCCTGAATGGCGGGGCCCCGAAAAAGCTCATCGTTGTGCCGGGCCGTATCATCAATGTCGTTATCTGATCGTCGCACCTTTCTGACCCTGCTCGCCGCAGCCCCGCTTGCGGCTTGCGGCTTCACGCCCGTCTATGCGCCGGGTGGGCCGGGAGATGTGCTGCGTGGTCAGATCCTGGTGGAGCCGCCTGAGACTCGGACGGAGTTTCTCATGGTGGCGCGATTGGAAGACCGGCTCGGCCGCGCCTCCAGCCCGCGCTACGCTATGACGATCGATACGGTGATTGATGAAAGAGGCATCGCGGTCACTGGCTCAAACGATATCACCCGGATCAATCTGACTGGCGCGACCCGATTTCGCGTGGTGGAGGCGGGTACCGATGTGCAGGTCCATGCGGGCCGGGTGCAAACCTTCACGGCCTATTCCACCACCGGCTCAACCATCGCGACGGCGGCGGCGGAACGCGATGCGGAAGAACGGCTGATGATCGCGCTTGCGGATCAGATCGTCTCGAATCTTCTGGCCAGCGCCAGCCGCTGGTCATGAAGCTCGGCCCGCGCGATGCGGCGGGCTATTTTGCCCGACCCAACCCGGACGCCACTGGCCTTTTGATCTATGGCGCGGACGCGATGCGCGTGGCGCTCAAACGGCAACAAGTGCTGGAGGCACTGTTAGGGCCCGAGGCGGAGGCCGAAATGCGGCTGACACGTATTCCCGCCTCCGATCTCCGCTCGGATCGTGCCGCGTTGCTAGACGCTATCAAAGCACAGGGCTTCTTTCCCGGCCCGCGCGCCGCCTTCGTCGAAGACGCAGGCGACGGGCTTGCGCCCACAATCAAGACCGCGCTGGACGAGTGGCAGCCGGGCGATGCGCAGATCATCGTCACCGCGAAACAACTCAACGCCCGCTCGGCCCTGCGCAAACTTTTTGAGGCCCATCCGAACGCCTATGCGGTGGGGATCTATGACGACCCGCCATCGCGTGCCGAGATCGAAGAGACCCTGCAAAAGGCTGGCATCGCGCAAATCGGCCCCGATGCGATGACCGACCTGACCACCTTGGCGCAATCCCTCGACCCGGGCGATTTCCGCCAAACGGTGGAGAAGCTGGCGCTCTACAAACATGGCGATCCGACCCCGGTGGCCCCCGAAGATGTCGCCGCCTGCGCGCCCGCGACCATAGAAGCGGAACTGGATGACATCCTGCACGCCGCCGCCGAAGCTCAGGCAGGTGCCATTGGCCCTCTGATCACCCGGTTGGGGGGCAAGGCGTGCAGCCTGTGGGGCTGTGCATCGCCGCGCTTCGGCATTTTCGGATGCTGCATATGGCGGCGAGCCACCCCAATGGTGCCTCCGCCGGGATCGCTGCCGCCCGTCCACCGATCTTTGGCCCGCGCCGGGATCGGATGACCCGTCAGGCGCAAAACTGGGGCATGCACAATCTGGAAGCGGCGCTGAGCCTGTTGGTCGAGACCGATTTGTCATTGCGCTCCACACAACAGGCCCCACAAATGGCGTTGATGGAACGCGCGCTCATTCGGTTGGCGATGATGCGGCGCGGGTAAGGGAGACCGAGATGTATCAAGTGATTGGTGGGGTCAAAAGCCGCACGCTTCGGGTGCTTTGGGCGCTGGAAGAGATGGGGCTGGACTATGAACATGTCGCCGCCCCCCGCGCTCTGATGAGGTGGTGGGGTTCAACCCCGCAGGCAAAATCCCGGTCCTGGTCTCGGGCGGTGTGCCGATCACCGACTCGGTCGCGATCATGACCTATCTGGCCGACAAGCACGGGCAGTTGACCTTTCCCGCCGGCACGGTTGAACGCGCCCGGCAAGACAGCCTGACCCAGTTCATCGTTGATGAATTCGACCTCCTGCTTTGGACCGCCGCGCGGCATTCCTTCATCCTGCCGGAAGACAAACGCGTGCCGGAGATCAAAGACAGCCTGAAATGGGAGTTTGAGCGCTCCCAGAAAGCGCTGATCCCGCGCATGGCCGAAGACGGGCCATTTCTGATGGGCGAGATGATGACCATCGCCGACATCCTGCTGGCCCATTGCGGCGGATGGGCGATCACCGCGAAATTCCCAATTGTAGAGCCGCAATTCCGCGCGTTTGTGAGCCGTCTTCGGGATCGGCCCGCCTTCCATCGCGCGATGGCCGCCTAAGATCTAGGGAGCGGCCCATTTGGCGGCGTGCTGCCCGGCCCATTTGCCCGTCGCAAGGCAAGCGGTGATCAGGTAGCCGCCGGTTGGCGCCTCCCAATCCAACATCTCCCCGGCGCAAAAAACGCCCGGCACCGCGCGCAACATAAGGCCATCATCAAGCGCCGCGCGCGCGACCCCGCCGGCTGTGGAAATCGCCTCATCCATCGGCCGCGGGCCTTGATGGGGAACCGGAAGCGCCTTGATCACCGACGCCAAGGCCGCACCCTCCGGCAAGGGCCGCCCGAACTCCTGCAACAGCGCCAGGCGCGCGCCGGTCAGGCGCAGGGTTTTGCGCAGGAAATTCGCGAGACTGTCTTTCCCCCTCCGTCGCGACAGCCGCGCCGCGACCTCCTCTACCATCAAATCTGGCAACAAATCGAGCGTCAGTGGCGCGCCCTCTCTCAGCGCCCGCGACACCGTGTAGATCCCACCGCCCTCCAATCCGCGGGCCGAGATCACGAACTCGCCGCGATGCTTCTCATCCCCCGCGATCAGCGCCGCGTTTTTCACCGGCGCACCGAAATGCGCCGCCATATGCGCCGACCATGCCACATCGAACCCCATATTTGCTGGCTTGAACGGGGTGAGATCAACGCCTTTTTCTTGCAGCCAAGGGGCCCAAGCCCCGTCCGAGCCCAACCGGGCCCAACTCGCCCCGCCAAGCGCCAGAACGGTGACCTTTGGGTGCAGAACCTGCCGCCCTTCGGGTGTGTCAAAGGCAAACCCGTCGCCGTCCCAGCCCTGCCAATGCCAACGGGTCCGCAGATCGACCTGCATCCGCCCCATCCAGGCCCGCAATAACGGCGACGCTTTCATCACAACCGGAAAGACGCGCCCCGTCGAGCCAGTGAACAGCTCCTGGCCGAGGCTACCAGCCCAGCCTTGCACCTGTTTCGGGCCGAACGCGTCCAACATCGGCGCAAGCCATGGTTCGGCCTCGTGATACTGGGCATAGAACGTTGCCTGCGGCTCAATCTTGGTCAGGTTCAGCCCCGATTTGCCCGCCATAAGGAACTTGCGCGCGGCGGAGGGCTTGCCTTCCGCCAAGACCACCTGCCGCCCGGCCCGCGCCAAGGTCTCCGCGGCCATCAGACCGGCGGGACCCGCGCCGATCACCAAGGCGTCGGTCATGGAACGTCACCCGGCCCTTGCCCGGCTTTCCATTCCAAAACGCGGTGCGGATAGGGGATGGTGATGTCGTTCTCTTTCAGCGCGTTCCAGATCAGGAACAGCACGTCGGAGGTGTATTTGTTCTCGCCATCGTCGATACCGTTCACCCAGAACTCAACGCTGAAATCCACGCCGCTGTCGCCGAAACCTCTCAACTCACAATCGGGCGGGAAAGGGTCATCCAAGACGCCCGGATGAGTCGCAACGGCGGCCTCGACAATCGCGGGGACCTGATTGATATCGGTGTCATAGCTGACCGAAAACGGTGCCTCATAGCGGTTCGCGCTGCCGCTATCCGAATAATTCACCACCCGCGTGGTGATGAAATCCTCATTCGGCACCACGATCCAACGCCCGTCAAACGTCTCCAGAATCGCCGCGCGGGCGGTCATTTTGACGATCTTGCCCTGCTCGCCACCGTCCAACTCGACATAATCGCCGACCGTCGCCTGACCTTCGAGCAGCAGGATAATGCCAGAGATGAAATTCGCCGCGATCTTCTGCAGACCGAAGCCCAGGCCCACACCAATCGCCCCACCAAGGACCGCGAGCGTGGTCAGGTCGATGCCCATGATGTTCATCAAGAGCAGGAATGCCGCGCCAAAAATGACAATCTCGACGGTCTTGATCGCCAATTCGCGGGTCGCGGGCCGCATCTCTTGCTGTTTGCCGATGAACTCGGCGCTTTGGGTGTTGGACCAGCGCCCAAGCCAGAACAGAAGACTGCCCGCAATCACGCCGCGCACCAGCGACATGACCGAGAAAGAGATATTGCCCAGATTGACCTGCAACTCGGTCAGGGCGACGGTTACGTCATCCAACACGCCCAGCGCATAAAGCGCCGCGACCGGGACGAGCACATAACGGCCCAGAAGCTTCAGGAACGGGTCGCTGATGATGTGTTTGACCAGGCTTCGCGCGGCAAGGAACAGGAAGACGCGCTTGCCAAAGGCGATCACCGCGCCACTGTCGAAGAGCGAGCGGACGATGGTCTCCCCAATCGCTGTGAACGCATAGGCCAAGACTGGCAGGAGCAGCGGCAAGAACATCGCCAGAAAGCGCCGCGCGGTGGCGAGAATCGTTTGGCTGTCCTCAGACGGGGTCAGCAGTTTGGTCAGGATCGGGGTCAGCCGGCGTGAGACAAGAAGCGCAACCAGGAAGGCCACCACCAAAAGCGCGAATTGCGACCAGGCGGCAGGGCTGGTCAGCCAACCCATCGCAAACGCATAGCTGTCTTCGGCGACATCCAGCGCCTGTTGCACGATTTCGGGCTGATTTTCCATCACGCCACCCTTGCCAAGAAGCAAAACTCCCTCAGTCTAATGACGAGGGATCGGCAAAAGGACAAGATAGATGGGGAAAGAGGCACCGATTTGCCCCCTATGTGATCGACCGATCCCCGAGGGCGTAAAGCAAAGCCTGCATCACCTGGTCCCGCGCCTGCGCGGCGGCAAGGGTGGACAGACAGTGCTGCTGCATCAGATTTGCCATAACGAAATCCATGCAACGCTGTCAGAGGCCGAGCTGGCCCGCAGCTACTCCACGGTCGCAGCGCTCAAAACCCATCCGCGGCTGGCCAAATTCATCGCCTGGGTGCAAAAGCGCCCGCCAGAGTTTCAGTCGAAAACCCCGGGCGGGCGGCGTGCCTGGAAACGGCGATAGCCCGGCCCGGGCGCGCTTAGCCGCAGAGCCGTTTGATCCCGCGCAGATTGGCCGCGTCGCCCGCCAAAGCATCCGCCGAAAGTATCCTGGCCGTCTCCAACAAAGCGTCCGGCGCAACAATCCGATCGATCAAGCCGAAGTTCAGCGCCTCCTCGGCGATCAGTTTTTGCCCGGCGAGCAACACCAGTTTCGTCCGCGCCGGTCCAATCAGGGCCGCCATGCGCTTCGGATCTGACGGCGGTGGCAGGAAACCAAGCTTGGCCACGGGATAGAAGAACTTCGCACTCGGCACCGCAATCCGCAAATCGCAAGCCAAGGCCATCCCAAACGCGCCACCGGCCAGTGTGCCATTCAGCGCCGCAATCGTCAGGCAAGACAGGGTCGCAATCGCGCCCGACGCCCGCTCCCAAACCGGCGAGGTCGCGAGCCCCGCCTTGGCCGCCTCCAAATCGGCACCGGCGCTGAACACCCGGTCTCCCGCCCCGGTAATGACCAACGCCCGCACGGTTTCGTCTTGCCCGGCCTCCTCAGCAATCTCGGCCAGATGCCGCAGCATCTCTTCGGTCAGGGAGTTGGCTTTGTCCGGACGGTTGAGCGTGACGGTCCACAACCCGCCGTCCCGGTCCAAATCGATCATGCGATCAACCCGATCTCGCGGCGCAGGCCTTCGTCCCGCAGCGAAAGCTCCGTCCCCAAATGCGTATCCGCCGCTGCCGAACACATCCAGACCAGCGCCTTGGCGGGCCATTCCGGCGGGATGTGATCGGACCAATCGAGTTCGCTCACAGGGTTCAATCCGCTCGATTTGATCTCGCGCTGCATCTCGGTGGCGACAGTGCCGGGCGACAGACCCATCGCGCGGATCCCATTCTCGGCCCCCTCCTTATGGGCACACATGGTCAACATCGCGGCCCCCGCCTTGGAGGTGCAGTAATGGCTCCACCCTTCGAGCGCGTTATGGGCAGCGCCCGAACTGATCGTGAGGATCGTACCGCCACCCCGCGCCATCATGCCGGGCATGGCCGCGCGCATGCCATAGAAGACGCCTTTGAGATTGATATCGATCACATGGCTCCACGCGTCCGGATCGGCCTCCGCCAGATGTGAGATCGGCTCGATCACACCGGCATTGTTGATCAACACATCAAGCCCGCCGAAGGTCTCTTCCGCGGCAGAGACTGCCGCCTCAACCTCCCAATACCGGCTCACATCGCAGGGTACGGCCAGGGCCTGGTCGCCAATTTCGCCGGCCAACTCCACCAAGCTCTCCCGCGACCGGGCCAAAAGCACCACATTGGCGCCCTCTGCTGCAAAGGCGCGGGCCGCCGCCGCGCCAATTCCCCGGCTCGCGCCGGTGATCATGATCGTTTTTCCGCTCAACTCACTCATATCATTCCCCTGTCGTCGCTGCCTGGCAGATGAGCCCTTGACGCCCCCTGGCCAGAGGCCGAACATCACCCGTGCAATTCACCCTTGGTAGGTCATTATGTCAAAGATGAAATCCCTTTCTATTAGCCTTTCTTTTGCGGCACTTACCGCCGCAGCCCCCGCATTCGCCGATGTCGATGCCCAAGAGCTTTGGGCCGAATGGCAAGCTCAAATCGCCGCAACCGGTCAGACGATGACCACGGAGTCGGTCACCGAAACCGCCGATGGCCTGGTCATCTCTGGGCTGACAACAACCAATGTGCAAGCCGATGTCACGTCAACCGGTAGCATCGATCAAGTTACCTTGACGGAGAATGCCGATGGCACGGTCAGCGTCGAGATGTCTGAGGTCTATCGCATCCGAACCCAAACCGATGCCGGAGCCGGACCGGCATTCGATGTCTCAATGGAAATGCGGCATCAGGGCCTTGAGGTGACTGTATCCGGCACACCAGCAGCGCGGCAATATGACTACTCAGCCGACAGCATGATTCTCACGACAGAACAGATCACGGTCGATGGTGAATCCGAGGGCATGTTCGATCTCGACTTCACGATTTCAGACCTCGTCGCACAATATCTCGTCGAAGGTGCAGATGTCGACGATGTGTCTTTCACCTCGACCAGCGAACTTGGCGGCATGACCGGCACCATTGACGCGGCGGCGCCAGATGGCGAAGCCGGGAACTTCAAACTGAGTTTCAATATGGGTGCAGCCACCTCGTCCGGGTCGGGCACCCTTGGCTCCATGGCGGCGCTCTCGCAAATGTCGAGCGGTGGCGTGCTTCCAGAAGATTTCGATCTTGAGGGTCAGGCCAGCTATGACCGGCTGAGCTATGAAATGACGTTCGAGGCACCCGGCACCAACTTCAACATGGCCTTTGCCAATGAAGGCGGCGATCTTGGTGTCGCCTTTGGCCCGAGCGGGCTAACCTATGATCTATCGAGCGAGAATGTCACCTCGACGGTGCAGACCTCGGAGTTCCCGCTCCCGATTGAAGTCAGTGCCGCATCCGCTGCGTTTTTGCTGACGATCCCAATGATGCCCGAGCCCGAGCCCTCCGACATGGCCCTGCGCCTCGACTACCAGGAGGTAACGGTCAATGACGCGCTTTGGGGCATGATCGACCCGGGCGCAGCCATTCCACGCGACCCCGCAACGCTGGTTTTGGATGTAACGGGCCAGGTGCAGATGCTCGTCAATCTGATGGCCGGTGATCCAAGCGCCTTCCAGGGCCCGCCGGGCGAGTTGCGTGATGTGACGTTGAACGAGCTTGAGGTGTCTGTGGCCGGTGCCTCGCTGACCGGTGAGGGCGATTTGGATTTTGCGCCGGGGCAGATGATTCCGCAGCCCGTGGGCGCGATTGATCTGCAACTCTCGGGCGCAAATGCGCTTATCGAGCGCTTGGTTGGCGCGGGTCTGCTACCGGCGCAGCAAGCGGCCATGTTCCAGGGCATGGCGGGCATGTTTGCCCGTCCCGGCGCGGCACCCGACACGCTAGAAACCACCATCGACTTCCTGCCCGGCGGCGGCATCACCGCCAATGGTGTTCCGCTGCAATAAGCGGATCTGACACGAATAAACCGCCCGGTGCCCGTCTGCGGCCCGGGCGGTTTCCTTTGACACGATCTTGCGCCTCCGCCGCGCGCGCCCTAGGTCACAAGCCAACGCGCACCGCCTTGGCAGGACATTCTTCATATGACCCGATCCCTTTCCGACCTCACCTCCGATCTCCTCGCCGCAGCCAGCAAGGCCGGCGCAGAGGCCGCCGATGCGATTGCGGTCGATGGAACCTCGATCTCGATCGACGTCCTGAACGGGAAGCTGGAGCAGGCCGAACGATCCGAGGGCGTCGAGATCGGCCTGCGTGTGCTGGTTGGCGCGCGGCAAGCTTGCGTATCTGCATCCGACATCAACCCCGCAACTCTGACAGAGATGGCCGACCGCGCCGTGGCGATGGCGCGTCTTGCACCCGAAGACCCCACCATCGGCTTGGCCGATCCCGACCAGCTGGCCACAAGCTGGGATGCAGACGCCCTTGATTTGATCGACCCAAGCGCCGAGCCAGCGCCCGCTGCCCTGGAAGAGGCCGCGCGCCAAGCCGAGGCTGCCGCCCTGGCCGTTAAGGGCATCTCACAAGTGCAATCGGCAACGGCTGCCTATGGGCAGCGCCGCGTTCACCTCGCCGCGACCAACGGGTTTTCCGGCGGCTACGGGCGCACCGATCATGGGCTGAGCTGTGTCGCGATCACCGGCGCGGGCACCGAGATGGAACGCGACTATTTCGGCGAAGGCCGAAGCCATGCCGAAGATATGATGAGCCCCGAAGAGGTCGGCCGCCTGGCTGCTGAACGCACCATTGCCCGCGCCGGGGCACGCAAACCGCCGACCGGGGCCTACCCGGTACTGTTTGACGAGCGGATCTCCTCCTCCCTAATCGGCCATTTGCTGCAAGCCTCCAACGGCACCTCCGTTGCACGGGGCGCATCTTGGCTCCGCGATGCTTTGGGCGAGATGGTTTTGCCCAAAGGTCTGACGATCCTGGAAGACCCGCACCGCCCGCGCGTAACCGGCTCCCGCCCGTTCGATGGCGAAGGTCTGCCGACCGCGAAACGCGAAATTGTCGCCGATGGCGTGCTGACCGGCTGGACCCTCGACCTCGCGACCGCGCGCAAGCTCAACATGACCTCCACCGGCAATGCCGCGCGCGGTACCTCCGCGCCACCGTCCCCCTCGGTGGGCAATATCGCACTGACCCAGGGCGCGGACAGCCAAGCCGACCTCTTGGCGCAAATGGGCACTGGCCTGATCATCACCTCGATGATCGGCTCCTCCATCAACCCGACCACCGGCGACTATTCGCGTGGAGCCACGGGCTTCTGGGTCGAGAACGGCGAGATCACCTATCCGGTCAATGAATGCACCGTTGCGGGCAATCTGCGCGAGATGCTGCGCACAATCACGCCGGCCAATGACGCTCGGACGCATCTGTCCCGCGTCGTACCCTCGCTTTTGGTCGAAGGATTGACGATTGCCGGGGCCTGAATCCGAGCTCGACCTGCTGATCGCCGCCGCGCGGATGCGGGCGACATCGCCGCCAGGCATTGGAAATCCGACCCGAAGACTTGGGAGAAATCCGGTGGCGAAGGCCCGGTCACCATCGCCGATCTCGAAGTTGACGAGATGCTGCGCGAGACGCTGACCGCCGCCCGCCCGGGCTATGGATGGCTCTCCGAGGAAACCCCCGATACTGCGGCCCGCCTCCACCAAGACAAAACCTTCATTGTCGATCCGATTGACGGCACGCGTGCCTTTATCGATGGCTCGCGCAATTTCGCCCATTCCATTGCGTTGGCAGATCGCGGGCGGGTCATCGCCGCTGTCGTCTATCTGCCGGTCAAAGACCAGCTTTTCGCCGCCGCACTCGACCAGGGGGCCACCTTGAACGGTGAGACCCTTCAGGCCTCACATCGCGAAGACGAGGCTGGCGCCACGGTTCTAACGGCCAAGCCCAATCTCAAACCTGGGCTCTGGCCTGGCGGTCCGCCACCGGTCACGCCGCAATTTCGCTCTTCTCTGGCCTATCGGCTGGCTGTGGTCGGCCAAGGCCGGTTCGACGGGATGATCACGCTTCGCGACAGTTGGGAATGGGATATTGCCGCCGGCGCGCTGATCGTGACCGAAGCGGGCGGTGCAATCTCGGACCGTCACGGCGCGACGCTTCGCTTCAACAACCCCACGCCACAACTGCCCGGCGTTTTGGCCGCCGCGCCGCAAATCCATCGGCAGTTCCTGGCGCGTCTGACCCCGCCTCAAGCTTGACGCCTCACCCCATATCCGTAGGGTGCCCGCAAATTTGACCCCTTCACCATAAGGCCGCGCATTCATGACCCAACGCTTGCACCTTGTCTTTGGCGGCGAGTTGATCGACCCCGCCAAAAGCGAATTCAAGAACCCTGATGACATTCATTTGGTCGGCATGTTCCCGAATTATGCCAGCGCCTATAACGCCTGGAAATCCGAGGCGCAGCGCACGGTCGACAACGCCCATATGCGCTATTTCATCGCCCATATTCACCGTCTGCGCGACGAAGAAACCGAGGCCTCGCCAACCGAAGAGCTTGGCGGGTAAGCCGGCGCGATGGGCCATTCTCTGGCGCTTCGTCTCTACCTGATGTTTTCGGCCCGCGCCGAAGGCTTCGCGGAGCGTAAGCTGGCCCAACGCCTTGCCATCGGCAAAGAAGACGCCGACCGGCTGGATGAGCGTCGCGGGATCGCATCACGGGACCGCCCGGATGGGCCGCTGATCTGGTTTCATGCCGCCAGCGTCGGCGAGTCACTGGCCTTGCTGGAGTTGATCCGCCGTTTGACCGAAGAACGGCCTGAGACCCACATTCTGGTCACCACCGGCACGGTCACCTCCGCAAACGTTATGGCGCAACGGCTACCAGATCGGGCGGTACATCAATACGCGCCGCTCGACGCCTTGCCCTTTGTCCGCCGGTTCCTGGATCATTGGCGACCTGATCTGGCGGTCTGGACCGAGAGCGAGCTTTGGCCCGCGCTGATCACTGAAACCGATGCGCGCGACATCCCGATGCTGTTGATCAATGCGCGAATGTCGAAGGCCAGCCATGACAAATGGCGGTTTCTCCGCGGCATGGCCGAAAATCTGCTCCGCCGGTTTCGCCATGCCCATGTGCAAGACGATGTGACCTCAGCCTATCTGCGCCGCCTCGGATTGCCTGGTAGACGCCTGGAAGTGACCGGCACGCTCAAAGAAGGGGCGGCCGCTTTGCCCTATGAGGAAAGCGAGCGGGAGCGGATTGCCTCCCGACTGTCGGGCCGCCCGGTCTGGCTTGCGGCGTCGACCCATGAGGGCGAAGAAAAGAAGGTGCTTGAGGCCCATAATCTGGCCCTGCGCGCCAATCCACGCCTGCTGCTGATCTTGGTGCCGCGCCATGCCGATCGGGGCGACGCGGTGGCCGAGCTGCTGCAATCCGATGGCTGGAGCTATGTGCGCCGCACCGCCGAAGAGCTGCCGGATGGCGATACGCAGGTCTATCTTGCCGACACGATGGGCGAGCTTGGGCTTTGGTATCGGGTCTCCCCAATCAGCTTTGTCGGTGGGTCGCTGGAACCGATTGGCGGGCATAACCCGTTTGAGCCCGCAGCCCTAGGCTCGGCCATTTTGCACGGACCCTATGTCACCAATTTCGTCGATATCTACCAACGCTTGACTGAAGCGAAGGCCGCACGACTGATCTCCGCGCCCGACAGCCTCGCCGCCGCCATCAATGATCTGATGAACCCAGATCGCGCCGCCGCAATGGCTAATGCCGCGTGGGAGGTTTCCTCTTCCGGCGCGGATGTCACCGATATCGCAGTCGATTTGCTGCTTGAGACCCTCGACGCCCCGGCGCAGGCGCGCGTCGCGGACCAAAGCTGATGCAACCGCCGGGGTTTTGGCATCGTCCGCCAGGGTTTGTGTCGACACTGCTCGCCCCCTGGGCGCGCTCTATGCTGCCGGCACCGCTTGGCGGCTGAAACGCGGGGCCCGGGCCCGCGTCGGCGTGCCGGTGATCTGCGTCGGCAATATCAACGCGGGCGGCACCGGCAAGACCCCAACCGTCATCGCCCTGACCGAACGGCTCCGTACCCTTGGCCACACACCCCATGTCGTCAGCCGAGGCTATGGCGGGACGTTGGAAGGCCCGGTGCAAGTATCAGAGGCCGATCACATAGCCGCTGAGACCGGCGATGAGCCGCTGCTTCTCGCCGCCTTCCTGCCCACTTGGGTCGCGAAAGACCGGGCCGCAGGTGCTCGCGCGGCGGTGGCGGCAGGGGCAGATGTCATTGTGCTGGACGATGGGTTTCAGAACCCCGCCCTCGCCCATGACCTTTCGCTTGTGGTGGTTGATGCGACGCGCGGGTTTGGCAATGGCAAAACCCTCCCCGCCGGGCCACTACGCGAGCCAGTGGCCACCGGCCTCGCGCGCGCTGATCTGCTGCTCTCGATTAGGCCGGGCCCGGCGCAAGCCGCGTTTCGGCAAAGCTGGGCCGATGACATATCACTGCCCCATCTGACCGCGCGACTTGAGCCGCTTCCAACCGGCCTACCGCTGACCGGCTTGCCGGTTCTGGCCTTTGCCGGCATCGGGCACCCCGAGAAGTTCTTCGCCACGCTCCGCGCCTTGGGTGCAGATCTGATCCGTGCCGAAGCACTTGCCGATCATCAACCGCTGACCGACACGCTGATGGCCCGACTGCAGAAGGAGGCCAAGCTGCGGGGCGCTCAGCTTGTAACGACCGAAAAAGACGCCGTGCGCTTGCCACAAGCCTTCCGGCAATCGGTGATGACCGTGCCCGTTCGGCTGGTGTTCGATGATCCCGCGCCGCTTGATGCCGCGCTGGAACACCTGTTCAACTAGGGTCATCCTCGCCCAATTTCGGGGCTGGGCGGTGGAGCGCGATCTCCGCGTCTGAGAACCGAAACGGCGGGCGGACACCAGGCACACCGTCCAACTCGATCTGCAAACCCCGCGCTTGCACCTGCGGGTCGGCAAAAACCTCGGCCAGATCGTTGATCGGCCCGGCGGGCACCCCTTCGGCCTCGCAGGTCGCCAGAAGCGTGGCTTTGCTGCGCGCCCGCGTCGCTTCGCTCAGCCGCCGCGTCATCTCATCGCGATGGGCGATCCGATCCGCATTGGTCAGGTAATCCGGGTCTTCGGCCATATCCTCCAACCCCAAAACGCGACAAAGACGGCGATATTGCGCGTCATTGCCGGTCGCGATGATCAGCCAGCCATCGGCGCAATCAAACACCTGATAGGGCGTCAAATTCTGATGCGCATTGCCGATCCGCCCAGGCGCCTCGCCAGTCACCAGATAGTTCATCGCCTGATTGGCGGTGAAAGCGGTCGCCACGTCCAGCAAAGCCATATCAATATGCTGGCCCTTACCCGTCGTCGCCCGCTGATGCAGCGCCGCCAAAACCGCATTTGTGGTGTAAAGCCCAGTCAGAATATCGGTAACCGCAATGCCGACCTTTTGCGGTTGCCCTTCGGGGTCACCCGTGACCGACATGATCCCGCTCATACCTTGGATGATATAATCATAGCCCGCGCGATGCGCATAAGGCCCGGTCTGCCCAAAACCAGTGATCGAGCAATAAATCAGCCCCGGATTGAGCATCTTCAGACTGTCATAGTCGAGCCCATATTTCGCCAACCCGCCAAGCTTGAAATTCTCGATCAGAATATCCGCCTCGGCGGCCAGCGCACGCACCTTGGCCTGCCCCTCGGCGGTGCGGAAATCGGCAATGACCGAGCGTTTGCCGCGATTGCAGGCATGGAAATAGGCGGCCGAGACATCGCCATCCCGCTCAACGAAGGGCGGCCCCCAGCGGCGCGTGTCATCCCCTTCGGGGGCCTCAACCTTGGTGACCTCTGCGCCCAGATCCGCAAGCGTTTGACCGGCCCAAGGGCCGGCCAGGATACGCGCCAATTCCAGAACTTTGACGCCCGCAAGCGGCGCCGTCATTGGGCGGCAGCCAACCGTTCATCCAGGATCTCGGCAAAGCTTGCATAGCTCATATTGCTATACATTTCGCCATCGATGATGAAAGACGGCGTGCCGGTGACATTGTGCTCCGCTTGATGGCCCTCATAGCGGTCGATCAAGGCCTGGGCCATATCGCCATCGGTCAGGCAGGCTTCAAGCTCCGCCTCGCCCAGACCGACCGAACGGCCAATGCGGCGCAGGTTCTCGGCCACTGTCGCAGGCTCACCTTGAACCCATTCCCGCTGCGTCCCGTAAATCCGGTCCACCACGGCGAAATACCGATCCGGGCCCGCGCACCGCGCGACCATCGTCGCCCACAGGCCGAAGCGGTCGAAATACACCTCCCGATGGATGAACCGAACCTGACCGGTATCGATGTAGTTCGCCTTGATCTGCGGATAGACATCCTCATGGAAACTCGCGCAATGCGGGCAGGTGAAGGAGGCATATTCGATCACCGTTACCGGCGCGTCCTCCGCCCCGACGGCCATTTCGACGATTTCAGGCACCGCTGCGTCAGCGGTCTGCGCGCCAGCGGCACCGACCGGTGGCAAAAGCGGGCTTTGCTGGCCCTGCCACGGTCCAAACAGCGCCGCGCCACCAATGGCGAGGCCCGTGGCCCCCAATCCGGTCAGAATAATCCTGCGCTTCATCAGTCGCTCCTTCAGGGTTTCGAATGGGTCATTATGTTGCGGGCCAGCCGCTCCAGCGCGGCCTTAAGCTCGGGGCTTTCCACCCCCTCGGCGGCGGCTTTGGCGGCGGCATCAATCTCTGGGCGCGGGGCGGGCGCGGCTTTCGGCTTGGCGGTGAAGGCAACGCGGCCTTCGGAAAACCCGGTCGCCGCCGTCTGTGTGATCTGGACGCGCGAGACAGCGCGATAGCCGTAACAGGCGTTCACCCGATCTTTGATCTGCTCTTTCTGCATCTCCAGCACCGGCGCATGCGCCCCGATCGTCAACAGCACGAGCGTGCCGCCCAACGTACCGCCACGCCCATGGCTGATCTTGACCGGCTGCGCGATTTGCGCGGTCTCGTCACCGACAATCTCTGCCCAATGGGTCAACAGCTTGGCTTCCGAAAACCCACGCTTCTCAAACGGTCCGCGCAATTGCCCCGCCACCAGCCGGCTTGCGGGCTGAAAACCACGGCCCTTTCGCGGGCGAGAGGTTGGCGTTGACGCGGCCATATGAATGCTCGGACTTTCCTTGCTTGAAGATCAATGTATCTGTGGTGCAGATGTCATCCAATAACAAGCCAAAGAGCGGGCAGATAAACCTTGCGTGATCAGCAAAAAAGCGCGGCATTGCTGGACTGGTACGATGCCCATGCGCGCGATTTACCCTGGCGGGTCGGACCCTCGAAACATCAAGAAAACAAGGGGCCAGATCCCTATCGCGTGTGGCTGTCCGAGATCATGCTGCAACAGACCACGGTTGCCGCCGTCAAATCCTATTTCGAGCGCTTCACATTGCTCTGGCCGACAGTTTCTGACCTCGCGGCGGCCGAAGATAGCGTGGTTATGGGGGAATGGGCCGGTCTGGGCTATTACGCCCGCGCACGAAACCTATTGAAATGCGCCCGCGTGGTGGCAAACGAGTTCGACGGCCACTTCCCCGACACCGAAGCCGCACTGCTGGAGCTGCCGGGTATCGGGCCTTATACCGCCGCCGCCATCGCCGCGATCGCATTTGATCGCCCGGCGGTCGTTATGGATGGCAATGTGGAACGGGTCATGGCGCGGCTCTTTGCCATCGAAACGCCCTTGCCTGCGGCCAAACCGGAGTTGAAGGCCCTGGCTGCACGACTCACGCCGCAGGCCCGCCCAGGCGATCATGCGCAAGCGGTGATGGATCTGGGCGCGACCATCTGCACACCTCGGAACCCGGCTTGCGGTATCTGCCCGCTGCGGGAGCCATGCGCCGCGCGGGCCAAGGGGATCGCCGTGGATCTCCCGCGCAAATCTCCGAAGAAACCGAAACCAACCCGCCAAGGCATCGCCTATCTTGCCTTGCGGGAGGATGGCGCCTGGCTTCTGGAAACCCGGCCTGACAAAGGGTTGCTTGGCGGTATGCTCGGCTGGCCTGGTACGGATTGGCGTGAGGCTGCCGCGCCGGAAGCGCCTCCGCTCAAGGCTGATTGGCACGATCCGGGCGGCGAGGTCCGCCACACCTTCACCCATTTCCACCTGCGTCTGGCGCTGCGTGTCGCCTTGGTGCCGATGGAGGCGACACCAGATCGTGGCGCATTCTTGCCACGCGCCCAATTTCGGCCATCCGACCTTCCAACCGTGATGCGCAAGGCCTTTGACCTTGCGCAAGGCAGCGTTGCCAAAGATTGAGATCATCGGCGGACTGCGGCACACTACGCCCGAACCCAGGCATGGAGACCCCGATGATCCCCGCTGCTCAAGTCGCCAAACTACAAAATGCGCTGCCCTTCTGGCTATCGCTTTGCCTGATCCCGCTGATCATCTTTGTCGCCAATCAGGGCGGCTGGTGGCTGCTCCTGATGCCGCTCTCGACCTGGTGGCTGTTCACCATGCTGGATGCCGCGACCGGGCTGAACCTGGAAAACGCCGATCTAGAGACCCGCGAGGAAGATCTCTTTTGGTATCGGCTGGTCACGCTGATCTGGTTCCCTCTGCAGTTCTGCGTGATTTTCGGGATGATCTGGTATGTCTCTGTCACCGACCACCTGAACGTGCTTGAGCAAATCCTGCTCTTTTTCGGCGTCGGCGTGATCTCCGGCACAATTGGCATCAATTACAGCCATGAGCTTATGCATCAGAAGAGCAAGGCCGAGCGCTGGCTGGGCGATCTGCTCCTCGCCACCGTGCTCTATTCCCATTTCCGGTCCGAGCATCTTCTGGTCCATCACCGCTATGTCGGCACCAATCGCGACCCGGTGACGGCGCGCTATAACGAAGGCTTCCACCGCTTCTTCCCGCGCGTGCTGATCGAATGTTGGCGCTCGGCCTTCCGCGCCGAGAAAGCGATGCTGGCGCGCAAGGGCCTACCCTGGACCGATCTCTCCAACCCGTTCTGGCGCTATTGGGCCTTGCAAGGCGGCTTCCTTCTGCTGGCTTTTGCAATCGGCGGCACCGCGGGCGTGGCGCTCTTCATCTACCAAGCCTTCATCGCGATTTGGCAGCTAGAGCTGACCAACTATGTCGAACATTACGGCCTGACCCGGAAACATCTCGGCGACGGGAAATACGAACATGTCCTGCCGCGCCATTCCTGGAACGCGGCGCATAAGGCCTCAAACTGGCTCCTGATCAACCTGCAGCGCCATTCCGATCACCATTACAAACCCGACCGCCGCTTCCCGCTTCTGCAGAACTATACTGAAGCCGACGCGCCGCAATTGCCCTTCGGCTACCCGGTGATGACCGCCGCGGCGATGATCCCGCCAGTTTACAAGCGGATGATGAACCCGCGCGTCAAGAAATGGCGGCAGATGTATTACCCCGAAATCACCGACTGGCACCCTTACAACAAGGCGCTGCACCCCGCCCCGCGTTAGGCTGCCTGCACCATCGGCAAATGTCCGGTCTTCACATAGATCAAGCAGCCCTCGTCCGACCACGGATTGTGTTGCGACAGATGCGGGCTTCTGATCCAGCTACCCGCCGGATAGTCACCATGCTCGTCCTGAAACGTCCCCTCGATCACGAAAATCTCTTCGCCGCCCCAATGGGCGTGCTGGGCGAATTTCGTCCCCGGCGCCCAGCGCACCAGTGCCACGTTTTCGCCCGTCACCGAATGCAGCGGTAGAACCGTCAGCCCCGGAACCGATCCGGGCAGAAACGCTGCCGTCTTCGTATCGATCACCTTCTGTTCGGTATCCGCCGCATCGAATTGATGGAGCTTCACCAAGATCGTGCAACCCTCGGGCCCGATATGCGGTCGATGTGAGGTGCCGATCGGGTTGCGGACATAGCTGCCGACCGGGTAATCGCCGCTTTCATCGGAGAAGACGCCGTCCAGCACCAGATATTCTTCGCCACCGCCATGGGTATGGGCGTCAAACTGGCTGTTCGGGGCGAAGCGCACGATGGTTGTAGCGCGCGCCACCTCATCGCCGATCCGGTCGAGCATCATCCGCTCGACCCCACTCGCGGGCGAGGAAACCCAGGCATAATCCTCGGGCCGGATCACCACACGTTCGGAAAAATCCGCGTTCACTTTCATGCTCTCTCTCCTGTCTCAATCCGCCCCCGCAAGAGCGCCACGGCCTCATCGAACCGCGCCGGCGATACACTCGCCCGCGCCACAATCTGTGCCCCCTCCACAAGGGCAAAACACGCCGCTGCCTCGGCCTTCGGGTCGGTGACGCCCAAGACCGATCCATCCTCTTGGGCGCGTCGAAACAGGGCCTCCAACCAAGCGACTGATCGCGTGCGGAAAGCTTCAACCAGGGTTTGCGTCGCTGGCGGAATCGCATCGCGCAGGGCGCTGAAGGCAACGCAAAGACAAACCGCCTCACCACCTTTCAAAGCGTCACGATAGAGCGCCAGATAGCCGTCAAGAGCCGCGCCTGCGGTCGGTTCTTCAACCAAGTCCGCGAGATCATCGAAAAACCGGTCGGAATAAACCTGCATCAGCCGTTCCGCCAAATCCGCCTTGGTCGGGAAGTGATAATGCACGCTGGCCTTCCGAATGCCGGCGCCGGCCGCCAGATCGGCAAAGCTGAACCCGTCATAGCCGCGGCTTCGCGCCAGATCCTCCGCATGGGTTAGAAGTGTGGTTTGCGTATCCATGCCCACCTACTAATAGGTAGGTGTCAGAATGACCAGACACATACCCGTGAAAAAACCCCGCCAGTCTTGGGACCAGCGGGGTAAGGGTCGTGCCTGACCCCAAGGGGCCGCAGGCACGGGCGGTATTCTTTTGAAGAGTTTAGCTCTGCATCTCCGAGCGGATCTGCTGGCGCAAGACATCGATCGACACGGTCTGCCCCTCGCGGCGGAAATGCCAATAGGTCCAGCCGTTGCAACTCGGCGCGCCTTCCAGCTTGGCCCCGACCTGATGGATCGAGCCTTTGGTATCCATCGCCACCAATGTGCCATCGGCGCGAATGCGCGCGCGGTGCCGCCCATTCAAGCTGGTCAGTTCTTCGCCCGGGTTCAACAACCCGCGCTCGACCACTTGGCCGAACGGCACCCGGGGCTCGGCCCGTTTGCTCTGCGAGACTTCGAGCGAGGCGCGGTCAAACTTCCGCACCTTTGAAATGCGTTTTTCGGCGATCTTGCGATATTTTTCTTCCCGCTCGATCCCGATGAAATCCCGGCCCAGCTTCTTGGCCACGGCCCCGGTGGTTCCGGTGCCAAAGAACGGGTCGAGCACCACATCGCCGGGATTCGTCGCCGCCACCAGGACCCGGTGCAACAAGCTTTCCGGCTTCTGTGTCGGATGCGCCTTGTCGCCCTTCTCATCCTTCAGCCGCTCGCCCCCATTGCAGATCGGCAGCACCCAGTCCGAGCGCATCTGAACACCCTCGTTCAGCGCCTTCAGCGCCTCATAATTGAAGATGTATTTCGCGCCTTCGGATTTCGACGCCCAAATCATCGTCTCATGGGCATTGGTTAGCCGCTTGCCGCGGAAATTCGGCATCGGGTTGGACTTCCGCCAGACCACGTCATTCAGGATCCAATAGCCTTGATCCTGCAACGCCGCGCCGACTCGAAAAATATTGTGATAACTGCCGATGACCCAAATCGCGCCATGCGGCTTCAAAAGCCGCTGCGCCGCTTTGAGCCACGCGCGGGTAAACGCGTCATAGACCGCGAAACTGTCAAACTGGTCCCAGGCGTCGTCGACCGCATCCACCAGGCTGTTATTCGGCCGGTGCAGATCGCCTTTCAACTGCAGGTTATAGGGCGGATCCGCGAAGATCAGATCGACGGATGCCTCGGGCAGACTGTTCATCGCCTCGATGCAGTCGCCGGACAGAATGGTGTTGAGCGGAAGCGATTTCGCCCCCGGGCCTTTGGTCTTTGTGGTCATCACTGCCTCTGTGATTGGCGCCTCTTTTGGGCGCTGATTTGTTATCCTCAAGGATGAGTCAAAGGCGATTCGGCGTCAAATTCTTTTTTGAATCAGAGGCTTAGTTATTTGCTTGATACAAGATATTGTGGACAGGTTTGAACGAACGCCTATGAGCGGGGGTCACACCCAAATCTCGCAGAGCGGCCAAATGCTCAGCCGTGCCATAACCCGCGTTCCGTTCCCAGCCATAGCCGGGATGCTGTTGCGCCAGTGCCACCATCACCCGGTCGCGCGCCACTTTCGCCACGATGGAGGCCGCCGCGATCGACAGGGATCGTGCGTCGCCTTTGATAAGCGTCGTCGCAGCGCAAGGCATATCCGGCGGCACCGCATTGCCATCGATGAGGGCATGAGATGGGGCATGGGGCAGCCCCTCCACCGCGCGGCGCATCGCCAGGAGAGACGCACCTCGGATGTTCAGAGCATCAATCTCATCGATATCCGCCCAGCCAATCGACACTTGAGCGACCTCATGCAGGGTGTCAAACAACACCTCCCGCTTTGCCTGAGGCACTTTCTTGGAATCGTTCAGCCCCTCCGGGATCGCACCCGGATCAAGCACCACAGCCGCCGCCGTCACTGGCCCGGCCAGCGGTCCACGCCCCACTTCATCGACACCGGCAACACTGCCGCCGAGAGCCCGTTCATGGGAGAAATCAGGTCCATCTTGCATGGGGCCAGAAACCACGCCGCGCGCCCCAGCACAAGCAAAGGCGGCGGTGTTTTCACACCGCCGCCCCCTGCCTCACTGCTCGTTATTCAAACGTCAATGGCGCCAGCCGGCCTCGCGATGCCAACCATTCTGCACCAGACACCGCCCACCATAGAGGTTGCGTGTGCCACGATAGGTTTGCACCCGCCGGATACATTCCGGCGGCAGCAACCCCGGACGGCGGACATTGTTCTGCATGCAGCGCGCACCATAGCCGCGCCGAACACCATTGCGGGTGTCGAACTCACGGAAACACCGGGCGGGTGCGACGCGCGGGCCGCGATGGCCACCGTTTCCAGCCCCGGGGCGCGGGCGTATGGGATCAGCCCGATGGTCATCATTGTTGTCCTGGATCGCGCGCCCGATGGCGTAAAGCGCGGCCAATCCGGCAAGCACACCAATGACATCCTCGGCATCGGCA
Organism: Fontisubflavum oceani; assembly: GCF_030407165.1. Taxonomy (GTDB): domain Bacteria; phylum Pseudomonadota; class Alphaproteobacteria; order Rhodobacterales; family Rhodobacteraceae; genus Rhodophyticola; species Rhodophyticola oceani. The sequence continues at coordinate 847,856 of NZ_CP129111.1, forward strand.
GCGCGCGCCTGGTTCGGGGTTGCGGCCACGCTGGTGAACGCGAGGGCGAAAGTGAGAACCGCCACCATGGCGGATTTAGGGATATGTTTCAGCATGGGGTCCTCCAAGTGGTCAGTGCTGATCAAGGCGCCTCCATCATGGGAAACGCGATGACCCAACCCTCACCCGAAGCTCGAAAGTCGCTCAATAACGCCGCCCCGCTATCGGATAACCGGGCGCTCAACCCCTTGCCGTTATTGAATAACGGGTCAGTTTCGCCCATCGTGGCCTCATGAAACAGCGTTTGCATAAACTCGGGCTTGCTCTGGTCCTGGCGCTTGCCGCAGGGCCGCTGCACGCCGCGTGCTTTGCCGATTACAAAGCCAAGATGGATGACCCACTCCGGCTCCACTATGGTGTGATTGAACTGCCGGACAATGCCTGCGACCCAGGCGCGGCATTCAATGCCATCGCCCCACGCGTCGCGGCAGGCGGCTGGGAACTGCTGGAAGTGATGTCGATCTTCGACGAAACCGGGTTGGACGCAAGGAGGGGTGATGCAGGACAATTCTACCTCCGCTTCTGATACCCGCGCTGCCGGCACACGCGTGGTTCAGATCGGCATCGCCGCCATCGTCGTGATCCTCCTGGGCGCGGCGATCTTGCTGTTCCTCAACCTGCCCGATGCGAACGCCTTCAACGAACGTGTCGAGCGGATCTTTGTCGAGAATGACGCGCTGACATCAGGCGAGTCGATCCGCCTGCTGGAAGTCCTGGCGCAATCCGGCACCTCGTTTTCCGAAGTCTTGACCAGCTACCGCGCGATCATCTTCGTGCTGCTGGTCTTTGCCACGGCCCTGCTCATCGCCTGTCTTGTCTTCCTCGTCACGATCATCGCGCTCAACCGCCGAATGGGGGAGATTGAGCGCTCCGGCATTCAAGTCTCCTCCCTTATCCTCAGTCGCGAGGAACGGGTCGTGCTGCTCAACAACATGGAATTTAAACTGACCGATGCCGCGATGGAGACACTGTCGGTCCTGGCAGAGGCGCGCATGGATGACGATGTGCTCTCCGGCGCGGAGATCGAAGCCATGGTCTCTGGAAAGGACGCCGCCGATTGCGACGAAGCGGTCGGGGCGACGCGGATCAAACGCTTGCGCGACACGCTCGGAATCAGATGGTCAGCGAGCTTCTGGTGAAAAATATCGCCCGGCGCGGCTATATGCTTGCCATCGACAAAGACGTCATCCGCATGGTCTGACCCCACGAAAAAGGGCGCGACCAAATCGGCCGCGCCCTCAAAAATGGTCTAATCAATCAGCTCAGCAGTAAGGTGCGCCGCGGCCATAACCGCCCTGGTCGGTGATAGCGCCATTGTCGCTGTCGGTTACGCCGGTGAAAATACCGCCACCGCCACGCGGACAACTGCCGCTATCGGTCCAGGTGCCATTGTCCACGTCGGCGGCTTGCGCCTGCTGCGCGGTGCCGACAACAGTGGCCGCCGCACCACCAACCGCCATCAGGCCCAAAAAGCCCCGGCGACCGGTTGCACGTTCGGTGCTGATCTCTTTATCTGTCAGGCTCTTCAGCCCGTTTTTGCGTTCCTCGGACATACGTCCCTCCCGTATTAGGTAGCCTCAATGCTGCCTGGCGCGACCGTAGTTCAGCGACGGTCCCAACGTCAACGATAGTTGCCCTCTATTATGACTCGGTAGATTGCCTAACGCGTGCCAACATGGTCAGTGTTGCATCATATAACTGCCAGGCCCGCAAAAGGACCCAGATAATGTCTCAAGATTTTGGTTTTGATTGGGCGATTGCGCCCCTGACCCGTGACGAGTTCTTCAACACCTATTTTGAAAAGAAACATGTGGTCGTGAAGCGCGGCCAGCCGGACTATTACAGCAGTCTCCTATCCTTCGCCCAGATCGACCATGTGGTGACAACGATGGGTCTCTACAGCCCCGAAATCACGGTCACCAAATCCGATGGCCACGCCCACGGAACAGATAGTGACACCGACGCCGCGCCAAAGCCCGCAACCGACAGTGACACGACCGCGAAACCCCAGGAGACAGACAGTGACACCGCGCCCGCTACAGATAGCGATACCCACGGCAGCGGTGGCCACGGCGCTCATACGATCCAGCCTGGCGATTACAGCTATGAAAGCGGCTATATCGATCCGGTCCGCGTGGCGCAGCTCTTCGCCGATGGCGCGACGGTGATCCTGTCGGGGCTACACGAGCGCCTGCCGCAGCTTGGACTGTTCTGCCGCGCATTGGAGAATGCGCTGTCTTGCCGAGCGCAGACCAATATCTACATGACCCCCACGGCGTCCCAAGGGTTCCGCCCGCATTATGACAGCCATGATGTGCTGGTGCTTCAGGTCGAGGGCACGAAGGAATGGCGCATCTATGACACGCCGGTCGAGCTGCCGCTGAACTCTCAAGGGTTCAACCCGCATGACGTGCCCATCGGCGAAGAGACTGATCGGTTTGTGCTGGAGCCTGGCGATATGTGCTATGTGCCGCGCGGGCTGGCCCATGACGCGGTGGCGACTGACGAGACGTCGCTGCATATCACCACCGGCCTGATGACCCGGAGCTGGGCCGATCTGATGGCCGAAGCCGTCAATGTGGTGGCGCATAAAGATGCCGCTTTCCGTCATGCGCTGCCGCCCGGGTTTGCCAATCCGGGGTTTGATGCATCGGCCTACGAGCAGACGTTCCGCGACTTGATGCACAAGCTGGCGGATACCGCGCCCTTTGCGCCGCTTCTTTCCGGTTTCAAGCAAGAGTTCATCGCCAACCGTGTCCCGCGAGTCGAGGGGCAATTGGCGCAGGTTGGAAAGCTCGGTGATCTGTCAGGCGACAGCATCGTCGGCGCCCGTCCGCATCTGGTCTATGACATGGCCGTCATGGATGGTGGTGACGGGAAAGACCCCTCCGTCAGCGTCCTCTGCTATGGTGCCGAGATCACACTCCCGGCCCACGCGGAAACGGCGCTGCGCTATGCGCTGGAGACACCTTCGTTCAGATTGGCCGACATGCCCGGCGATCTGGACGACGCGGGCAAGATCGTTTTGGTCAAAAGACTGGTCCGCGAGGGGATGATGGTGCTGCACGACTAACACATACTCACGCACAAAAGCCCGAGAAACCCCCTCTGATCGTGCGCAAATCGCGTATGTATGGAATCTGTATGAGATCTGTATGCCGGATATTGGCGACCCCGGCAGGACTCGAACCTGCAACCTATCCCTTAGGAGGGGATTGCTCTATCCAGTTGAGCCACGGGGCCGTCTTCGGCGTTTCTGTGGGATTTCCGCGAAAGGCGCAAGCGCGTCCATTCTCTTGGACAAGCAATTTCAGACCGCGTATCAACAAGATGACAGCGATGTAAAACGGAAACGGCGATTTGCGCGGACGCAACCCCTTTGACGGCAAACCCCAACTGACCCTTCGCGACGTGGCCGAAGCGGCGGGTGTCTCGGAAATGACGGTGAGCCGGGTCCTGAGAAATCGTGGCGATGTCTCCGAACGCACCCGCGTTCGCGTTTTCGAAGCCGCGCGAACACTCGGCTATGTGCCCAACAAAATCGCCGGCGCCCTAGCCTCGAACCGGGTGAATCTGGTGGGGGTAGTGATCCCATCGCTCTCCAATATGGTCTTCCCGGATGTCCTGAGCGGGATTGGTGACGTTCTCGACGAGACCCCCTGCAACCGGTCATTGGCACCTCGCAATACAACCCGGAGACCGAAGAGAAGGTGATCTACGAGATGCTCTCGTGGCGCCCATCCGGGTTGATCGTCGCCGGGTTGGAACACAGCACCGCCGCCCGTGCGATGATGCGCAGCGCCGGTATTCCGGTGGTCGAAGTAATGGATATTGACGGCGACCCGGTGGCGGCGGCGGTTGGTATCTCACATGTTAAAGCCGGTCGCGAGATGGCGCGCGAGATTATCGCGCGCGGTTATCGTCGGATCGGCTATCTAGGCTCCGGTTCCGGTGGAGACCACCGGGCCCAAAAGCGTCTGCAAGGGTTCCGCAAGGGGCTTGAAGACGCGGGAATTGAGCTCATCGAACGGTGTTTCTATGAGGGCACCTCCGGCTTCGGCACCGGTCGCGCGATGACGGCAGAGGTTCTCACGCGCATCCCCGATCTCGACTTCCTCTACTACAACACCGACATGAACGCCGCTGGCGGACTGCTCTACTGCCTTGAAAAAGGCATGAAAATTCCTGACGATATCGGGTTGGCCGGATTCAACTCTTTCGAAGTGCTGGACGGGCTGCCAATGCGTATCGCCACAATGGACAGCCGCCGAAAGGAGATCGGCGCGCGGGCCGCAGAGTTGATTGCCGCCAATGCCCTTACGGATGAGGTGATTGAGTTGGAGCCGGAATTCCTACCCGGCGATACGGTTCGGCCAGCCACCTGACTGCTGAAAAACATCCGTGGCAACGCGGGCCGAGGATGGCTCCTTCAGGGGCCTGACGAGGCCCGCCGCACCGTCAGCACTCGGGCAGGTTCACCGCCAGACCACCAAGACTGGTCTCTTTATACTTGGTGTTCATATCAAGGCCGGTCTGCCGCATCGCCTCGATACAATTGTCGAGCGGCATGAAATGCGTCCCGTCTCCGCGCAGAGCCAATGATGCCGCCGACACAGCTTTGATCGCCCCCAAACCATTGCGCTCGATACACGGCACCTGCACCAGACCCGCCGCCGGGTCGCAGGTCATGCCCAGATGATGCTCAAGCGCGATCTCGGCTGCGTTTTCGATCTGTTCATTCGTCCCGCCCAAAGCCGCACAGAGCCCTGCCGCCGCCATCGCTGCCGCTGATCCAACCTCGCCCTGGCACCCGACCTCAGCACCCGAGATCGACGCGTTGTGCTTGATCAGCCCGCCAATCGCCGCCGCCGCCATCAGGAAGTCCATCGCGCCAGCCTCGCTCGCCCCAATGCAATGCGCTTTGTAATAGCGCAGCACCGCCGGGATCACGCCAGCCGCGCCATTGGTCGGCGCGGTCACCACCTGCCCACCGGCCGCGTTTTCCTCATTCACTGCCATCGCATAGACGCTTAACCAGTCATTCACTGTATGCGGCTGCGCGATGTTCTGCCCCGCCTCGGCCTGAAGCTGTTCATGGATCGCCTTCGCGCGCCGCTTGACCTGCAGCCCGCCCGGCAATTCGCCCTCGATCCGCAATCCGCGGTCGATGCAGGCATCCATCACACCGCGCAGAGCCACGACTTTCTGCGTCACCGACCCGCGATCCGAGACTGCCAACTCATTGGCCCATTTCATCTCGACAATGCTTTTGCCCGACCGGCGACCCATCTCCAGCATCTCTGCGGCGGACCCAAACGGATAGGGATAGCCGACCTCTTCCTTTTCGGCGTGAAACTGCGCGGCACCGCCATGGCTTTGCGCCTCCAACTCAGCGGCGGTCAGCACGAAGCCGCCGCCAATCGAGTAATAGGTCTCTTCCAGGTAGAGGTTTCCCGCATCGTCAAAGGCCCGCAGGATCATCCCATTGGCATGGCCCGGCAGCGTCTGGTCATAGTCGAAGACCAAATCCCGCGCCGGGTCGAAGCGCAACTCCGGCAACCCCTCAGGTGTCACACGCCCAGTTTCCATGACCTCGGCTTCGATCGAGGCCGCTGCATCTGGGTCCAATGTATCGGGGCGGAGTCCGCAGAGCCCCAATATCACCGCGCGATCCGTCGCATGGCCTTTGCCGGTGAAGGCCAAGGAGCCGTGAAGTGAACAGCACAGCGCCGCAACCTCGCCCGCGCCCGGCTCCCGCTCGCGCCCATTGCGCAGGTCGTCGAGAAACCGCGCCGCCGCACTCATCGGGCCCATCGTGTGGGACGAAGACGGCCCAATGCCGATCTTGAAGATGTCGAAGATACTCAGAAACATTGGCAGACGCGCTCCCTTGGATGGGCGGACCATAAGCCAAAGACAAGGCTTGCCAACCCGGATTGCGACCAGCGCGCGATGGGCTGCGACCTCAACGCGGGATCATCGCCCCGCTTGGCTCCAGCCTGGACAGATCATAGCCGTTGAACGCCAGAACCTCGCGCGCCGCAGCCAGACGGTCCGCCGGGATCACCGGATCGCGATTGAGGATCCACCCTGCACGCCCATCGGGTTGGCCGATCACCGCTGTCCGATAGCCCTCATCAACCCATAACACCCAATAGGGAGCCGATGTCAGCACCCCTGACAACCTGATCGAAAAACGGCCCGGCCCGGATAGTGTCGCCCGGCCAGCGATGGTGCGAATTGCGTCGCCATTTGCATCGATACAAGTGTTCTGCACCAAGATTTCGCCGGCAAGCCCCGCAGAATAATCAGCGATGGCCCCTGCGCACCCGTCCTGAAAGGCATTCGGATAGCGCGCCACCTCATACCAGCGGCCAAGATAGCGGTTCGGGTCAAAACTCGCGTTGGAGGCGATCGTGACGGAAGGATCGCGGTAGCTCGGCACGGCGAGGCCGCACGCAGCAAGCAAGAGCAAAATAGGTATCAGACGCATAGGGGCCTCGCCATCTGGGGCTCGAACCATACCCTCGGGCAGTTTTTCGGGCCGAGCAAGCATCACGACAGAGGTCGATCCCGACGAAAAACGTCAGAAACTCGGGCAGCGCATCTTGTGCCTCCCATCCCGCATCGCCTAGAGCAGGGGCATGTCACGGCGCTCTTCTTCCACCAAACGTCTTAGTTGGCTCGCTTGGCTGGCTGCGGGCCTCTGCCTGCTGCCGATTTGCGCGGTGATCCTGGCGGCGACTATGGGCGGTCTCGACACGGTGCGAAGCCTGCTTGGCACGGTTCTGCCCCGCTATGCGGGAACGACGGCCGCCTTGGTGTTCATCGTTGGCTTGGGCACAGCGGTGATCGGAACCAGTGCGGCCTGGCTGGTGACGATGACCCGCTTCGCCGGACGGCAGGTGCTTGAGATCATGCTGGCCCTGCCGCTCGCCTTCCCGGCCTATGTGCTGGCCTATGCCTATACCGATTTCTTGGATCACCCGGGTTGGGTGCAAACGACGCTGCGCGATCTGACAGGCTGGGGGCCGCGCGACTACTGGTTCCCGGAAATCCGCTCTCTCGGCGGTGCGGCGGCCATGCTGACCTTCGTGCTCTACCCTTATGTCTATCTACTCGCCCGGGCGGCCTTCTTGCAGCAATCGGCCACGGCCTATATCGCGGCGCGAACGCTTGGCCAGACCCCGTGGGGGGCATTTCTGAGGGTGTCGCTGCCCATCGCCCGGCCCGCCATCGCGGGCGGCATGCTGCTCGCCATCATGGAGACCTTGGCCGATTTTGGCACGGTCTCCTATTTCGCCGTACAGACTTTCGCCACCGGCATTTATCAAAGCTGGTTTGCCTTTTTCGATCGGGCCGCGGCGGCGCAACTGGCGCTCTGCCTGCTGGTTGTGGCCCTGGTTGTTGCCTCCCTCGAACGTATGCAGCGGAGAGATCAGCGCCATCATGGCGCGGGCCGCCGGTTTGAACGGATGCAGCCGATTGAGTTGACGGGTGCGAAGGCCGTGGGCGCCATCGTATTTTGCGGATTGCCGGTGTTGCTCGGCTTCATCGGCCCGACGATTCTGCTGATCACGATGGGGTGGGACTCGGGTCAGATTCTGTTCACCGCGTTACTTGGCCTTCTTGCAGAACTCGGTGACGCTTGCGGCAATTGCCGCCGTCCTGACTGTCGCCGCTGCTGTGTTCCTCGGCTTCAACGCCCGGCTGCACCCGACAAGACCGGCGCGGACCGCTGTGCAGATTGCCGGGATCGGCTATGCCGTCCCGGGCGGGGTCATCGCGGTTGGACTTCTCGTACCGTTTGCCGCCTTCGACAACGCCGTCGACGCCTTCATGGAAGCGAATTTTGGGATCGATACGGGCCTCCTGATCACCGGGTCGATCTGGCTGATGATCGTTGCCTATATGGTCCGCTTCATGGCGGTTGCGATCAACACCTATGAATCGGGTATGTCCACGGTGAACCCGAACCTCGATGCCGTCTCGCGGACGCTTGGCCATGATCCAAGCTCTATGCTGCGCCGGGTGCATATCCCAATCATCAGCCCTTCGGTCCTGACCGCACTTTTGATCGTCTTCGTGGATGTAATGAAAGAGCTCCCCGCCACACTCATCTTGCGGCCGTTCAATTACGACACGCTCGCGGTGCAGGCGCATCGCTTGGCCGCCGATGAACGCTTGCACGAGGCTGCGGTGCCAAGCCTGGTGATCGGGGCGGTCGGCCTCTTGCCGGTCGCGCTCTTGTGTTGGGGGATCGGTCGCGAATCTCGCCGGGCGCAAGATATGCGCCACGCCACCCCGGCGAAAACATAGCCCAAAAAAGAAACGGGCGCCCGCAATGGGCGCCCGCTAAATTCATGCAACCGTTGATGGTAGGGATTATTCCCAGCCAGCAGCGTTCAGGATTTCCGTTGCGGTCTCGATATTGTCCGCGATCTCGGAAAGATCGATCACGTCGGGGCGGAAGAAGCCCAGTTCGGCAACCGACGGAGCCAATGCCACACCAGGCACAGCAGGGTACTCGTCATTACCGGCCGAGAAGTATTCCTGCGCCTGGTCGGAGGCGAGATACTCAAGGAAAGCAATCGCGTTCTCACGGTTCGGCGCATGCGCCGCAACACCACCGCCCGAGATGTTCATATGAGCGCCAAGGTCGTTTTGGTTCGGGAACACCCATTCGATCATGTCGAGGCTGTCCGACAGACCATCAACCGGTCTCCGGATTGCGCGTGCGAAATAATAGGTGTTCGACATGGCGATATCACATTCGCCCGACACGATGCCGCGCAACTGATCGGTATCGCCGCCTTGCGGGTCACGCGCGAAGTTGCCGACCACGGCTTCGGCCCATTCGGCCACAGCCTCTTCACCCAGATGGGCCACCAAGGCCGCGGTGATGTTCTGGGTGTAGACGTTGGTCGAGGAGCGGATGCAGATCTGCCCTTCATATTCCGGGCTCGCCAGATCCTGGTAGGTCTGCGGCGGGTTCGGCACATCAGCGGGATCGTAGAACAGGATACGCGAGCGCTGCGAGAAGCCGAACCAACGGTTGTCATCGTCCTGTAAGAATGCCGGGATGCTCGCTTCGAGCACATCGCTCTCGGTCGGCTGCAACAGACCAAGGTTGGCGGCGCGCGCCAGGCGTACGGTGTCGACGGTCAGGAAGACGTCAGCGGGGCTGTTCTCGCCCTCGGCTTCCATCCGCGCGATCAGCTCGTCGGCATTGCCTTCGATCCGGTTGATGGTGATCCCGGTTAGATCGGTGAAGTCAGAATAGAGACGCTCATCGGTGTCGTAGTGACGCGAGGAATACAGGTTCAACTCTTGCGCCTCGGCAGCGGTCAGCGCGCTTGCGGCGATGGTCGTGCCCAAAAGGACGGCCAGTGTGCGGGTCATTGGAGAAGCTCCGTTGTTAGAATTTGGTATTACCTGACCGTTTTTGTCGGTTGGGTGCCGGTGTTGAACCCGATCGCTCTTGGGGTGTCAAGAATATCCGACAGAAAACATCGGAAATCCTATTGGCAGCGTTGGTCTTGCCGTTCGGCGACGCGAGTTGCAGGGTGCCTGGCAAGGGAAGGTGGTATCTTGTGAAGGCTGGTATCGGGTTTTTGGTGCTGGGCTATGTGCTCAGTCAGTTTTATCGTGCGTTTTTAGCCGTTTTGGCGCCGGTTCTAGAGGCTGATATCGGGGCAAGCACCGATGACCTCGCTCGCGCATCAGGCCTTTGGTTCGCGGCCTTTGCCTTGATGCAATTGCCGGTTGGTTGGGCGCTTGATCATCTTGGTCCGCGGCGCACCTCCTCTATTCTCTTCGCACTTGGGGGTGCAGGCGGGGCCGCGCTCTTTGCTGTCGCGCAAGGGCCTGTGGCGATTCAGATTGCGATGGTTCTAATCGGCCTCGGCTGCGCGCCGGTCTTGATGGCCAGCTATTTCATCTTTGCCCGCGTCTACTCGCCGGGCGTCTTTGCGACACTCGCCGGATTGACCGTGGGCGTCAGTTCTCTCGGCAATATCGCGAGCGCTTTGCCGATGGCCTGGGCAGTGGAAGCCATCGGTTGGCGCGAAACCGTCGCGGTTTTCGCGGCACTGACTCTTTTGGTTGCGGCGGGGATGGCGCTTTTGGTCCGCGACCCAGAGAAGCTGGACGGCACAGCACGCGGATCGCTGTTCGATCTGCTCCGCAATCCCGCGCTCTGGCTGATCCTGCCGCTGATGTTCATATGCTACGCCCCAGCAGCGGGCATGAGGGGGCTCTGGATTGCGCCCTATGTAACCGACATCTACGATGCCGATCTTGTTCAAATTGGCCATGTCACTTTGGCGATGAGCCTCGCGATGGTGATCGGCAGCTTTGCTTATGGACCACTTGACCGGCTCTTTGGCACGCGAAAATGGGTTCTGCTGCCGGGCAACCTCCTGGCTGGCCTGCTCTGCATCGTTTTCTGGTTTGCCCCGCCAACGACCCTCTGGAGTGCAACGGCCCTTTTTGCCGCGATTGGGCTTTTCGGAGCGTCTTATCCAATGATGATCGCCCATGGGCGGAGCTTCTTTCCACCACATTTGATGGGGCGCGGCGTCACCCTCTTGAACCTGTTTGGCATGGGCGGCGCCGGGGTGATGCAATTTGCGAGCGGACCCTATTTTGCACATCTCTCGACCCGGAATGACCCCGAAGCGGCCTATGCCGCGCTCTTCGGGGCGTTCGGCGTTGTCGTGCTGATCGGCGTTGCGATCTATCTGTTTAGCCAGGACCGCACCGACTGAGGCTTGCGCGCCACGCAGGGCCGTTTCCCGCATGACCCCCTAGCCAATCTGGGCCAAGCGCCGTATGGCCGCCGGAAACGTGCACCCGGCCGTGACCCGGCCTAGACGGAGACACCCTATATGTCCCCTGACTTTCTCACCCGCATGCGGGTCGATTGGCTTGGCAATATCCGCGGCGACTTGCTGTCGGGCTTGGTTGTGGCGCTCGCATTGATCCCTGAGGCGATTGCCTTCTCGATCATCGCCGGTGTCGATCCGAAGATTGGGCTCTACGCGTCTTTCTCGATCGCCGTCATCACGGCCATTGCAGGTGGGCGCCCCGGGATGATCTCGGCGGCAACGGCGGCGACAGCAGTTCTGATGGTGACGCTGGTTCGCGATCACGGACTGGAGTATCTCCTGGCCGCGACGGTTCTGGCCGGTTTGCTGCAGATTGCAGCGGGAGCCTTGAAACTCGGGCGTGTGATGCGGTTCGTCTCTCGTTCGGTGATGACGGGGTTCGTGAACGCGCTGGCAATCCTGATCTTCCTGGCGCAATTGCCTGAGCTGATCGGGGTGCCATGGCTGACCTATGTGATGGTCGCGGGCGGGTTGGCGATCATCTATCTCTTCCCCTATCTGACCACCGCGATCCCCTCACCTTTGGTCTGTATCCTGGTGCTGACTTCGCTGGCGTTGGTCTTCGGGATGGATCTGCGCACCGTGGGCGATATGGGCGAATTGCCCGATACACTGCCGATGTTCCTGATCCCCGATATCCCACTCACCTGGGAAACCTTGCAGATCATCCTGCCCTATTCCGCCGCAGTGGCCGCAGTGGGCCTGCTGGAAAGCCTAATGACGGCGCAGATCGTCGATGATCTGACGGATACAAAATCGGACAAGAACCAGGAGTGCATCGGTCAGGGTCTGGCGAATACGGCAACCGGATTCATCGGCGGCATGGCGGGCTGCGCGATGATCGGTCAGTCGATGATCAACGTGAAATCCGGCGGTCGCGGGCGGCTCAGCTGCTTTGCGGCGGGTGTGTTCCTTCTGATCCTGATCGTCGTGCTCGGTGATATCGTCTCGATCATTCCGATGGCGGCGCTGGTTGCGATCATGATCATGGTGTCGATCGGAACCTTCTCTTGGTCGTCGATCAAGAACCTGCGCGATCACCCGCGCAGCTCTTCAATCGTCATGCTCGCCACGGTGATTGTGACGGTCTACACCCACAATCTGGCGATTGGGGTGCTGACCGGTGTGCTGCTGTCTGGCATCTTCTTCGCGGGTAAGATCGCGCAACTCTTCAAGATCACATCCGAGCTGTCCGATGACGAGACGACGCGGACTTATCATGTGCATGGGCAATTGTTCTTCGCCTCCGCCGATGATTTTGCGGCGGCATTTGACTTTGGCGAAGTTTTGGAGCGGGTCGTGATTGACGTTACCCGCGCCCATATCTGGGACATCTCGTCTGTTGCCGCGCTGGACATGGCCGTGCTGAAATTCCGCAGAGATGGCGCGGAAGTTGAAATCAAAGGCCTAAACCAAGCATCCGAAACCATCGTGGATCGACTGGCCGAGCATGACAAACCCGGCGCGATGGAGCGCCTTATGGGCCATTGAGGGAGAGCGGCATGGGCAAGATTATCGCATTGGTAGACGGCTCAACCTATTCGGAGAGCGTCTGCGATCACGCGGCCTGGGTGGCGAAGGGCAAAGGCTGGTCAGTGGATATCCTCCATGTGATCGGGCGGCGCGATGAAAGCACGGACCCGCGCAACCTCTCCGGCAATATCGGCTTGGGCGCGCGCACGGCGCTATTGCACGAACTGGCCGAGCTTGATGCGCAGCGTGCCAAACTGGCGCAAAAGCGCGGGCGCGCGATTTTGGAAGATGCGGTGGCGCGGGTCAGCGCCGATGGAGTTAAGGCGCATTCCAAGCTGCGTATGGGCGACCTGGTCGAAACGCTTCGCGAGATGGAGACCGAGGCCGACCTGGTCATCGTTGGCAAACGTGGCGAGGCCGCGGATTTCGCCACGATGCATCTGGGCAGCAATCTGGAGCGCGCCGTGCGTTCCTCGACCAAACCGGTCTTGGTCGCCTCCCGGGCGTTTCAACCGGTGAAGAAGCTGCTGGTGGCTTTCGATGGCGGGACGTCCGCCCTGAAAGCGGTCGATCACATCGCGCGGTCAGAGCTTTTTGCCGGTCTCGATATTCACCTGCTGACCGTCGGTAACGAGAGCACCGCTGCGAAACGCGGGATCGAAGGGGCAGCGGCGCTCTTGAAGGGCGCGGGCTATGAGGTGACCAGCGAGATCGTGGCAGGCGAGCCGGATAAGGTGATTGCCGACCGCGCCGAAGCGCATGATTTCGATCTGTTGATCATGGGGGCCTATGGCCATTCCCGGATCAGGAATCTCTTTATCGGCTCAACCACGACTGAGATGATCCGCTCCTGCAAGGTGCCTGTTTTGCTGTTCCGCTAAACAAATGGCGTTTGCGCCGGTGGCACCTGTTGGATGCCTCCGGCGGGGGATATTTATGAAGCAGAGAAGCTGGGGGTTCCCCATGCTCAGGCCGCACGGCGACGGCGAGGTCTGCGCGGCTTGCGGTTGCTGTTGTTACCTTGCGGTTTGCCTGCGCTTTGGCCCTGGGGCTTGTTGCCACCGCCACCTTGACCACGGCGGCGTTGACCGCCCCTGCGGCCGGTTTTCTCGGGTTTGACAGCGGCGGGTCGCGTGCCGCCAGCGACTGGGATCTCGATCTTCATCAGCTTTTCGATCTGGTTCAGATAGTCGATCTCATCGGCGGCGCAGAACGAGATCGCCTCGCCCTCACGGCCCGCCCGTGCGGTGCGCCCAATCCGGTGCACATAATTGTCTGGCACATTGGGCAGGTCGAAATTCACCACATAGGCCACGCCTGGGATGTCGATGCCCCGCGCGGCCACATCGGTGGCCACCAGAATGGTGATTTGGCCGTCGCGGAAGGCTTTGATCGCTCGGTCACGCTGACCTTGCGATTTGTTGCCATGGATCGAGGCGGCATTGAACCCATCGGCGACCAAGCCTTTCATCAGCTTTTCGGCACCATGTTTGGTGCGGGAGAAGACCAGGGTCAGCGCGTCGAGATCGCGGGAGAGAACCTCGCGGAGCTTCGTTGGCTTATCGGCCTTTTCAACGAAATGGACCGATTGGGTGATCTTGTCAGCGGCTTTGCCCGGGGGCGAGACTTGCACCCGGCGCGGGTTGGTTAGGTAGGCCTGGCTGATCTCTTCCATCTGCTTCGGCATCGTAGCCGAGAACAGCATGGTTTGGCGCGGTGTGCCCAGTTTCGGGGCGATCCGGCGCAGCGCGTGAATAAAGCCCATATCGAGCATCTGATCGGCCTCATCCAGCACCAGATGCTGAACCGTGTGCAGCTTCACCGCACCGCGATCCATCAGGTCGATCAGCCGGCCCGGTGTCGCGACGAGGATATCCGTGCCCCGCTCCAAACGCTTCATTTGAGCATTGATCGACTGGCCGCCAACGACGACCTGCACTTTCAAAGGTGTGCCAGTGGTAAAGACCCGCAGGCTTTCGGCGATCTGATTGGTCAGCTCGCGAGTGGGCGCAAGGATCAGCGCCTTTGCCGTTTTGGGATCGGGTTTGCCGGGCAGCGCCAAGAGATGCTCAATCAAAGGCAGGCCAAAGGCCAGGGTCTTGCCGGTGCCGGTTTGGGCCAAGCCCATGATGTCATGACCGTCGAGGGCAAGCGGAATCGCCTGGTTTTGAATCGGTGTGGGTTCTGTGAAGCCGGTTTTCTTCAACGCGGTCATCAAGGTCGGCGAGAGGCCGAGCATATCGAAATCGAACAAAGTGTACCTTTCTGGCGCGGATCCACATTGGCGCCCGCGCGATAACATGAGTCGGGGCCGCGACGAAGCGCGGCGGCGAAGGGTGCGACCTGACGCTAATCCACACGGACTATTCCCGTGCAAACCGGCCAAATCGTCAGACCCTGCGTGATGGGGACTGTTGGGAATCTTCATCCTGTAGCGCGACCAAGGCGCGCGGCTGCTCACGCGGCAGCGCAGAATGCTTGAAAAGGCACATGTCGCTTCGCTGTGCATAAGTCAAGCCGTTCGAGGGCTTTTCCTTTCGACCTGCATCCATTATGTGCCGCGCATCCACACCTAAAGGATAAGGAAAAATGGGCTATAGAGTCGTTATCGCGGGCGCCACGGGCAATGTGGGTCGCGAAATGCTGAACATCCTGGCCGAGCGCCAGTTTCCGGTCGATGAGATTGCGGTCCTGGCATCGCGCAAATCTCTCGGCACCGAATGCAGCTTTGGCGACGAAACCCTGACCACAAAGGATCTGGACACGTTCGATTTCACCGGATGGGATATCGCGCTATTCGCGATCGGCTCCGATGCGACGAAAACCTACGCGCCCAGGGCCGCCAAGGCGGGCTGCGTGGTGATCGATAACTCCTCGCTCTACCGCTATGACCCGGACGTGCCGCTGGTCGTGCCGGAGGTGAACCCCGAGGCGGTCGATGGCTATGCCAAGAAAAACATCATCGCGAACCCGAATTGTTCGACCGCGCAGATGGTCGTCGCGCTGAAGCCGCTGCATGACCGCGCAACGATCAAACGCGTGGTGGTCTCGACCTATCAATCGGTCTCGGGCGCGGGCAAAGGCGGCATGGATGAGCTCTGGGATCAGACCAAGGGCATGTATGTCCCGGGTCAGGAGAAAGACCCCGATCAGTTTACCAAACAGATCGCCTTCAACGTGATCCCGCATATCGACAAGTTCATGGATAGCGGCGAGACCAAAGAAGAATGGAAGATGGTGGCCGAGACCAAGAAGATCGTTGATCCGAAGATCAAGGTCACGGCAACTTGCGTCCGCGTTCCGGTGTTCGTCGGGCATTCCGAAGCGGTGAATATCGAGTTCGAAGACTTCCTCGACGAAGATGAAGCGCGCGATATTCTGCGGGAAAGCCCGGGGATCATGGTGGTCGATAAGCGCGAAGATGGCGGTTACACCACACCGGTGGAATGCGTCGGCGATTACGCGACCTTCATCAGCCGTATCCGTCAGGATTCTACCATTGATAACGGTCTGAACCTCTGGTGCGTGTCTGACAATCTGCGCAAGGGCGCTGCGCTCAACGCGGTGCAGATCGCCGAGACGCTTGGCAAGCGCGCGCTGAAAAAAGGCTGAGATCTACGCCGGTTATTGAATAACCGGCGCGGACGGGGGAAGCTTCGGGCAGTTTCAGCCCCGGAGGTTTCCCCCATGCGTTTTTCCGTTTCCGTCTTGGCCCTGCTCGTGGCCAGCGCCGCCCATGCCGACGATATCATCACCCGCGCGGATATCGCCGAAGCGACGGTTTATATGGGCATTGCGGAGGTTAATCGTGCGGCATCTGTAACCGTGCCGGCCG
Organism: Fontisubflavum oceani; assembly: GCF_030407165.1. Lineage (GTDB taxonomy): Bacteria > Pseudomonadota > Alphaproteobacteria > Rhodobacterales > Rhodobacteraceae > Rhodophyticola > Rhodophyticola oceani. The sequence continues at coordinate 864,092 of NZ_CP129111.1, forward strand.
GGACACATCGGTTGATTGTCGCCCTGCCAGACGCCTTCAATGCCGAGGTTCCTTACTTCTCATCCGACGCGGATGTCATTTTCGGACCCCCAAGCCTGGTGCGGGGCATTCCAATCTCCGAAGGCGCGCTTGATACAACCGAACAGGCAGCGGCGCGCGCCGCTGTTGAGGCCGTTGAAGACGCGGTTCAAGCGGCGCAAGACCGGATCGCCCTGGCCGATGCCACGATCCGCGCGACAACGCTGCAACTGGCCTATCTGGAAGCCCTCGCGCGGGGGTGAAGACGGGGCGGACTTGCCCGATGATTTGAATGATCTGACGGCGCAAATCGGTGCGATTGGGACCGAAACGGTGCGGGTCGCCGAAGAGCTTCCAGGCCGCGCAGATCGCCCGCCGCGAGCTGACCGATGCGCTCGAAGACCGTCAGATTGAGCTCAATGCAGCTCAGCAAGCGCTATCAGCACTCCGGCCCTTCGGAACCATGGCCAATGGTCTGGCCGTTGAGGTGATCGCGACCGCCGAAACCGAAGTGGATTTTGTCCTTGAGCATCTCATGGGCGACGTCGGATGGTCGCCTGTCTATGAGATGCATCTGGATAGTGACAGCGGCGCCCTGTCGATCGATCGCTTCATTGCATTTGGTGTCGAAACTGTTGAGCTTTGGCGCGATGTGGCAGTGACGTTCTCTGCTGCCGACCCGTTTCGCGCCCACGAACCAAGCCGCCTTTATCCACGCCCGGCGCGGATTGAAGAGCCGCGCCCGCCCGCGCCCAGCCCGACGCTGCGTAGCGTGACGGAGGAATCCGAAGCGCTTTCGGGCCTCACCCAAACTCTCATGGAACCGGTCATCATTGCGGAGGATACGGTCGACTTCGCAATGCTGGGCCTGAACGTCAGCTACCGCTACAACCGCCCGGTCTCCATCGGCACGTCCGGCGAGACGTTGCTGCCGCTCGATGGGTTGGATTTTGACGCGGAGTTGGCAAAGCGGGCGGTGCCGCGCCAAGACGATACCGCGTTCCTGATGGCAGAGATCGAGAACGACAGCGGTGAACCGATCTTGCCCGGCGAGGTGATATTCTTTCGCGACGGCGGCCCGATTGCGGAGGGGTATGTCGAAATGATCCCCGCTGGCGCAACGGAAGAGTTTGCGTTTGGCCCGGTCGATCATATCCGGCTTGAGTGGCAGGATCTGTCGCTGGACGAAGGGGACCGGGGCGTTTTCGTACAATCCAACACCCAAGATCGCCGCATTCGCTTCTCGGTCGAAAACACCTCGGACCAGGTCGAAGAGGTGCACGTGCTTTACGCTACACCCTTTGCTGAGCAAGAGGATCTGGACGTGGAGGTCGCGCTCAGCTTGGACCCAACAGAAGAAGACTACGACGATCTGCGCGGCGTCATGGCCTGGGACATCACCCTTCAGCCTGGTGAAACCCAAGAGATCGAGATGGAGGTCAGCCTGGATTGGCCCGACGGCCAAATCCTGACCTGGCGACCGTAAGCTACCCGGCTTCGACCAGGGCTTTCAGATTGGCCAAGCCCTGGTCGTAATCCGCGCCAACCATACCATCCATCATCAGACCCATCCAACGGCCCATGGGGTTCATCCCCATATCCGCATTCAACCCCCACGTGACAGAGGTCCCGCCGCCGTTGGGGACGAGGTCGAACCAGGCCTCAGCCGTGCCCATATCACCGAAATCAAGCGCTGTGGCGACACGCGTATCCGCAACGCTTTCGATGATCTCTTGCCGGCCATTGCCAACGCTCGGCTCATCCGAGGCCCACTCCATCGTGGCGCCCACACCTGCGTCGGGGCCAGTATGCGATATTTGGACCTCAGGATCGCGCTCCAACCACGGCGACCACTCCTCCCCCTTTGCAAAGAGTTGATCAGGGGAAACACCTCACTTGGCGGGGCGTCGATGGTGATCTCACGTTCGACAATGACATTGCGCGGCAGCAGATAAGCCCCCGCTGCCAGCAAAAGGACCAAACCAATAAGGCCAATGAACAGATTTCGAATAAGGCGCATGATGCTCCCTCCCTGCCGCGTTCGGCGTTCAGAATAGCACGACAGGGCGGGGTCTAGAAACGCTCGGCGCGCAGGACCTCGCAATCGACCACGCTCACCACCCCGATATGCCGATCCACGACACTAAACGCGGCGTCGAGAAGGGCGTCCAACGTCTCGGGCCGGATGATGCACACGACGCTGACCATTCCGCCAGCGCGGCTGACTTGGCCCTCGCGGCTCCAACGGCCCGACCGGCCTGAGCCACCCAAAACGGGCAGCACGGTAAACCCCGTGACCCCCGCCTCAATCAGCGCCGCGGATAACCGGCTCTCCATCACAGATTCAATTGTGATTTCAACACGTTTCGCCTGATGAGTTTGCATGGAGCTAGCCTCCGGTGACGGCACGGGCGATCGCGAGATAGATCGGAATGCCAAGCGTCAGGTTAAAGGGAAAGGTGACCCCAAGGGAGAGAGTCAGATAGACCGACGGGTTCGCCTCAGGCAGGGCCACACGCATCGCCGCGGGAACAGCGATGTAAGAAGCGGATGCCGAAAGCGTCATGAAGAGCGCAACCCCGCCGGTCGAGAGGCCAAGCAGCATCCCGGCGGCCAGACCAAACATGCTGCCAACAAGTGGCATGATCACGCCGAACAAGAACAATGGCGGGCGCAGAACGCCGCGCGCCTGTCGCAAACCCCGGCCCGCCACGAGACCCATATCGAGAAGAAACAGGCAGAGCACACCCTGAAACGGCGCGACGATGAAGCTTGAGATCATGTCGAGTCCCTCTTGGCCCGTGATCCAGCCAATGAGGAACGAGCCAACCAAGAGAACAATCGATCCATTGAGCAAGATTTCCCGGATCAACCCCGGTTCCATCCCACCTTGCCCGGCAGATCCGAACCGCGCGATCAACCAAAGGGCGGAGAGGATCGCGGGCGCCTCCATCATCGCGGCAACGGCCACCATATAGCCTTCGCTTACGATGCCCGCGCTGGTGATGACCGAGGTTGCCGCCACAAAGGTCACAATCGAGATCGACCCGTAATGGCCCGCAACGGCCGCCGCATCGACAACACTCAGACCCGTCATCGCCCGCAAGAGCGCGAAGGCCACAAAGGGGATGATGAAGGACAGAACCCCGCCCGCAACAAGCGACATGACCAATGTCGATCCAACCCATGGGCCGCCACGCTGGCCCCGCCTTTGAAGCCGATCGCAAAGAGCAGATAGAGCGACATCCCCTTGGCCACCGCTTCGGGCACCGACAGATCAGACCGAGCAAAGGCCGCCGCGAGGCCCAGTGCGAAGAAGAGGATGATCGGCGAAATCAGATTGTCCGCCGCAAGTGCCAGTATTCCGTCCATAGCCCCGCCTGTGCCAAGGTTTACGCGGGGATAGTCTCTGCCCCGACAGAGGTAAAGGGGCCTAACTCTTTACAAATCGGCGTACAGATCCATCAAACATCTCTAGATCGCCTTCGGCCAGCTCTGCCCAGACGCCATGAAGGGTCAGTTCCTCGCGATCAACAGCCTCCATCACAAACGGGTAGGTCATGAGGTTCTCCAGCGAAACCTGAATGCCCTCTTTCTCCAACGCCGTCTGCCGCATCTCGGGGTTTTCTATGTCGCTCACCCGGTCATACCCGACTTTGAGCACATCGAGCCACCGGCCGATGAAGCTTTCCTGCGCCTCCAACTCGGGCGCGGCGCCCGAGCACATATCAATGCAGCCCCGCACACCCCCGCAATTGGAATGACCCAGCACCAGAATATGCGCAACTTTCAGCACCTTAACGGCATATTCGATGGCTGCAGCGGTGCCATGATGCTCCCCATCGGGCGTGTAGGGCGGCACCAAATTGGCGATGTTGCGATGAACGAATATCTCGCCAATCTCTTGCCCGAAGACCGACGTGACCGCCACGCGGCTGTCACAGCAGGCAATGGCCATGGCCCGAGGACGCTGCCCCTCCACCGCCAAACGTCGAAACCAGGCGCGATTTTCGACAAATGTCGTCGCTTTCCAGCCTTTATAGCGGCTCATCAGATAGGAGGGCAAAGCCTTGACACGATGCATTGCGGACCTTTCGAGCGTGGGCTTAACGGAGTAGCGCGGATTCGGTGTAATTTCGAGATGTTTTTCAACTGCACCGAAGGCGTTTCTTTGGCAGAATGGATGCGGGTGCCCTACGTCGTTGGGGAAGAAGTGGAGTGAGAAATGAAGCCATCCGTGGCCATTTTGCGGTTGGACGAACCCGCGCGGTTCAACCCGGACCAGCTTGAGAAGCTATGCACCGAGTTGGGCGAAGTACGCGCTGAGTCAGAGGTCGCCGACGCGCTTGGCGTTATCGGCAAGCTTCTTCAGGACGTCGAAAACCTTGATCAAGGCCAGCATCCGCACGGGTTAGGCCAGCCGGTTCGTCACCTGATTGCGGCATCCGACAGAATTGGGATGGCGACCCTCGCGCGGGCTGCACGCAATGTGGAAATGGCCCAGGCAAGCGGCGATGCGGTCGCGCTCTCGGCAACCTTGGCGCGGCTGCAACGGGTGGGCGAGCGCTCGATTCTGGCGATTTGGGACCTGGAAGACCTCTCAGGCTGAAGGGGGCTTGCGGCAGGGATCGGGCACGCTAGGGTGGCGACATCTTAGGAAAGTGCCCAATGCCAGCCCGATTTAGCGAAGCCAAAACCGATACCATTCCGATCCGATTGATCGCCCCTGCCGACGTGCCGGATGCCTTCGCCGATCTGACCGAAGCGCAGAGATCTTGGATCGATCATATGGGATTTGCCGCCAAACCCGGCCAAGTCTTGAGTTTGGCGGATGCATCGGGTCGACCGGCACTGGCCCTAATTGGCCTCGGCAAACCCGAAGTGCGGAAACGCACACGGTTTGCCGTCGGTGCCGCTATCGCCCAACTGCCGGCGGACACCTATCGCATCGACGCGTTGCCTGAGGACGTGTCAGGCGACGAGGTCGGGTTGGGCTATCTCCTGTCGTGCTATCGCTTCGACCGATACCGGAACCAACCGCGAGTGAAAGCCGGATTGGTTGCCCCACCCCAGACCAATGCCGCGAGGCTAGAGCAAATCGCCGAGGCCGAAGCTCTGACCCGCGACCTGATCAACACACCGGCCGAAGACATGGGACCAGATGCCCTTGAAGCCGCGATGCGCGATCTGGCGGGCCGGTTTGGCGCGGAGGTGACAGCGACAGAGGGCGAGGCGTTGATTGGTGCCAATCTGCCTTTGATCCACACCGTGGGCCGCGCCGCGACGCGCGCGCCCCGCCTGTTGGATATGACCTGGGGGAACAGCGGGCCAACGCTGACCCTCGTGGGCAAAGGCGTCTGTTTCGACACCGGCGGATTGAACCTTAAACCCGGCGCCTCGATGGGCCTGATGAAGAAGGATATGGGCGGTGCGGCCACGGTTCTCGGCCTCGCTCAGATGATCATGAGCGCCGCATTGCCGCTTCGGCTTCGCGTCTTGATCCCGGCGGTCGAGAACAATGTTGCGGGCAACGCGTTCCGCCCGGGTGATATCCTGACGGCCCGGAATGGGCTGACCGTGGAGATCAATAACACCGACGCCGAGGGCCGCTTGGTCTTGGCCGATGCATTGGCGCTGGCAAGCGAGACGCCACCAGATTTGATGATCTCTATGGCCACCCTGACTGGCGCTGCGCGTGTGGCCGTTGGGCCAGATCTTGCGCCGTTCTACACCGATGACGATCCACTCGCCGCCGCCCTTGCGATGGCCGCGAGTAACGTCGCCGACCCGGTTTGGCGCATGCCCTTCCACACGCCTTATGAGAGCATGATCGAACCCGGCATCGCCGATCTCGACAATGCGCCGAAGGGCGGATTTGCGGGCTCGATCACCGCCGCGCTGTTCCTGCGCCGCTTTGTGAAAGACACGCCGCGTTATGCGCATTTCGACATCTATGGTTGGCAACCAAGCGCGGCACCCGGGCGCCCCAAAGGTGGTGTCGGTCAGGGCGCGCGCAGCGTGTTTGAAGCCCTACCAGAGGTCTTGAACCTATGACGGATTCCCGGACAACCCCAAGCAACGGGCGCGTGGCCCATGTGTCGCTGCAAGGCCAGATCGAAGCGGAGCGGTTCGTTCAGGGTCGCTGGACCATGGTGCAGCAGCCGATGGCCAATATCACCGACAAACCGCAGGGGAGCCGGGTCAGCCAGTTGGTGTTTGGCGAACGGTTTCTGGTGCTCGAGGCCAAGGACGGCAACGTTTTCGGCCAGGCCGAGCGCGACGGCTATGTCGGCTATATGGCAGCCGGCGCATTGACCGAACCGGAGGAGCCGACACATTGGGTGGTGGCCCCTGCAACGCATCTGTATCCGAAGGCGAATTTCAAATCGCCGCCGGATGTCTCGGTGTTCTTCGGCTCCCGGGTCCGGGTTCGGGCGGAGCGAGAAGATTTTCTGCGTATTCATACCGGCCATTTCATCCCACGCTCGCACCTGCAGCCAATCAAAGCGCGGTTTGGCGACCCGGTTGGCGTCGCCGATCTGTTCTTGGGCACGCCTTATCTCTGGGGTGGAACCAGCCGATGGGGCATCGACTGTTCCGGCTTAACGCAGGTCGCGCTTTTGGCCTGTGGGGTCGATTGTCCGCGTGACAGTGATCAGCAGCAGGCCGCTCTTGGGCGGGAGTTGCAGCGTGGTGAGCCGTTACAGCGCGGAGATTTGGTGTTCTGGGAGGGCCATGTGGGGATCATGGCGAATGAGCGGATGTTGTTGCATGCCAACGCCCACCACATGGCGGTGGCTTATGAACCGCTGAAAGACGCCGCCGCCCGGATCGAAACCGCGGGAGACGGGCCGATCACCGGTCGGCGACGGTTGAACATCACCTGAGTGTTAGTCGACCGCGCGGATCAGTTTCCGCTCCAAGACCCGCAGAACGGTCTTCAGATCATGGCCGCGTTTCAGGATGCGGCCATCCATTCCGATCACAGCGTACTGCCCTTGCCTCTGTGCCAATTTCGGGCGTTTCTCGACACGATAGATGGGATGCTCCGCGCTGCGCCGGAAGATCGAGAAAATCGCCACGTCGGAGAGCAACGAAATTCCATAATCGCGCCATTCTCCGGCGGCGACCATCCGGCCATAAATCGTCAAGATCACCGCAAGCTCCTTGCGGTCGAAAGCGACCTTTTCGGGAATACGCTCGGGGCCTCTGGGCTGGATCTGCACGACCATGATTCAAACTTGGCCCGGCTTGTGCGGCAAATCAAGCATCCAGAACATCGACAAAAGAAGAAAAAGGGACCCGGTTGGACCCCTTCTCGATCTTGTTCGCCGGTTCCGTCACTCCCGAACCTTCACCTCATAGCCCTCTGCAATATCTCGGGCCAGCGCGCCAACTTCAAAGTTGTAATCGCCGATCTGCCCCACCGGCGTCACCTCGGCAGCGGTGCCGGTCAGCCAGCATTGCTCGAAGCTTTCCAACTCTTCGGGCATGATATGGCGTTCATGCACTTTGATCTGACGCTCTTTCAGCATCCCGATCACGGTCTGCCGGGTGATGCCGTTTAGGAAGCAATCCGGGTCGGGCGTGTGCACCTCGCCGTCTTTGACAAAGAAGATATTCGCCCCCGTCGCCTCGGCCACATAGCCGCGATAGTCGAACATCATCGCATCCGAGCAGCCTTTCGCCTCCGCCGCGTGTTTCGACATGGTGCAAATCATATAGAGACCGGCGGCCTTGGCGTGAGACGGGATCGTCTCCGGCGACGGGCGTTTCCATTTCGAGATGTCGAGCTTCGCGCCTTTCATCTTGGCATCGCCGTAATAGGCACCCCATTCCCAGGCCGCGACGGCCAGGCGTACCGGGTTCTTCTGCGACGCGACGCCCATATCTTCGCCCGAGGCCCGCCAGGCAACCGCGCGGACATAGGCATCGGTCAGCCCATTGGCTTTCATCACCTCGTATTTCGCGGCTTCGATCTCATCGACGGTCCAAGGGATCTCAACATCGATCATCCGGCCCGAGGCCAGAAGCCGTTCGGAGTGACGGCGGCTTTCGAAGATTTTGCCGTTATAGGCCCGCTCGCCCTCAAACACGCTTGAGGCGTAATGCATCGCATGGGTCAGAATATGCACATTGGCATCGCGCCACGGCACCAGTTTGCCGTCCATCCAGATTGCGCCATCGCGGTTGTCATAGCTGCCGCTCATCTTTCCCATCCTTCATCAATTCGCGGCCAGCAAGCCGCTATCTTTCTGTTTGTTGCGCCCAATATGGCCGGATCGGACATAATATTGCGCAAAACCGTGCAATCGCTATCAATTGATTCTTGGAAAGTCAACAAGGCTGACATAAACTGTCTCAAAGCCCGAACGGGCGTGACGGAAGGGACGTGACGATGGCAGATCGTGGAACAGCCAATGCGCTGGTCGGCGGCGAAAGCCTGCTGTTTTTAACAGATGAGCAGCTTCGGCGCGGAATCGAGGCGATGTTTTTCGCCTATCGCGGGTTCACGGCCGACCCCGACCGGATTTTGCAGAACTACGCATATGGCCGCGCGCATCACCGGGCGATCCATTTCATCAATCGGACACCGGGCACAACGGTGAACAATCTGCTCGATATTCTGGGCGTCACCAAACAATCGCTGAACCGCGTGTTGCGGGCCCTGGTCGAGGATGGGTTGGTTGAAAGCCGCGTCGGCACGCGCGACAAACGCGAGCGGCATTTGTTCCTGACCGAGGCAGGCACGGCCCTGGAGCGCGAACTTTCAGATGCGCAGCGCAATCGGATGCGCGCCGCCTATCGCGCCGCCGGGCCGGAAGCCGTCGCCGGATTTCGCACTGTGTTGGAGCAGATGATGGACCCGGAGCTACGTCGACACTATCAAATCAAGATGGAGCATCATCATGAATGAAGCCGCCGCCCATCTGCTGATTGTCGATGACGACGAGCGCATTCGCGGCTTGTTGCAGAAATTCCTGATCCGGCATGGTTTTATGACCAGTGTCGCGCGCGATGCCGCCCATGCTCGGCGCCTGCTCTCAGGGTTGGAGTTTGATCTGATCGTGATGGATGTGATGATGCCGGGCGAGGATGGTCTGAGCCTAACCAAAGCGATCCGGGAAACGCTGACGACACCGATTTTATTGCTGACCGCCAAGGGCGAGGCCAGCGATCGGATCACGGGCCTTGAAGCGGGGGCGGACGACTACCTACCGAAACCGTTTGAGCCGAAGGAGTTGCTGCTCCGGATCAACGCGATCTTGCGCCGGGTGCCCGCGATGACAGAGCCGCAAGACGCGCCAAAGGTTCTGAATCTCGGCAGCATTCGCTACGATCTGGAACGCGGTGAGATGTGGCAAGGCCAGGACAGCGTCCGTTTGACCGCGACCGAGGCTGCCTTGATGCGCATCTTCTCGGCCTGTCCGCATGAGCCCGTGAGCCGCGCGCAACTGGTCGAAGACCTTGGCCGGGACAAAGGCGACAGCGCGGGCCAAGCGCAAGAACGCGCCGTCGATGTGCAAATCACCCGGTTGAGACGCAAGATCGAGACCGATCCGAAGCAACCCCGCTATCTGCAGACCGTTCGCGGCGCGGGGTATATGTTGGTACCTGATTGATATGACCACACTTCTTGTCGAAAATCACGCCGGGTTGGCTCATGAAATGCCACCCGGTCACCCGGAGCAGATTGCGCGGCTTGAGTATGTTTTTGAAGCGCTCGCGGCCCCGGAATTTGACGCGCTGACCCGCGCCGAGGCACCATTGGCCGACGAGGCCGATCTGCGCCTCTGCCATCCCGAGAGCCATGTCACGGCAGTGCGCAATGCCATCCCCGATGCCGGTCTCGTGCCGCTTGATGCGGACACGACCGTCTCGCCCGGCTCATGGGAGGCCGCGCTCAAAGGGGTCGGCGGTTGCCTGTTCGCGGTTGATCAAGTGTTGGCTGGCGCGGCGCAAAACGCTTTTGTCGCCACGCGCCCGCCGGGCCACCATGCCGAGGGCACACGCCCAATGGGATTCTGTCTTTTCGGCAATATCGCCATCGCCGCGAAACATGCGTTGGAACGGCATGGCCTCGCCCGTGTGGCAATCGTCGATTTCGATGTGCATCACGGCAATGGCACGCAAGATTTACTCTGGGACGAGCCGCGCGCTTTGTTCATTTCCTCCCATCAGATGCCGCTTTATCCCGGCACCGGTGCACCAAGCGAACGGGGCACCGCCAACAACATCCTGAATCTGCCGCTCGGGCCCGGGAGCGGCAGCGCCGAGATGCGGCAGATCGTGGAAAACCGGATGCTGCCGCGCCTCGAAGCTTTCGCCCCGGAGTTGCTCCTGATCTCCGCCGGGTTTGACGCCCATCGCGCCGACCCGCTGGCCAATTTGAACTGGGACACCGAGGATTTTGCCTGGATCACCCGGCAGCTTTGCGCCTTCGCCAAGACCCATTGCGGCGGTCGCGTGGTCTCGACTTTGGAAGGCGGCTATGATCTGGATGCGCTCGCGGCTTCGGTCGCGACGCATGTGACGGTGCTGATGGAGCAAGGCGAATGAGTGACCCAAAACCGATCGAAGAAATGAGCTTTGAAGAGGCCATTCGCGAGCTGGAAACGGTCGTGAATGCGCTGGATCGGGGCGATGTGCCGTTGGAAGACTCCATCACGCTTTACGAACGCGGCGCCGCTTTGAAAGCCCGCTGCGAGGCCAAGCTGAAAGAGGCCGAGGAAAAGGTCGCCCAGATCACGCTTGATGCGGATGGTCAGGCGACGGGAACCACGCCCACCGAAGGACTGTAAGTGTTTCACACGGCGCTTGGCGATGCCCGAAGCGATATCGGGCACTTCCTGACAGATCAGATGAGCGAGTTCGGCACGGACCCGGTGGCCGAGAGCAATGCGCTATGCGACCCGGGGCGGCAAACGTCTGCGTGGGTTTTTGGCATTGGAAGCGGCGGCGCTTTTCGATGTGCCGCGGGATCAAGCGCTCTATGCCGCCGGGGCCGTTGAATGCCTACATGCTTATAGCCTGGTTCATGACGACCTGCCCTGCATGGATGACGATGACCTACGCCGGGGTCAGCCGACCGTGCACATCAAATGGGATGAAGCCATTGCGGTTCTGGTGGGCGATGCGCTGCAAAGCTTCGCCTTTGAACTGCTGGCCGATCCCAATGCCGGAGCGCCGGATCAACGGATTGAGCTTGTGGCCACGCTGGCCAAGGCGTCCGGCGCGCAAGGTATGGTGCTGGGCCAAGCCCAGGACATCGCCGCCGAGACCGCCGATCAGCCGCTCTCCCTCAACGCAATAACCGAGTTGCAGGGCAATAAGACCGGGGCGTTGATCACCTGGCCCGCCGAGGCTGGCGCCATTCTCGGGCGGGCCGACCCGGCCCCTGCGGCGTTACGCGCAGGCCATCGGCCTTGCCTTCCAGATCGCAGACGACATTTTGGATGTGGAAGGCGATGCCACAAAAGCGGGCAAACGGCTGCAAAAAGACGCCCAGGCCGGGAAAGCAACCTTTGTCTCGCTCCTCGGCGTTGATGGTGCCAAATCGCGTGCAAGTGATCTGATTGCCGATGCGGAAGCTGCGCTCAACCCGTATGGAGAGAGAGCAGAGACCTTGAAGGCGCTGGCGCGGTACATTATCGCCCGCGACATGTAACCCGGACCGGGAGGCCAGCAGAGTGACCAGCCAACCCCATACCCCGCTTTTGGACCGGGTGAAGACGCCTGCCGATTTGACGCCGCTGTCCGACTTGGAACTGCGCCAAGTGGCCGACGAGTTGCGCCAAGAAACCATCTTTTCGGTGAGCAAAACCGGCGGGCATTTGGGCGCGGGCCTGGGCGTTGTGGAACTGACCGTCGCACTGCATGCGGTGTTCGACACGCCGCGCGACCGGCTGATCTGGGATGTGAGCCATCAATGCTACCCTCATAAGATTCTGACGGGGCGGCGGGATCTTATGCTGTCGATCCGCCAAAAAGACGGGCTCAGCGGATTCACAAAACGCTCCGAAAGCCCCTATGACCCGTTTGGCGCCGCGCATTCCTCGACCTCGATCTCGGCGGCGCTTGGCTTCGCAGTGGCGCGCGATTTGGGTGGTGCGCCAGAGCATGGGTTGGGCGATGCAATTGCCGTGATCGGCGATGGCGCCCTGTCGGCAGGCATGGCCTATGAGGCGATGAACAACGCCGGTCATATGGGCAAGCGCCTTATTGTGATCTTGAACGATAATGAAATGAGCATCGCGCCGCCAACCGGCGCAATGTCCTCTTACCTTTCGCGTCTCTATGCCGGAGCACCCTTCCAGGAGTTGAAAGCCGCCGCGAAAGGCGCGGTGTCGCTGCTGCCAGAGCCGTTCCAAGAGGGAGCCCGCCGCGCGAAGGAGTTGCTGAAGTCCGCGACAATTGGCGGAACCTTGTTCGAAGAGTTGGGCTTTTCCTATGTCGGGCCAATTGATGGCCACGATATGGAACAGCTTCTTGCGGTTTTGCGCACGGTCAAAGCGCGCGCCGATGGCCCGATCCTGATCCATGCGATCACGACCAAGGGCAAGGGCTATGTCCATGCCGAAAGCAAACCCGACGGAGGCCATGCGACGGCAAAATTCGATGTGGTGACTGGCGAGCAAAAGAAAGCCCCGTCAAACGCGCCGTCTTACACCAAGGTCTTTGCGCAATCGCTGATCCGCGAGGCAGAAGATGATCCAACGGTCACGGCCGTCACAGCGGCAATGCCGGATGGCACGGGCTTGAACCTCTTCGCCGAGCGCTTTCCAACCCGGTGTTTCGACGTTGGTATCGCTGAGCAACACGCCGTGACCTTCTCAGCGGGGATGGCGGCGGGCGGGTTGAAACCGTTCTGCGCGCTCTACTCCACCTTCCTGCAGCGGGGCTATGACCAGGTCGTCCATGACGTCGCGATCCAACGTTTGCCGGTGCGCTTTGCAATCGACCGTGCCGGTCTCGTTGGGGCGGACGGTGCGACTCATGCGGGCAGTTTTGACATCGCCTATCTGGCGAATTTGCCCGGGTTTGTCGTCATGGCCGCCGCCGATGAGGCGGAACTGGTCCATATGGTCGCCACCGCGACCGCGATTGACGACACGCCATCCGCCTTCCGGTTTCCACGCGGTGAAGGCGTGGGCGTTGAGATGCCCGAGCGCGGTACGGTCTTGGAGATCGGCAAAGGCCGGATGATCGCCGAAGGCAACCGCGTTGCGATCCTGTCGTTCGGGACGCGATTGAAAGAGGTGCAAGACGCCGCCGAAGCGCTGACCGTGAAGGGCATCACGCCCACCATCGCCGATGCGCGATTTGCCAAGCCGCTCGACGAAGAGTTGATCCTGCAACTCGCCCGCCATCATGAAGCGCTAATCACCATCGAAGAGGGCGCAATCGGCGGGTTCGGGTCGCATGTGGCGCAGCTTCTGGCCGAAAACGGGGTCTTCGATACCGGGCTCAAATACCGCTCCATGGTGTTGCCGGATATCTTCATCGACCAAGCCAGCCCGCACGACATGTACGCGGTCGCGGCAATGAATGCCGAGGATATCGAGGCGAAAGTGCTGACGACACTCGGTGTCGAGGTGATCGGCAAACGCGCCTAAGACGGCAGGTCCGCAGGTGGATTTGGCTGCGGCTTCATATGCCGGCTGATCTCCATCGGCAGGCGCCGCCCGCGCCCCGGTTGCCCGAGCAGTTTACCATGATCGACGACGATCTCACCGCGCGACAATACCGTCTCTGGCCAGCCGGTAACGGTGCGCCCGGCATAAGGATTGTAGCCCGTATTATCGTGCAGATCGTCGGCGCCAAAGGTGACGGTCTTATCCGGGTCCCAGAGCACGATATCCGCATCCGCACCAGGCGCGATCCGGCCTTTGCCGGGCAATCCGTAAATCTCTGCGGGGTTGGTTGAAGTGATTTCAACAAAGCGTTCCGGCCCAATCCGACCCTTGCTCACCATTGCATCAAACATAAGCGGCAGACGGGTTTCCAGGCCGGGCATCCCATTGGCGATCTTTGGAAAGGGCGCATCCACGCCATGGGCGAATTTGCCGGTTTCATCCAAGCGATACGGCGCGTGGTCGGATGAGACGACTTGCAAATCACCTTGCTCCAACGCTTGCCACAGCGCCTCTTGATCCGAGGCCGCGCGCTGCGGCGGGCTGCACATCAGACCGGCGGCGTCATTGCCGGGCAGGTTCAGTTGATCGGCGGTCATGAAGAGATAATGCGGGCAGGTTTCCGCCAAGATCGGCGCACCCCGCGCGCGGGCCGCACGGACAATCTCCGCCCCTTCGGCGCAGGAGATGTGGAACAGCATCACCGGCTGCCCGGTAAACTCGGCAAAGATGCACATCCGGTTCAGCGCTTCGATCTCTGCGGCACGCGGATGGGATACCGGGTGGAACCGTGAGCCAGTTTGACCCGCCTCAACCAAGCGCCGCACCATCCACCGGATCAGGCCATCGTTTTCGGAGTGGATGTTGACCAAGCCGCCATGCGCCCGCGCACACCAAAGCACATCAAGGATGTCCTCATCACCCATCCGCACCTTGTCATAAACCGTGAACAGCTTAATCGAGCGATGGCCTTGCGACAGCAGCGCCGGCAAATCCTCGGTGAGGTTGCCGCCTGACAGGTCGGACACGATGATATGGAACGCATGATCGCCAATCGCGCCTTTGGCAGCGAGCGCTTGATAGTCGGCCACGACCTTCGAAAGCTTCTGCCCCGGATGTTGCGCCGCGAAAGAGATCGTCGTCGTCGTGCCCCCCATCAACGCCGATCGCATCGCCGTCTCAAACGTGTCGGCATTCATCAGCCCGGCACCGGAGAGTTGCTCAATATGGCAATGACTGTCGACGCCGCCTGGCATCACGAGCCGCCCGGAAGCATCGATCTCAGCCGCCGCTGATCCAAGCCCTTCTCCAATCGCGACAATCTTCCCATCCTGGATCGCAACATCGGACCGTTCCGACCCTTCGGCCGTGACCACTGTTCCGCCACGAATAATCATGTCATGAGATTGCATTGTCATATCTGTGACCTGCTGAGAGTTGCCCCGTTCGGTACACTTACGGTATACACAGAGACAGGATTGAGGCAAGTTACGACGGCAGTAGACCGTTGGCCTATCGTTTGGGGAGTTGAGAGGGTTATGACGATTGTCCAGGCGCAAACCCTCAGCGCGTCAGTTCATGATCGGCTGAAGGGCATGATCCTAAGCGGTGAATTGCCCGCCGGAACGCGGCTGCAGGAGAAGGCCTTTGCCGAACGGTTGGGTGTGTCGCGCACTCCTGTGCGCGAGGCGATTGCGCGGCTGGTCAGCGAGGGGCTGGTCAGCCGGGTCAACGGCGGCGCGCCGACCGTCAGCAAAATCTCGATCACCGATATTATGGAATTGCTGCATGTGCGGCGCTTGCTCGAATGCGAAGCCGCGCGGCAAGCCGCCAGTGTCACCGGCCCGGCGGAACCTTTCGTGACCCTTAGAAAACGGGTCTCTGACTTCCTCGGCCCCAATCGGCCAACGCCTGCGGAACATGCCGCGCTTGATGATGAATTGCATGGCCTCATCGCAAAACGCGCGGGTTCTGCCTTGCTCAATGAGCTGATTGTTGGGCTGAAACTCAAGACCCGGATGTTTGACAATGGTTCGATCCCCGAACGCTTCGAGCCCGGCTGTCTTGAGCATATCGAGATCATCGACGCGATTCTGGCGCAGGACCCGGACCGGGCCGATACGGCCATGCGCCTCCATCTGGAAAATGTCCGGACGGCAATCCTGGCGCATGTAAACCGTCTATTCTGACGGCACTCCTGCCTCTTTCCTAAGCAAATCACCCTGAGTTCCGGGCCTGAGCTTCGTCTCCGTTGACACGATATACTTTTGGTATACCGTCGGTATGGAATCAGCCTTGGGAGCGGCCTGACGTGAGCAATCCAAATACCGAGACAGACAAGATCGCCCGTCCCGAGGGCGAGACCGAACTGGCGATCACCTTTCTCTATTACCGCGACCTGCCCCAAGCGATGGCGTTTTATGAGGAGGTTTTGGGCCTGGATCTGGCCATCGATCAGGGCTGGTCGAAAATCTATCGCATCGCCGGTCAGGCCCATGTTGGTTTGGTTGATGAAACCCGCGGGATGCAGCGCGCCTCGGAACAAAAACCGGTGCAGGTCTGCCTGCGCGTCGCGGATGTCGATGCTTGGTACGCTTGGGTCCAGGCCAATGGCGTGGCCGGGCTGACCAAGATGTTCGAAAGCACCGAACTGGGCATCCGTGCCTTCGCCTTCAACGACCCCGAGGGATACCAGATTGAGATTCAATCGGTGCTGGGCTGAGCCCCGCGCACCGCAATCACATAAGGGCGGCAAACGTCCGTTCGGCAGAGCGCCACCAACAAGGAGACATGTGACATGACCAAACCCTTAACCTCCAGCCTCCGGGGCCTTTTGGCCACCGCCGCGATGGCCCTAGCCCTGCCCGGCATCGCGGCCGCGCAAGATCAGACCCTGACCGTGGGCTTGACCGCCGATGCCGTACATCTCGATCCGCAAGCCGGTGAAGAGCTGTCGAGCAACATCATGTTCTATCACATCTATGACCCGCTGGTGCGTCGGGATGCGAACCTGCAATTCGGGCCCGGCTTGGCCGAAAGCTGGGAACTGGTTGATGACACAACCTGGCGCTTCACGCTCCGCGAAGGCGTGACCTTCCACAATGGCGAGCCCTTCACCTCCGATGATGTGGTCTTCACCTTCGACCGGCTGAAAGACTCGCTGATGTCGAACCTGGCGAAGAATATCGACACCTATTCAGCAATCGACGATCAGACCATCGAAATCGTGACCTATCAGCCCTACGCGGCCCTGCCGAACGATCTGGCAGCGATCCTGATCCTGAACCGGGACCATGCAGAAGCCGTGGGCGAGGACGAGATGGAGCAGCAGCCCATCGGCACCGGCCCCTATCAACTCAATGAGTGGATTCGTGAAGACCGGATCGTTCTGGACGCGTTCCAGGAGTATTACGCAGGCCCCGCGGAGATTGATCAGGTCATCTTCCGCCCCCTGACGAACCCGGCCACGCGGACCGCCGCGCTTCTGACCGGCGAGTTGGATATTGTGCAGGATTTGTCGGTGCGCGATGTGGAGCGCGTGGCCTCCGAAGATGGGTTCGAGGTTGTGACCCGGCCCAGCCTTCTGAACCTGGTTCTGGCGCTGGATGTGCGGCCTCAGTCGCCGACCATCGATATGGACACCAACCCGATGACCGACCGCCGCGTGCGCGAAGCCATTGCGCGGGCGATTGATGTGGAAACCATCCGCACGGTGATCATGAATGGGCTGTCGACCCCGTCTGAGCAATATGTGCCGTCTTCCCATGTGGGTTACGTGGAGGGCGCAAGCTTCCGCGATCTGTATCCGTTCGATCTCGACGCCGCCCGCGCGTTGATGGCCGAGGCCGGGTATGCCGATGGCTTCACCATGACGCTGGACGCGACCAACAACCGCTATGTGAACGATGCGCAGATCGCGCAGGCCCTCGCCTCAATGCTGTCGCAAATCGGAATCACGCTTGAGTTGAACCTGATGCCACGGGCCAATTTCTTCGGCTATATCCGGGTGCCGTCTGAGCAATCGAGCTTCATCATGTCCGGTTGGGATGTGCCCTCGGGCGACGCCGGGTCGATGTATGCCAGCATGTTCTACAGCCCCGGCACGCGCGAAGGCTATGCGCAGGTGAACCGCGGCCATTACTCGAACCCTGAAGTGGACCGGCTGATCGATCTGGCGGATTCCACACCGCGGGTTGAGGAGCGCGACGCCCATCTTCAGCAGGTCACGGAGATTCTGCTGCAAGATATCCCGATGATCCCGGTTCACTACGAGCAGGACATCTATGGCGCCCGTGACGGGATCGAGTTTGAACCCCGGACCGACAAGTTCCTCTGGGCCTACGATATCCGGATCACTGAGTGACTCTCCCCCGGGGGCGGTGCCGCGTTTGGGGCCGCCCCACCCCTTCTCCAATCCCCGACGATCTGAGTTAACGGATGGCTTCGGCCACCGCAGTAAGGACCCGGCATGTTCGCCTATACCGTCAAACGCCTGATCCAAATGGTGGTCGTGCTCTGGGCCGTCTCGATCATCGTTTTCCTGATGATGAGCTTCACCGGTGATCCGGTTTTCATGGTGATC
Source organism: Fontisubflavum oceani (assembly GCF_030407165.1). Classification (GTDB taxonomy): domain Bacteria; phylum Pseudomonadota; class Alphaproteobacteria; order Rhodobacterales; family Rhodobacteraceae; genus Rhodophyticola; species Rhodophyticola oceani. The sequence goes on from NZ_CP129111.1 coordinate 882,326, forward strand.
CCGATTGACTCGTCCGAAGCCGAGATTGAGCAGGCCCGCCGAATCTTGGGCCTCGACCGATCTTTGCCGGAGCAATACATCATCTTCCTCGGCAATCTGCTTCAAGGCGATTTCGGCACGTCCTACGTGTTCCGCCAGCCCGCGATTGACCTGATCCTCGAACGCCTGCCGGCCACGCTGGAAATCGTCGTTGTCGCCATGGTCATCGCGACCACGATTGCAATCCCACTTGGCGTTTATGCCGGTGCCAACCCCGGCAAGCCACTTAGCCGGCTGATCATGTCCGGCTCGCTTCTCGGCATCTCGCTGCCCGGCTTCTGGGTCGGCATGATGTTGATCTATTTCCTGGCCGTCGAATGGCGGATTTTCCCGTCTTCCGGGCGGGGCGACACGGTGGAGGTGTTCGGCGTACCGACCTCGCTTCTGACAGCGGATGGATGGAGCCACGTGCTGCTCCCCGCGATCACCCTCTCAGTCGGCACACTCGCGATCCTGCTCCGCATCACCCGCGCGGGCATGATGGAAGTCACGCGGCAGGACTACATGAAATTCGCCCGGGCCAAGGGTGTGTCGCGCCGAGGTGTCCTTTACGGCCACGGGCTGCGTAACGGGTTAATTCCGGTGGTCACGATTTTCGGCCTGCAACTGGGGGACTTGATCGCGTTTGCCACCATTACTGAGACGATTTTCGGCTGGCCTGGCATGGGCAAGCTCCTGGTCGACTCGATCTATCGCGCCGACCGGCCCGTGATCGTGGTCTACCTGATGCTGGTCGCGCTGATCTTTGTGGTCATCAATTTCCTGATCGACATCCTCTATACGATGATCGATCCGCGCATCACGGTGAAATGACATGATGCAAGCCTTTCTCGCCTCGCAATTCTTCTTCAACTGGCGCCGCAATCTTTCGGCGATCTTCGGCAGCGCGATCATTGCGATCTTTATCGTGATCGTCGCTTTTGGCCCGCTGATGGTGACGCAGAACCCCTATGACCTGACGCAGCTCAACTTGCTCGACAGCTATAAGCCGCCCGCTTGGTTGCCCGGCGGTGACCCGCAATATTGGCTCGGCACCGATGGGCAGGGCCGTGATGTCTTGGCCTCCATCATCTATGGTACGCGGGTCTCTGCCCTGATCGGCATCGCCGCGATGCTCTGTTCTTGCCTGATCGGCACGACGCTTGGCCTGCTGGCCGGGTTCTATGGCGGGCGGCTGGACGCGATCATCATGCGGATCGCGGATTTGCAGCTCTCCTTCCCGTCGATGTTGATCGCGCTGTTTCTGATGTCGGCGGTTGGCACAGGGATCGACAAAGTGCTGATTGCGCTGACTGCTGTGGGCTGGGTTGTCTATGCCCGTACCGTGCGCGGCTCGACCCTTGGGGAGATCGAGAAGGAGTATGTCCAAGCCGCCCGGGTCGCGGGACTGACCAATGGCAAGATCATTCGCCGGCATGTCCTGCCGAACGTCCTCACCCCGCTGATCGTGATCGCCACGGTGCAGGTCGGCACTTTCATCCTGATCGAGGCCTCGCTCAGCTTCCTCGGTGTCGGCGTGCCGATCACCCAACCCTCGCTTGGTCTCTTGATCAAAAACGGGTTCGACGTGCTCTTTTCCGGCCTGTGGTGGACCTCCGTCTTCCCCGGGTTGATGATCATGGCGATGGTCTTTGGCATCAACCTGTTCGGAGATTTCCTCCGCGACGAGCTTAACCCGAGGTTGAAATGAGCATGGACGGCCACACTCCAGAGACACTTTTGTCGGTGCGCGATCTGCGAACCTGGTTTCACACGTTCTCCGGCGTGGTGAAAGCCGTGAACGGTGTGAGCTTCGACTTGGCCCAGGGCGAGATCATGGGGCTTGTGGGGGAATCCGGCGGCGGCAAATCCGTCGTCGGCTTCTCGATCCTCGGCCTGATCGACCCGCCGGGGCAGATCGAAGGCGGCGAAATTCGGCTGGCCGGTGAGAACATCGCGCAAGCGCCCGAAGACCGGATGCGGAAGATCAGGGGCAAGGAGATCGCGATGATCTTCCAAGACCCGATGACCTCTCTGAACCCGGTCCACACGATCGGGAAGCAGATGGACGAAATGCTGCGCCTTCATACCGATCTGGACGAGGCCGGGCGCAAGACACGCTGTATCGAGATGCTGGAGAGCGTCGGGATTTCGCAGGCCGAGGATCGGCTGCGCGCCTATCCGCATCAGTTCTCGGGCGGGATGCGGCAGCGTGTGGTGATCGCCATCGCGATGCTGGCGCATCCGAAACTGATCATCGCGGATGAGCCCACCACGGCGCTCGACGTCACGATCCAATCGCAAATCCTGAAGTTGATGAAACGTCAGGTGGCCGAGCATGGGGCATCGATGATCTTGATCACCCATGATCTCGCGGTGGTCTCGGAAGTCGTCGACAAAATCACCGTGCTCTATTGTGGGCAGGTCGTGGAACGCGGCGATGTGCGCGATGTGATCTCCAACCCGTCGCATCCCTATACCCGGGGTCTGATCGACTCGATCCCCAATCCTGACGACCGGCAGGCCCGGCTGAGGCAAATCCCCGGCACCGTCCCTGACATTCGCAACCTGCCGAAAGGCTGCAATTTCCGCGATCGCTGCCCGCGCGCGCAAGCGCGCTGCGCCGAGGAGGAACCGAAACTGAACCATACCCGCGACAGCCTTTATTCGGCCTGCCATTTCCCCGTCGCGGCAGGAGAAAGCGCATGAGTGCGATGCTGGATGTCGAAGGGCTGGAACAGCGGTTCCATCTGAACCCCGGCTTCTTGGATCGCTTGAGTTTCGAAGGCGGTCGGCCTCGGCTGAAAGACCTTGTGGTCCATGCGGTCAATGGCGTCAGTTTCTCGATTGCCAAGGGCGAGGTTCTGGCGCTGGTCGGTGAATCCGGCTGTGGAAAATCCACCGTCGCCAAGACCATCGCGCGGATTTATGAACCCTCGGCAGGGCGTATTAGGGTCGAAGGCGAGGATATCTCCGAATATGGCCACGCCGATCTTCTGCCGGTGCGGGCCAAGATGCAGATGATCTTCCAAGACCCGTTTGCCTCCCTGAACCCGCGCCAAAAGGTGCGCGATATCGTGGCCGAGCCGCTGTTGCAGCAGGTGGGCGAAGAGGCCCGTGCGGAGGTTGCGGACAAGACCGAGGCGCTTTTGGCGCGGGTGGGCTTGAACGCCGAACATGCGGGCCGGTATCCGCATCAGTTCTCCGGTGGTCAGCGGCAACGGATCGGGATCGCCCGCGCGCTCTCGGTCAACCCGGGCTTGATCGTGGCCGATGAACCCGTCTCAGCGCTCGACGTGTCGATCCAGGCGCAGATTCTCAATCTGATGATGGATCTGCGCGACGAATTCGGCCTGTCCTACCTTTTCATCAGCCACGACTTATCGGTCGTGCATCACATCGCCGACCGGATCGGGGTGATGTATCTGGGCTTCATGGTGGAAACCGCGCCGCGCGACACGCTGTTTGCGATGCCGCGCCACCCCTATACGCGCGCGCTGCTCTCAGCGGCACCGAGCATCCAGCCAAACCGCAAAAGCGATGAGATCGAGCTGACCGGCGAGGTGCCGAGCGCGCTGTCCCTCCCATCAGGTTGCTGTTTCCGCACCCGCTGCCCCTTCGCCTGGGATCGGTGCGCAAAGGAACGCCCGGCTTTGCAAGATGTCGGCGGCGGGCAGAGCGTGGCCTGCCATCTCCTCGATGAGCCAGAAAGAGACACCTTATGAGCCGCCCGTTGATCATCGCGCAGCCACGTTTGCCGCTGCGGGACCCGCATGATTGCACCGATGCCAATGATGAACTGGCGATCTATGAGGCCGTCTTTGACACGCTTGTCCGGCGCAACGCCAATGGATTTGTGCCGCGCCTCGCCGAGCGTTGGACGGTCTCCGCCGACGCGAAAACCTGGGTCTTTCATCTGCGCCCCGATGTCAGATTCCAAGATGGCAGCCCGTGTGATGCCCAGGCGGTCTGTCTCTCGCTGGCCCGGATGGCCCGCGCCGATAAGGGCTATACGCTCGGCTCGCCGGGTGTTTGGTGGCAATATCTGGGCGGCGCGGAGATCATCGCTGTTGATGATCTGACGGTTTCGATTGCGCTTGCCGAGCCGATGGCTGATCTGCTGGATGTGCTGGTGCAAGGCTACATCGCGGCACCGTCCAGCTTGGCCGATCTGGATGCCGGGATCACCACCAGACCTGTCGGCACCGGCCCCTATCGTGTGGTCTCCGCCACGGAAACGGAGCTGCAGCTCTCCGTCGTGCCGGGGCATTTCGACGGCGATCCGGTGCATGAGACGGTCACAATGCGTCTGGTTCCCGATGCGGCCGACCGTCTGACGGCTCTCACGAGCAGGGCCGCCGGGGTGGCCACTTCCCTTGACTATCATGCCAGTCAGACCCTGACGGCGCCTGGCCATACCCGTGTCGAAACCGTGCTACCAGTGGCCATCATCTATCTGCTGAATGCCGCCAATGGGCCTTTGGCCGATCCGCGCCTGCGCCGCGCGCTGAACTTGGCGCTTGATCGAGATGTCTTGATCGAAACGGTGGTTGGCGGCGCTGCCGAGCCACTTTTGGGCTTTGTCAGCCCGATGCATTTTGGCGCTGGCGAGGGGGCCGCCCTGCCGCAAGATTTGAACGCCGCGCGCGCCTTGGTCGGCGAGGCCGGGTATGCGGATGGATTGACCCTATCGCTCGATTGCCCAACCCGTCTTCCCGATGAAGCAGAATGTCTGACTGCGGCGCTTGGCGATCAACTGGCACGGATCGGCATCACCTTAGATGTCCACTTGCATCATGAGCGCGAAGACTATGCCCATATGGTGCGCCGCAAGGAGATTGGCGATCTTTGCGTGTTCGACTCCAGCCCGCTTTCCACCTTCCGTGTGCTCTATGAAAAGATCGACGCGCGCGTCAAAGGCGCGTGGTGGCAAGGCTATCACAATGCGACGGTCGAAGCGTTGATCGACCAGGCACGGGAAACGCCGGATGACCCCAAACGCGCGGCGCTGTTCCAAGCCGCTTATACCGAGATGCAAAAAGACCCACCCTGGCTGACTCTTTACAACCCGATCCGGGTGACGGGCTTACTTGGCAATCACCCCGGTTTCACGATGCCCGTTGATGGCGTCTTGAACATCGCCACGCTGCCGAAGATCGGAGACACGTGATGGCCGATCTTTTGATCACCGGGGCCACAATCATCACCGTGGACCAAGACCGCCGGGTGATTTCCGATGGCGCGCTGGCGGTCACCGATGGCCGGATTGCCGCCATTGGCCCCCGGGCAGAGATCGAGGCGACGCATGACGCCCCAGAGGTCATCGACGCGACCAGCAAGGTCATGCTCCCCGGATTGATCGACGTGCATGCCCATGCCGGCCACGGGCTGATCAAGAACATGGGTATGGACCAGGGCGATGTCTGGGAAGAGATCTGCGGCGAGGTCTATACAACCGGCTCGACGCCTGGGTTTTGGTACGCCGAGGCGCGGCTGGCGGCACTGGAACGCCTCCGCTTTGGCGTGACCTGTGGTGTGTCTCTACTCGGCGGCGGCGACACGATTATGCGCAGCGATAGTCCAGATTATGCCTCCGCACATATGGAAGGCGTGGCCGAAATCGGCACCCGCGACGTCATGGCGATCGGCCCAACGCGCGCGCCGCATCCGCGCACCTACGCCACCTGGACGCCGAATGGCCGGGCTGAGCATCACCCTGTCTCCTTCGAACAACAGCTGGCCACCTGCCAAGAGGTTCTGAGCCGCTGGCATGGCGCCAATGATGGGCGCCTGTCGGTCGCGTTGCTCTATCCCGTTCTGCGCGACGAGCATGAGCGCAATATGTCGCCCGGTGACTATGAGACCGCTTGCGGCGAGGCGCAGATCGTCCGCGCCATGTCGCGGGCATCGGGGGTGATCTTCACCCAAGACGGCCATTGGCGCGGCTCGGTCCGGCGGGCGCAAGACCTCGGGCTTCTGGGGCCGGATGCGTTGCTCTCTCACGCGATAGACCTACACGAGGATGAAATCGCGCTTTGCGCCGAGACCGAGACGCGGATTGCCCATAACCCCTCAGCGCTTGCCTCCGTCATGGGCCGTTGCCCCGCCGTGGAGTTGATGGAGGCTGGTGTGACGGTTGCTCTCGGCTCGGACGCCACCGCGCCGGACCGGTCGGGCGATATGTTCCGGCATATGCAACAAGCGATGCACTATCACCGCCGCCATTTCCAAGACACTGGCATCCTGCCCCCGGGCAAGACGCTGGAGATGGCGACGATTGACGGCGCTAAGGCGCTTGGGATGGAGGCCGAGATCGGCTCGCTCGAGGTTGGGAAAAAGGCAGACGCCATCCTGATCGATATGCAGCGCCCGCATCTTTACCCGCTGAATATGGAGCCCTTCCGTGTGATCTATTTCGCCAATGGCAATGATGTGGATACGGTATTGGTCGATGGAGAGGTGCTTTTGCGGGACGGCGCGCCCACAAAAGTCGACATGGGGCGCGTCTTAACGGATGCACAACGGGAGGCTGATGCAATGATCGATCGGATCGGGGCCCGCGATATGCTGGGCATCCCCAAAGGGTTCTGGGGCCAAACCCGCTATGACGGAGGTGGCGCGTGACCATCCACATCATCAACCCCAATAGCAGCCAGGCCGTGACCGATGGCATTGACGACGCGATGGCGCCCCTGCGCGCGGCAAGCCCTGTGCCGATTGTCGCCAGTCAGTTAGACGGCACCCCCGCCGGGATCGAGACGCAAGCCGATGTGGATGGTGTGGTCGCACCGCTTTTGGCGCGTGCCGCCGCGCTAGAAGAGGATGCGTCGGCCTTTGTCATCGCCTGTTTCTCCGATCCCGGCATGGCGGCGCTGCGCGAGCAAAGCCGCAAACCGGTGCTGGGTATCGCCGAAAGCGCCGTTCTGACCGCGATGACGCTTGGGCAGCGCTTTGGCATTCTGTCGATTCTGCCAACCTCAATCCCGCGCCATATGCGGTTTTTGGGGGCCATGGGCGTGATGGACCGGCTGGCCGGAGATCTGCCGCTCAATCTCGGCGTTGCCGAGCTGCAAGACGATGCCCGCACTTTTGCCCGGCAACAGGAGGTCGGCCGCGTGCTGCGCGATCAGCACGGCGCCGATGTTCTGATCCTGGGCTGCGCGGGTATGACGGCCTATCGCCGCCGCTTGTCACAAGCCATCGGCTTGCCCGTTGTCGAACCCTGCCAAGCCGCCGCCGCAATGGCCATTGGCCGTGTCGCCCTGGCCGCGACGGATACGTAAAGAAGGACATCTGCCATGACCCACCTGACCGAAGACGCGCGCGGCGTCTATGTGATCGCCGTCACGCCGTTTCTGCCCGATGGCAGCTTGGATTTGGACAGCACCGACCGGATGGTGGATTTCTACCTAAAGGCGGGCGCAACCGGCCTAACCGTCCTGGGCATGATGGGCGAGGCGCCCAAGCTCACGGTTGAGGAGTCTCGCCTGGTCGTCCGGCGCATTCTGGCGCGGGTCGCCGGGCAGGTGCCGGTGGTGGTTGGTGTCTCCTCCCCAGGTTTCGCGCAGATGCAGACCTTGAGCGCGATGGTCATGGATGACGGGGCCGCCGGGGTGATGATCGCCCCGCCCAGCAGTTTGAAAACCGATGATCAGATTGTCGGATATTATCACCAGGCGGCGGATTTCATCGGCGAGACCCCCTTTGTCCTACAGGATTTCCCACTGGTCACCGGCGTGCATATGCCCGTCACAGTCATCAAGCGGATCGTCGATGAGCTGCCGACTTGCGTTTGTCTGAAACATGAAGACTGGCCAGGGCTTGAGAAGATCTCGGCGCTGCGGGCCGAGGGGACGCTGTCCCGCCGCATTTCCATTCTCTGTGGCAATGGCGGGATGTTCCTCCCCGAGGAAATGGCCCGCGGAGCGGATGGCGCGATGACGGGATTTGGCTACCCCGAGATGATGATTGATGTCGTGCGGCATCACGAGGCCGGAAACCCGGATCGGGGGCAAGATATCTTCGACGCTTACCTACCGCTGGCGCGCTATGAGCAGCAACCCGGCGCGGGCCTCGCGGTGCGGAAATATGTGCTGGCGAAACGGGGGTGATTGCGCATCCGACGCTGCGCCGCCCCGGAGCCGCGCTGAGCGATGCGGCGCGGGCCGAGGTAGATCGGTTGATCGAAAGACAAGAAAAACGCTTGAAGGAGATTGGGTGATGGAGCTTGGGATAACGGGCAAACGGGCTTTGGTTTTGGGCGCGAGCCGGGGTCTTGGCCGCGCAATTGCCGAAGGTTTGGCCGCCGAAGGGGCGCAGGTCTTTGCCGCGGCGCGCAGCACCGACAAGATTGCCGATTGGTCCGCCGACATGCCCAATGTCACACCGATGGCGCTCGACCTGACCGATCATGCCAGCATCAGCGCCTTGGCCGAGACCCTTCTGGCAGATGGAGGTGTCGACATCCTGGTCACCAATTCCGGCGGCCCTGCTCCCGGTCCTGCCGCGACCACCGAACGCGCCGCTTGGATTACGCAATTCGAGGCGATGGCGGCCAATATCTTTGATCTCTCGGCGCAGCTCCTCCCCGGGATGCGAGAGCGCGGTTGGGGCCGGATCATCTGCATCACCTCTTCGGGCGTCGAACAACCGATCCCCAATCTGGCCCTGTCGAACGGCATCCGCTCTGCGGTCGTGGGTTGGGCCAAAACGCTGGCTTCGGAGGTTGCGTCGGACGGCGTAACCGTGAATGTCGTTCTACCTGGCCGCATTCATACGGACCGTGTGGATGAACTGGACGCCGCCGCCGCAAAGCGCACAGGCAAACCGGTGGACGAGGTTAAAACCGCCTCAGCGGCGAGCATCCCGATGGGCCGCTATGGCAAGCCGTCGGAATTCGCCGATATGGTGGTGTTTCTCGCCTCCGAACGGGCCTCCTACGTCACGGGAAGCCGGGTGCGGATCGATGGCGGATCCATCCGCTCCTAATCGGGGCGGCTGCGCTCACGCTCCTGAAGGCGGGCCTCAATGGCTTCGAGTCGGGCCAATACCTCGTCGCGATAGGCATCTGTCGCGGCGTTGGTTTCCTCCGCATGGGCGTCTTGCATTGAGTTGACGATCAGACCGACCAGCAGGTTCACGACCGCGAAGGTCGTCATCATGATGAACGGCACGAAGAACACCCAAGCGTATTGGTAAACCTCCAACACCGGCCGTACGATTCCCATCGACCAGCTTTCCAGCGTCATAATCTGGAACAGTGAATAGAGCGAACGGCCAAGCGTGCCGAACCATTCGGGGAAGGAGGCGCCGAAAAGCTTCGTCGCCATCACCGCGCCGATATAGAAGATGATCGCCATCAGAAGGAACACACTGCCCATACCGGGCAGGGCCGTCACAAACCCCTCGACCACCCGACGCAGGCGCGGCGCAACTGAAATCACGCGCAGCACCCGCAAGATGCGAAGCGCCCGAAGCACCGACAGGCCTTGCGTGACCGGAAGCAGCGCAATCCCCACGATCGCGAAGTCAAAGATGTTCCAGCCAGATCGGAAGAAGGCCAGTCGATGGGCGATGAGTTTCAGGATGATCTCAACGACAAAAATACCCAGACAGATTCGATCAAGGGTCAAGATCAGTGGCCCGGCCATCCCCATCAGGGTGGGTGACGTCTCCATCCCCAACAGGATCGCGTTGAAAATGATCACGCCGATGATCCCGAACCGCACCTGCGGCGTGTCCAACCAATCCGCCAATTTTGCCCGTGTCATGCTCGCCTCTTCGTGGGTTCCGGCTCGATATGGGGCAGTGTTAGGCTGGCGGCAAGCTCCACATGCGGGCTCCAGCGGAACTGATCGACCACTTGCACCCAATTCAGGCGATAGCCGGCATCGGTTAACAATTTTGCATCGCGCGCAAATGTCACCGGGTTGCAGGATACCATCGCGATGCGCGGCACCTGTGCTCTGGCAATTTCGGCCACCTGCGCCTCGGCGCCTGCGCGGGGTGGGTCGATCACCACCGCATCAAATCGCGCCAGCTCATCGGGCAAAAGCGGGCGGCGGAACAGGTCCCGTGTCTCGGTCGTGACCTGTTTCAAACCTGTCGCGTGGCGCAGCCCATGATCCAGCGCCGCGATCATGTCCGCCTCCCCTTCCACCGCATGGACCGCAGCGTTCGCCGCCAATGGCAGGGAGAATGTGCCGCAACCAGCAAAAAGATCGGCGATGTTATTGGCTTGCCCAACCGCATCTTTGATCGCGGCGCATAGGGCCGCCTCGCCATCCTCCGTCGCTTGCAGGAATGCGCCGGGCGGTGGCGTCACATGCGCGGCGCCAAAGCGCTGGCTTGGGGCGGAAACCGTAAAGACCGTCTCATGGTCCCAGCTCAACCGTGCAAATCGATCGGTGTATTTCGGCAATCCCATACGCAGGGCTTCATCAAGCGGCTTCCCACCGGCGACGGCGCAATCAATCCCGACGTCGGACCGGGTCAGCGTGAAACTCAATGTGGCGCTGCGGGAGCCGCCAAGCCGGGTGATCTCTTCCAGGGTCGGAAGAACCTGCATCAGATCTGGATGGAGGATTAAACAGTCTCTAATCGGCACGATAGTATCAGATCGACGGGCATGAAATCCGACCAAAGCGCCCTTCTTGGTGCGGGTCCCGGCCAGCGTGGCGCGGCGGCGGGTGCGCGGCGGCGACGTGTGGATCGGGCGCATCTCAGCGGTCAAACCGTGCGCCGCCAGCGCGCTTGTCACAACCTCTTGCTTCCAATACGCGACCAACCCATCCGACGCATGTTGCAAAGAACAACCGCCGCAGCTTCGGTAATGGTGGCAAGGCGCACTGACCCGATCAGAGGAAGGCGTCACGATCCGCACATCGTCCAACCGGTCGCCCTGCAACTGGCCCGACACCGTCTCGCCCGGCAAGGCCATCGGCACAAAGATCGGCCCCGCTGCGACGCCGTCCCCCTTGTGACCGAGACGGTCGATTGTGGTTTCGAAAGGACCGGTCATGTCGTCACGCGCTCGAAATAGCCGGGCTGAACGCATAGCCCTCGGGGCTGAGGATCGTCGCCTCCCGCAATCCGTGAGGTTTGTCGGCCACCGGCTCCAGAACCATGTAGCCCGCCGCCTCGGCCCGCGCGACGGCTGCATCTGGATCCATATCAAACAGATAGAGTTGCAAACCGCCTCCCCGCGGCGGGCTTTCCGGTACAACCCCCAGAAGCGGGTGCGCGCCATAGGTGCCATCCGCGTGGATCTGCATCATCATGTCGCCGTGCCGCAAGATCGCAAAATCATCGGAGAGGCGATGCACGCTCAGGCCAAACACCTCGACCATCATCGCGGCCAAGGCGCGCACATCCTGGCTCAGCAGGTTGACACCAATGCCGGACAGGCTGCGCCCAAAAACCTCGGCGGGAACCGTCTCCAGGTCCATCTCGTCGCTCATTCCGCGGCTTCTTTCACGCCAATGAACCCGCCCGATTGCCGGTTCCAATAGCGCGCATAAAGCCCTTCCTGCGCCAGCAGGTCAACGTGACTGCCTTCTTCGACAATCCGACCCTGATCCATCACAACGATCCGATCCATCCGCGCGATAGTCGAAAGCCGGTGGGCAATCGCAATCACGGTTTTGCCCTCCATCACATCGGCCAAAGCCGTCTGGATCGCGGCCTCGACTTCACTGTCGAGGGCGCTTGTCGCCTCGTCCAGAACCAAAACTGGGGCGTCCTTCAAAAACGCGCGGGCCAGGGCAATCCGCTGACGTTGTCCACCAGAAAGTTTCACGCCGCGTTCACCAAGATGCGCATCATAGCCTTTGCGGCCCGTGTGGTCTTCTAGATCCTTGATGAAGTCATCGGCTTCCGCCCGTCGCGCGGCGGCCAGCATCTCTTCCTCCGACGCACCGGGGCGACCATAAAGGATGTTGTCCCGAGCGGAGCGGTTGAACATCGCGGTTTCCTGCGTGACCATCCCGATCTGCCGTCTGAGGCTTTCCTGGGTCAGTTCCCGCACATCACACGCATCCAGAAAAATGCGACCCTTCTCCGCATCATAGAGCCTGAGCAGCAAGGCAACCAAGGTCGACTTCCCGGCCCCCGAGGCGCCGACGATGCCGAGTTTCTCGCCCGGCTCGACCACCAGCGACAGGTCCTCGATGCCACCCAACTCGCGCCCATAGGCGAAGCTTACAGCCTCAAAAGTGATCTTGCCTTTCGCACGCTCCAACTCCAACGCGCTCTCGTCATCGATCAGGGTATGCGGCGGCGTCAATGTCCGCATCCCATCCTCGATCTCGCCGACATTTGCGTAAATGCCCATCAGCGTGAAGCTGACCCAGCCGGTCATCTGCGCGATCCGCATCGCGATGGCGCCGGTCGCCACGATATCGCCCGGGCTGGCGACCCCCTGACGCCAAAGCAGAACCGCCCCGAGGATCAAGACCACCGGCAGAAGCCCGGCCACCGTCATCAGCGCGAAACGGAACCCGGTGGACAGATAGCCAAACTCGAGCGAGCGATCCCGCAGGACCTCCATCGCGCCAATCGCCGCGCTATCCTCATGCCGGATGTGACCGAACAGCTTGACCGTCTTGATATTGGTGATCGTATCGACAACCTGCCCCGTGACCATCGCCCGCGCCCCGGCCCGGGCGGCGGACCGTTTGCGGATGCGTGGCAAAAACCAGCCGATCATCCAGAAATAGAGACCAAGCCAAGCCAAAAGCGCCAAAGCGATCCGCCAATCAATGACCGCAAGCATCAAAACCGACCCGATCATCGAGGCCAGCGCGAACGCGATCGCGTTGATCACCTCGCCCACCACATTGGTCAGCGCTTGGGCGGTCTGCATCTGCTTCTGGGCAATCCGGCCGGCGAAATCATTGTCGAAAAAGCTGACCGCATGACCAAGCGACCAACGATGCAACCGGCTTTGCACCAACGGGTAGATGTTGGGCGGTAGAACGATGCCGTTAAACGCCGCGCTGGCGCCAAAAATCATGGGGCGCAGTAGGAGGAAGAACGCCACGAAGCCCAGGATCAGACCCCAGTTCTCGGCGAAATAGGTCAGCGGCGCGGCACTTTCGACTGCGCTATCAACGATCATGCCAAGCAGCAGGGCGCTGAACACCTCCAGCGTCCCGGCCAGTGCCGAGGCCAGCGTGGCGAGCAAGATCACCGGCCATGACCCAGCAAGGCACCACCGGAAGAATGCCCAAAGCGTCTGCGGCGGCGGTGTTTCGGCCGGTTTGAACCCGTCAATCAGGTCACCCAACCAGGCCAGAACCGGTTGCAGCCGCGCAATCATTCCGCCGCCTCGGTGCCGATAAAGCCGCCCGATTGCCGCGCCCAAAACCCGGCATAAAGCCCATTTTGAGCCAGAAGCTCCGCATGGCTGCCTTCTTCGGCAATCCGGCCATTATCCAACACCAAAATCCGGTCCATCTTGGCGATGGTGGAGAGGCGGTGCGCGATGGCGATTACGGTTTTGCCCTCCATCACGCCGTAAAGCGTGTCTTGGATCGCGGCCTCGACCTCGCTGTCGAGCGCGCTGGTGGCCTCATCGAGGATCAGGATCGGCGCGTCTTTCAAAATCACCCGCGCCAGGGCGACCCGTTGACGTTGCCCGCCGGAGAGTTTCACGCCCCGCTCGCCCACCTGCGCGTCATAGCCCAGGCGACCTTCCGGGTCGGCGAGATCAAGAATGAACTCATGCGCCTCAGCCCGGTTCGCCGCTGCGATCACCTCCGCCTCGCTGGCCTCGGGCCGCCCGTAGAGGATGTTCTCCCGTACGGACCGATGCAAAAGTGAGCTGTCTTGCTGGACCATGCCGATGACCTGGCGCAGGCTGTCTTGCGTCACCGCCGAAATGTCCTGGCCATCAATCAGAATCTGCCCCTTCTCGGCGTCATAAAACCGCAAGAGAAGCTTCACGAGAGTCGATTTCCCCGCGCCCGAGCGCCCGATCAAGCCGATCTTTTCCCCCGGCTGAATGCGCAGCGACACATCCTGCAACCCGCCGCTCTCGCGCCCGTAGTGATGGGTCAACCCACGCAACTCAATCGCGCCCCTTTCTAGGACGAGATTTTTGGCATCGGGCTTATCGACCAGGGTGATCGGTTGCGCGATGGTTTCCATCCCTTCGGCCACGATCCCGAGGGAGCGGAAAAACGTGCTGAGCGCCCACATGATCCAGCCGGTCATCGCATTCAGCCGCAGCGTGAGCGCGGTGGCCGCAGCGACAACCCCGACCGAAGCCGCACCTTGCGCCCAGAGCCAAACGGCCCAACCGACAACCCCAACGATCAAGAACCCATTCAACGCGGTCAGCGCCACATCCATCGTGGTAAAAATCCGCATCTCACGAGCGAACGTCTGGCGAGTGTGTTCAATCGCCTCTTTGGCGTAGTCCAACTCGCTGTCGTGATGCGCGAAGAGCTTCACCGAATGGATATTGGTGTAGCTATCGACAACGCGGCCCGTGGTCATCGACCGCGCGTCCGAACTGGCTTTTGACGCAGGCCCAACCCGCTGCATCGTCCAACGCACCAGAAGGGCATAGAGCCCTAGCCAGATGATCAGCGGCAGGGCAAGACGTGGGTCCGCCTCGGCCAGAAGGATCGCCGCACCGATCAAGTACGCGACCGCGAAGGTCAGAGCATCGAATACCTGAAAAATTGCGTCGCCAGCGGCGGGTGGCGTCTGCATGATCCGGTTTGCGATCCGACCCGCGAAATCATTCTCAAACCAACCAACCGATTGACGCAAAACATGTTTATGCGCGCGCCAGCGGATCAACGTGCCGAAATTCGGCAAGATACCGTTGTTTAGAAGCGCAACATCGAGACCTTGCAGCGCCGGGCGCAGGATCAAAATGAAGCCCGCGACCAGGAGAAGCTCGGTGCCATATTGCTCCAATACACTCGCAGGCTCACCCGACGACAAGAGATCGACCACCCGACCCATATAATAGATCAACGCGACCTCAACGATGGCCACGAGCAAAGACATGGCGGCGGTGAATGCGAAGAGCCGTTTGAACGGTTGCGAATATTCCCACAAGAACGGCCATAACCGCGTCGGCGGCGTATCTCGCTCGGGATACGCCTTGTAGGGATCGACCAGATTTTCAAAAAAACGGAACATGGGACTCTGGCCGAATAAGCGGCGCGGTTTACGGGGTGAGACTCGGGATATAACCCCGGGATTACAGAAAAACCATGACAGCCGACGCGGCGAGCCCGGTTGCCATGACCCTTGCGAAAATCCGCCAAGCGCCGGGCGTGTTAAGAAGAAGGGCCAAAGCGGTGCCAGCGGCACTCCAAAACAGGCACACAAAAAAGTTCGTCCCGGAAAAGGCCAGAGCCAAACGCTGCGCTTCGTCCCACGGTGTCAAGCCGATGCCATAGCCCGCTGCAGCCGCCAGGGCCACCGCCCAGACCTTTGGGTTCACCCACTGAAACAGAACCGCCTCAACAAAGGTAAAGGGCCGATCCCGCGCCTGACGCGCCTCCGGCGCATTGGCGGATTGCCAGAGGGTCCAGCCCATCCACAGGATCCAGGTCGCGGCCGCAAGTTTCAACGTCAGAACCAAGCCGGGTCGCGCCTCCAAGGCCGCCCCGATCCCAAGCCCTGTCAGCCCGGCCGTCACACCGACCCCAACCACGACGCCCGCCACATGCGGTAGTGTCGCGCGCATGCCAAACCGCGCGCCCGAGGCTGTCAGCAAGATGACGTTCGGTCCTGGTGAGAAGAGGCCGACAAACACGAAGGCATAGAGCGGGTCGAGCACGCGGCCTCCGTCAAGACAGGAGCGCGGCGCGATCCAGGGCGAAATCCGAGGCGATCCACCGTGTTTCAAGCTCAGCCAGTTTCTCGCCAAGAGCCGGACCTGAGAGCGCTGGCATAAGGTCAGCCGCAGCGATTGGAAACTGCGCCTCCGCGCCGCGCATTGCGGTCTCCAGCTGCCGCTGATCAAACGGTTGCTCAAAAATCGTGGCGCGCAGCAGCAAGATGTCGCGCGCCGTCTCATAGCCATGACGATAGCCGAGTTCGCCCGGACCTTCTGCGCTACCCATCCTGTCGCGGAGCAGGGCGACATGCCTCGCATCGCGTTTGCTCAACCGCAACGCATCGGTCGGCTCTTCCCGCCCAAACTTGCGAGGCGACGCATCGGATCTGGCGATGCAGACTGTGCTGCTTCAATCGCGATCAAGATCGGCAGGGCGCGCGGGTCTGCACCTCGTAGGACGCAGCGCAAGACACCGCTCTGCATCATCGCCGCCAAAGCTGGACCAGGGTCACCGGCAGAGAGGAGCTTTATCATCTCCGCGCCAATGCGCTCTTTCGAAAGCGTCTCTATTCCGCCGGATAGAGCCGCACAGGCTGCCAATCCGTCGGCATCAAACCCATTGCCTGGATCGGCGTACCAAGCATGAAACCGGAAAAACCGCAGGATGCGGAGATAGTCTTCCCGAATGCGATCTTCCGCAGACCCGATGAAGCGAAGGCGGCGAGCGGCGAGGTCATCCACCCCCTCGCCAGTCGGGTCCAAAACCGTCCCATCTGGTGTCGCATAAAGCGCATTCATTGTGAAATCGCGCCGGCCTGCGTCGTCGTGAATATCGGTCGAGAAGGCGACCGTTGCATGTCGGCCATGGGTCTCGACATCCTTGCGAAAGGTGGTCACCTCATGCGGTCGACCGTCAGCGACAATCGTGACCGTCCCATGGTCGAACCCTGTCGGCACCGCATGCAACCCCGCCGCTTCGGCAAGCGCCATCACCCGCTCCGGCACAGCATCTGTGGCGAGGTCGATGTCGTCTGCCGCCTGCCCGATCAGCCCATTGCGCACGCAGCCGCCGACAAACAGCGCCTGATGGCCAGCCTTCGTCAGGGTCGTACAGATCGCAACCGTTCCCGGATGCGCCATCCAATCCGCTTGTAGCTTCATGACCCAACCCGATCCGCCAGAGATTTCAACATCCGCGCCGTGGCGCCCCAAATGTAATACGGCCCATAGGGCACGACGTAGAACTGCCGCCAAACGCCGCGCCAACGTCGCCGCTCGACCCGATAGGCGCTCGGGTCCATGAGAAACGCAAGCGGGACCCGAAATATCTCGGCAACTTCACCTGGTTCTGGTACCGGGTCAAAATCGCCATTTAGAGCCGCGACGACTGGCGTCACTTCATAACTGGTCACCGTCTCATGGATGGGCATCAGTTCAAGAACAGAGACCAAATCGCGTGGAAGGCCAATCTCTTCTTCCGCCTCACGCAGCGCTGCAGACACCAAGTCGGCATCGCCGTCATCAAGCTTACCGCCGGGAAAGGCGATCTGACCGGGGTGGTGTTTCAGATGCGAGGCGCGTTTGGTCAGGATCACCTCCGCCCCGCCCGGCGCGTCAGCGATGGCAATCAACACGGCTGCCGGGCGCAGTTTGCGACTCTTTGGCAAAACGATATCGGGGTTCAGATCGTAATCCGACGAGGGCGCTGCCGGCCGCTCCAGCGCGGCCCGTAAGATGTTGAGATCAACTGGTCGACCCATCATCGCCACCCACGGCCTTTGCGGCTTCGAACCCCAAGGTCAGAGGATCAAATTGATAATGCGCACCGCAGAATTGACAATCCGCTGTCACGATGCCCGCGTCCGTCGTCATATGCGCAATGTCCTTGGCGGAGTAGATCGAGAGGCTTTGACGCACCTTGGCCGGCGAACAGGTGCAACCGAACTGCACCGGTTGCGCATCAAACACGCGCGGTGCTTCTTCGTGGAACAGCCGCACCAGAAGATCGGTGGGCGAGACACGCGGGCCGATCAACTCCAACTCCTCCACCGTGTCGAGAAGCAGGTTGGCGCGGTTCCAGTTCTCGCCCTCTGCCGCATCCAAGATGTCTTCCGCGGCAAGTAATCCGGCTTCACCAGATCCGCCTTCACCGGTCACATGCGGCGAGGCCTTCGGCATATGCTGCAACATCACGCCGCCCGCGCGCCAATGAACGGCCTCGCCCGGTTCCTGCGACCGGCCATAGCTCAAGGCAAACCGGGTCGGCAGTTGCTCGGATTGCGCAAAATAGGCCTCTGCACAGGCGGTCAAAGCGCCACCCGCGATCGGCGTGATGCCTTGATACGGCGCATTCCCCGCACCCTGATCGATCAGAATAGCGAAATAGCCCTTCCCGATCTGCTGAAACGGGTCGGCAGCCTCGTCGAATGCCTCTTTGTCATAGCTCGCATAGGCCCGAATCTGCGCAGGCGCGCCTTCCTCCGCCGGTGCGAAGAAATCCGTCGCAATGAGCCGCAGCGGGCCATCGCCCCGCACCTGGAGCGACAGTTTCCAGCGCAGCTTGATGGTCTGCCCGACCAACGCGGTCAGCAACGCCATCTCCGCCACCATGGCCTCAACGCCCGCTGGATAGGCGTGTTGCGACAAGATTTGGTCCAGCGTGCCGTCCAGGCGTGCGACACGACCCCGAATATCCGTGCGGTCGAGTTGAAACGGCAGGACGGTATCGTCCCAAGCGATTTTGGTCGTCAATGTCATAAGAAGTCCTCGCGGCCCGCTTCGGCAGGCATATCGCGCCCATATAGGGGCGGCAACTGATATCCCAAGGGGTTGCCGGGTGACTTGGCCGCAATCCCTTGCTATCGAGCGCTATAATCCGCCGCTGCCAAAGATGGACCGCCTCTGTGAAGATTGAAACGACCACCCTGCCCGATGTGTTGATCTTAACGCCCAAACGGTTTGGAGATACCCGCGGCTATTTCAGCGAGAGCTGGAACCGCAAGACCCTCAAAGACCACGGTATCGACATCGACTTCGTGCAAGACAACCATTCCATGTCTGCGACGGTCGGCACCATCCGAGGCCTGCATAGTCAGACGCCCCCTTTTGCGCAGGCAAAGCTGGTGCGTTGTGGGCGCGGGGTGGTTTTTGATGTGGCCGTGGACGCCCGTGTCGGCTCGCCAACCTATGGCCAATGGGTCGGCGTCGAGTTGAGCGCTGAAAATGGCCGGCAATTGTTGATTCCCGAGGGGTTCTTACACGGGTTTGCCACGCGCGCGCCTGATAGTGAGTTGATCTACAAATGCAGCAACTACTATGCCCCAGATTGCGAGGCGAGCGTCCGGTTTGACGACCCCGATCTCAACATAGATTGGGGTTTAGGCGATGTGGAGCCGGTACTTTCGCACAAGGACGCCATCGCAGGGGCCTTTGCGAGCTTCTCATCCGGTATTTCTTGGGGAGGACCCGCGACATGAAGCTTTTGGTCACCGGTGGCGCAGGGTTCATTGGCTCCGCCGTGGTGCGACTCGCAATCGCACGAGGGCATGCCGTCGTGAATGTTGATGTGCTGACCTATGCCGCCTGTTTGGAGAATGTCGCCTCGGTTGCGGATGATCCAAACTACAGCTTCGAGAAGGCCGATATCTGTGACGCATCCGAGATGGACCGGATTTTGGCCCAACACCGCCCCGATGCCATCATGCATCTGGCCGCGGAATCGCATGTGGACCGGTCAATTGACGGGCCTCTGGCCTTTATGGAGACGAATCTACGCGGCACAGCGACCTTGCTGGAGGCGGCGCGGCGCTATTGGGAAGCTGCCGGAAAACCAGCGCAGTTTCGCTTTCACCAAATCTCAACGGACGAGGTGTTCGGCAGTTTGGGGCCGGAGGGACAGTTTTCCGAAGACAGCCCCTATGCCCCCAACAGCCCTTATGCTGCGTCCAAGGCTGGCGCCGATCACTTGGTGCGCGCTTGGCATGAGACCTATGGCTTGCCAGTGGTTTTGAGCAATTGCTCGAACAATTACGGACCATTCCATTTCCCTGAGAAGCTGATCCCCGTCGTGATCTTGAAAGCGCTCGCGGGTGAGGACATTCCTGTCTACGGAACAGGGTCTAATGTGCGGGATTGGCTCTATGTGGAGGATCACGCAGACGCCCTTCTGACGGTCCTGCAGACCGGTGAAACCGGGCGCAGCTACGCCATCGGCGGGGAGGCGGAAGCCCGCAATATTGACTTGGTAAAGAGCCTCTGCGCCATCCTGGATCGCAAACGACCCAAGAACCATGCCTATGCCGATCAAATCAGGTTCGTGGCCGATCGACCCGGCCATGATCAACGCTACGCCATCGATCCATCCCGCATTCAGGAGGAACTGGGCTGGCGTCCCTCAGTCACTTTGGAAGAAGGGCTCGAGCGCACGGTTGATTGGTATCTCGACAATGAAGCCTGGTGGCGGGCGCTCTTGGCCCGAGAGGGCGTGGGGAACCGCTTAGGGCTTCTGTCATGACGATCCTGGCATTTGGCGCGGCCGGGCAGGTCGGACGTGTCTTGGCGCAGACGCCAGAGGTCACAGCGCTCACCAGGGCCGAGGCGGATTTGTCTCAACCGGGGCAATGTGGTGAAGCCATCCGCAACCTGCGACCAAAATATGTGATCAACGCGGCCGCATATACCAATGTCGATGGCGCCGAAAGCGCCGAGGAGCTCGCCTTTCGGATCAATGCCGACGCCCCGGCGGAGATGGCACAGACATGCGCTGATCTTGATGTTCCCCTGGTCCATATCTCCACCGATTACGTTTTTGACGGTAGCGGCACGATGGCTCGCACACCGGATGCACCCACTGCGCCGCTGAATGCTTATGGGCGGAGCAAACTGGCAGGCGAGGCCGGTGTTCGCGCCGCTGGCGGCCCTCATGCGATCTTGCGAACGTCCTGGGTGTTTGACGGTCAGGGGAAGAACTTCATGACCACAATGCTCCGCCTCGGCACGAGTCGCGACCACTTGACCATTGTGGCGGATCAGATCGGCGGCCCGACCCCGGCGGACGCGTTGGCCGCGGCCTGTTTAGCGACCGGTCGACATCTGATGGCAGACCCGGGTGCAACAGGCGTGTATCACTATGCGGGCCAGCCAGATGTCAGTTGGGCCGATTTCGCACGGGCGATCTTTGAGGTTTCGGGCCTGTCGTGCACGGTCGAAGATATTCCAACATCCAACTATCCAACACCGGCCGCGCGCCCCCTGAACTCACGGCTAGACTGTCAAAGCTTTGAAACCGTGTTTGGCTTGCAACGGCCCGATTGGCGGGCAAACTTGGCGGTATACCTGTCCAAATGTGAAGGCCCCTGACATGACGACGCGCAAAGGCATCATCCTGGCTGGTGGCTCGGGCACCCGGCTTTACCCTGTTACGATGGGCCTCTCGAAGCAGTTGGTGCCGGTTTATGACAAACCAATGATCTATTATCCGCTCAGCGTCTTGATGCTGGCCGGGATCCGCGAGATTGCCGTTATCACGACGCCGCATGACCAGGCCCAGTTTCAAGCTGTCTTGGGGGATGGAACGCAATGGGGCGTCGCGCTCACTTATATCACACAACCCGCGCCCGAGGGTCTGGCGCAAGCCTATCTCCTGGCTGAGACCTTTCTCGACGGTCATCCATCCGCGATGATCTTGGGGGACAACCTGTTCTTCGGGCACGGCCTGCCTGGTTTGATGGCTGCAGCGCCCGAAACTGGCGGTACGGTCTTCGGGTATCACGTGGCTGACCCAGAACGGTATGGCGTTGTCAGTTTCGATACCGCCGGGCGGGTCGAAGCCATTGTGGAGAAACCCGCCAAACCCGCATCCAATTACGCCGTCACAGGGCTCTATTTCCTCGATGGATCAGCCTCCACCAGGGCGAAGTCCGTGACCCCGTCGGCACGCGGCGAACTAGAAATTGCCGACCTGTTGCAAAGCTACCTAACCGAAGAAGCGTTGAATGTGCAGTTGATGGGGCGAGGCTATGCTTGGCTCGACACCGGAACCCATGACAGCCTGCTTGAGGCGGGGAATTTCGTGCGCACATTGGAAACCCGACAAGGGCTGCAGGTCGGCTGTCCGGAAGAAGTTGCGTTCGCGGCAGGTTGGATCAGCGCCAATGAACTCGCGGCACGGGCCGCCTTGTTCGGCAAGAATGGATATGGCGCGTATCTGTCGGACCTTCTCAAAGGCAATCGCTAGCTGCTTGCCTGCCGCTCCAATTATATGAAAGCTGGTCAGAGCTTTAGAAAGTGCGGCGCGGCTATGAAGATCCTTTTTGTGCACCAGAATTTCCCTGGCCAATATCGACAATTGATTGATTGGCTGATTGCCCAAGGTGGCCATGAGATGGTCGCGTTAACCCAAAGCAAAACGCCGCCAAACATCCCTGGCATCAAGATATTCGGATATCGCCCGCATCATCGCCCGAAAGACGATGCCTACGCACTGTCCAAGTATTGGGAGGAGTGCTGTGGCTCGGGCTTTGGCGTTGTACGCGCGTGCAAAAGGCTTGAAGAGCAAGGGTTTGTGCCTGATCTCGTCCTCGGTCATGTGGGATGGGGTGAACTGACCTTCATGAAACAAATCTGGCCGAGCGTTCCGGTTCTGGGTTTTTTCGAGTATTTCTACCTCGCCCAGGGCGGCTCTGTCGGGTTCGATCCTGAGTTCCCGGCTTCCGAACACACGCCATTCATTATGCATGCCCGCAATGCCGTCAACTTCGCGAATATCGAAACCGTCGATCTTGGTCATGCACCGACCCAATGGCAACTCAACACCTTCCCGGAGAGCTTCCACTCAAAGATTTATTGCTGCCATGACGGCATTCGGGCCGATCTTCTGAAACCCAATCACGCGGCCAAAGTCCCTCTGGGTCGACTGGGCCGCGATGTGACCCGGGAGGATGAGATTTTCACCTATATGGCCCGAAACATGGAACCCACGCGCGGCTTTCATGTGTTCATGCGGGCGCTGCCCGACATCTTGGCCGCGCGGCCCAAAGCTCGGGCGCTGATCATCGGCGGCAGCGAGACATCCTATGGCAAGAAAAGCGATGCCGACGGAGGGTATCGCGCCGAAATGGAACGGGAGGTGGGAGATCGGCTCGACTGGGATCGCGTCCATTTTCTAGGCCGCGTGCCTTATGCGGATTTCCAGAAGATCATCCAGATCAGCCGTTGCCATATCTATCTGACGGTGCCGTTTGTCCTGTCTTGGTCCCTTCTGGAAAGCATGGCCATGGAAGCAACCATTGTCGCCTCAGACACCGCGCCGGTCCGTGAAGTTGTGACACATGGCGAGACGGGGCTTCTCGCCGATTTTTTCGATCCCAAGGCATTGGCCAATCAAGTTGCCGAAGTGTTGGCCAGTCCGGCGGACTACGCGGGGTTGGGCCCGGCCGCACGACGCCATGTATTGGAAAACTACGATTTCCTGAGCCACACGCTGCCGATTCATCTTGAGAAAATGAACAGCCTTGTTCCCAAAGCCGCCCAGATTCCGATGCCGGTCTGAACGGCTCTGTCCCCTATGCCGCCGCCTAATGCCTAATCTCCCGCAGGTGTGTCTTTGTTCTTTCGCGGATGTTTGACGCCGTCCGGCGCCCGCTAGGCAACAGTTTAGGCGCAGCACAAATCACGGTCAGCGGGCTACGCGGCTGGATCTGATTTACCAGGGTTCCGGAGAGATCTGCGATGACCGGATTTGGACTCTGGGCAGGTCAACGACGTGTTTTGGCACGACTTTACTCGGACACCATGTGTCGTTTGACCTCTATCGGGATTCGTGAGAGCACTCGGCCAACAAGACGTGAGGCTCTTAAAATGGCGGGCAAAATCCTCCTCGCAGGCGGCGCAGGATATATTGGCTCTCACACCTATCTCGCGCTGGTCGCAGCGGGGTTTGAGGTGATTATCTTTGACAACTTCGTCAATTCGCACCCGAGTGTGACGGAGCGGTTGGCAGAGATCAGCGGCGCGCCGGTCACATGTGTCACCGGGGATGTTCGCGATTCCGCCGCGCTGGATCGGCTCTTTGCCGAACACGATATCGCGGCGGTCGTTCATTTTGCGGCGTTAAAGTCAGTCGCCGACAGCGTCAAAGACCCGCTTGGGTATTTAGATAACAATCTCGGTGGTTTGGTGACGTTGCTCGCCGCGATGGACCGGGCCCGTTGCCGCAATCTCGTCTTCTCCTCCTCAGCCACAGTTTACGGCATCCCCGACGAGACGCCGACGCCCGAAACGGCCGAGCGTCGCGCGATGAACCCCTATGGCAGAAGCAAAATAATGTGCGAGGAAGTCCTCGAAGAGCTCGCGACCGCCGATCCTGGCTGGGCCTTCGGCATTCTGCGGTACTTTAACCCGGCGGGCGCACATCCCTCTGGCCTGATTGGAGAAGATCCGAAGGATGTGCCCAACAATTTGATGCCTTTCGTCGCCAAAGTTGCTATCGGCGAAATCGCGCAAATCAAAGTCTTTGGAAATGACTATCCCACGCCCGATGGCACCGGGGTTCGGGACTACATCCATGTGGAAGATTTGGCGCGCGGTCATCTCTTGTCGTTGCAGTCGCTTCTGTCGACCGGGCAGGGGCATGTGGTTAATCTTGGAACCGGTAAGGGGCAGTCTGTCTTAGACGTCATCAACGCCTATAGCGCGGCCTGCGGGCAAGACTTGCCCTTTGTTTTCGAAGCGCGGCGGCCCGGCGATGTCCCAATCTATTGCGCACAAACCGATCTCGCGAAATCCGTTCTTGGGTTTGAGACGGAGAAGAGCTTGGCCGATATGTGTGAAAGCAGTTGGCACTGGGTGACGTCGCAGGCGCATCTGAAACGACCCTAGCCCGCTACCGCAAGAAGAGGTTGCGCCGACAAGCGCCACATCCATCGCGATACACCACCTTTGACGCTCCATGTCGGTTGTAGGCTTGGCCACGGTCGAAGCGATTGTTATGGCTGCGATGATCGGCCCCATAAGGAAACGCTATGGCCCAAACCCTGCCCCGAACAGCGCTCGTGACTGGTTCCGCTGGTTTTATCGGGTTTCATGTGTGCAAGCAGCTCCTCGCAGATGGTTGGCGGGTTGTCGGCATCGACGCTTTGACCGACTACTACGATGTCGCTTTGAAGACCCGCCGCCATGCGATGCTTCTCCAAAATCAGAGGTTTCAAGCCGTCACCGAGCGGATCGAGGCCGAAGATTTGCTCCAGTCCCTTTTTGAAGAGCATCGTCCGGATGCGGTCATCCACCTGGCCGCGCAGGCCGGGGTGCGCTATTCCATCGACAATCCGGAAAGCTATGTGCAAGCCAATCTGATCGGGACATTCCGATTGCTGGAAGCTGCCCGCGCCTACCCGCCTGCCCATATGCTGCTGGCCTCGACCTCCTCGGTCTATGGTGCCAATACGGTCATGCCTTATGCCGAAACGGCAAAGGCCGACACGCAAATGTCGTTCTACGCGGCGACGAAGAAGGCCAATGAATCGATGGCGCATTCCTATGCCCATCTTTACGATCTACCGACAACCATGTTCCGTTTCTTCACGGTTTATGGCCCCTGGGGTCGCCCGGATATGGCCCTGTTCAAATTCACCAAGGCGATCCTCGAAAATACACCGATCGATATCTACAACCATGGCGATATGGCGCGCGACTTCACCTATGTGGACGATCTGGTCGATGGCATCATCCGGTTGATCGACACCGTGCCCGTCCGACCCAAAACCGCCGACGATATCCCAGAAGGCGATAGCCTCTCGCCCGTCGCGCCCTGGCGTATCGTCAATATCGGTAACTCCGAGCCGGTCCAGCTGCTCGATTTCATCGCGGCCATCGAAACCGCGATCGGCAAACCCGCGATCCGCAACATGATGGAGATGCAGCCCGGCGATGTGCCGGCGACCTGGGCGGATGCAGATCTGCTGCAGCGGTTGACCGGCTACACACCGAAAACCAAGGTTGCAGACGGCGTTGCAGAATTCGTCGCTTGGTATCGGGATTTCTACCAGGTCTGACGCCTCGCCTTAAGAAATCGCAGATGATAGAGTTTCTAAAACCACGGCCCGCAAAGGGCATGACGAAAGGGCAGTGAGCAGATGCGTATTGCGATGATCGGTACCGGCTATGTCGGCCTCGTCTCCGGTGTGTGTTTTTCCGATTTCGGGCACGACGTGATCTGCGTCGACAAAGACCCGCGAAAGATTGAGATGTTGGAGGCCGGTGAAGTCCCGATCTATGAGCCCGGGCTCGATACGCTGATGGCCAAAAACGTCGAGGCCGGGCGGTTGTCTTTCACCACCGATCTGGCGGCGGCAGTTGATGGCGCAGAAGCCGTGTTTATTGCGGTCGGCACGCCGACACGTCGCGGCGATGGCCATGCCGATCTGACCTATGTGATGGCCGCGGCCGAAGAAGTGGCCCAAGCACTGACCGGCTATGCCGTGATCGTCACCAAATCCACCGTGCCTGTCGGCACCAATCGCCGGGTCAAGCAAACCGTGGCCAAGGCCAACCCGGCGGCTGAATTCGACGTCGCCTCGAACCCGGAATTCCTGCGCGAAGGGGCCGCAATTGACGATTTCATGCGGCCAGATCGGGTCGTGGTCGGCGTTCAGACCGAACGGGCGGGCGAGGTGATGGCTGAGATTTACCGGCCCCTCTTCCTGCGCGAGTTCCCGATCCTCACCACCGATCTGGAAAGCGCCGAGATGATCAAATACGCCGCCAATGCGTTTCTGGCGACCAAGATCACCTTCATCAACGAGATCGCAGCACTCTGTGAGCGCGTCGGCGCGGATGTGAAAGAGGTTTCCAAGGGCATGGGTCTCGACGGGCGGATCGGCAACAAATTCCTCCACGCCGGGCCGGGCTATGGCGGCTCTTGCTTCCCGAAAGACACCTCGGCGCTGGCCCGGATTGGGCAGGAGCACGCCGTGCCCCAGCACATCGTCGAAACCGTGATCCGGGTGAATGACGAGGTGAAGCACCGGATGATCGAGAAGCTCCGCGACCTCTGCGACGACTCATTCAATGGCAAAACCATCGCGGTTCTGGGTGTGACCTTCAAACCCAACACTGATGACATGCGCGATGCCCCCTCGCTCAGCATAGTGCCGGCGCTGGTCGGCGGCGGCGCAAAGGTTCGCGTTGTTGACCCGCAAGGCAAACGCGAAGGCGAGAGGCTTCTGCCCGGGGTTCACTGGCTGGATGACCCTTACAAAGCCGCCAACAACGCTGACCTTGTTGTCATCCTGACCGAATGGAACGAGTTCCGCGCGCTGGATCTCAAGAAAATGGCTAAGAAAATGACCACGCCGCGCATGGCCGATCTGCGGAACATCTATTCCCCGAAAGACGTCAAACGCGCCGGTTTTGAAGCCTATGCAGCCGTAGGGCGTGGCTAGGCGATCCCGGCGCGCAGGCAGTCATGCAGGTGTAGCAGACCCACGGGGCGACCGCTGTCATCAACCACAAAGAGCGCGGTGATTTTGTGTTCTGACATGACGGCCATGGCTTCGGCGGCCAGCATGTCAGGACCGATGCTGCGCGGGCTGTTTGTGGCGACATCACCGGCTTTGCGCTCCATCAGCCCATCCATGTTGCGCCGCAAATCGCCGTCCGAGATCACGCCGACCAGCTTATGATCCTCCACCACACCCGCGATACCGAAGCTCTTCTCGCTCATCTCAATCAGCGTGTCGCCCATGGCGCTGCCTGGGTGCACAAGCGGCAACTCTTCCACCCCATGCATCAGTTGCGCCACCTTGCTCAACTGCGCACCAAGCTTGCCGCCAGGATGGAAGGTGCGGAAATGCTCAGGCAAAAACCCGCGCCGTTCCATGACCGAGACAGCCAGTGCGTCGCCCAATGCCAGGGTCAGCGTGGTCGAGGTGGTCGGCGCCATACCAATGATGCAGGCCTCTGATGCGGGCGGCAGCGTCAAACGCCAATCGGCGGCCTGCATGAGTGTGCTCTGGTTGTTGCGCGAAATGCCGATCATCGGGATCGAGAACCGCGCCACATGGGCCACGATATCCCCCAACTCCGCGGTTTCACCTGAATTGGAAATCAGAATGACCAAGTCACCGGGCATCACCATGCCCAGATCGCCGTGGCTGGCCTCCGCTGGATGCACAAACGCCGATGGTGTTCCAGTTGACGCCAGGGTCGAGCTGATCTTGCGCGCAATATGGCCCGATTTGCCGATGCCAGAGAGGATCACGCGACCCTCAACCTCCAGAATGGCGGCCACTGCCGCCTCAAAATCGGCAGGCAGGTTCTCTGCCATGTCCACCACAGCTTGGCCTTCCAGGCGTAGGACACGGGCGGCGGTTTCGCGGATCATCTGATTGGCAGTCTTATCCATAGCGATTCCTTAGCCGATGGTTTCGGCAAAGGACAGGCCCCGGGGTTTTCATCGTTTAGGAAGGCTGGCATAGCGAGACCCGAAGCCACCTCAACTGCAGGCTCCATCATGAACCGCCGATTTGGCCGTAGCCCCGACCCCGCGCGCCGCTATACGCCGCGTGCCGGCGTCTACGCAATTATCGCCAGCGGCGATGAGATTCTGGCCACGTTTCAAGAACGTCCACGGCCCGAGTTCCAACTCCCCGGCGGCGGTATCGACCCTGGCGAAAGCGTCTTGGCGGCTTTGCATCGCGAAGTGATGGAAGAGACCGGCTATCGCATCCATGCGCCGCGTCGGTTGGGCATGTTCCACCGGTTCACCTATATGCCCGATTACGATCTTTGGGCACAAAAACAATGCCATATCTATTTCGCCAAGGTCGGTCGCCGTATCGCGCCGCCAACAGAAGCAGGACACTGGCCGGTTTTTATGCCCTGGGCCGAGGCGGCGACTCAACTGGCTGTCTCGGGTGACCGTCACTTCGTGACCCAGATTATGGGGCAATTCGGCTAAGCAGGCCGTGCATCTCAACGGCAGGAAACGGCCTGAGCCCTCAGATGGCAAAGCCCGGGGCCGGACATGACTGATGCGTTGATCAAGACGGCTCAACGGCCATGATCTGTCCCATCAAATCAGGAACTGCCCCAGAAGGTCGTCATCTGTAATGTCCCGGATCGCAAAACCACGCGCTTCGATCCGGGACATCAACCCATCGAATTGCGCCGCCTCTCGGGTCTCGATCCCGATCAGAACGGAGCCGAAGTTTCGCGCGGATTTCTTGAGATATTCGAACCGCGCAATGTCGTCGTCAGGACCCAAGAGACCAAGGAACTCCTTCAACGCGCCGGGCCTCTGCGGCAACCGTAAGATGAAGTATTTCTTCAACCCTTGATAGCGCATCGCGCGCTCTTTCACCTCGGGCAGGCGTTCGAAGTCGAAATTGCCACCGGAGGTCACGCAGACGACGCGCTTTCCGCGAAGCTGATCGGCCAAATGCTCCAAGACATCCACCGCCAACGCCCCGGCAGGCTCCAGCACGATGCCTTCGACATTCAGCATCTCGCCAATCGTCACGCAAATCCGGTTTTCCGGTGCCAAAATGACCTGCGCCGGGTCAAGCGCCCTCAACACTTCGAAGTTCGATGCGCCAATCCGCGCCACGGCTGCCCCATCCACAAAATTATCGGTGATCGGCGTTGCAACGGGGGCCCCCGCCCGCAACGCAGCGGTCAGGCTCGGCCCGCCTTCGGGCTCGACCAAGGTCATCTCGACCGACGCCGCAATCGCATCCAGATAGCGGATCACACCTGATGACAGGCCACCGCCGCCGACGGGTAAGATCATATGATCTGGCGCGCCACCCATCTCATCGACCACTTCCAGGGCAACCGAGGCCTGGCCTTCGATGACATCCGCATCATCAAAGGGGGATAGAAAATGCGCACCCTCTTGGGCACAAAACGCCTGCGCTGCCGCCAGGGTTTCATCGAAGAAATCGCCGACCAGACGGATTTCGACCGCCTTCCCGCCAAACGCCTTGGTCTTGTCGATTTTCTGTTTCGGCGTGGTGACCGGCATGAAGACCGTGCCGCTCAACCCGAAATGCTGGCACACATAGGCCACGCCCTGGGCATGGTTCCCTGCGCTGGCGCAGACAAACTGCCGCTGCTTCGGATCAGCGGCCAAGGCCTTTCGGATCGCATTGAACGCGCCTCGGATCTTGTAAGATCGCACGGGACTCAAATCCTCGCGCTTCAGCCAAATCTCCGCGCCAAACCGCTCGGATAGATGAACGTTGCGCTGAAGCGGTGTTGGCGGAAACAGCGCGCGCATCGCCTCGGCCGCGGCGCGCGCATTTTGGGCAAAATCGGTCATATCTCTGCCCTGCCTCTAATCCGGCGGACTGTCCAGAGCTCAGTTCAGGGCCCGCCCCTCAACCAAATTGCCGTAAAGCGTGGTCATCAGAGCGAGATTGACCAGCACCTGTAGCCAGCCAAGCACGAAGCTCAACAAAAGCCCGACAACCGGCACAATCTGCAAAAGCCCGTTCAAAAGCAAAAAGACAATCGGGATCACAATGATCGGCAGCAAAATGGCGCCAGACACCGGCTCAGTCAGGGTCCAACTCTCGCCGATCCGCATCGGCTGACCCAACGCCGCCGATGGCAGGATCAGCCCCACACGCGTTATCACCCAGGTCAAGGCGATCGCATAACCGACACCCAAAAAGAAAAAGAACGCGGGGGATTGCACCGCAACGGCTGCGACGCCGATTGCAAATCCAAGAGCGAAGCCGGTCAGCAGGGCAATCAAGAAAATCCGGATGACGGCCCAAAGGTAGCCTTTCACCAGGTCCCAATTCCACGTCGGCAGAAGACCGGCGCCATACTCTTCAAGCAGCACATATCGGTGCCAACCAATGGCGGCCCAAGCATAGCAAATTACTGCCACCAAGACGATCAGGGGCATCAGGACCAATAGACTCGGGCCGATCTCCAAAAACCGTCTGCCGATCTCATCCATTCGTTGCGCGTCGTAGGACGCCGTCGGGTCATGGGTGAGAAAGTCCCAACCGACAAGCGATCCGATCACGAATATGCCAAACAGATATGGCAGAACCGTCAACAGCCCCGTCAGTCGGGCCGCTTGTCCCAGGTTCCCGAACACCTGTTGCACCACATGGCGCAGCAATTGATACCCATAATCCATCGCAGCTTCCCACTCATCTTGCCCCGCCTTTGAAAACCCGCTATCGCCGCGACGGTCAATCAAAAAACCTGACGGAGCCGCCGATGTCCGCGCCTAAGAAAGTCGTCCTTGCCTATTCCGGCGGTCTCGACACCTCGATCATCCTGAAATGGCTGCAAACCGAGTATAACTGCGAGGTCGTGACCTTTACGGCCGATCTGGGTCAGGGTGAGGAACTCGAACCGGCACGCAAGAAGGCCGAGATGATGGGCGCGAGCGCTATCTATATTGAGGATTTGCGTGAGGAGTTCGTCCGCGATTTCGTCTTTCCGATGTTCCGCGCCAATGCGCTTTACGAAGGGCTCTACCTGCTCGGCACTTCCATCGCCCGCCCGCTGATCTCCAAACGTTTGGTCGAAATTGCCGCCGCCGAGGGCGCGGATGCCATCTCCCATGGCGCGACGGGCAAGGGCAACGATCAGGTCCGGTTTGAACTGGCGGCTTATGCGCTGAACCCCGAGATCAAGGTCATAGCCCCCTGGCGCGAATGGGATCTGTCCAGCCGGACGAAGCTGATCGATTTCGCGGAGAAGAACCAGATCCCGATCGCCAAGGACAAGCGCGGCGAGGCCCCGTTCTCGGTCGATGCGAACCTGCTGCACACCTCGTCAGAGGGCAAGGTTCTGGAAGACCCCGCCGAAGATGCGCCCGATTATGTTTACCAGCGCACGGTTCACCCC
Organism: Fontisubflavum oceani; assembly: GCF_030407165.1. GTDB lineage: Bacteria > Pseudomonadota > Alphaproteobacteria > Rhodobacterales > Rhodobacteraceae > Rhodophyticola > Rhodophyticola oceani. Next base: position 914,016 of record NZ_CP129111.1, read on the forward strand.
GAAGACGCACCCAACGAGCCGGAATACATCGAAATCGGCTTCGAAAAGGGCGACGCAGTGTCGATCAATGGTGCGGCGATGTCGCCCGCCACGATCCTGACCAAGCTCAACGAGCTGGGCGGCAAACACGGCATCGGTCGCCTCGATCTGGTCGAAGGGCGCTTTGTCGGGATGAAGTCCCGCGGTATTTATGAAACGCCCGGCGGCACGATCCTGCTTGAGGCCCATCGCGGCATCGAGTCGATCACGCTCGACCGTGGCGCGGCGCATCTGAAAGACGAGCTGATGCCGCGCTATGCGGAACTGATCTATAACGGCTTCTGGTTCTCGCCCGAACGCGAAATGCTGCAAGCCGCGATTGACCACAGCCAGGCCCATGTCACCGGCACGGTGCGGTTGAAACTCTACAAAGGGCTCGCACGAACGGTTGGTCGCTGGTCGGATCACAGCCTCTATTCCGAGGCGCATGTGACTTTCGAGGAGGATGCGGGCGCCTATGATCAGAAAGATGCAGCAGGGTTCATTCAACTGAATGCGCTGCGCCTGAAGCTGATCGCCGCACGAGATCGCCGCCTCAAAGGCTAGTCTCGCAACGTCACCGTTGCCGAAGTACCCCGGCCTGCCTAGCGATAGGCGGGCCTTTCATTTTTCGGAGATACAGATGGCGTTGCAACAGATGGCAGATCGCATTCAAGACGGACTCACCGGCAAAAGCTTCGACGGGTCGTTGAAGTTCGATTGCGGGTCAGACGGTGTGCTCGTGCTGAGCAATGGGCGGGCCACGACAGAAAACCAAGACGCTGATTGCACCATCGCCATCTCGAAGGACAACTTGACCAAACTACTCACCGGCAAGCTCAACCCGATGACCGGGGTGATGATGGGCAAGCTGAAAGTGTCCGGCGATATGGGCGTGGCGATGAAGCTCGGTAAGTTGATCGCCTAAAGCGCCGCGGCCAATCGCGCGCCTTGATCAATCGCCCGTTTCGCGTCCAGCTCTGCCGCCACATCCGCGCCGCCAATCACGTGCGGGGTGATGCCAGCCGCCTCCAGATCATCGGCGAGGCTCCGCTCCACCTCCTGACCTGAACACAGCACAACCGTGTCGACCGCGATCAGGGTTGGGTTTTCGCGCGCCTCGCCAAAGCTCACATGCAGCCCATCTGCATCGATGCGCTCATAATGCACGCCGGTGACCATCTTAACGTCTTTCATTTTCAACGCAGCGCGGTGAATCCAACCAGTCGTTTTGCCCAAACGCTTACCCGGCTTCTCGGCCTTTCGCTGCAACAGCGTGACCTCACGGGCCGCAGGCTCCGGGCGTGGTCCTTCTGGCGCCAGCCCGCCACGATCCGTCTCGGGGTCGCTGACACCCCATTCTTTGCGCCAAAGCGCGGGGGCTTCGGTTGGGCTTTCGCCTTCGTGGACCAGATATTCGGCCACATCGAAACCGATGCCACCGGCCCCGATAATCGCCACTCGCCGTCCAACAGGCGCTTTCCCGGCCAGCACATCCACATAGCTCAACACGTTTGGCCCATCCTGCCCAGGAATGCCCGGATCGCGCGGCTTCACACCGGTTGCGACAACCACCTCATCAAATCCGGTGAGGTCCTCAACGGATGGCGCGGCGCCCAACCGAAGATCAATGGCGCGTTTGTTCATCGTCGTCTCGAACCATAGGGCTAGACCCTTGAATTCCTCTTTCCCCGGGATCTCTTTTGCCATGTTCAACTGGCCACCAATTTGATCGGCCTTGTCGAACACCACCACTTGGTGCCCCCGTTCCGCCGCCACCATTGCTGTGGCCAAGCCGGCAGCCCCGGCCCCCACAATCGCGATCTGTTTCGCGGTTTCAACCGGCTCATAGCGCAGCACAGTCTCATGACAGGCGCGCGGGTTGACCAGACAACTCGTCAGCTTGCCGCTGAATGTGTGATCCAGACAGGCCTGGTTGCAGGCGATACAGGGCGCGATCTCATCCGCCTTGCCCGCTTCGGCCTTTGCGACAAACTCTGCATCCGCCAAAAACGGCCGCGCCATGGAGACCATATCGGCGGCGCCTTCGGCCAGGACCTCTTCGGCCACATCGGGCATATTGATCCGGTTCGACGTGATCAGCGGAATGCCGACCTTACCCATCAGTTTCTTGGTGACCCAGGCGAACCCTTTGCGCGGCACACTTGTGGCAATCGTCGGAATCCGCGCCTCGTGCCAGCCGATCCCGGTGTTAATGATCGTCGCGCCCGCAGCTTCGATCGCTTGCGCCAGTTCAACCACCTCCTCAAAGGTCGACCCGTTAGGGATCAGGTCGATCATGCTCAGCCGGTAGATGATGATAAAATCGACTCCAACCGCCTTTCGCACCCGGCGCACGACCTCCACGGGCAAACGCATCCGGTTCTCGTAGGAGCCGCCCCACCGATCCTTGCGTTTGTTGGTATGGGTCACAAGGAACTGGTTCAGGAAGTACCCTTCGCTGCCCATGATCTCGACACCATCATAGCCCGCCTCCTGCGCCCGAACCGCAGCGGTGGTGATATCGGCGATCTGCTTCTCGATGCCGGCCTCGTCCAGCTCTTTCGGTGGAAAGGGCGAAATCGGGGACTTTACCGGCGAGGGCGCAACGCAGTCGGGTGAATACGCATAGCGCCCTGCATGCAGGATCTGCATCGCGATCTTGCCATCGGCCTCATGCACGGCATCGGTGACAACGCGGTGATTGCGGATGTCTTCCGCGGTATAAAGCCCCGCCGCGCCTGGAAAGACGCCACCCTCGGGGTTGGGCGCCATGCCTCCGGTCACAATCAAAGCGACACCGCCCCGCGCCCGCTCGGCATAAAACTCCGCCACACGCGGCCAGTCTTTGGTCTCTTCCAGGCCGGTATGCATCGAGCCCATCAGCACCCGGTTCTTTAATGTGGTGAACCCAAGATCGAGTGGAGCCAAAAGATGCGGATAAAGCGCGTGTGCCATGGGAAAATCCTCCTGGCCAGCACCTAACCCCGCCTGCGCGCGCCTGTCACGCTCAACGCGGCGTCAGTCGGACGGTCGCTTGTTTGGAAATTGCGCGCGACGCCCGCTTGGTTAAACCGAGTTTTCAGTCTTCGCCGGTCTCGGTGCAATGCCGCCGAAACGCCCGTTTCAACAAATCCAACTCGTCGCGCATCAACGCAATCTCGGCCCGCAAATCCTCGTCCAAAGCCGCCCCCGCCAACAGCGTGATCCGATCCAAAACCTCGCCATCGCTTGCGCTGCGCAGGCTGACCACCTGCACCCCATCGCTCACGACGGAGGCGGGCAGGTCGAAGCCGACCTGAAAACGGTTCTTCCCCGTACTCGGACTTACATCGGCTGTTCCGATGATCCGTTCCATATGTACGGCTTCGATCACCGGCGGCATATCGTCTGCTGTCAGAACCCCTTCATAGCGCCCGCCTTGCAGCCGGGTCCGTGTCAGTGTCATCCCCATCGGCGTCGTCCCCTTACAAATCGGCTCGTGGTGCCCGAACGAGGGTCATATCCCACAGCGTCACCTGATTCATCTGCGGCCCCTCGAAAATCAGATCCAACCACATTTTCTCCAACCGTTTTTCGTTGATCTTGCTATAGGCCAGATCAAACTCAGCCACGGCCTTGTCTCCATCAAAATCAAACTGGCGCACGATCTGTTCGCAATTGGGCCCGTGCTGCACATTCAACCGGGCATAGATCTCCAAAGGGCTTTCCAAGGCCGTGCGCAAGCTGACGGTCAGATAATGGCCGCGCGTCAAGCCGACCACGGCGTCGCTCGGCATATCCTGCGCCAGCGATAAGAATGAGCCGTCGAAGCGATAGACATCCAACATCAAACCATAGGGTGAGGGGATATCACTCCGGGTATTTCGAACCTGGCGATAGGACAACTCGGATTGTTTGGCGTCGTGGAACAGCTTCACACCACCGCCGAGATCGGTCGGGGACGGCACGGCAACCGCACCGAACGGCGCAATCGGCGCGCGCCACAGCGCCGGGCGAAAGGCCCAATCGCACTGCTCGGGTCGCTCTATGTCGTCATTGCCCGGGGCCGCGGCAAGCAAAGCGGCGTCAGCGGCGATGCGGGCATTGTCCAATTTGTGGCGCATCCCCGCCAAGCGTCCTTGCAAGGCGCGCAACTCAGCCGGTGGGATCCGCTCAGCACCCTCGGCGATTTCAGCCCAGCGTTTCAGGGCCCGCGTCAAACTACGCCGCTCCCAAAAACTGAACCCCTGTACCGCCATGTTTGCCCCTCCCCTTAGAGCCTGCCTCGTGCGTTTACACGATGCAGGTTAGCCGAGTATCCGCCGAAACAACCCAATATTCCAGAGCGGGCCAGAGGGCGCCGCGGGCCGAGCGGCCGGTGGTGGTGGCGCGACTGGCGGCGCAACCGAATCCACGGCATCACCGCTATTGGCGCCGGTGACCGACGTCACAAAGGCCCGCAAAGTCGTCAGGCTGGTCTCGTCGCTCATCTCCTGGCCTTCCAAGCCCAAGACGCTCAGCGTTGCGATCCGTGGCCCCACATCCATATAGGCCCGCCAATAATCCGGCCCGACGCCATCGACGATCCCCTCGCTGCTGTCACGGGCGTGCAGGAAATAGACGTCGCCTTGGTGGAAACTGTCCAACACGGTGACGGAGGCCGAGTCCTGACTGCGACTGAGAAGGCTTCGCCCATCTTCCGAGCGAAAGAACGCATCCAGTCCCGGTATCGACTCCCGCAGACTGCCGTCACCGGACGCTTCCGAAATCGACGCGGTCAAGACAGCCGGAACCTCAGGCTGCACCGCACGGCGCGAGTTTGAGATCGCCGCGCAATTGCCCATCAGAACAAACGCCGTCTCGCCCCGATCCCGTGTGGCCGTCGGATCGACGCAATAACCCGTCGGCCCGGCAACGACGATCTGGTCGCTGGTCACTACGATCTGGCTCGGCGCGGGCATTGTATTGTCCCCAGTGAAGGGTCCTATTCCGCCGCAGGCCGAAAGCGCCAATGCCCCCGCCAAAAGAAGCGGTTTAGATGTCCATATAGACATGCTTCTCCTCTTTGGCGCCGGGATGCGTGACGGCACCAAACTGCGCCGAGCCGACCAGTTGCGCGTATTTCCAAAGCGCGCCGGTGGCGTAGATGGTCTCGCGCGGGCCTTTCCAATCGGCCTTCCGCGCTTCCAACTCATCATCGGTGAGCGCCACGCTGATCTCGCCCTTGATCGCATCAATGGTGATCATGTCGCCATCTTTGAGCATCCCAATCGGGCCGCCATGCGCCGCCTCCGGCCCCACATGGCCAACGCAGAAGCCGCGTGTTGCACCCGAGAACCGACCATCGGTGATCAGCGCCACTTTCTTGCCCATACCCTGGCCGGAAAGCGCCGCTGTGGTGGCCAACATCTCGCGCATACCTGGCCCGCCTGCAGGACCCTCGTTGCGGATCACGATCACGTCGCCGGCTTCATAGCCGCGCTTCTGCACCGCCTCGAACGCGTCTTCTTCGCATTCGAACACCCGGGCCGGGCCGGTGAAGACCTGCTGCTCTTCGGCCATCCCGGCGACCTTCACAATCGCGCCTTCCGGCGCCAGATTGCCCTTCAGCCCGACAACACCACCAGTGGGGGTCAGTGGCGTTTCGATCGGATAGATCACCTTTCCGTCCGCCTCGCGCTCGATCATGTCCAGTTCTTCGCCCATGCTGCGTCCTGTGGCCGTGATGCAATCCTCATGGATCAGACCCGCCTTGCGCAGTTCCTTCATCACCACGGGCACGCCGCCCACCTCATAGAGGTCTTTCGCGACATACTGACCGCCCGGTTTCAGATCGACGAAGTAAGGTGTGTCACGGAAAATGTCGCAGACATCTTCGAGATTGAAATCAATGCCTGCCTCATGGGCGATGGCCGGCAAATGCAGCCCGGCATTGGTGGAACCGCCCGTGCACGCCACCACACGCGCGGCGTTTTGCAGCGATTTCAACGTCACTACATCGCGGGCGCGAATGTTCTTCTCCAAAAGCTGCATCACCGCCTGACCGGAGGCCACGCCATATTGGTCCCGGCTTTCATACGGGGCGGGTGCACCGGAGCTGTTGGGCAGCGCCAGACCAACCGCTTCGCTTACGCACGCCATCGTGTTCGCGGTAAACTGCCCGCCGCAGGCCCCAGCAGAGGGGCAAGCCACGCGTTCCAGCGTTTGCAGCGCCTCATCGCTCAGATTGCCCGCCTGATGCTGACCCACAGCCTCAAACACATCCTGAACCGTCACATCCTTGCCATCGAGCCGACCCGGCAGAATCGAGCCACCATAGATAAACACCGACGGCACATTCAGCCGCACCATCGCCATCATCATGCCCGGCAGAGATTTGTCGCACCCGGCCAGACCAACAATCGCGTCATAGCAATGCCCGCGCATGGTCAATTCCACCGTATCTGCAATCGCATCGCGGCTGGCCAGCGAGGAGCGCATGCCCTCATGCCCCATGGCGATCCCGTCCGTCACGGTGATCGTGGTGAACTCGCGCGGGGTCCCGTCGCCATGTTTCACGCCCAGCTTCACCGCCTGCGCCTGCCGGTTGAGCGAGATGTTGCACGGCGCGGCCTCGTTCCAGCAGGTGGCAACCCCCACAAAAGGCTGATGAATTTCCTCATCGCTTAACCCCATCGCGTAAAAATACGACCGATGCGGTGCGCGCGCGGGCCCCTCGGTCACATAACGACTGGGCAGTTTCGATTTATCCATCTTGCCTTTCAGCATAACTCGGGCTCCCTTACTCGATGCGTGGCTTGCCCACTGGAATAGACGGGCGCAGAAAGGCGCACAAGCGTGATTGCCGCCTCCCCCTCCCTCAGGGTATGGTGCAACAAAATATAAAAGCAGGCAGATTCTCTTTGATGCAGTATTCGGCACACGAGTCCTTCGTGGCGCCCGCGCGCGCCTTTCCGCAGCTTTGGCGGCTGATACTCGGCCTTTTGGTTGTGGCTTTGGTCTATGTCGCCTGCTTTTTGGTGATCCTGGCCCTCCTAACACTGACCAGCGGGCTTGATGGCGCGCAGGCTTGGTTGGTCCGCATGGGCCAGGCGACCGGCCCAACCAGCACGCTGCTTTTGCTGGCCACATTCTTGGGGATGGCCCTTGGCCCGTTTGCTGCGGCGCGCTGGCTTCACAAGCGGCCGGTGATCAGCCTCTTTGGTCCACGCCAAAAGACGCTGCGCCAATTTCTCATCGCTGGACTGATCTCCGCCGCGATCTTTGGCCTCTCGGCGCTAATCCCGACAAATGTCGCGGTACAACCGAACCTCGTGCCGACTCTCTGGCTGTCTTACCTGCCGTTGGCGCTGGTCGGCGTTTTGGTCCAGACCGGTGCCGAAGAGGTGCTCTTCCGCGGCTATCTGCAACAGCAGCTTGCCGCCCGATTTGCCTCACCAGTTATCTGGATGGTCCTGCCATCGGCTCTTTTTGCCATCGCCCATTATGACCCTGTTACGATGGGGGAAAACGCCTGGCTCATCGTGGCTGCAACAGGGCTTTTCGCCCTTTTCGCCGCCGATCTCACCGCAAAAACCGGCAGCATTGGCGCGGCTTGGGGCTTTCATTTCGCCAACAACGTCTTTGCACTCCTCCTGATCTCGCTCGACGGTCCGCTCTCGGGCCTCGCACTCTACACCACCGATTTTGGCCCTGATGCAGCGGAGGTTTTGCGGCCGCTCATTCTGCGCGATATGGGCATTACGGCACTTGTCTGGCTGGTCATTCGCCTTGCGCTGAGCCGGTGAGCGCCGATTGCATTTCCCGCCGGTCCAGCCTATCTGGGCCAAGACAGAATAGAGTACCGGACCGCCCATGAACTGGATCACCAATTACGTCCGTCCCCGGATCAACTCGATCTTCTCGCGTCGCGAGATGCCCGAGAACCTGTGGACCAAATGCGACGAATGCGGAACCATGCTGTTCCACCGGGAACTGGCCGAGAACCTGAACGTCTGCACCAATTGCGGTCACCATATGGCGATCACACCGCGCGATCGGTTCACCGCCCTTTTTGACAACGGTATCTTCACCGAGGTTAAAGTCCCGCAGCCGCTCAATGACCCGCTGCAGTTTCGCGATCAAAAACGTTATCCGGATCGGATGAAGACCGCCCAGAAGAACACCGGCGAGGCCGAGGCGATGCTGGTCGCTGAAGGCGAGATCGGGCGCACCCCAATTGTCGCCGCCGCGCAGGATTTTTCCTTCATGGGCGGCTCCATGGGCATGTATGTCGGCAACGCAATTGTCGCCGCCGCAGAGCGCGCGGTGAAACGCAAACTGCCGCTGGTGCTGTTCTCCGCCGCAGGGGGCGCGCGCATGCAGGAAGGCATCCTGAGCCTGATGCAGATGCCCCGCACCACGGTCGCGGTCGAGATGCTGCGCGAGGCCGGATTGCCGTATATCGTCGTGCTGACCCATCCGACGACTGGCGGGGTCACCGCGTCTTATGCCATGCTGGGCGACATTCAGATTGCCGAACCTAACGCGCTGATCTGCTTTGCTGGCCCTCGGGTGATTGAGCAAACCATCCGCGAAACCCTGCCCGAAGGATTCCAACGCTCCGAATATCTGCTTGATCATGGCATGCTCGACCGCGTGACCCATCGCAAAGAGATGCGCGAAGAGCTGATCACCATCATCCGCATGTTGACGGGCCAGCCCCCGGCCGTGCGCGGCGACCTCCCCGCCCCGGAATCCGAAAGCGCGGAGACCGCTGAGGTCGCCACGGCAGAAGAAGCGCCGGAAGCAGAGGCTCCGAAGGCGCCGTGACCGAGGCACAGTCCGACATCCTCCTTGAACGGATGATGTCCCTTCACCCGAAGATCATCGATCTGACGCTCGATCGGATGTGGCGCGTTCTGGCCGCCCTCAATCACCCTGAGCGGCGCCTGCCGCCGGTGATCCACATCGCGGGCACCAATGGCAAAGGCTCGACCCAAGCGATGATCCGCGCCGGGCTGGAGGGCGCGGGCTTGGCCACTCATGCCTATACATCACCGCATCTGGTCCGCTTCCATGAACGTATCCGCGTGGCGGGTCAGCTTATCGATGAACAGACCCTATCCCGCATTTTAGACACATGTTTGGAGGCAAACGGTCCCGATCCGATCACCTATTTCGAGATCACCACCGCGGCGGCACTTCTCGCCTTTGCGGAAACCTCAGCTGACTACACCCTGCTTGAAGTTGGGCTGGGCGGGCGTCTGGACGCCACGAATGTGATCGACACACCGAGATAACCGTGATCACGCCCGTCGACTTGGACCATCAGCAATTCCTTGGTGACACGCTTGGCAAGATCGCTGCCGAGAAGGCCGGGATCATCAAGCGCGGCGTGCCTTGCGTCGTCGGCCCGCAGAAGGACGAGGCGCTCGAGGTGATCGAAGCCCAGGCTGCAAAACTCGGCGCGCCACTTTTGGCCTATGGTCAGCATTGGCATGTTTGGGAAGAACGCGGGCGATTGGTCTACCAAGATGAAACCGGACTGCTCGATCTACCGCTCCCCAATCTGGCCGGCGCGCATCAGATTCAAAACGCAGGCGCCGCGCTCACCGTCCTGCGCCATTTGGGCCTTGGGGAGGCCGCCGCCGAAGCCGCTGTCAGCAAGGCCGACTGGCCCGCGCGGATGCAGCGCCTTCGCCATGGTCCGCTGATCGATATGGCGCCCGAGGCAGAGATTTGGCTCGATGGCGGGCATAACCCGCATGCCGCCCGCGCCATCGCCGCGACGCTGACGCAGCTTCCGAAGCGACCGACCCATCTGATCTGCGGGATGATGAACACGAAAGATGTGGCAGGGTTCATGTCCCTCCTCGCGGAGCATGCGGAGAGCCTTCAAGGCGTCACCATAGCCGGCCAAACCGCCACGCTTTCCGCGGCCGAAACCGTTGCCGCCGCGTCCTCTGTCGGCCTCGAAGCCGATGCTGCCGAAAGTGTCGATCAAGCGCTCAAGACCATTCTCGCGCAAGATCCGCACGCCCGGGTCCTGATCTGCGGATCGCTCTATCTGGCCGGGGTCGTTCTCCAGGAGAACGGATAGGCGATACGCCGCCTCGTGATTTCCGCCGCAGCGCGAATTGCGATCGGCGAAGGCCAAGCGCCGCCTATCGGTACGGAACGGGGGGAACAAGACGTCGGATAGGTTACAAAAATCCGAGGGCTCCAGGAATTTTGTAACCTATTCTACCCGCGCCTCGCCCCAATCCGCGCCTTGCATCTCGCGCAGACGGCTGGCGGTCCGCTCAAACTCAAAGCTGCCCGCTCCCTCCAAATAGAGTTTCTCGGGTTCCGCCTCCGCCGAGATGATCAGCCGCACATGCCCCTCATAGAGGGCGTCGATCAGGGTGACGAACCGTTTGGCCTCATTGAATTTCGAGCTGTCTAGGCAAGGAACATCTTCCAGAACCAAGAGCTTAACCGCCCCCACCAAGGCCAAATAGTCCGCCGGACCCAGCGGCTTGCCGCAAAGATCCCAAAACCCGGCCCGCGCCATGCCGGCCCAATATTGCGGCAGATGTACCTCCCGGCCCTTCACTTCGAGGAGCAGTTCTTCGTGTTTTCCTTGGGTGAGATCACGCCAAATCATATCGATGGCTCGCCGCGCTTCTGCATTCACCGGCGTGAAATAGGTCTGCTCACCAGCCAGTCGATCCTGCCGATAGTCGGTCATCGCATCGAGTTGATCGACCTCGAGCCTTTCTTCCAAGAGCGCGATAAATGGGAGGAATAGCTGACGGTTAAGCCCGTCCTTATAGAGATCGGTGGGATGCCGGTTCGAGGTCGTCACGACAATCACACCTGCCTCAAACAGCTTCTCGAAAAGGCGCCCAACGATCATTGCATCGGCGATATCGGTGATCTGCATCTCATCAAAACAGAGCAATCGCAGATCCCGCGAAATCGCTTCGGCCACTGGCTTGATGGCGTCATCCACGCCGGTTTTCCGCGCCTCGTGAAGTGCTGCTTGGATCTCTTGCATGAAGGCGTGAAAGTGCACCCGGCGCTTCTCGGAAATCGCGACATGGGCGTAAAAGAGGTCCATCAACATGGACTTCCCCCGCCCGACACCGCCCCAGAGATAGAGACCCATCGGCCCATTCTCCGCTGGTTTGCGGAACCGCGAAAACAAGCTGGCCTTTCGCGGCGCTTCCAGCCGCTCGCGCAGCGCCTCCATCCGGCTGAGCACAGCGCGTTGTTCAGGGTCCGGGCGCAGCAAGCCCTCGCCGACGCGGGTGTCATAAATGGCCGTCAAATGCTGCCCCATACGCCAAGTCCTAGCCTGAACTGGGGCAGGAGTGCCAGCAAAAACAAGGTGATGCGGGACACGTCAAAAATTCTGACGGATCGCATAAGGACAACTGATTTGACCTAATTTCATCTATCCGTAACTCTGCGCTGACATCACTCGGAGCGCTTACTCATGGACAGCCGTGCCCCCCGGTTCACCCCCATTCTGATCGGCAGCTGCATCATCATCATGATCTGCTTCGCGATCCGGGCGAGTTTCGGCGTCTTCCAGATTCCGATTGCAGACGAGTTCGGCTGGCTCCGCGCCGAATTTTCCCTCGCCATCGCAATCCAGAACCTCGCCTGGGGCGTCGGGCAGCCGATCTTTGGCGCGATTGCAGAACGGTTTGGCGACCGGAAAGCGATCGTCCTGGGCGCCGTGCTCTATGCTGCGGGTTTGGTGTTCTCGGCCTATGCGATCACACCGGGGCAGCATCAACTGCTTGAAATCCTTGTCGGGTTCGGCATCGCCGGCACCGGGTTCGGGGTTATCTTGGCGCTTGTGGGACGAGCGGCATCCGATGAAAACCGCTCCATGGCGCTCGGGATCGTCACCGCCGCTGGGTCCGCCGGGCAGATCATTGGCCCGCCGCTGGCCGAGGGGTTGATGGCTTTCATTCCCTGGCAATCCGTCTTCCTGGTCTTTGCCGGGATGATCCTGGCCGCACTCCTCGCGCTGCCGATGCTGCGCGCGCCAAAACTCGCAGAAAAGGTCGTTTTGGAAGACAATCTTGGCCAGGTTCTTGGCAAGGCGTTTCGCGATCCGTCCTTTACATTGATCTTCGTGGGTTTCTTCTCCTGCGGCTATCAGCTGGGCTTCGTCACCGCGCATTTCCCGGCCTTCGTGACCGAGATGTGTGGCCCGATCGCGCCCGGCTCGATGCTCTATTCCGTCGGGATCACCAGTACGTCGGCATTGGGCGCGGCGGCCATTGCCTTGATCGGGTTTGCCAATATCGCGGGCACCATCCTGGCCGGTTGGTTGGGGCAGAGGTTCCCGAAAAAGTACTTGCTGGCCTGGATTTATGTTGGCCGCACTTTGGCGGCTGGGATTTTCATTCTGCTGCCTATCACCCCGCTGAGCGTCATCGTGTTTTCGCTGGTCATGGGGTCGCTTTGGCTGGCGACGGTGCCGCTCACCTCGGGACTGGTGGGCTATATCTATGGGCTTCGTCATATGGGCACGCTTTATGGCATCGTGTTCTTCAGCCACCAATTGGGCAGCTTTCTTGGCGTCTGGTTGGGCGGATGGCTCTATGACATCTATGGCGATTACACCGCCGTCTGGTGGGTTGGCGTTGCGGTCGGCGCGTTGTCAGCCATCGTGCATCTGCCCGTGAAAGAGGTGCCTCTGAAAGATCGTGGCGCTGTCGGTTTGGCCGCTTAGAGACTGTTTTCGATGGCCTCTGCCACAGCCTCAGGGTGGCTATAGGGCAGGCGGTGATCAGCGCCCTCGATCTGGACCTGCTGTGCGGCGCGGTTGTTGCGCGCGAGAAGCCCCATGGACGTGATTGGGATCACCTGATCTTCCGACGCCCAAATCGCAAGAACCGGAAGGCCCGATTTGGCGATCAAGGCGTGATCTTCGGCGGCCTCTTCCGAGAGTAGGTTGCGCATGCTGGACAGAATGGCAGCCATGCTCCCATCAATTCGCAAGTCAGCTTGCACACGCCGCGCAACCTCGTCAGCCGCAGCGCCGGCGGGTTTGGCGCGGGCCATATCCCAGTTCATCAGGATCGGACCAAGCAACGCGTGAAGCCAATCCCCCAAAACTGGATAGCGGATGGTGATCGAGGCCAAACTGCCAAGCTCAGCCTGAAACCCCGCGCTGGCGATCAGGATCAGCTGGCTCACTTGGTCAGGTGCCTCGACCGCCCGCGCCGTTGCGATCCGACCGCCCATGGAATAGCCGCAAAGCGTCACGGGGCGATCAATGCCTTGCGAGGCCAGTAGGTCGCGCAACTGCCGCATGAAGAATTCCCGGGTCTGGGGACCAGGCACCCGGTCGGACAAACCACGCCCATAGAGATCATAGGTCAGCACTCGGAAGCCTTGCGCCGTCAGATGCGGGATCATCGCGTCCCAAACATAAGATGGCGACGAGAGCCCGTGGATGCAGACCATCACGCGCCCATGTTCGGGCCCGTGCCAAGCAAAATGCGTCTGCCCATCGGAGAGTTGCACGAACTGGCCCGTCGCGGTTGAGCGTGCGTCTGCGAGCGATGTTTGGGTCGATTGCGCCAGAAGCCAGCCGCCCAGAAGGCCCATCGCAAGAAGCAGGAGCAGCCAGATCATGGCGACCCGCTGGCTTGGGACAGGATATAGGCGCTGGTCATCAGATCCAGATGCGCGCCGCCGCCGTTCTTGAACAGCGTGATCTCATCAGCGCTCCGGCGCGCGAAGCGCCCATCGGAGAAGTCATAATAGTCGGCGACGACATCGGCCTCAGAGATCACGCCACGCGCGATGGGGTCTTTCAACTCACCGATATGCCCGATGGTCGTCTCACGGCTATCCACAAAAATCCGCGCGCGAGTTAGCGCCGTGTCATCGGCTTCACGCATATCCGGGCGGTAGGCCCCAATCAGGTCAAGATGCTGCCCGGCGCGGAGCCAATCACCTTGGATCAGCGGCTCGGTTGTCATCGTGGCAGAGGTGATGATGTCGGCACGACTGACAGCCTCGGCAAGGTCGGGTGCCACGCGTGTGCCGGGGCAGTCTTCGGCAAAGCGGGCAGCGCCCGTCGGGCTGCGGTTCCAGATGGTGAATTCCGCCTCCGGGAAATAGGCGCTGTAAGCGGCGTGGAGATTGCGCCCCACCGTACCCGCGCCAACGATCAGGATGTTGCGACTTTCGCGGCGCGCCAAACGGCTGGCGGCAAAGGCGCTATCTCCGGCGGTCTTCCATTTGGTGACCAAATGAAAATCAAGGATCGCGTCCAGCGTGCCATCGCCATCGTTGAAGAGCGACACCGAGCCACCAATCGCGGGCTTTCCTTGCGCTGTATTGCCCGGAAAGATGGTCGCGGATTTGACCAGAACACCCAGCCCATCAATCCAAGCCGCGCGCGACAGCAAGGTGTCGTCACCGCGATACAGGAAACTGTCGGTGATTTCGGCCCGGGGCAGGAGGTGGCCGGCAGCGAAAGCCTCCCCCAAAGCGCGCCAATCCAGCTTGGCTTCCAGATCATCTCCGATGATCCGCGGGCTCATGCAGCCGCCTCCACTTCGGTTAGGAGATTGTGGTCAACCAGGACCCGCGCCCAACCCTCGGGACTCTCAAACTGATGCACGTTCCAACCTCGCGACCGCGCGACCTCGACATTGTCCGGCCTGTCATCAGCAAACAGCAGGCGCTCCGGCGCGATGCCGGACTGCTCTTCGACCATCTGATAAATCGCCGGATTGGGCTTGGTAACCCGCATTCGACCCGACACAAATTCCTGGTCAAACTCGTTCAGAAAATCGAATTCTGTTTGCGCGTAGGCGTAGCTCTCAACGCCGAAATTCGTCAGAGCAAAAACCGGCATACCTTTGGCTCGCAACGCCCGAAGCAGTTTGACGGAATGCGGGATCACCGGGTTTGCAAGCTCGATCCAGCGGTCATGCCACATACGAATCTCAGCACCGTATTCCGGGTAGGCCTCGGCGGTTTCGTAGATCACATCGCGGAATCCTTCGCCCAGATCGAGGCGTTCATTCATCCCGTGAAGATCAACCGCATCGAACAGCGCCCGGCGGCGGGTCTCACCAATCTCGGCATCGTAGAACCGTTCCGGCTGCCATTCGATCAGCACGTTGCCGATGTCAAATATGACGGCCTCGATGGTCATGCGCTCACCTCGTACATCGCCTCGGCGTGGAAGGCGACGTGATCCTCCATGAAGCTGGAGACAAAGAAATAGCTGTGATCGTAGCCGGGCTGCATCCGCAGGGTTGCGGGTTGGCGACGTTCGGCGATGGCGCTAGCCAGGGCTTCGGTTTTCAGCAAGTCGCCAAATTGATCCGCCGTGCCGGTGTCAATCAAAACCGGACCGGCGAACCCCTGCTCTCGCATCAGGAAGCTGGCGTCATGCGGCTCCCAAAGGGCGGTGTTTTCCCCGAGATAGGCTCGAAATTGCTTCTGCCCCCAATCGCTGCTGATCGGGTTACAGATCGGCGCGAAGGCGGAGACGGAGGCAAAGCGGTCGGGGAAGCTCATGGCAATCGTCAGCGCGCCATGACCGCCCATGGAATGGCCCGTGATGCCTTGGCGGGCTTCATCGAGCGCAAAGCGTTTGAAGAGCGCGCGGGGCAGCTCATCGGTGATGTAGTCCCACATCTGGAAATGCTCGGCCCAAGGATCTTGGGTCGCATTCACATAGAAACCCGCGCCCTGGCCCAGATCATAGGCGTCATCATCGGCCACGCCGGTACCGCGCGGCGAGGTGTCTGGGAAAACCAGCGCGATACCTTGATCGGCGGCCCAAGCTTGCGCGCCCGCCTTCACCATCGCGTTCTCATGGGTGCAGGTCAGGCCCGAGAGATACCAGAGCACCGGCACCGGGCCGTCCTCGGCTTCGGCTGGCTGAAACAGCCCAAAGGTCATCTCGGTTCCGGTGGCTTTCGACGCATGGGTATAGACACCTTGTGTCCCCCCGAAACAGCGGTTTTCCGAGACGGTATCCATGGCGATGCTCCCCCGTGATCTGGCCCGAACCTAGGGGTAGCGCGGCAGGCGCAAGGCGTCCAGCGCTTAGCCTGGCGTGATCCCTGCAAGGCCGCTCACCCAAGCAATGACAACCGACACCGTCACGATGCTAAGGGCCGTTGAAATCAGGATTGAGGCCGAGACGCGATGCGGGGCAACGCCGTAATGCTGGGCCAGGATATAGACATTGCCTGCGACGGGCAGCGACGCGGCAGCGATCATAACCGCAGCATCAAAGATCGGCACCGGGAACAGGACCAATGCCGCGAGGGCCACGGCGGCCGGGTGTAAGACCAGTTTGCAGAAGGTGAGCCAGCCCGCGACAGTGAGCCGTTCGGCGGATTTGCCTGCCAGCGAGGCCCCAATGGCAAAGAGGGCGCCAGGCGTGGCGGCGGCGCCAAGAATGGCCAGGAACTCATTGGCCACCTCGGGGATCGGCAAGGCGAAGGCGGACCAGAGCAAGCCGAGGGTCATCGACACGATCATCGGATTCTTGAGCAAGCCGATGCCGACGGTCTTCAAGATACCAAGCGACATACGGCCATCGCGGCTGCCGGTGATCAGGATCACGATAAGGCTCGAGAAAACGACCAGATCGAGCGCCAGCACCATCAAAACAGGCCCCGCCGCGGCCTCGCCCAAGAGAACGATCAACATCGGCACGCCGAGAAAGCCGGTATTGCCGATCACCGCGCATTGCGCCTCGACCGCCGCCTCCTCGATGCCACGCCTTCGGAAAAGCGCGACGGCGGTGGCGATCAGATAAACGGTGAAACAGCCCCAGAGATAGGCGGCGACAAACCACCAGTCGAAGATCTCGGCGAGGGACAGATTCGCCGAAAACCGGAACAGCATTGCGGAAAGCGCGAAGTAGAAGACGAATTTGGTGAGATAGGCAGTCGCTTCGGGGGTGAAAAACCCGGTGCGCCCGGCCTGGAACCCCAATCCGATCAGCGCGAAAAACGGCAGAGTCTTGAGGAAAATCTCGACCATATCTGCGGGCTAGTCGATTGCGTGCAAACTGTCCAGCGAACCGCTGTCGCAACGGAAAGGAAGGCCCGCCGCGGCTGTCTCTTGAAATTCGGACTGAACAGTTTAGTTTTAGCATGTATCGCTGGGAGAGCCTCGTTCCCCCAGACGCAATGCTCGGCTCTAAACCGCGATACAGAGCCGGTATCGCTCAAGACTCCCATGAGAGCGATACCGCCGCCCGGACTGTACCCGCCGGGCGAAGGCGGCTGACACCTCTCCCTGTCGGTCCGAGGCGGAGGTGCCGTATTTCGGTGCCTCCGCCTTTGTTTTCTGGGCTCCGCGACAACGGCGCTCTTGATTGAACTAAACAGAACAGTCTACACTTTCACTTGGTGGACGGAGCTATCATGAACGCAGAACCCCAGATTAAGAAGGGTCGCAAATATGATCAGGTCATAGCAGGTGCCCGCGAGGTCTTCATGCGTGAGGGCTTTGAAGGGGCAAGTGTTGATGTGATCGCGCGCGATTCCGGCGTCTCGAAGGCGACGCTCTACAGCTATTTCCCGGACAAACAGCATCTGTTCCTCGCCGTCTTGCGGATGGAATGCGATATCCAGGAACGCGCTTCGATGGATATCGAGTTCGAACAGAAATCCGTCGCGGACGGGTTGTATCATATCGCCTCGCATATGCTGGCGTTTCTGCTGTCCGATGCCGGGTTGGCGATTTTCCGGGTCTGCGTTGCCGAAGCGCAGCGGTTCCCGAACTGGGCTGCGCATTTTACGAAACTGGGCCGAAAACGGCGATGGCGCAGCTTGCAAGCTATCTTGAAAGCCCAAAAGCGCAGGCTGAACTGGATATCGACGACACGCGGAAGGCTGCCGATCTATTCATGCAGCTTTTGCGCGGTGACCTGATGCTGCGGCGGCTTATGGGGGTTGCCCAGGTGCCCGACGAAGCCGAAATACATCAGGCCGCAACAGACGCAGTACAGAACTTCCTCGCCCGGTATCGCCGCCCGGCGACTATCTAGCCTCCAACTCAAAGATTTCTGGTGCGAGTTCGTCGCATCCGGTGCGACCATGCCAGAGTGCGCGCAAGGCTTCGGCGCGTTGAACAGTCGTGCCTGTGATGACAATTGTTCCGGAGTCGATTGGTGCGTGCACAACCGGCGACGTGAAGATGTGATCACAAAAGCCGATATCGATCACCTGACCGACCGACATGCGGGTCAAATCGGCCAGAGCATCGCGCGCGGGCTCGCCCAGGCGGACAAACACCTCCGCCTGGCCGCCGCTTTCGGAGAGGTGGAGTTCAAGAATATCCCCTTGTGCGAAATTTAGCTGCCGGGAGGGTCCAGAAACAAACAGAACCGTCGCGGCCTCATTTGCCAGCGCTGTTGTGGACCACAGAAGGGTAAAGAGAGCTGCGCGGATGGTCATTTACAGATCCGGCATCAGAGGTTTGTACATCACCAGCGCATCAACATACCCATGCACCGGGTGGCGAAATGCGCCGGGCAGGCGGCCCACCGTATCGAACCCGGCCGCCTCCCAAATCGCGATCGCGCGGGTGTTTGTCGCAACAACGAAATTATACTGCATCGCCCGATAACCCTGGCGCGGGGCTTCTTCTAGCGAATGGGCCAACATCGCGCGGGCAACGCCTTTGCCGCGTGCTGCGGGAGACGTGATATACCCGCAATTGCAGACATGAGCGCCACCGCCGCCCTGGTTCGGACGGATATAGTAGGTGCCCAGGAGTCCGGTCTCATCCGCGGCGACAAATACCGTGTGACTCGGACCGCACCAATAGGCCAATGCGTCTTCGCGACTGATCTCAGGATCAATTGTATAGCTGTCGCCCGCCCGAAAGACAGGCTCTAAAATGCGCCATAGAGCCTGTTTGTCGTCCTCGATGAGCCGCCGGATCGTGACCGTCAATAGACCACCACAGACCGGATCGACTCGCCTGCGTGCATCAGATCGAAGCCTTTATTGATCTCGTCCAGCGTCAGCGTGTGGGTGATCATCGGGTCGATCTCGATCTTACCGTCCATGTACCAATCCACGATCCCCGGCACATCGGTGCGCCCGCGCGCGCCGCCGAAGGCTGTACCGCGCCAGCTCCGTCCTGTGACGAGTTGGAAGGGCCGAGTGGAGATCTCCGCACCTGCTGGCGCGACGCCAATGATGATGCTTTCGCCCCACCCTTTGTGGCAAGCTTCCAGCGCGGTGCGCATCACCTGCACATTGCCGGTCGCATCGAAGGTGTAGTCCGCGCCGCCGCCGGTCAGCTCCACCAGATGGCCAACCAGATCACCCTTCACCTCGGCGGGGTTCACGAAATCGGTCATGCCGAATTTCTTCGCCATCTCGACCTTGGCTGGATTGATATCGACACCGACGATCTGATCCGCACCAGCCAGACGCAAGCCTTGGATCACGTTTAGCCCAATCCCGCCGAGGCCAAAGACAATCGCCCGGCAGCCGATCTCGGCCTTGGCGGTGTAGATCACCGCGCCAATGCCGGTGGTCACACCGCAACCGATGTAACAAATCTTATCGAACGGCGCGTCCTTGCGGACCTTGGCGAGTGAGACTACGGGCAGAACCGTATGGTTCGAGAAGGTCGAACAGCCCATGTAGTGCAGGATCGGCGTGCCATCGAGCATCGAGAAGCGCGAGGTGCCGTCGGGCATCACACCCTGGCCTTGGGTCGCACGGACCGATTGGCAGAGGTTGGTTTTGGGATGCAGGCAATACTCGCATTCCCGACACTCGGCGGTGTAGAGCGGGATCACATGATCGCCCGGCTCCAGGCTGGTGACCCCCGGGCCGACTTCGAGCACGACGCCAGCACCCTCATGGCCAAGGATCGCGGGAAAGAGACCCTCGGGATCGGCGCCAGAGAGCGTGAACTCATCCGTGTGGCAAATGCCGGTGGCTTTGATCTCGACCAGAACCTCGCCCGCTTTCGGGCCATCGAGGTTCACCTCCATAATCTCTAGCGGTTTTCCAGCTTCGAGCGCGACAGCGGCACGGGTGCGCATGATAAATCCTCTCTCGGGTCTTGTGTCGGCATGAGCCTGTTCCAATCTTGGGCCTGATGCAATGGAGTTAAGCAGATGCGATTTGCCTTTTTGACGATCCCTTTTCTAGCGCTCGCCGCCTGCCTAGACGTTGATGATAACGATCCCACTGTCATTGGCGGAACAGATGCCTGTGGCGCGTCCGGCTGGCAAAGCCTCGTGGGCGAGAGCCGCGATGTCTTGGCCGCGATGACCTTCCCGGCGCCCATGCGCGTCATCGGCCCGAACGATGCGGTGACGATGGATTATCTGCCGAACCGACTGAACCTGATCTATGGCGAAGATGATATCATTTCGCGGGTGGAATGCGGGTGACTTGCACCTGCGGGTGATTCCCCCTATATCCGGCTTAACAGCGGCGCGTCGGCCTCCACCCCCGACGCTCCACCGGAGAGTTTCAACGGGCCGCGCGCCCGTTTTTTTGTGCTTGGACCAAAGATGTCTGACCTCGTCGCCAAAACATCGATTGACCGCCGGATGGCGGAGATCCTGACCCCTGTCATCGAAGACATGGGGTTTGAAGTGGTGCGGATTCGCCTGATGGGCGGCAAAACCAATACGTTGCAGATCATGGCCGAGCGTCCCGAAGGCGGGATCGAGGTGGATGAGTGCGCGCAGATTTCGACCGCCGTCAGTGCGACGCTGGATGTGGAAGACCCGCTGGAGGATGCGTACACTTTGGAAGTGTCCAGCCCCGGGATTGACCGGCCTTTGACCCGGCTCAAGGATTTCGAGACCTTTGAAGGCTATGAGGTTAAACTCGAAACCACCGAGATGATCGACGGGCGCCGCCGCTTCAAAGGTGTGTTGGCGGGCGTCGAAGGCGACGAAGTGTTGATCAACGTGACCGAGGGCACGATTGGGCTGCATTTCGACTGGCTAAGCGATGCGAAGCTGGTTCTGACCGACGCTAATCACCGAGATGCTGCGCCAGCGCAAGGCGGCGGGCATCGTCGACGAGACCCAATTTGACGAGATAGAAACCGAAGAAGCCGATAAGGCGGAGGACTGATCCCATGGCAATTACATCAGCAAACCAGCTGGAGCTTTTGCAAACGGCCGAAGCTGTGGCCCGCGAGAAGATGATCGACCCGGAACTGGTGGTCGAAGCGATGGAAGAGAGCCTCGCCCGCGCCGCGAAGAGCCGCTATGGCTCGGAGTTGGACATTCGCGTGTCGATTGACCGCAAGACCGGTAAGGCGACCTTCACCCGCGTGCGCACCGTGGTCGAAGATGATGCGGTTGAGAATGAGAAGGCCGAGCTGACCGTCGAGCAAGCCAAGCCCTACAAGGCCGATGCCGAAGTGGGCGACATGCTGATCGACGAAGTGCCGCCGGTTGAGATGGGCCGGATCGCGGCGCAATCGGCCAAGCAGGTGATCTTGCAGAAGGTCCGCGAAGCCGAACGTGATCGTCAGTTCGAGGAGTTCCAAGACCGCGCCGGCACCATCATCAACGGGGTCGTCAAGCGCGAGGAATACGGCAATGTCATCGTCGATATTGGCCGGGGCGAGGGCGTGTTGCGCCGGAACGAGAAGATCGGCCGCGAGAGCTATCGCCCGAACGATCGGATTCGCTGCTACATCAAGGATGTGCGCCGCGAGACGCGCGGGCCGCAGATTTTCCTTTCGCGCACCGCGCCGGAGTTCATGGCCGAGCTGTTCAAGATGGAAGTGCCAGAGATTTATGACGGCATCATCGAGATCAAGGCCGTCGCCCGTGACCCGGGCAGCCGCGCCAAGATCGCGGTGATCTCCTATGACAACTCGATCGATCCGGTTGGTGCCTGCGTTGGTATGCGCGGAAGCCGCGTGCAGGCCGTTGTGAACGAGCTTCAAGGCGAAAAGATCGACATCATCCCGTGGAACGAGGACGCGCCGACCTTCTTGGTCAACGCGCTTCAGCCTGCTGAAGTGACCAAGGTTGTTCTGGACGAAGACGCCGAGCGGATCGAAGTGGTTGTGCCCGATGAGCAGCTGTCGCTGGCCATTGGCCGTCGCGGTCAAAACGTGCGTCTGGCCAGCCAGTTGACCGGTCTCGATATCGACATCCTGACCGAGGAAGAAGAAAGCGCGCGCCGTCAGGCCGAGTTTGCCGAGCGCACCAAAGTCTTCATGGACACGCTGGATCTCGATGAGTTCTTTGCCCAACTTCTGGTCTCGGAAGGCTTCACCTCGCTGGAAGAGGTGGCTTATGTCGAGCAGGAAGAGCTTCTGGTCATTGACGGTGTCGACGAAGCCACGGCGGATGAATTGCAGGCCCGCGCCCGCGACTATCTGGAAGAGCAGAACAAACTCGCGCTGGAAAAGGCAAAAGAGTTGGGCGTGGAGCAGAGCCTCATTGATTTTGAGGGGCTGACACCCCAAATGCTGGTGGCCCTGGGCGAAGACGGTGTGAAGTCATTGGATGATTTTGCAACCTGCGCCGATTGGGAGCTCGCTGGCGGCTGGACCACGGTGGATGGCGAACGCGTCAAAGACGATGGCGTGTTGGAAAGCTTCGATGTCAGCCTGGAGGAAGCCCAGAACATGGTGATGACCGCACGCCTGCAATTGGGCTGGGTGACCATTGAGGAGCTTGAAGCGAAAGCGGCCGCGGATGCGGAAGCTGCTGCCGAAGGCGAAGCCGAGGAGGCCGGGGCCTGATCGCAGGCCTCGGAGAGACGCGGAATGACCCGCGGCGGCCGGACCAAAACCCGCGATGAAGCCGAGAGGCGCTGCATCGCCACCGGAGAGACCCAGCCCAAGGCGGGTCTGATCCGGTTTGTCATCGGCCCCGAGGGGCAGGTGGTGCCAGACATTCTGGAACGCTTGCCTGGGCGGGGCATTTGGGTCAGCGCCGACGCGGAGGCGCTGGAGCTGGCGATTAAGAAGAAGCTGTTTTCGCGCGGCGCGAAAATGCAGGTGACGGTGCCGGATGACCTGCGGGCGCAGGTCGATACGGTTCTAACCCGGCGCTTGACCGACCTGATCGCGCTGAGCCGCAAGGGCGGATATGCGGTCGCCGGGTTCGAGAAGGTGAAGGGCTGGCTGGCCGAAGGCCGCGCCAAAGTTCTGCTCCAGGCCTCTGACGGCTCGGAGCGTGGAAAAACGAAGCTTTGGACCCCCGAAGGTGGCCGATTTTTCGGCTGTTTGACGGCCCAGGAATTGGGTTTGGCATTCGGGCGCCAAAGTGTGATACATGGCGCGCTTGCCGCTGGTGGACTCACGCCACGTGTTGTAGAGGAGGCCGCAAAGCTGCAAGGCCTGCGTAAGGCAATCGGCGGAACCGCCGCCGGGAAGGAAAAGACGGACGCATGAGCGATCAAGACGGAAAGAAGCCCCTTGGCCTGTCGGGCGGTGCCCGCAGTGGCCGCGTGAATCAAAGCTTTTCACGGGGGCGGACCAAAAGTGTCGTGGTGGAAACCAAGCGCAAGCGCGTGATGGTGCCCAAGCCCGGCACCGCCGCGGCGGCCCAAGCTGAGGGCGGCAAGCGGGCAAGTGGCGTGTCCGATAGCGAGATGGAGCGCCGTCTGAAAGCGTTGCAGGCCGCTAAGGCCCGCGAGGCCGAAGACGCGCAGCGCCGTGAGCAAGAAGAGAAAAGCCGCGAAGAAGAGCGTGCCCGCCGCCGGGCAGAGATCGAGGCCAAAGAGCGCGAAGAGCGCGAGCGCGAGGAAGCGCTGAAAGCTCGGGCCGAGGAAGAAGAGCGCCGCCGCAAGGAAGAAGAGGCGCGCCGCAACGCACCACCACCCGCCGAAGCACCAGCAGCCGCCGCTGTCGCCGAGCCATCGGCACCGCGTGGCGGCGGTCGGCCCGCCGCGACACCAGGGCGCCGCGATAATGACCGCGACGACAAACGCGACCGGTCGGGCAAGGGCGACCGTGGTGGCGATGGCCGCCGCTCGGGCAAGCTGACGGTGAACCAAGCCCTCACGGGCGGCGAAGGTGGCCGGCAACGTTCTATGGCCGCGATGAAGCGGAAACAGGAACGCGCACGTCAGAAGGCGATGGGCGGTCAGGTTGAGCGTGAAAAGATCGTGCGTGATGTTCAGGTGCCTGAGACGATCATCGTCTCGGAACTGGCGAACCGGATGGCAGAACGCGTGGCCGATGTTGTCAAAGCGTTGATGCAAAACGGGTTGATGGTCACCCAGAACCAAGCGATCGACGCCGATACCGCCGAGCTGATCATCGAAGAGTTTGGCCACAAAGTTGTGCGGGTGTCCGACGCCGATGTGGAAGATGTGATCGACCAGGTTGAGGACAAGGACGAAGATCTTGAGCCCCGCGCCCCGGTTATCACCATCATGGGCCACGTGGATCACGGTAAAACGTCGTTGTTGGACGCGATCCGCAACGCCAAGGTTGTGGCTGGCGAAGCGGGCGGCATCACCCAGCATATCGGGGCCTATCAGGTCAAAACCGATAGCGGGCAGTTGCTCAGCTTCCTCGACACACCGGGCCACGCAGCATTCACGTCGATGCGCGCCCGTGGTGCACAAGTGACGGATATTGTTGTGCTTGTGGTTGCTGCCGATGACGCGGTGATGCCGCAGACGATCGAGGCGATCAACCACGCGAAAGCGGCAGAAGTGCCGATGATCGTAGCGATCAACAAGATCGACAAGCCTGAGGCAAACCCAGACAAAGTCAGGACCGATTTGCTTCAGCATGAGGTGATCGTCGAAAAGATGTCCGGCGAGGTCCAGGATGTTGAGGTCTCGGCGATCTCTGGTCAGGGGTTGGATGAGCTTCTGGAAGCCATCGCGTTGCAGTCCGAGATTCTCGAACTGAAAGCCAACCCAGCACGCGCGGCCTCCGGTGCGGTCATCGAGGCGCAGTTGGATGTGGGCCGCGGCCCTGTCGCAACCGTTCTGGTGCAGAATGGCACCCTGAAACAGGGCGATATCTTCGTCGTCGGCGAGCAGTGGGGCAAGGTCCGCGCGCTGGTCAATGACAAAGGCGAACGCGTGAAAGAGGCCGGGCCGTCCGTTCCGGTTGAGGTGCTGGGCCTGAACGGCACGCCGGAGGCCGGCGATGTGCTGAACGTGGTCGACACCGAGGCGCAGGCGCGCGAAATCGCGGAATATCGCGAGAACGCCGCCAAAGAGAAACGCGCTGCCGCAGGGGCTGCCACAACGCTTGATCAGCTTTTGGCCAAGGCCAAAGAGGACGAGAATGTCGCCGAACTGCCCATCGTGGTGAAAGCAGATGTGCAAGGCTCCGCCGAGGCGATCATCCAGGCAATGGAGAAGATCGGCAATGAGGAGGTCCGCGTCCGGGTACTGCATTCGGGCGTCGGCGCCATCACCGAATCCGACATCGGCCTGGCCGAAGCCTCGGGTGCCCCGGTGATTGGCTTCAATGTTCGGGCAAATGCACCCGCTCGGAACAGCGCCAACCAGAAGGGCGTTGAGATTCGCTATTACTCGGTGATCTACGATCTGGTCGACGATGTGAAATCGGCCGCCTCGGGTCTGCTTTCGGCAGAAGTTCGGGAGAACTTCATCGGCTATGCTGAGATCAAAGAGGTCTTCCGTGTCTCTGGCGTTGGCAATGTCGCGGGTTGCTTGGTCACCGAGGGCGTTGCCCGCCGGTCGGCCGGTGTGCGCCTGCTGCGGGACAATGTCGTGATCCATGAGGGCACATTGAAGACGCTGAAACGCTTCAAGGACGAGGTGAAAGAAGTCACCTCCGGTCAGGAATGCGGGATGGCCTTTGAAAACTACGATGATATTCGCGCGGGCGATGTGATCGAGATCTTCGAACGCGAAGAGGTGGAGCGGACGCTCGCTTAGAACGCGCGATAAATCAAAGAAAAAGGGCGCCAATATCGGCGCCCTTTTTTGTAGCCTATGACAGTGCGTTCCTATTCCATCGCTGTCGAAAGCGACGCGATATAGGCGTAGAGATTGGCGGCATCTTCCTCAGACCGCACACGGAAGCTCATCGAGCCGCGCGCGCCATTGTCGTCAAGCGTTTCACGCAGGAACCCGGTCGGGTCCATCACATAGGCGACAAAGCTTTCCTCATCCCAAACAAGACCACCTTCGCCCGCTTCGACCATCGACCCAGAATAGCGGAAACCTTCCACTGTTCCGGCGGTGCTGCCCGAGATTGCATAAAGGTTCGGGCCTGTCCGTGCGTTGCGGCCAGCCAACACTTCGCCATCAGCATTCGCCACCACATGGCAGGCGATGCACTGACGAAACGCCGCTTCACCGGCAGCGGCGTCACCGGACGGCGCCATTCCTTCATGGCTCTCGGCAAAGGCCGTGGGCGCCATCAGAACAGAAGCAGCCGCAGCAAGGATCATCGTACGGTTCATAGGTAGTCTCCATTTCCGAAACACGTTCCTACGTATACCTAGTCCAAACCTGCCGGGGCCACACTGCTTTTTTGCCCTCTGCGACATAGCGCCAATCACATATCCGGCGGTGATCCAAACCTAGCATAGGTGGTGCGTGGCTCATGAGTTCGCAGTTCGTCGAAGTTGGACGTCAAGGCGGTTTTGAACCATATTTATACTATAGGCAGTTTTGAGGGTGGTCATCACGCCCTTCTTTGGCAGATGCCGGAGCATGAGACGGCGCTTCAGGCCTGTAGTGTCGTCACGCTCGGAGGAAGGTCTGACGCAGAGGCGATCAAGCGAAAGATGGTTAATCGGTCCAAGATTTTGCATACAGCGCTGGAACTCAAATGCGCCGACCATACCTGCTCAAATCCCGAGGTCATTATTTATGACTGATCAGACAGATAAGACTGCGACTCCCATCCTGATCCCTGCTTGGATCGATGGCGAATTGACCCCTGTGGAAAAGTTAACAGCCCATCGCGAGGGCCTGAGGCACCGGGCGGTATCGGTTTTTGTGATGCGAGATGGGCAGACTTTGTTGCAGAGGCGCGCTTTAGAAAAATACCATACACCGGGGCTTTGGGCGAATACCTGCTGCACGCACCCTCATTGGGGCGAAAGCGCTTTGGATTGTGCGACCCGGCGTCTGGGTGAAGAGCTTGGACTGCCACCAATGACGCTCGAATACCGCGGCCAGGTTGAGTATCGCGCTGATGTCGGTAGTGGGATGATTGAACATGAGGTTGTGGATATCTTTGTGGGCACTCTGGCCCAAAATGTGCAACCCGCGCCAAACCCCAGCGAGGTCATGGATACGATTTGGCAGCCGCTTGATCAGCTTGGCGCGCAAGTGATGGAAAACCCCGGCAGTTTCACGCCTTGGCTGCAAATCTACCTGCGCGACCATGCCGTCAGCATTTTTGGTGATCGCGCAGTCTGACTCTGCCGGTGAACCGCGCGCCCAGAACTTGTTCCGCGTCGATCCCCCGTCCATATAGAGCCAAGTGAAGGAGACGGCATGAACAATTCGGATTTCCCCGGCTGGCACGGCACCACCATTATCGGGGTGCGCAAGGGCAACGAAGTTGTGGTCGCGGGCGACGGGCAGGTGAGCCTCGGCCAGACAGTGATCAAAGGCAGCGCACGTAAAGTGCGGCGGCTTTCGCCCGGAGGGTATGACGTGGTTTGCGGCTTCGCTGGCTCGACGGCGGATGCGTTCACGTTGCTGGAGCGGCTGGAAACCAAGCTTGAAGCCACGCCCGGTCAGTTGCAGCGCGCGAGCGTCGAGTTGGCCAAAGATTGGCGGACGGACAAATACCTGCAAAAGCTCGAAGCGATGTTGATCGTCACCGATGGGGCCGCACTTTATGTGATCACCGGCGCGGGCGATGTGTTGGAGCCTGAACATGGCATCGCGGCCATTGGCTCGGGCGGGAACTACGCGCTCGCTGCCGCGCGGGCGATGATCGACGGCGACAAATCCGCCGAAGAGATCGCACGGGGTGCCATGCAAATCGCGGCGGATATCTGTGTCTATACCAACGGCAATCTGACCATTGAGCAGATCTCAAAATGAGCGACATCAACCGCGATGACATCCGCGCCGCCGTCGGTTCGGGGATGATTTCCGAAGCGCAAGCCGCCTCGCTGATCGCGCTTGGCGATGCGCGGCGCGGCGCGCGGGAGCATATGTCGGGGCTTGATGAGCCGTTCGAGCTGTTCCGCGGCTTCAATGAGATTTTTATCGTTGTCGGGCTGGTGATTCTGTATTCCGGCTGGGTCGGGCTGACCGGTCTGAGCTTCGTGAGCGCGGAAGTCGGCTATGTTCTGGCGATTGTCTATTCGCTGATGTCGATGGGCGCCGTGGCGCTTTTGGCCCGGTATTTCACTTTGGTCCGGCGTATGGTCGCCCCCTCAATTGCGCTGGCAATCTTCTTTGCGCTTGGTGCAGGGCAATTCGGCCTTGGGCTGGGTTGGATGGTGGATGCGGAGTTCCCACTCGCGCTGACGCTTTCCGCCGGCATCTCTACACTGCTGCTGATTGGCTATTACGCCGTTTTCCGCGTGCCGTTCACACCATGGCGCTGATCGCGCTTGGCACATTTGCGACGGCTTTTGGCTTTGTCACCCTTGGCGGCACGGTCCCGACAGATCCGAGCGATCTGTTCCTGCTGACCGGCGAAGGGCCATTTGCGATTCTGACCATGGTTCTCGGCATCGTCGGCCTGATTGTCGCGCTGCGCTTTGATATGAGCGATCCACATCGGATCACCCGGCGCGCGGCCAGCGGGTTCTGGCTGCATGTGATCGCGGCGCCCGCCATCGTGAACACTGTCGCGCTGTCGCTGTTCGATGTCGGGACGGTGATGGCGCAACTGCTGCTGGTCGGGTTCGTCGCTCTCATGGCGATCTTCGCGGTGGTGATCGACCGGCGCTCCTTCCTCGTGTCCGGTGTCGGCTACATCGTCGCGCTGTCGATCACGGTGATGGAGGGCAACGCCTTTCTCGCGATCCTGCTTTTGGGCGTTGGCCTGGTCCTTCTCGGTGCAAAATGGGAAGTCTTGCGCCGCAATCTGATGGACGCCCTGCCACATTTCCCGGGCAAGGATCGCCTTCCGCCCTGGACCCTAATGACCTCTGAGGAGCCTGCTACGTGACTGACCTGACCCCGCGCGAGATTGTCTCAGAACTTGACCGGTTCATCATCGGCCAGAAAGACGCCAAGCGCGCCGTCGCCGTTGCCCTGCGTAACCGGTGGCGGCGGAAGCAATTGGCCGACGATCTGCGCGACGAGGTCTACCCGAAGAACATCTTGATGATCGGACCCACCGGGGTTGGGAAGACCGAAATCTCGCGGCGCCTGGCCAAGCTGGCGCGCGCCCCGTTTATCAAGGTTGAGGCGACTAAATTCACTGAGGTCGGCTATGTTGGCCGCGACGTCGAGCAGATCATCCGCGATCTGGTGGATGCGGCGCAAATCATGATCCGCGAACAGATGCGCGACGAGGTGAAAGCCAAGGCTCATGATGCGGCGGAGGATCGGGTTATCGAAGCCCTCGCCGGAACAGATGCCCGCGAACAGACCCGCGAGATGTTCCGCAAAAAGCTCCGCGCCGGGGAGCTGGATGATACGGTGATTGAGCTGGAAGTCGCTGATACCTCCAATCCGATGCCGATGTTTGAGATTCCCGGTCAACCTGGCGGGATGGGCGGCATGCCTGGTGGAATGAATCTTGGGGATCTGTTTGGCAAAGCCTTTGGCGGGCGCACAGTGCGCAAAAAGATGAGCGTTGCCGCCAGTTATGATCTCTTGATTGACGAGGAGGCCGACAAGCTCCTGGATCAGGAAACCGTTACCCGCGAAGCGCTCCGCGCTGTCGAGCAAAACGGGATCGTGTTTATCGATGAGATCGACAAAGTGTCGGCGCGTTCAGATGCCCGCGGCGCGGATGTGTCTCGCGAAGGGGTGCAACGGGACCTGTTGCCATTGATCGAAGGCACAACCGTCAGCACGAAACACGGGCCGGTCAAAACCGATCATATCCTTTTCATCGCATCCGGCGCGTTCCATATCGCCAAACCCTCTGACTTGCTGCCCGAGCTTCAGGGCCGTTTGCCGATCCGTGTGGAATTGCGCGCCCTGACCGAAGAGGATTTTGTGCGCATCCTGACCGAAACCGACAACGCGCTGACCCTGCAATATACCGCGCTGATGGCGACGGAAGAGGTCGAGGTCAGCTTCACCGAAGATGGGATCGCGGCCCTTGCGCGGATTGCCGCCGAGGTGAATCAAGACGTCGAGAACATCGGTGCAAGGCGGCTTTATACCGTGATGGAACGGGTGTTTGAGGAGTTGAGCTTCACTGCACCCGATCGATCCGGCGAGGCGATTGTCGTCGATGGCAGCTTTGTTGAGAAAAACCTCGGCGCCTTGATGAAATCCGCTGATTTGAGCCGCTACGTGTTGTAGAACGCCCAAGACAGAGATTTTGAGCAGCGATTTTGTGACACGGTATCTCGCAGTTTTGGCACTCCTGACGCTCGCGTCCTGCGCACCCCGCGCAGCGCTGGTCATCGCGCCCAGCGCCAGAGATGTCAGCCAGATCGAGCGGGTTTTCGTCGCCAGTAGCCGCGTTTATGACGGCGCCAGCTTCACAAGCGAGCGGCTCGAGGGGCTTGGCTTTACCCAGTTCGATGTCGCGATACCGCCCAATCGTGAAATCGGTGAGGTGAGCTGGCCTCAGGGCGAGGTGGATATCGAAGAAGACTTCGTTGTCACGCAAGCGGATCGGTTTCGGGATGCGACCGCTTTCCGCGCTGGTCTCCGCGCTGCTGTCGCCGCCCAACCCGCTGAGGCCCGCGAAGTCATGGTGTTTGTCCATGGGTTCAACAACACGTTTGCCGACGGGCTCTACCGGACCGCGCAGATTCGCCATGATTTCGAGATCCCCGGCGTGGCCGTGCATTACTCGTGGCCCAGCCTTAGCTCGCCCTTTGGATATGCATATGATCGCGACAGCGCCCTCTTTGCGCGGGATGGGTTGGAACAGTTCTTGCGGGAAATTGCGCGCACCGGCTCTCACAATATGGTGCTGGTTGCCCATTCGGTCGGTTCGGAATTGCTGATGGAAAGCTTGCGCCAACTCCGTATCGCGGGGGCGCATGATATCATCGACCGGATCAGCGGCGTGGTCCTGATGTCACCCGATATCGACGTGCAGGTCTTTAGAAGCCAAGCGGCACGGCTTAGCCCGCTGCCTGAGCCATTCTTCATTTTCACATCCCAACGGGATCGGGCCTTGCGGCTCTCGGCGCTGGTGAGCGGCGAACCTTCACGCCTAGGCAATATCGGCACAATCGAGGACGTGGCAGAGTTTAATGTAACCTTGATTGATGTGTCGGAATTCCGGGGCGGCGATGCGCTCAACCACAACACGGTCGTGACGTCTCCCGCGATGATCCGGCTCTTGAGCCGCGCCGAAGCTGTGAATTCCGCCTTTGAGGGGCAAGATAACAGCCCGATTGGCCTTTTGCCGGGGACGGTGCTGAGCCTGCAAAACGCGACACAGGTGATATTGACGCCGAATCTTTAACGCATGCGTCGGAGGTAAACGTAGTAAGCGCCGTCGCCCCCATGGCGAATATGTGCTTGCCGGATATCCAATACCAGCGCGCCAAGCGGCGGAGCGTTGAGCCAGGCTGGAACCTGATGGCGCAACACACCCCGGCGGATCGGGATCGGGCCAGGATCGTCGCGATCCTTGCCTTTACCGGTGATCACCAAGACCAGCCGCTTCTGCTCTGCCGCCGCACTCTGGATGAAGTGGATGAGGCGCGGATGCGCGTCCGCAAGGGTCAGCCCATGCAGATCGAGCCGCGCCTCGGGCTTGAGTTTGCCACGGATCATCTGCCGATGCAGTCCATGATCCATCTTAACCGGTGCGTGGGCTAAGCGCTCCGTCAAGGCTGGGCTAATCTGTGGGTTTGGAAGAGATGTGCTGGCGCGTTCGCCAATATGGAAGTCTTTCACCCGGACCTTTGGAGAAGGTTTCACGCCGGCATCGACAGGGTGATCCTGAAAGGTTCCGTCCGCGATTTTCGGGTTCCGCATCGGTTTTGTGCTGCGCGCGACACGGTCCCAAAGAGCTTTGTCTTCCGCGCTTAGAGCTTTCCGTTTCCGCCCTCCCATCTCAGGCGTCCGGCACCATGCGATGGGCGATCTCTATCGGCAGCAACACGATCATCCGGCCCGGGTCGCGGATACGGCCCGCTTCTCGACCAGCCTGATCCCCTGGGCCATAGAAGATATCCGCGCGTTGCGCGCCTTGGATCGCGCTGCCGGTATCTTGCGCGATCATCAAGCGACGGATCGGTGTCTCGCCCCCTTTTTCGATCCAAACTGGCGCACCAAGAGGCGTGTAATCCGGGTCGACTGCGATGGTTCGATGCGGGGTGATCGAGCGATTCATTGCCCCAAGCGGTCCATCGCTTGGATCAGAAATCTGGACCTCGCGAAAGAACACATAAGACGGGTTGTGACGGAGCAGTTCCTGCCCCTCGACCGGATTACGCCGCACCCAGGACTGAATCACCTGCGCCGAGACCTGATGCGGCTCATAGATCCCGCGCCTGACCATTTCTTGCCCGATCGAGCGGTATTGA
Organism: Fontisubflavum oceani; assembly: GCF_030407165.1. Taxonomy (GTDB): domain Bacteria; phylum Pseudomonadota; class Alphaproteobacteria; order Rhodobacterales; family Rhodobacteraceae; genus Rhodophyticola; species Rhodophyticola oceani. The sequence goes on from NZ_CP129111.1 coordinate 946,591, forward strand.
TGCCCATTTCGCCCGCCATATCCCACGCGCAGATAACCACCTTCGGCCAATCGCACCCGGCCAGAGCCTTGAATCTGAAGGAAGAAAACCTCGACCGGATCATCGACCCAGGCGATTTCCAACCCACGTCCTTCGAGTAATCCGAACTCTTCGATCTCGGCGCGTGTGCGCCAAAGCCCGTCTACTTCCGGCGGCAAACGATAAAGCGGATAGCGGAACCGTGCTGTTTGGCGGCGGGAGCCATCAAGTTCTGGTTCGAAATACCCGGTGAATAGCGCCGTGTTTTCGCCACCGATCAGGACCGGTCGAAAAAACAGCTCAAAAAACCCGCGCGCATTGGTTTGGGATTGCGCCAGCGCACAAAGCGATTGCCACTCGCTGTCGCGCATATCCATGCAGGTGTTGAGAAAGACATCCAGCGCGGCGTTGTGGTCATCGTCGGCCCAACCTCGCAGGTCGGAAAACTCCAAAACCTGTGCGGTCGGCTCAGCACTGCCCGGCATTGCCACACTCATCGACGCTGCCAGCATGAGGGCTGTCATGCGGCCGCGCATGGATCATCCGCCGGTGGCCACCAGGATCCAATTCGGATCGGAACTGCCCATTTGCCGCGAGAAGGTCCAGATGTCGCGCTGGCGTTTGATCTCGGTCGGGTCGCCTTCGACCACCTCGCCGCTTGCGTTGCGGACCACGGATGTCAGCTCACCGACAAATCGCACGCTCACTTCGCCGGTGCTGGTGCCCCGGTCAAAGCTCGCGTCATGAAGCGCCAATTCCCGGATACCGACGAAGCTAGCGTCAATCGATAGACCTTGCTCTTCGCGTTGCTGGATCACCGTTTCAAAGGTCTCCATCACATCTTCGGCCAAGAACGGGCGCAACCCGTCGACATCGCCATTTTCGAAGGCCATGAGGATCATTTCATAGGCGCCGCGCGCGCCGCCCAGAAACTCGCTGACGGAAAACCCTGGCTCGGCCAGTTTCATTGCCGCCAGCGCCTTGGCGGCATCACTGCCATCTTCCACATGATCGGTGATGTCGCGATCCGGGCCGCCATCGATCACCTCAAAATCGCGCCGCGCATTGGCCGCTGGATCGACGCGCGGCGTCGGTGGCTTTTCGAAGCCTTCCCGCGTGCCCAGAACGCTCCGCAATCTCAGGATCAAGAAAACCGCAATCCCGGCCAGAACCAGAAGCGAGATAAAGGGCGAATTCATAAGGTATCCTCGGTTGAGCGCACGGGGGCTTTATCGGCTTGTTCGTGGCACATATGTAGGTGAGGGGGCCGGTCAAGTCCATTGGCGCAAGCGCCGCAATCGGCCCAAGAGGCGACGAATAGGAAAGAACATGTGGCTCTTTGTGCTGTTTCTAATGGTTCCGCTGATCGAAATCGCTTTGTTCATCCAGATTGGCGGGCTGATCGGCCTGTGGCCCACGCTTGGCGTCGTGGTTCTGACCGCGATCCTGGGGACGTGGCTTGTGCGATCTCAAGGGCGGCAGGCGATTGAGAAGCTGCGACAGAGTTTCGGCGCTTTGAATGATCCGACAGAGCCTTTGGCTCATGGGGCGATGATTCTCTTCTCGGGCGCGCTTCTTCTGACGCCGGGTTTTTTCACCGATGCGGTGGGCTTCGCGCTGCTTGTGCCAGGGTTCCGCAGCCTGGTTTTTCGGGAGTTGCAAAAACGGATCACCGTGTCATCCGTCGTTGCAGGGCAGGCGCAATGGACCTCCGATGACCGGCGTTCGGCGCAGTCCGACGTCATTGAAGGTGAGTTCGAAGTCGACGAAACACCACGACAGGGCCCATCGGGCTGGAGACGCCATTGAGGGTTCCGACCCAGACTGCTACAGGATCGCAACCTTATTAATCGGAGTTCCTCATGGCCGAAGAAAACGGCGCCGCCGCCCCCGAAGCACAGGCGCAACAACCGGTGCCCCCACGGATGCAAATTCTCGGGCAGTTCATCCGCGATCTGTCCTTCGAAAACATCGCCGCGCAAAAGGCGATCCAGACGCAGACACAGCCCGACATTCAGGTTCAGGTGGCGCTCGACGCGCGCAAGCGTGATGCAGAGAACCAATATGACGTGATTGTGAAGCTGAAGATCGACTCGAAGACCAAAGATGAGACGCCTCAGCCGATTTTCCTGATCGAGATGGATTATGTTGGGATCTTCCAGGTCGACAACGTACCGCAAGAGCAGTTGCATCCCTTTCTGATGATCGAATGCCCGCGGATGTTGTTCCCGTTCTTGCGTCGGATTGTGTCAGACATCACCCGCGATGGCGGCTTCCCGCCGCTGAACTTGGAAAACATGGATTTCCTGGCGATCTATCGCAATGAACTCGCGCGCCGCGCGGAAGCCCAGAAAAAAGCCGACGCGTGATCAGGTGAAGCGCGCCCAAGCGGCGTCTTCACCCAGTTCTTCGACAAATCTCGCATGATCGGCCGCCTCTTGTTCCGAGAGGCGGCTGGCCAATGGCGCGGGGCGCGGATAAGCCCGCCATCCGCTACTACTCGCTTGCGCGGTTTGCACCGGCGACGCGGTCAGTCCGAAATCTGGCTGTCGACCACCGATCAACTCCAAATAAACCTCGGCCAGGATTTCGCTGTCGAGAAGCGCGCCGTGTTTCTCCCGGGCACTGTTATCGACTCCAAACCGGCGGCATAGCGCATCCAGAGAAGCGGGAGACCCCGGAAACTTCCGCCGCGCAATCGCGAGCGTATCCAGCGCCTGCGTATCGGGAATTAAGGGCTTCCTGGCCCAGCCCAGCTCGGCATTGAGAAATCTCATGTCAAAGGACGCGTTGTGGATCACCAAAACGCCGTCTGCGACGAAATCCAGAAAATCCTGAGCGATTGCCGCGAAGAGCGGTTTGTCACGTAGAAAATCGTCCCCCAACCCATGCACTTAAACGCCTCGGTGGGCATTTCGCGTTCTGGGTTGATGTATTGGTGATAGGTGCGACCGGTCGGCACATGCTGCCACAGTTCCACGGCGCCGATCTCGACAATGCGATGTCCCTCGGACGGTTCAAATCCCGTGGTTTCGGTGTCGAGGACGATTTCACGCATCAAGGCGCTCCGTTATTTTGGCAATCAGAGTCTCAACCGCCGCGCGGGTTTGTTCAAGACTTATCGTTTCAATGACGAAATCTGCGCGGGCGCGCTTTTCGGCGTCAGGCGTTTGACGCGCAAGGATGGTTTGAAACGTCTCTTCATCCATACCTGGGCGCGTCATCACACGGCGGCGTTGCTCTTCGGGCGACGTGGTGACAACCAGAACGCCATCGAGCCAAGTTTCGGCGTTTGTCTCGAAGAGGAGCGGTATGTCGAGCAACAGAATTGGCGCGTCGGCATGATCCAATAGAAATTGCGCCCGATCAGCGGCGACCAGCGGGTGAACCACAGATTCGATCTTCTGTAACGCGCTGTCATCCGCCGCTATCCAGGCTTTGAGTGCGGCGCGATCAACGGCACCGTTTTGGATTGCGTCGGGGCAGAGATTGGAGATTGGACCGACAGCGGCGCCATCAGCAGCGTAAAGGCGATGGACAGCGTCGTCCGCATCCCAAACCGGTACGCCAGCTTCGCGGAAAAACTCAGCGGTGGTCGATTTGCCCATCCCGATGGAGCCAGTGAGACCGAGACGGTAGCTCATGCGGAAAGGACGGCCTGGCGCAGGTCTTCATCGACCTCAGGCAGTTTTCCAAACCACCTTTCAAACCCCGGAACGGCCTGATGCAGCAACATGCCAAGACCGTCGACGGTTGGGCATCCAATGGCGTCGGCCTGGCTCAAAAGAGGGGTCCGCAAGGGCGTGTAGACGATATCTGTAACCAAAGTGGTCGGCCGGATCTTCGATAGGTCGATGTTGAGCGGTTGGCCGTTTTCCATTCCCAAGGATGTGGTGTTCACCAAACAGTCGATCTCGGGCAGCAGGTCCGGAATACGGGTCCAGTCCATCACGTTGACCCGGGCGCCCAGTTGATCTCGCAAAGCCTCGCCCCGGGCCCTTGTCCGGTTGACCACGATGACTTCGGGCGCACCGTCAGTGAGAAGCGCGGAGACAATGGCCCGGGCCGCGCCGCCAGCACCTAGAACCAAAGCTGGACCAGTGTCGGCGCGCCAATCTGGTGCATTCTGATGAAGGTTCTGCAAGAACCCGACCCCATCGGTATTGTCTGCTTGGATAGTCCCGTTGCTCAAGAACGTGATGGTGTTGGCGGCTCCAATAAGCGCGGCCCGGTCCGTGACGGAATCGGCCAAAGCCAGAACCTGCTCTTTATGGGGGATCGTTACATTGATACCGCGAAATCCCATCCGCGGCAGCAAACGGAGGCATTTTTTCAGATCCTTATGACCCACTTTCAGCGGAACATAATGACCGTCGATACCATAACGTTTCAGCCAGTGCCCATGGAGGGTCGGAGATTTGCTATGGGCGATCGGATCTCCAATAACGCCGGCCAGAAGCAAGTCATTGCTCATCCTTCGATAATCCCCCGATTCACTAGAAACCCGCACAGATCTAGAAGTGGCAGCCCCAGAACAGTGAAGTAATCACCCTCGACTCGCAAGAAAAGCCGTGCGCCTTCTTCCTCCAACTTGTAAGCGCCGACGCTATCCGCAACACCGGGCCAATTTCGGGCGAGATACGCGTCAAGATAGGTCTCACCCACAGGGCGCATTATAAGCCGCACTTGACCTACTGTTCGCCAGACAGGTTTGAGATCTTGGTAAACCACCACGGCGGACAGCAATTGATGCCTGCCACCGCTTAACAAACGGAGCTGCGCTCTTGCCTCGTCGAGGCTTTCCGGTTTGCTGAGAACCTGGCCTTTAAATTCCAAAACCTGATCACACCCGATGACCAAGGCATCAGGGAACCTTTCCGCTACCCGACGGGCTTTGTACTCCGCCAGCGTGTCCGCAACATCGCGCGGGCTTGCGCTTTCCGCGGCCAGAGACTGCCTGATCGCGACTTCGTCGACCCGGGCAGGCACGGCTTCAAATGGGATACCAGCTTGACGCAACATCGCCTGACGCGCGGCGGAGCTGGATGCGAGGATGACTTCGGTCATGAGATCACTGGATGGTTCTGGGGATATCTGGCAGGGCAACCACGTGGGTCAAATCGGGTATAAATCGTGCCTTCGGATGCAACCACCTGTTTCGCGTCATCCGAGGTATTTTCGCGATGTCTGTTCCACGTGTGTAGATCGTCCACATATTGCTGTGGGTGAGAGACCTGACATGAAGGATAATGGGAAGTATCCAAAGATATCCTTGAACTAATACTAGGTAAGTACTTGTTTTATTTAATAAAATATGGAGTGTGGATAGTTGGCCGGTGCCACGCGGCAGCAATATCGCTTTGTGGATGATGTCTTGAGTAAGCTGTGCTTGGCACACTTATCCCCGTTATCCCCGGCCTAAATACAACATCATCTTTTCTTCTATTCTTTATTTTTTTATTGGGGGGCAAAGGAGCGTGCCATGATCTTGGACTTTCTGAGTGCCGCCTACCCCTGGACCAAAAGCTTGCATGTGATCTCAGTGATCGCATGGATGGCCGGGCTGTTTTACTTGCCGAGACTGTTTGTCTACCATGTCGAGCGTGTCGGCATGGCGGGCGACACCGCAGAGTTGTTCCAGACCATGGAACACAAGCTGCTGCGGCTCATCATGAATCCGGCGATGATTTCCACCTGGATATTCGGGTTAGCGCTGGTTTTCACGCCGGGGGTGATCAGTTGGGCGGAGATTTGGCCTTGGACCAAAGCCGCGGCTGTCTTGGGTATGACCTGGTTTCATCACTGGCTCGGATTGCGACGGAAAGAGCTTCTGGCGGGCACAGACACCCGCACTGGTCGGACCTATCGGTTGATGAACGAAGTACCGACACTTTTGATGGTTGTGATCGTGGTTTCCGTGATTGCACGGCCGATGTGAAGGATTTGTTGACTTCGCAGGCCGTAGTTCCTATGTGAGCAGCGCAATGGGCCGTCCGGCCCTGTCGCTTCCCATTCTTATATGATCCAGCCTGCTTGAGATATCGCGGGCCCAGATGGTGTTTTCCAGACATGACAGAGACCACATTGAACCTGGCCGATCTCAAGGCCAAATCGCCCAAAGACCTTCTTGCGATGGCAGAAGAGCTCGAGATCGAGAACGCATCGACGATGCGTAAGGGCGACATGATGTTCTCGATCTTGAAAGAGCGCGCCGAGGATGGCTGGGAAATTTCCGGCGACGGTGTTCTTGAGGTTGTGCAGGATGGGTTTGGGTTTTTGCGCTCGCCCGAAGCCAATTACCTGCCGGGCCCAGATGATATTTATGTCTCGCCAGACATGATCCGACAGCACAGCTTGCGAACCGGGGATACGCTTGAAGGCGTGATCGCCGCACCCCGGGAAAACGAACGCTATTTCGGGTTGGTGAAGGTCACGAAGATCAACTTCGAAGATCCGATCAAGGCGAAACACAAGATTGCCTTCGACAACCTGACTCCGCTCTACCCCGATGAGCGTCTGAAGATGGAGATCGAGGATCCGACGATCAAAGATCGCTCTGCCCGGATCATCGATTTGGTTGCGCCGATCGGCAAAGGCCAGCGGTCCTTGATTGTGGCCCCGCCGCGGACGGGTAAGACCGTCATTCTGCAAAACATCGCCCATTCAATCGAGCAGAACCACCCGGAATGCTATCTCATCGTCTTGCTGATCGACGAGCGGCCCGAAGAAGTCACAGATATGCAGCGGAGCGTAAAGGGTGAGGTTGTGTCCTCCACCTTTGATGAACCGGCCACGCGCCACGTCGCGGTGTCGGAGATGGTGATCGAGAAAGCCAAGCGCTTGGTGGAACACAAGCGTGATGTGGTGATCCTGCTCGACTCCATCACGCGGCTTGGTCGCGCGTTCAACACGGTTGTGCCGTCCTCTGGCAAGGTCTTGACTGGTGGCGTCGATGCCAACGCGCTACAGCGTCCCAAACGGTTCTTCGGCGCCGCGCGGAACATCGAAGAGGGCGGCTCGCTCACCATCATCGCGACGGCTTTGATCGATACGGGCAGCCGGATGGACGAGGTGATCTTCGAAGAATTCAAAGGCACGGGCAACTCCGAGATCGTTCTGGATCGGAAAGTTGCCGACAAACGCGTCTTCCCCGCGATGGACATTCTCAAATCCGGAACCCGGAAAGAGGACCTCTTGGTCGATAAGGGCGATCTGCAGAAGACTTATGTGCTGCGGCGGATTTTGAACCCGATGGGGACAACGGATGCCATTGAGTTCTTGATCTCGAAACTCAAGCAGACAAAGACCAATTCGGAATTCTTCGATTCAATGAACACCTGACGCTATCCGACCTAGGGGTCTGATCTCATGGATACGATCTTTGCCCTGGCATCTGCGCCAGGCCGTGCGGGCGTTTCGGTTATCCGGGTGTCTGGACCGCAGGCTCATGAAGTTGCTTGCTTAATTGCGGGTGATTTGCCGGGTGTCCGTCGGTCCGGGCTTCGTACATTGCGGTCGTTGACGGGAGACGTTCTTGATCAGGCCTTGGTTCTTGTTTTCTCTGGGCCAAACAGCTTTACAGGCGAAGATATTGTTGAATTTCAAACACATGGCAGTGTCTCGGTCGTAAAAAGCTTGTTGTCGATCCTCGCGGAAACGGGGTTGGCCCGTGCGGCGGAGGCCGGGGAGTTCACGCGCCGCGCCCTGATGAATGACCGGCTCGATCTAGCGCAAGTTGAAGGGCTCGGAGCGTTGATCGAGGCCGAGACCGAAGCGCAGCGACGACTGGCGATGAAAGTCTTCAGTGGGCGTTTGGGGGATGTCGTTGAGGAGTGGCGTAGGGCTTTGTTGCGAGCCGCGGCGCTTCTGGAGGCGACAATCGATTTCGCTGACGAAGAGGTGCCGGTCGATGTGACGGATGAGGTAGTGGGGCTGATTGGCGTTGTTTCCGACAGCTTGGAAAAGGAGATCGCGGGCAGTCATGTGGCAGAGCGAATTCGAGATGGGTTCGAAGTGGCCATATTGGGGGCACCGAATGCCGGAAAATCGACTTTGCTGAATGCGCTCGCCGGTCGAGAAGCGGCGATTACATCCGAGATTGCTGGAACGACGCGGGATGTGATCGAGGTCCGCATGGACCTTGGCGGGCTTGCGGTGACCTTGTTGGACACGGCGGGGTTGCGGGAGGCTCAGGATCAGATAGAGCAGATCGGGATCGCTCGCGCGCGTGATCGGGCGGCGGCGGCTGATCTCCGGGTCTATCTGAAAACGACGCCTGACGAGGTCGTGCCGATTGATCTGGAGGAAGGAGATATCGTTCGGATCGGGAAGGCGGATCTTTTCCCCAGTTTATCTGGTGGTGTGTCCGGGCTTTCCGGGGCGGGTGTGTCGGATCTGGTTAATGAGATCACAGATCAGCTTTTGAGCCGCGCGGCGCGGGCGGAGACCGCGACACATGCCCGGCACAGGGATGCGATGGTTGCTGCGCTGTCTGCTTTGGTGGCTAGCCGGTCGGAGGTCGAATCGGGTATGGATCGAGCGGAGTTTGCCGCAGAGCATATTCGAGAGGCGGGGCGGCGGCTGGATGGTCTGGTTGGCCGGATTGATGTTGAAGCGGTTCTTGGCGAAATATTCGCCAGTTTTTGCATCGGGAAATAGGAGTGTTTCACGTGAAACACTGGGACTTTGATGTTGTCGTCGTGGGTGGCGGTCATGCCGGAAGCGATGCGGCCTTCGCGTCGGCCCGCGCTGGTGCGGAGACCGCGTTGGTGACTTTGCGGCGAGACGCAATTGGGATCATGTCTTGCAACCCGGCGATCGGCGGATTGGGTAAGGGGCACCTTGTCCGGGAGATCGATGCTCTTGGCGGTGCTATGGGGCAGGTGGCGGATCGGTCAGGCATCCAGTTCCGTCTTCTCAACCGCAGCAAGGGCCCGGCGGTGCAGGGGCCGCGGACCCAGTCCGATCGGGCGCTTTATCGTAAGGCGATGCAAGACGTCATGGGGAATACCGCGCGTCTGTCGATTATCGAAGGCGAAGCGGTTGATTTTCTGATGAGAGACGGTCGCGTCTGCGGCTTATCTCTTGCTGATGGGTCGGAAATTCGTGCCGGTGCGGTCGTTCTGACGACAGGAACATTTCTGCGGGGTGTGATTCACATTGGTGATAAGCGACAGCCAGGCGGGCGAATCGGTGACAAGCCTTCTATTCCAATGGCAGAACGGATCGACAGTTTTGGTTTGCCGCTTGGGCGCCTGAAGACGGGAACGCCGCCCCGGTTGAAGCGCCAGAGTATCAATTGGGATATCCTGGATCATCAACCGGCCGACGCAGAACCGGCGATGTTTTCCTTCCTGTCTGATGGCCTTTTTGTGCGGCAGATCAGCTGCGGAATCACCCATACGAATGTGCGAACCCATGAGATTATTCGCGCCAATCTTGATCGTTCGGCGATGTATGGCGGCCATATTGACGGTGTTGGGCCGCGGTATTGCCCGTCGATCGAAGACAAGATCGTGCGCTTCGCGGAAAAGGAATCTCACCAGATTTTCCTAGAGCCAGAGGGGCTTGAGAGCGATGTGGTCTATCCAAATGGTATCTCAACGTCGCTCCCGGTCGAAGTGCAGGATGACTATGTGCACTCGATCAGAGGCCTGGAAAACGCAGAGATCACGCAGCCCGGCTATGCCATAGAATATGACTATGTCGACCCGCGCGCTCTATCACCGACGCTTCAGGTGAAAGAGGTGCCCGGGTTGTATCTTGCCGGGCAGATCAACGGCACGACGGGATACGAAGAAGCCGCTGCGCAAGGGTTGGTTGCCGGTCTGAACGCAGCGCGGACGACATTGGGCCAAGACGAGGTGATCTTGGGCCGGGGCCAAGCTTACATCGGTGTGATGATCGACGATCTCGTAACGCGTGGTGTGACGGAACCCTATCGGATGTTCACATCAAGGGCGGAGTTCCGATTGACGCTTCGTGCAGATAATGCAGATCAGCGGCTCACCCCCTCGCAGGTGATTTGGGGATCATCGCCGACGCGCGGAAGCAGAAGTTTTCGGAGAAGATGGACCGTTTGGCAGCGGGATATGCCCAAATGGATGCTCTGTCGTTGTCGCCGACCGAAGGGCGCTCTCACGGGTTGCGGATTAACCAAGACGGCGTTCGACGAAAGGCAATTGATCTTCTGGCGTTTCCAGACATTCAGATGGAAACGCTTGATCAAATTTGGCCGGAGCTGATGGAGCTTGATCAAGAAACCCGGAGTCAGATTGGCCGCGAAGCTCTCTATGCGAAGTACATTGAGCGCCAGGCAAAGGATGTCGCGGCGCTAAAACGAGACGAAGCCTTGTCGATCCCGGATGGGTTTTCGTTTGAGGGAATTGACGGGCTGTCGAACGAGCTCAAAGGCAAATTGGTGACAGTTCGGCCCCGAACCTTAGGGCAGGCCGGTCGAATTGATGGCATGACACCAGCCGCTTTGACGCTTTTACTCACGAAAATCCGCCAGTCTGAGCGCAAATCCGCATGACGGAAGACGACGCGCGCGCCCTCATTGCTCGCGATGTTTCACGTGAAACATTCGAACGGTTGGAAGCCTATGCCACCGCGTTGGTGAAGTGGCAAAAGGCCATCAACCTGATTGCTCCCGCGACGGTGGATCATCTTTGGCAAAGGCACTTCCTTGATAGTGCCCAGGTTTTCGCCCATCGCCTGACCGATACCGGTCTCTGGCTTGATCTAGGGAGCGGCGGCGGTTTTCCGGGCCTGGTCTGTGCCATTTTGGCCGCGGAGAAAGCGCCAGAACTTCAGTTTGGCTTTATTGAAAGCGACCTTAGGAAAGGAAGCTTCTTGAGGGAGGTTGCTCGGCAAACCGGCTTGAAGATCGCGGTTTTGACACGACGGATCGAGGATGCGCCGCCCCAATCCGCAAATGTCATCTCTGCGCGCGCCTTGGCGCCGCTGTCTCGGCTCTGTGACTTATCGCACCGACATTTGGCGCCCGGCGGGATTTGCCTGTTTCAAAAGGGTGAATCGCACGCGGCGGAGCTAGACGCGGCCCGCACAGAATGGCACATGGACGTGACGACATTTGCCAGCCAAACTGCCGCCAATGCTGTGATCTATCGGATAGGAGAGCTTTCCCGTGCCTGATCACCACCGTGCCCGGATTATCGCCGTCGCCAACCAAAAGGGCGGCGTCGGAAAAACAACGACCGCGATCAATTTGGGGGCCGCTTTGGCCCTCGAAGGTCAACGCACCTTGATCCTTGACCTTGATCCGCAAGGGAATGCGTCAACCGGGCTTGGGATCGATAGCCGAAATAGGGATCTCACAACTTATGATCTGATCCTGGAGGAGACCCCTCTCTCAGATATTGTGAGTGAGACTGGGCAAGAAAACCTCTGGATCGCGCCAGCCACGACGGATCTGAGTTCTGCCGATATCGAGCTTGTTTCCAATGAAAACCGCGTTTTCATGCTGAAAGACAGCTTGAGCAATCAAGCGACCAAAGAGTTTGATATCGTTTTGATCGACTGTCCGCCGTCGCTCAACCTTTTGACGGTGAACGCGATGGTTGCGGCAGATGCCGTTCTGGTCCCGCTACAATCGGAGTTCTTTGCGCTGGAGGGGCTTTCGCAACTGATGCTGACGATCCGCGAAGTTCGGCAGACGGCGAACCCGGGCCTGCGGATCGAAGGTATTGTGCTGACCATGTATGATCAGCGCAATAATCTCTCGCACCAGGTCGAAGAAGATGCCCGCGAAACGCTTGGCGATTTGGTCTACGAAACCCGCATTCCGCGAAATGTCCGGTTAAGTGAAGCGCCATCTTACGCGATGCCGGTGTTGCAATATGATCCGATGTCGCGCGGAAGCCTGGCATATCGCGACCTGGCGCAAGAAATGCTGAGCCGAGAATTACAATCGGCATAGGAGGCGATATGAGTTCGAAGAAGGAGAAACGCGGTCTGGGACGCGGCTTGTCAGCTTTGATGGCCGACATTGAACCAGCGACGGAACTCGTTGGGGAGGCTCGAGGTGAGGAGGCGCCGCGCCGCTCTGAACTCCAGATACCGATCGAACATATCCAACCGAACCGGGACCAACCTCGGCGGGTCTTCACCGAAGAAGCGCTCGAGGAGCTCGCGGCCTCGATCCGAGAGAAAGGTGTGATCCAACCCTTGATCTTGCGGCCTGATCCGAACGCCAGCGAGAAGTATCAGATTGTTGCTGGAGAACGCCGGTGGCGCGCCGCGCAGCGCGCGCAGCTGCATGAAGTGCCGGCTATTGTCAGAGACTTCGACGATACCGAGGTTTTGGAAGTCGCAATTATCGAGAACATTCAGCGTTCTGACCTGAACCCGATGGAAGAGGCGGCGGGATATCGGCAGTTGATGGACCGTTTTGGCCATACGCAGGAGAAGCTCTCCGAAGCGATGGGGAAGAGTCGCAGCCATGTCGCCAATCTTATGCGGCTTTTGACGCTACCGGAGGAGGTCCAAGCTTTTGTGCGCGACGGTCAGCTCTCGGCCGGCCATGCCCGTGCAATGATCACCGCAGATGATCCTTTGTCACTGGCGCGCAAGGTGATCTCCAAAGCCCTCTCGGTGCGGGATGTTGAGAGGCTTGCGAAGTCTCAGGCATCTGGCAGCCAGCCCAAGCGCGGCCACAGTCCGAGCAAAGATGCGGACACGAAGGCCCTTGAAGGAGATCTATCTGCCGCGATCGGGATGAAGGTCAGCATCGATCATGAAGGCGAGGCTGGGTCAGGAAAATTATCCATAAAATACAAAGACTTGTCTGAGCTTGATGATATCGTCCGGATACTGAATCGCGGTTAGGTGATCAAGAGCTCCCGCAAGATCGCGTTTAGGACTGGGCGGCCTTTCGAGGTCGTTTTCAGTTGATGACCAGACACCTCCAAGAAACCGTCATCGCATAGTCGATTGAGCGTTTCGGGATCGATTGGCGAGGCATTCAACTGCGCGAAGCGCTCCAGATTTGTGCCCTCGGTCAAGCGGAGGCTCATCAGCAGATATTCCTGCGCTTGATCCTCCGCCGTGATCTCGACGCGATCCAGCTCACCGTTATGATTTTGCGCTACGCGGTCAAGCCAGGCGATTGGGTGGCGCGCAGTTTCGGTCGCGAAACGGTGGCCGTCGAATGTGAGACGGCCATGAGCGCCTGGGCCGATCCCAAGGTAGTCTCCACACCTCCAGTAAATCAGGTTGTGACGTGACTGTGCGAGATCTGCGGCATGATTAGACACTTCATAAGCTGGAAATCCGGCTTTGTCGCAAAGCTCCTGCGTGAGATCATACATATCTGCGCCCAGATCGTCCGTTGGCAGCCCAGGAAGACGCCCGATCCGGTGACGATCGCCAAACGCGGTGCCGTCCTCAATCGTCAGCTGGTAGAGAGACAGGTGGTCAATTGCCAATGACAGAGCCTGTCTCAGCTCCTTACGCCAGTCGTCTAGGCTCTGATGTTGTCGCGCATAAATCAGATCGAAGCTCACCCGCTCAAACGCGGACCGAGCGATATCAAAGGCTTCAAGCGCGTCCTTAACCGAATGCAACCGTCCCAATGCTTTGAGATCAGGATCATTTAACGCCTGAATCCCCATCGAGATCCGTGTCACCCCGGCGTCCCGAAATCCATCAAACCGGCCTGCTTCGACAGAGGTGGGATTGGCCTCAAGCGTGATTTCCAAGTCATTGGCGACAGGCCAAGTTTCGCGGATGTTCTCGATGATCGCCGCAACCACATCAGGTGACATCAGAGACGGCGTTCCGCCTCCAAAAAAGACACTATTTAAGGTTCTTTTGTCGGTTTCGTGCCCTGCACGCGAGATTTCCGAGAGATAAGCCTGTTGCCATTGCGCCTGATCAATCTCCGCAGAAACATGGGAGTTGAAGTCGCAATAGGGGCATTTGGCTTGGCAGAACGGCCAATGAAGATAGAGGCCGAAGCCACCATTCTGCCAATCAGGCGCGCTCAAATATGGTCACCAGCTTGCGGGTTGCATCAGCGCGGTGGCTGATCTTGTTCTTTTCCCACCGATCCATCTCGCCGAAGGTTTGATCGTAACCGTCCGGTTGGAAAATCGGATCATAGCCATGACCTTGATCGCCGCGCATCGGCCAGACCACTTGACCTTCCATCACGCCGGGGAACACCTCGTCATGCCCATCGGGCCAAGCCAGAACCAGCGTGCAGCAGAACCGCGCGGCCCGCGGATGCGCCGCCTGTCGTTCTTCCAGCATGTCATGGGTTTTGGTCATTGCCATGACGAAATCGCGTCCACTGGGCGTTTCCGCCCAATCCGCGGTGTAGACGCCCGGCGCTTTGTCCAGTGCATCAATCTCGATCCCGCTGTCATCCGCCAGCGCGGGGAGGCCCGTTGCTTGCGCCGCCGCATGCGCTTTAAGCCGGGCGTTGTCGACGAAGGTGGTGCCGGTTTCGTCCGGTTCGGGTAGATTGTGGTCTTTGGCCGAAGTGACGGTCACGCCAAAGGGTTCCAGAAGATGCTGCATCTCCTCGAACTTGCCCTGATTATGGGTCGCGATGAGGAGCGTTTTACCCGTGAAACGGCGCATTTAGGCTGTTGCCTCGGCTTGAGCAGCCACAAGTTCGGCCACGCCTTTGTCCGCGAGGGCCAAAAGCTCCGCAAACTGATCGCGGGAGAAGGTCGAGCCTTCGGCGCTGGCTTGGAGCTCGATCATTTGGCCATTGCCAGTCATCACGAAATTCGCGTCCGTTCCGGCTTCGCTATCCTCGGGATAGTCCAAATCCAACACCGGCTGCCCGGCATAAACGCCACATGAAACAGCGGCGACATGGTCCGTCATCGGATCTGAGAGCACGTCGCCCGCCGCCATAAGCTTATTCACAGCCAGCCGCAGGGCAACCCAACCCCCGGTGATCGAGGCGCAACGGGTCCCGCCATCGGCCTGGATCACATCGCAATCGACCGTAATTTGACGCTCCCCAAGCGCCACCCGGTCAATTCCGGCCCGCAGCGACCGGCCAATGAGCCGTTGAATTTCCTGCGTTCGACCCGATTGCTTGCCCGCTGTTGCCTCGCGGCGCATCCGCGTATGCGTCGCGCGCGGCAGCATGCCATACTCGGCTGTCACCCAGCCCAGCCCGGTATTTTTGAGAAACGGCGGCACGCGTTCTTCAAGTGACGCAGTGCAAAGCACATGCGTGTTGCCGCATTTGATCAGGCAAGAGCCCTCGGCATGCGCGGTCACGCCGGTTTCAATGGAAATAGGGCGCAGCTCGTCTAGGTTTCGGCCGGAAGGACGCATATCTGACTCCGTGGAGATAATGTGCCCGTGGGATAGTCCGGGGCGATGGCGATGCGCAACCCCGATTGACCTTGGCGACGGGGCACCGCTTAATGGCCCGGCTCTGCGAATGACGGTGACCAATGACGGATCAGTCAAACATTCTTGCCGAGATGAATGATCGCTCCCGCGAGGTGTTTCGCCGGGTGGTCGAGGGGTATCTCGACTCAGGCGCGCCGGTTGGGTCGCGCACATTGACGCGCAGCTTGTCGGAGCAAGTGTCCGCGGCGACGATCCGAAATGTGATGCAGGATCTGGAGTATCTGGGTTTGCTCGACAGCCCGCATGTCTCTGCAGGCCGGGTTCCGACGCAGCTGGGCTTACGGATGTTTGTCGACGGCTTGCTGGAGGTTGGCGACCTGACCGCGGAGGATCAGGGCAAGATCGACGCGACTTTGGGCCGCAATTCTGAAGATGTCACAACAATGTTGGATCGAATCGGCTCTGCGCTCTCCGGTGTGACGCATGGTGCGAGCTTGGTGCTGGCGCCAAAACATGAGGCGCCGATCAAACATATTGATTTTGTGTCTCTTTCTCCCGACCAAGCGCTTGTCGTCTTGGTCTTTGGAGACGGCCACGTTGAGAATCGACTGTTTCGACCGCCACACGGGCAAACGCCAAGCTCGATGCGCGAGGCGGCGAATTTCCTGAATGCGCTGGCCGAGGGAAAGACCGTTCAAGCCCTTCGCAAGGTGATGGAAACGGAGATTGTGGCCCGCAGACAGGAGATCGACAGCTTGGCGCGCAGTCTGATCGAAAGCGGCCTGGCGATCTGGGAAAATGAGGGCGATGGGACCGAGCGATTGATCGTCCGGGGCCGCGCGAACTTGCTGGACGATGCACCCGAGACCGACGACCTGGATCGCATCCGAACCCTGTTTGACGACCTTGAACGCAAGAGGGACATCGCCGAGTTTCTTGAGCTGACCGAGGGCGGCGATGGCGTGCGGATTTTTATTGGCTCAGAGAACAAGTTATTTTCACTTTCGGGTTCCTCTCTGGTGGTGTCTCCCTATATGAATGCCGACCGAAAGATTGTGGGTGCGGTTGGGGTCATTGGCCCGACTCGCCTGAATTACGGTCGGATTGTTCCGATCGTGGATTATACGGCACAGCTGGTCGGGAAGCTGATCTCCGACCGGGGTTAAAAGGGTAAGACATGGCAGATCCGAAGGAAGATCCATTCCTGGATGATGTGGATGAGATTGAGGCAGATCTCGACGCGATGCTGGAAGCTGAAGGGGCGTTTGACCCTGAGGTGACCGAGGTTGACGCGCTGAAAGCGGAACGTGACGAGTTGAAAGACCGTCTTTTGCGGGTGCTTGCCGACTCGGAAAACATGCGGAAACGTGGAGAGCGCGACCGGCGTGAAGCCGAGCACTATGGCGGCTCACGTTTGGCGCGCGATCTTCTGCCGGTCTATGACAATCTTCGCCGCGCTCTGGATGCCGTGAATGATGATCAGCGTGCGGTTGCGGGCGGCGTTATCGATGGTGTCGAGTTGACGCTTCGCGAGCTTTTGAACGTGTTCTCAAAGCACGGAATGACGCCGATTGCACCGGAAGAGGGGGATCAGTTCGATCCGCAGCAGCATCAGGCGATGTTTGAGGCACCGGTGCCGGGAACGACGGCCGGTCAGATCATCCAAGTGATGGCCGAAGGCTTCATGCTGCATGATCGGTTGCTGCGCCCGGCGCAGGTTGGCGTGTCTTCCACACCTGCTGGCTAGTCCTTCAACGCGGCCTTCAACTCATAGAGCAAGTTGAGCGCCTCCCGGGCGGTCATCTCGTCTGGATGAACGTCTTTCAGGCGCTCTTCGACGGCGGACTGCTTTGTAGGTGCCGATGGCGGCGGCGGCGTCGCGGCGAATAGCGGCAAATCGTCGATGAGGCGATCTTTGCCGCTGCTGCCTTCCCGGTCTCCCCGCTCCAGTTCTTCCAGCACGGTTTGCGCTCGCGCGACGACAGAGGCAGGCAGCCCGGCAAGCTTGGCGACTTGCACGCCGTAAGACCGATCTGCAGCACCCTCGCGCACCTCGTGGAGGAAAATCACCTCGCCCTCCCACTCTTTGACGGCAACCGTTGCGTTTTCCACCCCGTCGAGCCGTCCCGCGAGGCTGGTCATCTCATGGTAGTGCGTCGCGAAAAGCGCGCGGCATTTGTTGGCGGCGTGGAGATGCTCCAAAGTTGCCCAGGCGATGGAAAGCCCATCATAGGTCGCCGTCCCGCGCCCGATCTCATCAAGGATCACCAGCGCCCGATCATCAGCTTGGTTCAGGATCGTGGCGGTTTCCACCATCTCGACCATGAAGGTCGACCGTCCCCGGGCCAGGTCATCCGACGCGCCAACCCGGCTGAACACTTGGCTGACGATGCCGATATGGGCTTTGGTCGCGGGCACGAAGCTCCCCATCTGCGCCAAGATCGTGATTAGCGCGTTCTGACGAAGGAATGTCGATTTACCCGCCATATTCGGGCCGGTCAGAAGGGTGATCGCGGCCTGATTTTCCGCTGCTGTCAAAATACAGCCATTGGCGATGAAAGGTTGGCCTTCGCTCGCCAACGCGGCTTCAACCACCGGATGTCGGCCGCTTGTGATTACAAAACTGCGGGACTGATCCACGGTTGGGCGGCACCAGGCCTTTTCACGGGCCAGGTCGGCAAGGGCCGTGGCCACATCAAGCTCGGCCAAAGCACGCGCTGTCTGACCAATTTGCGCGTGATGATCCAGGATTTCGGTTTGCAACGTCTGGAATAGGGTCTTTTCGATGCTGAGCGCCCGCCCGCCGGCATTGAGGATTTTTGTCTCCAGTGCCGAAAGGTCGACCGTGGTGAAGCGCACTGCATTCGCGGTGGTTTGACGATGGATGAACTGTTCGGAAAGCGGTGGCGAGAGCATTTTTTCGGCATGTGTTGCCGTGGTTTCAATGAAATAGCCGAGGACGTTGTTATGTTTGACCTTCAGAGACGGAATGCCACTCACCTCGGCATAATCCGCTTGCATGGAGGCGATCACACCGCGGCCTTCATCGCGCAGAGTGCGCGCCTCATCGAGGTCATTATTATAGCCGTTGGCGATAAACCCGCCATCGCGCGCCAAAAGCGGGGGGTCCGCCACCAGAGCGGCCTCAAGATGTTCGACCAAAGCGTCATGACCGCGCAAATCCGCAGCTGCAGAAGAGAGAATGTCGGGCAGATCTATGCCCGCGAACATCTCAGCAAGTTGCATGGCCGCGGCCAGCCCATTCCGGATCGCCGCCAAATCGCGGGGCCCACCCCGATCTAATGCGAGCCGGGACAGGGCGCGGTCCAAATCCGGCACCTGGTGGAGCGCCGTGCGGATATCACTCGATTTTGCGCTGTGGTCTAAAGCAAAGCTCACCGCATCATGGCGGTCGATGATCGTCTCTAAATCGGTGGATGGGCTGGAGAGGCGCCGCTCGAACAAACGCCCGCCGCCCGCCGTGACGGTCCGGTCAATTGTTGCCGCTAGGCTTCCTCCGCGCCCGCCGGAGAGGCTCGTGGTCAGCTCTAAATTGCGCCGAGTAGCGGCATCGATCTGCATGATCCGCCCGGCGCTTTGTTTTGCTGGTGGGCGGAGGAGCGGCAGGTTGCCCTTCTGCGTGATCTCCAAATAGTCGATCAACGCGCCCATGGCAGAGAGGTCGGACCGGGTGAAAGACCCGAAAGGATCGAGCGCTTTCACCTGAAATAGTGACTGAATCCGAGTTTGCGCGGAGCTGCTGTCAAAGCTCGCTGGCGACAAAGGTGTGACAGAGGCCCCGCTCTCGGCGATCAGATCTTGCTGCTCGGTCGCCAACCCGTCGGAGACCAATACTTCGCGCGGGGCAAGGCGCGCCAGTTCCGGCGCCAGTTGCGCCAGCGGGCAGGCCATCACTTGAAATGATCCGGTCGAGATGTCGGCCCAGGCCAATGCCCCCTCGCCACGAACGTCGGCATAAGCCGCGAGGAAATTGTGTCGCCGCGCCTCAAGCAGGCTGTCTTCCGTCAGCGTTCCGGGCGTGACCAAACGCACCACATCGCGTTTCACAACCGATTTCGAGCCGCGTTTCTTCGCCTCGGCTGGGTTTTCCATCTGCTCGCACACGGCCACGCGAAAGCCCTTGCGGATCAACGTCAGCAGATACCCCTCGGCGGAATGGGCTGGGACGCCACACATCGGGATATCATCGCCATTATGCTTTCCGCGTTTCGTCAGCGCGATATCGAGTGCTTCGGCGGCGGCGACGGCGTCGTCGAAAAACATCTCGTAGAAATCGCCCATGCGATATAAGAGCAGCGCATCGCGATGCTGCGCCTTGATCTCCATATATTGCGCCATCATCGGTGTGACTTGCGCGGTCATCTGCGTCCCCCTGGCCGGTGGCGTTCAACCTACAAACCGTGGCGCGGAGGCGAAACCCGCAAAAGCATCATGTTGTGAGGTTTGGGCAACGCGGCTAAGACGGGACTCGTCGCAAGAAAGGGCCGCTCACAATGCCGAACAAAAGCAAGATTACCCGCGAAGAGGCATTGGCCTATCATCTGGAGCCGCGCCCGGGGAAAATCGACATCAACGCCTCGACCCCGATGGCAACGCAACGGGATCTGAGCTTGGCCTATTCCCCTGGTGTCGCGGTGCCTTGCGAGGTGATCGCCGAGAACCCGGAACTGGCCTACGACTATACAACCAAGGGCAATATGGTTGCCGTGGTATCGAACGGGACGGCCGTGTTGGGCTTGGGCAATCTGGGCGCTTTGGCGTCGAAGCCGGTGATGGAGGGGAAATCGGTTCTCTTCAAACGCTTCGCCGACGTGAATTCCATCGATATCGAGCTCGACACCGAAGACGTGGATGAGTTCGTGAACGCGGTGCGGCTCATGGGCCCGACATTCGGCGGGATCAATCTGGAAGACATCAAAGCGCCAGAATGCTTCATGATCGAGCAGCGCTTGAAGGAAGAGATGGATATCCCCGTCTTCCACGATGATCAGCATGGGACGGCGGTGATCTGCGCGGCGGGGTTGATCAACGCGCTGCATCTGAGCGGCAAAAAGATTGAAGATTGTAAGATCGTTTTGAATGGCGCCGGGGCTGCGGGCATCGCCTGCATCGAACTGCTCAAGGCGATGGGCGCAAAACACGAAAACTGCATCGTCTGCGACACCAAAGGGGTCATTTACCAAGGTCGCACCGAGGGCATGAATCAGTGGAAATCGGCCCACGCCGTGTCGACCGATCTTCGAACCCTGGAAGATGCGATGGAGGGGGCAGATGTCTTCCTGGGTGTGTCTGTCAAAGGTGCTGTCACGCCGGAGATGGTCAAATCCATGGCGGACAATCCGGTGATTTTCGCCATGGCCAATCCGGATCCGGAGATCACGCCCGAACAAGCCCATGAGGTGCGCGTCGATGCGATCGTGGCCACAGGGCGAAGCGATTACCCGAACCAAGTGAACAACGTGCTCGGGTTTCCTTACCTCTTCCGCGGTGCGCTGGACATTCATGCGCGCGCCATCAATGACGAGATGAAAATCGCCTGTGCCGAGGCGCTTGCGAAACTGGCCCGCGCCGATGTGCCCGATGAAGTTGCGATGGCTTATGGCCGGAAGCTGACCTTTGGGCGCGACTACATCATCCCGACGCCGTTTGATCCGCGTCTGATCTATGTGGTGCCACCGGCGGTGGCGCGTGCCGGGATGGACACCGGCGTGGCGCGCCGCCCGATCATCGATTTGGACGCCTATGCGACGACGTTGCGGGCGCGGATGGATCCAACCTCGTCGATTTTACAAGGCATCAATGCTCGGGCGCGCAATGCGCAGGCGCGGATGATTTTTGCCGAGGGTGATGATGTACGCGTGCTCCGCGCGGCTGTGGCGTATCAACGGAACGGGATGGGCAAGGCGCTTGTCGTTGGGCGCGAAGCGGATGTGAAGGAGAAACTGGAAGGCGCGGGATTGGCCGATGCGGTGCGCGAGTTGGAGGTGGTGAATGCCGCCAATACCGCCCATCTCGATAGCTACAAATCGTTTCTACCAACGTTTGCAGCGCAAGGGGTTCGACCATCACGATATCCATCGCCTCGCGGCCCGGGATCGGCATGTGTTTTCCGCTTTGATGTTGGCGCATGGACATGGGGACGGGCTGGTAACCGGCGCGACGCGGAAATCGGCCCATGTCTTGGGCCTCTTGGGGCATGTGTTCGACACAACCGCTGCGGATGGCGCGGTTGGCGTGACCGCGATGATCCATAATGGGCGGATTGTCCTGGTCGCCGATACTTTGGTTCACGAATGGCCGGAAGCGGAGGATTTGGCCTTGATCGCGGAGCGTGGCGCGCAGGTTGCGCGTCATCTGGGGCTTGAGCCGCGCGTCGCGTTCGTAAGCTTCTCGACCTTCGGCTATCCGGTCTCGGAACGGGCCGAAAAGATGCATCAAGCGCCACTTGTTCTGGACGAAAAGGGCGTGGATTTTGAATATGATGGTGAGATGACCATTGATGTGGCCCTGAACCCTGAGGTCATGGCGCAGTACCCGTTCTGTCGCCTGTCTGGGCCCGCCAATGTGATTGTTGTGCCAGCCCGGCATTCGGCGTCCATCTCTGTGAAACTGATGCAGGAAATGGCGGGGGCGACGGTGATCGGCCCGATCCTGACCGGTTTGGATCGGCCGGTTCAGATCTGCTCGACGGTATCCACGACCAACGACATTCTGAACATGGCGGTGATGGCAGCCTGCGAGATTGGGCGCTGAGCCATGGCGATCCTTTGTATCGGCTCGATCAATATCGATCATGTCTATCACGTGCCGCATATTCCCGCTCCGGGTGAGACATTGGCGGCGACTGGCTATGCCAAGGGCCTGGGCGGCAAGGGTGCGAACCAATCCATTGCGGCGGCCAAGGCCGGCTCCTCCGTGAGCCATTGTGGGTTGATCGGTGATGAAGGCCAGTTTCTGCTCCAGCAGATGCGCGGTGCAGGGGTTGATGTCGGGGCCGTCGCCGAAGGCCCAATGCCGACAGGTCATGCGATTATCTCCGTCGATCCGGCAGGAGAAAATGCGATCACGATCTTTCAGGGTGCGAATGGGGTTCTGACGCATGATGTGATCGCCAAGTCGCTTGACCCGATGCAATCGGGTGATTGGCTGATGCTTCAGAACGAGGTGAATTTGACCGCCCAAGTCGCCCGTCTGGGTAAGGCCGCCGGGATGAGGGTGGCGTATTCTGCAGCGCCGTTTGATGTTGCCGCTGTTGAGGCGGTTTTGCCTTTTGTCGATCTGCTTCTAATGAATGAGATCGAGGCGGCACAGCTTACCGAGGCGCTTGGTGACGTGGTGGGGCCAGAGAAAATCATCACGATGGGTGCAAAGGGCGCGCGGTGGCATCATCCTGATGGAGAGATTGTGATCCCTGGCTACCCGGTCGCTGAGGTTGTGGACACGACAGGTGCCGGAGATTGTTTCGCTGGGTTCATCGTTGCGGGTCTAGATGCGGGCCTGACGCGAGAGCAGGCGATGGATCGCGCCAGCGCTGCAGCAGCGATCCAAGTCACACGGCCGGGCGCGGCGGATGCCATGCCCGAGGCCGCAGAGGTGACGCGGTTTTTGGCAGATCGGGCCGGATAAGCGCTTAGCTTTTCATCCCGTCCCAGAACGTCTTGACCTTATCGAAAAACCCGCTGGCATTGGGGTTGTTCGACTTGGCGCAGGACTCCTCGAACTCGCGCAGCAACTCTTTTTGGCGGGCCGTCAGCTTCACCGGCGTCTCGACGGCCAACTCGATATACATCTCGCCAACACCGGTCCCGCGAAGGGCGGGCATGCCCTTGCCGCGCAGACGCATCTGACGACCCGATTGCGACCCTTCCGGCACCTTCACGCGAGAGCGCCCACCATCAATCGTCGGCACTTCGATCTCGCCACCCATTGCGGCCGTGACCATCGAGACGGGCACACGGCAGAACAGGTCGAGCCCATCGCGTTGGAACAGCTCGTGATCGGCCACTTCGATGAAGATATAGAGATCGCCGGATGGCCCGCCGCGGAGCCCGGCTTCGCCCTCGCCAGACAGACGAATACGTGTGCCAGTTTCGACGCCCGCCGGGATGTTCACCGACAGCGCCTTTTCTTTTCGCTCCCGGCCAGCGCCACCGCAAACAGTGCAGGGGTTTTTGACGATCTGGCCCATACCGGAACAAGTCGGACAGGTGCGCTCAACCGTGAAGAAACCCTGCTGGGCGCGGACCTTGCCCATGCCGGAGCAGGTCGGGCAGGTGACAGGCTCGGCACCGCCTTCGGCACCGGTGCCATTGCAATTGGAACAGGCCACGGAGGTCGGGACGGTGATCGACTCTTGCAGTCCCGAATAGGCATCTTCGAGACTGATCCGCAGATTATACCGCAGGTCTGAACCGCGCGCCGAACGTTGGCGTGTACCGCCGCGCTGGCCACCCATGAAGTCGCCAAACAGGTCTTCAAACACGTCCGAAAACGCGCTGGCGAAGTCACCCTGACCGGCCCCACCGGCACGGGGTCCACCGGCCATACCGCCGTCGAAAGCCGCATGACCAAACCGATCATAAGCGGCCTTCTTGTCAGCGTCTTTCAGGACGTCATACGCTTCATTGGCCTCTTTGAATTGCGCCTCGGCATCGGGATTGTCGGAATTCCGATCCGGGTGCAGTTCCTTGGCCTTTTTGCGAAAGGCTTTTTTGATTTCAGGCTCGGAAGCGCCGCGTTCGACGCCCAGAACCTCATAGTAATCGCGTTTTGACATCTGTTGATCCACCCTTCTGAAACGCGCCGACCGGCCAAGGTCCCCCAAGGCCGGTCGGGCGGGGTTAAGGGACGCGGTTACGAACGGTTACGATCGTCCAGGTCTTCGAAATCGGCATCGACGATGTCTTCGTCAACGCCGCCGGGCTCATCGGCACCCTCGGGTGCTTCTTCGCCAGCTTCTTCTTGCTGTGCCTTATAGATCGCTTCGCCGAGCTTCATCGCCGCTTCGGTCACATTCTGAATGCCACCTTTGATCTTGCCGGCATCTTCGCTCTCGATCTGCTCTTCGAGGTTTTTGATGGCCAGTTCGATGGCTTCGACGGTGGTCGGGTCGACCTTGTCGGAATGCTCTTCCAGCGATTTCTGGGTCGAGTGGATCAGGCTCTCGGCCTGGTTTTTGGCCTCGACCAACTCTTTGCGCTCTTTATCGGCTTCGGCATTCTCTTCGGCATCGCGAACCATGTTTTCGATGTCCTCATCGCTGAGGCCACCCGAGGCTTGGATCGTGATGTTCTGCTCTTTGCCAGTACCTTTGTCTTTGGCGCTGACCGAGACAATGCCGTTTGCGTCGATGTCGAAGGTCACTTCGATTTGTGGCAGGCCGCGTGGCGCGGGCGGGATGTCTTCCAGGTTGAACTGGCCGAGCATCTTGTTGTCCGTCGCCATTTCCCGCTCACCTTGGAAAACACGGATCGTTACCGCGTTTTGGTTGTCCTCGGCGGTCGAGAAGATCTGAGACTTCTTGGTCGGGATCGTGGTGTTGCGGTCAATCAGGCGGGTGAAGACACCGCCGAGCGTTTCGATGCCGAGCGACAGAGGCGTCACGTCGAGCAGAACGACATCTTTGACATCGCCCTGCAGAACACCGGCCTGAATGGCGGCGCCCATCGCGACCACTTCGTCAGGGTTCACACCTTTGTTCGGCTCTTTCCCGAAGAAATTGGTGACCTCTTCGATGACCTTCGGCATCCGGGTCATGCCGCCAACCAGAACCACCTCGTCAATGTCGCCTTTCGACAGGCCAGCGTCCTTCAACGCGGCTTGGCAAGGTTTCAGCGACTGCTTGATCAGGTCGCTCACAAGGCTTTCCAGCTTGGCGCGGGTCAGTTTCATGACCATGTGCAGCGGCTGACCGCCATTGGGATCCATCGAGATGAACGGCTGGTTGATCTCGGTCTGGCTGGAGCTCGACAGTTCGATCTTGGCTTTCTCAGCGGCCTCTTTCAGGCGCTGCAGAGCCATTTTGTCTTTGGTCAGATCGACGCCGTTTTCCTTTTTGAACTCACCCGCCAGGTAATCGACGATGCGCATGTCAAAGTCTTCACCGCCGAGGAACGTGTCACCATTGGTCGACTTCACCTCGAAGAGGCCGTCGTCGATTTCCAGAATGGTGATGTCGAATGTCCCGCCGCCGAGGTCGTAAACCGCGATGGTTTGGGTCTCTTTCTTATCCAGACCATAGGCCAGCGCGGCCGCGGTCGGTTCGTTAATGATGCGCAGCACTTCCAGACCGGCGATCTTGCCGGCGTCTTTGGTGGCTTGGCGTTGGGCGTCGTTGAAATAGGCCGGTACGGTGATGACCGCTTGGGTCACATCTTCGCCGAGATAGCTCTCGGCGGTCTCTTTCATTTTGCCGAGGATCAGAGCCGAGATCTGCGAGGGCGAGTATTTCTCGTCATTCACCTCGACCCAGGCATCTCCGTTGCCACCATCGACAATGGAATAAGGGACGAGTTTCTTGTCCTTCTCAACTTCGGCGTCATCCACGCGACGGCCGATCAAGCGTTTGACCGCAAAGATCGTGTTGTCGGGGTTGGTGACGGCCTGCCGTTTCGCGGCCTGACCGACCAGACGCTCATTGTCGGTAAAGCCGACAATCGACGGTGTGGTCCGCGCACCTTCGGAGTTTTCAATCACGCGCGGCTGCGATCCATCCATGATCGCGACGCAGGAGTTTGTGGTGCCGAGGTCGATACCAATCACTTTGGCCATATTTTCGAGTCCCTTTCTCAGGCGATCCAGGCGGCGTCGGGTCCGGTCTCGGCCCCCAATCCGCCATATCAAAAACCAGGGGGTCCGCCCTGGCCGGTTTCGGAGGGTATATAAGAAGGGGTTTTCGGGGCTGCAAGCGGACTCAATCGCAGATTGCGGCCTTGTTTTGCATAGCCTTTGAATTTTCTCCGTCTGTGGCCACACAGCGCCACCTTTGGCTCGCGACAGGTCGGCGGGCTTGATAGGGTTTTGGCATGACACCCAAACTGAACCTCCGCGGCGTGGATATCTATCCCGGCTTGATCGATTTGCCTGCGCAGACGGCACTGCTTGATGACATTCGCGGTATTGTTCGCGCGGCCCCGTTGTTTCAGCCGGAGACGCCGTATGGCAAGCCAATGTCGGTGCGGATGACATCGGCGGGGCAGTTTGGTTGGTTCTCCGACAAGAGCGGCTATCGCTATTTAGAGCATCATCCCTCCGGTACGCCATGGCCGGCGATCCCGCTAAGAATCTTGCGGGTTTGGGACGAGGTTGGCGATGTCAGCCATGCGCCAGAGTGTTGCTTGGTGAATTTCTACGAAGAAGGGGCCCGGATGGGCATGCACCAAGACAAGGATGAGGCGGATATGTCGATGCCGGTTGTGTCGATCTCGCTTGGGGATGACGCCTTGTTTCGCGTCGGAAATCTGAGGCGCGGTGGAAAAACGGAGTCGATTTGGCTGCAATCGGGTGATGTGGCAGTTTTGCGGGGTGATGCGCGTCTGGCGTATCATGGCGTGGATCGGTTGCGACCTGGGTCATCGGCCTTGTTGCCGAAAGGCGGGCGGATCAATCTGACCTTGCGGGTTGTGACTTAAGGCGCCAAGGCGCAGCAGCCTGAGAGCATTTGCGTGCCCTCGGAGTCTTGCAGAACAAGCAGAGTCGAGATGCCAAACGCCCGGTCTGACATGCCATCGTTGCAGCTCTCGCGGCGCAGTGTTGCTGTGATCCGGCCAGTCTCGCCATCCCAAATCGCGCCGAACTGATCCGGGCCGCGCCCGGCGGCGGGGCCACTCCAAACCTCGGTATAAGTCGATTGCGAGAACCCCATATTGCTGAACACGGCGCTGCCGCCGGTGCGCTCCAGCGACCAAAAGGGTTCCGTTCCGAAACAAGAGAGCGGTGTCGGAAGCCCAAAAGACCAGATCGGGCCTGTGCGCTGCAGATAGAAGGCCGACGCCCAGCCCGATTGCTCTTGGAAGTTCAACCGCAACCAACGTCCATTTGCGCTTACGCCAACGATTTCAACGCTATGCGTATTTGGCGAGAGGCTGCCAATGATGTCATGGCCGACGCCAGGGCCAGACCGGATGTTCAAGACATCGTCACTCGCCACGCCACGGACGTCATAAAGAGCGGGATACTCTTGTGCCTGTGCCCATCCAGCGATCAGACAAAAGAGGACGGCCCAGACCCACCTCACCGTCCTGCGCTCCAACTGAGCGAGGCGTGTTTGCGGGTGTAGAACTCACCCATCAGGCCCAGCGTCAACATCGCGAGTGAGAAATAGAGCGGGTATTCCCAGTTGCTGTGATGCGGGTTGTAGTTGACGAAAACCACGCCCCGCATTTGGTCGATAATATGGAAAAGCGGGTTCCAGTCGAACAGCCCGATCATTGCGCTGGGCAACATGTTGGCAACAAACATTTTTCCCGAGGCGATCATGTTGGCGCGCACGTAGATCATCTGGATGATCGAGATCAAATCCGGTACCCAGGGTTTGAGAGCAAAGAGGATCACACCGATCGCGCAGCCGGAAAACCACGCCAAGAGATACATCAAGAAAGCCAAATCCCAATGCAAGATCTCGACCGGATTGATCGCCACATGGATGACAAACAAGATCACAAAGAGCGAGATCGTCTGAAGGTACAGCGCCGAGAGAGCCGAGGAGAGGATGGCCACGATTGTGTTCATCTGTGCATGCATCATCATCGGGCTGGCCGCCCCCTCGGAACCCATGACAGCCCCTAGCGCTTTAATATGGGTCAGATACAGAAAGATGCCGGTCAACAGATAGATCATGAAGTCGCCGCGTATTGCGATACCGCGCGTGCCTAAGATGTTGAACATCAAATAGAAGGCCGCGATGAACAGAACTGACTGAAACATGCTTACGATGATTGCCATAAACGCATTGCGATGCGTTTGGCGAACCTTCCGGGCCGCCGAGTGGAACGTCATCTCGGCCAGATTGAACATCATCCGGAAAGAAGAGTTCTGTCTTTTGGCTTCAAACATGCAGGTGCCTAACGTGCCTCGGGGCGAACCCCGTCTTTGTGCAGGGATGTCTTGCCGTTTGCTCTTTGCCAAACGATAACGGCAAAGGCCTTAACTATCAATCTTGACCGCAAGGAGCGTCTCGCGTGGATTTCGAGAAAATCGAGCAGGTTTTTCGCAGGCTGGCCATCGAAGCCGGAACCCGGATCATGGAGATTTACGAGGCGGATGATTTCGATGTGAAGGTCAAATCGGACGCAAGCCCCGTCACCGAGGCGGATGAGGCGGCTGATGCGTTGATTTCCGCAGGTTTAAGAGCCGCCTTCCCCGACATCACGCTCGTCACCGAGGAGCAAGCCGCAAGCCACAGCCAGTCGGCGCGTGACTTCATCATCGTCGACCCGCTGGATGGCACCAAGGAGTTCATTCAACGCCGCGGAGACTTCACGGTGAACATCGCGCTGGTTCAAGATGGCGTACCGGTCCGCGGCGTCGTCTATGCGCCAGCGAAGGAACGCTTGTTCTACACTCGCGCGGATGGGCAAAGCGTTGAGGAGACCGGGGCGTTTGACCCTGATGTCGCTGGGCCGTGCGTGCCGATTTCGGTGTCTGACCCAGATGAAACGGCGCTCATGGTTGTGGCGTCGAAATCGCATCGCGATGCCGCGACAGACGCCTATATCGCGAAATACGATGTCGCGGATATGAAAAGCGCGGGCTCGTCGCTGAAATTCTGTTTGGTTGCAACGGGCGAGGCGGATTTATACCCGCGTCTTGGCCGGACCATGGAGTGGGATACCGCCGCCGGGGATGCTGTTCTGCGTGGCTCTGGCGGGTTAATGGTTCGCTTCGACGATCATGCAACCTTCACCTATGGCAAGCCCGGCTATGAGAACTCGTTCTTCATTGCCTTCGCCCCAGGCATCGCGTTGCACTTGGCATGAGTGTGGTATGCATCATTCCTGCGCGATACGCGTCGAGCCGATATCCGGGCAAACCGCTTGCGATGTTGCGCGGGGCGACCGGCCAATCTCAGAGCCTGATTGAGCGGAGCTGGCGGGCTGCCACAGAGGTGAATGGGTTCGACGCGATTTATGTGGCGACGGATGATGACCGGATTGCCGATGTGTCGAAGACATTTGGAGCCGATGTTCTGATGACCTCGGAAACCTGCTCCAACGGCACAGAACGGTGTGCCGAGGCTTTGGGACTGCTCGGTGATGATGTTGAGATGGTGGTCAACCTGCAAGGCGATGCGCCGCTGACGCCGGCCTGGTTTCTCGAAGATCTGGTTGCCGGTCTACGGGCGGCGCCGCAGGCCGTCGTGGCGACGCCGGTCTTGCGCTGCGATGGGACGACCTTGACGGCCTTAAAGGCAGACCGGATGGCGGGCCGGGTCGGCGGCACCACAGCGGTTTTCGATGAGAAGTCCCACGCGCTTTACTTCTCGAAAGAGGTGATTCCCTTCACAGCCGAGGCGTATGAGGCTGATGCAGAGACGCCAGTCTTTCACCATGTGGGTGTCTATGCCTACCGACCGGATGCGCTAAGAGATTATCCGACTCTCGCTCCGGGTATTTTGGAGCAGATGGAAGGTCTCGAACAACTCCGGTTTTTGGAGCATGGCCATGATATCCTGTGCGTCGAAGTTGCGGCAAAGGGCCGTCAGTTCTGGGAGCTCAACAACCCTGAGGACGTGCCCCGGATCGAAGCGATGATGGCTGAGATGGAAATGCCGTGATCTCATCAAGAGGACCTCTCTTGCATGGCGGCGCAATAGGTGACGCCGGAGGTCTGGCGTGCCGCCATGGAACCGCGCGGACAGATTGCCGCGAATGCTGAAATTGAGCTCTATTGTAGAAATTTCACCTTTTGTTGCGCGGGTTGAGCTATTACCGGTTTAGAGGACCATTTTTAGGCATGCTGCGCCCGGTTCCGCACGAATGACGGACGACCGATCGGCGCGGCCCAACAGTCAGCGGTGGAATAATGAAAAAGCGCGTAACAAAAGCGATCTTTCCTGTGGCGGGGCTTGGCACACGTTTCTTGCCAGCGACCAAATCGATCCCGAAAGAGATCATGACCTTGGTCGACCGCCCGTTGATCCAATATGCGATTGATGAGGCGCGCGCAGCCGGGATCAAGGAATTCATCTTTGTCACGTCGCGCGGCAAGAGTGCCCTTGAAGACTATTTCGATCACTCGCCCGAGCTCGAAAGTTCCCTGCGCAAGAAGGGCAAGACTGATCTGCTCGAAACACTGAAATCGACCAATATGGAGAGCGGCGCGATTGCCTATTTGCGGCAACACAGAGCGCTGGGTTTGGGCCACGCGGTTTGGTGCGCGCGCCGCCTTTTGGCCGATGAACCCTTCGCGGTGATCTTGCCGGATGACGTCATTGCGGCTGAGAAACCGTGCTTACAGCAGATGGTTGAAGTTCATGCTGAGACTGGCGGCAATATGGTTGCCGCCATGGAGGTTCCGGCAGAGAAAGCCTCCGCCTATGGGGTTCTGGACATCAAGGAAGACATGGGCTCCGTCGTGTCGGTGCAAGGCATGGTGGAAAAGCCGCCCATGGGTGAAGCGCCGTCGAACTTGGCCGTGATCGGGCGGTATATCCTGACGCCGAACATTATGAGCAATCTCAACAAGATCAAATCCGGCTCCGGCGGTGAGGTTCAGTTGACCGATGCGATCGCGCAAGAAATTGACATCTCTGGCAATGTCTATGGATACCGGTTCCGAGGTCAACGGTTTGATTGTGGCTCCAAGGCCGGGTTCCTTCAAGCGACGGTGGCATTCGGCCTAGCGCGTGAAGAGTTGCGCGATGAGTTTTCGCAGTATCTTGGCGAACTGATGGCGTCACAAGACGCCGCACAATAGGTTATCTTGTTGGGCACCATTTGTTCGCAAACCTGATCCAGCCAAAATGAGCCGTCTTGCCAACATGCGCGCCGCCTATCGCCTGAGATGGAAACGGCGCGAGTTGCTCTATCGGGCCTATCGTCTGCGGGGTGAGATCACCTGCCAGAAGGACCGTACAGATCAGATCAAGCCCGACATGGTCCTGGGCTTCTCCACCGTCCGCAATGAATATGAGCGCTTGCCTCATTTTCTGGCGCATCATCGTGCGCTTGGTGTGGGCCATTTCTTTATCGTCGCCAATGACTCTACCGATCAGACAATTCCGTTCTTGAACGAGCAGAGCGATGTATCGTTATGGACAACCGACCATAGCTACAAAGCGTCTCGATTTGGCATGGATTGGTTGACCTGGCTTCTGATCCGTTTCGGGCAGGGGCGTTGGTGTCTGACGTTGGATGCCGATGAATTGTTGGTCTATCCGCATTGCGACAGTCGTGGGTTGAGTGCGCTTGTGGCCGAACTGGAGAGGCGTGGCCAGCCGTCATTTGGCGCACTGATGATCGATCTGTATCCAAAGGGTCCTGTGGGCGACCAAAGCTTCGAGGCGGGAAGCGACCCATTAGACTGCATCGCATGGTTTGATGCCGACAACTACCGCCGCACAGCGCAGCCGCATCTGCACAACAATCTCATTCAAGGTGGTGCCCGCGACCGCTTGTTTTTTGAGGCAACTCCCAGACGCGCGCCGACGATGAACAAGACGCCTTTGGTCAAATGGCACTGGCGTTACGCATATATGAACTCAACACATACTCTGCTGCCGCCACGGCTCAATCGGGTCTTTTCCGAACCAGGGTTTGATCGGCTGTCAGGTGCGTTGCTTCATACAAAGTTCCTGCCTTCGATCGTCGAAAGATCGGTTGAGGAACGCGCGCGGAAACAGCATTTTGCCCGCAGCGAAGCGCATACCGACTATTATGAAGCCTTGGTGGCAAACCCCGATCTTTGGGCGCCGACATCCTGTCGTTATGACAACTGGTGGCAGTTGGTCGACCTGGGGCTTATGTCTGATGGTGGATGGCGATAGACGGCCAAACTAACTCTTCATTTATCTTGTCACGCTATGGCTGATCTTGGTGGCCCGCTGGGGTTGCCTCTGTTTCGGATCGACAGATGAAGGATAGATAAAAGTCTTCTCCTGTTGCATAAGTCTCTAAGCAAAGAAAATGATGGCGATCTGAGGCTTCCTGGTAGGTGGATACAGGTTGAGCATACTGAACTCCTACAAAATGCGCCTGCGTCGTAAGCGGCTGGTGCTCCGCGCCCTTCTGAAACGGAGGGAGTTGGAACTTGTCGCGGATCGAACGGACAGGATCAAACTCGCAGACCTGCTATGCTTTGCGACGTTTCGGAACGAACGCCCGAGGTTGCCCTACTTTCTCGACTACTATCGTGACCGTGGGGTTGGGCATTTTCTGTTTGTCGACAATGACAGTGAGGATGGCAGCCGCGAATATGTGATGGGTCAGCCAGATTGCTCTGTCTGGACCACACATGGGAGCTATAAAGCCTCCCGTTTTGGTGTGGATTGGATCAACAGTTTGCTGATGACCTATGCCGACGGTCATTGGGCGCTGACAGTCGATGTGGACGAGTTTCTGGTCTATCCCTTTTGTGACACCCGGCCGATCCCTGCGCTGACCGACTGGTTGGATGCCTCATCGGTGAAGTCTTTCGGCACCATGATTTTGGATATGTATCCGAAGGGAAACCTATCTGCGCAACCCTATCGGGAAGGACAAAATCCATTCGAGATTGCGTGCTGGTTTGACCCCGGAAACTACACGATTTCTCGGAATTGGGAGTTCCGCAATCTCTGGATTCAAGGCGGGCCGCGCCGCCGGGTCTTCTTTGCGGATCAGCCTAAGAAGGCGCCAGCGCTGAACAAGATTCCCCTAGTGCGGTGGCAGAAGAGATACGCTTATGCCAGTTCGACCCATATGCTGCTGCCCCGAGGTTTAAACCTTGTCTTCGATGAGTCGGGCGGCGAGAAGACGTCGGGTGTGCTGATGCACGCCAAGTTTATCGACACGTTTTCGGCCAAGACCAATGAAGAGATCAAACGCGGTCAGCATTATGCCGATGGCGTCGAATACAAAGCGTATCACGACGGTCTTCAGGAAGATCTCGCCTTCTGGTGCAAGTGGTCAGAACGCTACATCAACTGGCGGCAGCTTGAGATTCTGGGCCTGATGTCCAAAGGAAACTGGGCATGAGTACGGTCGGCTTTGTCATGCTCTGCCATACTGCGCTGGATCGAGCGGCGCAGGTGGCGCGCCATTGGGCCGAGCAAGATTGCCCGGTGGTGATTCATCTGGATCGGCGCGTTGATAAGGCGTCTTCCGAGAAATTGCGGTCGGATCTGAAGGACTGCGGCAATATCCGGTTCTCCAAACGTCACAGATGCGAATGGGGCACGTGGTCCCTTGTTGCGGCGTCGCAAACCGCCTCCGAAGTCATGCTGGCCGAGTTTCCGGACGTCAGACATATCTATCTGGCCAGCGGCTCTTGCTTGCCGCTGCGCCCGGTTGATGAGTTGCGGGAGTATCTGAAAGCGCGCCCCCGGACAGATTTCATCGAAAGCGTGACAACCCAAGACGTCGACTGGACGGTTGGAGGCCTCAACGCGGAGCGGTTTCAGCTCCGTTTCCCATTTTCTTGGAAGCGGAACCGGCTTCTGTTCGATCGGTATGTGGAACTTCAGCGGCGGGTCGGCTTCACCCGCAAAATACCCGAAAACTTGGTGCCGCATCTGGGCTCCCAATGGTGGTGCCTGACCCGACAAACCCTCTCAGCGATTTTGCAAGATCCGGCACGGAAGATCCACGACGCCTATTTCAAGCGGGTCTGGATCCCGGATGAAAGCTACTATCAGACGATTGCCCGGCTATATTCGACGCGGATTGAAAGCCGGTCTCTGACGCTCTCAAAGTTTGATTTCCAGGGTAAACCGCATGTGTTCTACGATGATCACTTGCATCTTCTTCGGCGATCCGACTGTTTTGTTGCCCGCAAGGCTTGGCCGCAGGCAGACCGACTCTACGAGACCTTTCTCGGGCCGAACCACCGTGAGTCGCAAATGGCTGAGCCGGCGCCTGGCAAGATCGACCGCGTGTTTGCAAAAGCGCTTGAGCGGCGCACACGCGGACGCGCAGGGCTCTATATGCACAGCCGGTTTCCACGCCTGGATTTGGAGAACGGTAAAACCTGCGCCCGATATTCCGTCTTTCAGGGGTTCAATGATCTTTTCGAGGATTTTGAGCCCTGGCTCTCTCGTCGTCTCGGCACTCGCGTTCATGGCAGCCTGTTTGATCCGGTCCGTGCCCGATTTGCCGGCGACGCCGATATCTATGCTGGCTGCCTTCCGGCGACCGCGGCGCTTCGCGATGACAACCCTGAGATGTTCCTGACCAGTCTGATCTGGAACACACGTGGCGAGCGGCAGGTTTTTCAATTCAGCCCCCGGGACAATCAGAGAATCTGTTGGTTTCTCTCGACCGATAGCAACGCGCAGATCTCCGTGATTACGGGGGCCTGGGCTGTTCCGCTTTACCTCTCGAATCGAGATTTCTCCGATATTCGAAAAGAAGCGGCGTTGATGCAGAAGCGCGAAGTTGAGTTCGTGAACCGGTTGCGGAACATCGGAACCCGCGCCGACGTGCGGGTTTGGAGCTTGGCGGAGTTTATCGAAGAGCCGATGGAAAATCTGCAAAGCATTCTTGATGCGATGGATGGCCCCTCGGCCCCGCGTCTGACCGAAGCACCGCGCATGGCCAATCTGGACGGGTTCGGGCAGTTCCTACAGAATCTCAAAAACCAGGGTATGAAACCGTTCGTGATGGGGGATTTCCCAGCGACGAATGTCGAAATGCACCAACCAACTGGGGGTCCGCGCCCGTATCTGGTGAAGAAGTAACTGCTTTCGCCAAGAGGATATCGGCGGCGGTCGAAAACGATGCACTTTGCCCAAAGAAACGGATTGATCGCGCTTCTATGCAAAGAAGCGGCGATGGAAGTTGATCGCCGCGTCTGTATCAATTTCGGCTACCGCTACTGGGATCGGCTCTAGATCAGGCAGCTTGCGTGGCCATATCACCCGTAATCAGCGTGTGCAGCGTGGCTGGATCGGAGTTGGCCCGCAGCTTTGCGCAGAGGGCCGGATTTCGCAATGTGCGAGACACAAGCGCCAACGCTTTGAGGTGATCCACGCCGGTATTCGCGGGCGCAAATAACGCAAAGACCAGATCGACGGGCTGCCGATCGACTGAATCAAAGTCGATCGGCTTGTCGAGTTTCAAAAATGCACCGCAGACCTCTTTGAGATCGGTCAGACGCGCATGCGGCAAGGCAACGCCATGGCCGACACCCGTTGGTCCCAAGCTCTCCCGATCCTGCAGGGCATCGAAAATGCGGCCAGCGGGTAAGCCCACAAGGCCTTCCGCCACATCAGAGATGGTTTGCATCAAACGTTTCTTGCTCGTGACATCAGAAACAACCTTAATGCTCTGCGGTTTGAGCAGCGTCGCCAAATCCATGTCTGATCCTATCCTCGCGCGTGCGGCGCGTGCTCCGTTATGTTTCGCGGCGCGGGTCGATCCACCCGACATTTCCGTCGTCGCGGCGGTAGACCACATTCACCTCGTCATGTCCCTCATTTCGGAAAACCAAAAGCGGTGCACCTGCGATTTCCATCTGCATCACCGCTTCCCCAACCGAAAGTGAGGGGATTTTGGTTTCCATCTCGGCCACGATGATGGGTTGCAGCGTTTCGGGTTCCGCAGCGTCGCTATCTTCCGATGCGGCGAGGATATAGGACGACGCACCGAAAAGTTCAACGGGCTGCACACGTTCTTTGTGATGGTCTTTCAGGCGCCGTTTATAGCGGCGCAACTGCGTCTCCATCTTGTCGCAGCACGAATCGAAGGCCGCGTAAATCTCGTGCTCCGACGCTTTGGCCGAAGCCGTCAGCCCGGTGGAGAGGTGAACAGTGGTCTCGCAGACATGTTCATGCCCGCTGCGCGAGAAAACCACCGAGGCATCCGTGGGCCGTTCGGCATATTTCGACATCACACTGCTCAGACTGTCCTTCACATGGGTCTGAAGCGCGTCACCAATGTCGATCTGTTTTCCGCTGATTTGGTACCGCATATATCCTCCGCATAGCGCAAAAGGCCGCACACGACTTTAGCTGCGAGGCCTTAACCAAGTGTTTACGATGTCGGAAACTGCTCTGCCGTGCTCTTGCGTGCGATCCGGGCGTAACGAGCCCAAACCAAGTGCTTTGAGTGGATCGGCGGTTGCGAACATCGGACGTATTTGGCGATATTTTGCGGGTGGCGTCAATCGGAACCCGACGGGAAGAGGGGCGGCATATCGTGGCACTTGCGTGTTTGCGCTGAGCGCACCGCCGCTGATTGGGCGATGATTTTCTCAGCTGATGCGGAAGCTTTGCCCCAGATAGACCCGGCGCACATTTTCGTCCTGCACCACCTCATCCGCGCTGCCGCTCATCAGAATCGCGCCATCGTGAAGAATGTAGGCGCGATCGACGATTTGCAGGGTTTCTCGCACGTTGTGGTCGGTGATCAAAACACCCAGCCCGCGCGTCTTCAGGTCGGAAACCAACGCACGAATCTCGCTCACGGCAATCGGATCAACCCCCGCAAAAGGCTCGTCCAACAGCACGTATCGCGGATTGGATGCGAGGCAACGGGCGATCTCCACACGCCGCCGCTCACCGCCGGACAGCGACAGTGCCGGCGCACGGCGCAGATGGCCGACGGAAAACTCCGAGAGCAGTTCTTCTAGACGATCCAAGCGCTTGCTTCGGTCGGATTCGGCCACCTCGAGAATCGCCATGATGTTGTCTTCAACCGACAACCCTCGGAAGATCGACATCTCCTGCGGCAAGTATCCGATCCCGGCCTTGGCGCGGCGATACATCGGCAATTGCGTCACGTCGCGGCCATCGAGTGTAACGGTGCCGCCATCGGGCGCGATCAACCCGGCGATGGAGTAAAAACACGTCGTCTTGCCGGAGCCGTTCGGGCCGAGCAGCGCGACCACTTCACCTTGGTTCAGCGACATCGTTACATCGCGGATCACCGGGCGGCGGCGATAACTTTTGCGCAGCTTGCTGATATGCAGCCCCTGCTGTCCGTCGGTGACGGTCAATGCCGGGCGGGCGGTCATTGATCGGCCTCTTCAGATTGCAGAATGGTGCGGACCCGGCCTTCAACAGTGCCGTCGCCCGTGGCCATGTTCACAACCATCCGATCACCAGAGATCGCGGTTGCGCCTTGGGTGACCAACACGTCTCCGGTCAGGGTCATGAGCGAGGTGACAACTTCATAAGCGGCGGATTGCCCCTCGGCCGCATCGGTGCCGCGCGTCACCAAGACGCCGCCGGTCGCCTCAACCCGCGTCACATCCTGCGCGCCATTCTCGGTGCCGTAAAAGACGATGACCTCCCCGGCTGCAATCCGCAGGTCACCCTGAACGATAATCACATTCCCGGAGAAGACGGCGTTACCGGTTTCTTGGTTCAAGGTGAGATTGTCCGAGGTCACCTCAAGGGCTTGGGTCGCGTCATGAGCCACGCCGCCAAAGCCGATATTGACTTGGGCGGCGGCGGTAATCGCAGAAAAGCAAAGGGCCAAAACGGCCAGAACGAGAGAGCGCATTAAAAATCCTCAACTGTTCGGATCATATAGCATCCTCACGCCCCCGTTGAACATCAGAACCTGCGCGCCATCGGTTTCTGTGAGCTCCATACGATCGGCGGAGAGAGTCATAGACGGGCCGTTGACATGCACCGGGCCGGGCGAAATCACGCTCAGAATATCCAGCGACAGCACCATTTCTTCGCTGGCCAAGCGGTACCCAGAAGAGCTTGTGATGCGGACGTTTCCTTCCAATTGAGCCGTCCGTGCGGACAGATCAACCAGGGATCCGGCGCTGGCCAAGAGGATATAGCTGGTCTCGGATAGATCGACGCGGGCTTGAACCACATCTGCGCGCATCTGATTTGGTGCGTCGGGTACTGGGGCGGCTTGCTCGGCGATGAACAGCACTTCGCGCCCGTCTTCCAGCGTGCCGGCGAATCGCGGCTGCCCCAAGCGTTGCTCGCGGGCGAGTTCTTCCACATCAACTTCGGCGAAGGGGATCGCCTGCTCTGGGTCCGGCGAATTCGAGAAGAGAAAAAGCGTCGAAAGCAGTCCGAGAGCCAGAAGCGGCAGGATGATCTTCACCCAAGAGACGATTTGCGAATATCTATTCTCGGCGGCCATCGCACGGCCTAATGAGAGAAGATGTCGATCTCGGGCCATCCCGCCAGATCGAGCTGCGCGCGGGTTGGAAGGAAATCGAAGCAGGATTGCGCTGTCTCTTCGCGCCCCTCCCGGGCCAGGCGGCGATTCAACTCATCGCGCAGTTGATGCAGATACAAGACATCGGACGCGGCATAAGATTTCTGCGCCTCGCTGAGCGCCTCAGCACCCCAATCCGAGCTTTGCTGCTGCTTCGAGATGTCGATGCCAAGAAGCTCCTGGCAGAGATATTTCAGCCCATGCCGATCCGTATAGGTCCGCACCAGTTTCGAGGCGATTTTTGTGCAATACACCGGTGCGGTGAGAGCTCCGAAGGCATGATACATCGCGGCGATGTCGAACCGTCCGAAATGGAACAATTTCAGCACATCCGGATTGGTCAGCAGCGCGGAAAGATTAGGCGCCTCGGTCTGGCCCTTTGCCACTTGGACCAGATGGGCCTCACCATCCCCACCAGACAGCTGGATCAGACACAATCGGTCGCGATGTGGGTTCAGACCCATCGTTTCACAATCAATCGCGACCACCGGGCCAAGGTCGAGCCCATCGGGCAGGTCGTTTTGATAGGTATGGATTGCCACGCTCTGCCCCTTGTCCATGACCCCTGGTCAGAAAGGGGTGGTGCCCAGGAGAGGACTCGAACCTCCACGTCCATACAGACACCAGCACCTGAAGCTGGCGCGTCTACCAATTCCGCCACCTGGGCAGGTGTCGTGAAAGCGGCTGATATAGCGGGGTCAGGGCGCTGTCAACGGGGCTTTGCGGGAATTCCTGGATGCGCTGTCGGGTTCAGTAATCCCGCTCGAAAAACACGCCGAGGCTGCTATCGCCATCGGCACCGAAACTCCCGCGCGCGGTGACGTTGGGTGTCAGATCGATATTCAGGTTCACCGTTGCGCCATCATCAGAGCCAACCGTCACATCCGTGTAGATATTGTCAGAGATATAGCGCCCGGCCCTCAGCGCGGCATTCCCATCCTCGGTGGTTTGAATGTCCAGATCGTCGAGGCCCAGATTTTCGCGCAGGCTGGCAAAGATGCCGCCGCCTGTGCCCCCGCCCGCGAGACCCGACACGGCATCGGCGAGTTGCAGGGCTTGCACCGCAGAGAGGCTCGAGACACTGCGGCCAAAGAAGAACTGCGCAAGAACCTCATCCTCCGGCAGTTCCGGCTCAGAGGTGAAACGCACCTCTGGGGCGGATGCCAGACCCTCCAAGATGATCCGGATCAGGTATTGTCCAGACCGGCTTTGCGCGACAAGCCGGATGAACGGATCGAAACTGCCGCTCAGGGTGGCGCTGCCTTCAACCAGATCGAGCCGCTGGCCCAAAATGCCAAGCCGCCCGCGGATCAGGTCAAACTGACCCTCCGGCTGCGCGTTGGCGGCGGTTCCGCGCACGCGCAAAGTCCCGCCCAGTTCGGCGTCCAAGCCGCGCCCCCGAAGGAAGATGCGGCCCGGTGCGGAGATGGTCAGATCCAGCGCGACATTCGCGTTGCCGTTGCCCGATGTGTCTCTCAACAACCCGGCAAAAGCGCGGGTCTGACGCTGGGCAGCTGATTCTCCAACATGCGTGATCTCGGGGATCGGTTCGGTCGTGCCAAGCGACGATTCAGGAACGCGAATCTCCGTCTCCCCAATCAACACTTCGCCAGCGAGCCGTCCGGCCCCGGTCAGGTCGCCGGAATAGGTGAGGCGCGCTTGGGGGACGGTTGCCTCAAAGAGCTCCGGATCGATTAGCCGGAGATCATCCAGTGCGATGTCAAACTGCGCTGGCAGCGTGCGACCGGTGAAGGCGACAGACCCGTTGGCCGAGATTTGTCCGCCGGTGGAGAGCGCCGCCGTTGTGGTCAGCCGAACGCTGCCGCCAGAAATCGCTGCATTTGTGGTCACATCCGTGAGGCTGACACCAATCGTTGGGGCGGCAACCCGGGCACCCGCCGTTGTCAGCTCGCCAGAAAGGTTCCGCAAGTCTGCTGCCCCGCTCAGCCGCAGGTCCATCGCCAAATCGCCGCGGACCGTGCGTGGTGCAATGAAGCGATCCGCCAGAGGGAGCGGTGCCCGCCCAGTCAGGCCGAGATCGACGGCTCCGTCCGGTAATCCAACCTCCCCCAGCAAAACCAAAGTGGTGCCGCCCGGGCCATCCAACCGGGTTTGGGTGGTCCAAGGTCCGTCGCCCGTGCGGATCAGGCCCCCGCGCAAATCGACTTGGCCAGAAAGGGCGGAGGTGAAGAGGCTGATATTCCGAGGCGCGCCCGATAGAGCAATTCACTTTCCGTGCTGCTCAGCCGCCCGCTGCCCTCCAGGGTCACTTCCTGACCAGTCAAGGAAACATCCTCGAGAGTCACGCCGGTTTCGTCCCGCCGCAGCCGCGCCGTCAGATCCGTGGCCCCTGCAAAAAGCTGCGGCGGCAGGTCGGGGGTTAGGCGCAGGTCGCGGGTTTGCCCCGCCAAATTGGTGTCAAAACTGCCGGATAGAGCCTCTGCCGTGCCGTCAACAGATAGACTCGCAGCGCCTGCCAGCCCATCCCCGGCCAGCGGCGCGAACCGGGTAAGATCACCGATTTCGGCTTGCAATGCATAGTCGAGGCCAAGTTGCGCATCGGCCAAGTCGGCCGTCATCTCGCCCTCCAAGGCCATGTCCCCCGCCGTCAGACGCAGGTCGGACAGGGTTAGCCCGCGCGTATCTTCCCATCTGATCAGGGTGTCCAGCGCCACACTGTCTCCCAAAGCTGTCGCCAGGTCTGGGTCGGTATGGGAGAGCCCCGTCGTCGTTGCCGCGACCTCTGCGGTGATCGCGGCCAACCCTTGCGCAGCCTCGGTGATTTCACCGGTTAGGTTCAAAACCGTGCCCGACGCGGAAAATCCGCCGGAAATCAGATCGCGAAGCTCAAATTCGCCGCGCCATGTGTTTCCGGCGGTCCGATCATAACCGATGTCGAGCGCGGCTGTGGCCACGGAGAGATCGCCGCCCGAGATTGGCAGAACAACGCGATCCTCCTCTTGGCCCGCCGGATCAATCGCGCCGGTTAACGCGAAACTCTCTGGTTGACGCTCGGCATTCAGAACCAAACGGCCCTCGAGGTTCATCGCTGCTGCCGTAAGCCGCATCGGATCGGCGGTCAGAATGCCTGAGGCATCTTGGGTCACATTGGCCACCAGGGAGATATCGGGGCCGAAGAACTCGCGATATTCGGGCAGGACAATCGCCGTCACATCGCCAGACATATCCAGCGCGACGGTTTGATCACCCTCTTCGGATTGAGAGATTTGCAATCCGCCGATTAGACGCGGCGTGGCATCGGTTTCCAAGGCGAAATCAGCCGCAAACGCAGTTAGCGGCCCTTGCCCGTCGACGGTAAGACGGACGGAGGGCTCGCCCGGAATGTCCAGGAGAGTCGCGGCCAGCCCCCTGGCCTCTTCCTCAAACAGAAGATCAATCGCCGCGACCCGGCTCTGGTTTTCGAAGCTGCCGATTAGGCGGAACTGCCCCTGCGGTCCGTCAAGCCGGTCAAGCTGCAACTCAGCATTCCCTTCGCCACCGGCGAGTTCCGCCGCGCCAATGATGGAAAAGGTGAGGGCTTGGCCAAAAACAGGCTCACCGATCTCAACCCGATCAATCGCGGTCTGGTCGATGCGGATGCTGAGCGGCAATTCCGGCAAGCTGAAGGGTTGCGCTTCGGCGGCGGGCAAACCGTTTTCGGTCTGCGGCAGACGCGCAAGCTCCAATCGCCCGGCCGTCAACGCCGTGACCTCCAGCGCCCGGGAAAACAGCGCGCGGCGGTTCCAATCAAGTGTGACGTCTTCGAGCGTCAGCCAGACCCCCTCTTCATCGGCAATGGTCAGCCGGTCGAGGGAGGCTTGCGCGCTCAGCGCGCCGCGAAACCCATCGATCCTGACTTGCCGCGCCGCCTGATCCGACAGTGCTTCTTCCAGAAGCTGGACCAATCGGCCCCGGTCATCCTCTTGGGCCGCGGCCATCAGAGGGGTAAGCAGCAAGCAGGTTATGAGGCAAAGCCATCTCAAAACGCGTGTCCGATGCCGATATAAAGTTGCAGGCTCTGCCCCGCATCATCGCCACTAACTGGTGTGGCCAGATCGACCCGGATCGGTCCCAGCGCCGTGTTGTAACGGAGACCGAGGCCCGCGCCCGTCTGCCAATCGCCGCCATCGTCCCAAAGGGCCTCCGCCGAGATATATCCACCATCGACAAAGGCGACGAGCCCGTAGGTGTCGGTGATATCGGCCCGATATTCGGCCGACAGGCCCAGAAATCCGCGCCCACCTGCGACCTGTCCACCCTGCAAAGCACCCAAAGACTGATACGGCTGCCCGCGCACAGTGTCGCCGCCGCCGGAGAAAAACAGAAACTCAGGCGGGAGATCGGTGAAATCGCCGCCCTCAGCAGTGCCCAATTGCAGCCGCCCGGCCAATCGGTGCCGGTCGCTCTGCCCAAGAGCCAGATATCCGCGCGCGTCCAAAGTGGCGCGAAGACCGCCGCCACCGCCACTACCGTCGAGAACGGCAAAAGGTGTCAGCTCCAGTTCGGCAAAATACCCCTCTCGGGCATCAAGCGGATCGTCGCGATTGTCGAATGTTAGGCCGAGCGGCAGGGTTAAGAGCGTCACATCGCGGGTGCCGAACGCATCGGTGATATCCGAATATCGCAGGCCCAATCCGATTTCACCGGCCAGCGTATCGGAGAAAATCCGCTCGAAGCCGCCGGTGATCTCAAAGAGGGTTTCTTCGAAACTTGGCTCATCCAGGCCCGCCAGGGTGACATCGAACACCAGTGTCGTGTCTGCGTTGATCGTGGCTGGGCGTGAGAAGGCACCGCCCAACTCCCAATCCGCACCACCTGTGTCACCGCCGATCCCGCTGATCTCCGCGTCGAAGCGGAGCCGTTCCGCGCCGCCAAAGAGATTGCGATGCAGCCAATACGTGCTGAGCGCCGCGCCATCGGTGGAGGACAGTTCGGCACCGAACCCGAACCGTCTGAGCGGAGCCTCGACCACAGTGGCACCGATATCCATGGTGTCGTCGGCGCCGGGAGGGCGCTCCTCCAATGCCACGGATCGAAACACGCCCGTGCGCCGCAGCCGCGTTTCCGAGGTTTCGACTGCGGCGGGGCTGAACACCTCACCGCGCGGCAGCCCCGCAATCTCGCGAATACGCTCGGGGCGCATCCGGTCTTGCCCCTCCGGGATCAGATCGCCGAAGCGGATCAGCGGGCCGGGGGCGACCGTAATCTCCGCATCCAACACGCCCTCACGCTGTCGGGCGGTGATGGATTGCCGGGTGATGCCAGCAATGGCGTGACCGTCGTTGCGCCATCCGGTGATGGCGGCTTCTGCGGCTTCGCGCAGAATTGGGGTGCCGGCGGGCGCGCCGCTCCGAAACCCCTCTGGTAGATCGGTGTCAGGAGCCAACGGCGCGATCTCTGCACGGCCAAGCCGGAATGCGCGCCCAGGATTCACGCGGATCTCCATAGAGGTTATCTGCGCGGGTGGGGAGAAGGGGGACAGGGTCGCGGCTTCCTGCCCGTTCAGCCGAATGCTGATCTCTGGCCCGAAAAACCCGCGCTCATACATCACGGCGACCAACCGCCCGTAATCGGCACGGGCGGCGGCGACCAGATCTTGCACGGTTTCGGCGTCTTCAGCCTCGGTGCTCACAAGCAGCGATGCAGCACGCACCGCGTCGGTCACCTCATCGGAGGCACCGGGCACGTCAATGCGGACCTCGGCGCTCGCGGCAGCGGGGCAGAGCAATGCGATCGACAGGAAAAATGCACCAAACCGGGCCACGCCCAAGATCCCCTCAAAATCGTCTGATCCACCTGTAGCCCTGCAATGCGCCCATTGCCACCTGCGCGGCGCGGTTCGGTGGAATTGTGAACCCCGCTTGGGACGATTTGCGCCTTGTTCCAGAGGGGGCAGGCGCGTATCAACCCATGCAAGTTGGACCAGAAGGATGAAAGCCATGTCGAAACTCGTCACCATCTTTGGCGGTTCGGGATTTGTGGGCCGCTATGTGGCGCGCCGCATGGCGAAAGAAGGGTGGCGTGTTCGGGTGGCGGTGCGTCGCCCGAATGAGGCGCTCTTTGTGCGTCCTTACGGTGTGGTCGGTCAGGTCGAGCCGATCTTGGCCAATCTGCGAGATGATACGTCGGTCGCTCAGGCGCTGAAGGGGGCGGA
This sequence comes from Fontisubflavum oceani, assembly GCF_030407165.1. Classification (GTDB taxonomy): domain Bacteria; phylum Pseudomonadota; class Alphaproteobacteria; order Rhodobacterales; family Rhodobacteraceae; genus Rhodophyticola; species Rhodophyticola oceani. Next base: position 991,450 of record NZ_CP129111.1, read on the forward strand.
TGCGGTGGTGAACTGCGTCGGGCTTTTGTCGGAACGGGGCCGGAACAAATTCGCAACCGTGCAGGCCGAAGGCGCAGCGCGGGTCGCTCGTTTGGCGGCGGCTGAGGGCATCACGACGATGGTGCATATCTCGGCGATTGGCGCGGATGCCGAGAGCGATAGCGCCTATGCCCGCTCCAAAGCCGAAGGCGAGGCGGGTGTTTTGGAGCATATGCCAAACGCGGTGATTTTGCGCCCCTCGGTGATCTTCGGGCCGGAAGACGACTTCTTTAACCGGTTCGCTGGGATGAGCCGGCTTGGGCCGATCCTGCCCGTGGTCGGGGCCGATACCAAGTTTCAGCCGGTCTATGTCGATGATGTTGCCAAAGCGGCTGAAATGGCGGTCCTAGGCCAAGCCGCACCGGGGATTTACGAGCTGGGTGGCCCGGATGTGGAGAGCTTCCGCGATCTGATGCGGAAGATGTTGGGCGTCATCCGGCGCCGTCGGTTGATTTTGAATATGCCGTTCTGGCTTGCCGGGTTGATGGGATGGGGCCTTGACCTGATCCAAACGCTTTCGCTGGGCCTGATCCACAATAGCATGCTGACCCGCGATCAGGCGCGGCAGTTGCGCCGGGACAATGTGGCGGACCCAGACATGCCGGGATTTGAGGCTCTCGGCATTGCGCCGGTCGCGATGGAGGCGGTCTTGGACGAATATCTTTGGCCCTACCGGTCCGGCGGACAATATGCCGAGATCAAGGAAAGCGCCGAGAAGCTTAGACCCTAGCTATAGGCGATAACCAGCAACACCACGCCGAGGATCAAACGATAGATCACATAGGGCGTGAAGCTGACACTGCGCAGCAGGCGCATCATGAAAAACAGCGCCGCGAGCGCGGCCAAGAACGCAAAGACCGCGGCGATGGCTCCGTCCCGCGCGGCTTGCGCATCTGTGGTCGCGATGACCTCTCCGCCAAGCAAGACGCCGGAGGCGATGATGGTCGGGATCGACATCAGCATCGCCAATCGCGCGGCCCCCTCCCGGCCATAGCCCAAAAACCGCGCGGCTGTGATGGTGATACCAGACCGTGATGTGCCGGGGATCAGCGCGACGGCCTGCCACAGCCCCATGATCAGCGCGTGTTTCAGCGTCCAGTCCTTTGCTTCGCGTGTCTCCCCGCCGGATTGATCGGCGGCGTAGAGCACGATGCCAAAAATCACCATGGTCCAGCCGATCACGGCCGTGGAACGGAGCAGATCATCCCATCCCATCAGTTTCAGGATCAGGCCGAAAATCACCACAGGGATGGTCGCGATGAGCAAACAAAGGGCCAAAAACGCGCCGCGGGTGTCGATCTTTCCCCGCAGAAGGCGCAAGGACCCGATGGCGGCCTCGCGCACATCGGACCAGAAATAGAGAACGACCGCGCCGAGGGTGCCGACATGGACGGCGACGTCGATCACTTGGCCTTGATCGTCCAACCCCGTCAGATTCGGCAGAAGAATCAGATGCCCAGAGGAGGAAACCGGAAGAAATTCGGTGACCCCCTGGATCAGGGCGATGAGGAGAAGGTGAAAGAGGCTCATCAGCCCTCCAAGAGGCGAATCAGTTATCTCAATCTAAAGCCTTGGAGTCGTGGGGAAAACCTGCAAATAGGTAATCTATACTGTCTTATTTTTCCGACCAAAAGGCTGAAAAGCCCCACATTTTTACAAGAAACCTTTTAATAGGTAAGTAGTGCTGTCTTTTATGCCACCCGCGCTGGCGATATAGGAGCGGTGTTGGAAGCGGAGGGACCTGTGGCCAAGCAACCTATGTTGAAATTCGTCACCCTAGATAAAGAGATGCCAGAAAAGCGGCCTCCAAATCTACGGAAAGAGGATTTCCAAGAGATTTATGGCGAATATGCACGCGACAAGGCCGCCGAGCAAGCCGGGCGCTGTAGCCAGTGTGGTGTGCCCTATTGCCAGTCGCATTGCCCGCTGCACAACAACATCCCCGATTGGCTCCGCCTGACCGCCGAAGGGCGGCTCGAGGAAGCCTATGAGCTGAGCCAAGCGACGAACACCTTCCCCGAGATTTGCGGTCGGATTTGCCCGCAGGATCGCTTGTGCGAAGGCAATTGCGTCATCGAGAAATCTGGCCACGGCACAGTCACCATCGGATCGGTCGAGAAATACATCACCGACACGGCGTTCGAGATGGGTTGGGTGAAGCCCATTTCGCCCACCACAGAACGCCCCGAGAGTGTCGGCGTCATTGGCGCGGGCCCAGGTGGATTGGCCGCCGCCGACTTCCTGCGCCGCGCGGGCGTGCAGGTCACGGTCTATGATCGCTATGACCGCGCCGGCGGCTTGATGACCTATGGCATCCCTGGCTTCAAACTGGAGAAGCCAGTGGTCATGCAGCGGATCGAGCAGCTTGAACAAGGCGGCGTCCAATTTGTGCAGAACTGTAATGTCGGTGAGACGGCCAGCTTTGCCGATCTGCAAGCCAAACATGATTTTCTTGTCATTGCCACAGGGGTTTACAAGTCGCGCGACTTGCAAGCGCCGGGTGTTGGGGCCGATGGGGTGGTGCGCGCGCTCGATTACCTGACGGCCTCGAACCGCAAGAGTTTTGGCGATGATGTGCCGGAGTTCGACAGCGGTGAACTGAACGCCGAAGGCAAGCGTGTGGTTGTGATTGGCGGCGGCGATACCGCAATGGATTGCGTTCGGACCGCCGTGCGGCAAGGCGCCACCAGCGTGAAATGCCTCTATCGTCGCGACCGGGCGAATATGCCCGGCTCGCAGCGGGAAGTGGCCAATGCCGAAGAGGAGGGCGTCGAGTTTGTCTGGCTCTCGGCGCCGAAGGGTTTCAAAGGTGAGACCATCGAAGGCGTCATGGTGCAGAAAATGCGCCTGGGTCAGCCGGATGCGACGGGGCGGCAGAGCCCCGAAGTCATCGAAGGCGCGGATTATGTCGAAGACGCCGATCTGGTGATCATGGCGCTTGGGTTTGAGCCGGAAGACCTGCCCACGCTTTGGGATATGCCCGAGTTGGAAGTCACGCGCTGGGGCACGGTGAAAGCCAATTTCCAGACTCATGAGACCGCGCTTGAGGGCGTTTATGCGGTGGGTGACATCGTTCGGGGTGCCTCGCTCGTCGTCTGGGCCATCCGCGATGGGCGCGAGGCGGCGGAGGCGATTTTGGCTAAGCTGGCAACTCCGGCAACGGTGGCGGCGGAGTGACGCGCAATCGGAAAACGGTCCTAATCCCGTAATATAGACCCGATATAAATCTCGCATATCTACCGCCACGGCGGGTCGCTTGAGGAGAGGTAAAGGTCATGACTGCTGACCAAGACAGATCCAGAGAGAAAACACCTGCGGCGCTCGTAGCCGCGCTTTTGCTGCTGCCGTTAAGCGGCATGCCGAGCCCTGTTTCGGCGCAGCAAGGCAATCTGTTTACGCCCCCATCGGGCTGCACCGCTTTTCTAACGGTGCAATCGCGGAGCTGCATCGTCTCGCATCACTGGACTTGCGAGGCCGACCCTGCAGGGCACAGCTGGCGCATCGCGATAGGGAGAATGGGCCGTTCTACCTGTCATACACCGATAGCGAATTTCGCTGGTTGAGGAACTACGACCTGCGCAATGGCGGGCAGTCGACCCTGGTCGAACCGGAGGAAGACCCGGCCAGTCTAACCGATCTGTTCGAGACCGGCACCGACTCGATGGTCTACAGCATCGTCGAAGAAGGCCCGAACGGAACAGAGCAGCGGGATTATGTCGGCTTCGATGCGCTGACCGGTGAGCGTGTGGTGGTTGATGGGCATACCCTTCTGATCACATCGTTTTCTTATGAATACGAGACCGGGTTCGGCCCCCGCCGGGTGAATGGCAATCAGTTCGTGAGCGAAGACTGGCGGTTGTTTTTTGGCGGAACAGAGACTGTCACGACGCCCGATGGCGGCACATTCGAAGGCAACTATTCCCCGATGGAATTTGCCGAGCCGGGCGAGAGTGGGTTTCTGACCATGACCCCGCTCTATGACTGCGGCAACACGATGTCTGGGCTGTTTGATTTTAACCACGTTCAGGGAGGCTGACGAGATGAGCGCATCTCAGACGGGCGGATGCCTTTGCGGCGCGGTACGCTTTGAACTGGCTGAGGCCCCGACGGAGTATGGTGCCTGTCACTGTACCATGTGCCGGAAATTCAGCGGCGGGATCGAATTCGGGCTGCATGTGCCACCGGGCGGCGTGACCTGGACTGGTGAGGAGAATATCGGGCGATATCAGTCGTCTGAATGGGCCGAACGCGGGTTCTGCAAAACTTGTGGCTCGAGCCTGTTTTGGCATTTGACCGCGCCGGGCCCGATGCAGGGGATGTTCAGCCTTTCAGCCGGCGCATTGGACAGCTTCGACGGCCTCGAATTTGCCACCGAAGTTTATATCGACATGAAACCGGCGAGCCATGCGTTCGCAGGGAACCGCAAGTGCATGACCGAAGCCGACGTGATGGAGATGGTCAATGCCGGGCCGGAGGGTCAGGCGTGACCTTGTCGCTTGCAAAAGGGCGCGAAAAACGCGCGTTTTCCGGGCCGTTTTTCGCGCGAAAAACGGTTCGCTTGACGGAGGGCGTGCGATGAGCAGCCTGGCGGATCAGTATCGGCGGCGCGGCCAGTTGCAGGGTGCCTGCCTGTGCGGCGCGGTGCAGATCTCCATCGATGGGGACTATGTGGCCGCCGTCGGCGCTTGCCATTGCAGTCGCTGTCAGAGATCGGCGGGCGTGTTGTGGGGCGCATTTGTCGGCTCGGCACCTGCGGTGACGGTCACGGGCGAGGTTGCGCGCTACGCCTCAACCGAGTTTTCCGAGCGGGCGTTTTGCCCGATCTGCGGCAGCAATCTTTGGCTGCGCGACAGCGACAATGACGCGGCGGATTACGAGTTCATGCCCGCGCTTTTTCCTGAGGCGGCGGCGTTTCCGCTGATCTCAGAAATCTACACGGATTGCCGACCGGCCTATGTGCCGCTGTCTGGGTCCCATGCCACAAAGACCCGCGCTGAGTGGGAGGCGGATAACCGCCATGTCGAAGGAGATATGCCATGACCAAGTTCGATGCCAATTGGGCCGCCGCCGAAGAGGCGAAGCGCAAGTGGATGGACGAGAACGGCATGTTCTCAGAGGCGGATGAGCATTCCTCTTGTGGGGTGGGCCTGGTCGTCTCCGTCGATGGTAAGCCGTCGCGCAAGGTCGTGGAAAACGGGATCAATGCGCTAAAGGCCGTCTGGCACCGCGGGGCTGTCGATGCCGATGGCAAGACCGGCGATGGTGCCGGCATCCATGTGCAGATTCCGGTTCAATTCTTCTACGACCAAGTCCGACGCACCGGACATGAGCCGGATATGGAGAAGCTGATGGCCGTGGGGCAGGTGTTTCTGCCGCGCAATGATTTTGGCGCGCAAGAAACCTGCCGGACCATCGTGGAATCCGAAGTTTTGCGGATGGGCTATTACATCTATGGCTGGCGTCATGTGCCGGTCGATGTGTCCGTTCTGGGCGAAAAGGCCAATGCGACGCGCCCTGAGATTGAGCAGATCATCATCTCCAACGTCAAAGGCGTCGACGAAGAGACGTTTGAGCGCGAACTCTATGTAATCCGCCGCCGTATCGAGAAAGCCGCAGCGGCCGCGGGTGTCGGTCAGCTCTACATTTGCTCGCTGAGCTGCCGATCGATCATCTACAAGGGCATGATGTTGGCCCAGGACGTGGCCGAATTTTACCCCGATCTGAAAGATGAACGGTTCGAGAGCGCCTTTGCGATCTATCACCAGCGGTATTCCACCAACACTTTCCCACAATGGTGGCTGGCGCAGCCGTTCCGGATGCTGGCGCATAATGGCGAGATCAACACGCTGAAAGGCAATGTGAACTGGATGAAGAGCCACGAAATCCGGCTCTCCTCCAGCTATTTCGGCGATATGGCCGAGGACATTAAGCCGATCGTGCCGGGTGGGTCCTCGGATAGTGCCGCGCTGGATGCGGTATTTGAGGTCTTGGTGCGCGCCGGGCGGAACGCGCCGATGGCGAAGACCATGTTGGTCCCCGAAGCTTGGTCGCAGACAGCGACGGAACTGCCCCAGGCGTGGCAGGATATGTATTCCTACTGCAATTCGGTGATGGAACCTTGGGATGGGCCAGCCGCCTTGGCGATGACCGATGGGCGCTGGGTCTGCGCCGGTTTGGACCGGAATGGTCTCCGCCCGATGCGCTATGTGGTGACGGGTGATGGGCTGATGATTGCCGGGTCCGAAGCCGGGATGGTGCCGATTGACGAGGCCAGCGTTGTCGAGAAGGGCGCGCTCGGCCCGGGGCAGATGATTGCTGTCGATATGGCCGAACAGAGACTGTTTCACGACACCGAAATCAAAGACGCGCTTGCATCGGCACGGCCCTTTGGCGAGTGGGTCGGGAAGATTACCGATCTTGCGAAAGAGACGGAGGGCGTGACCGAAAAGGCCCTGTTCGGCGGCGCCGAACTGCGCAAACGACAGATTGCGGCGGGCTATTCGATTGAGGAGCTGGAGAGCATTCTTGCACCGATGGCCGAGGATGCGAAAGAGGCGCTGGCCAGTATGGGCGACGATACGCCGTCGGCTGTGCTGTCTGCGCAGTACCGGCCACTGAGCCACTTCTTCCGCCAGAATTTCAGCCAGGTGACCAACCCGCCAATCGACTCGCTTCGCGAATACCGGGTGATGAGCCTGAAGACGCGCTTCGGGAATCTCAAGAATGTGCTGGACGAGGATTCGTCTCAGACGGAGATCCTGGTGCTCGACAGCCCGTTCATGGGCAATGCGCAATTCGAGACGATGATGGAGCATTTCGGCGATAGCGTCGTTGCCATCGATTGCAGTTTCCCGGTCGGATCTGGCCAGGGCGGGCTGCGGGCCGGTCTGGAGCGGATCCGGGCAGAAGCGGAGGATGCCGTGCGCTCGGGTGCGGGGCATATCGTTCTGTCTGATCGGTTCCAGAACGAAGGCAAGGTGCCGATGCCGATGATCCTCGCGACATCTGCTGTGCATAGCTGGCTCACTCAGAAGGGCTTGCGGACCTTCTGCTCGCTGAACGTCCGCTCGGCGGAATGTATCGACCCGCATTATTTCGCGGTGCTGGTCGGCTGCGGCGCGACGACTGTAAATGCCTATCTGGCGCAGGATTCGCTGGCGGATCGGATCGATCGGGGCTTGCTGGATTGCACGTTGACCGAAGCCGTCGCGCGCTATCGCAACGCGATTGACCAGGGTCTGTTGAAGATCATGGCAAAGATGGGGATCTCGGTGATCTCGTCTTATCGCGGCGGCTTGAACTTCGAAGCCGTAGGCCTCTCCCGCGCGATGGTGGCGGAGTATTTCCCCGGCATGATTTCCCGGATTTCGGGGATTGGCGTTTCTGGTCTGCAAAAGAAGGTCGAAGAGGTTCACAAGCGCGGCTGGCGCGGCGGGCAGGATGTGTTGCCCATCGGCGGATTCTACAAGGCACGGCGCTCGGGCGAGAAACACGCGTGGGAAGCGCAGACGATGCATATGCTGCAATCGGCCTGTGACCGCGCGAGCTATGAGATGTGGAAGCAGTATTCCGCAACGATGCGGAACAATCCGCCGATCCATCTGCGGGATTTGCTGGACATTAAGCCGTTGGGCAAACCGGTGCCAATCGAAGAGGTCGAGAGTATCACCTCGATCCGCAAACGGTTTGTGACGCCGGGCATGTCGCTCGGTGCGCTTTCACCGGAAGCGCACAAGACGCTGAACGTCGCGATGAACCGGATCGGCGCGAAATCGGACAGCGGCGAAGGCGGCGAAGACCCGGCGCATTTCGTGCCGGAGCCCAATGGCGACAACCCGTCTGCGAAGATCAAGCAGGTGGCGTCTGGTCGGTTCGGTGTGACCGCCGAATATCTGAACCATTGTGAAGAGCTTGAGATCAAGGTCGCCCAGGGTGCGAAGCCCGGCGAAGGCGGTCAGTTGCCGGGCATGAAGGTGACCGAGCTGATCGCGCGTTTGCGGCATTCGACGCAAGGGGTCACGCTGATCTCGCCGCCGCCGCATCACGATATCTACTCGATCGAAGACCTGGCGCAGTTAATCTATGACCTGAAACAGATCAATCCGCGCGCGAAGGTCACGGTGAAGCTCGTGGCCTCCTCCGGGGTTGGCACAATTGCCGCCGGCGTGGCCAAGGCGAAGGCCGATGTGATCCTGATCTCTGGCCACAATGGCGGGACGGGCGCGTCGCCTGCAACCTCGATCAAATATGCCGGGCTGCCCTGGGAAATGGGCCTGACCGAGGCGCATCAGGTTCTGGCGATGAACAAGCTGCGCGACCGGATCACGCTTCGGACAGATGGCGGGCTTCGCACCGGGCGCGACATCGTCATGGCCGCGATGATGGGGGCCGAGGAATATGGGATCGGCACCGCGGCGCTGATCTCCATGGGCTGCATCATGGTGCGTCAGTGTCAGTCTAATACCTGCCCGGTGGGCGTCTGCACGCAGGATGAGAGCCTGCGGGCAAAGTTCACCGGCAATGCCGATAAGGTCGTGAATCTGATCACCTTCTACGCGCAGGAAGTGCGCGAGTTGTTGGCCTCGATCGGCGCGCGCTCCTTGGACGATGTGATTGGGCGGGCTGATCTGTTGACGCAGGTCAGCCGTGGGTCTGCGCATCTGGACGATCTGGACCTGAACCCGCTTCTGATCACCGTCGATGGCGCCGATGAGATCGTCTATGACCGCAACAAAGAGCGGAACACGGTGCCCGATACGCTGGACGCGCAGATTGTAAAAGATGCAGCGCGGTTCCTGAAAGATGGCGAGAAGATGCAGCTGTCTTATGCGGTGCAGAACACGCTTCGCACCATCGGAACGCGGACCTCAAGCCATATCGTGCAAGCCTTTGGGATGCGCAATGCGCTCCAGCCGGATCATCTGACGGTAAAGCTGGAAGGCTCCGCCGGGCAGTCGCTTGGCGCCTTTGCAGCACCGGGGTTGAAGCTGGAAGTGTCCGGCGACGCCAATGACTACGTGGCCAAAGGGCTCAGCGGCGGGACCGTGGTGGTGAAGCCGCCGCAGGTCAGCCCGCTGAAAGCCGATGAGAACACGATTATCGGCAATACCGTGCTCTACGGCGCGACCGATGGCTATCTCTTTGCCGCTGGTCGGGCTGGTGAGCGGTTTGGGGTGCGGAACTCGGGCGCGAAGGTCGTGATCGAGGGCTGCGGTTCGAACGGCTGCGAATACATGACCGGTGGCGTGGCGGTGATTTTGGGGTCGATTGGCGCCAATTTCGGGGCCGGTATGACCGGCGGGATGGCGTATCTTTATGATCCTGATGGGTCTGCGCTGGTGAATATGAACCTCGAGACGCTGGTGACTTGCCCGGTGACGGTGGATCATTGGGAAGCGCAGCTAAAGGGCTTGGTTCAGCGGCACGCCGAGCAAACCGGCAGCTGCAAAGCGGCGGATATTCTGCAGCATTGGGATCTTGAGAAAGGGAACTTCCTGCAAGTCTGCCCGAAAGAGATGCTGGATAAGCTGGTCCACCCCTTGGGGATCGAGGAGGCTGCCGTACCGGCAGAGTGACCTCACAAACCCATTATGGCGAGCCGCACCGCAGTGGTGACGGCTCGCCAACATGCCAAGAAATTGGACGAAACAGCCTTAGGCCGACCCTCCGTTTCGAGGTCGTGCCGAGCGTTGATGTGAATTCTGGCTGACGGCATCGCGATTGGCCCAGGACGCGTCATCGGTAGCGACGCCAATTGTCAGGCGGCCAATGTCTCCGCAACCCCGATAGTGTAGTTCTTCCCATAGGCTTTCGCGCAGCGGGGACAGGTGGTGTAGAAGAAGAAAATCCGCCCCGGCTCCTTGCCACTGGCACGAACCAGATTCTGCATCTGCTCGTGCCACTCTTTCGCCTGTTTGTAAGGCCCTTCGAAGACCTTTGTGATGAAATCGCCGGACAGCGTGGTCATTTCTTCGTCCGGCACGTTGTTGTCAGTGGCGAATAGGTGCTCAACCTGCCAAGGCGACAGGTCGCGGCTCAGAATCAAGAAATTGTCGGGGTCGATCACACCGCTTCCGCCGATATGAGTCTGCACCCGGGTGAAAACCCGACCCACATTGAGCGGTATATGCATGAGGCTGCGCGTGGTGGCGCGAACGAACGGTTTGTCAGTGAAACGTAGCTCTTGCCCGTCCCAGCCATCTGGGTTGAATTTTGGGCAGCAGCCGGTGGTGTTGATGCTGTCATCATAATGCGGCACGGCGTTGGTCTTCATGGCAAGCTCCTGGTCTAGAGAGGCCATGATGCCATGGTCGCAACGATCCCGCCTTAAACGAGGTCAATCAGGCGCGACGATTTCGTCGGCGCTATAGCCTTGGATGTAAAGCAGCGCCGTCAGGTCGCTGTGATTGACGCGGATCTTGGCTTGCTCCTGCACGGCTGGTTTGGCGTGAAGCGCGACACCGGTTCCCGCCAATTGCAGCATGCCGAGGTCATTTGCCCCATCCCCCACGGCGATGGCATCTGCCGGTGTGATGCCAAGCTGTGTAGTGATTTCATGAAGGGCCTGGACCTTCGCGTCACGGCCTAGGATTGGCTCGGCGACCTCTCCCGTTAACACGCCATTTTCAGACAGGAGCGTGTTGGCGCGGTGATCGTCGAAGCCTAGATCGGCGCAGATCCTGGCTGTGAAATCGGTGAAGCCGCCAGAGACCAGCGAGGCATGGCCCCCATGTTTCTTCATCGTTGCGACAAGGGCTGCGCCGCCCGGCATATGGGTGATCCGTTTGGCTAAAACAGTGTCTATCACGGAGATATTGAGGCCCTTTAGTAGGCCAACGCGTTCCTTCAACGCCGCTTCGAAATCGAGCTCACCATTCATCGCGCGTGCTGTGATCGCCGCGACGCGCTCACCGACACCAGCCTCGGCGGCCAACTCGTCAACGCATTCCTGTTGGATCATCGTGGAATCCATATCCGCCAGAAGCAGCTTTTTCCGCCGCCGATCGCTGGGCTGGATCACCAGATCGACCCCCTCGGCTTGCAGGCTCATCCAGATCTGATCCTCGTTTCTTGGCCGTTTGGGGAGAGTGAACTCCGCCGCCTTGTCAGGGGCCAACCAAAGGATATCGCCGCCGCCAAACGCGTTGCGCAGGCTATCGACCAGCGCGGGTTCGAGATACATCGCGGGGTTCGTAATCAAAGTCGCGGTGAACATAGGTCTCTCCGACAGGCACGGTATCTAAGGTCGCATAAACCATGTTCAGGGCCAGAGGACCAGAAATGCTGCAAATTCCCAATTGGCTTTGCGGCAGGGGTATTTATGCTTGGTGATCGATGGTTAGTCCGGTTGTGAGGGCGCCGCGTGCTATTGCGAAATCTCCTGGCTGTCTTGGTAGCCTTGCTCTCGATCGGGCTGGGCCTGTTTCTGGTAGAACGGCCCCGCGCGGGGCTCGAAATCATGCCGCTGATGGTTGGCGACACGCCAGCGACCATTATGCGTGTGCCGCAAACGGTCGGACCGGTCGTCGTTTTGGCGCATGGGGTCGGCATGACGCGCCAGGCGATGCAGCCGCTGCAACTTACTCTGGCCCGGGCCGGATACATCACCGTCAGTTATGATGCCCTAGGACATGGGCGAAACTCTGGTGTGCCGCGCCTGCAAGAATTGCGGGCCGAACTGGCTGCGGTGAGTACCGCTGCATTGGCACAGCCCGGTGCCGACGGGCGTCTCGCGCTTCTTGGCTATCGTTTAGGCGCAGAAGTCGCGGTGCACCAAGCGGAGGTGGATGACCGCGTTGCGGCGGTGATTGCCCTGTCACTACCGAGTGATGTGGAGGTGCCATCCGGGGTGTCTGACAATCTCCTCCTGGTTAATGGATTTCAGGGAGATGTGTGGCCGCTGCTCAGCGGCTGGATCACAGATGAGACAGCAGCAGACGACGATGTCATCTCGGGCCGAGTCGTTTCAGTCCCGCTGATGGCGGGGGCCGGCCTGCTCTATACTCCGGTGACATTGCGCGAGACGCGGGATTGGTTGAACACCCGTTTTGGGCGGCCCTATCGCAACGGGATTGCTTCGATCGCGGCGCCGGTTCTCTTGATCGTGCTGGGTATTGTCGTGCTCGGGTTGCCCCTGGCCGATCTGTTGCCCGCCGGGCGGGTCTTGCCGGAGGTGCCATCCGGCGCGTTCTGGAGCTTGGCGCTTGCACCGATGATTTTGACGCCTTTGACCTTGTTCTGGGTCGAAACGAGCCTGTTATCCGCTGTGGCTGCGGATTATTTGGCGCTGCATCTGGCGTTGTTCGGCGCGTTGGTCCTGGTCGGCTTGACCGTGGAAGGTGACATGCCACAACTGCGGGGCGTGTGGCCCGGCCTGGCGGTGGCGGGATATGGGCTCCTCACGATTGGCATCGTTTTGGACCGTTACGTCACCGGGTTTTTGCCGCAAGGCGGGCATTGGCTGGTCATGGCGGCGCTCTTGCCGGGTGCGGTGCTGACGATGGTGGCCGACGCGGCGCTCAGCCAGGCAGGGCGGGCCCGCGCCTGGCGGCGCTGGGCGGTGCGTTTGGCGCTTCTCGCGTCCTTGGCCATAGCCGCAGTATTGGGCGGGGAAGAGTTGTTCTTCCTCTTCGCACTTCTGCCGGTGATGGTGTTCTTCTATCTTAGCTTCGGGGTGGTTGGCGGGTGGGTCGGGCGACGCACCGGATCGGCATTCGCGATGGGGCTTGGGCTGGGCGTCGCCTTGGCCTGGCTGCTTGCGGTGCGACTACCTTTGGGGTCGATCTTGCCCTAAAAACGGCTCTAAACCGCTTTTCAGGGTCTATTCATAACCCGTCATTTCCAAATAACCGATCCCCTGATGGCTGCCGCTGAACCGGATCGGCCCTTCCCAATAGGGAAAGCTTGTCGCCATCCAGCTCTGGGCGTTCACCGGTTGTGTCTCGATGTTTACGCCCCGCGCCGGTAACTCGACGCGCCACTCCGTCGGCACCTCCCGGCCCGCCACAGATGTGGTGTTAAGCGGGGTAAGGCGCAGGGCACCATCGGGATACGGCGTTGCTCTGCCATCGGCTGTGATCCAAGTGGCCGATGTGTAAACCGGCCGCGTCGCGGAGCGGAGGCCAAACCCCATCAGCCGTGCGCCGTCGGCGAATTGCAGCGAGAACCAATCCCACCCGTTCTGATCTTCGGAGAGCGGCTGCGATGACCATTCGCGGTCGAGCCAGGCGGTCCCTGTCACAGCGACAGGGCCACTCGGCAGAATCAACTCGCCAGACACCTCGTAGAAGGGTTGCGAATAGTAATAGCTGGCCTGTCCATCGGCGGATTTGACGGAATAGCCGCCGTCGCCCTGAAAGATTAGCGGGCCGGTTGCGGTAAGGGACAGATCATAGGCGAAATCCGCGCCGCGGGCGGTCAGGCTCAGCGCGGAGAGCGCATCGTTTCCTGCCGATGTTGTGGAGATCATGCTCCAGTCATCGATCCAGGCTTCAAACGGTTCGGATGTTTACCAGCTTGCCCGATGCCGCCGCGTGCCAGACGCTCCGCATGATAATGGGCATCGGATGTGGTGAGCCCCGCGTGACCCATCCAGAGTTGCGACGCGTCCCAGTTTTGCGCGGGTTCGGGCCGGAGCGCGGACCGAAACAGAGTCCATTGCACGCCGTAATCCCGACCATCGGCGCCAGACAGCGTCGCGGTCAGGTACCACCATTCAATCCGGTACTCAGGATGTGGCCCGTGATCGGCCGGGAAAGAGAATTCTGGATTTGGGGCGGGGACCGCGAAGCCGTCTGCTTCGGTGCCGAGCCCAGCAAAGCCCTGGGATAGAGCCTGATTTGCGGTCAAGATGAACGCTGCAAGGACGGCTTTAACGTTCATGGGCAAAAACCTTCAAAAGAGTTGCTGGCGCGATCCGAGCAAGGCGCCAGGCGGGCCAAGCGGCAGCCAATAGCGCGGCGAGGAGCGCATAGAGACCGAGGCGGGCCCAATCCGCGGGAAAGACTTGCATCGGGAGACGCCAACCAAAGGCTTCGACATTCACGACCGCGAGCAGCACCCACGCCAGGGCGAGGCCCACGGGGATCGCCAAGATGAAGGTCAAGCAGGTCAAAAGCGCCGTTCGGATCAACTCCGCTTGCGCCAATGTACGGCGGGTTTGGCCAAGCGCCCAGATCGGAGCCAATTGCGGCAGACGAAGGCCCGCGAGGGTCAAAAGGCTGGTCAGGAGGGCGAAACTGGCCACGCCGAGCGTGAGAATGTTGAGCGCCCCGGTGACGAGGAAGGTTTGTTCAAAGACCCTGAGCGAGAAGCGCTTGATCTGGTCTTGGTTCACCACATTGGCACCCGGCAGGTTGAACGCGGCCCGAAGCGCCTCCGCCAAGGCGGGGACATCCTCTGGTGCCAGACGCAGGGCCAGCCGACGATGGGCCAGATCTGGGAATCGGGCGTTGAAGAGATCAAGGCCAATGATCGCTTGGCCCTCGGGGTTGCCGTAGTCCGAATAGACGCCCGCGATCGGCAGAGACCAGCCCGGGGTCAGCGCCACGACATCGCCGGGGTTAACCCCTCGCGCCGGGCAAGCTGTTCATTGATCAGAACGGCTTGGCCGGTTGCGATTTGGTCCCAGACATCTGGCACGGCAGCGAGCAGCGGCCAGTGATCGCGATAGGTGGCGTGATCGGCGATGCCGTAAAGCTCTCCGGGCCTTTGATAGAGAGAGAGAGGTGCGGAGATGATCGGCAAGACGGCGTCGACCTGCGGCGTGACCCAGGCGGTTATGTCCTGCGCTTCGCTTGGGCTGCGGGCGGTGATGTAGAGTTCTGACGCGAGACGCTGATCCAGCCAGCCGGTGAAGGTGCCTCGGAAGGAGCCGACCATGGTGGAGACGCCGATATTGGCCGCGAGCGCCAGAAGCAGCGCCATCAGCGCCAGCGAGAGGCCGGGGAGCTGTTGCCGTGTGTCAGCCAGCAGCCATTCGCGAAAGGGTGTGGTCGCGAGGCGGTTGGTGAGGCGGAGCAAACCGGCGAGCAACGCGGGCAGGGCCAAGGCCGCGCCGATCAGAAGCGCGGCGAGACAGGCAAAGCCAGCGATCAGGCTTTGGCCGAACAGAGCAAGGCCGGCTGCGACGAGGAAGAGCAGACAGGCAGTCGCCAATTGGCGCCGCGTCGTTCGGTTTGAGGCCAGCGCCCAAGCGCGGGGCTGGGCCGGGGCAAGAAGTGGCAACCGCGCGACCCGCGACAAGGCTTGGATCGAGGCAGTTGCGGTTCCAAGGAGGGCGATCCCCATGCCAGCGACGGCCCAAAGCGGTTGAAAACTGAGCTGGCCGGAGATGTCTGCGCCGTATAGGCCGCGCAACGTGCCGGACACACCCGGCAAGAGCGCCGCCGCGATCGCATAGCCGAGCGCGATGCCGATGAGGCCTGAAACCACGGCAAATCCGGTGAGCTCCAGGGCCAGCAGTGTGATCAGACGCCTGAGCGGCAGGCCAAGCGCGCGCAACGTGCGGAAACTGGCGCGGCGTTGTTCGAAAGCGAGGCCGATGGCGGCATGCACGATGAAGAGGCCAACGGCGAAGGCCAGAAGGCCAAAGGCGGTGAGGTTCAGATGAAAGCTATCGGTCAGCCGCCCCAAATCGTCGCCAGAGCGCGGCGCGGTCAGGATCAAGTTGGGCGCGGCCTCGGCGAGGGGGGCGAGGCCCTGAGGCTGCGCCGGTGCGACCAAGAGATAAGACGGGTCCGACTGACCGCTCAGCCGCGCGGCCGTTCCTATATCGGTGAGCGCGGTGTTGGGGGCGAGGTCGGCGGAGATGATTAACGGCGGCAGATCCGGCGGCAAAGACTGGCTGGCGGTCTCGGCGGAGACGATCAAGCGGCCAGGCGCGGCGAGAAAGCTGTCAAACGCGATGTCATCATCGGTGAAATCCGGCGCTTGCGCTTGCGGCGGCGCGGTCAGCGGATCAATGCCCAACAGTCGCAATCGGGCGCCAGGCCCGCGTAACTCCGTCTCGATCACCGGTGAGACGAGATAGCCCGCCCGGCGCAACTCCACGTAGTCGGCAATCGGGATTGGCTGACCATCGGCGCGGCTCAGACGAGCCAATTGATCCTGGCCCAGAACCGCCGCGGCGCGGTCATAAGAGGCGCGCGCCTCCGCATTGATCGTCTGCACACCGGACCAAAGTGCCGTAGCCAAAGCCAATCCAAGGATCAGGGTGAGGCATTGCCCAGGATGCCGTCGCCAATGCGACATCAAAGCCGAGAGTGCCGCGCGGGTCATTGGGCGGCCTGCCCCATATCAGGGCGTGTCAGTTGCCCTTGTGTAAGATGCACCTGCCGCGCCATGCGCGCCGCCAACCTTTGCGAGTGGGTCACCATCAAGACGGCGGTATTGGTTTCGCGGGCCAGTTCCAAGAGGAGATCCAGCACGATGTCGCCGGTTGTTTCGTCGAGATTTCCGGTTGGTTCATCGGCCAGCACCAGGCGCGGGCGCGCGGCAAGCGTTCGGCCAATGGCGACGCGCTGTTGCTGACCACCCGAGAGTTGTTCGGGGTAGCGATCCAGATGATCGGCCAGGCCGAGGCGTTGGGCCAAACTGTCAGTCCAAGACACGTCATGACGGCCGGCCAGACGCGCTTGAAAGGTCAGATTCTGCATCACATTGAGCGACGGGATCAGGTTGAATTGCTGGAAAATCAGGCCGACCGTGTCGCGGCGCAGCTTGGCGCGCCCAATATCGTCGAGCGTGCCGAGATCTATGCCATCCACCACGATCTGCCCGTGATCGGCGGCGTCGAGCCCGCCGATCAGATGCAGCATCGTGCTTTTGCCTGAGCCGCTCTCGCCTGTGAGCGCCAGGGTTTCCCCACCTTCCATCGCCAGAGATACGCCCCGCAACACCGGCAGCGCGCCATCTTCAGTTTCGTAAGCTTTGTGAAGGTCGGTTGCGCGCAGCACTTGGGTATCCTTGGCAAGGGGGTCTTTTGGTAAGCTAGCAGCCATCGGCGCGGGTGAAAGGGTCAGGATGCCACGTGATGTCTGACCCGTGGCGTCAGGGAGTGGCAAGAGCTTGCCAAGGGGTGGAAATTTCGGCTTGCGAGCGGTCGAATTACACCTATTTAAACTGAACGGTTCGGTATTATCGAGGGGAATATGGGAGTCCATCGACCAACGGCTTGGTTCGCGGATGCGGTGTTCAGTTCGGCCCAGTTACCTGGCGGCGGGCCCGATCCGGTGATCCGTGCGGATTACTTTGAGATGGGTCCAGGCCATTTGGAACCGACGGCGATGTTGGAGCATAGCCTGCTGGTCCCGACGGGGGCGGGTCATGTGACTGGCGTGTATCGCCGGCAGGGGCAGCGGATCGATCTCGACCTTTGGCCGGGCTCCATGATTGTGACGCCGGCCGGAGAGATTTCCAGCTGGGAATGGCACGGGCCCGTCAAGTTTCTGCTCATTCGGGTGCATCCTGATCGGATCCGCCATTTCGTCCGCGGTGATCTGCGGGTGATGGCGACCGGGTCTCAGTTGGATGGCCGGGTGGTGATCGAAGATGAAGAGTTGAGCGACTGGGCCGGTCGGATGAAAGACGCGCTTGAGGTGCCTGGGCCGGGCCAGCCAGTGCTGTTTGAGGCCTTGGCGCGGGTGTTTTTGGTGACACTGGTCCGGCGCTATGTGGCGGCCGATACGGCCCCATATGGTGAGGATGGAGGGTTAAGCGCCAAGCGATACGCGCAGCTTTTGGATTATATCGACGACCATATCGGTGGTCCGCTGCGGACACCGGATTTGGCCCATCATCTGGGTATGTCGGACTCTGCCTTGACCCGCGCTTTGAAACATAGCGCCGGGATGACGCCGCAAGCGGTGGTGATGCTCCGCCGGATTGATGCGGCCAAGACCTTGTTGCAGAAGCCAGAGTTGAGCCTCGGGACGATCGCAATGACGTCCGGCTTCGCGGATCAAGCGCATTTGTCACGGAGCTTCAAGGCGGCGATGGGGATGACGCCCTCGGCATTTCGCAAGACAAAAACAAACTAAACGGTTTGGTTCAAAAACTTGCCGGACAAGTTCAAGTTTCGGCTGATCGCGATGGTCATATTCAAATCATGAAGCGCAGGCCAGCCCGGCCTGACCCATTACATCGGAGATGATTTGATGACACGCATGATCCTTCCCCTCGGTGCTGCTCTGGCCGTTTCCTTGGCTGTTCCAGCGTTTGCAAACGATGCACAATTGGCCGCATCCGTTGGCGTTGAGCCCGGCGTCTACACCACTGCCGAGTTGATCCAGCTCTCGACCGCAATGGCTGATGATGATGCTATTACTGTGAGCCACATTCTGCGCGACGGGCCCGAAACGATCTCGACTCAGAGCGCCGCTGCCAACCAAGGCAACCAGCAACTTGCTGACTTCCTGGGTGTGAATGTCAATGATTACACCACCAGCGAACTGGCCGCGATGTATATCGACGCGACTGACTAAGGTGTCCGTTTTTGAAGGCGGATTGCAACGGGGCGAAGCCAATGCTTCGCCCCGTTCTTTTTAGGATCAAAGAAACCGGATCGGCAGATTGAATCGATAGCTCGGCTCAGCAAGTCCGTCGGGCGCTGTCGGGAAGCGCCCCGCCCGCTGCACGGCGCTGATGCCAGCCTGGTCAATCTGAAGGTTGCCAGATGAGGCTGCAACCGCAACGCTCTGCAGCCGCCCGTCCCGTCCGATGCTCAGTTGCAGAGTGACGACCCCCTGCCCTGAAACACGCGGCTTGCGCCGCTCGATCCGCGCATGGATCTGCGCGCCCCAACGAGCCATCAAACTCTGCCGTTCAGAGGCCGAAAGCGTCGCGGCTGTCGCTGTTTCCGCCTGGCCTTGAGCTTCTGCGCCGCCAGAACCAGCGGCGACTTGCGGTGGCTGCGCCGCACGCGGCGGCGATGTCTGCAGCGCGGTTTGTTGGACCCTTTGCGGTCGCTCGGGCCGCAGGTTTGGCCGCTGCGAGCGGGCGAGGGCCAGCGGGGAGACAACCTCGCGCATCGCGTCGGGCGGCACATCTGGCGTCAGCGGCTGCTCCAGGCCAGTCGGTGGCGTTTGACGCCGGTTCTCGGTGACCAGAGGGCGCGGCCTGGCCATCGGGTCGAACATGTCGGGGCTTGGTAGAGCCGTCATTTGGTTCATCGGCGCGACTGCCGGTGCGGGGGCCTGGGGGCGGAGCGGCAGGCGATCCGCAGTGACCAGTTCTGTCGCGATGGGGGGCGGTGGCAATTGTGTCTGGGCCGGCTCCGGCGCTGTCGGCGCGATAATCTCCTGGGCCATTGGCGGCGGCGAGAGGGCACCGGGTTCCACAACCTCCGGCGGTCGGGTCCACAAAGCGACCATCTCGGCAATGTTGCCCGATGCCGCTTCGAGCGTTGCGCGATCAGTGCCGCCCTGTCCGGCCCCGGACGCGCTGCCATCTGGCAGTTGCACGAAAGCCGCCGCATGGACCGCCACCGAAAGCGCCAGAAACGCTGGGACCTGCCAGAATGTCCTCATGGCGCCCCCGCAATCAGCGCGATATCCGTGATCCCGCTTGCGGCCAGTTCGGGCAGAAGCGTGGCCAATACACTGGCGGGCAAGTCGGCATCGGCGCGAATGGTCAGCGGCCCTGCATCGGGCGCGCGGCCGCGAAGGGCTTCGAAAACGGCTCTATCTCGGGCCGTTTCGTAGGCAAAGCTGCCATCGGCGGCGATGTAAAATGTATCTGGCATGGCCTCGGCCGGTTCCGCTTCTGCCTCGGGTGGGGTGATCGGAAAGGGTTCCGGCGGGGTGATCTGCGCCGTCATCAGAAAGAAGATCAGCAGCAAGAAGACCACATTGATCATCGGTACGATGCTTTCGCCGCGTTTGCGGCGGGGTATCGGGCCAAAAGCCATCATTCGACCAGCACCAATCGCGTAAAGCCAGCCTGCTCCAGAACCGACATCACCGTCACCAAGCGCTGCAAACTCGCGCCATCGACCGCGCGCAGAATAATCGTGTCACCCGGCGTATCGGTTAGTGGGGCAAGCGCTGAGGCAAGCCCGTCGATCTCTGTGACGCGCCCGTTGAGTCGCTGGCCGTCGGGCGATATGTCGACCAGCCGTGGCGGCCCGGAATAGGTTGCGCCCTGCCCGGCGACGGCCAGCGGCAAGGCACCGTCTTGGCCAAAGCGCGCCGCGAGCATGAAGAACACCAGAAGCAAAAACACGACATCGATCATCGGCGTCAGGCTCGGGCGGCGTCTGGGCCGATCTATGGCGAAGTGGAAGCTCATGCGGCGGGCCCGCGGGTGAAGATCCGGGTTGCGGCGTCTTCCATATCCGCTTGGACACGGTCCACAACGCTCTCGAACCAGGTCAGCGCCATCGAGGCGGGGATTGCCACGGCCATACCGGCGGCCGTGGTCAAGAGCGCCTCCCAGATGCCGCCGGCCAATGTGGCGGGGTCGGCGCGGGTGCCCGCGATTTGCAGGGCTTGGAATGCGGCAATCATCCCCAAAACAGTCCCTAACAAGCCCAAAAGCGGCGCGATCGTTGCAATCAACTCCAAGGCGCGGAGGCCGCCGCGCGCATCGGACAGCAAGGATTTCGCGACCCGGGTGGTTTCTTCTCGGGCGCTGTCATTGCTCAGGCCGGTGTCGCGGCGGGCGCCCATAGCAACCAACGCCAGCCGGGCGCGCAACGACCGCCGGCCGGTCAGGTGCTCACCCGCTGCCGCTTCGCCGGCTTGCCATCGTCTGATGGCCTCATCTGTCACCGCGCCGCCCGACCAAGCGCCCATCTGCGCCAGCTGCCAGGTTTTCCACAGGATGAGCGCCAAAGTGATCACCGACAGCGTGGCAATCGCCCAGATCGCTGGGCCGCCCTGCGCGAGGAACTCCATCATCTCCGTCATGCACTTGCCTCTTTTTCTGCGGCGTCACCCCAAAGAATATCCAAGATCGCATCAAGCCCATCGCCAAGCGCCGCCGGTCCCGGCTGCAGGATGAGCGGCGACTTTATCTCGGCAATTCGTCCATGTTTCACCGCTGGGATCGTATGCCACCCTGGGCGGTCTGCGATCCTCTCTGGGCGCACCTTCTTGCCACACCAACTGGCGATGATCACATCGGGCGCTGCGGCGATCACATCGGAAGGATCGATAATGCGGTTCTTGGCGGATTGCTCCTGGCGGAGATGAGCGAACACATCCTTTCCACCGGCCAGTTCGATCAATTCACTGACCCAGGCGATGCCGGAGATCGGCGGCTCGTCCCACTCCTCAAAATAAACCCGGGGCCGGTTTGGCCTCGGCATATCCCGCAGACTCTGCAGTCTGGCCTCGAATTTCGCGGCCAACGCCTTGGCTTTCGCGCCGGTGCCAACCAGCGCGCCCAGGGTGCGGATCATCGCAAGAATGCCGCTGATATCGCGTTGGTTAAACGCATGAACGGCGATGCCCTCACGGATCAGTTGCGCGACGATATCAGCCTGCAGATCTGAGAAGGTCAGGACCAAATCAGGCTCTAACGCAAGGATTTTGGGGATATCGGCGGAGGTAAAAGCTCCGACACGCGGCTTTTCTCGGCGAACCTGTGGCGGGCGTACCGCATAGCCGGTCACACCGACGATCCTATGCTCTTCGCCCAACAGGTAAAGCGTTTCGACTGTCTCTTCGGTCAGGCAGATGATCCGGCTGGGGGGAATGCTTTCATCGTCCTGCCTCCGTCTTCATCCACTCGGTGACGCCTTCAGCAACGGCATCATAGACGGCACGGCCGATCGCTTCGCCGATATCCGTGTGAAGCCCGGCATAGGCGATATCGCCCGGTGGAGAGGCCAGCGCGATACAATCGGTCCCGGTGCCGGTCGCGGCACCTTCCGGTAGAGCCGGGCCATTGGCGATGATGGCGGCGGTGCGGGCTTGTGTCGCGATGCTGAGCGCTTCGGTCATCGCGGCATTGCTCACCCCGTGAGAGAGCGCCACCAGCAAATTGACAGTGCCATATTGTTCCGCCAAGACAGGCTGCCGATATCCCACCCGTTCAGCGTTCGAGAGGCCAACTGTGGCAAGGCAATCGGCGGCTACATTGCCAGTTTTCGCCCGTGTTAGAGTATATTTCTCGACATTGCGCGAGGTCAGCATGGTCACGGCGTCTGACGGCCCCCGCCGCGTCATTTCTTGATTTAGCCATGCGATCGCGTCGAGGTCTTTCGGCAGGTCCGCGTCCCGCACTTCACGCCACAATACGTGCTGCGCCAAGACGAGCCCTGGCCGGAAGGGCGCCCAGCTGATCACACGCATTGGTTGGCCCAAATCTGCCATCAGCCAAGGCCTGTCGAGCGTGGCGCGGATCATCGGGTCAACTCCAGTGGTTGGAAGATCAGCCCGTGATCGGTTTCAACAAGATGGGCGGCAATGCCAAAGACGCTGTGCAAATGCTCAGGCGTCAGGACATCCTTCGGCGCGCCATCTGCCACAAGGCGACCTTTGTCGAGGAGAAGCAGCCGCGTGCAATGCCGCGCGGCCAATCCCAAATCATGCAAGGCCGCCAAGACGGTTTTGCCTTGTGCAGCCAGCCGAGAAAAAATCTGCATCGTGGTGATCTGATGTGCCGGATCGAGCCCGGCAATCGGTTCGTCCGCCAGAATAAGCGGCGTATCCTGCGCCAAAACGCGCGCGATCAAGACGCGGGCTTGTTCGCCGCCAGAGAGTTCCGTCGCGGGCCGTGTTTCGAACCCAGTGAGACCCATATTGTCAAGCGCTTGCGCAGTTGCCGCATGGTCGTCTGGCTTGGGCCTTGCGCCGCCGGCGAGATGCGGCACCCGACCCAGAAGCACCAGGGTCTCCACAGCAACAGGCCAGGCGATCTCGCGGGTTTGCGGCATCCAAGCGACGGTTTTGGCGCGTTCGCGGCGCGGCATCTGGGCCAGATCGGATCGGCCAGTATGAGACTGAAGCCCGAGAATCGCCCGTAATAGGGTCGTTTTTCCGGCACCATTGGGTCCAATAAGGCCGACAACCTCACCAGAGGTGAGTGACAGGCTGACACGGTCGACGACCGGGCATTCGCCTCGATGAACGGTCAGGTTGGTGACGGTCAGCGCGCTCATATCATCTGCCTTCGCGTCTTATAGATCAGATGCAGGAAAAGCGGTGCACCGACGATCGCCATGAGGACGCCGAGTTTCAGATCTCGATCGGGGAGCACCAGGCGGACGGCGATGTCGGCCGCAAGAACCATCGCCGCACCACCAAGCGCGGATGCAGGCAAAAGGGCACCCGGGCGTGCGCCGACAAAGGGGCGCAGAATATGCGGCACCACAAGGCCGACGAACCCGATAGCCCCAGCCACCGCCGTCGCCGCGCCGACCGACGCGGCGACACCGGCAACCAATCTAAGGCGCAGTTGGCCGAGGTTGATGCCCATGGATTCCGCCGCATCTTGGCCGAGAGTCAACGCATCAAGGCCGCGCCCGAGGCTCGCCAAGAGGACCCAACCGACCAGCATGACTGGCAAAGCGACGGTCACATGATCAAAGGATCGGTCTGAAAGAGACCCAAGCATCCAAAACACGATTTCACTGACCGCGAAAGGATTGGGCGAGAGGTTGAGAACCAAGGAGAGGAAAGCCCCGGCCAGTGCGCTGATCGCGATGCCTGCGAGGATCAATGTGAGCGATCCACCTCGGGGGCCAGCCAGAACGAGGAGGAGCAGAACAGAGACTAATGCGCCAGATAGAGCCGAAACTGGCAGTGCCAATGCAAAGCTCGCCGCAAATCCCGTTTGGAGAGCAAGGACCGCGCCCAGGGCTGCGGAGGAGGAGACACCGATCAATCCGGGTTCGGCCAGGGGGTTCCGCAGAAACCCTTGCAGTGCCGCGCCGGAGAGGCCCAAGCTGACCCCGACCATGACAGCCAGAATGGCGCGGGGCAGACGGATCTCGCGCATGACGAGCGTCACCGCCTCACCTTCCCCGCCGAGCAGGGCGGAGAGGCTTTGGGCGATGCCAAACCCGGCCGGCCCAACCAAAAGCGAGAGGCCGAACAGCACCGCGACAAGAGCCGTCAAACCGGAGAGGAGCAGCGACAGTCTCATTCCGCCTCCATCCCGTCTCGCAGGGTTGTCAAATCTGAGAGCGCGGTTAAAACCTGCGGCGTGCCGCAGACCCAGTCGGGTCCGCTAACATGCCCCTGCCCCGCCGCGATGAGCGCCTCAAGAGCGGGATGATGCAGAATATCCTCGGATCGGGAGTTGCCGGGATATGTTCCGGTGCTGATCACCACGTCTGGCGCAGCCACGGCTAGAAGCTCCAGCGCCAAGCGACCGCTGCTGTCCCGCCCCAGTTCGTCGGCGATATGGAGGAACCCTGCGGTGGTCAGGATCTCATGAGACAGGGTGCCAGTGCCCAGAGAATAGCCGTTGGGGTAATAGAACGCGGCCCGCGGCCCGGTTCCAGGGCGGGTTAGTGCAACCAGATCGGCCTCAAAGGCTTCGGCGCGCGCGGTGGCCTCCTCTTCCCGATGGAGAAGCGCACCGACTTCGACCAAACGATCGGTGACTTGATCAAGCCCGGTGACAATGTCGATCTGCGCCACCTCGACCCCCAAACGGCGCAGCATCGACACAACCGCCGGGTCGGAATAGACGCCCGCCAAGACCAGATCGGGGCGGAGCAGATAAATCTCTTCGGCACCGCCAAAATTCGCAGGATAGGCCGCGGCCTCCATATGCATCGGAGAGATCAGCGGATCGGTGGCAATGTCGCTGACCGAGATCAACTGCCCCGGCGCGGCCAGCATCATCGCCAGCTGGTCGGTGCAGAGATTCATTGAGACGACACGCCCGGGCATATCGGCCCAACTGGGTGTGGCGGCAGCCACAAAGGTTGCCGCCACGCCAAGCCTTATGGGGCGGCTAGAAGGACGCACGGACGCCAAGGTAAAACGCCCTATCGCTGGTGCCGTAGCCAAGCGTGGTCTGATACTCCTCATCGAAGATGTTCTCAACGCGCAGATATACCTCGGTCGCATCGTTCACGGCATAGCCAAGAGACATGTTCGCAACGGTATAGTTGGGCATATCGAACGGGGTGCTGGCAAAGGTCGGTGGCGGGCCGAACACGCGATCCTGACGTCCGGCGACATGCTGCACCGTGACTGTTCCGCTCCAGAGGTCATTGAACTCTGCGCGTAGTCCAAGAGTAAGATCATGTAGTGGGACGCGGGCCAGGCGATTGCCGCTGATTTCTTCACTGTCGGTGTAGGTATAGTTGCCGAAGAGCGAATAGTTGTCGTTCAGCGCAAGTTCCCCGGTCAGCTCGATCCCCCGCGACACTGTTTTGCCAGGCACCTGTATGTAACCGCCGCCTCGGAAGTCTATCAGATCATCAATCTCGGTATAGAACAAAGCCGCCCCGACCCTGCCATTCGCAAATTCGCGCTCGATGGCCAACTCGGCACTGCGGCTTTCTTCGGGCTGCAGATTCGGGTTGGGCGCGCCAAAGGGACCATAAAGCTCATTGAGCGAGGGTGCGCGGAAACCGGTGGCAATAGATGCGCGGATCGTGGTGTTGGCGCCAGGTCGCCACGCCAGTGCGGCGCGGCCTGTTGTGGCGCCACCAAAAACCGAATGCTCGTCATATCGCACTGCCAATGCCAGATCGACATCGTTGCCAAGGCGGGTGGTATACTCTCCCAGAAGCGTGGCGACGGAGTAATCCGCCTCGGTGCGTCCGCCTGTGCCAAAGGACAGATAATCCTCACGGGTATAATCCGCCCCAATTACAAGGCCCTGTTCGCCCGCCAGGTCGATTGTCCCGCGATAGGAGAACCCGAGCCGGTCGCCTTCGAAATTGGTCACCGATGATGTGGAGTTCGGATCGGACCGATCAATGCGAAAGGCCTGAACCGCGATTTCATGATCGATATGGATGCCGTCGAATTGCGCGAAGATCCGTGCACCCAACTGTTCTGAGGTCAGGAAGCGGTCGGAATCTCGGCCCGCCCCGCCGCCTGAATCGAAGTCGGACCGCGAATCCAGGTAGATGACACTGCCGCCGATCGTGACTGTCTCCGACAACTCATAGGTGCCGGTAAAGCTCAGCGTCGTGGATTCGTACCCATCCGCTTCGGTGTTGCCGAGGTTTTCATCGGCGGCCGAGAACCCGTCAGTCACGACGCGAGTGGCGCTGAAGGCCAGTGTGCCGCGGTCAAAACGGGTCGCGATGCCGACTTCGCCGAGGTAGGAGTCATAGGTTCCGCCCTCGGCATTCACGATAATGTCTGTCCCGTTCTCGTCAGGCGCTTGCAGGGTGGTAATGTTGATCACGCCGCCAATCGCCTCGGACCCGTAGATGGCGCTCTGCGAGCCATACAAGACCTCAATCCGGCTGATGCCGCCTGTGGTCAATGTTCCGAAGTTGAAGTTTGTCTGCGTGCTGGACGGATCCGTCACGTCGATCCCGTTGATCAGAACGGGGATGTAGTTGCCGTTGAGCCCGCGGATCCGAAGCGTTGTGTTCGTACCAACCGGGCCGTTTTGTGTGACGGAAATGCCCGGTAGGGTTTCGAGGTAGTCCGACAGTTGGACATCCCCGGCGGCGTCGAGGTCATCCTCATCCACAACTTCGACACTGACGCCGGTGCGATTTGCCTCGATCGCGGTCAGGCCGGCCGAGAAGATGATTTCAGGCAGTTGGAATACCGGTTCCTGCGCCAGGGCGGATGTGGTTGTCAGAAGGGTCGCAGCAACGGCGCCCAGTGTCTTATTCATAATGTCCCCCTTGTCAGCCCGTCCCCGGGGCTGCGTGGTGCAACGATTTGTCTTTGGAAGGGGGATGGCCCCGCCGCAGACGGTGAGATTGCCACCACGACGGAAAGACCGTTGCCCATGACGCCTCCCGCGTCCGGACAGGGTGATCACCTCGGCAGGTCTCCTGACTCGCGGGTCGATGCTTGGCTGGGCCTTCCCGTGGCCCATATGGGGCCGCAGTGGCATAGTCCAGTCTCGCTCGCCGCTTACAGTTGCGGGGGCAGCCACGGAGTCTCACCGTGTTCCCTTTTACCCAGACGACTCACGCCGCCCGGACCGAAGTAGATCGTGCTTACGCCGCGCCGGGCTTTGGCTCAAGTCCGAATGCGACGGTTTGATTGCGGGAATGCGTCGCGGATGGTTACGCCATCATGCCGCGCCGCCGGGGGCCAAACAGCGCCGTGAGTGCCAGGATCACACCTGAGACGGTGGCGATCATGCCAGCAGCACTGACCGAATCGGACCCGCCCAGCCAGAGCGGGCCGTAGCCCGCAAAAACATACCCAAGCGTGGCCGAGAGGGTGGCGAAGACCACGCTCCAAGCCACTTGCCGACCCAAACTGTCAGTCATCAGTCGCGCCGCCGCTGGTGGGCAGATGAACATCGCGATGACGATGATCGAGCCAACCGCGTCAAAGGCTGCGACCGCCGCGATGGCGGCGATCATGACCAGGGCGATGCCAAGGAGACCGGTCCGCATGCCAAGAACTTGCGCGAAACCTTCATCGAAGGTGGAGATTTTGAGCGGACGCCAGAAGATCCAAGTGAAGAGCACCACGAGCAGGAGGACCACGGCCAAGCGTGAGAGCTCTGGGGGCAGACCAGCAAGCGCGTCGCCGTCAAGCAGCGAATGCCAGCCGGTGGCCTCCAGCCAGATCAAGCTTTCCAGATTGCCCATCAACGCGTGTTCGACATCCAAATGCACCGAAGAGGTATCGGAGCGTTCAAGGAGCAACACACCGCCGGCAAACATCGCCGTGAAGACCACGCCCATGGCAGCGCCAGTTTCGATCTGACCCAGACGGCGGATCGCCTCGATCAAGACGACAGAAACCAGCGCGGCCCCCGCCGCGCCCAGCATCATCGGCCAGGCTGTGACCGCGCCGGTCAGCAGAAAGGCCACGACGATCCCGGGGAGGACCACATGAGAGATCGCATCGCCAATCAGTGCCTGACGGCGCAGCACCAGGAAATTTCCGGGCAGCGCACAAGCGATCGCGGCAAAGATGCCGATCAAGAGTGGCGTGAGGGAGAGAGGGACGAATTCGGCGCCGCTCATGGGGTCACCTCGCGCGGGGCGGCGATCCGTGTGTCGAGATCGCGGAGCTGATCCTTTGTCAGGATCGTTTCTAGATTGGTCAGCCCGTCATAGCGCGCAGCGGTGGCTTCATGCGCCTGCAACCCACGCAGGATCTCCCAACGTTTTTCATCCAGCAGAGCTTTTGCGGCCCGGGCCTGCCCCTCTTCGGTTGCGACGCCATCGGCGCGGGCCAACCCCTCCCGTTGCAGCAGGCGGAGGGTATAGCCTTCATAGATCGGCTGGCCTTGCGCCAATGCTAAAAGCCCCTGGCGGCGGTGGACGCGGCGGCGATATTGCAAATGCGTCAAGACAGAGGACAAAACCCCGCGTGCCGGCGAGAAGAGAAGCGAGAGCACGAAGAGGGCAAACGCCACAAGTACGATGATCGGCCCGGTGGGTAAGGCCGGAGCAGAGGCAGAGATCGCCGCACCGACATAACCAGAGAGACCACCCAATGCGCCCGCGATTAGCCAGACCCGCTCGGTCCGTTCGGTCCAGAACCGGGCCGTGACCGGCGGAATGATCAACAGAGCGACAATCAGGATCAGCCCGACGATCTTCAAACCAACCACCGTGACTGCGAGAACGAGCCCCATCGTGGCCAGGTCGATCCGCGCGACGCTCAGGCCCGATGCGGCTGCATAGTCACTGTCAAAAGCCACGAGCGACATCGGCCGTCTGAGGAGCAGAGTCAGCGCCAGAACCAGCGCGCCGCCCACCGCAATCAGTATCGCATCGGATAACAGCATCCCGGCCGTGGACCCCAAAAGGAGCGAGTCGAGCCCAGCTTGCCGCCCGGCGCTCATTCCCTGGATTACAGTCAGCAAGACCACACCGGCACCGAAGAACACCGAGAGCACGGCTCCGATGGCGGAATCCTCGCTCAGCCGTGTGCGATTGCTCAGCCATTGAACGCAAAGCAGCCCAACCCAGGCAGACAGCGCCGAGCCGATGAGCAGCCCGATCAGGCTTCGCCCGTCCATGCCGAACCAGACCATGACGATAAAGGCCAACCCGACACCGGGCAGTGTCGCATGGCTGATCGCGTCGGAGACCAGGGCGCGTTTGCGGAGAAAAAGGAACGTGCCCGTCACCCCCGCCGCGATGCCAAGCAGCATCGCGCCGATGGCAACCAACGTGGCGTTATAGCCAAGCTGGAGGGTGAGCGCCTCAAGCAACATGGGCCTAGCCCGCTTGGCTCAGCCGGTCGATCTGCGCCGTGGCCAGCCGCCCGCCGTAGGCCGCTTGCAAGGTCTCGGCGGTGAAGGCCTCGGCCACCGTGCCTTCGGCAATGGGTCGCGTGTTGATCAGGAATGCGTGGTCGAAATATTGCTCGACCGTGGCGAGGTCATGATGAACGGCGATAACGGTTTTACCCTCGGCTTTGAGGCTCTTCAGAACCGCAATGATGGCCTTTTCGGTGGCGGCATCGACACCGGCAAACGGTTCGTCCAGAAGATAGAGATCGGCCTTCTGTGCCAAAGCGCGGGCCAGGAACACGCGTTGCTGCTGCCCACCGGAGAGCTGGCCAATTTGCCGGTTCGCGAAATCGCTCATGCCAACGCGCTCCAGTGCCTCTGCGGCGGTCTGGCGGTGCTCCCCGCGCACTAGACGCAAAAGGCCCAGCTCACGATAGAGTCCCATCAACACCACGTCCAAAACCGTGGTCGGGAAATCCCAATCCACGCTGGCGCGCTGCGGCACATAAGCGATGCGCCCGCGTTGCCTGTCCAGCGGTTGACCAAAAACCGTCACATGGCCCGAAAGCGGACGAATAACGCCCAATGCGGCCTTTAAGAGGGTCGATTTCCCGGCGCCGTTCGGCCCGATGATGGCAGTCATCGATCCCGGCTGGACGGTCATATCGACCGAGAAGATCGCCGGTTTCTCACCGTAAGACACCGTCAGCCCCCGGATCGCCAGGGGGCTGAGAGCGATATTGGCTGCCTGGGCGCGATGGCCGTTTTGGGTTGCCAGATTTAGTGCCGTCATAAGAGCCTCTTACATGCCTGCCGAGAGCAGGCCATTCATGCCGCGTTCCGGCGCGGTGCCGCCGAGCGCGCGGGTGATCACCGTCACATTGTGATCGATCATGCCGAGATAAGTGCCTTCATAGCTGCCATCGGCACCCATCGCGTCGGAATAGAGCTCGCCACCGACGATCACCTCATGGCCTTCCGCTGCGGCCCCTTCGATCAGGGCGCGGATATTGCGATCAGAGACGGAGCTTTCGACGAAGACCGCGCCCACTTGCCGCTGGACAAGCAGATCAACCAGTTCGGCAATCCGCGCCAATCCGGCCTCGGATTCGGTCGAAATCCCCTGGATTCCCATGACCTCAAACCCATGCGCGTTGCCAAAATAGTTGAATGCATCATGGGCGGTCAAAAGCACGCGCGCCGTCTCAGGGACGGTGCCCAAAACCTCGTCGGCATAAGCGGCCAGTTGGGTCAGATGCTCGGTATGGGCGGCGGCGTTCGCCGCAAAAACCTCTGCGTTCTCGGGCTGCACATCGCTCAGCGCTTCTTCGACTTCGGCCACGACAAGCGCCCAAAGCTCCGGGTCCATCCAGACATGTGGGTCAAACCGACCGTCGTAATCGTCATGCGCCAAGAGAACGTCGCGTGGCATTTCTTCGGCCACCGCGACAACTGGCCGGTTTTGGCTCAGATCGGCAAAGAAATCTTCCATCTGCGCTTCCAGGAACAGCCCGTGCCACAGCACCAGATCGGCGCGTGTCATGGCGACGATATCGCTGCGGGTTTGACGATACGCATGTGGGTCGACACCCGGCCCCATCAGGGCCTGCACCTCGACCAGATCGCCGCCAACCACACGCGCCGCATCGGCAACCATGCCGGTGGTGGCCACAATCGTCATCCGATCTTGGGCCATGGCCGCGCCCGAGAGCGCCAAAACAGTGGCCGCAGCCGTCAACAGAGATTTCATCATCGTCACAGAATCCGTTCCTTTGAACGCCGTCACAATTGATATTGCGACTGACTCGCAGAAAGTCAATGCTTTTGCGAGTCAGTCGCAAACTGTAACTGCGCAAGACACGACTTTCGAAGGCTCTGGAGCCTTCGCTTTGTGTGAAACTATGTTGGTTGACGCTAAAGCTTAGAGAAGAGTGACGACATCGTCACTTGAAGACTCGCGCGTTCCGATGGGGTCATCGTGTCGAGCATATTCGCCTCGACTGTGCGCGCGGCCGTCTGCAACCGGTCGAACTCTCGCTGACCGGTGTCGCTGAGCTGGACGATCAAACGGCGTCGGTCCTGCCGATCTTGTTTCACATCGATCAGGTCCAGATCTTCCAGCCGCCGCTGCGCCCGGCTCACCCGCGCCGCATCCATTGCGGTCAGGATACACAGGTCATTGGAGGAGCAGGGTTGATTGGTCGGCAACGCCATCATGATCCGCCATTCGGGCAGTTGCAGCCCGCTGTCAGACATGATGGTCTGAAACAAACGTGACGACACAACCGCCATTTGGAATGGAAGAAAATCACTTAGTTCAAACGTTTTGCTCTGTGACGAGTCTCTCATGGCTGGACTCTTTCTATGCACTCATACGGTAATATTTTAAGGTTTAATGTTAGATTTCGATAGGGCGCAACTAAAAATTGCACGAACTTGCCGTTACGTGATCTTCCGCTGGTTGTGCGAAATCAGCCTAAAATACTGTAAAATATGATTTTCCCCCATAAGGGCAGTCGCGTCCAGGTTGCGGGTGCGGTTTGCGGCATTTTGCGCGGTTTTCTGACTTGTGTCACCGAAGCCGCCCGC
Source organism: Fontisubflavum oceani (assembly GCF_030407165.1). GTDB lineage: Bacteria > Pseudomonadota > Alphaproteobacteria > Rhodobacterales > Rhodobacteraceae > Rhodophyticola > Rhodophyticola oceani. The sequence goes on from NZ_CP129111.1 coordinate 1,023,382, forward strand.
GTATCCCCAAAGGTGGGACACCCCTCCCCAACGAGGGGCGCATATCTGTGAGGATACTACCGATGGTTACGAACACCCCGGCCGCGCGGCCGGTCAATCCGCGTTTTTCATCTGGCCCCTGTGCCAAACCCCCGACATGGACCCTGGACAAGCTTGCCGACGCCTCTTTGGGTCGGTCGCATCGCGCCGCTGTTGGCAAAGACAAGCTCAAGGCCGCAATCGAAGGCACGCGAGAGCTGCTGGGCATTCCGGCGGAGTATAAAATCGGCATCGTACCCGCCTCTGACACCGGTGCATTTGAGATGGCGATGTGGAACCTCCTGGGCGCGCGCCCGGTTGAGATGGTGGCCTGGGAAAGCTTCGGCGCGGGTTGGGTGACCGACGTGGTCAAACAGCTGAAGATCGAGGCTGAGGTGCATACGGCCGAGTATGGCGACATCGTTGATATGGCCGCGTTAGACCATGATCGCGACGTGTGTTTCACCTGGAACGGCACCACCTCGGGCGTGCGTGTGCCATCGGGTGATGTGATCCCCGCCGACCGGGCCGGGCTGACGCTCTGCGATGCAACCAGCGCGGCCTTCGCGCAGGATTTGCCTTGGGACAAGCTCGATGTGACCACCTTCTCTTGGCAGAAAGTCATGGGCGGCGAGGCGGCGCATGGGATGTTGATCCTGAGCCCCCGTGCCGTTGAACGGCTCGAAAAGTACACCCCCGCATGGCCGCTGCCGAAAATCTTCCGTCTGACCAAAGGCGGCAAGCTGATCGACGGTATCTTCACCGGGGCGACGATTAACACGCCGTCGATGCTGGCCGTGGAAGACTATCTGGTTGCGCTCGACTGGGCGCGCGAGATCGGCGGGCTGCCAGCCTTGATGGCGCGGGCCGACGCCAATGCGCAGGCGATTTTCGACTTTGTCGAAACTACGCCCTGGATCGAGAACCTAGCCAATGACCCCGCGACTCGGTCCAACACCTCGGTCTGCCTGAAATTCGTCGATCCGCGCATTTCGGATGGTGCCGGGTTTGCCAAAGCCGTCGCCAAACGGTTGGAAGCCGAAGGGATAGCGCTTGATATCGGAGCCTACCGTGATGCGCCTCCCGGCTTGCGGATCTGGTGCGGCGCGACGGTGGAGACCTCGGATATCGAAGCGATGCTGCCTTGGCTCTCCTGGGCCTTCGACGCCGAGATCGACGCCCAGTCCGAAGCGGCCTAAGTCCCCTTATTAGATCCTATTCTCTGACAAAAGGAGCGCCTGAGATGGCCCCCAAAGTTCTGGTTTCCGACAAGCTAAGCGAAACCGCCGTGCAAATCTTCCGCGACCGCGGGATCGATGTGGATTTCGAACCCGGTCTTGGCAAAGACAAAGACCGCCTGCTGGAAGTAATTGGTCAATATGACGGTCTCGCCATTCGGTCCGCGACCAAGGTGACCGAGAAAGTCATCGCTGCGGCCAGCAATCTGAAAGTTGTCGGCCGCGCCGGGATCGGCGTCGACAATGTGGACATCCCCGTGGCCTCGAAGAAGGGGATCATTGTGATGAACACGCCCTTCGGGAACTCGATCACCACAGCGGAGCACGCGATCTCGATGATGATGGCTGTGGCGCGGCAAATCCCAGAGGCCAACGCCTCCACACATGCCGGTAAATGGGAAAAGTCGCGTTTCATGGGCGTCGAGTTGACCAACAAGACCCTGGGCGTGATTGGCGCCGGGAATATCGGCTCTATTGTCTGCGATCGCGCCTTGGGGCTGAAGATGAAAGTTGTGGCCTATGACCCATTCCTCAGCGAAGAGCGCGCGATGAAAATGGGTGTCGAGAAGGTCGAACTGGAAGAGCTTCTGCCACGCGCCGATTTCATCACCCTACATGTGCCCCTGACGGACAAGACCCGGAACGTCCTCAGCGCTGAGAACATTGCGCAATTGAAGCCGGGCGTTCGCATCGTCAACTGCGCCCGTGGCGGCTTGGTCGACGAGGATGCTTTGGCCGAGGCTTTGAAAAATGGCCACGTCGCGGGGGCCGCCTTTGACGTCTTCGCCGTCGAGCCCGCCACCGAAAGCCCACTTTTCAACCTGCCCAATGTGGTTGTGACCCCGCATCTTGGCGCGGCCACCACCGAGGCGCAGGAAAATGTGGCCCTGCAAGTGGCCGAGCAGATGTCGGACTACCTGCTGACCGGCGCTGTCTCCAACGCACTCAACATGCCATCCGTCACCGCCGAAGAGGCCGCAGTTATGGGACCGTGGGTGAAACTGGCCGAGCATTTGGGCGAGTTTGTCGGCCAGCTGACCGAGGAAGCGATTGAAGAGATTTCAATCACCTATAACGGCCTGGTCAAAGACATGAATCTCGAGGCACTGAACTGTGCCGCTATTGCCGGGCTGATGAAAGCGACCAACCCGGATGTAAACATGGTCTCCGCCCCGGTGATCGCGAAAGAGCGGGGCGTGGAAATCTCCACCACCACCCAGGATAAAACCGGTGTGTTCGAAGGCTATATCCGTCTGCAAGTGAAGACGCCGGAACGGCAGCGGTCGATTGCGGGCACCGTCTTCTCCGATGGCAAACCACGCTTCATCCAGATCAAGGGGATCAATATCGACGCCGAGGTGGGAGAGATATGCTCTATACCACCAATGATGATGTTCCGGGCATCATCGGCACGCTTGGCCATACGATGGGCGAGCATGGGGTGAACATAGCGAACTTTACCCTAGGCCGGTCTGGGGCCGGGCAGGATGCGATTGCCTTGCTCTATCTCGACGATCAACCGCCTGCCGAAGTGCTGGAGACGCTGCGTGCCACGGGCCTGTTCCAACAGGTCCGCCCATTGCGGTTCTCGGCGGCATAGATACCGACGGCCCGCCTTGACGTTTGTTCGACGCGGGCCGTGTTCGGCTTGAACAGGCACGCTTTTCGCGCCACTCTGGGTCTCGTCGCATCTGCAACGGATTACCCATGGCCGAGTCCTTCCACCTCGATTCATTCCTGCCCTATCGGATGATGGTATTGGCTGGCCGCCTGAGCCGGGAATACTCGCAGATTTATCACGACCGGTTTGGCCTTTCTCGGGCCGAATGGCGGGTGGTGGCGCATCTCAGCCAAGAGAGTGCAGTCTCCGTGCGAGAAATCCATGCCCGCGTGGATATGGACAAATCCAAGGTCAGCCGCGCGGCGACCCGGCTGGAAGAGGCGGGCTATATCACCAAGCAGACCAGCACCTCTGACCGGCGCTTGGTGGAGCTTGCTTTGACCGAGAAAGGTCGCGCTATGATGGCGGAGCTGACGCCGCTCGCGCATGCGTATCAGGCCGAGTTGATGGCGCGGCTTGGCGCAGATGCAGACGGCTTTCTGGCAGGCGTCGAGGCGCTTTTGGAGAAATCGGGCGGGTAGGTTTGGTGTTTCAAGAGCGATCTGGTCGCTGGCCCATCTTCAGTATCGGATGCAGGCCCGTCCTCACTCGGCACAACGTCGAGACCTCGCGTTGGGCCGGGCCGCCGCTCCGCATCGCATTGATTTCCGATCTGCATATCTGTTGGCCTTGGGTCACTCCCGATGCTTTGGCGCGGGTTGTGGCAGGCGTGAATGCGCTGGAACCTGATCTGATCTTGCTACCCGGTGACTTTCTGATTGGTCGCAAACTGCCCTCTCTGCCGACCGATGCGGAGACAATCGCTCAAACGCTCGCAGCACTCACCGCGCCGCTGGGCGTGTTTGCGAGCCTTGGCAATCACGATTGGAAGGATTGCCGTCAGGCGCGGCGCAATGACCATTCGCATGGGTCTGTTACCCCAGCTCTCGAAGCGGCTGGCATTCCGGTTCTGAGCAATCAGGCTGTGCAGATCCGGAGCCGATCCGAGGCCTTCTGGCTTGTCGGGTTCGACAGTCAGCAAGGTCATGGCTCAACGCATCGTCCGCGCCCGCGCCATGATCCTGACCGCGCCTTTGACGCGGTGCCCGAGGGTGCGTCTGTGGTCTTGATGGCGCATGAACCGGACTATTTCATGGAAGATGACCCGCGCGTCGCCGTCCAGGTCAGCGGCCATACCCATGCGGGTCAGATGAATCTCTTCGGCTGGCGGCCCCTTACGCCGTCTCGCTATGCCGGGCGTTTGGCCTATGGCGCTCATGCCCGAGGAGATGGCCGCCTCATCGTCTCGGCTGGCCTGGGCTATAGTGGCGCACCGCTTAGAATTGGGGCACCGCCGGAGGTCACGCTGGTGTATTTATCCGGTCAAACCGGAGATGGAGGAGAGAACGTATGACCGATATTGTGATCTTGTCAGGCGCACGCACCGCGATCGGCACATTCGGCGGGTCGCTTGCGGGCACCACGCCGATCGATCTGGGCGCGACGGTGGCCAAAGCCGCGCTCGAGCGGGCGGGTGTCGAAGGCGGCCAAATCGGCCATGTGGCTTATGGTCATGTGATCAATACCGAGCCGCGCGATATGTATCTCTCTCGCGTCGCGGCGATGGGCGCGGGCATTCCCGACACAACGCCCGCGATGAATGTGAACCGACTTTGTGGCTCTGGCGCGCAGGCGATTGTGTCGGTGGTGCAATCTCTGATGTTGGGCGATGCGGATTTCGGTCTTGCGGGCGGGGCGCGAAAGCATGAGCCGCGGGCCGCATATCCTGCCCGCCGCGCGTTGGGGTCAGAAGATGGGCGATACCGGCGCGCAAGACATGATGCTGGGCGCGCTGAACTGCCCGTTTGGCACCGGTCATATGGGTGTGACGGCCGAAAACGTCGCCTCCGAGCATGAGATCACCCGAGATGCGCAGGATGATTTTGCCATGGAAAGCCAGACGCGCGCGGCGAAAGCCATCGAGGCGGGGTATTTCAAAGAGCAGATCGTGCCGGTTCAGGTCCGGGTGAAGCGCGATATGGTGGATTTCGACACCGACGAGCACCCCAAGGCGACCACCCTTGATGCGCTTGGCGGGCTGCGCACCGTGTTCAAGAAAGACGGCACGGTGACGGCGGGCAATGCCAGCGGCATCAATGATGGCGCGGCGGCGCTTGTTATGGCGCGGGCGGAGGCTGCGGAGACGGCGGGCTTGAAACCCCGCGCCCGCATTCTCGGGTATGCCCATGCGGGCGTGCGGCCCGAGGTGATGGGCATCGGCCCGGTGCCGGCAGTTGAGAACCTTCTTGCGAAGACGGGCCTGTCGATCACTGATTTCGATGTGATTGAGTCGAATGAAGCCTTCGCCGCCCAAGCTTTGGCCGTGAATAAGGGTCTCGGTCTGGATCCGGCCAAGGTGAACCCAAATGGCGGTGCGATTGCTTTGGGCCATCCGGTTGGGGCAACGGGTGCGATTATCACTATAAAGGCGCTCTATGAACTGGAGCGTATTGGCGGATCGAGAGCGCTGATCACCATGTGCATCGGCGGCGGTCAAGGCATCGCATTGGCCATCGAGCGTCTCTAAGCGTCGATTGCGAAAGTAAAAAAGCCCCCCTTGCTGATTTGCAAGGGGGGCTTTTGTTTGGGCATTTGGGGGGAGGGAGAGGCCCCCGATTGCCTTGGGGGATTAGTTGAACGCGTTTGCGCGGATGTGCTCGTCGTCTTCCTGCAGGGTGCGGAGCGCGAAGTCTGCCACAACCGGGTTACCGCCGAAGCTTTGGGTCGAGACCACTTCTGCGCCGCCGTTGCGGACGAAGTTTGCGCGGATGTGCTCGTCATCCTGCTCCAGCTGGCTCAGCGCGATTTCAGATGCGCGGTTAACGCCACCGAAGCTTTGCGTGGAGATCGTTTCCGAACCGCCGCCGGTCAGGAAGGCGACATAAGCCCGGTCGTTGTTCTCATAAGCGTCACGCAGTTGGATCAGTTCGGCCACGGTGTAGTCGCCGGCGTCGACGCCGAGGGAAGCGGCCAGTTGCTCGCTTGCGAAAGCCGGAGCGGCGAGCGACAGGGCGAGGGCGGTGGTGAGTGCGATGCGTTTCATGTTGGGTGTCCTTTCGGTGTGTGTGTTGTCGTGTGTCTTGGTTGTTGTGTTGGGCGCTGTCTGCGTCCGATGAGATGAATTTAGGGGGTGTGTTTCGGTGTTTCACCCCACGAAAGCGTGAGAAATGACGAATATTGGTGCGTATGTGCACATATACCTATCTGCGCCATCTGCCCCCTTGTCACGCGCCCCCACGGCCCCGTGATCAATCGCAACAACTCTCACAAAAACAGCGCCTTACGCTCACCAGCCCGTGAGAAACGTGACAGAAATCTAAGGATTGCAGGCCGATCTGACGCAAAAGCGGGAAACTGCGATTCGAATGCTTGGGTTAGATCGCGTTAGCGGGCGATTTCAACAAACCCGCGCTCGGCCCGGCCAGCGGCATCAATCACCGTCAATTCGACAAAGCCTGGTGTCGTTGCACCCAGGTCGACCTGTCTATCAAACACGCCCGTTGCGACAGGTCGTCCATTCCAGAGCCAGGTGAAGGGCGGTGTTCCCCGATCGACGCGCGCCAAGAGCGGCAGGTCAGGCGAGGCCGCCAGAACCGCGCCATCGGGCGGAAACGCGATCTCGGGCGCGTCGGTATCCCCACGGCCTCCGCCTTGCGGCTGGAACCGGCGGAGCGGCAGGGGCAGTTCCGCTTGTGAGATGGTCAGCGCTCCCAAAGGCGGTGGCGCAAGCGGCACCAGATCAGGGCCAAGCCGCGCGAACGCCTCAAAGAGCAGAGGCGCGGCCACCTCCGCCCCGAAAGCGCCCGGCACCGAGGCGCCATCGGCGCGGCCAAGCCAGACGCCTACCACATGCCGCCCATCAAATCCAAACGCCCAAGCATCGCGGTGCCCATAGCTTGTGCCGGTCTTATAGGCGAGCCGATTGCGCGGCGCGTTCGCCGGCGGCGCGACGCCCGAGAGAATATCGCCCAGATACCACGCGGCTGTTTCCGAGAGAACACGGGTGCGGACCCCGGCATTCTCTTCGGCGCGGACGCGTAAAGGCATCGCCTCCCCACCCCGCGCGATCATCGCATAAAGCTGCATCAGATCTTCCATCCGCGTGCCGAGGCCGCCTAAGCCAATCGCCAAGCCAGGCGCACCGTCCGAAAGCTCCGCCTGCATCCCGGCGCGGTCCATACGGGTCAGCATCTCGGCCGGACCCATCTCATCCAGCAGGCTCACAACAGGAATGTTCAGTGAGGCTTGTAGGGCGCGGCGGACACTCAGCTCGCCACGAAAGACATTGTCGAAATTCTGCGGCGCATAGCGGCCGAACCGAACCGGCCGGTCCTCGATCATGCTTTCCGGATGGATCAACCCTGCCTCAAAGCCCAGCCCATAGATGAGGGGTTTCAAGGTCGAGCCTGGCGAGCGCAAGGTCTGGGTCATATCGACAAAACCCTGTCGGGTATCATCGGCAAAATCCGCCGCCCCGACGGAGGCGCGAAGCGTGCCGGTTTGGTGATTCAACACCATGATCGCGGCAGTGAGCCGTGCGTCGCGCCCGGCCACAGCTTGCTCAGCTAAGACTTCCATCTGCGCTTGCAGCCCTGCATCAAGTGTCAGGGTATGGCGCATGGCCGTCGGCCGGTCCGCGATCATCCGATCCGCCAGATGCGGCGCCAACACCGGGAAATCGCGACGTTCGGTTGGGATGGGGCACGGCGGGCCCAGGCAATCTCGTTCTCGCTCAGGCCGCCGAACCGAATTGCCCGGTCCAAAACCCTGTCGCGCGCCACACGTGCCGCTTCGGGGAAGCGATCGGGGCGGCGGCTGTTGGGGGCTTGCGGGATGGCCACCAGCAAGGCGGATTGCGCCGCGGTCAGGCGGCGTGGCTCTGTCCCGAACCACGTCAGGCTCGCGGCGCGGATGCCTTCCAAATTGCCACCATAGGGCGCCAGATGCAGATAGAGCGTCAGGATTTCGTCTTTGCTCAGCACGCGTTCCAGCGCGAGCGCCACTCTGATTTGCCGGAGCTTGCCCTCCCAGGCCCCTGTGCCGCTATCCTCCAACAGCCGCGCGACCTGCATTGTCAGGGTTGAGCCGCCCGACACGATGCGCCCGTTCCGCAGCGCCTGCCACCCGGCGCGGGCAAAGGCCCGGAGGTCAATGCCGGGATGGGTCCAGAACCGGCGATCCTCATAGGTCACCAGCATCTCGATGAAGTTCGGATCAACCTCCGCCAGACTGACCGGCAACCGCCAGCGCCCATCCTCCACCGTATAGGCGCGGAGAAGCGTGCCCTCTTGATCGACCACCTCCAGCCCGGTCGCCAGAACCAAGGGCGGTAGGTCGGTTGCATCAATCCAAGCATTCAGCCGCGCCAACCCCACGCCTCCGATCAACAGGAGCAAGGTCAGCGCGATCAGAGGGCCGCGAAACCGCATACGTTACTCCGTCACCACCAAGCGACCCGAGGCGGTCTGCGCCCGATATTGCGGGCGATACATATCCTCGACACTCGCGGCGGGATGGTGGAAGCCGCCCGGCGTGACGGCGCGGACGATATAGCCCAGGCGGAAACTCCGATCCGTGCGCCAATCGACGGCGGCCAGGAATCGATCTTGCCGGAACTCGGTATGGGTCGCGACGTCATCCAGGTTGAACCCGTCCAGCGCCCGGATATCGCCGCCACGCAGCAGGTTCGGGTTATCGATCTCGAACCCGGCGGGCATCGGGTCATTGACCATCAAACGCGCCTCCCGCCCATCAAACGGGGTCACCGTCAGCAAGGCCACGAGCCGTGTGCCGACCGGGACATTGGCGGGATCGGCGGGCTGCCCCTCGAGCGTCACATAGCTCCGCGTGATGCGATAGCCGTTGCCGAAGGCCTCGGTCGCACCTTCGGGCACCCCAAAGCGGGTGAAGGTCAGGTCGCGCCGTTCGGCCCCCGCATTGGTGATGGTGCGTGTGGTTGTGTCCCCCGCCCGCAGCACTTCAACCAATGGCCCGGTGACCGGCTGCCCGTCGATCTGCAAGTCCGAGATCGGATCGGCATCGATCAACGCATGGGCGGCAAGAAGGCTCCATGCCGCTTCTTGGGTTGAGACGGTGCGTCCCACCGGCGTGAGCACGCGCGCTAGATCGGGGATTGGCAGCGCATCGGAACCCGAGCCGACCGCAAGCGACAAGAGCCCCGCCGCATCGCGCCGATTGGTGCCGTAATCGCTCCGCCAAATCGCGGCCTCTTGTTGTGGCAGTTCGGCTTGCAGCATGGCGTAACCGGCGCGGAACATCGCATCGGCGCGTGGCTGATCCCCGTACATCGCCAGCGCCGCGCCCAACTGACCAAGCGCCAAGGGCGAGCCGAACGCGCCCGCTTTGACATCCGCATAGTAGCGCAGATCGCCCATCGAGGCCGTGCCTTCACGGGCAAGAACCATCAAGGCATAGGCCAAATCTTCGCCGCCATCCTCGAAATCGGGGTAGAAGGAGACCTCGTTGCGCAGATTGTCGATGGCCCGGCTGAAGGCCAGATCAGGCACTTGATATCCCTGCGCCCGCGCGCGGGACAGGAAATCACTGACATAGGCATCCAGCCAGAGATCGCCGGAATAGGCACCCCAGAGACCGAAGCCGCCATTCTGCGCCTGGTTCACCAAGATCTCATCAATCGCCTGGTTGATCCGCCGATCCAGATCATCGGCTGTGGTCAGCTCCATCGCCTCGGCCACCGAAGAGAGATAGAGCAGCGGCATCGCGCGCGAGGTCACCTGCTCCGTGCAGCCGTAGGGATAGCGGTCCAGCATCTGCAAGAGACCCGGCGCATCGAACCGCGCCAGCGGCCCGGCAGAGATCGTCGCCCGGCCCGAGCCTGCGCGAAATCCGGTGAAGGCCGTGGCGTCCAAGGTGAAGGTCTCGCCGGGGTTCAAGGCCACAAAGCTGGTCTCGGCCACTTCGGGGTCATTCACCTGCACCGGCAGAGCCAGAGGTTTGGTCAGCACGCTGCCATCGGGTAGGGTCAGCGCGACGGTGATCTCCTGCAATCCGGTCGCGTTGCCAGCCACGATCGGTACTGGCAGGCGGACCGTCTCGCCTTCGCCCAAGCTCACGCCAAACGGCATCAATCCGACATTAACCCCCGGCGTGGAGGTGAGGCTCAGCCGCATATCGCCGGTTGGCCCTGTGGCATGGGTGATCTCCAGAAGCATCCGCGCGGTGTCTCCAGGCGCCATAAACCGTGGCAAGCTGGCGGTGACCACAACCGGATCACGGACCAACACATCGGCCTCTGCCTGGCCCACGCCGGTTTCCGACCAGGCCAGCGCCATCACCCGCACGGTGCCATTGAAGGATGGAACATCGAAACTGGCCCGCGCCAACCCATCCGCGCCGACAGTGAGTGGCCCGGAATGGAAGGCCACAAGCGCCTCAGTCGGGGGAGGTGCCTGCATGCGCATGCCCGCCTGTGCGTCGCCGCCAGAGCGTACCCGCCCCTCGGCCCCGGTACGGCTGTCGATCAAACGCCCGTACACATCGCGGAGCGCCATGCCGAGGCGGCGCTGACCGAAATAATGCGCCTCTGGATCGGGGCTATCGAAACTTGTGAGGTTCAGGATACCCAAATCGACCGCTGCGATAGAGGCATAGACCGTGTCGCCCGGCGCGGCGGTCTCCACACGTAGCGCCACGTCCAACGGGCCGCGCGGCATCGCTTCCGTTGGCACATCGAGTGCCACCTCCAGCGCCCGGTCGCCCGGGTCCACCGTTGCATGGGCCAGACCCACGGCGCGGGCCGGCGTCTGCGCGGTGATCTCCGCCACCGGCCGGAGCAGCGTTGCGCTGACATAAGCGCCGCTGCCCCATTCCTCGGTCACTGGCAGGGCGATCTCGGTCGGCGCATCGCCAAGCTCGACGATCTGCATGTCGATCAACCGGTTCGACATCACCCGGATCAGCGCCGTGCCGCCCTGACGCGGCACAATCCGCAATTGCGCGGTGTCGCCAGGCTGGTAGCGCTCCGCATCAAGCGAAACCTCCAGCACATCTGGCGTGCCGCCGGCATCGGCGGGCGCGTACCAGCCGGCGCTGAACCCCGTCGAACTGATCGTATAGGCACCAGAGGCGCTTTCGACGCGCAGCTCATATTCGCCCCAATCGACCGCTTGCGTGATCCGCACTGGGTCACCCCCTAGCGCGGCGTTCCCACTGGCAATCCGCTTCGTGTCGTCACCGGTTCCCAATTCCAGCCCCCGCCTTGCGAATACCACTGATAGCGGCGTTCGACGCGATTGAGCGTCCAGTCCACCGGCAGCGCGCCATTTGCATTGACCGCGATCAGATCAAACTGCGCTTCACCGCCCTCTGGCAAGGTGCCGTCAAACAGGGGACGGATGCCGATCAATGCGCCTTGCGGCTCTAGGCTGCGGGTGATCTGCCGCTCCACCGGGCGGCCCGAGCCTTCGGAGACCCGCACCGTCAGGGTCAGATCACGCGGATGCGGCGGGCCCTCGACCTCGGGGAGATCCAACGTCAGCAAAGCGCTGCCATCGGCATTGGTGACTTGCCGACTGCTCAGCCCTGAGAAACGTGGTTCTGGCGGTTGATCATGGCGACCAAAGCGATAACCGGGCCACTCCTCAAGCGTTGAGCGCGCGCGCAGCACCAGCTCGCCTTCCACTGGCAAATCACCAGCAGGCGCGCCAAAGAGATAGTCGGCTTGTAACCCCAATCGCGGCACGTCTCCTGCCCGGATCGGCCCGTCGGGCATGTCCAGCACCACATCGATCCGCTCCGGCAGGAAATCCTCCACCAGCAGCGTTTCGGTGGCCAAGGCAGGCGCGTCCGGATCTGCATGAACCGCCAAACGCCAGGTGCCACGCGGCACATTGGTGCCAAGCGGCAGCGCGAACACATAGCCGCCTGCCCCGGTCTCATCGATCAGGCTGCGGGTGTGTTCCACGCCATCCGCCCGGGTCAGGATCGCGGTGAGCGGCAGGCCAGTGATGGCTTGCGCCTGCCCATCGCGGGCCAGGGCCGTCGCGTGGATGGTTTCGCCCGCGCGATAGGCTCCCCGCTCGGTAGTCAGGAACAGGTCGATCGCGCCGGCCGCCTCGCGACCCTCGACGCCGCGGTCGGAGAGGTCGAACTCTGCCTCACGGAGCGACAGAAAGGCATAATCGTCACTACCATCGGTCACGGTCACCATGGCCGGTGCCGCCCCGGCGCGGCCAAGGGCCAGCCCGGAATCGAAAAGGGCATAGCCATCGGCATCGGTCACCGCTTCGCCCAAGACCCGGTTCGATTCCGAGATCAGGCTGACCGTCAGACCGGCGCGGGCGGCTGCATCGCTCAGGCCGCGCACCACCACATGGACGCCATCGGTGCCGCTCATCGCGGAAAGGCCCAGATCGCTGACCAAGAACCATTGCGTCGCCGCCGTGGTGTCCCGTGCCGGCAGGTTCGCGGCGCGCGCCTCCAAAGCGTAGAGCCCCGGCCCGAGATCGTTCAGCAAATCGCCCATCGGCAACCGGGTCGTTACATCGCGGTTCAACTCTTGCATCACCTCGCCGCTGCCGTTCCAGACCTCTTCGGCCAGTTCGGTGGTGAAACGGTCGATCTCCCATTCGTTCAGGGGGCGCCCGAAATAATCCTCCTGAAGCGAGCGGACGAGGTTTCGGTCCGACACGCGGAACAGACGTAATGCCACTTCATCGGTGTTCACCGCGACGACCGGGATCGCGGCGGCTTCACTGCGGGGCAAGATATAAGCCCGACCGGGGAACCGGACCGAAGGCGTCCGATCCTGCACATATTGCCGGATCGAAACCGGCGCTTGCAGAACCTCACCCGAGGCAGCGGGCAACCCTGCGCGGAGCATCAGTTCGTACCGTTGGCCATGGGTCACGCCCGTGATGCAAAACTGTCGCTCCTCGGCATCAACGCTGAGGCCAGAGACGGCGGATTGGAGGAAATCGCCATATGACACGCCACCAAGCGCCAAATCTTCCGAGAAGATGGCGCAAATCCGTGGCTGCGCGGCTTCATTGTCGACCTGCGTTTCGACGACGCGGAAGCCATAAAGCCCGATGGCCCGATCCAGCGCTTGCGCCAAATCCTCCCGCTGTCCTTGAGCCAAGGCCAGACGCAGTGCCGGGATCATGTCGCGTCCACGCCCGCGCCGTTCCAGGGTCTCGGCCAGTGTGTTCAAAGCGTCCGCAAGAACCGGGCCATTCGGCGCGCGGAGCGTCGCATTCACCGCGGCATTGAGCGCACCGCTTTCCAGTTGAAACCGCGATTGGCCTTGCTCTTGGCTCAACGCCAGTTGATGGCGCGCATATTCGGCCCAAAGCGCCGGGTCATCGCTCCGTGTGATGGCGGCACCGGTGAATTGCATCGCGCTTTGGATGTTGCCTTGCGCCGCTGCGTTGCGAGCCGCATCGACCAGCTGTTGCGCTGTCCAACTGCCCGCGTAATGCCGTGTGGCCAAAGCGTTGGCCTGGCCACGTGCCGCAAGCAGATCGCCCTGGCGCAGGAAGGACAGCGCGGCGACCCGGCTGTCCAGCCGTGCCAAGACGCCCGCATCAGTGGCATAAACCTGCGCAGACAGCGCACCTTCATAAGGCTCTTGCGCCAAGACGCCGGATTTTGGGAAGCAGGCATTGGAGCGTTGATTGAAAGTGAAGGCCCCGCAGTTCGGATCGGCCAGACAGGCCGCGTTGCAGGCTTCGAATGTGGTGTCGAATAGCGGCCTCAAATCGCCGCCCGGGAAATCGATATCCCGAGTGATCGCGATGTATCGCTCCGGCACGGCCTCTTGGGCCAAGACGGGTGCGGCGAGAAGAATGCTGAAAAGAAGAGCGAAAACCGGGCGCATGGCAGCCTCCCAAAGGTCAATAAAATCCCCTCTATCGTGCCATTCGGCCCGGTTTCTGTCCACGATTCCTCTGGCGCGATACTGCGTCAATCTTGGGCACGCAAAAGAGGTCGCGCGCCGCCGGGTTTGCTTGAAAGACCACCTCGACTAAAGGCTGCCGTGCCGCAAGCAACTGCTCAAAGTGTCCAATCAGCCAGCCCTGCAGCCAACCGATACTGCCCCGTCTCGATTTCGCGCCGGTTGCGGATCGGGCCATAGCGATACTGATGCGCCACCGGGTGATCTGCCTCCAACACACCCGCCCCGACCAGAAGTTGCGTGATCACCGCTTCGGCGCCGCGAGTCGTGCCGTCTTCGATTTTCACCGCGATGCCCAGCTTTTGCTCTGGCAGGATCGCGATAAACACCGCCTCGGCGCCGGTCTTTACCGAGGCGCGGCCCTCCATCGCCCGCATCAGATTGGTGCATGCCCGGCCTTCGCCCGCGACCAGATGCGGATACGCCGCCATCGCCTGGGTCAGCCGATGCTGAGCCCGATCTCGGGTATCTCCATCGCCCGTTGCGGCAGCGAAACCGGCCATCGCCCGCGCCAAACCCGTCACCGTGCAGGCGAAATTCGGGGCCGAACAGCCATCGATCCCATAGCCGGGGCTCGTTTCACCTGTCGTCTCTTCAAAAGCGGCCTTCACTGCGATCTGCACAGGGTGGTCCAAATCGACATATTCGGGACCTGCCTTCAGGTGTTTGCTGAGCGTCAGAAAGCCGGAATGTTTGCCCGAGCAGTTGTTGTGCTTCTGTCCCGGCTCTTCAAATGCCCGGATCAGCCCATAGCGCGCGCCCTTGTCATTGGGCATTTGTGGGCCACAGCGAAATGCGTCCTCCGGCAGGCCCAGATCGCCCAGCCAGGCCTCAACCATCTCCGTATGGACATGTGCGCCTTGATGCGAGGCGCAGGCCAGCGCCAGTTGGGCATCGCTCAACCCAAATGCCGCCGCCGCGCCGCTTTCGATCAAAGGCAGTGCTTGTATCATCTTGCAGGACGAGCGCGGTAGAATCACCGCATCAGAGTCGCCCCAAGCGGCCACGATATCACCGCCTGCGTCCCAGATCACCGCATGGCCGCGATGCAGACTCTCGCAAAACGGCCCGCGCCAGACCTCGACCAATGGCTCCGCGTTCGGCATTCTTCCGCTCCTCTTCACATCCCGGCGAATTTCTGCCACCGGGGCTTTCCCCATGCTTGAAAATCAGGTTAGTCTGCGCCAGCAGAAAGTGAAATCACCGTTCCATCTCTCAGAGGCAAAAACCCGCAGGATCGGAGCAGAGGCAGAATAGGGCTGGAGGCAGGAAGTAAGATGAAACAGTGGGTGTTGGGTGCGTTTGCCGCAACGGCGCTAGGCCTGGCCGCAAGCGGGGCCTGGGCGCAGGACACATCGACAAATCGGGTCAATGCCGAGACCGATTGGAGCGTTTTCGTTGAAGACGACCCGACGCAATGCTGGGTCGTGTCGACGCCAAGCGAAACCGTCAACACGCGTGATGGCCGGGTTGTCGCCGTTCGGCGCGGTGAGATTTTGATGTTTGTCAGCTATTGGCCCGCCGAAGAGAAACGTGGCGAAGTGTCGTTTACCGGCGGCTATCCCTTTGCTGAAGGCTCCACCGTTAGCATGCAGATCGGCAGCTCGACCTTTGAGCTTTTTACCGATGGCGAAATGGCATGGGCCGCGTCCGAGCAGGATGATCAGCGGATCGTGACCGCGATGAAGCGCGGCGCCGAGGCGGTGCTGACGGCGCGGTCGTCCCGTGGCACGCAAACGCAGGACACATTCTCGCTTTTGGGCTTCACCGCTGCGGTCGAGGATGCCGAGGCGCGCTGCGGCGGCTGACGCAGAAGGGTTTGCTTTGCGGCGCGCGGGCCTATATGTGACCGCGACACTCCGAGGAAACCGCCCATGACCGCCAGCGCCCCTGTCACGCAGGATGTTTTGACCATTCCGCGCAAATTGCCCGACGGGCCCATCAATCTGGTGGGCCTGACACGTCCGCAATTGCGCGAGACATTGATTGCCCATGGCACGCCGGAGAAACAGGCACGGATGCGGGTGGGCCAGATCTGGCAGTGGATCTACCAAAAGGGCATTCGCGACTTCGATGCGATGACCAATCTCAGCAAAGCTTATCGCGCTGAACTGGCGGAGCGTTTTGTCATCGCTCTGCCCGAGGTGGTCAGCCGTCAGGTTTCCGCTGATGGCACCCGGAAGTATCTGGTGCGGATCGCTGGCGGCCATGAGGTCGAGGTTGTCTATATCCCCGAGGAAGATCGCGGGACGCTCTGCATTTCGAGCCAGGTCGGTTGCACGCTAACGTGCTCCTTTTGTCACACCGGCACGCAGAAACTAGTGCGCAATCTGACCTCTGGTGAGATCATTGGTCAGGTAATGCTGGCCCGCGACGACCTGGATGAATGGCCGGAACCTGGTGAAGGGTCCGATGCGAAACCGCGCCTTCTGTCGAACATTGTGCTGATGGGGATGGGTGAGCCGCTCTATAACTTCGAAGGCGTCCGCGATGCGATGAAGATCGCGATGGATCCGGAAGGTATCTCGCTCAGCCGCCGCCGGATCACACTCTCGACCTCCGGCGTCGTGCCAGAGATTGCGCGGACCGCCGAAGAGATCGGCTGTATGCTCGCCGTCAGTTTCCATGCAACCACCGACGAGGTGCGTGACAAGCTGGTGCCGATCAACAAGAAATGGCCGATTGCCGAGTTGCTGGACGCATTGCGGGCCTATCCGAAAGCCTCGAACAGCGAGCGGATTACCTTTGAATATGTCATGTTGAAAGACGTGAATGACAGCGATGAAGACGCCCGCCGTCTGGTCAAGCTGATCCAGGGCATTCCGGCGAAGATCAACCTGATCCCATTCAATGAATGGCCCGGCGCGCCCTATGAGCGCTCCGATTGGCAGCGGATCGAGAAGTTTGCCGACATCGTCTACAAAGCTGGCTATGCCAGTCCGATCCGAACCCCGCGTGGCGAAGACATCATGGCCGCCTGCGGTCAGTTGAAATCCGCCACCGAGCGGGCGCGGAAGTCCCGCGCGCAGATTGCGGCGGAAACCGGCCTACCCGGCTAAATCATAGCATAACGGAATAGAAAAAGGCGGCCCAAACGGACCGCCTTTTTACCTAGCACTAACGCTGTGACCGATTAGTCGGCGACAGCAGCAGCGATCAGCAGAAGCGCCAAGATCGGAACGATGATGCCACCAGCAGAGGTCGAAGTGTCCTCAACGATAACAACAGGTTCCAGAACCGGTTCGGCCATGCCGCCTGCGAAAGCGGAGGTGGCGGCAACCGAAATTACGGCGGCGAGAGCGAGTTTCTTCATAGTATCCTCCAAGATACGCCCCTTATGGCGCGGAATTGCGCAGCTATAGGGCACCCAAGACTGTACCTCGTGATCCGGTTTAACCAGCAATGACAGTCGATTGCAATGCTGCGGAAATGCCCGAAACTTCACGAGAGGCGATTTGTCGTCAAATAAGCAACACTTGCGTGCCGCGATTGGTCATGGCGAACAACTCAGCGATATGTTCGTTGTAAAGCCCGATGCAGCCATTCGACGACCGGCGCCCTATTTTGCGCGTATCATGGGTCCCGTGGATCCGATAATAGGTCCAACTGAGATAAAGCGCGTGGGTGCCAAGCGGATTGTCGGGGCCAGGTGGCACATAGTCGGGCCATTCTGGATTGCGTTCCTGCATCGCCGGAGTTGGCCGCCAATCGGGGCCTTCAACCATACGCACGACTTCGGTGCGGCCCCGCCGGGTCAGGTCTTCGGACAGCGGCACAGAGGTCGGGTAAAGCCGATAGGTGCTTTGGTCCTCGCTCCAATAATGCAAGGCGCGTGAGGTGATATCGACGAGGATTGCGCCGTTCCGCGTGTCGCTGAAATAGGGCCGCCAATCGAGCGTTCGGAAGCTCGAGATATTGTGGCGGACGCTTTGTGAGATATCGAGTTCAATCTCGACGGTCTCATTCGACGATTGCGCCAGGGCAGGTGCCGCCAGACCGGCAGCAGCGGTGCTCAAAAACAGACGGCGGGACAGTTGCGTTGGCTTGTGCATAAACAATCTCCTTCGGGAGGGCACGCCCGATTTCAACGCGCAAATTATGGCGCGGGCGCCGTATCCGCAAATCAAACAATGCTGTGAGCGCGCGAAAATCTGCCAGTTGTGTTTGATTGAGCGCAGGCGGCCCTGTAAGTCTCGGGGTCAAGAAACGGGCTTTGAGACAGGTTTTTGGGTGATGAACAGACGGTTTATGCTTCTCTCAACCCGGCGCTTTGGCGCTTTCGGCCTGCGTGTCGAACACATCGCCGCGTTTGGGGCCTGATGGGCGTCCGCTGCCGACAATCTATCGAATCAACCCCAATGATGAGGCGCGTATTCAGTTTCGCGTGCTCGACAGTATCAACTCGTTGCGCTCGGCGGCGGGCGCGCCGCCTTTGCAACTCAATGCCGAGTTGAACGCCTCTGCCGCCACGCATTCGCGCGATATGTCGGTGCAAAACCGGCCATGGCATTTCGGCTCCGACGGCTCGTCGCCGATCGACCGCGCGCGTCGCGTGGGATATCTCGGTACGGTTCTTGGCGAAAACATTTCGGAGACCTATGAGTCCGAGTTGGAAACCGTCGCCGCCTGGATGCAGCAGCCCGATACGCGCGATGTGATCACCGACCCCACCGCGCGCGACCTGGGCTTTGCGTTTTTTCAAGAAGAGAACGGCAAAATCTGGTGGACCATGGTCACCGGCGATGGGGCCAGCACCGCGCAGAATGTGCCAACACCGATTGCGCAGGCAGCCGCCTTCTAAAACACCGGCTCTTCAGGGAAAGATGTCGATGATGGTGCCGTTATTCACCATCGCGTAAATCTGCCGCATCTCGGCATTGGTCACCGCGATGCAGCCCCAGGTCCAATCATCCTCACCGCGAAACAGGCGCGGCGTGCCGTGGATGAAGATATCTCCACCGGGCGATTCACCCAACTCGGCGGCCCGGGCGCGGTCTTCGGCGTTGGGATAGCTGATGCCGATTGACAGATAGAAGTCGCTATTGGGATTGCGCCGGTCGATGTAGTACCGCCCCTCGGGCGTCCGCCCATCACCTTCCACCTCTTTGTGGCCCGTCGGCGCGAACCCAAGCTCGAACTCATAGCTTTCCAGCACCGTTTCATGGTGGAGAAGATACATCTGACGACTGCTTTTATGGACCTCGATCCGGGTCACTTCCGGCCCGGTATAGTCGATAAAGCGCGAACAGGCCGCCGTGCCCAGAAGCAGTACGCTCATCAGCACAAAACTCAGAATCCGCATGTGTTGGGTCCGATCCACTGCTCTTGTTGTTGCGCGCATTGATACAGCAACCGCGCTTGCCAAGGAATCGTTAATCGGTGGCCTCCGCCGCCAGGAGCGCCTGAAGCCCAACGCGATAATCTGGATAGCGCAGGGTCACGCCGAGGTCCTCTTTGATCCGTTTGTTCGATACCCGCTTGCTTTCGGCATAAAAACTGCGGGCCATCGGCGACATCTCGGCCTGATCAATCGGGATCGCTGGCGGTGTCGGCAGGCCCAACAGTTCCGCCGCATAAGCGATCACATCTTCGGGAGGGGCGGCCTCATCATCGCAAAGATTGTAGATCGCGCCCGGATTGGGCCGTGTCATCGAAGCCCAAAGCACCTGCGCGATGTCGTCGACATGGATGCGGCTGAACACCTGCCCCGGCTTGATGATCCGCCGTGCCGTCCCGCGCCGAACCTTGGCAAACGGCCCCCGGCCCGGGCCATAAATCCCCGCCAGCCGGAAGATATGCAGCGGGGCGCCGGTTTCGGCGGCCAGGTTCTGCCAAGCGGCCTCAGCCGCGACGCGGGCCTTCCCCCGCTCGGTGGAGGGGGTTAGCGGCGTGGTTTCGTCGACCCACCCGCCTTGGTGGTCGCCATAAACGCCGGTGGTCGAGAGATAGCCGATCCAAGCTTTATCACCAGCGACCCCTGCAATCTCGTCCCGCAAAGCTGCCAAAACCGGGTCGCCCTCCGGTCCCGGCCCGGCGGAGATCAGAATATGCGTCGCCCGCGCCAGGTCATCTCGCAGGTCGTCGCCGGGGAATAGCCGTGCAGTGAGGCCATCCGCGCGGAGCGCGTCTGCTTTCTCTGCCCGTCTCGTGGTGCCGATCACCTCCCAATCCGGCGGCAACAGTCGCGCCAAGGCCTGCGCCGAATAGCCATGGCCGAAACTCAACAAAATCATCGCAATTGCTCCACCGCCCATCGGGCCGCATCCGCAACGGCCTCATCTGGGTCATCAATCAGGCTCTGCGCTGCGGATTCGAGCCGTTTTTCGCCGCTATTCCCGATCGCATACAGCACATTGCGGACAAACCGGTCGCGCCCGATCCGCTTGATCGGAGAGCCCGAAAACAGTGCTCGAAATGCGGCGTCATCCAGCCCCACAAGATCCTCTAGAGGCGGAGATTGCAATTCAGGTCGCCCGGCATAGCGCATCTCTCGCGCCTCCACCGCGAACTTGTTCCATGGACAGGCCGCCAGACAGTCATCGCATCCATAAATCCGGTTGCCCATCTTGGCCCGCAGTTCCAGATCCACCGGCCCTTTATGCTCGATGGTCAGATAGGAAATGCAGCGCCGCGCATCGAGTTGGAACGGCGCGGGAAATGCGTTGGTCGGGCATATATCCAGACAGGCCGTGCAGGAGCCGCAATGCTCGCCCTCCGGCGCGTCAGGTTCAAACGCCACCGTGGTGAAAATCGCGCCGAGGAAGAACCAGTTTCCCAAATCCCGGCTCAGCAGATTGGTATGCTTGCCCTGCCAGCCCAACCCGGCGGCTTCGGCCAGCGGCTTTTCCATCACGGGCGCGGTATCGACAAAGACTTTGATCGCCTCGCCGGGTCGCTGCTCCAAGAGCCAGCGGCCGACGCGCTTCAAACGCTTCTTCACCAGGTCATGATAGTCTCTGTTCTGGGCATAAACGCTGATTGTGGCCCGATCCCGCCGCTCAATCGCGGCCAGTGGATCGACCTCTGGCGTATACATCTCGGCCAGCATGATGACGGAACGCGCCTCGGGCCAAAGCGCTGCCGGGTCGCCGCGCCAGCCCATACGCTCCTCCATCCAGCCCATCTGCCCATGACGCCCCTCGGCCACATAATCCGCCAACCGCTCAGGGGCCAAAGGAATGGCATCGGGGCGGCAAATCCCAAGTTTTGCAAAGCCAGCCGCGCGGGCCTCGGCCTCAAGTGCCGCGCGCAGATCGCTCAAAAGTCCAGATTGGCGTAGTGGGGCGGCTGGATGAAACCAGACACCTGATCGGCCAGGATCGACCGGAAGGCAGGCCGCGATTTGATCTTCGCATACCAGTCTTTGACGATCTCGGATCGGTTCCAATCCACGTCCGAGATGTAATCGAGGCAGCTCAGATGCGCCGCAGCGGTGAAATCCGCGAGGCTCATCCGGTCACCCGCAAGCCAACGGCGATGATCAAGCAGCCAGTTCATGTAATCGAGATGGAATTTGATCTGCTGCGCCCCGGTTTTCACCGCTTTGCCGTCAGGATAGCCGCCTCGCATGATCTTCTTATTGACCCGCTCATAGACCAGATTGGCCGTCACCTCGCGATGGAACTTGTCGTCAAACCATCCGCAGAGCCGCCGCACCTCGGCGCGACCCTTCGCCTCGCTCGGCATCAAGGGCGGCGTCGGCACGGTCTCTTCGATGTATTCGCAAATCGCCTGACTGTCCGACAGCATCAGCCCGTCAATCTTCAGAACCGGCACCTTGCCGGCGGGATTCCGGCGCAGAAACTCGGTCGACGGTTCCCAATACCGCTCATCAACCAGTTCTACCTCGATCTTCTTTTCGGCCAAGACCAGGCGAACTTTGCGGCAAAAGGGCGAGAGGGCAAAATGATATAGGCGCGTCATGCTCGGCTCTTCATTCTTGTTCGACCCCTTCTTTGCCTCGCCCAAGCGGCAATTTCAATTCGCAAAGCACGCATCCCGACCATCGGCGCGGATCGTTGCCGCACCATCGAGGATGCTCGCAGCCCTGCGACGGGTCGCATTGCTTGGGTCTGATGCGGAGCGTGTTTGCGGGCTTGGCAAGATCGCGGCGAGCCGCGCGGCTTGGGTCGGTGTCAGATCTGCGGCGGTAACGCCGAAGTAATGCAGCGCCGCAGCTTCGGCCCCAAACACCCCCTCATCAAACTCGGCAACGTTCAGGTAAACCTCCAACACCCTGCGCTTAGGCCAGATCAGTTCCATCACGGGGGTGATCGTCGCCTCAAGCGCCTTTCTCAGCCAGGATCGCCCGTGCCAGAGAAAGGTGTTTTTCACCGTTTGCTGGCTGATCGTCGAGGCGCCTCTTGACCCGCCATCAGCAATCGCATCGCGGATCGCGTTCATGTCGAACCCCCAATGCAGACAGAAATTCGCATCTTCTGCAGCCACCACGGCGCGCTGCAAATGCGGCGAGATTTCTTCTATCGGCACCCAATCGCGCTCGATCCCATTCAGCCGCCAGCCCTCCGAGATCATATAGGGCGTGCGCGGAACCGGCACGACGGCATAGAGCGCGACCCAGGCCACGCCCAAGGCTACGACCAGGAGAATCGCCCGCGTGACCCATCGCACGCCACGCTGCACAACGCCTCGAAACCACGAGGTCTCACGCGTCAGGGCCTTGCGCACCGGATCGCGTTTCCGCTTTCGGGATGTTGCTCGTTTTGCCATCTCGCCCGTCATTTGGGTCTTCTTTGGATCAGAAATACCCCCGTTGGCGGCAAAACCAAAGCCCTCCATGCGATGGACCGCAGGGCTTTATCGGCAAGTGATGCCGATTTGATTGCCTAGCGCTTCAAATCCGCGCCTGGATTGCGCGCGCCGGACGGGCTCGCGGAATGCGCCACCTCTGCACCCAGAATATCGACCCAGGTGTGTTTCCGATGCTCATAGACGGAGAACAGCGGCGCCGGAAAAGTGGGGTCTGCGAAATTCCCCACGGGAATCGCCGTGACCCCGGGCCAGCCTTCGATCACATAGGCGAGCGTCGACCCGCAGTCTGGGCAAAACCGATACGTGGCCCGGTGCCCGCTATCGGCGATCCGGGACCAGGTTTTTGACCTGCCGTCGATCCGAACATGCGCATCTGGCCAGCGGGCTTGCGTCGCAAAGGCGCTGCCACTGCGTTTCTGGCAGGCCAGGCAATGGCAGACCGAGATACGCACCGGCTCGCCCGTGCATGTCGCCGTCAGTTGGCCGCAGCGACAGGTGGCGGTTCGTGTCGTCATGATATCCCCTCCTCTGAAGGGGCAGCTTATCAAGTGTGGGCTGTTCTCAAAGCCCTCGGACGCCGTCCAACACCATATCGGTGACCAGATCGCCATAAGCCGCGCGGCTGATCCCTTTGCCCTGTCGGTGCCACATGTAGAACCAGTTCAGCATGCCAAAAACGGTCATGGTCACGGCGCGCGGCTCCTTACGAACACCAATCGCCGCCAACGCGTCGCCCATCCGCTGCACAAGACGGCGTTGAAGGTCGACCAGAGGCGCTTTCAACTCGGCTGGCAGGGTCTCCAAGGCGTCGATTTGTAGTTTGTGCTCCGCATCCGCGTCGCGGTAATTGGCAAGAATGGCGTGGATCAATGCACGCAGATGGGCCTCTGGCGCGTCACCCTCTGGCACCGCTTCGACCGCATCGACCAAAGCGCCCAGATGCCCTTCCAGGATGTCGAAAAGCAGCGCCTCCTTGCTGTCATAGTAGTGATAGATCAGCGCTTTAGAGACGCCGCAGGCCGTCGCCACCGAGGCCATCGAGGCGCGATCATAGCCATGTTCCGCAAAGTGCGTCGCGGCCCCCTTGCGCAAGGCGGCGCGTTTCTCGGCATGATCTCGGGCCAATCCGCGCGGCATCGACTTAGTCCTTCGGCCGGTTGTCGATGATCCGCACGGCCTTGCCTTGGCTCCGCGCCACGCCGCCCGAACCATGCGCGGTGATCCCAACCGTCACGCCGACCCGCTCCTTGATCCGCCGTTTCAGGTTTGCCGCCGCTGCGTCTAGCGTCTCCGAACCCATCGGCCCGTCTGCCGCCTCCACATGCACGGTCATCTCATCCATCCGGCCCTCACGGCTCAGCTCGATCTGGAAATGCGGCGCAAGCCCGGCGATCTCCATCAACTGCTCTTCGATCTGGGTCGGGAAGATATTCACCCCGCGCAGGATGATCATATCGTCTGACCGCCCGGTGATCTTCTCCATCCGCCGCATGCTCCGCGCCGTCCCGGGCAAAAGCCGGGTCAGATCCCGCGTCCGATATCGAATGATCGGGAAGGCCTCTTTGGTGAGCGAGGTAAAGACCAGCTCCCCCTGCTCGCCATCGGCGACGGGCTGTCCGGTCTTGGGGTTCACCACTTCGGGATAGAAATGATCCTCCCAGATATGCAGCCCGTCTTTGGTCTCCACGCATTCATTGGCGACACCCGGCCCCATCACCTCAGACAGGCCATAGATATCGACCGCATGCATGTCGAACGCTTGCTCGATCTCTTCCCGCATCGCGTTGGTCCAAGGTTCCGCGCCGAAAATCCCGACCTTCAGGGGGCTTTTGCGCGGGTCCAACCCCTGCTCGCGATACGCATCCAGAATCGACAGCGCATAGGACGGCGTGACCATGATCGTCGAGGCGCCAAAATCCTCGATCAACCGAACCTGGCGCGGTGTCATTCCACCGGAAACCGGTACAACCGTGCAGCCCAGCTTCTCCGCCCCGTAATGCGCGCCAAGCCCGCCGGTGAAAAGCCCATAGCCATAAGAGATATGCACCACATCGCCCGGTCGCGTGCCGCTGGCCCGCATCGACCGCGCAACGCAAGTGGCCCAGGTGTCGATGTCTTTCGCGGTATAGCCCACGACCGTCGGCTGCCCCGTCGTGCCCGAAGACGCATGCACCCGCGCCACCTTGTCCCGCGGCACGGCAAACATCCCAAACGGGTAATTGTCCCGCAGGTCCTGCTTCACCGTGAAGGGGAATTTCGCCAGATCCGCGAGCGATTTCAGGTCATCGGGATGCACGTCCGCATTGTCAAAACTGTCTCTATAAAAGGGCACATTGGCATAGGCATGGGCGAGGGACCATTTCATCCGCTCCAATTGCAGGGCGGAGATTTCGTCTCGGCTGGCGATCTCGATCGGGTCCAGGTCCTCCCGCTTCGGCGTCAGGTCCAACATCACTTCTCCTCCTCGAAATGCGTGCCTTGAAGGCTGCGGGATGCGCCGCGGAACAGCGCCACGCGCCGCCCGTCGCCGCCGGTGACAACCACGTCGGTGATCCCACTTCGCCCTTGTTTAGACACTTCGCGCGCTTCCGCCGTCAGCCGCTCGCCTGGTTGCCCCGGGCTCAGATAGCTGATCGAATTGTGCTGCGCGACGGCGTGTTGGTTGTGGCTGTTGCAAGCGAAGGCAAAGGCGCTGTCGGCCAGGCTGAAAATCACCCCGCCATGGCAAATCTGATGCCCGTTCAGATGCTCCGGCCGGATCTCGCATGACATCCGCGCATAGCCCGGCCCGACCTCTTCCAGTCGCATGCCGACCCATTTCGATGCGGCATCGCCGGCCCACATCGCCTCGGCGCTTCGCCGCGCGCGTTCCTCTGGTGTCATTCCCGTCCTCCCTCGCAAAGCAGCTTGACGCAAACCCGACCAATCGGTCAAGACTGTTTGGCAAGGGAGGACGAATTGATGCTAGAGCTTCAAAGCTTCGCCGCCGGCCAGTGGGTCGCGCCGGATGCCAATGCCCGCCAAATGCATAGCGCTGTGACGGGCGAGGTGATCGCGCGCGGCGGCGCCGCGCTGGATACCCAAGCGATGATCGACCATGCCGTTCGTGTGGGTGGCCCAGCGCTCCGCGCGATGGATTTCCACCAACGGGCCAAGATGCTGAAAGCGCTCGCGCAGTACATTGATGGCCGGAAAGAGGAGCTTTACGCGCTGAACCCGCTTTCGGGTGCTACCCGCGCCGATGGCTGGATCGACATCGATGGCGGCATTGGCACGATGTTCGTGTTCGCCTCCAAAGGCCGCCGCGAAATGCCCGAGGGCCATATCTATATCGATGGCAACGTCGAGCAGCTCTCCCGCAACGGCACCTTCCTGGGGCAGCACGTGGCTGTCCCGCTGCGCGGCGTTGCCGTCCATATCAACGCGTTTAACTTCCCGGTTTGGGGGATGCTGGAAAAGCTCGCGCCCGCGCTTCTGGCGGGGGTGCCTTGCATCGTCAAACCCGCCACTGCGACCTGTTATCTGACCGAGGCCTGCGTGCGGATCATGCTAGACTCGGGCCTGCTGCCAGAGGGCGCGGTGCAGTTGATCATTGGCGGCACAGGCGATCTTCTGGACCGTCTCGGCCCGCAAGATGTGGTGAGTTTCACCGGTTCTGCCGACACCGCGCTGATGCTGCGATCCAACCCGCATCTGTTGAAACATGGCGCGCGCTTCATCGCCGAGCAGGACAGTCTGAACGCGTCGGTTCTGGGCCCGGATGTCACCCCGGATGCGCCGGAGTTCGATCTTTTCATCAAAGAAGCCGCCCGAGAGATCACGACGAAAGCGGGGCAGAAATGTACCGCGATCCGCCGGATCATCGTGCCGGAGGCGCAACTGGACGCGGTGGGCGAGGCGCTGGCCGCAAAGCTTGCCAAAACCCGGATCGGCGACCCGGCGCTTGAGACAACCCGGATGGGCGCGCTCGCCGGAGCCGATCAGAAGCAAGATGTGATCACAAAACTCCAACACATCGCCAGCGAGACGGAGATGCTCTATGGCGACAGCGATATGATCGAAGTGGATGGGGCCGACGCGACCGTCGGCGCGTTTCTGAATCCGATCCTACTCCGCTGTTTAGAGCCTGATTCTGCACGTCATGTGCATGAAACCGAAGCCTTTGGGCCGGTCTCCACACTCATGCCCTATTACGATCTCGCCCATGCCGCCGACCTGGCAAATCGCGGCGGCGGCAGCCTCGTCGCCTCTGTGATCACACATGACCCCGCCGTTGCGCGGAACATGGTGGCGGAGGCCGGGGCTTGGCATGGCCGCATCTATATCAATGATCGCGACAGTATGGGCGAGAGCACCGGCCACGGCTCGCCCCTGCCGCATATGACCCATGGCGGCCCGGGCCGGGCCGGCGGTGGCGAAGAGATGGGCGGGATCCGCGGTGTGCTGCATTATATGCAGCGGGTGGCGGTTCAGGGCTCGCCTCGGATGTTGACCGCGGTCACCGGCCAATGGGTCAATGGCGCGGAAGAAACTGCGCCCAAAACCCACCCGTTCCAGCTCACCTTTGACGAGATCGAGATCGGCCATACGATCAAGACCGCGCCGCGTGAGGTGACCCTCGAAGATATCGAGCATTTCGCCCATTTCACCGGCGATACGTTTTACGCCCATATGGATGAAGAGGCGGCTCAGGCGAACCCGTTCTTCCCCGGTCGCGTTGCCCATGGCTATCTTCTGCTAAGCTTCGCCGCTGGGCTGTTTGTGCAGCCTGATCCCGGGCCGGTGCTCGCCAATACGGGTCTGAATGCCCTCAGTTTCCAAAAACCGGTCAGCCCCGGCGATCATCTCTGGGTGCGCCTTACCGCGAAACGCAAAACCCGACGCACCGATGACTATGGCGAGGTGCGCTGGAATGTGACGCTCTACAACAAAGATGATGAGCAGACCGGTGAATATGAGCTTTTGACGATGGTGGCCTATTCCCGCTAAACCCGCGGGATGACGGATTTATTGCAGCCCCTTCTCGACGACTATTTGCATGACCAGGGCCGATTGCGGGTCTGGTCGCTGATCGTGACCATTTTGGGCGATACGGTTGAGAACCGGCAAAAGACGATCTCAACCACCCGGCTGAGCCTCGTGCTGGATCGGCTTGGCGTTGGGCAGGCGGCGCAGAAAACGGCGCTGTCGCGGTTGGTCAAAGATGGTTGGGCCGAGCGGAGCAAAGAAGGCCGAAACACCTTTTACGGTTTTACGGAAAAGGGCCGAGAGGCCTTTGTGCCCGCCTCGCGGCTGGTCTATGCGCCGCCGCGCGATGAGGAACCGGTGCATTGGTTGATGGCGGTCTCGGATGCGCCGCGGGGCCTGCCCGTTGCGCCGGGTGTCGGGCTCTGGCCGGTTGATTTTGCACCGGTTGAGAAAGGCGCGTCGGTGGCCGGCTGGATCGAATCGATGCCGGCAGGGTTGCAGGCGATCTCACCCGATCATCAGGCCGAAGCGGACCAACTCACCGCTCTTTTGCGCTATTTGGACGTCACGTTTTCTCCAGATTGCGACCTTGATGCCCTGGCCGCGCGGATGGTTTTGATCCACCGCTGGCGACGGTATGTTTTGCGCTATCCAGAGGTGCCGCAGAAACTGGCACCGGAGGGGTGGGCGGGCCTGAAATTGAGGGAGAATATCGGGCGGGCTTATTGGTCCCTGACCGGGGCGGCGGAAGAGTGGCTGCAGGCCCCGGGCGACGGGTTTCGCGCCCTGGCGATGCCCGACCGAGGCTACTGGGAGCGGTTCGGTTACCAAAAATAGGTTACAAAAAATCGTTGATTCGCGATTTTTTGTAACCTATTTCTCTCTCAGACCCGCATCCGGGAGGAGATCGGCCATGTATTCCCAAGGATTGATTGGCGCTGACAGCGGCACCGAAGAGACACCCGAATTTCTGGCGCGATTCCAGGCACGCATAGATGCCGAGGAGAAGATCGAGCCAAATGACGCGATGCCCGAGGGCTATCGCCGGACGCTCGTCCGCCAGATCGGGCAGCACGCGCATTCCGAGATTGTGGGGATGCTGCCCGAGGGCAATTGGATCACCAGAGCGCCCTCTTTGAAACGCAAAGCCGCACTTTTGGCGAAGGTGCAGGATGAGGGCGGGCATGGGCTTTACCTCTACGCCGCCGCCGAAACCTTGGGTGTTTCCCGCGAGGAGATGACCGAGGAGTTGCATTCGGGCAAAGCCAAATATTCCAGTATTTTCAACTATCCAACGCTGTCCTGGGCCGATATCGGCACGATTGGTTGGCTGGTGGATGGTGCCGCGATCATGAACCAGATCCCGCTCTGCCGGTGTTCCTTTGGACCTTATGCCCGGGCGATGATCCGGGTCTGTAAGGAAGAGAGTTTTCACCAGCGCCAAGGCTATGAAATCGTCATGACGCTGGCCAATGGCACGCCTGCGCAGCGCGACATGGCGCAGGATGCGTTGAACCGGTGGTGGTGGCCGAGCCTGATGATGTTTGGGCCGCATGATGCCGATAGCGAGCATTCCGATCAGTCGATGGCGTGGAAAATCAAGCGGTTCTCCAATGATGAGCTGCGGCAGAAATTCATCGACGCGACCGTGCCGCAGGCCGAGTTCTTGGGCCTGGCCGTTCCGGATAAAGACCTGAAATGGAACGAGGAAAAGGGTGGCTACGATCACGGAGAGATCGACTGGTCCGAGTTCTGGCGGGTTGTGAAAGGCGGCGGCGCGATGAATGTGGACCGGATCAGGGATCGGAAAGCGGCCTGGGATGATGGCGCCTGGGTGCGCGAAGCCGCGCTGGCCCATGCGGAGAAGCGCGCCGCGCGAAAGCAGGCGGCAGAGTGAGCCGGAAGGCTGGGGGGCTGTCTGCCCCCCAGACCCCCCGAGGATATTTGAGAAGCAGAGAAGGAGCGGATCATGGCTGAGGCGACGCCTTTGTGGGAAGTGTTTATCCGGCCCCGGAACGGGTTGAGCCATAAGCATTGTGGCTCACTACATGCGGCGGATGAGGTCATGGCGCTGAACGCGGCCCGTGATGTCTATACCCGGCGTGGCGAAGGCGTCAGCATTTGGGTTGTTCCAAGCGCGGCGGTTTTTGCCAGCGACCCGGATCAGGCGGCGGAGAATTTTGAGCCGACGGCGGATAAGATTTATCGCCATCCGACCTTCTATGAGATTCCCGAAGATGTGGGGCATATGTGATGGCCTTGCTCAACGCGGTTTTGGAGCTGGCCGATGATCATCTGATCTTGGGGCACCGGATTTCCGAATGGTGCGGCCATGCGCCGATGTTGGAAGAGGATCTCGCGCTGCCGAATATGGCGCTGGATATGATCGGGACGGCGCGGGTGCTTTATGACTATGCCGCGAAGTTGGAAGGCCAGGGTCGGTCCGAAGACGATATGGCGATGCTGCGCGTGGAGCGGGAGTATCGCAACTGCCTGTTGGTCGAGCGGCCGAATGGGGATTTTGCCCAGACCATGCTGCGGCAACTCTATTTCGCCACCTTTATGGAGCCGTTTTGGAAGGCGGCTTTGGCGTCGCCTGATGAGGTGATCCGTGGGGTCGCGGGCAAGGCGGTGAAGGAGATGGCATATCACATCCGCCATGCGGCGGAGTGGGTGATCCGGCTAGGCGATGGCACCGAGGAAAGTGCCGCGAAGATGCAGGCGGCTGTCGTCGAACTGCATCGGTTCACCGGAGAACTGTTCGAGAGCAGCGCGGCAGCGGTATCTTGCGAGGCCGATGGGATCTTGCCGGTTCGCGCCGAGATGCGCGGCGAATGGGACCGGGTGATCGGGATGGTGTTTGGCGAGGCGTTGTTGGAGCTGCCCGATGTGCCCTATCCGCAAGCGGGCGGTCGCGACGGCATTCATGGCGAAGGTTTGGGCCATCTTCTGGCCGAGATGCAGTATCTTCAGCGCGCGCATCCGGGGGCGGAATGGTAGCGGTTCTGGACCACAAACGCGCTTGGGACGCGGCAGCATCGGTGCCGGACCCAGAGGTGCCCTGCGTCAATGTCGAAGAGCTTGGCATTTTGCGTAGCGTCGATCTGGTCGATGGGGTTGCGGTGGCCAAGGTGACGCCGACTTATTCCGGGTGCCCCGCGACGATGGCGATTGAGATGGCGATTGAAGTCGCGCTTCGCGAGGCCGGGTTTGATGTGCGGATCGAGCGGGTGTTGTCGCCACCCTGGACAACAGATTGGATCACCGAAGCTGGCCGCGAGAAGCTGCGCGCCTATGGGATTGCGCCGCCGGTGGAGGCGTCGGGCTCCGTGCGCGCGCTCTTTGGGGAAGTGACGGTGGCTTGCCCGCGCTGCGGCTCGGAGCAGACCGAGAAGATCAGCGAGTTCGGGTCGACGGCCTGCAAGGCGCAGTATCGCTGTTTGAGCTGCGCCGAGCCGTTTGACTATTTCAAATGCATTTGAGGGGGAGAGCCTATGTTTCATGACCTGAACGTGGCGGAGGTGCGTGCGGAAACCGATGAGGCGGTGGCGATCTCTTTCGAACTGCCCGAGGCGCTGGCCGAGACCTTTGCCTATCAGCCTGGGCAATATCTGACGCTGCGCGCCGAGGTGAATGGCGCGGATATGCGGCGGAACTACTCGATTGCCTCGCTACCTGGGGAGCCGCTGACCGTTGGGGTGAAGCGTGTCGAGGACGGGGTGTTTTCGACCTTCGCGCAAGGGCTGAAGCCGGGCGATGTGGTGCAGGTGATGCCGCCGGAGGGGCGGTTTATCTGCGACGGGCAAGAGCGGGTTGTGTTGATCGCGGCGGGCTCGGGGATCACGCCGATGGTGTCGATTGCGGGCGATGCGCTGGCGCGTGGCGCCGATGTGACGCTGATCTATGGCAACCGGCGGAGCGAGACGATCATGTTCCGCGAGACACTGGAGGCGTTGAAAGATCGCTATCTAGGGCAGTTTACGCTGATCCATGTGCTGAGCCGAGAGCCGCAGGATGTGGCGCTTCTGTCGGGTCGGGTGGATGCGGAGAAGGTGACGCGGCTGGTGCAGGCCGGAGCCGTGGACTTGGCCCATGCGGATGGGGTGTTCCTGTGCGGGCCGGGCGAGATGATTGATGCGGTGGAGGGGGCTCTGACGGCGCTTGGCGTTGATCGCGACCTCATTCATCATGAGCGGTTTTTCATGGCGGGAGAGGCGCCCCGGATGCCGAAATCGGCCGAGGCGGAGGCCGCAGCGGCAGAAGGCGTTGAGGTGGAGGTTGTTCTGGATGGGGCGCGGCGGGTGTTCACCTATGGCCCCGAGGATGAGACGGTGATCGCGGCGGCGGAACGTGCGGGGTTGGAACTCCCCTATTCCTGTCGCGGAGGCATGTGTTGCACCTGTCGCTGTAAGGTGGAGGAAGGCAGCGCCGAGATGGCGGTGAATTACTCGCTGGAGCCTTGGGAGTTGGAGGCGGGGTTTACGCTGGCCTGTCAATCGCGGCCGACCAGCAAGAAGCTGCGTTTGGATTTTGACGCGGCCTGATCGGGCGTTGAAAACTGGCTGTTCCTGACGCGATTTTGCGTTATGGAGCGGCCATGAAACTTAAAAATCTTGAACTCGAAGCCACGGCGCTGATGTCTGAAGTGATCTTTGGGCATGGCTTTGCGCATTATGGCTATTTCCCCAATGGTGTGCCGGAGGTTCTCTCCGCCGAGGCGATGGGCCGGGCACAGCAGGCTTATTTCGAGAAGCTGGTTGAGGTGATCCCCGAAGGTGTCACGCGGGTTCTTGATGTGGGTTCCGGCACGGGGGCGAACGCCAAGGCGCTGATCGCGCGGGGCTTTGAGGTCACTTGTGTCTCTCCCTCGGTGCAGATGAACGAGATGGCGCGGGCGAAGCTGCCGGACGGCACCGGTGTTCACGATGCGTTGTTTGAAGAGTTTGAGAGCGACGCGCAGTTCGACATCTGCCTCTTCGCGGAGAGCTTTCACTATATCGATCTGGAGAAAGCGCTGGCTCAGGTTGACCGTTACGCCACGCGGGGCATGGTGATGTTCGACTATTTCCGCCGGCCCGGCTTTGCGCATGGCGATGGCACGCGCGGCACGCATCAGGCGTTTCTGGACGCGGTGGCGGCGCAGGGGGCGTTTCGGATTGTCAGCGATGAGGACATGACCGATGCGATCACACCGACCTTTGTGATCCATGAGAGCATCAAGAACGATAAGGTGGCGCCCTTCATGACGCGGTTCCGGGAGGAGATTGCGCGGGAATATCCGTGGCGCGCCTGGCTGATGGAAAAGATGCTGGGCCGGGTTCTGGACAAGCTGAACCGGCGCACCGGGCGGGCGGAGAAGTTTGCCCGCGAGCATGAATATCGGCTGGTGGTCTTGGAGCGCGAGGCAAGTTAGGCGCTCCAATCGGACTGGAGGCGCGAGGTCGCAGAGTTGGATGCCTCCGGGGGGATATTTGAGAAGCAGAGAAGACCGGGGTCAGGCTTTCAGTGGCTTGCCGTCTTCTTTGGTGAAATCCGCGGGCGGTTTTTGATCGAGGAGATCGAGGACGCTCTCGGAGGGGCGGCAGAGGCGGGTGCCGTTTTTGCAGGCCACGATCGGGCGGTTGACCAGGATCGGGTGCGCGACCATCGCCTCCAGCAGCGCGGCGTCACTCACCGCCGGATTGGTGAGGCCGAGTTCTTCTGCCGGGGATTTGTTCACCCGGAGCGCGTCGCGCGGGGTGAGATCGGCGGCGGCGAAAAGCGCCTGGAGTTGCGGTTGGGTCCAACCGGTCTTCAGATACTCGATCACGACCGGATCGTAGCCTGCGGCGCGGATCGCGGCCAAGACAGTGCGAGATGTGCCGCAATCGGGGTTGTGATGGATCACGATCTGCATTGGATCAGTGGGCATAGTCGGGCTCTTCGGCATCAAGAACGGCGCGGATTTCGGCCAGGAAAGCGGCTTCGGAGTCGGTCGCGCCCTCCATCTGTTCGGCGGCTTTTGAGGCCACCTCATCTGATAGCTCGCGCAAGGGCCGGCCCGTATGCAGCGCCAGGATGTAGTTCCGCGCCGCGCGTTCGAAATAGTAGAGCCGGGTGAACGCTTCGGCGACGGTTTCCCCGATGATCAGCACGCCGTGATTGCCCATGATCATCGTGCGGACCGACGGGTCTTGGAACAGCCGCGCGCAGCGGGTGCCCTCTTCTTCTAGCGCGAGGCCGCCATAGTGCTCGTCGACCACCTGGCGGTTATAGAACATCGCAGAGTTCTGATCGATCGCGGGCAGGCGGCTGTCGGCGAGGCTGGCCAAAACCGTGGCATAGGTGGAATGCACATGCATCGCGCAGCGGGCATGGGGCACGTGCCGGTGCAAGCTCGCATGCAGGCCCCAGGCGGTTTGATCCGGCGCATCGGTACCCTTGGCGCTGTCGGGGTTGTTGGCGTCGATCACCCAGAGATCCGAGGCTTTCATTCGGCTGAAATGCCGTTTGGGGTTGATCAGGAACTCGGTCCCGTCTTCGTTCACGGCGAGCGAGAAGTGATTGGCGATGGCCTCATGCATGTCTTCGCGCGCGGTCCAGCGGAAGGCGGCGGCGAGGTCTTGGCGGGCGGCGGCGTGATCCATCTCTGTCTCCCCAAAGGTACAATTATGGCGGAGCCTAGGGTTGCGTCAGATGAATGGGAAGGGGTGTGTCACGGCCGTATCGCCGTTTCCGAGATGGATAAAGCTATCAGGCTTGATGGAAATTTTGGTGCTGAGCGCATTTTTTCGCCCGCGCCATCAACGATCCCCCGTAATACCCGGGTCTCTCCGCATTGACGCCGCATTTCACCATAATGATAGGTGACGTAAGAGCATATTGCAGATGGGTGACTAGATGGACCGTTTAACGGAAATGGAAGCGTTTGCCACAGTTGTAGACCAAGGTGGGTTTACAGATGCGGCGCGGAAGCTGGGGATTTCAAAATCCGCAGTCTCTAAGCACGTTTCCAGCCTCGAAACCCGTCTCGGCGCCCGGTTGTTTGAATCGGACCACCCGTCGCGTCAGCCCAACCGAGATCGGTCTTGCGTATTATGACCGTGCCCGCCGTGTGCTCAACGATGCGGGGGAAGCCGATGCCCTCGTCACCTCGATGCAATCCGCGCCATCGGGGTTGTTGCGGGTGTCGGTGGCGACTGATTTCGGCGTCAACCATCTCTCGCCCGTTCTTGGGGAGTTCCTGCACTCCTATCCGGATATCACGGTCAATATGATCCTGAACAACCGCTATGTGGAGCTGATCTCGGAAGGGTTCGATATGGCGATTCGCGTGGGTGATTTGGAAGACAGTTCGCTGCGCGCCCGGAAATTGACCGAAACCCATAAACGTATGATCGCCGCCCCCAGCTATTTCGAGGAACATGGCCGCCCCGAGAAGATCGACGATCTGAACGATCACAAGCTCTTGCATTACTCCAATCAGGCCAGTGGCAATGTTTGGAGGATTACGGCGCCGTCCGGCGAGAAGCGCCAAGTCCGCACCGCCGGGTCCCTGACCGTGAATGATGGGCAGTCCTTGCTCAACGCCGCGATCGGCGGCTTGGGCATCGCGTATCTGCCAAGCTTTCTCTATGCCGATGCCATGCGCGAGGGGTTGCTGGTGGATGCAATCCCCGAGCTTCCGGTCGATTTGCTGGGTATCTATGCCGTCTATCCGCCGGGTCGATATACGCAGCCGAAGGTACGGGCCTTCATCGATTTCCTTGTGGACCAGTTCCGGGAGAAAGGTCCCGAAGACTGGTGAGTTTCATGCCGTCGTCCCGCGCGTGTGTATTGTGGGACATTTCTGGGGTCCGGGTGGTATCTGCCAGCCGGGCCCTTTTTAATCGGTACTTGTGAGGACCACCTCAACGCGGCGGTTCAACTCGCGGCCGTCATCCGTACTGTTGGGGGCGCGCGGCGAGAGGTAGCCGACACCTTCGGCCCGCAATTGGTCGCCTGAGACATCGAAGTTGGCGATCAAGAAATCACGGACAGCCCCCGCCCGAGAACGACTCAGCGCGATGTTGTTTTCCAAGGCCCCTTCGGCATCGGTGTGACCGACAAGAACGACTTGGCGATCCGGATTGGTGTTGAGATACGCGGCCAGCGTGACCAGCGAGGCATAGTCATCGCCCGACAGTGCCGAGGCACCGGTTTGAAACTGGAGGTCATCAAGGGTGACCATGCCCGTCGCTTCCAACGTGGCAATCAGGTCGGTGCTGTCAAAGACCGTCTGGATGTCATCGGGCGCGCGGGTGGACTGGGTCACGTCGGGCAAGGTTTCGCCCGGCGGGCCGGCATGGACCAAGTGGATAAAGGCCTTGCCGCCGCCACGCGAGATCAGGAGCGCGAGTCTATCGGGGCTGTCGCCCATCGTGCGGTCTGCGAAGAGATAGGCGAAATCGCCTAGGTTCACATGCATCGCCGGTTCGGGCACCACGTCGATCCCAAAGCGGAAATCGAACCCGCCGCAATCGCGATCGGCACAGGAAAACTGGACGTCATAACCATCGGTCACCAGTTGCGCGCGAAGCTGCGCCATCAACTGTGCACTGGTCCCGCTATAGGGGGAGATTTGCCAGACCAAGCGTGTCACGCTGCCTTCTGCGCTAAGCCGGTCAAACCTTGCTGCTGACCACGGCCCGATGGGCATTTCATAGCGGCCCATCGCCTCAGTCTCTTCGAAGGTCAGTTGCGCCGCCGCGGGCAGGCGCAAATCCAACGCTTGAACGGGCGCGGCGATGGCGCAGGCCAGAAGGATATGCGCCAGGCGTCTCACCGATATTGCCCGTGATATTCAGCGTTGGGGCGCATATCGATGGCCGAGGCCATGCGGTTAGACATATTGAAGAACGACGCCGTCGCCGCGATGTCCCAGATGTCGCGATCAGAGAAGCCGACATCGCGGAGCGCTTGCCGGTCCGGCTCCTCGATCTTGGCGCTGTTCTCGGTCATCATCACGGCGAAATCCAACATGGCCCTTTGACGTGGGTCGAGTTTGGCCACGCGATAGTTCATAACCAGGGCTTCGCCCAAGGCGGGATCACCCGAAAGCTGCCGCACGGCGGCGCCATGGGCGGTCAGGCAATAGAAGCATTTATTCACCGCCGAGACCGCGACCGCGATCATCTCACGTTCCAGCTTGCTGAGCCCGCTTTGACCCAGCATCAGGTCATTATACATCGCCGTGAACGCGTTTAGTTTTTCGACATCGAAGGCATAGGCCGCGAGCACATTGGGGATCATTCCCAGCTTCTCTTGGCAGATGTCGAAGTATTTCTGCGTGTCCTCCGGGAGCGGGTCGAGGGGCGGCAGATCTAGCGCTGTGGCGTTGGGGTCCGGTTTGCTCATTGGGCCTCTGGTTTGATGCGATAATGGTAGTGTCCCACAGGCTGGAAGCCGAGGGAAGTGTAGAGCGCGTTGGCCGGCAGGTTTGCGCGCGTCACCAAGAGCGTCAGATGGCTGGCGCCTTGGGCTTTGGCCCAGATCGCCATCGCGCGCATCATATAGCGGCCCAGGCCTTTCTGGCGATGCTCGCCCAGGGTTTCGAGCGCATGAAGCATGGCGATCTTGCCATCCATCGCGACAAAGCCGGTGCCGGCAGGGTGGTCATCGATCCGTCCGAAGATTGTGGTTTTGGCACCTGTGACGCGGTGCATGACGGCGAGGCGTTCAGGGCCGATGCCACCGGCGGCCCAGATCTCCGTCTGCGCGGCCAGAGGCGGCCAGACCTCGAAACAGGTGATCGGCGGCAGGGGTGTTGTATCAAGCGCGTCGATCGGCGCGGCGTAGAGGGTAACGGGGTCTTTGATTTGGTAAGAAAGCGTCTCTAACAGGCGGTCTAGAGCCGTTTCCCCATCCCGGATCATGAAGAGGGGGCGTGTCCCAGATCGCGCATCGCGATCTCGGCTTGCGCCACGTCTACTAGGTCTGCCGCGCTTCCCGCGAGAGTTGCCGCCGAAACGCGGCTGCCACCGCCTTGGCCGTCGCGGATCGTCCAAGGCCCATGCTGCATCACCTTCGCCGCTGGCCAGGTGCGTTCAACGACGGGATAGAGATCAGACGCGGTGGGGAGGGTCATTGCGCCTCTGGGAAAAGCGCGACGAGCTTGCCGATCACCGCATCGACCGCCGCGCCATTGGTGCTGCGAACGACGATGTTCGCGCCATAGACGCCATCTTTGAGATAGGGGTAGGAGCCAATCTCGACCTCGGGATGCGCTGCGGCCAAATCGCCCAGGGGTCCGGCGATATCGCCCTCCCCGCGTGGAATACGCAGGGTTTGCGAAAGAAGCGGCGCGCCGCCGGTCAGCGTCGGCAGGATCGAGGCGACCATGGTTTGGAACACGGTCGGCACACCGGCCATCACATGGACATTGTGCAAGGTGAAGCCGGGCGCGGCCGAGACCGGGTTCTCAATCAGCGAGGCGCCATCGGGAATGCGCGCCATGCGCAGGCGTGCCTCGTTCAGTTCCGAGCCCTGGCGGTCGTAATGCGCCTGAAGGATCGCGCGGGCATCGTCGCGGATGCTGATCGGCACAGCAAAGGCGTCTGCGATGGCCTCGGCGGTGATATCATCATGGGTCGGGCCGATGCCGCCGGAGGTGAAGACCGTGTCATGGCTCGCGCTCAGCGCTTGCACCGCGCCGACAATCGCCTCTGCGTCGTCCGAAACCACGCGCACCTCGGCCAGGCGGATGCCGTGTTTGGTCAACTCGCCCGCGAGGTAGTGCATATTTGCATCCCGGGTCCGGCCCGAGAGGATCTCGTCGCCGATCACCAACATGGCGGCGGTGGGGTTGGGCATGGTCGTTGGCTCCTTGCCAGGGCTTTGGCTCGGGTATAGGGGCAGCGCCATGCGCTTTCAAACCCCCTGGTCCCGGCGACCCTCCTCAAGCGATACAAACGCTTTCTCGCGGACATCCGATTGGAGGATGGGCGGGAGGTCACAGCGCATTGCCCGAACCCAGGTTCGATGATGGGTTTGAAAGAGCCCGGTATGCGGATTTGGGTGGAGCCGAATGAGGACCCGCGCAAGAAGCTGAAATATGGCTGGCGGCTAACTGAATTGCCGGATGCGACCTGGGTTGGAATCGACACGAATCTGCCGAACAGTGTCGTTTCTGAGGCTTTGGCGGCAGGGGCGATTGAAGAACTGGCGCGCTATCCGCAAATCACGCCGGAGGTCAAATACGGGCAGAACAGCCGGGTGGATTTCTTGCTCTCCGGTGATGGCCTGCCGGAGGCTTACGTTGAGGTGAAGAATGTCACCTTGCGGAGAGACGGGGATTGGGCCGAGTTTCCCGATAGCGTGACGGCGCGGGGCGCCAAGCATTTGGATGAATTGTCGCAGATGGTCCGTGACGGGAAACGGGCGGTGATGCTCTATCTGTTGCAGCGGACCGATTGCAGGCGGTTGAAAATGGCCGCCGATCTCGACCCGGGGTATGCGGCTGCATTTGACGCGGCGCGGGCGGCGGGGGTGGAGATGATCTGCTACGGCACGGATATTGGTCCCGAGGGTGTTGAGATTGGTCAGTCGATCCCGGTCGACACAAGACCACAGATCTGACGCGCCATCTCTGGAAAATCCCCGCTTCATGACATAAGTTCCGCGGAAGACAGCACCGGAGCACTGGTTTTGGACGATTTCCGCGGCCGTTTGACGAAAGACGGCATTCGCATTCATGGACCCGAAGACTTCGCTGGCATGCATAAGGCTGGTGGATTGGCGGCGCGCATCTTGGACGAGATCGCGCCGATGGTGGTGCCGGGTGTGACCACTGGCGCGTTGGATGCGCGGATCACCGAGATGGTGGACGAGGCCGGTGCGACCTCGGCCACGATTGGTTATCGCGGCTATCAGCATGCGAGCTGCATCAGCGTGAACCATGTAGTGTGTCACGGGATTCCGGGTTCGAAGGTTTTGAAAGACGGCGATATTCTGAATATCGATGTCACGGTCGTGGTTGATGGTTGGTTTGGCGACACAAGCCGGATGTTTGTGGCGGGCAAGCTTAACCGCCGGGCCGAACGGTTGATCCAGGTCACCCATGATGCGCTGTTCAAGGGCATTGAGGCGGTGAAGCCGGGCAACACCTTTGGCGATATCGGTCACGCGATTCAGGCCTATGCCGAGGGGCATCGGATGTCGATCGTGCGGGATTTCTGCGGACACGGGCTGGGGCAGGTGTTTCATGCGCCGCCGAATGTGCTGCATTATGGGCGGGCGGGGACCGGGCCGGTTCTGGAAGAAGGCATGTTCTTCACAATCGAGCCGATGGTGAATCTGGGGCGGCCCGAGACCAAGGTTCTGGCCGATGATTGGACGGCTGTGACCCGCGACAAATCCTTGAGTGCGCAGTTTGAGCATTCGATTGGCGTGACCGCGACCGGGTGCGAGATTTTCACCTTGTCGCCAGGCAATTTGTTTCACCCGACCTACGCGGTTTGACCCGTCTGTTCATGTGGCGATTTGAGGAACGAGGGGCCAGCCCCTCGCACTCCCCGGGATATTTTTAAAGCAGAGAAGGGGCGGGACTATTCTAGCCAGACCTCGACACGGCGATTGACGGCGCGGCCCCAATCGGTGTCGTCGCAGGCCATGGGCATGGCTTCGCCAAAGGCACCGACGCGGAGTTGCAGCCGGTTGAGATCAGCGGCGGAGGCGGCCTCGATAATCGCGGTGCGGACGGTCTCAGCCCGGCCTCGCGAGAGGCGAAGATTGGTGGCGGCGTTGCCGTCGCCATCGGAGAAGCCGACGAAAACCAGGGTTTGGCCGTCGAATTCGCCCTGCTCGATGGCGCGGGCCAGGCGGGAGACGGAGCTACGCGACTGCGGATCCAAGTCTGTGGTACCGGGGGCGAAGCGGAAGGTTGGGGAGAGGCGCTGGCTGCTGGCCACACGGGCGGCGAGGCGTTGCAGGTCGTCGAGTGTGATTTCCGCGCCCGCCGCTTGGATGGCATTGGCCAGGCGCGAGCCTTGGGCTGCGGCGGGGTTGCGGGCAGGGATTGGTTCACGAAGCCGGCACGGCGGATCACACGCTCGGCGGTTTGGCTTTCGAAGAAGGCGAGGAACTCGCGGACCAGTTGCGGCAGGCGGCGTGCAGGCGTGTAGACAAAGAGCGGCGCGGTGAGCGGGTAGTCTTCGGCCTTGAGGCTTTCATGGGTTGCGGTCTGATTGAAGCCGCAGGGCCCGCCAAGCGCCAGAGCGCGGGCGTTGTCGACGGAGGCGAAAGAGGTCACGCCAATCGCGTAGGGGTCGCGGGCGACCGCACTGGCCAGGTCGCCGGGGTCGGTGTGGCGGATGATGCCGGGACCGAGATTGAGGCCTTCAGGCAGAAGGACGCGGTTGATGAAGTCTTGCGCGAGACCGGAGCTGTCTTCCATCAAATGGAGGGCGATGGAGGCGTCGTCGCCGCCGAGATCGGCCCAGTTGGTGATCTCACCTGCGAAGACCTGGGCAAGATTGGGGATGGTGATCTCACGAAGTGTGTTTTGCGGTGCGGTCACGGCGACCAACCCATCGATGGCCAGCACACGCGCGCGTTGTGACAGGGTGATATCGCCTTGATCGGCGAGCCGGGCGGCGTCGCGTTCGGCCTCGGAGGGTTGGCGGAGTGCGAGGGCCAGATCGGCATCGCGGTTCAAGAGCGCCTCGAACCCGGTATCGGTGGTGCCGGGGATCAAGGTAAAGCGCGCTGCGATGCTGTTGTCGGAGGCGCGCGTCAGGGTAAAGACCGAGCGGCCCTCGGGCTGTAGGGCACGGGAGACGCGCATACCCCGGTCACGGGCGAAAGCCTCAATGAGTGCGGGCATCAGCGTGTCCGCCATCACGCGGGCGCCCGCAAATCGCGCTTCGGCGATGAAGCTTTCCAGATCGGGGCAACCGGGACCGAGGCAGGAGACGCCTTGGGCATTGACGGTCAAAGGACCATAGATCGTGTCGACCCTGTAGAACTCCCCATCAAAGCCGATAAGCGTGCCGTCTAGTTCAATACTGCCGTCGAGCGAGCGCAGGGTGACGTCCTGCGCAATGGCAGGGGACAGGGGCAAGATAGCAAAAAGGGCGGCTGTGATGGCCGCCCTCAGCATGGATCGCATGGGTACCTGCGCCGGGTTAGGTCAATTCGAGGCGACTCTCAGGTCCTGCAGCAGATTTTGCAACACCAGATAGTCGCCCACTGCGTCGCAGGCGGGAAGTGTGAAGGTCAATTCCGTCACCGCGACCGCCCCGTCGAGATCGGTTTGCAGCGTGCGGGCCAGGGTGTCTTGGCCGCAATTGCGGGTGTTGATCGGGGCCTCAATCGAGAGGCGCACGGCGCCTTCACGTGTCAGCGTGTCGCGCGGGAAGGTATAGACTTGCGCCATCAACGGGGCGTCAACTGCATCATTGCCCAGCTGGGTGACGAACCCGCCCTCACCGGCCTGAGCGCGCGCGGGTGTGCCAGCGTTTTCCTGCCAGATATGGCCGGTCTCGCCATAATCGGCCCCAAACTCCATGGCGTGCAGCTCAAGATCGCGGGTGTCTTCCCAGGCGACGGCGACGCGGTCGAACTCCGCCAGGTCGGGGACAACTGCAAGCGCGGTTTCGCTGCTGCCGTCCACGCGGATCGTGAAGAATGCGGGCGTTTCGAACGCCGGAATATCGGCGGCGAGAAGGCCCATCGCGTCGGTTTGCTCGGTCAGTGTGAGGCCGGAATGCTCGATAACCACGCGCGCATTGGGTTGGCAGGGATTCATGATGTCCAGCGCGACCATCGCGGCGGGTGCCGCCGTGGCGCTGACTGAGAGGCCACAGGGCAGGCCGAACTGGCTGACCTCGTTGCCGTCCGGCGCGGCCATGTTCAGATCGGGCGTCGCGGCCATCCGATCCGACAGATTGCCGGGTTGCGCGAGGTCCGGCTGGGTCAGCGTGAAATCGGGTGTTTCTGGTAGGTCCTGCGCATCCGTCGGCGCGGGATCTGTCACCGCGGCGGGGATCGTCTCTGGTGCCTCGGCAATGGGTGCGGGCAGGGTCGGCGCGGGGGCCAGTGCGGCAGTGGCGATCGGTGGTTCTGCCTGATCTTGGCCAGGCTCTGTCGTCTCAGTGACTGCGTTGGTAACGGCGTCGGGGGTCGATGGCGGCGTGCTGCCGCCATTGCCAAATCCGGGAATGAGCCCGGCATTCACGGCGAACATACCGCCGGAGACGGTCATCAGGCCCACGGCGGCCAGGCGAACAATTTGACGTTTCGGCATCTCAGACTCCGTCCCTCTTGCTGCGGCGGAGACTGTTCACGGAATAGGGCGAATTTGGGGTCGCATTGGCGGAATTTCGTGAAAATCCCGCCGCTCACCTGTTATTGCGCTCGATTGTTGCGAAATTCTCAACAACGCCGAGGCAGATTGTGGCGAAAATGGGGCCTTTGGGGCGCCCACCCGTCAGGTGAGCCGCCCGTGGCAGTGTTTGAATTTCTTGCCGGACCCGCAGGGGCATGGATCGTTGCGGCCCGGATTGCCCCAGGTGCTTGGGTCATCTTCGACAAAACCATTGGCCGCTGGTGCCGCCTCGCTGGCCCCGGCTGCGGCCTCGGTCGCTTGGGTTGCGGCCTGTTGCTGGGCCTGCTGCTGCGCTTGGAGCTGTTTGATCAGCTGTTCTTGCTGCTCCGGCGTCAGTGGTTGGATCTTAGCCAAGCGCTCAGTCACATCGGCGCGCAAGCTGTCGAGCATGCCTTCGAAGAGTTGGAAGCTTTCGGTCTTATATTCGTTCAGCGGGTCGCGCTGCGCATAGCCGCGGAACCCGACGACCGAGCGCAGATGTTCCAGCGTCAGCAAGTGTTCACGCCATTTGCCGTCGATCGTCTGCAACAGCACCTGCTTTTCGATATTGCGCATTTGTTCCGGGCCGAACTGCACCGCCTTGCTGGCCATGTATTCATCAGCCGAGCGTTCGAGGCGTTCGCGGATGTCTTCATCGTCGACGCCTTCTTCATCGGCCCATTCGGCGACGGGCGCATCAACGCCCAGTTTCGCGCGAACCTCTTCTTGCAAGCCTTCCGTATCCCATTGATCGGCATAGGATTTTGGCGGCATATGGATATGAACCAGGTCGTCAATCACTTGATGGCGCATGTCGCGGGTGACCTCGCCGATCTCTTCGGCCCCCATGATTTCCATGCGTTGGCCGAAGATCGCTTTCCGCTGATCATTCATCACATCGTCGAATTTCAGGAGCTGTTTGCGGATGTCGAAGTTGCGGCCTTCGACCTTCGCTTGCGCCTTTTCGAGCGATTTGTTGACCCAGGGGTGCACGATGGCCTCGCCCTCTTTCATGCCGAGGGTCGAGAGCATTTTGTCGAGCCGGTCGGAGCCGAAGATCCGCATCAGATCGTCTTCCAGGCTCAGGAAGAAGGAGGAGCGACCGGGGTCGCCCTGACGGCCGGAGCGACCGCGGAGTTGGTTGTCGATCCGGCGGCTCTCATGACGCTCGGTGGCCAGAACATAGAGCCCGCCCGCAGCTTTCACGGCCTCTTCATCGGCCTCATGCTCGGCCTCGATCTTGGCGCGGACCTCATCGGGGTTCGCCTCGGGATCGGCGGCGATGGCCTCCATCACTTTGAACTCGACATTGCCGCCCAGTTTGATGTCGGTGCCGCGCCCTGCCATGTTGGTCGCGATGGTGATCGCGCCGAGCTTGCCTGCGTCGGCGACGATCTGCGCCTCTTGTTCATGTTGCCGTGCGTTCAGGATGTTATGCGGCAGCTTGGCTTGGGTCAGAAGCTGGCCCAACATCTCGGATTTCTCGATCGAGGTGGTGCCGACGAGAACCGGCTGCCCCTTCTCATGCGCCTCGCGGATTTGCTCGACGATGGCGGCGTATTTCTCCTCGCCAGTGCGGTAAACCTGGTCGTCTTCATCCAGCCGGGCAATCGGGCGGTTGGTCGGGATCTCGACCACGCCAAGCCCATAGATTGAGGCGAATTCTTCGGCCTCGGTGGCGGCGGTCCCGGTCATGCCGGCGAGTTTGCCGTAAAGGCGGAAATAGTTCTGGAAGGTCACCGAAGCCATGGTGATGTTTTCAGGCTGAATATTGGCGCCCTCTTTGGCCTCGATCGCCTGGTGCAGACCGTCCGAGAGGCGGCGGCCCGGCATCATCCGACCCGTGAACTCATCGACAAGAACAACCTCGCCATTCCGGACGATGTAATCTTTGTCCTTCTGGAAGGCTTTATGCGCACGGAGCGCGTTGGTGACATGGTGCACGATGGTCGTGCTTTCCGGGTCGTAGAGGCTCTGGCCCTCAGGCAAAAT
Source organism: Fontisubflavum oceani (assembly GCF_030407165.1). Taxonomy (GTDB): domain Bacteria; phylum Pseudomonadota; class Alphaproteobacteria; order Rhodobacterales; family Rhodobacteraceae; genus Rhodophyticola; species Rhodophyticola oceani. Next base: position 1,068,288 of record NZ_CP129111.1, read on the forward strand.
CTCTTCGGCATGCAGGCGCTCTTCGAGGAAATCATTGCCTTCATCGGTGAAGGTGACGCCCCGGGTTTTTTCGTCGAACGTGTAGTGATCTTCTTCGATGCCGGGGATCAGCTTGTCGATCGTGACATAAAGCTCCGACCGGTCCTCGGACGGGCCGGAAATGATCAGCGGTGTCCGCGCCTCATCGATCAGGATCGAGTCGACCTCATCGACAATCGCGAAGTTATGACCGCGTTGCGCCATATCGGCGAGTGAGGCCCGCATATTGTCGCGCAGATAGTCGAACCCAAGCTCGTTATTGGTCGCATAGGTGATATCGGCGGCATAGGCCGCGCGCTTCTCTTCATCGGGCTGACGCGGGTAGACAACGCCGGTCGAGAGGCCCAACGCGGTGTAGACCTTGCCCATCCAATCGGCGTCCCGCTTGGCCAGGTAGTCGTTAACGGTGACGATATGCACGCCCTTGCCGGTCAGCGCGTTGAGATAGGCGGGGAAGGTCGCAACAAGGGTTTTGCCCTCGCCTGTCTTCATCTCGGCGATATTGCCTTGGTGCAGAAAAAGCCCGCCAATCAACTGTGTATCAAAGGCGCGCAGGCCGAGGGCGCGGCGCGCGGCCTCCCGGCAGTTGGCGAAAGCTTCGGGCAGCAGATCATCCAGCGCCTCGCCGTTCTGGGCGCGATTCCGCAGTTCGGCGGTTTTGGCAACGATGTCTGTATCGGAGAGTTTTTCGAACTCGGGCTCCAGCGCGTTGATCTTCTCGATCACCGGCCGCACGGATTTCACTTTGCGGTCATTTGGCGTTCCAAAAACCTTTTTTGCGATCGTTCCAAGCCCGAGCATACGTTTAAACGCCTTTTTCTTTCGGGGTGGCCCCGTGTCGGCGGCGTTCCCCGGATCATCAATTCGTGTGTTGCACGCGGCTTGTTTGGTCTACCGCTGCAGTCTATCAACGGCGGCAAGACCGGCACGGCCCCGGTGCAAAACCCGTCAGGGACATAAGGGGCCGCCGGATATGTGTCAACGCGGCCCAAAGATCATTGGGCCTTCGTAACAAAGGATTTCTTGGATGAAACGATTTCTTGCGGGTGCGGCGCTTGCCGCGCTGATGGCGGTTCCCGCCCAGGCTCAAGACGCAGACACGGTTTTGGCGACGGTGAACGGGGCCGATATCACCCTGGGTCACTTGATCGCGATGCAGGCGCTTTTGCCTGAGCAGTATCAGCAATTGCCCGATCAAGTCTTGTTCGACGGGATGCTGGAACAGCTGGTGCAGCAAGAGGTTGTGGCCGGTGCCGCACGCCAGATGGTCACGCCGCGGATGGAGCTTGGCCTGGAAAACGAAGAGCGCGCGTTCATGGCTGCGGCGATGATGGAGATGATCGCGATGGCCGACATCAGCGAGGAGAATCTCCTGGCTGAGTATGATCGCGTCTATGGTTCTGCCGAACCGGCGCGGGAATTCGATGCCTCGCATATCTTGGTCGAAACGGAAGAGGCCGCCGCTGCGCTGGTCGAGGAGTTGGCGGGCGGTGCGGATTTTGCCGAACTGGCGCAGCAGCACTCCACCGGCCCGTCAGGACCCAATGGTGGGCAACTAGGCTGGTTCACCGCGGGCATGATGGTGCCAAGCTTTGAAGAAGCGGTGTTCGAGCTGGAGGTTGGCGAAGTCTCGGCCCCGGTTGAGACCCAGTTTGGCTGGCATGTGATCATCCTCAATGACAGCCGGTTGCAGGATGCCCCCGAGCTTGACGACGTGCGTGCCGAATTGATCGACGGCCTGCGCAACGCACGGGTCGAGACGCGGATGGAGGAACTGGTCTCTGAGGCTGAGGTTGAGCGCCCTGAGATTGAGATCGATCCGGCGCTGATCCGTGACATGGGTTTGTTGGAAAACTAAGCCGCCCAAGATGAGTGATGCAGAAAACACCGGGCCAGCGGTCTCACCGCTTGCCCCGAAGGCCGGATTTCCGAAGATGCCGGAGATCGGCGGAGTCCGCTTTGCCGCGACCTCTGCTGGGGTCAAATATCGCAACCGCGATGATGTGATGCTGGCAGAGATCGCGCCGGGCGCGTCTGTGGCTGGCGTTTTCACACGCTCGGCGACCCGTGCGGCACCGGTTCTGGATTGCGAAGCGAAGCTGGCGGGTTTGGACCCAAGCGACGCCGGCTTCGCGATCTTGGTCAATTCCGGCAATGCCAATGCCTTCACGGGCGGCGCAGGCGAGAGCACGGTTCAAGCTGTTTGCGCCGAGGTGGCGCGGGTCATGGACGTGCCCGAGGGGCATGTGTTCACGGCCTCCACCGGGGTGATTGGCGAACCCTTGCCGCCGGAAAAGATTACGGGCGTTGTCGCGGGGCTGAGAGAAGCGCTTGCGCCCGACGGCGCAGAAGCCGCCGCGCGGGCGATCATGACGACCGACACTTTCGCGAAAGGCGCAACAGCAACGGTCGAGATTGATGGCACGATGGTGAGCATTGCCGGGTTCGCCAAAGGCTCCGGCATGATCGCACCGGATATGGCGACGATGTTGAGCTATATCTTCACCGACGCCGCGATTGATCAGCCTGTGTTGCAGGCGATGCTGTCGGATCAAACGAAACGGACCTTCAACGCCATCACCGTCGATAGTGACACCTCGACCTCCGATACGGTGATGGTGGTGGCCACGGGGGCTGCGGACCATGCGCCCATCGCGTCGTTGGAGACCCCCACGGCCCGCGCCTTCGGGGAGGCGTTGGAAGCGGTGATGAAAGACCTTGCCTTGCAAATTGTCCGCGATGGTGAGGGTGCTACGAAACTGGTCGAGATTCGGGCCACCGGCGCGGCCAACGCCGCCGATGCCGAGAAGGTCGCGCGCGCCATTGCCAACTCGCCGCTGGTGAAGACCGCGATTGCCGGAGAGGATCCAAACTGGGGCCGTGTCGTAATGGCAGTGGGCAAATCGGGCGCGGCGGCAGATCGCGACCTGCTTAGCATCCGGTTCGGCGATATCCTGGTGGCGGAGAGGGGCTGGGTGGCGCCGAGCTATAGCGAAGAGGCAGGTGCCAGCTACATGAAAGGCGATGAGTTGTTGATTGCGGTTCATTTGGGCCTGGGCGATGGCGCCGCGACGGTTTGGACCTGCGATCTGACCCATGGCTATATCACCATCAACGCGGATTACCGGTCGTGAAGACAGTTCTGGTTTCTGCCGTGGCTCTGATCGACCCCGACGGTCGCGTGCTTTTGGCGCAGCGCCCCGAGGGCAAATCGATGGCGGGGCTTTGGGAGTTCCCGGGTGGCAAGGTGGAACCGGGCGAGACGCCTGAGGTTGCGCTCATTCGGGAACTGCATGAGGAACTGGGGATCGACACATGGGCCTCCTGCCTCGCGCCGCTAACCTTCGCCAGCCACAGCTATGACAGTTTCCATTTATTGATGCCGCTTTTCGCCTGCCGGAAATGGGAGGGAATCCCTGCGGCGCGCGAAAACCAAGTGTTGAAATGGGTCCGGCCGAAGGACCTACGAGACTACCCGATGCCAGCGGCGGACATCCCCCTCATCCCGATTTTGCGGGATTGGTTGTAGGATTTTCGGCAGGGTCCCCAATGGATTGACTGCATGTCATAAATTTTATGCGTTTTCGTGGCAATAAGCGTCTAACATGTGGCCAGCAACAGCCAATCGGGGGATAAGACTGTGCTGAAAACCATCACATTGGGCACCTGCGTATCTGTTCAAGGCGTGTTTGTTCGCGCGCTTCAGAACGGCAAAATCGTCGTCCGCGTGGGTGACCGGATCTTCACCGGGCGACCGGTCAGCGCCGAAGCGGCCTGATCCGCTCTAGTCGATCCAGCCTTTCAGATTGTCCTCGACCACGGCGGAAAGCGCTTTGATATGGGCGTCGTCATCGTTGAGGCAGGGGATATAGGTGAATTGCTCGCCACCGGCTTCCTCGAAACTCTCTTTGATCTCTTCGTTGATCTCTTCAAGCGTTTCGATGCAGTCGGCTGAGAAAGCCGGGGCGACAACGGCGATCTTCTTCTTGCCCTGTTCGGCGAGGCGCGCGACCTCTTCCACGGTGTAGGGTTGCAGCCATTCTTCGGGGCCGAACTGCGACTGGAAGGTGGTGGTGATCTCCGTATCGGCCCAGCCCAAACGCTCTTTCAAGAGCCGTGTCGTCTTCTGACATTGGCAATGATACGGATCGCCCTCCATCAGATAGCGGATCGGCACACCGTGATAGGAACAGACCAGAATGTCGGGCCGGTCTTCCAGCGCGCCATAGGCCTTCTCCACCGATTGCGCCAAGGCTTCGATGTAAAGCGGATGTTCGAAATAGGGCTCGACCGTGCGCGCGATAGGCTGCCATTTCACATCCATCAAGGACCGGAAGAATTGATCGCAGGCCGTGGCCGAGGTGGCCCCGGCATAATGTGGGTAGAGGGGGAAGAAGAGGATCTTCTGGCACCCCTGGGCGATCATGGCATCGACCTTGGATTTGGTTGAGGGATTGCCGTAGCGCATGCAGAAATCGACCACGACCTGATCGCCATAACGCGCCTCAAGCGCGGCCTTCATCTTGGCCGTTTGGTCCTTGGTGATCGTCATCAGCGGGCTTTCGCCTTTGTCGTGATTCCAGATCGATTTATAGGCTGCGCCCGAGCTGAACGGGCGTTTGGTCAGGATGATGAGCTGCAAAAGCGGCTGCCATTTCCACCACGGATAGTCGATGACGCGTTTGTCGGAGAGGAACTCGTTCAGATAGCGGCGCATCGGCCAATAGCTGTAATCATCCGGTGTTCCGAGATTGGCCAACAGCACGCCGGTTTTGCCGAAGGAGACCTTGGGGTGGTCGGCGGCGGCATGGGGAGGCACTTCGTTCATCATCATCTGGTGTTCGTCTTTCACTCTTGGTCTCGGGTCTGAACCGGCATGGCCGTTTCGTCGAATTCGGTGGTTTTCAGGGCATCGGCCAGGCGAGATGTCGCACTGCCTGGGCGAAGCGGTTTTTGCTGACTTTCATGCGGGGACCAGCCGGTGAGAAAGGCCAGTTCAAAGGTCGCGCGGATGCGCCTGTTCTCGGCGGGAAAGCTCTCGGCATAAATCTCTGCCGCGCGGGTGAAGAGGCGGCGGGGCGTCGGGCCACGGTGCCGTGTTGCAAGGGCGTTGGTCTCGCCCATGGCGCGGAGATCGGCCATCAGCGACGGCAGATCGGCATAGCTGACATCGCGGCGCGTGCTGTCGGCCACGGGCAAAGCAAACCCGGCGCGCTGCAACAGCCCGCCAAGGTCGCGTAGCTCCCCCATCGGCGCGATGCGGGGCGAGAGGCCGCCGAGTGTCTCGATCTCGGCCTGCCCAAGGGCGGCGCGCAGTTCGGCCAATGTGTCCCCCGCAAAGAAGACGGCGAGGAACAATCCATCGGGCTTGAGCGCGCGGCGGCATTGGACGATCTGGCCCACCGGATCATTGGCCCAATGCAGGCCCATGGCGTGGATCACCAGATCATGGGCGCCCGGCGCAATGTCGAGCGTCTCTGTATCCGCGACCAGTGTCGCACCTGGCAGGAAATCGGCCCAGATTTCTGGGAACGCCGTCACGATCGCGGGTGTCGTAAACGATCTGTTAACGTCGATGAGTCTTTCCTGAAGCTCGAACCTGGCCTCGTCATGCAGGAAGCCCGCTTGATCCAGCCGGGCGCGGGCGCGGCGGCGGGCAAGGGTGGCTCTGTGCACCAAGGCGGCTGGCGTAGGGTGTGACACGTGAGGTTCCGTTCGCTGACCCGCTGCAACTTAGGGGCGTGATATGAGATTGCAAACCGCGATACATGCGGTGTTTCCGCCCGAATGTCTCTGCTGTGGCGCGCGGGTCGAAAGCGATTATGCGATTTGCGGGGCGTGCTGGGGCGATACGCCGTTTATCCACGGCACGGCCTGCGACAAATGCGGCGTGCCACTGCCTGGCGCTGAGGAGGAGACGGCACTGCGCTGTGATGAGTGTCTGCGGGTGGCGCGGCCCTGGTCGCGGGGACGGGCGGTGTTCGTCTATGGCGGAAATGCGCGGCGGCTGGTTCTGGGCCTGAAACATGGTGATCGGGCCGATGTGGCGAAAGCGGCAGGGCCGTGGATGGCCGCACGCGCCGCACCGCTTCTGACGGAGCAGAGCCTCATCGTGCCGATCCCGTTGCACCGCTGGCGGCTCTTGAAGCGGCGCTACAATCAATCGGCGCTTCTGGCCCATGCCTTGGGCCGGGCCGCGAACGTGGAGGTTGCACCTGACGCTCTAATCCGGCCCTCTGCGACGCAGAGCCAAGACGGGCTCGGCTATGAGAAGCGGTTTGAAAACCTGGGGAGCGCGATCAGACCGCATCCGAAACATGGCGCGGTTTTGGCGGGACGCAATGTGCTGTTGATCGACGATGTGATGACCTCGGGCGCGACATTTTCAGCGGCGACCGAGGCAGCTTTTGTTGCGGGCGCAAAAAACGTCTGCGTGATAGCCCTAGCGCGCGTCGCCAAGGACGCCTAAATCACCCTGATTGCGGGATTGATTGGACGGAAGATCATGCCAACTGTTGAAATTTATACGTCGCCGCTTTGCGGCTATTGCCACGCGGCCAAGCGGATGCTGACTGACAAGGGTGTCAGCTTTGCCGAGTACAACGTGTCGGGTGATGCGGCAAAGCGGCAAGAGATGCTGAGCCGCGCCAATGGCCGCCACACGGTGCCGCAGATATTCATCGGGGAGACCCATGTCGGCGGCTATGATGAGATGGCCGCCCTTGAACGGGACGGCAAGCTCGACCCCCTGCTCGCCGCGTGACGCGACGCTGAGACCCCTTGCCGAGCGGCAGGGGTTTATGTGTTATGCGCGCCATGAGTTCGACCGAAGACCCTCTTGCCATTGCGCTTTTTAGTGAAATGTTCATGGCCGATCAGCTGGCGCGCAACCGGCTGTCGAAGGCGTTGCCGAAAGGCATGGAGCTCAGCCATTTCTCGGTGTTGAACCATTTGGCGCGGAGCGGTGAGGAAAAGACACCGGCGCAATTGGCCCGCGTGTTCCACGTCACACGAGGCGCGATGACCAACACATTGGGCAAGTTGGAATGGGCCGGTCATGTGCATATTCGCCCCGATTGGGATGATGCACGGCGGAAATTCGTCTCGATCAGCCCTTCGGGCAAGCGGGCGAGAGATGCCGCGCTTGAGGTGATTGCGCCGATCTTATCGGAAACGGTGACGGAGATTGGCGCCGACCGAGTGCGCTCGGCCCTCCCAGTGATCCGCGAGATGCGGCTGCGTCTGGAAGACGAGGGCTGATGGAACGGCTTTGGTTCTAGAGGCTTGCTTCGAGGAATGGCGATCTTAACCCATCGAGTACCGACTTGATGACGGCTTTGTTTTGTGGGCCTAGGATTGGTATCTCCCAGTGATGGCGAGATGTCTCCGCTGCACAAAGCTTGCGACGTAGCGGCGCGCGTCGCAACGTCAGCTAAACTCTTCTGCGATACCATCCTTCGAGATTCGGATGGCTAGTTCGCCTGAGAAGACGGATAGGGTTATACAACAACGACCACACCAGAGCCGTCTTCAATCTCTCCAACGGATTCGTGCTGAACGGTATGTCATTCCATCATTTCGTCGTGCAGGTTTTGCCGGTGATAAGTCGGTTGGCTAGATCCCAGAACGCCGGCGGCACCTGTGCATTTTTGATCGCAGTGACGTTGCTTTTCAACCGGCTCGGGTGACCGTTGCCAAGAAGAAGGCTAGCGACCTGTTTGCGTCGGATCGGGAAGGCGAGGGCTGCCTCGGGCAATGTTATGTCGAAAGCCTTACAAAGTACCTCAAGTGCACTGACCTTGACCAATACTTCTTCTGGTGCTGGCCCGTAGTCCCAGTGGGCCCCCTCCACCGCACCGGTGGCGAGAATGCCGGAGTTGAAGACACCACCGATCACGAAACGCGTGCCTGAACGGTCACACATCTCCAAGAGGCGCGCTTCAGCGGAACGATCCAACAATGTATAGCGGCCGGCAAGCAGGATTAGATCTATCTCGACCTGCGCAAGAATTGTCTCGCAGATCTCGACTTCGTTCACACCGATTCCAATGGCTTGTACGGTACCTGAGGCTTTCAAATCCGCTAGCGCGCGAAATCCGCCATTGACGAGTTGCGCCATGTAGATGTCATTGCGTCTACCATGTGTACGTTCCCCAATGTCATGGACGTAGAGGATATCGATCCGGTTCAATCCAAGCCGCTGCAGACTGTCTTCATAGGACCGCATGATCCCGTCATAGGAGTAATCGTAGTTCTGATCGAAGGGCAGCGGGTTCACGAAGCCGTTCAGCGCCGCGTGCCTTACTGCGGACGGCGATAACAATCGCCCGACTTTGGTGGACGTGATGACTTCCTCATCCGGTTTGTCCCGTAAGAAATCGCCGAGGAGTCTTTCGGCCTTGCCTTGCCCGTAATGCGGGGCGGTGTCGAAATACCGGATGCCAAGGTCCCATGCGGTCTCAAGCGTTTGAAGCGCTGTGTCGCGCGCTACCTCTTTATAGAGCCCCGCGACCGCCGCCGTACCGAGGCCGATTTGCGGCAACTCCAATGCCATCTTTGTCACCCAATCCGTAAGCCACTTTCGGCATCAAAAAGATGCACATGGGCGTCATCGAAGGACAGACCAAGCTGGTCACCTGACGAAAGATTCGCGTGACCACGCAGGGCGGCCAGCGCGTCGGTCTCGCCCAGATGCGCCGATATCAACGTTTCCGCCCCGGTGGGTTCAACCACCGCCACGCGGATGTGGATGCGGGGGTGGCGACGTCTTGCAAAAGATGTTCTGGACGGATGCCAAACAGGATGTCCCTACCTGGTGCCACGGCTTGCGGCAATGCAACGGCCTGACCATCTTCCAACCGCGCCGTGCCGCCAGTCTCTGTTTTGGCCGGAAACAGGTTCATCGAAGGAGAGCCGATAAAAGACGCCACGAAACTGTTTTGCGGCTGGTTGTACAGCTCAAGCGGGGAGCCGATCTGTGAGACATGGCCGCCGTCAAGCACAATGATCTTGTCGGCCATGGTCATGGCTTCGATCTGATCGTGGGTCACATAGACAACCGTTGTTTTCAGCTTCTGATGTAGCTCTTTGATCTCGGTTCGCATCTTAACGCGCAGCTTTGCATCGAGATTGGAAAGCGGCTCGTCAAAAAGGAACACCGATGGGGCCCGTACCGCACGCCCCATCGCTACACGCTGTCGCTGACCACCGGACAGGTGGCGCGGATAACGGTCGAGAAGGTGACCAAGCCCTAGAATTTCAGCCGCCGCTTCGACCTTCGCCCGGGACTCGGCCTTGTCGGCCCGTGCCAAGCGCAGCGAAAACCCCATGTTTTCGGCGACGGTCATATGCGGATAAAGGGCGTAATTCTGGAACACCATGGCGATATCGCGCTCTTTCGGAAGCGCGTTGTTTACCACACTGTCGCCGATGACGATCTCGCCGCCGGTTACCGACTCCAACCCGGCCAGCATGCGCAGCAGGGTTGATTTTCCGCACCCCGACGGGCCGACCAGAACCGCGAACTCTCCCGGTTCAATGTCGATGTCGACCCCGTGGATAACAGGTATGGCGCCGTAGGATTTGCGGACGTCGTGCAGCGCAATTGGTTTCATCTCAAATGCCTTCCATGGCCCGTTGCATCGCCACGCTTAGGTGGTCGGACAGTTTCGATTGCGCGGCCTCGGCATCGCCCCGGGCGCAGGCTTCCAAAATCGCGATATGTTCTTCGAGCGCGCCAAAGACCCGTTTCGCGCTCAGTCGAATATTAGTGCGGATCAGGCGTAGGCGGACGGCATTGATCTGATAGGTTTCTTCCACCAACTCGTTGTTGATCGCGCCGACAAGTTCATCGTGGAACCGCCAATCTACATCCACCGCCTGACTCAGAACCTCAGCGGAGGCTTCCTTCTGCGCGCGCTGTAACACGTCATTGGTATCCCTCAGGGTCACCTCTGCCTTATCCTGATGGAACTCGCAGTAGTCCGGGACAGCCGCGAGTTCGAGGATAGACCGGAGTTGAAACGCCTCGCGGATGAAGCGCAGGGTTACATCGGCCACCTGAATGCCGCGCTGGGGATGCACTTTCAGAAGCGAGTCGTGCTCCAGCCTTTGGATCGCTTCTCGCGCGCTGCCAAGCGAGACACCGGCCAGCTCCGCAAGCTCGCGTTGGGTCACAAACTGACCAGGTTTCAAATCCCCGGCAAAGAGCCGGTCGCGGAAACTTTCATAGGCTGAGATGCGAGACATGATTTTGCGGTCCGGTCACTTCTATCTTGGGTTAGGTGCGGCGAGTTTATTCATTTCTCATCGATCTACTAGTTCGCAGTCAGTGATAATGGGTAAATGAATCACTTGTCAATTACTGATTAATCAGTTACCCAGTCAGTGATCGACATCAAGGCTGACTGTGAATGCAACCGATTATCATTGATAGAATCCAAGTGTTTGCAGTGTCTGTGACACCCCCTCGCGGACCTGAATCGTCACTGGGCTCCATGCCGGTGCGCAATGGGTTGCTGGTGAAGCTGACGACACTCGATGGCGTGGAGGGATGGGGTGAGGCGTGGTGCAACTTTCCGCCCCGGGGCAATCTTTCCCGGTTGTTCCTGATCGAAGATGTCATCGCGCCGATGTTGTTGGGTCGGAAGCTCGACCGTTTTGATCAATGTCGACCGGTTTTGGAGCGCGATCTTGGTCGACTGGCCCGCCATACTGGCGAGCCTGGCCCGTTTGCCCATTGTTTTGCCGCCATCGACACGGCCCTGGCCGACATCGCGGCACGAGCGCAGGGTCGGCCTTTGGCCTCTTTTCTCGCCGACGCTCCGGGTGGCGAGATTTCCGTTTATGCCAGCACCCCCGATGTGTCGCGACTTGAAGCCTCGATTGGAGAGGTGTTGGCCGATGGGCATGTCGCGACCAAGCTGAAGATCGGCTTTGACCGTGCCACCGATATGAGCCTGCTGCGGCGCTTTCGCGACCTTGCGGGAGGGCAGTTGGCGGTGATGGCGGATGCGAACCAGAACTGGTGTCTGAGCGAAGCAAAGGAGGCGGTGGCAGCGCTGGCCGAGTTTGACCTTGGCTTCATCGAAGAGCCGATCGCCGCAGATGCCCCGCAGGATCAGTGGGCTGAACTGACCGCCGTCAGCCCGATCCCGATCGCGGCCGGCGAGAACATTACATCGGCGCTGGCCTTTCGAGACTACACCCATTTGGGCGGGTTGACGGTGCTACAGCCCGATGTTGCGAAATGGGGCGGCGTCAGTGGCACCTATGCGGTGGGGAGTGAGATTCATGCCGCAGGGCGCACCTGTGCCATGCACTACATGGGCACCGCCATTGGTCTTGCGGCCAGCGCCCATGTCTTGGCGGCGGTTGGCGGTACGGGACCGCTCGAACTGGACGCCAACCCCAACCCGCTTCGCACCGAGCTCGGGGAGATCGACCTGGGCGTCACCAATGGAAAAATGCAGCTGCCCGGAGGCGAGGGGATTGGTTTTGTGCCCGACCCCGAGGCCCTGAAGAGGTTCAAGGTTGCTCAGGCAGATGTGCACTGACGATAGCGCTGTTCATCAAAGGGAGGATATCATGCGCAAGTTTCTAACTCTTACATCCGCGGCTGGGGCCTTACTGGCCGCAAGCGCGGCCTTTGCGGATGTCGAGCTGACATTCCGGTTTAACGATGGCGAGCGCGAGGAAATGCGCGCCGCCCTGGATGCGTTCGAGGCGGACAACCCTGGGATCACAGTCGAGCTTCAAACAATTGCTTGGGGCGATTCTCGCGAACAGTTCCTGCGCGAGGGTGCGGTGGGGCAGGGCCCTGATGTGGTTCATATCGCGTTTGTTTGGACCCAGGAAATGGCCGAGGCGGGCATCGTGATGCCCATCGACGAGATGACCCAGTATGGCGAGTTCGCCAATGGGTTCGACGATTTCATCGCCACCGACCTGACGATGTATGACGGCCGTGCCTGGGGCGTGCCCTGGTCTGCTGACACATGGGCCATGGTGTACCGGACCGATGTGCTGGCCGAGGCTGGGATCGAGGCGATGCCTGAAACCTGGGATGAGCTCCTGGCCGCCAGCCGGACCGTCGCGGCAGAGACTGGCAAGACCGGCTTTGCCTTCCCTGCCGCCGATCAGGTCTGGTTCCCGTTCAACTATTATCTGTGGTCCAACGGCCTGACGCTTGTTGAAGAGGATGGCGCGGGTGGATACCAGCCTGGCGTGAGCGTCGAGGAACTCGCTGCTGCGCTCGATTATTTCGGCACCTATATCAACGAAGAGCTTGTGCCGCGTTCGGTTTTGGCCATTGAGGTGCCACATGATCCGGCACTGTTGCAAGCGCTCTTGGATGGCTCGCAGGCGATGGCGGTGATGCCGACAAACACCTATCGTCAGCTTCTTTCGGCCTTTGAGGAGGCCAATCCCGGCGCCGAGGTGCCTTTTGCCTCCGGTACGATGATGGGGGGCAGCGAAGGGCCGCAGACTCATCTGGGTGGGCGCACTTTGGTGGTGAACTCCAACACCGATCACCCGACCGAGGCGTGGCAATTGCTGCAGTATCTGACCGAGGCGGGCCTGTTCGAGACCTATTACACCAACCAGTTCCCGGCGCAGCGCACGTTGCTGTCGCAGATCGAGTATCGCAGCGAAGAGTTGGGCTTTGCCGATCAGCTTGCCAACCATACCCGCACTTGGGGTGCCTATGCCGAAAGCGGCGCGGGCGTCGGGCAGCTCTGGAACCTGACCGCGCGGTCTGTTGGCTCGGCCTTGTCGGGTCAGGTCACCTCGACCGAAGCGGCGGAGCAGTTGCTGGCAGAGATCGAGCGTGTGCTCGATAATTGACCCATGATAGAGGGCCGGTCCGTGCTGATCGGCCCTCATTCATCGCAGACAGGAGCCCTCGATGGCACTCTCCCCAACCGCCCGTGACCGGATCAATGCCTTCTGGATGCTGTTTCCAACCTTCCTGATCCTCGTCGGGTTCTACCTGTATCCCACGCTGTATAATCTGGAGTTGAGCTTCACCGACATCACGCTGCTGCAGTTGCGGCAGGGGGGCGAAAATGTCGGGCTTGCGAACTATACTGAGTTTTTGACCAGCCCGAGCTTCTTTGACATCGCCTTCAACACGGTGGTCTGGCTGACGGCGATCAGCGTGTCGCTGAAGCTGCTTCTGGGGCTGTTGTTTGCGTTGCTGCTGAACTCGCGTTTTGTAGCGGGGCTGAGACTGACCACGGTCACCCGGCTGATGCTGCTGGTCCCATGGGCGACGCCGCCGGTGGTCGCTGTGATCGCCTGGCGCTGGCTGTTTGATCCGACCCATGGCGCGATCAATCAGGCGCTGCTCTGGACCGGTCTGATCGATGATCCGGTGGCGTTTCTCGCCGAGCTGACAACCGTTTGGCCTTCCATCGTGACAATCATTGTCTGGAACACCACGCCCTTGATCGCGGTCTCTCTGTTGGCTGCTCTGCAAACGATCCCAGAAGAACTGAACGAGGCCGCGGCGATTGACGGTGCCACAACGTGGCAGCAATTCCGCTTTGTCACGCTGCCTTACCTGATGCCGACGATCTCGGTCTTAGGGCTGATGTCGGTGATCTGGACGTTCAATAATTTTGTCTATGTCTGGCTCGCAACGGGCGCGGGACCCGGTACCTATACCAATGTGCTGGCGACCGAGATTTACCTGCGTGCCTTTGTGGATCTCAGGATCGGGTACAGCTCCGCCATCGGGATTGTCATGGCGGTGGTCATGGCCCTGTTCGGCGCGCTCTATTTCCGCTTCTTCGGGTTGAGCGACATGCAGGACAAGGTGGGTTGAGGAAATGGCAATGCGCGAACGTCTGGCAAGAGCCATTGAAAATGGTGGCATGTTTCTGGCCGTCACCCTCTTCATGGTGTTTCTCCTGGCCCCCGCAGCCTTCGTCTTCCGGGGCTCGATTCAGAATATCTCGGTGTCACTGGTCTCTAGCGACGGGGGCTTCACTCTCGATAACTACCTGTCGATCCTGTCGGATGGGTATTTCGTCTATGTTTTCAACTCGCTCTATATCTGCGCGGCGGCGACAGTGCTCGCCTGCACGATCTCGCTGTTTGCCGCATATGGGCTGTCGCGGTTCCGCTTCCCGGGGCGGGGCTTCGTGTTCGGCGCGATTATGGGGGGCAGTTCTTTCCCTGGATCATCCTGGTCAATCCGATCTTTATCTTTTTCGCCCGCAGCGGCCTGATCAACAGCCATATCGGCTTGATCCTGTGTTACGCGGCCTTTGTCACGCCGTTCACCATCTACCTGCTGGTGGGTTATCTAACGACGATCCCTAAGGCGCTTGATGAAGCGGCGATTGTCGATGGGGCGAACCGGTTTCAGGTGATCCGCCTGGTGATCTTGCCGATCATGTGGCCCGGTCTGGTCGCGGCGGCCACCTTCGGCTTCCTGCAAAGCTGGTCGGAATACTTGTTGGCGCTGGCTCTGATCACCGAGGATGGGTTGAAGACCATTCCCCTGGGCCTCTACCAGTATTTCGGCGATGTGCAGGTCGATTGGGGGGCGGTTATGGCGGGCTCCGTGGTCGCGACAGTGCCAACGCTGCTCTTGTTCCTGCCTTTGCAGAAGAAGCTGGTCTCGGGCCTAACGCAGGGGGCAACCAAATGACCCGACATCTGTGGCCACGCGAATCCTGCCGAGTCACGTGCAGGAGTATCTGGCTATGCATCGCGCCCCTGATCCTGTGGTCGGGCCTGCGCTTCTGGCCCATGGGCATGCGGACTATCGGCTGCACTTGCTTGGGGGGTATGCAATCGCCAGCTTCGACTATCTGGGCAGTGATCTGGATGCCGACCGCGCACGGTTGCGGGCCTTGCCGGAGCTTGCCGACTGGATGGCCCGCACCAAAGCCTGTCAGGCACCACTGTCAGAAGCGCCAAACGCGCCGGTCTGGTCTCCGTTGCAGCAGATCTATCCCCTTCAAAGGGAACGCTGATGGCGATCGACACTCATGTCCATCTCTGGAGGCTCGATCGCGGGGATTATGACTGGCTGACGCCTGCGCGCCCGCGCATCCACCGCGACTTTCTCCCTGGTGATATGTGGGCGGCGCAAGAGGATCTGCCAATTTCTGGCGTCATAGCGGTACAGGCGGCACCGACATGGGCCGAGACGGACTGGCTCTTGGAGCAGGCGGCGGCGCATCCCAGGATCGTCGGCGTGACCGGATGGGCCGACCTGACGGCACCGGATGCGCGCGATGTGATCACAGAGATGGCGCGCAATCCCCGGCTTAAGGGCCTACGCCCGATGGAAGCGATCGCCGCAGGGCCGGAATGGCTGAGCACCGAGGCTTACGCTGACGGGTTGGCCGCGCTGGCCGAAACCGATCTAGTGTTGGAAGCGTTGGCCTTGCCGCATCATCTTCGCGGCGTCGCCGCTGTTGCCGAATGCCACATCGATCTGCCGATCATTATAAACCACGCAGCGAAACCGACACCAGCGACGGTTGAGGCGTGGCGCCAAGACTTGGCTGCATTCACCGATCTACCCAATGTCATATGCAAAATGTCGGGTTTCACAGCGCAGAGCCGGGACGACGCGTTTCATCAACATGTCTGGGATATGGTCTATGGCGTCTTCGGCCCGGACCGCATGATGTGGGGCAGCGACTTTCCGGTCTTGCAGGAAACCTCGACCTATCAGGCATGGTTTGATCTGTCTGAGCGGCTGGCAATCGGGATGTCACAGGACGAGCGGGACCAGGTCTTCCTAGGCACCGCCGCGCGTTGTTACGGTTTGAACGAGGAACAGACAACATGAAACGATTAGATGGCAAGACCTGCCTGGTGACGGCAGCGGGGCAGGGTATTGGGCGGGCCTGCGCCCTGGCAATGGCAGCGGAGGGGGCGCGGGTGCTGGCCACCGATATCAATGCCGGGGCGTTGGAGAGTTTGGCCGCAGATGGGATCAAGACGGCGGTTTTCGATGTCTGCGATCCCGACGCCATCGCCGGGTTCCGTGATCTAATCGCCGCGCCCTCGGTTCTTTTCAACTGCGCCGGCTTCGTTGACAACGGCACGATCCTGGATTGTGACGAGGCCGCCTGGGCACGCTCGGTCGAACTCAATGTGACGGCTATGTACCGGATGATCCGCGCCTTCCTGCCCGGCATGATCGCGGCGGGCGGCGGATCGATTATCAATATGTCTTCGGTCGCCTCTTCGGTCATCGCGGCGCCAAACCGCTTTGTCTATGGCACCACTAAAGCCGCCGTGATCGGTATGACCAAAGCTGTGGCGGCGGACCATATCGGGCAAGGCATCCGCTGCAATGCGATCTGCCCAGGCACGGTGGACAGTCCGTCATTGCATGACCGGTTGCGCGCTACCGGCAATTACGAAGCTGCCCATGCCGATTTTGTTGCCCGGCAGCCCATTGGCCGGATCGGCACGCCCGAAGAAATTGCGGCGCTCACAGTCTATCTGGCCTCCGACGAGAGCGCATATACGACCGGAGTTGCCCATGTCATCGATGGTGGCTGGTCCAACGTTTAAGGAGATACCATGAAACTGCTACGTGTTGGCCCAGCGGGCCAAGAAAAACCGGCCTTGCTGGATGCGTCGGGCATGCCGCGAGATCTTTCGGCCCATATCGACGATGTGTCGGGGGATGCGCTGAGCGACGAGAGCCTTGCCCGGCTGCGCCAGCTTGACCCCGAAAGCCTGCCCGCCCTGCCGAGCGATGCCCGTATCGGGCCCTGCGTGGGGCACGTGGGCAAGTTCATTTGCATTGGCCTGAACTACGCCGATCATGCGGCGGAGGCAGGTATGGCATTGCCTGAAGAGCCGGTGATCTTCTTCAAAGCGACCTCGGCCATTGTCGGCCCAAACGATGATGTCGAAATTCCCCGCGGGTCGGTCAAAACCGATTGGGAGGTCGAACTGGGCGTTGTGATCGGCAAGCCCGCCAAATACATCTCCGAAGCCGAGGCGCTTGATCATGTCGCGGGCTATTGTGTGGTTAATGACCTGAGCGAGCGGGATTTTCAGCTGCATCGCTCCGGCCAATGGGTAAAGGGAAAATCCGCCGACACGTTCGGCCCGATCGGCCCCTGGTTGGTGACCCGCGATGAGGTGACCGATCCGCAGGACCTGCCGATGTATCTCGAGGTGAATGGTACGCGCTTTCAGGATGGGTCGACCCGCACCATGCACTTCGGCGTGGCGACTGTTGTGTCTCACCTGTCGCAGTTCATGAGCCTGCAGCCAGGCGATGTGATCTCGACCGGCACGCCGCCGGGTGTGGGCATGGGGCAAAAGCCTGAGCAATACCTCCAGACCGGCGACAGCATGGTGTTGGGCATCAGAGGCCTGGGCGTGCAGCGTCAAAGGGTTGTTGCGGGCTGATCATCTCCACCCTAGTCGTTCAATTTGATTGTTAGGGCATGGCCAGCCCTTGATCCTTCGGGATGATGGTTTACGGCGCTGGCGGACACTATCCCCGAGTGCTGTTTGGCCTGACGGTGTTGTAGTGTTTTCTTTGTCCATCGATCAGGATTTGCGACTCGTGCAGGCTATAAAAGATTCCACCATTGAGAAACTCTTCTGGGAGCCGGACATTGAAGCTCTGGCAATGTCCGTTCGCCGACCAGAGCGCTCTCCAAAAATCTGAATCGATACGTTTGCTTCAGGTTGCGTGGTCAGACGAAGGTAATTGGCAGAGTTCTATGCGGATAGTCCGAAACTCCGCCGTCAGTGGATGCTGAACTCGCCGCATACCCCGCGGCCGAAACAGGGCATTACATCGCATTTTGTCCGTCCCGACCGATCCGGACGCACCCGACAGCCCCTTCTGACAAGAACGGCGCAGCGGATCTAATGGTTCGCGGTTTTTCGGATTTCTACAAGGATACACACCATGTCCCATTTTGACCCTAACGCCTTGAAAGAGGCACCTGCCCGCGCGATGGAAGACTTCGCAGACGACAGTCCTGCGCCCGCTGTCTTGATTGAGGTGGCACGCGACGGGCTGTCGGTGCGCAACGCCACCGGTACGATTGAGCTTGACGGCGATCGGGCGGCCAGCACGGACAATACATTTGAAGTTGGGTCTCAGACCAAGATGATGACATCGGTCATCATTCAGCAACTGGTTGGCGAAGGGGCGATCGACTTTGACGCCCCGCTGTCGGAACAAATGGATCTATCCGGTCTGGAAGGCATTCCCAATATCGAAGAGGTGACCGTGCGCGAGTTGCTGGCTAACCGGTCTGGCATCCCCGATTTCGATACAGTTCCCGGCGAAGGAGGCTTGCCCGCATTCATTGAACTGCTCTTAGCCGATCCAACTCAGACGTTGGGGCCCGACGGCATGTTGGCGCTTGTCGCAGATCAACCCGCCGACTTTGAACCTGGCGAAGGTTACGGATACTCAAATACAAACTACTTGCTTCTGCAAAAATTGATCGAACAAACGACGGGCGACAGTTTCGCTGAAGTGATGTCCGACCGTATTTTCTCTGTTGCTGGCATGGATGACAGCTCGATGAGATCCGAAGGCCAAACAGACGGTATGCTGCGGTCCTATGCGGAGCTTTTCCCGGGCGATGTCATCGACGTCACAGATGTACCCATAGATTTTGGTGCGTCTGGCGGCGTTGTATCGACCACTTTCAGACATGATCCGTTTCATGGACGCGTTGCTGGTCTCTCGCACGCTGCTGCCACCCGAGCAATTGGAAGAGATGCTGGACTTCCGTGCAGAGGATGGCACCCCAAGTCTGGATGGAGAAAGCCTTGGTCTGTCGTCGGGCATCGCGTATGGGCAACAATTCATTGGGTTCGCCGGCGGTACCCTGGGGACAAATACAGCGACCTTCCTGCATGTCGAATCCGGTACAATCTTCTCCATCGCGACCACCCATTCGGATGCGGAACCTACAGAATTGCTGGTCGCCGCCTTCGCCGAAATCTTCAATGATGATAACTGGGCAAGTTTCGATCCATCGGATGAGAGCTTTACGATTGCAGGCACAGCGGCCGAGATTTCGCTGACCGAGGATGAAGATGCAGCAGGCGGACCAGAAACCGTGTTGGAACTGGGCAACGCCAGCCTGACCTTTGAAGGCCGACTGGGTGATCTGGATACGGGTCGCTTCACCTTTTCGGACGGCTCGACGCTGTCGATCGGCACCGATGGTCGGGATGTCATCGATGTTCTTCGCCAAACGCCAGATGCAGCGCACAGCGACAACCAACTGATTGGCGGTGCTGGCAATGATCATCTTCGTGGTGGATATGGCGATGACACGATTGACGGCGGTGAGGGCAATGACATCCTGAGCGGCAATCAGGGCAATGACCACCTGAGCGGTGGCGCAGGGCGCGACCATCTGCGCGGCGGCAGCGGCGATGACGTTCTGTCGGGTGGCGATGGGACGGACATGTTGCGCGGCGGTGCTGGAGATGACGTGCTCGATGGTGGTGCCGGCCGCGATTACATGTGGGGCGGCGACGGGGCCGATACGTTTGTGTTTCAGCTCGACGCTGGCCAGGATCGCATCTTTGACTTTAGTGTTGGTGAAGACCTGCTCGACTTCTCTCAGACTGGATTGAGCTTCAGTGACCTTGAGATCAGCACACACGGTAGCTATACGCAGATCAGCTTCGGCGATGCCGAGATTTCCATCTTCGGAAACAGTTGTGAGCCCTTGACCGAAGACAGTTTTATCTTCTGAAGGCGCCAAAGTCATTTTTTGGGGTGCGCGCAGGTTATGCGCCCACCCGATCTATTATACGGATGGCCATCATTTCATGGACCCCGCATTGTTGAATTCCGAGCAAGAGTTGCTCCGCATAGCCGCCGCCGCCGGCCTGCTGGTTATGTCTGCCTTTTGCACAAATCTGCTTTTGCTGCCTGATCGGCATAGGCATCTCCGGTTGCCCCTGGCCCTCTTCTTTCTGGCCAATGTGGTCGAACTTCTGGCCTTGCCAACCTCGTATCTTCTCTCTCGAGATAACTCGGAGTTCCTGATCCTGCTGGTTGAGCTCGCGGAGGTCCCTCTGACGATGGTTCAGCCATTCCTCTTATGGCTTTACGTGCATCGCTTGACCAACGACCCGACCCGAGAGAGCGCAAAACCGCGCTGGATTTGGCATGGGGGTCCGATTGTGTTTGCCGTGGCTCTCTATGTCTACATCTTGCTTCTGCCGCCATCTTTGCAGGCGAGTCTGCAACCCGGCGTTGGCGATTTGGTGATTTGGCAGACCCTCGCCTTGGTCGGGCTCTACGGCGCGACAGCGTTGTTCTACGCTTTGGTGCCGATCTATGCCGTGCTGATCCTGCGGCGCCTCAGTCGATACAGAAGCCGCCTCAAAGACCTCTTCGCCAGCACGGAAAGCCGTGAATTGGCCTGGGCCTGGTGGCTGGCTGCGGCTGTCGTTGTGTTCTGGGCCTTCAACTCTATTGCAATTCTGGCGTCGGTGTTCGATCTGAGCTTCCCGGGGGCTGACGTTTTTGAGTCACTTCTGGCTGCGATCCTGCTCCGCTATGTTTTGATGTGGATCATCGCCCTTTGGGGTGCGCGGCAGAAGCCGGGCATTGTCGTACCTCCTGAACCGGTTCTGGCAGATGATGCTCAGACACCACCCATGCGGAAATATGGCAAGTCCGGGCTCGACGACACCCGGCTCGACCGGCTCGCCGGAAAAATCGAAGCGTTGATGGCGGACCAGCATCTCTATCTCGAACCCGATCTCTCCCTTTGGGATTTGGCGAGCCGGATCGGCGTGACCACGCATTACGCCTCGCAAGCGCTGAACGAGAAAATCGGGGAACGGTTTTTCGACTATGTGAATCGCTGGCGTATTCGCGATGCGACAGACAGGCTGCGCAACACCGACTCGACCATTCTGACCATTGCCTACGACGTCGGGTTCAACTCGCGCTCGTCTTTCTACGCCGCGTTCAAACGCGAACTTGGGATGACCCCGTCCCAATACCGGGCCAGCGGGTAGAGCGCTAACGGACCAAGGTTTATTGCAAGGCCGATTTTGGCATGTTGGCTCGTTATCGCGGCTTTACGTGGTCTTAGCGCGCGAGGTGGCTTCTATGCCGGCTTTGTGCTGGCCGTCACATAGTTCACGCTCAGGTCGCGGTCGGAGAGGCTCCAGGCCCATGCAATGGGGTTGAAGACAAAGCCTTTGCGGTCCACCGGCGTAAGGCCGGCGTTCGCGATGAGACCAAAAAGCTCATCAGGCGTGATGAATTTCTGCCACTCATGGGTGCCTTTCGGAAGCCAGCGCATCACATATTCTGCGCCGACAATTGCCATTGCGAAGCTTTTGGGGTTCCGGTTGATGGTTGAGCAGATCATCAGCCCGCCGGGTTTCAGGAGCTGCTGGCAGGCGGTCAGATAACCCTGCGGGTCGGCGACATGTTCGACCACTTCCATGTTGAGAACCACGTCGAACTGCTCGCCAGCCTCGGCCAGTGCTTCTGCAGTCGTATGGCGGTAGTCGATGTCCAGGCCGGATTGTTCTGCGTGGACCTGCGCTACGGGAATGTTGCGCTCGGCGGCATCTGCGCCAACCACCTCGGCCCCGAGTCGCGCCATGGGTTCCGACAACAGCCCGCCGCCGCAGCCGATATCGAGAATCCGCAAACCGGCGAATGGCATGTTGGTCTTTAGGCCACGCCCAAATTCGGCGGCGATCTGCGTGGTGATATAGTCCAGCCGCGTCGGGTTCAGCATATGCAGCGGTTTGAACTTGCCATGGGGGTCCCACCACTCCGCCGCCATTGCCTCAAATTTAGCAATCTCGCCAGCATCGACAGTTTGCGTCGCGGTGCTCATGGACTTCCCTTTCCGATCTTGGCACTGTGTCGGCCATGTCAGACCTTTTACAGAGGTCTATATAGGACGGCGATGGACAAATTCTCTGGCCAAAAGCGCGCAGCCGCGCATCTGTTTCCGCCGATCGATCCTTATGATCAGCGGATGCTCGACGTGGGCGACGGGCATCAGATCTATGTCGAACAATGCGGCAACCCCAAAGGGGCGCCGGTTGTGGTGCTGCATGGCGGGCCGGGTGGCGGATGTAGCCCGGCGATGCGGCGCTATTTCGACCCCGAAGACTGGCGCATCATCCTGTTTGATCAACGGGGCTGTGGCCGGTCGCGGCCCCATGCGGCAATCAATGCCAACACGACCTGGGATCTCGTCGACGATATCGAGCGCATTCAAGAAACTCTTGGCATCGAGCGTTGGGCGGTGTTTGGCGGGTCTTGGGGAGCGACACTTGCGTTGATTTACGCCGAAACCCATCCGCAATCAGTGGCCTATCTGGCGCTGCGCGGGGTGTTTCTGTCCACCGAGCGGGAGCTGAAATGGTTCTATGGTGGTGGCGCCGGGCAGTTTTGGCCCGAGCAGTGGGCGAAGTTTCGGAACATGATTCCGGAGGAAGAGCGTGGCGACCTAATCGCGGCCTATAACCGGCGGCTCTTTTCCGGCGATTTGATGGTCGAGACACGGTTTGCCCGGGCCTGGGCCAGTTGGGAAAACGCGCTGGCCTCGATGGATAGCGATGGCGGCGGTGGCGAAAGCCCGGCGGATTATGCGCGGGCCTTTGCGCGGCTGGAGAATCACTACTTCATAAACCGGTGTTTCTTGCAAGAAGACGGGCAGATTCTCCGTGATCTTTATCGCATCGCTCATATCCCAGGCACCATTGTGCAGGGGCGCTATGATATGATCTGCCCACCACTCTCGGCGCAGATGCTGGCCAATGGGTGGCATAATGGCCGATTGCAGATGATCAAAGCCGCCGGTCATGCCCTGTCAGAACCGGGGATCAGCCATGAGTTGGTCCGGGTGATGAAAGCCGTTGGACAGCGGCGCCGGAAATTCGGGCTTTAGCCGCGTTTCTGCGCCGGTCTGCGGGTCTCGCCGTCTAGGCCTCAAATCACTTTCATCAGTTTATGTTCCTGCGGTTGACGTCACGATCTTATGCAACAGTGGTGCGCTTAACGGGGTGGACCGGCCAAAGACCACCGAAGCTCAAACCAGCCTGAACTCCGTCAAAACCGCCTCATAGATCGGCCGTTTGAACGGGACGATTACATTGAGCAAATCCTGGCCGGTCATCCAGCGCCACTGCGAGAATTCGACATCTTTATAGGTAAGGTTGATCACCTCGTCGCCTGCGTCGAGCCGCATCAGATACCACATCTGTTTCTGGCCGCGGAACTTGCCGCCCCATCGTTTGGGGACAACCTCAAGCGGCAGGTCATAAGGCAGCCAATCGGCGGTCTGTCCCAGAAGTGTTACATGATCCGCTGCGACACCGGTTTCCTCACGAAGCTCGCGAAACGCGGCGGCTTTCGGCGTTTCGCCTTTATCGACGCCGCCTTGTGGCATCTGCCAGGCGGGCGTCTCCATATCGGCGCGTTGACCGGCAAAAACCAATCCGTCGGCGTTGATCAACACAACGCCGACGCAAGGCCGATAGGGCAGCGCCGCGATCTCGCCCGGCGTCATCGGCGGCTTACTGGCTGCCAGGGGCGAGCGCGTTCAGGCCGGTCAGGATGTCGATGGCATAGGCCAGTTGATAATCCTGATTGCGCAGCTCGGCGGTGGCTTCGGCCACGGCCTGCTCCTCTTCCAACTGACGGATTTCATCCTCGGTCAGGGTTGAGTTTTGCAGCGAGCCGCGCAGGCTGGCTTCTGTCCGCAGCGGTTGATCTTCGTCGGACACCTCCACCGGCTCCCGCTGTTCCACCAAGATGTCGGGGGCGACGCCAAGCGCTTGGATCGAGCGGCCGGACGGCGTGTAGTAGAGCGATGTCGTCAGACGCATCGCGCCCTCGCCTTGGAGCGGCATGACGGTCTGAACCGAGCCTTTGCCGAAGCTGTTGGTGCCAACGACGACCGCGCGGCGGTGATCTTGCAGGGCGCCAGCGACAATCTCGGAGGCCGAGGCCGAGCCGCCATTGATCAGCACCACCACGGGACGGCCTTCGATCAAATCGCCAGGTGTGGCGTTGAAACGCTCGCCATCGCCCGGCTCCCGCCCGCGGGTCGAGACGATTTCGCCCTGTTCCAAGAAGGCGTCAGAGACGCGAATCGCCTGGGTCAGGAGGCCACCGGGGTTATTGCGCAGGTCCAGCACGACACCGTCGAGATTTTCCAAGCCCCCGACTTCGGTCACCAGTTCTTCCAGCCCCTCTTGCAGGTTCGGATAGGTCTGATCGTTGAACGTTGAGACGCGCAGGATCGCCGTGTTGCCTTCAAGCCGGGTGCGCACGGCGGTCAGGCGGATGCGGTCGCGGACAATGGTGATGTCAAAAGGCTCGTCCACCTCTTCGCGCACGACCGTAATCACTATCTCCGAGCCAACTGGCCCGCGCATCAGATCCACGGATTGCTCTAGGGTCAGGCCCAGAAGCGCCTCACCATCCACATGGGTGATGAAATCGCCGGCCTCGACGCCAGCCTCCATCGCGGGTGTGTCATCCATCGGTGTGATGACGCGGACGAAACCTTCTTCCTGGGTCACTTCGATACCCAAGCCGCCAAATTCGCCTCGGGTCTGTACCTGCATCGTGTCGTAGTCGCGGGGGGCAGATAGCTGGAATGCGGATCGAGCGAGGTTAGCATCCCGTTGATCGCCGCTTCGATCAGCGCGGCCTCATCTACCTCTTCCACGTAATTGCCGCGGATTCGCTCGAAGATATCGCCGAACAGGTCAAGCTGCTCATAGACCGACGCGTTATTGGCGTTTTCCTGGGCGATCAGCGGGCCGGCGATTTGCGTCGTCAGCAGGATACCCGCTGCCGTTCCACCAAGGGCCGCCATGACAAATCTTTTCATAGAAACCTATTCCTCATCTCTTATTCAGTGATGAACCACTCGGTCGGGTCCACGGGCACGTTTGCTTCTCTTAGCTCTATATAAAGCGTTTCTGACAGGTCTCCGCCACCACCTTGCGCATTTGTGACAATCACGTTGTCGCTGGTTTCGGGCGCGCCACCCATCAATCCGATCGGGGCTGTGGGCGGCAAGACTTCACCGGCACGGACAAAAACATCGGCCAAACCCGCCAAAACCAACAAATAATCGCCGTCGGGTTCAAGGATCACGACCGTGCCGTAGTCGAGCAGCGGCCCGGCATAGCGCACGGTTGCGGGCCAGGGTGTGGTGACCATCGCTTGAGCTTGAGTGGCCAAAACGAGGCCCGGGCGGGTGATTCCGGCGGCATCTTCGTCGTTGAAGCCTCGCAAGACCCGACCCAGAACCGGCAGCGGAAGAGTGCCTTGCGCGTCGGTGAAGTCGGGCAGGTCAAAGCCGCTGAGGTCGGTCTCAGCAGGTTGAGCGCGCAGGCTTTCGGCAAAACTGTCGAGCGAATCGACGCTTTCCATCAATTGCAGCATGGCGTCGGTGTTAAGCTCGAACCGGTCGGGCAGAACACGACGGTCGGCGATGGCTTGCGACAGCTGCGACCGAGCGTCTTGTGCGCCGATTAACCCGGCGCTCAACTGCTCAAGCGCGCTGTTTTGCAGCGTCCGCAGGAGCGCGATTTCCTCAAGTTGCGCTTGTAGCCGGGCGGCTTCGCTGGCGATGGCGGGGCTGACATCAGACAAAATCATGCCAGACCGGGCGGTGCCGACGGGGCCGGAGGGGTGCAGCATCAACAGCGGAGCCGGCGCGCGTTCCATGGTTTGCAGTACCCCCAAGAGTCGGGCCAGACGGTCCCGTTCGGCCTCGAACACCACGAGAATGGTTTGCTCTCGTTGCGCGGCGCGGCGGATGCCTTCGCGGAGCGCCAGGAGTCCTTCTTCATAGGCCCGCACGGTTTCGGTGAGCGCTTCTACCCGGTCGCGGGCGCCATCGGCCTCGACAAGGGAGGTGGCGGCGGCATCCAGCATCTGCGCGGCGCGTTGCGCGGTCAGCGCCGGGTCGGATTGCGATAGGGTCAGGCTCGGCCAGGCGAGGCCGAGGATCAGGGCAAACCGGGCGGCCCAAGCACTCATGCGATCAGGCTTTCCCCGGTCATCTCGGGCGGCTGCTCCAGCCCCATCAGTTCCAGTAAGGTCGGCGCGAGATCGGCCAAACCCCCTCGCGCAGCGTGGCGCCCTCCGGCCCTCCGACGAGGATCACTGGCACCGGGCTCAGGGTGTGTGCGGTGTGCGTGCGGCCCGCCCGTTTGCGGGTCGATCATCACTTCGCAATTGCCGTGATCGGCGGTGACGATCATCGCGCCGCCGGCCTTTTCCAATGCCTCCAGGGCGCGACCAAGCCCTGTATCAACAGCCTCGCAAGCCTTTATCGCGGCCTGCAAATCCCCGGTATGTCCAACCATATCGGGGTTGGCATAGTTGACGACGATCAGGTCATAATCCGCCTCAATCGCCTCGACGAATTTGTTACTGACCTCAGGTGCAGACATTTCGGGCTGCAAGTCATAGGTCGCGACTTTGGGCGATTTCGGCATGTAACGATCTTCGCCTTCTTCCGGGGCTTCTTTGCCGCCGTTCAGAAAGAAAGTCACATGCGGGTATTTCTCGGTTTCTGCCAGGCGGAACTGCCGCAGCCCGTGTTTTGCGACCCATTCGCCGAGCGTGTTGGTCAGCTTCTGTTTCGGATAGGCGGTGGTCATATAGGCGGTGTGCTCGGTCGAATAATCGACCATGCCAAGGAAGGCCGCGAGCTTGGGTCGTGGTCCGGTGGCAAACTCCGCGAAGCCTGGTTCGCCGATGGTCCGGAGGATCTCTCGCGCCCGGTCAGCGCGGAAATTGAGACAGAAGACGCCATCGCCATCCTTGACGCCTCGATAGCCGCCCAGGACGGTGGGCAGAATGAACTCGTCGGTTTCGCCCCGTGCATAGGCGTCTGCAACCGCATCGACCGGGGTGTCCGCCGTCATCGCGCCCTGGCCTTTGATTATGGCGTCATAGGCCTGCTCGACTCGCTCCCATCGGTTGTCGCGGTCCATCGCGTAGTAGCGCCCGATGATCGTGCCGACGGGCGCCGTCACGGGCAGCATGTTGACCAGGGTTTCGATGAATGTGTCAGCGGAACTCGGCGGCACGTCGCGCCCATCGGTAATCGCATGGATCATCAGCGGCACACCCGCCTCCGTGACGGCCTTGGCCGCCGCGAGGATATGGGTCAGATGCCCGTGCACCCCACCATCGGAGACCACGCCCATCAAATGCGCGGTGCCGCCGGAGGTCTTCAGATCGTTGATGAAGGCCAGAAGCGCGGGGTTCTCAAAGAAACTGCCGTCTTCGATGGCCAGATCGATCATGCCGAGATCCATCGCCACAATCCGACCCGCGCCGATATTCGTATGCCCAACCTCGGAATTGCCCATCTGCCCGGTGGGCAGGCCGACATCGGGACCATGAGTGACCAAGGTTGCATTGGGACAGGTCGCCATCAGCCGGTCGAAATGCGGCGTTGCGGCCAGATGCGGGGCATTGGCTTCTGATGAGGGGTTCAGGCCCCAGCCATCGAGAATACAAAGGACAACGGGTTTTGGACTGCTCATATCCGTGGTTCTACGCAAGGCCCCAGGCCGGGGCAAGGATCAGACCCGATGATACGGGCTTCCGGCGAGAATTGAGGCGGCGCGGTAGAGTTGTTCGGCGAGCATGACGCGGGCGAGCATATGCGGCCAGACCATAGGGCCGAAGGAGATGGCCTTGTCGGCTTGGTCGCGGAAGCTCGGCGTGAGGCCATCCGCGCCGCCGATCACAAAGGCCAAATCGCCGCGACCTTGATCCCGCAGCCCAGACAATTGTGTTGCAAAATCGGGGGAGCTGAGCATCCGTCCGCGTTCATCAAGCGCCCAGATCGCGGCGCCCTCTGGGATGGCTTTCTGCAGCAACGCAGCCTCCGCCACCTGGCCACCGCCCTTTTTATCCTCGACCTCAACCACGCGAGCGGGGCCAAGGCCGAGCGCGCGCCCGGTCCGATCAAACCGCGTCAGATAATCGTCAATCAAATCGCGTTCCGGACCGGCCCGAAGCCGGCCCACGACGCAAAGATGTACCCGCATGTGCCGCGCTTATTGCGGTGCGGTTGTGCCGTCGGCGGGCATCCACATCTTTTCAAGCTGATAGAACTCCCGCACTTCGGGGCGGAAGACATGGACGATGATATCGCCCGCATCGATCAGCACCCAATCGCCGGCATCCTTGCCCTCCATCTTGCACCGCCGCCCGGTGACGGTTTTCAACCGATCCACCAGTTTTTCGGAGATGGCCGAGACTTGCCGTGTCGAGCGCCCCGTGGCGATCACCATGTAATCGGCCATGGACGACTTGCCGCGCAGGTCGATCTGCACAACGTCTTCGGCTTTGTCATCGTCGAGAGAGGCAAGAATACGCTGAAGAAGCTCTTCGCTTGTCAGGTCTTGCAGAGGCGCCTTGGGCGCCGCAGGTGCGGCTCTATTAGATGCCGCAAGGGTTGGTCCAGTCAGGACTCTGTCCTCCATATTGCGCGCCGTCAAAGGCCCCGACGCCGAGCCTGAGTCAAAGATAACATCGGCCTAGGGCGATCTCAACGGGGTCGCAATATTTGGGCGGGCCACGGTGGCGCAAAGGGCACGAGCGCCGTCTGGTGGACGTGCCGCAACCCGCTCAAGGAGAGAGAGTGGGGGCTCTCTCAGCCGGCCTGGGGGCAGACCGGCATCTCATCCAGATCGTGATCCAAGATCCCTCGAAGGCGCATATCGTCGATCACCGGCAGGAAGGGGCCGTCTGCTTCGGCCCGTAACTGGACGGACACCCGAGCCTGGCGGTCTGGTCCGTCACCGATCTGGCAGGGATCGATCACAAAATTGAATGTCCCATCGACGTCGATCTCTTGCGCCATCCAGCCCAAGATCATCCCCTGTTGCTCGGAGAGGCGGGCCTGATCTCCACGTGACAGGACATAGAGGTCGCCGTTTTCCGAGGGGATCAGAACATATTGCTCGCGCGAGATGGCCTCAGTTGCGGTGTTGACTGCCGCGAGCGTCATAACGGCCCCATCTTCGGGCAAGGCAACGCCATCGGGCAGCGTGACGAGGGCCGCAATACCGCGCGGGTCGGCTGTGAGCGGGTCCGTCGTGTCGGGGCGCGCCAAAGTGGTGCTTAATAAGATGGACAAGACAGCAATTGCGGCAATGGAGAGATGTTTTGGGTGCATTGAATATTTTCCTTACAAGAATCATTGTTTGCTGTATTACAGTAAGTAAATCGTGAAAGGAAAGAAGAAATGACGAAACGAGAGTTAGGTCGTATTGTCAGGGTCGCGCGGCTCCTCCATCTGGCAACCAGCTTTGGCTTACTCATGCTTCCGGTGATTCTGATCGTCGCCTTTGCCATTGATGAGATGGGCGTCGACGATATTCGCGACACCTATTCGGACTATGTTTTGCCGCCGGTCATCGGGCCCGGCCTTTATGGGATTATCTTGGCGATTGAGATGGTGTCGGTTGTTATAGCGGCTTACATCTTGTGGCAGATGCGAACACTCTTTGGGTTCTACAAATCCGGCGAAACGCTGAGCGCTCGCTGTGCTGATCGGATACTCCGGATCGGTCAAGGTTTGGTCACCGTCGGCGTTGTCGGTTTCTTATCGAATACGGCGATTGTGCTGCTCTTGACGATGGCAAACCAGGCCGGTTCGCGAACGCTTTCCTTAACCTTCACCGACGGCGATATCGGCTTCTTTTTGGCGGGCGGGTTGATCGTTGTGATCGGTTGGGTGATGCGCGAGGCGGTGCAGGTTGCCGAAGAGAACCGGGGGTTTGTCTGATGGAGATCATCGTCCGGCTTGATGTGATGATGGCACTTCGGAAGATGAAGGGCCGCGATCTGGCGGCGGAGATCGGCATCACCGAGCAGAACCTGAGCTTGCTGAAAAGCGGTAAGGTCAAAGGCATTCGCTTTGAGACCTTGGCCAAGATTTGCGAGGTCTTGGAGTGTCAGCCGGGCGACCTGCTTGAGGCCGCCCCGCTAAGCGATTGAGAGGCCCTTAGGCCGGGACCGTCGGACTCGCGAGAGTGGTGAAATGTTTCCGGCCCAATTGCCAGACCAACAAGATCATCCCCAATTGCAACGCGATGGCGATGCCCGAGATGGCCCAATAGGCGACACCGAATTTGGCCACCAGGCCCGCCGCCGCCAGGCCCTTGTTGAGCCAGAAATGGGTCAGCACCGAGAGTGCCACACCGGGGCAGACCAATGCGTAAGACCCGGCAGAGGCTGCGGTGCCCGAGAGGAACTGCGCTGCATAGCCGACGCGCGAAAGCACCATCACCCCGAAGAGCCCGAAAAGCACCTCGACCGACAAGAGCCGGGTCAACATCATCAGGGTTTCGCCGGCACCGCCATGAACATCGAAATGCACATGTAGCCCGTGATTCATCCGCAACATCGCGATGCCGATCACGGTCATCAGCGGGATCACCACCATGAGCGTCGGCGCGGCTTCGGTATTCACCCCATTCTCCATCATTGAGCGGAGGCCAAGAACGCCCGCAACAAGCGCGATCAGGACCGCCGCGATCATGAAGAAACTGGAGGCGATGATGCTGACGCCTGCGACGGTGGCATTGCCGGACATGGCCGAGGGGGCCGCCAGGCCGACGGCAACCATGGATAGCGCGAAGGCGGGCAGCATTTGCGCGAAGGAGTTATTCGTCTCGCAGCTGAACCCGCCCTGGGCCAGACGCGCGCCAACGAAGCCGCCCAACATCCGGAGCGCGAGGATACCGATCGCCAGGAATGTAATCAAAGCCAACGGGAACAGATATTCCACAACACTCCAGAGGCCGGGCACAAAGGTCAGGCCGATGATGAAGCCGACATTGACGGTCATTGCCAAGGCAAGCGGCATGGCGAGGATCGACTCCCTGCATTGGAGGCGGCGAAGGCCGCGTAGCCCTCGGACCGCCGGAAATCTGCGAATTGACGTAAGTTCCAGATCAGGAGTTTGACATTGAAGAAGGCGAAAAGCGCGATCCCCGCCATTGCGCCAAGCACCATGGTCTGCTGCAGGAGCGTGCCCTGGGTCATCAGTGCAAGGTTGTTTTCGAAGATTGGCACCGGCTGATCCGGATGCGGCACCCAGAACATCAGCCACATGAAAAAGGTCACCGTCAGACCGCCCGCGCCGAGCGAGGCGAGGAAGTAGAGCGGCGAATAGCGTGTGGACGCGAGAGTCATGATTGACACTCCTTATATTTGACGCTGCAAATTATATAAGTAAATCGGCCTTGGATACAACAGACACGCTGTCGCAGCCAATTTGACGATCCGATCCCGAAGACTCAGCCAGGATATGGTGCGATCACCGACCAGCCTGATCAGGGGCGAAGCAACTGAGGAAGCGGGGCGTGACTGCGGTTGCCTTGTGACCTGCGCGGCGCGGATACAGTCAGATGCCCAGCCAGTCTGGCCCAACGCTAAAGCGGCTTCTCCATGAAAACGGAGCTTGGGTTTTCAGGGTAGTCGCCGAAGGGGCCACGCCTGATATAGCCGTGTCGGGTGTAGAACCCGATCGCGGCGGGGCTGAGCTGACCGGTCTCCAGCCGCATGAGGTGGACACCCTCGGCGCGCGCGGCGTCTTCGATGGTTTCGATCAAAGCTGCGGCGACGCCCGTGCCGCGCGCTTCCGGCTCGGCAAAGAGGCGCTTGAGTTCCGCATACCCCTCGTAAACCGCATAGCCGCAACACCCAAGGGCACGGCCTTTGACCCGCGCGACAAAGAACCGGACCTCCTCATCGACAAGTTGCTGCGGCGAAAAGGCGAAGCGGTCCTCCGGCGGATAGAGCGCCGATTGCTCCGCCTCGCTGCCTTCGATCAAGCGCAGCGCATCGGGAGAGAGGGGGTCTGTGCGGGTCACGGTTACCATGTGTTGAGCTTGCCCTGACCGGGCCTGCACCGCAATATGCCGTGAATTCGCCCATATTTTGTGGATAACCGGCGGAATATCCCCAGATACGGGGGTTCCCCGTTGACTTGACCGCAATTGCGGCCAGACAATCCTCGACCAACGGAATCACATGCGGGATGGCGGCGTGCGCTTTTCCAAGATCAGGCTGAATGGCTTCAAAAGCTTCGTGGACCCGACCGATCTTTTGATCGGGGACGGGTTGACCGGCGTCGTTGGCCCCAATGGCTGCGGCAAGTCGAATCTGTTGGAAGCGCTGAGATGGGTGATGGGCGAGAACCGTCCGACCGCAATGCGCGGCGGCGGGATGGAAGATGTGATCTTCGCCGGGGCCGCAACACGGCCCGCCCGGAACTTCGCCGAAGTGTCGATCATCATCGACAATTCCGAGCGGCTGGCACCTGCCAATTTCAATGGCGATGATCAGCTTGAGATCGTCCGCCGGATCACCCGCGATGCCGGCAGTGCCTATAAGACAAACGGCAAGGATGTGCGGGCGCGCGATGTGCAGATGCTGTTTGCCGATGCATCCACAGGGGCGCATTCGCCTGCGCTTGTGCGCCAGGGACAAATCTCGGAGCTGATCAACGCCAAGCCGAAATCGCGCCGTCGAATCTTGGAAGAGGCGGCGGGGATTTCTGGGCTCTATCAGCGGCGGCATGAGGCGGAACTAAAGCTGAAAGCGGCGGAAACCAATCTGGCCCGGATCGATGATGTGTTGGAGCAGCTTGCGACCCAGCTTGCGGCCCTAGCCCGGCAAGCGAAACAGGCGGCGCGCTATCGCGAGATCGGGATGGAGTTGCGACAGGCCGAAGGGTTGTTGCTCTATCTGCGCTGGCGCGAAGCGGATCAAGCGCGCCTGACGGCGCAGACCGCGCTGCAAGAGGCGGTGACAGCGGCGGCCGGTGCCGAAATGGCGGCGCGGCAGGCCGGAAAGGCCCGCGAAGAAGCAGACGAGGCTCTGCCACCCAAGCGCGAAGAAGAGGCGATTGCGGCGGCTCTGCTGCAACGGGTGACGGTCGAGCGGGCGGCGCTGGAAGACGAAGACGCCCGGGCCGCCAAAACGATTGAGACTCTGACCGCGCGGATCGAACAACTCAGCCACGATATTGGTCGCGAGCAGAGCCTGAACGCGGATGCCGGCGAGACCATCGCCCGGCTCGAGACGGAGCAGGCGGAGCTTGTTGCAGCGGGCGCAGGGCATGAGGACGCGCTGGCGGCAGCCTCGACTGAAGCCACGGACGCGGCGCGCATTTTGGCCGAACGCGAGACGGCGCTGAGCCAATTGACCGAAGATGCGGCGCGTCTGGCAGCACGGCACCAATCGGCGCAGCGTCTGGTCGAAGATGCAACGCGGGCGGAGGCCCGGAACGCCGCCGAGGCTGAAAAGGCCAAAGGCGCGGCGGCGGAGGCCGAAGATCGGTTGGCGATACTGACCCGCGATCATGAAGCGGCGGAAATGGCCCTGAGTGCTGCGACCGATCTGGCGGCGCGGGCCGATGAAACGCTGACAGAGACCGAAGCCGCGCGGGCCCTGGCGCAGACGGCGGAGGGGGAGGCTCGTGCGACGCGGACCGAGGCCGAGGGGCAATTGGGCACATTGGATGCCGAGGTGCGCGCACTGACCAAATTGCTGGATCGGGAGCGCGGTAGCGGCGATCAGGTGTTGGATCAAGTCCAGGTGGCGCCAGGGTTCGAAGCCGCTGTTGGGGCCGCGTTGGCCGACGATCTGAAGCCGCCTGTTGCATCCGAAGCCGGGGCCAGTGGCTGGACGGCGCTGCCCTCCTATGACGTCGAGCAGGCGTTGCCCGAGGGGGTTTCGCCGTTGAGCGGCTATGCCGATACGCCCGATGTGCTGACCCGCCGGTTTGCGCAGGTCGGTGTCGTCTCGGTCGAGGATAGTTCGCGCTTGCAGGCGGCGCTTTTGCCCGGACAGAGATTGGTCAGCAGAGAGGGAGACCTTTGGCGGTGGGACGGGTTCGCTTTGCCCGCGTCGGAAGGGTCTTCGACGGCGGCGCGGCGGCTCAGCCAAGTGAACCAGCTCAATGACCTGTCTGCGGAGTTGGAACGCGCGACGACCGCAGCAGACCGGGCGCGCGCGACCCATGAGAGCAATGCGGCGCGTCTAGCCGATTTGACCGAGGCGGACAAAGCCGCGCGGGATGCACGCCGGGCGGCGGACGCGCAAGTGGCCGAGGCCAGCCGCGCCTTCAGCCGGGCCGAGGCGGAGCGCAATATCCTCGCCGGCAAGCTGGAGACCCTCCGCGGCGCCGCGCGACGGCATGAGGACGAGGCGGCCAGCGCCCGGCGCGACTTGGTCGAAGCGGAGGCCGCGCAGGCGGACCTGGATGATTTGGACGGCGTGCGCGCCCAGGTCACCGACACAAAGACCACGGTTGAGGCGGCGCGGCTAACGATGCTGGCCAAACGCACCGGGTTTGACGAGTTAAAACGCGATGGCGAGGCTCGCGAGAAGCGGATCGGGCAGATCGCAGGCGAGATGGACACCTGGGGCAAACGTCTGGCCAATGCCGAGACGCGGATCGGCGAGTTGGAGCATCGCAAGTCGAGTTCTGAAGCCGAGCTTGAGAATGCGCAGGCTTTGCCCGCCGAGATTGCGACACGGCGCGAAGCGATGGCCGCAACGATTGCCGAGGCCGAGACACGGAGAGCGGCGGCTGCGGATGCGCTATCAGTGGCCGAAGGCGCTTTGCGGTCGGCGGTTGCGGCGGAGCGTGATGCGGAGCGCGCGGCGTCGGATGCGCGCGAAGCCCGCGCCCGGGCCGAAGCGCGGCACGACGCGGCAGGTGAGGCCGTGGATCAGGCCGCCGAGCGGATCATGGAAGAGATGGAGGTCACGCCCGCCGCGCTGTTGGAGAGCCTCGACGCAGACCCGGAAAAGATGCCGGGCGCAGAGCGGATCGAGAGCGATGTGGTGCGCCTGCGGCGGCAGCGCGATGCGCTTGGCGCGGTGAACTTGCGTGCCGAGGAAGACGCGGAGGCCGTGCGCGAGGAGCATGACACGCTAGAGGCCGAGAAGCTGGACCTGGAAGAGGCGATCAAGAAGCTTCGCGCCGGGATCGCTGCGCTGAACCGCGAAGGGCGGGAGCGGCTTTTGACCGCTTTCGAAGAGGTGAACCGGAATTTTGGTGTGCTTTTCACCCATCTTTTCGGAGGCGGCGAAGCCAAGCTGGTGCTGGTCGAAAGCGACGACCCGCTGGAAGCCGGGTTGGAGATACTTTGCCAGCCGCCAGGCAAGAAGCTTTCGACTCTGTCGCTCTTATCAGGCGGCGAGCAGACACTGACGGCGTTGGCTCTGATCTTTGCGGTGTTCTTGGCCAATCCCGCGCCGATCTGCGTGCTGGACGAGGTGGACGCGCCGCTTGACGACGCCAATGTCACGCGGTTCTGCGACCTGCTCGATGAGATGTGCCGCCGGACCGATACCCGTTTCCTGATCATCACCCATCACGCGGTGACAATGGCGCGGATGGATCGGCTCTTTGGGGTGACGATGGCCGAACAGGGCGTGAGCCAATTGGTCAGCGTCGATCTGAAGAAAGCGGAGCAAATGGTGGCTTAAAAGCTGCCAAACAGGCTTCCCAGGACAAGCACGGAAATCAGCGCAACGAGTGGGATTGCCACGGCAACCATGAAGATGTCGCCATAGCTTTCTCGATGCGTCAGCCGCCCGATCGACAGAAGGGTGATGACCGCGCCGTTGTGTGGAAGCGCGTCGAGCCCGCCGGTAGAAAGCGCTATCACCCGGTGCATCAGGGGCGCGTCGATCCCCGCCTCAGCCCCTTGCGCCAGATATTGCGCGCCGAGTGTGTCGAGCGCGATGCTCATCCCGCCTGAGGCGGAGCCGGTCACGCCAGCGAGGATCGACGCGGAGACTGCCATCGAGACCAGCGCGCCGCCCGGCAGCGCCGACACACCGTCACGGATGACCTCAAAGGCGGGCAAGCCTGCGATCACCGCGCCAAACCCGACCAGTGCGGCGGTGTTAAAAATCGGCAGAAGGGCGGCCTCCGCGCCTTTGCTGAGCGATTGGCTCGGCTCTGTGAGTGTTTTGCGGAAGAGCGCCAGGGCCAGCAGGATGCTCAAGATCAGCGCCGCGATGATCGACCAGATACCGATCACCCTGGCGGCGTCGGTCCCGCCCCATCGCGGGTCGGCCAGATAGCTGGTGTCGAGCGTAGGCAAGATCAGAGTGCTGAAGAGGAGGTTCAGGCGAGAACGGCGGCGATGGGCAGGAAGGCCAGCCAAAACCGCAGCGGTTTGCGGATCGGTGCGGGCGCGCTGTTATCCTCGCTGCTGGTGAGATGCAGAAAGCCCTCGCCTTGAGCCCGGAGGCGGCGTGCGCGCGTTGTGAGCCAGAGGAGACCGAGACCGGCCATGATCAGCGCCGCGATCACCCCAAGCCCGGGGGCGGCGAAGGCGGTTGTGCCGAAATAGGGCATCGGGATCGCGTTTTGGATCGCGGGGGTGCCCGGCAGCGCGGTCATGGTGAAGGTGAAGGCCCCAAGCGCGATGGCCGCCGGGATCAACCGTCGGGGCAAATCGGCGCTGCGGAAGAGCGCCATGGCCAGCGGGTAGACCGCGAAGGCGACCACAAAGAGTGAGACACCGCCATAGGTGAGGATCGCGCAAGAGAGAACGACCGCCGGGATGGCCTGGTCGGCGCCAAGCGCGCGGACGATGCCATCGGCGATCCGCCGGGCGGCGCCGCTGTCTTCCATGATCCGGCCAAAGACAGCGCCCAGGAGGAAGAGCAGGAAATAGGCGGTGATGAAACCGCCCGTCGCGGGCATGAAAACCTCTGTGAGGCTTGCCAGAAGCGGCTCGCGCGCCATGGCCGAGGCCAAAAGCGCCATGACCGGTGCGAGGA
Organism: Fontisubflavum oceani; assembly: GCF_030407165.1. Lineage (GTDB taxonomy): Bacteria > Pseudomonadota > Alphaproteobacteria > Rhodobacterales > Rhodobacteraceae > Rhodophyticola > Rhodophyticola oceani. The sequence continues at coordinate 1,105,156 of NZ_CP129111.1, forward strand.
TCAAGACCGAGACGCCGCGCCAAGCAAGCCAGATCAGAAGGCCAAGCGGGATCAAGATCGTCGTGAGGGTCAGCATGGCAGCTCCGGCGGCGGCGATACCGCCAATGTGGGGGATGTCATGCGATGTGAAACCCGTCGAAATGCCGCAGCGCGGCGAAGTGGTCGCGGAAACGTGTCACCGGGTGAGCGCAAAGGTCCGCTAGGCTGACGCAAATGGAGGGTCTGATGCGTCTTGCTTTGATCTTATGTGTGATGGCCGCGCCGGTGACGGCGCAGGATTGGTTCTTGCGCGACGACGATACCCGGATTGGGGTGGAGGCGCTCGACGAGCGTCTGCGGGGGCAGGTCCTGACTTTCTTTGATGATGGCCAATCGCGGTTTTTCGAGGATGATCGCTACACCTACACCTATCCGAATGGCGGTGGCGTCGCCTATGGCTATTACGCGGTGAATGAAGATGGCACGGTCTGTGTCGAGTTCATCAACGGGTTTTCGCGCTGCGATCTGTTTGTGGAGAACGCTGGCCGTCTGATTCTGGTGACAGAAGACGGCCAGCGGTTCCCGATCCGCCCGAATTAGAGCGCGCGGAGGAGATCCAGCGTCGGCCAGGCATCGGCGGGCAGGTCGAGGCGTTGCTGTTCAGCCTGCACCGCCGCGCGGGTCATCCGGCCCAAGATCCCATCGACCCCGCCGACATCATGACCGCGCGCGACGAGGCGCTCTTGCAATTGCCGCATCTGATCGGGGTTGAGCCCGCCGGTTGCGCCACCTGCATTATAGACCGGCGCGCCTTCCAGCCGTGTGGCGAAATAGGCGGCGGTGGTGACATAGACGAAGCTTTGGTTCCATTCGAAGAACACGTTGAAATTCGGGTAGGCCAGAAAGGCGGGGCCATTGCGCCCTTGCGGCAGCAGGACCGAGGCTTGCAGATTGCCGCCAGGCAAGCTGCCCGAGCGGGCGCGCACGCCCGCCGCTTCCCATTGCGAGACGCGCTGCGTGGTGTCGAGGCCAGTCTGCGACCAATCCAAATTGCTGGGCACGGTGACTTCGATCAGCCAGGGTTCATTGGCGCGCCAGCCAAGCCCGCGCAGCATATTGGCCCCGGAAAGCAACGCGTCAGCGGGCGAGGTTTTCAGCGTCACATGGCCATCACCATCGCCATCGACCCCCCGGGTCAGAATGTCTTCGGGCAGCATTTGCACCATGCCGATTTCCCCCGCCCAGGCACCGGTGGTGCGCGCCGGGTCGAAATCGCCGTTCTCGAACAGCTCCAGCGCGGCGAAGATCTGTGGCCGGAAGAGCTGCGGACGGCGGCAGTCGTGGGAGAGTGTCACCAATGCGTTCAGCGTATTGAAATCGCCTTGGACCGCGCCGTAGTCGGTCTCGAGCGCCCAGAAGGCGAGAAGCACGCCGCGCGAGACGCCGTATTGCCGCTCGGCGATGTCGAAAACATTGTCATAGCGTTGGTTGTTGCGGGCACCGTTTTGGATGCGGTTCTGGCTGATCACCCGTTGCGAGAACTCGGTAAAGGGCAGTTGAAAGACGCCCTGGCGACGGTCGGCATTGATCACCGATTGATCGAAACGGGCGGAACGGAAGAACGCATCCACATTGGTTTGGGAATGACCGCGCTGCATGGCCTCAGACCTGAGCCCATCGACAAAACTCCCAAAATCTCCGCCGCATTGTTGCGCCAGAGCGGGCGTGGCTGTGAGGGTGAAAGCAAAAAGAGAGGCGGTCAAAAATCGCATGGGATAATCCTGTTTTTCAATTTTCAACAAAGTAGCAAGGACGGCGCGGTTCGGGAACACTCAGAACAGCGCGAGAGCGAAAATCAGCGCGACCATAAGCGCCCAGGTTCGCCAAAGTGCGGCGACGGCGGCGTCGATATCGGCGGGGCCGAGGCTGCGACGGCCGGCAGGGTTCATGAAGGGGAAGTCTTGGCGTTCTCTGTGATAGCTGCGGGGGCCGGAGAGGGCAATATTGAGAACGCCCGCCATCGCTGCTTCGGGCCAGCCGGCATTGGGGGAGCGATGCAGATGGGCCTCACGGCGGGCAATGCTCCAGGCGCGCGGCGCGCCATGGGCCAGCGCGATGAGCAAAGCGGTCAGGCGGGCGGGGACCCAGTTGAGGATATCGTCCAGGATCGCAGCGGCCTTGCCGAACTCTTCATGGCGGGGGTGCGGTGGCCAATCATGCTGTCGGCGGTGTTGACGGTTTTGTAGATCAGAATGCCGGGCAGGCCGAGGGCCAGAAACCAAAACGCCGGGGCCACGACCCCATCGGAGAGGTTTTCGGCCGCACTTTCTATGGCGGCGCGGGCAATCTCGGACTCTGACATCTCAGCGGTGTCGCGGCCGACGATCATTGCGACGGAGCTGCGGCCTGAGGACAGACCATAGCGGAGGGCATCGGCGACCGCTTGGACATGTTGGACCAAGCTGCGCTGCGCCAGGAGGATTGCAGCGCCAAGCGCCGACCAAAGCCAGCCGAGCGGCAGGGCGGAAATGATCAGGCCGAGTGTGCCGGTTGCTGTCGCGAGTATGGTGATCGTCAGCAGGCCTTTGAGTTGCCGATTGGGCCCCGTGTTGAAACGCGCATCGCACCACGCCACGGCACGGCCCATGAGGACAGCCGGGTGGGGCCAGCGGGACCAGAGCCAGCGGGGTTCGCCGAGTAGCGCGTCAAGGAGGAGGGCGAGGGTCAGGGTCATGGACGGTGGGTGACGCTCGGCTGCGCCATCGCCCCACCCGCCGTCCCGAGGGCGGTTTCGACGCGCGGCCAGTGGGTTGGGTTTGGCAGTCCGAGGCGGAGCCAGGTTTTGGAATAGGGGAAGATGCGGGACCAGATTTGGTGTTGCGCAAGGTGGGTTTGCCAAACTGCGGCGTCGTTGGTTTCGTAGAGGCGGAAGAGCGGGGTTCCGCCAGTGAGTGCGGCGCCAGCTTGGTTCATGAGCTGGTCCAAACGGGCGGCGTCCTTGTTGAGGCGGTTTCGCGTGGTGTCGGCCCATGTCTTGTCGTTCAAGGCTTGGGTGCCGACGGTTAGCGCCGGGCCGGAGACAGGCCAGGGGCCGAGCATATCCGAGAGCTTTTGGAGTGTTTCGGGACGGGCGATGGTGAAACCAAGACGGAGACCGGCGAGACCCCAAAACTTGCCAAAGCTCTTGAGGATCACTGTGTTGGGTTCGGCTGCGCGGCGGATGAAGGAGTGCTCGGGCATCACATCGCAGAAGCTCTCGTCGATCACTGTGAGATCGTGACCAGAGAGTTTGGCTTCGGTCCAGATCTTGCCATCAGGATTGTTGGGGTGGACGATAACCTCGGCCTTGCCTGTCGCCCCAATCTGCCACCCGGCAGCGCGAAAGGCGGCTTCATGCTCGTTATAGGTCGGACCCGGGATCGCGACGGTGCCAGGAGGTGCGAGATATGGCAGGCGGGCGATCAGCGCCGAGGCGCCTGGCGCGGCTAGAACACCGGCACCGTCAGGCACGCCCCAGAACCTGCGCGCTGCCGCCACGAGCGCGCCCATCGCGCCGGCGTCGGGCAAGGCGGTCCATGCATCGGCGGGAACATCGTCAACCGGGTAGGGCACCGGGTTGACCCCGGTGGACAGGTCGATCCAGTCCGCCCGGGTGCCGCCATAGCGGGATATAGCAGCATCAAGGCCGCCGCCATGGTCGCGCGGTGGGGTTGTGTCCGTCATGCCCCGAGGGTTGGCCTATTTTCAGGCCGCCTGCAACGCCTCTCGCCCATGTGGCTCCATCCAATCGATCACCGGGTTGATTGGGATGATCCGGTGCGGATTGATGCTTTCGTGACTGTAATGATAATGCCGGACGATATGGTCGAAATGGATCGTGTCTGCGACGCCGGACCATTGGTAAAGCTCGCGCGTATAGGCCCAGATGTTTGGATAATCGATGAGCCGCCGCCGGTTGCATTTGAAATGCAGGTGATAGACCAGATCGAACCGGACGAGCGTTGTGAAGAGCCGCCAATCGGCCTCGGTGATCTGCGCGCCGGTGAGGTAGCGGTTTTGCGATAGGAGGCCCTCGACCCAATCGAGCCCGTCAAACAGCGTCGTGACGGCTTTGTCATAGGCGGATTGGCTGGTGGCGAAGCCGGATTTGTAGACGCCATTGTTGATGTCGGAATAGATGCGGACGTTGACCTCGTCGATCGTACCCCGCAGCGGGTCCGGATAGAAATCTTGAGTATCGCCGGTGATGTCGTTGAAGGCGCTGTTGAACATCCGAATGATCTCGGAGCTTTCATTGGAGACAATCTGATCCGTCTCGGTGTCCCATAGGACGGGTACTGTCACACGTGTGGTCACATTGGGATCGGCGCGTTGGTAGATCTCCCGCATGAAGGCGGAGCCGAAGAGGGCATCTCCGGTCGCGCCATCGAAATCCTGCGCGAAGGTCCAGCCTTCGGAGAGCATATCGGGATGTACGACAGAAACACCGATATGCGGTTCCAGCCTCTTCAGACTGCGGAAAATCAACGTGCGATTGGCCCAGGGGCAGGCATGAGAGATGTAGAGATGATAGCGTCCGCTCTCCGCCTTGAACCCGGCCTTGCCGCTTGGCCCGGCGCTTCCATCTGCGGTGACCCAATTTCGAAATGATGCCTCTTGCCGTTTGAAGGCGCCACCGGAGGATTTGGTGTCATACCATGTGTCCTGCCACTGACCGTCGACCAACAAACCCATCCCGATCTCCTTCCCGTTTGCTTGACAATGGAGGTAGCGCGCGGGGTTTGTGCAGGAAACAGAGACAAGCGCAGAGGGATATCCGCATTGGCGCACAACTCAACTGTGGCGCTCACGCGACGATCACGCACATGTCTAGAGGAAACCGTTGACCTGCCAAGAGGTTACGGCATGTTAACCTTGCTAGGGATAAGGTGCTGCCATGACCGATTTTCTGCCGAAAGAAGTGCTCGACGGTTTGAACGCTGCGCGCAAACGCGACCTGAAACGGCGCAGCCATCGCCGCGTGCATGTGGGCGAAGAGGTTTATCCGATTCTCGAATATGCAGAGGAAGGCTTTGCGGTAGATGCAGAGAACGCGCCTCGCCTGCGCGGATTGGTGGATATCTATGACGGGCCCCGGCATCTCTATCAGGCCTTGATCGTCGCCTCGGCCAAAGAGGGTGATTTGATGCGCTATGAATATAAGCGCAACACGCCGGCCGCCGATCACGCGCCAGTGGATTTTGAGCAGCCTGTGACAAAGGTGGCGGGTTTGCTGACCCGCTGATGCGATTCGGAAATCTTGACGGCTCAGGGGGATTCCACGCGATTTTTTGGCGTGGATGACCGTTCTGCCGAGAGATTCTCCATCAGAGATGCCATCACGCCCGCGAATCTGCAAAGCAATCCCCATGCCTTCCGCGTAGCTTTCTGCAACATTTGCCCCGCAGGAGACCCATTCAATGATTCAGACCCCCTATCTGCTTTTTCTCGGCGATGCGCCGGATCAACTGGCCGCGAAGGTTGCGCAAGGGATACGCGATTGGCGGCCCGGCAACTGCGTCGGGCAGATCAGGATGGAGGGGTGCAAGGCCGATGTGGGCTTGCCGGATATGACCCTGGCCGAAGCGAAAGCCGCGGGTGCCAAGACGCTTGTGATTGGGGTGGCGAACCGGGGCGGGGTGATCTCGGCAGCGTGGAAAAAGGTGCTGGTGATGGCGCTGGAGGAGGGGTTCGATCTGGCCTCCGGCTTGCACAACCTGCTGCGGGATGAGCCTGATCTGGCGGCGGTCGCTGAGGCCACGGGTCAGGCGCTGCATGATGTGCGGGTGCCGGAAGTCGAGTTCCCAATCGCGAATGGTGTTAAGCGGAGCGGCAGGCGCTGCCTCGCCGTGGGCACCGATTGCTCGGTTGGGAAGATGTATACCGGTCTCGCAATGGATGCGGAGATGAAGGCGCGCGGGCTGAAATCGAACTTCCGCCCGACCGGCCAGACCGGGATTTTGATCACCGGTAACGGCATTCCGCTTGATGCGGTTGTGGCTGATTTCATGGCCGGGTCGGTGGAATGGTTGACGCTCGACAATGACGAGGACCATTGGGACCATATCGAGGGGCAGGGCAGCCTGTTCCATGTCTCCTATTCCGGCGTGACCATGGCGCTGATCCATGGCGGGCAACCGGATGCGCTGATCCTCAGTCATGAGCCGACCCGTGCGCATATGCGCGGCCTTCCCACCTATGATCTGCCGAGTCTTGAGGCTCTGCGCGACACCGCCCTGCCGCTCGCGCGGATCGCAAACCCGGCCTGTGAGGTGGTTGGCATCTCGATCAACACGGCGGCGATGAGCGAAGATGAAGCGATGGCCTATCTGGCCGAGGTAGAGAAACGCATGGGCCTGCCGACAGTGGATCCGTTCCGGCAAGGCGCTGGCCGGTTGGTCGACGCGCTGGCCGCCCTGTGATCTCGGTCACGCCAGAGAGCTTTCGCCTGGCGGAGGTGTTCACCATCGCCCGAGGATCGCGGACCGAGGCGAAGGTGTTGACCATCCGGGTGATCCGCGATGGTGTCGTGGGGCTTGGCGAATGCGTGCCTTATGCCCGCTATGATGAGACGCTCGAAAGCGTGACGGCGGAGATCGAAAGCTTGCCACCGGATATCTCGCGCCAGGATTTGCAGGACGCCCTGCCGCCCGGCGCGGCGCGGAATGCGGTGGATTGTGCGCTTTGGGATTGGCAGGCGAAACAGACCGGTGTGCCGGTCTGGCAATTGGCCGGGCTGCCGCACCCGAAGCCCGAAATCACGGCCTTCACCTTGTCGCTCGACACCCCGGAGAATATGCGGGCCGCCGCCGCAAAGCACGCGTCTCGCCCGCTTCTGAAGATCAAGCTGGGCACGCCGGAAGACATGCCACGCTTGGAAGCCGTGCGCGCGGGTGCGCCAAAATCGCGGATCATCGTCGATGCCAATGAGGGTTGGAGCGCTGAGGTTTACACTGATCTTGCCCCGCATCTCTTGCGTCTTGGGGTCGAGATGGTGGAGCAGCCACTGCCAGCGGGTGCGGATGATCTCTTGGCCGAGATTGAGCGCCCCTTGCCGGTTTGCGCCGATGAAAGCTGCCATGATCGGGCCAGCTTGCCCGGGCTGACCGGCAAATACGATATGGTGAACATCAAACTTGATAAGACCGGCGGGTTGACTGAGGCGCTTGCCTTGCGCGCGGCGGCCTTGGCTGAAGGCTACGATGTCATGGTCGGCTGCATGGTCGGATCATCGCTTGCGATGGCACCCGCTGTGTTGCTGGCTCAGGGCGTGGCCATCACTGATCTTGACGGGCCGCTGCTTCTGGCCGAAGACCGGGACACCCCGTTGAATTTTGACGCCTCCGGCGTTCACCCTGCCCTACCCGATCTTTGGGGCTGAAAGGATCAGACCGATGACTCGCATCGTTTATGTGAATGGCGATTATCTGCCGGAAACCGAGGCCAAAATCTCGATCTTCGACCGCGGCTTCTTGTTTGCCGATGGGGTTTATGAAGTGACCTCGGTCCTGGATGGCAAGCTGATTGATTTCGCAGGCCATGCTACGCGGCTCGAGCGGTCGCTCAATGAGCTTGAGATGCAGACGCCGGTGACGATGGACGCGCTTCTGGAGATTCACCGCGAATTGGTCGCGCGGAACGAGATCACTGACGGGCTTGTCTATCTGCAGATCACTCGCGGTGCAGCGGCGGATCGGGACTTTGCGTATCCGGCCGAGGATACCCCTTCGACGATTGTGCTGTTCACCCAGAACAAACCTGGCCTCGCGGAAAGCCCGGCGGCGAAGACGGGGATCAAGGTGATCTCGATCGAAGACCAACGGTGGGGGCGCCGCGATATCAAAACCGTGCAACTGCTCTACCCGTCGATGGGCAAAATGATGGCCAAGGCGGCGGGGGCGGATGATGCCTGGATGGTTGAGGATGGCGCAGTGACCGAGGGCACCTCCAACAATGCGTATATCGTCAAGGGCAACACCATCATTACCCGGCATCTGGGCAATGAGATTTTGCATGGAATCACACGCGCAGCGGTTTTGCGCTTTGCGCGAGAAGCACAGATGAAGGTCGAGGAACGCGCCTTTACCATGGATGAAGCGAAAGCCGCGGACGAAGCCTTTGTGACCTCGGCCTCGACTTTCGTTATGCCGGTTGTTGAGATCGACGGGCAAGCTGTTGGCACCGGCGTGCCAGGGAATGTGGCCTCCCGGCTCCGCGAGATTTATCTCGACGAAAGCCGGAAAGCCGCGATCTGACCTGTCTTATGGAACGGTCGTGATCATCAAGTTTGCGTTGATTGTATCGGCGGTTGTCAGCCCTGTCAGGCGTGCGACAACGACGCTCACACCGTCCGGCGTGTTCAGTAATACCTCCAATTCGCCAGCTCCATCCTGATAGCTGAGATTTGAGGGGCCCATCGCATTGATTGAGCTTGGCAAGACCGCGTCGATGATGAGCTCGTCTCCCAGGGTCTCATAGTCGGTGATCGTGACATCACTGGTGCCATCGACATGAGCGACGCGGAAATCATCCTCACCTGCGCCGCCAGTCAGCACATCGCCATTGTCGGCAACGAGGGTGTCATCGCCTTCACCGCCACTCAGCGAGTCTGAGGTCGTGGTCAAGCTACCGGCATCGTCCCGTGCGTCCAGGATATCATTGCCGTCGCCACCGAAGAGTGTGTCATTCCCAAAGAAATCGAAGACCAAATCACCCCCTTCACCACCTCGCAGCAGATCATTGCCGAATCCACCATCTATTGTGTCATTGCCGATGCCGCCATTGAGACTGTCGTCGCCGGTACCCGCAAATAGGTCATCATTACCGTCGCCGCCGCTGAGTATGTCATTCCCGGAAGAACCGAACAGGCGGTCGTCGCCGTCATTCCCCGAAAGAGAATCGTTGCCCTCTTCCCCAAAGAGACCGTCGTTCCCGGCACCGCCAACCAACGTATCCGCGCCGAGATCTCCGGCCAGTTGGTCGTCACCTAGCCCGCCGCGGATGCTGTCATTGCCGCGCTCGCCATTCAGGTAGTCGTCACCCTCGCCGCCAAACAACGCATCATTGCCAAAGGCGCCATCAATGGTGTCGTTTCCATCCCCTCCATGGAGTGAATCTGCTTCGCCCGAGCCGGTGATAATGTCGTCACCTTCGAGCCCAAAAACTGTGTTCTGATCCAAGGTGGCTTGCAAAAGATCGTCCTCGGGCGTGCCAAGAACGGTCCCGTCTGCGACGGGCGGTTCCTCGACGGTCGGGTCTTCCGCACCGTCATTCGACGAATCATCGTCATCATTTATCAGTGCGGTAAGTGCGACCCCTCCCAGAAGGAGAGCAAGAATTGAAACTCCACTAAGCATTTTTAAGCCCCCAAGGTGTTAATACTCCAAGCCAATATGAAGGAGCTCTATGCTATTGAAAACTGGACAAATTGATCGGATTTCTCCTATTAATCAACTGTTTCGAGGACAATAATATCGCGCGGCGCGGACCGTCCAAGAACTCGAAACGATCGCCGCGTCTTTTTTCAATTCTCTTTCAAAAGAGACGAATCATACGCGACCAATTCAACCGTATTGCCTTCAGGATCTTCTGTGAAAATCCCGCGCCAGCCGATCCACTCAAAATACTCGACCCGATAGGGCAGGCCTTGCTCGTCATACCAGGCCATGACGGCCTCCTGCTCAGCATAGGGCAGGCTGAGCGCGATATGGTGGAGAGAAGAACGCGCGCCGGTTTCTGGTGCCTCGGGACCGGCAGGGTGGAGGCCCGGGCGTGCATTATAGCCTTTGTCGAATAGGGCAAGGACCGAGGTGTGGCCGCCAAACCCTTCGGCGATGCGAAAAAACACGATGCCGGATGTGGCATTGCCTGTCATGCGTTCAAGCCCGAGCGTCTCTTCATAGAACGCGACCATCGGCCCCAAGTCGTTGCAGCGAATGGCGATCTCGCCGAGCGCGCGGATTTTGAAGTTCCGGCTCATCTGAGACGGTCCAAGATCCGAAGCGATGCGTAACCATCCGGTGTCTGGCCGATGGAGGCTTGATAACGGCGCACCGCATCGATGGTTTCTGGGCCGACAATCCCATCGATCCCATTGGTCGAGAAACCGGCCCGGGTCAGGCGACGTTGAAGTTCTTCGCGTTCGTCTCGCGTCAGGGCGCGATCTCCGCGCGGCCAGGTTCCGCGGAAACTGGTGCCGCCGGTGATCCGATCCGAGAGGTGACCAACGGCGATCACATAGGCATCGGCAGGATTGTAGCGTTCGATCACGTGGAAATTGTCGAAAATCACCAAAGCCACGCCTTGCGATCCGGCGGGCAAGAGGATCGAAGATCGGCCATGGTTGGGGATACGGCTGCCGTCGGTGAGGCGAACCCCCATGGAGTTCCAATGGCTTACATTGCGTTTGATGCGTTCGCCGGTTTGCGCATAGTCGAAACCGGTCGGCAGCATCACTTCCATGCCCCAAGGCTGACCATAGGTCCAACCAAAGCTGCGCAGGTAGTTGGCGGTGGAGGCCAGCGCATCGGCGGGATTGTCAGACCAAATATCACGGCGACCGTCGCCGGTGATGTCGACGGCGTGTTGCAGATAGCTGTTGGGCATGAACTGGGTATGGCCCATCGCACCGGCCCAAGAGCCGGTCATCTGGTCGGGTTGCACTTCGCCGGATTGCAGAATGCGGAGCGCGTCGAGCAGTTGCGCCTCGAAAAATCCTGCCGCCGGCCCTCATAGGCTAGCGTGGCCATCGCTTCTATGATGTTGATATCACCGCGAATATTGCCATAGGCGCTCTCCAACCCCCAGATCGCGGCGACCACTTCGGCCTCGACGCGATAGGTCTGTTCCACCTGCTGTAAGACACGTTGATGGGTGCTGACTGCACTCCGACCATTGCGAACCCGCGTGTCAGAGACAGCGGTGTCGAGATAGTCCCACAGCGTGCGGTTGAATTCGGATTGGTTGCGGTCCCGGTTGATGACGGTTTCGTTCAACTGCACACCGCGAAAGGCGCGGTCGAGGGTGTTTTGCGAGATGCCTGCTGCGCGCGCTCGGGTCTGAAACCTTTGAATCCATTGGCGAAAACTGGCGTCGTTTGCGCTCGATTGGGTCAGTGACACGGTCTGGGCTGGAGGGGTGACGCCGCGCGCAATCGGGCGGAGTGAACTGCGGATCGCCAGGTCGGTTTGCTGCGTCGAGACGGTGACCGATGGCACTGGGCGCGGTAGAGGTCGAAGCGATGCATCCGGTGGCAAGGCCAGGGAAGCCGTTGAAAATAAGCCGAAAAATATGCCGAAACCGGCCAGAACGCCCCGCATGGTTTTACCTGTTTTATCGCTGCTCTGCTCAGATCGGACTATAGCGTGAATAGAGCGACGTAAGAAGCAGAATGCGGATGATGGGCGGGGTGTTGCCGGGCGCGATAGGTTACAAAAAATCCAGGTTTCCCGAAAAACCCAAATGTATCAGGCGGTTTCGTAAGAATTCGTTAACCTTTTCAGCGCCGCTTGCGCAGAGCTTTCTTTTTGCCCTTCGCGGCTTTGGCCCGGGCCTGCCCAGCCTTCCGTCTCGGCGCTTTGCCGCGCCGGGTGCGGGTGGCGCTGTGGCGGATGGTTTCGCCATCGATGGAGACCAGTTCCAGCGTCAGACCGCCGGTCACCGGCACCGCTTCTGCGAGTTTCACCGTCACCTCCTGCCCGATCCCGATGACCAGGCCGGTATCGGCGCCCATCAACGTCTGCGCCTCGGCATCATGGTGGAAGTATTCCCGGCCCAACGCCCGCATCGGCAAAAGGCCATCTGCGCCGGTTTCGTCGAGCTTCACGAACGCGCCAAACCGGGCGATGCCGGAAATCCGTCCGGTGAACTCGGCCCCGATGCGGTCCGACAGATAGGCGGCGAGGTAGCGGTCGGTTGTGTCGCGCTCGGCCATCATCGAGCGGCGCTCGGTGTCGGAGATGTGTTTCGCGGTTGCGTCTAGATGCTCGATCTCTTCGGGGAGAGCCCGTCACGCCCCCAACCATGTGAGGAGACCAAAGCGCGATGGACGATCAAATCGGCATAGCGCCGGATCGGCGAGGTGAAATGGGCATAGGCCTTTAACGCCAGGCCGAAATGGCCGAAATTCTCTGGGTTGTAATAGGCCTGCTGCATCGAACGCAGGGTGGAGATGCTGATCAGCTCGCTGAAATCGGTGTCATGGGCGGCGTTCAGAAGCGTGTTCAGATGCCGGGTCTGCAGCACCTGACCCTTGGCGAGGTTGAAGCCGCTGGCCTGTGCCGTCTCACGCAAGGATTCCAGCTTTTGCGGGTCCGGCTCCTCATGCACCCGGAACAGGAGCGGGGTGCGCTTGGCGATCAGCGTCTCGGCGGCGGCGACATTTGCCAGGACCATGAATTCTTCGATCAATTTATGAGCGTCGAGCCTGTCTCTGAACGCGACGGAGGTCACTGTGCCGTCCTCAGCCAGGGCGATCCTGCGCTCGGGCAGGTCCAGCTCCAAAGGCTGGCGCGCGGCGCGGGCGCGTTTCAGCGCGGCATAGGCGGCGTAGAGCGGGGCGATCACCGGGTCGAGCAGCGGTTGGCATTTGTCGTTGGGGGTGCCGTCTTGCGCCTCTTGCACCTCTTGGTAATTCAGCGAGGCGGCGGAACGCATGAGGCCCCGATGAAAACTATGGTCGCGCTTGTTACCTTCGGCGTCGATCACCATGCGGACGGCAAGGCAGGCGCGCGGCACGCCTTCATGCAGCGAGCACAGATCACCGGAAAGCCGGTCGGGCAACATCGGTACGACTCGGTCGGGGAAATAGCTGGAATTGCCGCGTTTCTTTGCCTCGCGGTCAAGCGCGGTTCCAGGGCGGACGTAATGCGCCACATCGGCAATCGCGACCCAGATCACATGCCCGCCCTTGTTTTTCGGGTCGTCATCGGCATGCGCATAGCAGGCGTCGTCATGATCGCGGGCATCGGCCGGGTCGATCGTGACCAGGGGCATATCGCGCAGGTCATCGCGCCCCGACAGGCCGGCGGGTTTGGCCGCATCGGCCTCGGCGATCACCGCATCGGGGAAGCTGTCGGGGATGCCATGTTCATGGATCGCGATGAGCGAGACGGATTTCGGCGCGCCGGGGTCACCCAAACGGTCGGTGACCCGCGCGCGGGGCAGGCCCATCCGGTGTTTCGGGCCAGCCTGTTCTGCCTCGACCAGCTCACCATCTTTGGCGCCATGGGTGGCGTCGGAGGCGACGGACCATTCTTTGTCATTGCCCTTGGCGATGGGCAGAATGCGCCCGCCCTCGGCGGTTTTGCGAAAGACGCCGAGAATTTTGCGCGGGTTGGTGCCGATCCGGCGGATCAGACGGGCGACATATTGGTGATCTTCGCCGGTCACTTCTTGCAGGCGGGCGAGGATACGGTCACCGCCGCCAAGCGCGGGATCGGTGGCGCGGGCGGAGAAGAGGATACGTGGCTCGGGCCCCTCGCCGTGCCATTCGAGCGGTTTGGCGAAGAGATCGCCCAGGTCATCGGGTGGCAGCACCTGCAACACCGAGACAGGCGGTAACTTGTCAGGGTCGCGATAAGTTTTGCGGCGCTTTTCCAGGTGCCCCTCTTCCTCCAGCTCCCGGAGCAGCTTTTTCAAGTCGATCCGCGCCGCGCCTTTGATGTGAAAGGCTTTGGCGATGTCGCGTTTGGAGGTCTGACTGGGGTGGTCAGCGATCCAGGCGAGGATGTCGGCTTTGGAGGGGATACGGCTCATGATCAGGAGGTAGCACGCGCAACCGGGCGCGTCATGCGCGAAGTCAGTCGCAGGCGGGATGTTCGAAGGGCAGTCTGTGTAATGTCAGGCGAAGTAATCGGTCAGCACCCGGGCATAGACACGTTTGAGATCGTGAATGTCCTGAATCCAGGCGCGTTCATCAACCTGGTGCATCCGGTGCCCGACCAGGCCGAGTTCAACAACCGGGCAGTGCGATTTGACGAACCGGGCATCCGAGGTGCCGCCGGTGGTGGAGAGGATGGGCGTTTGGCCAGTCTCTGCGGCGACGGCATGCGCCACAAGGTCCGAGAGGGGGCCCGGCGGGGTTAGGAACGGCTCGCCGGAGATCTTGACCTCCATGGTGATGGTGGTGCCGGTTTCGGCGGCGACTTTGTCGGCCTCAGATTGCAGCCAATCGGTGAGCGATGCACCGGAATGGGTATCGTTGAAGCGCAGGTTCGCGGTCATCCGGGTTTGCGCCGGGATCACATTGGACGCGGTGTTGCCGGTGTCGATTGTGGTCACCGCGCAGGTGGAGGGGTCGAAATGGTCGGTGCCCTCGTCGAGGATGTGGGTTGAGAGGCGATGGCCAAGGAGCGCGACGGCGGGCATCGGGTTCAGCGCGCGGTCGAGATAGGCGGAATGGCCCTGTTTGCCGGTGACCGTGAAAAACGCGGTCATCGAGCCACGGCGACCGATTTTGATCATGTCTCCGATGGTTTCCAGGCTGGTGGGTTCGCCGACGATGCAAGCCGCCATCGCCTCACCCTCTTCGGCCATCCAGTCGAGAATGGCGATGGTGCCATCGGTCGAGGTGCCTTCCTCATCGCCGGTGATCGCCAGGATGATTGCGCCGTCGGGGGGCGTATCTCGCACGAAATCAATCGCGGCGGCGACAAAGGCCGCGACGCCGGATTTCATATCGGTCGCGCCCCGGCCATAGAGCCAGCCATCGGCCTCTTCCGCGCCAAAGGGTGGATGGGTCCAAGCAGCCTCATCGCCGACGGGGACCACATCGGTATGACCGTTGAAACCGAGGGTCTTGGCGTGTCCCTTCCCGCCCCATCGGGCGAAGAGGTTGGGAATGCCGTTCCGATCCACGCGAATGCTGATAAATCCGGCATCGGCTAGGGCGTCCTGCAGCAAGTGCAGCGCGCCGCCTTCTTCGGGCGTGACCGAGGGGCAGCGGATCAGGTCAGCGGTCAAGCGCTGGGGGTCAATGGCGTCGGTCATGGCAGGGTCCTTGGAGGCGATTGTCGGCAGATCTAGCGATAACGGCGCGGCAAGATCGGCACAAGCAACGGCCTTTCACACTGGGTTGCAATGCTTTGCCCCATTTTTGCCCAGATTTTGTCTCAAATAGAAAAAAACGGCTGAGGCAGGCTGGCGGCAACGACCGCATTTGTATCGAGTTTTCCCAACCTACGCAGGAGATGCGAGGTCTTTTGGGATGAGTCTGCCAAGCCTGGAAGAGGCATGGGCAGACCAATATGGCGACAGCAGACGAGCTGACGATTCGCACAAATGCATCCGCAATGCAGATGGCGGAAGCGATTTTTGGCGGCAATATCACGACGATTGTGGATGCGGATTACGATGGGGATCGCAATTCCTCGGGGATCTGGAGCAATGGCGACAGTATCTCTGGCGGGTTGACCCCGTCGGATAGCGGCTTGGTTCTTTCGACCGGTCGCGTCCGCGATATCACGCGCGATGGTGGGGGTGACCCCAATACGCGCACCAACACCTCGACCAACACGCGCGGTGACAACAACCGATCCGATTTCAACTCGGTGGCCGGTGGTAGGACTTATGACGCGTCGGTGATGGAGGTCGATTTCATCCCCGACACGGATATCTTGTCGATGCAGTTCACGTTCGCGTCGGAAGAATATCCGGAGTTTACTGGATCGCTCTACAACGATGTGGTGGCGGTCTGGATCAATGGCCAGTTGGTGACCTCGCCGATTTTCGAGGTCACGCAGATCAACTCGGTCAACCAGACGGAAAACGAGACGCTGTTCGTCGACAACACCGGCGATGATTACAACACCGAGATGGACGGGTTCACTGTCACCCTGCGGCTGTTGATCCCGGTGAATGAGGGCGAGGTGAACACGATCAAGTTTGGCATCGCCGATGTGGGCGATAGCAACTACGATTCAGCTTTGCTTATCGCGGGCAACAGCATCCAGGGCGAATATATCGCGGGCGATGACGCGCAGACGGTCTTTGAGACGCAGACCGCCATCGTCGATGTCTTGGCGAATGATGGAGACGGGGTTGGCGTGGCAATCGTTACGCATATCAACGGCCAAGAAGTGCTTCCAGGGGAGAGCGTTGACCTCAGTTCGGGCCATGTGATCACATTGCAGCCCGATGGCACACTGGCGGTTGCGCCGCCTGCCGATCTGGTTGGGTTGACCGACTCGGATGTGGTGAATTTCAGCTACACATCAGAAAACGCCGATGGGATTTCGGATACGGCCTTCGTCACGATCACGACGATTCCCTGTTTTGTGCGCGGGACCAAGATTTTGACCGATCGCGGAGACGTCTTGGTCGAAGATCTGCGTGTTGGCGACATGGTGGTGACGCGCGATCATGGCGTACAGCCCATTCGCTGGATCGGCAGCCGAGAGGTGGCCGCCGAGGGCCGCTTTGCGCCGGTTGTGATCGAGGCTGGCACCTTTGGTCGGCATGGCACCTTGCGCCTATCGCCTCAGCATCGGGTGATGATGACACATCACATGGCCGAGCTTCTGTTTGGCGAAGATGAGGTTTTGGTGGCGGCGAAGGATCTGGTCAATGACTGCAGTGTGCGGATCGAAGAAGGCGGCAACGTAGAGTATTTCCACCTGCTTTTCGATGCGCATGAGGTCATTTGGTCGAATGGGCTGCTGACAGAAAGCTTCTTGCCGGGGCCGCAGACCCTCCCGGGGCTTGATGATGGTATCCGATCTGAGCTTTTGGCGCTGTTTCCCGAAATCGACCCGGAGACAGGTTTGGGCTATGGGGCCTCCGCTCTGCCCAGCCTCCGGGGATATGAGGCACGGGCGCTGTTTGCATGAGCCCTGAAATTGCCGCAGTTCCGGTCAAATCCACCCACAATCCCATGCGAGATTGGATGCAAGAAGAAGATGTTTGAGGTGGGTAAGATGAGTTGGATCGCCATTTGGGATGCGTCCGGGCAGATCAGGGGCCAGAAGGTCTCTGCGTCACGGCCCAGCTTGCCAGATCATCCACGCCATCCGATCACTTTGATCATCGAAGGTCGCTTGACCCGAGGAGGTGCCCGGCCTGTGCGGCTCTGGGCCGGACATGGCGATGCGACCGAACAGTTTGGGCTTTATCGGATGTCCGACGGGGCGATCCGCATCTACCATCGAGATCTTGAGATCTCGACGGAGCCGGGGATGTTGGAGCCGGGGGAGACCTTCCTGCTGCACTATCATGCTGATGCCGACGGGCGCGAAGCGCTGGTCGATATTCAAAACCCCGATCGCGGGCTGCGATTATTGCTGCGTCCGCATGTGAGCACGCGTCCGCTCTTGGCCGATTTCATGCCGCAGACCGAGCGGTATCTGGAGGCGCTGACCTTGGCGGCCGTCGCCACGCATCCGGTTCCTGTTGGCCCACTGCCCTGTTTCGAAAGCGGCACACCGATCAAAACGCCCACCGGGCCTGTTCGGGTTGAGGATTTGCGCCCGGGAATGATCGTCGACACGTTGAACCGTGGCCCGCAAACCGTCCGGTGGGCCGGACAGCGCGAAGTCCTCTGTCAGGGATCGATGGCGCCGGTTTTGTTGCGCGCGCCCTATTTCGGCCTGACGCAGGATTGCCGAGTGTCACCGCAGCATCGGATTTTGATGGACGGCACCGATGTGGAATACCTGTTTGGCGAGGAACGTGTGTTTATCCGCGCCGGCGATTTGGTCAACGGCGTCTCCGCCAAGCGGGACTACACGCAGCCGACGCGTGTGTTCCATCATTTCCTTCTTGATGATCATGACTGTGTAAGTGTTGGGCGGTGCCGATTGGAGACGCTTCTCCTTGGCGATATGTTGAGCGCCAATGGCCGCAGCACCGGTCAACTGGCCGCAGCAGATGCGAGCCCGGATTACCCAACTTTGGACCGCGCTGCGGCGCAGAGTCTTTTGTCACTCATCGCGCAGCACAGACGTGTCGCGGCGTAGGCGTCGTTCTGCTTGCACCAGCATCAGCTGGTTTGCGCGGTTATGATGAAGAAGAGTGGTGCCGCTGATAGGACTCGAACCTACGACCCCATCATTACGAATGACGTGCTCTACCAGCTGAGCTACAGCGGCATCCAGGCGCTCTGTTAGCAAGCTTGTTCGGCAATGGGTAGCCCTAATTTCGGGCTGATACATCCGCGGTCTCGGTCCCGTTGGTTGGCTCGATATCGACGATGTCAGCGTCTGGCGCGTCCTGGTCAGTTGGGCCATCTTGGCTGATATCTTCGCTTGTCACCTCGGTGTCGCTGCTTTGGTTTTCCAACGCGCCAACGATCAGGGGGAGCATCTGTGTTGGACCCGAGAGGGCCGCCTCGCTTTGCGGTGCTTCTTCCCAACTCAACGTATCGAACCGATCACAATGGCCGCAAATGGGCTGCCAGTCGCCATGCACATGGCCGCAAGCGGAGCAGGTCCATTGAGGCCCGCGCGAGGCGGTGACGGCTTTGGCCAGCCAAGCGCGGACCAGTTGATCCTCGCCGCCTTCGCCGCGCTCAATCGCGGCCATAATGGTCAGCGAGCGGGCGCTGGGCTGGCTTTCGGCCAGATCGCCCAAGGCGGCGCGGGCTTTCGGGAAGTCCTCTGCCGCGATTTGTAATTCGGCCTCCAAAAGGCGCGTTTCTGCGTGGCCCGGATGACGCGCCAGCAAGACCCGGAATCGCTTCAACCGCTCCGACGGGGTTTCCTCAGGCTCAATTGCCGCAAAGGCCGCTGCGAGGTCGGGATGTGGCGCGGCGTCCCAGGCTTTGCGGATGATCCGGGTCGCGAAGCGGGTTTGCCTTCGTCAATCGCCATCCGGGCTGCCATGACTGCGGCGGGCACCAGATCGGGAGATTTGCCGTTGGCATCGGAGGCGTCGCGTCGGGCCTCCTCGATCTTGCCATCGGCCAGCGCCTCACGGGCATGGGCCAGGGCCAGAACGGCATCGCGGCGTTTGTGCACGTCACGTGGCAGATTGCCGGCGCGCAGCTTGGCGGTCAGGGTTGCGCGCGCCCCGCGCCAATCTTCGGCCTGCGCTTGCAATTGCAACAGCGTGTCTTGCACTTCCTCATGCTGAGGCCGCAGCGCCAGCGCCTTCTCAGCCAGTTTCAAGGCCGTATCGGTATCGCCAGCGTCGAGCTTCTGCTTCATCAAGCCGCGTACGCCGACGAACCGGGTGCGATCATCTTGCACAAGCTCTTTCAAGGTCTCCGTGGCCAGGGCCCTGTCGCCCACCATCTCGGCACCTTGGGCGACGATCAGATTGGTGATCTCGGGCCGATGGAGATATCCCTCAGCCCGCTGCGCCTTGCGGATTGCCAAACGGCCTTCACCGGCTGCCAACGCAAGCATGCCATCGGCCAGCGCCTGGTAGCCTTTTTGCTCTCCACGACGGTTGAAATAGCGCGAAATCGCGGTTTCGTCGCCGTTGACGAACCGCAACGTCGCGACCAGAAATCCAGCGATGCGCAGAACAAGCCACACGGCGAGCAGCAAGATCAGCGCCGCGAAAACAGCCGTCAGCGGGGTCAGCGCATATTCCCGGCCCGCAACTGTGATCAGGACCAGATCGCCCAGTTCCAGCAGATATCCCGCGCCAAGCGTCAGGCTGGCCACGATGACCACGAACACGATGATTTTGAGCAGGGACCATAACATCGCCGCAGCTCCTTAGTTCGCGCCGTCAAGCGCGGCAGAGAACGCATCAAGCGCCTCGGTCGCGGCAAGACGGGTCTGGGCCTCGGTGATCCAGATGGCCATCTGATCGCGCGCGGGTTCGGGCAGCGCCTCCAACTCGCTGAGGGCGCTTGTCAGGTCGCCCGCTGCAACGGCGGCCTCGGCGCGCGAGAGGATCGCATCGGGGTCATGGCCCTCCCTCGGTTCCAAGGAACGTCCGCCCACTTGACCGCGGACAAAGGCGCCGAGGCGGCCCATTGTGTCGTCCCCTGCGGTCTCTCTAAGGGCGACGGGAAGGGCCGCCCGGGCCACGGCGGGAAAGCCTGCTTGCAGCTCTTCCAAGGTCGGAACGCCGGTTTCCGCCGCGGCGGCGAGGCCATCTGGTACGTCGACCCCGGCATTTGCGGCCACATCGTTCAACGCGTCGGCAAAGGGGTTCCCTGCCGCGACGGAGATTCTGAGCTGGCTTAGGGCCGCTTGAGCGGTCGCAGTGCCGACGCGCGATTGCGCGCGTTCTTCGGCGGCAGCGATCCGGGCTTCGGCATCCGCAGCGGCAGCGGCGATTTGCTCGGCCAGCGCGGCATTGGCGGTCTGCTGTTCCTGGAGGTTGGCCTGCAACTCGGCCATTGCCGCGGCCATAGCGGCCTCATCAGCCGTACCCTCGCCAGACAAGATCGGGCGTGCTTCCAATGCGGAGATCTGGGTCGCCATTTCTTGCATTGTTGCGTTCAGATCAGCGATTTGCGTTTCTAACGGCGAGAAATCGACCTCGGGGATCTCTGGCAAACCCGCGATCTGGGCTTCGATCCCGCTGGCCCGGGTGTCGAGCGCGGCGAGTTGAGTGCCTTGCCCGTCAACCGCATCGCTCAGCGCCACCAGCGCGGTGTCATCGCTCGGAACGGGCAGGTAGCCAAGATAGGCGGTGCCATAGCCGATTCCCGCCGCGACCACGCCGCCAAGAACCAGCGGGAGGAATCCCGGCCCGCGCCGTTCGATCACCCTCTGGGGTGCCGTCGCAGGGTCCGCCACCGGTTCAGGTGTCGGCCCCGGCTCGGCGCTATCGTCAGTGGATGGCTCCGTGGCCTCGGGGGCTCTTCGGTCGGCGCAGCTTCGGCTTGGCGCGGTTCGTCTGCGGTGGCGCTGTCTTCGGCGGCCGCCTGCTCCGTCTCGCTGGTCACATCGTCGGCGGCACCGGCGTCTCTTTGATCCTCATCCGTCTGATCGCCACCGCCCGAGCGGTTTGAGGTCTTCCTTGCCACCAAGCCATTCCTTCAATTGCAAAGCACGCGTCTAGTTGTCGAGCCCGACAGAGCACCCGAGTCAGCTTAGCCAAGGGTCGCATGCCCCTCAAGGCGCCGCTAGGGGGAAATATGTCTCGATATTGCCGCAGCCAATGCCTCGGCATCGGGCGTTGCGGCAGGGTCGGCAAAGGCTCGCAAATGGCTTGGCAAGGCCGCGTGGATGGCCGGGCTGAGACAGGGCAAGACAAGACCTTCGACCGGCGTCTCACCAAGTGCTTGGGCAAAGAGTTCGGCGCTGCGGGCCGAGAAAAGTGGCGCGATGACGGGGCGCCGGCTTGTGATCGCCGCGCGGAATGTCGGGGGTGGCGGGCAGGGCGTCTGCGCATAGACCGCCAGCCCTCTTGCATCGAGGCCGCCCTGTCGCAGGCGCTTGTCAGATCGCCGCGCAGATGCTGCCCATGCAGATGCAAGATTTCGCCCCTTGGAGCAGCCGCCAAGATTAGTGCCGCCAAATCATCCACAGTGCCTGCGGCCGATGTCGCCGCGAGCCCGATCTCTTGGGCGACCTCGGCCGTCCGATCCCCAACGCAGAACGCCGGTATGTCGCGCCGGGCGGACAGGGTCGCAAAGCGCTCCACAGCGTGGCCCGAGGTGAATGCCAAGGCACCGACACTTGCCAAGTTCAGCGTCACCTCAAGCGGTACGATCTCTTGCAAGGGGGCGATCACCACCTCGATCTGGCCGTCAAACCTCGCGGCAAACCGTTCGGCGACCCGGGTCGGGCGCGTCAGAAGCAACAAGGGGGCGGCATTGTCAGGCATGGACCCGAGTGTTACCTGCGATCTCACGCCCTAGCAACGAAGCCGATCATGACGACGCCTCTCACCCTTCTTGGCCTGGAAAGCAGCTGCGACGATACGGCCGCAGCCGTGCTGCGCGATGACGGTACGCCGCGCGTGATGGCCTCGGTTGTTTGGGGGCAGGCCGATCTGCATGCGGATTTTGGCGGTGTGGTGCCCGAGATCGCGGCGCGCGCCCATGCGGAGCGGCTCGATCATCTGGTGGAGCAAGCTCTGGCGGAGGCGGGCGTTACTTTGAGCGAGATTGACGCCATCGCTGTCACCGCAGGGCCAGGGCTGATCGGCGGGGTGCTGTCGGGGGTGATGGCGGCCAAGGGGTTGGCCTTTGGTCTTGGGAAGCCGTTGATCGGGGTCAATCACTTGGCGGGTCATGCGCTGACCCCACGGCTGACAGATGGATTGGCTTATCCGTATCTGATGCTGCTGGTCTCGGGTGGACATTGCCAGTTTTTGCGCGTCGACGGGCCGGAGGATTTCTCAAGGCTTGGCGGGACGATTGACGACGCGCCGGGCGAGGCATTTGACAAGATCGCTCGCATTCTTGGCCTATCGCAACCTGGCGGCCCGGCGGTGGAGGCCGAGGCGAAGGCGGGCGATGCAAAGCGGTTCGCGCTGCCGCGCCCGCTGTTGGACCGTCCCGGGTGCGACCTTTCGTTTTCCGGCCTGAAGACTGCGGTGTTGCGCACCCGCGATGCTCTTGTGGCGGAGGCAGGGGGCCTGACGGTGCAAGACCGGGCGGATATCTGTGCCGGGTTTCAGGCTGCCGTGCGCGATGTCTTGGCCGAGAAGTCGCGTCGCGCTTTGGCGGGGCAAACCGGTCTCACCGGCTTTGCCGTGGCCGGAGGCGTTGCCGCAAACCAGACCTTGCGCGCCGCGCTTGAGGCGGTTGCCGCTGAGGCTGATCTGCCTTTCATTGCGCCGCCGCTGGCGCTTTGTACCGACAATGCAGCGATGATCGCCTATGCGGGGTTGGAGGCCTATCGCGCAGGCCGCCGCGACGGCATGGACCTTGCCGCGCGCCCGCGCTGGCCGCTCGACACAAGCCGCCCGGCACTTCTCGGCTCAGGTAAAAAAGGCGCAAAAGCATGACTGTACCGGTTGATATCGCGGGCGCAGGGGCCTTTGGCACGGCCCTTGCGATCACGTTGGGCCGAGCGGGGCATCCGGTGACACTTTGGGCCCGGCAAGGGGCGGCCGCGATAGAAACGGGGCGCGAAAACGCGGCGCGCTTGCCGGGGCACAGCTTGCCAGAGACGGTTCGTGTGACCGGGGCTCCGGAAGACCTGACCGCCGAGATCCTGATTATCGCGATCCCAACGCAGAAGCTTGATGACTTTCTTGCAGGCGACACCGCGAGAGCCGGAACTCTCGTCTCCTGCGCCAAAGGCATTCATCGCGCGACGGGGCTTGGCCCGACAGCATTGATCGCACAGGCGCGGCCCGAGGCGCAGGTTGCGCAGCTGACTGGCCCAAGCTTCGCTCAAGATTTGGCCAGCGGGCTCCCGACCGCGCTGACCTTGGCTTGTGCCGACGAGGCCACCGGCGCTGCGCTGCAAGCGGCGCTGCACCCCGGCGCTCCGTCTTTATCGCAGCACCGATGTGATCGGGGCCGAGCTTGGCGGAGCGCTGAAAAACGTCATCGCGATTGCGGCTGGTGCGGTGATTGGCGCGGGTTTGGGCGAAAGCGCGCGCGCGGCGTTGATGGCGCGGGGCTTTGCCGAGATGCGCCGGGTGGCCAGTGCGGCGGGCGCGGAGGATGCAACGCTGTCTGGGCTTTCCGGCCTTGGCGATCTGGTTTTGACTTGCACGTCGGAGAAATCCCGCAACATGCGCTTTGGCATGGCCCTGGCGCGGGGCGAGAGGTTTGACGCAAACATCACCGTCGAAGGTCTGGCGACGGCGCAGGAACTGGCCGCACGGCCCGATCTCGACACACCGATTGCCGAAGCGGTTGCAGCCCTTGCCAGCGGCGCCGCAACGCTGGAAGCTGTCATCGAGACGTTGCTGACCCGCCCTTTGAAACCGGAGTAATCCCGATGCGCTATTGGCTGTTCAAATCCGAAACCTCCACCTGGTCCTGGGATCAACAAGTGGCGAAGGGCGATGTGGGAGAAGAATGGGACGGGGTCCGCAACTACCAAGCGCGCAATTTCATGCGGGAGATGAAGATGGGTGATCGCGGCTTTTTCTATCACTCGCAGAAGGACAAAGAGATTGTCGGCGTGGTTGAGGTGATCGCTGAGGCGCATCCCGACAGCACGACAGATGACGAACGTTGGGAATGCGTGGACATCAAGGCGGTGACCGCTGTGCCGAACCCGGTGACATTAGAGCAGATCAAAGCCGATCCGCGCCTTGCCGATATGGTTCTGGTGAAAAACTCGCGGCTGTCGGTGCAACCGGTCAGCGCGGATGAATGGGCCACGATCTGCGAGATGGGGGGCGTTCCGTCCTGATCTGAGCCGTGCTTATTGCAGCGCTTGAGCCAGACCGCGCAAGATCCATCTCTGCGCGATCAGCATCACCACAACCGGCGGCAGCATTGCCAAAACACCGAGGGCCATGCCGGTGCTTGAGCCTGTTCCCGCGCGCTGAATGCCGCGCACAATTGTATAATACTCTTCGGCGGTCGTGTTGATCATCAGCGGCCAAAGGTACTGGTTCCAGCCGAGCACGAAGAGCATCGCAAAAAGCGCGGCGATCATCGGCAGGGCAAGCGGAATCAAGATATCAACCAGGAATCGGATCGGGCCCGCACCGTCCAGCTGCGCGGCCTCAAAAAGTTCGCCGGGAATCTGTCGCAAAAACTGGCGGAACACGAGGGTACCAAGCCCCGTCGCCACAATTGGGAGGATCATCCCACAGTAGGAGTTCAAAAGGCCCAGATCATCCGTCACCAGGAATGTCGGCAGGATGCGGGTTTCAATCGGGAAGAACATCGGCAGAAGGATCAGCCCAAAGAGAAACGTGGCCCCGCGCAGTCGGAAGCAGACAAGCGCGAAGGCGGCCAGTAGCGAAAGCCCGGTTTTCAAGATCGCGATGCCACCCGCGACGATGACCGAATTGATCAACATGCCAGTCCCGTCGACGCCATTCCCAAACAGGTCTTCGGTAAAGAGCACTTGGTTATGCGGTCCGAACAAGGCGGCCCAGGAGCCGCGCTCCAGCATGCCGGTCCCAAGGATCGCGCTCATATCCAAGGACGCCAGCACCAAAAGCACCACCGGCCCCATCATGAAGGCGCAGCCTAGGATTAGGATCAGATGGTCGGCCAGAGGGCGGGTTCGCATGAAAGAGGTCGCGATCAGATTTGGCAGGTCTCGGATGTCGGGCGGGTTCATCTGACCGTTCCCACATCTGGGCCGTTCATCTGAAGTCTGGTCAATGTCGGAGAATAGAGGCGCTAAGACAACCGCAAAAGAATGGAGGGCCCCGACCCCCGGGACCCTCCAACACCCACGCGCTTACCTCGCTCCGCACGTGTTCAATTTGAGGGCCCGCCATACTGGCTGGGCGTCAAGGCATAGATAGCGGATTCCAATGTCAGGCCCAAAGGAATTGCCTTGAGAATTTGAGCTAAATGATCTGCGAACCAAGATATGCAAAAGGCCCGCGGCACGGGCGGGCCTTCTGGCATTTCTGCCGATTTGTCAGGCTTAAGCGTAAACGCTCTCTTTGCCGAAATGTTTGGTCAGCATGTAATAGACCACCGCGCGGTATTTGTTGCGCTCGGACTTGCCATAGGTTTCGATCACGCTGTTGATCGCCTCCATCAAAGCGGGGCTATCGGCGAGGCCGAGTTTCTTGATCAGAAAATTGTTCTTTACGGTCTCCAGCTCGCTTGCTTGCGTGCCAGCGACGGTCGATGCATCAGCGTCATAAATCGCCGGACCGCAGCCGATCGTCACTTTCGTCAGAAGATCCATATCCGGCGTCATGCCGCATTTGTTGCGCAGATCGTCCGCATAGACGGCGATCAAATCGTCTCTCTTGCCCATCACATACTCCCTGTTGTTGTGGTTGGGGGTTCCCCCTTTTGGCGGGCGGAGAGTGGCGCGAAGTGCTAAAAAAAGAAAGGGGAAATGGCGCATACACGCATCAGTCCTGCGCGAATCCGCCTTCGGATATGGCGCGGAATGCGCCCTATTGCGCGTGGCATGGGGAGAAGACGACGCATTGGCGTTGTCACATCTGAGCTGCGCCAAGCTAATATGGCGCGGGATTATGCGATGTTGGCATGGTGGCAGGATGCAGAGAAAAGTTGGATCAATCTGCTGCCCCATCGACATTGTTAGACCCTATCTCGTTGGGTCTGTATGATGAGGTGCTGGCGGCCCAAGCGGCGACTTTGTCCGCAGGCGCCGCGCAAGATATCGGGTTTTATGCCGTCGGAGGCAGTCAATGAGCAAAACAGTCAGTTTCACCCAGATGAAAGATGGCACGGCTGAGGATTACGCGCTGCTGGAAGAGTTGGAGAAGCCCTACCTGGCGCTAACGGCTGATCGTGTTCTGGATGAGCTTCGCCGTCAGGGGGAGGTGTCGCTCGAAGGCTACAAGATCACCCGGTTGGATCACGGGCTGCAAGCCGCGACCCGAGCCGAACGCGACGGGGCCGATCTCGACTGGATCGTCGGCGCGCTTCTGCATGACATTGGCGATGGGCTGGCACCCCAGAACCACGACCGGTTTTCGGCGGAAGTCATTCGGCCTTTCGTTCGGTGGGATGTGGCCTGGGTCGTCGAGCATCACGGGATTTTCCAGATGCTCTATTACGCGCATCATTATGGCTGGGATCGGAATGCCCGGGAGCGGTTCAAAGACCATCCCTGTTTCGAGAGCTGCGCGACGTTCTGCGAGCGTTGGGATCAGTCGAGTTTCGATCCGGGTTATGAGCCGATGCCACTTGCGCATTTCGAGCCGTTGGTGCGTGAGGTCTTTGCGCGGAAAGCCTATGATCCGGATGTGATCCGCGAGGGGTATGTTTCGGCTCTGACCGCTTAGCGACAGGCGCCCCAGCCCGTTGATTGAAAATGGAAATGGTCGGCGTGAAGACGATTGAACTCCGGCCCGAGCACGGTCACGAACCAGCGGCAGGCCCCATCCCGCAAGGTGCGGAAAAACTGCGCCTCTGTGCTCTCTCCTTGCCAATTTTCGAGCAGATCGAGCCGCTGCCCATTCGCCAAAACCACCCCACGAATGTCGATCGCCTCGGCGGTAGCATGGCTGCTCATCCGCCGACCATCGCCCGATGGGGTTCGAATACGGCGGCAATTATAGCTCGACTGATGGCGCAGCGCAGTGACTTCTTGCCCAAGCGTTCCTTCTGTCGCGCGGAGTGTGTGCCGCTCCCACATCGCCAGTCGGAGCGCGACGGCGCAGGTGGTCTCCAGCGGCTCAAGCGCCACCGATCCAACGGATGACACACGCAGCCGAGGGTCGATATAACACTGGTCACTGTCGTGGAGCGGGTCGAGATGCTGAAACTCAGCATGTCCTTCGAGCGCCGCGATACATGTCTCAGAGGTTGCCAGCGCCGCGCGGAGTTTCACCGGCGTGAGCCATGATGGCGGCGCTGAGACATCCAAAGGCGTAATCGGATTCCAGCCATCCGGCAGAGGGCTGCGCGGATCGGTCATCAACCACAGACCGCCCGCGCCAAGCAAGTTCAGCCAGAGCAAAGACACCAAGACCCGTCCGATCCGCCGCATTGGTTCCTTTCTCTGAGAGTCTATCTGGAGTTTCGCCAAAACTGGGCATTACGATGCGCGGTATATCACGCGGCTTCGAGAAAGGCTTTGCTGCAAACCGGATCGTGGCTTCACATCCGCCTGAAAACCGCTCCGAACAAGCCGAGAGCGGTGCTAAACTCCGTATCAGCAGCTAGACACCAACCATACCATGGTCCGGGCGGCACGCGTTTCGTTGCTCATCTGACGTCGGAAAACGGTACCACACGCGAGTATCGATGCGATGTCTGCCGATGACGCCCGAGTGATTGGGTGGGCTCGATGCAGCCACGTCCAGATAAGGCCGGCTCAAGGGCCGGCCTGCTTTGTTCTCTGTGGGCAATCAGTAGCGGTAATGCTCGGGCTTAAACGGCCCCTCCTGAGCGACACCGATATAGTCGGCCTGCTCTTTCGCCAGCTCGGTCAGTTTCACACCGATCTTTTTCAGGTGCAGCCGCGCGACTTTCTCGTCGAGCACCTTCGGCAGAACATAGACCTCGTTTTGATACTCTTCGCCCTTGGTGAAGAGCTCGATCTGCGCCAGAACTTGGTTGGTGAAGCTCGCCGACATCACGAAGGACGGATGACCGGTCGCATTGCCGAGGTTCAGCAGACGGCCCTCAGAGAGCAGGATCAGACGGTTGCCCGAGGGCATCTCGATCATATCCACTTGCTCTTTGATGTTGGTCCATTTGTGGTTCTTCAGCGCCGCGACCTGAATTTCGTTGTCGAAATGGCCAATATTGCCGACGATCGCCATGTCCTTCATCTCGCGCATATGCTCGATGCGGATGACGTCTTTGTTGCCGGTGGTGGTGATGAAGATATCCGCATTTGGCAGTTCATCTTCCAGAACGACGACTTCGAACCCGTCCATCGCGGCTTGCAGCGCGCAGATTGGGTCGACCTCTGTCACCTTCACCCGAGCGCCCGCGCCGCGCAGCGACGCTGCGGAGCCTTTGCCCACATCGCCATAGCCGCACACGACCGCAACCTTGCCGGCCATCATCGTATCGGTGGCGCGGCGGATGCCGTCGACGAGCGATTCCTTGCAGCCGTATTTGTTGTCGAATTTCGATTTGGTGACGCTGTCATTGACGTTGATCGCCGGGAAGGGCAGGTGGCCTTTCTCCATCATCTGATAGAGGCGATGCACACCGGTCGTGGTCTCTTCGGTCACGCCTTGGATCATGTGACGCTGCTTCACGAACCAGCCGGGGCTTTCCTTGATCCGCTTGCGGATTTGGTCGAACAGGGCGACCTCTTCGTCGCTGGTGGGGACGGCGATGAGGTCCTCTTCACCTTCTTCAACGCGGGCACCCATCAAGATGTACAGCGTCGCGTCGCCGCCATCGTCGAGGATCATGTTGCAGCCGCCCTCTTCGAAATGGAAGATTTTGTCGGCGTAATCCCAGTATTCTTCCAGCGTCTCGCCTTTGATCGCGAAGACCGGGACGCCAGCGGCGGCAATTGCGGCGGCGGCATGGTCTTGCGTGGAGAAGATGTTGCAGGATGCCCACCGGACATCGGCACCAAGGGCCACCAGCGTTTCGATCAGAACCGCGGTCTGAATCGTCATATGCAGCGAGCCTGCGATCCGCGCGCCTTTGAGCGGTTTGCTGTCGCCATATTCCTCGCGGAGCGCCATCAGGCCCGGCATTTCGGTTTCTGCAATATCCAGCTCTTTGCGGCCATACTCGGCCAGGGCAATATCTTTGACGATATAGTCGGTCACGTCCTCGCCTCCTTCGGGCATATCAGCTTTGCCGCGCACATAGCAGGCGGTCCCGGGCGCGGCAATGCCGACACTGGGATGGAAAACCCTCCGCTTTGATCCGTGTCAAACAGCTGACAACTAGAACCTGTAATCTGCGTCTAAGCGCAACTTATAGGAGAACGCCTGTGTCCCTGCCCAAAACAATGAAAGCCGCTGTCGTCCCGGCCCTTGGTCAGCCGTTGGAAATCCGCGAACTGCCGGTGCCAGAGGTCGGACCTGGCCAAGTGTTGATGCGGGTACATGCCTCCGGCGTTTGCCATACCGATTTGCATGCAGCCGAGGGGGATTGGCCGGTGAAGCCGACCGCGCCCTTTGTGCCGGGGCATGAAGGGGTGGGCGAGGTGGCCGCCGTTGGGGCAGGCGTTACCCATCTGAAAGAAGGCGATCGAATCGGGGCGCCATGGCTGCATACCGCTTGCGGGCGCTGTGAACACTGCGTGGGCGGTTGGGAAACGCTGTGCGAGAGCCAGCAGATGACAGGCTATTCTGTCGATGGCGGGTATGCCGAGTTCGTGCGGGCGGATGCGAATTATGTCGGTCTCATCCCGTCTGGGCTGGAGTTCGGTCCGGCAGCCCCGGTGCTCTGCGCGGGGGTCACGGTTTACAAGGGCTTAAAGGAGTTGGAGGCGAAGCCCGGCGATTGGGTGGCGATCTCAGGTATTGGCGGGCTTGGTCATATGGCGGTGCAATATGCCAAGGCGATGGGGCTGCATGTGGTGGCTGTCGATATTGCCGAGGATAAGCTGAAACTGGCGCGCGATTTGGGGGCTGATCTGACTTTCAATGCGGTGGATGATGACCCCGTGGGTGAGTTGCAAAGCCAGATGGGAGGCGTGCGCGGCGTCTTGGTCACCGCTGTCTCAAACAGCGCTTTCAGCCAGGCTGTTGGCATGCTGCGTCGGGGTGGGTTCATGTCTCTGGTTGGTCTCCCGCCAGGCGATTTCCCGCTGCCAATCTTTGAGATCGTCCTGAAGCGGATCACTGTGCGCGGCTCAATCGTCGGCACGCGGAACGATCTGCGCGAGTCGCTGGAGTTTGCCGCCGAAGGAAAAGTCGCGTCGCATTTCGCCTGGGACAAGTTGGAGAATATCAACGCGATCTTTGACCGGATGCGCGCGGGTCAGATCGACGGGCGGATCGTACTCAAGATTTGATCCCGGCGACCAATGCCTCTGCCGCGGCCTGAAGCTCTGGCAGAGGCACGCCGCCGCGCACCATGACGCGAAGCCCGAAATACCCTGAAGTGAGGCGACGTGCGTCTGCCTCCGCATTCGGCGTCAGGCTCAGCGCTTGGGCAAACAACTCTTTGGTCGCTGCGATTCCCGCCGCCGTATATGCCTGCACCTCCGGATCATCCGGGGCGTGCTCAATCGCCGTGTTGCACAAGAAACACCCGCGCCTGTCGCCATCGTGAACTGGGGCGAGGATGGCGTCGAACAGGGCTCTGATCCGGGCCTGCGGGGTGTCCTGCGACCGCAGTATTTCTGAAATCACCGCCATTTCCCGATCTCCGTAGAGGCCGAGCGCTGCTGCGAACATCGCGTCCTTGTTGCCGAATTCTCGATAAAGCGATTGTTTCTTCAATCCGGTCACCCGCTCCAGATCCTGGAGCGAGGTGGCGTGATATCCGCCCGCCCAGAACTGCGACAGTATCTGATCCAGGGCTTCTTTTGGGTCAAAGGCGCGGGGGCGGGCCATTGCGGTCTCCTCAAGGTCACAGGTATGTTACCGATTGGTCCGTAATTATTGTTGACCGAACGGTCCGTAACTTCTATCCCAGGCCGCAGCGGTTGGCAACTCCACCGAGGCAGCCACCCAGAACACCAACGAAATATACCAAAAAGGAACCACACCATGACCATACTCACCGCAACAGGCACCCGGGCCGATTTGGGCGCACAGATCACCGACCTCGCCGGCAAAGCGATTTTTGCGGGGCTGATCCTCGTCTTTCTCTGGTTCGGGGGTATGAAATTCACCGCCTATGAGGCCGCCGCCATCCGCGGACTTGCCGAAAACTCGCCGTTTCTGGGCTGGACCTATGCCGCCTGGTCAGAAACCGCAGTCTCAGGTCTGATCGGCACAGTGGAACTGATCATCGCCGGGTTGCTTGCCGCACGGTTCTTCGCGCCGAAACTGGCCGTGATCGGGGCACTCGGGGCGATCGCCACATTCGTGCTGACGCTCAGCTTCTTCGTCTCGACGCCTGGCGTATTTCTGCCAGAGCATGGCCGCTTGGCGATCTCGGTCGTGCCGGGGCAGTTCCTGCTCAAAGATGTTGTATTGCTAGCGGCGTCGGTCTTTGCCCTAGGCAATGCCCTGAGCGCCTCGGCTGACTGATCGTCCGAGTACCTAAATGCAAAGGGCCGCGTCACGGAACGCGGCCCTTTCTGAACATAAGAACCTAACAAATCGGCTTACTTACCTTTGCCGCCCTTTTCGTCCCCTTTGCCACCACCCGGGGTGGTGCCGGGGCCTTTGCCGTCTTTTCCGCCGTCTTTGGACATTGAAATTCTCCCTAAAATTGCACGTTGAAGGAAAAGCGTAAGCGCAAAACCCGTTACATGCCTAGAAAATTCTTCCGTTCAGTCGCCCGTTGTTCTTTGCGCTTCTGCCGCCTATCCCTATCGGGAACAGCAACCGCCGGACCAAAAAATGCCGAAACAGCCTCCCCGTGCCTGGCAGCGCATGTTGTCGGGTCGCAGGTTAGACCTGCTGGACCCAACACCTGTCGATATCGAGATCGAAGACATCGCCCATGGCCTTGCGTTTGTCGCGCGCTGGAACGGGCAAACGGCAGGGGACTATCCGTATTCGGTTGCAGAGCACTCCCTTCTTGTCGAAGAAATCTTTCGTCGCATTGCATCTGATGCGCCGGTGAAATGGTGTCTGGCGGCTCTGCTCCATGATGCCCCGGAATATGTGATCGGTGACATGATCTCGCCCGTGAAAGCGGCGGTCGGGCCTGGCTATGGCGCGCTGGATGAACGTCTGAGTGCGGCGATCCATTTGCGGTTTGGCCTCCCGGCGGCAATTCCGAAAACCGTGAAGGCGAAAATCAAGCGGGCGGACAGAATCTCGGCTTGGCTGGAGGCGACCCAACTGGCTGGCTTTGCGGAGGCGGAGGCCGACAAGTTCTTTGGTCGACCGAAGCAAGATGTGATCGACGGGCTCACACTACGCCTGCGCCCGCCTGCCGAAGCACGAGCTGAGTTTACCAGCCGCCATGCGGCGCTTTTGGCCGGGCTATGACCCAGGAGATTCACATTCGTGCCGCGCATCCACTTGATGCGCGGGGCATGGCGGACCTGCTCAATCAGATCATCGCAATTGGCGGCACAACTGCCCATACCGAGCCGGTGATGAGCCAAGACCTCGCGGAATGGATGGCGCGAGACGCCAGCCAAAGTGCGTGGCACGTGGCCGAAGGAGAGACCGGGCGCATCTTGGGATTTCAATGGATTGAGCCAGCTGATTACTTGCCGCAAGACGCCGCCGAAATCGCGACATTCGTAACGCCGAAAAGCCATGGATTGGGTATCGGATCGCGGCTGTTTCAGGCGACCGAGATCGCCGCGCGCGATCTGGGATATGGTTGGATCAACGCCAACATCCGGGCGGATAATGAGAGTGGGCTGACCTATTATCAAAGCCGAGGGTTCGAAGACTACAACACGATCATTGGCATTCGCCTAAAAGATGGCAGCGTGGTGGACAAGCGCCTTAAGCGCTATGATCTGCGCTGATCCCCAACGCTGCCAAGTGTAAGCAAGATTACAGGATACCTGTATCTCGCAGCCACCGCCGGAGGAGACGCCGGTTGTGACCCTTCACCGGAAACCGCGGCGCGGGCGTGGTTTCCATACGAGACCAATAACTTGGAGCATCCCAAATTTTATTGGCGTTTCTGCGGTTCGAGGGGGCGCGGAACATTGGATATCTCCTGTTCTGTGATCTGCTCTCAACCTAGTCGCTCTTGACCCCGGCACGCGAGTCAGCAATATCTACAATATGTAAGCTGAGGTAACAGTTTGGATTGGCGCGACATCCCTTCCCTCTCGGCGCTCCGCGCGTTTGAGGCGGCAGCTCGGTTGGAAAGTTATTCAGCCGCGGCGCGGAGCCTGAACGTCACCCATGCGGCGATCGCGCAGCATGTGCGTGCGCTTGAGACCCATTTCGACCAGTCGCTCATGGACCGGGAAGGCCGCCGGATGGTGCCGACGCATGCCGGTCGCCGTTTGGCCAATGACTTGGCGAATGGCTTTGCCGAGATTGCAGCAGGGGTCAGGACCCTGACGGAAGCACGGGGTGATGGGCCGATTTCGCTGACCACGACGCAGACATTTGCTGAGAACTGGCTCATGCCACGTCTGTCAGGGTTTTGGTCAGGCTGCCCGGATATTCCACTGACGATCCATCCTGACGACCGGCTGCAGGATCTGCGCCGGGCCGGGCATCATCTGGGCATCCGCTATGGGCGTGGCGTGTGGCCGGGCGTCGAGGCGCGATTTCTAACCTCGGCGAACACGGCGGTCGTCGCGCATCCTGCCCTGGCCGCGCAATTGCCCGAAGACTATGCCGCGACGGCGCCAGGCGCGGCGCAGATGTTGACCACGCTGCCCTGGGTGATCGACGAGGGGTATGGAGAGTTCTCGTCATGGTTGTCCGCGCAGGGATTGAACCAAGACGATCTGACGGGCACGCGGCTGGCGGGCAATACCTTGGTGCTGGCGGCCTGTCGCGCGGGCGCAGGGGTCAGCATGCAACCCCATGCGGTGATTGAGCGGGACGTGGAAGAGGGGCGGTTGGTGCTGCTTTTGGAGCAATGCGATGCCGAGCTCGGCTATTATCTTATCCGCTCGCCTGGTCCAGTCCCGGCACGGGTGAAGGTGTTCACCGATTGGCTGATCACCTGCGCGGCGGAGTGCTAGCGGAAGAAGCAGGTCAGGCCCGACCAGAGAAAAGCGACTTGATCGCCGCTGTCGTCCAGCAAGCCAAAAACCCCGTCAGTTTGAAACTCGGTACCGAGCGATGTTTCGGTGAAGACGGCGGCGGTGATATCTGACCGACGCGTGCCGACAGCGAGACCGGAGTTTGTAACGGCGGCTCCGCCGGCGTCGGTGGCGACCCATCCCCGGAAATCACCGTCTTGGAAGTTGAGCACCAACCCATCCTCCCACCGTGCGGCGGTCACCGGGCCAGCGCCGCAGTCCCCTTGGGCCACGACCTCAATCAACGCGGCACCCTGCAACCGGTCGACGGTCTCGATCACGCCAGCCTGCGCCCGACCAAAATCGATGCGCAGATCGGTGCCCGCGGCCTGGATACCGTCTGCGTCCAAGGTAAAGGGGATAGGTGCGAGTGAGGTCGGCTCAACCGGTGGTTCGGCCGATACGCAACCCGTCAGAAGGAGTGCAACCACAAGCGCGCGACGCATCAGCGTGGGGAGCGTTTCGCCAAGATACGTTGGAGTGTCCGCCGGTGCATATTCAGTCGCCGCGCCGTCTCCGAAACGTTGCGGTCACAGAGTTCATAGACCCGCTGGATATGCTCCCACCGGACCCTATCAGCCGACATTGGGTTTTCCGGCGGCGGCGGCATTTCTTCCTCGGCGGCCAGAAGCGCGGCGGTGATGTCATTGGCGTCTGCGGGTTTTGAGAGATAGTCCGTCGCTCCGATCTTCACCGCGGCAACGGCGGTCGCAATCGCGCCATAGCCTGTCAGCACGACTATTCGGCTATCAGGGCGTTTTTCGCGCAAGGTCTCGACCACGTCGAGGCCGTTGCCATCTTCCAGGCGCAGATCGATCACGGCGTAGGCCGGCGGGCGGGCAGTGGCAATTGCAGTGCCTGCAGCAACTGAGCCAGCGGCCTCCACCTCGAAACCACGTTTCTCCATGGCGCGCTGCAGTCGTCGCAGAAACGGCTCGTCGTCATCCACGAGAAGCAGGGATTTATCTGGCCCGATATCACGTAGCGTCCGTTCCTGGGACATGCGCCATCCTCCGGTTCTGCAACAATTCAGCCTTCTTAGACTTAGTTACGGGGAGAGGTCAATTTTGACCGTTGCGACATGGCCGAGGAGTTTCCCCGGTTCCAAGTGAGGTGATGGTTCAGGAACAACAAAATCTAGGAGATACCGACTTATGGCTTGCTCGCACTCGCACCTATGCGATCTGAAGCATCGCGCTGAACAGGGTCTCGGCCCCGGTTTTTTCGTCAAGGACGCGTGTCAGATGTCGTTGTGTCACGGCCACTAAGAGGCGATCGTTTTGCAGGTTCATATTCTTGGATTTCCCTCCCATATCCGATCTCGAAACGCTTATTGTGGCGGCCAAACCCATGGGACAAACCGACCCAATCCTGACATGTCAAACGACGGCCGATATGGCTATTAAAGGGGACCGATAAGATGAGTGACGTGTCGCGCGAAATCAAAATACGGCCCTATGAAAAGGCTGACTGGCCACGGCTCTGCGAGATCCATGATGCCGCCCGGCTTGACGAATTGCGCCTTAGCGTCGGTGAGGATGCGTTCCTAAGTTTGGAAGACACCTATGAGAATGAAGGGTTGTTTGATGACAAACTGTCCGTCGCCGAGATGGAGGGGGTCGTTCGCGGGTTTGTTGCGTTTGGCGAAGATGAGCTGACTTGGCTGTATGTTGAGCCGTCATTTTATCGGCGCGGTCTTGGGCGGGCCTTGGTTCAGCATGCTGCGGCCAATGCGGCGGGCGAGATGCAAATCGATCTTCTGGAGGGCAATGCCCCGGCCCTCAAACTCTATGAATCCGAGGGGTTCACGGTGGACAAGCGGGTTGAGGGACAGCTCATAGGAAATGAAGGGTACGCGGCAAGCGGTCTGACGTTGAAACGCAAAGTAGGCGGAACTTCAGGAGGCTGACAGAGTAGGAGTAGACTCTGTCAGACCACTGGCAGGCATTGATGATGGGTCGTCGAGGCAGCTCTATGAAGCCGCCTCGACAAAACAGGCAACTTGATCCGCCATTTGCGCCGGTGACAGCTCCCTGCGGAAGAACTCCACAAACCCATGTTCTGGGAACACCAGATAGGTGAAGGTGGAGTGGTCGACCAAGTAGAATTCATCGTCGGTATCGTGAATTCTGTAGTAGGTCCGATAAGCTTGGCTGGCGGCATGGGTTTGCTCCGGGCTGCCGGTTAGACCCACCATGTCGGGGTGGATATTGGCGGCAAAGGCTTCGACCACTTCGGGCGTGTCTCGGCCCGGATCGACGGAGATGAAGACCGGCGTCACCGATTGGCCGCGTTCGGCCAAGATATCCACGGCCTCGGCATTGCGCACGGTGTCGAGCGGGCAGACATCGGGGCAAAAGGTGTAGCCAAAATAGAGCAAGGCCGGTTCGGTGATCACGTCCGTGTCCGTCACGGTTTCACCAGCGGCATTGACTAGTTCGAACGGCCCGCCGATCGAGCCCGCACCGCCCGCAATCTGTGTGGTACGGCATTGACCAAACGGGTCGGCATCGGCGGTTTGGCGCCCTTGACCCATGTAAATTGTGACCGCGATGGCGGTCAGCATTGCAACAATCAGCGCAACGGCGCTTATCGCATAGACTCGCGTCATTCTAACCTCCCAGTTAATCGCGTCCCGTTGATCACTTAGTTCCGACCGACTATCAATTCACGACCCTGTGCCTGTGACAGAAAGCCCCTCCCGCCGATGGCCTCGCTCCCCGATCCGTCCATAAATCTTCTGACCCGCGATGCGCGGAGCGATTGGGTGCGGCTGAGAACGCTCTTGGTCCTGCGCTGGTTGGCGATCCTCGGACAGACCGTGACGGTCGTGATTGTCAGCCTCTATCTCGGGCTCAGGGTCGAGTTGGGGCTGTGTTTCCTGGCGATTGGGGCGAGCGTGATCTCCAACCTGATCGCGATGACGATTTTCCCTGAGAATCAGCGGCTTAGCGACCGAGACGCGATGCTGACGCTGCTCTTCGATCTGACGCAGTTGTCGTTTCTTCTGTTCCTGACGGGCGGGCTGCATAACCCGTTCGCGCTGCTGATCTTGGCACCGGTGACCATCTCGGCCACGGCGCTGACCCTGCGCTCCACCCTGTTTCTGGGTGGGGTCGCAATCGTGATGATTTCGCTTTTGGCCTATTTTTATATCCCGCTTCGCTCGGCTGAGGGGGTCATATTAGAGCTACCAGCCTTGTTTGTGCTCGGGTTTTGGTTGGCGATCGTGATCGGGATCATCTTCTTGTCGGCCTATGCCCGCCGGGTGACGCGCGAGACCCACTCGATGAGCCAGGCTTTGTTGGCAACACAGATGGCGTTGGCGCGTGAGCAGAAACTGACCGATCTGGGCGGTGTGGTTGCGGCGGCAGCTCATGAGTTGGGCACGCCTTTGGCGACGATCAAACTGGTTTCGACCGAATTGGCCGAAGAACTGTCGGATCGCCCGGAATTGCGTGAGGATGCCATATTGATCCGTGATCAGGCGGATCGGTGTCGCGACATCCTGCGGTCCATGGGCCAGGTCGGGAAAGACGATCTACATATGCGCAGCGCGCCCCTCGGGGCGGTGGTCCGCGAAGCGGCAGAGCCCCATGAAGATCGCGGCATTGCGATCCACTACGACTTCGAGGCTGAGGCCTATGCGCCAAGCGGGCAGCCGATCATCCGGCGCAAGCCCGAGATTATTCATGGCCTGCGCAACCTGGTGCAAAACGCGGTCGATTTTGCGGATGGTCAGGTTTGGATCGAAGGGCAGTGGGGTGACGGTCTCATCAGTTTGACGATGACGGATGATGGCGATGGATTTCCCTCCGATCTCTTGGGGCGCTTGGGGGATCCGTTTTTGCGCCGCCGGTCGCGGCCAGCGATCGACCCCCGGCCTGGATATGAAGGTATGGGCCTTGGCTTGTTTATCGCGAAGACGCTGCTTGAGCGGTCTGGCGCGACTGTCGAGTTCCTAAATGCCTCCGATCCGTTCTTGTCGGTTGAAGATAAAGGCGAGAAGCGCGGCGCCATAGTTCGCGTGACCTGGCCACATGAGGCGATTGGTCTGCTGGCGGACGAAGCCAGCGCACCGCTTGGCGAGAACCAGCCGATTTCTGTTTAACGGATCATTAAGGCTTCTGCCGTTTGGTGGTCCGTGGCACGGCTCTCCGCAAAAGGTTAAAGATGTATTTTTTCGAACCCTATATGGTTGTGATGCTGATCGGTATTGGCATTTTGGCAGCGTCTTTGGCGCTGATTCTCAACCAGTGGGTGTTTAGCGGTCGCACCCGGCGCAGCCCTCATATGGTCTTGGGCGCACTTGATACGCCGCGAAGCTACGTTTTCCACGATGGCTATCTGGTGTCAGAACATGATGAGGACGAATACTTCATCGCCGATCCGTCCGACCGGGCGCGGGCCTGGGCGGCTCTGGTCGAGGGCCTGAAGCCGCTTAACCCGGATATTGCGACCTCGATGCGGGCGCTGGCGGACCGTCGGGAGGGGTTCCTGCTGATCGGTCAAGTCGGCAGTGATGCGCTTTCCGTTTCCGGGCGAGCCCAGGGCGAAGTTGTGACCGTTACGGTATCCAGCGTTGAAGAAAGCCGTGCTCGCCATGCGATACACAAGGATAGCCTAGACGGGTTCCACGATGAAATGCAGGGCTTGCGCACAGCGGTGGATTTTTTACCGGTGCCGATGTGGCGCGAACGGAGCGATGGGCAGATTACGTGGGCCAATGGCGCCTATTATCGACTGCTCGAGCGGGCCAATGACATTGATGGCCCGCTGGTGTGGCCGATCCGCAGATTGTTTGCTGAGCAGTTGGACCCGCTGCCAGACCCTGGCGCGTTTCGCCGCTGCCAGTTGATGATGCATGACCAGGAGGAGCCAAGTTGGTTTGACGTCTCGATGACAGATCAGGGCGAGTCCAAGCTCTTCGCCGCACGGCCAATTGACCAACTGGTCGCGGCTGAGACGAATCTGCGGAACTTCGTTCAAACACTTTCAAAGACCTTTGCTCATTTGCCGATTGGTCTGGCGATATTCAATAAGAAGCGCGAGTTGGTCTTGTTTAACCCGGCGCTTTTGACGCTTTCGACCCTCGATCCAGAATGGCTGTCATCGCGGCCAAGCCTGTTTTCGTTCCTTGATCAACTGCGTGAACGGCAACGCATGCCTGAGCCCAAGGACTACAAAGCGTGGCGGGCAAGTTTGTCGGAACTGGAGCAGGCGGCGCAGGACGGTAGCTATCAAGAGTTATGGACGTTGCCGACGGGGCAAACCTATCGGGTCATCGGCAAGCCGCACCCCGATGGTGCGGTTGCGTTCATGTTCGAAGATATCAGTTCTGAAGTATCTCTGACGCGGCAGTTTCGGTCCGATCTGGAGCTCTACCAATCGGTCTTGGACGAAAGTGATGGCGCGCTTGCGGTGTTCTCCAAGGACGGTCGATTGATCCTCAGCAATGCTGCTTATGCCGAGCTTTGGGGCGTAGATCCGCGCGAGATGCTCAGCACTATGAGCCTGGTCGAGGCAACCCGGACTTGGCAGAGGCTGGCAAACCCTTCGCCGGTCTGGGGCGACATACGTGCCTTCGCGGGACAGGAGGCTGAACGGGCCGCCTGGTCTGACGATGTGACATTGGCGGATGGGCGGATGCTCGAATGCCGCGTTGCACCCTTGAAGGGTGGCTCGATGGTTGTGACCTTTCAGCCGGTCTCTAGGGCGACGGAGTTGGTTGATGTCGCACAACGGACCCTGGCTGTCGCCGACTAGACTAAAGGCTTTCTTGGCAGAGGTAAGTGTTGCGGGCGGCGAGGCCATGGCTAAACTCTGTCGTCATGTCCGAGCTTCCCCTCCGTTCGATGGATTATCCGCCTGCGCTGCTACAGCGGGTCAGTTCCAGCCCCGCTGCAACCGCTGAGCTTGCGGCGCGTATGGCGCCGGAATTGGCGGCGGGTGACACGCTCCTCCTGAGCGGTGACCTGGGCAGCGGTAAGACCCATTTTGCGCGCGCACTTATTCAGGCACGTTTGGCGGCATTCGACGCCGTCGAGGACGTGCCATCCCCAAGTTTCACGCTGGTTCAGACCTACCATGCGGGCGATCTAGAGATTTGGCACTGCGATCTATATCGGCTCAGCGGACCGGATGACGTGCTTGAGTTGGGGTTAGACGACGCTTTGAGCGAGGCGGTGTGCTTAATCGAATGGCCCGAGCGATTGAATGGCATCTGGCCTCGAGACGCGGTGTGGTTGACCTTCTCGACCGACCCGGATGCCGCCGAAGCCCGGCTTATCACCCTGCATGCAGCGGAAATGACACCGTTGGCTGAGCGGCTGATGTGCCATTTGGAGGCCCTATGACTCCATCGCTGAACGCGTTTCTGGCACGGGAGGGTTGGGCCCAAGCGACGCGGACGCCTCTGGCAGGTGATGCGTCGGCCCGGCGATATCTGCGGTTGCACGATAGAGCGCGCGACAGGCGCGCGGTCGTGATGTTGGCTCCGCCAGAAGATCGAACAAGCTTTGAGGCGTTCGGGGCGATCGCGCGATATCTGACCGATCAAGGCCTTTCCGCACCAGAGATTTGGGCCGCAGATTCCGAGTCCGGGCTGATGCTGATCGAGGATCTGGGCGACGATCTCATGGCCCGAATAGTGGCCGAAAACCCGGGCACAGCGACCGCGCTTTATACTGCGGCGTGTGATCTGACGACGCATTTGGCCGGGCTCACACCTCCCCCGGCTTTGGTGACGCTCACGCCGCATCGCATGGTGGAGATGATCGATATCACCTTCGAGAGCCTGGAACCCGGTGATGATACAGAAACCTTGCGCGACCGATTGGCGGCGGCACTTTTGTCTGCTTTCGGGGCCTATTTGACCGGCCACGAAACACTGATTTTGCGGGATTATCACGCGGAGAACCTGATATGGCTGCCCGATCGCGCCGGATTGGCTCGTGTCGGGCTGTTGGATTTCCAAGACGCGGTTTTCGGCCCTGTGGGCTATGATCTGATCTCGCTTTTGGATGATGCCCGCCGGGATGTGCCAGAGGCGCTGGAAGCGGCGGTTGATCCAGAGGCAGGCGACAGATTTGGAGCTTGAGCCAGACCGGTTCATGCTCACCTGCGCCATCCTCTCGGTACAGCGGAACTTGCGGATATTGGGCGTCTTT
The DNA here is from genome assembly GCF_030407165.1 of Fontisubflavum oceani. GTDB lineage: Bacteria > Pseudomonadota > Alphaproteobacteria > Rhodobacterales > Rhodobacteraceae > Rhodophyticola > Rhodophyticola oceani. The sequence continues at coordinate 1,146,602 of NZ_CP129111.1, forward strand.
TCCAGGCTGGCCAGAACCGAGGGGAAGACCATGTATCTGCGCCATATCCCGCGCGTGGCAGGGCATATTCGGCGGGCCGTCGATCATCCAGAGCTGGCGGATCTCCGCGCGCCGGTTATTCAGCTTCTGGACCATTGGGCGGCGCCTGCATGACCCCGAAAGCTTGCATGATCCTGGCCGCCGGGTTCGGCACCCGGATGGGTGCGCTGACGGCGGAGCGGCCAAAGCCGTTGATCGAAGTCGCCGGGCGCCGCTTGATCGACCATGCGTTGGATCTCGCCCGCTCGGCTGGCGCAGGGCCGATCGTGGTGAATGGACATTACCGGGCCGAACAGATCGCGGCGCATTTGGCCGGTGTGCCTGATGTTCAGTTTCTTCACGAGACTCCAGATATTCTGGATTCCGGCGGCGGTGTTCGAAACGCGTTGCCGGTTTTGGGAGAAAACCCGTTTTGGACACTGAATTCCGACGCGGTTTGGCGGGGGGACAACCCACTTGGCCTATTGTCGGAGGCTTGGACACCGCGCAAGATGGGCGGTTTGATGTTGCTGGTCCCCCCTGAGCGAGCGGTTGGTCGTCAAGGTGGGGGTGATTTTCGTCTGCTGGAGAGTGGCCAGTTGACACCGGATAAGACGGGCCAGGTCTGGACCGGTGCGCAGATCCTCGACCCGGCAGTGTTTCAAGATACGCCTGAAGGTCCGTTCTCGATGTGGGTGATTTGGCGCAAGCTGATGGCGGAAGGGCGGCTCTATGGCCTAGTCTATCCAGGGTTTTGGGCCGATGTTGGGCATCCGATCGGAATCGCGCTGGCCGAAGAAATGTTGGGTCAAACCGATGATGTTTGAGCCGAGCGACGCGCCACGGGTCTTTGCGACGCCGTTGGGAGTCGATTTCACGTCTGCCTTGATCGAGGGGGTGGAAGCTCGGCTCGATGGGCAGCCGCCAGAGGCGCTGGCCCGGGTCGAGATCTATGTCAACACGGCCCGGATGCAGCGTCGCCTGACCGCCCAATTTGCTGAGCGTCAGGCGAGTTTTTTGCCGCGCATTCGCCCAGTGACCGATCTCGCGGCGCGTCCCGACATGGCCGGTTTGCCGCCCGCGATGTCCCCCCTGCGCCTGAGGCTGCAATTGAGCCAGCTGATTGCCAAATTGCTGGACCAGCGCCCTGATCTGGCCCCCCGTGCCGCGCTTTATCCACTGGCGGATAGCCTCGCTGATTTGATGGGGGAGATGCAGGAGGAACGGGTGACACCCGAGGCCGTGCAACGCCTGGACGTGGCCGAGCACGCGCAACACTGGCAGCGCAGCCAGGCGTTTTTGTCAATTGTGGCGCCGTTTTTCGCGGGCGAAGACAGTCTGACGGTCGAAGCCCGCCATTCCGCCGTGGTCGACCGACTGGCAAAAGCGTGGCAAAGCGTACCGCCGACACATCCGATCATCGTTGCGGGGTCTACAGGGTCACGCGGGGCGACTGCGCGCTTCATGCGGGCCGTTGCCGCGCTTCCGCAAGGGGCAGTGGTGCTGCCAGGGTTGGACGGTGACATGCCGGAGGAGGTTTGGGCCGGATTGCTGCATGGTCGTGCTGTTGGCTTGGGGGGCGAGGATCACCCGCAGTTCCGGCTTGGGAAGTTTGCCGAAAGCCTCGGATTGGCGCCCAAAGCGATCCCCGAATGGAGTGGAACGCCGCCCGCCCATCCGCGCCGGAACCGCTTGATCTCTCTGGCGTTGCGACCAGCGCCTGTCACCGATCAATGGCGTGAGGAGGGGCCGAAATTGGGGGATCTGTCCCCCGCCGTCGCCGATATGAGTTTGATCGAGGCACCGACGCCGCAGGCCGAAGCCGTCGCCATCGCGCTTCGGTTGCGGAAGGCGGCGGAAACAGGGCAGCGCGCGGCGTTGATCAGCCCCGATCGTACGCTGACCCGGCAGGTGACGGCGGCTCTGGATCGGTGGGGTATCCTACCCGATGACAGTGCCGGGCAACCTTTGTCTTTGACCGCGGCGGGGCGGCTCTTGCGCCATGTTGCCGAGCTGTTGAGTGCGCGCCCAACCGCAGAGGCGCTGTTGGTGCTGCTGAAACATCCGCTGACGCATTCGGCGCGCGAGGATCGCGGCGCGCATCTGCTGCGGGCGCGGGATTTGGAATTGCAAATCTTAAGAGGCGGTGGCCCCTATCCGGAACGTGGCGATCTTCTGGATTGGGCGGCCAAACGGGAAACGGATTCCGGCGCGGTCGCATGGGCCAGTTGGGTCTCCGACCTTCTTCTGTCGGTGCATGGGACGGAGGCGGTTTCGCTCGCGGATCATGTCGCGCGCCATCTGACATTGGCTGAGGCCCTGGCGGCGGGGCCCGGTGCGGATGGCGCGGGGGACCTTTGGGCGCGGGAAGATGGGCAGGCGGTTCAGCGTCTGATGCAAGCTGTGGTGGCAGATGCGGATGCGGGGGGCATGTTGAGTCCGTCCGAGTATCGCGATCTGATAGGCGCGGTTCTGGATGATGCAGAGGCGCGCAACCCGGTCCGCCCCCATGTGCGGATCATGATTTGGGGGGCGTTGGAGGCGCGGGTTCAGGGCGCCGATCTGTTGATTTTAGCGGGGTTGAACGAAGGTGTTTGGCCAGCCGCGCCAGGGGCCGACCCATGGCTGAACCGGGCGATGCGAGCCGAGGCCGGGCTGCGCCTGCCGGATCGGCAGATCGGTCTCTCGGCCCATGATTTTCAGCAAGCGGTGGCAGCCCGCGAGGTTTGGCTCAGTCGGGCGAAACGAGATGCGGAAACCGAAACGGTGCCATCGCGTTGGGTGAACCGATTGGTGAACCTGATGGAGGGAACCGGGCCCGAGGCGCGCGCGACCCTGGCGGAGATGCGGGCCCGAGGCCAGGAATGGCTGGCCATGGCTGAGGCATTGGGCACGCCCGAAGCGCCGGTGCCCCCCGCGCCGCGCCCGGCGCCGAGGCCGCCAGTAACGGCCAGGCCAAACCGCCTCTCGGTGACGCAGATCGAGAAACTGGTGCGCGACCCTTATGCAATCTATGCGCAGAAAGTTCTGCGGTTGAGGCCACTGGACCCGCTGAGGCAAGCGCCCGATGCACGTCTGCGCGGCACGGCGCTGCACGCGATGCTGCGCAGTTTCGTGGAGATCACACGCGATGGGTTGCCAGCGGATGCAGAGGCGCTTTTCACTCGGCTTGCCGATGCGGCGCTTCGCCAAGAGGTGCCTTGGCCCGTGGCGCGACGCCTTTGGCAAGCGCGTCTGGCGCGGGTTGCACCGTGGTTCGTCGCGACTGAGCGGGCGCGGCGCGCGTTTGCGGTGCCGCATCGATTGGAGTTCTCTGCGGAGCTTCTTATAAAAGATAAGTCGTTTACGCTAACCGGGACAGCGGACCGCCTTGACCTGACGCCCGAGGGCGCGTTGGCAATTTATGACTATAAGACCGGGGCTGTTCCGTCTGCGGATCAGGAACGGTTCTTCAACAAACAGCTTTGGCTTGAGGCGATGATGGCGCGGGGTGGCGCTTTCGGAGAGGTCACGGAGGTGGCCCGGATCGCCTATATCGGGCTTGGCAGCGGCGGAACCGTGTTGAGCCATGATGCGACGCCAGACGAGATCGATCAGATCGCTGCGGAGTTCGAGACGCTTCTGGCACATTATGCAGACGCGGCGAATGGCTACACATCGCGCCGCGCGATGGCCGAACTGCGCTATGCAGGCGACTACGATCATCTGGCCCGATACGGGGAGTGGGATGAGACAACCGCGCCAACAGCAGAGGAGGTGGGGGCATGACCCTCAACGATGCCTCCCGTGCGCAGGTGATCGCTGCCGACCCGGGTCAATCGACTTGGCTCTCGGCCAATGCGGGCAGTGGCAAGACCCGGGTTCTAACCGACCGGGTTGCGCGACTTCTTTTAGAAGAAGTGTCGCCGGAACGGATCCTCTGCCTGACCTATACCAAAGCCGCCGCGTCGGAGATGCAGAACCGGCTGTTCCGCCGATTGGGCGAGTGGGCCATGAAACCGGATGGTGCGTTGGCGACCGCCCTTGCGACCTTGGGTTTGGAGGCCGAGCGGATTACGCCCGAGCTTCTATCCCGCGCGCGGACGCTTTTTGCCCGTGCCATTGAGACGCCTGGCGGGCTGAAGATCCAGACGATCCATTCGTTCTGCGGCGGGGTGCTGCGGCGCTTTCCGTTGGAGGCAGGAGTTTCGCCGGGCTTCACGGAAATGGATGAGCGGGCGCAGCTTCTTTTGGCGAATGATGTGCTTGATATGTTGGCCGATGGGGAGGACGTTCCGTCTATCGATGGAGTCGCCGCGTATCTCTCGGGCGATGACATGGCCGGGCTTGTCCGCGCGCTTCTGGCTCATCGCGATGAGGTGGAACCGCAACGTGAGCGGGAGGCGATTTTCGATTGGTTTGGGATCAATCCTGATCTGAGTGACGCGGATATTTTGAGCCAAGCCTTTCTCGGCGGCGAGCAAGTCCTGTGCGACCGCCTCGTGCCGCTCCTAGACCCTGAGAGCCGTAATTTGGGCAAGAGCCACCGCATCTTGTCTGGGTTCAACTGGGCGTCTCCTGGGTTGGAGGATTTGGCGCAAATCGAAGAGGTCTTCCTGAGCGGACCGACCACGAAGACACCGGATGCGGCCAAGATCGGCACATTTGGCAATGCTGCAATTCGCACGGCGATGGGGGCGGATCTGGCACCGCTGGAGGCGTTCATGCTGCGGCTTGAGGCGGCGCGACCGTTACGTCGGGCGTTGCAAACGGCGCGCAAGACCGACGCCCTGCACCGGTTCGCGACGGCGTTTCTGCCCGCCTATGACGCGGCGAAACAGGCACGCGGCTGGCTCGATTTCGATGACCTGATCCGTCATACGCGATCGCTTTTGATGGCGCCGGGTGTGGCGCAATGGGTTCTGTTCCGCCTGGACGGTGGGATCGACCATATCCTCGTGGATGAGGCGCAAGACACGGCACCGGCGCAATGGCAAATCATCGCGAAGCTTGCCGAAGAGTTCGCGAGTGGCGAGGGTGCACGGGCCGAAACGTCGCGAACGATCTTTGTCGTTGGGGATAAGAAGCAGTCGATCTATTCGTTCCAAGGGGCGGACCCGTCTGGATTTGATCGGATGCGCGATCATTTTGCCGAGAGATTGGCGCAGATTGAGGCGCCGTTTCAATCGCGGGAGTTGATCTATTCTTTCCGGTCGGCGGAACCGATCCTGGCTCTGGTCGATCATGTGGCAGGTGGGTTGGGGGCAGCGGGTGTGGGGCCGGATGTCACCCACACAGCGTTCAAATCGGCCTTGCCGGGGCGGGTGGATGTCTGGCCACACATCCCGAAATCAGAAAAACTTGAGCCATCGAACTGGGAGAATCCTGTAGATCTACTAGAAGAAGATCATCACCATGTGCGGCTTGCCCGACGTGTTGCCGACGCGATCAAGGAGATGTTGGATGGCAAGGTGATCATCGAGGTCGAGGAGGCAGGGCGGCCTACACGTCGGGCAGTGCGCGCGGGTGATATCCTGATCCTGGTGCAGCGGCGCTCCGACCTGTTTCACGAGATGATCGCTGCGATCAAAGGGGCTGGCCTGCCGATTGCGGGGGCGGACCGGATGCGCGTTGCGGCAGAGCTCGCCGTCAAAGATCTCGTGGCGTTGATGGCATTTTTGGCGACACCGGAGGATGATCTGTCGCTGGCGGCGGTGTTGCGATCGCCGATCTTGGGCTGGTCGGAAGCGGAACTTTTCGACTTGGCCCATGGACGAGAGGGGTTTTTGTGGCGGGCCTTGCAGAACCGAGCGGCCGAGTTTCCCGAAACGGTGGCTATACTGGAAGATCTCCGCGATCACACGGATTTTCTGCGCCCGTATGATCTGTTGGAACGGGTTCTGATCCGCCATGACGCCCGGCGTAGGCTTTTGGCGCGCTTGGGGCAGGAGGCGGAAGACGGCATCGACGCGATGTTGGGCCAGGCGCTGGCCTATGAACGGATGGAAGTGCCGAGCCTGACCGGGTTTGTCGGCTGGTTGCAGGCCGATGACGTCACCATCAAGCGCGATCCCGGAAGTGCGGGCAATCAGATCCGGGTGATGTCGATCCATGGGGCGAAAGGGCTGGAAGCGCCGATTGTAATCTTGCCCGATTGTGCGCAGCGCCGCGCGGGGAACCGGGGTGTGACCTTGTTGGAACCCGAGGGCGGGCCATTGGTCTGGCCGATGCCGAAAGCAGATGCCCCGGCGCTCCTACGTCCTGCGTTCGATGCGGCCGCAGCCGCAGAGGCGGAGGAGCGGAACCGGCTGCTTTATGTGGCGATGACCCGAGCGGAGAGTTGGTTGATCGTTGCGGCAGCGGGCACCTTGGGGCGGAATGCGGACCAGAGTTGGTATGGGATGATTCGCGAAAGCGCTGAGGCATTGGGGGCTGAACCCTGCGCGATGTTTGGTGAGACGGGTTTACGATTGGAAAGCGGAGATTGGTCGGCTCCGGGGGAGTTCGCGCCGGTGGTTCAGGCCGAGGCGCCAGCTTTACCGGCTTGGGCTTTGGCCCCGGCCGTGGATGAGGGAAGGATGGTCCCCGCCCGCAGCCCATCTGATCTGGGTGGGGCGAAGTCGCTGGCCTCTGATGCAGGTGGGCTTGAGGAAGAGGCCGCCCTGCGGCGGGGGCGACTGATCCATTTGCTGCTGGAACACCTGCCAGGTTTGCCGGAAGCGGGATGGATAGCTGCGGCACCGGGGATTTTGGCACTGGAGGACGAGGTCGCCGAGGTCGAGGCGACCGCGTTGCTGGAGGAAGCGGTGCGGGTCCTGACCGATCCGAGCTTGTCGGACGTGTTTGCGCCGGAGGCGTTGGCGGAGGTGCCCTTGACGGCCTGGAGCGAGACACGCTCGGCGCAGATGCTCGGCGTGATCGACCGACTGATCATCACAGACGACCGGGTGCTGGCGGTCGATTTCAAATCCAATGCGTCGGTGCCAGTCGGCGCAGATGAGGTTCCGGAAGGATTGCTGCGCCAGATGGGCGCTTATGCCGAGATGTTGGCGCTCTTGTACCCGGCCCGCAGGATCGAGACGGCGATTTTGTGGACACGCACAGCGACCTTGATGCCTTTGCCTCACGCTTCTGTCATGGCGGCGTTGCAAAGGGCGGCCACTGCTTGACCTCAGGCGGGCGCGTCCATACCTTCAGCGTCCAAGCACAATTTCCGCGCCTTTGAGGAGAGCGACCTATGAGCACCGTTCCCGTCACCGATGACACGTTTGACGCCGAAGTCCGGCAATCTCCGATCCCCGTTGTGGTGGATTTCTGGGCCGAATGGTGTGGCCCTTGCAAACAGATTGGCCCGGCCCTGGAGGAGCTTTCCGTCGACTACGGTGGCAGGGTCAAGATTGTGAAGGTGAATGTGGATCAAAATCCCAGCTCGCCGATGGAGTTGGGTGTGCGCGGCATTCCGGCGCTGTTCATGTTCAAAGACGGTGAAGTTGTGTCGAACAAAGTCGGCGCAGCTCCGAAAGCGGCGCTTCAGAAATGGATTGAAGAGTCGATCTGAGATAGGCTGCGATCCTATTTCAATATGGGTGTCTGGGGCGCAACTATGCGCCCCTTTTGTTTTCAGCCGGTCAGTAGCGATTTGAAAGCGCGACCTCAGTGCCATCGGCTAAGACAATCGTTGTGGCATAGATTTCGATCGGTCTGTCGTCATCCGCCACGCCGATCACGGTGACTCTGTCGCCCACGGCGGCTGGGATGGGGTTTGGCCCAACATAGACTGCTACCGCGCCAGTCGCGTCCCGCAGCAGGAACTCATCGTCATCTGTGATCCGCTCGACTGTGCCGAGCAGTGTAACTATCTGCCCCGGTGCGAGGTCCGCGATGGGATCAACTGTAGACGTCACAGAATCGGCTCTGGCGGATTGGCCCATGGTGAATGGCGCTGCCGCAAATAGGGCAACGACTGCCGCGACAACAATCAGACGTCGCATTCCATATACCTTTTTAGTCGAGCGCGATGAGCAAGAGAACAATAGCGCCTCCAATAGCCGCAAGATACGCCCAACGCGGCAGGCTGGTGGTGATTTCGGTCGTCAACCAGGCTTGCCATGTTTGGTCAGGTTTCGGGTCGGGCTTCGGCGTGTTTGACATGTGATGCCTCCGATTTGGGACCTGAACGAGATATGGGCCCATTGATGCGACCTTCAAATGGGTCTGTGCCGGTGCAGCGATAGAATGTGCCAATGCCTGTTGCGAAGGAAAAGGGCGCCGGAAGGCGCCCTCCTCTTTGCATCATTCGGCGAGATTACGTGTTGACGAAATCCGGATAGGCTTCCATGCCAAGTTCGGAGACGTCCAAGCCGTTGATCTCGTCTTCCTCGCTTGGGCGCAGGCCAATTGTGCCTTCAGTGCATAGAAGACAATGAACGAGGTGATGAAGACGAAGGCGATGATCGCAACGATCCCCATGATCTGTGCGCCAAGGGTCGCCTCCCCATGGTAACCGCCGGTTAGGACGACGGCGAGCGTGCCCCAGATACCGGCGAAGAAGTGCACCGGGATAGCACCGACCACGTCATCGATTTTGATCTTGTCGAGCAGCGGGACAGTGAAGACCACGATCAGACCACCGATTGCCCCGATGATCAGGGAGAGGAAGAGCGACGGGGCCAGCGGCTCAGCGGTGATCGAGACCAGCCCGGCAAGCGCGCCGTTCAAGACCATCGTCAGGTCGGCTTTGCCATAGATGAGCTGGGTCAGGATCAGAGCCGCGACGGCACCGGCAGCAGCTGCCATATTGGTGTTGGCAAAGATCCGAGACACATCTGCCACATCGCCCACGGTGCCCATGGCCAGTTGCGAGCCGCCATTGAAGCCGAACCAACCCAGCCACAGGATGAAGGTACCAAGCGTCGCGAGCGCCAGGTTGGAGCCCGGCATCGGGTTCACTTTTCCGTCCTTGCCGTACTTGCCGATCCGTGGTCCCAGCACGATGGCCCCGGCCAGAGCCGCAGCGCCGCCCGCGGCATGCACCAATGTCGAGCCTGCGAAGTCGGAGAAGCCTGCTTCGGCCAACCAACCGCCGCCCCACTGCCAGGAGGCTTCGATCGGGTAGATGAAGCCGGTCAGCACAACCACGAAGATCAGGAAGGGCCAGAGCTTGATGCGCTCAGCCAGCGTGCCCGAGACGATCGAGGCCGTGGTAGCGCAGAACATCAGCTGGAAGAAGAAGTCCGAGCCAACCGACGCATAGTCAAGCGAGGTATCCGCCGGGGCAACGCCTACGGGTTCGAGCGAAGTGATCGCGAAGAACGGGCCGAGCCAGCCTTCGATCACCCAATCGGCGGGATACATGATGCCGAAACCGACAAGCCAATACATGATCGCCGCGATGGAAAAGAGGGAGATGTTCTTGGTCAGCTGCATGGTGACGTTCTTTGAGCGCACCAAACCGGCCTCGAGCATCGCAAAGCCCGCGGCCATCCAGAAGACGAGGAAGCCCCCGACCAAAAACAGCAGCGTGGTCAGAATGTAAGACGTGTGGGCCGCGGCTTCTACGCCGGCCTCTTGCGCCAGGCCCACCGACGGCAGCGCGGCGGCGGTTGCCACGGCGGCCAGTGGGAAAAGATACTTGGTTTTCATGAGTGTCATGTCCTTTTGTCGAAAGGGCCGCGCGTCAAAGCGCGTCGTCATTGGTCTCGCCGGTCCGCACGCGCACGGCGGAGTTCACGTCGAGGACGAAGATTTTGCCGTCACCGATCTTGTCGGTTTTGGCGGTGGTCTGGATGGTTTCGACCACCTGATCGGCCATGGCGGCCGCGACGACGATTTCCAGCTTCACTTTCGGCACGAAATTCACGGCATATTCGGCGCCGCGATAGATCTCTGTGTGGCCGGATTGCGAGCCGAAGCCCTTAATCTCGGTCACCATCATGCCGCGCACGCCGATGGCGGTCAGGGCTTCGCGGACCTCCTCCAGCTTGAACGGCTTGATTGCTGCGATGATGAGTTTCACGTTGATACCCTTCCGGTTGTTGTCTGTCCCCCAGAGGAACTCACGGGGGTTAAGACAGGCCGGGGCGGGCTTTAGGGCAACGGCACGGTAAGGGGTTTTCACAACTTCAGGTTGTATACCGAAATTTTCGGCGCGATTTCTGGCATGTGCCTATTTTTTGTGCGGAAGCTGGATGCGGCAGTGCAGCATATGCGGGGAAGAAAAGCGAGGATGTGCCCTCCACAAACGAGTCGTTATTGCGTATCTTGGCGCAAAAGAAGGCAGGAACATCATGAGCCGATCAGGAAGTGGAGGTCGTCCGCCCCGCAAAAGCCAACGTGGGCTTGTGGCAGACCGCCGGACACAGAGCACAACCAAACGCACAAGAACGCAGTCATCGGCGAAACCCAAACGCAATGCCCGCCGCCAGACGCGGTCGCGCACCCGCAGGCCCGGGATTTTGGGCTGGTTCGGGGCGCTGTTCCGGTTTGTGTTGCGCCTGATCTTCGGGATTGTTTGGCGCGTTACCGCTGTGGTCGCCCTGATCATTCTGGGCGCCTCGGCCTACTATTATACACTTCTGCCCGATGTGGGTGAGGTGGTCGATGCCCGCGCGCGGGGTTCGGTCACGATGCTGGACCGCGACGGCAATGTCTTTGCTTGGCGCGGTGAGCAGTTTGGCGGGATGATCGACCCCAATACGGTGAGCCCGCATCTGACCAATGCCGTGATTGCCACCGAAGACCGGCGTTTCTATCGCCATTTGGGTGTCAGCCCACGTGGCATCGCGAGCGCCATTCGGATCAATATGCGCGAGGGTCGCGGACCCTTGGAAGGCCATGGCGGATCGACGATCACGCAACAGGTGGCCAAGCTCATGTGTCTCGGCGTGGCGTATGACCCGTCGGAATGGGAGAGTGAGGCGGAGTACGAGACCGACTGTCGCCGGACGACACTATGGCGCAAGATCACAGAAGTGCCCTTCGCGCTGGCGATGGAGTTCCGCTACACCAAGGATGAAATCCTGGCGATCTATTTCAACCGGGCCTATCTGGGCGCCGGTGCGCGGGGCTTCGAAGCGGCGTCACAGCGCTATTTCGGCCATTCCAGCGCCGATCTAGCACCTCAGGAAGCCGCGATGCTGGCCGGGCTGCTGGTGGCGCCGTCCTATTACGCGCCGACACGCAATCTGGAGCGAGCGCAACGCCGGGCCAATCTGGTTATGAACCTGATGGAAGAGCAGGGGTATCTGACCTCTGCCGAAGCGGATCAGGCGCGCGCCAACCCGGCCACGCTGTCGGCTGCGGCGCGGCAGGAAACCGGCGGGTTCTTCGCCGATTGGATCATGGGGGCCGGGCCGGGCTTCCTGACCAATGACACAACCGAAGATGTGATCATCCGCACCACCTTCGATCCGGCAATGCAGGACGCCGCGGAGGCGGCACTGGTCGACGTCTTCGAAAACCAGGTGCGAGAGGGCTCCACCGCGCAAGCCGCGATTGTGGTGATGTCGGCCGATGGCGCGGTACGTGCCATGGTTGGTGGCCGCGAAACCCAGGTTGCCGGCCAGTTCAACCGCGCGGTGCAAGCGATGCGGCAGACCGGCAGTTCGTTCAAACCGTTTGTCTATGCGGCGGCGCTGGATCTGGGCTGGCGATTTGATGATCTGATTTATGACGGACCGTTGACGATTGACGTGCCCGGATCGGGTCCTTGGAGCCCAGAAAACTATTCCCGCGAGTTTTATGGTGAGGTGACTTTGACCGACGCATTGCGCGCCTCGCTGAACACGGCGGCGGTGCGTTTGTCTGAGACGGTCGGGCGCGAGGCGACGGTCGCCGTTGCCGAGGGGTTCGGCATTGAGAGTGACCTGGCGCTTGGCCCGGCGATTGCTTTGGGCGCGTCGGAGGCCAGCCTGATCGAAATGACCGGGGCCTATGCCGGGATTTTGAACGGCGGATCCGCCGTGGCGCCCTATGGGCTGACCGAACTCAGGTTCCTTGGCGATGACACGCCGCTCATTGGACAAGAGGGCGGTATCCAGGAGCGGGTGATCTCGGAAGGTGCGGCGCGGCAACTGACCTATATGATGGCGCAAGCCGTGGCCAGCGGTACGGGGCAGCGGGCGCAACTGCCTGGTCGGCCCGTGGCGGGAAAAACCGGCACGACCAATTCGGCCCGAGATGCGTGGTTTATCGGTTTTACCGCCGATTATGTGGCCGGTGTCTGGATGGGGTACGATGACAACACGCCACTATCCGGTGTGACTGGCGGGGGTTTGCCGGCTGAGCTTTGGCGGCAGACGATGGAGCGCATCCACACGGATATTCCACCACGGCCCTTGCCGATGATCGACCCGGTGGCTGAAGCCCGCCCCGTGCCACAGCCGCAAGCGCAACAGCAGGCGCCTCGTGCGCAAGGGCGTCAACCGGATTTGGCCGAGCAGATTTTGATGGAGGTCCTGGGCGGGATTTTGGGCCAGAACAACTAGGCCTGCCCCATGAACCCTGGTCTTTAGCCGACGGTGCGCAGATGCGCGATGAGCGCATCCAGATCGCCGCCGCGCCGGTCGAGCATGCCGCCAACCTCGGCGCGTTCTGTGGTCATCAAGTTCACGCCCTCGATGATCAGGTTGAAGAACCGGTCCTGGCCCGAGCGGTCCGAAACCAGCCAGCGCAGCTCGAACGGGCTTTCATTGCGGAGTCGCACTGTCGAGATGATCTCGAAATAACGGTTCACCTGGCGGCCATCGGTCACCACAACTTGCCCGCCGATGAATTCACGGAAACGGCGGCCATATTTGCGCGCGATATAGCCCTGGAAGGCTTCGGTGAAGGCCCGCATCTGGGCCCGTGATGCGCTCCGAGCGGGTGGTCCCAAGACCGACTGAGCGATGATCGGCACGTCGGCATACCGGGCCAGAATCCGCTCAAACTCGCGGAGCATGGCAGCTTCAGACTGGCCGGAATTGATCACCTGGAATATCTCGGCGACGAGACGGTCGACAAGCGCGCGCGCCTCCACCGTATTGAGTGCGAGTGCCATATGCGGCGCGGTGATAGCGGCCAATCCGGCGCTGAAACCGGCGACACCAAATTGGCGCCGGCTCATCTTCATGCCCGCGTTATTGGCCGTTTGGTTCGAAAAAGAGATCGTCATAAGGGTCCTCGTAAGGGTCGAAATACTCCGGCTCGGCATCGCCTCTCAGCTCAAATCGCCGGTTCTGCAAATAGAGCAGCCGGGCCTGGGCATAGCTGTCTTCGCTTTCATATAGGATGCTATCAATGGTTCCGCCAAAGCGATGCCGGTCACCAAAGCGTGACGTCACGTTGATGCCACGCACCGTATTGGCCGCGTCAGGCTCCAACCCTCTGAGCGGGTTGAGGGCAATGTCGACCACTCGACCGACCGTGTCGCGCGATGTCGACGGGCCAAAGATGGGCAACTCGACATAAGAGCCTTCCGGTACGCCCCAAACATGGAGTGTTTCGCCGAAATCGGTCTCGCGCTCGTCGAGGCCCATGACGCTGGCGGGGTCGAAAATCCCCAAAATGCCGATCGTTGAGTTGATCACAAAGCGTGAGGTGTTGTGGATCGCATCGGCGAGGCGGAGCTGCAGAACATCGTTTACGACATAGCTCGGGTGACTCAGATTCGAGGACATCCGTCCGATCCCGACCAAAACAGGGTCTGGGACTGCTGCGCCGAGTGATGAAGCGGCTGGTCGGACCAGAGCCCGGTCGACATCGCGATTAAACTCGTGCACCGCGCGGTTTTGTGCCTCATGCGGATCATCAATCGTGGCGCCTGACGGCAAGGTAGCGGGGCCACAGGCCGACAGGGTTGCAAGAAGAAGGAGGGCGGGCCAGATAGGGGCGCGCAGTTCGGAAGAGAGCGGCAATTGACGACCTATATAGGTTTCTTGTACCCAACACGATCTCGTGCCGGTAGGGTTTGAAAAAGGTTTTGATCCTGCGATCGGCGATATTGAACGTTTTAGAGGATGTGCGTGACCATAGAGTCAAGTCTATGGACAGCGAAGAGCGACGAAGCGACACGTAATCGGAGTATTATATGGCTGCCGCGAAATCCTTGCCTGGGCAAACTGACATAGATGAACTGGCGCAACAGCGGCGGGCCAATTCGGGTCTGTTGTGGTCGATTCTCTTGTTCAGCATGTTCACCAACTTGTTGATGCTGACCGGGCCGCTTTACATGCTTCAGGTCTATGATCGCGTGCTTGGGAGCCGATCGGAAGAGACATTGCTCGCCTTGTCGCTTCTGGTGACTTTTCTGTTCGTGATGATGGGCGTGTTGGATTACGTGCGCGGTCGGGTCGCGGCGCGGGTTGGTGCCCGGCTGCAGGATGGTCTCGACTCCCGAGTGTTTGGCGCGGCTTTGACCCGTGCGCGCCGCGAGGGCGGGCCGCAAACCGGGTTGCAAGATCTAGAGGCGGTGCAACGCCTGCTCTCGACGCCCGCGTTTTTGGCGATCTTCGATATCCCTTGGACGCCGATCTTCCTGGCTGCGATCTTCATTTTCCATCCATGGCTTGGTTGGCTCGCGCTGGCGGGCGGCGCGCTCTTGATTGTGATCACCTTGATCAACCAGGCGACAACGCGCGCGCCGCTCAAAGCATCGGGGCAAGCGACGATGCGTGCCGACCGGATGGCCGGTCAATTACAGTCTGAGGCGGAACTGATCCGCAGTTTGGGGATGCAAGGTGCCGCGTTCCGCCGGTGGCGGGGGCAGCGGGAGACCGCGCTTGGTGAGTCGATCCGGTCGAGTGATCGGGTTGGCGGGTTCACAACGCTGACCAAGACGCTGCGGCTGTTCCTGCAATCCGCGATGTTGGGCTTGGGGGCGTATCTGGTGTTGCAGGCCGAGTTGACTGCAGGCGTGATGATTGCGGGCTCGATCCTGCTCGGCCGGGCCCTTGCACCAATCGAATTGGCCATCGGCCAATGGGCGATGATCCAGCGCGCCCGGGAAGGCTGGGCCAATCTGCGCACGTTGTTGGCTGACACACCGCCCGAACCGCAGCGTTTGCCGCTGCCGCGGCCAGAGGCGCGGCTCGATGTGCATCAGTTGGCGGTTGTGCCACCGGGGGAGAGCCAAGCAACACTCCGGATGGTGAGTTTCCGGGTCGAGCCAGGCCAAGCGGTCGGTGTCATCGGCCAATCGGGCGCCGGAAAATCGACCTTGGCCAAGGCGCTAACCGGGGTCTGGAGCCCGGCGGCGGGGCAAATCCGCCTCGATGGCGCGACGTTGGACCAATATGATCCGGATGTTCTTGGCTCCTTGGTCGGATATCTGCCGCAAACGGTGACGCTCTTTGACGGAACGATTGCCGAGAATATCGCGCGGCTGTCGGCGAACCCTGATCCTGACGCCGTTGTGGCTGCCGCACGGAAAGCGGCGGCGCATGACCTCATTTTGAATCAGCCCAAAGGCTATGACACCCAGGTGACGGCGGTCGGCTCACGTCTCTCCGGTGGGCAGATTCAGCGGATTGGACTTGCGCGGGCGCTTTATGGTGACCCGGTGCTCCTCGTTTTGGACGAGCCGAACTCAAATCTCGACAACGACGGGAGTGAAGCGCTGAACCAAGCCATTCGCGAGATGAAATCCGATGGCCGGTCGGTTTTGATCATGGCGCATCGCCCGGCGGCGATCCGCGAATGCGATATGTTGTTGGTGTTGGATGGCGGGATGCCGAAGGCCTTCGGGCCGCGAGACGAGGTGTTGAAGAAAACGGTGCAGAACCACGCACAAATCGCTGCTGGCGGCACTGCCGGGGAGTAAGCTGATGGCAGAGACGTCGCGCCCCGCTTGGTCCGTTCGCGCCCCAATGATTTTGGGCCTTCTGTCGCTTGTGGTCTTGGTCGGCGGGTTTGGCACATGGGCGGTGACGTCGAATATCGCTGGCGCGATCATCGCGTCAGGGCAGATTGAGGTGGATCAGAACCGCCAAGCCATTCAACATCCCGAAGGCGGGGTGGTCGCTGAATTGGCGGTTGATGAAGGTCAACAGGTAGAAGAGGGTGAGATCCTGCTGCGCCTCGACGCCTCCGATATCGCGTCGAGCTATGCGGTGGTGCGCGGTCAGTTGAACGAGGTGCGAGCCCGCCGCGCCCGCCTTGAAGCGGAGCGGGACGGCCTATCGGAGCTGCAGTTCGGCACCGACCTGCAACAGACGGCTCTCAACGATCCGGAACTGGCCGATATTCTGAGCGGACAGTTGAACCTTTTCGCGGCACGGCGCGATACGCTGGACCGCGAGATTGATCAATTGACTCGACGCACAGAGCAGATCGCCAGCCAAATTGACGGCATGATCGCGCAGCGAACTGCGCTGGAGCGGCAGCAGGGCCTCGTGGGCGAAGAATTGGTCGCGCAACAAAACCTTCTGGAGCGCGGGCTCGCACAAGCCGCCCGCGTGCTGACTTTGCAGCGGGAGGAAGCCAATCTGCTCGGCAGTCTCGGCGAGATCGATGCGAGCGCTGCTCAGGCGGAGGGGCGTATCACAGAGATCGAGTTGTCGATTCTCCAGTTGGAAACGCAGCGCCGCGAAGAGGCGATTGCCGAGTTGCGTGAGGTGCGCGTGCAAGAAGAAGAACTCGCCGAACGGGCCCGCGCCTTGGCCCGACAGCTTGATCAAATGGATTTGCGCGCGCCGGTGGCGGGTATCGTTTACGGGATGACGGTCTTTGGACCGCGCTCGGTTGTGCGTCCCGCGGACCCTGTGCTGTTTTTGGTGCCTCAGGACCGTCCATTGGTGATTTCCGCTCGGGTTGAGGCAATCCACGTGGATCAAGTCTTTGTCGGTCAAGAGGTGCTCTTGCGGTTCCCGGCCTTCGATATGCAGACCACGCCTGATCTCTATGGGCTGGTGACCCGTGTCTCGGCCGATGCTTTCGTGGATGAAGCCACAGGCGCGAGTTTCTACGAGACACAGATTGTGCTGGATGACGGTCAAATCGAGCTTCTCGGCGATGTCACTCTCTTGCCCGGCATGCCGGTGGAGGCGTTTATCCGCACGGATGATCGCACCCCAATTGCCTATTTGTTGCGCCCATTGACCGACTATTTCAACCGCGCCTTCCGCGAAAGCTGATCGGGTCTTTCCACTGCCTCCACAGGTCGGTAGCGTGCGCGCGAATATGTCCTACAGGAGAGAGTCGATGAGCAATGGGTTCGAAGCAAAACTGGCGGAACTGGGTGTGACCTTGCCCGACGCCCCTGCACCTGCGGCCAATTATGTGCCGTTTGTGGTCGTCGGCGATCTCGCCTTTGTATCGGGTCAGATTTCGATGAATGAAGATGGGTTGATCACCGGGAAAGTTGGGGTAGACCTCACCACCGAAGAGGGCGCGGCAGCGGCGAAAACCTGTGCGATAAGCCTTTTGGCGCAGGCCAAAGCCGCCTGCGGTGGAGATTTGGAGCGCTTGGTTCGGGTCGTGAAATTGACCGGCTTCGTCAATTCTGGCCCCGACTACACCGAGCAGCCAAAAGTGGTGAACGGTGCCTCTGATTTCCTGGTCGAGGCCCTCGGCGACGCGGGTCGGCACAGCCGCTCGGCGGTGAGCGCTGGCGCCTTGCCGCTTGGCGTGGCGGTGGAGATCGAAGGGATCTTCCAGATCAAGCCATGAGCCTGCCGCCAGTCTTCCTTGGGCCGCCGCTGGCCCATCGGGCGCTGCATGATGCGGCCCAAGGTGTGCCGGAAAACAGCGCCGAGGCCGTGCGCCGCGCGGTTGCGCGGGGGTATGGGATCGAGATCGATGTCCAGCCCTCCGCCGACGGCGTGGCGATGGTTTTTCATGACGAGACACTAGATCGACTGACCGAAACAACAGGACCAATTCGGGACCGGACGGTGGCCGAATTGGCCGACCTCCGCTTGGTTGGCAGCAACGCGGGCGCACCGACACTCACCGAGGTCTTGGGCATCGTCGCAGGCTGCGTGCCGCTTTTGGTTGAGATCAAGGACCAGTCGGGCGGGGTTGGAGCATCCGACGATGACATGCTGGAACGGGCGGTTGTCTCGGCCCTTGCCGGGTATGACGGGCCGGTGGCCGTGATGTCCTTCAACCCTTTCATGGTTGCGCGTGTGGCCGAGCTTGCGCCGGACCTGCCGCGTGGCCTGGTCACGTCTGGCTATCGGTCGCAGGATTGGCCGGGGATGCCGCCGGAAGTCGCGACGCATCTTCGTGAGATTCGCGATTTCGACCGAGTCGGCGCACAGTTCATCAGCCATGATCGAACTGATCTGCTCAGCCCACATGTGGCGGCTCTAAAGGCGCGGGATGTTCCGGTTCTGTGTTGGACGATCCGCTCCGCCGAGGCGGAGGCCCAAGCGCGTAAGATTGCCGACAACGTGACATTCGAAGGCTATCTGCCGCCGCTTGACGCGGTGTGATCCGGCCCCACTTGTTGAGCGTGCATCCCCAAAGGTGGCCTCATGCGCGATGACGTGCAAATCGAAGTAACCGCATTGGACAGCCTGCGCGGGGTCGACCCCGGCGCGTGGGATGCGTGCGCTTGCCCGGAAGCTGCGGATGGCGGCGCGCCGTTTGACCCGTTCACGACCTATCGGTTTCTCTCCGCTTTGGAAGAGAGTGGATCGGTGGGGCCAGGCTCAGGTTGGCAGCCGCGCTATTTGCTTGTCCGTGCCGGTGACGAGGTGATCGCCGTCGCGCCGCTCTATGCCAAGGGGCATAGCCAGGGCGAGTATATCTTCGATCACAATTGGGCCCATGCGTATGAGCGGGCGGGCGGGCAGTATTACCCAAAGCTACAGGTTGCGGTGCCGTTCACGCCGGCGACCGGGCGGCGGTTCTTGACCAAGCCGGGATGGGAGGCGATCGGACGGTCGGCCTTGGTGCAAGCGGCGGTGCAAATCGCGGCAGAAAATCAGTTGAGTTCGGTCCATATCACTTTCTGCACCGACGAAGAGGCCGCTGCCGGGGCGGAGATGGGACTCTTGCATCGGGTCAGCCAGCAATTCCATTGGACCAATCCGGGCTATGCGGATTTTGACGGGTTCCTGGCCGGGCTCAGCTCCCGCAAGCGGAAAAACATCCGCAAAGAACGCGAGACGGCACAGAGTTTTGGCGGCGAGATTGTCTCGCTGAGCGGCGATCAGCTTCAGCCGGAGCATTGGGATGCATTTTGGGAGTTTTATCAGGACACTGGGGCGCGGAAATGGGGGCAACCCTATCTGAGCCGGGCGTTTTTTGACATCGCGCAAGAAACGCTGCGCGATGATATGTTGTTGGTCCTGGCGATGCGAGATGGGCTGCCGGTCGCTGGTGCCCTGAATTTCATCGGGCGCGATGTGCTCTATGGCCGCTATTGGGGCTGCGTCGAACACCATGCCTGCCTGCATTTTGAACTGTGCTACTATCAGGCGATCGAGGCAGCGATTACACGTGGGTTGAGCCGGGTCGAGGCCGGCGCTCAAGGGCAACATAAACTCGCGCGGGGCTATATGCCGGTGACGACTCATTCCTTGCATTGGGTCGCAGATGAGGGGTTTCGGCGCGCGATCGAAGCCTATTTGGACGCGGAACGCGCAGCGGTTGATGAAGAGATAGAGGTGCTGACGGCGTATGGCCCATTCAAAACGGCCCATGTGGAGGAACAGGAATGATCAAACCGGAAAAGTTGAGCCAGGAGCAGCGTGAGACCGCCTTGCCGGAACTGACCGGCCATGGCTGGCAGATGGTTGACGGGCGGGACGCGCTTTCGAAGCGCTTCGAGTTTGCCGATTTCAACGAGGCATTCGGCTGGATGACTCGCGTGGCGATGATCGCGGAACATATGAACCATCATCCGGAATGGTCGAATGTCTATAAAACCGTCGACGTGACGCTAAGCACCCATGATGTGGGTGGCTTGAGCGCGCTAGACATCGCCATGGCCACGAAGATGGATCGGTTGGCGGGCTAGCGGAGCCGGAAAACGGGGCGTGCAACACCATCGGTGCTGCCCGCCCCAAATCGTCTTAGATTTCGGCCAGCATGGCTTCGCCGCCGGATGCCTCGCACACGCCGGGGTTTTCTTCGGCATGCAGCACTTTGACGACACCGTCTTCGACATACATCGCATAGCGCTTCGAGCGTTTGCTAAAGCCCACGGGCGGCGCGTCAAAATCCATGCCGATCGCAGTGGTCAACTCGCTGGCGGAATCGCCTAGGAGGGTGAGTCCCGCGCTGGTCGCACCGGTGCTTTCGCCCCAAGCTTCCATCACAAACGGGTCATTCACCGACACGCAGATGATCTCATCCACGCCTTTGGCGTCGAACTGATCCTTGGTGCGGATGAAGCTGGGCACATGGGCCATGGTGCAGGTGCCGGTGAAGGCGCCAGGCAGGCCAAAGAGGATCACTTTGCGCCCAGCCAGCTTGTCGGAGAGCGACACGGCCTCTGGCCCGTTTTCCCCAATCCGAAGCAGGTTTGCCTCTGGTAGTTTGTCGCCAACGGAAATTGTCATGTCGCGGTCTCCCTCGCTTGTGCTGTTCGCTCCCCCGCATATAGGGTGCGGCAGGTTTTGTGCCAGATGTAAATCGGGGAAACGGGCATGTCGCATATCGTCGTTGTCGGGGCCGGGCAGGCCGGAGCCGCCTTGGTGGCGAAGCTGCGGAGCGAAGGGTTTGGCGGGCAGATTACGCTGATTGGCGAGGAGCATGTGCCGCCCTATCAACGCCCGCCGCTCTCCAAGGCGTATCTGATGGGAGAGATGGCGCTCGAACGGCTCTATCTCAGACCTGAGAGCTACTATGCCGAGAACGGGATTGATCTGCATCTCGACGAAACGGTGAACGCGATTGACTGCGCCGACAAGGTCGTGATCGCGGGCGGGCATCAGCTCAAATACGATCAACTCGCGCTGACGACCGGGTCGGTGCCACGGCGGCTGCCGGGGTCGATTGGCGGCGAACTCAGGGGTGTTCATGTGGTGCGCACGCTGGCCGATGTGGATGCGATGGTGCCCGAGGCTCTGGAGGGCCGACGGGTGCTGATCGTCGGCGGTGGCTATATCGGGCTGGAGGCGGCGGCGGTTTGCGCCAAACGGGGAATGCAGGTCACGCTGATCGAGATGGCGGACCGGATTTTGCAGCGGGTCGCCTGCCCGGAGACGTCGGCGTATTTCCGGGATCTGCACCGGAGCCATGGCGTCGATGTTCGCGAGGGTATCGGGTTGGCGCGGCTGACTGGCGAGAGCCATGTCACCGGTGCCGTTCTCTCCGATGGCGCAGAACTGCCCTTCGACATGGTGATCGTCGGGATCGGGATCAGCCCGGCGACCAGCCTGGCCGAAGCGGCAGGGTTGGAGATCGACAACGGGATCAAAGTGAATGCTCTGGGCCAAACCTCGGACCCGTCCATTTGGTCTGCGGGCGATTGCGCCTCGTTCCCATTTCGGGGCAATCGCATCCGCCTCGAAAGTGTCCAGAACGCGATTGATCAGGCGGAACTCGTGGCGCGCAACATGATGGGCGCGGGCGAGGCGTATGATCCGCATCCCTGGTTCTGGTCAGACCAGTATGACGTGAAGCTGCAAATCGCAGGGCTGAACACCGGCTATGATCGGGTTGTTGTGCGGGGCGGAGTGCCCTTGGTGTCGCATTGGTATTACGCGGGTGAGAGATTGCTCGCCGTGGACGCGATGAATGACCCCCGCGCTTACATGGTTGGTAAGCGTTTGCTCGAGGCGGGAAAATCGCCGGCGGCGGACGTGATCGCGGATACCGAGACCGATCTGAAAACTCTGCTCCGCGCATGAGGATCATCGCCGGGGCGCATCGCGGGAAACGGCTGGCCTCGGTTGGCAAAGGGGATGCGGGCGCGCATCTCAGGCCGACCTCGGACCGGGTGCGCGAAAGCCTGTTCAACCTATTGCTGAATGGCGGCTATGGCGACCCGATCACAGACGCGCGGGTCCTGGACCTGTTCGCAGGCACCGGTGCTTTGGGGTTAGAGGCGCTGTCGCGCGGAGCCTCGCATGTGACATTCGTCGATGACGGCACGAAAGCGCGGGCGTTGCTCCGGGAGAATATCGGGCTCTGCGCGGCGCAGGGTGTGACAAAGGTGTTTCGCCGCGATGCGACCCGGCTTGGAGAGGCGCAGGGCAAGCCCTTCGACTTGGTTTTTCTCGACCCGCCCTATGGAAAGGGCCTGGGCGAGAAGGCGCTGGCCTCTGCGCAAAGCGGCGGTTGGTTGGCACCGGACGCGCTGATCATCTGGGAAGAAAACACCCCCCGGTTCTGCCGGAAGGGTGCGACTTGCTTGATCAGCGGCGCTACGGCGATACGCTGATCACTTTGGCACGGGCTATTGGCTAAGCCCGGTTGATCCGCCGTCCATTTCGGCCTCCATCAGCCGCCGGACATCAGCGACCAAGGCGGCCCCATCGAGGCCTTTCCCATCGGCCTCTTCGATCCAGGCGGCTGTGACGGTCTCACCCAAAGCACTGATCTGTGCGGTCACGTCTTCGGACATCTCGGCGATCTCGTTGCCCGCCGCCGCCATCGCGTCGCGTCCACGCAGATCACCTTCATCATGAGCGCGACCCGCCCAAGCCGAGGCCATCAGTCCAGAATTGGCGTCGATCACCGCGCGCAGATCGTCTGGCAGCCCCTCATAGACTTCCCGGTTCATCGCCCAGATGAAATAGAGGTTGTACATCGAGCGGTCACCGGCGACATCGGTATGACTGCTGGTCAACTCGTCGAGCCGGAGGGAGGGGGCCATCTCCCAGGTAATCACGCCGCCATCAACCACACCGCGCGACAGCGCTTCGGGGAAAGCGGGCACAGGCATGCCGACAGGTGTCGCGCCAAGCTGTTCCAAGAGAAGCGTTGCCGGACGGGACGGGCCGCGCAGCGAGATGCCATCGAAGTCGTCAACTTCGTCAATCGCATCGCTGCTCAGATGCACGATGCCGGGCCCGTGCATATGGGCGGCAATCACATGCACATCGGCAAAGTCATCCATCAGATGCTCTTGCGTGAAATGCCAGGCTGCACGGCTCGCTGCCTCGGCATTTTTTGGTGTCATGAAGGGCAATTCCAGCGCTTCGGCTTCGGGGAAACGCCCGGGTTGATAGCCCGGGATCACCCACCCGCCATCAATTGCGCCGTCGCGGATCAGGTCATATTGGCTCTGCGCCGAGCCACCGAGCTGCATAAACGGGTAAAGCTCGACCTGGATGCGGCCCTCGGATTGCTCTTCGATCGCTTCGGCCCAAGGCTGCATAAACCCGACGGGATTGGCCGAGAGCGGCGAGACGAAATGCTGAAACCTGAGGGTCACCTCTTGGGCTGACGGCGCGGAGGCTGCGGTAAGGGTGGTGGCGGCAAGTGCTAGGGACTTAACGAACGACATGTCGCGCCCTCCTTTTGATAGAGTCCTGACGCGCCGATTGCTTTCACAGCGGCCCGAGATAGGTAAGTGCTATCAATGATATTGCAACTCATTCGCAAGAGCGAATGGTCGCACCCGCGCCTTGTGAACCCCAACGCAATATGGGACAGTCTGAAAAAATCGAGCGTTTCACATAACCTAACAGGCCCCAGCACTGCCATGCAGGACCCCGAGAGACTTCTGTCTTCCGTCTTCGGCTTTGAAAGCTTCCGCCCCGGGCAGGAAGAGATCGTGAAGGCCGTCGCAGCCGGGCGAAACACCCTGGCCATCATGCCGACCGGCGGCGGGAAATCCCTTTGTTTCCAGCTCCCCGCGCTCATGCAAGATGGCGTGACCGTGGTCATCTCGCCGTTGATTGCCCTGATGCGAGATCAGGTGCGAGCTTTGCGGGCGGTTGGTGTTGAGGCGGGCGCGCTGACCTCTGGCAACACGCCGGATGAAACCGATGCCGTATGGGATGGGTTGGAGGCGGGGACGTTAAAGCTGCTCTATATCGCGCCAGAGCGGTTGGCGGCGTCGGGCACCGAGCGAATGCTGAAACGCGTTGGCGTTGCGATGATCGCGGTGGACGAGGCGCATTGTGTTAGCCAGTGGGGTCATGATTTTCGCCCCGATTATCTGCGCATCGGTGCTTTGCGGAAGACGCTCAATGTTCCGCTGGCGGCTTTCACCGCGACGGCGGATGCCGAGACACGTGCCGAGATTGTCGAGCGGTTGTTTGATGGCACTGCGCCGGACACCTTCCTGCGTGGCTTTGACAGGCCCAATCTCGCGCTGGCCTTTGAGGTCAAGAACAACCCGCGCCGTCAAATCCTCAGCTTTGCCGCGGCTCGGAAAGGACAATCTGGCATCGTCTATTGCGGCACCCGCGCGAAGACCGAGACGCTTGCCAAAGCGCTCCGCGAGGAAGGGCATACAGCTTGCCATTATCATGCCGGGATGGATGCTGAAGATCGCCGCATCGTCGAGACGCGGTTTTCGCGTGAAGACGGGTTGATTGTGGTCGCCACAATCGCCTTTGGCATGGGCGTGGATAAACCGGATATTCGGTGGGTCGCCCATGCGGATTTGCCGAAATCGATTGAGGGATATTATCAAGAAATTGGCCGCGCCGGGCGCGATGGGGCACCGGCCGATACGCTCACGCTGTTTGGCCCGGATGACATCCGGTTTCGTCGTCAACAGATCGACGAAGGTCTCGCGCCTTCGGAACGGAAATCGGCGGATCATGGGCGGCTCAACGCGCTTCTGGGTCTGGCCGAGGCGCTCGGGTGTCGCCGTCAGGTCTTGCTTGGGTATTTTGGCGAAGATGCGGACCCTTGTGGCAATTGCGATCTCTGTGCGACGCCGCCGGAAACCTTCGATGGCACGCAACCGGTGCGCAAAGCGCTCTCTGCGATTCTGCGCACTGGCGAGCATTTCGGTGCAGGCCATCTGATCGACATTCTGATGGGCCATGAGACAGACAAAATCCGTCAGCGTGGGCACGATCAACTGCCCACATTCGGCGTCGGGACCGAGTTTGACAAACGCGGCTGGCAGGCGGTTTTTCGGCAGATGGCGGCGCATGATTTGGTGCGGCCCGACCCGGAGCGGTTTGGCGCGCTGCGGATGACGCAAGCCGCGCGCCCGATTTTGAAAGACGAGGCGTCGATCACGCTGCGAAAAGACAGTATTGCTAAGGCGCCGCGCCGCCCCGCCGTCAAGACGCTGGTGAGTGAGGAAGATGCGCCGCTGCTCTCGGCGCTGAAAGCCAAACGCCGCGCCTTGGCGGAGGAGGCGCGCGTGCCGGCCTATGTGGTGTTCACCGACCGCACCTTGATCGAGATGGCTGAGACCCGGCCGCAAACGCTGGACGAGATGGCCCGTATTAGCGGTGTGGGCGCGAAGAAGCTGGAGAGTTTTGGCGCGGCCTTTCTGGTCGTGATAACCGGCGAGACGCCCGCACCGGCGCATCCGGCGCGTCGGAAACTGGCGGGTCGGGAAGCCGGTGCGCTCTATGACCAGCTTTTGGCCGTGCAGACGGATCTCACCCGCGGACCGGAGGGGGCCGATAAGCCGATGAGCTGTTCCTCATCGCAATTGGCAAAGGTGGCGGAGGTCAGGCCAGACGACCTCAGTGCGCTGACACGCCTTTTGGGTGACCGTCATGCGGAGCGATTTGGCGCGGCCTTTCTGGAGGTGTTGCGAGAGGCGAGCTAGACGCCCAGAACGAAGGCACTGGCGAAGAAGATCGTGCCCAGAAGAGGTTGATCAATCGCCAAATAGAGGACGAAACTTGGCTCAAGGAACCAAGGAGAATAGTCGGTCACCATGACGCCCTCGCGGTAGACAAAACTTGGGTGACTTTGACACATCTCCCCCTAAATTTCACCATGGCTCTGATAAATAGGACATGCTTATGCTCACTGTGATTTCTCCCGCCAAACGCTTGGATTGGAGCGCGCGCGATGTCGAGGTGACGACACCGGTGTTTCAATCCGATGCCGATCATCTGGCGAGCGTGGCGCGTGAGTTGAGCGTGCCGGACCTGTGCAAGCTGATGGCGATTTCCGAAGATCTGGGCAAGCTGAACCATGAACGGTTTCAACGTTTCGCTGAGGAGAAAGACGACACGCGTCCTGCGGCGCTCGCTTTCGCGGGTGACACCTATGCCGGGCTTGAGGCGGGGAGCCTTGATGCGGAAGATTTGCGTTTCGCGCAAGATCGGCTGCGCATTCTTTCGGGTCTTTATGGCTTGCTCCGTCCGCTGGATGCGATCCAGGCGTATCGCTTGGAGATGGGCAGCCGGTTGAAGACAGAAAAAGGACCGTCGCTCTATGCCTATTGGGGAGATCGTTTGGCACGGGCCTTGAACGGTGAGGCGGAGATGTTGGGCGCGGACACGCTGATCAACTGCGCCTCGGTCGAGTATTTTTCTGCCGTGGACCCGAAAGCGCTGAAACTGAGCGTGATTACGCCAAACTTCCTTGAAGACCGCCCTGGTGGCCCGAAAATCGTCAGTTTCTTTGCGAAAAAGGCGCGGGGCGCGATGGCGCGGTTCATCATCGAAAACCGGCTGACCTCGCCCGATCATCTGAGCGATTTCAGCCTCGGCGGCTATCGCTATGCCGCCGATCTCAGCACGCCGGAGAAACCGGCCTTCTTGCGCGCCGAGGCTGTCGCGGCTTGAGGGCGCTAATGGTCGGGGTGAGACTTGGCAAAGGCCTCTTTCTGTTCTGGCGTGGCGTCGGATTGATAGGCCGCCTTCCACTCGGCATAAGGCATGCCATAAACCACCTCGCGCGCGGCCTCTTTGTCGATCTCAAGACCCTTTTCGGCGGCGGCTTCGCCATACCAGCGGCTCAAACAATTCCGGCAGAAGCCTGAGAGGTTCATCAAGTCGATATTCTGCACATCCTTGCGTTCATCGAGATGTTGCAGAAGGCGGCGGAAGGTGGCGGCCTCTAGTTCGATCCGGGTTTGGTCATCCATCATGC
The DNA here is from genome assembly GCF_030407165.1 of Fontisubflavum oceani. GTDB lineage: Bacteria > Pseudomonadota > Alphaproteobacteria > Rhodobacterales > Rhodobacteraceae > Rhodophyticola > Rhodophyticola oceani. Next base: position 1,173,500 of record NZ_CP129111.1, read on the forward strand.
ATCCTCCATTTCATCTCATACCTGTGCAATGCGCAGTGCGGCGTCAAGAAGCGGGGCCAGACGACGGCCCCAAGCCGCTTGATCGGCCTCTGTTTCAATCAGGTCGTTGCGCACTTCAATCAACACATGTGGCCGATGCGGGCCCACGCCATGGCGGTCCATGCTGTCGCCCGGCAAATGCCCGGAATAAGGTTCATTATCGCCGACGCAGAGGTCTGGCTCGGCGTTCAACCGTGCCACCAAGGGCAACGCCAAGCGCGTGTCACCCGCATAAAGCACGCCGACATGCCAGGGACGCGGCGGGCGACCGACAAATTGTTTCGTGAAGGAGTGCACCGCCAAGACGACAGGGTCCGGGCGGGCTTGGATAAGCCGGTCGAGTGCGGTGTGATAAGGTCGGTGAAGACGGTTTAGCCGACGTTCCGCCTCAGCCGTATCGGCGTGGCGATTGGCCGGGATGATTGTGCCGTCATAGATTTTCATCAAGAGGGTGGGATCATCCTCGCCCCGGTTCGGGTCGATCACAAGGCGCGAAAAATCCGACGCGATCATCGGTGAGTCCAAGGCCTCCGCCAAGACCCGCGCCACCCCAAGCGCCCCAACATCATAGGCGATATGGCGGTTCATATCCGCTTCTGGCAGCCCCAAATCGCCCCCATTCACCTCGGAGGGAATGCGATTTGACGCATGATCGCAGGTGATCACCCACCGGCCTGGTCGGGCCTCCCCCTCGATGTGAAATGGCGCGGTCATCTCGCTATCAGTCTTGCTTGTTGAGCTATCTGTCTGCGTTGGGCGCGCGATGTGGCGGCTCTGTCGCAGAATGCCGACCCTGATGTGGTTTCGCCCGAGGGTCAACCCGCCCGTGATCGCGAGAGAGTGATGTGGCTCTGATTGCCTAACCCATCGCATTGGTTTGCGCGGCTGCCCATCTGCCCCATACAGTAATGGGAGGATCATGAATGCGGCGGATGGATGGGTCTACAACGGAATTCAACGTCCTTGCTTCGGCGGACGGTGCGCTGCGGTTCGGATCAAGGCCGCCGCTTTTAGGCCGCGATAAATGAGTGCCCGGATCGGCTTTGGCGGCGGCTGTCACTGGTGTACCGAAGCGGTGTTTCAGGCTTTGCGCGGTGTCGCGGACGTTCGGCAAGGGTTTATTGCGTCTTTGGCACCGGATGATGGGTTTTCCGAAGCCGTTATCGTCACGTTCGACCCGGCTGCTGTTTCTCTTGAGACGCTGATATCGGCTCATTTGATCACCCATGCCAGTGAGGCCGATCACAAAATGCGGGGAAAATACCGCAGTGCGATCTACACATTCGACCCAGACCAGTCGGCGCAGGCCAAAGCGATCCTGGCGCGCCTTGCCGCAGACACAGGCGCGATATTTGTCACCCGGGTGCTGCCCCATCGCGCCTTCAAAGAGTCCGACACGCGGTTCCACAATTATTACCAACGCGATCCGACGCGCCCATTCTGCCAGACCTATATCGACCCAAAGCTTGCCAAGCTCCGTCGCGTGATGGCGGCGGCGATGACGGAGCGGTCGTGATGAGTCTTTCTATGCTTCTCCTGCTCATTCTGACGGCCTTGCTGGCTATTCCTGGTTGAGCAAGACGATCAGGTGGGATACGGCACATCCTTTGGTGAAACGCATCTGACATCGGAGCACCGCGCAAGGCACCGGCGGCTTGCCGGAGCGTTTTTTCAGGTCCAGGCGATGCCTGTTTCAGAACAAATCTATAAGCTCGTCTCTCCGAGGTATCGGGGATATCGCGCCATATCCGCTCACTGTTTGGGCCGCCACGAGTGCGGCGCGCCGGGCGGCTACTTCCGCGATGCCGGTTTCGAGGAAATAGGCGAGGAACGCGCCCGCAAAACTGTCACCCGCCCCCGTAGAATCGACCGGTGACGAGGAGCCGGGCGCGATGCAGATAGGGCCGCCACCTTCCTCCAAGATCGCGCCAGAGGCGCCGCGTTTCAGGAGGACGATCTTTGCCCCCTGCGCCCGGAATTGCGCGATTAACGCCTCCGGGTCTTGCAGGCCTGTCAAAACCTCGGCTTCGTCATCGCTTGGCATGACAATATCGGCAAGCGGCAAGAAGGCGTCGATTGCCGCCCGTGCGTCATCGAGAGACCAGAGGTTCAATCGAAGGTTTGTGTCATAAGAAACAAGCGTGTCATGTGCGCGGGCAATCTCGGCAGCGCGGGTCACGGCGGTGCGCATGCTCGGGCTGATCGCCTGGCTCAGCGCGGTGACATGTAAGATCTTCGCCTCGGCTATCGCCGCTTCGGGAAGATCATCTGGTCCATAAAGGCTCGCGGCTGACCCACGGCGGGCGTACCAAAACTCCCGCCCGGAGGCGTGTGGACGCACGAAGTAGACACCCGTTGGCGCATCTGGATGGGTGGTTACATGGCGGTCATCAATCCCTTCATCCGCCCATAGCTTGCGCAGGCCCTGACCAAACGGATCATCGCCGACCGCACTCAAGTACCCGACGGACGCGCCTTGGCGCGCAGCGGCGACGAGCGCATTCGATGTGTCACCCCCAAACCCCTGCCGGTAAAGCGGTGACGCATCTTTGTCGGAGGGTTGCGCAACAAATTCGGCAAGGGGTTCGCCGAGCGCAAGAATGTCTACAGGCACCTAAGTCTCCTCCGGCTTTGTGTTTGGTTCGCGATGCCGAACACATCGCGCTACGCTGTAGCATGATGTTACTGTCAGTCCGACCCGACGTCTCGATAACAACACGGATCGTGGCTGTCAGCCAGATGCCCATCGGTGGCATAAGACGGCGTCAAGCTAGCGACTGCACTGAAGCGGCGCGCCAAGCCATCTAGGCCGTCTTCGCCCGTATGTGATGATGGTTGAAGCGCTCGACCAGTTCCTGCCGCGCGAGTTGCTCAATTGTCGCTGGTCTTCGGCACCGGCCCTAAAGAGTCACGCAGGCGCAACCCTACATTCAGCTCGCGCGACTCGATTTGCCGTCCAGTCTGTACCGCATCAATCAGCGCCCGCGCCGCGTGCCGACCCATTTCGCGATGTGGGACATGAACAGTCGTCAGTTTTGGGTAAGCAACCTGCGCCAGTTCGATGTCATCGAAGCCGACAATCGAAACGTCGCCTGGCACGTCAAACCCCATTTCGCGTGCTTGGCCAAGGGCGCCAACGGCCAAAACATCGTTGCCGCAAAACACCACGGTCGGTTGGGCCGGTGCCCTCATCAGCGTTTCAAAGGCGATGGCACCGGTTTCAATGCCATATTGCGTTTCGATCACGGCGAGATCGCCCTCATTCAAACCGGCCTCGCGGAGTGCTTCGCAGATGCCCTCCAACCGCGCTGCGGCCCGGTCATTTGAACTGACATCGGCGGAAATCAACGCCAGTCTCCGGTGACCAAACCGCAAGACTTCCCTGGCCATCTCCCGCATAGCCAACCGGTTGTCAAAGCCGATCGACGGGCGTGATTGGGTGCGGTCGAACGCCCAAGTAACAAGCGCTGGAATGTTCTGGGCCTCCAACAGCTTATAGACAGCCGGGTCCCGCTCATGCCCGATCAGCAGTAGGGCGTCGGCCCCCGTGCCACCAAAGATCTGATCTGCTGTTCCTCTAGATCGGGTCTGTAGGAAGAACTTGCCACCAAGAGAGTATAGCCATGGGCGTCTAGCTCCTCCTGGAAGGCCTGAATGCCGCGCGCAAAGATCGCGTTCTCCATCGTTGGGATAATCGCGCCAATCGTGTTGGTCCGCTGTGAGGCCATGGCGCGCGCCCCGAAATTGGGCGTGTAGCCAAGCTCCTCGATTGCCGCCATGACTTTTTCGCGCGTTTTTTCCGACACCTGCTTGGGAAAATTCAGGCAGCGCGAAACGGTCGCTGTCGAAAATCCCGACTGTTTGGCGACATCGTGAAGGGTTGGCGATGGTCGGCTGTCTTTCATCTGTCTTCCGGTGTGTTCGTGGCTCCTCGACTACACGAAAAAAAATCCCGCGCCTATCATCGTTGCTTGAACCATCGAATGTAAAGGCTTGCATTTGATACATGTAAAAGCTTACATCATCACATTGGAATCGTATGTCGGGAGGGGCAGACGAACGATGGCACTCATTGGATCGGTGATTTTGCTCGCTGTTTTCGTTCTGAACGTTGCATTGGGTGCGACGTCCAACAGCGCGTTTCTAGGCGATGTTGGCGAGATGCTTCTGCTGTTGTCTGCCTCAATTCTCTTCGTCATCGCGATTCTGAAAAAAGAAGCCGACGCAAAGAAATAGGCGGCACCACAACGTCCAGGGAGGACACGACATTGGATAATGACACTCAGGAGTTGAAGTCGGCAGAGCGCCGAAACTTCCTTAAGCTCGCGGGAAGCGGCAGCTTTACTGCCGCCATGGTCGCGGGTGCCGCCGGGACGTTGTGGTCAAGCGAAGCGGCCGCCCAAACGCAGCAGGAAGAAAACGCGCGCGAAGCCGCCGCAGATCACATCATGACGCTGGCGACGGCCTATGTTCTTGGCGCATCGCGCAGCTATCCGATCATGCAGCTGGATTTGAAAGAGAACATCCAGAACATGACCAACGGCAAGGTTTATGTGCGTCTGGCCCCGGGCGGTCAGCTCGGTGCGGGCGGTGCATTGGCGCAAGCGGTGCAGTCGGGCACAATCCAGTGCGCGCAGCACTCGCTGTCGAACTTCGCGCCCTTTGCTTCTGTCGTCGATCTGATCAATCTGCCCTATTTCTGCGGCTCCAATCAGCGTTTCACCAATCTGACCTCGTCTGAGGCCTGGAAGCAGGAGGTCGACCCGCGGATTGCCGCCTCCGGCTTCAAAGCGCTGTTCTATATCGTGATCGACCCGCGGGTTGTGGCCGTTCGCCAGGGCGGTAATGCGATCCTCACGCCTGCCGACATGTCGGGTGTGAAATTCCGCGTGCCGGGCTCGGCGATGTTGCAGCAGTATTACCGCATGGTTGGGGCCAACCCGACGCCAGTGGCCTGGGGCGAGACGCCCTCGGCGATCCGGCAGGGCGTGGCCGATGCGCTCGACCCCTCGGTCGGCGCGCTCCACGTCTTTGGCTTCGGCGAGATCCTCAGCCATGTGACCTTCACCCAGGCGGTGCCGGACAGTCAGGTCTATTCGGTCAATCTGGAGTGGTTCAATTCGCTGCCGATGGATGTTCAAGAAGGCATCGAATTTGCGGGCGAGATCACCCAGGCACAGAACCTGGCCAAAGTGCCCGCCGCGCGTGGCTATGCGATGTCTGAACTGACCGCGAACGGGGTCGAGTTCCATTCGCTCAGCGAGGATCAGCTCGCGGAATGGCAGGCCGCTGGTGGCTATCAACTCAGCGATTGGGATCAGTTCAAGATGGATCTTGCCGGATCGATGGACACCTTTGCCCGTCTCGAAGAAGCCGCCGGCACCATGGGCCGTTATTACGTCCACGACGCCTAAGCGTACTCACACCGGCGCCGCCCCTCGGCGGCGTCGGACACCGCCTGCAGTGCAGGCCGCGTGCAACCGCCGCAGAGAGCCGGTGACATCGCCGGGCACCCGGGGGAGGGATATCATGTCGAAATTCTACCAAAACCTGGATCAGAATGCGGAGCGCTGGCTGCTGCTTATGTTCTACGTGATGCTGGTCGGGACGATGTTCATCGAAGTCGTCCGGCGCGAGGTGTTTTCCTACTCGTCGATCTGGGGCGAAGAGATCGTTCGATATTCCTTCATCTATCTCGCCTGGATCGGGGCTGCCGCAGCGGTCAAAGAGCGGGGTCATATCCGCATCGACGTGATCATGAATTACGTCCCGCAGACGCCGAAAACGCTGCTCTACATCTTTGGCGATATCGTGATGTTCGTGGTCGCGATCATCGCGCTCTACTGGTCGTGGGAGGCGGTCCATGTCTCCTGGACCTTCGGCTCGGTCACGCATGGCTTGCGGATCAGCCAGGTGTTTTTCCTGTTTGCTGTCCCGTTCGGCTTCGCCCTGGTTCTGTTCCGGCTGGTCCAGTCCTTCCTTCGTGATGTTTCCGACCTTCGTAACGGGCGCCCCGTCTACGAAGGCGACAAGCTCTTCGACTGAGGGGACAAATCATGCTTTGGCAACAACTCCAGAACCAGACAGTCGTGCTTGGGTGGGATTTCTACATTCCGATCATCGCTTTCGTGATCCTCGTGGCGCTCGCGGTGCCGGTCTGGGCCGCCATCGGCTCGGCTGCGATCTTGATGCTGATGCTGTCGGGTGCATTGCCCTTATCCTTGGTGGGCGAGAGCCTGTTTCACGGCATCGACCATTTTGCGCTGACCGCCGTGCCCTTGTTCATCTTAACTGGGGACGTGCTGGTCCGAACCGGCCTATCGAAGAAGTTTCTCGACGTCGCAGAAGCGATCACCTGTTGGGCCAAGGGCGGCTTTGGGTCTGCGACGGTGCTCGTTTGCGGCATGTTTGCCGCCATCTCTGGTTCTGATGCGGCGGGGGCGGCGGCGGTTGGGCGGATGACCATCCCGGCTTGTCGAGTCCGGCTATCCGCGCCCCTATGCCTGCGCCCTGGTCGCGGCAGGGGCCTGTACCGGCATCCTGATCCCGCCCTCGATCGCCTATATTATCATCGGCCTGGTTCTGGGCGTGAATGTCTCGATCCTGTTCCTGGCCGCCGTTATTCCGGGCCTTCTGGTGCTTGTTGCGATCCTGATCACCAACACCATCGTCAACCGCCGCCACGCCTATGAAGGTGGCGGGCTGATGACCGTTGGCGAGTGGGGGGCGAACCTGTGGAAGACGATCCGCTCCGGCTGGTATGCGTTTCTGGTGCCTGGCATCATCTTTTACGGCATCTTCTCGGGCCGTTTGACGCCGACCGAGGCGGGGGCGGTGGCGGTCGTTGTCACCATCATTATCGGCTTCATTATCGGCACGCTGGAAGCTCTCGGATTTCCCCGCGATGCTGGTTAGCTCGGCCAAGGTGAACGGGGTGATCCTGCCGATCATCGCGTTTTCCCTGCCGCTGGCCCAAGCGCTGGCGATCCTTGGCGTGCCGCAAGGCTTCGTCGCGGCGGCCACATCGGTGAGCGAAGATCCGAGGGTCCTGATCCTGATGATGATCCTGATCCTGATCGCCGCAGGCTGCGTGATGGAAACCACACCGAACATCGTGATCCTGGCCCCGATCCTGTTCCCACTGGCTCAGAACATCGGCATGAACGAGATTCAGTTCTGCGTGATGATGATCACGGCGCTTGGGGTGGGCTTCATCACACCGCCGCTTGGGCTGAACCTCTTCGTTGTGTCCGGGATAACCGGCGAATCCATCCTCAAAATCGCGGCGCGGGCTGTTCCGTTCGTCTTCTTCATGCTGATCGTGACACTGATGATCGCTTATATCCCAGCCATCTCCACCTCCCTCCTTCCAGAGATCTACCGATAGGACCGCCTAAAGATGACAAGAGAGTACCTCAAGAAAGCGCCCCTCACCTCGAAATCGGATGCCTCGGATGTGCATGCAACGGTGCGTGACATCCTTGCCGATATCGAAGCCGGCGGAGATGAGAAGGCGCGCGAGTATGCGGCGAAGTTCGACAAATATGACGGCAATATCATCCTGACACCGGCGGAGATTGAGGCCGCCAGCGCGTTGGTTCCCGATAAGCTCAAGGCCGATATCCAGTTCGCTCATGACAATGTGCGCCGCTTTGCGGAGGCGCAAAAGGCGACGGTCAGTGATTTGGAATTGGAAGTGGTGCCAGGTCTGATCGCAGGGCAGAAGGCGATCCCGGTGAATGCGGCGGGCTGTTACGTGCCCGGTGGGCGCTACAGCCATATCGCGAGCGCGATCATGACCGTGACGACCGCGAAGGTTGCCGGGTGTAAGCACATCATGGCGACATCTCCGCCGCGCCCGGGCGTCGGTGTGGCCCCGGCCATCGTCTATGCCGCCCATATCTGTGGCGCAGACACGATCATGGCCTTGGGCGGTGTTCAAGGCGTCGCGGCGATGACCTATGGCTTGTTTGGGTTGCCGGAGGCGAACATTTTGGTGGGGCCGGGCAATCAGTTCGTGGCCGAGGCCAAGCGCATTCTCTTCGGGCGCGTCGGCATCGATATGATCGCCGGACCGACCGACAGCCTGATCCTCGCCGATCGTACGGCCGATCCGCATATCGTGGCCACCGATTTGGTGAGCCAGGCCGAGCATGGCTATAACTCGCCGGTTTGGCTGGTGACCGATGACCGGGCCTTGGCCGAAGACGTGATGGCCAGGATTCCGGCGCTGATCGACGATCTGCCTGAGGTGAACCGCGAAAACGCGACCGCCGCGTGGCGCGATTATGCCGAGGTGATCCTCTGCGCCGATCGCGAAGATATGGCCGCCTGTTCCGACGCATACGCGCCTGAACATCTGACCGTGCAGGCGGAAGATCTGGAGTGGTGGAAGAACCGGCTGAGTTGCTATGGCTCGCTGTTTCTGGGCGAGGAAACAACCGTGGCTTATGGCGATAAGGCCAGCGGCACAAACCATGTTCTGCCCACATCGGGGGCGGCGTCTTATACCGGCGGCCTGTCGGTCCATAAATATATGAAGATCGTCACCTGGCAGCAGGCGACCCGTGAAGGCGCCAAAGACGTGGCCGAAGCGACGGCGCGTATCTCGCGTTTGGAAGGGATGGAAGGCCATGCACGGGCCGCCGACGCGCGCCTAGCCAAGTACTTCCCCGACGAGCAGTTTGATCTCACTGCCGATGGCTGACCCACGCGGCATGTTTGATCTGGCCGGCCGGGTGGCCTGTGTCACCGGGGCCAGCTCTGGCCTCGGACGTCGCTCCGCGATGGCCCTGGCCGCTGCAGGGGCGCGCGTGGTTGGTGTCGCGCGGCGTGCCGACGCCTTGCGTGCCTGGGCCGAGGAAACCGGCACCAATGCGGCCATTGTGGCGGCAGATCTATCCCAGAGGGACAGCCTCTCACAGATTGCGCAACAGGTTGCTGAGCCGTTTGGGCCCCCCGATATCGTCGTCCATGCCGCGGGCATCAACACACGCGAACCGGCGGATGATGTGTCGCCAAAGGGGTGGGACGTCACCATGGCGCTTAATCTTGCCGCCCCGTTCTTTCTGACTCAAGCGCTTGTGCCCGCGATGAAGGCCAAAGGGTGGGGCAGGGTCGTCAATTTCGCCTCGCTGCAAACCACGCGCGCTTTCCCGGGCGGCATTGCCTATGGCACGTCGAAAGCCGGGATCGGTCAATTGACCCGGGCCATGGCCGAGGCCTGGTCGGGTGATGGGATCAACGCCAACGCCATCGGGCCAGGCTTTTTTCCGACCGAACTGACCGGGCCAGTCTTCGCCGATGAGGAACGCGCGGCGCGCAATGCGTCGCAAACCTGTATCGGGCGCAATGGCACGCTCAAAGACATCGACGGACCGCTTCTGTTCCTCTGCTCGGAGGCATCGGCCTATGTGACGGGTCAGGTTCTGATGGTCGATGGAGGATACACCGCAAAATGAAAGCGCTGGTCTATGACGGCCCCGAGACGCTTGCGTTTCGCGATGTGCCAGACCCGGTGGCGGGGCAGGGCGAACAGCTGATCAAGATCCTGTCGGTCGGGATCTGCGGCTCCGACATGCATGCCTTTTTGGGCCATGACGAGCGCCGCCCCGCGCCTCTGATTCTGGGCCACGAGGCGGCCGGCATTGTGGTCGGCGGGCCACGAGATGGCGAGCGCGTCACACTGAACCCGCTGGTAACCTGTGGCACTTGCGCGGCCTGTACCAGCGGTCACGACAATCTCTGCGCCGAACGGTCGATCATCTCGATGCCGCCGCGCGAAGGCGCTTTTGCGCAATATGTCGCCATGCGTGATGAGAATCTGGTGACTGTGCCGGACCATATCACGCTCGACATGGCCGCGCTTGCCGAACCCATCGCCTGTGGCTGGCACGCGGTTCGGTTGGCCAAACACGCTTTGGCCGGTGTGGCGGAGACCGCGTTGGTGATGGGTGGCGGCGCGATCGGATTGGGCGCGGCCCTATCTTTAACGGCGCAATGCGTGCCAGAGGTCACGATTTTGGAGCCGAATGAGGCGCGGCGCGAGGTCCTGACCGGCCTCGGGAACCAAACGGCTTTGGCGCCCGCTAAGCTGTCCAGCGGCGCCCAGTTCGATCTTGTTGTCGATGGGGTAGGGTATGCCGCCACCCGGGCGACCGCTTCGGCCCATGCACGGCCCGGCGGCGTGATCGCTCATATTGGCCTCGGTGAGGCGACAGGCGGCCTCGATATTCGTCGCATGACGTTGCAAGAGATCACCTTTTTCGGCACCTATACCTACACGGCGCAAGATTTCCGCGAGACGGCGGCGGCCATCTTCGACGGACGCCTTGGGTCGCTTGACTGGACCGAGGCCCGACCGCTGGCTGATGGCGCATCGGCCTTCGCTGATATCCGCGCCGGGCGCTCCGCCGCGCCGAAGATTGTTCTGAACCCTCATGCGTGAAGACGCATATTCCTTGGAAGGACCCCGCCATGTATGACCATATCATCGTTCCGATGGCGCTCGACCACGGGTTTGGCAAAACCGCCCTGGCCCTGGCGAACAAGCTCTTGAATGAGAACGGCAAAATCACCGCGCTCCATGTCTACGAAGCCCCGCAAGGCTCGGTCAGCGCGTACCTGGACGAAGAGGTTGTGCGCCAAGCCTTTGCTGCCACCAAAGCGAAGCTGAGCGAGCGGGTTGCCGGGCAGGCAAATGTGACACCCGTCGTCGAGAAGGGGCATAGCGGCCGCACCATCATCGATTACGCGACGGCTCAAGGGGCCGATTGCATTGTGATGGGGTCTCACAAGCCCGGTCTGATCGACTATCTGCTCGGCTCCACCGCCGCGCGGGTGGTCCGTCACGCCCCATGTGCGGTGCATGTCCTGCGCGACGCCGAATAGCCCCGCCGAAAACGCCACATACCATCATCCGCAACCGGCAAGCGGTTGCCAAATACAGGAGCCCTTCAGCCCGTGAGTATCTCAAAGAAGATTGTTGATGATTTCGTCGCCAATGACGTGTCCTTCATCACAACCGTGCCCTGCAAACAACTGGCCGGTGTGATTGATGAGGTCGACACCCGGCCCGAGATTTACCACATCCCGTCCAACAAAGAGGATGAGGGTATGGGTCTCTGCGCCGGGGCCTATATGGGCGGCAAACGCCCCGCCATCATCATGCAGAACACCGCCATCGGTGTGACGATCAACACATTGGTGACGCTGACCCAATACTACCGGATGCCCTTGCCCATGCTGATCAGCTATCGCGGCGAATTGCGCGAGCCGGTGGCCTGTCAGGTGGAAATGGCCGTGCATACGAAGGCGCTGCTGAACCAACTGCATATCCCGACCTATCATTTCCACACGGAAAGCGATGCCGACGAGCTCGACACGATCCTGAAATACACCTTCATGTGCAACAAACCTGTGGCGATCCTGACGGATGCGTCCTTCTGGGGAGGCTATGGCGACCAATGATCCGCTCCGAAATCCTGCGAGAGATCGCCCCGATCCTGCGTGACCAGCTTGTTGTCTGTAACATCGGCATCCCGTCTCAAGAGCTGCACGCCATCGATGACCAACCGACGAATTTCTACATGCTGGGAACGATGGGGCTTGCGTCTTCGATTGGGCTTGGCCTGGCCCTGGCGCAGCCCAAGCCGGTGATCGTGATCGACGGTGACGGCTCGATCCTGACCAATATGGGCACCTTGCCGACCATCGCGAACAACGTGGCCGACAATTTCATCCTGATGATCATCGACAACGGCTCCTATGGCTCAACTGGCGATCAGCCGACCTACACGGGCAAGAAAACCTCGCTCAGCAAAGTGGCTGAGGCCTGTGGTTGCGAGAATGTGATCGAGTGCCAGGACAAAGACACCGGCGCTGTTCTGCAAAAGGCCCTTGAGAGCGGAGAGATGCATATCATCGTGGTCAAATGTGACAGTGGCAACGCCAAGATGCCAGTGATCACGATGGACCCTGTCGTCATTCGTGATCGCTTCATGTCGGCTGTCGCAAGCTAGGATGCCACCGAGCATTCACTCTAGTGAAGACGCACGCCGTCTTGCGCGGCGGCGTCTGCCTTGGATGGTGTTCGATTACATTGATGGCGCGGCTGGTCGGGAGACCGGAGCCGCGCGCAACCGGGCGGCTTTTGACGCGCTGACCCTTCGGCCTCGGATTCTGCGGGATGTCAGCGCGCGGGATATCTCGGTCTCGGTTTTCGGTAAAAAGACCAATGCCCCGTTTGGAATCAGCCCAATGGGGCTCTGCAATCTGTCCGGGCCGGGTGCGGATTTTATGCTGGCCCGTCTGGCCGCCCGCGAGAAGGTTCCACTTGGCGTGTCAACTGTTGCGTCAACCGCGATGGAGCCGCTGATCGAGGCGGCCGAGGGCAACGCGTGGTTTCAACTCTATTTCACCGGCGACGGGACGGGCACATTCAAACTCGTCGAGCGGGCCAAGGCTGCAGGCTATGACACCCTCATCCTAACGGTCGATGTCCCCGAAGTCGGCCGCCGCCCGCGCGAGTTGCGGCACGGGTTCACCATGCCGTTCCGGATCGGCCCGAAACAGTTCGTCGATTTTGCGATGCATCCGCGATGGTCGCTGTCAACGCTGGTCAAAGGGCGGCCAGAGATGGCCAATTTTCAGATGCCTGGCTACGCCTTCGACCGAACCGAAAGCCGCGCGCGCGCGGATTGGGACACGTTGGCAAAACTGCGCGATATGTGGCCGGGCCATCTGGTCGTGAAAGGCGTGTTGGATACCGAAGACGCAGTCCTTCTGCAGCAAGCAGGCGTCGATGCCATACAGGTCTCAAGCCATGGCGCCCGGCAGCTCGAAAGTGCGCCAGCCCCGATCAATGTTCTCTCCGAGATCAGGTCCGCCGTCGGCAAAGAGATGCCGCTCTTCTTCGACACGGGCCTACGATCCGGGGAAGATGTGGTGAAAGCCTACGCCAGCGGCGCGATGTTCACCTTCCTCGGGCGCGTCCTTCAATTCGCCATCGCAGCCGGCGGTGAAGAGGGGCTGCACCGGCTATGGGAAGTTCTGTGTGATGAGACGAGCATCACCCTTGCGCAAATTGGCGCGACCTCGTTGCGGCCAGATCAACTCGCGGACAGCATGGTCAACGATGCGGCGATTTGAGGCGCGTCTCAATCCAGCGACCAAACGCGCCGCCATGCGTTTCAACGAAGACCACCCGAATCACTTTGAGCTAGGCGAAAAATGCGTCGAAACGGTTCAGCAGGAGCACCCATATTCAGCACCTCAGCCCTGTCGCGGAGCCAGTGCGTGCCGGCGGCGCGCTGCTCGGGCCGCGCAGAGCCTCGTATGCCTAAATCAAAACCATGGTGATGGCGGATGAGATCATGACCGTTCCGATTACCACCTATATCGCGCCAGCATTCGCACCGCTATAATTTGCCCAAGCCGCAACCGCATTAGACGCCGCCGGGGACGAAAGATGACCTCGACCCCATCGCCAGGTCCGACTCCGTTCTTAAGGTCGACTGCGCGACCTGGTTGAGCCGACCGCTCCAGATAGGCCGAGTTCACATAGTGACGGCATCGAAGCGAGATCAGAAACAGGCCGACGCAGCCGAAGACCACAGCATCAAAAAGCGGCAGCTAGCAAAAAAAGAATGTCGCCAACCGGATCACCCGGGCGGTAGATTTCATGAAGCACTGCCCTACCTCTGACCAATGAGCTTGGCCAGCCGACCCCTCATCAAAGCCTATACGTTAGAGAGCGCCTTGATCCCGGTGCCAGACAACATCCCTATTTCATGCATCGCGCGAATGACCGAAAACATGACCCGAATGATCAAATGTCACGAGGCGCCAGAAATTAAAAGAAGTGGTGAGCCCTGCAGGATTCGAACCTGCGACCCACTGATTAAAAGTCAGTTGCTCTACCAACTGAGCTAAGGGCCCACTCGAGGACGTCTCAGTATAAATGCCTGCCGGAGGCGTCAAGCGGAAATCGGACCCGTGGGGATTTCATTGTGGTCAATGAGGCGCTATATGCCCGTCCCATGTCTGACACGGCTGCCCTTTCCGGCCTGCCCTTCATGAAAATGCATGGGCTCGGCAATGATTTCGTGGTGATCGACGCGCGGGTGGCCGAGGCGGAGATCACCGCGCCTTTCGCGCGTGCGCTGGCGGATCGGCATCGCGGGGTTGGGTTTGATCAACTCGCTGTCATCTCGCCCGATGACGAGGCCGATCTGGCATTGAGGTTTTTCAACGCCGATGGCTCCCCGTCTGCGGCCTGCGGTAATGCCACCCGCTGTATCGCGCGCCATGAGATGGATGTTTCGGGCAAAACCGAGATGACGCTGAAGACAGAGCGTGGCCTCCTGGAGGCCCGCGACATGGGCACCGGGCTGACATCGGTCAATATGGGCCAGCCGCAGATGGATTGGCGTGAGATCCTCTAGCCGAGGCGATGGAAACGGACCATCTGCCGATCGACGGCGATCCTGTTGCCACAGGTATGGGCAACCCGCATTGCACGTTTTTTGTCGAAGACGCTGAGGCAGTGGATTTGGCAGTCCGTGGAGCGGAGATGGAGCATCACCCGTTGTTCCCCGAACGGACCAATGTCCAGTTCTGCCACGTGATCGGGCCGGATCATCTACGGATGCGGGTTTGGGAGCGGGGCACGGGCATCACGCTAGCCTCGGGATCATCGTCCTGCGCTGTGGCCGTGGCCGCCACGCGGCGGGGGCTAACTGGGCGCAAGGTGCGGTTGACGCTGGATGGCGGCGAGATTGAGGTCGAGTGGCGCGAGGATGGGGTCTGGATGACCGGGCCGAGCGCGCATGTGTTCTCGGGCGTCTTGACCGATGCCTTCTTAAGGAGCTTCACCTGATGGACCGCCGTGCGCCTGTTTTCCATACGCTTGGTTGTCGGCTGAACGCCTATGAAACCGAAGCGATGAAAGAACTCTCGGCCAATGCAGGGTTGGGCGACACGGTGGTCGTCAACACTTGCGCCGTGACCGCCGAGGCCGTGCGGAAGGCGCGGCAGGAGATCCGCAAGCTTCGGCGAGAGAACCCGGACGCGACGCTGGTCGTGACCGGCTGCGCGGCGCAGACCGAGCCCGAGACCTTTGCCCAGATGGGTGAGGTCGACAGGGTGATCGGCAATACCGAGAAGATGCAGCCCGAAACCTGGCGCAACCTGGCCGGTGCGAACTTCATTGGCGCGACCGAGAAGGTGCAGGTTGATGACATCATGTCCGTCACCGAAACGGCTGGTCACCTGATCGATGGCTTCGGCACGCGCAGCCGGGCCTATGTGCAGGTGCAAAACGGCTGCGACCACCGCTGCACCTTCTGCATCATTCCCTATGGCCGGGGCAACTCGCGCTCCGTCCCTGCCGGGGTGGTGGTTGATCAGATCAAACGCCTGGTGGATCGCGGCTATAACGAGGTCGTTTTGACGGGAGTCGATTTGACCTCTTGGGGCGCCGATCTGCCGTCTGAGCCGAAGCTGGGCGATCTGGTAATGCGAATCCTCAAGCTGGTGCCGGATTTGCCGCGCCTGCGGATTTCGTCGATCGATTCCATCGAGGTGGATGAGAACCTGATGTTGGCGATCGCGACTGAGCCGCGTCTGATGCCGCATCTGCATCTGAGCCTACAGCATGGCGATGACCTGATCCTGAAGCGGATGAAACGCCGTCATCTGCGCGATGATGCCATAGCGTTCTGCGAAGAGGCACGGCGGCTCCGGCCCGATATGACCTATGGGGCGGATATCATCGCCGGGTTCCCGACCGAGACTGAGGCGCATTTTGAAAACTCGCTGCGCCTAGTCGAAGAGTGCGATCTGACATGGTTGCACGTCTTCCCCTATTCCCCGCGACAGGGCACGCCTGCCGCGCGGATGCCGCAGGTTCATGGCGCCGCGATCAAGGAGCGTGCCGCCAAACTGCGCGCTGCTGGTAAGGCGCAAGTCCAAGCGCATCTGCGGGCGCAGATCGGCAAGACCCATCAGATTTTGATGGAATCGCCCCGCATGGGTCGCACGGCGCAATTCACCGAAGTTGGGTTCGCCCGCGATCAGCCCGAGAGCCAGATTGTGACCGCTGAGATCACCGGCGTGGCGGGCACGCAGCTGACGGCCTAGGCGCATGACCCGCGCGATCCTCTATTCTTTCCGCCGCTGCCCCTATGCGATCCGCGCCCGCCTGGCGATTGCGAGCGCCCGGGTCGAGGTGACGCTGCGCGAGATTCTGCTGCGGGATAAGCCGGAGGCGTTTCTTGCCGTATCGCCTTCGGCCACGGTGCCGTGTTTGGTAACGGTTGCGGGCGAGAGCGTCGACGAAAGCTATGACGTGATGCGATGGGCGCTCGGCCAGAATGATCCGGAGAGGCTTCTGGACATGGCTGAGATGAGCGAAGCGCTGATTGCCGAGGCGGATGGACCGTTCAAAGCTGCGCTTGATCACACGAAATACGTCAACCGACACCCGGAATTGGATGCCGAGGTGGAGCGCGCCAAGGCGATGACGTTCATTGCCAAGCTGGATGCGCAGATCGCCGGGCGAGATTGGCTGTTTGGGGTCGCGCCCAAACTGGCGGATTTCGCAATCCTGCCCTTCGTCCGGCAATTTGCGATGATCGATAAGGCGCGGTTCGACGCGGAAGCGGGGGAAAGCGTTGTCGGTTGGTTGGATCGGTTTCTGATCTCTGATCGGCTGGCCGCCGTGATGGTAAAACACCCGCCCTGGGCGCCTGGCGATGCGGAGACACGGTTTCCTTAAGGTCGTATCTCTTGTCAATCGAGCGGTGATGGGCATGGTCAGAGGGCGCTAACCGGAGACCAGCCAGATGCATCCAAATCCAGCTTTTCGCGGCGAACCCCGAGACCGCAATTTGGCCTTTGCCCGCGAGCGCGGCTTCGGCGTGTTGTCGATCAATGCCGACCCGGCGCCCTTGATCTCGCATGTGCCGTTCGTGATCGATGCGGCGGGCGCGCAAGCGGAGCTGCATCTGGTCCGGTCGAACCCGATTGCCCGCGCGGTGCCCGCGCCGACACCGGCGGTGATCGCTGTGACGGGCCCCGATGGTTATGTATCCCCTGATTGGTATGGCGATCCGGCGCAGGTGCCGACCTGGAACTATGTGGCGGTGCATCTGCGAGGGCAGATCTGCCCCGCGCCGCCAGAAACGCTGAGGGCCCATTTGGACCGGCTTTCAGAGAGCTTCGAGACCCGGCTAGCGCCGAAAGCGCCCTGGAAGGCGGAGAAGATGCCGAAAGATGCGCTTGAGCGGATGATGCGGATGATCTTGCCATTTCGTTTTGAGGTCGCCGAGGTCACTGGGACCTGGAAGCTGAACCAGAACAAAACTGATGAGATGCGCGAAGCAGCAGCTTCACATATGAATATGTCGCCTGTCGGTCAGGAGACCGCGCTGTTATCCGCCCTGATGCTGGCGATCAGCGACCCGGAATAGACAGGCCGCGTGCGGCTTCCTATCTCTAGGAGCAGATCAGCGTGGGAGGACGCGATGCCGATCCAACTTGCCCCGGTTGCCGGGATAGCGCTTCGATATGGCGCGGTGGCGCTTTTGGCTTATACCGCAAGTCGTTATGCATTGCCCGGACGCCGCGACCAACGGGTGGAAGATGCGATGGATGAGACACCGGAGGGCTTGACGCTCCGGCGCGACCCCGAACAGATGAACGCGAGTGCCCGTTGGCGGCGCGTCTACCGGATTGGTCGGCGTGGGCCGGGGGTGGAAATCGATGCAACGGGCTTCGCCCGGATCAAAGTGAGACGTTTGAAATGATGCAGCTTGTGGGCTCGCCGCCCTCTCCTTTCGTGCGGAAATGCCGTGTGGTTTTGGCCGAGACCGGTCAGGATGATGTGGAGATCATCGATGTGAGCACCACGCCGGTAAACACCGCGCCAGAAGCCGCGGCGGCCAATCCGCTTGGCAAAATCCCGGCGCTTCTGCGCGATGGTGGCCCTGCGCTTTATGACAGCCGGGTCATCACCCGGTTTCTGGATCATCGGGC
This sequence comes from Fontisubflavum oceani, assembly GCF_030407165.1. Taxonomy (GTDB): domain Bacteria; phylum Pseudomonadota; class Alphaproteobacteria; order Rhodobacterales; family Rhodobacteraceae; genus Rhodophyticola; species Rhodophyticola oceani. The sequence goes on from NZ_CP129111.1 coordinate 1,191,575, forward strand.
GCAAGCTGGCCTTTACCCGGAAGAGCGGCTTTGGGATGTGCTGACGCTTGAGGCAACGGCGGATGGGATCATGGAGGCAGCCGTGCTCATGGTCTATGAGAAGCGCGTGCGGCCCGAAGAATTCTGGTACGAGCCCTGGCTCGACGCGCAATGGGGCAAGGTCACTGGGGCATTGGACGCCTTGGAGAGCCGTTGGATGAGCCATCTCCACGGGCCGCTTGATATGGGGCAACTCGCGGTTGGATGCGCGCTCAGCTATCTCGATTTCCGCCATGGCGACAAGGACTGGCGCGCCGGGCGGGATAGTCTTGCGGCGTGGTATGGCAAAGTCGCAAAACGCCCCTCGATGCAGTCGACGATGCCGCCTGCGGCATGAGGATCTTCCGAGTCGCGGATGCCGATGGGATGGTCGGGTGCCATTTGGTGCGCCAGACCGTTTTCATGGGAGAGCAGGGCGTGACCGCTGCCGAGGAATGGGACGGGCTGGACGATCAATGCCTGCATTTCTTGGCCGAAGATGAGGCCGGCCCGGCGGGGACCGCGCGGGTCTTGCCGCTGACCGATGGCGTGGCGAAGATACAGCGCGTGGCGGTTCTCTCGTCGCATCGCGGGACGGGTCTGGGCATGCAGCTGATGCAAGCGGTGCTGGAGGACCTGACTGCGGAGGGGTTCAAAACTGCCGCGTTGGATGGGCAGATCTATGCGATCCCGTTTTATGAGCGCCTTGGCTTCGCCGCCGAAGGGCCGGAATTTGAGGATGCGGGGATCATGCACCGTTATATGACCCGCCCGCTTTAAGCTTTGAACAGATCACTATAGTCGGCGCGAAGCGCGGCCTTTTGCACCTTGCCCATCGTGTTGCGCGGCAAAGCGTCGAGGAAGAACACCTCCTTGGGCCGTTTGAACTTCGCCAGTTGATCGGCAACGCCTGCTAGAATGCTGTCTTTCGACACGGCCCCTGAGCCGTCTGGCACCACAATGGCGATGACAGCCTCGCCAAAATCCGGATGCGGCACACCGATCACCGCGCTTTCCAACACACCGGGAAGATCGTCAATCAAGCTCTCGACCTCTTTCGGATAGACGTTGAAACCTCCCGAGATGATCAAATCCTTGGCGCGCCCGACAATGGTGACATACCCCTCGGCGTCGACCCGCCCGAGATCGCCGGTAATGAACCACCCATCCGGGCGCAGCTCTTCGGCGGTTTTTTCCGGCATCTGCCAATAACCCGAGAAGACATTGGGGCCACGCACCTCGATCACTCCGATCTCGCCCGGGGTAACGTCAACCCCATCCTCGCCCATAATCCGCAACGCCACATCTGGCAGCGGAAAGCCCACGGTTCCCGGACGCCGCTCCCCCTCATAAGGGTTGGAGGTGCTCATATTGGTCTCCGTCATCCCATAGCGTTCGAGGATGCGGTGCCCAGTGCGCGCTTCCCAGTCGCGATGTGTTTCGGCGAGCAACGGAGCAGAGCCAGAGATGAACAGGCGCATATTGGCCGCCCGGTCAGGTGTCAGGCGCGGATCGGCGAGGAGGCGCGTGTAGAATGTCGGCACGCCCATCATCGCGGTCGCCTGCGGCATCGCCTCCAAGATCGCATCCGCATCGAACCCGGGCAGAAAGACCAGCGATGCGCCGGAGAGCAGTGCGACATTGGTTGCCACGAAGAGCCCATGGGTATGATAAATCGGCAGCGCGTGGATCAGCACATCCCTCTCGGTGAAGCGCCAGAGGTCGGTCAGGGTCTGGCTGTTCGACAGAAGCGCGTGATGGCTGAGCATCGCGCCTTTGGAACGGCCTGTCGTACCCGAGGTGTAAAGAATCGCGGCCAGGTCGTCGGCGTCGCGTGGAATGGGCTGCTCTAAGGGGACTGCCCGTGACTGCGCGTCGGCCAGTGTGCCCTCGCCCTTACCATCAAGGGTGAGAACGGTCTGCGTGCCGGCGGCTTCAGCGACAGAAATCAGACCTACCTGCTGCGCCGGGTCGCAGACGAACACGCGGGGCGTGGCATTGCCAAGAAAATAGGAGACCTCGGCCGCTGTATAGGCCGTGTTGAGCGGTAGAAAGACGCCACCCGCCATGACCGTGCCAAGATAAAGCTTAAGCGAAGCAAGGCTTTTGCCAACTTGAACGGCGACCCGATCCCCAGGCAGAACGCCTTGATCAATCAGGGCAGTCGCCATTTTCCGCGCCCCAAGCGCAAGCGCCACGCGGTCATAGACCGTGCCATCCGCCGCCGTCGCAAACGGTGTCTTGGGCGCGGTTTCGGCGCCGGCCAAGAGCGCATCAACAAGACAATTCGCCATCACATTACCCCTTCGGATCGTATTTCGCGGGAAATCGCGCAGTTTTCCCTGCGACACTTCGGCCTGACTGCGGGCGATTGTCCACTGGACGCCTACCCTTCCATTTCATAAACACGCCCGAGATCGGCTGCGGGGGGATTCCGCGGCCTTGAGGGATTTTACGGTTCAGAGATCCTGAACCAATGATGAGGGAGACGTGCTCGGTGTCACACGCAGAAGATCATCCCAGCTCGCGCCGCGACTTTCTGTACTACGCAACAGGGGGTATGGGTGCTGTCACGGTTGGTGCCGCTGTTTGGCCACTGATCAACCAGATGAACCCGTCAGCCGATGTGCAAGCCGCATCGACACTCCGCGTGGATGTCGGCGATTTGCCGGTTGGCTCGCAGCTGACGGTTTTGTTCCTGGGTAAGCCGATTTTCGTGCGCCACCGGAGCCAAGAAGAGATCGACGAGGCCCGTGCGGTCGAGATTTCCGACCTGATGGATCCGATCGCACGGAACGCGAACTCCGCCGAAGAGTTGGACGCCGCCGACGAGAACCGGGCCTTGGCGCCCTTCGGCGATGGCGAGAACACGGGCGAGTGGCTGGTGATGTGGGGCGTTTGCACCCATCTGGGCTGCGTTCCGCTTGGTGATGGCGCTGGCGATTTTGGCGGGTGGTTCTGCCCCTGCCACGGCTCTCACTATGATACGTCGGGCCGCATTCGTCGTGGACCCGCGCCGGAGAACCTTCCGGTCCCCACCGCGTCCTTCGTGGACGAAACCACAATCCTATTGGGTTAAGGAGGAACGCGCGCATGTCTGGAATTCCCCACGACCATTACGAACCGAAATCCAACGGCGAGAAGTGGCTGCATAAGCGGCTGCCGATTGTGTCGTTGATGTATGACACATTGATGATCCCGACCCCCAAGAACCTCAATTGGATGTGGATTTGGGGCATCGTTCTGGTGTTCTGCTTGGTGATGCAGATCATCACCGGCATCATCCTGGTGATGCATTACACGCCGCATGTGGACCTGGCCTTTGCCTCGGTCGAGCACATCATGCGCAACGTGAACGGCGGATGGGCACTGCGCTATATCCACCAAAACGGCGCATCGCTGTTCTTCATCGCGGTTTATCTGCACATTTTCCGGGGTCTTTATTACGGGTCGTACAAGGCCCCGCGTGAGATCACCTGGATCGTCGGTATGCTGATCTATCTGATGATGATGGGCACCGCGTTCATGGGTTACGTTCTGCCCTGGGGTCAGATGTCCTTCTGGGGCGCGACCGTGATCACCGGCCTCTTCGGCGCGATCCCCTTCGTGGGCGATGCGATCCAGACATGGCTGCTTGGCGGGCCATCGGTGGACAACGCCACGCTGAACCGCTTCCTGTCGCTGCACTACCTGCTGCCCTTCGTGATCTTGGGTCTGGTGATCGTGCATGTCTGGGCGTTCCATACCACGGGCAACAACAACCCGACCGGTGTTGAAGTACGCCGGACCTCGCGGAAAGAGGCGGATGCGGATACGCTGCCCTTCTGGCCCTATTTCGTGATGAAGGACCTCTTCGCCCTGGCGGCGATCCTGGTGGCGTTCTTCGCGGTTGTGGGCTTCATGCCGAACTATCTGGGCCACCCCGATAACTATATCGAGGCCAACCCGCTGGCCACGCCGGCGCATATCGTGCCCGAATGGTACTTCTTGCCGTTCTACGCGATCCTGCGCGCTTTCGACGGCGAGGTTTGGGTCGTGATCGCGACAAGCTGGATCACCGGCGGCATCATCGACGCGAAGTTCTTCGGCGTCTTGGCGATGTTTGGTGCGATCCTGGTTATGGCCCTGGTGCCGTGGCTGGACACCTCTTCGGTCCGCTCGGGTCGCTACCGGCCCATGTTCAAATGGTGGTTCTGGGTCTTCATCGTCAACTTCTTCGTGTTGATGTGGGTGGGCGCGCGACCGGCGGAAGGGATCTACCCCTATATCGCGCTGATCGGCTCTGCTGTCTGGTTCGCGTATTTCTTGGTCGTCTTGCCAATCCTCGGCGTGATCGAGAAACCGCTGCCACAACCCGAGACCATCGAAGACGACTTCAACGCCCATTACGGCCCCGAGGCAGGCAAAGGCGGCGCGTCCGCTCCTGTTTCGAACCCGGCTGAGTGAAGAAAGGACAATACTGACATGTTCAGGAACCTTGCTCTAAGCACCCTGACCGCGCTGGCCCTTTCGACCGGAGGGGCGATGGCGGCCGGCGGCGATGGTCATGTGACCGATTACAGCTTCTCTTTCGAGGGGCCGTTCGGAACCTATGACCAGAACCAACTGCAACGCGGACTGCAGGTCTATACCGAGGTCTGCGCCGCCTGCCACGGGCTGCAATATGTGCCGATCCGCACCCTGTCGGATGAAAACGGCCTCGGCATGCCTGAGGACCAAGTGCGGGCCTATGCCGAATTCTTCGAGGTGTTCGACCCCGATTTGGATGATTGGCGCGCGGCCACGCCGAACGACAATTTCCCGGGCTCGAACCTGGAGACGGCACCTGATTTGAGCCTGATGGCCAAAGCTCGCGCCGGGTTCCATGGGCCCTATGGGTTGGGCTTGAACCAGCTCTTCCGAGGGATCGGTGGTGCGGAATACATCACGTCGCTCCTGCTCTATTACACCGGTGAAGAGGTTGAGCAGGCCGGGACGATTTTCTACGAAAACGAGACCTTCTCTGGCGGTCTGATCTCGATGGCGCCGCCGCTCTGGGAAGGGGCCGTTGAGTACAACGATGGCACCGTTGCGACCGAAGAGCAGATGGCTCTGGATGTCGCCGCTTTCCTGATGTGGACGGCCGAACCGCAGATGATGGCGCGCAAGAACATGGGCTTCACCGCGATCATTATTCTCAGCTTCCTGACAGTGCTGTTGTACCTGACCAACAAGCGTATCTGGGCGCCGGTCAAGGCACGCGCCAAATCTGGGACGCCTGCGGAATAACGCATCACCGAAATCAATCTGGAAAACGCGCCCTCCGGGGCGCGTTTTTCGTTAGAGCCAGGGTGTCAGGGCAGCTGGCGGATCATCAAGCAGTGTCTTGATCGGGCCCTGCGTTGTGATCCGACCGTCTTCCAAGAGACATAGATCGGTGCAGAGGGCAGCGGCCTCGCGCAGGTCATGGGTGACCAAAACGAGGGTCAGCCCTGTCCCATCGCAAAGCTGCGTCACCAGATCCAGCATCTCACGCCGCAGCCCAGGGTCGAGGGCTGAAAACGGCTCATCCATCAGCGCGAGAGGCGTATCGCGCACCAGCATCCGCGCAAGCGCCACGCGGGATTGCTGCCCACCAGAGAGCGAGGCAGGCATCCGGGCACCCATGCCGCCCATCCCTGTCTGAATGAGGTTGTTCTCCACGCGCGTACGCTCGGCATCCGTCAGCCGCAGATTGCTCCGGAGGCCCAAGGCCACGTTGTCAAAAACGCTCAGATGCGGGAACAAATTGCCGTCTTGGAAGAGGATGCTGAGCGGGCGCTCTGCGACCTTGGCCCGGCTGCGATCCACCCCGTCGATGATGACCTGACCGCTATCGGGCAGGAGAAACCCGGCGATGACGTTCAAAAGGGTCGATTTCCCGCTACCGGATGCGCCGATGACCGCGAGCCGCTGCCCGGCAGCAAGGGTGAGATCGGCGGAAAGGGTGAAGTCACCCGCCTGAACGGTGAGATCTTTAAGCTCCAACACGGCCACGGCCTCCACGATCACAGATCCAGAACAGCCCGAGGCTCAGAAACAGCAACAGAAGGGCCGCGCCTTGGGCATCATCGGTGCGGTACGAGCCCATCAGGCGGTACATCTCCAGCGGCAAGGTGCCCTGCGCAGGCGAGGAAAAGAGGGCGATGACACCCAGATCGCCCATCGAAAGGGCAGCGGCCAGGCCCGCGCCGAATCCAAGCGGCGCGCGGAGGCGCGGCAAGATCGCATGCCGAAGCCGGTGCATCCCTTGCAGGCCTAGAGCGTCCGCGAGTCGCCCTTGCGTGGCTTCTGCCTCTGCGAAGGCGGGGGTGAGCGCGCGGAGAAGGAACGGTAGGCTCATCAGGGCGTTGACCAACCCCGTGACAGGCAGCGCCAGAGCGACCGGGTTCGCAATAGGCTGCAAGATCAGGAACAGACCCGTGCCGAGCACAAGTGGTGAAATGGCGATGCTAAGTGTGCCGATCAGCTCAAGCCCGGTTTGGTGCCTGCGGGCCATCACCGCCGCCATGGGCAAAGCCACGAGTAAAGCCAGCATGGCGGAGCTAACGGCCAGCAGGATCGAGCGAAGCGCGGCTTGCCAGACGGATAGCGGCAGGCCCCAAATCGCCGGTAGACCTTTGGCTACCAGCGCGGCCATCGGCAGGATCAAGAACAAAGCGGCGATGGTCAGAAAGGCGGCATCGGCAACCCTGGCGCGTTCGGCAAAGGCCTCCCACTGCATTGCGGGCCGATCCAGCCCGCTGCCTAAAACACGGGGCACCGCGAAGCGAAAGGCTAGGATCGCGGCGCTAGCGCAGATCAGGACCTGGACGGCTCCGAGCATCGCGGCACGACTGAGATCAAAGTCGAAGCGAAAGGCTTGGTAGATCGCGAGCTCCACCGTTGTGGCACGCGGACCACCGCCAAGGGTGAGGGCGACGGCGAAACTGGTGGTGCAGATCAGGAAGATCACCAGGAAGGTACCCGGGGCCATGGCGCGCAACATCGGCATCTCGAAGTGGCGCCAGATATCGCGCGGTGTGAAGCCGAGCGACGCCGCCAAGCGGACCCGTTCCGACGGGATGGCTTGCCAGCCTTGTAGGAACAGCCGTGTTGCCAGGGGCAAGTTGAAGAAAACATGGGCCAGAACGACGCCGTGGAGGCCGTAGATTTCCAGAGGCGGCAAGCCGAAGGCGCCAAGCGCTTGGCTGATCCAGCCGTTTCGGCCAAAGACCGCGAGCAGGCCGAACACCGCGACAATCACTGGGAGAAGAAATGGCGCGCCCATGAGCGTGATCAAGACGCGGCGGCCCAGGAAGCGGCGGCGCGCTAGCGCGCGAGCCACGGGGATCGCGAGCGCCACGCTGAGGACCGCTGAGAGAAGCGCTTGCAGGATTGTGAAGCGGATCGCGGCCCAATCGGAACTGTTAAGGGCCGAGGCGGCCTCTGCCCGCAGCGCGACGGCGACAAGCGGCGCCAAAAGGGCCAGGGCCACCAATGTGGCGATCCCGGCCCCTAGGCTTTGCAGGCCAGTTACTGGCTGAGCGCGTTCAGCCATATGTCCAGGGCCGATGCGCGGAGGGCGGCGGCCTCTTCTGGGGCCAGAAGCAGGGCCTGGTTGGGGCTGATCAAAGTGTCGAACCCATCGGGCAAGGCCTCGGGTGCGAGTGCCGCAGGATACATCCAATTGGTGGTCGGGATGACATTTTGGAAACCTTCGGTGAGCATGAAGGCGAGAAACTGCCGCGCCAGCTCGGGCTGATCGCTGTTGGCGAGCATGCCAGCCACTTCGATCTGCATGTAATGCCCTTCATCGAACGCGGCGGCGGCCTTACTTGGGTCTTCCTCCGCGATAAGGTGATAGGCGGGTGAGGTGGTGTAGGAGAGGACCATATCGGCCTCTCCTTCCAGGAACAGGTCATAGGCCGCCGACCAGCCGGGGGTGACGGTGACGATATTATCAGCCAAACCTTCCCAGATCGTATCTGCCTCGTCACCGTGGGCAGCGGTGACCCACATCAGCAGGCCGAGACCCGGGGTCGAGGATCGCGGGTCTTGGATGACGATGCGTGCGTCACTCTCCGCCAATTCGGCAAAGCTGCTCGGGACATCGGCCATGTCGGTGTTGTGGACGAAAGCGAAATAACCCCAATCGAAGGGCAGGAAGGTCTCATCGTCCCAAGCGACGGGCAACGTCAGGGCTGGATCGGCGACACCGTGTGGCGCAAAAAGGCCGGTCTCGGTCGCCGCATGGGTCAGGTTGGTATCGAGGCCCAAGATGATATCGGCATCGGAATTTGCACCCTCAAGCCGGATGCGGGCCAAAAGCGCCGCGCCATCACCCGCGCCGGTGAACTGTAGGTCACATTCGCAGGTTTCTTCAAAGGCCGCCTCGATCTGCGGGCCAGGGCCCCAATCGGCCACAAAGCTGTCATAGGTATAAATCGACAAAACGGGTGTGTCCGCCGCAGCCGATGCTGCGATCAGGGAAAACGCCGTTGCCATGATGGTGTGTCTCATCTCACGCCTCCATTGCGACGGGCGAAGTGAGGCTGAGACCGTTGGTCTTTTACCTTCCCTCCGCCGGTCTTAACCGGGTCAGGTTCTACGGGTCCGCATCATGCATCTCAGGTCCAATGGACCACCCCGAGGTAGGGTTAGGCCTATCTGGTGAGCCGACGGGCTGCAAGGTAAATTGTGGGTTTCTAGAAAATAGTTTAATGCTAAACAAAATGAGCGCTCATGGCCCGCCTGATGACAAGCCTTGGCAATCGCGCAGGATCGGGCTAACCCGCCCGAACCATAGAAAGGCTGCGGTCCATGTCATTTAATACATTCGGCCATCTCTTCCGCGTCACCACCTGGGGTGAAAGCCACGGTCCCGCGCTTGGCGCGACGGTGGATGGCTGCCCGCCGGGCGTGCCGATTGACGCCGCCGGGTTGCAGAACTGGCTCGACCGGCGGAAACCCGGCCAGAACAAATACACCACGCAGCGGCGCGAGGCCGATGAGGTGGAAATCCTCTCTGGCGTCTATGAAGGGAAAACCACCGGCACGCCGATCCAGTTGATGATCCGCAATACCGATCAGCGCTCGAAGGACTATGGTGATATCGCCGAGAAGTTCCGGCCTGGGCATGCGGATATCACCTATTGGCAGAAATACGGGATCCGCGACCCCCGCGGCGGTGGCCGGTCTTCGGCACGGGAAACCGCGGCGCGTGTGGCGGCGGCCGGCGTGGCACGGGCGGCGTTGGATGCCTTGATGCCCGGCGTCAAAATCACCGGCTATATGGTGCAGATGGGACCGCATCAGATTGATCGGTCGCGGGTTGACCTGGCGGAGATCGAGAAGAACCCGTTTTGGACGCCCGACGCGATGGCCGCTGAAGAATGGGCCGGATATCTCGACGGGCTTCGTAAATCGGGAGATAGCGTGGGCGCTGTGATCGAAGTTGTCGCCTCGGGCCTCCCTGCAGGGTTGGGCGCGCCGATCTATGGCAAGCTTGATACCGATCTTGCCGCCGCTTGCATGTCGATTAATGCCGTCAAAGGCGTCGAGATTGGCGATGGCATGGCGGCCGCGGCCCTTACCGGGAGCGAGAATGCAGATGAGATCAGCATGGGCGACAATGGTCCGGTCTATAGCTCCAATCATGCAGGCGGTATTCTAGGTGGAATTTCCACCGGTCAGGATGTGATCGTTCGTTTCGCGGTGAAGCCGACATCGAGCATTTTGACGCCCAGAAAGACCATCACCAAATCGGGCGAGGCGGTGGAGATTGTGACAAAAGGACGGCACGACCCATGTGTCGGAATCAGAGCTGTTCCGGTGGGTGAAGCGATGGTGGCCTGCGTGGTTTTGGACCATTTGTTGCTTCATCGTGGACAGGTCGGCACAACGGTCGGACCCATCGGCTGATCCAAAACCGACGCCGCGTGATCCGGACTGTCCTCGTTTCAAGTCAACAATTCCACTGAAAAACAAGGTATTGTAGCGAAATCAGGCGAGCCGATTCTGGTGCCCATTTAGGGGCGACTTGAGGTTCGGTCTGATCAAAAACGCGTCATTCCCTGTCTGAATCGGAACAGTTCGCGTGCGAATAGCGGACGGTTTCCAATTCGGAGACAGTGCTTCGAAAGCTTCACCAAGCTGCCTTTTTTCTGCCATAATTCGACGAAAAACGTCGAAATTGGGGAAATTTAAAGGATGTCTTATGTCGTTTTTCAGCGGCCTTGCTTGGCGCATTCGGTCCGTTTCGGTTGACTGGTCTTTGACCATCGCCGCGCTGATCGCTTTGGGTTTGGCTTCGGGGGCCTTCATCAAATCTGGGTTTGGTGAGACCGGTCCAGCGATGGGATTACGCTTGGAAGGCGTCTCAATCCTCACCAAGGCAGATCGCTTGATCTCATCGGAGGATTTTGCGCGTGGCGCCCCGGGGTGGATCGGCGGGACGACCGATGAGAGCGCTGTTGGGTTCGGTGGGATACTTGGTCGCTTTGGCGGCACCGGTGGCGAAGAAGCCGTGTCCCGGACCTATGAAATCGATCCTGCGCGGTCGCATGTGGTGATTAGCTTTGATCTTCACGCGATCGATGATTGGGCGTTGGAGGAGATCGTCGTCTTCATCAATGGCACGCCCGTCACACGGCGCAGTTTTTCAACCCGGCCAGATTTGATGGCAGATCAAATGCTGTATGTGGAAGAGCTTGCGCGCGTCGACGTCGAGATGACAGTGGACCAGACCTCAAGCCGCCACCGCGGCTTCACCAATGGTGGGCCTGCGACAGAAGACCAAACGGTTCACGTGCGGATCACGGCAGAAACCCCAGGCGAAATTCTCAGGATCGGCTTCGGGTCCACCCTCACGGGCGGGATCGAAACCGCCAGTTGGGCTGTCGATAATGTTCAAATTATCTCGACGGACGCCCCGCGTTAGGTCAGCGCCAAATCCAGCAAAGCTTGAATATCGGCGGTACGGGTGCCTGCGACGATCCGGCCAAGTTCTTCATCCCCGCGCAACAGGATGAGCGTTGACCGGCGAGGCACTGCAAGGCGTTGGGTAATTTCCGCGCCGCTATATTGATCCCAATCGACCCGGATGAATGTGATCGCATCTTCATATGCCGGATTGTCGCCGCGCAATTGGCCGATCACCCGTTCCTGCGCGCGGCAGGTGGTGCACCAATGGGCCGCGAAGTCCAACAGCACTGTCTCCCCGGCGGCGAGGCGTTCTTGGGCAAGACCAGGTGTGTAATTCAAGGTGGTGGCGTGGCCCAAGCTGGGGAGCATCACCGCGGATGCTGCCGCCATGATCAACAATTCTCGACGGTTCATCATCGTTCTCCTTCACAAAGCGACCGATAGGTCTTGCAGCCAAATCGGTAGAATATCCAAAAGCCAAGCCTCGGCCATGTAATGCCAGCGCATCAGGATCGCGACGCCGACAAAGAGAAACACCGCGCCCAGAACGGGTTTGGCACTGGTCGCGATACGGCGCATCAGCGCTTGGCGTCTTTGCAGGACCGAGCGGGCGCCATAGCCAAGTGCCACGATCACAGCCCCGATCCCGAAGGCAAAGGCCAGCATGATGACGCCAGCGCGAAGGAGGCTCTCGCCCTGGCTGGCCATAGAAATCGCCCCGCCAAGGGTCGGCCCGACGCAAGGCGACCAAACCGCGCCCAGTAACATGCCGCCCAGAAACTGACCTTGCCAGCCTTGGCGGTCGATCTGATCCATCCCGGCATCGGCGCGGGCGGAAAACCCGGCGGTGGCGGTCGCGAATCCCTCGGAAAAGCGCGGGACCAGCAGGACGAGGCCAAAGAGGATCATCATCACAGCACCAGCCCGCGCCACAGTCTCGACGGTCAACCCGATCAGATGACCAGCGGCCGTGACAGCAAGGCCCAGCCCAACAAAGGTCAGCCCCATACCTGCGGCCAAAGCCACAGGCCCCCAACGGCTGGCTTGCAGCGCGCTGGCCAGGACGATGGGCAAAACCGGCAAAACGCAAGGGTTGATCAGCGTCAGCAGGCCGGCGCCAAAGGCGAAGACAAACTCCATAAACCTGATCTGCGACAGGTGGTGGCGAAAGTCACCCAACCTTTGCGTGAGGCCGTGTTACGATCGCTGACGGGCCAATTGTACGGCTAGGATGCCGCCCGCGATGATCACCACGCCGATCACATCGGCCAGGGTCAACCGCTCGCTGAGCAAAAGCGCGGCGATGGCGACGCCGAAAAACGGGTTGAGAAAGTGGAAGGTCGCCGCGCGGGTCGGACCGATGCGGCCCACCAAGACGAACCAGATCCATGTCGCCAAAAGGCCAGGCACGAAGCTGGTGTAAAGGAACGCCGCGATCAATTGCCAGGACCAGGTGACGTCCCACGGTTCCAGCGCAACAGCGAAGGGCAAAAGGGCCAGGCCGCCAACCAGGATTTGCAGGGCCACGATCATCAACAGGTTCTTGCCATCCGAGGAGGCGCTGCGCACTGCCAGCGTTGCGACGGTCAGGGCCGCCGCGCCGATCAAGCAAAGGGCAATGCCAAGGCCATCGGCGCCGATTGTCAGCCGGTCGCCCATGATCAATGCCACGCCGCCGAACCCAGCCCCAAGGCCCAAGACGCCCATAATCGGCAGGCGTTCGCGGAACACGATCCAGTTGGCGGCGGCGACCATCAGCGGCATGGTTGAGGCGATAATCGCGGCGAGCGAGGCCTCGATCCACTGCATGGCAACGAAATTCAGCCCCAGATAGATGGCATTCTGGCAGACGCCAAAGATGAGCACGGCGCGCCACTGCCCGCGTGTGATCCGCCAGTTCTGCCCAAGCCAAAATGCGATTGCGACCCCGACCGCGCCGGAAAGCGCGTAGCGCAGCACAAGCGCGGTCAGGGGCGGGGCGGCCTCAACGATGATCCGCGCCGAGGTGAAGGCCGAAGACCAGATGATGGCAAAGCTCAGCCCAAGCAGGATCGCGCGTATGTCCATCTTATGATCTGTCTCGTGAAAAGGGCCGCCTGATGTGGCGACCCTTTCCGATTTGCCCCGGAGATGCAACGCGTCCCGAGATCAGAGGAGTTGGGTCGACACACCCCCATCGGCCAAGATGGGGGCGCCTGTAATGAACGAGGCGTCATCGGAGAGCAGAAAAGCGGCCGTTGCAGCGATTTCCTCCGGTTCGGCCAGACGTCTGAGGGGGTGTAGTCTTGCGACGACGGCATGACCGTCCGGGTCATCGCCCGCCATCGGCGTGCGCGTGCCACCTGGAAGAAGGGCGTTGATGCGGATGCCCTCGGGTCCGTGTTCCATGGCGAGCGTCTTGACCAACCCGATCAATCCGGCCTTCGAGGCGGCATAAGCGGCCATCCCCGGCATTCCGCCATTGCTGACCCCAACGAAGGAAGAGGTGAAAAGAATCGTGCCGCTCTGCGATTGCAAGGCCGGGATCTGGGCCCTGGCGGCGAAAAACGCGCTCGTCAGATTGGTGTTGAGAACCGTGTGCCACGTGGCCGTCGCCATCTTGGCAACCGGACCCATCTCGCCCATCAGGCCCGCGTTGTTAAATGCACCATCGAGCCCGCCAAATTCAGATTGCGCCAAGCTTACGAGGGCCTGAGCATAGCTTTCATCGGTCACATCGCCGGCCAGCGGGATGGCTTTGCCGCCGATTTTACAAATCTCATCGGCGATCTCTGACAGTTCTGGCGCGCGCCGCGCCCCAGGACGAGTCGCGCACCCTGACGAGCGAAGAGATGCGCGGCGGCTTTGCCGATCCCGCTGCTGGCACCAGTGATGAGGATGGTTTTGTTTTCGAGCTGCATGAAAGCCTCCTGAAGGGTGAATGATCAGGGGGCTATGGCAGCGCGCTTTGGGTGGCTCGACCCGGTTCTTGCGAGACTCATATACATGGTCGCACTAGGCGCAAGAAACGGAACATCGGGAATGAAAAAGGGCCGCCTCATCGGCGACCCTCCTTGATCTTTTCAAACGTCGGCGGTTAGCCGTTCACGCTGTCCTTCAGAGCCTTGGCAATGGTCACCTTGACCACTTTGTCGGCGTCTTTGTGGATCTGCTCGCCGGTGGCGGGGTTGCGCACCATACGTGCGGGCCGCTCGCGGCAATAGACTTTGCCAACACCGGGGATGGTGGCGGCACCGCCATTGGACACCTCTTTGGTGATCACATTGGCAATCGCGTCCAGCGCCGCGCCTGCGGCTTTCTTGTCGCTGCCCATCTCATCGGCCAGTGCGGCAACCAGTTGGGTCTTGGTCATGGGTTTCTGTGCCATGGTCTTATTCTCCTATACTGCCCGAACCCTAGGGCTCGTTGCGGCAAAACTACCCGAATATTGTAGGAACACACAACGCTTAGTGTACCGAATTCTGCAATTTCAGCCCGAAAAACGGGCTTTTTTGCCGATTCAGAGGAAGGCAGTCTCTTCAAATGACCGCAATTTGCGAGAATGCAAACGCTCCAGAGGCATCTCGCGGAGCTTCTCCATCGCCCGGATTCCGATCAAAAGATGCCGTGAAACTTGGGTTTTGTAGAAGGCGCTGGCCATCCCGGGCAGCTTCAACTCGCCATGAAGCGGCTTGTCAGAAACGCAAAGCAGCGTGCCGTAGGGCACACGGAATCGGAACCCATTCGCCGCAATCGTGGCGCTTTCCATATCGAGCGCGATGGCGCGCGATTGGCTCAAGCGCTGCACCGGGCCGCTATGGTCGCGCAGCTCCCAATTGCGATTGTCGATGGTGGCAACCGTGCCGGTCCGCATGATCCGCTTCAGGTCATAGCCCTCCACATCACTCACATCCGCCACCGCGTCTTCAAGCGCGATTTGCACCTCGGCCAGCGCCGGAATCGGCACCCAAACCGGCAGATCGTCATCAAGCACGTGATCCTCGCGCAGATAGGCATGAGCGAGGACGAAATCGCCCAGACTCTGCGAGTTTCTCAGCCCCGCGCAATGGCCGACCATCAGCCAGACATGCGGGCGCAGAACGGCGATATGATCGGTCGCAGTTTTGGCGTTCGACGGGCCAACGCCGATGTTAACCAAAGTGATGCCGCCGCCGCCCTCGCGCGTCAGGTGATAGGTTGGCATTTGCGGCAGTTTCAGCGGCGTATTCAGCGGCTGTTCCGGGTCGGTGATCACATCATTTCCGGGGCCAACCAGGGCCGTGTAGCCGCTCTTGGGGTCCCGGAGCGCGGCGCGGCCGAAGGCGACGAACTCTTCGACATAGAACTGGTAGTTGGTGAAGAGCACATGGTTCTGAAAATGCTCGGGGGCGGTGGCCGTGTAATGCGCCAGACGCGCCAGGGAGTAGTCGATCCGCTGTGCCGTGAAGGGCGCCAACGCGCCGGAGCCATCTTCGTTGTGATAGCCAAACCCGTTGACGATCTCATCATTGGTGGTGCCCAGATCGGGCACGTCGAACACATCGCGCAGCGGGAATGCCAATGCGCCATCCTGCGGCACCTGCATTTCGGCATCGCCAAGAACTGCAAAATGCACGGGGATCGGCGTGATCGACGGGCCGATTGTCACCGGCACTTGATGGTTTTCGAGCAACAAAGCGATCTGCTGCGTGAGGTAGTTTTCGAACAGATCGGGGCGGGTGACCGTGGTGGCGTAGGTCCCGGGTTCCGACACGTGGCCAAAGGACAGGCGGCTGTCGATCTGGCCAAAACTGGTCGTTGTGATCCGGATCTCGGGGTAGAAGGCGCGGAAGCGTTTGTCGGGCATCTCGCCCAGGATCACTTCGGCGAAATGCTTGCTGAGAAATCCGGTTGCGCCCTCATAGAGCTCTTGCAGATAGGCAACGGCCTCGGCCGCATCGGTGAAGCTTTTCGCGCCCGCATCGGCGGGGGTATCCACCGGAAGATGCAGTGTCGGGGCGGTCATAGGCTATCCTTTTCAAATAATTCGGTGAGCTCAAACCGGGTGACATCCACCAGGCCGAGATCGGAAATACGCAGTTCCGGGATCACAGGGAGCGCCAGCAGCGAATGCTGCATATAGGCATTGTTGAGCGTACAGCCACAGGCGGCCATCGCCTCGACCATGTTTTGCGCTTTATCGGCCACACGGGACGCAAAGTCATCACTCATCAGACCTGCGATGGGCAGTTCCACAAGCGCCAGTTCCTCGCCATCTTTGAAGACGCTGACCCCGCCGCCGATCTCTGCCAGCCGCATCACAGCCTTCGCCATGTTCTCCCGGTCTGTGCCGACGACAATCATATGGTGGCTGTCATGGGCGACCGTGGAGGCAATCGCCATCTGGCCTTTGTAATCGAAGCCGGAAACGAAGCCATTGACCACGCCGCCGGTGCCTTTGTGCCGCTCAACCAGGGCAATCTGGCAGACCGGGCCTTGGCCTTCGACGATCCCGTCACGTACCGTCAAATCAGCGGTGAGCGCTTGGGTCGGGGCTTGGTTCTCCACCACGCCAATGACCTTAGCTTTCACCTGATTGGCCCCGTCGGGTGCGGCGATCTCGAAGTCCGCGGCAGTGATCTCTTTGCCAAGGTGGACCGAGGCGCGGGTGTCGGCGGGCCAGTCCAGATGCGGGCAATCGACGAGGCAGGTGCCGTTTTCCGCAACCTTCTGACCACGGGCGTAAACCGTCTCAATCGGCAGGTTGCGCAGATCGGAAGTCACGATCATATCGGCCCGCCGACCTGGCGCGATGGAGCCCAATTCGCGCTCGAGCCCGAAGTGGGTCGCGGTGTTGATCGTGGCCATTTGCAGCGCGATCAGCGGGTCACAGCCGCATTCGATTGCGTGGCGCAAGACCCGGTTCATATGGCCCTCATTGACCAATGTGCCGGAATGGCAATCGTCGGTACAGAGAATGAAATTGCGTGGGTCGAGCCCACGTTCTGTGACCGCAGTGATCTGTTTTTCCACGTCATACCAGGCCGAGCCAAGCCGCAGCATCGCCCGCATCCCTTGGCGCACGCGCGCAATCGCGTCGTCTTCGGCCACGCCTTCGTGATCATCCGCCGGGCCACCGGCTGCATAGGCGTGGAAATCGGGCCCGAGATCGGGGGAGGCATAATGCCCGCCGATCACCTTGCCGGTCCGCGCGGTCGCCGCCATTTCGGCCAGCAACATGTCGTCACCCGCAACCACGCCCGGGAAGTTCATCATCTCGCCCAACCCGATGATGCCGGGCCAAGTCATCGCCTCCGCCACATCTTCGGGGCCGATCTCGAAACCGGTGGTCTCCAAACCAGGTGCAGAGGGGGCGCAGGACGGCATTTGCGTATAGATATTCACCGGCTGCAGCATCGCTTCGTCATGCATCAGCTTCACACCGCGCAGGCCAAACACATTCGCGATTTCATGCGGGTCGGTGAACATGGTTGTGGTGCCATGCGGGATGACGGCGCGGGCGAACTCCGCCGGTGTCAACATGCCCGACTCAATATGCATGTGTCCGTCGCAAAGACCGGGGATCAGATATTGCCCTTGGAGATCAACGACCTGCGTGTCAGGTCCGATGGTGTGTTCCGCATCAGGGCCGACATAAGCGAAGCGGCCACAGGCCACGGCCACATCCCAGCCATCGAGCACTTCGCGGCTTTGCACATTCACCAGGCGGGCGTTTCTCAACACCAAATCTGCGGGTTTTCGACCGGCGGCGACGGCGATCAGATCAGCGGCGCAGTCGGCCCAAGTCTTCAGCATTTCCATGGCGCAGTTTCCCACCCTAACTGGCGGGCTTCAAGCGACATTTCCATGACGGTAGCTCAGACGGTCAGAGCCTCGGCGCGCATCCGCTCGTAATGCGGTAAGGCGGCAACCAGAAGCGGCTTATGGGCCTCGGCCGTCACCGGCAATGGCCCTTCGGCCCCGGCAAACCCGGTGCTGTCATGAACCGCCGCATACCAGTGTTTCGCCCAAACCCCGTCACTTGGATGACCGCCCTTGGGCCAGTGCAGCATGTCGTTGGTAAAGGGCAGCCCAATGGTCTCACAGAGCGCTTCCAGAACCGCGCTGGGAGCCTTTCGAATCTCATCGCTATCGATGATCACGCCGCCAAGCTTTTGATAAAGCGCGGTTTGTTGCCGAAAGCCGATGTCTTCGAGTGTCACGGTCTC
Organism: Fontisubflavum oceani; assembly: GCF_030407165.1. Classification (GTDB taxonomy): domain Bacteria; phylum Pseudomonadota; class Alphaproteobacteria; order Rhodobacterales; family Rhodobacteraceae; genus Rhodophyticola; species Rhodophyticola oceani. Next base: position 1,209,703 of record NZ_CP129111.1, read on the forward strand.
GCGCTTGGCCGCATAGCTCGCGATCACACGCGAGGGATGCCGGATCAGGTGAATGTTGACACAACCCGCCGCCCAATCGAGCGGGAATCCGGGCAGCATATGATGCGGCATATGCTTCATATAGAAATGCGTCTTGCCGTCGGGGATCGCCCCTGCGCAGCGCGCCGCGACCTTGGCTGGATCGGCCTCATGGGCGGCGATGATTTCGGCGGCCAAAGGGTGAGCGGAACCGCTTTTGCGGAGATAGGCGGCGTAGAAGGGCTCATCCCAAACCGCGCAGTCGCCGCGAGCGGCGAAGGCATACATCATGGCGGTGGAAAGGTTGCGTGGGCCAGACCACATAGCGATTTTCATGATATGGACTCCGTATGGAACCGGTATGGAAATGATACATACGCAGACGGGCGTGCCGCCTGCTTCTCTGCTTCACAAATATCCTGGGGGAGGCCGCAGGCCGGGGGCAAAGCCCCTTCGTCATCCAACCACATCACGCGCCACCAGGTCTTTGTAGAGCCCGCGAATCCGCTTGGTCATCTCCCCCATCTGACCATCACCGATCCTCCGACCATCGATCTCGCCCACGGGTGTCTGCGCGCCAAACGTGCCGGTCAAAAAAGCTTCTTCGGCGCCATAGGTCTCGACCAGCGAGAAGTTCTTCTCAAACACCGGAATGCCATCGGCGCGGCAAACATCGATCACCTTCTGCCGGGTGATGCCGTTCATGCAATAATCACCGGTGGAGGTCCAAACCTCGCCTTTCCGCACAATGAAGAAGTTGCACGCATTGGTGGTGTTCACAAAACATGCACATCCAGCATCAGCGCCTCATCCGCCCCGGCTTTCTCCGCCGCGATGCAGGCGAGGATGCAGTTCAGCTTGGAATGCGAGTTCAGCTTCGGGTCCTGCGTCATCGGAAGCCCGCGTAGATGCGGCACAGTGGCCAGCCGGATCGGGCGCGGCAAGGACGGGCGCGAATGCTCCATGATGATCACAACCGTCGGGCCCGTTACCGACAGAGCCGGGTGTTGAAACGGGCGCTGCTTGACGCCGCGCGTGACCATCAGCCGGGCATGCGCATCCGTTTCCATCCCATTCGCGGCGCGGGTGTCTTCCAACGCGGCGGCGAGCGCGGCGGCATCCATGCCGATATCCAGATCGATGGCTTTCGCGGCCTCGAACAAACGGTCGAGATGCTCGTCCAGGAAAGCCCAGGTTCCGTCATAGAGCCGCAAGCCCTCCCAAACCCCATCGCCGAGCATGAAGCCGCTGTCATAGACGCTGACCAAGGCTTCGGCCCGCGGTTTCAACGCTCCATTCACCCAAATCAGGATGGCGTCATTGCGCGCATCTTCTTCTGCCTGATGGGTCGTCACTGCATCATCCATGGGCCTCACCTCCTGTTCACCGCCGCGTGACCTCACACCCATGTGCGTTGTATTTCAATGCCCTTGCATCACAAAAATGGATCACGTGCAGAAGGAGACCAATCCCATGTCCCGACTTCCGATCCGCCACACGATGAAAACCGTGCTGTTGAGCTTTGCAATCTTGGCCGGCGTCGCGCTGCAACATGGCAAAGCCCATGCCCGCGACATTCAGACCACCGTTGTTGCAGGCGGCTGTTTCTGGTGCGTGGAATCGGATTTCGAGAGTGTGCCGGGCGTGATCGAGGTCGTCTCGGGATTCGCGGGCGGCACGGTGGCCAATCCGACCTATCGGCAGGTGGTACGCGGCGGCACCGGGCATCTGGAGGTGGTCGAGATTACCTATGATGCTGATCGGCTGCCATATGACCAGCTTTTCACATGTTCCTCCGCTCGGTCGACCCGCTGGATGCGGGCGGGCAGTTCTGCGACCGGGGGCATAGCTATACCACCGGTATTTTTGTCGAAAATGCACAGGAACGCGTCATCGCCGAAGCGGCAATTGCCCAAGCAAGCGCGGATTTGGGGCGGGCTGTGGTGACGCCGGTGCTGGATGCAGCGCCGTTCTATGCGGCCGAGGCGTATCACCAGGATTATTATCGTAGCGAGGATCTGATCGTGACGCGGTTTGGCCCGCGCCGAAAATCAGTGGCCTATGAACTCTACCGCCAATCCTGCGGTCGCGATGAGCGGGTGCAGGAAGTTTGGGGCAGCGCCGCCGCCTTCACCCATTAGAGAAACAGCGCGACATTGTTCCGCAAGATGATCTCAAGCGCATAAAGCCCGAGGATCACGATCAGCGGTGCCAGATCGAGCCCGCCCATTTGTGGCAACATCCGCCGGATCGGGGCATAGACAGGCTCCAGCAATCGGTTCAGCCCGTCCCAGATTTGCGCAACGATCGGTTGGCGCATATTCAGCACGCCGAAATTGATCAGCCAGCTCATGATGATGTGGATGATGACGATGAAGAACGCCACGTCGATCAGCAGCATCAGGATTTGAAAGAGCGAGGTCATGGGGCGTGGCCTTTTTGCCTTTGATTTCAGCTAGGGCACAGACCTAAGCTTGAAGCTTCGCCACTGCAAGCCATGTGACGCGACGCCTCGCTTGACGCTGACGCGCGTCCGGGCCATCTGCGCCGTCATGACACCGATCCTCCGCACCGCCGCCGAATTGTTACGCGCTCGCCGCGCCGCGCCATTGCCTTTGTTGGGCCTGCACAAGACGCCGATGCGCTGCTGGCCCGGGGATATCGACCTGTTTCTGGAACTGAACAACGGGCGCACCTTATCGCTTTTTGACATTGGCCGGTTCGGGTTGGCCGCCCGGATGGGATTGATCCGGGTGTTGCGCGAAAAGCGCTGGGGATTGGTCGTCGCCGGGGCGTCGGTTCGGTATCGGGCCCGTATCCGACCGTTTCAGAAGTTTGAAATTCGGAGCCGGGCGCTCGCCTGGGACAAACGGTTTATCTATATTGAGCAGTCGATGTGGCGGGGCGAGACCTGCTGCAACCATATCCTGCTGCGCACGGCAGTGACCGAGCATAGCAGTATTATACCGACAGATCAGGTGTTGGACGCGCTGGGTGAGACCGCGTCATCGCCCGATATGCCCGATTGGGCGCAAGCCTGGATCGACGCCGATGCGACGCGGCCTTGGCCGCCAAAGATGTAGGCGCGCCCGCCATTTTCATTGCCAAATCGCCCCAAGCGACCGATGCTGCGCGCAATTTTGGCCAAGGGGACGTGTATGGCGGACACCGTACTGCGCAAGCGGATTTGGGGCTGGTGGGCGTTTGATTGGGCCAGTCAGCCCTATAACACACTGCTCCTGACCTTCATTTTCGGGCCTTATATCAATGATTTGTTGGGGGACGGCACTCAGGCGCAGACCGCCTGGGGCTATGGCATTGGGGCGGCTGGCATTCTGATCGCGCTGCTCGCGCCGATCCTGGGCGCGATTGCCGATCGGGCCGGGCATAAGATGCCGTTTATCTGGCTGTTTTCAGGGATGTATGTGCTCGGCTCGGCGGGGCTGTGGCTGGCGGCGCCGGATGATTTCAATCTGGTCTTCACTCTCTGCTTTTTCGCCATTGGCCTGATCGGGATGGAGTTTGCGACGATTTTCACCAATTCGCTGATGCCCTCACTGGGGCCGCGCCAGGATCTTGGGCGGATCTCGGGCACCGGTTGGGCGATTGGGTATCTGGGCGGGTTCCTCGCCTTGGTAATTATGTTGTTGCTCTTGGCGGAGAATGCCGAGACGGGCAAAACCCTGATCGGGATTGATCCGATCTTCGGGCTTGATGCAGCGGCCCGTGAGGGCACACGCGCTGTCGGTCCGTTGACCGCGATCTGGTTTGCGGTCTTCATGATCCCGTTCTTTCTTTGGGTGCGGGAGCCGCGGATGCCGGACGCCGTCCCGATGGGTCACGCGGTGCGCACGGCCTTGCCGGAACTGATGCGGCATCTGAAAGCGCTGCCACAGGAGCGGAGCCTCTTCGCCTATCTCGGCTCGTCGATGTTCTATCGCGACGGGCTGAACGGGATGTATGTTTTTGGCGGCATCTATGCGGCGGGCGTTTTGGGCTGGTCGGTTGTTGATGTGGGAATCTTCGGCATCTTGGCGGTACTCACAGGCGCGCTGTTTGCCTGGCTCGGCGGCAAGGCCGATAGCCGATTTGGGCCGAAGCCAGTGATCACGGCGAACGTGTTGGTTCTGACGCTGGTCGGGATCGGGATCGTGTTCATCTCGCGCGAGAGCGTGTTTGGCATCCCGACCGGGCCCGAGTCTGCATTGCCCGATATCGCGTTCTATATCTTCGGCGCGATGATCGGGGCTGCCGGTGGCGCGTTGCAATCGGCAAGCCGGACAATGCTGGTCCGCCAAGCGCATTCGGATCGGATCACCGAGGGCTTTGGGCTTTATGCGCTGGCGGGCAAGGCGACGTCCTTCATCGCACCTTTGTTGATCGGGGTGACGACGCAGATTACCGGCAGTCAGCAAATGGGGATCACGCCGCTCATTGGGCTGTTCCTGATCGGGCTCATTCTGCTACTCTGGGTCAATCCGAATGGCCGCGAGGAGTCCCGTGCATGACCCTGACCCGTTCAACCCTAGCCGCGCTCGGCCTTGTATTCTTGGCCGCGTGCAACAGCGCCGCGCCGGATCGGGCCGCGACTGGGCCGGCTTTGCCGCCCTTGGATGTCACCCAATCCCGGCAAGAAGCGCGGCAGCTTTTCGGTGCGGAGGATCAGGGCTCGACCGGAACACCAGAGGCCTATGGCGGCTATGCGCGCGGCTGCGTCGCGGGGGCGGAGCAATTGGCCGAGACCGGCCCGACATGGCAGGCGATGCGGCTTTCCCGGAACCGGAATTGGGCGCTGCCGGTCACGTTGGATTATGTCCGCGATCTCAGCCGTGAGGTGGCGCGCACGACCTCTTGGAACGGGATCTATGTGGGCGATATGAGCCAGCCGAGGGGTGGCCCCATGCTGACCGGGCATCGGAGCCATCAATCGGGGCTGGATATCGACATCTGGATGCGGCCCGCGACCAACCTGAACCTTAGTTTGACCGAGCGCGAAAATCTGTCGTCGATCTCGACGCGGCGGGCCAATGGCGCCTATGTCAATGACGCTTGGACAGCGGATCATTGGCGCGTGATGCGCGCCGCCGCGTCGGACCCGCGTGTCGCGCGGATTTTCGTATTCCCGGGTGCCAAGGTGTGGATGTGTGATAATGAGACCGGCGACCGGAGCTATCTGCGCAATATCCGGCCCTGGTGGGGGCATCACTATCATTTCCACGTGCGGCTATCCTGCCCGGCGGGCATGGCGGGCTGCGAAGATCAGGCCGCACCGCCGCCTGGCGATGGGTGCGCCGAGGCGCGCGAATGGGTGCAAAATATCCTGAACCCGCCGCCGCCGGACCCGAACGCGCCGCCGCCTCAGCCGCGCCGGGAACTGACCCTGGGCGATTTGCCCCGGCAATGCGCCGCGCTTCTGTCGCCCTGATCCGTTTCATCTTCCTCTGTCTCGCGCTGGTTGGGTCTCCGGCCAGTGCCGAGAGGCTGAGCGCCCTGACCTGGCGGGATGACGCGCCGGAGTTGGGCGGCTTGTCAGGATTGGAAATCTCGGAGGATGGCAGCCAGCTTTGGGTGCTTTCGGATCGTGGGTTTTTGATCACCGCGGATGTTCTGCGCCTCGGCGGCGCGATCTCGCGGCTCCAGATTACGGATGTCGTGCCGCTGCTGGATACGCAAGGTCAGCGCGCGGGGAGACGGGCGGCGCGCGACAGCGAGGGGTTGGTCCGCACGGCCGATGGCCGGATCGTCATCTCTTATGAGGGTCGTCACCGCATTTCGGAACATGGTGCTGATGGTGTTGAACTTGACCGGTTCCCTGCGCCGCTAGAGACATCACGGCTTGCGGACAATGGCTCTTTCGAAGGGCTTGCACAAGGACCAGACGGGACCTTCTACACCTTGACGGAAGATGGGGAGGATGGACCCGCGCCGCTTTACCGCTTGCGGGCGGAGGGGTGGGATTTGTCCTGGCAGTTCCCGCGCAGCGACGGTTTTGCGCCGGTCGGCTTGGATATGGATGATCGCGGACGGCTTTACGTCTTGGAACGCCGGTTTAATGGTCTGAGTGGCTTCACAACCCGGCTCAGGCGGTTCGAGATTGGCGACAGCGGGCTGCAGGCGGCGCAGACCTTGCTGGAGTTTGGCACCAGCGCCCGGGTGAATTTCGAGGGCCTGGGTCTATGGCGGGATGCGGCGGGCGGATTGGTCGCGACCTTGGTCTCCGACGACAATTTCCGGGCGCTGTTTCGCACCCGGATTGAGGAATATCGGCTCTCTGAGGATTAGGCTCAGCGCCCCGGAATTTCACCCCGTTTGCCGGTGAGACGCCAGCCGTCGATCACCGCCATCGCCTCTTCGGCGGTTTCGACAAAGCGGAACAGGTCGAGATCATCGCGGGCGATGGTGCCGGCCTCTGCCAGCGCGTCCCAATTCACCACCTCGCGCCAGAAGCTCTCGCCAAAGAGGATCACTGGCACCTGTTCCATCCGTCCGGTCTGGATCAGAGTCAGGCTTTCGAACAGCTCATCCAGCGTGCCGAAGCCGCCGGGGAAGACCGCGACGGCCTTGGCACGGATCAGGAAATGCATCTTGCGAATGCCGAAGTAGTGGAAATTGAAGCATAACTCGGGGGTGATATAGGCGTTGGGCACCTGCTCATGCGGCAGCACGATGTTGAGCCCGATGGAGCAGCCGCCAGCCTCGGATGCGCCGCGATTGCCGGCCTCCATTACGCCAGGGCCGCCGCCGGTGACCACCACATCATGGGTGCAGCCGGTCGCGACCGAGCGTTCGGTCACCAAACGCGCGAATTTCTGCGCCTCTTCGTAGTATCGGCTCATGTCTTGCAGCGCGGCGGAGCGGGCGGCTTGCCCCGGTGCGGGAATACGCGCGCCGCCGAACATCACCACGGTGGATTCGATGCCGCGTTCATCCATCTCGAGCTGCGGCTTCAGAAGCTCCAATTGCAGGCGCACGGGGCGCAACTCGTCGCGGCAGAGAAAATCCGGATCGGCGAAGGCGAGGCGATAGGCGGGGGAGCGGGCCTGCGGGCTGTCGGCCACGATCTGGCTCGACTCGATGTCTTGATGGGCGTCGCGAAATGGCCCTTGGCGCTGGTCGTCTTTCATCTGGGTTCAATGTCCTTTTGGCGCAATCTTTTGATCAACCCTAGCGACCTGTGGCGGGCGGTGCCAATGGAATGCCTGTGATCGGATTGCGAAACCGGCCCGCCTTGCCTATAGGCGAGGGCCAATACGGACCCTCGGAGGACGCCCATGTCGAACGCTCAACTTGAAACCGCCATCGAGGCCGCTTGGGAAAGCCGCGATCAGATTACGCCCGCGACCACAGGCGAGACCCGCGAGGCGATTGAAGATACGCTGAACGCGCTGGATGACGGCGGCTTGCGTGTGGCGGAGCGGCAGGCGGATGGCACGTGGCATGTGAACCAATGGGCCAAGAAGGCGGTTCTGTTGGGCTTCCGCCTGAAAGACATGGAGATGCAGGGCGGCTCGGCCCAAGGCGGCGCGTGGTGGGATAAGGTCGACAGCAAGTGGAAAGACTGGGGCGAGAACCAGTGGCAGGCGGCAGGGTTCCGCGCGGTGCCGAATTGCGTGGTTCGGAAATCCGCCTTTATCGCGCCCGGTGTGGTGCTGATGCCGTCTTTCGTGAACCTGGGCGCTTATGTCGACGAGGGCACGATGGTTGATACCTGGGCCACGGTTGGGTCCTGCGCGCAGATCGGCAAGAATGTGCACCTGTCGGGCGGCGTTGGCATTGGCGGCGTGTTGGAGCCGATGCAGGCGGGGCCGACAATCATCGAAGACAACTGCTTTATCGGCGCGCGCTCTGAGGTGGTCGAGGGCTGCATCGTCCGCGAGGGCTCGGTTCTAGGCATGGGCGTGTTCATCGGCCAATCGACCAAGATTGTGGACCGGGAGACGGGCGAGGTCATGTATGGCGAAGTGCCATCCGGCTCGGTTGTGGTCGCAGGCTCGATGCCGTCGAAGAACGGCGTGAACCTCTATTGCGCGGTGATCGTGAAACGGGTGGATGAGAAGACCCGTGCGAAGACCTCGATCAACGAGTTGTTGCGCGACTGACGGGACGGGCCGCGCGGCCTAAAGTTGAGGCCGCCAGCGATGGCGGCCTTCATCATTTCAGAGCTTGCGGCATCTGTCGTGCCTCGTCGCACGCTGCGCAGCGCGAGAGGATCTCGCGCGCGGGGATCAGAACGCGAAGCGGAGACCGAGTTGCACGCCGACCGATGCGCTGTCGTCGATAATCGGGCTGTCCGTGATCGCATCTTGTAGAAATTCAGCCCGCACCGCGCCGAAGAGCGAGGTGCTGTCAGACAGTGGGAAAGCCGCCGAGGCCCCGATATAGGGCACGACCGTCGAACCCGGCGCATAAGCGGGCCGACCGGCCTGGGCCTCTCCGGGCAGGACGCCATACATGTATTCGGACAACTCTTCGCTCCGCCAGGTTGCGCCCGCGAAGACTTGCATCGGCAGACGGCCCGCAATGAGGCTTTGCGTGATCTGCAGATCCGCTTCTTGGCCGTCATGCTCCCCTGTCACTTCTTGCAGCAATGTGGCGCGAACCTCCGTTTGGGGCGCCAATGACCAAGTGTAGCGCAGGCCGATATCGGCGGTAATATCGCGATCGATCCCTTGAAGGGCGCTCGAGTCGGGATCGGACAAGGCGGTGAAGCGCGGCGTAAGGACCGCCTCCAACTGTCCGTTGGGCTGGTTCAACACGGTCACGAAAACGCCGTTGGTGCCGACAGAAAACCCATTTCCCTGGTAAGAGAGAAATGGCACCGCACCCAACTCATCATCTTCGCCGACATAGGGTGAGCTTGAGATGCCAGCGGCCAAACCCGCGCTAAACCCCTGCGGCCCGTCTTGCGCATGGGCGGCTACAGCTACGAAGGTAAAAACAGCGACCGTCGCGACGCGATACACCAAAGCGGACAAGGCAATCTCCAATCAAGTCTGTAATACGAGAGTTAGATTTCGAGATAGCCCTAACGCATGGAGACTCAAGAGAGAATCCGTCTTTCGGCCAATTTGGGAGGCATAGGCGACCTATTGCCGACGGATCAGGCGATAGCCGTCTTTGTCCTGATCGACATATCCAATTCCGGGCCAATTCCAATGATATCCGGCCATGGCATGGCCCCTCCGCGTTGCGAGGTCGAGCAGCCTGCGGCGTGATCGGATCGCGGTGTCTGGATCCATGTCGAATCCAAAGGCCCAATCGGGTTTCGCGAAGCTGACAATGTCGTGCACCAGGGCGTCACCGGTGACGATCAGGCCATCGCCGTCGTTGAGCAAGATCGAGATATGCCCCGGCGTGTGGCCCGGCGTTTCAAGCACCGTGACGCCCGGCGCGATCTCATCCCCGTCCCGAACGGTTTGCAACCGGTCGCCGATGGCGCGCAGCACGGATTGTGCGCCATCGACAGCGGGGCGAGCGATCTGCGACAGACGGTCGGCAAGGTCCGGCGCGCCCCAAAAGTCGCGCTCCGTGCGACCGACACTGTAGATCGCATTGGGAAAGACGAGCCCGCCCGCCGGATCGAGCGTGCCCCAGACATGATCGGGATGCAGGTGGGTGAGCACCACTTTCGTGATGGCGTTTGGATCCATCTGCAAAAGCTGCATGTGCTTGCGCAACCGCCCCGTGCCGCTTTGCCATCCCGGGCCCGCACCGGTATCGATCAGGATCAGGTCATCGGATGTTCGGATCAGCGTGTGGCTCATCTCGCCCGCCGCAAGCTCCGGCGCGGCGCGCAACCCGCACAACGTTGCAAGGGCATCCTGCGGCGCGGCGGGGGCGAGGGCGCGAAAGGGAAGGGACATCGACCCATCGCTCAGCAAGCTCACCGTGCAATTGCCGAACTGTGCCTGGTGGAGGTCTGGCCCCCGGATCGGGTCTGGCGGCGGTAGGGTGGGGAGCGAGGCTGCCGCGCGGGCGATGCTGAATTTTTCTTGTTCAGCCATGGTGCTGGCGCCTCCGAGCGGATCGTTTGAGCAGAGCCTAGCCGATAGCAGAGCCTATGTCAGAGCCTTCTTCGGTTGCCGCCGTGATGCTGCGTGATAAGCTTTTGAGCGATAGCTTGAGGAGGTTCTGAGTATGCAAGGATTGGGATGGATTTCGGCCATCATCGTTGGCGGATTGGCCGGATGGGTGGCCAGTTCGATCATGAAGGCCAGGACCGGTCTTTTGATGAATGTAATCTTGGGAATCGTCGGTGCGATTCTGGCGAACTTCCTGCTGGGGCTGGTTGGAATCACCGCTTCGGCGACATTGATCAGCCAGGGAATTGTCGGGTTGATCGGCGCTTGCATCTTGATCTGGGCGGCGCGGGCCATTCGGCGCCGCTGACGCGATGCCAAAATAATGCGACGGAGTCTTCGATTTGCCGCGTGTGACGTTGCGACACCGGCAGAGTGAGGATTGAAGCGATGATACGGGCAGTCTTGTTGATCTTGGCGATCAGCTTGGGGATTTTTGCTCAAAAGGCCGATGCCTCTGAGACCCAAATGCAAGGGGCGCGAGGCGGAGATCCGCTTTGCATATGGTCCGACAGCGGCTCAACCTGATCTCGCCGCTGCGCTGAGGGCGCAGGTCTTATGCGAGCGACAGGCCAAAACCCGTCTCTGCCCGGCGGCCGGTTTGCTACCCCGGCATCTGGCTTGACTTGTTTCGCCCCTCGGCGCACCACGCGGGCCATGAGCGATGAAAAGAAACCAAAGCGCCGCCAGCAGGTCTTTACCCTGCTTGTCGAGGTCGGTCGGAAAGACGGCGACGGATTGCCCGAAAACGCGACAGGGGCGGCGTTGCTTTGCTATGCCTCCGGCGTTGATGAGGCCGAGGCGGTGCGTGAAACCGTGGCGATCCTGAAACAGGCGGAATTGGCGCCGCTGGATGTGACCGGCTATGGTACGCCTGAAGAACGGGCCGCCCAAGGGCATGAGATCGAGGCGGAGGAACGTGAGCTGATGGCGCGCGCCTTGGCGGAGAACGCCGTGATTGTCGCACAGATGACGCCGTTTTTTAGCGAGGATTGATCCTGAGCGGCTGTCTGGACGGTCTTTTCCGATGGGTGTGATGGATTCTTCCAAGCCGTCGGATTACTGCGTGACTGTCTTCGAAGAGCATCCCCAAGCTGTCTTGGTTCTCGGCTCGTTCGATCTAGCCCTGGACCGTCACGCCAGCATCCTTCATCCCATCAATCGCTGCGGCCAAAGAGCCGTCTAGGTCAATCGCCCGACACAAGTCTTGTCGGACTGTCACGCCAAACCCCAATTTCGCGGCGTCGATGGCGGAGTAATTGACGCAAAAATCTGTCGCCAGACCGACCAATGTGAGCTGTGTGATGCCGAGGGATTGGAGAGCCCCATCGAGCCCTGTTGCCGTTTGGTGGTCATTTTCGAAGAAGGCCGAGTAGCTGTCGATTTCCTGTCGGAAGCCCTTTCGGATGATGAGTTGCGCCGGGGTCGTGCGAAGATCGGGATGGAACGCGGCGCCTGTTGAGCATTGGATGCAATGATCCGGCCATAGGACTTGTGGACCATAGGGGAAGTCGACGACAGAATAGGGCTCTTGGCCATCATGTTCGCTGGCGAAGCTGGAGTGACCGGCGGGGTGCCAATCTTGCGTCAGGATCACGGCCTGGAACTCATCCATGAGGGCGTTGATCCCGGGGACGATCTCATTTCCGCCAGGGACGGCCAGGGCGCCGCCGGGACAGAAGTCATTCTGGACGTCGATAACGATCAGGGCATGGGTTGCATCGCGCATATGGGCCTCCGCTTTGCTTGCGTGCGGCCAGCCTACCCGTTGAACCGGAGGACACAACGGCGTATCTGCCCCGCATGTTTACGGTTGCTGCACTCTATCATTTCACAAAAGTTGACGATCCGGCGGCGTTTCGCGGCCCTCTGCTTGCGCTTTGCGAGGCTGGCGGGGTCAAAGGCTCCCTGCTTCTGGCGCATGAGGGGATCAACGGCACGATTGCGGGGCCTCGGGAGGGGATCGACGCGGTGTTGGCGCATATCCGCGGCTTGCCGGGCTTCGACCGGTTGGAGTGGAAGGAGAGCCACGCGGCCGAGATGCCCTTTGGGCGGCTCAAGGTGCGTCTGAAGCGCGAGATCGTGACGATGGGACAGCCGGATGTGGACCCAACCTGCGCGGTGGGCCGCTATGTAGAGCCGGCCGATTGGAACGCGCTGATCAGTGCGCCGGATGTGGCGGTGATCGATACGCGGAACGATTACGAAATCGCCATCGGGACGTTCGAAGGCGCGGTCGACCCGGGTACGGAAACCTTCCGCGATTTCCCGGCTTGGTGGGCCAAGAATGCGGATCGGTTCCATAACAAAAGGATCGCGATGTTCTGCACCGGGGGAATCCGCTGCGAGAAATCAACGGGATATCTGATGTCTCAAGGGATTGATGAGGTCTATCACCTGAAAGGCGGCATCCTGAAATATCTCGAAGAGGTTCCCGAGGCTGATAGCATGTGGCGCGGCGAATGCTTTGTGTTCGACGAGCGGGTTTCGGTTGGGCACGGATTGGTTGAAGGGCCGCATGTTCTATGCCGCGCGTGTCGGCGGGCATTGGAGCCGTCTGACTTGCGCCGTGAGGAATATGAAGAAGGGGTGTCGTGCCACCAGTGTTTGACGGAGCATAGCGAAGCAGATCGGGCCCGGTTCCGGGAGCGGCAGAAGCAGATTGCGCTGGCTAAGAAACGTGGGGAACGTCATCTGGGGCGTGTCGACCCATGACGATCATCCATTCAAGACGCCGAGGCGACCCTTAGGTCTGTCTCCGGCGGCTTCGACGAATTGTCGGCTGCTTCGAGATCGGGGCGGGCGACAGCGGGTAACTCGAAGAAGAAAGTTGTTCCAACGCCTTCTTCACTCGTGAAATCTATCTTCCCACCATGTCCCGCGATGATTGCGCTGGAAACGCTCATACCCAAACCGGACCCCTCATAGCTTCGCTCGTCTGATGAGTCGATTTGGCTGAATTGTTCGAAGATGAGTTCAGATTTGTCAGCTGGAATGCCGATGCCGTCGTCTGAGATAGAAAGACGAACGATCCCATCCACCTGCTCGAAACGGAGGCGGACGGACCCGTCTTTGTGGGAGAATTTGACGGCATTTGAAAGGATATTGGTCACGACCTGTTCGAGTCGTTCGGGGTCTGCATTGACCCAATACTCTTGATCGCCGGCGGGTTGCTCGATCTGCACGCCAAGACCTTCAGCATAAGAGGTCATGCGATCAACGACGCCGGTCGTGAGACTTTTAAGCTCAAGGTCCTGAAAATCATACGTGAGGCGACCGGCTTCAGACTCTTGGAACGTGAGAATCCCTTCGATCAGTTCCGACAGGCGCGCACTGTTGCGGTTGGCAATCGTCAGCAGAGGCGCTGCCTTTTCGGGAAGATCCCCGGCAACGCCCGATTCCAGCAGTTGCAATGATCCCTTGATGGAAGTCAGTGGCGTGCGCAGCTCGTGGCTGATCGTGGAGATAAACTCCGTCTTTGCTTTGTATGCGGCTTTCGATTTCTCGTGCTCTTTCTCGATCTGTCGGACATGCCGCAGATTGGTGACATACCCGACCAGAAAGCTCCTGGCGCATTCGATCACGAAGGACAGCACAAAAAGCACCGTAAAGAACTGTAGCCACAGTTCCGACCGGAGCGGTGCGCCGGAAACAATCAGGTCATAGATGGGGATGAAGAGAATCGCTGCCATATAGATCGACAGGCGCAACGCGAGAACGGGTAAGAACTGGTTGTTATTGATAGCCGCGAAGACAGACGCCGAAAAAAGCAGGAAGAGCGGCATGAAATGCGAGACTTGCCCCTGCTGGAGCGCAACAGATATGCAGAATAAAGAGATCACCGACGCACTGACGACGGTTCCGAGATAGATGTACCGCAGGTGGCTTTTTATCGCTTTGTCATTCCATATCTGCGGCCTGCGTATCAGGAAAAAGACCCGCAAATCAAAGAGTTCACTGAGCCAGATCGCGGCATAGAAGATTAGCGCGGTCGTGGTGTCATAATAATAGGCAGCAAGGGCAATACCGGATCCAAAGATCACAACCCTTTGCATAAACAGGCGTTGCCCCACTCGCGCATAGTCGCGCATCCGACTGCGGAGAGATTGGGTGTCCGTCGGACCTAGGAAGGTGTTGGTTAAGTCTTTTAACGCATTCTGCAAGAGACAGACTTTCGTCACTACTCGATTGTTTCCAATTATACAGGAAACATGCCCAATTTATGGGTTTGTTGCGATAGATGAGGAATTGCCGTGATCAAGCTATGGCATCAATATGTCATATCTTTGTTCGGCGGCACACTAAAAACTACAAAAACCCGAGATGCGAGGCATCTCAGGCGGTCTTGATTGCAACGACGGCTTTTCCAGCGACGTGGAAATTCCGCCATTGCAGACTTATGTTAAGTGGGTGCTGAGGTGACGCCCGTCAAGCCGGGCTGTTCCTAAAAATCCAAATTCTCGACGCTCAGAGCATTTTGCTGAATAAACTCCCGGCGGGGTTCCACCACATCTCCCATAAGTTTGGTGAAGATGTCATCCGCGTCGGCCAGGTCATCGATTTTAACCTGGAGGAGTGTGCGGGCCTCATGGTCCAGGGTGGTCTCCCAAAGTTGGTCGGGGTTCATCTCTCCCAATCCCTTGTAGCGCTGCAGCGTGAGCCCCTTGGCACCTTCTTCCAGAATCGCGTCAAGCAACTCGCTTGGCCCGTGGATGAGCACGTCACGGTCTTTGCGAGACAAATGCGAGGGATCACGATAGACCTCTCGGCTATCGACCGAGACGGATGACAGCTTGCGGGCTTCCCCGGATCGCAGAACGGCACCATCAAGCGTGCGGATTTCTTCGACACCGCGCAAGACGCGGCTGAGCCGGATTCCATGGTCTTGGGTGATCCGGCCTTGCCAGCCGCGCTCGTATTCCACGGCCACCAGATCAAGCCGTTGTGCCACATCATCAGCGACGCGTTGCAGATCGGCGTCGGCGCGGCCCGGATCAAAAGCGCCAGCGATCGCGGCCTGTTCCAGGATATGGCGCGGATAATGGGTTGGGAAGGCATCTAGGATGCGTTTGAAATTGCGGGCAGCATCGACAACGCGGGCCAAGTCCGCTCCGGCGATTTCCTCGTTGGATTGGAGCCGCAGAACCGCCCCTTCGATGCCCTGTTGAATCAAGTAATCATCCAGCGCGCCTTGGTCTTTCAGGTAAACCTCGGATTTGCCGCGCGCGACTTTGTAAAGCGGCGGCTGGGCGATGTAGAGATACCCGCCCTCGATGATCTCTGGCATTTGCCGGAAGAAGAAGGTGAGCAGCAGGGTGCGGATATGCGCGCCGTCGACATCGGCGTCGGTCATGATGATGATCTTGTGGTAGCGCAGCTTCTCGATATCGAACTCGTCGCGCCCGATGCCGGTGCCAAGCGCGGTGATCAATGTGCCGATCTCTTGGCTCGACAGCATCCGGTCAAACCGCGCCCGCTCCACATTGAGGATCTTACCCCGAAGCGGCAGTACGGCCTGATTGTGCCGCGAGCGGCCTTGTTTGGCGGAGCCGCCGGCGCTGTCGCCCTCGACCAGAAAGAGCTCGGATTTGGCCGGATCCTTTTCCTGACAATCGGCAAGTTTGCCCGGCAAGCTGGCCACATCCATTGCGGTTTTGCGGCGGGTCAGTTCGCGGGCTTTGCGCGCTGCTTCTCGGGCCAATGCGGCCTCAATGATCTTGCTGACGATGGTTTTGGCTTCGTTCGGATGCTCTTCGAACCATTCCTGAAGCTTCTCATTCATCAAGCCCTCGACCGCCGGGCGAACCTCGGACGAGACCAGCTTGTCTTTGGTCTGGCTGGAGAACTTCGGGTCAGGCACCTTGACGGAGAGCACGCAGGTGAGGCCTTCGCGAGCGTCATCCCCGGTGAAATTCACCTTCTCTTTCTTCGCGATCCCTGAGGAGTTCGCATAGAGATTGATCGTCCGGGTCAGCGCGCCACGGAACCCTGCCAAATGGGTGCCGCCATCGCGCTGCGGGATGTTGTTGGTAAAGGGCAGAACCGTCTCGTGGTAGCTGTCATTCCACCACATCGCGACCTCGATCCCGATGCCATCGCGCTCACCGGTGATGAAGATCGGCTCTTCCATGGCGGAGGTCTTGGACCGGTCGAGATAGCGGACGAATTCGCGGACGCCACCTTCGTAAAACAGCTCGGATTTCAGCGCTTCGGCAGGGCGTTCATCTTCCAAGATGATGCGGACACCGGAGTTGAGGAAGGCCAACTCACGCAGGCGGTTTTCGAGTGTCTTGAAGCTGTAATCGAGGTTGGAGAATGTGGCGGTCGAGGCCATAAACCGGACTTCGGTTCCGGTGCGATCCCCTGCATCACCCACCACTTCGAGATGTTTGACCGTATCGCCATGTTCGAACCGGGCGATATGCTCTTTGCCATCGCGCCAGATGCGCAGTTCCAGCCAATCGGAAAGCGCATTCACCACGGAAACGCCCACGCCATGCAGGCCGCCCGAGACTTTGTAGGAGTTCTGGTCAAACTTCCCACCGGCGTGAAGCTGGGTCATGATGACCTCAGCGGCGGAGACGCCTTCTTCCTCGTGAATCCCCACGGGAATGCCGCGCCCGTTGTCATGCACAGACACACTGGAATCGACATGAATTTTGACGGTGACGGCGTCTGCGTGGCCTGCCAGGGCCTCGTCGATCCCGTTATCGACGACCTCATAGACCATGTGGTGCAGGCCCGAGCCGTCATCGGTATCACCGATATACATGCCGGGGCGTTTGCGGACTGCTTCTAAGCCTTTGAGAACTTTGATGGAATCTGCGCCATAATCTTCAGGCGCGGGGGCATTTTCGGCCATGCGGACCTCTGTTGTTCTTATGCCAGATTTATAGGGTTTTTCGGGGGGGATGTCACGGGTGTGACACCATATTTAGGGGGTCGCGATGGCGATTACCACAGCGACAAGGATCAGCAGAAGGCCCGCAACCTGGTTGGTCCGCTTTAAGGCATGCGGCGAGGCGATCAACAGCCGCGCCCGATCCACAAAAGCCGCGAAGCCGAAATTGCCGATTAAAGGTACGATCATCGAGATGAGGGCGATCAAGAGAATGTCGGTCGCCGTGATCTCGGTCAGATCAAAGAAGCCGGGCAACATCCCCATATAGAATAGGATCGCTTTCGGGTTGGCGAGGATCGCCGCCAGGCCCGCAACAAACCCAGCCCACTGACCCGGGCGATTTAGGCGCGTGTCGGCATCGATGCGTTTGTCGGCGTGGCGAAGCAGCATCAGACCCATGCCCGCAAAGACCAGCACGGCAAGCCAGCGTAGCGCGTCCATCACCCAATCATAGGTGCCGACGATCCATGCCAGGCCCAAGATCGCCAGAAGCGACCAAACGACGTCGCCAATCGCGACGCCGAGCATCAGCGGAACGGCCCCGCGGATGCCATGGCCCAGTGTCCGGGCGGTGAGCGCCAACCAGACCGGCCCGGGTGTCAGGAAGAGGACGAAGAGCGCCCCGGCGTAGAGCGCGACTTGGGCCGCCGTGAGTGTCATGGGGTGACCTCGGCGACGGTTGAGCGGCCTCCGGTTTCCGTAACCGAGAAATGCTGCGCGCGGTCGCCAAGCTCGGCAAAGAGCTCTGGGCCCGTCCCGGTCATCCAAGCTTGTGTTTCAAGCGCGCAGATCTCATCGAACAGGGCCGCCCGGCGCGCGGCGTCGAGATGGGCGGCGACCTCATCCAGCAGGACAAGCGGGGCGGTGCCGGTATCGGCCTTCAGCGCGCGGGCATTGGCGAGGATGAGAGAAATCAGAAGGGCCTTTTGTTCGCCGGTCGAGCATTGCTGCGCCGGGGCGCGTTTTGCGGCATAGATGGCTGCGATGTCGCTCCGATGCGGCCCGATCAGCGTGCGGCCCGCCGCAAGATCACGCGACCGATTGGCGGCGAAGCTTGTGGCAAAATCGGCGGGGGCGTGCAGCGCTTCTCCGCTCTCGGCCTCAATTAAGGTCAGATCAGCGGCAGGGAACGCAGTCTCTGCCCCGTCTTGCGCCTCGGCGATCCGGGCGAGCGCCGCATGGCGGTTTTGGGTGATTTTGGCGGCGGCATCTGCCATCTGCGTTTCGATGGCGTCATACCAATGCGCATCCCGAACCATGTCTTTCAGGAGCCTGTTCCGCTCCCGCATCGCTTTGTCATAGGCCAAGACGGCCTCGGCATGGTTCGGCGTGAAACTCATCGTCATCCGGTCAAAAAACCGGCGCCGACCCTCCGCGCCTTCAATCCAGAGCCGGTCTTGCGATGGTACCAGCCAGACCATGCGCAGAATGCGGGCCAGCGCCGTTTGCGGCGCGGGTTTGCCGTCAATGCACAAGCTGCGACTGTGTCCCGGCTCGGCCCCGGTCTCAAGCTCATGAGACAGATCCCCGGCGATCTCGGCCTTGATCTTCCAGCCGAGCGCTTCGGGTTTGCGGGCGATGTCATCGGCGCTGGCGCGTCGGAGACCCCGGCCGGGTGAAAGAAGCGACACCGCCTCTAAGATGTTTGTTTTGCCCGCGCCATTAGGACCAAAAAAAGCGACCGGGCGGCCATCAAGCGCGAGATCGGCGCGCTGATGCGAGCGGAAATGCGACAAGATGAGATGGTCTAGAAAGGCCTTCATGCGAGCATCCGGTTTGCGCGGGAGACCGTTTTCTTGGAAGAAAACGGTTCGGAAAACATCTGTTTTCCGCCTCGGAATTTTTGAAAATTCCGGGTCCCTGTCACACGCGCATCGGCATGACGACATAGACAGCGGACGTGTCGCCGCCCTCTTGCATCAGGGTCGGATCACCGGCCGAGTTGAACAAGAACACGGCGTTTTCCCGATCTACCTGGCTGGCGATCTCCAGCAGGTATTTGGCATTGAACCCGATCTCCAACCGCTCATCACCATAGGCCACGGCCAGTTCTTCCTCGGCATTGCCGCTATCGGGCGCATTCACGGACAACACCAGGCGGTCCTCATCCAACTGCAGTTTCACGGCCCGCGAGCGCTCCGACGACACAGTGGCAACCCGATCCACGGCCTTTGCGAAGTCGCTCGCATCCACTTCCAGCTTGCGGGTGTTCCCGGTCGGGATGACGCGGGAGTAGTCCGGGAACGTGCCGTCGATCACCTTTGAGGTCAGGGTAATCTCGGGCGTCGCAAAGCGAATCTTGTCTCCGAGACCGAGACGGCTATCTCCGCCTCGTCATCTTCCAGAAGCTTGCGCAACTCACCCACGGTTTTGCGCGGCACGATGACGCCGGGCATCGTCTCCGCCCCGCCAGGGAGCGTTGCGTCGACGCGCGCCAAACGGTGCCCGTCGGTTGCGACGGCACGAAGGACCTTGCCATCTTCGGCATCGGCGACATGGAAATAGACACCGTTCAGGTAATACCGGGTTTCTTCGGTGGAGATTGCGAATTTCGACTTGTCAAACAGCCGACGCAGAACGGGCGCTTTGGCTGAGAAATTGGCCGAATACTCGGACGAGGTCATTACTGGAAAGTCTTCCTTGGGCAAAGTCGCCAAAGAGAAATTCGAGCGGCCAGCCTCAACGGCCAAACGGCCCGAGGCGCCATCATCGGAGAGCTGGACCAATGCGCCATCCGGCAGTTTCCGAACGATCTCATGCAAGGTGACGGCGTTGACCGTTGTGGCGCCTGCGCGTTCCACTTGCGCGGCGACCTTGTCGACCACTTCGATATCCAGATCGGTTGCCCGAAACGAGACCTCGGCCCCGTCCGCCTCGATCAGCACATTGGCGAGGATCGGAATGGTATTCCGACGCTCCACAACAGATTGCGCTTGGCTCACCGCGCTCAGCAATGTGGCGCGTTCGATCGAGATTTTCATGCCCAGGCTCCGACAGATAGCGGGGCGGAGAGCGTAGCCGCTCCGCCCGGAGGCTCAAGTGTTTTGTTGAAGTGTCGCGGATCGGGCCGCCGCGTCAATGGCTTTCGGCCCGATTTCTCACGACATGAGGCAGTTAAGCCTCCAGCATCCGCCGCAGAAGCTCGGCATCCTCGGCGATCTGACTGTCGACGGCCATGAGCTCTTCGATTTTGCGAACGCCGTGCAGGATCGTGGTGTGATCGCGACGGCCCAGTTTCCGGCCGATCTCGGGCAGCGAGCGGGTCGTCAGCGTCTTGCAAAGATACATCGCCATCTGCCGGGGGCGCGCATTGTTCCGGGCCCGGCTGGGGCCGAGCAGGTCGGCTTGCCGGATATGGTAATGCTCGCAGACTTTCTTGATGATCTCATCCATCGTCACCTTGCGGTCGGTGGCACGCAGGATGTCTGACAAACATTCCTGGGTCAGATCCATGGTGATCTCGGAGCCAATCAAATCGGCAAAGGCAAAGAGCCGGGTCAGCGCGCCTTCAAGCACGCGGACATTGGTCGAGATGCGATGGGCGACAAATTCCAACACGCCGGGCGCGATTTGCAGGTTCGGATAGCGCTCGCGATAGGCCTCGGCCTTGGTCTGCAAGATACCCAAACGCAACTCGTAATCGGTCGGATGCAAATCGACTACCAGGCCGCAGGCCAGGCGCGAGGCGATCCGGTTGTCGAGGTCTTCCATATCGACGGGCGCGCGGTCACCGGAGATGACGATTTGCTTGCCCATTTCGATCAAGGCATTGAATGTGTGGAAGAATTCTTCTTGTGTCGAGTTCTTGCCGGAGATGAACTGGACATCATCCACCATCAGCACATCGACCGAGCGGAACATTTCCTTGAAACCCATGGTGTCCTTCTCGCGCAGCGCGCGGACGAAGCGATACATGAACTGTTCGGCGGAGAGGTAGAGAATGCGCAGCTGTGGCTGCCGGGTGCGCAACTCCCAAGCGATGGCATGCATCAGGTGGGTCTTCCCGAGGCCGACCCCGCCATAGAGAAACAGCGGGTTGAACGAGACCGGGCCGCCTTCGGCCACGCGGCGCGCGGCCGCATGGGCCAGTTCGTTGGGCTTGCCCACGACGAAGGCATCGAAGGTGAAGTTCGGGTTAAGCGAGGCGTTTGGCAGACCGTTGTTTTCGGTTGGCGCCGCGCCATTGAGCGCGTGTCCATTGGGAGCTTTCTCAGACGGGTCTGCATTTGGGGCGGTGTTGGCGTTACCAGCGGTGGCGCCGGCGGCGGGGTCCACATCGAATTCTATCCGATCGGCCCCAATGCCGGCGGAGATCAAATGACGAAGGATCACATCGCCAAAATTCTGTGAGACCCAAGAGCCGATGAACTTTGCTGGCACGAGAAATCGCACTGTGCCGTCTTCAAAACTGTCAAAAATAATCGGTTCGATCCAAGCTGAAAAATTATTCTTCCCAATGGACTTCATCAATTCGCTGCGGACATGTCCCCAAGTCTCATTCGTCATTTTGTACCCGTCGTTCTTTTTATCTCGGATCGCTGCCAAGCCAATCCTCAGGCCTCCCAAACGGTCGGCCACGGTTATGAGTTCACGTGTGACAAGATCGACCTGAGTGCTCAACGGCGGCATTGATGTAAAACACATCATGCCCAGCCACCGGAGAGGCGAAGGACGCGGCCGACCCGAAAAGGCGCCAGCCAAGCGCCACAGCGTTGCTATCTGACCCATCCTTGGTTTGCCCAAGGTTAGCGTCAAAACAGCACCACCTAGACGCGGTGCGGGTATTGAGACATTTCTGGCGCGCTATCGGGAAAGCATGATCGCTTCCCATGTCGCACGGCGACATATCAGACCAACCGACAAGTGCCCGTTCGGTTGCTGTCTTCATGTCGATGGTGGTGACCCCGTCGGTGAGTTTAACGCTCACCCATGTATCATTTGGCCGTAGCTTTTTGATACACGAACCGCGGTCCGTGCCCATCCGTTCTGTCCCCCCAGACAATCTGAATCACTGGGGTAAGCTAGCGGGACTCACGCGCGTCTCGCAACATCTCTTCGTTCTTGACTCTGTCCATTCCAGCAATCGAATCTCGGTGGGGGAATTTAGCCCTTTGATCCGGCGTCATATTTTTGAAACAAAAAAAAGCGCCCCAGTTGGAGCGCCTTTAAAATAAGGAAGTATTGAGACCGCCGCTTAGGCACCCAGGGCTTTCACACGGGCAGAAAGGCGCGACATTTTTCGAGCAACGGTGTTCTTGTGCAACACCCCTTTGGTGACGCCGCGCATCAGTTCGGGCTGAGCTTCGCGCAGCGCCGATTGGGCTGCCGCTTGGTCACCGGAGGCGATGGCTTCTTCGACTTTGCGGAGATAGGTGCGGATGCGCGAACGGCGGGCTTTGTTGATGGCGAAACGGCGCTCGTTCTGACGGGCGCGTTTCTTGGCTTGAGGCGAATTTGCCATGTCGGTTTCCCTTCGGATGGGTCTGTTCAAATATCGAGCGCATTGCGAGACCGCACCCCGGGTTTTGCGAACCGGGCAAATCTGGCCAAAGCGGGCCTCACGCGCATGTATCGGCGCCGTTTAAGGGATTCGGGCCGGGAAGGAAAGCCCCTTTGGCGCGGCGACCCTGTCTCCTAATGCAGAGCCGATTTCCTCTAGGGCTCCCGACGGCGGTCGCTCATTTGTCGCGGAACTGCGCCTCGCGTTTTTCGAGGAACGCGGCCATGCCCTCTTTCTGGTCTTCGGTGGCAAAGAGCGCGTGAAACAGGCGGCGTTCAAAGAGCAGCCCTTCGCGGAGCGTCGTCTCATAGCTGCGGTTCACCGCTTCTTTCACCGCCATCGCCGTCAATGCGGATTTCTCGGCAATTTTCGCCGCCGCGCCCATCGCCTCTTCCATCAGTTTCTTGGCCGGCACGACGCGGGAGACGAGGCCGGAGCGTTCGGCCTCCTCGGCTGTCATGAAGCGCCCGGTCAGATGCATATCCATCGATTTCGATTTGCCGACGAACCGGGTCAGGCGCTGCGTCCCGCCAATCCCGGCAACCACGCCGAGATTGATCTCTGGCTGACCGAACTTCGCCGTATCCGCCGCGATGATGAAGTCGCACATCATCGCCAACTCGCAGCCGCCGCCAAGCGCATAGCCC
Source organism: Fontisubflavum oceani (assembly GCF_030407165.1). Taxonomy (GTDB): domain Bacteria; phylum Pseudomonadota; class Alphaproteobacteria; order Rhodobacterales; family Rhodobacteraceae; genus Rhodophyticola; species Rhodophyticola oceani. Next base: position 1,232,848 of record NZ_CP129111.1, read on the forward strand.
GCCACGGCGGCGATAATCGGTTTGCGGCATTTCAGGAGTTGCTCAACATCTTCGCCGAAGAGATCGCTGGTGAAGGCTTCGACAAATGTCTTCTCCGACATCTCTTTGATATCGGCGCCGGCGGCAAAGGCCTTGTCGGACCCGGTCAGCACGACCACCCGCACCTTATCATTCTGTTCTGCCGCTTTCAGAGCTTTCGACAATTCGCCCAGCACTTGGCTGTTCAGCGCGTTCATTGCGTCGGGGCGGTTTAGTTTGATCAGTGCGATATGGTCTTCGATCTCGACGATCAGGGTCTCGTAAGCCATGTGGGGGCGGGCCCTCGATTGTTGAACTTCAGGCCGTAGGGTTAGCAGTCTGACCCGGGGGTTCAAGCTATCTTTGGCATGACGCGCAGTAAAAGCTGGATCGGCCCGATTGCACAATTCGGCGGATTTCCCCCTGACATCCGGGGGTTGGGCAGGGTGCGCCTTCGCGGTCATAGACCCGAAAACTATGTTGAAAATAGCCTAGTTCTCCGTCGGCTTGCCGGTAATCGCGCAGCGAAGAGCCTCCTGCCTCAATCGCCTCGGCAATCACATCGCGGATAACCGGCACCAATTTGGCGATGCGGTGCCGCGAGAGATTCCCGGCCAGCCGCTTGGGGGAGATCCGGCCCGGTGCAGCGCTTCGCAGACATAGATATTGCCAAGCCCCGCGATGATCCGCTGATCCAGAAGCGCTGTCTTCATCGGGGTTCTGCGTCCGGCCAGGCGGTCCGCGAGATAGCTTTCATTAAACGCATTGCTCAACGGCTCCGGCCCAAGATTGGCAATCAGCCAATGATCGTCCACATGCGCCGTCGGGGTCAGATCCATCGCGCCAAACCGCCGCGCATCGTTGAACGTGACCCGCGCGCCGGTCTCCATATCGATCACCACGTGGTCGTGTTTCTCCGGGGCCGGATGCACGTGGTGGAACTGCCCCGGCATATCGCGGCCAGCCACGCCGGAGATCAGCATCCGCCCCGACATGCCCAGATGGATGATCAGTGTCTCTGCGGTATCAAGATCAGCCAGGATATATTTCGACCGCCGTCGGAGCGCGATCACCGTCGCGTCGGTCAGCCGGGTGCCCATATTCTCCGGCAGGGGCCAGCGCAGATCGGGCCGTCGCGCCTCTGCCTTGGCGATCCTGACGCCCTCCATGACGGGGGCCAACCCGCGACGCACTGTCTCGACCTCTGGAAGTTCTGGCAAAGCGGGCTTTCCTTGTCATAGCAGGGCGGTGTATCCGCGTGGACGCGGCCTTCTCTTTGAAGGACACCAAGACCAGGAGGGCAAGAGCCCATGAGCGAGAAAGACACCCGCACCACCCATTTCGGTTTTCAAACCGTGGGCGAAAAGGACAAGGCGGGCATGGTCCACGGTGTCTTCACCAATGTCGCCTCGCGCTATGATGTAATGAATGATGTCATGTCGGTTGGCATCCACCGGGTCTGGAAAGACGCGATGATGGATTGGCTGGCCCCGCGCGATGGCCAGGCCTTGCTGGATGTGGCCGGCGGCACGGGCGATATCGCGTTTCGGTTTCTGAAACGGGCGCCTGGAGCCGGGGCAACCGTGCTGGATATGACGGAATCGATGCTGGTCGAGGGGCAGAAACGTGCCGAGGCGGCCCATCTGGCCGAAAAGCTGAACTGGGTTGTCGGCGATGCGATGGCCCTCCCCTTCGAGGCCAACACCTTCGACGTCTATACGATCAGTTTTGGGATTCGGAATGTCACGCGCATTCCCGATGCTTTGTCCGAGGCGTTCCGGGTGCTGAAACCCGGCGGGCGGCTGATGGTGTTGGAGTTCAGCCAACTGCCGAATGACGGGCTACAGAAGCTCTATGATCTCTACTCGTTCAACGTGATCCCACGCATGGGGCAAGCGATCGCCAATGATCGGGAGAGCTATCAATATCTCGTCGAATCGATCCGCAAATTTCCGGAACAAGAGGTGTTTGCCGAGATGATCCGCACCGCCGGGTTTGAGCAGGTGAAATACCGCAATCTCAGCATGGGCATCGCCGCGCTGCATTCGGGGTGGAAGCTCTAGGTGCGCGGTCCTCACAATATTTGGCGGGTGATCCGCACGGGCGCGACGTTTGAGAGAACCGGCGCGATGCGCGTAGCACTGGAAGCGATGGATGCGCCGCGCAGTTTGCGGATCGCGGCGCGGATCTTGGGCTGGCCATTCAAATGGCTGGGGCTGAAAGGCGACATCAATCTGCCGCCGGTGACCCGGGCGCTTACCGCGCTGGGGCCGGCCTATATCAAATTCGGTCAGATCCTCTCAACACGGCCCGATGTGGTGGGTGGTGATCTGGCGACGCAACTTCGCGTGTTGCAGGACAAGCTGCCGCCCTTTCCGACCGAGCGCGCCAAGCGGGTCGTCGCCTCCGAGTTAGAAATGCCGGTTGAGGTGCTGTTCTCCGAGTTCTCCGACCCTGTTGCGGCGGCTTCGATCGCCCAGGTGCATCGGGCGAGATTGGCCGAAACGGGGCAGGAGGTGGCCGTCAAAGTGCTTCGCCCGAATATCGAGCGGGCGTTCCGCAAGGATATCGATGCATTCTACCTGATTGCGTGGTTGGTCGAGACGCTCTCGCCCGCCTCTCGGCGCTTGCGGCCCAACGATGTGGTGGCGCATTTCGAGGGCGTCGTGCTGCGCGAGCTGGACCTGCGGATCGAGGCGGCGGCGGCCGGCGAATTTGCCGCCAATACGGCCAAGGACGAAGGGTTTCATGTGCCCTCGGTCGAATGGTTCTTGTGTTCGCGGCAGGTGATGACGCTGGGTTGGGCCAACGGCATCCCTTATGGCGAAGCCGAGGAGGTGATCGCGGCCGGGCATGACAACAAGGCCATTGCGGCGCGTACCTTGCAGATGTTCCTGACCCATGCCCTGCGGGACGGGTTTTTCCATGCGGATATGCATCAGGGGAACCTGAAAGTCGGGCCGACCGGTGAGATCGTCGCGCTCGATTTCGGGATTATGGGGCGGTTGGATGAGTACACCCGCCGGGTCTATGCCGAAATCTTGATGGGATTCATCCGCAAGGATTATCGACGCGTTGCGGAGGTGCATTTCGAGGCCGGGTATGTCCCTGCCGACCGGGATATTGACGAGTTCGCCCAAGCCTTGCGTTCGGTTGGGGAGCCGATTTTCGGTATGGATGCCAGCCGGATTTCGATGGCGCGATTGCTGGCCTATCTCTTCGATGTCACCGAACAATTCGGGATGGAGACCCGCACCGAGTTGATCTTGTTGCAGCGCACGATGGTGGTGGTCGAAGGTGTGGCGCGATCGCTGGATCCGAATATCAATATCTGGGATGTCGCCCGGCCTGTCGTCGAGGATTACATCACCCGGAACATCGGACCGAAAGCACTGCTCACCGATTTGTTCCGCACGGCGCGCGTTCTCTCCCGTTTTGGCCCGCGTCTGCCGCAACTGGCCGAAGCGGCCTTGATGGCGCAAAGCAATCCGAAACCTGAACCCGAGCCGTCACGCTGGCGCGACCGTGTTCTCTATGTGCTTCTCGGGCTGGCTATTGGTATCGGGCTGGCGATTCTGGCAACACAACTCTGACCTGATCACGGGTTGCGGATACCTTGGACCAGATCGGCGCGAATGCTGACGCCACCCGGCAGGTTGAGCCAGGTCTCGCCATCGCGGATCAAGGCTTCTTCAACACGGGCATAGACCTGAGCCGGGCGTTCTTCGAGCAATGTCTCTCCATCATAAGCCTCGGCGGTGAAGCTATAGACACCCTCAGGGAAAGGTTGACCATCGGCGTCGACACCTGCCCAGGCAAAGGGTTCTTCACTGATGGTAAGGTTAATCCGCTGCATCTCTTCGCCCGCTTCATTGCGAACCACGAGTTCCATGCGGTCGGCCAGATTGTGGGGAGGGGCGGCCATCGCGATCGGGGTGCCGGCAAAGGCCGCAGGCATCTCGGCGCGCGCATCCATCCCGACCCAACCGGCAAGTTGCCCCATGCTCATCAGGTTCATCCCAGACTGCAGCCCGCTCAGCAGTTCATTGGTGCGCACTTGTTGTTCGACACCCGAAAAGGTCGCGAGTTGAGTCGCGAAGTCCGTCGATTCCATCGGATTTAGCGGATCCTGGTTCTCCATCTGCGTGGTCAGCATGGTCAAAAAGGTCTGGAAATCCGCCGACACGATGGAATCGTCCGCTGTCGCGTCGTTTCGGTTGACCGGGGAGGTCTGGGCACGTTGTTGAGTCGATTGAATGGCGTCCATATAGAGGGCTCCTCTTTAGAGTCTCAGATCCAGGGCACCGTTATGCTGGCGCGCTTGTTTTTGGATCGAGGATGTTGGATCAGTGACGGTGCTCGGATCGTCCGTTGCCACTGTTTGGTGGTTTGATTGCGGCAGGTTGGGATTGTCTTCACCGCCCGAGAAACTGAATGCGGTGCCACCCAGCCCTGCGCGGCTGAATTCTTGCGACAGGAGATCCATATGGCGGCGCATGAGGTCGAGCGTTTCAGGGCGATCTGCGGTGATCGAGAGGGTGAGAGCCCCTTCCACAAGACTGAACACCATACGGACCCGGCCCAGTTCTGGCGGATCAAGGGCGATCTCGGTCGGCTGATCGCGAAGCGCCGAGTTTGATTGGGCCTGCATCGCGGCAGCCATCTGCGCGGCCGCGTTCTGAGCCATCGCGGGCGTTGCGACAGGTAGACCGACAACCTGTGCTTTCGCAGTCGCCGCGCCTGTGCCGAGTTGAGGCAGAAGTTCTGAGTCTGCGAAGGCTTTGTCTCCCATCAAGGGGTCGAGTTGTCCGGCACGTGTCACCAATCCTTCGCTTGGGGCTGCGCTCCAAGAGGAACGGCTTGCCGGAAGGTGATGGCCTGTCTGCCCGGCGTTGATGGTGGCGGCGGAATGTGCACGCAAAGCCGTCTGGGTTATATCCGTGGTCTGGCGTGGTGTCGGTGACTTTCCCTCGCGATATGTTTGCGACGATGATACCGCCTGCATTGTCGGAGGCCCTTTTGGTGACGTGGAGGCCTGAGCGCCTTGTGTCGCTGTCGACAGGGATTTCGACATCACCGCGGGCGATGGTTCGCCTTTCTGAGAGGATGGATTTTTGCGCGCCATCCCTTCGCCAGCAACCTGTTGCGCCCCGCCCCCGGGCGGCGATGCCGTCTTGCCGGGGTTACCAACAAGATGGTTCATCGCGCCTAGGGTGCTGGCTTTCGAGGTGGTGGCGCCATTGGGGGCGAGTTGCGCGGTGCTTTCAGACCTTGTCGCGTACGAGTTGGGCATTTCGAGCGACGGTTTCGTGGTTGATGTGGTGTTCTGTTTGAGATCACTTGGTGCCGCTGTGTCGTCTGCCGAGTTGGATCTGGTGAGAGGCACAGTTTGATTGGCTGCGTCCCGTTGTCCGGCTGAGTCGCCTGAGCTTCCCAGGACGGCGCCATGTTTTGTGGAAGCTGCCTTCGCGCCGGGCGGTGTTAGTGCGCTTTGAGGCTGGATCGCTTTCGACTGACCGAGCCCCCGACCAGGCTCATACCGACCGCCTCCTCCTTTTGCAGAGACTCCGCATCGTTGGAGAGTGTAGCGCCATCGGTTGCCACCGGCCCATCTTGCCCACCTTGTTCCTGAGGTGAGGTTTCAGCGATATCTCCCTGTTCGCTCGAACGGCTGCGCTCCACGAGGGTCGCGCGCGATTCATGCTGGTTTGAGGTCGGCTTTTGCGTCGACTCCAAGACGCGCAAGAACGCCTCCCCATTGGGGTTTGGACTGTTTAATGTCTCTGGGCCGGTCGCGCGCGTTTGGGCAGCGGGGCCAGCGGATATCTGCGAAGGATGCATGTTCTATGCGGTCCTATTTGGGTCATGTTGTGAGGATCATCGCGGTTCGGCCTTACCAATTCTTTACTCGGATCGGTCATCATGGTCCGGAAATACATCGAATTGATTGCATCCCCATGAGCACACCCGCCGTCCAGATCCCTTCCAGCCGCGTCGTCACGTTGTCGCCGTCTCTCCCATCCGAGCAGGAGGCGCAGTTGCGCCAAGCTGCCCAAGATCTGGAGGCGAGCTTTCTATCGGAAATGCTGAAACAAGCCCGGTTTGGAGAAACGCGTGGGGCGTTCGGAGGCGGGGCCGGAGAAGAGCAGTTTTCTTCCTTTTTGCGTATGGAGCATGCTCGTCAGATGGCGGCCGCCGGTGGGATCGGATTGGCCGAAAACCTCTTTCGATCGCTGGTTGCGCGCGCGCATGGGAATGGAGGAGGCCAATGAGTGTCGCGGATCATGTGAAGTCGGTGACCAAACACCTCGGACGTCAGGCTGATGACCTTCGTCGTGGTGATCTGGCGCATTTGGTTAAAATGGCTCCGGTCCTCACCCGTGCGATGGACACGCTGAGCCGCGCACCGGTCGAGAGCGGCGATGAAGAGCATTTGTTGAACCTTCGGCAAACGGCTGAACACAATACGCAGCTCATCGCGGCGGCGCTTCGTGGGATCAAGGCCGCGCGGGCCGTTTTGGAGCAAGCATCACCGGCCAGTTTCACAGGCTATGATGCACTTGGCCGCTCTTCCGAGATCGGGGCGACGCGCCCGCGCGTAGAGCGGCGCAGTTGAGATCGAACTCTTCGGCGTTTGCCTAAAATCCACAAGAAACAGCGCGATATATTAGGAGCTTATTAGCGCTTTGCCCGAATGGTTGTCCTGCACCAACCGGTGGCGTGATCTGGTCAATGACTGGATCGCATACGTCAGAAAGACGTTCCGCATTGCCCGCGAGGGCATTCGACAACCCCGGCGCAAAAAACGCGCCATGAACGCAAAAGGAAGGGCAAGATATGTCCAGTATTCTGACGAACAACAGTGCAATGGTTGCACTGCAAACGCTCAAAGCGGTTAACACAAATCTGCAAACGGTGCAGGGCGAGATCTCCACGGGTAAATCGGTTGCTTCGGCCAAAGATAACGCTGCGGTCTGGGCGATTTCCAAGGTGATGGAATCCGATGTGAAGGGGTTCCAAGCGATTTCGGACAGCTTGGGCTTGGGTGAATCCTCTGTGGCTTTGGCGCGGAACGCCGCCGAAAGTGTTACGGATCTGCTGATCGAGATTAAGGGTAAGATCGTTGACTCGCAGGAGGAAAACGTCGACCGCAACAAGATTCAAGACGACATTGACGCCCTGCGCGACCAGATCAACTCGGTCGTTGGTGCGGCACAGTTTAACGGCTTGAACCTGGTCTCCGGTACAGAGGATGTGAAGATTCTCTCATCGCTCGATCGCTCCGGTAGCAATACGGTCAACGCATCGAACATTACGATCAACCGACAGGATTTGGGCACTGCGGCCGGTACGAACGGCGTTGGTACAGGTGGGACCGATTTGTCCGGTCAAATCCTGGATGCCGCAAGCGGTTCGGCCTATGGTGGCGGCACTCTGTCGGCCAATGGCAACACGGCCGTGATCGAATTCGCGCAGACAACGGGTTGGGACGCCGGCGACGCGACGACCATCAACATAGCCGGTTTGAGCGTTACCTATACATCCGCAGCTGCAGACCAGACTGAGACCCAAGCGCGAGATGCGCTTTTGACCAGTTTGCAGGCCCTGGACCTTGAGGATGTCACCTTCACGTCGGGCGGTGCTGACCAGATCGTTGTTACGTCGACACGGTCCTTTGATAGCCTTGATATTGCCATCAGCGACTCTGTTACAGGTGGCGATGGTAACGCCTATATCCAAGAGATCAACGGTGTCGCAACCGGGAACACCACCACAGAAACGGGCACAGTCGAGCAACGGGCAGAGGAGATCTTCTTTGCGACCTCTGCTGTTGTTGCGGAAGGAAATAGCTACCAAGCTTCGGTTGGGGGGCAGCTTATTTCTATACCGCTGGCAAAGGCGAGACCTTTGAAGATGTTGCACGCGGCTTGAAAACAGCAATTGACAGCGCTGGTATAGCCGGAGTGTCGACACAGGTGGCGATCGATCCGGCCACTGGTCAGGCCAGTCTGAAAATCGACAATAGTGGCGCAGACTTGTCGCTTGCCACCGCAGGCATGGATGGCGGTACCGCATCGGGCGGCCTTTTCGGCCTTGGCGCGATTGACGTGACGACCACCGAAAGCTCGAACGCAGCTCTGGATAACATCGAAACGATGATCCAGACGTCGATCGATGCGGCGGCGGCCTTCGGCTCGACTCAAGGACGGATCGAAACCCAGTCGAACTTTGTGGGTCAGTTGATTGACTCCTTGAAGTCCGGGATCGGCACGCTGGTCGACGCGGATATGGAGGAAGCTTCGGCGCGATTGCAGGCTCTTCAGGTGCAGCAGCAGTTGGCGACGCAGTCGCTTTCGATTGCAAACCAGGCCCCACAGAGCATCTTGTCTCTCTTCCGGTAAGACAAACCCCGCCGGGGCCCGTGATGGGCCTCGGCAATCATTGACCTCATGACACTGTCGCCTCCGGAAAGGATTTCCTCGTGAACACATCTCATTTGGCCCATTCAGCATACGGTCAAACAACATCTCCGGTGCGCACTGACCGTGGGATGGAACATGCGATCTTTGAACAGATTAACGCGCGACTGACCCAAGCGTCCAAACCGGGGAGCTCAGTCAAAGAAAAAATCTCGGCGATCCACGACAACCGCCGATTATGGACGCTGTTGGCGTCCGATGTCGCCAGCGAAAACAATCTGTTGCCGCAAGCGCTGAGAGCCCAGATTTTCTTTTTATGTGAGTTCACATTGGCGCACAGCCGCAAGATTCTGAATGACGGCGTTTCGATTGCCCCTCTCATCGAAGTTAACACAGCGGTTATGCGGGGGTTGCGTGGCGAGGCTGGGTCGACATGAGCGGTCTTGTCTTGAAACTTAGCCCGAAAGAGCGCGTGTTGATCAATGGCGCAGTGATCGAGAACGGTGATCGGCGGTCGCGGCTGAGCATCGTAACTCCCAACGCACATATATTGAGGCTTCGGGATGCCATTCATCCTGACGAGGTGAATACACCGGTCCGACGCGTCTGCTACATCGCGCAGCTCGTGTTGTCAGGTGACACGGATTTTGAAGTCGCGAAGTTGCAGATACTCAGAGGTATGGAGCAGTTGAGCCAAGTCTTCACCGACCCTGACAGCCGGGCACAGTTGGCGATGGCGACAGATCATTTGGTCAACGGTCAGACATATCAGGCTTTGAAGTCCCTTCGTAGCTTGTTGCCACGGGAAGACCGCTATCTGGCGGCAAACCAGACATGACTTACCAACCGGTCATTCCGTCGTCCGGTTATTCTGGCTGGACGTTTCTGAACCGTACGATGGCGGAGCAGTCGGCGGCATTCTCCCAATCCCCGGCACTTGAGCGAGATATGGAGTACTTTCGCGAAAAAATTGGCCAGGTCAAAACTGCCGATGAGCTTGTGAAAGACTACCGGCTACTGCGTGTCGCGCTTGGGGCCTTTGGGCTACAAGAAGACATTCAGAACAAGGCTTTCATAAAACGTGTTCTCGAAGATGGTGTTGTGGCTGACGGCGCATTGGCGAACCGGCTAACTGACAAACGGTATCGGGCGTTTTCTGAAGCCTTTGGATTTGGCACAACCTTGCCACCGAAGACTGGATATCCGGGGTTTGCCAATAAGATATTGTCTGGGTTCGAACGGCAAGAGTTCGAGATCGCGGTCGGTGATCAGGACGCTGATATGCGGTTGGCCTTAACCGCTGCACGCGAGTTGCCCCAAATTGCGGCGCGCGGCCTATCGAATGATGCGGCTTGGTTGACCGTTTTGGGCAACCCGCCGCTACGGCGAGTCTTCGAAACCGCCTTTAGCCTACCGGCAAGCATTGGCGGCATCAGTTTGGATCAACAGCTCACAACATTTCGCGATCGTGCGGATCAGGTCTTGGGTAGCGCCGATCTGTCGCAATTCAGCGATCCAATTGTGACCGAAAACCTCGTTCAGACTTTTCTGAGCCGTGCGTTGATCGCGAATATTGGCGGGGTGAGTACGTCGGCCTCGATCGCGTTGACTCTGCTTCAAGGCGCCGGCTGAAATCGTTGAGCCTTCACGCCTCTTCGACCAAAAATGTCACTCTGTTCGGCAGTCGCAGGGTGTATTTGAGATGGCCCGCTTTCGGTTGTTACATCGACTGGGAAAGACCCGATGCGTAGTCGGTGTCCTTAAGTGGTGGTTTCTGGCTCAAGCAGTTTTTGCAGAGATGCGAAAGCTGTGATCGCGCCGCCAGGGCTTTCGGAGGCTAAGAAAGCATCCAGAGCTGGCCAAAGACGAACTGCCGTGTCGGTTACTGGATCATTCCCCTCGGCATAGAGCCCGGCTTGCAGCATCAGCTCGGTCTTATCATAGGCGCCCAAATACCGCCGTACCAATGCAATGAGGCGGTTCTCTTCTTCACTTGCGGCCGCGGGTAAGGACCGCGAGACTGATCGCAAGAGGTTGACCGCCGGATAACGGCCGCGTTCAGCGATCTTACGGTCCAGCACCACATGGCCATCCAAAACGCCTCGCATGACGTCAGCGACCGGTTCCTCCATGTCTGACCCAGCTACGAGGACCGACAGGATCGCCGTGATATCGCCCTGGCCGTGCGCGCCGGGGCCCGCGCGCTCACAAAGAGACATGACCTGCTGCGCCATGGAGGGCGGGAAGCCGCGCAGGCTGGCAGGTTCACCTGTCGCGGCCGCGACTTCGCGCTGCGCCTCCGCGAACCGTGTGATGGAATCGGCGAGCATTAAGACATGGGCCCCTTGGTCACGGAAGTATTCCGCAACCGTCATCATCGTCTGCGCTGCGCGCGCCCGCGTCAGTGCCGACCGATCCGATGTTGCCGCCACAACGACCGAACGGGCCAAGCCATCGGGGCCGAGCGTGTCTTCCAAAAAATCTCGCACCTCTCGACCCCGTTCACCAATTAACCCAATGACAACAACATCGGCCGTGACCCCCCGGGCCAGACGCGACAAAAGCTGGGATTTCCCCACGCCGGAACCCGCGAAAAGGCCAATGCGCTGCCCCTGCACAATTGGCAAAACTGTATCGAAAGCCGCGAGGCCAGTGTCTAATCGCCGACCCAATCCGCGGCGTTCCGTTGGCGGCGGTGGCGCGGCATAAAGCGGGCGGGATTTCGGGCCGGGAAACAAGGGTCGCCCGTCGATTGGTGCCCCATTTGGATCGACAACACGGCCGATCCAGTGTTTGCCGGGCGCGATTAGCCGTGGACCCAAATGTGTCGCCCGCGCGCCCAACCGCAAACCGGCCGCGCTCCCTTCCGCCATGACAAGGCATCCCGCCGGCTCAACTTTGACGACCTCCCCCTGCAGGCCGTCCTCCAATGTCACGACGTCACCCAAGGCCGCGACCCGATTCAAGCCGATCACCCGAAGGGCATTGGCCGAAACTTCGACGACCTGCCCGACGGAAAACGAGGGGCGGATTTGTTGGATGCGTGCGACCAGAGGGTCAAAAACGTCCTGCGGCATAAAATCTCCTGTCCAGGTGTGGCTGCACTTACCGTTTCTAAAGGAATCACAGTTAAGCCTTGGTGCATGTCCTCGAGGGAGAAACCCCGATGCTCGACAATATCGAGATCTTTGGCCTGGCTCAGGCCCGCGCGCGTCACGCAGCTGCCCGTCAAGCGGTGACGGCTACCAATGTGGCCAATGCCGATACGCCTGGTTATCGCGCGCAAGACATCGCCGCTTTTGAAAGGGTTTTCACCCGCGGCAGCGGCTCGGCGGCGGAGGCCGCCCGCGCCATGCAATTCACCACATTTGATGCCCGTGGCGCCGCGTCTCCCAATGGCAATACGGTGTCATTGGAGGCCGAGATGCTGCGCTCTGTCGAAGCTCAGCGCGCCCATAGCCGTGCACTTACTGTCTATCAATCTGCCCTGACCGTCCTTCGGACGTCTTTGGGTCGTTAGGAGTGATCGGAGAAACCGATGACCGACTTTAGCACTGCCCTCTCTGTCGCGGCCAGCGGTATGCGTAGCCAAACCCATCGCATCCAGCACCTGTCTGAGAATATCGCCAATGCGGACACGCCCGGCTACCGCCGCAAACTGACCAGTTTCGAGTTGGATCGTGGGGCGGGCACACCTGGTGTTGTCGCGCCGGGGCCGGTGCGGCTGGATCAAACCGCTCTGCCGCAAGTCTATGACCCAAGCCACCCGATGGCAGATCAGAGCGGTCACTATGAAGGATCTAATGTGGATCTGGTGATCGAGTTGGCCGACGCCCGCGAGGCGCAGCGCAGCTATGAGGCCAATTTGAGAATCTTCGACCAAGTTCGACAAATGTCGTCATCACTCAGCGACCTTCTGCGGCGCTAAGATAAAGGAATCTCGAGATGGATATTCGCAGTGCACTCGCGGCAAATGGCTATGGCTTGGCGCAAGAGGTGACTCGCCCGGCGCCTGGTCGAGCTCCGGTGCAAAATGATCCAGGCGAAGCGTTTTCCGAAGCGATCCGCAACTTCACGGAAACGGTGCGGAACGGGGAACAGACTGCTCATGCCGCGCTGACCACTGGGGCCGACCCGCATTCATTGGTCACCGCGCTCGCGCAGACCGAACTGGCCGTGCAAACCGCAGTGACTGTACGCGACCGCGTCGTCGAGGCGTATCAGGAGATATTGAGGATGCCGGTCTGATGGAGGACGTGGTCTTCTATGACACGTTACGCCAAGGTCTGTGGATCTCCGTCGTCATCTCGACTCCGATTCTCTTTGTTGCCCTGATGGCGGGCATCATTGTGGGTTTGTTTCAGGCGTTGACCTCGATCCAAGAACTGACCCTGACCTTCGTGCCCAAACTGGCGGCCATTGTCGCGGTCTTCTGGATCTCGATGGGGTTCATGACCGAAAGCCTCACCTCTTACTTCTCGGACCGTTTGGTCCCACTGATCGAGGCGATGTAATGGATAATGCAGTCTACGCCACACTGACCCGCCAGTCGGGGTTGCTGCGTGAAATGCAGACAGTGGCCAACAATATCGCGAATATCTCGACGACAGGCTTTCGCGGCGAAGGCGTGATTTTCGCGGAGCATGTGGCCGCGCTCGGCGCGGACCATGATAGCTTGTCTATGGCCGCCGCTGTTGGGCGGCACATCCGGATGGAGCAAGGGGCCCTTGCCCAGACCGGCGGCAGCTTGGACTTCGCGATAGAAGGCGATGGCTTCTTCTTGCTTCCAGACCGCCGATGGTGAAGCGCTCACCAGGGCGGGGCATTTTATGCCGAATGCCGAAGGGGAATTGGTGAATGCCGATGGCCAATTCCTGCTGGACGCTGGGGGTGCGCCGATTTTTATCCCTCCGGATGCACGGAGCATTGAATTGGCCAGCGATGGAACGCTCAGTGCTGATGGGCGACCGTTAACGGTTCTTGGTCTCTGGCAGCCGATTGATCCAAATGATCTTCGTCATCAGAATGGCGTGCAATTTGTGGCCGAAGGAGGGGTCGAACCTGCCCCGCCCGCCACACTCCTGCAGGGGTTTCTGGAGGAGAGCAACGTCAACCCGATCGCGCAGATGACCCGCATGATTGAGGTCCAGCGCTCTTACGAGTTGGGCCAGAGTTTTCTCGACAAGGAAGACGAACGGATGCGTGCCTTCCTGCGCACCGTTGGCGCACGGACATAAGCCAAGATAAGGAGCCGCTGAGATGAGAGCCCTGAACATCGCCGCAACCGGCATGAGCGCACAGCAAATGCGGGTAGAGGTGATCTCCAACAATCTCGCAAATATGAGCACCACGGGCTACAACGCCCGGCGTGCTGAATTCTCCGACCTGCATTACCAACAGATGACCCGCGCTGGCAGCATCAATGCCGCAGATGGGACCATCGTGCCGTCTGGTGTGCAGCTCGGATTGGGGGTGCGCGCCGCCGCTGTGTCGGTCAATCTCGCGCAAGGTAGCCTGTCGGAAACCGGCGGTGACCTCGACGTCGCGATTGAGGGGGCCGGATATCTTGAGGTCACTCTGCCGTCCGGTCTGCCTGCCTATACCCGCGATGGCGGCTTGCAGCGCACCGGCGATGGGTTGATCGTCAATGCAGAAGGATACCCGGTCGCGCCTGGCATCACGATCCCCGACGATGCGCGTAGCCTCTCGATCAATGGCGACGGCGAGATCTATGCTTATTTCTCCGACCGGGTCGAACCTGAATTCCTTGGTCAACTGAGTTTATCGGGCTTTTCCAATGAGCGCGGCTTGGAGGCGATCGGGTCCAACCTTTTCGTGGAAACGGCCGCGTCTGGTCCCGCGATTGTTGGACAGCCTGGGCAGGACGGGCTGGGGACTCTGCGCCAAGGATATCTCGAGGACAGTTCAGTCGATGCCGTGCGCGAGATCACGGACCTGATCGAAGCGCAGCGCGGATATGAGTTGAACGCCAAAGTGATCACTGCCGCGGATCAGATGCTCAGCGCTACAACGCAAATGCGCTAAAATGATCCGCTTCCTCCTGATCTTGGCTCTCCTCAGCTTGACTGGGCAGGCATGGTCCGAAACCCTGGTTGCCACCGGAACGATCCGCAGCCAGTCGGTGATTGGACCGTCTGATGTGGTGCTGATCGAAGGGCATGTTCCAGGCGCGCTCAGCGATCCGGCGATGGCAATCGGAATGGAAGCGCGGGTAAATCTCTATCCCGGTCGCCCGGTCCGCGCCGCCGATTTGCGGGCACCCGCGGTCGTTGACCGAAATGAAATCATTACGCTGCAATATCATCGAAATGGCCTGCTGATTGTGACCGAAGGCCGAGCACTCGAACGCGCCGGGGTCGGGGATCGGTTGCGGGTCATAAATCTGGCATCCCGCAATACCGTGACTGGCACGGTTCTATCGCCGGGGTTGGTCGGGGTCGGAGCGCTGCAATGAGGACGTCAAACATGTCGAAGCCACCTTTCCGTTTTGGTTTCTTGGGTGTCTTAGCTGTGGTCCTGGTCGTGTCGGGGTGCAGCAGGCTGCAAAATGTGGGGCAAGCGCCAGAACTCAGTTCGCCTATAAGCGGGAACGAGATCATGGCGATGACGTCTGCGCCGTTTCCCCGGGATACGGTTTCGGTCGATTTGCGTGATTCTGCGTCTTTGTGGAATGCAGGTCGGCAGTCTCTTTTGGGCGACCGTCGGGCAGAAAATCGCGGCGATATTGTCACCGTTGTCATTGAGATCGATGAAAGCGCCGAGATATCCAACAGCACGGCACGTTCCCGGAGCGGGTCCGAGCGGCTTTCACTCCCGTCCCTTTTCGGGATTCCGCAGCGGATCGACGAGGCACTGCCGGACGGCGCCAACATGGCCGAGGCCGTCGATGCCACGTCGTCCAGCAGTTCCGCTGGTGATGGTTCTGTACGCCGGAATGAGGAGCTTACTTTGCGGATAGCCGCGACTGTCACGGGGGTGCTTCAAAACGGCGTTCTACGGATCGAAGGGTCTCAAGAAGTCAGAGTGAATTTCGAGATCCGCGAGCTTTTGATTTCGGGCTTTGTTCGGCCAGAAGATATCTCACGGCAAAACGAGATCACCTATGACAAGATCGCGGCGGCGCGCATTTCCTATGGTGGACGGGGGCAAATCACGGATGTCCAGCAGCCCCGCTATGGTCAGCAGATCGCAGATATTCTTCTTCCGTTCTGAGATACATTGATGATCCGCATTTTGCTTCCCATTATCTTAATGCTGCTCGGTCTGGGCGGCGGGATCGCTGCCGGTGTGGTGATGGCCGACAGAGGCAATCCCGCCGCAGAAGCGCAAAACCTTGCCCTGGAAGCGACCCCGTCGGATGATCGATCAGGATCGCGGGACGGTCGCTCTGCATCAACCTCTGGCCTCGAATACGTCCGGCTCAACAATCAGTTCATGATCCCAGTCGTGCGCCATGGCGCGGTCCGTTCGATGGTTGTCCTGTCGCTAACAATTGAAGTGCTGCAGGGGCAAAGCGATGTCGTCTTTCAGAGGGAGCCGCGGTTGCGAGATGCGCTTCTGAGGGTCATGTTCGCGCATGCGAATTCAGGCGGGTTTGATGGCAGCTTCACCTCGTCAAACGCGATGATGCCTCTGCGCGAAGGTCTTCGAGAGGCAGCTGCCGAGGTGCTTGGCGATTTGGTCGTGGATGTGCTGATCATTGATATCGGGCGTCAAGACGCTTGATCGTGCAGCTGGTCCAATGCCTGTCGGCGCCCCTCGGCCTTTTGTGCAAGCGTCAGCTTCTCAAGTCGTACGGCTTGCTTGGCCGCAAGCTGCTGTAATAGACGCATACGGCGGCGATGATGCAGAGCTTGTAGGCCTGCGATCACGGCCCCGTCTTGCACCGTAGTAGGTCGAGATAGCATTTGTGCTTGTGCGTCGGCCATCGCGGCCAGTTCGGCTTCGATGATCTGGCACGCTTCCGTTGCCTCAGCCAACTCCTGGCACGCGCGATCCGCCAACAGGCTCGCTATGCGCGAGAGTTTGACAAGCCTCTGATCTATCTTGCTCATCTGGCGATCGCCGTTTTGGCTTTCTGTCGAATGGCGTCAGCAAAGCGGATGGCGGCGGCGACGGCCTTGAAATGATCGGGCTCAATAGCTGCGCCGATCTCGATGGTGGCGTGGAGCACGCGCGCGATCGGTGGGTCGTGAAAAATCGGTATGCCATGCTCGGAGGCTCGTTCGCGAATACGCGCGGCGATTTCGTCGACGCCTTTGGCGATACAAATTGGGACGGTGCCCCGCCCACGTTCCCATTTGAGCGCTACGGCATAGTGGGTCGGGTTCACGATCACCACGTCGGCCGTTGGCACATCTTGCAACATCTGGTTCATTGCCAGATCGACACCGCGTTGGCGGCGTTGTTGTTTCATATGAGGGTCGCCCTCGCTTTGCTTGGTTTCATCCATCACCTCTTGCCAGCTCATCCGGTTTTTGCGCTGATGCTCGGCCCATTGCCACAGATAGTCGACGCCTCCGACACATAATGAGATAAGAAAAACAAAGGCCAAGAACTCGATGATGAGTTGTCCGAGCGCTACCAAGACTTGGCCATCCGAGGCATAGATGGAGGTCAAAATCTTGTCAGATCGGGCCCAGAGAAAAACCGCCAAGAGGACAGAGTAGATAAACAGTTTCGCGCTCGATTTCGCGAATTCAAAGAGCCCATTGGCGCCAAATTTGTTTTTTGCGTTGGATATGAGTGAGATACGCGACAGCTTCCAGTTCGAGCTTGGATGGCGAGAAGAGTATGGCGCGTTGTGCGAAAAGTGAGGCGATCAGCAGACCGGTCGGTACTGCGATCATCGTCAATAAGACCGTCATGGTTATGAAGATCATTCCGCCAGACAGATTCGCGCCGCCCGGTGACAGTATCTGCACGGCAAGGGTGTCTGCTTGGCCGAAGGTAACTTTTGTCAGGTTGCCCAGATCGCTGCCAATTGTCTGCCCAAAGAGGGCCGCACCCAAAAGCATACCGCCATAGACGACCGCTGTGTTGAGATCTGCGGAGCGCACGATCTCTCCCTTTCGGCGCGCCTCTTCCAGTTTCTTCGGTGTCGGGTCATATGGCTTGTCGCCGGGGGGCTGATCGTCGTTCATTATGGCACAACGAAGGGATCTGAAAGCGTTGCTTCAAAGGCGGCGAACCACAGAGGGAGAATGAACGGCGCGGTGATCAGCAAGAGGAAAAGGCCGCCAAAGGTGATCGCGGGGGCGCCCACAAAAGCCACCATCAGCTGTGGCATGGCTTTGTTGATGACGCCAAGAGCCACATTGTAGAGCAGAGAGGCGATCAGAAACGGCGCAGCGAGCGAAAATGCCAGCGAAAATGTCGCGGCGACCCGTGCAACGCCCCAAGCTGCGGCGTCACCGGTCAAGGGGAAAACACCTGCTGGCAAGATGCTATAAGATTGCAAGAACGTTTCAACCAAGTGGACATGTAGCCCTGACATCACCGCCAGCGTGAGTCCGGCCAACATGAGGAGATTGCTCATTGCCGGCTGCGCTTCTGGCAAGGCTCCGCCCATGATTTGCGAAAGCGAGGTGGCTTGGGCCGCGATGACACCCGCGATCTGCAGACCATGAACCACCAGCCGCAGCGCAATTCCGATTAAGAGGCCGGAGGTGGCTTCGGTGAGGTAAAATCGGGTAGGGGGCATCTCGCCAGGAGTCAAACCCAGCATATCGGCACTAAGGGCTGGCGCGATGATCATGGTAAAGGCCAATGCTGCGCCGAGTCGGACGCGGACTGGGATAAATGCTTCGCCGAAGGCAGGAAGTGCCAGGAATGCCGCGCCCACCCTGAGGAAGACAGCAGCCGCCAAAGCCAGCCACGTTTGCAATGCGGGAAACAGATCTGCCAGGGCCGCGATCATGGCGCGGCCAGCCCAACCAAAGCCGGCTTTCCATCAAGGCCGATCTCTTCGAACGACAGCACAGGGTTGGTGATGCCACGCGCCGTTAGAACAGTTCGAACAAATCGCCGTCTTAGGGCAGACGTAACCACGGCGGCATAGGTTCCATTCTCACTTGCACTGGTGACCTTGTCGCCAATGCTTTTGGCGAGGTTGTTAAAAGTCTCCGGTGGCAACGCGATCTCTGGCAGCCCTGCTTCGCCCGGCATCTGGTGTTGTTGGAACACATCCTCCCACTGACCTGCCAGTTGGATTAGTGGGAGGCTGCCATCGGGACGACGCAACTCGGCAATCAGCTGGAAGCCGAGGCGTTGGCGGACATGTTCACAGATTAGATCAGGTTGTGGCGTTGCGGGGCGGATCTCGGCGATCGCTTCCAAGATGAGCGGCAGATTGCGGATTGAGACTTGTTCGGCCAGCAG
This sequence comes from Fontisubflavum oceani, assembly GCF_030407165.1. Lineage (GTDB taxonomy): Bacteria > Pseudomonadota > Alphaproteobacteria > Rhodobacterales > Rhodobacteraceae > Rhodophyticola > Rhodophyticola oceani. The sequence goes on from NZ_CP129111.1 coordinate 1,251,687, forward strand.
CAGCCGCAGAACTGCATGCAGAAGATCCAACGGAACTTTGTCCGGGATCAACTCTTCCAGCAGACGCCGGTTTTCTTCTGCACGCGCAGAATCGCTTAAGGTTACGAAAGCATCGAGCTGTCGCTGGAGGGCTTTGAAACTTAAGAGGCGTGAGAGGTTGCGCTTGAGAACTTCCAGCAGGTGCGTGGCCAAGACCTCAGAGGGTGCCACTGTGGTGAGGCCCAAGAGCGCGACTTGCTCCCGATCAGCGGTTGAGACCCAACGGGCCGGTGCGCCGTAGACCGGTTCGTCAACATCCTGGCCGGGAGGCAGGGTTGCGTCGCCTTCGCCTTTCAGAACGAGGATGCCGTTTGTGTCCAGCCAGTCAGTCGCGTGTTCGACGCCTTGTATGCGAATCGCATAGGTGCCTGGCGATAGGTCGACTCGATCCGTCAGCCGCATCTCAGGCAAGATCACGCCGAAGTTGCGCGCCACGTGATCTCGCATATTGCGAATACGCGCATCTAGCCCGGTCGCAGGATCAAGTGCGAGGCTAACCAGATCGGGTGCAAATTCGACATGGATTTCATCAAGGTCGAGCACATCTCCGATCTTCTCTTCTGCCGGAGCCTCTGTTGCTTTGTCGCCTTGAGATGGTTCGGCCTGAGAGGCGCGCCGCATTGCCGAGAATTTCAACGCCGCTGCGGTCCCGAGGGCCGCGGCGCCGATCAGAAACGGCAGGAAAGGTAGCCCCGGGACCAGGGCGAACACCGCCATCAAGACCGCCACGGTGGCGAGCGCCGATGGGTGTTTGCCCAGTTGGCCAACCAAAGCGCTATCGGTCGCGCCCGTTGCACCGCCGCGGGCCAAAAGCAATGCCGATGCGATGGCAATAATCACAGCTGGAATTTGAGAAACCAGCCCGTCGCCGACCGTCAGGATTGAATAGGTCTCAAATGCCTGACCAAGCGGCATGTCGTGGATCACGGTGCCAATGATCAGGCCCATAACCAGATTGAGAAGGGTGATCAGTAGGCCTGCAATCGCGTCACCTTTGACGAATTTGGAGGCACCATCGAGAGATCCAAAGAAAGTTGTTTCAGCCTGCTCACGTTCGCGGCGCTCTTTGGCCTCTGTGTGATCGATGGCGCCGGCAGACATATCTGCATCAATGGCCAGCTGCTTACCCGGCATGCCATCCAAGGCGAAACGCGCGCCCACCTCAGCCATCCTGGCGGCACCTTTATTGATGACGATGAAATTCACGATCAACAAAACGCCAAAGATCACCAGGCCCATGACGACGCTTCCGCCCATCACGAACATCGCAAAGCCTTCGATCACGCCGCCTGCTGCGGATGTGCCGGTATGGCCTTCGCCAATGATCAACTTCGTCGATGACACATTGAGCGACAGGCGCAGCATCAAAGAGGCCAAGAGGATCGTCGGAAACGAGGAAAAATCGAGCGGACGCTCGACGAAAAGGGTGACTGTGAAGATCAAGATCGCCAGCCCGAAAGACGCGGCGAGTCCGATGTCCAAAATCCAGGATGGGACGGGCAAGATCATCATCACGATGACCGCCATAAGGGCCAGCGCGAGCAGGATTGTCGGCTGAAAAATGGTCCGCAGCGTTGCCATTACATAGCCTCCAGAAGCAGCCCGGCGCGCTGCGTAATCTGGGGCATGAGTGACCCAAGACCGGTCGACGGCAGGTTGTTTGAGCGCAGAAGTGGGAAGCTGTTTTCCCGGACAGATTCGTTCAGTCTTCGAGAGGGCGGCACGTCGCTCCGCGCGTCTTGACCTGAGGCTAAGGCGGCGTAGTGGCGGCGATAGGTTGTTAGATAGCGCCTGGCATGACGGTCCGTGCGCGAATGATATGCCCCTGCAGCGGCTTCCCAACTGCCAAACTCACCGTGGAGTTCAGCCAAGAACCGCGCCGCATATCTTGCATTGGTCAGCGGGTCGAGCATCATCTCGATTGAGGCGAACTCTGTGCCGTGCCAGTGATAATTGATCTGGAAACAACCGACATCAAAGTTGCGCGCGCCGTCTGCGTGACGCGCTAGGATAAAGGTTTGGGCCTCGTCACGGCTTTCAAACCAAATGCCTTGGCCTTCGATGTTGACGGTCCAAGGCCATGGAGAAACCTGTCCGTTTCGTGTGCGCCCTGTCTCGGTTCGTGAGATCGCCATCAACACGGTGATCGGGACTGCTGTTTCAACCGCCGATTGTCGAGCGGCTGAATCGCATTGGTCAGAGCCGACGACTGTGGCGGTTGAAGCATTCGACGTGGGAGATACGAAAATCAAAACCTGAACGGCCATCACCGCAACAATAGGCAAATGACATGTGCGGTTTCCCCGCGAAGGAATGAGACTCATTCTGAGGGCTCGCAATTCTTGCAAGGCTGTCGATGGAGACCAGGTTAGGTCGAACAGTTTACCAATCCGTTAGTCAGCCGGGGAAAGCGTGGGGGTGGTCAAGGTGGCCCCCACTAACGCACGGATGGCGGCGCTGTCGGCAACGGTTTCTTGGATCGCGCGTAGATCGTCAGGGTCGGCGCTCGTCGAAGGCGAGTCTTCTATAGCCACGATCTGCTCTGCAAACACGGCGTGTGGGCCGGTCGATGTCTGCGCCAGAGATTGCCAATCGCCGCGCTGCCAAAGGGATAAAACTTCGCCCTGTTCTGGATCAGAGTTGTCGGGCGCGTCGACCACCCATGCTTCGATCGGTTGACCTCTAGGCGCAATCCGGAAGGCCAGCTCCTGCAATCCGTCTCGGAGAAATCGTCCGGCAATCTCGCGGCGCAGTTGCATTGTATTGGCGGGCGGTGCCACCGATCAGCGCGTGCCGCCGCCAAAATCATCAGTGACGCATCGTCGTTGCGCCGGAGAAAGCTCGCAAATAGGTCCGTTAAGACACTTTGCTCAAGGGTGGAGTCGTTTGTTTGATCAAGGAGGTCCAACGCCCGGCCCAACCGAGCGGCCCTGGCGTTTGCCAAGATCATCTCGTGCCACAACCCGCCTTGCTCCGGCAGGTGAGAGGCTTCGCGCAAAAGAGCGTCTGCGGCGATAAGCTGTTCGACCGGAACGACGCGGTCTTCATCTCGGTGCACACGGAGATAGTGGAGCATGGCGTCGGGTATCGAGCTGCTTTCGCGGTGCATCGCGTCTTCAAGACTGGCGATTGCGTGATCGGGAGCGGCGGGTTGACCCAGATCCATATCCAACAAGAGCTGCCGACTGTCTGTTAGTCGACCACCACGCGCAACGACGTTGCGAACGTCTTGTGCCGTGTCAATTTCGCCGTCATCTTGCAAGTGGCGTGCCAGTTCGGGGCCAAGAATGTCCCGGAGCTCGGGTGGCAAACGCGTGAAAGCCTGAAAGACGGGTCCAAGCGTTTCTGTGCTTAGCGGTGTGGTGTTCGGATCATCCAGATAGCGCCACAACAACTCCATTCCGTTGCAGGCTGCCATCGTTTCGATTGGCGAAAAGGCTGACCCAGGCTCCTCATTCAGGTACCGGGCAATTGCCAACTCCGTTTCCGGTGCTGATGGCAGTTGGTGCAACCAAAACATCGCTTCGGCACCAAAGCCATAGTAGATGTAAAAACGCGCCAAATCGATGACAGCGTCTGGGATGAGTTGATCGCGATCATCATAGATCTGTGCGCGGAGCCAGCCGATCTCTTGCTCAAATCCCAGGCCGTTAGACCAAGTCGAAATCGCCAACTCGGTTTCTGGATCACAAGATAGCGGAGGTTGGGCAGATATAGCTGCGCCCAATCCTTGACGGATTGTGTCAAATGCCGTTTCAGCCCTGAGCGCGATACCAGGCGTTGCCGGGCCGGGGTCGGTGGTGCTGATCGCCGGAGGCATGAACGCCTCTTCGAGATTTGATGCGTTTACCCGGCCCGAGACAGCCTGCTCAACTGTCGTCGATTGAAGCGGGTCTCCGGCTGACAAGGGTTGTCCCGGCGCTGCTTCGAGTAGGCCGGTGGCGAGGGCGCGGGCCATTTGCTCAGCGAGGTGATCTGCGGCGTTATTAAGCGCTGCACCATCTATCTCCGGCTGGGCTGTTGCGGCAGGTGGCGGCAACTCTTCGGTACTCAAGCTCAACTGTGGCCCGTCAAAGGGGTTCGGAAGACCGACCGGCTCGGCGGTCCTCCGCGGAATTGGGCGCTGGACATCTATAGTCGGCCGCAATGTCGGTCGTACCGTTAGGAGGTTTGACCTTGTGTTCATGGTGTCGCTGTCCGCGATATCGATAACGAGAAATCGGTCTCGGAAGCGAAACAGACGAACCTCGCAATCACAGGCGAGGGTTAGCTCAAGCCCATCCGATTGACCGATATCGACCAGACGGTTCCGAGGGATGCGCGTAAAGACGTCGCTTAGGTCATAGTTTTGAATCGGAGGGGCAAAGGTCAACTTGTGACGTCGATCTTGTTGCTCGTGTACCCAGCTTCGCTCTGCACCTATTGGAACGACCAAGCGAGTAAAATCATCATGTTCACCGGAGCGGATCACGACCACTTGACCTATCGCATGATTTGGCAGCAGCCAAAGCAGCGCAATGATCAGCGCGAAACGAGTCATGCCGCCGCCGGGTTTTTCAGAGATTTTAGCGATTTTTCAAGATCGTTGAACGCCGGCCGGATGTGGGTTGGCGTGTTCTGGCGCCCCACCTCGATGCAGATATTGGTGGCATGGTTGAACAGATTGGCGACCAAGACTTCCCGTATCAGAGCATAGAAATGATGATCTTCTTCAACAACCGTCTTCAACCGCGTCGCAAACGGCCCCACAAATCCATAGGATAAGAATACCCCCAGAAAGGTCCCGACCAGGGCGCCACCGATCATTCCGCCGAGGATTTGCGGCGGCTGATCAATCGAGCTCATTGTTTTGATCACGCCCAATACCGCAGCGACGATGCCCAGTGCAGGAAGCGCGTCAGCTACGGTTTGCATCGCATGGGCAGGATGCATCGCGTGTTGCAGTCTGTTCTCAAGCCGCTTTTCCAAAACTTCTTCGACCTGGTGCGGGTCGTCATAGTTCATGGACGCCGATCGCAGCGTATCGCAGATCAAATCGGTGGCTTCTTGATCGGCTAGAATGCGTGGATAGCGACCAAAAATCTCCGACGCATCGGGAGCTTCGATATGTTCCTCTAGAGCGACTGTGTTCTGACGGCCCAGGCGGATCAATTCAAAAAGGAGGCACAAAAGCTCCCGATAATCATCAGATCGCCAATGCGGCCCCCTGAAGACCTTAGAGATATCTTTCAGGGCGTGTTTCGCGCCGGAGCCATTGTTCGCGATGATGAGGCGCCAACGGCCGCTCCACCAATCATCGTCAACTCATAAGGGAGCGACTGCAATATGACGGAGATTTTGCCACCCGCCGCCATATAGCCACCGAACACAGTCACAAACACGATGAGAATACCGATCAAACCAATCATGCAGTGCGCCTCATGTGATAGGGTCTTCTCCGTTTTCGGGGAGAAGGTTTAATTTTCCGTGGGCACCGGCTCCGAAAAACGGGGCGCAGTGGCGTTTCGCGTCGCAAGGAGAACGGAGATCGAATAAGCGGTCTCTGGCGGTAACTCAGCCAGTATTGCGGCACCAGCCTCAGGGCGCATTCGCGACAGAAAGCCCGCAGCGAAGCTGACGTCCATTTGCTCGAAGAGCGGGGCAGCGCTTTCGGGATCCATGGTCTCATACAACTGCGTAAGCTGCTGCAGATCTGTTTCTGCTGCGCTGTCCGACATAGCAAGAAGTGCCTGCAATCGTGCTTCGGTCTCTTCCAGGGCCGCCAGCCGATCCTCGATGAGGGCGCGTGCCGCGATCACGGCCTGCTCGCGCCCGTCAAGCTCTGCCTCGCGCGCGTCGAGAAATTCAGCTCGTTCCCGGATCATGGTTAACGCCTCCTCGACGGGGGCCGTCATCGGGCAGTTCATCTCGGCATCTACGATGGCAATCGGCGAGGCACCTGAATCCAGTGTCGACGCCCATGCCACTTCCAGCGTTCCAAGACGCAGAACACCTGACAGCCCGAATGCGCCGCAGAGTACGAGCAGTAGGCTTCGCCGTCGCCAACGCTTCTCGCGTCTCGTTTTTCGAACACTCATTGCTGAGCTTCCGCTATTTCTGCGTCGACATGGCAAAGAGTCGGGTGTTCTTGTGTGTCTTGCTCCGTCAGCTGCGGGGCCGGCGTGCTAAAGAGCGGTGTTGGAATTGCCGCCGACTGAGAAGAGTCTTGGGTCTCGTCATCTGCCAGATCTAGATCATCTATCTCGGTTGTGATTGTGTCATCGCCGCGCAACGCGGGTCCTGGTGCCAGGACCGGATCGGCGAAATCATGACAGGCGGCGATCATCGTCTCCAGATTATCGGCGATGCCGCGAGCTTGATGCGTCAAACTCTCCAGGCGAGCCGCGGCAACATCGGAGTCGGACTTAGTGGCCTCAAGGACTCTGTTCATGTCGTCGACTTGCGCCGACAGAACAGCGATCGCACCGCCGAGACCCTTATCAATACTGTTTAGATTGCTCACGCGTCGGGAGAGCACAAAACAATAAACCGCCGCGCCGAGCGCAGCCGCCACCATCAACATATCCGCCAAAAAAGTCAGAGCCATATCCATCAGTTCACCACAAATTGCGTTATCAGAAGATCACGGACGCGGCCCTCGCCGGTGACGATTTGCACGCGGCGCAGCATCTGGGCCCGTAATCGAAGCAAGCTGGTCGGCTCGCTCAGTTCGTCAATCTCCACGACGCGGAGATAACTGTTCAGCACGTCAAGAACCCGAGGGGACAGGGTCATAACCTCATCGGCATAGGCCGGATCCACCTCAAGCTGTGCCGTGACGATCAGATGCTGACCGGATGATTCTGAACCTAAAGAAACGATGAGCGTCTCCAATGGAACGAACGCGACCGGCACATATTCCGCGGGCCGCATAGCCGGCTGATCGTCTTCCTCAGCTTGGGTGAACATTGCGGCCAGCGGTCCATTGGTCACGGCCCAATACCCGCCGCCCCCGGCGGCGGCGGCCAAAATCAGCCCAATCAGGAACGGAATCATCAGGCCGCGTTTCTTTCGGGCCAAGGTTGAATCTGGGTCAGCTAACACGGCCATTCTGTCCGTCTCCTACAGATTTGATCTCCGTTTGTTCTAGCTCGCCTGCACTAACCGAATGTTAATCGCCGCAAGCCTATTACCCAGATCGAACGGGCCAGAATGGCGCAATGATGAGGTGACAGGTGCAACAGCTCAGTCTCTATTGGATGGCGCTGGAAACCCGCCGGAAGGCGCTTCTTCTCGGTGGTGTGGCGGCTCTGATTGTCACCCTTATCATCCTGTCGCGTTTGGCCACCGCGCCCAGCTACGTCTTGTTGTATTCGGGTCTAGAGCCGACGGCTGCGGGTGAGGTGATCGCCGCTTTGGAGGCGCGCGGTGTGCCCCATTCGGTGCGGGGTGACGCGATTTTCGTTGATCAGGCGCACCGCGATGAATTGCGCATGAGCTTGGCAGGTGAAGGTCTCCCGGCAAATGGAGCCGCCGGTTACGAACTGCTCGATTCGCTTTCTGGCTTCGGGACGACCTCGCAAATGTTTGATGCCGCCTATTGGCGGGCGAAGGAAGGTGAACTGGCCCGGACCATACTTGCCAGCCCTCGAATTCGCGCCGCCCGCGTGCATCTGGCCAATCCTGGCAATGATCCGTTTCAAGACCGTGTGGACGTGACCGCTTCTGTGGCCATACGCCCAGCCGCCGTTGGGATCGGCTCCGGTCATGCGGAAGCCTTGCGCTATCTTGTTGCGTCTTCTGTTCCCGGCTTGTTACCCGAGAACGTTACCGTGATTGATGCCGATAGCGGACAGCTCCTTGGTGGCGATCGCCTGGACATGCCCGGTGCCGATTCTGCGGGACGCGCTGAGGATTTGCGTCGAAATATTGGGCGCTTGCTGACGGCGCGGGTTGGTCAAGGCAATGCTGTCGTTGAGGTCAGTGTCGATCTGAACACCGCGCATGAGACTTTGGTTGAACGGCGGATTGATCCCGAAAGTCGCATCATCATCGCTACGGATACCGAGGAGCGATCAAATACGGCGCAAGATCGCGCGTCTGGAGCTGTGACAGTCGCCTCTAATCTGCCGGATGGAGATGCTGCTGAAGGTGAAGGAGACACGTCATCAAGTCAGAACAGCGAGAGTCGCGAGCGAGTCACTTTTGACGTCTCAGAGACGCAGCGCGAGGTTGAAACCGGCCCGGGCGGCATACGCCGGATCAGCGTTGCCGTGTTGGTCAATGGTGCCTCGGATCAATGAGGACGGCCGTGAAGTCATTGAGCCGCGCGATGAACAAGAAATTGCGGCGCTTGAGCAATTGGTCCGATCGGCCATTGGGTTCGACGCAGAGCGCGGTGACCAGGTGACAATTCAATCTATGGTGTTTGAGGAGGAAGCAGCCTCCGGGGTCGGAGAGGTCAGCGGCTCCAGCCTTTGGAGCGGATTGGATCTCTCGCGCCTTTTATATCTGGGTCTCTTGGCTGCGGTCGCTTTGGCGATTGCCTTTGGTGTGGTGCGCCCGATCTTACGCGGACAGTCCGTTGCTGCGCTGGCCCGGTCGGAAACTAACAACGCTCTGCCCGATGTCGCGCCCGCTTATGCTCTCGCAGCATCGGCCGACGACGCAGCCCCATCTGCGCGATCCGAGCAAGCGCCTCCACAGTCGGCGACGTTGCGGTCGCAAGATGGCGAGCTTCTCCCCGACAGAATCGACCCGGCGCTGCCCGCTCCGACCGAGCCCCTGGTCGATCCGGTAGATCGCCTGAGGAAACTCATTGATGAGCGCCAAGACGAGACCGTCGAGATTTTGCGCGGTTGGATGGAAGAAGATGAGGAGCCAGCCTAATGGAACGCGCGCTACAGCTCGAGGAATTCGGAACGCCCTCCTCGAAGGGTTTGGCCGAGGTGAAGGCGGAGCAGCCGGATGCAGATTTGGAGACGTTGAAGCTTGACGCGTTCAAAGCAGGATATCGTAACGGGTGGGATGATTGCATCGCCGCCGAAAAACAGAACAGATCCCGGATCGGTGAAGACTTGAGCCAGACGCTCAAGAATCTGACCCTCACGTATGACGACGCAAGAGCTCAAGTCCTGACCGCGTTTCAACCCCTTTTCGACGGGATAGTTGAGCAAATGTTGCCAGCTATTGTCGCCGAAGCATTGGTGCCAACAGTCCGTGCGGAACTGGACGAAATTCTTGGTGATTTGCCTGATGGATCTTGCGAGTTGATTGCCGCCCCTTCGATCTGCCCCACATTGGAGACGTTTGTCGCCAATAGCATCTCAGTTGATCTGACCGTCCTGCCCGACGCCTCCTATTCCGAGGGCCATGTGACGCTTCGATTCGGCACCGAACTGCGAGAGATCAACTTGGATGCTGCCAGCGCTCGTATTGCTGAGGCGATCCGCGACTTCTCCGACACAGCCACCGATCAGACTGATATCTAAGATAAGGATAGCCCAATGACCGAAACGAGTGCCGAAATTCGCAATGGGGCGCTCCGCAATGTCCCTGTTGATCTCCGCGTCTGCGTTGGTCGAGCGCGTCCGACGATCTCGGAGCTTTTGAACATGGAACGTGACGCGATCTTACCATTGGATAGTCGCATCGAGGATGAGGTGGAGGTCATCGTCGGTGATCGATTGGTGGCAACCGGCGAGTTGGTCGAACTCGAAGGCGATCAGGCGGGGCAACTCGCGGTTCGTGTCACCAAGGTCGTGGACCCAGGCAATGCCGATTAAACACCTCGTTGCTGGCCTTGTCGTTGCGGGGTCTATCGCCGCCTTCGCGGGCGCCGCCAGCGCTCAAGAAATCTCCCTCGATTTCGGAGACGGTGACTCTTTGACTGCCCGTGCTGTTCAGATTATCGCGCTGATTACAGTGCTCAGCTTGGCCCCTGGGCTTGCGATCATGATAACATGCTTCCCTTTTGTCGTCACTGTCCTGTCGATCTTGCGGCAAGCAATCGGCCTCCAGCAATCACCGCCCAATATGCTGATCGTCAGCCTCGCGCTCTTCCTGACCTACTTTGTGATGGCGCCGGTTTTTCAAGAAGCCTACACAGAAGGTATTGCCCCACTGATCGATGGGATGATTGCCCCAGAGCAGGCCGTCCCGTTGGCCTATGCGCCGTTTCGCGTGTTTATGGAGGCCCGTGTCGACCCAGATACCTTGCAAGGGATGATGGCGCTCCGAGAATTGCCGGTCGATACGACCCCCGACCCATCCATCCTGATCCCATCCTTCATGCTCAGCGAGGTCGAGCGCGCCTTTCAGATCGGGTTTCTGATCTTTCTTCCATTTCTCATCATAGATTTGGTCGTGGCCGCCATCTTGATGTCGATGGGGATGATGATGGTGCCGCCAGCGATTGTCTCGTTGCCCTTCAAATTGGCGTTCTTCGTCGTCGCTGATGGTTGGGTCCTCATCACGGGCGCGCTCGTGCGAAGCTATTTCTAACCAAGGAGGCTTTGATGCCGAAACGCCCTGATCCAAGTCTTGCGACGCGGTCGAGCATGGTAAAGGCCGAGAAGGCCCGCGCGCTGCTGTCACTGCTCGGACGTGATCGGTTTGAAGCACTGAGGCAAAGCGGCTTCGGTGCGCCTGAAATGGGTACCGAAGACATCGAGAGCGCTGAGACAGCGGATGACACTTTGGCTTGGCAAAGGAATCGGTTGATTCAGAGGCTTCGTGAACGTGGGTTGCTGGGTGGCGAACCAAGCCTGGCCGAGCCGTTGTCCACTACTGCCACGAAGATTGATCCATTAGCTACTCTGGAAACAAAAAATATCACAAAGGCGGTTAATGAGATTCGGTCACCTATGGGGGCTGAAAGCCTGGTCGCGCGGCTCGCGGCCAATCTAGACCGTTCTACCATTGCGAGCGAACATCCGGCTGTCATTGCGCATTTGCTCAAGTCTCAAAATACGGCTTTGCGTGCACAGATTCTAAGAGACTTACCGGGACCACGTGCGCGGGCTGTGATGCGCTATATTAGGCTGCTTTAGCTGCCCGCCTCAACGTCCCCAGATGGGTGCCACTAAATGCGATGCTCAAGCAAACAGCAAGCCTGCGCAGATTAGCACGGCTTAATGTTTCTACGCTTGTTGGTCTTGCGTTATCTCACGATGAATTCTGCGTGAAGCGCACCTGCAGCTTGAATGCTGTTGAGGATGTCGATCATATCGCGGGGCGAAACACCAAGGGCGTTAAGGCCAGCGACTACCTCAGACAGGGATGTGCCTCCGCTGACCTCCGCGAGGCCTGTGCCAGGTTCCTCAACAAGGTCGATATTTGTGCGCGGAACAACAACAGTTTCCCCTTCCGCAAAGGGGTTTGGCTGCACCGCGATCGGACGTTCCTCTATTCGGAGGGTGAGATTACCTTGCGCCACAGCAACGCGCGAAATGCGCACATCTTCGCCCATCACGATCGTGCCGGAGCGTTGGTCGACGACAACCCGAGCTCTGGTCTCGGGTTCGACGAAAAGGTTTTCTACGCGGCTTATCATATGGGCTGGTGATTGTGCCCGCGTCGCCGCGACATTGAGTGACACCGTGCCCGCATCCAACATCACGGCCACATTGCGCCCGAAATCGGCATTGATCGCTCGTTCGATCCGCGCGGCGGTTGTAAAGTCGGGGGTCCGGAGCGCCATCCGAATGTCTTGCAGTGCCCCGAATTCGAAGTCGATTTCTCGTTCGACCCGGGCGCCTGCGGGCACCTGACCCGAGGTTGGGACACTGGACGACGCGACCGGCCTCGCCCTCGATTGACGCCCCACCAGCAATCACGGTCCCTTGCGCGACGGCATAAATCTCACCATCTGCGGCAGTGAGGGGAGTCATAACCAGCGTCCCACCAAGCAGGCTATCGGCATCGCCGATCGCGGAGACAGTGATATCGATCTGGCTGCCGGCGCGGGAGAACGGCGGCAGGACGGCGGTGACAAAGACAGCCGCTACATTTTGCGGTCGGAATTGTTCTCCGGTTACATTGACACCCAAGCGTTCGAGAATGTTGGCCATGATCTCTTCGGTAAACGGTGCGTTGCGAATGCCGTCTCCGGTGCCGTTGAGGCCGACCACCAAGCCATACCCAACCAGATCATTGCCACGCACGCCGTCAAATTCGACTAGGTCACGAATCCGAATGGGGAGGCTGCGGCCTGAACCGCCAGGACCAGCACGAGGATCGGGGCGAGAACCGCGCGCATCATCTCAGAAACTCCGTTAGATTTAGGCGTGCCGTCCTTGCAGTCAGAACCAGAAGGCTCTCTAGTTGCATTTGGATTTCTTCCAGTTCGGTTGCGGTGGTGGGGCGATCGACACCGACCATCCGGTTGTGCTCGATGGAGAGTGTTGTTTCGGTCGCAGCGCTGCGCACCCGTGCGATTTCAATTCTCTCTTCCGCGGTCCCAATCCGCGCGCGGGTCTCAGAGATTCCAGATTGGCTTGTCATCATCCTAGTCCCCGCTTCTTCCAGAAGGGTGCGGCGATCCGCATCTCCTCCTGGCCCGATATTGTTGCCAATCAGACCGTTCAAAGCGAAGCCGATGAGCGCTTCGCGGATCTCAGTGGATGCTGCCGAGATGTCCAGATTGATGACATCTCCTGGCGCTACAGTGAAGCTTGAGGCAGGCCCGGTTCCACCTTGATAGGCTATGGTTTCAAAACCACCCCCGGGGGCAAGAAACCAATCCTCCACGATCATGATGACGTCTTGGGCGTTGGTTGCAGCGTTGACCAAGGGTTCCAAGGCCGCAAGCATTTCCTTGCCGGTGATTAGGGCGGATTGATTTGGGGCATCGCCACTAAACAGATTGCGGCCTGAAATGCGGCTGTTCAGTGCACTAACGGCGAGGTCGAATTTGGATGCGCCATCTGCGGCGACACTGTCGATCTTGGATTGCGCACCGGTGTTTGCTGCGGTCAGCAAAGTCGGCCCGGTTTCGGTGAGTTGCTTTTGGATCGTTTCAAGTGCGGATTGCATCGCACCGGTGTGAAGGGCCGCTTCACTCGCAGCGGACTGATAGACGCGGGCGAGTTGCAATCCGCTCTCCACTTTTGCGAGATTTGCGAGATTGCCGCCAAGTGCCGCGCCTAGATCGGCCTTCTTGCCGCTACTCAACTCATGAGTGAGGCGCAGCATCTCGTTTTTGATTTCTGTGGTTCGATGGCGGAGGTGAAACGTCTGGGCCATATCGCCGATGGATGTCAGAGTCATGATTTAAATCCTCATCAATTGGTCGAGCATCTCTTCGACGGTTTGAATTAGTTTGGCATTGGCGGCATAGGCCTGCTCAATCACCAAAAGTTCTTGCATCTCGCGATCGGTATCGACGCCAGTCTGGAGTTCTGCCTCGCGCAGTGATGTGTATTGGGTCGCTGCAAAGCCTTCATCAAGCTCGGCAGACTGCCGCGCCAAAGCGGCGAGAGAGACCATATCAGCAGCGAGTGTGCCCATGCTCCGACCGGCGCCGGAAAAGCCGCCGGATTGAGTAGGCGTAACCGCTCTCAATGCATCTAACATATCGTCCAAAAGTGCGGTGTTCCCCGCGATCCCTTCGGTCGCGGCGGCCACCCCATCGCGCAAGCGCCATTCTGCACCGCCTTGATCAGGATCAACCGAGGCGTTGACTGCCAATCGCCCTGCCAAACCGACCTCGTTTGCCGCATCCACTAGGCTACCGCCATCGGTGAAGAGCCCTGGATCGCCCGCAGTGATTGTCGGATCGAGCCCAGGTGTATCAAACCGCGCGGCCAGATCGCGGGCTACGGCGTCCAATTGCGATTGGACAGTGATCGCTTTGTCATCTCGCAGGGCGAATTGGGCAGCGAGTTTGCCGCCTTGAAGCGCAGGGAATGGGCCGTCAAAATCCAGCAACCGACCGTTCATGCGAAGGCCGGAAAGCCCTGCATTGGCTAGAGTCAAGTCAGGGGCCATAACGGCGGCTCGATCAAATTCAAAGACTGCAGGTCGACTATCGAGAAGGGCCAAGCCGTCGGCGCTATAAAGGGCAACCTGGCCGATGTTGTCTCGCAGCTCACGTAGAGGAATGAGGGGCGCGATCCCATCGATCAATGCCTGTTGCTGGTCCAGTAAAGCGGCATTGCCGCGTCCGCTACCCTGGTTGTTACGGATTTGGACGTTGATTTCATGGATTTGCGAAAGCGTCTCGTTCAAGAACATGATATCGCTGGCGATACCTTGGTCGGCTTGTGACCGAGCGGTTTGAACCGTGTCCGAAAGCGTGTTGAGTTTGCTAACTAGGCGCGCGGCGGTGTCGACCACCGCCGTAAGCCGCGTTTGGCTTTCGGGGCGGTTTGCCGCCGAAATCAGACTCCCCTCAAACGCCGTAAACAGAGTGGTGAGACTAGATGGAGAATCTGGTGTGCCGATCGCGGTCTCGATGCGCCGCGTGAAATCGGCCAGCACTGTATTTTGGCCGAGCGATGCGTCAGATTCCCGCCTAGCACCGATCAAAAGGGGGTTCACCTGCCGGTCCACCCCCACAATTCGGACGCCGCTGCCTTGATTTCCTGTCACCTGAGCCGCGGTCGCTAGCCTCCGAACGCCATATCCCTCTGTGGACGCATTGGCGACGTTGGACGAAACGATTTGGGCCGCACGACTGGTCGCGGTCAAACCCGACAGGGCATTTGACAGGGCGTTAGAGATGCTCATGATTTGGCCTCCGGATCAAGTTGATCAGCGCTTGATATTGGTCGTCTCTTGCAACATCTCATCCACGGTTTGGATGACTTTGGCGTTGGATGAATAGGCCCGCTGAGTTTGGATCAACTGCGTGAGTTCACCGGCAACATCAGTGGCGGACTCTTCTCGGGTAAATCCAACAACATCGCCCGTTGGGCCCTCACCTGCATTCCAAAGGAAGAAAGGTCCGCTGGCTGACGAGACCTGATAGGTTTGGTTGCTGAGTGAGACCAGCCCATTCGGATTGGGAACATCTACGACAGGAACCTGATAGATGACCCGTGTGAAACCGCTGTCGTAGATTGCATTCACATTGCCATTGAGGTCGACTTCGACCGTGGTCAAGTTGCCGACCGGCGAGCCATTTTTGACGACTGGAGCGCGTGCAAATGTATCGGATAGCTGTGTCAGACCGTCCGGATCACCAAGGCGGCCGATCGAGATTTCTAACGGCCCACCGGCAACGTTTACCGTGATGCTTCCGGTTGCCGGATCGTACGCACCGCCTGCGGCAGCCGCGACCAAGGCCACGGCATCCAGATTGCCGCCATTGCCGCGCGCACTGTCAAACGTCAGCGTATATTCGCCAATTGGCGTTGCGCCGGTGGCGGAGTCGCGGATTTCCATTGTCCATTCATGGGAGGAGCCGCTGGCGGGTACGGTCGGTGTGAAAGTGATATCGAGACTCTGCGATTTCCCAAGATTGTCGAAATACTCCGCTGACATCGTCAGGACGTCGCCGGTCGCCCCCGCTTCCGTCGAGGCGGCGGGCAGGTTTGCGCTCAGTTGCATGCGCGTTGTCGGGTCGCCAGAGAACTGATTATTGTTAACTCGAATGGGCTCCAAACCATCAAAGGAATCCCGAGGGAAGTTGCCGACCGTGCCGTCGGATGCTGCCGGCCATCCCATCAAGACCAAACCGGTATCGGTCCGCAAAACGCCGTCCGCGTCCGGGCGGAACGATCCTGTTGTTGCCAACATGACGGGCATATTACCATTCTGGTTGTCCAATGATGTGATGGAAGTAACCGGCAACATGCCGCGACCGCCGACGGCCAAATCGGTCGGGTTGTTAGTGGTAATCAGATTGCCGCGTTGTTCAATCAAGCGGCCCACGGTGACCCGGACACCCCCCGCCGAATAGCTGCCTTGACCCTGGTTCACCACCATCGAATTGAAATCCGCGACCGCGCGTCTGTAGCCGTACGTGCCGGCATTGGAGATATTATCAGAGATTGTGGCCAGGCGTGTGGCATTCACATTCAGGCCAGCGACGCCAGCGTTCAGCGATGAAGAAATTGTCATTTATAATGCGCCCTTCTGCTGCATTTATTGATCTTGAAGCAGTTTTGGCAGGGGCGGTTTAAAGACAGGCTAACAGATAAAATCTGAGCTAGTTTCTCGACCGTCAGATCCGATTGCGCAGCAAGATGATCTCGATCCGGTCGTTGCGTACCGCCATGGGATCGCGCGCCATCGGCTGCCGATCGGCGTGACCCGTGACCCGATCTATTCTTGTGGTCGATAGCCCAGCTGATTCCAGCAAGCCGCGCACCGTTTGCGCTTGCGTGATCGAACTGGTCCAACGACTTTCTCGGGCCACAATGATGGGTTCGGATCGGACATGCCCGTCAATTGCGACGTGATTGCTCACCGTATTGAAAAGGCTCACGATCACATCAGACAAATTGATCAACCAATCGGCCGGCGCGGCGGTTTGTTCATCAAAGAGCGGTGCGCCGGGGCGCGCGTAAATCTCGACGATCAGGCCGACATCCGTCAATCGCGTCTGGACATGGCGCGAGGTCAACTCGGAAACCAAACTGTCGCCGCCTTGCCCCATCAGCGCGTCCTCGATCTCGGCAAGGGCCGCATCGTCTTCGTCCCGGTGGCTGACGCCAAGCAGGCCCATGCTTTGGCGGCCCTCGGTTGGGCGCAAATCTGTCGCGCCGGTGCCGTTTTGCGCCTCGGTCCGTTCAGAGAACACACTGTCGCCGCCGAAAGCGCCGTCCCCCCGCCCGAAACGCGGGCGATTGGGACACTCGGGCTGAAGTAATCCGCAAGACCTCTGCGCTGCTGCTCCGTCGTTGCATTGAGGAGCCACATGAGCAGGAAGAACGCCATCATCGCGGTTACGAAATCCGCATAAGCCACTTTCCAAGCGCCGCCGTAGTGACCGTTTTTGACGATCACCCGCTTACGCTTGATGATGGGGCGGATGTTGTTTTGACCGGACATGGCGGCCTCGTTCTTTCGCATTGGCAGACCGATAGCGGAGAAATCTGAAAACCTGCTTAATGAGACCGCCTTTGGATGGGCCTCTTTCGCCGGAGAGGCCTACTTAGATATGGCGCATTGGTTGCATCCAACTGCGAGGCCGGATTGGATGTGCGAAACGTAAGCTGCGTCGCAGCGAAAGGCCCAACTGAATGGTAATCCACCCTGTTATCCTCTGCGGCGGCTCCGGGACACGGCTTTGGCCAGTGTCACGCCGATCTTATCCAAAGCAATTTGCGTCGCTCATCGCCGATGAAAGCTTGTTTCAGGCCGCAGCCCATCGCGTTTCGGGGCCGGGATATGCGGCGCCGATTATTGTTACAGCAGAGCCGTTCCGTTTCATTGCGGTTGAGCAGCTGGCGTCGATCCAAGTCGCGCCCGCCGGACTTTTACTGGAACCTGTTCCGCGAAATACAGCGCCCGCAATTCTGGCGGCGGCTTTGTGGCAGGCCGCGCGCGATCCATCGGCCCTGATGCTCGTCATGCCATCGGATCATGCCATTCCTGACCCCGAAGCGTTTCAAGCATCTGTCAACGCCGCACAAGAGGCGGCTTCTCAAGGACAAATCATCACCTTTGGCATCCCCGCGACCCGCCCCGAGACCGGCTATGGCTATCTTGAGTTGGACCGGGCAGCCGATCTCGCGTCAGGTCAGCCGCACCCGCTTCTGCGTTTTGTGGAGAAGCCCAACGTGGCGGAGGCGACGCAGATGATCACCGAAGGAAGTTATCTCTGGAATGCCGGGATTTTTCTGGCCCGGGCTGAGACACTGATTGCGGCTTATCAAGAGCGCGCGCCTGAGTTGGTTGGCGGCGTTAACGCCGCGCTTGCAACGGCGGAAACCGATCTCGGCTTTACTCGGCTCGGCGCCGATGAGTGGGCGCGGTTGCCGGATATCTCCGTCGACTATGCTGTGATGGAGAAGATGCCCAATTTGGGTGTGATGCCCTTAAACAGTGGTTGGTCTGATCTCGGTGGTTGGGACGCCGTTTGGGCCGAAGCCGGGCCAGACGAGAATGGCAATGTGTGCTCCCAAAATGCCACTGCGATTGACTGTAACGATACGCTGCTTCGCGCCGACAGCGAAGGTCTTGAGGTGGTTGGCATCGGCCTAGACGATATCATTGCGGTTGCGATGTCAGATGCTGTCTTGATTGGACGGAAATCGGCGGCGCAAGACGTGCGGCACGCGGTGAGCGCTCTGAAGGCGCGGGGCGCGGTGCAAGCCGAGCAGTTTCCCCGCGAACATCGTCCGTGGGGCTGGTTCGAAAACCTGGTAACCGGGCCACGTTTTCGCGTGAAACGCATTGTTGTGAATCCCGGCGGATCACTCAGCTTGCAATCACACCACCACCGCGCCGAGCACTGGGTTGTGGTGGAGGGCACCGCGAAGGTCAGTTTAGATGGCGAGACGCGATTGATCTCAGAGAACCAGTCGATCTACGTGCCCGTTGGTGCGAAACATCGGCTTGAGAATCCAGGGAAACTGCCAATGGTTCTCATCGAAGTGCAAACCGGCGGCTATCTCGGCGAAGACGACATCATTCGCTATGATGATCTCTATGCTCGGGACTGATTGGGGCCGCTTTTCCCTGAGATGCAAGGTCTTTCCCAAACCTGTCCGCCCTACGGATAGTGGCGCGTTAAGGTCTTCTTGGGCGATTGTATTGTGGCAACGTCTTTTGGGGCAAAACACCTGAAATGGCTCACGCCACAAAAAGGAAATGTTGGAATACTTGGTCGGAGTGAGAGGATTCGAACCTCCGACCCCTGCCTCCCGAAGACAGTGCTCTACCAGGCTGAGCTACACTCCGACCGTGCCCGGCGGGATAGCGGGGGATCGGAGGCATTGCAAGAGGGGGATGTGTGGGCCTGGGGGATGAACAGGTTACAGAAAACGCAGGTTGGGCGGATTTTTGTAACCTATTTTTCTTCCGTTGGATGATCGGGTGCCTGTGGCCCCCGTTGACCTCTGGGCAGGAAGTTGGCCACTCGAGGGGCGGTTGGCGTCCCGGCGCGCGAGCGGGTGCGCAGGACAGGTGTTGTCCGCGATGTGTCGCCGCGGCCTTCGCGGAGCACGATGTAGATCCCCGACGCCACGATGATCGCGGTTCCGATCAAGGTGGGTTGGTCGATCCCTTCGTTGAAGAACAAAAAGCCAAAGAGGCTGGCCCAGATGATCTGCGAATATTGCATCGGGGCGACGATCACCGATTGGCCGGTCTTGTAGGCGATGATCAAACACGCGGTCGCGGTCAGCGCCATGGCGGAGATCACAGCCGAGGCGCCGATATCGACGAGCGGCATCGGTTGATAGACAAAGGGCAGTGCCGCGCCCATCAACACGAAATTCGCCATCATCGGGTAGAGGATCAGGACAACGGAACGCTCGTCACGACCAATCTTCCGCACGATGATCGAGGCGAAGGCACTGCCAAAGGCTGCGGCAAGTGCGGCGACATGGCCAAGTTCCAGCGTCGCGGTCGTCGGTTGCAGAACGACCAACACGCCACCCAGTCCAACGATGACCGCCAAACCCCGTCGCCAGCCGACGCTTTCGCCCAGCATCGGGATGGCCAAGAGCGTGATCAACAAAGGCGCGGCGAAGAGGATCGCATAGACCTGGGTGAGCGGGAGGGTGGAGAACGCATAGAAGGCGCAGACACCAGTGATCACCGCCGCGACCGTGCGGGCGGCGGTCCACCAGGGGTGGACCGGGCGCAGATTGCCGGGGCGGGCGTCGCGCATCAGTAGGAAGGTGACAATCGGGAAGCCGAAGAGAACGCTGAAAAACACGATCTGAAACGGCGAATAGCTGCCGCCGAGATATTTGATCACCACGTCATGGCTGGCAAATATCCCGAAGGCAAGCAGCGCGAAAAGCGCGCCGCGCAGATTGGCGTTCTGCTCTGACATACTAGGCTTACCGATACTCTATCGGGGCCATATCTCAAGGCCGGAGCCGGAATGCGGCCCGAAATCGGTCGATCTTTAGACCGAAGCGCTCAGTTTCGCGACAATTGCGTCACCCATTTCCGAGGTGCTGACCGGCGTCGCACCGTCTTCGCCCAGAAGATCGGCGGTGCGGAGACCATCGGCCAAGACATCCTCGACCGCTTTCTCCAGTCGGTCCGCCTCATCCCCTTGATCGAAGGAATAGCGCAGCGCCATGGCGAAGCTGAGAATACAGGCGATCGGATTGGCTTTGCCCTGGCCGGTGATGTCGGGGGCAGAGCCATGGACCGGCTCATAAAGCGCCTTCGGGCGGCCATTCTCCATCGGGGCGCCAAGCGAGGCGGAGGGCAACATGCCAAGGCTGCCGGTCAGCATCGCGGCGCAATCGGACAGGATATCGCCGAACAGGTTGTCGGTCAGGATCACGTCAAACTGTTTTGGGGCACGGACAAGCTGCATCGCGCCATTGTCGGCATACATGTGGCTGAGCTCCACATTCGCGTAATCCTTGTCATGGATCTCTTGCACCACCTCGCGCCAGAGGATGCCGCTCTCCATCACATTGGCCTTCTCCATCGAGCAGACCTTGCCGGAGCGTTTGCGGGCCAGCTCAAAAGCGGCGCGCGCCACACGATCGATCTCGCTTTCGGTGTAGCGCTGCGTATTGATCCCGACGCGTTCATTGCCTTCGGTATGGATACCGCGCGGCTCGCCGAAATAGACACCCGAGGTCAGTTCGCGCACGATCATGATGTCGAGCCCGGCCACCACGTCTTTCTTCAGGCTGCTGAAATCGGCCAGGGCGTCGAAACACTGCGCGGGGCGGAGATTTGCAAAAAGGTCCATCTCTTTGCGCAGGCGCAACAAGCCGCGTTCTGGCTTCACGCTGAAATCGAGCACATCGTATTTCGGGCCACCGACGGCGCCGAGCAAAACCGCGTCGACCTCTTGGGCTTTGGCCATCGTGTCGTCATGCAGCGGCGTGCCATGCGCGTCATAGGCGGCGCCGCCGACCAGATCTTCGGACACATCGAAGTGCAGCCCCCGCGCTGACCCCATCCAGTCGATGATTTTGCGCACCTCGGCCATCACTTCGGGGCCAATGCCGTCGCCAGGCAGGATCAGGAGGGAGGGGTTGGTCATGGTCAGGGCGTCCTTCGGAAAATCATTGCCCCTGCGGTAACGGCTGCGCCCGGGAGGGTCAAGAAACCATGGGTGACAGGTGCTGCAAAACGCGGGTGATGCAGGATGTCTGAGTCCGGTCCAAGCTGTTGACGGAGAAACCCGGTGATCCAATCGTCGATCTCTCCCGCGTGTCCGGTCTATGAAACTGCCACGAAAACACCCGAATGGTGTATGTGGAACTGGTTCATGGTACTGGAGGAGTTAGATGACCCAAACAGCGCTTATCCTTGGAGCAACCGGTCGGTTTGGCCGCAATGCCAGCGCCGCGTTTCGCGATGCCGGGTGGGACCTGCGCCTTTATGATCGCACGAAGGGCGACCTTCTGAACGCGGCAAGCGGTGCGGATGTGATCGTCAATGGTTGGAACCCGCCATACAGCAAATGGGCCGCGCTCTTGCCGGGGTTGACGCGGCAGGTGATCGAAGCGGCGCGTGCAAGTGGCGCAACTGTCATGCAGCCTGCAAATGTCTATGTATATGGCTTCCGCGACGCGATGCCCCGTGTCGTTGGGCCGGAGGTGCCGCAGCGCGCAACAAACGGGCTTGGGCGGCTGCGGATCGAGATGGAGCAAAGCTATCGCGATGCGGATGTGCAAGTGATCTTGCTCAGAGGCGGAGATTTCCTCGACAATCAGGCCTCGGCCGGTTGGTTCGACCGGATCATCGCCAAGGACGCCGCGAAGGGGAAGCTCAGCTATCCCGGGGCGTTGGATCAGCCGCATTCTTGGGCGTTCCTGCCCGATATGACCGCTGCCTTGCCGCCTTTGGCCGAGATGCGGGCGGATTTGGGCCAGTTCACGGATTTGGCCTTTGGTGGGTATACGCTGACGGGTGAGGAGTTGGCGACGGCTTGCGGGGCTGCTGTTGGGCGGGAGGTCACCGTGTCGCCTATGTCATGGCTGCCGCTCCAGATCGCGCGCCCGTTTTGGGCCGAGGCGCGGTACCTCCTGGAGATGCGCTATCTTTGGGACCAGCCGCATGAGTTGGATGGAACCGCGCTTGCGACATTGCTGCCTGACCTGCCGCAAACGCCCGCGGAAGACGCGATACGAGCCGCGTTAGAACTCTAGATCAACCCAGATCAATCGATGATCCGAGGCCATTTCAACAGTGGCTCTTGGCAGTGTCTCCGCCTCGGTCTCGGGCCATAGAACGCCGCTGTCTGACACGTCCAGAGACGCGGCGGGGAGGATGTAGTCGACCCTGAGATTGCCGGGGGTCGGTTCGTCCCAATCAGTGGTGACCAGACGGCCATCTGGCGCCCTCGGGGCCGGGTCTTGTAGGGCCGGGTGACTCAAGAGAGTTTGCACGACCTCGCGATGCCCCTCGCCACGGTCTGGGTCCACATTCAACGTGCCCATCAAAGCGAAGTTTTCAGCGGTGAAGGCCGGAACATTGGGCGACCACCCATCCAGATAAAGTTGCCAGAACCGCAATTCGTCAGCGTTGCGCCAGCCATTCCGGTCTTCCGGCCCGTCGAACACCGGCGGCGATGCATGGAAGGCGAGGATATGGAAAGTCTCGCCTGTTGTCCGGCGCAGCGGGATATCCCAGGCAGCCACGGTGGCAAGGCGAAGAACCTCGGCCGCTTCGGGGCTCAACACCCGAGGCGCGGCGCTCTCGGGGAGGTCGGCCCAGAGGAAATCTGTGAAATCTCGGATTTGGTCGGTCTCGATCGGCAAACCTGAGAGCAGCGCCATGCCGCCCTGGCCATTGAACCGACCATAACCTTGGGCGTCGCGCGGTTCCCCTAAGCGCCCATTTCCATCGACGTCGACGCCTGTGGGTCGTCCCGCATTGGGACGGCGCGAGAACAAATGGGGGTAAGACATCTCGCGCATAGCCAATGCGTCGGCGAGGGCGGCGAGCGCGTGACCCTCGGCATCATAATCGATATCCAGAATGAGAAGGATATCGGCGTTGGCTGCCACGATGACATCCAGCGTGGCCGCGATATCAGGGTCAGGGTCTTCATCTACCAGGTCGGCCAGTAGCAGACCGGGCCCGTCGCGGGACAGCGCGCTGTGAAATACGGCAAGGCGCAGCGTCTCCGCAACGGGAGAACTTGGCCAAAGGATTGCAAAAAACAGAAAAGCTAGGCTGCAGCGTAGCCGTCGTTGGGATCGAGTTTGGCGACCAGACGTTTGCGCCGACTGTTGATCATATCGGCCACCCGGCCCATGGCCATGCCGCGCATAAACATCGTGACGGGCAGGAACATCCATGCGGTGATCGTCCAGACCAGGGTTTGCGGCGAGTCGAGGATCGACATCTCCAGTTGCGCAGCACCGACCGATGCGAGTACCGGAAGGATGTATGGCAAGGCGAAGCCTAATATTATGTTAACGCGGGCATCCCGGAGGAGCCGCGTGACGATATCACCGCCCGTTGTCGGATCGAATGTCGGCAAGTTGATCCAGACGTTGAAGGCCGAACGTCGATTCGGCCATTGTTGCAACCTGACCAGGATCGCAAAGATCGACAGCGTCAGGAGCCCGATCAGGGCCGAGAGGCCAGCCATAATTTCAATCTCCGCCGCAGTCCGAGGGTCTACATCTGGCGGCAGTTGCCCCATCAGCACTTGCAGTGGGCTAAATGGAAAATCGAGCGCCTCGGCGATGATGAAGCCGGTTGCATTGATTACCAGCGACAGGGTCGACACATCGCCCGCCGAGACCACAACGCTGAGCGCGAAAAGGGCAATGAAAACAGAGACCATGCGCACGCGATTGTACGGCTGAGCGTCGCGAAATTCGATCAAGCCCGGATAAGTGGAGGCGTATTCGGAAAAGGTGAAAACAGCGGCGAAGAGGCCGATCAACGTGACGATCTGTGTCGTCTCCTCGCTTGTCCCTGGTATAAGCAGGGATGGCGTGGAAATGACGACCAACACCAGGATCGCCCTGACCACAGCGCCAACAAGCTGTGAAATCACTGCCTTCAACACTCAACCCTCAACCTGGACGGGACCTATTCTTGCGCCCCTTTTTCCACGTTTTTGCCCCAATCTGCCGTTGGGATGCCTCGATTGCCACAATCTTGCCCACATTCACATCCTGAGGCAACCCTCTGATTCCAGTCATGGAATCGAAACGGCTGTTTTCACGTAACAGGTGTCGCCCGATTGCATCACCTGCATTCAGGGCTAGCAGGGCCGTATCATCCGACCGCAAGATGTAGTGGTTTCGGGGTCAGACCCAGGGGCGCTCGGCGCTCGCTTTGGCTTCGAAACTGGCGATGGAGGCGGATTTTTCCATCGTCAGGCCGATATCATCCAGCCCGTTCAGAAGGCAGTGTTTCTTGAACGCATCCACCTCGAAGCTGATAACTTCGCCTTCGGATGTGGTGATGGTCTGGCTCTCCAGATCGACGCTCATCCGGGCATTGGCGCCCTTCTCCGCATCTTTCATCAACAGATCGACCTGCTCCTGCGGCAAAGCGATTGGCAAGATGCCGTTCTTGAAGCAGTTGTTGAAGAAGATGTCCGCGAAGCTCGGCGCAATCACGCAGCGGATGCCGAAATCCTTGATCGCCCAAGGCGCATGTTCCCGCGACGAGCCGCAGCCGAAATTGTCACCGGCCACCAGAATTTCCGCCTCGCGATAGGCGGGCTGGTTCAGCACGAAATCGGGGATTTCCTTGCCATCGTCATCATAACGCATCTCGTCAAAGAGGTTCACGCCAAGACCGGAGCGTTTGATGGTTTTCAGAAACTGCTTCGGGATGATCATGTCAGTATCGACATTGATCATCGGCATGGGCGCGGCGATGCCCGTCAGCGTTGTGAACTTATCCATCTGGCGTCTCCTTTAGTCCGCAGAGCAGATACCGCGCCCCGGCGGTGGGGGCAAGCGGGACTCACGGCACCGAGAAGGTGAGCGAGGCCCATCGGGAGAGCCAAACCGGATCGGAGGGGGTGGGCGCGTCGAGCGGCTCCAACACGACCGCATCGGCGAGGTACTCATGCCCGGCGGTGACGGGTAGAACGGCGATGCCGGCTTCATCTGTGTGATGAAGGGTGATCTCAACCGCTCCATCCGGCGCGCGGTCGAAAAGCTCCACCTGCGCATTCACCCGGGGTGCGCCATCAAGGAACACTTGAACCGGCAGGCCGCGCTCACGTCATCGGTATAGGGGTTGGCCAGCGCCACAATCTCCGTCGCCAGACCCACCTGCCGATCTTGGCCAGCCCCCGCCCCAATTGCGACCAAGCTCTTGGCATAGCGGATATAGCTCTCGCGGAATCCTTCACGGGGTAAGCCGCGCGCATCGTGCCGGGCTTCGACATCGCCGAAATCTTTATGGGCCGCAAATCTGAGGAAGCTGTCCCACTCATCATATGTCAGACGATTGGCGGTGGTCTCATGCACGATGATCGCCAAACCGTCGTCAAACCCACCCATGTCGAGCGCCGGGTTGTCACCCAAACGTCCCTCTAAATTGGTCAGTATGTCGCCCTGTATCACGTCAAACCGAGTGAAGTTGCGGGGCAAATAGGAAATCGTGACGCCCGAGAACTCCTGGCCGACGCGGAGATAGGCGGTGATGTTATCGTCGGGTGCGATCTGAAAACCTTCGGGTTCAATCCAAAATTCATGCGCTTGGGTCTTGCTCACGCCGAGCGTCAGCGCGAGGGTGAGCGCAAGAAGGAGATGCCGCATGATCCAGGTCCTTTTACCGTCGGCTTATAGCTTGGGGCGTTCGTTGATCCTGTCAATGGCGCTGCTTCTGGCCGGGTTTGCCGCAAGCGCACATGAGATTCGCCCCACCGTCGCGGATGTGGAGGTGGATGCGCGCGAGGTGCGGATGAGCCTGCGCCTGACGCTGGAGCCGCTGATTGCCGGGATCAACCTGGAGGGGTTGGAGGACACCAATGCCGCGCCCGAGGCCGCGATTTATGATCAATTGCGGGCGCAGGACTCGGCAGCGCTCGAGGCGGCGTTCCGCGCGGCCTGGGATCGGATTGCCGGAGGCATTGTGATCGATGTGGGCGGGACCCGCATGTCGCCCGAGATCGTCGGCATGACTGTCCCTGACGTGGGCGATGTTGAGCTGCCACGAGATTCGGTGCTGATCCTCCGTGCCGATTTGCCCGAGGGGTCGGCCCCGGTCCAGATCGGATGGGATGCCGGTTATGGCACCTTGGTTTTGCGCCAGGTCGGTGGCGGCGAAGAGGCCTATGAGGGCTTTTTGACCGGTGGTGCCCTGTCGGAGCCTTTGCCACGGGCGGAGATCCTGACCGAGGGCGCGGGGTCCGTCTTCGTGCGTTATGTCATTGCAGGGTTTGAACACATCATTCCGCTTGGAATCGATCATATCCTCTTTGTCCTTGGCCTGTTTTTCTTTTCGCTAAAGCTGCGCCCGCTGCTGTTTCAGGTCACGGCCTTCACGGTGGCGCATACAATCACCCTGGCGCTGGCCAGTCTTGAGATCATCAGCCTTCCGGCCAGCATTGTGGAGCCGCTGATCGCGGCCTCGATTGTCTATGTCGGTGTGGAGAATGTGTTGGGCTGGGGCAATGTCCGGGCGCGAACGGCCTTGGTTTTTGCCTTTGGCCTGCTGCACGGGCTTGGCTTTGCCAGCGTCTTGGGCGATTTCGGCATCGCCAGCGAGCGGTTTGGTTGGGCCCTGGTTGGGTTCAATATTGGGGTCGAGCTAGGGCAGCTTGCGGTGATCGCGGGCGCGTTTCTGGCGGTTGGGCTTTGGTTCGGGAAGCGCGATTTCTATCGGCCCTGGATCGCTGTGCCCGCCTCGTTGGCGATCGCCCTAGTCGGCGCGTGGTGGACGATTGAACGGGTGTTCCTCTAATCTCTCGACGCCATCCGCAGATAGAAGGCCCACACGATCAGCGCGCCGCCATTCAACAGCAACTCGACACCAACCAGCAGACCCAGAAGGCTCATCGTCGCTATGCCGAAATTGGCAAAGATATAGCCCGCTAGGAGCACCGCAAGCGCGCCCGAGATCAGCATCGGCCAGAAAAACGAGGTCTGGCGCATGCGATAGGCAAAGACCAACCGTGCAACGCCCGCCGCTGCCAAGAGAAGCGCCACGAGCAAGGTCAGCGAAATCATCCCCTCAAGCGGGTGCAAGAGCAGAGATATCCCGACAAAGAGACCCAACAGGCCGACGAGAACCGCGAAGAGTCTGTTGCCGCGTTTCTGTTCCCGAAACCCGGCGGCGATCTGAAACACGCCAGAGATCAGGAAAAGCGAACCGGTCAGCAGGGTCACCGCCACAGATGCCGCAAAGGCGTTGCCGAGTGCGATAACGCCGAACAGGACGGAGATGATCCCAAGGATCAGCCAGATAAGCCAGGGTTTCATGACGGGCTCGCAAAATGACAGGTGGATGGTGGGCACAGAGTACAGGAGCCAAGCCCGGGTCGGCAAGCCACGCCTTCCAAAGGCCGGTCAACAGGCGTAGAGGCGAGATATGTTGAGTTTCCTTATTCAAAACCGGCGTTGGCTGAGCGTCGGCGTGTTGCTCGCCTTCGGCTCTTCCTTTGGGCAAACGTGGTTCATCTCGCTCTTTGCCGGCGAGATTCGCGCTGAATATGGGTTGAGCGATGGCGATTGGGGGCTGCTCTATACGCTGGCGACACTGTGTTCGGCGGCCCTGCTGCTCGGCCGTGGATCATGGGCTGACACCGTGCCGTTCTCTCGCCTTGCGCCTCTTGTCGCGGCGGTTTTCGCGGCGGCGGCCTTGGCGATGGCCTTTGGGCAATCGGTCTGGGTGCTCGGCGTCGCGGTGTTTCTGCTGCGATTCTGCGGACAGGGTATGTTCAGCCATATTGGTGCCACCGCGATGGGGCGTTGGTTCGTTGCGACGCGCGGGCGCGCGGTGGCGATCAAAGGGCTGGGCTATCCGCTTGGGGAGATGATCTTGCCGTTCCTCTTCGTCGCGCTGATCGGCTGGATCGGCTGGCGCGAGACTTGGGGGTCACAGCCGCCGTCATCGCGCTGATCATTCTGCCGCTTTTGGTCTGGCTGTTGGCGCAGGACCGCGTGCCCACCGGCCAGGCCGCGGTGGCCGGCAGCCCCGGCCTTGGCGGACGTCATTGGGTGCGCGCCGACGCCCTTCGACATTGGCTCTTCCCCGCGCTCCTGCCGTTGATGCTGACCCCGGGGTTCATCGGAACGGTCGTGTTCTTCCATCAGGTCCATGTGGCGGAGGTCAAAGGCTGGCGCTTGGCCGAGATGGCGGTGGCCTATCCGGCCTATGCCAGTGTGACCGTGGCCGCAGCTTTGGCCGCCGGATGGACGGCGGACCGGTTCGGATCGGACCGCTTGTTGCCGCTTCTACTGATCCCGATGGGCCTGTCCATGTTCCTGATCGGCCCGGCAGAGACGCCGCTGCATTGGGTGCTGGTCCTGTCGATCTTGGCGGTGTCGCAAGGTATGGTTGGCACGTTCTGGGGGGCGTTTTTGCCTGCCATCTATGGCACGAACCATCTCGGCGCGATCCGATCCATGGTGATTGCCATCATGGTCCTCTCCACGGCGATTGGGCCGGGGATCACCGGTGCGCTGATCGATTGGGGCGTGCCGTTTCCTGATCAAGGTCTGGCGATGGGGATCTGGTGCCTCGTGCTGGCCGTGGCGATGGGTATCGTCGCCCATCGCATCAGATCAGTCTCGTAGCCGATTTCTTGCAAGAAATCGGGCCGGAATTTTCCAAAATTCCGGGTCCAGTTCCTACATCATTTCGCGGACATCGGTGAGCCGTCCGGTGACCGCCGCCGCCGCCGCCATCGCAGGCGACATCAGATGGGTGCGCCCGCCGCGGCCCTGACGCCCCTCGAAGTTCCGGTTCGAGGTTGCCGCGCAACGTTCGCCGGGCGCGAGTTGGTCGGGATTCATCGCCAGGCACATAGAGCACCCTGCCAAGCGCCATTCAAATCCGGCCTCTTTGAAGATATCGGCAAGACCCTCTTCTTCCGCTTGCGCCCGCACAAGGCCAGAACCGGGGACCACCATCGCGCGGAGCCCATCTTTGATCTTTTTGCCTTTTAGGATCGCGGCTGCGGCGCGCAAGTCTTCGATCCGACCATTGGTGCAAGAGCCGATAAAGACGGTGTCGATTTCGATTTCTGACAACGGTGTGCCAGGGGTCAGGCCCATGTAGTCAAGCGAGCGCTCCGCCGCGCCGACTTTGCCGCCTTCGAAACTCTCTGGTGCAGGCACAGCCGCCGTAATTGGCAACACATCCTCGGGCGAGGTGCCCCAGGTGACTACGGGTGCGATATCTTCGCCACGGATGGTCACGACCTTGTCCCAATGGGCGTCATCGTCAGAATAGAGTGTTTTCCACCAAGCGAGCGCTGCCTCCCACTGTGCGCCTTTCGGGGCATGCGGGCGGCCCATGACGTATTCGAAAGTCGTCTCATCCGGCGCGATCAGGCCCGCGCGGGCACCGCCTTCAATCGCCATATTGCAGACGGTCATGCGACCTTCCATCGACAGATCGCGAATGGCTTCGCCGCAGTATTCGATCACATAGCCGGTGCCGCCTGCTGTGCCGGTTTCGCCAATCACCGACAGCGTGATGTCTTTGGCGGTCACGCCAGGGCGCAGCTTGCCGGTGATCTCAACCTTCATGTTCTTGGACTTCTTCTGGATCAGCGTCTGCGTGGCCAGCACATGCTCCACCTCGGATGTGCCGATACCATGCGCCAGCGCACCAAACGCGCCGTGCGTCGCCGTGTGACTGTCACCGCAGACCACCGTCATGCCAGGCAGGGTCCAGCCTTGCTCGGGGCCAACGATATGCACGATGCCCTGCCGGATATCGGATACCGGGTAGTAGTGGATGCCGAACTCCTTGGCGTTTTTGTCCAGCGCGGCCAACTGAATGCGGCTGTCTTCCGTCATGTTCTCGGGATTGTCCCGACCAGGTGTGGTCGGCACGTTATGGTCCGGCACCGCAATGGTTTTGTCGGGCGCATGGACGCCCCGGCCCGCCATGCGCAGCCCTTCGAAGGCTTGCGGGCTGGTGACTTCGTGGACCAGGTGGCGGTCGATATAGAGCAGGCAGGTGCCATCTTCGGCTTCATGGGCCAGATGGGCATCCCAGATTTTGTCATAGAGTGTTTTGGCGGAGGTCATATCTGCGGTCCTCGGCTGAGGGAAATCGGAAAAAGGCGTCGTCTCGGGATCAGGCGCGTATTAGTCGTGCCCGTATCGAGCCGCGCTGGCCAAAGAAGCGCCATGGCAGGCGCGCGCGGTCATCCATGTCGAAAACCCGTGTCATATGAGGGCAGATACACTCGGGCGCGGGCGCTCGCAAGGGTTGCGCCTTGCCCGATTGGGTCAAGGCGATAGACTGTGCCCCAACCCTGACGAAAGGACCGGGATGGAGCCTGAGGCCGAGAGCAGCCCGAATGGCGGCGCGGAGACAGCGCCGGAGTTGGGTGTGGACGAGACCCTGGATCAGGCTTTGGATTTGGGTCAGGACCTGATCGCGCAAGGCAGCGTCTTTCTTGAAAGCCTACTGAGGCCTTGGAATTTCTACCAAATCTGCATCGCGGCCGGTCTGCTTTTGACCGCCATTTTGCTGCGCCATTTGCTTGGCCCGCGGATTCGCGCCTGGATGGCGTCGCGCGAGGGGTGGCCGAAATGGCGGATGCGGGTGCTGGTGGTGATCCATCGCCGCTTGATGCCGATCTTCTTCGTGATCCTGATCTGGATCGCGGTGTGGATCATGCGCGAGATGACGTGGCCAAGCCGGAGCTATCTACTTGGGATCATTGCGGAACTGGCGACGGCATGGCTCTTCGTCGTGTTTGTCACCCGGCTGATCCGCTCGCCCGTGATGCGCAGCCTGGTGCGCTATGGCGCCTGGATCTACGTCACTTTGGCGATCCTCAACCTGCAAAGCGAGGCGGCGGCGCTTCTGGATGGGATCGGGTTCAATCTGGGCGATATGCGCCTGTCGCTGCTGATCGTGGTGCAAGGGATCGTGATCCTGGCCGCGTTGATCACCGGCGCGCGGTTCATCTCTGGCACCACGGCGGCGCGGGTCCAGGCCAATGAAGACATCTCGCCCTCAATGCGGGTCCTGGTCGTCAAAGCGGTGCAGGTTCTGCTTTATGGCGCGGCGTTTTTCATTGGCCTCCGAGCCGTTGGCGTCGATCTGACCGGGCTGGCCTTTTTGTCAGGCGCCATTGGTGTCGGCCTCGGGTTCGGCTTGCAAAAAGTTGTGTCTAACCTGGTCTCGGGTGTGATCATTCTGTTGGATAAATCGATCAAACCCGGCGATGTGATCTCGCTTGGCGAGACCTTCGGGTGGATCAACACGCTTGGTGCGCGGTATGCCAGCGTTGTCACACGGGATGGCAAGGAATACCTGATCCCGAACGAAGATCTGATCACCAACCAAGTGGTGAACTGGTCCCACTCCAACGAATTTGTCCGGCTCGATATCTATTTTGGCACCGCGTATCACGACGATCCGCACGTGGTGCGCAAGATCGCGATTGAGGCGGCGCAGGGCGTGGACCGGGTGCTGAGTTTCCGCCCGCCGGTTTGCCATATCGTGGGGTTCGGCGACTCGAGTGTCGATTACATCCTGCGATTTTGGATCACCGACCCGACCGGCGGGCTGACCAATATTCGCGGAAATGTCTATCTGGCGCTCTGGGACGCGTTCCAAGAGCATGGCATTTCGATCCCCTTCCCGCAGCGGGAGGTGAAGGTCTTGGAAGGGTCGACGCTTGAGACACACCGGACCGACTAGGCGTTGCCAAGCCGGTTGGGCGCGATATGTCTGACGGACCGGAAATTTTTCGAATGAGGCAAGGATGGCATCGGGCAAGTTGCTGGGGATCTGCGGGTCGCTGCGGGCAGGATCGTTTAATCGCAAATTGATGCACGAGGCGGCGCGGGTGTTTCAGCCTGCGGAGTTCGTCGAGGGTGATTTGCGGTTGCCTCTCTATGACGGTGATTTGGAAGACGCCGAGGGCATTCCCGCCGTCGTGCAGACCTTGGCCGATCAGATCGCAGCCGCGGATGCGGTGGTGATCGCGGGGCCGGAATACAACAAGGCGTTGTCAGGCGTGTTGAAGAATGCCCTGGACTGGGTGAGTCGGACAAAAGGTGGCCCTTGGCGCGAGAAGCCGCTGGCAATTCTGTCAGCCACGGCGGGGCGTGCGGGCGGTGAGCGGACACAATCGAGCCTGGTTCTGGCGCTTCGACCATTTCGACCGCGGCTGATACCGGGGCCGGAGGTTCTAGTCGGCGAGGCCAGCGGGCAGTTTGATGCGGATGGGCGTCTGACGAATGACCGGAATCTCGTTTCGCTCAACGAGTTAATGTCGGAATTGCGTGTTGCGGCCGGGTTGGAGAGCCCCTGAGCGTCGGGGTCAGTGGTCCCCACGGGAGCCTCCGGCGGGGATATTTTTGAAGCAGAGAAGCAAGGGCGATTAGCTTTTGCGCAGGCTTGCCTCGGGGCGAAAGCTCTCGGGGATACGATCATGGTTGTCGAGGATCAGGTCGGCCATGATCTCGCCGATGATCGGGGCCATGCCGAAGCCGATTTTGAACCCGCCATTGGCAATGAACTGGCCCGGTTTGGTTGGGTGATGTCCCAACATCGGGGCGCGAGACCGGGCGCGGGGGCGCAGGCCGGCCCACTGGGTGAGGATTTTGGCCTCCGCCAGCGGCGGGCAGAGGGTGCGGGCTTTGGCGATGAGCGCGTCAAGCTGCGCGTCGGTGCTTCCCGGATCGGTATAGTCGCGTTCGGAAGTTGAGCCGATGGCCGTGGTCCCGTCGGTATGCGGGATGATGTGCAAGCTGTCGGCGAAGAGTTGCGGCATCTCAGGCGCGGAGAAATCGAGCAGCGCGGCCTGGCCTTTGACCCCATTTCCCACGGTGGTGCCAAGGGCGTCAGACAGCTCCTCTAAACCCGCGACACCAGTTGCCCAGACCTGTTTTCCTATGGCCGGGCCGTCCGTGGTGATCTCGACCCCAAGCGCCCTCAGCGCTTTGGCGAGGGCGGCGGTGCATCGGCGGGGATGCGCGCGGGCGCTGAGCGTATCATGGATTAAGAGGCCGGTCGGCGACGTGGCGTAGGGCGCATAGGCGTCTTGCGGGACGATTTGCCAAGCGAATTTGCTCTGCCAGAGCGGCTTGGCACTTTCCACACGCGCCTCCGCAAGGGCCAACTCCGCCTCATCAACGATCGGCTGCAACCGGCCAAGACGGGCATAGCCAGGGTCTTCACCGGAGAGTTCGGCAACCTCGGCCCACATCGTTTCGGCCATCACCAGGCTGTCGAATTGCAGCTGTTTCTTATCGTTCCAGTTTTCCGGCACGTGCGGGGCCAAGGCACCGACCAGCCCGTTGCTGGCCCCTTGCCCCACGCCGTTTGGGTCGATGACGCGGACGGTCGCCCCACGGCGCGCGCAGACCCAGGCCACCGAGAGGCCGAAAATCCCCGCGCCATGCACCGTCACATCTGTCATTGCCAATCCTTCGCCGCTTGCCCAAAGTCACCCGCGATTTCCAAGGGTTTAGGGCAGGCCATGGCGGAGCGCCAGAGAGAGCGGGTGGACTGGCGAGGCGGTAATGTGCCGGTCTCGACGCTGTTTGACGACCCGTATTACTCGCTGGAAAATGGCCTGGCTGAAACGCGGCATGTGTTTTTGGCGGGTAATGACCTGCCCGCGCGGTTCGTGCCAGGGTTTCGGATCGCCGAATTGGGGTTTGGGACGGGGTTGAATTTTCTGACAGCATTGGCCGCGTTTCGCGCCGCCGGTGTGGGTGGCAAGCTGCATTTCACCAGCTTTGAAGCGTTTCCGATGCCAATGACCGAGATGTCGAAGGCGCTGGCGCAGTTTCCGGACCTGCCGGGCGATGTGCTTATCATTGATCAAACGGCCTGCGTGCCGCCGAAGTTGGCCGGCGCCGATTATGAGCTTCCAGGTGATCCAGGGCGACGCGCGTCAGACGCTGCCAGCTTGGGACGGGCAGGCCGATGCTTGGTTCCTTGACGGGTTTTCGCCCGCCAAAAACCCGGAGCTTTGGGAGGCCCCTTTGATGGTCGATGTCGCCCGGCATACGGCCCCCGGAGGGACCTTTGCGACCTACACGGCGGCGGGTGATGTGCGCCGTGCGTTGAACGTGGCGGGCTTCGATGTGACCCGGGTGCCGGGGTTTGGCCGCAAGCGGCATATGTCGGTGGGGCGACTCAGATGACGGTACAGAACACGCGGCTCGGGATCTGGCTGATGGTCGCCACGACCTTCGTCTTCGCCATCCAGGACGGGATCAGTCGGCATCTGGCAGGGGAATACAACGTGCTGATGGTGGTGATGATCCGCTATTGGTTTTTCGCTGCCTTTGTGATCGCCATCGCGGCCCGCCAGGCTGGCGGTGTGCGAGCAGCGGCGGCGACGAGACAGCCGGTGCTACAAGCGTTTCGGGGCATGCTTCTGTCGCTGGAAATCTGCGTGATGGTGGGGGCCTTCGTGCTGCTTGGCCTGGTGGAGAGCCACGCGGTTTTTGCCTGCTACCCGTTGTTGATCGCGGCTTTGTCAGGACCGATTCTGGGGGAGAAGGTCGGCTGGCGCAGATGGGCGGCTATCGCGGTCGGCTTTGTCGGGGTCTTGATCATTTTGCAGCCCGGTGTGCGCGTGTTCGAGATTGAGGCGCTGGTGCCGCTCGCGGCGGCGTTTATGTTCGCGCTTTACGGGCTTTTGACCCGCTATGCGGCGCGCAAGGATGACGCGGCGACGAGTTTCTTCTGGACCGGGACTGTTGGTGCAGTGGTGATGACGGTCATCGGGGTCTGGTTCTGGGAACCAATGAGCGGGCCGGACTGGGTCTGGATGGCCGCGCTCTGTGTTACCGGCGTGGCGGGCCATTGGCTCCTCATCAAGGTCTATGAGGTGGCCGAGGCGAGCGCGGTGCAGCCCTTTGCCTATCTGCAACTGGTCTTCGCCTCAGCCTTGGGCCTGTTGGTGTTTGGCGAGACGCTGCGAACGAATGTGGTCATCGGCGGCGGGCTGGTCGTGGCGGCCGGGCTCTTCACCCTTTGGCGGGCGCGGGCTAAGGCATCGTAAGACGGCTGGTCAGCGTCGGCGGGGCCAGCGCACCGGTCAGTTGTGCCTCATAGATCGCCAGGCTTTCGGTCACCCGCATGATGTAATTCCGGGTCTCGTTGAACGGGATCGCCTCGATCCAATCGATCACATCCACCGATGGGTCGCGCGGGTCACCAAACCGCTCGACCCATGCGCGGGCGCGGCTTGGACCCGCATTGTAGGCGGCGGCGAGAAGCACCGGGTTGGTCCCAAACTCTTCGGTCAGATAGGCCAGATATCCGGCACCCAGAACCGCGTTATACGCCGGGTCGCTCAAGAGGCGCGCCTCGCTGAACTCCAGCCCCAGGCGGTTGGCTTGCCCCCGTCCGGTGCCCGGCATCACCTGCATCAGGCCGATTGCGCCAGCGGAGCTGATCACGCCCGGGTCGAACTCGGACTCGCGGCGGGCAATCGAGAGGTTGAGGCTGGGCGGGGCGGCCAAATCGGCCTCGGCCAGTTCGGTCACCGGGTAATAGGCGCGCATGATCTCATGGCCTTGTTGTGCCGCGCGTTTGGCGATCATCAGCGCGATATGCGGGTTACCCAGGTCGAAGGCGAGATCGCCAAGCTGTCCGGCCTCTTCGCGTGAGAGGCTCTCGGTCAGGTGCGTCATGAAGCGTTCGGCCAAATCCACCTCGCCACCTTCGTAGAGGACCAATGCGGCGCGCAGCACAGAGGAACCCATGAAGGCAGCATTGCGCCAGTTGCCATAGGTTTCATCCGCCAAAAACGCCGGGTCGGTTGGTAGATCGCCTCGTTCGGCGGCAAGCTGACCGTAGAAGCTTGATTGATACGCTGCGCCAAGGGCGTAGGCTTCTGCAGCGGCCTCCGCATTGCCCGCTGCTTCATACGCACGGCCCAGCCAATAACCCGCACGCCCGACGCTGATCGGGCTGAACACAACCTCTCGGAAATTGCTGAAATGGGTCACGGCTTGGTCGGCATTGCCGAGTTGTAATGCAGCATAGCCCGCGATCCACTCCAGATCGGCATATCGGATATAATCCGCGCTCGGGTCGATGAAATGCGACGCGGCAATCTGATAGGCGCGGTCGAAATCACCCTCTCTGGCGACATCGCGGGCCAATGTGGCGCGGCGATTGCCCCATTCGGTGGCGCGGCCGAGCGTCTCGACTGACGTGCTCCTGGCCAGAAGCAAATCTGCGGCCCGATCCCAAAGATCGGCGCGCATCCGCCAGAGGAACCGTTCGAAGGCCAGGCCGGGGTCAGATTGTAACGCTTCCGGCACTGCCTCGATCAAACTATCCACCCCGGTGCGGCGCTCGCGCAGTGCGATCCGAGCCTCCGATAGCGCGCGCCAGCCAGCAGGGACCATATCCTCCATCTGCCGCGCCCGGTCCTCTTCCCCCTCCCAAAGCAGGTTGTCGAGCCGGGCGATATGATGGTCGGCCAAGATCGAACCGTATTCCGACAAGATCGTGTCGAACTGTGCCGTGGTCAGCGTCATCGTTGTCCAGGCTCGGATGATTTCGGCGTGGGCGGCGTCCCTCTCACCGGTTGCGATCAGCGCTTCGGCCAGGCGCAAGCTGCCGGTGCCGGTTTCGGGTGGTTGCGGCCCGAAATAGGCGATGACCGTGGCGGGGTTGGCGCTCTGCGGGATGTTCCGCTCACCCCGCGCCCGCAGAAGCGGCAGGCCGGGCCAATCCGCATTGCGGTCCAAGAAATCAACATATTCCTCGAACCGGCCTTGGCGGGCCCGAAGCCGGGCCCAGGTGACCACATCGCGGCCCGCTTCGTCATCAATCTGCCGCGTCGCCTCGGCGGCCAGATCAAAATCTTGTGCGCCGATGGCGGCCAAGGCCACACCGATTGCATCGGGATTCGCCGCCACAGGCAAAGGCATCAGGGCGGCGAAAACGGCAAGAAGATAGGCGCGCATGTGGGGCTCCGGCATAGGGGTCCCCCTTAGGATAAGAGGGTCGCGCCCGCTTGCAACACACGAACTTGGCAATTCCCGCATCTGGGGATATTGTCCGCGCGATTTCGCCGATCCCGGCTTTACCCACTGATAAGGAAGCGTGTGATGTTTAAAGGCTCAATGCCCGCATTGGTCACGCCGTTTGCGAACGGCGCAGTGGACTTTGACGCGCTGAAGAAACTGGTGGAGTGGCAAATTGCGGAAGGCAGCACCGGGTTGGTGCCTGTGGGGACGACTGGCGAAAGCCCGACCCTGTCTCATGACGAGCACGAGCAGGTGATCGCCGCTGTCGTCGAAACGGCGGCTGGCCGGGTGCCGGTGATCGCCGGTGCGGGGTCGAACAACACGGTCGAGGCGATCCGGTTTGTGGAACATGCGAAAGCCGTCGGGGCGGCGGCCGCTTTGGTGGTTACGCCCTATTACAACAAGCCGACGCAGCGCGGGTTGATCGCGCATTTTTCGGCCCTGAATGAGGTCGGTATTCCGATCATCATCTACAACATTCCGCCGCGCTCGGTGATCGACATGACGCCCGCGACAATGGGGGAACTGGCCAAGCTACCCAATATCGTCGGGGTGAAAGACGCGACCGCGGACCTTTCCCGCGTGCCGCAGCAGCGGATCACTTGCGGCACGGAGTTCATCCAGCTTTCGGGCGAAGACGCAACGGCGGTTGGGTTCAACGCGCAAGGCGGGCATGGCTGTATCAGCGTGACCGCCAATGTCGCGCCAAAGCTTTGCGCTGAGATGCAGGCGGCGACGCTGGCTGGCGACTATGCCAAGGCGCTGGAGTATCAGGACCGTCTGATGCCCCTGCATGAGGCGATTTTCATTGAGCCGGGGCTGTCTGGGGCGAAATATAGTCTGTCGGTTCTGGGGCGTTGCTCTGATGAGGTGCGCTTGCCGTTGACCGGCGTTGAGGACAGCACAAAAGCCGCGATTGAAAGCGGTATGCGGCATGCCGGACTGATCAACTGAGATGAGTGGTCAGCGCCCAGGCGAGGTCGCGCTTGGCTTCGATCCGGGGGACCGGGTCGACGCGGGGCTGACCTTCATTGGACGTATCCGCTCGCCATGGTCGAAGGGGAACGCGCCGAAAAACATCCGGCAAGCCCGGGAGACTGGGGAAGCGGCCCGGATCGAGCTTGATCCGGCTTATGCGCCTGCGTTGACCGGGCTGAACGTCGGGCAAGCGGTGCAACTGCTCTATTGGGTCGACCGGGGGAGCGTGACCTGATCGTGCAGACACCGGCCCATGCCGATGGTCCGCGTGGCACCTTTGCGCTCCGCTCCCCCGTCCGGCCAAATCCGATTGCGCTGGCCACGGTGCTGATCACCGGGATTGACGGTGCGGTGGTCGAAATCGACGCGATTGATGCGTTTGACGGCACGCCGCTGCTCGATATCAAGCCCTGGATCGAAACCGTCGATGTCCCGCCGGGCTGGCACCCGGAGACGTAAGTGCCTATATCCCGCCCCCATGGCTAAGAAACCCGATAACCCGAATTACAAGGTGATCGCCGAGAACCGGCGGGCGCGGTATGACTATGCCATCGAGGATGATCTTGAGGTTGGGATCATCCTGGAAGGTTCCGAGGTCAAATCGCTGCGCGCGGGTGGCTCGAATATCGCCGAGAGCTACGCCGCGGTGGAGAATGGCGAGCTGTGGTTGGTGAACAGCTATATCGCGCCCTATCTGCAGGCCAAAACCTTTGCCCATGAAGAGCGGCGGCGGCGGAAACTCCTGGTCAGCCGCAAGGAGCTTTCGAAGCTCTGGAACGCGACGCAGCGCGAGGGGATGACCCTTGTCCCGCTGGTGATGTATTTCAACCACCGGGGGCTGGTGAAGCTGAAAATCGGCATCGCCAAAGGTAAGAAGAACCACGACAAACGCGCGACGGAAGCCAAACGCGATTGGCAGCGTCAAAAGGCACGGCTGCTCCGCGAGGGGTAGGCCTGCGGCTCCGCGCCCCTTGCCAGCGTCAAGCCTTATGCGTAGGGCTATTCGGCAGATTGAAGACAGTCCAGAAAGGCCGAGATATGTCCGCCGATGATCCGAAAACCCTGGTCTCCACCGACTGGTTGGCGGCGCATCTAACCGACCCCGACCTTAGGGTGATCGACGCCTCCTATTACCTGTCCGGAATGGGCCGCGACGCACGGGCGGAATATGAGGCCAGCCATATCCCCGGCGCGCGGTTTTTTGATATTGATGAGATCAGCGATCACCGCAGCGAGTTGCCGCATATGGCGCCGCCGGTGGAAAAATTCATCAGCCGGATGCGCGCCATGGGCGTGGGTGATGGCCATCAGGTCGTGGCCTATGACGGCGCCGGACTGTTCTCGGCCGCGCGGATATGGTGGCTGTTCCGGCTAATGGGCAAGACCGACATCGCGGTTCTGGATGGCGGCTTCCCAAAATGGCAGGCCGAAGGGCGACCGGTGGAGGATATGCCGCCCGTTCTGCGCGACCGACACATTACCGTGCAGCGGCAGGCGCATCTGGTGAAAGACGTGACGCAAGTGGCCTCGGCCTCGAAGCTCGGGGATTGGCAGATTGTCGATGCCCGCTCTCCAAGTCGCTTTAAGGGCGAAGAGCCCGAGGCCCGGCCCGGTCTGCGTGCGGGGCGTATTCCCGGCTCGATGAATGTGCATTACGCGAGCCTGCTTAATGCCGATGGCACGATGAAAGCGGGCGATGCTTTGCGTGCGGCGTTTGAAAGCGCCGGCGTAGATTTGGACAAACGGGTGATCACCACCTGCGGATCGGGCGTGACCGCAGCGATTTTGATGCTGGCGCTCGACCGGCTCGGCCATCGCGATGTGGCGCTTTACGATGGCTCCTGGGCGGAATGGGGCCAGTTCGAGCAGTTGAAAGTGGCGACCGGATGAGTTTGATCAAAGCGGGCACGGAGCTGCCCTATCGGATCACCTATCTTGAGATGTTGGACGGCCCGAATGATCCGGCCCCGCTGCTGCCCGAAGGCGTGCGGCTGGATCATGCGATCCGTCCGCCCGCGTGGTATTTCCTGGCGCTCTATGACGCTGTGGGCCGCGCTTATGAGTGGCAGGATAAGCATCGTGAAGACCCAGAGGTTGTGCGCGCCTTTGTGCAGGACCCGGCGGTCGAGCTTTGGGTGGCCAGCGCTCAGGGGTGGCCGCAAGGATTCTTCCAGCTTGATTTCCGCCAAGCCGGCACCTGCGATCTCGCCTATTTCGGGATGGTGCCCGAAGCGGTCGGCCAAGGTTTGGGCGGCAAATTGCTGCGCACGGCGCTTGCGAAAGGCTGGGCTGGCGAGGGCGTTCGGCGGATGACGGTCAACACCTGCACGCTTGACCACCCACGGGCCCTGGACCTTTATCAACGGGTCGGGTTCCGTCCGATGCGCACCGAAGACAAAACCTGCATTCTGACTCGCGACCGTGATCCGTCGCTTTTTCCTGCCTGAAGGCCACACCATGTTTGAGACACTGACCCCGCCCGAGACCGATCAAATTCTGCGCATCATGGCGCTTTATGCCGCCGATGAGCGCCCGCAAAAGGTTGATCTAGGCGTTGGCGTGTATCGCACCGCCGATGGGCGGACACCGGTTATGGCCGCGGTCAAGCAGGCCGAAGAGCGGATTTGGCAAAGCCAGGAAACAAAGAGTTATCTGGGACTGGCGGGTGATCCAGGGTTTCACGCCGTCATGCGCGACTTGATCCTTGGCAATACGGTACCAGCGTCGCGGGTGGCTGCGCTGGCCACGCCGGGCGGCACCGGGGCCGTGCGGCAGATTCTCGAGCTGACCCGCAACCTCACGCCGGATG
The DNA here is from genome assembly GCF_030407165.1 of Fontisubflavum oceani. Lineage (GTDB taxonomy): Bacteria > Pseudomonadota > Alphaproteobacteria > Rhodobacterales > Rhodobacteraceae > Rhodophyticola > Rhodophyticola oceani. Next base: position 1,292,715 of record NZ_CP129111.1, read on the forward strand.
CGACCGTCTGGATCAGCGACCCATCCTGGCCCAATCACCGCTCAATTGCCGGGTATCTTGGCCTGAACCTGCGGCTCTATCGCTATTATGACCCTGAAACCGGCGGGTTGGATCGCGACGGGATGATGGGAGATTTGGCTGAGGCGAAGCCGGGCGATGTGGTGCTGCTGCATGGTTGCTGCCACAACCCGTCGGGTGTCGAGCTATCGTTGCAAGACTGGCGGGATGTGGGCGCGCTGCTGCAGCGCACCGGTGCGATTCCGTTTGTTGACATCGCTTATCAGGGCTTTGGCGAGGGACTTGAGGAGGATGCGGCGGGCACCCGTATCTTGGCGGGTATGCTGCCGGAAGTGTTGATCGCCGCCAGCTGCTCAAAGAATTTCGGGCTTTATCGTGACCGCGTCGGGATCGCCTTTGCGATCACGGCGGATGACAAAACCCAAGCCAAAGCACAGGCGACATTGGCGTTCCTCAACCGACAGAATTATTCCTTCCCGCCGGATCACGGCGCGCGGGTGGTGGAGACGATCCTCACCGATCCGGCCCTTACCGAGACCTGGCGAACGGAGCTCAGAGAGATGCGCGAGGGGATGAGTGCCACGCGGCAATCGATCGCCGAGGCTTTGCGGGCCGAGACGGGCTCGGACCGGTTCGGCTTTCTGGCCAGCAATCGCGGCATGTTCTCGCTGATCGGCGCCACGCCCGAGCAGGTGGAAACCCTGCGCGACGAGCATGCGATTTATGTGGTGGGCGACGGGCGGATGAACATCGCCGGTCTGACACCCGACAGCATCCCCTATGTGGCGCGCGCGGTGGCAAAGGTGATGGGCTAAAGACCCTTGTCAGACGGGCGGAAGGGGCGTATTGCGCGCCATCGCCCGATTATGGGCCAAGTCTCCGACCACCTTGTCAAAACGGAAAACAACATGAACCGCACGTATTTGCCTGGCATTTTGGCCATGGCGTCGATTGTCGTCGCCTCCAACATCCTCGTCCAATTCCTTTTCGGCCAGTGGCTGACCTGGGGGGCGTTTACCTATCCGCTGGCCTTCCTGGTCACCGATGTCATGAACCGCGTCTATGGCGTGACTGCTGCCCGGCGCGTTGTTTTCGTTGGGTTTTTGGTCGGCGTTGCTTGCTCGCTGATTGGGACGCAGATCATGGGCGAGTTCGGCCCGCTGGTCACGCTCCGCATCGCGATGGGCTCCGGTCTGGCCTTCCTGACCGCGCAGCTTTTGGACGTCGCCATCTTTGACCGGATGCGCGACGGCATTTGGTGGAAAGCGCCGGTTTTCTCAACGATCATTGGGTCTTCGGTGGATACGGCGCTCTTCTTCACCATCGCCTTCTCGGCCAGTCTGACCTTCCTTGAGCCGGGCAATGACGTGTCCTGGGCCGGAGAGATGTTGCCGATGCTTGGGGCCGGGCCGGTGGCGCCGCTTTGGGTCTCGCTCGCCTTCGCGGATTGGCTGGTGAAACTGTCGCTGGCGATCCTGGCGCTGATTCCGTTCCGCATCCTCACCCGCCGATTATTGGCACATGTCGCATAATTTCTTTTGACAAACACAAAATCTGTGGCAGGCTCACCTCAACAGCAACCAAATGAAAGGAGGTGATCCAGTGTCTAGAGAGGTATTGGAGAATGGCGTCGGGACAGCTTGGGAGGATCGCCGCTAGGCAACCCTAGGGGGCGAACCCCATCCCAGGTGGACCAGCGGTCCTGACCGCGCCCACCTCCTGATTTCTCGAAAAGGGTCGTGCCATTGGTACGGCCCTTTTTGGTGCCGAAATTGCTGTATGGATTTGGTATGGATCCCGTATGGAAATGATACAGACGCGAATGAGGGCGGCCCATGCTGCGCATCACCGACCAGATCAGCCTTGAAGACTGGGAACTGACCGAGAGCTTTACCCGCGCCTCGGGCCCGGGTGGGCAGAATGTGAACAAGGTCTCGACGGCGGTGGAGCTGCGGTTTGAAGCTGAGCGCTCGCCCAACCTGTCCGACGCAGTGAAGCGACGGCTGCGGCGGCTGGCCGGATCGCGCTGGACCAAAGACGGGGCGGTGGTGATCTTCGTGCAAGAAACCCGGCACCAGGCGCGGAACCGAGAGATCGCGCGAGAGCGGTTGGCGGAGCTGGTGCGCCGGGCGACGGTGGTGCCGAAACGGCGGCGGCCGACCAAACCGACCCGCGGCTCGGTCGAACGGCGGCTGAAGGCGAAAAAGGCGCGCGGCGACGTGAAAGCGTTGCGGGGACGGACCGAGACGGAGTGAGTGACGGCAAGTCTCGGCGCAGCGACGACTCGCCGTCTTCTTTCTGCGCCACTCCCCCTAAGTTGTGGAAAACATCGCAGGAGGCCTCTCATGAAAATCGGAATCGTTGGCGCAGGTATGGTCGGATCGGCAGCGGCCTTCGCCATGGTGATGCGGGGGATCGGCTCGCGGATCGTGTTGGTCGATCTCGACGAGAAACGCGCGCAGGCGGAGGCGGAGGACATCGCCCATGCGGTGCCCTTTGCGCATCCAGTGATGGTTGAGGCGGGCGGTTACGAGGATTTGGCGGGCGCGGCGGTGGTCATTCTGGCAGCGGGTGTGAGCCAGAAACCGGGGGAGACGCGGATTCAGCTTCTGTCGCGCAACGCGGCGGTGTTTGAGGCCGTGGTGGGCCAGGTGATGGCGGCGGCACCCGAGGCGATCCTCTTGGTGGCGTCGAACCCGGTGGACATCATGGGGCAGATCACGCAGCGGATTTCGGGGCTGGCCCCGGGTCGCGTGATTGGCTCTGGCACGATCTTGGATACGGCTCGGTTCCGTTGGCTCTTGGGCCGACATCTGGGGATCGCGCCGCGCTCGGTCCATGCCTATGTCCTTGGCGAACATGGGGATTCGGAGGTGCTGGCCTGGTCGAATGCCCGGGTCGGCTCGGTCGAATTGACCTCATTCGCGGCGCAGGTGGGCGCGGCGCTGACGGCGGATGTGCGGGCGCGGATCGACACCGGTGTGCGGCGTGCGGCCTATACGATTATCGAGGGCAAAGGCGCGACCTGGTACGGGATCGGCGCCGGCCTGGCGCGGATCGTGAACGCCGTGATCGCGGATGAACAGGCGGTTTTGTCGGTCAGTTGCGTGTCGGATGTGCTGGGCGTGGACCAGGTCGCCTGCTCCCTCCCGCGGGTCGTCGGGCGGGATGGCGTGGTCGCGGAGCTGATGCCGGATTTGTCGCCGGAAGAGACAGAGGGGCTGCGGGCGAGTGCGGCGATGCTGAAAGGGTGGGTGGAGGAGGTGGGGTAGGTGGGGTGCGCAACCCGCACACGGGCTGTACACACCCTGTGCATACGGATGGGTGCGGATTTGAGGGGTAGCGTTGGGGTCAGATCGCCGGGTTTGGGGTGGATGGCCCGGTATGGGTCTGATACGTGAACGGCAAGTGGGGTTGGAACTGTTGCGGTACAACGATGGCCCGAAACCTTGGGTGGCGACGAGGCGAGCTAAAATGACGGTGTAGCGACCGATCAAGGCGAAGAAGGCGTGGGGCAGGTGAAAGCGTTTTGGGGAGCGTGCGGAGTGTTGCCGGTTTATCTCCAGTCAGCAGGACACGTAACGTGCCGACCATTGTCTTTGATTACTGAGTTCGGAAACTGGCAGTTTTCTAGCAGATGCGTTCGCACGTGTTGGACCCGAGTAGCAGCGTCCTCTAGTTTACGAGCGAGTGGTGCAAAGTCGCCTCCGCGTTCTGGAGCCGGGGGCACTAGAACCACATTTTTTCCGTATTCTTCGGTGGACAGTCGAATGGCTTCTGTAAGATCAGAGTCATTGCTTACAACAAAAGCCGTATCGTACTCGTCTCGAACGGCATCATGTAGGAGATGTACGGCTAGCTTTACGTCGCTTTCTTTCTCTTGTGCTACAGTTGCTTTGAGCAGGTCGGGCATTACAGACGGTGCAGCAATGCCGGTCGGCCGCGTCTCAAATGGATCGCACGGTTTTACCCAGCGCTCCTTCACGGCAAACTTGCCAACGTGCAGGCGCAGCTTCGGACGTAGGGTTCTTAGTGCTTGTAGGTAGGTGGCTTGTCGGATTTGGCCTTCGCGATCAATTTTGCCCGCGACGTGAGCTGTATAGTACTCAATTTGAACTACTTCACCGACGCCGGTTGCGAGGCGTTCAGAAAAGGCAACAACGTTGAGCCATCTGAGGTGGCGGCTTTTCTTGAGGCGCCCCTCATACAAGTTAAAGCCATCAATGTAGAACTTGCATCTGCTCATTACGCTGCGGGCCACAAGGTTGCCCCCGTGGCCCGCACACGCGAAGCTAAGCTACGCGTACTTTCGAACATAGAGGTACAGGCGAGAAGGTATCGATTCAACGGAGTTGTAACGATCCTCTCACCATTAAGCAAGAAAAAGAGCTTCTCTGATCAGACATTATGCATTAAGAGCTATGCTCTTAATGCATAATGTCTGCGGCTGAAATTGTCAACCCTATACTCTGTAATCTTTGGTATTTCCCTACGGATTTTTTGTAGTATGTTGCACAAGGATTTTCCGCAACGAGAGCAAAATGGACCAAGTTGATGACCGATACGAACGACGCCTTCTAGATGAGTTAAAGAAGGTGGACCAAAAGATAGCAAGGCTCAGCAATGAACGGGATGCGCTCATTAGGCTATTGTCGCGCGCTCGGGTAGAGCGCCATGCAGATGGTGATCGCACGATTTTGCGCTCAACAAGCATCGACCGCATAGCGGTTGAAACAAAAATCCTTCAATTTCTCGGAGATCGCGCTGAACCTGCCGCCGCAAGGGATATCTACGAAGCCGCAATTGCGGTGTTCCCGGGGCTCAAAGAAAGCACCTTTCGATCACACATGCATCGTTTGAAGCAGAAAGGAAAAATTGAACCGGTAGCTAAAGCGAGAGGGCGCTGGAAGCTTAGCCCCAGCACCTAAACCACAACCTCCACCCGTTCCTGCTCGCCCACCCCAAACACCCGCTTATACCGCGCGATCTCGGCCTCCGGCCCCATCGCCTTCTCGGGGTTGTCGCTCAGCTTCACGGTCGGCGTGCCATTTGCCGCCACAGCTTTACACACCAGCGAAAACGGGGCCAGGGCGTCGTCAGGGACGAGGCCTCGGAAGTCGTTGGTCAGGAGGGTGCCCCAGCCGAAGCTGACCCGGACGCGGCCGGCGAATTGGGCGTGGAGCTCCTCGATCTTGCCGACGTCCAGCCCGTCGGAGAAGATCACCAGTTTCTCGCGCGGGTCTTCGCCACGGGCCTTCCACCAGGCGATTGCGGTTTCGGCGCCCTTGGCGGGGTCGCCGCTGTCGATGCGCATGCCGGTCCATTTGGTGAGCCAATCGGGCGCGTGGGCCAGGAAGCCGCGCGTGCCGAAGGTGTCGGGCAGGATGATGCGCAGGTTGCCGTCATGTTCGTCGTGCCAATCGGAGAGCACGTCATAGGGCGCGGCCGCCAGCGCCTCGTCGGTCTCGGCCAGCGCGGCATAGACCATGGGCAGTTCATGGGCGTTGGTGCCGATGGCCTCCAGGTCGCGGTTTTTGGCGATCAGGCAGTTGGACGTGCCAGCGAAGGCGTCGCCGAGGCCCTCTTGCATCGCCTGCACGCACCAATCCTGCCAGAGGAAGGAGTGGCGGCGTCTTGTGCCGAAATCGGCGACGCGGAGGCCATCGATGGCTTTCAGGCGCGCGACCTTTTCCCAAAGCTTGGTCATGGCGCGGGCATAGAGGACCTGCAACTCAAACTTACCCATGTCGCGCAGGACAGCGCGGGAGCGGAGTTCCATCAGCACGGCGAGCGCGGGGATTTCCCAGAGCATCACCTCGGGCCAGGTGCCCTCAAACGTCAGCTCATATTGGTCGCCGACCCGTTCCAGGTGGTAAGGCGGCAGTTGCAGCGCCTCGAACCAATCCATGAATTCGGGCGTGAACATCTGTCGTTTGCCATAGAAGGTGTTGCCGCGCATCCAGGTGCTTTCGCCGCGGCGGAGGCGCAGGGTGCGGATATGGTCAAGCTGTTCGCGCAATTCGCCCTCGTCGATCAGGCGGGCAAGCGGGATGCGTTTGGTGCGGTTGATCAGCGAGAAGGTGACTTGTGTGTCGGGGCGGTTGCGGAACACCGACTGGCACATCAGGAGTTTGTAGAAATCCGTGTCGATCAGGGAGCGGACGATCGGGTCGATCTTCCATTTGTGATTGTAGACGCGGGTGGCGATGTCGACCATGGGCCTGTCCTCCTGCGTGTGAGTTAGAGCGCAAGGGGCGGGCGGTGTCGAGGTAGGAAACCTTGGCCCATTTCCGGGGAGATGTGGCGGCGTCTGGGGTGGTGGTCACGAAACAATTCGGTCATGTGGGTCTGATAGGGCTATGGTGTGAGTTCGACGAACGGATCTGCGACCGGACCCAATGGCCACAGAGGTTGGACCATGGCCGGACGCTCAGTTGTCCTGGCCCGGGTTTTCGGCCATAGCTGACCAAACGCCGATGTGAGCGCTACCATCCGACCGGAAAAAGGGACTTTGCTATTTCATGAGACGCCTGCGCAACGTGAAAATTGTCGCCACCTTGGGCCCTGCGTCCAACGACTACGAAATGATCCGAGCGCTGTTTGAGGCGGGGGCGGATGTGTTTCGCCTCAATATGAGCCATGGCGATCATGACGAGATCCGCAAACGGCATGAGATCATCCGGCAGATTGAGCAAGAGTTGGACAGCCCGATTGCCATTCTGGCCGATTTGCAGGGGCCAAAACTGCGCTGTGTGTGTGTTGCGAATGATCACGGCTTTGACATGGAGGATGGCGCGGCGTTTCGGTTCGATCTGGACGAGACGCCGGGCGACACGACGCGGGTGCAGCTTCCGCATCCGGAGATTTTCGCAGCCCTGGCACCTGGCGCGCATCTCTTGGTCAATGACGGCAAGGTGAAGCTGAGGGTCGAGACCTGCGGCGCGGATTTCGCCGAGTGCGTGGTTGTGGCGGGCGGGCCGATCTCCAACCGCAAGGGTGTGAATGTGCCCGATGTGGTGCTGCCGCTGGCGGCCTTGTCAGATAAAGACCGGCGCGATTTGGAGTTTGTCTGCGAATTGGGCGTAGACTGGCTGGCGCTGAGCTTTGTGCAGCGCAAAGAAGATGTGGAGGAGGCGCGCGGTCTCGCCAAAGGCCGCGCCGCGATCCTGTCGAAGATCGAGAAACCAGCAGCGGAGAAGGCGTTTGACGAAATCCTGACGGCCTCGGATGGGATTATGGTGGCGCGCGGAGATCTGGGCGTGGAGTTGCCGGTGCAGAATGTGCCGCCGATCCAGAAACGTCTGGTGCGCAAATGCCGCGCGGCGGCCAAGCCGGTGATCGTGGCGACGCAGATGTTGGAAAGCATGATCGAAAGCCCGGTGCCGACCCGCGCCGAGGTCTCGGATGTGGCGACCGCGATCTATGAAGGTGCAGATGCTGTGATGTTGAGCGCCGAATCTGCGGCAGGCGGCTATCCGATCGAAGCCGTGAACACGATGAACAACGTCGCCATCGAGGTCGAGGCCGACCCGACCTATCACGAGATCATGCGCGCCTCGCGCCATGTGAAACGTTCGTCGGTGGCCGATGGCATCGTGGCCTCGGCGCGGGAGATCGCGGAGACCACGGATATCAAAGCGATTTGTTGCTTCACCCAATCAGGTAATACCGCGAGTTTGGTGGCGCGCGAGCGGCCCTCGGTGCCGATTTTGGCGCTGACCCCGCTGACCCATGTGGCGCGGCGGCTCTGTCTGACATGGGGCACCAATTGTTTCATCACGGCCGGTGAAGTGAGCCGGTTCAAACTGGCCGTGGTCTCGGCGGCGCGGGCCGCGCGCGAGGGGGGATTTGCCTCAGAAGAGGAGCAAATCGTTGTTACCGCCGGTGTGCCCTTTAATGTTCAGGGCACAACGAATATCATCAGGGTCGCGCCTGTGGCCGAGAGGCTGATTTACGCAACCGAGCCGGATTGACGCCCATTTGACAGTTCCTCACGATATTCTGCTTGTGATCGCCACGCTGGTTACGGGATTGGCGCTTGCGTCGATCTTCTCGGCTTGGGCGGACAAGATATGGCCGGTGCGTTCGATCATCAGCTTGGTGATCGCCTTGGGCCTCTTCGCTTTTGTGCATCTGCAGACGGCCGAGGGGCTGACGCTGGTCTCTGTGCCGGATGCCTTCGTCTCGGTTGCGGCGCGTATCCTGAACTGACCCCTTGCGCGGGCGCGCAATCGGCGCTACATCGCGCTTTCTTATCGGTGCGGCCGGCCAATTGGCATGCCGAGTCGCGCCTGAACCGACCCGAATAGGAGACGGAAATGCCGAAGATGAAGACAAAGTCGAGCGCCAAGAAGCGCTTCAAGGTGACGGCCTCTGGCCGCGTGAAATCCGCTCAGGCGGGCAAACGGCACGGGATGATCAAGCGGACGAACAAGTTTCTCCGCAACGCGCGGGGGACGACGACCTTGTCCGCTCCCGACGAGAAGATCGTCAAATCCTACATGCCCTACGCGCGCTAAGGAGGTCTGAGATATGTCCCGCACCAAAGGTGGAACCGTCACCCATCGCCGTCACAAGAAGATCGTGGACCAGGCCAAAGGCTATTATGGCCGCCGGTCGACGAACTTCAAAACCGCGACCCAGGCCGTCGACAAGGCCAACCAATACGCGACCCGCGACCGGAAGAACCGCAAGCGGCAGTTCCGCGCGCTGTGGATTCAGCGGATCAACGCCGCCGTGCGTGCCCATGACGAGGCGCTGACCTATTCGCGCTTCATCAACGGCCTGTCACTGGCCGGGATCGAAGTGGACCGTAAGGTGCTGGCCGATCTGGCTGTGCATGAACCCGAGGCGTTTGGGGCCATTGTGGCCCAGGCCAAGGCCGCGCTCTAACCTGCGCGTTCGCCTTAACAGAGCTTTGGGCCCCGTCGCCGGTTGATCCGGCAGCGGGGCCTTTTTATTTTCGGGCTTTGGTGCCCGGCTTGCAATCGAAGGGTGCTGTGATAGCTGACACCCGAACGGATATGGAGACCTGAGATGGACGGGTTGGACACGCTGCGGGGCGGTTGGCTTGAGCGCATTGCGGGGGCGGCGGATGAGGCGGCCCTTGAGGAGATGCGGGTGGCCGCGCTGGGCAAGAAGGGCGAGATCAGCCTGAAAATGCGCGAGTTGGGTAAGATGACGCCCGAGGAGCGGCAAGTGGCCGGCCCGGCGCTGAACGCGCTGAAAGACGAGGTGAACAGCGCTTTGGCTGCGAAGAAAGCCGCGCTCGGCGATGCGGCCTTGGACGAGCGGCTGAAGGGCGAGTGGCTCGACGTGACCTTGCCGTCGCGCCACCGGCGGCAGGGCACGATCCATCCGGTCAGCCAGGTCACCGAAGAAGTCACCGCGATTTTCGCCGATATGGGCTTCGCCGTGGCCGAGGGGCCGCAGATCGAGACCGATTGGTACAACTTCGACGCGCTGAACATCCCCGGCCACCACCCGGCGCGGGCCGAGATGGACACGTTCTACACCCACCGGCGCGAGGGGGATAACCGCCCGCCGCATGTGCTGCGCACCCATACCTCGCCGGTGCAGATCCGGCATATGGAGGCCCATGGCGCGCCTTGCCGGGTGATCTGCCCGGGCCGGGTCTATCGCGCCGATTACGACCAGACCCATACGCCGATGTTCCATCAGGTCGAAGGCTTGGCGATTGACCGTGATATCTCCATGGCGAACCTGAAATGGGTGCTGGAGGAGTTCTTCTCCGCCCTTCGGCACCAAGGTCACGACCCGGTTCCGCGCCTCGCATTTCCCCTTCACCGAACCCTCGGCGGAAGTGGATATCCAGTGTTCCTGGGAAGGCGGCACGGTGAAGGTCGGCGAGGGCGACGATTGGCTGGAAGTGCTGGGCTCCGGCATGGTGCATCCCAACGTGATGCGCTCGGGCGGGATCGACCCGGACGACTGGCAAGGCTTTGCCTTCGGCATGGGCATCGACCGGATCGCGATGCTGAAATACGGGATTCCTGATCTGCGGGCGTTTTTTGATAGCGATCTGCGGTGGTTGCGGCATTATGGGTTCGCGGCGCTGGAGGTGCCTGCGGTTCATAGCGGGGTGTGAAGAATGTGGTGGTCAGTAGTTGCATCCGCGATTGCTGCTGGAGCCGCCCTGATTATTGCGTTTCGAGGATATGCCCGGCAGAGAAATCTCGATCGGATCCACGAGCTAGGGAACGAGCGACGTTTGCTTTATCGTCGTTTTTCGGCATCCTCAGCGGATCTTTTGTACCGCTTAGGACAGGGGCCGGGTTTCACATTCAATGAAATAGAACACCTTCACGAATGCGAACTGGTAGTAGAAGAGCTTCTTGTAAGTGTTCCAGATGAGATCGCGAACGCGGTTTTGGACTTCCAGCGCAGCCTCGATAACTATCAGGCTGAACTAGATGATGGTACTGAAGACGGTGCTTGGATACTGAGTGCGGCCGTTGCCGAGCAGCGAAGGACGGTTCTGTATTTGATGCGCAAAGACACTTTCGCAAACACGAACTTGGATGCCGAGTTGTTTGCAGAAGAGGCCTCTTCGCGCCTTGGATTACTGCGTAAGTTGCCCAACATAGCAGGGCAAGGAGAAGTCCCGCCCGAATAGCGCTGAAAGCGCCGGGCGAGCGCCTGCCCGTTCCGGCGGGCTGGCGCTTTGGTGGAGGTTCGCGCTCCGCTTCGTCTTCGGATGTGCTTGGCGGGTATAAAGCACCCTGAACGGATGTTGCGGCGCCATCCCACGGGCAGGTGCTCGCCCGGCTTGCGCTCAAATCAGTGCCCGGGAAGTACGGACGTTTTCGATAGCAGCCTCGTCAGTGGCAGTGTACGCGCCCGACGCTGTTATCCATATGGCAACACTGCCCTGGGGGCGAGCTGCGCCGACAGCCGCCGCCATGTTCCATGATGCTGATGCCGTCGCCGATCTCGATCTTCGCCGCCGAGTGGACGGGTGTCGCTCCACCTGCAAAGAGGCTGGAGACTGCAAAGGCGCATACAAAACCTAATCGTGTCATGGGATCCTCGTTACCGTTAACCAATCATTAATCACCTTCAGGACGCGCATCAGTAATACAACCGCCTATTGGGCTATCCTTTTGGAGTCTGCATGTTTTCCTATTCATTTTGCAACCAAGTACCTCGACTCCCGATTGGATGACCGCCGCTTCAACGCCGTCAGATGCTCGTTACCCAACTGGCGTTGTGCCCCAAATCTAGAATACTTGCGTCGATCCGCGTCTCCTCTACCTTCTCCCTCGACCCGCAGGAGAGATAAGCCATGGTCCATCCACTGTCGCCGCCTTTGCCCCCTATCGTCTCCACAAGGGATGTAGCCGCAAAGGATCGCCGCGCATGAAATCCGCCCTCTCGCTGCAACACATGGTTCAGATCATGGACCGCGCCTTGATGCCCGACGCGTCGCATCTGGTGCTGACCCCGGTTTGTCTCGATATCGAGGCGGATGTGGGGACGATGGATATGGATCAGGAGGAAGCGCGGCAGATCATGGCGGAGATCGACGCGAAATCCTCCGCGCTTTTGGCCGTGCTTGCGATTATCCTCGCCACATCGGCCTTTATCTTCTCACTCGATCAGCGATGGCTGACTCTGCTCCTGATGTTCGGACAGATCGTCAGCATTTCGATCTCGATCCTCTTCCTGCTCCGCTGTCTGATCTATGAGCCGTCGCCGCGCCTGCGCCATGTGTTCGAGATGAGCCAGGTTGCCGCCGATTTCCATCTGCAGATCGAGGCGATCAAACAGGTGCGCTATTTCAACCGGGTGATCGTGCTGACCGTGATCACCTGCGTCTTGTTTTTCGTCATGTCGATGATCGTTGGGATTGATGCGATGATGTGAGCCTTTCGCGGCTCCGGCGCGCGGGTTTTCATCCCTTCACACATAGGCTATCGCTCTGCCGAGAAGTGAGATGAGAGCGGACCTATGAAATTCACCCTGTCCTGGCTGAAAGACCATCTGGAGACCGAGGCCACCGTTGACGAGATCGCAGAAACCCTGACCGATCTGGGTCTGGAGGTCGAAGGCGTGGAGGATCGCGCCGCGCGGCTCAAGGATTTCACCATCGGCAAGGTGGTGAGTGCGGAGAAGCATCCCGATGCGGACCGGTTGCGGGTCTGTCAGGTCGAGACGGATGAGGGTGTGAAGCAGATCATCTGCGGCGCGCCCAATGCGCGGGAAGGGATCACGGTCGTGGTTGCGAAACCGGGCGTTTATGTGCCGGGGATCGATACGACGATTGGTGTGGGCAAGATCCGTGGGATCGAGAGCTTCGGCATGATGGCCTCCGAGCGCGAGATGGAGCTGTCCGAAGAGCATGACGGCATCATTGAATTGCCAAGTGGTGAGGTCGGCGCGCGGTTCATCGATTGGTTGGCCGAGCATGACCCGGCCAAGGTCGATCCGGTGATCGAGATCGCGATCACGCCGAACCGGCAGGATGCGCTGGGCGTGCGTGGGATTGCGCGGGATTTGGCGGCGCGCGGTTTGGGTGTGCTGAAGCCGCAGGAGATCGCGCCGGTGCCGGGCGTCTTCGACAGCCCCATTGGTGTGACGATTGAGGACGATACGCTGCCGGGCTGTCCGCATTTCACCGGGCGGGTGATCCGGGGTGTCAAAAACGGGCCGTCGCCGGAGTGGCTGCAAGATCGGCTGCGCGCGATTGGGCTGCGGCCGATTTCGGCGCTGGTCGATATCACCAATTTCTACACCTACGATCTGAACCGGCCCTTGCATGTGTTTGATGCCGATAAGGTGTCGGGCGATCTGAGAGTCTATCGCGCGTCGGGTGGTGAGACGATCATGGCGCTGGATGACAAGGAATACAGCTTCCTTGAGGGGCAGATGGTCATTGGCGATGACAAGGGCCCGGAAAGCATTGCCGGTGTGATGGGCGGGGCCGAGACCGGCTGCACCGAAGAAACGGTGAACGTCTTTGTCGAAAGCGCCTTTTGGGATGAGATCGAGATTGCCCATACGGGGCGGGCGCTGAAGATCAATTCCGACGCCCGCTATCGCTTTGAGCGTGGTGTGGACCCGGAGTTCACGTTGCCGGGGTTGGAAGCGGCGACGCAGATGGTGCTGGACCTCTGCGGCGGGGAGCCGTCGCATGTGGTGGAGGCCGGTGCGCCGTTGCAGACTGCGCGGAGCTATCATCTGAACACCGCGCGGGTGATCAGCCTGGTTGGGATGGAAATCCCGAAGGAAGATCAGATCCGCTATCTGACCGCGCTTGGCTTCTCGGCCACGGGCAAGGGCGATGTGCTGGAGGTTTGGGTGCCAAGCTGGCGGCGGGATGTTCAGGGCGAAGCCGATCTTGTGGAAGAAGTGGCGCGAATGGCCTCGCTGACCAAACTGGAGCCGCAGCCGATGCGGCGGCCAAAGCCGGGTGTGCCGAAGCCGGTGCTGACGTCGATGCAGCGGCGCGAGGGCACGGCGCGGCGAACCATGGCGGCGCTCGGCTACAACGAATGCGTGACCTATAGCTTCATTGATCGGGCTAGTGCTGAGCTTTTCGGCGGTGGCGATGATGCGACGATGCTGGAGAACCCGATTTCGTCGGAGATGAGCCATATGCGGCCCGCGCTTCTGCCCGGCTTGCTGCAGGCGGCGGCGCGGAACCAAGCGCGCGGGATGATGGACCTCGCTCTCTTCGAAGTTGGCGCGGCGTTTCATGGCGGCGAACCGGGGGAGCAAAACCTGCAGGCAACGGGCCTTCTGATCGGTCAGACCGGTCCGCGTGATCCGCATGGTGCACGGCGGTCGGTCGATCTTTACGATGTGAAGGCCGATGCCGAAGCGGTGCTGTCGGCGATTGGCGCGCCCGCCAAAGTCCAGATTTTGCGCGGCGCGCGGGAGTGGTGGCACCCCGGGCGGCATGGGATGATCTGCCTCGGGCCGAAGAAGGTCTTGGGCGTGTTTGGCGAATTGCACCCGAAAATCCTGGCCGCGATGGATGTGAAGGGCCCGGCGATGGCCTTCACGCTCTGGCCCGGCGAGGTGCCGATGCCGCGCGCGTCGGGGGCCAGCCGGGGCGCATTGGCGATCAGCGATCTGCAAGCCGTGGAACGCGATTTCGCCTTTGTGGTGGATGCCGATATGGAGGCGCTGAACCTGGTCAATGCGGCCGCGGGTGCCGACAAAGCCTTGATCGAAGAGGTGCGGGTGTTCGACGAGTTCATCGGCGGGTCCTTGGGCGAGGGACGGAAGTCCATCGCGCTCACCGTGCGGATGCAACCGCGTGACAAGACCCTGACCGAGGATGAGATCGAAGCCGTGGGCGCGAAGATCGTCGAGAAGGTCGGCAAAGCCACAGGCGGGGTGCTGCGAGGCTAGAGCGTGGCCTGGACCATCCGGCCTGCGACGGCTGCTGATGTCGACGCATTAACCGCGGCGGTTGCGGCAGCCTATGCGCCCGCGCTGGCGCGAGGCATTGCGTTGCCGCCAGTGACCGAGGGGCTTGCGGAGGATATCCGCGACCATCTGGTCTTAGTGGCGGCTCAGGAGGGGGATGTGGCTGGCGGCGCGGTTGTCGTGATCGCTGGGGATCATGCCAAGCTGGCCAATCTGGCGGTAGACCCGCGTTTTGGTGGGCAGGGGCTGGGCCGGGTCTTGATCGACGCAGGAGAGGCGGCGGCGCGGGCCCAAGGTTTGGCTGAGATGCGGCTCGTCACGCATCGCTTGATGCCGGAAAATGTCACGCTTTATGAGCGGTTTGGATACGGCGTCACAGAGCGCGATGGCGACAAGATCTATATGATGAAGAGACTCAGGTAAAAGAAAGGGCGGGATATGGCGTTGAAGGTTTATCTGTCGGGGGAAATCCACACCGATTGGCGGGAGCAGATCGTGGCGGGGGCCAAAGGGCTGGATGTCACGTTTAGCGGCCCGGTCACCGATCATGCGGCCAGTGATGATTGCGGCGTCGCGATCCTGGGCACGGAGCCGAACAAGTTCTGGCACGACCACAAGGGCGCGAAGGTGAATGCGATCCGCACGCGGATGGGGATTGAGCAGGCCGATGTGGTCGTGGTGCGGTTTGGCGAGCAATATAAGCAGTGGAACGCGGCCTTTGATGCCGGTATGGCCGCCGCTCTCGGCAAATCGCTGATCGTGCTGAGCCGACCGGAGCATCAGCATCCGTTGAAAGAAGTGCATGGTGCGGCGCTGGCCGTGACCGAAGAGCCGCGTCAGGTGGTCGAGATTTTGCGCTATGTCCTGACGGGCGCACTCCCTGGGTAACGCGACGTTTCGCTTTGCTCAGGTGCTGATGGGCGTAGCGTGGGGCACATGGAATTTGACTATGTGATCGTGGGCGGCGGTTCGGCGGGATGTGTGCTGGCCGCGCGCCTGTCGGAGGACCCGGACACGTCGGTTTGCCTGGTCGAGGCTGGCGGCGGCGGGCGAGATATCTTTATCCGCGCGCCTGCCCTTGTGGCGACGATGGTATCGGGCCGCCCGAAGATCAACAATTGGGCGTTTCAGACCGAACCGCAGCCAGAGTTGAACGGGCGGCGCGGGTTTCAACCGCGTGGCAAAACGCTTGGCGGCTCGTCGGCGATCAATGCGATGCTCTATGTCCGGGGGCATAAGGCGGATTATGACGAATGGGCGGCTTTGGGCTGCGATGGCTGGGATTGGGCCAGCGTGCTGCCCTATTTCCGTCGCTCAGAGCGGTTCGCGGGCGGGGCCGATGCGCTTCATGGCGACGCGGGGCCGCTACAGGTTGGGCCGCAGAGCGCGCCGCGCAAAATCTCCCATGCCTTCCTGGAGGCTTGCGAGAGCCTGCAAATTCGCAAGACCGACGATTTCAATGGCGACCGGCAAGAGGGGGCCGGGTTCTACCATGTGACGCAGTTTCAGGACGGGCCGCAGAAGGGCGAACGCTGTTCGGCGGCGGCGGCCTATCTGTTTCCGGCGATGGGGCGACCTAATTTGACGGTGCTGACCCGCGCGCTGACCGAGAAAGTTCTTTTAGAAGATGGT
The DNA here is from genome assembly GCF_030407165.1 of Fontisubflavum oceani. Classification (GTDB taxonomy): domain Bacteria; phylum Pseudomonadota; class Alphaproteobacteria; order Rhodobacterales; family Rhodobacteraceae; genus Rhodophyticola; species Rhodophyticola oceani. The sequence continues at coordinate 1,308,762 of NZ_CP129111.1, forward strand.
CGCGCCACGGGCGTTCAAATCAAGCGGCGCGGGCGGCTTGAGGGTCTGAAGGCACGGCGCGAGGTGATCCTGAGTGCGGGGGCCTTTGGGTCGCCGCAGCTCTTGATGCTGTCGGGGATTGGACCGGCGGTGGAACTGGCTGCGCAGGGTATTCCGGTGCTTCATGACGCGCCGGGCGTCGGGCAGAACCTGCAAGACCACCTGGATTATGTGCTGTCTTATCGCTCACGTCGACGGGATGTGGTTGGGTTGAACCCGCGCGGTTTGGCTCGGTTGGGCAAAGCGGGCCTTCGCTGGCGGAAGACCGGGCAGGGGCTCTTTGCCTCACCGATGGCGGAAAGCGGGGCGTTTTTGCGCTCTGATCCGGGGTTGGACCGGCCCGATCTGCAAATCCATTTCGTGATCGGGATTGTTGATGAACATATGCGGAAACTGCATCTAAGTGACGGCTATTCCTGCCATATCTGCGTGTTGCGACCGGAGTCGACAGGCCATGTGGGCCTCCAAAGCGCCAACCCTGCCGCACCGCCACGGATTGATCCGGCCTTCCTGAGCGACAGGCGCGATTTGGAGGCGTTGATGCGCGGCGCGCGGATCATGGAGCAGATTATGGAGGCGGATGCGCTCACCCCTTGGCGCGGTGCGCAACTCTATGCCCATGACGGCAGTGATGCGGCGCTTGAGGCGGATATCCGGGCCCGCGCCGATACGATCTACCACCCGGTTGGCACCTGTCGGATGGGCGCGGATTCGGATTCTGTTGTGGACATCGAGGCCCGGGTCAGAGGCGTCGATGGGTTGCGCGTGGTCGATGCCTCGATCATGCCGAAGCTCATTGGTGGGAACACAAATGCCCCCACCATGATGATGGCCGAGAAGGTTGCCGACCTGATCCAACCGGGCCTCAGACCAATGCCGTCCTGAGCAAGATCAGCCCGCGGCCATGCCGCCATCGACCGGGTATTGTGCGCCGGTAATGAAGCGCGACTCGTCAGAGGCCAGAAACAGGACCAGATTGGCGACATCCGTCGCCTCGCCATAGCGGCCAAGCGGGATCGACTGTTCGAGTTGCGCCTTTACCTCGCCGCCATGGCCGGGGCTGAAGCCATCTTCGAGCGAGCGCATCATCCGCGTGTTGATCGGCGAGGGATGAACGGAGTTGACCCGCACATTGGCTGGTGCGGCCTCAATCGCCGCTGCCCGGGTCATACCGACCACGGCGTGTTTCGACGTGATGTAGGGCGCGAGGTTCGGGCTGCCTTTCAGGCCCGCGATGGAGGACATGTTGATGATACTGCCGCCGCCTTGCCCGGCCATGACTGGCAAGACATGCTGCAAACCGAGAAAGGCGCCGCGCACATTGACCGCGATGACCTTGTCGAAATCTTCGATCTTCTGATCCGCCAGCGGCGCGACTTTACCCTCGATGCCGGCGTTGTTGAAGAAGATGTCGATACGGCCAAACCGTTCAACAGTTTGATCAACATAGGATTTTGTTGCATCGACTGATGAGACATCGGCCGCGATTGTGAGCACATCTTCGGGCTGCCCCAAATCTTCTGCGGCCTTGTCCAATTCCGCCTGATCAAGATCGACAAGAGCCAGTTTGGCGCCCTCTTTCAGAAACAGATGTGCCGTTTGCAACCCGATCCCGGCGGCACCGCCGGTGATCAAGGCGATCTTCCCGCTTAGTCGTGCCATGCAGGTCTCCCTTTCCCTTGTGCTTGTTGCCAGGGAAGGCACCGTTCGGCATGTCGCGCAAGGCGGCGGAGCAGGGCCATTCCCTCACATCAAAACATGTGGATTGGCGGCACTGTTTTTTAGGGAGTTGCAGAAGGCAGAGACGATTGGACGCGGTCTCTTCTCGCGGGGAAGGCAGGGCGCGAGGCGGGGCAGACATATGCGCCCCGCGCTCGCAGTTGTTTCGTTAGTCGCGCGGCGGGGTGACAAGGCCGGTCTGAACCGCCGGGCGGGCAAGGAACCGGTCGAGATACGCGACCACATTGGGGAAGCTGTCCCAACCCACGGCCTCTTTCACACCATAGAAGTCGAGCCCGCGCAGCCAGGGGGCGATGGCGATATCGGCAATGGAGTAGCTGCCGATAATCCAGTCTTTGTCTGCCAATTCTTTGTCGAGCACCGCAAGAAGGCGTTTGGCTTCATCCACATAGCGTTGGCGCGGACGGGGGTCTTCGATTTCGGCACCGGCAAATTTTGAGAAATAGCCAAGCTGCCCGAACATCGGGCCGATGCCGCCCATTTGGAACATCACCCACTGGATCGCTTTGTATTTCTCGGCAGGTGTGTCGCCGATGAGTTTGCCGGATTTCTCTGCCAGATAGATCAGAATGGCCCCCGACTCGAACAGCCCAATGGGAGCGCCGCCGGGTCCATCGGGATCGACAATCGCGGGGATTTTGTTGTTTGGGTTCAGCGACAAGAAGGCGTCGCTTTTCACATCGGTATCGGAAAGCGTGACTTTATGCGCCTCATAGGGCAGCCCCATTTCTTCAAGCGCGATGGAGACTTTCACGCCATTTGGGGTGGGAAAGGAATAAAGTTGAATGACGTCCGGATTGGCGGCAGGCCAGCGGGATGTGATCGGAAAAGCGGAGAGATCGGCCATGAGATGCCCTTTTGTTGCGCGTTAGGGGTGACATCTATGCAGCCTTTCCCATTGGGCCAGAGCCTATTTTATATCATTATGCGCGGGCGACTGTGCGCGGAGGCACCAAAAGGGGCGTGCCCGAAGCTTCTGCGTGTGGAGGGACAACAGGATATAGGACAAAGCCAATGCTAAGTGAATTCAAGGATTTTATCGCCAAGGGCAATGTCATGGACATGGCCGTGGGCATCATCATCGGCGCCGCGTTTACGGCGATCGTCTCATCGTTGGTGGCCGATCTGATCAATCCGATCATCGGGCTGTTCACCGGCGGCCTCGATTTTACCAATAACTATGCGGTTCTCGGCGGAGACGTGCCGGCGGGGGCCTCGCTTGAGGCCGCGCGGGAGGCCGGGGCGTCGGTCTTTGCCTATGGCGCGTTCATCATGGCGATCATCAACTTCCTGATCATCGCCTTCGTGGTGTTCATGCTGGTGCGCTATGTCAACAAGGTGAAAGCGGCGGCAGAGCAACCGGCGGAAGAGCCCGCGCCCGAGGAGCCCAAGGGCCCGACGCAGGAAGAATTGCTGATGGAAATCCGCGATGCGTTGAAAGCGCGCGGATAGCCGCCACGCTACATAACTGAGAGGCCCGCCCGACGTGGCGGGCCTTTGCATGTCTGGCCATCTGCCCTTAGGTTTTGCGGAGAGACATCGCCCAAGGAGACATGAGTATGGCCGCCACCCCACCAGTCTGCGATTTTGGCTGGGCCGCGCCCGCCTTCGATCTGCCCGCGACAGATGGGCGGCGTTATACGCTGCAAGACGTGATGGGGCCAAATGGCACGGTGATCGCGTTTATCTGCAACCACTGCCCGTATGTCTTGGCCGTGATGGATCGAATCGTGCGTGACGCGCGGGATCTGGCCCCACTCGGCATCGGGTTTGCGGCGATCTGCTCGAATGACGCCACGCAGTATCCGGCGGATGGGTTTGACGGCATGGTCGCGATGGCCGCGAAACACGACTTTCCGTTTCCCTATCTTCATGACGCGGATCAGTCGGTGGCGCGAGCCCATGACGCGGCCTGCACACCGGATTTCTTCGGGCTGAACGCGGCGGGTCAGTTGCAGTATCGTGGGCGGCTGGATGCCAGCCGGGCGCAGGCTGGACCGGCCGATCTGCGCCGCGATCTTTTTGAGGCGATGAGGTTGGTTGCCGAAACCGGGCGCGGCCCGTCCGATCAAATCCCCTCCATGGGGTGTTCGATCAAATGGGCCGCGTGAGTGGTTATGCATGGGCCGGGCGTGGCCGAAGATACATGTACCAAAGCCGATAGAGGGTGAGCGCGGCCAGGGGTATGAAATGCACAAGTGCAGGCACCAGACCCTCCCCCTCATCGATCAACGCCCAATGCAGTAAGACTAGAACCGCTGCGGCATAGGTCCATTTTTGCAACGCCTTCCAGCGTGGACCCATTCGGCGAACGGCATAGTCAGACGAGGTTGCGGCCAGGGGGATGAAGATGGCGAAGGCGAGCCAGCCAGCCCAGATGTGAAGCTCGGATAGATCGGCAAGCATCCGGTTCAGCGTTCCGGTGTGCAGGACATAAAACACCAAGTGAAGCAGGGCATAGCCAAAGGCAGCGACGCCAAAATACCGCCGGTTTCGGCGCAGCCAGCGCGGCCCGCGCCAGCCTTTGAACAGATACATCAGCGGCGTCGCCAGCAGCGTGATGATCAAGAACCGCGCGGCAAATTCGCCGGTCGGGTGGAGCAGGTTTTGGAAGATACGCGCTTCTTCCGAGGTCATGGCCTGATAGATGAAGCCAATTGCCGGAAGGGCCATGAGCCCCCACAGCCAATAGGGGTGGAGGCGCGACAGATACGATTTCATTGTAAGGGAACCTTTTGAACGCTGGCAGTCTGATCTACACGCCCGCCAGGCTCCCTTCCGTCGGTGATGTCTTAGCTTTTGAGCGCGAGCGATGCCGACAGCACATCGATGCCAAGCGCCTTACCCACCGGATAGTTGGTGAGCTTGCCCGCATGGACGTTCAAGCCTTCCAGAAGATGCGGATCATCGGCGCAGGCCTGTTTCCATCCCTTATCGGCCAGCGCGATCAGAAATGGCATCGTGGCATTGCCAAGCGCGATGGTGGAAGTGCGGGCAACGGCCCCCGGCATGTTTGCAACGCAGTAATGCATGATGCCGTCGACCTCGTAGATCGGATCTTGGTGGGTCGTGGCGCGAGAGGTCTCGAAACAGCCGCCTTGGTCGATGGCAACGTCCACAATCGCGGCGCCTGGCTTCATCGTCGAGAGTTGCGCGCGGCTGACCAATTTGGGTGCGGCGGCGCCGGGGATCAGGACGGCGCCGATCACCATATCGGCCTGGGCAACCAGTTCGGCGGTGTTGCCGGCGCTGGCATAGCGGGTCCGGAATTGTCCGCCAAAGACGTCATCAAGATAGCGCATCCGGGGCAGGGAGCGATCAAGCACGGTGACATTCGCGCCCATGCCCGCAGCCACGCGCGCCGCATGGGTGCCGACGACGCCGCCACCAATGACCACGACTTCGGCCGCGCCAACACCCGGCACGCCACCCATCAACACGCCGCGCCCGCCATTGGCTTTCTGCAACGTCCAGGCGCCCACTTGCGGCGCGAGTTTGCCCGCAACCTCAGACATCGGCGCGAGAAGCGGCAGGCCACCAGCGGCATCCGTCACGGTTTCATACGCAATCGCGGTGCAGCCGGAAGCGAGGAGGTCATTGGTTTGGTCCGGGTCGGGGGCCAGGTGGAGATAGGTGAAGAGCAATTGCCCCTCGCGCAGCATTTTGCGCTCGCCCGCTTGCGGCTCTTTGACCTTCACGATCATCTCCGCCTTGGCAAAGACGCTGGCCGCATCGGGGGCGATCTCGGCCCCGGCGGCGATGTAATCGGCATCGGGAAAGCCCGCGCCGATACCTGCGCCAGTTTCCATCAAAACGCTATGGCCGTGGGCCACGGCTTCTTGCGCGGCAACAGGCGTCATGCCGACGCGAAATTCTTGTGGCTTGATCTCTTTCGGGCAGCCGATGATCATCTATGTCTCCTCCCTTTTCTGCCGAATTATTAGGCAGTTTCGGATGGCAATGTTTTGAAATCTGGTTGCGTTTCCAAGCCTTCTGCGCAAGAATTTTCGATAGTTTTGTCATATCACGGGAAAAGGCTGCACCATGATCGAGCTTGACGATATGGACAAGCGTATCCTTCGGTTGTTGCAGCGTGATGGGCGGATGACCAATGCGGAACTGTCGGAGCAGGTGCATCTGTCGCCCTCGGCCTGTCACCGGCGGGTGCAGCGGTTGGAGCAGGCGGGGGTGATCCGGGATTACGTGGCTTTGGTCGATGCCCGCGCGGTGGGGCGGGTGACAACGGTGTTTGTCGAGATCGGGCTGAGCGGGCAGGCCGATGAGCTGCTGGGGGCATTCGAGCATGCTGTGGCGCAGGTTCCAGATGTGTTGGAATGCCATTTGATGGCGGGCAGCGCCGACTATCTGCTGAAAGTTGTGGCGCGCGACAGCGAGGATTTCGCCCGCATCCACCGGCAGCACCTGGCGAGCTTGCCGGGTGTCGCGCGGATGCAGTCGAGCTTTGGGTTGAAAACCGTGGTGCAGACCACGGCCTTACCCGTCTAGCCACCGATATACAGGAAAAGATACAGCGCACCCATGCCCGCAGCGATTGCCCAAATGGCGTTCTTGAAGACATAACCAACCGCCAGAGCCAGCACGGCTGCGCCAAGGCGCGCCGGGTCCGTCTGCCCATCGGTTGCGGCGGGCCAGAGCACCAATGGCGTCGCAATAGCGGGTAAGACGGCCACCGCGGTGTAGCGCAGGTGGCGCAAGACCCAAGGCGGCAGGGCACGGTTGCCAAGCAAGCCCAGGAACGAAAACCGGATCAGGAAGGTTCCCACGCCAAGCGTGATGATGATCAGCCAGATATGCCAGCTTGCCATGGTCATGATCGGGCTTCCATCCGGCGTTCAATCTCCGCCCCGATCATCATCGCGATGGCAGCGGCCAGGATCAGGCCCAGATTGTAAGGCACCGGGGCAAAGGCGATTGATAAGGCCACCGAGGTAAGCGCCGCCGCGACATGGGCAATCGTTCGCAGGGCGGGGCCGATCAACGCCAGAAACGCGATCGGCACCGCAAAATCGAGCGCAAAGGCCGGCGGGATCAGCGCGCCAATCACCGCGCCCAGATAGGTCGACAAGATCCAGACCGGGGCCACCGCCGTGGCCGTGCCGAAGAAAAACGCGATCTTGACCGCGGTTGGCCGCTCGGGCCGGGTCTCATATTCCTGCACCGACAGCGCGTAATTCTGATCAAAGACCAGGTAGGAGACCAAGGCCCGCTGCCAAAGCGGCGCGCCGTTTAGATGCGGCACCAGCGAGGCGGAATACATCGCCATACGCAGGTTTACCGCCAGCGCAGAGGCCAAGATCACCAGCGTCGGCGCATTCTCCGTCATCAGTTGCAGCGCGGTGAATTGCGCAGCCCCGGCGATGACCAAAATGGAGAAGCCCATCACTTCGGCGAGGTTCAACCCCGCCTCCGTCCCGACGACGCCGAAGACACCGCCAAATGGCGCGACAACCAAGAGAAATGGCAGGCTGGCGAGAAAGCCCTCCCAATAAGCGCTTTTGGAACTGGTAGAGAACATGGGGGGCCTTTAGGGTTAGCTCACCAATCGAATATCGCCCGTCTGTAGGAGATGCAATTGAGCGTTCTTGATGAGAGCTATCAAGATTACCTGATCGCCCCCGACCCGTCGCGCGCGGGCTTGTCGCGCCGGGTTATGGGGCATGATGAAGCTGGTCAGCCGACCGAAATATCCGTTGTCGAAGAGCGGCCTTTGACGATTTATCTCAACGCCCGCGAGATCGTTACCGCGATGACGATTGGCGATTACCCGGAATATCTGGCGCTTGGGTTTCTGGCCAATCAAGGGATGTTGTCGCCCGAGGATGAGGTGACCGGTGTCGATTATGACGAAGAGCTTGAGGTTGTGGTTGTCCGGACGGCCATCGAGACCGACCACGAGGCCAAGCTGGAGAAGAAGACCCGCACCAGCGGCTGCGCGGTCGGCACGGTGTTCGGCGATATGATGGCCGGGCTGGAGGGGTTGGATTTGCCCCAGGCGGAGCTCAGGACAAGCTGGCTTTATGCGCTCAGCCACAAGATTAACCGCACCCCGTCGCTCTATCTGGAGGCCGGTGCGATCCATGGCACGGTGCTTTGCCAAGGTGACCGGCCCTTGGTCTATATGGAAGATGTGGGCCGCCATAACGCGGTGGACAAAATCGCCGGCTGGATGCGGGCCGAAGGCGTCGGCCCGGCGGATAAGATCCTTTACACAACCGGGCGGCTGACCTCGGAGATGGTGATCAAGACCGCCCTGATGGGCATCCCCGTTTTGGCGTCGCGCTCTGGCTTCACGGCTTGGGGCGTGGAGATTGCGCAAGAGGTTGGGTTGACGGTGATCGGGCGGCTGAAGGGCAAGCGGTTTACCTGTCTTGCTGGGGAGGAGCGCTTGATCCGCGATGCGGACCTTGGCGCGGTGCCGGAGGAGGGGCGCAAACATCGGCGCAAAGGGGCCGAGGCATGAGCGTTCCGGGAGTGATCCTCGCTGGTGGTCTTGCACGTCGAATGGGCGGCGGCGACAAAGGGCGGCTCATGCTGGGCGGCGAAAGTCTGATCCAGCGAGTGGTGGATCGGCTGCGCCCGCAGGTCAGCTCCCTGGCGCTAAACGCCAATGGCGACCCGGCACGGTTCGCCGATCTCGGCTTGCCGGTTTTGGCTGATGGCATCGCGGATTTCCCCGGGCCTTTGGCGGGCGTTTTGGCGGGGTTGGATTGGGCGGCCGCATTGGGGGCGAGCCATATTGTGACAGCCGCCGCCGACACACCGTATTTCCCGACCGATCTTGTTTCGCGATTGACCGAGGCGGCGGCAACGGAGGGCTGCGAGATCGCCTTGGCGGCGACGCCGGGCGAGGCCAAGACCTTGCGCCATCCGACATTCGGGCTTTGGCCGGTTGCGCTTCGCGACGATCTGCGCGAGGCCCTCGCGGGCGGGCTTCGCAAGGTTGTGCTCTGGACTGATCGCCATGGCGCGGCAACCGCCTTGTTCTCGGATCAGCCATTCGATCCATTTTTCAACGTCAACACACCAGATGATTTGGTGAAAGCGGAAGGGTTGCTGCAGTGAAAATCTGGGGTGTGACGGGGTGGAAGAACACTGGCAAGACCGGGCTCATGGAGCGACTGGTTTCTGAGTTCACGGGCCGGGGCCTGTCCGTTTCGACGTTGAAACATGCGCATCACAATTTCGATGTGGACCAACCCGGCAAAGACAGCCATCGGCACCGGGTGGCGGGGGCGCAGCAGGTGCTCTTGGCCTCGGGCGCGCGATGGGCGTTGATGAGCGAGTTGCGCGGGGCTGAGGAGCCGTCGCTCGACACGCTTTTGGCACAGCTTGCGCCTGTCGACTTGATCTTGGTCGAAGGCTATAAGCGCGAGCCGCATCCGAAGATCGAAGCGCATCGCGCGGCGGCCCGGAGTGAGCTTTTGGCGCCCGGCGATCCGACCATCCGCGCGGTGGCCAGCGACAGCGCTCATGATCTGGATCGACCGGTTTTTGACCTGAATGACACCGTGGCGATTGCCGATTTCATCGCGGCGGAGCTGTCATTGTGAGCGCTTTCGACACCATTGCGATTGTCGATTGGTCGGCGCGTTCGGCGCCATCGCCTGCCAAGCCCACAAAGGATGCGATTTTCATCGCGGTGTCTCGTGCGCCAGAGCGTGCGCCTGAGGTCCGCTATCACCGCACGCGACAGGACGCGACAGAGGCTCTGATCGCGTTGATGGAAGAGGAGCTGCGTCTCGGGCGGCGGGTGCTGGCCGGGTTCGATTTCCCGTTTGGTTATCCCATCGGGTTCGCCCGTGCCGTGACTGGCAGTGATGATCCTTTCGCGCTTTGGGCCGATTTGGCCGCGCGGATTTCGGATCATCCTGACAATGCGAATAATCGCTTCGCGGTTGCGCACGATCTGAACCGTCTTTTCTCGGGCCTGGGCCCATTTTGGGGCTGCCCGCCCGCTGCCGCCACGCCCGATCTGCCGGAGCGGGGCAGTTTGCGTCACGGCCACGGCCTGCCGGATCGGCGGGCGGTGGAGCGCCGCTTGCCGCGGGCCCAATCCTGCTGGAAGCTTTACACAACCGGGTCTGTTGGCTCGCAGGTGTTGCTCGGCCTGCCGCGCCTGCACCAGTTGCGCATGCGGTTTGGCTCCGCCCTCTCGGTCAGCCCGTTTCAAGCGCCGGACGCACCGATTGTTTTGGCGGAGATATACCCCTCCCTTCTGGCGGATCTGGTCACAGCCGAACGCCGGGCGGGGGAGATATTGGATGCCGCGCAAGTGCGCGTGCTGGCCGAGGCATTCCACCGTCTTCCTGCCGCCAAACTGACGGCGATGTTGCAAGAGGGCGACCGGGAGGAGGGCTGGATTGTCGGCCTGGGTCACGAGGCAGAGTTGAAAGGTGCGCCATGTCTGAGTTAACGCCACCGCCGTTGAAAAACGATTGTTTCGCGCTGCCGCCGGGGGTGGATTGGACGCCGGTGCCCGAGGCCTTGGCGCGTCTGCGGGCGGCGTTGCACCCGGTCGTGGGGCGCGAGATCGCGCCGCTTACGCAGGCAAACGCGCGGGTCCTGGCGGCTGATTTGTTCGCGCTGAGATCGAACCCGCCGCAGCCCAACGCGGCGGTGGATGGTTATGGTTTCGCTGGCGCGGCGACGGGTGATGGACCGCAGATTCTGCCGCTGGCCGAGGGTCGCGCCGCGGCGGGGCAGCCATTTGACGGCGTGTTGCCGCCGGGCCAAGCCTTGCGCATCCTGACCGGGGCCGCCTTACCCGAAGGGGTCGACACGGTGGTGTTGGAGGAAGATTGCACCATTGGCGCGGATGCGATTGCGTTCCAAGGCCCGGTCAAACTGGGCGCAAACGCGCGGAAAGCTGGAGAAGACGTCACCGAAGGCGCGAAGGTTCTGTCTGCCGGCGCTCGGCTCCGCGCGCCCGATCTGGCGCTTCTTGCGGCGACGGGCCACGCAGAGGTTCCCGTGTTTCGCCGGCTGAAGGTTGCCGTGATTTCGACCGGTGATGAGTTGCGCGAGCCGGGGCAGGCGGCGGGCCTGGGGCAGATTTATGACGCCAACCGACCGATGTTGGCGGCGCTTCTTGAGGCGTGGGGCCATGAGGTGATTGATTTGGGCCGCCAACCCGATGACCCGGCCCAAATTCGCGCGGCGCTTGATGCGGGGGCGGATGCGGATGCGATCCTAACCTCGGGCGGGGCGTCTGCAGGTGACGAAGACCATATCTCGAAGCTTCTGAGCACCGAGGGCCAGCTTACGAGCTGGCGGATTGCCTTGAAGCCGGGCCGCCCGCTGGCCCTGGCCATGTGGCGAGGTAAGCCGGTCTTTGGCCTGCCGGGGAACCCGGTGGCAGCCTTGATCTGTACGCTGATCTTTGCGCGGCCCGCGCTTAGCCTGCTATCAGGTGCCGGTTGGGCAGACCCGCTGCGCGTGACGGTGCCTGCCGCGTTTGCCAAATCAAAGAAACACGGGCGCGCCGAGTTTCTCCGCGCCCGGTTGACGCCAGAGGGTCATGCTGAGGTGTTTAAATCGGAGGGGTCGGGTCGGATCTCGGGGCTGAGTTGGGCCGAGGGGCTGGTCGAACTGCCCTTCGAGGCGATGGAGATCACGCCCGGCACACCGGTGACATATCTGCCCTATGCCGGATTCGGTTTCTAAGGCTAGTCGAAGGTTCCGGTCACCCGGCCCAGGAGCATGAAGGCGCGGGCGGTGCGGGTTTCGGCGAGGCGGGCAACCTCCTCGTCACTGGCATGTTTCTCGAATTCCAGAAACGTATGATCGAATTGGCGCAGGAAATGATGCACGGCGTCGCGAAACACGGGGTCTTGCTTCATCCGCCCTGCGGCCAGCGCCAAGGACGAGCGATCGTGGATGCCGCCCAGGGGGGCGACGGCGCGACCCCGGTCACCTTGCGCGAATTTCCGCCAAATCTCAGGCCGGGCGCGATCGGGCCGAAGATCGTCCATATAGATCCCGTCTTGCGACAGCAGCGTCAGCACATCCTGGCTGGCACGCACCAGACGCTCGGTTGAGCGATCTTCAAGGGCGCGGCGGAGCGTGCGAAACCCCTCTTTGTCATGCTCATTTTCCGGGAAGTTCAACGCTTTGACAAAATCGGCGACGGAGATCGGCTCTTTCAGGGCTTCCGCCGGCGTGCCAAGGCCGAGGCTTGCCTGATGCTCATCCAAGGCGGCGGGCGCGACGGCGGCGCGGGTCTCGGAGACCACGCCTTGCGCCCGCATCGAGGTGAAGGTGGCGAGTTTCACATCCGTCGAGCGCTGAGCCTCGGCGATTTCTTCGAGCTTGCGCACCATCTCTGGCTTCATGTCCAGGGCACTGCGCTGCTGATTGTCCATATAGGCGGCGCGCATCGCGTCAATGGAGCTTTGCAGTCGGGCCGCCTCTTCACGCATCACCCGCGCTGTGCGTGCCGCCGATGCGGCGACCCAAATCAGGGCCACCGGCATCAAGATCGCCAGCATTGTCATCGCGAGTGTGGCCCCGCCCGCCGCACCTTGACCTTCATCCATGCTCAGGAAAAACACCGCGACGGCGCCGAGCCACAGAACCGTCAGCGCCAGGGCAATCACCTCAATCCCGGTGACACGCGGGCCAGAGGGGTCTTGCGCGTATACGCCAAGCTCCATCGGGACGGGCTGTTTCGGATCAGACATCTTTAGGCGGCCCTGCTCACGGACAATCGGGACTCTGCGTCAGATATACGAAATTTTCACAATCTCATATGCCTTACTACCGCCCGGTGTGTTCACTTCGACACTGTCACCTTCATCCTTGCCGATCAAGGCACGGGCCAGGGGCGACTTGATGTTCAGAAGGCCCTTTTCGATATCGGCCTCGGCCTCGCCGACGATCTGGTAGGTTTTCTCTTCATCAGTGTCTTCATCGACCAGTTCGACCGTTGCGCCGAATTTGATCGCGCCGGAAAGCGTTGCGGGGTCGATGACCTGCGCAAGGCCGATGGTCCCTTCCAACTCCTTGATCCGGCCCTCGATGAACGAGTGCTTCTCGCGGGCGGAATGATACTCCGCATTCTCCGACAAATCGCCATGCTCACGCGCCTCGGCAATCGCCTGAATGATCGCGGGGCGTTCGACGGTTCGCAGGTTTTTCAGCTCGTCACCCAGGGCGTCATAGCCCTTGGGGGTCATCGGAATTTTGTCCATGTGTCAGATCACATCGTTAAGAGGGGCGCGAGAGGCCCAAAAGCTAGACGTTAGGGCCTGTCTGCGGCTTGTTCAACGGGTTTTGGTTGATTTTGCGGCGTGTTTAGCTGCCGCCGGTGATACCGGCCTCAACCGTACCTGAGATGGTGATGCCCGGTTCGACAGGCGACTCCGGCGGAATGGGGTCGCCATCCACGCCGCAGGCCGCCAAAAGGCCAAGCATCAGGATCGGAGCGATCAGACGGATCATTTCAACACCTCTTTCCAGCGGGCGATTTGGGTCCGTACTTGCGTCGGCGCGGTGCCGCCATACGAAACACGCGAAGCGACCGAATTATGCACACCGAGAACGTCATAGACACCCTCTGTAATCCGCGCCTCGACGCTTTGCATTTGCGCCAGGCTCAGATCGGGCAGGTCGCATCCCGCATCTTCGGCCAGTTTGACCAAAGCGCCGGTGACATGATGGGCGTCGCGGAACGGCATGTCCAGCGTGCGGACCAGCCAATCGGCCAGATCGGTCGCGGTGGAGAAGCCGGAGGACGCGGCGGCCTCTAGGCTCTCGCGATTGGCGGTCATGTCGCCGATCATGCCAGTCATTGCGGCCAGCGCCAGCATCAGGTTGTCAGCGGCGTCGAAGACCTGTTCTTTGTCTTCCTGCATGTCCTTGGAATAGGTCAGCGGCAGGCCCTTCATCACCGTCAGAAGCGCCACATTCGCCCCGAGAATCCGACCGATCTTGGCCCGGATCAGCTCGGCGGCGTCCGGGTTCTTCTTCTGCGGCATGATCGAGGAACCGGTGGAGAAGCGGTCAGACAGGGTCACGAAACGGAACTGCGCCGACGACCAGATCACCAGCTCTTCGGCAAAGCGGGACAGGTGCATGGCGCAGATCGTGGCGCTGCTCAGGAATTCGAGCGCGAAATCCCGGTCGCTCACCGCATCAAGCGAGTTGGCGGCGGGCCGGTCAAAGCCGAGGGCCTTGGCCGTCATATCCCGGTCGATCGGGAAGCTCGTGCCCGCCAGCGCCGCCGCGCCGAGGGGAGATTCGTTCATTCGCACCCGCGCATCGCGGAACCGGCTGAGATCGCGGCCAAACATCTCGACATAGGCGAGCATGTGATGGCCCCAAGTCACGGGCTGCGCGGTTTGAAGATGGGTGAAACCCGGCATCACCCAATCGGCACCCGCCTCCGCCTGACCCAAGAGCGCTTGCATCAGCGCTTCTAGCCCGCCTATGGCGGCGTCCATCTGGTCACGGACCCAGAGTTTGAAATCGGTTGCCACCTGGTCATTCCGGCTGCGCGCGGTGTGGAGCCGCCCGGCAGGTTCGCCGACGATGTCTTTCAGGCGCGCCTCGACATTCATATGGATATCTTCGAGGGCCGTCGAAAAGGTGAAATTGCCGCCCTCGATCTCTGACAAGACCGTGAGCAGCCCTTCCCGGATCGCCTCGGCATCTTTATCACTGACGATACCCTGTTGGGCCAACATCGCCGCATGGGCGCGAGAGCCGTCGATATCTTGGCGGGCCAGCCGTTTGTCGAAGCCGATCGAGGCGTTGATTGCCTCCATGATCGCGTCCGGCCCGGCGGCAAAGCGTCCGCCCCACATTGCGTTTGATTTTGTGTCCGTCATGTCGAGACCCCGAGCGAAAAGGACCGATAAGATGATCCGAGGCGTGATTTTCAGCGTGCTCTACATGGCCTTGGCTCTTGGTGCAAACGCCCAAGACCTCGAAGAGCTACGCGTCGGCGATATGCGCGGCTTGGTGTTCCATGCAGAGCCGGTGCCGGTCTCGGAGACACCGTTTATCGATATGGAAGATGTGGAGCATCGGCTGTCTGATCTTCAGGGGCGCTATATTCTGTTGAATTTCTGGGCAACGTGGTGTGCGCCTTGCCGCCACGAGATGCCGTATCTCAACACGCTACAGCATGAGTTGGGTGGCGAGGATTTCAAAGTCGTGACCCTGGCCACCGGGCGGAACCCGCCGCCTGCGATTCGGCGGTTTTTTGAGGAGACCGGGATTGATGCCCTTCCGATGTATCGCGATCCAGGTCAGACGATTGCGCGGGAGATGGGTGTCTTCGGCCTGCCAATCACGGTGATCTTGAACCCGGAGGGGCAAGAAATCGCCCGGCTGCGCGGGGATGCGGATTGGGCCAGCCCTGAAGCATTCGCGCTCTTGCGGGCGCTGATCGCTGCGGAGAGCTAGGCACCGGAAAACGCACGTTTTCCGGACCGATTTCTCAAGAAATCGGGCGGCTATCGCGCCAGGGCTTTGACCCTTTCATGGGCGGGGCAGGTGACAAGGTGGTCGTTCACGAGCCCCATGGCCTGCATCGCGGCATAGACGATGGTTGGCCCGCAAAATCGGAACCCCGCTTTTTTTAGGTCTTTGGAAATCTGCGTGCTGAGCGGCGTGTGGCCGGGAACGTCAGCGAGGCTGGTCCAGCTATTTTGGATCGGCGTGCCGCCCACATACTCCCAAAGAAACCGGTCAAACCCCTGCGCTTGCTCAATGACCTGCCATGCCCGCGCATTGCCAATCGTCGCTTCGATCTTGCCGCGATGGCGGATGATCCCTTCGTCCTGAAGCAGGCGCGACACCTCCGCCTCGCCCCAGGTCGCGATTTCGTTTGGATCGAAGCCGTTGAAGGCGGCGCGGAAGTTGTCCCGTTTTCTCAGGATGGTGATCCAGCTCAATCCGGCCTGAAACCCATCAAGGATCAGCTTCTCCCAAAGGGCGCGGCTGTCATATTCTGGCACGCCCCATTCATCATCATGATAGGCCACATAGATCGGATCCGTCCCGCACCAGCCACAACGACCGTCATTTTCCGTCATTCCGCGCTCCCACCTTCAAAGAATTAGAACAAAATGTGAATATCTATCCCTTCCTAGGAAGTTCTGCCCCCGCATATCAAGAGGCTTGCTTCGAAACCTGGGATGCGTCAGCGGAGCAGCGGTGGTTTTTTGGACTTAGCGCGCAGGATGTGTCGCGATTTTGTGGATGCGAACTGTCATGATGCCGACTTTCCGACCGGCCCCTACATCTTAAGGTTGAAGCCTATCGCCAACTGAGACACCGTGTCAGTTGTGGGAAGTCCGGTGAGTGCCTATGACCGGCCCGACCGCAGCCTGTTTCCGCGGAGGCACTTTAAGCCTGCTCGCCTCTGCACCGGCCCAATTTGAAAGGGATTTGCCTCATGACCAATGTCGTCATCGCCTCTGCCGCCCGTACACCCGTTGGAAGTTTTCTTGGCTCCTTTGCCAACACGCCAGCCCATGATCTTGGTCGTGCAGTGCTGGAAGAGCTGGTGGCGCGGGCCGGGGTGGATAAATCCGACGTCTCCGAGACGATCCTTGGTCAGGTCTTGACCGCCGCCCAGGGGCAAAACCCGGCGCGTCAGGCCCATATCAACGCGGGTTTCCCGCAGGAGAGCGCTGCCTGGGGGATCAACCAGGTCTGCGGGTCCGGCTTGCGGGCCGTGGCGCTTGGCGCGCAGCATATCATGCTAGGCGATGCAAGCATTGTTGCCGCGGGCGGGCAGGAAAACATGTCGATGTCGCCCCATGCGGCCCCGCTGCGGCAGGGTCAGAAAATGGGCGATATGAAGTATATCGACACCATGATCCGCGACGGGCTGTGGGATGCCTTTAATGGCTACCATATGGGGCAAACCGCCGAAAACGTTGCCGAGAAATGGCAGATCTCGCGCGATATGCAGGACGAATTCGCCGTTGGGTCACAAAACAAGGCCGAAGCTGCGCAGAATGCGGGCAAATTCGAAGATGAGATCGTGCCCTTCACCATTTCCACCCGCAAGGGGGACATCGTTGTCGATAAGGATGAGTATATCCGCCACGGTGCGACCATGGAGGCGATGCAGAAACTGCGCCCGGCTTTCACCAAGGATGGTAGCGTGACGGCGGCCAATGCCTCTGGCCTGAATGATGGCGCGGCAGGTGCGCTGTTGATGTCGGCCGATGAGGCGGAGAAGCGTGGGATCGAACCGCTGGCGCGGATCGCGAGCTATGCCACGGCAGGGCTCGATCCGTCGATCATGGGTGTCGGCCCGATCTATGCCTCGCGCAAAGCGCTGGAGAAAGCCGGTTGGAAGGTTGATGATCTGGACCTAGTCGAGGCCAACGAGGCCTTCGCCGCGCAGGCCTGTGCGGTGAACAAAGACATGGGGTGGGACCCGGCGATTGTGAACGTCAATGGCGGCGCGATTGCCATCGGTCACCCGATTGGGGCGTCTGGCGCGCGGGTTCTAAACACGCTTCTGTTCGAAATGAAGCGCCGCGACGCCAAGAAAGGCCTTGCCACGCTTTGCATCGGCGGCGGCATGGGCGTTGCCATGTGCCTTGAGCGCCCCTGATCCAGATCATGGCGGGGCCACTGCGCTCCGCCTACTCACCCCATAACGTCCGGTAAATCGGGCACCCAAATCCTGGAGGAGACAAACGATGGGACGTGTTGCATTGGTCACCGGCGGTAGCCGCGGTATTGGTGAAGCAATTTCGAAAAAACTGAAGGCGGATGGGTACGATGTTGCCGCAACTTATGCGGGCAATGACGAAGCCGCCGCAGCTTTCACCGCCGAAACCGGCATCAAGACCTACAAGTGGAATGTTGCCGACTATGAGGCCTCTGCAGCCGGTATCGCACAGGTCGAAGCCGATCTGGGCCCGATTGAGGTGGTCGTCGCCAATGCAGGCATCACGCGATGCCCCGTTCCATAAGATGACGCCGGAGCAGTGGACCCAGGTGATCGACACCAATCTTACCGGCGTCTTCAACACCGTCCATCCGGTTTGGCCCGGCATGCGGGAGCGGAAGTTCGGGCGTGTGATCGTGATTTCGTCCATCAACGGCCAAAAGGGCCAGTTCGCTCAGGTGAACTATGCCGCGACCAAGGCGGGTGACTTGGGGATTGTGAAGTCCCTGGCGCAAGAAGGTGCCCGCGCTGGCATCACGGCCAACGCGGTTTGCCCAGGCTATATCGGTACAGAAATGGTGCGCGCGATCCCGGAGAAAGTGCTGAACGAGGTCATCATTCCGCAGATCCCGGCGGGGCGTTTGGGCGAGCCGGAAGAGATCGCGCGCTGCGTTGCCTTCCTAGCCTCCGACGATGCAGGGTTCATCAACGGATCGACCATCTCAGCGAATGGAGCACAGTTCTTCGTCTAAGAGCTGTTCAACCAAACTTATTCGGCCGGGTGCAGCATGTGCCCGGCCGTTTTCGTTTCGGACCGGCTGAACAACCGTTGAACCAAGTGGCGCAGAGCTGCGCCGCGTGCGGCATGGGCTTCGTTAAAAGCGGCTTTGGCAGTGGGGTTTGCGGTGATCTGGAACATCGGGGCCTCCTGAGGGCAAGTGTCTCTGAACTGTCCTCAACATGCGCCCTGGAATGAAAACACACAAACGAGACTTTCCCTTGCTTCAGTTAAGCTGTATTTAACTGAACATGCCTGATCGCCTGCCCCCGCTGACCGCCCTTCGCGCCTTTGACGCCGCCGCACGCCATATGAGCTTTGCGAAAGCGGCGGATGAGCTCCATGTCACACCCGCGGCGTTGAGTTTTCAGATCAAATCCCTGGAAGATCATTTGGGCGCACCGCTCTTCCGGCGGCTCAATCGCGCTGTCGAACTGACGGAGGCAGGGAAGACGTTAGCGGTCGGGACGGAGCCGGGCTTCGACACCCTTCGCAATGCCTGGCGCAACGTGACGCGAGCGCTTGAGAGCAATACGTTAACGGTCACGGCGGGCCCTGCCTTTACGGCGAAATGGCTGGCACCGCGATTGTTTCATTTTGCGCAGGCCTATCCCGAGATCGAGTTGAGATTTGCCGCGACGTTTCGCATTTTGGATTTCGACCGGGATGATGTGGATGTCGCGATCCGGTTTGGCATGGGGGGCCGCGAGAGTGCGGCGCTTTTTTCCAAGCCGATCATCAATGACTGGGTGACGCCGATGATGCATCCCGCTTTGGCGGAGCAGTATTCGGACCTTGCCAGCTTGACCCGCGCGCCCCTCCTGGATCAGGAGGACACGCGGTTTTTGAAGCCGCCGTTGGACTGGCCCGCGTGGTTCCGTGCGGCGGGCTTGGATGCGGCCCCGGAGATATCCGCGAGCTTCAATCAGGCGGATCATGCCATCGATGCCGCGGCGGCGGGCGGCGGCGTGGTGTTGGGGCGGGTGTCTTTGACGGAGCGGGATCTGATGGAGGGGCGGCTGGTCATGCCGTTTCCCCTCGCCCTGACCACCGAGGCGCATTACCGATTCGTCTGTCCCAAAGGTGCGGAAACGCGGCCCCATGTGGCAGCGTTTCTAGCTTGGTTGGAGGCTGAGGCACAATCGCTCCACGCCTACCGCGAGGGGCGGGTGTTCGTCCCCGCGGCGGATGTGGCCGATTGAAACGGGGCTTTCGCTGACGCCCCGCGAAGGTCTGCGCGGCTTAGCCGTCGAGGCGGCTGATTTCTTCTTTTAGGCGCAGTTTCTGCTTTTTGAGGTCTCGAATAGCAAGTTCGTCCACACCGGGACTGCGCTGCGCTTCTTCCACTCGTTCAGAGAGGTTTTCATGCTTTTTCCGCAGTTCCTGAAGATGGGCGCCTAGCGACATCCGTCGTCCTCCTCTCAATATGACATTTGGATGACTATGGGAGCATAGGTTTTGAGTCGTGTCACGCGGCAGTTTCGATAGGATACGTCAAATCGGGTGGGATTTCGGTGGATAACTCCAATCGACCGCTGCCGCATCCCGCAGAATCGCCTTGGCGATGGGCGCATAATCGTCGCCATCCCGTTCATGCGTTTCGCCCTCATGCAGGATCATTGGGGCCAGCAAGGTAAAGGGTCCGCGCCCAGATTTCTGTGCTTTGAGTAGAACGCGGCGGGCGGGTCGACCAAAGCGTGACGCCAGGGGCAGCACATGGGTCGTGCCGAAATTGGGGGCCAATGCGGTGAGGACGTCGGGCAGGCGGTCTGCCGCTTGGATCATGGTGAGCCAGCCTTTGGGCGCCAGACGCCGCGCCGCGACGTCCGTCCAATCTGCAAGCGGTGTGTCTTCGCGGAGCGCGGCCTCCCGCCCCTGGTCGGCGGCGGCTGTCCCGCCGCCTGTGGCGTAGTAGGGGGGATTGGCGATGATATGGTCGAAGCTTTCTTGTCGAAGAGCGCGCGGCAGCGCGGTCAGATCCGCCGTGATCACTTGCATTTCTAACCCGGCATCGCCGGCGTTTCGACGGGCCAACTCTGCGTAATCCGCCTGTCGTTCGACACCGGTGAGGTGGAGGCCCGACACGCGCGCGGCAAGACAGAGGCTGGCGACGCCTGCGCCACATCCAAGCTCCAACACCCGCTCGCCAGCTTGTGCGCCACATGCAGCGGCCAGAAACACCGGGTCGGTCGCGGCGCGATAGCCGGATTTGGGTTGCCAGGCCTGCACCCGCCCGCCCAAAAACGCATCGCGCGTCAGGTCTGCCTCGGCAAACATCTCAATCCGTCACGTGAATGTCGTTGTCGCGCAACACGGCGCGGGCGGTGAATGCGTCTTCGCGCCGAACCATCAAACGGCGCGGTAGAATGCCGATGGAGCCTTCGAGCACGCTCATATGGACGTCCATCTCGAACACCTCTATATCCTCGCCAGATAGGAGCGCCGAGGCGAAGGCGATGATTGTTGGGTCATTGCTGCGCAGAATTTCTTGCATAATCGGCATTTAGGCATGCATGTGGCGCTTGTCGAGAGAAGGGATGATCGACCATGAGCCTAGATGAGGCCAGCACCAAGCCGCATGATCGGTTGCGCAACTATCTGGCGGATGATCTTGATGCGGTGAATGGGTTGATCCGGGCGCGCATGGCCTCGGACCATGCGCCGCGTATCCCCGAAGTCACGGCGCATCTGGTCGAGGCGGGCGGCAAACGCATTCGCCCGATGATGACTTTGGCGGCGGCGCGGATGTGTGGCTATGACGGCGATGCGCATCAAAAATTGGCGGCGACCGTTGAGTTCATCCATACCGCGACCCTGCTCCATGATGATGTGGTTGACGAAAGCGGCCAGCGGCGCGGGCGACCGACGGCGAACCTACTTTGGGACAACAAAAGCAGCGTCTTGGTGGGCGACTACCTCTTTGCGCGGGCGTTTCAATTGATGGTCGAGACCGAGTCGCTCACCGTGCTCAACATCCTGTCCAATGCGGCGGCGGTGATCGCTGAGGGCGGGTCTTGCAGATGACGGCGGCGCAGAGCTTGGCCACGACCGAAGAGATTTATACCCAGGTGATCCGGGGGAAGACGGCGGCTCTGTTCGAGGCCGCGACCGAGGTTGGTGGCGTGATTTCCGGTGCGCCGGAGGCGCAGGTGCGGGCGCTGGCGACCTATGGCGATGCGTTGGGGATGAGCTTTCAGATTGTCGATGATTTGCTTGATTGGGGCGGGGCATCGGGCGCAATGGGCAAGAATGTCGGCGATGATTTCCGCGAACGGAAGCTCACCTTGCCGGTGATCCGCGCGGTTGCGCGGGGATGAGGCCGAGCGGGCTTTCTGGACCCGGACGATCGAGAAAGGCCGCCAGGACGAGGGCGATTTGGAACAGGCGATGGCGTTGTTGCAGCGCCATGGCGTGTTGGAAGAGACCCGCGATGAGGCGTTGCGCTATGCCGGTTTGGCGAAAGAGGCGATGGCAGAGATGCCGGACCACCCGCTCCGCGACATGCTGGCCGACTTGGCCGATTATGTGGTTGCGCGAGTGAGCTAGGGCCTGCGCAGCTTTATCCCTCCGCATCAAGCAGTGACCATGCCTTTTCGCTGTTTGTTCGAGTGTCCGCGATGAAGGCGCCGTTTCAGTGTCATCCGCGACGATTCTGCCAGAGGGCTGGCGACCGTATCGCAGGGTTGCGATAGATTAAGGACACCCAGATGCGTGGAAGGCAGGGTGTCATTGCATTTGGCGGAAGGGCTCCAATGAAGATGGCGATCATCATCTGTCTTGTTCTCTTGGCGGTCGTCATCTTTGCCGTGCTGATCTTGGCGCGGGGCTTCACGGCAGAGGTGGCGCGGCAGGAGGCGATGATCCGTGCCGCCCTAACGCCCGAGGCGCGTGATCCGGAAGAAATCCCCGGACTCGTGTGGCGTTTTGCGGAACGGGGTTTGGCTGGGCAGGGTGGTATGCCACGCGCCGTTCGCCTGACGCAGGAAGCCCGGATGCTGCAAGGCGAAAACTGGTCATCCATGACCGCCCGACAGCATATCGCCATCGCCGAACCAGGCTTTGTTTGGGTGGCAGACGGCGCGGGCTGGCCCCTTCCTTTGGTGCGGGTGATCGACCGATTTACCGATGGTGCAGGCCTATTGGAAGTGCGGCTGCTTGGGGCGATCAGGGTGGCGCGGTTCGATGGGCCGGAAGCCGATATCGGCGAGGCTATGCGGTATCTGGTCGAACTCCCCTGGGCGCCGGATGCGATCTTGTCGAACCGATCCATCATCTGGCGGACGGTTGACGCCAATACGGTTGAGGCCGCTTTGCCGGTGCCTCCCCGCCCGGCTGTTGTGCAGCTTCGTTTCGATGATGCGGGCGACATTGTGGAGGTCTTCGCCGAGGGCCGCCCGGATGTATCGAGTGGTCAAACGGTCCTTCGGGCGTGGCGCGGTGTGTTCTCGGACTATGGTGAGATCGGCGGGCGCCGCGTGCCGCGCGCCGGGGAAGTCGGCTATGTCGATGACGGCATCTATGCGCCATATTTTGGGGGGCGCATCACGTCTTATGAGATGTTGAGATAGCGTGCGGGCGGATTCTGCCGAGACGCGACCAGCGCGTTCTAAAGGACAGGGGCCGCGCGCACCCACCAACCGGGACAGGCCGCGCCGATAGCATGGGCGGCCTCACGTGCGGCGGGTTCCGTTTCGAAAAGACCGAAACACGTGGCGCCTGATCCGCTCATCCGGGCGAGGGTGCAGCCGGGGCTGGTATTGAGCCTGTCCAAAACGGTTCCAATCTCGGGCGCCAATGCTAAGGCCGGGGTTTCGAGATCGTTGCGCTGGCCGCAGAGCCATCTGATAAAGCTTGGAAAATCATGCCAGTTCGGATCGGACAAGCCAGGGTTGTTAACCGTCTTCAACCCGCGAAAGACTGACCCTGTGGGCACAGCGACGCCAGGGTTCACCAAGACCAGCCAGAGCATTGGGAGCGGCGGGACGCCCGCCAATTCGTCACCGATGCCGCCCATGCGAGTCGGGCAGCCGGCAAGACACACCGGCAGATCCGCACCAAGCGAGACGATGTCGGACATTTTCGGCAAGGGTCGATCCCAGAGGGAGGCCAAACCCTGAAGAGCCGCGGCAGCATCTGCCGACCCGCCGCCGATCCCTGCGGCATTTGGGAGATGTTTCTCCAACACGATGTCAGCCCCAAGGTCCGGCCCAAACAGTCGAGCGGCTTGCAGCACAAGGTTGTCCGGCCCTTCGGGCACACCAGCCGCGCGGGCCCCCATGACTTTCAGGGTCACGCGATCGGCGAGAGCGAAATGCAGCCGATCTCCGATATCCGCAAAGACCACCAGCGAGTCGAGCAGGTGATAGCCGTCATCGCGTCGCCCGGTGACATGCAGCGCAAGGTTGATTTTCGCAGGCGCAAACGCGCTGGTCGATGTCACTGGGTTTCGCCTTGGGCGGCCTCTTGCTCCAAAACCCGTGTCAAGCCGATCTCAAGCTTGAGGCGGATGCGCACGGCGTCGTCCTCTTCCGGTTCAAATGAAAGCGCCCGATGCCACTGGAATTCGGCTTCGCGGAACCGACCGACCATGTAATAGACATCGCCCAGATGGTCATTGATGATCGGGTCGTTTGGCAGAAGCTCCACCGCGCGCTCCATCGGCGCCACCGCTTCATCGAAGCGTTCAAGGCGGTAGAGGACCCATCCCAAGCTGTCGACGATATAGCCAGAGCGCGGCTCCGCGGCGACGGCGCGTTCGATCATGTCCAGGGCCTCGTCCAAGTTCCGGCGCTGTTCGACCAAGGAATAACCGAGATAGTTCAAAACTTGCGGCTGGTCCGGGTTCAGTTCCAGCGCATGCCGGAAATCGGCTTCGGCCTCCTCCCAACGGCCTTCGCGTTCCAGGGAAATGGCGCGGGTGTAGAACAAGAGCCAGTGGCGGGGCTGTTCCCGGTCGATCTGAGCCATCGCGGCATCATAGGCAACGATGGCCTCACCGAAGCGTTCCATCCGGCGCAGCATGTCGCCGAGCCGGGCATGGACCGAGGTTTGGTCTGGATGATCAGTGGCCAGAGCTTGCAGAACCGCAACCGCATCCTCTTGCCGGTCCATCTCGAAGAGGGCTTCGGCACGGCCCATCTGACCGGTGATGAAGGCAGGCTGATCGGCAGGGAGTTCCGCATAGGTATCTGCCGCGAGATGCGGTTGATCATCCGCAATCAGCAACTCCGCCGCCAAAAGGAGTGCGTCACTATGCGTGGGGTCGATGACATGCGCAGCCCGGGCATAGATCAGCGGCAGGGTTGGGCCGCTATCACTGCCAAGGCCCTGCGCAAGGGTGTAGAACACCTCGGCCACACCTTGTTGGGCACTGATCAGAAAATCATAGGGCCGGGTTGGATCGGCGGCGATCGCGTCGCGCAGGGCCAGAAGAACCGGATCAGGGACGGAGCCAATGGCGAGATCCAGAAGCTCCAACGCGTCCGCCTGACGATCCAACTGGACAAGGACTTGCGCATGCGCCCGCACGCCGCGCGAGGTGACCTGCAGCGGGCCGTAGGTCTCGCCAGAAAGGATCGCATCCGCCCCTTCGAAGTCGCCGACAACGGCGCGGGCCAGGGCGAGGTGGTATTGGGCGATCTGGGCCAAAGCGCCATCGCTGGCGATCTCTTCGAACTCGGCCACGGCCCGGCTCATATCGCCTTCGCCCAGATGTAGCCACGCCGAGGTCAGCCCATCGATCAGCGGCCCCACGGCCTCTTCCGCCGCAATCGCCGCCAGGGCGCCCGCCAGATCGCCATCGCGGATACGTGCGACTTGCTCCACCACCTGCGCCAATTCACGCCCGTCTTGATCGGCGGGCAGGCGCGCCGCGACCTCTAGCGCGCGGTTCCATTGGCCAAGGGCCGCGCGGGCCAAGAGCGCGTTGCCGATCAGCCCGGTGTTATCCGGATCGCGTTGCATGGCGCGCTCGAAATAGAGCGCGGCTTCGCGGTGATCGCCATCAATCACCGCCTGGCGCGCTGCGAGATAGGAGCCAGCAAGCCCCATCTGGTTTTGCGCCGCCGACGGGTTGGGCAGGATCAGACCAAGACCCAGAAGGGCAACAAAAGGCAGGGCGGCAAGGCGCATGCGCGTTCTCCGGTTCACAATTGGGTCTGAGACTAGGTGCCCGACCGGGGATAGGCAATGCGTGGGCGGGCGACCAGCGCCCGCCTGATGCGGAAGTGATCACATATTGGGGTAGTTTGGCCCGTCGCCCCCCTGCGGCACCGTCCAATGGATGTTCTGCAACGGGTCTTTGATGTCGCAGGTCTTGCAGTGCACGCAGTTTTGGAAGTTGATTACAAAGCGCGGCTCTTGGCCGTCTTCTTCCACCACCTCATAGACGCCTGCCGGGCAATAGCGCTGCGCCGGTTCGGCATATTCCGGCAGGTTGACCGAGATCGGAATGCTGGCGTCTTTCAGCGTCAGATGCGCCGGTTGGCTTTCCTCGTGATTGGTCATCATCAGAAGCTGACATTGGTCAGTCGGTCGAAGCTCAACACCCCGTCGGGTTTCGGATAGTCGATCGGCTCGAAATCCTTCGCCTTGCCGGTGTGTTCGGCATCGTTTTTGTGATGCTTCATCGTGCCGAAGAGCGTTAGCCCTGTGATGTTCGCGGTCCACATATCCATGCCGCCGAGCATCAGCCCGCCCATCAGCCCATAGCGCGACCAGAGCGGCTTCACATTGCGGACGCGCTTGAGGTCTTTGGCAATCGGGCCAGACCGCAGCTCGCTTTCATAGGTTTCGAGTTCATCGCTGGCGCGGCCCGCTTGGATTGCCTCATAGGCCGCTTCTGCCGCCGCTTTGCCCGAGAGCATCGCGTTGTGGTTGCCCTTGATCCGGGGGACATTCACCAGGCCCACACCGCAGCCGAGGATTGCACCACCGGGGAAGCAGGCCTTGGGCATCGACTGCCAGCCGCCCTCCGAGATCGCGCGCGCGCCATAGGCGACCCGTTTGCCACCTTTCAGAAGTTCCGCCACCATCGGATGATGTTTGAAGCGTTGGAACTCCATATAGGGGTAGAGATAGGGATTTTCGTAGTTCAGATGGACCACAAACCCGACATAAACCTGATTGTTCTCAAGATGATAGATGAAGGAGCCGCCGCCGGCATTCTTGCCAAGGGGCCAGCCCATCGTGTGGGTCACTGTGCCTTCGCGATGCTTGTCCGGGTCGATCTCCCAAATCTCTTTCATGCCCAGGCCAAATTTCTGCGGTCCCCGACCCTCTGAGAGATTGTATTTCTCCATCACCTCTTTGGTCAGCGACCCACGCACACCTTCGCTCAGGAACACGTATTTGCCATGCAGTTCCATGCCCGGCTCATAGGCGTCAGACGGTGTGCCATCGGGGTTCTTGCCGAACTCCCCCGCGACTACGCCTTTCACTTCGCCATTGTCGCCATAGACCAGCTCAGAACAGGCCATGCCGGGAAAAATCTCGACGCCCAATTCCTCGGCCTGTTCGGCCATCCAGCGGCAGACATTGCCCATGGAGACGATGTAATTGCCATGATTGTTCATCAGCCGCGGCATCATGATATTCGGCAGCCGTACCCCGCCGCCTTCGCCGAGCATGTAGAAATTGTCCTGCCGGACCGGCACGGTGATGGGGGCGCCTTTGTCTTTCCAATCGGGGATCAGCGCATCCAGGCCAGCGGGGTCGAGCACCGCACCAGAGAGGATATGCGCGCCAACTTCGGAGCCTTTTTCCAGCACCACCACATTCAGATCGGCGTCGAGCTGTTTCAGACGGATTGCAGCGGAAAGCCCCGACGGGCCCGCCCCCACGATCACCACATCATATTCCATCGACTCGCGGTCTATCTCGGCCATATGGGTCCCCCTTGGCTGACCCCGGCCTCCCCCGGCCCGAGGTCGCTAATTTCTGCGTCCGCGAAGGCGTAGCGCGACAGGGGGGCTTGGGTCAATCGTGACGCCGCATCACAGCTTGTTTTTTAAGCGGTTGAGACGCTGTTTCACTGGACTATCTCAACAGGAAATCTGGCCTTATCGGAGCGACCAAAATGTCCATTCTGCGCCTCACCTATCTCGGCCTCGCGATCCTTGGGACCGTTGTGCCGATGTATTACTTCGTGACATGGTTTCAGGAGAATTCCTGGTCGATCATGGCAATGGTCGACGCCTGGCATGTGAACGCGGCGACCTCGGGGCTGGTCTGGGATCTGACGATTGCCGCGGTGGCGCTGACAATTTGGATTTTGGCTGAGGCGACAACGCGCCGGGATTACCTTTCCCTTCTGGCTGTGCCGACGATCTATTGCATCGGGGTCAGTTGCGGGTTGCCGCTTTATCTCTACCTGCGCTCCAGGCCGCGCGGATGAGGCGCTTTGCATCCGCGGCGCAAGCTGCTACCTGCGCCCGAGATATGATTTAAAGGCCCAAGATGGATCATTTCCTGTATCGCGACGGCATTCTGCATGCCGAAGACGTGCCCCTGCCCGAGATCGCGGCAGCGGTTGGCACGCCGTTCTATGTCTACTCCACCGCCACGCTGACCCGGCATTACCAGCTTTTCAAAGATGCGCTGGATGGGCTGCCGAATATGGTCTGTTACGCGATGAAGTCGAACAGCAATCAGGCAGTGATCAAGACGCTTGGCGATTTGGGTGCGGGCATGGATGTGGTCTCCGGCGGGGAGTATCTGCGCGCCAAGGCCGCCGGAGTGCCGGGCGAGCGGATCGTGTTCTCGGGCGTCGGCAAAACGCGGGACGAGATGGAATTGGCCCTGGCCGGCGGTATCCGACAGGTCAATCTGGAATCAGAGCCGGAGATGACGCTTTTGAGCCAGGTGGCGAGCGCGATGGGCAAGATGGTGCCCGTCACCATTCGGGTGAACCCGGATGTGGACGCCAAAACCCATGCCAAAATCGCCACCGGCAAATCCGAGAACAAATTCGGCATCCCAATCGCGCGGGCGCGCGAGGTTTATGCCATGGGGCGGCGCTGCCCGGGCTCGAAGTCGTGGGGATCGACGTGCATATCGGCAGCCAGTTGACCGATCTGGCACCGTTTGAGGCCGCCTATCTGAAGGTAGCAGAGTTGACCCATCAGCTCCGCGCCGATGGGCATGAGATCAAACGCTTGGACCTCGGTGGTGGTTTGGGCATCCCTTATACCCGCTCGAACGAGGCTCCGCCGCTGCCCACGGAATATGGTGCGCTGATCAAGCGGACGGTGGGCGATCTGGATGTTGAGGTGGAGATTGAGCCGGGTCGCCTGATCTCGGGCAATGCCGGGCTGATGGTCTCGGGCGTGATCTATGTAAAGCACGGAGAGGGGCGGGATTTTCTGATCCTCGACGCCGCGATGAATGATCTGATCCGCCCGGCGATGTATGAGGCGTATCACGATATTGTTCCCGTGGTGGAACCTGCGCCGGGTGTCGAGCAAGCCCGCTATGATATTGTCGGCCCGGTTTGCGAAAGCGGTGATACCTTCACCAAAGAGCGCGATATGCCGCCGCTGCGGGCGGGCGATCTGGTCGCGTTCCGCTCGGCCGGTGCCTATGGTGCGGTGATGTCGAGCGAGTATAACACGCGGCCTTTGATCCCTGAGGTCCTGGTGAAAGATGATCAATTTGCCGTAATCCGCCCAAGACCGACATTTGACGAGATCATTAATCGCGATATCGTCCCGGAGTGGCTATGATGCCATGAAACCGCCCCGAAAGGGATCATGACGGATCAAACCCCTTCCAATGACGCCGCGTTGAGGCGTCTGATCTGGCCACTGCGCCTGACCCGTCTGGGTATGGTTGCCGAGCGGGTTGTACGGGCGTTTTGGCCGGTTTGGACGATTGTGCTGCTGGCGGTCGCGCTGTTCGCCTTTGGCGCGGCGGATGCGTTGCCGCTTGAGTTGTTGTGGGTTGCCTTGGGTCTCACCCTGGCCGCTCTGGTTTGGTTTGCGGTCAAAGGTATCCGTATTTTTGAGATGCCGACGCCGGCGGAGGCGTTGGACAGGCTCGACCGGACGCTGCCAGGTCGCCCAATCACTGCCTTGATCGACACGCCTGCCGTGGGGGCGGATGATCCGGCTTCGCAATCGGTCTGGGCCGCTCATGTGGCGCGGATGGCCGAGAAAGTGGCCGCCGCCCGCGCGCCCGAGCCGAATTTGCGCCTCTCAGACCGAGACCCTTATGCACTGCGCTATGTGGCGGGGGTCGCCTTTGCCATGGCGCTGCTCTTCGGGTCCGTTTGGCGGGTTGGCGATATGGGCGATGTGGTGATCGGCACGGGCGAGGCCACGATCAGCGGCCCAAGCTGGGAAGGTTGGGTTGAGCCGCCGCTTTATACCGGGCTGCCCTCGCTGTATCTCAACGATATCACACAAGCTGCGTTTGAGGCTCCCGCAGGCTCCCGCATCACCGTACGGTTCTATGGCGAAGCGGGTGCGCTAAGCCTCCGCCAGAGTGTGATGGCGGCTCCAGTCGAGGCCGATGCAGATACCACCGCACCGGCGCAAGACCTGGTGCTGGAGCGCTCCGGTGAGGTCGCCATCGAGGGGCCAAACGGGCGCAGTTGGCAGATTTCCATGCTGATGGATCAGCCGCCTGCCGTCGTCATGGATGGTGATATGACCGGCGTCCCGCCGGGGCAGATGCAGTTCACCTACACAGCGACCGATGACTACGCGGTGATCTCGGGGCAAGCCCGGTTGATGCTGGATGCCGAGGCGGCGGACCGGCGCTTTGGCCTGGCGGTGGAGCCAGAGCCGCGCGAGGCGCTGTTGCTCGACCTACCGATGCCGTTTTCCGGCTCGCGGTCAGAATTCTCGGAATTGCTGGTCGAGGATTTGTCGCAGCACCCGTTTGCCAATCTGCCGGTCACAGTGACGCTAACGGTGGTGGATGACGCGGGCCAGATCGGAACGATCCGCGAGGCGATCGCGCGCCTGCCGGGCCGCCGGTTCTTTGACCCGCTGGCCAACGCACTCATCGAACAACGTCGCGATATTCTTTGGTCACGCGAGAATGCGGCGCGCGCGGCGCAAATCCTGCGTGCTGTCAGCCACCGGCCCGAAGGTGTGTTTGACGATGACGGGGCGTATCTGATGGTCCGCACCGCGATCCGCCGGTTGGAAAGCGGGGTCGATAGCCTATCGGTTGAGACCCGGGATCAGGTTGCGGAGATTCTCTGGAATGCGGCGATCCAGCTTGAAGAGGGCGATTTGGCCGACGCGCTGGAACGGCTCCGCCGAGCGCAGGATCGGCTTTCGGAAGCGATGCGTCAGGGCGCGAGCGATGAGGAAATCGCGCAATTGATGGATGAGCTGCGCCAGGCGATGGACGACTATATGCAGCAGCTCGCCGAAAACGCGCAGCCAGGCGAGGATCAGCCGGATCAATCCGGAGAGACCATGGAGATGTCCATGGCCGATCTCGACGAGATGCTGCGCCGGATCGAAGAGCTGATGCAGCAGGGCCGGATGGCCGAGGCGCAGGAAATGCTCGATGCGCTGCGTCAGATGATGGAAAACATGCAAATCACCCAAGGGGAAGGCGGCGACGGGCCGCGGACCCCGGGCGAGCAAACGATGCAGGATTTGCAAGACACGCTGCGCGATCAACAAGACCTCAGCGATGACAGCTTCCGGGAGTTGCAGGAGCAGTTCAACCCGGGCCGTCCGAACCCGCAGCAGGGGCAGCCCGGTCAGCAGAGTCAACAAGGCCAGGGGCAACAGAGCCAACCGGGGCAGCCCGGCCAGGAAGGTCAGCAACAAGGCCAGCCGAGCGACCAAGCCCAAGATGGCCAGGGCGGTGCGCAAAGCGGCCAACCGCCACAAGATGGCCTGCAGCAGGGCCAAGGCCAGGGCGGCGAGAATGACGGCCGCAGTCTGGCCGAGCGCCAAGAGGATTTGCGCCGTCAGTTGGAGGAACAGGCCTTCAACCTGCCCGGCGAGGGCACTGAGGGCGGCGAGGCGGCACAGCGCGCCCTGGAAGATGCCGAGCGGGCCATGGATGAGGCGGCCGATGCGCTGGGGCGCGGCGATTTGGCCGATGCGCTGGACAGTCAATCAGAGGCGATGGAAGCGCTTCGCGATGGGATGAGCGAATTGGGCCGCGCCTTGGCACAAGAAGAAGGCGCGCAGGAGCCGGGGCAGGGGCAGGCCGATGGCACTATGCAACCGGATCGGCCCTTGCAAGACCCACTGGGCCGTCAGGCGGGCAACTCGGGTGCCTTTGGGTCGGAGGAAGGGTTTGAGCAGCGCGAAGAGGCGTTCCGTCGGGCACGCGAGCTTTTGGATGAGATCCGTCGTCGCTCCGCAGAGCAGGAGCGCCCCGAGATCGAGCTCGAATACCTGCGTCGGCTGTTGGATCAGTTCTGAGGTCGTAGGTAGCTATTCGCTCGGCGGCGTGTCGCCGCTGGCGGATTCATCGTCTTGCAACACACCTTGCGCCAAGTCATCGAGCCACAGACGGGCGGCGTTCACTTGCGTGACATAGGCTTGAAGCGCCGGGCTGGCCTGCGGGACCCGTTCGGCGATTTGAACGGCATTGGAGTAAATGGCCACGAGGGCCGCGGTGATGAACAGGACGAGGGCAAAGCCAAGCCGCGCCCCGCGGCGGCGTCGCGGCGCGCCGTCAACGGTCTCCACGTCGCTGGCTTCCTGCTCGTTCGCGTTCCGATCCGAGGTCGCGCGCAGGGTCGAATTGATCTCTTCGATATCAGGCAGTAGATCGCGGCGTGGTCCGGCGGCCTGCCCCCCGCTGATCAGCTCATCCAGGATCTCTTCATCGAAATTCTCATCCGCTTCTGGCAATTGCCGCTGCGGCGGTGTGTCGGCTTCCGGTGGCGTCGACGTCGGCGGCGCGCTGTCCAGCGCCATTTCGTCTTGGGTCTCGACGATTTCGGCCTCTTCCCGGCGCAAGCGCGTCTCGCGCTCGGCCTCTTCGCGCAGCAAGTTCCGGACCGCCGGGTCTAGATCGCGGCGCGCGGCGGGTCCATCATCCCTATCGGTATCGTCTGCGCCTTCGGTTTCTGTGGCGGAAGTCTCCGTTGGGTCGGCTTCTTGCGTTGGCTCGGAACCCTCGGTGTCGAACTGAGCCGCTTGGACCTCGGTTTCGGCCTCGGCGTTCGCCTCAACCTCGTCCTCGATTGCCGACCGCGCGCCTGGCTGAAACCAGGTCGTGGAGCAATTCGAGCATTGAACATCCCGCCCTTCCGGGGGGATCATCTCGTCATCGACTTCGTATCGAGCGCTGCAATTGGGACATGTCAGCCGCATCACTACCCCGTTTCCGCCACGCCTTCGCGCCACTGCCCTTATCGTTATCTATCACAATATCTATCAATCTACGGCACTGTTTCCAAGTGATTGTATATCTGTGCCAATTGCAACCTTGCCTCGCCTGAGGCATGAGGGGGGAGCGAGGTTGCAGGGGGCAGGGATCGTGATCGAATTGGAGGATGCGGCATACGGCTATGGGGCCGAGCCTCTTCTGTCTGAGATCAGCTTGCGTCTGGCGCCGGGATCGTTCCATTTCTTGACCGGCCCATCAGGCGCGGGCAAGACCACCTTTCTCAAGCTGTGCTATGCGGAGTTGCTGCCCACGGGCGGGTCGGTGAAGCTGTTTGAGCAAGAGGCCAAGACCATGGCCCGCGATGAGATCGCCTTGGCGCGGCAGCGGATTGGCGTGGTGCATCAGGATTGCCAGTTTCTCGACCATTTGCCGGTGTCGGAGAATATCGCCCTGCCGCTGACCGTCTCGAACCGGCAGACCGGCGAAGAAGCGGCCAATCTGGAAGAGCTGATCGGTTGGGTCGGGCTGCGCGCGCGCGCCGATGCGTTGCCGCCGGAGCTCTCGGGCGGGGAACGGCAACGCGCGGCGCTGGCCCGCGCCGTGATCATGGATCCGGATGTGATTTTGGCCGACGAGCCCACAGGCAATGTGGATTGGGAGATGTCGCTGCGACTGCTGACGCTTTTGGTCGACTTAACAAGATGGGCAAAACCGTGCTGATCGCGACGCATGATCTATCGCTGATCCGGGCGGCCAAAGCGCAGGTCTCCGCGCGTGTTCTGCGGATCGGCGATGGGCGTCTGCAATTGGCGGGGGCGGATTTATGAACCGTGTGCTGGCTCTGCTGCAGGGCGATAGCCAAGCGGACCGTGTTGTGCCGCCTTCGGGGTACTCTGCCCGGTTGACCCTGTTTACCGCAGGCGCGATGGCATTCTTGGCAGTCTTCGCGATGGCGCTGTCTCTCGCGGCGGGCCGCTTGGCGGATCGATGGTCAGACGCGCTGGCGCGCAGTTCCACAATCCGAATTTCCGCCCCGGTCGCGGAATTGGAAGCGCAGACCTGGGCCGTTTTGACAGTTCTAGAACAAACGCCGGGCGTGGATAGCGCGCGGGCCCTGACCGATGAGGAACAACGCGCGCTTTTGGAGCCTTGGTTTGGGCCTGATCTGCCGGTGGCCGATCTGCCGATCCCGCGCTTGGTTGAAGTGATCGAGACCGAAGCGGGCTATGACGCGGAGGGTTTGCGTCAACGTTTGGCGGCTGAAGCGCCAGGCGCGGTTTTGGATGATCATACAAGATGGCGTCGTCCGCTGGTCGAGGCGGCGAACCGGCTGCGGATGTTGGGCTGGGTGGCGATGGGTCTGATCCTGGCCTCGACGGCCGCGTTGATCACCCTGGCGGCGGGTTCGGCTCTGGCTGCGAACCAGAGTGTGATCACCGTCATGCGCCTGGTCGGGGCGAAGGACAATTACATCGCGCGGGCCTTCGTGCGGCGCTTCACCTTGCGTGCTTTGATGGGGGCGGCAGTGGGGACAGGTGCGGGCATGGTTGCGGTGGCGCTCCTGCCGCGCGCTGGCGATGATGAAGCGTTCCTTACGGGTCTTGGTTTTGCCGGTGTGCACTGGCTCTGGCCACTCACCGTGCCGATCCTGGCGGCGGTGACGGCGTTCTGGGCGACTCGGATTGCCGCGTTTCGGACTTTAAGGGGGCTCAGATGATCCAATGGCTCCGATCTTTGATCTTTATCGGGCAGATGTATTTGGCCATGCCAGTTCTGGCGGTCGTCTACTTGCCCTGGGCGCTTTTTAGCCCCGCAGGTGCCCACGCCGCCTGTCACGCCTATTGCCGGTGGGTGTTCTGGACATTGGGTTGGATGGTTGGCCTCAAAGTTGAGGTACGGGGCGAGATCCCCACCGATGAGGTAATGATCGCGGCGAAACACCAGTCGTTTCTCGACATCATGATGATTTACAACGCAGTGCCGCGCGGCAAATTCATCATGAAGCGGATTTTGATGTTCGCACCGATCTTGGGCCAATACGCGCTCCGCATCGGTTGCGTTCCGGTGAACCGGGGCAAGCGCGGTGCGGCGATCAAGAAGATGTTGGAAGACGTGCGGAGTGGCCAGCAAGAGGGCGGCCAACTCATCATCTACCCGCAGGGGACCCGCGTCGCGCCAGGGGACTACAGACCTTACAAGATCGGCACCGGTGCGCTTTATGAGCAAATGGAACAGCCCTGCGTGCCGGTGGCGGCGAATGTCGGTGCCTTCTGGCCGAAACATGGGATCACCCGCAAACCGGGTGTGGCTGTGGTGGAGTTTCTGCCCCGGATCGAGCCGGGTTTGAGCAAAGAGGCATTCATGGCGCGGCTGGAGACAGAAGTGGAAACGGCCAGCAATGCGCTGCTGGACGAGGTCGGATTTCGGAGAGACTGATGGACACGATTGATGACATCGCCGCCCTGGAAGCGATCTATGACGCGCCGGTGCCCGCCTCTCTGACCAAAGTCGCGAAGCGTGTGACGCCGCTCTATCGGCAGTGGATCGAGGCCTCGCGGTTCTGCGTCCTGACCACGGTTGGACCCGAAGGCACCGATGGCAGTCCGCGGGGTGATGATGGCCCCGTGGTGCGGATTGCGGATGACAAGACGTTGCTCCTACCGGATTGGCGCGGGAACAATCGGATCGACAGCTTACGCAACATCGTTCGCGACGGGCGGGTGAGCCTGATGTTCATGGTGCCGGGGTCCAACAATGTGGTGCGGGTGAACGGGCGCGCCGTGCTGACTGCGGATACAGCCGTCACAGGGCAATTTGAGCAACGCAGAAAGCAGCCCAAAACCGTGATCGTGGTGACGCCTGAGGAGATCTATTTCCAATGCGCCAAGGCGATCATGCGGTCCGGCCTTTGGACACGCGGTGATGACAGCGCGGGGATTCCAAGCGCGGGCCAGTTCGTCAAAGAAATGCAGGCGGATTTCGATGCCGAGAACTATGACAGCGGCTATGCGGAATATGCCAAGACGCGGATGTGGTGACGGCGCACTCAGCCGATGCCAAGAGCGCGCAGCGAGACATCGGCGACATAATCTTGCCCATAGGCCGCCAACCCGATGGAGCGGACCTCCTCTGGTCTCAGGTCTCTCGACAGCAACTGACCTTGCGGTGTGAACGCGGAAAGCGGCAGGCTGATATCTGACCAATCGGGCCCGGCCTCGAACCCGGCTTGATAAAACTGCCAGGGCAGGCGCGTGCGGGTCGTGCGCAGATGGAGGAAATACCGCGCCCCATTGCCGCGAACTTGAAGACGTAGCGCTGCGGTATCGGGCGGTAGGCCATCCGTCAGCGTTGTCCGGACCTGAATAAAGCCGCCGCGATTGGCTGTTGAGACGGTGCCGATCAGGCGGATGGCCCCATCTTCGATCTGGGCTTGGCCTTCTGAGACGCCGCCCATCACAGTGTCGGCCAGATAAGTCCAATCTAGCTCTGAAACGGGTGTCATCGCATTGCGCTCCAACCCCGCCTGCCCCATCGAGGCGAGGCAACTCGTGATAAGACCGCCGAGGACGGCCCGGCGCGTGATCACGCGGCCAGACCTTTCGAGCCCATATCCAGGTATTTCTTCCGGCGCGCTTTCACGAGCGCTTTGCCGTTCTGCCCGTCCATCTCGGCTAAAAGGCTTTCGATCGCTTTGCCGACAGCGGTGATCGTCGCGTCCCGGTCACGCTGTGCGCCGCCGGCAGGTTCTCGGATGATGTGATCGGCGACGCCAAGGCGCTGGAGGTCTTGCGCGGTGAGCCGCAGCGCTTCGGCGGCTTCGCGCATCTTCTCGGCATCTTTCCAAAGGATTGAGGCGCAACCTTCGGGTGAGATCACCGAATAGATCGAGTGTTCCAACATGGCCAGCTTATCGGCGGTCGCAAAGGCCACAGCCCCGCCAGAGCCGCCCTCGCCAATGATGACGGAGATCAGCGGCACCTTGATTTGCAGGCATTTCTCAGTGCTCCGCGCGATGGCCTCCGATTGCCCGCGCTCTTCGGCGCCTTTGCCCGGATAGGCGCCGGGCGTGTCGACCAGCGTCACGACCGGCAGGCCAAACCGATCCGCCATCTCCATCAGGCGCACGGCTTTGCGATAGCCCTCGGGCCGCGCCATGCCGAAATTCCGCTCGATCCGGGTCTTGGTGTCATGGCCCTTCTCATGGCCAATCACCACGACGGGTGTGTCGTTGAACCGCGCCAGCCCGCCCATCACCGCATGATCATCAGCGAAATTCCGATCACCTGCCAGCGGGGTGTATTCGGTGAAAAGCGCGTCGATATAGTCGCGGCAATGGGGCCGGTCAGGGTGGCGCGCCACTTGGCATTTCCGCCACGGCGTCAAGTCGCGATAAAGCTCCACCAGCATATCGGCGGCCTTTTTGTCGAGCGCTTTGGCCTCTTCCTCGACATCCATCTCCTCGTTCTGGCGCGCCAGGGCGCGCAACTCTTCTGCCTTGCCTTCGATCTCGGCGAGGGGTTTTTCAAAATCGAGGTAGTTCATGTGGATCGTCCTACGCTTTTGCTGGCAGTTATATGACGCTGGCTGCTTGGGTATGCAATGCCGTGGTCTATTTGAAGGCGGCCTCCCAGTCGAAATCGGCCGATGCCTCCAGGCTCTGCGGCCACCCCGCTGCCCAGTCTGGCATTGCGGCCATCTCCACCCGATCCGAAGCCGGGAAATAGGGTTTGATATCGACAAGGGGCGTGCCCGGCAATGTGTCGATCCAATGGGTGCGAAGGATGCCTGCCGTCTCATCCAAACCCGCGATTTCGATCACTGAGAGCCCGATCGGGTTGATCCGAGCTTCGGAGCGTGTGGCGAAGACACCGACGTTCCCGCTGCTGCCGGTGTAGGGCCGTGGCAACACCAATGTCTGTCGCGCGGCCGCCTTGGTTTCATGTGCCCACCACAGAATGACAGCGTGGCTGAATGCACCGAGGCCGCGCAAACCCGCGCGATAGGCTTCCGCGACGCGCAATTCCGCGCCACTTGCCTCCTGCTCAATTGTGCCAATACAGGTGATTTTGCGATCTCTCAGCGTCATAATCTGCTCCTCTCTGCTGTGTGAGACCCGGTTCCTGCCTGTCTTTGGCGCCGCTTGCCAAGCGGGCATCGCCATCGCCGCCGCAATACCGCAAGATTTGCGAACCGGGGTCGACGCATAAGGGCTCGGAACGCAACAGGAGGCTGTCACAACATGGCAAGCTATGAAGATCGGCTGCTGAGGGTACTGGCCTATATCTATGAGCACCCTGCGGGCGATTTGTCACTCGACACGCTCGCCGATGTGGCGGCGATGAGTCGGTTCCATTGGCACCGGGTGTTTCGGGCAATGACGGGCGAAACCTGCGCCCAAGCCGTGCGCCGGGTGCGGTTGCATCGGGCGGCTGTCTGGTTGGTGCAGAGCGACCGACCGCTGAAACAGGTGGCTGCCGATGTCGGGTATCCCAGTCTTCCCAGCTTCAGCCGGGCCTTTCAGGCGGCCCATGGCATGACCCCTGGAGCGTTCAGAACCCGTGGCGAGATGTTGCCACCTCTTCAGAACGCTGGACAAGGAGACTATCCTGTGTACCCCATTGAAATCATGAACCAACCGACCCGCCGTTTGGCCGCTGTGTCGCACCAGGGACCCTATGCCGAAATTGGGAAGGCCTTCGAGAGTGTGGCCGCGCTTGCGACCTCTCGCAGCCTTTGGCCGCATATCACCGGTATGGTCGGTGTGTATTATGACGACCCCGAGGCGACCGCGGCTCCGGATCTCCGAAGTTTGGCTGGTGTCGTGGTTGACGACGCAATGACCATAGATGCCCCGCTTGAGGATGTGCGTCTGCCTCAGGGGCGCTACGCGGTGATGCATTACAAAGGGCCGTATTCCGGCCTCGCGGCGGCGTATAAGCATATGTATGGCGTCTGGGTGCCAAACTCCGGCGAAGAGCTTGGGGATCACCCGCCGATCGAAGTCTATCTGAACAACCCGCAAGACACAGCGCCGGACGAGCTTCTGACCGATGTTTGTGTGCCGCTGAAATAGGAGACCGATCTATGCCCGAGATTGAGATTGTGACCGAGGCCGCTGAGCTGTCCCTAATCGGCGTGCCACATGCCGGAAGCCATGCCGGGATTGGGCAGGCGTTTCAACGCCTTGCGGATCAGTTGACCGCTGAGGCCCTTTGGGATCGCTCCGGCGCCTGGGCGGCGATCTATCACAACAGTCCTGGGGCGGTTGCAGAACCTGCGCTCCGCTCCCACGCGGCCTGCGTTTTCCCGGCGGAGGCACCGCTGCCCGACGGGTTTGACCGCGTTGTCCTGCCCGCTGGGCGATATGCGGAACTGCTCCATGCCGGGCCTTATGCGGGTCTGCCTGAATCCTGGATGTGGTTTCGTCAGACAGGGATGGGCGCTGCGGGGTTTGTTCCGGCCGACGGCCCCTCGGCGGAGATGTATCTCAATGATCCGGAGTTCACCGCCCCCGAAGATTTGCGGACGCGGCTTCTGATCCCAATCGCCGGGTGAGGCTGGTCAGCCGGCAATCATCTCGGATTGTTTTACGATCACCTCGGCCTGTTTGATCGAGGCGATATCGACCAGCCGACCTTTGTAGACCGTGGCCCCAGCCCCCGATTTCTTGGCCTCTTCCATGGCGGCCAAGATCTCGCGGGCCTCGGCAACCGCTTCGTCGGACGGGGTGAAGACCTCATTGGCGAGCGCAATCTGCTTGGGGTGGATCGCCCATTTGCCAACCATCCCAAGCGTTGCGGAGCGCCGGGCCTGGGCGCGGTAGCCGTCATCGTCGGAAAAATCGCCGAACGGCCCATCGACCGGCAGCACGCCATGGGTGCGGCAGGCGGCGACAATCGCGGTCTGCGCCCAATGCCAGGGGTCTGAATAATGGCGCGTCTCGCCATGCAGCACGTAGTAGTTTTCTTGGGTGCCGCCGATGCCAGTGGTCTGCATCCCCATCGAGGCTGCGAAATCTGCCGCGCCGAGCGACATGGCTTGGAGGCGGGGCGAGGCGGCGGCGATTTCTTCCACATGAGCGATGCCAGCGGCGCTTTCGATGATCACCTCAAAGCTGATCGGCTTGCGGCGTCCCTTCGCGGCTTCAATCGCCGTGACCAGCGCGTCGACCGCATAGATATCCGCTGCGCAGCCAACCTTGGGGATCATGATCTGATCTAGCCGTTCATCGGCCTGTTCCAGAAGATCGACCACGTCGCGATACCAATAGGGCGTGTCGAGCCCATTGATCCGCACGCTCAGCGTCTTGTTGCCCCAATCCACCTCGCCAATCGCTTGGATCACATTGGCGCGGGCCTGTGCCTTATCATCCGGCGCGACGCTGTCCTCCAGATCGAGATTGATCACATCTGCCGCGCTTGCCGCCATCTTTTCAAACAGCTTGGTGTTGGAGCCCGGGCCGAACAATTGGCATCGATTGGGGCGGGCGACGGGGTGGGGTTGCAGGCGGAAGCTCATGAGGCGATTCCCTTTGGCGCAAGGATGTGTCGTTTAGCGTGATCTGAGGCGTAGGATATTGCGCGGGTGGGCGCAAGTGCTGCGGCGCGGCATGATGATCGCCAGCGCGGTTGCGGGTGCGCTGGCAGCCAATCTTGAGCCTGGAGCTATGCAGAGCAAGATGAGCGTTCGCTCCAATTGCACCAGTCTCGGCTTTGGAGGCGCGTTCAACAAAGGGGCGTCTGTTGAGCAGGGTTGTATGCTGGCCTAACATGGCGCGGCGGCTATCTCGCTGCTATGACCAGACTTGTTGAAAGGACCGCGTCGCATGATTGCTTACGTCACCATCGGCGCAGATGACATCGCACGGGCGAAACGGTTTTACGCGGCGTTCCTGCCAGCGCTTGATTACGAGTTGGAGGAGCGGGCTGATGGCCTAAGCTGCACGCTCCGCACGCAACCGAGTCAGTCGGTCGCTCTGCCGGACCTCTACATCAAGACGCCCTTCGATGGACACCCGGCGTCGGCCGGAAACGGTGTGATGATCGCGTTTGAGGCACGCAGTCAGCAGCAGGTCCGTGACCTACACGCCGCCGCCCTTGCCGCAGGCGGCTCCGACGAGGGCCAACCGGGTTTCCGCGACTCCTATGGACCGCGCTTTTATGTTGGCTACCTTCGCGACCCTCAAGGCAACAAGATTGCATTGTTCGCCAGCAATCCGAACGAACCGGGGCGCGACGGGTAACGCGGATAACAAACGCCACTCGTCGCGTTGGGCAAGCTCGGTAAACGGATGCGCTGCGGCGTCTACTGCAAGTCCCCGAAAGCAGCCTGCATGCGCCGTACCGCATCCTCGATCACCGACCGAGGCGCGGCAATATTGAAGCGGAGGAAGTCTTCGCCGCCTTTGCCAAAGGTTGGTCCATGGTTGACCGCAATCCCGGCATCCTTAGCGGTGCGGCGGGTGAACTCCGCCATCTCCATCCCGGTGCTGGCGAAATCGACCCAGGCCAGATAGGTGCTTTCCAATGCCATCGAATGCAGGCCCGGAATCGCATTGATGCCTTCGTCGAAGATACGGGCGTTTTCGGCCAAATAGGGGATCAGTTGATCCACCCATTCGGCCCCCGCGGGAGAGTAGGCCGCCGTCGCCATGAAGAGCCCGAAGGAGTTCGGCGACATACCCATGGCCATCATCCGAGCGCTGAACTGCGCCCGCAGGTCAGGGTCTTCGATGATCACATTGCCCACGTGGGAACCCGCGATGTTGAAGGTCTTGGTGACCGCCGTCATCATGATCAGCCGGTCGGTGATGCCTTCGATCTGCGCCATCGGGATGTGTTTGTGGCCAGGCATGACCAGGTCGTGGTGGATTTCGTCGGAGACGATCAGCAACTCGTGGCGCTTCGCAAAGGCGGCCAGCGCCTGTAGCTCGGCGCGGGTCCAGACGCGCCCGCCAGGGTTATGCGGCGAGCAGAGGATCAGCATCCGCTCATTGCCGGTCATCTGCGCATCCCACGCGTCGATGTTCAATTCATAGCGGCCATCAGCATTGATCATTTCGCATTCGACAAGCTCCCGACCCGCCGCGCGGATCACCTTGGCGAAAGCATGATAAACCGGGGTCATCAAGACGATGCCATCGCCCGGCTGCGTATAGGCGTCGAGGCACATGGCGGTGCCGTTGACCAGCCCATGGGTGGTGAAAATCCAATCCGGCTCGATCTTCCAGCCGTGGCGGTTTTCCATCCACCAGCAGATGGCGGCCCGGTATTTGCTGTCATCGCCGAAATAGCCATAGACCCCGTGATCGACCATCGCCTGCACGGCATCTTGGACGCAGGTCGGTGGGCGGAAATCCATATCGGCGACCCACATGGCGATGCCTGTTTCCGGGTCAACGCCATAAAGCTGTTCCATCATGTCCCATTTCACGCAATGAGAACCACGGCGATCGATAATCTCGTCAAATGACATGTCTGTCCCTCCGATATCCGCGCGCTAAGCTAGCGATGCGGTGCCGGGGTGCAAGGGCTAGTCGTCCTCCGGCAGAGCAAAGAGGTCATGCACGCTGACCTCCAATTCATCGGCCAGACAAAGGGCGAGATAGGTGGAGGGGGTAAAGACGCCGTTTTCGATCGTGTTGATGGTCTTGCGCGAGACGCCCACCGCCTCGGCCAGGTCCGCCTGGGTCAGGCCAGCCTCGGTCCGGTGGGCTTTCAGATGCACGATCAGTTTGGCGCTCATTCGGCGCGACCCCGAAGGATCGAGCCTAGGTAATGTGCCGAGGGTGCCGCGCCCAGGACCGGCCCAAGCCAGAAGAACGCCATGCGGGCATCCATTCGGTCGGTCAGAACCAGGGCGAGGAAGATCAGGAAGGTGACCAGCGCGGCCCAGAAGCCGAAGATCAGAGCATCGCGATGAGCTGTCGTATTCTGCTCGTCCCAAGCCGCCTCTGCCGCTTCCGGGTGGCGCAGATGCATGATGGCCGAGAGCACGGCATAGGCGATCGCTGTACCGCCGATCACCCAGGCCCAGGTCAGACCCGAGGGTCCGATCGAGGCGATCGACGCGCCCACTGCGGCGAGGACGAGAAGAACCATCGTGGCGCTGCCGATGAGGCGCAGGCGGGCAACGGGATTGCTGGACATGGAGGTGCTCCTTTCACATGAGCGATAAGTAACCTTTGGGTTACATAAGGCGCGCAATAAGTAACGTCAAGGTTACATTCACGCCTTCGATTCAGAAATATGCCCGGGAGGCGCGCGAAGGCGGCGGCGGGTGTCGCTCGCCCGTTGCCCCGGCGCTCCTGATCGCCTATCTCCCTGTCCATGAAACGTCCTATTTTGATCCATCCCGACCCGCGCCTGAAGAAGGTGGCCGACGCGGTGCCCGATATCTCCGATGAGCTGCGGGCGCTGGCCGATGACATGTTGGAAACCATGTATGCTGCGCCCGGGATTGGGTTGGCGGCGCCACAAGTGGGTATTGGACGTCGGTTGATCGTACTTGATTGCATCAAGGAAGAAGGCGCGGAGCCCCGGCCGCTGGCGATGTTCAACCCGGTTGTGGTGGCGTGCTCGGATGAGCGGAACGTCTATGAAGAGGGCTGCCTTTCGATCCCCGAGATTTATGCCGATGTGGAGCGCCCGGCAGAGGTAACTGTCGAATGGGTGGACCGCGACGGGGCGGCGCAACGCGAGACCTTTGACGGGCTCTGGGCGACCTGCGTGCAGCATGAGATCGACCATTTGGATGGTAAGCTCTTCATCGACTATTTGCGCCCGCTGAAGCGGCAGATGATTACCCGGAAAATGGTCAAGCTGAAGCGCGAGTTGGCGCGGGAGAAGGCGTGAGCCTTCGGCCCATCCTGCTCTGGCCCGATCCGCGCCTCAGCAAGGTCTGTGCGCCGGTTTCCGGTGATGTTTCGATTTTGGCGACCGATATGCTCGAGACGATGTATGCAGCGCCGGGGCGTGGCTTGGCGGCGCCGCAGATCGGTGTTTTGCAGCGACTCTTCGTTATGGATGTGGGTTGGAAAGATGGGGATCGAGATCCGCAGGTCTGTATCAACCCCGAGATCGTGGCGCGGTCTGAGACGGTTGTGACGGGGCCGGAGGGGTGTTTGTCGATCCCCGGTGTGACCGCCGATGTGACCCGGGCGGAGTGGATTATCCTGCGCTGGACAGACGAAACCGGCGCGGTACGCGAAGAGCGCCTGGACGGGTTCGCGGCCATTTGTGCGCAGCATGAATATGATCATCTGGATGGCATCGTGACGTTTGATCGGGTGTCTTCCGAGGCGCGTCGGGCATTGGAGGCAGACTATGCCAGCTAAGCCCTTCGTGATGTGGCCGGACAAGCGGTTGCAGACCGTGTGCGACCCGGTTGAGGCCGTGACGGACGAGGTCCGTGCGATTTGGGATGATATGGTTGAGACCATGGACGCGATGCCGGGCGTTGGCTTGGCCGCGCCGCAGATCGGCGTGATGTTGCGCCTAGCGGTTGTTGATGCGTCTGATGAGCGGGGCAAGGCGATCCGCATGGCCAACCCGGAGATTTTGCACGCCAGTGTGGAGTTGCGGCCCCATGTGGAGGCCAGCCCCAACCTGCCTGGTGTGCATGCCGAGATCAAACGGCCCCGGGCGGTGACGGTCAGCTATATAGACGGCGCGGGTATCCGGGTGCGCAAAGATTTGGTGGGCCTCTGGGCGACCAGCGTTCAACATCAGATCGACCATCTGAATGGCCGGATGTATTTTGACCGGCTGAGCCGGGTGAAGCGGGATATGCTGTTGAAAAAGGCGAGGAAGCGCGCGTGAAGATCGTGTTCATGGGAACGCCGGATTTTTCGGTGCCGGTGTTGGACGCTTTGGTGACGGCGGGCCACGAGATCGTCGCGGTCTATTGCCAGCCGCCGCGCCCGGCGGGGCGGGGCAAGAAAGACCGACCTTCGCCGGTCCAGGCGCGGGCGGAGGCGCTTGGGCTGCCTGTTCGGCATCCGGTCTCGCTGAAATCGGCAGAAGCGCAGGCGGAGTTTGCGGCTTTGGGTGCTGAGGTCGCCGTTGTTGTGGCCTATGGGCTGATCCTGCCGCAGGCGGTGTTGGACACG
The DNA here is from genome assembly GCF_030407165.1 of Fontisubflavum oceani. Lineage (GTDB taxonomy): Bacteria > Pseudomonadota > Alphaproteobacteria > Rhodobacterales > Rhodobacteraceae > Rhodophyticola > Rhodophyticola oceani. The sequence continues at coordinate 1,353,399 of NZ_CP129111.1, forward strand.
CCGACGCGCGGATGCCTGAACATCCACGCCAGCCTTTTGCCGCGCTGGCGCGGGGCGGCACCGATCCACCGGGCGATTATGGCGGGTGATGCGGAAACCGGGGTTTGCATCATGCAGATGGAGGCGGGCCTTGATACCGGGCCGGTTTTGTTGCGCCGGGCTGTGCCGATTGAGGCGGAAGAGACCACGGGCGCATTGCATGATCGGTTGAGTGCTCTGGGGGCCGAGGCGATTGTCGATGCGCTGGCTGGTTTGGATGCGCTGACGCCAGAGGTGCAGCCCGAAGACGGCGTGACCTATGCCGCGAAGATCGACAAAGCCGAGGCGCGTATTGATTGGGGCCAACCGGCCGTCGAGGTGGATCGGTTGATCCGAGGGCTGTCACCCTTTCCGGGCGCGTGGACGATGCTGGACGGGCGGCGGATCAAACTCTTGCGGAGCCGGGTGGCGACGGGTGATGGTGGCCCAGGTGAGGTGTTGGAGGGGTTGCGGGTGGCCTGCGGCAATGGCGCGGTCGAGATATTGGAGCTTCAGGCTGAGGGTCGAGCTCGGCAAGACGCCGCAGCGTTTCTGCGTGGCACCTCGGTATCGCCGGGGGTGGTTTTGGGAGAGATCAGATGATTCTGTTTTCGTTTTTCGGCTCGCTGATGATCGCAGGGATCGTGGCTTATCTGTTCGAAAAATGGGGCTGGACGCATAATGGGCTGATCCCGTCGGTCCTGATCGCGTTCGGTGCCGTGCTGATGTTGTTTTTCCTGCGCTCGCTTTTCGGGCTGAGCTTCGGGCGGCCCGGGGTGGACGCCATCATCGGCTCGGCTGCGGCGCTGATCTTGATCCCGACTGAATGGGCGAATCGGCGGCGAAATCGGCGGAAGTAAGCCCTGCGCCTGTTGCCAGATTGAGCGCCTTCGGCGCACTGTCTTTGGTTCGGGCAGCGATTTGTCGGGCGGTGTGGTCCGCAGGCGGGCTCTTGAGCGATCTTACGATTTCGGCGGGCGCGGTTTGTAGACCGGCAAGCGCCATCCGAAGGCCAGTGAGCCGGCGCGCAGGGCGAAACAAGTGGCGATGCAGGCGATGATTGGGGCGAGTGAATGGGGCGTTGCCAGAGGTGTGATCAGCGCCGCACCTGCCCCCGCGAAGGCGGCCGTGACATAAAGCTCCCCCTGTTTCAGAACCAAAGGTAACTCGTTACAGACCACATCGCGCATGAGCCCGCCAAGCGTGCCCGTGGCCACGCCCATCACGAGAACAATTGGGGCAGATTGATCCATCGCGATGGCGACGCTGACACCTGCGGCGACCGCAACGGCGAGGGCGGCGGCATCGAGCCAGAGGATCAGCCTATAGCGGCTTTCGAACAGATGAGCGGTGAAGAACACGATCAGCGCGGCGATGCAGGCGATGCCGAGATAAGTCGGATCGGCGAGCCAAAAGACCGGATCGCGGTTGAGCAACAGATCGCGGATTGTACCGCCGCCGACTGCAGTGAGGCAGGCGACAAAGAAGAACCCAATGATATCGAGTTGTGCGCGCGAGGCCACGAGTGCACCGGTCAGCGCAAAGATCGCCACGGACATATAATCGAGCGTCGCGATCATTTGGGTTTGAATGGCGCCATGCCGGCGCGCGCCAATTCGTCTGCGCGTTCGTTCTCGGGGTGGCCCGCATGGCCCTTGACCCATTCCCAAGTGACCTGATGGCGCGCATTGGCCGCGTCGAGGCGGCGCCAGAGATCTTCGTTTTTCACCGGCTTTTTCGTAGCGGTGCGCCAGTTGTTGCGCTTCCAATTATGCAGCCAGGCGGTGATGCCACCTTTGACATAGGCGCTGTCGGTGACGACAGTCAGCAAGGACGGGCGCTCCAATGCTTCCAGCGCGTGGATCGCGGCGAGAAGTTCCATGCGGTTGTTGGTGGTGTCGGACTCGCCGCCCTTTAGTTCACGGGTTTTGACGACGCGTTCACCGTCCCTCGCGATGAGCAAAGCGCCCCAACCTCCGGGGCCAGGATTGCCCGAACAAGCGCCGTCGGTATAAGCGAAAAGCTCAGCCATGGGCGGTGATCAAGATGAAGGGGTCTGTCGTGCCCGCAAGGCCCGCGCCAGTCCCGGTTGTGACATCCGATACGGTCAAGCCGAGGCCCTCCAAGGCTGTGCGCAACTCGGCCTCGGAATAATAGCTGTAGAATCGGCCCAAAGCATCGCGCCCTTCGCCCGCGCCGAGTTTCATACCCAAATAAAGATAGCCACCGGGCCGGAGCGCTTTCGCCAGCGCGGTGAGATGGCGCGGGAAATCGGCGCGCGGCGCATGAAGCAAGCTGAAGCTTGCCCAGATCCCGTCATACGCCTCTGTTTCAGTCACATCGTCGAAGGTGCCGTGACGGGCGTCGATGCCAACGGATCGCGCCGCGGTGACAAAGGCGGGGGTGGCATCCAAACCGGTCACCGCGAAGCCCGCATCTTGCATGGCTTTGGCTTGCAAACCGGGGCCGCATCCAAGATCGAGGATCGTCCCACCCGCAGGCAGGCTTGCAAGGAATGCCCGGAGGCTCTCGGTCTGCGCCTCGTTGATGTCCAAGGCGGCATAGCTCGCAGCCCGCGCATCATAGGCGTCAATCGTCCCCTGATCGCTCATGTGATGACCCCGATCCCGAGACAAACCACGACAACAGCGGTCAGGATCAGACGCAAACGCATCCACCATTGCGGCGCCAGCCTTTGTCGCCAAAACATGTAGTCGAGCGGCAGCAGCGCGATGAACCCGGCCAACAGTGCGACCGCGGCCGTGTTTGGATTGCCGCCAGCCATGAAGAACGCCCAAAGCGCGGGCAGGGTAGAGAGCGCATAGCCGCTGGCTGCGACAGCTCCCGCCGCACGTGTGGCAAAGCCCCAAAGCGTGCCAGACATGAAGCAAAGGATAACGATCCCATAGCTTTGCAGCACAAAAGGGCCGGTCAGGGCGGGGCCGAGGCTGCGCACCGACCACCCCTGGAGCGCGGGGCTCGCCAAAGTGGCCGCGCCCCAGAGAAAGGGGATCAGCCCGGCAAGCCCGAGGATCAGGGCGGAGGGAGGAATACGCATCATGGCCAGGGTTCTGCCCAAGCCGGTTGCGCTCGGCAAGGGCCGTTTGTCAGAAAACCGTTCAGCCTAGGGCCTGGTTCAAGCCCGCTCAAACGCCAAGCGACCCGCCAAAAGTGCAAAAATGCCGGCGAAGCTGCGGTTGAGCCAGCGCATGACCCGGGCGCTGCCCAAGATCCAACTGCGCGCCGCCGCCGCGAAGACGCCATAGAGCAGGAAGACGGCGAAGGTGAGTGCCATGAAGATCGCCCCGAGCAGCGCCATTTCCGCTGTCGCGCTGGCGGGATTGCCGGAGAGAAACGGCGGCAAGAGTGCCAGGAAGAAGATCGAAAGCTTGGGGTTCAAGATGTTGATGAGGGCACCGCGCCGGGCGATGCGCCACAGATTTTCGGGTTTTGCTTCTTCGCGGATCGCGAGCGCGCCATCGGATTTCAGGGCCTGCCAGGCGAGATAGAGCAGATAGGCGACCCCGGCGAACTTCACCACCTGGAAGAGCAGCGCCGAAGTGTGCAGGAGCGCGGCGAGGCCAAGCGTGGCGGCGAGCAAATGCGGCACGATCCCAAGCGTGCAGCCAAAGGCCGCAGAAATCGCGGCGCGCCGACCTTGGCCAAGGCCAAGGGCCAGCGTGTAGATCACGCCGGTGCCAGGGGCGATTACGACGACGAAAGCGGTGACGAGAAACTGTAGAGAAATCATGGTGCGCGCATCCTTCCGCAGAGGTATCCGCGAAGGAGAGCCGATTTAGGCGGGTTCGCGCAAGACCCTTGGGACCTTGAACTCGACATTTTCGACAGCCGTCTCGACTTGCTCGACCGAGACGTCATATCGCGCGCGGAAGGCGTCGATCACCTCGTTGACCAGAAGTTCCGGGGCCGACGCGCCGGCTGTGATCCCGATCGAGGTGATCCCGTCGAGCGCCCGCCAGTCGATATCCGTCGCGCGCTGGACAAGCTGCGCATAATCGCAACCCGCCCGCGCACCGACCTCGACCAGGCGTTTGGAATTGGAGGAGTTCGGCGCACCGACCACCAGCATGGCGTCGGCTCTCGGGGCCATCGCTTTGACCGCCTCTTGCCGGTTGGTTGTGGCGTAGCAGATGTCTTCCTTATGCGGCCCGATAATGGCGGGGAAGCGGCCCTGCAAGGCCGCGACAACCTCGGCCGTGTCATCCACGCTGAGTGTGGTCTGGGTGATGAAAGCCAGTTTCTCTGGATCACGCGGGGTAATCTCGGCGACATCGGCGACCGTTTCCACCAGGATCACTTCGCCGGGTGGCAGTTGCCCCATGGTGCCGACGGTTTCGGGGTGGCCCTCATGGCCGATCATCACCATTTGCAACCCGTTGGCGTGATGGCGTTCCGCCTCGATATGCACTTTGGAGACCAGCGGGCAGGTCGCGTCGACAAACACCATCTCGCGGCGCGCGGCCTCTGCGGGGACGGCTTTCGGTACGCCATGGGCCGAGAAGATCACCGGGCGGTCGTCGGGGCATTCGTCCAACTCTTCGACAAACACGGCTCCCTTGGCGCGAAGGTCGTCGACGACGAATTTGTTATGCACGATCTCGTGGCGCACATAGACCGGCGCACCCCATTTTCCGAGCGCCATTTCGACGATTTTGATCGCCCGGTCGACACCGGCGCAGAACCCGCGCGGGGCGGCGAGATAGAGCGTAAGGGGCGGTTTGGTCATCTGAGCCTCCGACATCAGGCGATAGGTAGGGGCAAGCGCCGTCGCCGTCCAGAGGCGGATCGGCGCAGCCGCTTGCCGGAACGCGATTTGCGGCGCAGGATGGAGGTGGGGAGAACATCATGGCATCGGATAAGGCGCATTGGGATGCGGTCTATGCCGCGCGGGACGAAGACGCGCTGACCTGGTTTGAGGCGACGCCAGATTTGTCGCTACAGATGATTCATGCCTATCTGATGCCAGCGGACGCCATTTTGGATGTTGGCGGCGGCGCATCGCGTCTCGTCGATGCGCTGTTGGCGGATGGATATGGCGATGTGACTGTCTTGGACCTATCCGATGCAGCCCTTGCGATCAGCCGGGATCGGTTGGGCGCACGCGCCGCGTCGGTCCGTTGGATCGCGGCAGACATTACAACCTGGCACCCAGACCGACAGGTAACGTTGTGGCATGACCGGGCCGTATTTCATTTCCTCACCACAAGGGAAGACCGCGCCGCTTATGTCGCCGCGATGAGGGCGGCTTTGAAACCCGGCGGCTACGCCATAATCTCAAGTTTTGCCTTGGATGGGCCCGAGACCTGCTCGAACCTGCCGGTTCAACGCTATGCGCCCGAGACGTTGGCCGCGACGCTGGAGGCGTTTGCGCCGGGCCAGTTTCGCTTGGTCGAGAGCCGCCCTCACGTGCATGTGACCCCCAAAGGCAATCAACAATCCTTTCAAATCAGTGTGTTTCAACGCATGTAAGATCGACGATCCAGCCAAATAGAATTCCGGAGACCCGCTGATGTTGATGCCCCGCCAGAAGACCCCTGACCTCACTGTGCCGCTTTTGGGAGGCGGTCAGTTCGATTTGAGCGCTGAGGACAGCCCGCGCGGCGTGGTCATCTGTTTCTACCGTGGACTGCATTGCCCGCTTTGTGCGACCTATCTGACAGAGTTCGAGAAACTTGCCGGTGACTTCGCCGAGCGGGGTGTGGCTTCGGTTGCGATCTCGTCGGATGGCCAAGAGCGGACACAAGCTATGGCTGATAAGATCGGCGCTGAGAAACTGCGCTTTGGTTATGATCTGACCCTTACAAAAGCGCGTGAATGGGGCCTCTATATCTCGACCTCGCGCGGGAAAACGTCAATTGGGATCGAAGAGCCACCGCTCTTTGCCGAACCAGGTCTGTTTCTGATTAACCCCGATCAAACGCTCTATTACATGTCGGTGCAGACCATGCCGTTTGTGCGCCCACATTTCCGGGAGCTGTTGGGGGCGGTCGATTTTGCCATCGACAAGAACTACCCGGCGCGGGGCGAGTATGACGGACCGATCTAGGATCTCTATTAACGAAAAACCCCGCCAAGTTGGCGGGGTTTGTATCTGATCAGGTCTCAACCGTTTCGATTTCATGCTCATCCATCTCCCGCGGTTCGCGGGGCGGTCGGCCAATAACGTCTTTCAACTCATCCAGTTCGATGAAGTTATCGGCCTGGCGGCGTAGATCGTCGGCGATCATCGGCGGCTGACTGCGAATCGTGGACACAACCGAGACGCGCACGCCCTTACGTTGGAGAGCGGCCACGAGCGGCCGGAAATCGCCATCGCCAGAGAAGATCACGATGTGATCGACATGCGGCGCAATCTCCATCGCATCGACGGCCAACTCGATATCCATATTGCCTTTGACTTTGCGGCGGCCCTGGCTGTCGGTGAATTCTTTGGCCGGTTTGGTGACCATGGTGAAGCCGTTGTAGTGCAGCCAATCGACCAACGGGCGAATGGGCGAATAGTCGTCATTCTCCAGAAGGGCAGTATAGTAGAACGCACGCAGGAGCTTGCCGCGCTGCATGAATTCCTGGCGGAGGAGCTTGTAGTCGATGTCGAAGGCCAGCGCTTTGGCGGCGGCGTAGAGGTTCGATCCATCGATGAACAGCGCCAACCGTTCGTCTCGGTAAAACATTGGGTGGTCCCGTGAGTATTTGTGGCGCCAATCGCGTGGAATGATAATGGAGTGAGAACAAAATCTACGACCGGCAATACAAAGGAAAATAGGTGAACTATCGGCAACCGCAAGCATCGAAGCGTCATCAGACCGTCACACGCGCATTGGTCGCCGTGGGTTCAAACGTTTCACTTGCAAGAAATCCTCCGCTTTCGGTGGTTTGCGCGGCCATGAAAAAATTAGCCGATCTCGAAAATGCGACGGCACATTTCAGCCGACTTTATCAAACGCCTGCCTTTCCGGAGGGTGCTGGACCTGACTTTATTAACGCCGCCCTGACGCTGTCATGGCAAGGCGAGGCGGCGGACCTGCTCACGCATCTGCACTGGGTTGAACGCAGTTTTGGCCGGACCCGGCGCACCCGATGGGAGGCCCGGGTATTGGACCTGGATTTGATCGCATTTGGTGATCAGGTTTTGCCAGATTTGGAGACGCAGGCCCGGTGGCGGAATCTGCCATCTGATCGGGCGGCGGAGATTGCGCCAGAAACGCTGATCCTGCCACATCCACGCTTGGCTGAGCGGGTCTTTGTCTTGGCCCCGCTGGCCGATGTGGCGCCGGACTGGGTGCACCCCGTGACCGGCCTGACGATCGCAGAGATGTTGGCCGCGCTGCCACAGGCAGATCGCGACGCCATCACGGTGGTTGATCCGCCCGCCGGGGCCTTGCCTTTCCCACCAATCGGCGATACATGACAGGCTTCTGACCCTCCCGAAACAGGATGCTGGAGTTTCTTGAATGGCCCGCGTGACGGTTGAAGACTGCGTTGACAAGGTTCCGAACCGGTTTGAACTGGTGATGCTCGCCTCGCATCGCGCCCGCGAGATTTCTGCGGGCAGCCCGCTGACCATCGACCGGGACAACGACAAGAACCCGGTTGTGAGCCTGCGCGAGATCGCCGACGAAACTCAGAGCGCCGATGATCTGCGTGAGCGGCTGATCGAAAGCCATCAGACCCAGATCGAGGTGGACGAGCCCGAAGAAGACGCCATGGCGCTCTTGCAGGGTGTGGAGCAAGACAAGCCAGCTCAGGACGATATGTCCGAAGAGCAAATGCTGCGTGCTTTGATGGAAGCGCAGGGTCAGAAGTAATCGGGACGCCGGCGCGGATGGAGGATCGATGATCGACGCCTCTGACCTGCTCAGCCTGGTCAAGAATTACAATCCGAAATGCAATGAGGCGCTCTTGCTGGGCGCCTATGACTATGCGCGCGCCATGCATGAGGGGCAGACGCGGCATTCCGGTGAGCCCTATTTCACGCACCCCGTGGCGGTTGCTGCGATTCTGACCGAGCAGCGGTTGGATGACGCCACGATTGCCACCGCGCTTCTGCATGACACGATCGAAGATACCAAGGGCACGTATTCCGAGATTGTCGATCTCTTTGGCAAAGACGTGGCCGAATTGGTCGACGGGGTCACCAAGCTGACCAATCTGGAACTGTCGAACCGCGAGAGCAAACAGGCGGAGAATTTCCGCAAGCTCTTTATGGCCATGTCCAAGGACATGCGAGTGATCTTGGTGAAGCTCGCCGACCGTCTGCATAATATGCGGACGATCCGGCATATGCCGCAGGAAAAACAGGCCAAGAAGGCCCGCGAGACCATGGACATCTTCGCGCCACTTGCCGGGCGGATGGGGATGCACTGGATGCGCGAGGAGTTGGAAGACTTGGCCTTCCGCGTGCTCAACCCGGAGGCCCGCAACTCGATCATTCGGCGATTTTTGACGCTGCAGAAGGAATCGGGCGATGTGATCCCGAAAATCACCGACGATATTGAGACGGTGATGGAGAAACACGGCGTGACCGGCGAGGTGTTTGGCCGGGCGAAAAAGCCATTTTCGATCTGGCGGAAGATGCAGGAGAAAGAGCTCGCCTTCTCGCGGCTTTCTGACATCTATGGGTTCCGTGTGATCACCGAGACTGAGGATGATTGCTACCGTATTTTGGGGGCGATCCATCAGCGTTGGCGTTCGGTGCCGGGGCGATTCAAGGACTATATCAGCCAGCCGAAATCGAACGGCTATCGCTCGATCCACACCACCGTGTCGGGCCGCGATGGCAAACGGGTCGAAGTGCAAATTCGGACCCGGCAGATGCATGATGTAGCCGAATCCGGGGTGGCGGCGCATTGGTCTTATCGCGATGGTGTGCGGGCCGAGAACCCGTTTGCCGTCGATCCGGCAAAATGGCTGGCGAACCTGACCGAGCGGTTCGAAATGGCCGAGGATCATGACGAGTTCCTGGAACATGTGAAGCTCGAGATGTATTCCGACCAGGTGTTCTGTTTCACGCCCAAGGGCGATGTGGTGAAACTCCCCAAAGGCGCGACGCCGCTTGATTTCGCCTATTCGATCCACACACGGATCGGCCACTCCTGCGTTGGGGCCAAGGTCGACGGGATTCGCGTGCCGCTCTGGACGCGGCTTAAAAACGGCCAGTCGGTGGAGATCATCACGGCAGAGGGGCAGACGCCGCAAGCGACCTGGATCGACATCGCGGTGACCGGCAAAGCCAAGGCTGCGATCCGCCGCTCTCTGCGGGAGGAAGATCGTGGGCGCTATATCAAGCTGGGCCAAGAACTGGCGCGGGTCGCGTTTGAGCATGTGAACAAGAAGGCCACCGACAAGGCGCTGGCGACCGCGGCCAAAACCCTGGGGCTCGACAGCGGCGATGAGCTTCTGGCCCGGATCGGCAGTGCTGAGTTGTCTGCGCGTGATGTGGTGGCCGCACTTTATCCCGAGTTGCTGACCGAGGGGGAGACGGGCGACGTTGATGCGCGCCGCGCGGTGATCGGCCTGCCGCCGGGATCGATGATCCACCGGGCGCAATGCTGTCAGGCCGTGCCGGGAGAGCGGATCGTCGGCATCACCTATCAAGGGCGTGGCCCGGTGGTGCACGCGATTGATTGCCCGGCCTTGGCGGATTTGGATGATCAACCGGACCGCTGGATTGACCTACATTGGACCGAAGGTCGCCACGCCCCTGTCCATAATGTGACTGTAGATGTCACACTCAGCAATGATAATGGCGTGTTGGGACGCATCTGCACATTGATCGGTGAGCAGAACGCAAATATCTCAGACCTACATTTCATTGATCGAAAACCAGATTTTTACCGTCTGCTGATCGACTTGGATGTGAGAGACGCCGAACATCTTCACGCGGTGATGATGGCGGTCGAGGCCGATAGCGATGTGGCCACCTTGGAGCGGTACCGAGCCTTGGAGCGCCGCCCCTAAGCTGGCCCAGATGGGAGGAGACCAGGCTTGGTCTTCAAGCGACGCGATAACCGCCCCTGGGGGCAAGTCGTGGCCGAGTGGATTTATCCGCGCGGTGGCTGGGCGCGTGCCTTCCAATATATCAAACATCGGCTGCGGCGGTTGCCGGGCACGCCTGAGACCATTGCGCGCGGCATTTTTGCCGGTGCGTTCACGGTCTTCTCGCCATTTTACGGGCTGCATTTCGTGGTTGCGGCCGTCCTGGCCAAGCTGATGCGCGGCAATATATTGGCCGCGTTGCTCGCGACCTTTATCGGCAACCCGCTGACCTATATCCCAATCGGGATCATCTCGCTGCAAACCGGGCATTTCCTTCTGGGCAGTCAGTTGCGCAGTGATGTCGAGGGCAATCTCTTCGTCAAATTCTCGCGGGCCGCGGGTGACCTTTGGCACAATTTCGTGGCGATTTTCACACCCGCCCAAGCGCATTGGCATGAGCTTGGCGTCTTCTATCGCGACGTATTTTTTCCCTACATGATCGGCGGCATCATCCCGGGGCTGATCTGCGGCGCCGTCTGCTACTATCTCAGCGTTCCGGTGATCCGCGCCTATCAGAAACGCCGCGCGGCCAAGCTGCGCAAGAAAATGAAAAAGCTGCGGGAACAGACTGGCGCCGAGGCGGCAAAGCAGTAGGTTGGACCCGAAAGGGGACGGCAGATGGCAGAGCGACTCAGGCTAGGGGTAAATATCGACCATGTGGCGACGCTTCGGAATGCACGGGGCGGTGCGCTGCCCGATCCGGTGCGCGCGGCCATGGCGGCGCAAGGGGCAGGGGCCGATGGCATCACCGCACATCTGCGCGAAGATCGCCGCCATATCCGCGACGAGGATATCGAGGCGATCCTGAAGGCCATTGAGATCCCGCTGAATTTCGAGATGGCCGCCACCGATGAGATGCAAACCATTGCCCTTCGGCACCGTCCGCATGCGGCCTGTATCGTGCCCGAACGGCGCGAGGAGCGCACCACAGAGGGTGGGCTTGAAGTGGCCGGTGACCAGAACAAGCTGGCCGATTTCATCGGGCCGCTCTCGGAGGCTGGGTGCCGCGTGTCGCTGTTCATCGCGCCCGACCCGGTGCAGATTGAGGCCGCGCATCGCATTGGTGCGCCCGTCATTGAGCTGCATACAGGGGCCTATTGCGATTTTGACGCAGAGGGTGATATCGCCGAGCGGGATGCGGAGTTTGCCCGCCTGCGCGACGCCGCGATCCAAGCCGATGATCTCGGGCTTGAGGTCCATATGGGCCATGGGTTGAATTATACCAATGTGACACCTGTCGCAGCTCTGCCCCAGGTGAAAGAGTTGAATATCGGCCATTTCCTGATTGGCGAGGCGGTCTTTGTCGGCCTGCCTGCTGCCCTTGCGGAAATGCGGCGGTTGATGGATGAGGCGCGGGCATGAGCGGGCTCGAACTGCTTATTGTTCTCGCCGCTTGGGGGATTGGCGCGGGCAGCCCCGGCCCTGCAACATTGACTATTGCGGGCACGGCGATGGATCGCGGGCGTCGCGACGGCATGCTGACCGGGTTGGGTGTTCTGGCCGGGTCGTCCTTCTGGGGGCTTGCCGCGATGTTTGGGATGAGCGCTCTGATGCTGAGCAATGGCTGGATCGTTGAGGTCTTGCGCTATCTGGGCGCGGGCTATCTCCTTTATCTGGCGCTGAAGTCTCTCCGCTCGGCGATCACGGCGGCGCCATTGATCGCAACTGGAGGCCGGACGGGCCTGCCGCCTTTTCTCAAGGGGCTTTTCGTGCACCTGACCAATCCGAAGCCGATTTTTGGATGGGGTGCTGTGTTTGCGGTTCTCGTGCCACCCGGGTCAGACTTCACCGCGTTGATCACAATCTACCTCTCGCTGGTGAGCGTCTCAGGCGTGATTTTCGTCGGGTATGGCGCACTCTTCGCCGCTGGCGGCGTGATGCGGGTCTATCAGCGGATGAAGCGCGGCTTCGAGTTGGTCTTTGCGGCGTTGTTTGGGGCGGCGGCGTTGAAGATTCTGACGACGCGGCTGACCTGACGGCGGCGTTGCGGAGGCATGATGACCGATCCCACATTGCTTGCGGCAATAACCAGCGTGGCCACTTTTGTTTTTGCGGCGGGCTCGCCCGGCCCGGCAACCCTGGCGGTGTCAGCAACAGCAATGGCAGGCGGGCGCGCGCGCGGCATGGCCTTGGCGGCTGGATTGACCTTCGGGCTGGCCTTTTGGGGCGGTGTTGTGGCTTTGGGCTTTGGCGCATTGGTCGCCGAAAGCGCAGCCATTCTGACGGTTTTGAAACTGATCGGTGCGGGCTATCTCCTCTATCTTGCTATCGGATCGGGCCGAGCCGCCCTCCGCCCGGCCAAGCAAGAGAGTTTGGCCCCGCTTGAGGAGCCTGCGGGTCGTCTCATGCGGCGTGGCCTGTTCCTTAATCTGAGCAATCCGAAAGCGGTCCTGGCCTGGGTCGCCGCGCTTGCATTAGGTACTGAGGCAGCATCGACCAGCGTGGTTTCAGTTCTCATCGTTGTGATCTGCGCTATGCTCGGCGGCGTCATTTACATCGGCTATGCCACGCTCTTTTCACTTGCTCCGGTCATGGCTTGGTACCAACGGTTCCGCCGCTGGATCGAAGGGGTGTTCGCGGCTCTCTTCGCTGGTGCGGCCCTGCGGCTCTTGGTTTGGCGGGGGGCGGAATGATCCTTGGTATCGGCACGGACCTAGCAAATATCGAGCGGATTCAGGGCACGCTCGATCGGTTCGGCGATCGGTTCCGAAACCGGGTTTTTACCGAGATCGAACAGAAACGTGCCGAGCGGATGCCGGATCCGGCTGCTGTCTATGCCAAACGATGGGCGGCGAAGGAGGCGTGTTCCAAGGCGCTTGGCACTGGGTTGCGCATGGGGATTGCCTGGAAAGACATGGCGGTCACCAATTTGCGGACCGGTCAGCCGGTGATGCATGTCACGGGCTGGGCCAAGGAGCGGCTGGATCAGATGACGCCCGAGGGTCATGAGGCCATCCTCCATGTGACGCTTACCGATGATCACCCTTGGGCGCAGGCCTTTGTGGTGATCGAGGCTGTGCCCGAGGGGCAGGTGCCCACCCACCCGCCGATGCCCCGGCCCAGGCGTCCGCTTGCTTGACACCGGCCAGGGCAACGCTCATGACACGCGGGACCAAGGAACGGCCCTAAACGAGGCAGGATAAATGGCGGCAGAGGCAAAGAAAGATGGCATCTGGGAAACGGTGAAGACCGTGGTCTATGCCCTGTTGATCGCGGGCGTCTTCCGTACGCTGTTCTTCCAACCGTTCTGGATTCCGTCCGGTTCGATGAAAGACACGCTTCTGATCGGCGATTTCCTGTTCGTCAATAAAATGGCCTATGGCTATTCGCAGCATTCCTGCCCGTTCTCCATGTGCCCGTTTGAGGGGCGGATCTTCGGGTCTGAGCCGGAGCGGGGCGACGTGGTTGTTTTCCGCCATCCGGTCAACGGCAGCGATTTCATCAAGCGCGTCATCGGGCTGCCGGGCGACACGGTGCAGATGCGCAATGGCGTGCTGTATGTGAATGGCGAGGTGGCGCGGCTCGAGCCGGAAGACCCGTTTTCCGAACTGTTTGAGCAGCAGGGCCCGATTGGCCATGTGCCGCGCTGTTCCAATGCGCCGGTCGGGCAAGGCGGTGAATGTTTGAAAGAGCGCTTCACCGAGGCGCTGCCAAGCGGTCCGACCCATTCGGTGCTCAATATCGAGGACGGGACGCGCGGCGACGACACGCCGCTTTTCACCGTTCCCGAAGGGCATTTCTTCGCCATGGGCGACAACCGTGACAACAGCCTCGACAGTCGTTTCCCGCAATCGGTGGGCGGGGTCGGCATGGTGCCGATGGAAAATCTGATCGGTCGGGCGGATCGGGTGATGTTCTCGTCGGCCGGGCGGCGGATGGTCTATTTCTGGACCTGGCGCTCGGACAGATTCTTCCGGGCGATCGAGTGAAACTGTCGAAGGATCTCAGCGCGTTTTGCGACCGTTTGGGGCATGTGTTTGACGACCCCGCGCTCTTGATCCGCGCGCTGACCCATTCGTCGCTCTCGACCGAGACACGGCCCGACAATCAGCGTTTGGAGTTCCTGGGTGATCGGGTTTTGGGTCTGGTGATGGCCGAGGCGGTTCTTGCGCAGGACCCGACAGCGCCCGAGGGGACCTTGGCCCCACGGTTCAACGCCTTGGTGCGCAAGGAAACCTGCGCCGATGTCGCCCGCGAGATCGATCTTGGCGCAGTTTTAAAGCTTGGCAAATCCGAGCAGATGACCGGCGGTCGGCGCAAAAACGCGCTTCTGGGTGACGCGATGGAAGCGGTGATTGCGGCGGTCTATGAAGACGCCGGTTTCGATGCGGCGCGTGCCCTGGTTCTGCGCCTGTGGGGCGATCGGGTGGCCGAAGTTGATGCGGATGCGCGGGACGCGAAGACGGCTTTGCAAGAATGGGCGCAAGCCCGGGGGCAAACACCGCCGAGCTATGTCGAGATTGGTCGAAGCGGCCCGGATCACGCTCCGGTGTTCACCATCGAGGCGCGGTTGCAATCGGGCGAAAGCGCCCGGGCCGAGGCGCGTGCCAAACGTCAGGCCGAGCAGGCGGCGGCTGCGGCCCTGATGAGCCGTATGGGCGCGTCGTGAGGGTCGCGTCCGGGGGCCGCGCCGAACCCCGACCGCGTAGATTGAGGAAAGATACATGACCAAACGCGCCGGATTTGTTGCTTTGATTGGTGAACCCAATGCGGGCAAGTCGACGTTGCTGAACCGGATGGTTGGGGCAAAGGTCTCGATCGTGACCCATAAGGTTCAGACCACGCGCGCGCGCATCCGCGGTGTGGCGATGGCAGGCGAGAGCCAGATTGTCTTTGTCGATACGCCCGGCCTGTTCCGCCCGCGCAGACGACTGGACCGTGCCATGGTGGCCGCGGCCTGGTCGGGCGCCGCAGATGCGGATGTGGTCGTGCTTCTGATCGAGGCGCATCGCGGGCTAACCGACGGTGTCCAGGCTATTCTCGATGGCTTGTCCGAGCGGGCCGAGGGCCGCCGGGTGGCGCTGGCGATCAACAAGATTGATCGGGTGAAGGCAGAAGTGCTTCTGGCGTTGACCGAGAAAATGAATGCGGCCTTCGCGTTTGAGAAGACCTTTTTGATTTCCGCCGAGAAGGGTCACGGCGTTGAGGACTTGCGCGAGTGGCTGGCCGAGGTGGTACCCGAGGGCCCGTGGCTTTATCCCGAGGATCAAATTGCCGATCTGCCGATGCGGATGATTGCAGCTGAGATGACGCGGGAGAAGCTGACCCTGCGCTTGCATCAGGAACTGCCCTATCAACTCACCGTGGAGACCGAGAGCTGGGAGGAGCGCAAAGACGGCTCCGCCCGGATTGAGCAGATCATCTATGTCGCGCGCGATGGTCATAAGGGCATTGTGCTGGGCAACAAGGGCGAGACGATCAAGAGTGTCAGCAAGGCCGCGCGGGAGGAGTTGGAAGAGTTCCTAGGCCGCCGTGTGCATCTGTTTTTGCAAGTGAAGGTTCGGCCCAATTGGCTGGACGAGGCCGAGCGCTATTCTGAGATGGGCCTGGATTTCAAGGACGGCGCATGACCCCCCGGCTAACGGCGGAGTTCTGGGTACAGGCCTATCTGGCCCGGCTCAGACTGGCCGACATCCCCGCTTTTGTGACCACCAAGGGCGATCTGACCGCGGGTGCCGTTTTGGTGAAGCTAAACCCGCTCAACGGCCAGGCGTGGGCCTTTCAACGTAGCTTCGATCTGATGACCGGCGAACGTGCCTGGGTCACGCTGGCCGAGGGTGCGGAGGCGGATGTCGACGCCGCGATTGAGCGGCAGAAGAGCTTCGACCCTGATCTTTGGGTGATCGAGGTCGAAGATCGCGCCGGGCGGCATCTGCTCGAAGAAGAGGGCCTGGCCTAGCGCCGCGTTGCCTTTGCGATCCCGATCATCACGGCGCCCGTGGCTAGGATCGCCAGCAGGAGGCCAAACAGATTGAGCGCAACTTGCCCAAAGCCCAACTCGATCGGATTGAGGAAGGGGTATGGGTACATCCCGTCCAACGCCCCGCGGATCAGGACATAGACCGTATAAATCGCGGGCCAGATCGCGAAGGCCGGAAGGTTGCGCAGCGACAAGGTGGATTTGGGCGCATAGGCCAGCCACCAAACACCCAGCCCCAAAGGTACGGCGCTATGCAACGCCTGATCGGTCCAGAAATGCAGACCTTGCGGGTTCCAGAGATGGGCCAAAAGCAAGTGATAGACCGCGCCGACCAAAACCACTGACGCGGTCAGCGCAGCCAGCCAAACGGGGCGAACCGGTCCGCGTCCCAGGGTGAGACTGCCAAGGGTAAGGACGACCAAAGCATTGGTCAGGTTGGTGAAATACCTTGGCATCTCCCACAACGTTGCGGCGAGAGAGGTGTCGCTAAGTTCCATCAAAACCGGTGTCTGCAAGATCAAAGCGGCCAAAGCCACCAGTGCGATCAGGGCGGCGCATCCTCGGGCTAGTCTGCTGGTGTGGATTGGGTGCGCGTAAAGTGCCACGGCGGCGCGGTGATGGACAACCGCCGCGCCGCGTGGAAGATGATCCGCATGGAATGGCGTGACCAAGGTGTTTTGTTGGCGGTCCGGCCGCATGGCGAAAATGCCGCGATCATCGAGATGTTTACGCCCGAGCGCGGGCGCTATGCGGGCGTGGTGCGCGGCGGGGCGTCGCGCCGGATGACGCCGATCCTGCAACCGGGCACGCAGCTCGATGTGACTTGGCGGGCGCGGCTTGAGGCGCATCTGGGGGCCTTTACGGTCGAACCGTTGAAAACCCGCGCCGCTGAGGCGCTGGCGGATCGGGTGGCGCTGGCTGGCCTTGCGTCGGTTTGTGCGCTTTTGTCTTTCACCTTGCCCGAACGCGCGCCGCATCCGGCGCTTTATGCCCGGTCTATCGCGTTGCTTGATGGGTTGGGCGCCGAGAACTGGGCGCAGGCCTATCTTGGTTGGGAAATGGCGCTGTTGGAGGAGATGGGGTTTGCTCTCGATCTGTCCTCTTGCGCTGTCACGGGGACCCGGGATGGTTTGGCGTATGTCTCGCCCCGAACCGGTCGCGCGGTGAGTGCGGCGGGGGCGGGGGATTGGGTGGATCGGCTATTGCCTCTGCCCGCATGCCTCTTGCAATCAGGCCCGGCTAGCCGGGAAGAGATTGACCAAGGTCTGCGCCTCACTGGGCATTTCTTGGAACATCATTTGGCCCCGGCGCTTGGTGACAAACCCATGCCTGCCGCGCGGCAACGCTTGGTTGACCTGATCGCACGTCACTCCAACGTTTGACGGGCAAAGACCAGCTCTTCCCCCGACTCGTTGGATAGGATGAGGACATCCCCCGCGACCTCCGCCAAGCTCATGGATTGCAACAGAGACAGATAGCGATGTTCGGCATCCAATGCGGCGCAGGCCCTGCGGGTCACTGCCAGAGGGCCGGTCTCAAACCAGGGATAAGGGACGCTTTGGGGGCCGCTATAGCGGTTGCAGGGCGCTTGGCCGGAAATCTGACCCTGCTCGGTCAAATCTAAGGTCACGCCCTCCGGCGCGGGGTCACCGGCCATCTCGGTCAGACGCCAGATACCCCCCGCATAACCAGAGACGGTTTCGTCTTGGCAGGCCGCCAGAAGGAGGGATAGCCCGATGAGGGGGGCGAGGCGGATCATCGGGGCAGATTGGAGCAGATCCCCCCGATCTTCAAGAAACGGGTTGGCGGCGGAATTTCCAGCCGGCAAGATTTATCCGGAATTATCCTTCTTGGGATAAATAGCGATCATGTAAAATCTCGGTCGGGCCGTGCCAAAACCCAAGCTTTGAGAAGCGGATCGCTCAGATGCCAATGCCCTTGCCAATTGTCGATGAGATGGCGCTGGGCCAAGGCTTTTTGCGCCTTTTGGCGTTGCGAAGTCGTGAAGCTCGCGCCGGTTAACGCCTTCAGAAAGTCATGGCCCCGCTGCCCGGTCGGCTGCGGTACGTCCTCGGCCAGCAGTCTCAGCATCGCGCGTTGGATCGGGCTGAGGTCGAGCCAGGTCCGATCATACCCGCCGGTTTCCGCCATTTGCTGTGTCACCTGCGCGCGGGCGGCGGCATCATCGAACCCATTCAGGGGGAGGGCGTTCAGCCAGATTTGGAACATCAACGGGTTGCGGTCGAAATCCTCAAAGGCGGCCTGCGCGGTCTCCGCCGCGACCCGCCCGCGATAGGTTTCGTGAAACGCTTTGAGTTGCTGCGTGACAAAGGCATCCGGCAAGGGCGGCAAAGTGATCTCAGTCGCGAAGTTGAAAAATGGCGCGTCGCGTTGCGAGAAGACTCGTTTCAGCCCCGATTGCGACGAGCCGGTAAACACGACCGATAGCCCGGTTTTGCGTTTGTCGAGCGCGGTGCGGAGCGCGGCCATGATCGCATTGGCTTCCGGCGCGTGCAGGATCTCCTGAAATTCATCAAACAGCAGGATCGTCGGGTGTTTCTGGTTGCTCAGTTTCTCGCAATACTGATCCAGCAGCAGAAGATGATCCTCAGGCGCTTTACCTTTCAGATCGCTGAGGTCGATCTCGATCTCCCCCGGCGGCTGGGGTCGCGGAGGCGCAGTTTCGGAGAGAGGGCCAATGTGCCTCGGGCCAGCCTTGTGGTGATTGGGTCGGCGCGGATCGCTTGATCCAATTCGTAAAGCAGGATCGCCAGTGGCGAGGTCGGCATCTGCCAGAAGGAGGCATAGGCGACTTTGTGGCCGTACATCTCGGCCCGTGGCGCGAGATCATATTGCAGGAACTGGGTTTTGCCGATCCTGCGGGGTCCGAAGAGTGAGATCGCCTGCACCGGGCCGCTGACCAGCATGGTGAAGACCGTGTCGAGGAAATCGGTGCGGGTGTAGTGCCAATGCGATTTGGTCATTATCCAAGACTATCACAGATCGGATAGTTATCCAAATGTGGATAGTCCTGGATAACGCAGACCCGCTGGGACGGGGAAGGCGGGCCGATTGCCCGCCCAGATGTCAGCCGAGCAAACGCCGCGCGATGACTTGCGCCTGTATCTCCGCCGCACCTTCGAAGATGTTGAGAATTCGGGCGTCACACAGGATTCGGCTGACTTTATATTCCAGCGCAAAGCCATTGCCGCCATGGATTTGCAGCGCATTATCCGCAGCGGCCCAGGCCACGCGCGCGCCAAGCAGTTTCGCCATCCCAGCCTCCAGGTCGCAGCGGCGGCCTTCGTCTTTCTCCGCCGCGCTGAAATAAGTGAGCTGCCGCGCGATCATGATCTCCACCGCCATCATCGCCAGTTTCGAGGCAACGCGCGGGAAGGCGATCAGCGATTTGCCGAATTGCTTGCGGTCCTCGGCATATTGCAGGCCCACATCCAGCGCCGATTGTGCCACACCAATGGCCCGCGCGGCGGTCTGAATCCGAGCGCTCTCAAAGGTCTCCATCAGGTGTTTGAAACCCATGCCTTCCTCGCCGCCCAGGAGGTTCTCGCCCTTCACATGGAAATTGTCGAAACCAAGCTCGTATTCCTTCATCCCGCGATAACCAAGCACCTCAATCTCGCCGCCGGTCATGCCCTCGGTTGGGAAGGGGTTTGCGTCATCACCCGGCGTCTTTTCTGCCAGGAACATGCTGAGGCCCTTGTAATTGCTGGTCTCCGGATCGGTCCGGGCCAGAAGCGTCATCACATGGGTCCGTGCCGCATGGGTGATCCAGGTCTTGTTGCCAGTGACGCGGTAATCATCGCCCTCTTTCACGGCGCGCGTGCGCAAGCTGCCGAGGTCGGAGCCGGTATTGGGTTCGGTGAACACCGCAGTCGGTAGGGTCTCCGCGCTGGCGATTTGCGGCAGCCATTTGGCTTTCTGCGCGTCGGTGCCGCCGGTCAGGATCAGTTCAGCCGCGATCTCCGATCGTGTGCCAAGTGAACCGACGCCAATATAGCCGCGCGACAGCTCCTCCGAGACCACGCACATCGAGGCTTTCGACAGGCCGAACCCGCCGTATTCCTCGGGGATGGTCAGGCCGAAAACGCCCATCTCGGCCAATTCTTCGATCACTTCGATCGGGATCAACTCATCGTTGAGGTGCCAATCATGGGCGAAGGGCTCGACCTTCTCGACCGCGTAGCGCCGGAATTGCTCGCGGATCATCTCAAGCTCATCGTCCAGACCGGTCGCGCCAAGGGTTATATTCGCGGCTTGCTCTTGCATCAGTTCGACCAGGCGCAGACGTGCCGCCTGGGTGTTGCCGGACTGGCAAAGCAACATGACCGAGGGCGCCATCATGCCGCGCTGATCGTCCTGAGTGAGCCCCAGGTCTTGCATCCGCAGAATCTCCCCCTGAGACATCGGGATGCCGCCATAAATCTGCCAGAGATACTCACCAAACGCGATCTGATGGATCAGTGCCTCGGTCTCGCCGAATTGCCCCTCTGCCGAGAGCTTATGGGCCCAACCCTGCATCTGACGCAGCGATTCCACATAGGTTGCCAGCCACGCCAATCCATGCGCCGCAGTCTGATGCGCTTCAAGCGCCGCGCCAGACACGCGACCCTCCGCGCTGACCAACTCCCGCACCCGATCCGTGGCGGTTGCCAGAAGCGCCTCAACCGGCGGAATGGCCTCGCCTGTTAGGGTCAAGAGATCGGGCAGAAGCACGGTTTGGGTCGCATTCTCGGTCATCGGCTGTCCATCATCTGGCATGGGTCTCTCCGGTCGCATCGGGTCTGCGTTGGAATTAGGCATTTTGCAGATGCAGCGCAAGAAAAATACAACATATACACGCAAAAAGACCGAAAATGTCTCACTTGTTTTGCGCTGCAGCAACGCGATAGGAAGGACAGGAAGGGGACACAGATATGCAAGAGACGTTGAACCTGATGCCGCTTTGGGCCTTCTTGGCGGCTTTGGGTGTGACCTTTGTGGCCGGATTCGTCAAAGGGGCGGTTGGGTTTGCGATGCCTTTGGTGATGATCTCGGGCCTTTCGCTCTTTCTCGAGCCGCAATTGGCCATCGCGGGCATCGTCTTGCCGATTGTGATGACGAATTTCCAACAGGTGATGCGGTTCGGCCTGGCCGAAGCCAAGGCCGTGGTGCTCGAATACCGGCGCTACATTCTGATTGTCTGCGTGATGATCCTGGTGGTGGCGCAATTCGTCACCATCATCCCGACGCAGGTGATGTACCTGGTTCTCGGCATCCCGGTGGTCGGCCTGTCGCTGATCCAACTCTTTGGCGTCCGCTTCCATATCCCGCAGAACCGACGGCTCGCGGCGGAATGGGGCGTGGGCCTTTTCGCGGGCGGGCTCGGCGGATTGACCGGCACCTGGGGGCCGCCGACGGTGCTCTATCTCATCGCTTTGGAGACCCCGAAAGCCAAGCAGATGTTGGTGCAGGGCGTGGTTTATGGTCTGGGCGCGGTCAGCCTCTTTCTCGGGCATTTACAGTCGGGCGTTTTGAACACGGTGACGGCACCGTTTTCCGCCGCTCTGCTTATTCCGGCCTTTCTGGGGATGCAGGTTGGGTTTTGGTTGAGCGACCGGCTTGATGCGAATCTGTTCCGCAAGGCGACCCTGATCGTGTTGGTGGTGGCCGGCGCCAATCTGGTGCGGCGCGGGATCATGGGCTAGCGTCGCCCCTGGGGAGGGTGATGTGATGATCCGTTTGGAAGATATGCCGAAGCGGTTGGAGGGGCCTGCTGCCTGGCTCGGCGCGGAGATGGCCGCAGCGCCGGAGCGCTGGCTTGTCGAACTCTCGCCGGAGGACATTGCCGATCTTGAACAGGCGGCGGCGCATTTCCTGGCGCTCGGGCGCGATGTGGGGGAGATCACCGCCGCCGCATTCCCCCTCGGTCCCTTTGCAGATCATCTTGCTGCGCTGAAAGAGAAACTGCTCCACGGGGTTGGCGTCGAAGTTCTGCGTGGTCTGCCGGTCGCGCGCTATGATCAACGCATGGCTGCAACGATCTTCTGCGGGATCGGTGCGCATTTGGGCTCGGCTCGGTCACAAAATGCGGCAGGGCATATTCTCGGCCATGTGCGCAATACCGGGGCCGACGCGAATGATCCAAATGTGCGGATCTACCAGACGGCGGCACGGCAAAGCTTCCATACGGACAGTGCCGATTGCGTCGGTCTGCTCTGCCTGAATGCGGCGAAAGAGGGCGGTCTGTCGCTGCTCGTGAGTGCCGAAAGCATCTATAACCGGATGCGCGCCGAGCGGCCCGACCTCTTGCTCCGCCTCTTCGAGCCGATTGCCACCGACCGGCGCGGCGAGGTGCCCGAGGGTGCGAAGCCCTATATGGAAATCCCGCCGCTCTCTTGGCACGCAGGAAAGCTCACTGTGTTTTATCAGCGGCAATATATCGACTCCGCCCAACGGTTTGAGGGTGCGCTGCGGCTGACACCGGATCATGTGGCCGCACTTGATATGTTCGATGCCCTGGCCAATGACCCGAAGCTGAATTTCGGAATGCAGTTGGAACCGGGCGACATGCAATTTGTCTATAACCACAGCCAATTGCATGACCGGACCGGCTTCACCGATTGGCCCGAGCCGGCGCGACGGCGGCATCTCTTTCGGCTTTGGCTATCCCTGCCAGACGACCGCCCATTGCCGCCGGTCTTCGCGGAGCGTTATGGATCGCTTGAGATCGGCGCGCGGGGCGGGATCATCACGGCGGAAACACGGCTCCACGCGCCTTTGGACTAAGACAGTGCACCGCCCATGCAGGTGATCACCATGTTTGGGAGGGCGGAGCCTGGCACCACTTCGAAGGCGATGTGATAAAGCTGCTCGCCCTCATAGCTGGCACTAAAGGTCCATTCGCCATGGACCTGCTCTTCCGGTAGCTCGAAGCTGAACCCCATCAAGCTCTGACTGTCACTTTCGATGGTGGTGATCCATTGCTCCACCTCGATACCGCTGTCGGGGAAAGGTGGGTGCGTGACGGTCACGATCACCGGCTCCAAGGTTTCGCCGGGATGCGGCTCAACGATGACGCCGAAACCGATGCCGATATCGTCCGGCACAACCAATTGCCGCCATCGCAGCACCGGAATCTCCGCAACGAGATTGATGATACCCGAGGCGGTTCCCGGTGCCTCTTCCACGATATCCGGCGTTTCGGCGCAATAAATGCCGTAATCAAGCGTGGCGAGGCCTAGCCCGACCTGTGGGTTCGCCAGCACCAGCCCGGGGACAAGCGCCGCAAGAACGGCGAAGGGTCGGATCAACGACCCCAAGCGCATCACGAGATCGCCGCCGCTTTCACATCGTCGTCGATGAACGGCACATATTGCGCGAAATTGTCGGCAAACATCTGAACCAGCTTCGCGGCCTGGACGTCGTATTCTTCGTTGACCGACCAGGTACGGCGTGGATCAAGCAGCACCTCGGCCACGCCCGGCGCGCTGATCGGCACTTCGAAGCCGAAATTCGGATCGCGGCGGAAGGCGCCCTTGTTCAACGTACCGTCCAGCGCGGCAGAGAGCAGCGCCCGCGTGGCCCGGATCGGCATGCGCGAGCCGGTGCCATAAGCGCCACCGGTCCAGCCTGTATTGACCAGCCAGCAGGTGGCAGCATGTTGATCGATCTTCTCGCGCAACAGATTGCCGTATACTTCGGGGCGGCGCGGCATGAAGGGTGCGCCGAAGCAGGTAGAGAAGGTCGGTTCCGGTTCGGTCACACCTCGCTCGGTGCCCGCGACCTTGGAGGTGAACCCTGACAGGAAGTGATACATCGCCTGCGCCGGGGTCAGTCGCGCAATCGGCGGCAGCACGCCAAACGCATCGCAGGTGAGCATGATGATGTTGTTCGGCTGCCCACCCCGCGCCGTGTCCGAGGCGTTCGAGATGTAATGTAGCGGATAGGCGCAACGCATGTTGGCCGTCAGACTGTCATCCTCGAAATCCAACTCGAACGTGTCCGGATCATGGACCATATTTTCAATGACTGTGCCGAAGGTTTTCGTCGTGGCGTAGATCTCCGGCTCGGCTTCGGGGTTCAGACTGATTGTCTTGGCGTAGCAGCCGCCCTCGAAATTGAAGATGCCGGTCTCCGACCAGCCATGTTCATCATCACCGATCAAGGTGCGCGACGGATCGGCGGACAGCGTTGTCTTGCCGGTGCCGCTTAGGCCGAAGAAGACGGCGGAATCCGCCGGATCGCCAATCGCATGATTGGCGGAGCAATGCATCGGCATCACCCCTTTGCCCGGCAGTATGTAGTTGAGCAGGGTGAAAACAGATTTCTTGTTCTCCCCGGCATAGGCAGTGCCGCCGATCAGGATGATTTTCTTTTCGAAATTTAGCGCGATGACCGTCTCGCTCCGGCAGCCGTGGCGCGCTGGATCGGCTTGGAAGCTGGGGCAGTTGATGATGGTGAATTCCGGCACGAACGTGTCGAGTTCCGCTGCTTCGGGTCGACGCAGCAAATGACGGATGAACAGCCCATGCCAGGCGAGTTCGGTCACAACGCGGACGTCCAGACGGTGTGCCGGATCAGCGCCGCCATAGAGGTCTTGGACGAAATACTCGCCGCCCTTCATATGGGTCAGCATGTCGGCGTGCAAAACGTCGAACGCCTCAGGTGCCATCGGCGCGTTGTTCTCCCACCAGATCGTATCTTCGACGCTTGGCGTGCGGACGACGAATTTATCCTTGGGCGACCGGCCTGTGTGTTTGCCGGTTGTCACAAGAAAGGTGCCGCCCTGGCCCAATGCGCCCTCGTCGCGTTTCAGCGCCGCTTCGATCAGCGCGGGCTCCAGCAGGTTATAATAGACCGTGCCCAGCCCGGTGATGCCTTGCTGGTCCAGCGTTTCAGCTGGGTTCACGCGTCCAATTGTCATTAGCTAGCTCCTTGCCCGGATCAGCCCGGTCCCAGGGTGGAAATCCCGCATCGGGTTAGGCGTCGGCCTTCCGATGCGAGGCCCGTATAACATGACGTTTTTGCGTATGAACAGGACGCAAGAGCACAGTTAGCGCAACCAAAGCGAAACATTTTTGCATCAATCGGGCGGCTTTCGTGCCGAAAAGGCCCTGGTTGATGCGAATCAACGGAGCGATTCGCAAGTTAAAGATTGATTCTAAAGCGGGAAAACCCGACAATAAGGAAAAAATAAGGCAAACCGAGCAGTAATAAGGATGACAGCATGTCACGGATCGCACTTGTCGATGACGACAGGAATATCCTGACCTCCGTTTCCATGACCCTTGAGGCAGAAGGGTTTGAGGTTGAAACATACAATGATGGTCAGAGCGCGCTTGATGCGTTTACCCGGCGGATGCCGGAACTGGCCGTTCTCGACATTAAGATGCCCCGGATGGACGGCATGGACCTGCTTCAGCGTCTGCGCCAGAAGTCCAAGGTGCCGGTGATTTTTCTCACCTCGAAAGATGACGAGATTGACGAGTTGATGGGCCTGCGCATGGGGGCCGACGACTACGTCAAGAAACCGTTCTCGCAGCGCTTGTTGGTGGAGCGCATTCGCTCGATCCTGCGACGGCAGGACGCCATCGCCTCCGATGCCACCGATACGCCGGAGGAGAGCCAAGTGCTGACCCGCGGCGAGTTGTCGATGGACCCGCTTCGTCACGCGGTGACCTGGAAAGGCAAAGACGTGTCGCTGACGGTGACTGAGTTCTTGCTACTTCAGGCTTTGGCGCAACGGCCCGGGTTCGTGAAGTCACGCGATCAACTGATGGACGTGGCGTATGACGAACAGGTTTATGTGGATGATCGGACCATCGACAGCCATATCAAACGCCTGCGCAAGAAGATGCGCCAGGCCGATAATGATTTCTCGGCCATCGAAACACTGTACGGCATCGGCTACCGGTACAACGAAGAGTAGATGACTCTGGCTTCGGACCTCTCCATGACCAACCGCCGGGCACGTGACCGGGCCGATATCGTGTTGGGTGAAGATTGGGATCGACCGCAAGGCGCGGTCGAAGCCGAACTGCGGGCAGCACGGCAACGGCGCGGCTGGTTCACATTGAATCGGTCGCCGCTGGCCCGGAAGATTATCATCTTCAACCTGTTGGCCATCGTTATTTTGGTCGCCGGTGTGCTCTATCTCAACCCGTTCCGTGACAGCCTTGTGCTACAGCGTGAACGCGCGCTCGCCCTCGAGGCGCAGTTGGTTGCAGATGTCTTCGAAGCCAGCCTACCGCGCAACGCGCCGACCGATCTGATCACGGGTGATGGGATCGATCCGCAAGAAGTTCTGTCGCGCGTCGGCCTGACCCAAGGCGTTAATGTCTTTGTTTATGCTCCATCGGGTGTCTTGGTCGCCTCGACCGATACCGTCGCCCGAAATCCGGTGCGTCCGATACAAGGGTTGGATGAAGGCCAAGGCCGCACGTTGTTGGTCACAAATTTCCTGAACGCGGTTTGGGAAGGGATTGCGGCCGTCCTTTCGGGCAGAGAGATGCCCGAGACCGTGATCGATCAAGAGGAAATGGCCCGCGTGTTGTTGAATGACGCGTTGCGGGGCGGCACGGTCATTCGGCGGGGCACCAATCTGGGGGGCACGGTCTATACTGCCGCCACCCCGATCCAAGGCAACACCGGGATGGTTGGCGTTTTGGCGATGACCACAGCCGCGGGCGAGATTGATCAGCTCGTGCGGGTGGAGCGGGAGCAGCTTTTGCAGATGTTCCTCATCGCGCTCTTGGTTTCCTTCGGTTTGGGTCTGGTCTTGGCCTCGACCATCGCCAACCCGCTGTCCGACCTCTCCGCAGCGGCTGAGTTGGGTAGAGATAAAAATGCCCGCAAAATGAGCCCGACCCGCGTACGTATCCCTGACCTGACGGGTCGGCCTGACGAGATTGGGCGGTTGTCGGGTGCGCTACGTGGCATGGTCGGCGCGCTTTACGATCGGATTGATAGCAACGAACAATTCGCTGCTGACGTGTCCCACGAGATCAAAAACCCGCTCGCATCTCTGCAATCCGCTGTGGGCACCATGCGGGTTGCCCGGACCGAAGATCAACGCAATCGCCTGCTTGAGGTCATCGAACATGACGTGAAGCGGCTTGACCGATTGGTGAGCGATATCTCCAACGCCTCGCGGCTTGATAGTGAGCTGGTGAAGGAGGAGGAGGAAGAATTCGATCTTGTGCGGATGTTGGGCAATCTGAGCACATATCATCGCGAAGAAGCCGATAAAATCGATGTGGATTTCATTGCAGACTTGCCCGACGAACCGATCGTGATCAACGGTCTAGAGGCCCGGCTCGCGCAGGTCTTCGTCAACCTGATCGGCAATGCGATCTCGTTCTGCGAAGCTGGGGATGCCGTCCGCCTTTGGGCGCGAAAGCGGCAAAATCGGGTGTTGATCGTGGTCGAAGATACCGGCCCCGGTATCCCGGAAGAGGCGCTGACCAAAGTGTTCAATCGGTTCTATTCCGAGCGCCCGGTGCAGCAATTCGGCGATCATTCGGGCCTTGGCCTGGCGATTTCAAAGCAGATTGTTGAGGCCCATGGCGGCGTGATCTGGGCCGAAAACATCCGCCCCACAGACGCCGAGGTCACCTCCGAGCCGCTTGGCGCCCGTTTCGTGGTTGGTCTCCCGGTCTGATCGATGGAGGCGGGCGCAAGCGATCCGCTCATCCGCCCGCTGGAAGAGTTCGGGACAACGTTTGGCACGCATCTCCATTGCCACGGGTCTGCGGTGAGTTTTGATGGGCAGGGGCTCTTGCTGCTCGGCGCATCTGGCACCGGAAAATCCGCTTTGGCCTTGTCTCTGATGGCGCATGGCGCACGGCTATTTGCCGATGATGGCGTGCGATTGACGGCCGAAGATGGAAGGCTTCTGATGCATCGGCCCGATACGACGCCGCCTTTGATCGAGGCGCGGAACGTCGGCCTTCTCGCTGCCACGCTCGCCCCGGGTCCGCTACCGCTGCGGCTGGCGGTTGATTTGGATCGGCCCGAACCGGCCCGCTTGCCGCCGCGGCACGAGGTCGCTTGGGCGGGGGCAACGGCGGAGTTGATACAAGGCGCGGGTCAGTCCACGCTTTGGGCGGTGCTGATCCAATATCTGCGCGGCGGGCGCGTGGAATGACCCAGACACCACAACCCCCACGAGGCCAAAACCAATGATCGACCCCGACCCCACCCGTTCTGACAGTGCCGCGCCCACCGGCGAGGATGGCACCCGGGTCGTTTTCGTCTCCGGCCCTTCGGGGGCGGGGCGTTCGACGGCGATTCGTGCCCTGGAGGATTTAGGCTTTGAAGCGATCGATAATCTGCCGCTCAGCTTGCTGCCCCGGCTTCTCGAAGGCCCGCCGATCACCCGTCCCCTGGCGTTGGGAACGGATACACGCAACCGTGATTACAGCGCCCAAGCTTTGATTGCGGCGGTTGACCGCCTCTCTTCCGACCCAGATATCCTCGCCGATTTGGTCTATCTCGACTGCGCAGCGGATGTGCTCGAGCGCCGATATTCCGAGACTCGCCGTCGCCACCCTTTGGCGCCCGAAGATCAGCCGATGCTGGGGATTGCGCTGGAGCAAGACCTCCTGGCCCCGGTACGCGCTCGCGCGGGCATCTTGATCGACACCTCCGAGATGACACCCCATGACCTCAGGGCGGAGATTAACCGCTGGTTCACGGCAGGCGGCCAGCAAAACCTAGCGCTTTCGGTGCAATCCTTTTCCTACAAGCGCGGTCTGCCGACCGGGGCGGACCTGGTGTTTGATTGCCGCTTTCTGCGCAATCCGTATTGGGAAGACCGCCTGCGCGTGCTTGATGGTCGCGATCCGGCAGTGGCCGGGTATATCGCCGAGGATCCCCGCTTTCCGGCTTTCGCCGCCCAGGTGACGCAACTGATCGAAACCCTGCTTCCCGCCTATCGCGAAGAGGGCAAGAGCCATCTCACGGTTGCGTTCGGCTGTACCGGCGGGCAACACCGATCCGTCGCAATGGCCGAAAATCTGAGCGCCCATCTTGCGCGCGCCGGGTGGCAGGTGTCTAAAAGACATCGGGAATTGGAGAGGCGAGGCGTGGTTCAAACGCCATGAGCCGGGAAGAGCACAGTTGATCGGTATCGTTATCGTCGCACATGGGGGCCTGGCACGGGAGCTGATGAAAGCGACCGAGCATGTGGTGGGCCAACAGCCGGAGATGATCGCGATCCCCATCGGGGCCGATGACGACCGCGCCAGTCGCACGCGCGAGATTTGTGACGCCGCCGATCAGGTCGATACCGGAGACGGTGTCGTCGTGGTGACCGACATGTATGGCGGTTCCCCCTCGAACCTGTCGCTCAGGGCGTGCCGCCCGCAGAACCGCAAAATCCTGACCGGCGTCAATCTGCCCATGCTGATAAAGCTGGCCAAATCCCGTCATCTACCGGTAGAGCTTGCCGTCAGTCGCGCGGCGGAGGCCGGTCGGCGCTATATTGACAGCTTCGACGGAGCGCCGGAATGACAGCAGAACCCGTGATCCGTGATCTGGAGATCGTGAATGTTAAAGGCTTACATGCCCGGGCTTCCGCCAAATTTGTTGAGGTGGTAGAAGACTTTGATGCTCAAGCGACAGTGCGGCGCGATGGGCTAAGTGCCGCCGGAGATTCGATTATGGGGCTTTTAATGTTGGCAGCTTCGCTTGGAACCTCTATTGAGGTCGAGACATCTGGCACGGATGCAGAAGCGTTGGCTGATGCGTTGGAGGCTCTGGTGGCCGACAAGTTTGGCGAAGGCAACTGACCCCGTGTCGAGGGTAGCCCGAGGGGACAGGGTGCGTTGACGGATATCACCACGCCCAGTGTGAAACCTAGAAACCGACCTGTGGATCGGCAATCGCCTGCTATGTATGACCGGCGTAGCCTGACCTATGCCAACAGTTTCGACACGGTCTGGACGCAGCACACGATCAAAGCCATCGAATGGATGACGGGCAAAATCCCGATCATCCGTCGGGTGCGGCAGTTCGAACGCCAAGGCGCCCCGGTTGGGCAGGCGTTTTGGCCCGCAACAATGAAAGCCATGGGCATCGATCTGCAAACCCCGCAGGCGCAGCTTGACCACATTCCAACCGATGGCCCTGTCGTGTTTGTCGCCAATCACCCGCACGGGTTGGTTGATGGGATGATTTTGGCCGATTTGATTGGCCGCCGCCGGACGGATTACCGCATTCTCAGCCGGTCGATCCTGACCGGGATCGACGAAAGCGCGGCCAGCTATATGATTGCGGTGCCGTTCCCGCACGAGCCCGAAGCACAGAGCAAAATGATCGAAATGCGTGGCCGCGCCATGGATCATCTGGCGCAAAACGGACTCATTGCACTGTTCCCATCCGGCGTCGTGGCGACATCCGAGACGATGTTTGGCCCGGCGATTGAGGCGGAGTGGAATGTATTCACTGCCAAGATGATCCGGAAATCCGGCGCGACCATCGTGCCGTGCTTCTTTCAGGGAGCAAACTCCCGCTGGTATCAGATAGCCAATCGGATCTCGCCGGTGTTGCGCCAGGGCTTGCTGATCCACGAGGTGGTGCATTCGTTCGACAAGCCGCAAGCGCCAATCATTGGCAGACCGCTCACGCCTAAGGATTGGGAGCCGCGTATTGGCAACCCGCGGCAATTTATGGCCTGGTTGCGCGAACACACTCTGTCTCTGAAAGACAATCCCGACGCCTGACATTAAGGATCGTGCAGGTGTCTTTCGTCGAAACGCTCAGCGTGTCGGCACAGGGGTGTCACCGCGATAATCGTAGAACCCACGCTCGGTCTTACGTCCAAGCCAACCGGCTTCGACATATTTCGTGAGCAGGGGGCAGGGCCGATACTTCGTATCCGCCAGCCCGTCATGCAGCACATTCATGATCGCCAGGCAGGTGTCGAGCCCGATAAAATCCGCCAATTCCAGCGGCCCCATAGGATGGTTTGCGCCCAGTTTCATGGAACTGTCGATGGATTGAACCGATCCGACCCCCTCATAAAGCGTATAGACCGCCTCGTTGATCATCGGCATCAAGATGCGATTGACGATGAAGGCGGGGAAGTCTTCGGCGGTCGCAGCCGTTTTGCCAAGCTTATCAACCACTGCTTTGCAGGCTTTGAACGTCTCTTCATCGGTGGCGATCCCGCGGATCAACTCCACCAGTTGCATTACCGGCACCGGGTTCATGAAATGGAATCCCATGAATTTCTCGGGCCGGTCGGTCCGGCTGGCCAGACGCGTGATTGAGATCGAAGACGTGTTCGAAGTCAGAATTGTATCTGGCTTCAGATGCGGCAGCAGGTCTTCAAAAATGGCCTGTTTGACGGTCTCACGTTCGGTTGCGGCCTCGATGATCAAATCCGACGGACCCAACTCCTTGAGAACAAGGGTCGTCGAAATCCGTTCCATCGCGGCGGCCTTGTCGTCAGCGCTGATCTTTTCACGGCTCACCTGCCGATCAAGATTGCGGTCGACCAGGGCCACAGCCTTATCCAGCATATCTTGGGAAATATCATTCAGAACAACGTCATAGCCTGCAAGCGCACAGACATGGGCGATGCCGTTGCCCATCTGCCCCGCGCCCACAATTCCGATCTTCTGAATATCCATGCTCGGCATCCTTTTGCGCCCGATTTCCGCCGCACCATAGGCCTCGCCAAGCCTCGCACACAAGGCCCAAGAGGCGCGGCAAATTCAGCGATAGACGAGGTTGTGGTGAACTCTGAAATCTAGCGCCTCGCGTGTGTGCAAAGCTTTGATTTGCACCGAACTTGGGGCCGCCATCCCGAAGGTGACTGTGACATTCGTGATCTGAGAGCCGATCCGCTGTCTGTGACTCATGAGACGCTAGAAGACATGGTCTCTGTCGGGTTGTCGTTAAGCATTTTGGCCACTGGCAAGGCCGAGCATAAGACCCCAACGCCTGGCAAGGTCTTTAGGTGGAAGGCGGTGGCGCGGCTCTTGCGGAGGCGACAAGCCGATGAGCAAATGGCGAAATGTCTTGCACAATTTGGTAGAGCAAAACTCCAATTAAAAAAGGCCCGCCGAGATATCAGCGGGCCTTCGCAATAAATGATTTGCAGCGCTTAGCCGAGTTTTTCGGTCAGTTCTGGCACCGCATCGAACAGGTCCGCGACGAGGCCGTAATCGGCGACCTGGAAGATCGGTGCCTCTTCGTCTTTGTTGATCGCGACGATGACCTTACTGTCTTTCATGCCCGCGAGGTGCTGGATCGCCCCCGAGATGCCGACCGCGATGTAAAGCTCGGGCGCCACGACCTTACCGGTCTGGCCAACCTGCCAATCGTTCGGTGCATAGCCCGAATCGACCGCCGCGCGAGACGCGCCAACCGCCGCGCCAAGTTTGTCGGCCAAGCCTTCGATGATCGCAAACTGCTCTTCCGAGCCAACGCCGCGCCCGCCGGAGACAACAATCCCTGCCGAGGTCAACTCGGGCCGGTCGCTTTCGGCCACTTTGTCCTCAACCCAGGATGACAGGCCCGGATCACCGGCCGCGCCGATCATCTCGACCGCCGCGCTGCCACCAGTGGCAGCGGCATCGAAGGTCGAGGTCCGGAAAGTCACTACCTTGGTCGCATCCGAGGATTTCACCGTCTGGATCGCATTGCCGGCATAGATCGGGCGTTCAAAGGTGTCCGCATCCACCACGGCGGTGGCATCCGAGATCACCATCACATCAAGCAGCGCGGCGACACGCGGCATGATGTTTTTCGCATCCGTCGTCGCCGGCGCGGTGATGTGGCTGTAATCGCCGGCAAGGCTCACCATCAGGTCCGCAACCGGCTCGGCCAGGCGGTGGCCATAAAGCGCATCTTCGGCGCAAAGCACTTTGGAGACGCCTGCAATCGTCGCCGCTTCATCAGCGGCAGCTTTCGCCGAGGCGCCCACGCAAAGCAGCGTCACATCGCCCAATGCCGCCGCAGCGGTCACGGCTTTCGCGGTGGCATCCATCGCCAGCGCGCCATCGGTCACTTCTGCAAGAACCAGAACAGCCATCAGATCACCCCCGCTTCGTCTTTGAGTTTCGTCAGCAGCTCATCGACCGAGCCGACCATGACACCAGCCTTGCGGCTTTCCGGCTCGGCGGTTTTCAGAACCTCAAGGCGCGGCGTGACATCGACGCCGTAATCGGCGGCGGTCTTCTCATCCAGCGGCTTTTTCTTCGCCTTCATGATGTTCGGCAGGCTGGCATAACGCGGCTCGTTCAGGCGCAGATCGACGGTGACGATGGCGGGCATCTTCACCTCGATGGTCTGTAAACCGCCATCAACCTCGCGGGTGACCTTGGCGCTGTCGCCTTCGATCTCAACGCCCGAAGCGAAGGTTGCCTGCGCCCAACCGGTCAGCGCGCCCAGCATCTGGCCGGTGGCGTTCATATCGTTGTCGATCGCCTGTTTGCCCGCAAGCACGAGGCCCGGCTGCTCTTCGTCGATCACGGCTTTCAGGATCTTGGCGACGGCCAGCGGCTCGATATCCTGGTGCACATCCTCGGCGGCGACGACCAAAATCGCCCGATCTGCACCCATGGCCAGCGCTGTGCGCAGTGTCTCTTGCGCCTGTTTCACCCCGATCGAAACCGCGATGACTTCTTCGGCCTTGCCCGCTTCTTTCAGACGGATGGCCTCTTCGACAGCGATCTCATCAAACGGGTTCATCGACATTTTAACGTTGGCGAGATCGACACCGGACCCGTCCGCTTTCACCCGGACCTTCACGTTATAGTCAATCACGCGCTTAACAGGCACCAACACCTTCATATGCACGTCACTCCTATTCATGGCCTAAGCGGGATCGCCCAGACACGCCTCCATTCCCGAGGTGTGTTATCGTTCTTATAGCGATGAAAACAGTCCAAAATCGACGCAGGCGGGCCAACCGACGCCGCGTTACGTGGTTCGTGCGTTACGTCAAGCGCCCGAAGCGTGGACCAACTCGACCAAAACGGCGGCGTAAATCACACCTGTCGCGACCAGCACAAAGACATGCCAGATCGTGTTGTGGAACGGCAGCCCTTCCCAAACATGGAAGATCACACCGGCGGAATAGGTCGCGCCGCCGATGACAAGCAGGATCAGCCCCGCCTGGCTCAACCCGTCCAGGGCCGAGCCGCCCAGGGCGACCCCGGCCCATCCAAGGCCCAGATAAAGGATCAGCGTCAGGATGCGCGGATGCCGGGTGCTGAAAATGATGATCGAGGCTCCTGTTAGCGCCACGCCCCAAATCAGAGCCAGGAACCAGCCCGCATGCGGCCCGACCAGGGCGATGACCGGCGTATAGGTGCCCGCGATTTTCAGATAGATCGCCGACTGATCGATCCGGCGCAGCCGATCTTGCCATTCCGGGGTCAGGATCATGTTGTAGAGCGCCGAGCAGGAAAGCATCGCGATCAGGCAGATCGTATAGATCGTCGTGGCCGTGATGATCGTTGCGTCGCCGATCCACACCGCTGCCAGGGTGATCATCACCGGGCCCGCAATCATCGCCGCCGAAATGCCCGAGACATGCACAACCGCATCCGAAATATACTCGGCGCGGGATAAGCAGATGGGTCGCGGCGTGGCAGCATGAAACCTCCGATGCGAGTCCTGTTCAGCCTAGCGGAGAAAACTTAACCGTCAATTGACCATATGGGGTGGTTTGGGGATGTGCCCAAATCTGACGCAGGGGCAGGTGCGGGAGATGCGCCTACGGCTTCCGCTTGGGTGCTCCGCCCTTTGCGTCCCC
The DNA here is from genome assembly GCF_030407165.1 of Fontisubflavum oceani. GTDB lineage: Bacteria > Pseudomonadota > Alphaproteobacteria > Rhodobacterales > Rhodobacteraceae > Rhodophyticola > Rhodophyticola oceani. The sequence continues at coordinate 1,388,162 of NZ_CP129111.1, forward strand.
CAGGGCTCCACCCTTCCAGGTGCCGAAGGCTCCAGTGGAGCCTTCGGCGCTTTCAGCGGTTCGCACCTGGAACCCACAAGACATCATCCTTTCCGTCGTTATTGGCGATCCGGCCCGCCACGAAGAACCAATCACTTAACCGGTTGAGGTATTTCACCCCCTCCGGGTTCACCGATTCCATCGTCGCCAGTTCCACGCTCATCCGCTCGGCCCGCCGCGCCACGGTGCGGCACACATGCAGATGCGCGGCCAGTGCCGCGCCCCCGGGCAAGATAAAGCTGCGGAGCGGCGTGAGCTTGGCATTCATCCCATCGATCTCCGATTCCAGCCGCAAGACCTGGGCTTCAGTGATCCGAAGCGCCGGATACTCCCGCTCGCTGTCTTTCTCCATGCCAGGCGTGCAGAGATCGGCGCCGAGATCGAACAAATCGTTCTGAATGGCGGCCAACATGCCGTCCATATCGCCCTCGGCCTGCAACCGCGCCATGCCAAGCGTCGCGTTCAACTCATCCACCGTACCATAGGCCGCGACCCGCATCGAATGTTTCGCCACTCGGCTGCCATCGCCCAAAGCGGTTTCGCCCGCATCGCCGGTTTTTGTGTAGATTTTGTTCAGAACGACCATCTTGGGTCAGCCTCCTGTCTGGCTGCGAAAGTAAACAAAGGCGAGGATCAACAGCACCGCCACGAATTGCGCGGCCAAGCGCCAGCGCATGAATTTGTTGGAGTTCTTGCGGCCATATTCGCCGCCGATGCGGAACGAATTGATCCCCATCAGCAAAATGACCAGCACGCCGAGACAGGCAAGTGCCACAATAATGAAAAGCGGGTCCGACAGCATGGCACGTCCTTCTTTGGTGGTGATGGGCGATCTAGCAGCCCGGTTCGGTTTGGCTAGGCTTTGGCGACCAACCAGTCGAAAATAGATTGTGGCAGGATACGCCGGGCGATCTCAACAATCCAAGTGGGGGTTGTGATGAAGTACCGCGCGCGCGGGCGGGGGCTTCCAGCGCGTGGATCAGTTTGGCGGTCACGGCGGGCGGGTCCAATTGGAACGGCGCCTTGCCGGTATCCTCATAAAGGTGGCGGATCAGTTGGGCCCGATAACGCTCCGCGACGGCGGAGTTTTCCCAATCGATCCATTTCTCGAAACCGGGGATCGAGTTGATACGGAACTTCGAGGTGACGGGGCCGGTATTGAGGATCGAGACCCGGATATCAGTATCGCGCAGTTCCAGCCGCATTGTATCAGCCAATCCCTCCACTGCGTGTTTCGTCGCCGTATAAGCTCCACGCCAGCGCAGCGGCACGCGGCCAAGGGCGGAGGAATGTTGCACAATTCGGCCATGCCCGCCCTGCGCTCGCATTACGGCCACCGCGCGAATGGTCAGGTCTTGCAGCCCGAAGACATTGGTCTCGAAAATCTCCCTCAGCGCGCCGGGCGGGACGTCTTCCATCGCGCCCGGTAGCCCATAGCCGGCATTGTTGAAAAGCGCATCTAGCGTGCCACCGGTCCGACGGAGCGCCTCATCCATACCGGCCGCGATGCTGTCTGGATCAGCCACATCCAGCAAGAAGCTCTCCAGCCCCTCCGCCTGCAGCCGCGCCACATCCTCGGGCTTGCGGCAGGTTGCGAACACCCGCCAACCGCGCGCGTGCAGGGTGCGGGCGGCATCCTCTCCCAATCCGGAAGAGCAACCTGTGATCAGGATAGATTTTGCCATAGACCCCTCGCGCGCAATCGCACCCGATGCGTAGGCCAGGGGCGGCGTCAGGGCAATGGCCTAGGGGCGGGTCGGCGACAAGAAGCGCGCGGCCATGTAGCCAACTCGGCCGGACTCGATATCGCGGATTTGGGTCCAGCCGCCGGCGACCTCTTCGATCAGTTCGGCCTCAGCGCCGAAGCCAAGCGCGACCACCACAGGGTTCGCGGTGGAGGGGCCTGCGCGCATATTCACCCGGCCGCCGGTGACAAAGACCGTCTCGCGGATGGGCGGCGCGATCGCTTCCGCATTCTCCGGCTCCACCTGCCGAGCCAGGCGGACCATCTCATTGGCCGTGTCGACGGGCCGGATCACGGCGGTCACCTCGATCATCTCACCATCGGGGCCCAAAACGACCATCGCAGGCGCAGGCTCTGCTGTGGCGGGTGCCAAGATCCCCTCTTCAAGCGGCTCGGTCGATGCGATCTGTACCTCCTCGCTTGCATCGGCGGTGGGAAGGTTGGCGGCGGGGTCAAACGCGGCCTGGGTGGCTACCTCAGGTGTTGTCTGCGGCTGAACCGGCACCGCTTCAGGCAAAACAATCATGCCCACATAAATCAACGCGCAAAGCGCAATCGTCCATCGGATCATGGCAGTAATCCTTGAATAGAAGTCTTCAAACAATATCGGCAGTTTATTGCCGGTTGGCTGATTCTGATACGGGGAAAAAACACCGGCGCGTCGCTTTTGGTTGCTTTACGGTGGATCGGTCCTTGCGTATCAAGGGGTCAGATGAGCGAGCAGAACACGCCAGAGCAAAACAAAAACACAAGCGAATCGCTGAGTCGGGCGATTGGCTCTCGATACCTGCAATATGCGCTCTCGACGATCATGCACCGGGCCTTGCCTGACGCGCGCGATGGGTTGAAGCCGGTGCACCGGCGCATCCTTTATGCGATGCGGGAGCTGCGTCTGGCGTCCAATGGCGGCTACCGGAAATCGGCGAAGATCTCCGGCGATGTGATGGGCAACTATCACCCGCATGGCGATGCCGCGATCTATGACGCGATGGCGCGTTTGGCGCAGGATTTCACCATTCGCTATCCCCTGGTCGATGGGCAGGGCAATTTCGGCAATATCGATGGCGATAACCCGGCGGCCAGCCGTTATACCGAAGCGCGGATGACCTCCGTGGCTGAGGCGTTGCTCGAAGGATTGGCCGAGAACGCCGTCGACTTCCGGGACAACTACGATGGCACCTTGCAGGAACCGGAGGTTCTGCCGGCGGCTTTGCCGAACCTGCTCGCGAATGGCTCCAGCGGCATCGCCGTGGGTATGGCCACGAATATCCCGCCGCATAATCTTGATGAGCTGATCGAGGCCTGCCTGCATCTGATCAAAACGCCCGATGCCCGCGACGACACGCTTCTGAACTATGTCAAAGGCCCGGATTTCCCCACCGGCGGCGTGATCGTCGAGCCGCCTGAGAGCATGGCCGAGACCTATCGGACGGGCCGGGGGCCTTCCGCCTGCGTGCCAAATGGGAGGTCGAGGAGCTTGGCCGGGGCCAGTGGCAGGTCGTGGTCACCGAGATCCCTTATCAGGTGCAGAAATCCAAGCTGATCGAGAAGCTCGCCGAACTGATCCAGACCAAGAAAATCCCGATTCTGGCTGATGTGCGTGACGAAAGCGCCGATGACATCCGGATCGTTCTGGAGCCGCGCGCCAAGACCGTCGACAAAGACCTGTTGATGGGCATGCTCTACCGCAATTCCGACCTGGAAACCCGGTTCTCGCTCAATATGAACGTGTTGATCGACGGGCGAACACCCAAGGTCTGCTCCTTGAAAGAGGTGTTGCGCGCTTTCCTCGATCATCGCCGCGATGTGCTGATCCGCCGGTCCCGGCACCGGTTGGAGAAGATCGATCATCGGTTGGAAGTGCTCGAAGGCTTCATCATCGCCTTCCTCAATCTCGACCGGGTGATCGACATTATCCGCTATGATGACGACCCGAAAGCCGCGCTGATGCGCGAGGATTGGGGTCGCGATTTTGTCCGCGCCACGTCTGAGGCGGATTACAAAACACCGCCGCCCGGCGAGGGCGAATTGACCGAGGTGCAGGCCGAAGCGATCCTCAACATGCGGCTGCGCAGCTTGCGGCGGCTCGAAGAGATGGAACTCTTGCGTGAGCAAGAGGCGCTGATGGAAGAGCGCGCGGGTCTGGAAGACCTCCTCGAAAACGAGAGCATCCAGTGGTCGCATATCGCAGACCAACTCCGCGAAACCCGCAAGCAATTTGGCAAAACCTCCGAATTCGGTGCCCGCCGCACGCAATTTGCCCAGGCCGGAGAGGTCGAAGAGGTGCCGCTTGAGGCGATGATTGAGCGCGAGCCGATCACGGTGGTCTGCTCACAGATGGGCTGGATCCGCGCGATGAAGGGCCATATCGACCTGACATCTGAGTTGAAGTTCCGCGACGGGGACGGGCCGCGCTTCGCATTCCACGCGGAAACAACCGACAAACTGCTCAGTTTTGGAAACAATGGCCGGTTTTACACGATTTCTGCCACAAATTTGCCCGGAGGCCGTGGGATGGGGGAACCCGTCCGCCTGATGGTGGATATGCCCAATGAGGTCGAAATCGTGGATCTGTTCATTCATCAGCCTGACGGCAAATTGTTGGTGGCCTCTTCGGCCGGCGACGGCTTTGTCGTGCCGCAGGCCGATGTGGTGGCGCAGACACGCGCAGGCAAACAGGTGCTGAATGTGAAAGGCGATGTGACCGCAAAGGTCTGCACCGCCCTGGCACCGGGCGATGATCACATCGCCACCGTAGGTGAGAACCGCAAGGTTCTGGTGTTCCCGCTGGAGGAGCTGCCCGAGATGGGCCGCGGCAAAGGTGTCCGCCTACAAAAGTACAAAGACGGGGGCCTTTCCGACGCCCGCGCCTTTGCTCTGTCCGAGGGCTTGAGCTGGAGCGATCCAGCAGGCCGCACGCGGACGGAGGCCGATTTGACCGAATGGATGGGCAAGCGCGCCAGCGCTGGCCGTATGGCCCCGCGCGGCTTTCCACGGGACAATCGGTTTACCTAAAGAGGCGGCATGTCGGCACTCAAAACGGAATTTGGCGGCGGGCGGGGCGACCTGTTTCAGTTGGCTATGAAAACCGGATTTCTGACGGCGTTGACCTTCGGTCTCTACCGGTTCTGGCAGACCACGCGCTTTCGGCGCTGGTATTGGTCGGCGGTTCGGCCCGGCGGCACCCCGATGGAATATACCGGCACCGGCGCGGAGAAGTTCATTGGCTTTCTCTTCGCGATCATCCTTTTGGCGCTCTACCTGGCGTTCTTCAATGTGGTGGCGATGTTCATCACCATCCGTCTGAGCGCAAACACCCCAGGCATCTTAGAGTATGGGGCCGCTGCGACACCTTTGGCGTTGATCCCGATCATCTTCATGGCGCGTTATCGCGCCCGGCGTTACATCATGTCACGCAGCCGCTGGCGCGGCATCCGTTTTGGCATGTCGGCGGGGGCCTGGGGGTATGCCTGGCGGGCCTGTCTCTATTCGGCATTGGCGTTCCTCACGCTTGGCCTGCTTTGGCCGCTGCGCACATTCCAGCTTGAGAAATACCTCACTGATCGGAGCTGGTTCGGCAACGCGCGTTTCACCCAGTTCGGCAGTTTCTGGCAGCTCTACGGCCCCTTGATCCCGTTCTTGATCTGCTTCTGGGGCACGCTGGCGCTTTATGGCTATGGATTGAGCTATGTCCTTCCCGCCATGCTTGAGTCGATCTCGCGTGGCATTCCAATGGTGGCGAGTAATGCGCCTGCTTGGCCGTTCTTGGTCGGCAACCTGGGGATTCTTCTGACCTTTCTGTTCGCGATCTATTACCGCGTCGCGAGTTTCCGAGTGATGGCGGCGATGAAGACCCTCGGTGACGGGTTGGAGTTCGACATTCACCCCCGCACCCGGACCCTGGTGCGCATCCATATTATCGGTGGCATCTTGACGAACCTGGCCACAAGCGTGGCCGCAACGATCGTGATTGTCGCCGCGATTGCCATCGGCATGGGGATTGGCATCTCGCTGCCGAGCGGGCCTTCGGCACCGGTTCCAGAGCCGTCGGTTATCCTCGCGCTGACGCTGCTTTTCGTTATTTCGCTGGTGGTCATTATCGTCTTCTACAACGTGTTCCGGCAGATTTTCATAACGTTTCCGATGGTGCGCCATGTGGCGGAGACCTTGGAAATCCACGAGCCGTCGCTGCTCAGCACCATCCGTCAGCGGGATCGCGATGATACCCGGGATGCGGGTGGCTTTGCCGAAGCGCTGAACGTCGGAGGAGCCTTCTGATGGAGTATGCGATCCGCAATCAGGCTTTCGCCGACAAAATGGCGATGAGCTATGCCGAGTTTTTTGACGGGATCACCCCGATGGTTCAACGCGTCAGCCTGCGGGTCTCGGGGCAGGGTGATGCGGCGGTTCTTGAGCTGAAAAACGTCGAAACCCATGCGGAGATCCGGTGGCGGCTGGCCGATATCCGACAGGTGCCGGATCAAGCCCGCGAGGACGCGTTTATTTTCACGCCCGACAATGACGCGCCGGCGCGGCTGGTGATCCGCGAGGCGGAGGCGTTGCGCGAGCTGGTCACGGCCCTGCCCGATCTGAAGACACTGGGCGCGCCGAAAGGCTCGTGGCGGAAAATGGTCGGCATGGTTGCGGCGGCGGTTGTGGCCTTTGGCGCGATCCTGTTCGGCCTGATCCCCGTTATGGCCGATCGCGGCGCGGAGCTCATTCCGCCCGAGACCGAGATGGCGCTCGGGCAGGGTTTGTTTGAGCAAATCTATCCAGCCATGGGGGCCTATGAGTGCACCGATCCGGCGGGTCAGGCGGCGTTGGATCGGATGCAAGCACGGCTGACGCGCGGGCTCGATCTGCCCTATCCGATCCAGACGCGCGTGGTCAGCGAGCCATCGCTCAACGCCACCGCCTTGCCCGGCGGGCATGTGACTTTCCACCGTGGCTTGATCGAGGCGGCGCAAAGCCCCGAAGAGGTGGCGGCGGTTTTGGCGCATGAGATCGGCCATGTGGCGCATCGCGATGGCACCCGTGCCGTGCTGCGCACGATGGGCTCCTTTGGGATCATCGGGCTGGTCTATGGCGATTTTCTGGGTGGGTCGGCCATGGCGGCGGTGTCGCAGCAATTGATCACCTCCTCCTATAGCCGCGAGGCCGAAGAGCGCGCCGATGCCTATGCGCATGAGCTTCTGGCGCGCGAAGGGATTTCTCCGGGAGCCTTGGGGGTGTTCTTCCAGCGGATACGGGACCAAGGGTTGGATATGGATCTGGGGGTGTTCCAACATCTGAGCACGCATCCGGAGACTCTGACCCGGATCGAAGCCTCCGCTGCGGCTGCGGCGGTTGGGTTCACGCCTGGCGACCCCGTGCTGTCGGCGGAGGACTGGGCCGCGTTGCAGCGGATCTGCGGCGGCAGTGCGCCTCTGTCGGGAGGCACAAAGGGCTGATCCCTCGGCGCATATCGTCAAATTGAGCGCCTGACGGCGCAAGCTTCTCCCTCGCCTGCACCCTTTCAGGGTTTGGCTCAGGCGGGCGCTCGCCGAACAGAAACCGGACCATAACGAGCGGTGCCCTTTCGGCATCTCTCTGCTGCCGGATATGGCGGTATCGTTGCGCGAGGCGGTATGCTGCGCTAAGGCTAAGCGGCTGCTCATCCAGGGGGAACCGCATGCGCATTATGACCCGTCTTGCCGCGATTGGCCTGTGTCTGTTTCTGGCCGCCTGCGCCGCGCCGGATCCGCTTGAGGAAGAGTTGCCCGATATGGGGGACTTCCGCCTCGCCTTTAACATCGTGGTGGCCGACAACATGCAGCAGGTGCCCCCGTCGCGCCGTGCGACACCCGAGGAATGGGAAGAGGCAATGACAGCCGAGATCGACCGCCGGTTTGGCAGCTATGAGGGGGACCGGCTCTATCATATCGCGATCAATATTGACGGGTACTCCCTTGCGCCCCCGGGCATTCCGGTGGTGCTGGCTCCGAAGTCGATCCTGGTGATCTCCGCCAATGTCTGGGATGACGAGTTGCAAGCCAAGCTGCATGAAGAACCAAACCAGATCACGGTGTTCGAAGGGGCCAGTGCGGCCTCGGTCATTGGATCAGGTCTTGTGCGGTCGCGGGAGGAACAGATGCAGATTCTGGCCCGTAATGCCGCGCGCCGGGTGCAACTCTGGATGCTGGAAAACCCCGAATGGTTCAATCTCGACCCTGACCTTGCGGCCACGGATGCGGCCGAAGTCGCCGCCATTGCCGAGGCGGAGGAGCCCGATCTGGAAACAGAGGCCGAAACCGAAGATTTGGGCGCTGAGACTGCAACCGCAGACGATGTAGAGGCCTCCGAAATAGACGCCGTTGTTGATCCCTCTGCCGAGACGCCCGCGTCTGGCGCGGTGGAGAGTGCCACCTGTGATCCCCTGGTTTCGGACGATTGCCCGGAGCCCATCAGCAACTGACGCTTGATTTTTCTCCCGCATCTGAGTAACGAGCGCGCGATGTTGAACCGGGCTCGATATGGCCCCCTAAACGACGAGGCGCCACGGGAATGGCAAAGGAAAAGTTTGAGCGTAGTAAGCCGCATGTGAACATTGGCACGATTGGCCATGTTGACCATGGCAAGACGACGCTGACGGCAGCGATTACGAAGCAGTTTGGCGATTTCAAAGCCTATGACGAGATTGACGGTGCGCCGGAAGAGAAAGCGCGCGGGATCACGATCTCGACGGCGCATGTGGAATATGAGACGGACAACCGTCACTACGCCCATGTGGACTGCCCCGGCCACGCCGACTATGTGAAGAACATGATCACCGGTGCGGCGCAGATGGACGGTGCCATTCTGGTGGTGAACGCGGCTGACGGCCCGATGCCACAGACCCGTGAGCACATCCTGCTCGGCCGTCAGGTGGGTATCCCCTACATGGTCGTGTTCATGAACAAAGTGGACCAGGTCGACGACGAAGAGCTGCTTGAGCTGGTCGAGATGGAAATCCGCGAACTGCTCTCCTCCTACGAGTATCCGGGCGACGATATCCCGATCATCGCAGGGTCGGCCCTGGCCGCTCTGGAAGGTCGTGACGACGCCATCGGGTCGGAGAAGATCGCTGAGCTGATGGCGGCGGTTGACGAGTACATCCCGACGCCGGCCCGCGCCGTGGATCAGCCGTTCCTGATGCCGATCGAAGACGTGTTCTCGATCTCTGGCCGCGGCACGGTTGTGACCGGTCGGGTTGAGCGTGGCGTGATCAATGTGGGTGACGAGATCGAGATCGTGGGCATCCGCGACACCTCGAAAACCACCTGTACCGGCGTTGAAATGTTCCGCAAGCTGCTCGATCGCGGTGAAGCGGGCGACAACATCGGCGCGCTTCTGCGTGGTGTGGACCGTGACGGCGTTGAGCGTGGCCAGGTGCTGTGTAAGCCGGGTTCTGTGACCCCGCATACCAAGTTCGAGGCCGAGGCGTATATCCTGACCAAGGAAGAGGGTGGCCGTCACACGCCGTTCTTCGCCAACTACCGCCCGCAGTTCTACTTCCGGACCACGGATGTGACCGGCACGGTCGAGCTGCCCTCGGGCACCGAGATGGTGATGCCGGGCGACAACCTGAAGTTCAACGTTGAGCTGATCGCGCCGATCGCGATGGAAAACGGCCTCCGCTTCGCCATCCGCGAAGGCGGCCGCACCGTCGGCGCCGGCGTGGTGTCGAAAATCATCGAGTGACATAAAGGGCGACAACGCCTTTCGACCAAAAGGAAGGGGCCGCATCATGCGGCCCCTTCTGTGTTTTAGGTGCGATGCTTATTCGTTGACGAACACATCGATCGACCGGCGCATCTCGCCAGCGCTGTCGCCATTGGCGAGCATCTGTTGCACAAGACGCAGCTCTGCAATTGTCAGGTTTTCCAGGCCTTCCGTTTCGATACCCCGGCTCGACAGCTCTCCTTCCAGGGCCTCCATCAAGGCATCAATCTCGGCCTCCATGGCAAAGCTGGCTGGCGCAAGCCCCACGGACAGGGTTGCGGCCAGGGCAAGTGCGGTCAAAGTCGCTTTCATTATCAATCTCCTCAGATTGTCTTGGTTTCACAAGGCGCGGGGTTGTCTGCCCCGCACGCACAACATCGGGAGTTGGATCACCCCGGTAAAAACACCATTTTCCTCACGCTCCCTCGCGCAGGGTTTGGTTGCTTGGCAGTGGCTGTGAAGAGAGCGTGATCAAAGGCGATGGATCGGCGTCATTGCTTTGATAAAGAACCACAAATTCCTTCACATTCCGGCCACTCTGCGTGAGCAGTATGCGTCTTCAGCGCGGCCTCGGCCCCCGGTTGTGCAAAGGTTGCAACGCAACACCATTCCGTGTGTCAAAACGCTGTGATCGTCTTGGGGGCCGTTGCTCACCAGCGCGTCAAAAAACCCCTGGTCTGTGTTACAAGACCAGGGGCAAGGGGCAGTGAAACCAGAGCGGGCAGCGACTCAGTCTTGTGCTGATCGGTTAGGCGAGCTGGAAATCCAGGCTGGTGCCATTGATGCAGTGCAACACCTGGCCCTCGATCGCCACGATATGGCCCAGATGGCTGCCGCAGCGACGGCAATGCGCTTCGACAAAGGCTTGATCGGGATCGCCATTGCCCATGTCTGCGCTGGCTTCTTCGGTGACCTCCGCATCGGGCGGCTGCGGGCCAGAATCGATGCCGGTCAGCACGGCGTTGGGCCGCGAATGGTGAAAGAACACCCAGCCCATTGGCAAGATGACCTTCCAATCGCTGTCATAGAGCGTCAGGTCGCAGCCGCGGCAGCAATAGGTCCCGGCGCGGGTCTCCTGCCAAAGCGGGCTGGAGCGCGGCACTTCCGTTTGGTTGAGCCGCATGACTTGAAACTCTTGCTCGCTCAACCGGCTCAGCCATTCCGAGAAGCTGCGAGTGACCTCATATTGAAACTCTTCGGAGCCGCCGGCGGCTGGCTGCGAGGCGGCGCTGGCTTGCCCGGCAAGCAAGCTGGCCGCCGATGTGGCGGTGGCCGTGGCCAGAAACCGGCGGCGGGGGAGGTTTGGTAAAGACATTCGGGTTCTCCTGGTGCTTGGGAGTCCAGGATAGGTCCGGGGGTGATAACGGCCCAACCAAGCCTGCGTGACGGGCCGTGATGGGCTGATCGCTTTTTGGTGAAACGGGCCCGCGACGGGTGGGCTCAAAGCTGCGGTGTCGCGTGCCCCACGCGCGCGTCACATTCGGCGCTGACCGCGTTCATGAAATCCCCCAGCTCGACGGCCAGCGCGTCTGCCTCGGCCGCGTCCAACCGGCGCGGCACTGCGCGGTCCCAACGGCGCCACATCAGCTCCACCCGGGTGAAGGGCAGGGGGAACATCAACCTATCCCAGGTGGGCCAGCTCCAATAGCGCCGCGCCGAGAATGTGAACACGAAAACAGGGATTTGCGTGGCCCGCGCCCATTGGATCGGCGTGACTTTGGCAACACGGGGCGGGCCTTGCGGGCCATCGGGCGAGATGCCGATCGAAATCCCATTCTGCAAGCCGCGCAGCACATCGCGGATTGCGCCTGCGCCCAACATCCCGCGTTTCATCGGCATGGTTTCATAGCCAAACGCCCGGTGTATCCAGCCCACCAGCCGCCCGGCCCGGCCATCGGATGTCAAGCTCCGGCAGGGCGCTTGGCTCAGGTCGAACATCCAAGGTGTCAGCATCAAACGCTGATGCCAGCAGACGATCAAAACTGCGCCATCTGTCTCTAGGGCCTCGGCGACGGCCTCCCAACCATCGTCACGCCCGCGTGAGGTGGCCCGCACCAGCCGCATATATCCGCCGAACAGCGCCGCAACCGCTCGGTTCGAGCGCGGATGATCGGCGATGCGTTTGCGAAGGCTCATGAGCAGGCTGCGAGGTCCGTTGGCGGGTCCAGGTGACATGGCCGGTCTCTCCGCGCGGGTCAATCCCATGCCGATCGGTCTCGGCACTGGCGGTGGCGCGTCCTGCCCGCTAGGGTCGGATCAAACGCGACATCTCAGGGACAGGGCAAACCCCATGGCAGAGCAAGCAGAGATCGGCCTCATCGGCCTTGGCACGATGGGCGGCAATCTGGCGTTGAACATCGCCGAGAATGGCCACCAGATCGCCGTTTTCAACCGGACCTATGCGCGGACTGAGGCGTTTCTGGCCGAGGCAGGCCCGCTGGCGGGCCGCCTGACGCCAGCCGAGACGCTGGAAGGCTTCGTTGCCGCGCTGCAATCGCCGCGCCGGATCATCCTACTGGTACCGGCGGGCAAACCGGTCGATGACCAGATCGCGGCGCTGAAACCGCTCCTCGACCCCGGGGATGTGATCATCGATGGCGGCAATTCCGACTGGCGTGACACCAATCGCCGCGCCGCTGACTCAGCACCCTTGATCTATTTGGGCCTTGGCGTCTCCGGCGGGGCCGAGGGCGCACGTCATGGTCCGTCGATGATGGCCGGCGGCACTGGCGAGGCCTATGCCATGGTTGCGCCGGTTCTTGAGGCCATCGCCGCCGATTTCCAGGGCGCCGCCTTGTGTTGCGCATTTGGGGCCGGGCGGGGCCGGGCATTACGTGAAGATGGTCCATAACGGCATCGAATATGCCGATATGCAGATGATTGCCGAGATTTACGGACTGATGCGGGACGGGCTGGGTCTGACCGCGCCAGAGATGGCACCGATCTTCAGCCGCTGGAACGAGGGCGTCTTGCGGTCTTACTTGATCGAGATCACCGCCGAGATTGCAGGGACACAGGACCCCGCGACCGGCCAATCGATGCTGGATGTGATCGCCGACCGTGCCGGGCAGAAAGGCACCGGACGCTGGACGGTGATGGATGCCCAAGATCGCGGTGCGCCGTTGCCCGCGGTGGAGGCGGCGGTGACAGCGCGGGTTCTGTCCTCGCGCGCTGAGGATCGCGGGGCGGGGGAGGCGCTTTATGGCGCCGGGCCGATGGCGCTGCCACGCGATGCACTAACCGAGGCGATGATGGAAGGCGCGCTGATCGCTGGCAAGATCATCGCTTATGCCCAAGGCTTTGAGCTGCTGGCGAAGGCCAGCGCCGAAGAGTCCTGGGATATGCCTCTGCCCCGGGTCGCGGAGATCTGGCGCGCGGGCTGCATCATCCGTTCAGCGATGCTTGACGATATGGCGGCGGCATTGGGCGAGGCGGCGGATCGCGCGCTGATCATGGCACCGCATTTCGCGTCTCTGATGACGCAGCACCACACCGCTCTCCGCCAGACCGTCAGCTTGGCCGCCGCTCATGGCATCGCCGTGCCCGCGCTCTCTTCCGCGCTTGGCTATTTCGATACGATGCGCACCGCACGCGGCACCGCCAATATGCTTCAGGCACAGCGGGATTTCTTTGGTCAACACGGGTTCGAGCGGCTCGACCGTCCGGGCGAGAGCGGGTTTCACGGCCCTTGGGTCGATTAACGGAACAATCCCTCGCGGCGGAACACGGCCTCAATTCGCTGCCGCGTTCGGGTCAGCGGGACACCAAACCGGTCGCTGTCATTGTCCAAGAGGAAATAAATCTGCGTGATCCCGAGGCAGGACAAATCGCGGATATCCAAGCCTTCGCTGATCCGTGGCATCCGCATTTCGACGCTGCGCACGAGTTGCTCCGAGCAGGCGTCGGTCTGCGCAGAGGCCATGCTGGGCAGGGCGATTGGGGCCGTAAGGGCGAGGGCGATGGCGCTGGCACGTAGCATGAGAACCTCCATTGGCGGCGGGTGTTGGTGATGTAGATGTGTGTATCCTCTTTCCTTCGGTCAATTCCTGCCTGCATCGCGAGGCAGATGTGTTCGGGTTGCAGTCGCCCCGCGTCACTGCCAAGACCGGGCAAACTCACATTCAAAGAGATGCCGTTATGCCATTTCCCAGCCCCGATACACGCCATCCCGCCCGACTGCCTGATGGCACTGAGCTGCCAATAAATGTGTTTTTGAAAGCCGTCATCGACCACCCACGGATCGAGGTTGGTGACTACACCTATTACAGCGATTTCGATCCGCCTGCCGATGTCTCGGGCTGGGCCGCGCGCATTGCGCCTTACATCTTCCCAAGCTCGTCCGAACGGTTGCGGATCGGTAAGTTTGGCCAATTCGCCCATGGCACGCGCTTTGTGACCGCCTCGGCCAATCATAAGATGGATGGCATCTCCACATATCCCTTCGCGATCTATGATCCGGAGCGGATTTTCAGTTATCCCTCCAGCCTGCCCCAGGGTCGCGATACGGTGGTCGGTCACGACGTTTGGATCGGCATGAACAGCCTCATCCTGCCGGGTGCGCGTATCGGCAATGGGGTGATCGTGAGCTCCGGCTCGGTCGTCTCGGGCACCATTCCCGACTACGCGATTGTCGGCGGCAACCGGGCGCAGGTGTTGCGGATGCGGTTCGCGGAGGCGGATATCGCCCGCCTCAATGCCATTGCCTGGTGGGATTGGCCGATTGATAAGATCATCGCGCATGAGGCCCTGATCACCGGCGGCGATATTGACGCGCTGGCCCGCGTCTGAGCGCCGCTTTGCCGCTTGCAATGCGCCCGCCTCAGGGCTAAACGATCTCTCGGCCTAGGGGTGTAGCTCAGTTGGTAGAGCACCGGATTCCAAATCCGACGGTCGGGAGTTCGAGTCTCTCCACCCCTGCCAAGGCCACATCAAATCTCCCCTCTGACAGGTCTCGGATAATGCGCGGCGCGCGCCGTCTTCATGGCGCCTTTGCCGCCCTTAAGTGTGAAGAAAGAGTTATCAAAACCGCTGATAGGGTCGCGTTTTCCGGCGATCCGAGATTTTTGTAACCTATTCTTCTGTGCAGGGCCGCTTGCACGCGCGTCGTGGGCTGCGTATATGGCGCTCAGCACCCGTGAAGGATCGGACGTTTACCCATGGCTATGACCAACCCGTTTCAGTTTCTGCAGCAGACCCGCGCCGAGGTGGCCAAAGTCGTTTGGCCGGGCCGACGCGAGGTGCTTCTGACAACGGTCATGGTGTTCATCATGGCGGTTTTGGCAGCGATCTTTTTCTTCTTCGTCGATTGGATGATCCGCCAGGGGCTGGAACTGATCCTGACCTTTTTCGGCTAGGCGTTTGCCGTGTGCGGCGTCGGGCAGAAATCCCGCCGCGGCCCTTGATTTTCGGCCATCGGGGCGATAGGCACGCCCCACTTCCCTGATCATGGCGTGCGTCGATTCGTGATGCACGCTGTTTTTTGTTCGGGGCGGAGGGTTCAACCCTCTGGAAAGATGAGATTTTTCCGGGCCGAAATGGTCGGGACAGGAGCGGTGAGACATATGGCAAAACGGTGGTATTCGGTCAGCGTGCTGTCGAACTTCGAAAAGCGCATTGCCGAGCAGATCAGAACTGCCGTGGCCGAAAAGGGCCTCGAGGAAGAGATTGAAGAAGTCTTGGTTCCCGAAGAGGACGTGATCGAAGTGCGCCGGGGCAAGAAAGTCACCGTGCCGCGCCGCTTCATGCCCGGCTATGTCCTGGTCCGTATGGAACTAACCGACGCAGCTTATCACGCAATCAGCTCGATCCCGCGCGTGACGGGCTTTTTGGGCCCGCAAGGCCGCCCGATGCCGATGCGCGATGATGAGGTCAATTCGATTCTGAACCGCGTCGAAGAGGGCGAAGCCGCACCGCGCAACACGATCACCTTCGAAGTTGGCGAGAAGATCAAGGTCAACGACGGACCATTCGAAGACTTCGACGGCATGGTCGAGGAAGTCGACGACGAAAACCAACGCCTGAAGGTGACAGTTTCGATCTTTGGCCGTGCGACGCCGGTGGAACTGGAATACACGCAGGTTTCAAAGCAAGTCTGAGTATGCCCTCGAAAGCGCGCATGCTCACACTGTTGTAATTGGCGGTCGAAGGGTCTCTTTGGCTGCCTAGTTTCTGAGCGCTTTGATCGACCAAGAGGCGAGATACCGCCGGTGTCAGTGCGGTGTCAGGATGCCTCAGTCATATCGACAGATTTTTTTCGGTAAGCTCTTTACCTTGGGACAAAAATGCCCAAGTTCTGAACTGAACGTTACATTTCGGAATCGCACGGTTCTCCGCGATCCGGAAAACCAGTTTTCAGGTATGAAGGTGACGCCGTGGCGACCGAATCTTTTGAAGCCAAAGTCACCAGCGCACGTAAGCAGGCGTCTGACGGCGATTTGGTCGCCGCGTTAACATCTATCGATCAGGCTCTGGTGGTTGCCCGGCAGGCGCAACTGTTTCGGTCGCGGCTGCTGCAAGCTTTGGATCGGCCAATGGAGGCATTGGAAGAAGTGATCCGGCTAGACAAGCCAGATGCCTCACCCAAGTTTTTGGATTTCCGCGCAGATCTCGAAGAATATCTATACCGAGTCGAAGATGCTGTCGCCACGCTGACCCGTAGAATGGCAAAGGGTGACGTGCCCGTTCCTCTTTTGGTTCGCCGGGCCCTGTTGACGCGTGCCGTAGGCAATTTCGACGATGCAGTACGCGATCTGGATCGTGCGATAAAAATGCAACCTCTGGATGGTGAACTCTATCGGCTGCGCAGCGATCTGGTAAAGGCCAGGCCAGGGGATGGAAGTCTCGACACCTTGGCATCGGTTGCTGCACGAGTCCCGTCCAACCATCTTTCAGCCGTGCATCTTCAGTTTGCGCGCGCCAAGATTCTTGAAGATTTGGGAGATTTTCCAGCGGCCTTCCGGGCTCTTGACCGAGGCAATCAGGGGATGCGGGCGCATTTCCCCTACCAGGTGTCAACTCGCCTTCGCCAAGTCGCTGCCGCGCGGAAAAGCTTTGATGGCATCGATATGGCGACGATGACGGCAAAGGCTTCGTCTGATTTTGCGCCCATTTTCATCACTGGCATGGCACGGTCTGGTACCACTCTGATCGAACAGATATTAACCGCGCATCCAGAGGTGAGAGGCGGCGGCGAGGCTGCCTTTCTCTCACGCGCGGTCCGCGAAACGATCGGGCCGCCGGAGGAGTTGAGACCTGGCGGCGTCGACATCACGCTACAGGGCCTATCAGATTTGGCCGATCACTATAGCAAACGCATGCTCGCACGCTTTGGCCCCGCGCCGCGCCATACTGATAAATCGCTGCAGACCTTACTTTACGCTGGCCCCGTTCTCGCTGCGATGCCGAGGTCACATATCGTTTTGGTGCGACGTGATCCCCGCGCGGTCGCGATATCGCTCTACAAACAGGTCTTCCGCCGTGGGAAGCAACTGTTTAGCTATAGTTTGGATGATATTCGGCAATATCAGGACAGTTTTGATGTGCTGGTTGATTTTTGGCAGAGCCGATTAAAAGAGCGGTTTCACGTTGTCGCCTATGAGGACGTCGTACAGGCGCCGGAGCCTACAGTCCGAAATCTCCTCAAACGTCTGGACCTGTCCTGGACCGAAGCTTGTTTGCGGCCCGAAGACAATGCGCAGCCCGTTCAGACGCTCAGTTCGGTGGCCGTGCGCCAGCCGATTAATCGCGATGGTCTCGACCGCTGGCGTCCTTATGCGCCGATGATGGGCTATACCGTCGTTTAATATCTCTGCCGACGGAGCCCCGCCACTTGCGCTTTGGTCTATCCCGGTGTAACGCGACGCCCTGTCGTCTTATGCGGCACCCCATGTGGGAGGCGAGTGGCACGCGTGCCGCGGACCAGACCACATCAACAAAGGCTTCCTGACGCGTCAGGCGGCTGTTGGAAAAAGGAGAGGCCAAGATGGCCAAGAAACTTGCTGGCACGATGAAACTGCAGATCCCTGCAGGTCAAGCCAACCCCTCGCCGCCGGTGGGCCCCGCCCTCGGTCAGCGCGGGATCAATATCATGGAGTTCTGCAAGGCGTTCAACGCTAAGACCCAGGATATGGAGCCGGGCAGCCCCTGCCCGACGATCATCACCTATTACCAGGACAAATCCTTCGCGATGGAAATCAAGACGCCGCCAGCGTCTTATTACCTGAAGAAGGCCGCTGGCCTGAAACCTGTCGGCAAACGGAACCGCCCACGCGGCGCGGAGACCCCGGGTCGCGAGACCGTGGCAACCGTCACCGTCGCTCAGGTGCGTGAGATCGCCGAAGCGAAGATGAAAGACCTCAGCGCCAATGACGTTGAGGCCGCTATGAAGATCATCGTTGGCTCGGCCAACTCGATGGGTATCGAGGTGAAAGGTTAAGTCATGGCTAAAGTTGGAAAACGCGTCAAAGCGGCCCGTGAAGCCTTTGCTGGCAAAGAGAACCTCACCGTCGAAGAGGCGGTGGATCTGATCAAGGCAAACGCCTCGGCGAAATTCGACGAGAGCATCGAGATCGCGATGAACCTGGGTGTTGATCCGCGTCACGCCGACCAGATGGTCCGTGGCACGGTGAACCTGCCCAACGGCACCGGCAAATCGGTGCGCGTTGCTGTATTTGCTCGTGGCCCGAAGGCCGAGGAAGCAACCGCGGCGGGGGCCGATATTGTGGGCGCCGAAGACCTGATGGAAACCGTCCAGGGCGGCACCATCGAGTTTGACCGCTGCATCGCCACGCCGGATATGATGCCCATCGTGGGCCGTCTGGGTAAGGTGCTTGGACCCCGGAACCTGATGCCAAACCCGAAGGTCGGCACGGTGACCATGGATGTCAAAGAAGCCGTGGAAGCGGCAAAGGGCGGCCAGGTTCAGTTCAAAGCCGAGAAAGCCGGTGTGGTTCATGCCGGTGTTGGCAAAGCCAGCTTCGACGCAGACAAACTCGCCGCCAATATCCGCGCCTTTGTGGATGCAGTGAGCAAAGCGAAACCTGCCGGTGCCAAAGGCGCCTATATGCAGAAAGTGTCGCTTAGCTCCACCATGGGGCCAGGCGTCTCGGTGAATGTGGATAGCGCGACCGGCAACGCCTAAGGGCGTCGCCAGAACGGATTGGAAGGGCAGGTTCCGTGCGGGCCTGCCCTTTTTCTGTTGTGAGGTGATTTGCCGGTGATGCACCGCCGATTTAGCCGGGATCGCCAGTGTTGCCACAAAAACTGCCCAAAACCGTAGATTTCCTGGCCTCTAGGGCTTGGCAAATCGTTTCGCGCGCACTACTCACGCCCTTGCACCAGAGCGCGTGATTCGTCCCGCGCTCTTTTGCGTTTCGTCCGAGACGGCGGGTTGGGGCCTGAACGCCCTTGTAATTCCTACCTGAGGCGGGATCAGACCGATCAAGTTTAGGCTCTCTCCGTTTGAGCGCCTGGCGGTGGTGGTTCCCGTTGACCAAGGACCAAAACCGCCGGAGCGATCCGGTAGAAACGAGCCGGGGGGTGACCCCCAAATTGGAGTAAAACTGTGGATAGAGCCCAGAAAGAGAAAGTGGTCGAGGAACTCGGCCAAATCTTTGAAAGCTCTGGCGTCGTCGTGGTCTCGCACTACGAAGGCCTCACGGTTGCTGAAATGCAGGACCTGCGCGCGCAAATGCGTGAGGCGGGTGGGTCCGTTCGCGTTGCCAAAAACAGGCTCGCCAAAATCGCCCTCGAAGGAACGCCTGCCGCTGGCATCGCCGACCTGATGACGGGGATGACCGTTCTTTCCTATTCCGAGGATCCTGTGGCTGCGGCCAAGGCCGCGGATGCCTATGCCAAGGAAAACGACAAGTTCGTGATCCTGGGCGGCGCGATGGGCGAGAACGTTCTGGACCAGGCTGGTGTCAAAGCCGTTGCGAAAATGCCGTCGCGTGAGGAGCTTATTGCTTCGATCGTGGGCTGCATTGGCGCACCTGCTTCGAACATTGCCGGGGCCATTGGCGCACCTGCTTCGAATATCGCGAGCATCCTTTCGACCATCGAAGAGAAGGCGGAAGCCGCGTAAAGCAATCTGGAGACCTGTCGTAGGGCCTGGCCCTTGCGATGTTGGAAAACACACCTACATACGGAAACCGTGAAAATGGCTGATCTGAAAAAACTGGCTGAAGAGATCGTGGGTCTGACCCTTCTCGAAGCACAAGAACTCAAAACCATTCTGAAAGACGAATACGGCATCGAGCCCGCCGCTGGCGGCGCAGTGATGGTTGCCGGTGCTGCAGGCGGCGACGCCGGCGGCGCAGCTGCTGAAGAGCAGACCGAATTTGACGTCATCCTGAAGGCCGCTGGCGCCTCCAAGATCAACGTCATCAAAGAGGTCCGCGCGATCACTGGCCTGGGTCTGAAAGAAGCCAAAGAGCTGGTCGAAGCCGGCGGCAAAGCCGTCAAAGAAGGCGTCGACAAAGCCGAAGCAGAAGAGATCAAAGGCAAGCTGGAAGCAGCTGGCGCAGAGGTCGAACTGGAAGTAATCCGCGCCGGGCTGCGGCTCGGACGTGAAAAATTGGCTGGACCTGGGCGAAAACCTGGGTCCAGCCGAACCTGTCTTAGCGAGGGCCCGTGTCGGACACGGGCGGGTCTTCCCTAAGGTGGCGTTCAATGGATCGGGAGCTTGCCGGTGGGACGGCAGGCATGAATTGGTCCGAACCCGCTTGTTTCAGTGTGAGGCCATGTCGGTGCCCCGACGGCATGGCAGCGCGAGGAAACCAAAAAGGTGTTTGAGAGCATGGCTCAGACCTACGCAGGCCAAAAACGTATCCGCAAATTCTATGGCAAAATCCGCGAAGTGCTGGAGATGCCGAACCTCATCGAGGTCCAAAAGTCTTCTTACGATCTTTTTCTGAAATCCGGCGACATGCCCGACCCGCTTGACGGCGAGGGAATCAAAGGCGTGTTCCAATCGGTCTTCCCGATCAAGGATTTCAACGAAACCGCCGTGTTGGAGTTCGTGAAATACGAGCTGGAACACCCGAAATATGACGTCGAAGAGTGCCAGCAGCGCGACATGACCTATGCCGCGCCGCTCAAGGTTACGCTCCGTCTGATCGTGTTTGATATCGACGAAGATACCGGCGCGAAATCGGTCAAAGACATCAAAGAACAAGACGTGTTCATGGGGGACATGCCCCTCATGACGCCGAACGGGACGTTCATCGTGAACGGCACCGAACGGGTTATCGTCAGCCAGATGCACCGCTCGCCCGGCGTGTTCTTCGATCACGACAAAGGCAAAACCCATTCCTCGGGCAAATTGCTTTTTGCCTGCCGCATCATCCCCTATCGCGGCTCCTGGCTCGACTTCGAGTTCGACGCCAAGGACATCGTGTTCGCACGGATCGATCGTCGCCGGAAACTGCCTGTCACCACGCTGCTCTATGCGCTTGGTCTCGACCAGGAAGGCATCATGGATGCCTATTACGACACGGTCGATTTCAAGCTGAAGAAGAACAAAGGCTGGGTCACCAAGTTCTTCCCTGAGCGGGTGCGGGGCACGCGCCCGGCGACCGATCTGATCGACGCCAAAACCGGTGATGTGATCGCCGAGGCGGGCAAGAAAGTCACGCCGCGCGCAGTCAAACAGCTGATCGATGAGGGCAAAGTCACCGATCTGTTGGTGCCGTTTGACGCCATCGTCGGGCGTTTTGTTGCCAAGGATATCATCAACGAAGAATCCGGCGCGATCTATGTCGAAGCGGGTGATGAGTTAACCTGGGAGCTCGACAAAGACGGCGAAGTCACCGGCGGCACGCTGAAAGAACTGCTGGATGCCGGCATCACCGACATCCCCGTTCTCGACATCGATAATGTCAATGTCGGCCCATATATCCGCAACACCATGGCGGCAGATAAGAACCTGAATCGCGACACCGCGCTGATGGACATCTATCGCGTGATGCGCCCGGGCGAACCGCCCACCGTTGAAGCGGCCTCGGGTCTGTTCGATCAGCTGTTCTTCGACAGCGAGCGCTATGATCTCTCGGCCGTGGGTCGGGTCAAAATGAACATGCGCCTGGCGTTGGATGCGGAAGACACGCAGCGGACACTCCGCAAGGAAGACATCGTCGCCTGTATCAAGGCGCTGGTCGATCTGCGCGATGGGCGTGGCGATATCGATGATATCGACCATCTCGGCAACCGCCGGGTGCGCTCTGTTGGCGAATTGATGGAGAACCAATATCGCGTTGGCCTTCTGCGGATGGAGCGCGCGATCAAAGAACGGATGTCGTCGGTTGAGATCGACACCGTGATGCCGCAGGACTTGATCAACGCGAAACCGGCTGCCGCAGCTGTGCGAGAATTCTTCGGCTCCTCGCAGCTGTCGCAGTTCATGGACCAGACCAACCCGCTCTCGGAAGTCACCCATAAACGTCGCCTGTCGGCGCTTGGCCCCGGTGGTCTGACACGCGAACGTGCGGGTTTTGAGGTGCGCGACGTGCACCCGACCCATTACGGCCGGATGTGCCCGATTGAAACGCCGGAAGGGCCGAATATCGGTCTGATCAACTCGCTGGCGACCTATGCTCGGGTGAACAAATACGGCTTCATCGAAACGCCCTATCGCAAGGTGGATAATGGCCAGGTGACCGATGAGGTCCACTATATGTCCGCCACCGAAGAGATGCGGCATACCGTGGCCCAGGCCAACGCGACGCTGACCGAAGATGGGCAGTTCATCAATGATCTGGTTTCGACCCGTCAGTCCGGGGAGTATACGCTCGCACCGCGCGAGAATGTGGACCTGATCGACGTCAGCCCGAAGCAGTTGGTCTCTGTCGCGGCCTCGCTGATCCCGTTCCTTGAGAACGACGACGCGAACCGCGCTCTGATGGGCTCGAACATGCAACGTCAGGCGGTGCCGCTGTTGCAGGCTGATGCGCCTTTCGTGGGCACCGGCATCGAAAGCGTTGTGGCCAAGGACTCAGGCGCGGCGATCATGGCGCGCCGCGGGGTGTGATCGACCAGGTCGATGCGCAGCGGATCGTTGTGCGCGCCACCGAGGATCTGGAACTGGGTGATGCGGGCGTCGATATCTATCGCCTGCGGAAATTCCAGCGCTCGAACCAGAACACCTGCATCAACCAGCGTCCGCTGGTGAAAGTGGGTGACAAGGTCTCGAAGAACGAGGTCATTGCCGACGGCCCGTCCACCGATATGGGGGAACTGGCGCTTGGCAAGAACGTTGTCGTCGCCTTCATGCCGTGGAATGGCTACAACTATGAGGACTCGATCCTGATCTCCGAACGCATCGTGCGCGACGACGTCTTCACCTCGATCCATATCGAGGAGTTTGAAGTCGCCGCCCGTGACACGAAGCTCGGGCCGGAAGAGATCACCCGCGACATTCCGAATGTCGGTGAGGAGGCGCTGCGCAATCTCGACGAGGCGGGCATCGTCTATATCGGTGCCGAAGTCGGGCCGGGCGATATCCTCGTGGGTAAGATCACGCCAAAGGGCGAAAGCCCGATGACGCCGGAGGAGAAACTGCTCCGGGCGATCTTTGGTGAGAAAGCCTCCGATGTGCGCGATACCTCGCTGCGTCTGCCGCCCGGCGATTTCGGGACCGTTGTGGAAGTGCGCGTCTTCAACCGCCATGGTGTGGAAAAGGACGAGCGCGCCCTGCAGATCGAGCGCGAAGAGGTTGAGCGTCTGAGCCGCGACCGCGATGACGAGTTGCACATCCTGGAGCGCAACATCTATGCGCGTCTGAAAGGCATGATCCTCGGCAAGAAAGCCGTGAAAGGCCCGAAAGGCGTCAAGTCTGGCTCCGAGATTACCGAAGAGCTGCTGGAGACTCTCTCCAAAGGTCAGTGGTGGCAACTTGCCCTTGGCGAGGAGAAAGACGCCGCCCATGTGGAAGCGCTGAACGAACAGTTCGAAGCGCAGAAGCGTGCGCTGGATCACCGGTTCGAGGATAAGGTCGAGAAGGTCCGCCGTGGCGACGATCTGCCCCCGGGCGTGATGAAGATGGTCAAAGTCTTCATCGCGGTGAAGCGCAAGCTGCAACCGGGTGACAAGATGGCCGGTCGGCACGGCAACAAAGGTGTGATCTCCAAGGTTGTGCCGATGGAAGACATGCCGTTCCTGGGCGACGGTACCCCGGTTGATTTCGTGTTGAACCCGCTTGGCGTTCCGTCACGGATGAATGTGGGTCAGATCCTTGAGACCCATATGGGGTGGGCCGCGCGCGGCATGGGCCTGAAAATCGACGAGGCTCTGGGTGAGTATCGCCGCTCTGGCGACATGACCCCGGTGCAGGATGCGATGAAGATCGCCTATGGTGAGGATGTCTACACCGAGGCCACGGCCGGGATGGAAGACAGTCAAATCCTTGAGGCCGCATCAAACGTCACCCGTGGCGTTCCGATTGCGACCCCGGTGTTCGACGGGGCGAAAGAAGCAGATGTGAACGATGCGCTTGAACGCGCGGGCTTTGACAGCTCTGGCCAGTCGGACCTTTATGATGGTCGGACGGGGGAGCAATTCTCCCGCCAGGTCACGGTGGGTGTGAAGTATCTGCTGAAACTGCACCACTTGGTCGATGACAAGATCCACGCACGTTCCACCGGGCCCTACAGCCTGGTCACGCAGCAGCCTCTGGGCGGCAAAGCGCAGTTCGGTGGCCAGCGGTTCGGGGAAATGGAAGTCTGGGCGCTGGAAGCTTATGGCGCGGCCTACACCCTGCAGGAGATGCTGACCGTCAAGTCGGATGATGTGGCGGGCCGGACCAAAGTCTATGAGTCGATTGTCAAAGGCGAAGACAATTTCGAGGCGGGCGTTCCGGAAAGCTTCAACGTGCTTGTCAAAGAAGTGCGAGGCCTCGGCCTCAACATGGAACTCCTGGATGCGGAGGAAGAAGAGTGAGGGGAAACGGAGTTTTGCAAAACTCCGACCCGTTTTCTTGCAAGAAAACGGCCCCCCAGCCTTTCCCCTCCCGCCCGATATTTGAGGTATCAAGATGAACCAGGAACTGACCAACAACCCGTTCAACCCGCTCACCCCGCAAAAGGCCTTTGACGAGATCAAAGTCAGCCTGGCGAGCCCGGAGCGGATTCTCTCGTGGTCCTACGGCGAGATCAAAAAGCCCGAGACCATCAACTACCGGACGTTCAAGCCGGAGCGTGACGGCCTGTTCTGCGCCCGTATCTTTGGGCCGGTGAAGGATTACGAATGCCTTTGCGGCAAATATAAGCGGATGAAGTATCGCGGCGTTGTCTGCGAGAAATGCGGTGTGGAAGTCACCCTGCAGAAAGTCCGCCGCGAGCGTATGGGCCATATCGAACTGGCCGCCCCCGTTGCACATATCTGGTTCCTGAAATCGCTGCCATCGCGCATCGGTTTGATGCTGGACATGACGCTGCGCGATCTGGAGCGGATTCTTTATTTCGAGAACTATGTGGTGATCGAACCCGGTCTGACGGACCTCACCTATGGGCAGTTGATGTCCGAAGAAGAGTTCATGGATGCGCAAGACGCCTATGGTGCCGATGCGTTCCAGGCCAATATTGGCGCCGAAGCCATCCGTGAGATGTTGCAGAACATCGACTTGGAGGCCGAAGCTGCGCAATTGCGCGAAGATCTGAAAGAAGCCACCGGTGAGCTGAAGCCGAAGAAGATCATCAAACGACTGAAAATCGTTGAGAACTTCCTGGATTCGGGTAACCGCCCGGAATGGATGATCTTGACCGTCGTGCCGGTCATCCCGCCAGAACTGCGCCCGTTGGTTCCGCTGGACGGTGGTCGGTTCGCGACTTCGGACCTGAACGATCTCTATCGCCGGGTGATCAACCGGAACAACCGTTTGAAGCGCCTGATCGAGCTGCGCGCGCCGGATATCATCATCCGGAACGAAAAGCGGATGCTTCAGGAATCCGTTGACGCTCTGTTTGACAATGGCCGTCGCGGCCGGGTGATTACGGGGGCCAATAAGCGCCCGCTGAAATCGCTCAGCGACATGCTGAAAGGTAAGCAGGGCCGCTTCCGTCAGAACTTGCTCGGCAAGCGCGTGGACTTCTCCGGTCGTTCCGTGATTGTGACGGGGCCGGAACTGAAGCTGCACCAGTGTGGCTTGCCGAAGAAAATGGCGCTCGAACTGTTCAAGCCGTTCATCTACTCACGGCTTGAAGCCAAAGGCCTGTCTTCAACTGTCAAGCAGGCGAAGAAATTGGTCGAAAAAGAACGCCCCGAAGTGTGGGATATCCTCGATGAGGTGATCCGCGAACACCCTGTGCTTCTGAACCGCGCGCCGACGCTGCACCGTTTGGGCATCCAAGCGTTTGAGCCGGTGCTGATCGAAGGCAAGGCGATCCAGCTTCACCCGCTCGTCTGCTCGGCCTTCAACGCCGACTTCGACGGGGACCAGATGGCGGTTCACGTCCCGCTGAGCCTTGAGGCCCAGTTGGAAGCCCGTGTCTTGATGATGTCCACGAACAACGTTCTGTCGCCCGCCAACGGCGCGCCGATCATCGTGCCGTCGCAGGATATGATCCTGGGCCTCTACTATGTGACTCTCGAGCGCGAAGGCATGGTTGGCGAGGGCATGACCTTTGCCAATGTCGAGGAAGTCGAGCACGCTTTGAATGCCGGTGAAGTGCATCTGCACGCCAAAATCACCGCGCGGCTTAAGCAGATTGATGAGGAAGGCAACGAGGTCTATCAGCGCTTTGAAACGACCCCGGGCCGGATTCGTCTCGGCTCGCTCTTGCCGCTGAATGCCAAGGCGCCGTTTGAACTCGTGAACCGTCTTCTGCGAAAGAAAGAGGTGCAGCAGGTCATCGACACCGTCTATCGCTATTGCGGTCAGAAAGAGTCGGTCATCTTCTGCGACCAGATCATGACCCTGGGCTTCCGCGAAGCGTTCAAGGCTGGGATTTCTTTCGGCAAGGACGACATGTTGATCCCCGACACCAAATGGGAGCTGGTTGATGAGACCCGCGGCCAGGTGAAGGAGTTCGAACAGCAGTACATGGACGGCCTGATCACCCAGGGTGAAAAGTACAACAAGGTCATCGATGCCTGGTCGAAAGCCAACGACAAGGTCACCGATGCCATGATGGGCTCGATCTCGGCCAATCAGAAGGATGAGAACGGGGCCGAGATGGAACCGAACTCAGTCTATATGATGGCCCATTCCGGCGCGCGTGGCTCGGTCACCCAGATGAAGCAGTTGGGCGGCATGCGCGGCCTGATGGCCAAACCCTCGGGTGAGATCATCGAGACGCCGATCATCTCGAACTTCAAGGAAGGTCTGACCGTTCTTGAATACTTCAACTCGACCCACGGCGCCCGGAAGGGTCTATCGGATACCGCGTTGAAGACGGCGAACTCGGGCTATCTGACCCGCCGTCTGGTGGATGTGGCCCAGGATTGCATCGTTCGGATGATCGATTGCGGTACGGAAAACACCATCACCGCGGAACCTGCGGTCAATGACGGGGAGGTTGTCTCCTCCCTGGCCGAGCGCATTCTGGGCCGGACCGCTGGTGAGGACGTACTGGTGCCTGGCACCGATGAGGTGCTCCTGACCAAGGGTGAGTTGATCGACGAACGCAAAGCGGACGCGGTGGAACAAGCCGGTGTCGTTTCGATGAAAATCCGCTCGCCACTGACCTGTGAGGCCGAAGAGGGCGTGTGCGCGACCTGTTATGGCCGTGACTTGGCCCGCGGCACCCGCGTCAATGTGGGTGAAGCTGTCGGCATCATCGCCGCGCAGTCGATCGGGGAGCCTGGCACGCAGTTGACGATGCGGACCTTCCACATCGGTGGCGTTGCTCAAGGTGGCCAGCAGTCGTTCCAAGAGGCTGGTGCCGAGGGCAAGATCGAGTTCCGCAACACCAACCTGCTGGAAAACGCGGCGGGCGACATCATTGTCATGGGCCGGAACATGGTCATGGCGATCATGGATGAGCATGGCGCAGAACGGGCGAGCTTCAAGCTCGGCTATGGCACCAAGGTCCATGTGGCCGAAGGCGCTGACGTCAAACGCGGTGACCGTCTGTTCGAATGGGATCCGTATACCCTGCCGATCATCGCTGAGAAGGCCGGTACGGTACGGTTTGTCGATCTGGTCTCTGGCATTGCTGTCCGGGATGAGACCGATGATGCCACCGGCATGACCCAGAAGATCGTGATGGATTGGCGCGCGGCCCCGAAAGGCAACGAGCTCAAGCCAGAGATCATCGTGGTTGGTGCAGATGGCGAACCGGTCCGCAACGATGCGGGCAACCCGGTGACCTATCCGATGTCGGTCGATGCGATCCTCTCGGTCGAAGATGGCCAAACCATCGAGGCTGGCGACGTTGTCGCTCGTATCCCGCGCGAAGGCGCTAAGACCAAGGACATCACCGGGGGTCTGCCCCGCGTGGCGGAATTGTTCGAGGCGCGGCGTCCGAAAGATCACGCCATCATCGCTGAGAAAGATGGCTATGTGAAATTCGGCCGCGACTTCAAAAACAAGCGCCGGATCGCCGTTGTGCCCGCCGATGAGAGCCAGGAAACCGTGGAATACATGGTGCCGAAGGGCAAACACATCCCTGTTGCCGAGGGCGATTTCGTCCAGAAGGGCGACTACATCATGGATGGGAACCCGGCACCGCATGATATTCTGCGGATCATGGGGATCGAGGCCTTGGCCGATTACTTGATCGATGAGGTGCAGGACGTCTATCGTCTGCAAGGCGTGAAGATCAACGATAAGCATATCGAGGTGATCGTCCGCCAGATGTTGCAGAAATGGGAGATCCTGGATTCAGGGGAAACCACGCTCCTGAAAGGCGAAAACGTCGATAAGGCGGAGTTTGACGAGGCCAATGAAAAGGCGCTGGCCGAAGGTCGTCGCCCGGCCCAAGGCGAGCCGATCCTTCTGGGGATCACCAAAGCGTCGCTTCCAGACCCGGTCGTTCATCTCGGCGGCGTCGTTCCAGGAAACCACCCGTGTTCTGACCGAGGCGTCGGTGCAGGGCAAACGCGACAAGCTGGTGGGCCTGAAAGAGAACGTCATCGTCGGTCGCCTGATCCCGGCGGGTACTGGTGGTGCCACGCAGCGCGTTCGCCGAATCGCAACCGAGCGCGATGCGGTGGTGATCGAAGCGGCGCGGGCCGAGGCGGAAGCTGCCGCAGCCCTTGCCGCACCGGAAGACACCGATGCAGGCGAGAGCGCGGCGGAGTAATCCAGGCGTCGCATCGTGACAAAATGACCCCCGTCGAATGAAAGTTCGGCGGGGGTTTCTTTTGCCAAGGGGATTGCCATAGTCTGGCCCTCGGGACGGTCGAAGGAGTAACGCGGTTCAGCAACTAGTCATTGGCGTTTGTCGGCTCTCCGATCTGATCCATGGTGGCGTCGCCGTCACAAGACAGATGCAGGGTGACGGTGCCGTTGATCCTTGGCGGAGTTCATTGGCCGAGATCTGAACCCCATGCTTCCGATCATGCCTCGATTTGCACAAGCAAATGCTTCTAACAATGGCGAGGAAGAATGAGCCCTAATCTCAAAGGCGCGCTGTTCATGATGGGCAGCATGGCCGGGTTCACGCTTAACGATGCCTGCGTCAAACTTCTGGCCGCGGATTTGCCGCTGTTTCAGGTGGTTTTCTTGCGTGGGGTGACCACGACGGTGATGATGGCTGTCATGGTCTGGGCATTGGGCGGGCTGAATTTCCGCATCCCTCCAAGGGATCGCGGCCGCGTGTTCTGGCGGACGGTGACCGAGATTGCCGCCATGGTCGCGTTTCTAACGGCGCTGATCAATATGCCGATTGCCAATGTCACCGCGATCCTATCGGCGCTGCCGCTGACGGTCACGTTGGCGGCTTATGTCTTCTTGGGCGAACCGGTCGGGTGGCGGCGGCTTGTAGCGATCTTAATCGGGTTTGTCGGTGTGATGTTGATTGTGCAACCTGGCGGCGATGGGTTCACGATTTACGCGCTTGTTGCCCTGGTGGCGGTGGCGATGGTGACGGCTCGCGATCTGATTACTCGGCAGCTGAGCCCCGAGACGCCGTCCATGGGGGTGGCAGTGATTACGGCAGCTGTCGTTGGCGTATTCGGCGGGCTTGTCTCTTTGACGGAACCTTGGGGGGCGACCGATCTGCGAAGTATCGCGCTGATCCTTGCCGCTTCGACTGTGATCATCGCGGCCTATCTGTTTTCGATCATGGTCATGCGCGTTGGCGAGATCAGCTTTGTTTCGCCGTTCCGTTACACATCTCTGATCTGGGCTCTGATCCTTGGATGGCTGATTTTCGGCGAGTGGCCGGATCGATTGACGTTGATTGGCGGTGCGATTGTGGTCGCGACCGGGCTCTTTACCCTCTGGCGCGAGCAGGTCACGGCCCGCCGCGCGGAGCAAAATGGCTCGGGCAACCACGGAGGAAATGACGCCCGTCCGCTCTAGATGAGGACGTCCAAGGCCGGGCGCGAAAGACGCCGCTCGCCACGCTCAATCAGACAGCAGTTCGGCCAAGATATCTCGACGGGTCGATAGGCCCGCTGTGCCTTTTGCGCAAAGGCCAGAGCCAAGCTCGGGGCGCTGTTGACAGCCCATCCGATTCCCCCTATACCGCGCGCCACTTGGCAGGGGTGCGTCATGCGCCCAGATTGCCAGACATACAGATTTGAGTGGCCATGATCCGGGCGGTTTAAGTGCCCCGATCCTCTGGGA
Organism: Fontisubflavum oceani; assembly: GCF_030407165.1. GTDB lineage: Bacteria > Pseudomonadota > Alphaproteobacteria > Rhodobacterales > Rhodobacteraceae > Rhodophyticola > Rhodophyticola oceani. The sequence goes on from NZ_CP129111.1 coordinate 1,418,410, forward strand.
AACCCACCGCGGCGTCCTCCAGGTAGGAAAGGGACGCATGCGGTTTTGGTGTTTTCGTCATGTGACGTGGCGCCAATTGACATGAATGAGCAAGACGGGGAACCGAATGCCGACGATCCAACAGCTGATCCGCAAACCGCGGCAGCCCAAAATCAAACGCTCCAAGTCGCAGCACTTGGAAGCCTGCCCGCAGAAACGCGGCGTATGTACGCGCGTCTACACCACAACGCCGAAAAAGCCGAACTCGGCGATGCGGAAAGTGGCCAAGGTGCGTCTGACCAACGGCTATGAGGTCATCAGCTATATCCCCGGTGAAAGCCACAACCTTCAGGAACACTCTGTGGTTCTGATCCGCGGCGGTCGTGTGAAAGACCTTCCCGGTGTGCGTTATCACATCCTGCGCGGCGTTCTGGATACCCAAGGTGTCAAAGATCGTCGTCAGCGCCGCTCGAAATACGGCGCCAAGCGCCCCAAGTAAGAGGATCAGCCTATGTCCCGCCGTCACGCTGCCGAGAAGCGCGAAGTTCTGCCCGACGCCAAATTTGGCGACCGGGTTTTGACCAAATTCATGAACAACCTGATGATCGACGGCAAAAAATCCGTCGCCGAGCGCATTGTGTATAATGCCTTTGATCGGGTTGAAGAGAAGCTGAAGCGCGCGCCTGTGGAAGTGTTCCACGAAGCGCTCGACAACATCAAACCCGCGCTGGAAGTTCGCTCCCGCCGGGTGGGTGGTGCCACCTATCAGGTGCCGGTCGAAGTGCGCCCTGAGCGCCGTGAGGCGCTGGCGATCCGTTGGCTGATCTCCGCCAGCCGGTCGCGCAACGAAAACACCATGGAAGAGCGTCTGGCAGGTGAACTGATCGACGCTGTGAACTCGCGCGGTTCCGCTGTGAAGAAGCGTGAAGACACCCATAAAATGGCGGATGCCAACAAGGCATTCTCTCACTACCGCTGGTAATTTGTCGGGCTTTGCCCGGCGTCTGCAAATTTCTGTCTGAGGACTGAACCAAATGGCTCGCGACTATCCGCTCGACCGCTACCGTAACTTTGGGATCATGGCCCATATCGATGCAGGGAAAACCACCTGCTCGGAGCGGATCCTGTATTACACTGGCAAATCCCACAACATTGGTGAGGTGCATGACGGCGCCGCCACCATGGATTGGATGGAGCAGGAGCAGGAGCGCGGCATTACGATCACCTCGGCTGCCACGACCACCTTCTGGGAGCGGACCGAAGACGGACAGACCGCAGATACCGAAAAGCATCGTCTGAACATCATCGACACCCCTGGCCACGTGGACTTCACTATCGAAGTTGAGCGCTCGTTGGCGGTTCTTGATGGCGCGGTTGCCGTGCTCGACGCCAATGCCGGTGTTGAGCCGCAGACCGAGACCGTGTGGCGCCAGGCTGACCGTTACAAGGTTCCGCGCATTGTCTTCGTCAACAAGATGGATAAGATCGGTGCCGACTTCTTCAATTGCGTGCACATGATCCAGGATCGCACGGGGGCCACCCCGGCACCTATTCAGATCCCGATCGGCGCTGAGAACGAGTTGGAAGGTGTGGTCGACCTGATCACCATGGAAGAGTGGGTCTGGGCCGGCGAAGACCTGGGGGCGTCCTGGGAAAAACGTCCGATCCGTGACAGCCTGAAAGAAACCGCCGAGGAGTGGCGCGGCAAGCTCATCGAGACCGCGGTCGAGATGGATGACGATGCCATGATGGCGTATCTCGAAGGTGAAGAGCCTGATGTAGACACGCTGCGCGCGCTGATCCGTAAGGGCACGCTCGAGATCAAGTTCATCCCGGTTCTGGCCGGTTCCGCGTTCAAGAACAAAGGTGTTCAGCCGCTGTTGAACGCTGTGATCGATTACCTGCCCAGCCCGCTGGATGTGGTCGATTACATGGGCTTCAAACCCGGCGACGAAACTGAAACCCGCGACATCGCCCGCCGCGCCGATGACAACATGGCCTTCTCCGGCCTGGCGTTCAAAATCATGAACGACCCGTTTGTCGGCTCGCTGACCTTCACACGTCTCTATTCGGGTGTTCTGAAGAAGGGCGACACGATGCTCAACTCCACCAAGGGGAAGAAAGAGCGTGTCGGTCGGATGATGATGATGCACTCGATCAACCGCGAAGAGATCGAAGAAGCCTTTGCAGGCGACATCATCGCGCTGGCCGGTTTGAAAGACACCACCACGGGCGACACGCTTTGCGACGTGAACGATCCGGTGGTTCTGGAAACCATGACCTTCCCCGATCCGGTGATCGAGATCGCGGTGGAGCCGAAGACCAAAGCCGACCAAGAGAAAATGTCGCAAGGTCTAGCCCGTTTGGCCGCTGAAGACCCGTCCTTCCGGGTCGAGACCGATCTGGAATCCGGTCAGACCATCATGAAGGGCATGGGGGAATTGCACCTCGACATCTTGGTTGACCGCCTGGAAGCGGGAGTTCAAGGTTGAAGCGAACATTGGTGCGCCGCAGGTGGCCTATCGTGAGACCATCGGCCACGAGGTCGAGCATAGCTACACCCATAAGAAGCAGTCCGGTGGGTCGGGTCAGTTCGCCGAAGTGAAAATGATCATCTCGCCGACCGAGCCGGGCGAAGGGTATTCCTTCGAGTCCCGCATCGTCGGTGGTGCTGTTCCGAAGGAATACATTCCTGGGGTGGAGAAAGGCATCAAATCGGTCATGGATAGCGGCCCGCTGGCCGGTTTCCCGGTGATCGACTTCAAAGTCGCGCTGATCGACGGGAAATTCCACGATGTGGACTCCAGCGTTCTGGCCTTTGAAATTGCCGCCCGTATGGGCATGCGCGAAGGCATGAAGAAAGCTGGCGCGAAATTGCTCGAGCCGATCATGAAGGTCGAAGTGGTGACGCCCGAGGATTACACCGGTGGCATCATCGGCGATTTGACCTCGCGTCGGGGTCAGGTGACGGGCCAAGAGCCGCGCGGTAACGCGATTGCCATCAACGCGATGGTACCGCTGGCCAATATGTTCGGCTACATCAACACGCTGCGCTCCATGTCTTCGGGCCGTGCGCAGTTCACCATGCAGTTCGATCATTACGATCCGGTCCCGCAGAACATCTCGGAAGAGATTCAGTCGCAATACGCATAACCGGGTGGCGGGGAGATCCCCGCTCTACCCACCACCCGAAAAGACAAGGAGGCCATCATGGCAAAGGAAAAGTTTGAGCGTAGTAAGCCGCATGTGAACATTGGCACGATTGGCCATGTTGACCATGGCAAGACGACGCTGACGGCAGCGATTACGAAGCAGTTTGGCGATTTCAAAGCCTATGACGAGATTGACGGTGCGCCGGAAGAGAAAGCGCGCGGGATCACGATCTCGACGGCGCATGTGGAATATGAGACGGACAACCGTCACTACGCCCATGTGGACTGCCCCGGCCACGCCGACTATGTGAAGAACATGATCACCGGTGCGGCGCAGATGGACGGTGCCATTCTGGTGGTGAACGCGGCTGACGGCCCGATGCCACAGACCCGTGAGCACATCCTGCTCGGCCGTCAGGTGGGTATCCCCTACATGGTCGTGTTCATGAACAAAGTGGACCAGGTCGACGACGAAGAGCTGCTTGAGCTGGTCGAGATGGAAATCCGCGAACTGCTCTCCTCCTACGAGTATCCGGGCGACGATATCCCGATCATCGCAGGGTCGGCCCTGGCCGCTCTGGAAGGTCGTGACGACGCCATCGGGTCGGAGAAGATCGCTGAGCTGATGGCGGCGGTTGACGAGTACATCCCGACGCCGGCACGCGCCGTGGATCAGCCGTTCCTGATGCCGATCGAAGACGTGTTCTCGATCTCTGGCCGCGGCACGGTTGTGACCGGTCGGGTTGAGCGTGGCGTGATCAATGTGGGTGACGAGATCGAGATCGTGGGCATCCGCGACACCTCGAAAACCACCTGTACCGGCGTTGAAATGTTCCGCAAGCTGCTGGATCGCGGCGAAGCGGGCGACAACATCGGCGCGCTTCTGCGGGGTGTGGACCGTGACGGCGTTGAGCGTGGTCAGGTTCTGTGTAAGCCGGGTTCTGTGACCCCGCACACCAAGTTCGAGGCCGAGGCGTATATCCTGACCAAGGAAGAGGGTGGCCGTCACACGCCGTTCTTCGCGAACTACCGCCCGCAGTTCTACTTCCGGACCACCGATGTGACCGGCACGGTCGAGCTGCCCTCGGGCACCGAGATGGTGATGCCGGGCGACAACCTGAAGTTCAACGTTGAGTTGATCGCGCCGATCGCGATGGAAAACGGCCTCCGCTTCGCCATCCGCGAAGGCGGTCGCACCGTCGGCGCCGGCGTGGTGTCGAAAATCATCGAGTAAAAGACCCTAAGGGTTCGACGAGGGGTGGCCGTGGTGGCCACTCCTCCTATCAACTCCAATTGCCTCGAAAGGCTGATAACATGGCAGTCCAAAGCCAAAATATCCGCATCCGGCTAAAGGCCTTTGACTATCGCGTTCTGGATGCCAGCACGCAAGAGATCGTCAATACGGCCAAACGCACAGGTGCGCAGGTGCGCGGGCCGATCCCGCTGCCGAACAAGATTGAGAAGTTCACGGTCCTTCGTGGCCCGCATGTGGACAAGAAAAGCCGCGACCAGTGGGAGATTCGGACCCACAAGCGTCTTTTGGACATTGTTGACCCGACCCCGCAGACCGTGGACGCGCTGATGAAGCTCGACCTGGCCGCCGGTGTCGATGTCGAGATCAAAGTTTAAGGGGGTGACGGATATGTTGCGCTCTGGAGTGATCGCGAAAAAGGTGGGGATGACCCGCCTGTTCATGGAGGATGGCCGCCAGGTTCCGGTGACCGTTCTGCAACTGGATAAATTGCAAGTGGTGGCACAGCGGACGCCTGAGAAGGATGGCTATTCGGCGGTTCAGCTTGGCGCTGGCACGGCCAAAGCCAAACGTACAAGCGCCCCGATGCGCGGCCATTTCGCGGCCGCCAAGGTGGAGCCGAAGCGCAAGGTGGCTGAGTTCCGCGTGGCCGCTGAGAACTTGATCGGCGTGGGTGAAGAAATCACCGCCAATCACTACTTTGAAGGCCAGTTCGTGGATGTCTCTGGCACCTCGATCGGTAAAGGTTTCGCCGGCGCGATGAAGCGGCACAACTTCGGGGGTCTTCGGGCGTCTCACGGTGTGTCGATCTCTCACCGCTCGCACGGTTCGACCGGTCAGTGTCAGGACCCAGGCCGCGTCTTCAAAGGCAAGAAAATGGCCGGGCACATGGGGGCTGCCAAGGTGACGACGCAGAACCTGCAGGTTGTGCGCACCGATGCAGACCGTGGCCTGATCATGATCAAAGGCGCTGTTCCCGGGTCCAAAGGGGGCTGGGTGACGATCAAGGATGCGGTGAAAAAACCGTTCCCTGAGAATGCTATTCTGCCTGCCGCGCTGAAATCGGCTGCTGAGGAAGCTGAAAAGGCCGCAGAGGAAGCCGCCGCCGCCGCTGCTGCGGAAGCCGAAGCTGCCGCTGCTGCTGCCGCAGAAGCGGAACAGGCTGCGATGGAAGCCGCAGAAGCCGACACCGCAACCGAGGCACCTGCCGAGGACGCCGAGAAGAAGGACGGTGAGGAATGAAACTCGACGTGATCAAACTGGACGGCAAGAAAGCCGGTTCCGTCGATCTGGGCGAAGACATCTTCGGCCTGGAGCCGCGTGCCGACATTCTGCACCGTGTGGTCCGCTGGCAGCGCAACAACGCGCAGGCCGGCACCCATAAGGTCAAGACCCGGTCCGAGGTCAGCTATTCGACCAAGAAGATCTATCGCCAGAAAGGCACCGGCGGCGCTCGCCACGGTGCGCGCTCTGCGCCGATCTTCCGCGGCGGTGGTGTCTATAAGGGCCCGGTTGTCCGCAGCCACGGCCATGATCTGACCAAGAAGTTCCGCAAACTGGGCCTGAAGCACGCGCTTTCGGCGAAGATGGCGGAAGGCTCGCTGGTCGTGATCGACAACGCCGATTTGGACGCACCCAAGACCAGCGCGCTGGCCAAGCAGGTCAAAGACCTGGGCTGGAAACGCGCGCTGATCATCGACGGGGCCGAGGTGAATGAAAACTTCGCTATGGCCGCACGCAACATCGAAGGTCTCGATGTGCTGCCGTCGATGGGCGCAAATGTCTATGACATCCTCAAGCGTGACACGTTGGTGCTCACCAAAGCGGGTGTCGAAGCACTGGAGGCTCGCCTGAAATGAGCGCAGACGCATCCCATTACGACGTGATCCGCAAGCCGGTCATCACCGAGAAAGCCACCATGGCGTCCGAACAGAACGCCGTGGTCTTCGAAGTGGCGATCGACGCGAACAAACCGCAGATCAAAGAGGCGGTTGAAACCCTCTTTGGCGTAAAGGTCAAAGCGGTCAACACGACGATCACCAAAGGCAAATCCAAGCGGTTCCGGGGACAACTCGGCCGCCGCAAGGACGTCAAGAAAGCCTATGTGACTCTCGAAGAGGGCAACACGATCGATGTGAGCACTGGTCTCTGATTTTCCGGATCAGGTGTGAAGATTGAAGCCCCGGCTGCGTGAGCGGTCGGGGCTTCAATCTTTTAGGTTTGTCTTGGCGCCAGAACTGAATTGGGTTCGTTGTCCATATCGCCGACGAAGCTCAGTCGCTTCGAGTGATGAACTTGGCTCTTTCTAGCAACTCGTCAAACGTCAGGATCTCGATGGTTCTATTCTCTAACCGAAACAGCTCGAAAGTATCCTGCATTATCTGTCGTGATCTTTCGTCATCCGCTGTCGCAAACTCATCGCGTGTTCCAATAACAAGGATCGACTTTGCATTTCTGGTTCGAGCTTTGAGCTTCGATGTGCCCGCCTTGTTCCAGTGATCGCCGGTTTGCGCGAAAGATAGCCATTCGGCTTTCTGCTCGAGGATTTGAGAGACCGCACTGGTGAACTCTGGGCTGAAATCCCACGTCCCGGCCCGACCCCCTCTGCTCGGCCTGAATATCTTCGTGTCGGGGCGTTTGATCTCAACCAGCACAGTGTAGTCAGTAAACGTACCAAGAAAGTCAACGATGGGTTTGTTTTTATTATCGGTTCCAGAGCTGCCAACAACCATCTCGCGGTCGAACTGCCTCAATATGCGGTAATCTAAGCCATACCCAAAAACCCACTGCTCACGATCAAAAAAGTCTTGCCAATCCGCCTCGCCCCAATCGCTGGCGTTAATATGCGATTGGAATTCGTCTAAACCCTGCCTCCTGCCGAGAAGCGTATTGATGTCTTCAGCGGTAAGGGAGTCCTTGAGTGCCAGCAAAACGGCGTCTCGCTGAGTTTCAGTCATACCTCTGATCCGTTCGACTATGCCTCTGTCGACCGCATCGATTATTGCCTTGGGTCCGGCTTGGGTAGAAATGTCCTCAACTTGGAAGTTATCTTCGTTTGAGAGGTTGATGAACTCAATTTGCTTCAAAAACGACAAGAGGCGGGAGAACTCGTCTTGCCTAAACGTGAACTCCTCCTTTTCATGAGCTTGGATCCAGTCTCCGACTCGCGATTGAAAAGTCTGAAGGTTAGGTTAGGCGTCGTATGTGCCTATCATCCTGCGAAACGACTGCGGTGACCTGTGTCTTACGCTTTTGGCCGGTCAGGCGAAGGCAGAGAGCACCTTCAATCTCACCCAAATGAACACTATCCGAGCCTTCAAATACCATGCGAACTTGCCGCAAGCGTTCTGTAGATCTCTCATCGTAAGAGAAGACCCTTGAAATGTAGGTCTTTCCTGCTTTGCGTAGCTTAAAGTAGTCGGCGTCATCCATGTCTAAGCATAATAGCCCCGACAAACTCGATGGATGCAAGGTTTCACCAGTGTTTACCGTCCATTGAACCTATGTCGCTTGACCCCCACTCCCCCATCCCTTAACAGACCCCATCGGCAAGGCCCCGGATTCGTCCGGGGTTCTGCTTTTGGTTGAAAGACCTCCAAATTCAGGGACCTCCGGGGCCCTATACATCAAGAGACGGGATCAACCTCCCGCAAAGCAAACGGAAGACAGAAAGCATGGCACTCAAGTCGTATAAGCCGACGACGCCGGGCCAGCGTGGGCTGGTGCTGATCGACCGTTCGGAGCTTTGGAAAGGTCGTCCGGTCAAGTCCCTCACCGAGGGTTTGACCAAGAATGGCGGCCGGAACAATACCGGACGGATCACGATGCGTCGCAAGGGCGGTGGGGCGAAACGCCTCTATCGCATCGTCGATTTCAAGCGGAACAAGATGGATGTCGCGGCAACCGTCGAGCGGATCGAATATGACCCGAACCGGACCGCGTTTATCGCCCTGATCAAATATGAAGATGGCGAGCAGGCCTATATCCTGGCGCCGCAGCGTCTGGCGATTGGCGACAAGGTGATCGCGTCGGCCAAGGCCGATATCAAACCGGGCAACGCGATGCCGTTCTCGGGTATGCCGATCGGCACGATCATCCACAATATCGAGATGAAGCCCGGCAAGGGCGGCCAGATCGCCCGCGCCGCAGGCACCTATGCTCAGTTTGTGGGTCGTGACGGTGGCTACGCGCAGATCCGGCTCTCCTCGGGCGAGCTGCGTCTGGTGCGTCAGGAATGCATGGCCACGGTTGGCGCGGTCTCGAACCCCGACAACTCGAACCAGAACCTCGGTAAAGCGGGCCGCAACCGTCATAAGGGCATCCGCCCCTCTGTGCGCGGTGTTGTGATGAACCCTGTCGATCACCCCCATGGTGGTGGTGAAGGCCGGACCTCTGGCGGTCGTCACCCCGTGTCGCCTTGGGGCAAGCCCACCAAAGGGGCCCGGACCCGGAACAAGAACAAAGCGTCGTCGAAGCTGATCATCCGCTCGCGTCACGCCAAGAAGAAGGGGCGCTAAAGCATGTCGCGTTCTGTTTGGAAGGGTCCTTTTGTCGACAGCTATGTCCTCAAGAAGGCCGAAGCCTCCCGCGAGAGCGGCCGCAACGAGGTCATCAAGATCTGGTCGCGTCGCTCCACCATCCTGCCCCAGTTCGTGGGCCTCACCTTCGGTGTCTATAACGGTCGGAAGCATATCCCCGTGAACGTCACCGAAGAGATGATCGGTCAGAAGTTCGGGGAATACTCGCCCACGCGGACCTATTACGGTCACGCCGCCGACAAGAAGGCGAAACGCAAATGAGCAAGGATAAGAACCCCCGCCGCGTGGCGGAGAATGAGGCGATGGCAAAGTCCCGCATGCTGCGCACAAGCCCGCAGAAGCTGAACCTTGTGGCGCAGATGATCCGTGGCAAGAAGGTGGAGAAGGCGCTGGCCGATCTGACCTTCTCGAAAAAGCGGATCGCCGTGGATGTGAAGAAATGCCTTCAGTCCGCCATCGCCAATGCCGAAAACAACCATAACCTGGATGTGGATGAGTTGGTCGTTGCCGAAGCTTATGTCGGCAAGAACCTGACCCTGAAACGCGGACGTCCGCGGGCTCGGGGCCGGTTTGGCCGCATCATCAAGCCGTTCAGCGAGCTGACCATCACGGTCCGCCAGGTCGAGGAGCAAGCGTAATGGGTCATAAGGTCAATCCGATTGGCATGCGCCTGCAGGTGAACCGCACCTGGGACAGCCGCTGGTATGCCGATACCAAAGATTACGGTGATCTTCTGTTGGAAGACATCCGTATGCGCGAATTCATCAACGAAGAATGCAAGCAGGCGGGTGTGTCCCGTGTGATCATCGAGCGTCCGCACCGCAAGTGCCGCGTCACGATCCACACAGCGCGCCCGGGTGTCATCATCGGTAAGAAAGGTGCGGATATCGAAACGCTGCGCCGGAAACTTGCCGCGATGACCGAGAGCGAACTACATTTGAACATCGTCGAGGTGCGCAAGCCCGAGCTGGACGCCGCATTGGTGGCCGAGAGCATCGCGCAGCAGCTTGAGCGTCGGGTGTCGTTCCGTCGCGCGATGAAGCGCTCGGTTCAGAACGCCATGCGTATGGGCTCGCTCGGCATCCGGGTGAATGTCGCGGGCCGCCTTGGCGGTGCCGAGATTGCACGGACGGAATGGTATCGTGAGGGCCGGGTGCCGCTGCACACGCTCCGCGCGGATATCGATTACGCACACGCAGAAGCCAAAACCGCCTATGGTATCATCGGCATCAAAGTCTGGATCTTCAAAGGTGAGATCATGGAGCACGACCCGTCGGCTCGTGATCGTAAGCACCAGGAGCTCCAGGAAGGTGGTGGCCCGCGCCCCCGCCGCGACCGCTAAGGAGTAGATGAGATGCTGCAACCAAAGCGCACAAAGTTCCGCAAACAGTTCAAAGGCCGGATCAAAGGTGAAGCGAAGGGTGGGTCTGACCTGACCTTCGGCACCTATGGTCTGAAGGCGCTTCAGCCTGAGCGTGTCACCGCGCGTCAGATCGAAGCCGCCCGTCGCGCCATGACCCGTCACATGAAACGTCAAGGCCGGGTCTGGATCCGGATTTTCCCTGACGTGCCGGTGACCTCTAAGCCCACCGAAGTGCGGATGGGTAAAGGTAAGGGTTCGGTCGACTATTGGGCCTGCAAAGTGAAGCCGGGTCGGATCATGTTCGAGATCGACGGCGTGTCGGAGCCCGTCGCCCGCGAAGCTCTGCGCCTCGCCGCGATGAAGCTGCCGGTCAAGACCCGTACGGTCGTTCGCGAAGACTGGTAAACGGCGGAAAACGCGTTCCCGTGTTTTCCTGCCAGTGAGGTGTAGGCGATTTTCGAAAAATCGTCCGAGCCTGACTCAGGCTGAGAATTTGGTAACCCTCGTCCCGGAACTGGGCGGGGGTTATCTCTTTTTAGTGGGTAGTTTGGCCATCTCAATGCGGCACTGTGCGAGATCATTCGCCCGTTCGAGTCATCTCCGCAATCATCGAGATCATCTCGAACATCACCGCCGTTGCGGTCAGCGCCGTGATTTGGTTCGGGCTGTCTTTCGTCGGCATCATGCAGACAATGTCGCCGCCGATGATATTCATGCCGCGCACCGCGCGCAAAAGCGCCACCGCCTCGTCGATGTCGAAGCCCTTTTCTCCGGGTTCCAGGTTTGACACGCCGGGGGCGATCGTCGGGTCGAGGCAATCCAGATCGAAGGTGATATAGACGGGTCGCCCGGCCAAAACCTCTTTGATCTGCGCCACCACATCCGCCAAGCCACGGCTGCGGAACTCGGCCATGGTCACGACGTTGTAGCCATAGTCATAAGACGGTTGCAGCCAATCGATCGTGCGCGGATGACCGCGAAGCCCGATTTGCATCGAGTGATGCGGGTCAATCTGACCCTGATCGGCCAGATAGGCGCCCCAATGCGCGGCCGATTTCTTTGCGCCCAGGAAATGATCCACCTTGGTGAAGACATCTGTGTGTGCGTCAAGATGGAGGAAACAAACCGGCTCACCGTCCGCGATCTGACCCCGCCCAAGGGCTTGGACAATGCCGCCGGTGATGGAGTGATCGCCACCCACGGAAACGGGGCGTGCGCCCGCGGCGTCGATTTCCTTGTAGAAGGCGGTGATGTCGGCGATGCAGGCCTCGTTGTCGTTCGCGCGCGGCAGGGGCACATCGCCGACATCGACGATCTTTGCCGCCGCCCATGGGTCGATCCCGAAGGCCCCATGCACCCGGCGCGACACGGCCGAGACGTTTCTGAGCGCCCGGGGGCCAAGGTGTTGATCCCGCTCGGTGGTGCCGTTGCCGGTGGAATGCGGCACGCCGACCAGCGCAATATCGGCCCCCTCCGCCGAGGCGTTTGGGCAGCGGAACATCGTCGGGATGCCCCACCAATAGAGATTGTCCATCATCGAGGTGAGATGTTGATCCGCCATGTCCGCGCCTTTCTGGTGCCTCGTATCAGAGCCCGAACGTTAGGGTTGCCGGCCTGTTCGAGCAAGGCATTCGCGCCTCTCGCCAATTGGTGATGGCTCGGCTATTCAGGCGCCATGTCCCAGATCAAATCTCTCTTCGTGACCCGCCTCTATCACGCCCGCTTGTCCGAGTTGGGCAAGACCTCCATCGACCCCGATGAATTGGAGGCGTCTTGCCTGTCGATTGCTGAGGATGACGCGGCGGGGCAGGACTGGTGCGTTGAGAATGGCTATGCGGGCTATACGAGCTACGCCTCGCTCACCGATCTGCCCTGGCGGTTTCCGATCTTCAAGGACCTGAAAAAGACGCTCGACAAACATGTGAAAGCCTTTGCTAAGGATCTGGAGTTTGATCTGGGTGAGAAGAAGCTGAAACTCGATAGTCTCTGGATCAATATCCTGCCCGAGGGCGGTATCCATACCTCCCATATCCACCCGCATTCGGTGATCAGCGGCACGACTTATGTTGCCGTGCCCGAAGGCGCCAGCGCGATCAAATTCGAAGACCCGCGCTCAGCGATGATGATGGCCGCCCCGACCCGGCTGCCCGAGGCGCGCGAGGAGTTGCACAGTTTCATCTATGTGGCGCCCGAGGTCGGGGATGTGCTGCTCTGGGAAAGCTGGCTGCGGCATGAGGTGCCGATGAATATGGCGGAGGATGATCGGGTGAGTGTCAGTTTTTATGGGTGGGGGTAATGTTCTCTAGCTAGTTGACTGTCTTGGCGTATACTTTGCAACATGCGGTTGATGAATTCGGTTGTTTTTTGAAAGGATGCAACCCATCTCATGCGGATGAGATAACAGGTTGGCAACATGGCAAACTCAATTAAAAAAGAGAAGGTCAAGGGTGGCTGGGTGGCGCGTCACACAGTGTCGGGACGTTTTGTATCTGTTGTGAGCGGGACCTCGAAGTCCAACCGAAGTGCTAAGACTGGCGAAGTGGTCAAGGAGGCTTCGGAAAAGCGTGGCAACGCTTTGAAGCGCTTGGCAGATAGGTAAGCGACATTATCGTGTAACTCTTGCTGATGCGCTTGAGGCGCACGACGAGGCGTTGAGGTATGGCGGGCGTTCCGGAATTTCGAGCTTACACCTAATCGAGTCTGCGTTAGCCAGGCCATACTCGGGTTACCATCGTCCTATTGCGGCAAAATCTGCGGCGTTGTTGCACAGCATGGTTGGGAACCACGGGTTCGTCGACGGAAACAAACGAACGGCATGGTTATTGACGGAAGTTCTGATTGCAAGAAGTGATTATCGTTTGGACATCCCAGATGAGGAGCCAATCGATGATCTTGTTGTGGCTGTCGCGTCTGGATTAGTTGGGTATGAGGTCTTGCGGACTTGGTTTTCTGAACGGCTTGTAAAGCCCTAGTGCAGTCTGTCGAAGTTTATGCTTGGCAACATGTGCGCTAAGCCCTATACGCACCCCTCATTCACCACCTCCACCAGAATCACGGTGACCCTGAGCGGGGCCGTCTGGTGATGTTGAAAGGAAGATCAGGCGATGAACGCCCAAGAACTGCGTGACAAGACGCCGGATCAGCTTCGTGAGGAGCTCGTCCAGCTGAAGAAGGAGGCCTTCAACCTCCGCTTCCAGCAAGCCACTGGTGCGCTGGAAAACACCGCCCGTATGCGCGAGGTCCGTCGGGGCGCCGCGCGGGTGAAAACCATTCTGAACCAAAAAGCGGCAGACGCTGCCAAGTCGGAGGCCTGAGACTATGCCCAAACGCATTTTGACAGGCACCGTGACCAGCGACGCCAATGCACAGACCGTGACCGTCTCCGTGGAGCGTCGCTTCAAGCACCCGGTCATGCAGAAGACCATCCGGAAGTCCAAGAAGTATCGGGCGCATGATCCGGAGAACACGTTCAAGGTAGGCGACACCGTCCGTATTCAGGAATGTGCCCCTGTCTCGAAATCCAAACGCTGGGAGGTGCTTGCCTCCTAAGGGCAAGCACACCCGGTTTGAGCGAAACCCTGGGGCGGAAGGTCCCCAAAGGTCGGGAGAAACCAAATGATCCAGATGCAGACCAATCTGGATGTTGCTGACAATAGCGGCGCGCGCCGTGTTCAGTGCATCAAGGTCTTGGGTGGGTCCAAGCGGAAATACGCAAGCGTCGGTGACGTGATCGTAGTGTCCGTGAAGGAAGCCATCCCACGTGGTCGCGTGAAGAAGGGCGATGTCCGTAAGGCCGTCGTCGTGCGCACCGCCAAGGAAGTCCGCCGCGAAGACGGTACTGCGATCCGCTTTGATCGGAACGCCGCCGTGATTCTCAACAACAACAACGAGCCGATCGGCACCCGGATTTTCGGGCCGGTTGTGCGCGAGTTGCGTGGCAAGAACTTCATGAAAATCATCTCGCTTGCGCCGGAGGTGCTCTGAAGATGGCTGCTAAACTAAAAAAGGGCGACAAGGTCGTCGTATTGGCCGGCAAGGATAAGGGCAAAGAGGGCGAGATTTCGTCTGTTGACCCGAAATCCGGCAAGGCCGTCGTGGATGGGATCAACATCGCCATCCGTCACACCAAGCAAAGCCAGGCCAGCCAGGGCGGTCGCATCCCTCAGGCGATGCCGATCCAGTTGAGCAACTTGGCGCTTCTGGACGCCAATGGCAAAGCCACCCGCGTCGGCTTCAAAATCGAAGACGGTAAAAAAGTGCGCTTCGCCAAGACCACGGGGGACGTGATCTGATGTTGGACACTGCAAACTATACCCCGCGTCTCAAGGCGCTGTATGCCGAGACCATCAAACCGGCGCTGATCGAAGAGTTCAGCTATGCCAACCCGATGATGGCGCCGCGTCTGGACAAGATCGTTCTGAACATTGGTGCTGGTGCAGAAGCCGTCCGTGACAGCAAGAAGGTCAAATCCGCTCAGGAAGATCTGACCGCCATCGCCGGTCAGCAGGCCGTTGTGACCAAGGCCAAGAAATCCATCGCGGGTTTCCGGGTCCGTGAAGAGATGCCGCTTGGCGCCAAGGTCACGCTGCGCGGCGATCGGATGTATGAATTCCTGGACCGCTTGATCACAATCGCCTTGCCGCGCGTCCGCGACTTCCGCGGCGTATCCGGCAAGTCGTTTGATGGCCGTGGCAACTACGCCATGGGTATGAAAGAGCACATCGTGTTCCCAGAGATCAATTTCGACAAGGTCGATGAGGTCTGGGGGATGGATATTGTCATTGCCACCACCGCGAACACCGACGCGGAAGCGAAGGCGCTGTTGAAAGCTTTCAACATGCCTTTCAACAGCTGAGCGCGGGAGAGAAGAGACCATGGCAAAAAAAGCAATGATCGAACGCGAATTGAAGCGTCAGAAGCTGGTGGCACAATACGCCACCAAGCGCGCGGCGCTGAAAGAAATCGCGAATGATGAAACCAAACCGATGGAAGAGCGTTTCAAGGCCCGCCTGAAGCTGGCGAAACTGCCGCGCAACAGCTCTGCCACCCGGTTGCACAACCGTTGCCAGCTGACCGGACGCCCCAAGGCGTATTACCGCAAGCTGAAAATGTCGCGGATCAAGCTGCGTGATTTGGCCTCCAATGGTCAGATCCCCGGCATGGTCAAGTCGAGCTGGTAGGGGAGATATAGATTATGACTGATCCTATCGCAGACATGCTCACCCGGATCCGCAACTCTTCGATGCGCGGTAAATCCACGGTGATGACGCCCGCCTCCAAACTGCGGGCCTGGGTTCTGGATGTGTTGGCCGACGAAGGCTACATCCGCGGCTATGAAAAGGTAACTGGGGCCGATGGTCATCCGGCTATCGAGATTAGCCTGAAATACTACGAGGGTGAGCCCGTTATTCGCGAGTTGAAGCGGGTCTCCAAACCCGGTCGCCGCGTCTATATGGGTGTGGGTGACATTCCGCAGGTCCGTCAGGGTCTGGGTGTGTCGATTATCTCCACGTCCAAGGGCGTGATGTCGGATGCAAATGCACGCAACGCCAATGTCGGCGGCGAAGTGCTTTGCACCGTATTCTAAGGAGGGAACGATGTCTCGTATTGGCAAAAAGCCGGTTGATCTTCCCTCTGGCGTCGAAGCGTCGATCTCGGGTCAGACGATTGAAGTGAAAGGCCCGAAAGGCGCCCGCAGCTTCACCGCAACCGATGATGTGACCCTGGCCGTGGAAGACAACGCTGTGACGGTGACCCCGCGCGGCAAGTCGAAACGTGCCCGGCAGCAGTGGGGCATGAGCCGCACGATGGTGCAGAACCTGGTCACCGGCGTGACCGACGGGTTCAAGAAAGAGCTTGAGATCCAGGGTGTGGGCTATCGGGCGCAGATGCAGGGCAACACCCTGAAACTGTCGCTTGGCCTGTCCCATGAAGTGAACTTCGAAGTGCCGGCCGGTGTGACCGTGACGGCACCGAAAGTCACCGAAGTGATCATCGAAGGCAATGATGAGCAACTCGTCGGCCAAGTCGCGGCCAACATCCGCGAGTGGCGGAAGCCAGAACCTTATAAGGGCAAGGGCATTCGCTATAAGGGCGAGTATATCTTCCGCAAGGAAGGCAAGAAGAAGTAAGGGCGCGAACAATGGCAAACAGCAAACGAGTTCTGTTCCAGAAACGCCGCCTGCGCGTTCGGAACAAATTGCGGAAAACGGCAGATGGGCGTCCGCGCCTGTCTGTGCACCGTTCCAACAAAAACATCAGCGTGCAGCTGATCGACGATGTGAACGGCGTGACGCTCGCCTCGGCCTCCTCGCTGGAGAAGGATCTGGGCGTCGTCGGCAAGAACAATGTCGAAGCGGCCACCAAGGTGGGTGAGGCGATTGCCGCGCGCGCCAAGAAAGCCGGTGTCGAAGACTGCTATTTCGACCGCGGCGGGTTCCTCTTCCACGGCAAAGTGAAGGCTCTGGCCGACGCGGCGCGTGAAGGTGGTCTGAAGTTCTAAGACCCGTTCAGGGTCCAAGCAAATGTAGGCGGCGTTCGCGCCGCCTCGATGATCGGGGGGCAATGTGCCCACTGCGATCGGAGATCAAGGCGCGGAGTGCGCCGCTAGGAAAGGATGCCGCTCATGGCAGAACGTGAAAACCGAGGGCGTGGCCGCGGCCGCAACCGCGAAGAGGAAACGCCGGAATTCGCCGACCGTCTGGTTGCGATCAACCGTGTGTCCAAAACCGTGAAAGGTGGTAAGCGCTTTGGCTTCGCCGCTTTGGTGGTTGTGGGCGATCAGCGGGGCCGTGTGGGCTTCGGCAAGGGCAAAGCCAAAGAGGTGCCCGAGGCGATCCGCAAGGCAACCGAGCAGGCCAAACGTCAGTTGATCCGCGTGCCTCTGAAAGAGGGCCGGACACTGCATCACGACATGTTGGGCCGTCATGGCGCAGGCAAAGTCGTCATGCGGACGGCACCGGAAGGAACCGGGATCATCGCCGGTGGTCCGATGCGGGCCGTATTTGAGATGCTGGGCGTGAAAGACGTGGTCTCGAAATCGACCGGGTCACAGAACCCCTATAACATGATCCGCGCCACGCTGGACGGTCTCAAGAAAGAGTCCTCTCCGCGTCAGGTTGCGGCACGTCGCGGCAAAAAGGTTGCTGACATCCTGCCTAAGCGGGATGAAGCACCGGCAGCCGAGACTGCGGCTGAGGAGGCCTGAGACCCATGGCAAAAACCATTGTTGTGAAACAGATCGGTTCGCCGATCCGCCGCCCGGAAAAGCAGCGCCAGACGCTGATCGGCCTGGGCCTGAACAAAATGCACAAGACTCGCGAGCTTGAGGACACCCCCGCCGTGCGCGGCATGGTCCGCAATATCCCGCATCTGGTGGAGATCATCGAAGAGCGCGGCTAAGAGCCGAGGTTTTCGAGGGAATACGAGACGCTCCGGTGGCAACGCCGGGGCGTTTTCTTTTTGCCGGGTTTGGGGTGTCTGCTCGTTTCCGATGATTCTGTGATATACTTGTTTGACGCAACTAATGGAGGCGTCAATGTCCCTTACATCTGCCGAACTCGAGATGGTGCGGGACAGTCTGGGCCGCCTGCGCAAGGATTTCGAAGCGCACTCAACCTATTTCTATGATGCGCTGTTTCGCCGAGCTCCAGAGCTGCGCAAGATGTTCCGTGACGACCTGACCGGGCAGGGGATGAAGTTCATGACCACGCTCGATGTGATCGTGCAGAAACTGGACGATGAAGAGCACCTCGCCAGCCAGTATCAGAGCCTTGGTCGAAGCCACGCGATCTTGGGCGTGCATGCGGGCGACTTCGCGCCGATGGAGGAGGCGCTGATTGACACGATGCGGAACGCATTGGGGGAGGGTTTCACGCCAGAACTAGAGCAGGCTTGGCGCAAGGCCTATGCAGAAGTGAGCCGCAATATGATCCGGCGGGGAGGGATCGAGGTATGATGCCATCGGATCGCGCAGCGTCCCGTCTTCCCCTGCCCACCCCACATACTCACTTGAAAACCTGATAACGCCCGTCTATACGCCGCCAGTGGTCTTCCGAAGACCCGACTCAAACATCAAGAAACGCCGCGTCTGTCCATCTCGCTTCGGGGGCAGTTCCGGCTAAGGAGAAGCGATATGAAATTGCATGAATTGCGCGATAATCCCGGCGCAACCAAGAAAGCCAAGCGCGTGGGCCGTGGCCCCGGCTCTGGCACTGGTAAGACCGCCGGTCGCGGGATCAAAGGTCAGAAATCCCGTTCGGGTGTGGCGATCAATGGCTACGAGGGTGGCCAAATGCCACTCTATCAGCGTTTGCCCAAGCGTGGCTTCAACAAGCCGAACCGGAAGAAATTCGCGGTGGTCAATCTGGGCCTGATCGAGAAATTCGTCGAAGCCGGCAAGCTGGACGCGAAGAAAGACATTACTGAGGATACGCTGCTCGAGGCTGGCATCATCCGTCGCAAGCTTGATGGCGTGCGCGTTCTGGCGAAGGGTGAGGTTACGTCCAAACTGGAAGCTGTCCGTGACTGGCGCGTCGAAAGCGGCCGTTGAAGCGGTTGAGAAAGCCGGTGGCAGCCTCACCGTGGCGGCGGCTCCTGCGGCGGAATAACCCGTTAAAGGGTTCGTGACCTTTTAGACGGTTGTGGGGGCGGGCCCGCCCCTTACATCTAGCCCCAAGGTTTTTTCCGCGCCGCGCGATCGAACCCCGATCTCGCGGCGCAATGCATAAGAGAGACAGCATGGCATCTGCGGCAGAGCAAATGGCAGCGAACATGAGCTGGAGCGCGTTCGGCAAAGCGACCGAACTCCGCCAGCGTATCTTGTTCGCGATTGGTCTTCTGATCATCTACCGGATTGGTACCTATATCCCTGTGCCGGGGATTGATGGTGTCGAGCTACAACGGTTCTTCGACGATGCGGCGGCGGGTTTGGGCGGCGTGCTCAACATGTTCACCGGCGGGGCGCTGTCTCGCATGGGCGTCTTCGCGCTCGGGATCATGCCCTATATCTCGGCCTCGATCATCGTGCAGCTGATGGCGGCGATGGTGCCGCAGCTTGAAGCGTTGAAGAAAGAGGGCGAGTCCGGTCGCAAGAAGCTGAACCAATATACCCGGTATGGTACCGTGGTTTTGGCGACGTTCCAGGCTTACGGTATTGCCGTGTCGCTTGAATCCGGTGGCTTGGTGACTGACCCGGGTTGGTTCTTCCGCGCCGCATGTGTGATTACGCTGGTCGGTGGCACGATGTTCCTGATGTGGCTGGGTGAGCAGATCACCGCGCGCGGCATCGGCAACGGCATCTCGCTGATCATCTTCGTTGGCATTATCGCCGAACTTCCCGCCGCTTTGGCGCAGTTCTTTGAGCAAGGCCGCCAGGGCGCATTGGCGACGCCGGTGATCCTAGGGGTGATCTTCATGCTCTTGGCGACACTGACCTTCGTGGTCTTCATGGAGCGATCGCTTAGGAAGATTCATATCCAATATCCGCGTCGTCAGGTGGGGATGAAGGTCTATGACGGCGGCACCAGCCATTTGCCGGTCAAGGTCAACCCGGCCGGTGTGATCCCTGCGATCTTTGCGTCATCGCTCCTTTTGTTGCCGACGACGCTCTCGACCTTCTCGGGCACTGAGGCCTCTGGCCCAGTGATGGCCTGGATTCTGGCGAATTTTGGGCCGGGGCAACCGCTCTATCTGTTGTTCTTTGCCTCGATGATCATCTTCTTCACGTATTTCTATACGCTGAACGTGTCGTTCAAGACCGATGACGTGGCCGATAACCTGAAGAACCAGAACGGGTTCATCCCCGGTATTCGGCCGGGCAAGAAGACCTCGGAATACCTGGAATACGTCGTCAATCGTGTCCTGGTTCTGGGCTCGGGCTATCTGGCGCTGGTTTGTCTTCTGCCAGAGATCGTGCGGACTGAACTGGCAATTACGGCCTATTTCGGCGGCACCTCGATCCTGATTATCGTCTCGGTGGGGATGGACACTGTGCAACAAATCCAGTCTCATCTCTTGGCCCATCAATATGAGGGGCTGATTGAGAAATCGCAGCTGCGCGGCAAGAAAGGCCGAGGCACTGCACGGAAGGGACCAGCACGTCGATGAACATCATACTTCTGGGGCCGCCAGGCGCCGGTAAGGGCACGCAAGCCCGCCGGCTGGTGGAAGAGCGCGGCATGGTGCAGTTGAGCACCGGAGACATGCTGCGCGAGGCACGGACCTCAGGAACGGAGATGGGCCAGCGGGTCGCCGCGATTATGGATGCGGGCGAGTTGGTCACCGATGAGATCGTTATCGGGTTGATCGAGGAAAAGCTGCAAGGCGATATCGGCGGCGGGGTGATCTTCGATGGATTCCCGCGCACGCTTGGTCAGGCCGATGCGCTGGCAGACTTGTTAGAGCGCAACGGCCAAAGCCTCGATCACGTGGTCGCCATGGAAGTGAATGATGACGCGTTGGTTCAGCGGATCACAGCACGTGCGACCTGCGGCAGTTGCGGCGAAGTCTATAACGACATTACCAAGCCGATCCCGGCTGATGGAAAGTGCTCGAACTGCGGCGCGTCTGACTTCAAACGCCGGGCCGACGACAATGAGGAAAGCCTCAAAACCCGGCTGATGGAATATTACAAAAAGACCTCGCCGCTGATCGGGTATTACCACGCCAAGGGGCAGCTTAGATGGGTGCCGGGCCTGGGCGAGATTGATGAGGTTGCGGCGTCGATCAAGGAAACACTTGACACCCCGTAAAACACTCTTGACGACTGCGCCAAATGATCTTAGGTGCAAGCCTTCCTTAGGGAATCGATAGGTATTCCTCGACGCTCCTATGTCGTAAATGCCTGACCAGATATGACAGGGCCCGCAGGACTGCATCCTCGGGCCTTATGTTGTGAAAAAAGGTTCTGGAACCACGGAACCGCAACGAAGAAGGAAACGATACGTGGCACGTATTGCCGGGGTGAACATCCCCACCGCCAAGCGCGTACCGATCGCGCTGACCTATATCACCGGAATTGGACATACCTCGGCCGCACAGATCTGCGAAGCCGTTGGCATTGACACGTCGCGCCGGGTCAATGAGCTGTCGGATGCCGAAGTTCTGCAAATCCGCGAACATATCGACGCGAACTTCACCGTTGAAGGTGACCTGCGCCGCGACACGCAGATGAACATCAAACGTTTGATGGACCTGGGCTGCTATCGCGGTCTGCGTCATCGTCGGAACCTGCCCGTGCGCGGTCAGCGCACCCATACCAACGCGCGCACCCGCAAAGGCCCCGCAAAGGCCATTGCCGGCAAGAAGAAGTAAGGGGGCAGATCGATGGCACGCGATAAGACACGGACCAAGCGTAAAGAGCGCAAGAACATCGCCGCAGGTGTGGCGCATGTGAACAGCTCGTTCAACAACACCAAAATCCTGATCTCGGATGTGCAGGGCAACGCGATTTCCTGGTCCTCCGCCGGGACGATGGGCTTCAAAGGCTCGCGGAAATCCACGCCCTATGCGGCGCAGATGGCCGCTGAAGATGCCGGCAAGAAAGCTCAGGAACATGGTGTGAAGACCCTTGAGGTTGAAGTTCAAGGCCCGGGTTCGGGCCGCGAGTCCGCGCTTCGTGCGCTGGCCGCCGTTGGCTTCTCGATCACGTCGATCCGCGATGTGACCCCGATGGCCCATAACGGCTGCCGCCCGCCGAAACGCCGCCGCGTTTAACGTATGATTTACTCGCGACGGGCTGCGGCATTCCGCGTGGCCCGTTGCTGTCATTTTTGATCCTCGAGCGTTCAGAGCCACGGATCCAGGCCCTGAACAAGAATGGAGGCGACACCATGATCCATAAAAACTGGCAAGAACTTATTAAGCCGACCCAATTGGTTGTGAACCCGGGCAATGAACCCGCGCGTCAGGCGACCGTTGTGGCCGAACCGTTGGAGCGGGGCTTTGGCCTGACGCTCGGCAACGCCCTGCGCCGCGTGCTGATGAGCTCGCTGCAGGGTGCTGCAATCACCTCGGTGCAAATCGACAATGTTTTGCACGAATTCTCGTCCATTGCCGGTGTGCGGGAAGACGTGACCGATGTGGTTCTGAACCTCAAAGGCGTGGCGATCCGGATGGAAACCGATGGGCCCAAGCGCGTGTCGATCACGGCGAAAGGTCCGAAGGTTGTTACTGCGGGTGACATTTCGGAATCCGCTGGCATCGAAGTGCTGAACAAAGAGCATGTGATCTGCCACTTGGATGATGGCGCCGATCTCTACATGGAGCTGACCATCAGCACCGGGAAAGGCTATGTCGCCGCCGACAAGAACCGCCCCGAGGATGCGCCGATTGGCCTGATCCCGATCGATGCGATCTATTCGCCGGTCAAGAAGGTCAGCTATGATGTGCAGCCGACCCGTGAGGGCCAAGTGCTCGACTATGACAAGCTGACGTTGAAACTGGAAACCGATGGCTCGGTGACCCCGGATGATGCTGTGGCCTATGCCGCGCGGATCATTCAGGACCAGCTGTCGATCTTCGTGAACTTCGATGAGCCGGAAAGCGCCAGCCGTCAGGATGACGAGGACGATCTGGAGTTCAACCCGCTGCTTCTGAAGAAAGTGGACGAGTTGGAACTGTCGGTTCGTTCGGCCAACTGCCTGAAGAACGACAACATCGTCTATATCGGTGATCTGATCCAGAAGACCGAAGCCGAGATGCTCCGCACCCCGAACTTTGGCCGCAAATCCTTGAACGAGATCAAGGAAGTGCTGTCGGGCATGGGCCTGCACCTGGGCATGGATATCATTGACTGGCCGCCCGATAATATCGAGGACTTGGCCAAGAAATACGAAGACAACTTCTGAGGCGCGATAGGCGCTTCGGAGCTTTAAATGCCCGCATAGATGCGGGGACTATCTGGGCATGATGCCCCAAGGAGAGGGCCCCGCACGCATGGGGCCCCAGACAAAGCATAAAACGGAGTAAATGACATGCGTCACGCACGAGGCTACCGCCGCCTGAACCGCACCCACGAGCACCGCAAGGCGCTCTTTGCGAATATGGCTGGCTCGCTCATTGAACATGAGCAAATCAAGACGACTCTGCCGAAAGCCAAAGAGCTACGGCCCATTGTTGAGAAGCTGATCACCCTTGGCAAACGCGGCGATTTGCACGCCCGCCGGCAAGCTGCGGCCCAACTGAAACAGGATGCTTATGTGGCAAAACTGTTCGAGGTTCTGGGCCCGCGCTATGCAGAGCGTCAGGGCGGCTATGTCCGGGTTCTGAAGGCGGGTTTCCGCTATGGCGATATGGCGCCGATGGCGATCATCGAGTTCGTTGATCGCGATGTGGATGCCAAAGGCGCAGGCGACCGTGCGCGCGTTGAAGCCGAAGAAGCGGCGGACGACTAACCGCCGCATTTGAGACACAGTTTAAAAAAAATGAAACCCCGCTGAATGGCGGGGTTTTTTGTTTAAGAGGGCTTTAACGCGGCTTTCGGGGGCGTATCCCGATTGGCCACATCTTGGATAAGTCGTTCCAATTCGGCCTCCGCAACAGGCGTTTCACCCAAAAACTCAAGAAGGTCATTGCGCGCGGGCTGTGACAATCCCATCAAACGCGCAAAAAGATCTGGTTCGATCTTTTCCGACATACCGCTCACCTTTAGTCCAGAGGGCTCAGAGTTTATTGTTGACCCTGTTTCTGGCAACCTGTCTAAAAAGACATGTCTTTTTGTCGGTTCAATGTCTAAAACGCCTGCACTCGACCTGCTTTTGCATGAACTCTCTCTGGCGACGCCTGGGGGCTACGCTGTCGGTTTGCATATTCGGTACGTGTCGCCGCTGATCATGGTGAACACATATCCCGAAGAGTGGCAGGAGATTTATACGGCCAAGGTCTATGGGCTTCGAGATCCGACTTTGGCTTGGGGGCTCAGCCATACGGGCGTGCGCCGGTGGAGCGAGATCGGTTTGCCGGACCCGTTTGGAATTCTGAAAGAGTCGGCGGAGTATGGAATGCACTACGGGATGATCTGTTCGATCGGCCCGTTGTCTTCGCGGACGATCGCCGGGGCCACGCGCCCCGACCGCGAATACACACAGGAGGAAATGGAACACGTCCATAAGATCGTGCAGCGCATGCACGATCTGTCTGTGCCGCCGACAAAACTGTCGAATGCGCAGATCGAAGCTTTGAGATGTATCGCGGAAGGGGACCGCCATGCAGCTGCCGCCGCCAAACTTGGCATTTCTGAAAGTGCTTTCAAAGCACGTCTGACCTCTGCTCGTCAGAAGCTTATGGCCCGAACAACGGCCGAGGCTGTCCAGCGCGCAAAGGAATATGGCTTGATTTGAAAGACAGGATACATGGTGAGCCGCTGGCGTGATCCTCCGCGGGGAAAGTTTCTTAACCCGAGCCGAAGGAGGCAAATCTATGCAGTCTACCACCCTGTCTTTCGACAATATCCACAATCATGGTGACCTGTTCACCAATATGCTGCGCGCCCGGCACAACAAGTTCATCGAACACATGCACTGGGATCTGCCGAATGCCGATGGCATGGAGTTCGATCAATATGATACCCCGCAAAGCCGGTGGGTTTGTGTTCATGAGAACGGCAAAGTGCTTGCAGGCGTTCGTTTGACCCCGACGACGGCCCGGTGTGGCATTTATTCTTACATGGTGAGGGATGCGCAGCGCGGTTTGCTGGAGGAAATCCCTTCGAATCTGCTTGATGATCCCGCCCCGATTGCCGCGCATATCTGGGATGCAAACCGTCTTTTCGTCGCCGAAGGGGTCAGCACCGACATCCGTCGGGATGTTCAGATGTCTCTGATGGGGCACATGGTGCGGTCCGCGCGCGCATTGGGGGCGACGATGCTTTTGGGTCTTTTGCCGATCGGTATCCCGCGCCTTGGCCGCCGACTGGGTATCTCGATGGAGCCAGGTGGCCCGATTATGAAGATCGGTGGTGTGGCACACCGCTGCTACTTCGTGTCGATGGCTTCGAAGATGCACTGAGATGGCCCGATCACATTCAACGCGCAGAAACCTGCGATGGGCGGGGTCTATGCACCCGCCCGTCCCCCCTTAGATAGGGGGGATGGCAGATTTGTTTGACACCAGCCCCTCTGACCCCGATGTCCGGACCGGACCACGACCGCTGGCTGATCGTCTACGGCCACGCAGTCTGGCCGAGGTGATCGGTCAGGAGCATCTGCTTGGCCCAGAGGGCAGTCTCAAAGTGATGCTCGATAGCGGCGCGTTGTCGTCGCTGGTGTTTTGGGGGCCGCCCGGTGTGGGGAAGACGACCATTGCCCGGCTTTTGGCTGATGAGACCGATCTGCATTTTGTGCAGATCAGCGCGATTTTCACCGGTGTGCCGGATCTGCGCAAAGTCTTTGAGGCCGCCAAGCTGCGCCATGCCAATGGCAAAGGCACGCTTTTGTTCGTGGATGAAATCCACCGTTTCAATAAAGCGCAACAGGACGGGTTTCTGCCGCATATGGAAGATGGAACCATCCTTCTTGTTGGCGCCACGACGGAGAATCCGTCATTTGAGTTAAACGCGGCGCTTCTCTCTCGGGCGCAAGTTCTGGTCTTGAACCGGCTGGACGAGGCCGCCTTGGAAAAGATCTTGGCGCATGCCGAGCTTGAGATGCACCATCCGATGCCACTCCGGCCAGAGGCGCGGATGGCGCTTCTTGAGATGGCGGATGGCGATGGGCGCGCGCTCCTCAATCTGGCGGAGCAGGTCGCGGCCTGGAAGGTGGATGGGCAGCTTACTGTCGATCAACTGGCCACCCGGCTGCAACGCCGCGCGGCGCAATACGATAAATCCGGCGATGCGCATTACAACCTGATCTCGGCTTTGCATAAATCCGTGCGGGGCTCGGACCCTGATGCCAGCCTTTATTGGTTGGCCCGGATGCTGGAAGGCGGAGAGGATCCCCGTTTTCTGGCCCGTCGGATCACCCGCATGGCAGTCGAAGACATCGGTCTCGCCGAGCCGCAAGCGCAGCGGGTCTGCCTAGATGCATGGGAAACCTATGAGCGGCTTGGGTCGCCCGAAGGGGAACTGGCGCTGGCGCAGGCCGTGCTCTACCTCGCCCTCGCGCCGAAATCGAATGCGACATATGTAGCGTATAAAGATGCGCGCCGCTCCGCCAAATCCACCGGATCAAAGCCGCCGCCGAAACACATCCTCAACGCGCCGACTAACTTGATGAAAGATCAGGGCTATGGCGCGGGATACGATTATGACCACGATGCGAAAGATGGGTTCTCTGGTCAGAACTACTTCCCGGACCAGATGGGCCGGGCGCAGTTTTACCAGCCCGTGCAGCGCGGATATGAGCGCGAGTTGGCCAAGCGCTTGGCCTATTTCAACAAGCTCCGCGCGGATCGTCAGCACAGTTGACAAGCTCGGCCCAAGCGCCGATGACCCGCCCCATGATGACAGCGGTTTTTCAGGTGGCCCTTGGCGGCGCGGCGGGGGCGGTTTTACGCTATCTGACCGGTATCGGCGTCGTCCGGCTCCTGGGGCATACGCCGTTTCCGTACGCGATCCTGAGTGTGAATATCCTGGGCTCGTTCCTGATGGGCGTTTTCGTCGTTGCGGCGGCCCATCGCGGGCTGACCCATTTGTCGCCCTTGGTGATGACCGGGCTTCTGGGCGGGTTTACGACCTTCTCGGCCTTCTCGCTTGAGGCGGTGACACTCTATGAGCGTGGCGAGGTGACGTCGGCGGTGATCTATGTCGTGGCATCGGTTTGTTTGTCGATTTTCGGGCTGGTTCTGGGCCTGTGGCTGGCGCGGGGGCTGTTTGCATGAGTGGTGTTCAAACGCTTGAGGTTGCGCCGGGGGACGGCGACCAGCGATTGGATCGTTGGTTTCGGCGACAGTTCCCGCAGATCAGCCAGGGCCGGATCGAAAAGATGTGTCGTAAAGGTGAGATCCGGGTCGATGGCGGCCGGGTGAAACCCGCCACGCGCGTCGAGGCCGGGCAGAAAGTGCGCATTCCGCCTCTCCCGGATCAGGCCGCGCCGCAGCCGGCGGTCTCGCGCAGCAAAATCTCCGACGCGGATGCCGAAATGATGCGAGCGGCGGTGCTTTATCGTGATGACCATCTTATTGCGCTGAACAAGCCACCGGGCCTGCCGAGCCAAGGCGGAAGCAAACAGACCCGGCATGTCGATGGGCTGGCGGAGGCGCTGCGTTTTGGGTTCGAGGACAAGCCGCGTCTGGTGCATCGGCTCGACAAGGACACCTCCGGCATTCTGCTTCTGGCCCGCACACGGCAGGCCGCCGCGGCGCTGACCAAAGCGTTCCGGGCGCGCGACACTCGTAAGATCTACTGGGCCGCTGTTGCGGGTGCGCCTTTGCCACGCATGGGCACAATCAAATTCGGGCTGGTGAAGGCGCCGGGCCATGGCAAGGGCGGCGAGGGGGAGAAGATGCTCTGCCTGCACCCCGATGAGGTTGATCGGACGCCAGATGCCAAACGCGCGACAACCGATTACGCGGTTCTGAGCAATCTCGGCAGTCGGGCGGCTTGGGTGGCGCTGGTGCCGGTGACGGGACGCACGCATCAGCTTCGCGCGCATATGGCCGAGATCGGCCACCCGGTTATCGGCGACGGCAAATATGGCGGCTCAGGGCAAGAGAACCTTGGCGATGGCTGGGGCGCGCAATTGGGTGGTGAGATCAGCCGCAAACTGCATCTGCATGCCCGTTCGCTTGCGCTGACCCATCCGATCACCGGCGCACGGCTCAACCTCGTGGCGCCCCTGCCGGAGCATATGGCGCGGACCTGGGAGACGCTCGGGTGGTATGCAAATGACGTGCCCGCCGATCCGTTTGACGAGGATAGCTTTTGACCGACACTCCCTTGAAGCTGGTGATTTTCGACGTCGATGGCACCTTGGTCGACAGCCAGGCGCATATACTGGCATCAATGAACTGGGCCTTTGCGGCATTGGATATGACGCCACCAAGCCGGGAGCAGACGCTCTCGATTGTTGGGTTGTCCTTGCCGCAAGCGATGGCGCGGCTGGTGCCGGAGGCTTCGGCGGCGCTCAATGCACAACTGGTCGAGGCCTATAAAAACAGCTTTGCCGATCTCAGGCAGCGCGGCGAGTCGGCGGCGGCCTCGCCGCTTTTTCCGGGCGCGATCGAGGCTTTGCATGCGCTGGCGGCTCAGGACGAGATGTTTCTGGGGATCGCGACCGGAAAATCCCGGCGCGGGCTGGACCATCTGTTTGAGTTGCATGGATTCGGGCCGCTCTTCCATACGGTGCAGGTCGCTGATGATCATCCGTCCAAGCCGCACCCATCGATGGTGCTCACCTGTTTGGATGAGACCGGCGTGGCGCCGGAAAACACAGTCATTCTGGGTGATACGACCTATGATATCGAGATGGGTCGCGCGGGCGGTATCCAAGCCATTGGTGTCGATTGGGGATATCACGAAACCGACGCGTTGACGGCGGCGGGGGCGGCGATGATCCTGTCGGATTTTGCGGCATTGTCCGAGGCGCTGGATCAAATCTGGGGGGTGGTATGAGCGAGTGGGCGGTAAAGCGATTCTGGACCAATGCCGAGGTGGCAGAGGTCGAAGGCGGGTTTTCCGTCACGCTGGATGGCCGGCCCGTTCGTACACCGTTCAAATCCGCGCTGGTGCTGCCGACCCGTGACATGGCCGAGGCGATGGCCGCCGAATGGGCCGCGCAGGGAGACCAGGTCGACCCGCTGAGCATGCCGGTCACCCGCTCCGCCAACTCGGCTATTGACAAGGTGGCCACGCAACATGGCGCTGTGGCCGACATGTTGGCGGCCTATGCCGAAACCGATCTGCTCTGTCATCGGGCGGAGAGCCCCGAGGAATTGGTCCGCCGTCAAGCCGACGGGTGGGACCCGATCCTGATCTGGGCGGCGGAGACCTTTGGCGCGCCTCTGGTTGTCACACAAGGTGTCTTGCCGGCCGACCAACCGGAGGCAAGTCTCCAGGCCTATGGCGCGGCTGTGGCCAGTTTTGCGCCCTTCTCCCTGACCGCTTTGCATGACCTGGTCACGCTGTCTGGGTCTCTGGTGCTGGCCCTGGCCGTTGCCCGTGGCCGGATTGCCCCCGAACAGGGCTGGTTGCTGTCGCGAATCGACGAGCTGTGGCAGATTGAACAGTGGGGCGATGACGATGAAGCGCGCGATTTTGCCGCCCAGAAACAGGAGGCTTTCCTCCACGCAGCCCGGTTCTTGGAGCTGTCAGGCGAGGCGTGATTGCTCTAATGGCATATAAGCCTTTGTGATGCATAGCATTTGAGCGCTTTCTGAAACCAAGCCGTCGGAAATGGCTTAACCCTACGGAAAGCGCAGCCCCAACACTTGACCTATCGCGGCATATTTGCCCAATTAAGAGGCAGTGAGAGGGGTGAAAGCCTCTCATGATCTATGCCAAGGCACTCTTGGCTATCGGAAACTGTCCTTAAGGGCGGTCCATCAGGAAGAGGTAAACAATGAAAAAATCCGTACTTATCGGTACTATGGCCATCGCTGGTCTGGCCGCTGGGTTCGCTTCCGCACAGACGTTGGACGAAGTCCAAGCGCGCGGCAGCTTGAACTGTGGCGTGACCACCGGCCTCGTCGGCTTTGCCGCGCCGAATGCAAGCGGCGAATGGGAAGGCTTCGATGTCGGCGTTTGCCGCGCCGTGGCCGCCGCCGTCTTCGGCGATGCCACCGCTGTGAACTTCGTGCCCACCACTGGTCAGACCCGCTTTACCGCGCTGGCCTCTGGTGAGATCGACATGCTGGCCCGGAACACCACCTGGACCTTCAGCCGCGACGTTGACCTGCGCTTCGAATTCGTGGGCATCAACTACTATGACGGTCAGGGCTTCATGGTTCCCCGTGAACTGGGCGTGGCCTCGGCCATGGAACTGGACGGTGCAACCGTCTGCATCCAGACCGGCACCACGACCGAGCTGAACTTGGCTGACTTCTTCAGCTCGAACGGCATGAGCTATGAGCCTGTGCCGATCGAAACCAACGCCGAAGCGCAGCAGCAGTATCTTGCGGGCGCCTGCGACGTCTACACCACGGACGCCTCGGGTCTGGCCGCAACGCGCGCCACGTTCGAAGATCCCTCTGCGCATGTGGTTTTGCCCGAGATCATCTCGAAAGAACCGCTTGGTCCGCTTGTGCGCCATGGCGACCACGAGTGGGGCGATGTCGTCCGCTGGACGCTGAACGCTCTGATCGCAGCTGAAGAGCTGGGCATCACGTCGGCAAATGTCGGTGAACTGGCCGCTGGCACCGAAAACCCAGAGATCAACCGTCTCTTGGGGTCCGAAGGTGAACTGGGCGGTATGCTCGGTCTCGATGCGGCTTGGGCACAGAACGCCATTGCCGCCGTAGGCAACTACAGCGAGCTGTTCGAAGGCAACATCGGTGAGGCGACGCCAATTGGTCTCTCGCGCGGTCTAAACGCGCAGTGGACTGATGGTGGTCTGCTCTACGCACCGCCGTTCCGGTGACATCTTAAGCGAAGGGCGCGGTCACTCCGCGCCCTTCGTCTATCTAGAACAACGAATGACCAAACCGGGCAGGCCAACAAAGGTGCTGTTACAGAGTTTGGCAATCCAACAGTTGCAGGGGTGCCCGATATGGCAACGATGACGGAACCACCCGCCGAGACTTTCCGACTAAGCCAGTTGATTTATGACACCCGCTACCGGTCGCTGACGATCCAGGTGGTGGCGTTCATTTTGATCATGGCCGGTTTGTTTTGGCTGGCGAGTAACACGGTCCAGAACCTTCAATCTCTGGGAAAGGACTTCAATTTCGGCTTCTTGGGACAGCGAGCCGGATATGACATTAACCAACGGCTTGTCGAATACACCAATGACTCGACTCATGCGCGTGCGGCGTTGGTTGGTATTCTCAACACACTTCTTGTGGCCTTCGTGGGCTGTATCATTGCCACGATCGTCGGCGTGATCGCTGGCGTCTTGCGCTTGTCGAACAACTGGATCGTCGCGCGCCTGATGGCGGTTTATGTCGAAGGCTTCCGGAATATCCCGACGCTTTTGTGGATCTTGATCGTTTTCGCGATCATGACGGAGGCGACACCGCAACCGCGCGATTTCCGTGGCGATGACCCGGAAGCGAGCATGATTTTGTTCGACACCGTCGCAATCACCAATCGCGGGATTTACACGCCCGCGCCGGTTTGGGGCGATGGGGCGCTGATGCTCGTTCTGGTCTTCATCGCGTCTCTGGTCGGCATCTGGGCCTTCCGTCGCTATGCGCGGAAACGCCAGGAGCAGACAGGTGACATCCTACCGGTTTTCTGGACGTCGCTGGGCCTGTTCTTCATCCCGTCGATTTTGTTCTACTTCATCCTCGGTCGTCCAGTGACGCTGGAGTACCCCGAGCTGACTGGGTTCAACTTCTCGGGCGGGACGCATATGCGAAACTCGTTCATTGCGTTGACCTTGGCGCTGGCGCTCTATACCGGCGCGTTCATTGCCGAGAATGTCAGGTCCGGCATTCTGGCTGTCAGCAAAGGGCAGACTGAGGCGGCGTTTGCCTTGGGTCTGCGTCCGAACCGGACGATGAACCTGGTGATCTTGCCGCAGGCGCTGCGGGTCATCATCCCGCCGCTGATCTCGCAATATCTGAACCTGACCAAGAACTCCTCCCTCGCAATCGCGGTGGGGTATATGGACGTTCGCTCGACACTGGGCGGGATCACGATCAACCAGACCGGGCGAGAATTGGAAGGGATGCTTCTTCTGGGGCTATTCTATCTGATCACCTCACTCATCATCTCCTCTCTGATGAACGTCTATAACTCTTCCATCAAATTGAAGGAGCGCTGAGATGAGCGATACACATGCCCATAACGCTTCTTTCGTGCGGGAAACCATGTTGCCAGAAGTGGCACCGCCCGCAACCCAAACCGGTGTGATCAAATGGGTTCGGGAGAACCTGTTTTCGTCCTGGTTGAATGCCTTGCTGACGATCATCTCGCTTTACGTGATCTATTATGTTCTCAGCCATACGCTCGGCTGGATGCTCTATGGGATTTGGGATGCGGGATCGCTTTCCGAGTGCCGTGAGATTCGCGACGAAATTTATGGCGCGGATGCCAGTGTCGCCTGTTGGGCGGTTCTGGCGGATCGTTGGGATCAGTTGCTCTTCGGCTTCTACCCGCAAGATCTCTATTGGCGACCGGTATTGGCGCTTCTGGTGTTCTTTGTCGCCGTCGCTCCGATCCTGTTTGAGAATGTGCCACGGAAGCTGTTTTACGTCACAGCAGTCGCGCCGTTTCTCTGCTTCTGGCTGATCTGGGGCGGCTCGATCTGGACACCGATTGCCGTGGCTCTTGGCTTTGTGATTGGCGGCGTGATCATCCGATTTGGTGATGAGATCCTGGGGTCACTCGGTGCAACCATCGCCGGGCTTGTTGTGCCAATCCTCTATTGGCTGTTCTTCGCAGGCCCGGTCGCAGGTGGGCTTTCGGCCATCGCGCCGATTGAGATGCAATATGTCGCCTCCGATGAAATCGGCGGCTTCATGTTGGCCATCATCATCGGTGTGACCAGCATCATCTTGTCCTTCCCGCTAGGCATCGTTCTGGCGCTCGGACGGCAATCGGACCTGTTCATTATCAACAAGAGCTGCGTGTTCTTCATTGAGGTGATCCGCAGTGTGCCGTTGATTGTGTGGCTCTTCACCGCGTCGCTGCTTCTGAACTACTTCCTGCCGCCTGGCACCAATTTTGACCTGCTTCTGCGGGTGATCATCATGGTGACCTTCTTCGCCTCGGCCTATATGGCCGAAGTGATCCGCGGCGGGCTCGCGGCATTGCCCAGAGGTCAGTATGAAGGCGCGGATAGTCTGGGCCTGAATTACTGGCAGTCGATGCAGCTGATCATCTTGCCTCAGGCGCTGAAGATCTCGATCCCAGGGATCGTGAACACCTTCATTGGCGTCTTCAAAGACACCACATTGGTGGTCTTTGTGGGCCTGAGTGATCCCATCGGGTTCTCCAACCTGATCCGTGCCACAACCGATTGGAACGGCATCTATTGGGAACTCTTCATCTTCATTGGGGCGTGTTTCTTCATCTGCTGTTTCGCGATGTCGAAATACTCGCAATTCCTGGAGCGCAAGCTCCGCACCGACCATCGTTAAGGAGACGTCTCAATGACTGACGCTCAAACTTCTTCCATCGCGGATCGGGAAATCGACCGTAGCCATATGACCGTCTCCGATGAGGTGGCCATTGAAATCCAAGGCATGAACAAGTGGTACGGCACGTTCCATGTGCTGCGCGACATCAACCTGACCGTGAACCAGGGCGAACGGATCGTGATTTGCGGGCCCTCTGGCTCGGGCAAATCCACCTTGATCCGCTGCATCAATGCCTTGGAAGAGCACCAGCAGGGCTCGATCACGGTTGATGGCACGCTCCTGTCGAATGACCTGAAAAACATCGACAAGATTCGGTCCGAGGTTGGGATGTGCTTCCAGCATTTCAATCTCTTCCCGCATCTGACGATCCTGGAGAACTGCACGCTGGCCCCGATCTGGGTGCGGAAGACGCCCAAGAAAGAGGCCGAGGAAACAGCTATGTATTTCCTCAACAAGGTCAAAATCCCAGAACAAGCCGACAAGTACCCCGGTCAGCTTTCGGGTGGGCAGCAGCAGCGGGTGGCCATTGCGCGCTCGCTCTGCATGCGGCCGCGGATCATGCTCTTTGACGAGCCGACCTCGGCGCTTGACCCTGAGATGATCAAAGAGGTGCTGGACACGATGATCCAGCTCGCCGAGGAGGGCATGACCATGCTCTGCGTGACCCATGAGATGGGCTTTGCGCGGCAGGTCGCCAACCGAGTGATCTTCATGGACCAAGGGCAGATCGTGGAGCAGAACGAGCCGGAGGAGTTCTTCATGAACCCCAAATCCGAACGGACGCAGCTGTTCCTGAGCCAGATCCTCGGTCACTGATCTTACCGTTTGGTAAGCTGAAAGCCCCCGGAAGCTCTTCCGGGGGCTTCGTTTTAGCCGGGTGTGTATGTCATTCGCAGAACATATTGCCCCGAGGCATCATCGAGCCGCTCGGCCCCCTCGGTAAGGCCATAACGGGTATAGAACTGGCGTGCCCTCGTGTTTTCGCGAAACACATCCAACTCCAACCGGCCTTTGCGTTGTACGGCCTGATCCATGAGCGCTTGGCCGATGCCATGACCATGATGTTCGGGCCGTAAAAACAACCCGCCGACTTCGTGGCCAATTAGGGCTATGAAGCCGATGGGTATGCCGTCCTTTTCGGCCACCCAAATCTCGGCCATGTCCAACAACGTGTCCCGGATCAGGCTTTCGGCCTCACTCATGAACTCGGAGCCTAGAAATGGATGCGCAACCGCGCTTGTGTCACGCCAGATCGACATGACGGCCTGCTTATCGGCAGGCAAATAAGGTCTGATCATCTGTCAGATATCCTTTGATGTGCCGTTCTTGGAAGAGCGGCAATTACTTGAGTCTTGGAAAAGCACATCGTCAAAGCGACCGGTCCCACGTCGTGGGCGGCGTTTGCGTTCTCAGATTGTGCAGGGGCGCAAGCTGCGACCGATCAAAGGCGAGACATCAAATCTCCGTTTCAGACGATGAGCAGATTAGGGGGCAGTTGCGCCGACCGCAATCAGCTTGGTTCCGGCTTCAAATCGCGGGGTACCGTAAAGGCGATGACCTCGCCCATGCCCGGCTCGATCTGCGCCCAGTTTTCCACTTCGAACCGCAGGATCAGGCTGGCCCCCGTCGGGTAAAACCCGAATTTCGGATGGGTCGGCGGTGTGGCGCATAGCGCATAGGCGATGCTGCCAATACCGGGGTTATGCCCAATGATCGCCAGAGGGCTGGTGTCAGCTTGTTGGATTTTGGAGAGGATCGCCGCGGGATCAGCGTGGTAAATCGCGTTGGAATAGGATGCCGTGACCGGATCGGGCAACTGGCTAGCAATCCCGCTCCAGGTCTCTTGAGTGCGCCGCGCGGTGGAGCAGATCACCTGCTCAGGGTTGATGCCCTGAGTGTTGAGCCATGCGCCGATCCGCGGGGCCGCGCGCCGCCCGCGATCATTCAGAGGCCGGTCATGATCGTCCAAGAGGGGATTGTCCCAATCGGATTTCGCGTGGCGGATCAGAACAAGGGTCAAGCTCATGGGTGGAAACTCCGCATGTGAAAAGCCGATTGCGCGGGCAGGCGGCCATAGGATTGGCTCAGCGGGCAGGCCCGGCGGACGGCGCAGCCCTGCATCAGGCAATCTGCACCGGCCTCCGTGTCCAGATACCCATGACACGCCGCTGTGTCATAGCCCTCCGATGTCAGGGCGTTCACGGGACAGGCGGTCAGGCATGGTTTGCTGCAACTCTCACAGGGGCGTTCAATGGGCGGTTGCGGGAGCTCAATCCGCTCTTTCAAGGCCAATGCCCCGCGATAGGAGACCATAAGCCCAGCCACATCGTGGACCAGGATCGTCACAGGGCTGGGCCAGGCGCGACCTGTACGCGTGGCCCATCGGATAAAGGGCGCATAGGGCGGGCCACCAAACGGAAACTGCGCCTTTGCGCCCAGGTCGCACGCGAGACGCCCAATCACCCGGCGGGACCAGCGGTCCATCCGGTCGGGTTTGCCGTCTGTGAACTCTGGCTCAGTGGTGACATGAGCCCAAAAGCCCGGCTCCCGCGGGCCAAGCAGGACGAGCGTTTCTGTCCCTTTCGGTGCCGCATCCTCTGGCGTGGGGTGAAATGCCCCGAAGACATCAAGATGCAGGTCGTGAACAGCGCGGGTCAGGCTCTCGTAATCCATCTACACACCCTGTCGGGCCGGGCCACGACACGCAAGGTGTCAGGCGCGGATGATGCTGCCCGCGCCATGTTCGGTGAACAGCTCCAACAACACCGCGTTCGAAACCCGACCATCAACGATCACACAGGCGCGCACGCCGTTTCTGACGGCATGCAGAGCAGTTTCGGTTTTGGGGATCATGCCGCCCGCAATGGTGCCGTCCTTGGTCATCGCTTCGACATCCGAGACACTCAACTCGGTCACCACCTCGCCATCGGCGTTCTTCACACCCGCGACATCGGTCAGAAGCAACAGGCGATCCGCCTTCAGAGCCGCAGCAATCGCGCCCGCGGCCGTGTCGCCATTGACGTTGAAAGTCTCCCCATTCCGGCCAGCGCCAAGAGGGGCGACAACCGGGATCATGTTGTCTTTGAACAGGTTCAACAGCACATCCGGCGTCATCTCAGCGGGCTCGCCGACAAAGCCCAGTTTCGGGTCGGCCGGATCACAGATCATCAAATTCGCATCTTTGCCGCTTAGCCCGACGGCCCGCCCGCCTTGGGCGTTGATCGCTTGCACGATGCGTTTATTGACGGTGCCCGAAAGCACCATTTCGACGACTTCCACGGTGGCGGTATCGCTCACTCGTTTGCCGTCGGCAAACTCCGAGACAACACCAAGCTTGCTCAGCATCTCGTTGATCATTGGGCCGCCGCCATGAACGATCACCGGATTCACCCCGACTTGCTGCAAAAGTACGATATCGCGGGCGAAACTAGCCATCGCAGTGTCATCGCCCATCGCGTGACCGCCAAATTTGATCACCACGGTCGCATCATCATAGCGCTGTAGGAAAGGCAGCGCTTCGGAAAGCGTGCGGGCGGTGGCAAGGTAATCCCGGCTCATGGTTTGTTTCTTCATCGCTTCGGCCTCATGGTCGCGTCTTGTTACGGCAAGTGGCCGAGGCTGCCAAGACCGGCTCAGTCGAGCGTCGCGATGATGCTGCGGAGCGTTTCAATCCCATCCCCCTTTTCCGAAGAGGTCAGAACCAGTTCGGGGAAGGCGGCGGGATGTTTTGATAAGGCATTGCGCACTTGTGTCAGGATCTTCTCACGATCCTTGTCTTTCACCTTATCGGCTTTGGTCATCACCACTTGAAACGTCACCGCGGCCTTGTCGAGAAGCGTCATGATCTCTTCATCCACGGGTTTCACGCCATGGCGCGTGTCGATCAAGACAAATGCCCGGCGGAGGCTTGCGCGGCCCGCAAGATAGGCTTTGAGCAGGCGTTGCCATTTTTCGACAACCGCGACCGGCGCGTTCGCAAAACCGTAGCCGGGCAGGTCGACGAGATAATGGCTCTCGGCGAGGGTGAAGAAATTGATTTCTTGCGTTCGACCGGGGGTGTTGGAGGCCCGGGCCAGAGCTTTTCGACCAGTCAACGCATTGATGAGCGTTGATTTTCCAACATTCGAACGACCGGCAAAGCAGACCTCTATGCGATCGGCGGGCGGCATCCCATCCATCGCAACGACACCTTTCAGGAAATCGCCGCCCGTCGCGAAGAGCTTCCGGCCCCGCTCCCGCGTGATCGCGTCAGGTGCTTCCGCCAATGGGAAGGGGAGGGTGCTCATGAGAGCACATCAACGGGCATATCTGTGGTGATCTCGCCACCCTTTGAAACCCGAGCATAGACGCCGAAATTCGTATGCCCCCAACCGTTTTGCAGCGCGCCTAACGTATTCGCATCGCGCCGCCCGGTTTCAGGGTTCGCTTCTGTCGCGCGGCACCGGCCGATGGGTTCGACGATCTCCAATGCAGCATCGCCTATGCGGAGCGTTTTGCCGACGAGGTCGAACTCCTCCCAAGGTGCCAACCCGTCCAGCCAAAAGTTGCCGCGAAACCGGCGCGGATCGAGCTGCATGCCGATTTTTTGCGACAGTGCCCGGAGCGACGACAGGTTGAGCACCGAGACAGATGCAAAGGGCGCATCGCTCATCCCTTGCTCCGGCGATTTGACCAGGGCCGCTGGTGCAGCGCGGTTCTCTGGATAGATCGGGCGGAGCCAGTCGAAAAGTGTCGCGGGGTCGCCTGCGGGGGTGACGGTCAGGTCTGGTTGGTCCGGGTGGCTGAGATGGATCACATCGCCGTCGACCCGCGCCGTGATCGCCATCAAGCCCGGCCCTTTCGCCCCACGTAGGAAGTTGCGGCAAGACCGCCAGCCATCAGATGCGTCGCCACCATCCTCCAGCACCGCCCAGGCTCGATCCAACGGCAGCGGGCGGTCCGGGCTCAAAGTAATCCGATCAAGCGCCTCCGCTCCGATCCCCTTGATCGGATGGCGCCAGATATGGGCGAGTGTGACGCTCATTTCTCGTCAGATTTCTTGCGTTGGAAGCCAGAGCGGATGTTGCCGAACACGTCCGGTTTGAAGCCCTGGCTCCGCATGATCGTGTATTGCTGCACAAAGGTGATTGTGTTGTTCGCAATCCAGTAGACCAATAGGCCGGACGCAAAACTGCCCAACATGAACATAAAGACCCAAGGCAGATAGGCGAAGATCATCGCTTGAGTCGGGTCTGTGGGTGCCGGGTTCAGCTTTTGCTGCAACCACATCGAAATGCCGAGCAAGAGCGGCAGGATGCCGATGAAGAGCAACGCCATGATCGTGCCTGGTTCGGGCGCGGCCCAAGGCAGAAGCCCGTAGAAGTTATAGATCGATGACGGGTCGGGCATCGACAGGTCGGTGAGCCACCCGAAGAAGGGCGCGTGCCGGAGCTCAAGCGTCACGAAGATCACTTTGTAGAGCGAGAAGAAGATCGGGATCTGCAGCAGAATCGGCAGACAGCCGGAGGCCGGATTGACCTTGTTCGTCTTGTAGAGCTCCATCATGCCCTGTTGGAGCTTCTGGCGGTCATCGCCTGCGCGTTCTTTCAGCTTCTCCATCTCAGGCTGAAGTTCTTTCATCTTCGCCATCGAGACATATGATTTGAACGCCAGCGGCAAGAGCAGCGCCTTGATAATCAGCGTCAAAGCGATGATCGCGACGCCCATATTGCCGATCAGTGCATTGAGATTATGCAGCAGCCAGAAGATTGGCTTGGTCAGGAAATAGAACCATCCCCAGTCGATCGAGTCGAGGAAGCGCGCGATGCCGCCTTCGTTCTGGTAGTTGCGGATGGTCTCCCATTCCTTGGCACCGGCAAAAAGCTGGGTGCTGATCTGAGCGGTTTCACCGGGCGCGACGGTCATTGTCGGTAGGCGAGCTTCGGTTTGGTAGATGTCGCTGGACGGGACATAGCGCGTGACCGAGGTGAACGGCTGCGCTTCACCGGGGATCAGCGTGGTCATCCAGTATTTATCGGTGAAGCCGATCCAGCCGTTTTCCGCGACATCGACCACTTCAGCGGGGGTACCTTCGCGCTGAATGAAGTCCAAATCCGGGAGGTCGTCATAGGCAAGTTCGTCTAATGTGCCGTCCGACTTGCGAACGACGCCTTCGTGCAAGATGAAGAAGTTTTGCAGATCCGAGGGCAACCCATGGCGCGCAACGATGCCGTAGGGCGCCATGCGGGCGGAAGCATCGGTCGTGTTTTCGACCGATTGCGTGACCTGGAACATGAAGTCTTCGTCGATCGCGATGCTACGGCGGAAGATCAGGCCATTGCCATTGTCCCAGACCAAGGTGACAGGTGTCTCTGGTGTGAGCGTCTCGCCACTTTCGATTTGCCATTCGGTATTCGCGCCGGGCACATCTTCAAACGCCAAATCGCCGGCGGGGGCCCAGCCATAGAGGGCATAATACGCCTCGGATTCGCCGACGGGAGACAAGAGCGTGACGGTCGGGCTATCCTCTTCAAGGGTCTCGAAGTAGTTATTCAGAGAAAGGTCATCGATCCGTCCGCCGACGAGCGAGATGGACCCGGAAACCGCGGGTGTCTCGATTGTGATCCGTTCAGCTTCGGCGAGGATGGTGGCGCGCGTCTCCGCATCGGTCGCCAATTGCGGCGCGTCCCCCGCATCCGCCACAGGCGGGGTCAGAGCCATTTCGGTACCGTTTTCATCCAGCACGGTCACGGCAGGTGTGTCAGTGGTGTCTGTAACCATCGGATCAGGCGGAGGGAACAGCAAGAACCAGACAAGAATGACCAGAAAGCTTAGCGCTGTCGCAAGGATCAGGTTTCTATTCTGATCATCCATCGTTGCAGACCATCCCTTGGTTGAAGTCACGGAGGTTCAACAGATTGGGGGTGGAAAGGTCAAGGGCTTTTCCCCCGTGACCAAAGGCGTCGTGCTCAGTTTTGCATCGGCGCGGGCCCTCGTTGCCATCACACCTATGACGCGGGCGGTCCGGCCAATGCTGCGTATCGGCCGATTAACGTCAGAAAATTGTTGGCATCCGAGGGGCTGCGATCATCCGGCTTGACGACGAATACATGTGGGGGCGCCAAGCTTCTGGTTGTAAGCATGGACCCACGCGATCGTGTCTTCGAACGGCATCGGGCGCGCGATACCAAACCCTTGAACATAGCCACAGCCAAGCTGAGCCAGTGTGCTATGTTCGCCAGCTGTCTCAACCCCTTCGGCCAATGTATCCAGGCCCAAATGCTCCGCGAGGGACAAGATGGCCGAGACCATGGCGTACTGTGTCGGGTCTTCGTCGAGCTTGGTGACAAATGAACGATCCATCTTGATCCGGTTTACATGGAAGCGCCGGATATTCGCGATGGAGGCTTGGCCCGTGCCAAAGTCGTCCAGGTCAAGATTAACCCCGTGCTGGGAAAGCAATTCGATGTTCCGGATGATGATGTCATCTTCCGATTGCGCGGCGACCGTTTCCAATATCTCGACCGTCAATCTATTCGGGCGGAGATCGAACCGATCAACTTCCCATTTGATCCAATCCGCCAAGAGTGGGTCGCGCAGTTCTTCCGTTGAGAAATTCACCGCGACCGTCGCGATATCGAGTCTCGCCCTATCCCAGCTTTTGAGCGCCGAGAGTGCATTGTAGAGCATGACTTTGCCGAGTCTGCTCATCTGCCCGGCTTCCGCGACTGCCCCAAGGAACTCCCCTGGCGCCAAGACACCATCTTCGGGGTGATGCCATCGCGCCAAGGCTTCGAAGCCGCTGATGAGGCCGGTGTCGGTGCAGATTTGCGGTTGATACCAAGCTTTAATCTTGCCGTTGTTGAGAGCGGCTTCGACCTTGTCGACCAGATTAGCCTGCCTTTTGCGCTCTTGACCAAGTTGAGGGCAAAAGCAGCGTATGGCCGATGCCCCATGGCGGCGTGCGTCACCCAAGGCCATCTCTGCAGCGCTTAACATAGAGTCGCCTGTACGTGCAGGAGACATGTCGAGCGTGCAGTGGCCAAAAGAAGCCGAGACATGGGCGGTTGCGCCGCCAACTGAGATTGGCTTCTGAAGTACGTTCTGTAGCCTATGGATAAGAGGCAGAACCCGATCAACTTGGGCACTATGGCTTGGGTGCAAGACGATGCCGAATTCGGTCTCTCCGATCCGCGCAATCATGCCGCCTTTCCCCAATGCCTCCCTCAGCCGAGTGGCTGCACAGCTTAGGATTTCATCTCCCAATTGGCGGTTCCACCGCTCGGCCACGGGACCCGACTTATCGATTCCGATTGCGATTGCGACGGTCGTATTGCCTGGGGCAGACGTCACAGCGCGATCAATCATTGCCGTTAGAGCGGGCCGCCTTGGAAAACCAGTTGGCCCATCTACTGATTGTTGCAAAAGCGGGTCTTTAGGCCCGTGCTCCGCTTGGCCGAAAGCCTGCAGAGCAAGCAGCGTGGGAAGCAGGAAAGCCGTGACAAGGAGGAGATCCCAGTTGCCAAACCAGACCGCCGCGAGTGCAAGTATCGGATAGAGCGCGAGGATTTCCACGCGAGACAGTCCCGCGCGAATGCCGTTGATCAAATCGGAACTGCGCAACAACCTAAGTCTCGGCATGGCTATCCCTTCGGAATTCCATCCGACGGCTATGTCGGATCTCACCTTCCTCGCTAAGGCAAACTGCCTGACAGGCTCTTAACGCTGCGATCTCAGTCCCCCGGTTTTGGTTCAAATGCGAATGATCTTGAGAGCCTCGCAAAGTCAAAGAGTTCCGCGTCGAGCAGATGCGAGGGGCGCGCTGACATAAGCGCCGAGAACATCTTCTGCCGTCGCCCGGGCACCTTCGCCTCCCATGTATCCAGCATTTGCTTGATCGCCTGACGTTGCAGGCCATCTTGGCTACCGCAAAGGTCGCAGGGGATAATCGGATACGCCATCGCCCGCGCGAAGGCGTCGCAATCGGCCTCAGCCACATGCGCGAGCGGGCGATAAACAAAAACATCACCGTCATCATTCAGCAGCTTTGGTGGCATCGTGGCGAGTTTTCCGCCATGAAAGAGGTTCAGAAAAAACGTCTCCAAAATATCATCACGGTGATGGCCGAGAACCACAGCGGAACATCCCTCTTCACGGGCGATGCGATAGAGGTTCCCCCGGCGCAGACGCGAGCAAAGCGCGCAATATGTTCGGCCTTGCGGGACCTTATCCATCACGATGGAGTAGGTGTCTTGATACTCAATCCGATGCGGCACCCCCATCCGGTCGAGAAACTCCGGCAAGACGGTCGCTGGGAAACCCGGTTGGCCCTGATCGAGATTGCAGGCCAGCAGTTCCACCGGCAGGAGACCCCGCCATTGCAACTCAACCAGTCCCGCCAGAAGCGTGTAGCTGTCTTTACCGCCGGACAGGCAGACCAACCAGCGGCTGCCGCGCTCAATCATTCCATAACGTTCAATGGCCTCGCGGGTCTCGCGCACGAGCCGCTTGCGTAGCTTCTTGAATTCAGCGGTTTTTGGCGCGCCGTGAAAGAGCGGATGGATGTCGTCGGCGGTGTCCAGCATTGCGGGCTTTCGGCAGTGGTTTTGGATTCTCGCAACCATAGGCCATTCTGATGGCAGTTGAACCCATAGGGAGATTATTCAGCGATGCCACAGTTTATTTTTGGCCGCCGAGCTTTTGATCGCTCAAAGGGTACGCTTACCAATAGACCTGCCTCGCTGCCGGGGCTTTTGGTGATCGTTCCAATGCAAATCTCGGACCGACCGTTGTTGGCATCCCCGCTGATCAAATTGGCAATACGCGTGGGTTGCAGAACGGGGTTGGACCGGATCATGGGTTGAAATGCTGACTGGCTTGCGGCGCAAACTGCGGTCTCGGCGGGTCGTTCTATTTGGGCGGGTCCCTATCCGGGACGTTGTCGATACCTGACGAGCCCCAAGGGTGACAGCGACCGATCCGTCGGAGCGCCAGCCAGCTTCCCTTCAGGCCCCCGTGTTTTTCCAAAGCTTCCAGGGCATAGGCCGAGCAAGTCGGATGATAACGACAATTAAACCCAACCCATGGGCTGAAGATCAGCCGGTAGGCGCGCACCGGCAACGCGAACAGTTTGGCCAAGAGGGTCATCGATGCACTTTCTTCAAGGCGCGGGATAGGTCCGCTTTGAGCTGCGCAAAGGGCAGATCAGCGGTGGCACCTGCCCGGCCAATCAGAACATAGTCCCAGCCCGGTTGCCCTTCCAGAGGCAGAACCGCGCGGGCAATCTCGCGCAGTCGCCGTTTGGCGCGATTGCGGGCGACGGCATTGCCAACTTTCTTGGAGCAGGTGAACCCGACGCGGATCACCTCGGGCGTGACCTCTTCGGTGGCGGCGCGTTTGCGAGCTTGCAGCAGAAATCCTGGCGCTGGTGCACGGGCGGCCCGCGCGGCGCGCAGGAAATCGGGTCGCTTGGTCAGAGTCTCAAGCAAAAAAGCCCCCGTCGACGGGGCCGTCGGCGGAGGCGCGTTCGGTGTCATACCACCGGCCTTTCGAGGCAAATCAGGCGCTGAGCGACTTCCGGCCGCGGGCGCGGCGGGCGTTCAGAATCTTGCGGCCTGCTTTGGTGGCCATGCGCGCGCGGAAACCGTGGCGCCGCTTGCGGACCAGGTTGGACGGCTGAAACGTACGTTTCGACATTGTTTTGCTCCGTAATCTGGCCGGACGGCATCCCGGATGGAGGCGTCAAACGGCGAGGGAATCCTTGAGAACCCGGGCAATACGGTCTTGGCGCGCCCGTGTCAACAAATGCCGAGGCGGAATCGACAGAACTGAAACATCACCGGGTCAGATATGTCAGAATGGTGGGAATTTCTGACATAAACCCCCGCTTTCTGTCACGTCCTATCAAGGCAGCGTGAGGGGCCTATGTCTGGCCCCCGAACGAGGGCATGTTCTGGGCAAATCCCGCCATTCAGGTAGTTTTGAGATGTCCGACACCATGACAGACCCCAAATCCCGCGTTTCCCGGTTCTTGCCCCTAATCCTCATTGCGGCAGGGGCGGCGCTGGGCTGGTTCCTGCTGGGCGATCTTTTGTCGTTTGAGACGCTGCGCGACAATCGCGAGGCGCTATTGGCATTCCGCGACGCGAATTACGTCGCCATGGTGACGGCTTTTATTGCGATCTATGTGCTGATCGTCGCCTTTTCCCTCCCCGGCGCGGCGATTGCGACCTTAACCGGTGGCTTTCTCTTTGGTCTCTTCCCGGGCGCGCTCTTTGTCATCATTGCCGCGACACTCGGCGCGACGGCAATCTTTCTGGCGGCAAAATGGGGTCTGGGTGACCGGCTTGCGGCGCGGATGGATGCCTCAAGCGGACTGACGAAACGCATCAAAGACGGCATCGCGGAAAACGA
Organism: Fontisubflavum oceani; assembly: GCF_030407165.1. Taxonomy (GTDB): domain Bacteria; phylum Pseudomonadota; class Alphaproteobacteria; order Rhodobacterales; family Rhodobacteraceae; genus Rhodophyticola; species Rhodophyticola oceani. The sequence goes on from NZ_CP129111.1 coordinate 1,463,263, forward strand.
GCTGTCGATGCTGTTCCTGATCCGTCTCGTGCCGGTCGTGCCGTTCTTCGTCGCCAATCTCTTGCCCGCATTAGTGGGGGTTCGGCTGAACCGCTATGTATTCACGACCTTTTTCGGGATCATGCCAGGCTCAGTTGTTTATACCTGGGTTGGGGCGGGTTTGGGCGAGGTCTTCGCCATGGGTGAGACGCCGAACCTTTCCATTATCTTTGAACCGGCGATCCTTGGCCCGATTCTTGGCCTTTGCGCCTTGGCAGCTCTGCCGATCCTCCTGAAAGCTATTCGCGGCAAGAAAGGTCTCTGACATGACCCGCATCAAGACAGATATCTGCGTCATCGGCGCGGGGTCCGGAGGCCTGTCCGTTGCTGCGGGCGCGTCACAGATGGGAGCCAAAGTCGTGCTCCTGGAAGGCCATAAAATGGGCGGCGACTGCCTGAACTATGGCTGCGTGCCGTCAAAGGCGTTGCTGGCCGCCGGGCACAAAGCACATGAGACCTCTGTCGCGGCCTTCGGCGTAGCGGGTCACGCGCCGGATGCGGATTTCGCGGCGGCCAAAGACCATGTGCAGAGCGTGATCGAGACGATTGCCCCGGTCGATAGTCAGGAACGGTTCGAGGGGTTCGGTGTCCATGTGATCCGCGAGTTCGGCCGCTTTATCTCCGAGACCGAGGTGCAAGCCGGAGATCATATCATCGAAGCCCGCCGGTTCGTCATTGCCACCGGCTCGCGACCATTCGTGCCGCCGATCCCCGGCCTGGAGACCGTGCCGCATTTCACCAATGAGACGATTTTCGATCTGCGCGACCGCCCCGATCATTTGATCATTATCGGCGGCGGTCCGATCGGCATGGAAATGGCGCAAGCCCATCTGCGGCTTGGGAGCAAAGTGACTGTGCTGGAAGGCCTGAAGGCGCTCGGCAAGGACGACCCCGAGGGGGCCGCGATTGTGCTGGAAAAACTCACAGCCGAAGGAATAGACATTGTCGAGGGGGCGCAAGTTTCAGAGGTCACCGGTGGTGATGGCGCGGTGACCGTGACAACCGAGGACGGTCGCAGCTTTGAGGGCTCCCATCTGCTGGTCGCCGTGGGTCGTCAGGTCAATGTCGACCAAATGGACCTCGAGGCGGGCAATGTGGATCACACCCGACGGGGCGTGACCGTGGATGCTGGGCTCCGCTCCACCAGCAACAAACGCGTCTATGCCGTGGGCGATGCCGCAGGCGGGCTGCAATTCACGCATGTGGCGGGATATCATGCCGGTGTGATCGTTCGATCAATGCTTTTTGGCCTGCCCGCAAAGGCTCGGACCGATCACATTCCTTGGGCCACCTATACTGATCCAGAGCTTGCCCAGGTGGGGATGACGGAGGCGCAGGCGCGCGAGGCCCATGGCGACAAGCTGGAGGTCGCCCGTTTCCCCTATCATGAAAATGATCGGGCGATTGCCACCGGGCAGACGACGGGTTTTGTGAAGGTCATGGTCGTCAAAGGCAAACCCGTCGGCGCCACGATTGTCGGCGCACAGGCAGGCGAACTTATTCAAATCTGGGCCTTGGCCATTGCCAACGGCTTGAAAATGAGCGCTGTTGCCGGAATGGTCGCGCCCTATCCGACGCTTGGGGAGATTAACAAACGCGCCGCGGGGGTCTATTTTTCCCCCAAGCTGTTTGAAAACGCCTGGGTTAAGCGGGTGGTGCGGCTGGTCCAGCGGTTCTAGAGCCGCCAAGCTGAGGGAAGACGCGCGACGTGAATTCGCTTTCTGGCAGATTTTTGATCCTGACGGTGATCTTCGTGATGATTGCCGAGATTCTGATCTTTGTGCCGTCTGTCGCCCGGTTCCGCGAAGATTACCTCCTGAACCGACTGGAACGGGCCCAGATCGCCTCCCTGGCGCTTCTGGCGACGGATGGAATGATCGACGACGAGTTGGAATATGAGCTTCTGGAGAATGCGGAGGTTCTGAACGTGGTCCTGCGGCGCGACGAGGTGCGGCAGTTGATCTTGGCCACGCAGAACATCCCACCCGTCTCCTACAGTTTCGACCTGCGCGACGCGCCGGCCTGGCAGTTGATCCGCGATGCGATGATGCGGCTGACGACACCGGAAAACCAGACGATCCGAGTGATCGGAGAACCGGTGCGCGAGGCCGGCCTACTGATCGAGGTGACAATGTATACCGCGCCGTTGCGTGCGGCGTTGATTGACTACGGCATTCGTATTCTTTGGCTCTCGGCCCTGATCTCTGTCGTCACGGCGGCGCTGCTGTTTTTGGCGGTGCGCCGTTTTCTGGTAACCCCGATCAAGCGCGTGGTCAGTCACATGATGTCCTATGCCGAGGCGCCGGAGGACGCGCGCCGTATTATCGAGCCTGAGGCTGGTGTGACTGAACTGCGTGATGCGGAAACGGCGTTGCAGTCGTTGCAGACCCAATTGACAGGCGCATTGCGACAGCGCGAGCGCCTGGCGCAGTTGGGCGAAGCCGTCGCAAAGATCAGCCATGATCTTCGGAATATCCTGACGGTTGCGACGCTGATGGCCGACCGCCTTGAAACTATCGATGATCCGACCGTCAAGCGCACCACGCCAAAACTAGTCGCCTCGCTTGGCCGCGCGGTGAACCTTTGCGAGGGCACACTTGCCTTTGGGCGGGCAGAAGAGCCGCCCCCGCGCTGGCACGAGTCGATCTGCATGATCTGATCGGTGATCTGGTCGAGAGTGAGCGCCTGATCGTCGGCCAAGACGCGGTAACCCTCACGACCGATATCCCGGCCGGGATCATGGCGCGTGCCGATCCCGAGCAGCTCTACAGGGTTTTGGGCAATCTGGTGCGGAACGCCCGTCAGGCGATTATCGCGACGGAGCAACCAGGAGAAATCAGCGTCAGCGCAGGAGAGAATGGCGATGGCTGGTGGGTCAAGGTCCGTGATACTGGGCCGGGTTTGCCCAAAAAAGCGCTCGATCATCTGTTCCAGCCGTTTCAGGGCGGCACAAGGAAGGGCGGCACAGGGCTCGGTCTTGCGATTGCAGCGGAGTTGATCCGTGGCCATGGCGGGCGGTTGGAACTGGATGAGACCGGCCCCGAGGGCACCGTCTTTTGTATCCACTTGCCCGGTAACATCGCAGCTTGATTTGGCCCTTGCGCTGACCGAGGAGGGGGGTAAACCCCGCTCTCACGCGCTGGTAGCTCAGCTGGATAGAGTACTTGACTACGAATCAAGGGGTCGGGGGTTCGAATCCTCCCCAGCGCGCCATTATCTCATTGTGAAGCGACACATAGTTCGTCTATTTGCGAAAGAACCTTTCCTTTCCCGGTGCATAATCTAGCCTTCTATCCTATATGGCTAGGGTCCTGACTCTAAGAACCCAGCCGGGCCAATCAGGTAAGGCTGCTCATGACGTGCGCCCAGATCAAATACCATCTTCGCGCGCGAGCAGTGCTGCTTGCGTCCGGTTTTTGACTTTCATTTTGGTCAGGATGTTTTTGACGTGTAACTTCACCGTCACCTCCTGCAATCCGAGTTCCCGGGCGATTTCCTTGTTCGATTTGCCTTCACAGAGCTGCAGTAAGGTTTCCATTTCGCGAGGGGTCAGGCCGCGATAGTCGGCCTTGTTGCTCGTTTCAGCTTGCTCTTTCGCAAACTCAAAGGGGAAATACTGCTCGCCTGACAGCACGAAACGGATCGCGTTGACCATTGACTCGGCCGAAAGGGATTTCGGAAAGAACCCTCGGGCCCCGAGGCTCATCGCTTCTTTCGCGACCTCGGGCGTTGCGACACCAGACATCAGCGCGATTTTGCTGATCGGGTATTGCGTGACCGCCGCTTCGAGACCGCTCAGCCCATCCATTCCCGGCATATTATAATCCAAAATGGCCAAGTCGATGGGCAACTCCCCGCCCAGGCTTGTCAGGGCATCCCGCAAAGTTGCGACCGTTATCACTTTAAAATCGGGTGATTGTGAAAGATACGCAGCAATCGTTTCGCGCACCAAATCATGGTCATCAGCGATTAAAATATTTGGCATTGGCCACCTGTATTGCCGAACCACCTGATCTTTTATGGAAGGTTTTTAAGGCAATGAACAGCATTACCTATACGAAGGTATAGGTCCCTATCCGCAATACCTGCCACCGCGCAACATTTGGCGTGTATGACCAGCCCATCGATTTGGAACTGAAAGGATCTCTCATGCTTGGCCGAACGTCGATGTTTGGAGCCGCGATGGCTGTGGCGCTGTTGGCTCAGTCGTCTACCGCAATGGCGCAGGATGCTTGGGTGCTGACGGTGACGGGCACTAATGGCGCCGAAACCAGCTTTGCTCTGTCTGATCTCGATGCCATGGAGCAGGCCGAGTTTACGACCTCAACAATTTGGACGGATGAGGATGTGGCTTTCAGCGGTGTGCCGCTTCGCGCAATCCTGTCCGCGTCAGAGATCGAAGGCACCTCGCTTTCGATGATTGCGCTGAATGATTATGCGGTCGAAATGCCGCTTGATGAGATTGGCGAGGAGTTCCCGATTGTCGCAACGCGTATGGATGGCGAGACGATGTCAGTCCGTGACAAGGGGCCGTTTTGGGTTGTGTATCCTTATGATGCCGATCCTGAATTCCAAACCGAAACGATCTATGCCCGCTCGATTTGGCAACTCAACCGGTTATCAGCCGTAGATTGATTGGTCTTTGCCAGCTAGTCTGAGGCTGACAGGCAAGGAGTGAAGCAGAGCATTATGTCCCCGAGGCGGCTTCTCATTCTGACTGCGATTGGCGGTCTTATGGTGCTTCTTGCGGTCATGGGGATAAATGTGCTGCGCGAGGTTCGCGCGCTGTCGACGGCGGATAATGACAATATCCAATGGACCATCCTTCAGGTTGATACAGAAATTGCCAATTTGCGCGCGACCCTTGCCGAAGAGGCGATCCGCACACCGCCAAACACAGATCGGGTCCGCCTCCGGACCGATATCGCGCTCAGCCGGATTGGTTTGGTTCGAACCGGTCGCGGCGCCGAATTGTTTGCCGGAAATGAGGAGGCTCAAGAGCTCCTCGCCGCACTATATAGTTACGCCACAGATGTGGCCGCCGTGATCGACTCTGGCGCGCCGCTTGATGCGGAGGCGATTGCCGGTATGCGGGAGCGGACCAACGCGCTCCGCCCGGATGTCCGACGATTGGCGGTGCTGGGCTTGGCCTTGGGCGCGGAGGCGTCTGAACAGCGCCGGGCCGAGTTTGCGCGGCAGTTTGCGTGGACGGGAGAGATCGCGCTGGCGCTGGTCGCGATCTTGACCGTGATGCTCATCATCTTTGATCGTCTCTTGGCCCGCGCGCGGCAGAGAGACGCTGATTTGGAGGCCACGACAGATCGGCTTGCCTCAACCGTTGCAGCCTCGCTGGACGGCATCGTGATTGCCAACGAAGCTGGAGAGATCGTCGATTTTAACGAAGCCGCCGAGGGGATCTTTGGATGGCAACGCGACGAGATGATTGGTCACAAACTCGAAGACAGGATCATTCCAAATCAATTTCGCGAGGCCCATCGAAATGGCATGTCGCGCTATCTCAAGTCACGGGACCCGCACGTTCTCAACGCAGGCCGGATTGAATTGTCGGCGCTTCGCAAAACCGGTGAGGAGTTTCCGGTCGAGCTCAGCATCACCTCGGCCCAACAAGGCGATGGAGAATTGTTCATCGCGTATCTGCGCGATATCAGCGAGCAGAAGATCAATGAACAGACCTTGATTGACGCGCGAGACAGGGCCGAGCGGACTGACCGCGCCAAGTCGCAATTCCTCGCAGTCATGAGCCATGAGATGCGCACGCCATTGAACGGCATCCTTGGTGTTTTGGACTTATTGCGTACGACAAAGCCAACGGATCGCCAGGAACGGTTTTTGCAGGTTGCCACCGCCTCTGGTGAGATTTTGCTGGAGCATATCAACGAGGCGCTCGACATCACGCGGATCGATAGCGGGGCGATGACTCTGACCCCGCAGGAATTCGAGCTTGAAGAAACGATTGGGCATGTGGTCGAAGTGCTCCGCCCTTTGGCGCAGGAAAAGACGCTCAATCTCGATCTGGAACTCGAACCAAACATGGCGATGGCGTATCTGGGAGATGGGGGGCGGATCGGGCAGATTGTGACCAATCTGATCGGGAACGGTATCAAGTTCACTGATCAAGGCAGTGTAACGGTTCGCGTCTCCGGCATTCATGGGGCAGAGCAAACCGTTGCGAAGATCAGTGTTACAGATACGGGCCCCGGTATCGACGCTGAGCATCTGGAAGATATATTCGAAGACTTTGTGGCCCTGTCCCATTCTCAAGGGCGACAGTCGCGCGGCGACGGTTTGGGCTTATCGATTTCACGAAAGATCGCCCGGTTGATGGGAGGCGATCTCAAAGTCGAGAGTGTGGTGGGCGAGGGGAGCTGCTTCACGCTGACCGTGCCGCTTGAGCGCATTGCGGCGACCGACGAGAGCGACGATCCATCTCTAGGCGCCGATGCCGATGCCGATGCTGCGCAACAGTCGCGGTCCATTCTGGTGATCGAGGATAACGCGATCAATCGCTCGGTGCTCAGGGAGATGCTCATTAATCTCGGCCATGAGGTGACCGAGGCCGTTAATGGCCTTGAAGGGCTTAAATTGGCGGAGGCCACGGCGTTTGATCTGATCGTGATGGATATCAGCATGCCGGTGATGGACGGGATCGAGACGACGCGACGCATTCGCGCCGGCATCGGGCCAAACAAAGAGACACATATCGTTGGTCTGACCGCGCATGGTCGCGAAGAATACCGCGCCAGGGCCGAAGCGGCGGGCATGAATGAGTTTTGTACCAAACCGATCCGCCTCTCCGTACTTGGCGCGGTGCTGTTGGGTGTGGCTCAAACATCGCGTGAAATGTCGCCCGCGACGGGATTGATCGCAGAGGATGTCTTTGGCGAGTTGTTGGGCGCGCTTGGCCCAGAGAAGACCCGCGAAACCGTTGACAGATACTTTGCCGAGTTACGCGAGACATTATCGGAGTTGAAAGAGCAGTCGCCGGCCGCCGATCAAGTCAAGATCTCGCAAATGCTGCACAAGCTCCGCGGTGCGACTGTGATGTTGGGTCTGGATGCGCTGGTCAAAGGGATTGATCGGGCGGAGGCGGCCAATACCTCAGACGACGCCGCAGGTTACGACTCGGCTCTACTGAACTTGGATTCGATGCACGATGATGTAGAGGCACATCTGGCCACCGTTCTGAATCGCGAAGAAACTTCCCACACATCTGGCTAGGCGCCCTATCCTTCGGGATAGGCTGGGTCTCCAATTCCCCGGAATCTATCCTTCCGTGACCCGGACAGGGGCGCTTTCACCCCATAAAACTAGGCTCATCAGCAACATAGCGCATCCGCGCAACGGATGATGAGGAACTAGAAACATGGAAAAGACAAAGAACATCATTGTAATCGGCGGCGACGGGTTTTGCGGCTGGCCGACAGCCCTGCACCTGTCCGAGCTTGGACATAACATCACAATCGTCGACAACCTGTCTCGGCGCGAAATCGACGAGAAAATGGGTGCCGATAGCCTGACCCCCATCGCATCGATGGAAGATCGCCTAGCGGCCTGGACCGAATGCACCGGGAAAACCATCGATTTCGAAAACATCGACGTCGCCCGCGACTTTGATCGCCTGACCGAGCTTCTGGCGTCGGTTCGGCCCGACACTGTGATCCACTTCGGAGAGCAGCGCGCCGCCCCTTATTCGATGAAAGGCATCACGGAGAAGCGCTACACCGTCGACAACAATATCTCGGCGACCCACAACCTTCTGGCCGCTGTAACCGAACTGGGCATCGACCCGCATATCGTGCATCTCGGCACAATGGGCGTCTATGGTTATGACGGTGACGGTCTGGAAATCCCCGAAGGATACCTGCGCGTCTTTATCCCCGGTGAGAACAAGCAAATCTTCCAGCGTGACATTCTCTACCCGACCAACCCGGGCAGCGTCTATCACATGACCAAATCAATGGATCAGCTTCTGTTCCAATTCTATGCCAAGAACGACCTTTTGCGGATCACTGACCTGCATCAAGGCATCGTCTGGGGCACACAGACCGAAGAGACCAAGCGCGACGAGCGCCTGATCAACCGCTTCGACTATGATGGCGATTACGGCACCGTGCTGAACCGCTTCCTGATGCAGGCCGTGGTCGGTCATCCGCTGACGGTGCATGGCACCGGCGGTCAGACCCGCGCCTTTATCCACATCAAGGACACGGTGAAATGCATCGCGCTGGCCGTTGAAAACCCACCGCAGAAAACCGGCAAGGTCGCCATTCTGAACCAGATGACCGAGACCCACACTGTTCGGCACCTGGCGCAACTGATCGCGCGCAATACTGGCGCTGAGGTCGCGATGGTCGACAACCCGCGCAACGAGGCGGCCGAGAACGACCTGCGGGTCTCCAACGAGACCTTCCTGGATCTCGGGTTGGAACCCACCACGCTCGCCTTCGGCCTGATGGAAGAAACGCAAGAGATCGCGGCCAAATATGCGGATCGCTGCATCATGGACATGATCCCCTGCGTCTCGACTTGGACCGACAACCAGCAACCTGGTGTCGTGCCCCCGAAAGCCGCCTAAACCTAACGGTTTTCGCCGGGTCCGCGTGGAGGTGGACCCGGCGAACCCTCGTTTAGGCGCGGTTCATGAGGATTGGCAAATGAGACTGATTGGCATCGGGCTTCTGGCATCCCTTCTCGCAGGTTTAGCCCTCCTGCTCTCGAATTCCGAAGCTGTGAGGCTTGGCCTCCGGCAGGCGAACGATCTGGTGTTTGGTCCGCAGATGCGGTTCGAAACCCCGGTCGCGCCCCAATCCACGCGCGGCGATGACACGGCTGTCGTGTATCGCACCGCGCCAACCGACCCACTTCTTCTTACAGGACTACCTGCCTATCAGGGCGCGACGTTTTATATGCCAATCGACGCGCGCCCGACTTCTGGATACCTCCAAATCGATGCTACATTTCAATCGCTTACCGGAGTCGAGGGGGTGTTGCGCATCTCGATCGGCAATACCCGGCGGGCCGAGATGTTGCTGCGTCCAGGAGAGGCAGGACGCTCCATGCGCATTGATCTCACGTCAGATGAGATTGCGCAGGAGCGGCTGGTTGTCTCGTTCAGCTTGCGGGGAGAGGGACCACACCGTCCCTGCGGCATCGATACTGGCTTCGAAGCCATTGTCGAGATCGAGACAACCAGCGCTATTTTTCTGACCTTGGACCAGCCGCTTGAGACGGCGCGCGATCGGGCGGTTGTCGCCGGTCGCCAGGTTCAGGTCGTCTGGCCGTCCGAACGGGCGGGTGACACCCGGCAGACCGGCTTGATCGCCGCCGCATCGCTGCGTCAATCCGGTGTCGCGGTGACATTTCGCGATGACGACGCGGCCGCATTTACCGGCGAGGATCTTTTGGAGCTACAGCGTGGGAGACGTGCCCGCCCGCGCCAAGACCGCGACGAGTTTGCCTGGACGCGTGCGGTTGCGCCGGACAGTGCGCTGTTCCAGATGCGGCGGTTTCAGCGAATGCAGGAATGGCGTCTCACCTATGATATGTGGGATGCGGAGGATCAGACGCTGCCGGGCGTTTTGGCATTGGTCATGCGGCTCGGGCCACAGCCCTCGGGTGGGCAATGGCAGATCACCGTGGCGTTGAATGGTCGCCTGGTTGCTCATGAGCTTCTTCCAGCAAGCGCAGATGCCTATCAGGCTGATATCGCGCTTCCCGCTGACATGCAGGAGCGGCAGAACGTCATCGAAATCATTGCCAGCTCCACCTATGACGCACCGGGTGAATGCAACGATGGCCCTGATCTTGTTGCAGAAATCACCGGCGAGACCCGCCTTCTGCCGGGAACATCCTCCTACACCGATGGCATTCTGGAGTTGCAGCAGATGCTGCAGGCCCGCGCGTCGGTCAGCTTGGATGTTCTGCCGGGCGTGAACTCTGCCGAGGCGACACTGGCGGCGTCGACACTGGCCGCCGTTCTGCCAGCTACACTTGACATCACCGCAACTTCCGCCGACGCGGACATCACCGTTTTGCCGCGCGGGACGCCATTAACGCCTTGGACCACGGGTGCGGGCTCGGGGCCCTGGCTGGTGTTCTACTCCGAAGAGACCGGCCTAACCGCGATGCCCATCGCGGACTACCCGTTTGAAGACGTGGCCCATGTCGCCTTTGTCTTCACCCGGTCGGGAGATGCGGCATGAGCACCGAAAGCGCCGACGACAAACGCGATCAGATCAACTTCATCTCGGTTGACAGCGCCCCCAAACGGTTTGCTGGCTTCGTTTCGGTCTGGCGGGCGCCCGCAATGCTGTTGGCCTTCACATGCCTAGCGGTCGCGCTCCTGCTCTTCGTGAACTCGCCCGTGGGCAGCACGATCTTCCCGAACCGGGATTTGGTGTTTTCCCCGCATGAGGGGCGTCACGCCATCGCGATCCGGATCTTCTTGGTGTCTTTCTTCATTTCGTTTGCAGGCTTTAGTTCGGGGTCTGCGCACGGACGGGTGTTGTTCGCCCTCGATATGACAATGAGCTATCTGTTGATCTGCGCGATTATGGATTTGGCCAATGTGGTGCTCCACAAGTGGGCCGGGTTCGCTTTTTCCCTGCATTTCAGCGCGATTGTCTCCGGCCTGCTCGGCTTTGCAGTGTATTCCTTCAAGCTTCTGGAACGCGGCCATATGCCGGAACGCATTCGGGTCGAACATCGCCCCATTAGCCAGCGCCGCGCCGTTTGGCGTTTGGTTGTAACCATCGTGGTCGCGGCGGCGGTGTCGATCTATGTCGGCGGGCTGGATCTTTGGATTGTCGGTTGGATGCGGCAATGGACGCTTCTGGGTGGGATCGGCCCTGGTGTGTTCCTCTTTCTGCCAGTGCTCTTTGGGCAGCTTTACGCGATCGCGATTTGGGACGTGCTGACCGCCAAAACACCGGTGTTCCGCCCGCCGGTTTCGATCATCGTTCCGGCACATAACGAGCAATACATTATCAAGGATACGATCGAAGCTATGGACAAAGCTGCGGCCCATTACGGCGGTGAGGTTCATATCTTGATCATGAACAACAACTCCACCGACGAGACCGAAGAGATCGCAACCGCAACGTTGGCCGCTTGCACTGCGGCCAAAGGGCGGGTGATCAATGTGCCGAAACCTGGAAAGTCCAATGCGTTGAATGCCGGGCTTGATGCGACGGAGACGGAGTTTCTGGTCCGCGTCGATGCCGATACGCTTCTGGGTGAGGACAACCTAAGCCGCGCGATGCCCTATTTCACCAACCCGCAGGTGGGGGTTGTGGGGGGCGTGCCTGTGCCACCCGGCGGCGCGCTGTTCGATCGGGCGCGGCTCTTGGAGGTTCTGGTCAAACACGGATTCTATTCCGTCGCTATGGGCGCGGTGAACTGCGTGGTCGGTATTCCCGGCATGTTTGTGGTCTATCGGACGGAGCACCCACGCTATCTGGGCGGGTTCGTCGAGGGAATGAATGGCGAGGACACTGATATTTCGCTTCGGATCGGTGAGCTTGGCTATCACTCAGTCGTTGACCCGAAGATCCGTTATATCTCGGAGGTTCCGGCCTCCTATATGCATATGCGCGAGCAGCGGATGCGCTGGTTCCGCTCGGTCTATCATATTAGTTCGCGCTGCCGCGACCTGATCTATTCGCGCCACAAAACCCTGCGGGGAAAGGTGATCTTGCCTTACATGCTGATCAATTCGGGGCGTCGCGCGATGCTCGTTCCGCTGATCATCTATGGCGCGCTGGAATGCTTGTTGAGCTTCAACCCGGACAGCCCGATCATGTGGCAATCGGTTGTGGCCGTGACCACGGGGGCGCCCTCGATTGTGGCGGTGGTCTCCTCACTTCTGAATGGCGTTCCGCGTGGGATTATCGCCTTGCCGGAATACCTGATCTTCCGAGTGATGCGGTCCTATTTCACACTTGAATCGATGCTCAGCATTCTGATCGACGTGAAAGCTGAAACCATGGAGCATGCGACGCTCAAAGACATCGTCGGCACTAAACCGATACGCGTGGCATGATCGGTTTGGGGTTAGATCAGCGCGGTAGACAGTTCCGGAAAACGGCTCAGCAGGATCAGAACGATCAGCGTTGCCAAGAGGAAGGGCCAGAGGGCTTTGAAGATCGCCACTGGCTTCACACCGCTCATCGCGGAGGCAATGTAAAGGCCGATCCCGACCGGTGGCGTGAGCAAGCCTAAAATCAGGTTGATCGAGATCACCACACCGAACTGATAGGGGCTGATATCGTAAGAGTTCATCGCGATGGGCAGCAGGATCGGCGTGATCAAGATCACCGCCGCGATGCCGTCGATCAACATGCCGACGAAAAGCAGCGCCACATTCACGATTAGAAGAAACAGGAACGGGTTTGACGTGACTGTTGTGATCAGCGCTGCGAGCTGCTGCGGCAACGCCTCATAGACCACCACCCAACCAAAGACGTTGGCGGTGGCGATCATGAAGATCACAAGGGCGGAGTTGCGCGCGGTGCGGATGAAGACTTTGCCCAAGTCACGGAACCGCACCTCACGATAGACAAACCGACCAAGGGCCAATGCGATGACCGAGGCGATTGCGGCCGATTCCGTTGGCGTAGCAAAGCCAAAGAGGATGCCGCCGATAATGGCGCCCGGGATAATCACAGCGGGCAGGGCTTGGCCAAGCGCGCTAAATGCCTCCGGGCGTGTCAGCCACCGGCCAGACGGAAAGGGCGAGAACCAGCCGATCGTGGCGATGACCAAGGCGAAGCTGCTGAACATCAAAATGCCGGGCAAAATGCCAGCGAGGAACATGTCGCCCACCGGGATCTGTGCCAACACCGCAAAGATCACGAAAAGCATCGAGGGCGGGATCACGGGCGCGAGCAGACCACCCGCCGCGGTCGTGGCGGCTGCGAAACCTTTGTCGTAGCCCTCCCGTTCCATCGCCGGGACCATGGCGCGGGACATGATCGCGATCTGGCTGGCAGCAGAGCCGATGATCGCTGCCATGAACATATTGGCGACGAGGTTGATCCAGGCGAGGCCACCGCGGAATCCACCGACGAAAACGCGAGCCGCATTGATCAGGCGGCTGGTGATGCCGCCTTCATTCATCAACTCGCCGGTCAACATGAAAAGCGGGATGGCGAGCAGCCCGTAATTCTCAAGGCCCGAGAACATCTGCTGCGCGAAACTGTCGAACAGAACCGTATTGCCGCTTTCCAAAACATAGGCCACAGCGGCGAGGCCGAGAACGATGGCAATCGGGACCGCGCCGAAAAGCAGGATCGCAAAGACAAGCGCGGTCATGTGGCCTCCACCCGGTCTTCGGGCAGGGCGCCACCGCCCAAAAGGTTGTTCACGCTATGAAGCAACACCCCGAAAGAGAAGAGCCACATCACCATCCATACAAGGTATTTGGGATAGCCGATGGTTGTTGTGGGTTCAGAATAGATGAAGTTGAAGGTTGCCCCCTGGAACTGCAGGATATCGAACCCCGCTTGGACCATCTGCAGCGGCAAATACCAGCGCCAGCAGAACCAAACCATCAATATGGCAAAGACCAAGACGACTGCATCTTTTACCTTGAGGATCACTTCGGCCACCGGGCGCGGGGCCAAATCTGTCACAAGGGTGACGGCAACCGATTGCCCATGATGCACGGCGGCGGAGGCCGCAAGGAACGTCATCCAGGCCATCGTATAAATCGCCGCCTCATCGACCCAATAGATCGCGTTGCCGATCGCGCGGGTGACGACATTGAGCAGGATCAGCCCGGTGATCGCGGCGGCCAAAATCGCGGCGACCGTGATCTCAACTTTGGCCCAGAAGGCAGAGATCTTTTGCAACATGGCGAAAGGGGGTCCTGCTGAATCGAAACCCACCAGCGGTAGCGCCAGTGGGTTTGATATATGTTTGATCTGTTGAGAGCCTATTCTGCCGCCAGCTCTGCCGCAACGTCGCGCATATCACCCAGAACCGAGGAGCGTTCAGACCAGATCGCGTCCCAGGCCGCCGGCACGTCGCCGAAGAATTCTGGACCAACCTCAACGTATGTTTTGCCCGTGCCCTCGATCTCGTCCAGCCATTGCGGGTCCATCTCGACATAGGTGTCGATTACCTGCGAGAGCTGTTCTTGCATCAACTCCTGGATCATCGTTTGATCGTCAGCCGAAAGCCCGGCCCAGACCCGGCCAGACACCAAGCCGACCATCGGGAACATCATATGGTTCGACACCACAATCGTGTCGGCATGCTCGTAATAGCGCAGTGCCCAGATCAGTTCGGCATCCATGTCAATTGCATCGACCTGACCGTTGGCCAACGCGTCATAGACGTCGGGCAGTGGCATTGGCGTCGGCGCCGCGCCGACCTCGTTGTAGAAGTCGAGGATCGGGGTAAACGGCGTGATCCGCAGCTTCCAGACCTTCCAGATCGGCCGAGGAGCTTACGTCGCCGCGGGTCACGATCTGCCGCAAGCCCGCCATGCCATAGCCGATGCCGACAACTCCGGCTTGTGCGGGAAGCTGGTCAAGCATTGAGGCCGCGAGGTCAGAGCGCAGGATCTCACCCGCATGGGCAATATCTTCGGCCAGGAAGGGCGCGTAGAAGGCACCGAAATCGGGCACCCGGTTCGAGACTTCGGCGACGGTCAGAAACGCCATATCAAGCGCGCCCGACTGCAACTGCTGCAACATCTCGGCTTCATTGCCCAACTGACGCGCCGGGAAGACCTGCAGCGTGTGTTCACCGTCCGAGGCCTCGGACAGCGCTTCGCCAAAGCGTTCCGCAGCTTGGGTCCAAACATGCGGCGGTGGGGTGATCAGGCCCAGGCGGAACTCCTCGGCTGTTGCATATGTCCCCATCAGAACCAGGGCGGTCGCAGCCCCCCGATCAGCGTCCCGAAAGTCTTCGGCATCTGTGTACTCCCATTGTTGATAAGCGTGGCGCTTTGATGCGCCATCATTGGTTCTAAAGCGTGACCCATCCCTCTGGCGGTTCTTTGCCAGGGTGGATTTCGCCACAGCTTACGCAGGTCCGTAATTTATTTGAAGCATAAAATTTCTCGTAGACTGGCGGCAAGTCATCGACGATGGATTGAAGCTGCATTTCGGCCCGGTGGACCAAATTTTGGCAATTAAAACAATACCATTCGATGGCATCCAACTCTCCGGTTTGACGCTTCGGCTCGATCACGAGGCCGATGGAGCCTTCTTGCGGGCGCTGCGGCGAATGCCGGATATGCGGCGGCAAGAGGAAGATATCGCCCTCGCGAATCGGCACATCATAGAACTCGGTGCCGTCATAAAGCTTCAGCAGCATGTCGCCTTGAAGCTGATAGAAAAACTCCTCAACCGGATCGTCATGATAGTCGGTCCGCTTGTTCGGGCCGCCGACAATCGTGACCATCAAATCGGCATCTTCCCAGATTTGTTGATTGCCCACCGGCGGCTTCAACAGGTGCCGGTGTTCGTCAATCCAGTTTTGAAAGTTGAAGGCGCTCAACCGTCCCATGATATCTCCTCGCCCAAGCGGTGTTTGGGTCAGACTGCGCTTGCTCTGATATCCGCTCAATCCCTAGTTTTGAAATCAGCTATCGGGAAAATCTATACCTGTTAAGGCGTCAGATGGCGTTTGCCACCTGACGAAGTGCTGTCAAGAACCCGTCGGCGGCGGGCGAGAGATTGTCCTTCTCTCGGACGGTTACACCCACCGGCCCGGTCCCAAACGGGACCTTCCAAGAGAGTGCAGCCAAAAGGCCGAGCGCGATATCCTGCTCCGCCACATGGGCCGGCATGAAGCCGATCAACTCGTTGTTCTGAATAAGCGTCCGGTTGGTCAGGTAGGAGATGCTTTCGACCATCATCGGCGGCACATAGAGGTCTTGCCCCACGAAGAACTGATCGATTTGACGTCGCAGCGTTGTTTGGGCGGGCGGGAGAATCCAGCCGAATGCTTCGAGATCCGAGAACCTCAGGTCGGCCCTCCTCGCCAGCGGATGGTCAGGGCCAACCACCGCCAGGATGTGTTCTTCAAACAGCACGATCTGCTCAAGCTCTTGCCGATGACGTTGCGAGGGTAGACGCCCGACCACCATGTCTATCTCGCCATTGCGGAGGGCAGGCATCAGCATTTCATTGGTGCCTTCCACAACCCGCAAGGCCACGCCTGGGCGGGTCGCCAGCATCGTCTCGATCGCTTTTGGCAAGAGATGCGAGGACGCAGCCAGAAGCGTGCCCACGACAATCCGCCCACTATTGCCCTCGGATAAGTCGTCGAGTTCTTCAGCGGCGTTTGCGATCTGCGCAAAGATCAGCTTGCAGTGACGGATCAGCACCTCGCCCGCTGGCGTTGCGATCACGCCGCGATTGGTGCGGGTAAAGAGCTGCACGGCGAAATCTAACTCGAGGTCTTGGATCATTTTGGTCGCGGCGGGCTGCGAGACGTTCATCTCCCGCGCGGCGTTCTGGATACTGCCATGACGCCCCACCGCAATCAGCAGGCGGAGTTGCCTGAGTTTCAGCCGGTTGGCGATGCGCCCCGCGATCCGTTGGGCCATCTCAGAACCCGATGTCGGCTTGGCTCTGCCGGAGGGCCGCGACGGCGCTCATTGCGGCCAGCGCCGAGCTTTTCGGATTGTCTGGCAGGCTCCGCCCCGAGATTTCAAACCGAAACGTGCCAAATGCGCCCTCGGCTTCCAGAACGTGGATGTTTGCGGTGATGCCGGGGTCTGCGATCAGTTCGACCTTCGTGTCGTCAAATCCGATTCCGGCAAGCGCCACTGCCGCCGCGACATTGGCGTTTTTCGGATAGGTCAGCGCCGCATCGCGGGCCGTGCCGTCAAAATGGGTGGCGGGCGCAGGGCCCATGTTTGTGAGGTTCAAGACATCTTCCGCTGGCGATCCGAGCCAACCCTTTGGCGGTTTGCGCCCTGTATAGCGTACCGCGCCGATCTCTCCGACCGATGCCGCACGAAGCGCATCGAGCGCGCCGATTGCGCCGCTGGCCAGATGCAACCGGCTTCCCCCTGCTTTGGCGGCGATTTGCAACTCGGTTGCCAGCGTCTCATCGGCCAAGGCGCCAAGAGACAGTGTGATCACAGAGAGCCCAGCTTTGAGCGCATCAGGGCCATGGTCGGCAAGCCCGCTATGCCCCGCGCAGTCGATCAGCAGTTTCACTTCAGAAGGCAACTCGGCGACTGACCCAACATATGCCGCGTCCGGCACGGTTTGCGCCCGGGTGCTGCCAGCGCGAGTGATGAAGGCGGCGGGCCCATCGCCGCTGCGTCTCAATTGGGCGGCCACATATCCTGCGATACTGCCATTCCCGATCACGGCGATTGTCATAGCATGGCTCCTCCTCCTTAGGCTCTTGCTGGCACAAGTATTCCTTTGCAGCAAATTCTTTAGCTATTCTTTCAATGAATACCCAATTTCGGACTTACGATTTTACCCCGCGAGAGAAGCGGTGTTGGTATCACCTCGAATAGCGCGGAATGCCGAAAACCGATGTCGAAAACTTCAAATCGCTGGGTTGGTGCCCGCATAACGCGCCGGGAAGATCCCGATCTGCTGCGTGGGCAAGCCCGGTTTACCGATGACATCCGGCTCGACACCCCGCTTCACCTGGCCTTTCTGCGCAGCCCGATGGCCTCTGGAACCTTGGTGGAGGTCGAGATTGAAGAGGCGCTGGCTTCCCCCGGCGTGCACGCGATCCACCTGGCGCAAGATATCGGGCGGACCTCCCCGTTGTCGGTCAACCGAGTCCTACCGTTGCCGAACCCACCGGCCTTTCCGCTCTTGGCCCAATCCCGGGTTGAGGCCGTGGGGCAGCCGATTGCAGCTGTTCTGGCCAGCCGCCTGGCCGAAGCGCAGGACGCAGCCGACTTGATTTTTGCCGAGATTGAGGACGAAGACACTCCGCCACCGCGCCCACTGGCTCAGAAACACTGGAAAACCGGAATCCTAGACCAGACCTTTGCCAAGGCCGCGCTTGTAGTGGAAGCAGAAATCCAACATCCGCGCCTTGCCCCATCGCCGATGGAGCCGCGCGCGATTGCGGTCGCGTATGATCGTGCTACGGAGCGGGCGACGATCTGGCATTCGACCCAAACACCCCATCGTACGCGCTCGGAACTCGCACAAATCTTAGGCATCGATGTCGACCGGTTGCATGTGATCGCGCCCAGTGTCGGCGGGGCGTTTGGTATGAAGGCCTCGCTCTATCCGGAGGAGGTTTTTGCCGTTTGGGCCGCGTTTCATCACCGCCATGCGGTGAAATGGATGGCGAGTCGCAGTGATGATTTCTTGTCTGCGACGCACGGGCGTGGCCTGACGACAAAGGGGCGTCTGGCGC
Organism: Fontisubflavum oceani; assembly: GCF_030407165.1. Taxonomy (GTDB): domain Bacteria; phylum Pseudomonadota; class Alphaproteobacteria; order Rhodobacterales; family Rhodobacteraceae; genus Rhodophyticola; species Rhodophyticola oceani. Next base: position 1,481,680 of record NZ_CP129111.1, read on the forward strand.
TGTCAGAAGAAGGGAAGTTCCTGGCCCTGAGTGCCGAGATTGACGCGCCACTTGGCCATTGGCTCCCCAATAGTGGGTTGATCCCGGCTTGGAATGCGGCCCGCATTCTGCCAGCCGGGTATGACATTCCAGAGCTTGATTTGGCGACAACGGCCTGCGCCGAAAATCGCCCGGCAATGGGAATCTATCGCGGGGCAGGGCGACCGGAAGCCAATTGTCTGATTGAACGTTTGATCGACAAAGCAGCCCGCGTCAGCGGCATAGATCCGGTTGAGTTGCGGCGGCACAATTTGCTTGGTCCCATGGACTTGCCGCACAAGACGCTCTCTGGCGACATACTCGATTCCGGTGATTACCCGGGCGTGCTTGACCGGTTGACTAAGAGCGCTGGCTACACCGCCTTGTTGGAGGAGAGAGACCGGCGGCGCGCGATGGGCGAGCTGGTGGGCCTTGGTGTTGCGTTTTACCTCGAACCCTCTGGCAGCGGATGGGAAACCGCGCGTGTGACGCTCAAGCCAGATGGGCACGTCGACGTGTTAAGCGGCAGTTCCTCTCAAGGGCACGGTCGAGAGACGGCCTTTGCGCAAATCGTTGCGGATGCGCTTGGCCTAGATCCTGCCAAAGTCACCGTCACCTGTGGTAATACCGATCTTTGCCCCCCAGGGATCGGCGCCCTGGCGAGCCGCAGCACAGCCATTGGCGGCAGCGCCGTTCTTGCCGCTTGCCAGGAGATTGTCCGCCGCCAGGCACAGGGCGAACCCGCGCCGCTCAGCGCCGAAATGCGCTATGAAAATGACGGTCAGGCCTGGGGATATGGGGCGTATCTTGTGATGGCGGCGATTGATCGCGAGACCGGGGTGATGACGCTGGAACAGGTGCATGCCATTGACGATGCGGGCACCATCCTGAACCCGCTTCTGGTGGAGGGCCAAGTCATGGGCGGCTTTGCGCAAGGCTTCGGTGAAGCGATGATGGAGGCCCTGCATTTCGATGCGGATGGGCAACTCTTGACCGGGTCCTTCATGGATTATGCCATGCCGCGCGCGACGGATGTGCCACCACTGAAGATCGACAAGACCGAAACACCGAGCCCGATGAATATCCTTGGCGCCAAAGGCGTGGGGGAGGCTGGCACAATCGGCGCGCCCGCTGCCATTCTCAACGCCGCCCATGACGCGCTTGCGCCGCTTGGTGTAACCGATCTGCAAATGCCCCTGACACCCAGCAAAATCTGGCAGGCGATCTGCGCCGCCGAGGAAGGAAAGACCTGATGCACTACTCAAAGCTTGATGCGAAAGACTATGCCCGAGAGCACATGCGCGGCATCTGGGCCGCCGCGCTCAACCCGTTTCATGCTGATGGTTTCTTCAATGAAGCGGGGCTTCGCGCCAATATCCGCCATTGGATCGATGATTTGGATATCGCGGGCCTCTTCATTGCCGGGAAGCAGGGTGAGTTCTTCTCCATGTCGCTTGAAGAGCGCAAACGTAACTTCGAGATTGCGGTTGAAGAATGTGATGGCAAGGCGGGCACAATCATGTCTGCCTCGGATCAGAACTTCGATACGGTTGTCGAATTGGCCAAACATGCGCAGGCCTGCGGCGCGGATTATGTGGTCGTCCACGCACCGGTCCTGCATTTCGTGACCGATCCCGATGATACGGTTTTCAATTACTACAAAACCCTGTGCGATCAGGTGGATATCGGCATCGCCATGTGGTCGCATCCCGATAGTGGCTATCTGATGAGCCCCGACCTTTGTGCCCGGGTCGCGGAGTTGCCCAATATCGTGGCGATCAAATACTCGGTCCCGCGAGAGATGTATGTGCGGTTGACCCATATGGTGGGCGACAAGATTCACGTCTCCACGGCGTCAGAGGCCGAATGGCTCGACAATATCGAAGAGCTTGGGTGGCGGCTCTATCTCTGCTCCTCGCCGCCCTATCAGTTGCAGACGAAATCCGACCAACGGATGAACGACTATACGCGGTTGGCTTTTGAGGGCCGTTTTGCTGAGGCCCGCCGGGTGCGGGACAGCTTGGAACCGGTGCGCGAGGCGATCAAAGCCAGCAAGCCAGGCGGCAAACCCCAGGCCCATGGGAAGTATTGGCAGGAACTGCTTGGGCAGGTCGGTGGTCCGGTCCGCGCGCCGCTTCTGCAATTGACCGAGGAGGAGAAAGCCGCCACCCGCGCGGCGTTCGAGGGCTGTGGCCTCAAGCTGTGATCGGCCTCTATGTCGTTAAGGCTGTATCCAAGGCGCGTGAGAGCTTGCCGACCAGCTCATCGATTTGCGTATCTTTGATAATGAAGGGGGCGCGAGCAGGATGTGATCGCCGCTGCGGCCATCGACAGTGCCACCTGCGGGGTAGCAAATCAGCCCTTCGGCCATCGCGGCGCTCTTTACCCGCGTGTGTAATTTGCGGGCCGGGTCAAAGGGTGTCTTCGTGGCCCGATCCTCGACCAATTCGATCCCGCGAAACAACCCACGCCCACGGATGTCACCGACATGTGCGTGTTGGGCGAAAGCGGCGTGCAAAGCGGCGGCGAGAGTATCGCCCTGAGCCGTTACCCGCGGCATCAAATCCCGCTCTATCATCGCATTTACAACCGCATGACCCGCTGCGGCGGCGAGGGGGTGGCCATGATAGGTATGCCCGTGCTGGAAACTGCCCGATCCATCCGCGATGGCTTTGTAAATCGTGCCGGAACACAGCATCGCCCCAATCGGCGCATAGCCCGCGCCAAGCCCCTTGGCGATTGTCACGATGTCAGGGGAGATGCCTTCCTGCTCGCTGGCAAAGAGGCTCCCCGTCCGCCCCATGCCACACATCACCTCATCCAAGATCAGCAATATGCCAGACTGGTCGCAGATCTCGCGAATACGACTAAAATACCCGTCCACCGCAGGCACGGCACCTGCTGTTGCGCCGACAACCGGTTCGGCGATGAAGGCCATCACGGTCTCGGGGCCGAGCCGCTCGATCTCGGTCTCCAGCTCATTTGCCGCCCGCTGACCATAGTCATAGAGGCTCTCGCCTTCGGCCCGGTGACGATATTCAAAACACGGTGCGATATGGCTGGTTTCGACCAAAAGCGGCGCGTATTTCTCGCGCCGCCAGGCATTGCCGCCCGCCGCCAATGCGCCAAGTGTGTTGCCGTGATAGCTCTGCCGCCGAGCGATGACACGGTGGCGCTCTGGCTCCCCGATCTCCAGGAAATACTGCCGGGCGAGCTTGATGGCGGCCTCAACCGCCTCGGACCCGCCGGAGAGGAGGTAGACTCTCTCAATCCCGTCGGGCGCCTGCGCGATCAGAAGGTCGGCCAATTTCTCGGCAGGATCGGAGGTGAAAAACCCGGTATGGGCAAACGCTACTTGATCCAACTGCGCATGGACAGCCGCCCGGACATCCGCGTCGGAATGGCCCAGGCATGAGACAGCCGCGCCACCGGAGCCGTCAAGATAGGCTTTGCCAGTGCTATCGTAGAGATAACAACCGTCGCCGCGCACCGCCTTCGGCAAAGGTGCCGAGCCGCGACCAAAGATATGGCTCACAGGCCTTACTCCCCCCGGACGACAAAGACCGATTGTTTGGCGTGGCGCACCACCCGGGCCGCATTCGGGCCAAGCAGATAATCGCTCAGACCCGGCGTGTGCGACCCCATCACGATGGCATCGACATTCAATCGGTCCGCAGCCTCAATGATCAGGTCATAAACCCGGCCATGCAGCACATGGGGGTGCACCTCAATGTCATCGGGGATGTGCGCGGAGACCCAGGCCGTGAGCTTTTCGCCAACCTCGTGCAGCGCCTTGTCTTCAAAGCCGGGCTCAAAATAGCTGCCCACGATCGACATACCAAAGTCGGGCACCACGGTTGTGACATGCAGGATGCAGCCATTGCCCTCGCAGAGTTTCAGGGCGGCGGGCAGGGCCTTTGCCCAACTGTTCTCTGCCGAAAGGTCGATGGGTAGGAGGATCGTTCTAAACATCTCTCGCACTCCTCAGAAGGCCGGTTTGGTTTGACGCCGCCGTTGCAGCAGGACCACCAGACCCAGAAGCAAAAGCGCCGGGAGATAGAAGACTTGCTCGGGCATCCGGTCCTGCGGCATCCGCACAGCGGCCAGTTGCACGGGTGTATCGGCGTAGAAGTCGAAATCAGCCAAGGTCTCGGCGGTGGCGGTCCCGAACATTGGCTCGTCCAAACGGACGACCTCGCCATCGGGAATCAGGAGCAGGCCGGAATTCGCGATCCGCTCCGCAGCGCTTGCCCCCACGGCGTTCAACACCAACGTGGTTTCGGCCATCTCGCCGGTGTTGAAATCAGGCCCTTGGATGAGCAAGCGCAGTTGTGCCCCCTCGGCCGCTTCGCCCACGGCCGTTTCAAATTGGGCTGGCGGCACCTCGCGGAACGGGTCTTGCACGATATCGAGCCAGATATTTGGCACGAAAAGCGTAAAGGCCACCAGCAACAGCGCCGCGCTTTCGTAGATGCGTGAGCGGGCCAGGAAATAGCCCTGGGTCGCGGCCGCAAACAGCAGCATGGCGAAGGTCGCGACGATGAAGACCGTAACCGCCTGGAATATCCCTTCCCATGTGCCAAGATCGACCCCATAGAGGATTAGCGTCGGGTTAAAGATGAACAGGAATGGCAAGGCCACCGTACGCAAACTATAGAAGAAAGCGGTGAACCCAGTCTTGATCGGATCGCCGCCTGAAACGGCGGCGGCAGCGAAACTGGCTAACCCCACAGGGGGCGTCACATCCGCCATGATCCCAAAATAGAACACAAAGAGGTGGGCCGCGATCAGCGGAACGATCAGCCCTTCTTGCGCGCCAAGCGACACGACGACCGAGGCCATGAGCGATGAAACCACGATGTAATTCGCCGTTGTCGGCAGGCCCATCCCGAGGATGAGAGAGAAGACGCCGATCAAAATCAGCATGACGAACAGGATGCCGCCCGAAAGCTGCTCCACGAGGCCCGCGAGTTCGGTCCCGATCGGGGTCCGTGTCACGGTGGCCACGATGATCCCGGCGGCGGCCGTGGCGACCCCGATACCGATCATATTGCGTGCGCCCGCGATCAACCCGTCTCGTAGATCGACAAAACCTTCCTTGAACTCGTGGGCCATTTCCGCGCCCTTGCCGCGAAAGAACGCTTTCAGAGGGCGCTGGGTGACGATGATCAGGATCATCAATGCCGTGGCGAAAAACGCCGATCGCGCCGGGCTCTGCCGTTCCACCATGAGGAACCAGACCAAAACCACGATTGGCAGCACATAATGCAGGCCAGTGGCATAGATCTCTTTGACAGTCGGAAGTTTGATTTCGGTTGCATTGGGGTCGTCGATCTCCAGATCCGGCTTGCGCGCAGCAATGGCCACCAGCCAGACATAGATCGCCGCCAAAAGCGCCATCATGATCGGCCCGGTCAGGTCAGGGACCACGTCGCGCAGGGCGCCGACGCCATAGATCAGTGCGGTGAACCCGGCACCCGCAACCGCAAAGCCGATGAAGAATTTCACAATCATCCCGACGAAGCTTTTCGCCTCGCCAAGCGCGGGCATGTCTTTCTTCAGCGCTTCGAGGTGCACGATGTAGACCAGTGCGATGTAAGAGATCACCGCCGGGATGAAGGCGTGCTTGATCACCTCGACGTAAGAAATCCCGATGAACTCCACCATCAGGAAGGCTGCCGCCCCCATCACCGGGGGCATGATCTGGCCGTTGACGGAGGAGGCGACCTCGACCGAACCCGCCTGCTCATTGGTGAAGCCCACACGCTTCATCAATGGGATCGTGAAGGTCCCGGTTGTGACGACATTGGCGATGGAGGAGCCGGAGATCAGGCCGGTCATGGCGGAGCCGACGACGGCCGCCTTTGCCGGACCGCCACGCAAATGGCCCAGGCCGGCGAAGGCCAGTTTGATGAAGTAGTTCCCGGCGCCCGCCTTATCGAGCAGCGAGCCGAAAAGCACGAAGAGGAACACAAACGCTGTCGAGACGCCAAGCGGGATGCCGAAGACGCCGCCCGTGTCGAGCCATTGCGCGTTGATCAGCGCAGTGAAGGAGAGCCCCTCATGTTCGATCAGTTCCGGGATCAACCAGCCCTGACCCATGTAAGCGTAAAGCAGGAAGATAGAGCCGACGATTGTCAGCGCGGGTCCAAGCGCCCGGCGGCTCGCCTCGAGCAGCAACAGCAATCCGACAGCGCCGATGATCACTTGGGTCTGCGTCGGCAAGCCGGACCGCGCGGTCAGAGCCAGTTCTTCCGAAAACCAGAAAATGTAGAAGGCGCAGGCGCCACCAATCGCCATCAAAATCCAGTCGAAGATCGGGACGTGATGGCGGGGCGATGATTTGAAGGCGGGATAAGCCAGAAACGCCAGAACGATGGCAAAGGTCAGGTGGATGGGCCGGGTCTGCGATGAGTTCATCACCGGCAGATATTCCGCAAACCAAAGCTGCGGTTGGGCGATCCAAAGCTGGAACAGCGACCATGCCAGCGCCAACCCGGCAATCAGCAGGGCGATATTTCGGTTGGATGGGTCGCGCGCGCCGCTATCGGTGCTGGCGACCAGATCCTGTAGTTCTTCATCGGTAAATTGGCGCCCCTCGCGCCCGTCCTGATCCGTCATCGGGCCACTCCCTATTGGTGCTGCCATCTTTGGGCCGCGTATTGGACCCGGGGCGCGCGCGGTAAGATGCGCGCGCCCCGGATCAGTGTCATAGGCCTGTCAGCCTAGGTCCGATCACTCGATCAGGCCAGCTTCGCGGAAATACCGCTCGGCACCTGGGTGCAGCGGCGCGGACAGACCGTCATTGGCCATTTCCGCCGGGTCGAGATTGGCGAAGGCCGGGTGCAGACTGCGAAATTGGTCGATGTTTTCGAACACCGCGCTGACCACTTCATAGACCACATCTTCGGAGACATCGGCCGAGGTGACGAAGGTTGCGCCGACCCCGAAGGTCATCGTGTCATTGTCATTGCCGCGATACATGCCGCCCGGAATGGTCGCCGTGCGATAGAACGAGTTGTCAGCCACAAGCTGCGCGACCGCGTCGTTGTCGACCGTCACCAGAACCGAGTCACAGGCCGTGGTCGCCTCCTGGATCGAGCCGGACGGGTGGCCAACGGTGTAGATCATCGCATCGATGTTGTTGTCGCACAGCGCTTGGCTTTGCTCCGCCGCCTGCAATTCGGAGGCAACAGCGAAATCATCCATCGTCCAGCCCATGGCGGCCATCAGCACTTCCATTGTGCCGCGCTGGCCCGAACCGGGGTTGCCAACGTTGACGCGCATGCCTTGCAGATCTTCGAAAGTTTCGATGCCAGCATCTGCGCGAGCCACAACGGTGAAGGGCTCCGGGTGGACTGAGAAAACGGCCCGCAGACCTTCAAATGCGCCCGTTTCTTCAAACCGCGAGGTGCCGTTGAACGCATGGAACTGCCAATCGGACTGCGCCACACCAAACTCCAACTCGCCGCCACGGATGGCGTTGATGTTGAAGACGGACCCACCGGTCGACTCCACGCCGCAGCGGATGCCATGCTCGGCCCGGTTGCGGTTCACCAGACGGCAAATCGCGCCGCCGGTCGGGTAATACACCCCGGTGACGCCGCCGGTGCCGATGGCGACGAAGGTCTGATCCTGAGCCGTGGCTGCGCTTGCACCCAAGGCGGTTGTGGCCGCGACCAGCGCGCCAACCAAATGTTTGTTCATGAACTCTCTCCCTGTTGAGCTATCTGAAACACGGATGAGAGACGATGAAACAAATCGTTGAAAATAGTCAAGCACTTGGGTCATTTGTTTCATATGACGCCGCGCCTGACGCCAAAATATGAAACGCTCGATGATCTCAGCCAGGCGCTGGCGGAGTTGGTGCATGCGGCCTCCCCGGCGATTTCTGGGTTTGCCGCTTGGGCGCTGGAGCATCCGCAGGAAATGGCCTTTCACTCGGTCAGGGCCCTTGCAAACCGGGCCGGCGTGAATGTGAACACGGTCTATCGCCTGTCCCTGGCCCTTGGGTTTTCCGGCTTTGAACCCTGTCGCGAAGCCTTCCAGTCGGCGCTTATACAGCAGCGCGGCTTGTATGGCTCTCGGGCGGCTAAACTCCGATCCGGCGCCGGGGCAGGGGTGGTTGAAAAGGTCCGCGCCTCCGCGCAGCACAATCTCGACACGCTGTTCTCGGCGCAGAATGTCGCGCGAATCGGCCAAGCCGCCGAAATGTTGGCAGGCGCGCGGCGCATCTATTGCGTCGGTGTCCGGAGCTGTTTTTCCTTGGCGCACTACATGTCGTATTCGGGACGGATGGCCTTTCCGAACTTCGCGCGTCCTCTGGCAGAGCCGGGCAGCATCGCCGATGTTTTGACTGAAACAGGCCCGGAGGATGTGATCGTCCTCATCACTTTTTCGCTCTACTCGGCCGAGGTTGTCCGCGCCCATGCCTCTGCCTTATCGCGCTCGGCACGGATCATCGCGATCACGGATAGCTACACCTCTCCCATCGCGAGAGAGGCGGACATCGTGTTCTGCCTGCCAATGGACGGCCCGCAGCCTTTGCCGTCGCAAGGCGCGGGATTTGCCTTAGTCGAAGCGATCATCGCCCAGATGATCACCCAGAACGGATCTGCCGCAGGTCGCATCGCCGAATTCGAGGATCGGTTGCTGGATTTTGGTAGCTATGTCCCGCCACCGTCGCGGAGCGATGAGGGATAAGGTATTCCAGCCCGTTCAGGGGCCCAGTGACCTTTGACTTGGCGCGTCGAATTGATTGCCTCTGGACGCGGGACTAGTCATGCGTTCTCAATCAGCATAGGGCTGGCCGCACGGCAAGCGCCCGTCTGTCTCGACGGTGAAGCTTATCCAAGGGCACGTTGGTTTCGCAAGCCGCGCGAGTTCATCCGCTTTGACCCCTGCTCAGTTTTGCGGCTTGCGCAATTTGGTGCCGTTTCCACTGACCATAAAACCCGTAGATCAGCGATGCCAAGCTGCCGATCAGCAGAACGGCCGTGATCGGGCGGGAGGCGAAATCCCAGTAGTCGTAATCGCTGATCACCAGGCCTTGGCGGAGGCTGCGCTCAGCGATGGGGCCAAGCACCAACCCGATCACAAAGGACGCGATCGGATATTGCAGTTTCCGCAGCAGGAAGCCAAAGGCCCCCATGGCGAGCATCACACCAACGTCGACGATGTTGGAGTTCAGGGCATAGACCCCGGTCATACAGAGCACAACAATCGCGGGGCCGACCAACGCGTAGGGGGCTTTAAGCACCAGCGCGAAATAGCGCGCGGCGCGGATGCCGAAAATCAGCATCAGGATGTTGGCGACAAACATGCCGATGAACACCGTGTAGACGAGCTGCGTGTTGGTCTCCATCAGCAGCGGGCCGGGGATGATGCCATGGATCGTTAGCCCCCCTAGCATCACGGCGGTTGTGGCGCTGCCCGGGATTCCAAGGGCCAGAAGCGGGATCATGGAACCGCCGACGGCAGAGTTGTTCGCCGATTCCGGCGCGGCGATGCCTTCGGCCACTCCGGTGCCGAAATCCTGCGGCCGTTTGGACCACCGCACGGCTTCCGAATAGCTGATGAAGGCCGCCGTTGTCGCGCCGACGCCTGGCAGCGCGCCGATAAAGGCCCCAATCGACGACGAGCGCAGGAGTGTGAACCGTGTCGCTAGGAACTCCTTCATACTTGGCAGCTTGGTGGAGACGTCAGTAATGACATCGGCCGTAGATGTCCGCTCCCCGGCCCGTTGCAGAACTTCGGCCAACGCGAAGGTGCCGATGATGGCGGGTACGAAGCTGATGCCGGTCAGCAAAGAGAGATTGCCAAACGTATAGCGCTCGGTCCCGGTGATCGGATCAAGACCGACCGTTGCGATGCCAAGACCCAGAAGCCCCGCCACAAGCCCTTTCAAGACCGATCCGCCACCGATGGCCGAGATCGCCGTGATGCCGAGAACGGCCAGGGCGAAATACTCAGGCGGCCCGAAATTCAGCGCAAACTGAGCCATCGGTGGCGCCAGGAGCATCAACACGATGGTTCCGAAAATGCCGCCAATGGCCGAAGAGGCGAGTGCGATGCCAAGGGCCTTGCCCGCCTGCCCTTTCTTGGCCATGGGATAGCCGTCAAGCGCTGTACAGGCAGCCTCAGGACTGCCGGGTGTGTTGAACAGAATGGCTGAGATCGACCCGCCGAATGTGGACCCCACATAGACCCCCGACAGTAAAAGCAGACCGGCGGTGGGATCGAAGACGAAGGTGAACGGGATCAGAAGGGCCACACCCACGATCCCCGTGAGACCAGGAACCGACCCGAAGGCGATGCCCCAGATCACCGAGAAGATGATCAGCAGAAAGGAGGACGGGTTGCCGAAGAGATAGGCAAGCGCTGAACCATATGCTTCCAACATGATGAGGGGTCCTTCCAGGGCTCAGTAGAACAGCACGTTCAGATCGTAGAAAACTCCGGTTCCCCGGGGCAGCGGCAACTCAAGCGCCTGTGTGAAGAACAGGACCAGGACCACCGTGAAACAGGCCGCGAAAATCACCCGCGCCAAGTTGTTTTTGTAAGGAATGACAAAGCTCGCCAGGATGAGAAACACGAAGGTGGCAAGGATGAAGCCCACGTGCTGAAACGCCACGAAATAGGTCAGGATCAATACGCCCATCGCACCGATGCGCACCGTCGCAACCCGGAACTGAGGCGGGATCGTGAAGGCCCCGGCCATCTGCGCGCGGTCCTTGCGCAGGTTGAGCAAGGTGCGGACCGCGATGATCCCGGTGATCAGGGCCATGGTTGCAAAGATGATCTTGGGCCAGAAATCAGCATCGGCTTGGGCAAAGCGGCGCGATTCAGGGAAGCCGTCCGCGACAAACCACAAGAAGATCGAAAGACCGAACAGAAGGCTGGCAAAGGCCAGATCAAGCAAACGATGGGCCATGGTTCCATTCCTCGGGATATTCTGGTGGCCCGTCGCGCAATTGACCGTTACAGCCGAGGGCGCGACGGGCGAAAGGATCAGTCGGTCAGACCAAGCGCGTCAAGCACGCGGGTGTAGACCTCGATCTCACTGTCGATGAACGCCTGGAACTCCTCCGGTCCAAGCAGTTCCGAGCGATATTGAAGCGCCGCTTGCTCCTGCACTTCCTGGTATGAATCGGACGCAACGGCCTCGGAAACCAGACCAAAGAGCGTGTCGACCTGGGCCGGATCCGCATCCGCTGGCATCGCGAAGGCCCGCCAGCGTCCAAGCGTCACGTCATAGCCGAGTTCAACGGCCGTCGGCACATCGGGCAGCACCGGCAGGCGCTCGTCGGAGAAGACGACCAGCGGACGCATGTCGCCGGAGTCGATCAGGCCACGGGCGGGGCCGTATTCCTCATGCATGGCGTCGACCTGACCGCCAAGCGTGTTCGACACCATCTCGGACGAGCCGAAAGGAACGGTTGTGACCTCAGCCCCGGTTTCGATGTTCCAAAGACCCATGACGGTGTCGTCGAACCCTGCGGCGTTGGTGATCCCAACGTTCAACTCACCTGGGTTTTCACGGGCATGCTCCATGAACTCTTGGATTGTTTGGAACGGGCTAGAGGCCGGGACCAGGATCATACCCTGATCATATTGCACTCGCGCCAGCGGCTGGAACGAGTCCATCTCGATCCGGCCTAGCACATGGGCGATGATCTGATCGGGGCTGATGGCCATCAGCGTGTAGCCATCAACGCGACGCTGCTGGAAGTTGGCATAGGCCGGCATGCCGCCCCCGCCTTGGATTGAAATCGGCACCATCGACTGGCCGGCGATCTCTTCGAAGGGCACGCCCACGGCGCGGATAAACCGGTCAGTGCCGCCGCCGGGGCCATAGGAATGGATGACCTCAATAGTGCGGGACGGATAGTCCTGCGCGATCGCGGCGGGCGCCGCTAGAACAGTACCGGCCACAAAGGCGGCAACGGTGGCGGTTTTCAGGGACAACATATTCTCTCCTCCAAGAAATCTGTCAGGGATGTGTGGCATGTCTTTGAGAGGGCGCGCCCCGGTGCCACACGAGATGGGACGCCCCTTAGATCGTCACTCCGCAGCGAGGTTGCGTGGAAGGTCCTCCTCCAGGACCGCCATCGCCGTTGCCGCGCCGCCGCTCCGATGCGGGATACCTGCTTTCGACAGGCCCATTTCGATCCCCGATAACGTGCCCATGAGCATCGCATCGTTGAAATCGCCCAGATGCCCGATGCGGAAGACGCGGTCAGCCACTTTGGACAGGCCATTGCCAAGCGAGATGTCGAAGTTCTTCAAAACGGTCGCCCGGAACCCATCGGCGCTATGGCCCTCGGGCATCATCACCGCGGTCAGAACGCCGCTTTCCTGCCCCTGCTGACGGCAGAGCACCTCAAGACCCCAAGCCCGCACGGCGGCGCGGGTGGCACGACCGTGGCGGGCATGGCGGGCAAAGACATTCTCCAGCCCCTCTTCATGCAGCATCGCGACCGCTTCATTCAGGCCGTAAAGCATGTTGGTGGCGGGTGTGTAGGGGAAGTATCCGGTTGCGTTCGGGCCCGTCATGTCCTGCCAGTCCCAGTAAGACCGGCGCATTCCACCGGTGCGCGACAGTTCCATCGCCTTTGGGCTGACGCAATTGAACGAAATTCCCGGCGGCAGCATCAGACCCTTTTGCGAGCCCGAGACGCAGACATCCACGCCCCATTCATCGAACCGGAAATCGACCGAGGCCAGGCCCGAGATAGAGTCGACCATCAAAAGCGCCGGATGACCCACGGCATCCATCGCGCTGCGGACTTCGGCGACCGGCGACACCGACCCGGTGGAGGTCTCGTTATGCACCACACAGACCGCTTTGATCTCGTGGGCTTTATCCTCGCGGAGCCGGGCCGCGATGGCTTCGGGATCTGCCCCGCCGCGCCAATCGCCCGCAATGAACTCCGGCGCCAGGCCAAGCCGTTCCGCCATCTTCATCCAGAGCGTCGAGAAATGGCCAGTCTCATACATCAGCACCCGATCGCCCTCAGAGAGAGTATTGATCAGCGCCGCTTCCCAAGCGCCGGTGCCCGACGCGGGATAGATAATGACCTGCCCAGCCTCAGTCCTGAATATCGACTTCATGCCGTCGAGCGCAGCCTGCCCCACCGCCGCAAAATCCGGGCCGCGATGGTCGATCGTTTGCGCGCTGATCGCCCGCAAAATACGGTCAGGCACCGCACTTGGACCGGGAATTTGCAGAAAGTGCCGACCGGCATTTCTCGATGTCATTGATAATCCTCCACATTGATCCGGTTCAAACATGGTCACATGTATTGCCGAATGCATAATCTTGAATTATGAATACAATTTGAAAAGATGAGCTGTCAAGCCACCGTACTGGGGAGGAGAAAAACATGCCGCTAGATATGCTAAAGGGCCGGTTTTCAGGGGAAATCCTCGAAGATGCCTTTTCCAGAGGGCGCTATTCGACGGATGCCTCGATCTACCAGATCATGCCCTCCGCCGTGGCGATTCCCCGCTCCAAAGACGATATTTCGGCCGCCCTCGCCGCCGCGCGTGCGGCTGGCCTGCCCGTGACCGGGCGCGGTGGTGGCACATCCCAATGTGGTCAGACAGTCAATTCAGGGCTGATCCTCGACAACTCCAGACACTTCAACCGCATTCTCGAGATTGACGTCGAGGGGCGTCGGGCCATCGTCGAACCGGGCGTTGTGCTGGACGATTTGAACCGCGCGCTAAAACCCCATGGCTTGTGGTTCCCCGTCGATGTCTCCACGGCCTCGCGGGCGACCATCGGCGGTATGGCGGCCAACAACTCCTGCGGCGGGCGCTCTCTGCGTTATGGCACCATGCGCTCAAACGTTCGCGCCATCGATGCGATCCTGTCCGATGGCACCGAGGCGCGATTTGGTGAGATGCCGGGCGGTGCACTGTCGAACCATCCCGCGCAAGCGATTGTGGACGATGTGCTTCGGCTCGGCGCGGCCCATGGCGATCTGATCGACACGCGCTTTCCCAAATTGAACCGCCGGGTTGGTGGTTACAATCTTGACGCCCTGGTGCCACGAGACGCGCCAATAAACCTCTCGCATCTTCTGGTCGGCTCCGAAGGAACGCTGGCCTATTTTACGGCCATTGAGTTGAAGCTCTGGCCGCTGGTCGGGGAACGTGTTCTGGCGGTTTGCCATTTTCCCAGCTTCTATCAAGCAATGGATGCAACCCAGCATCTGGTGGCTTTGGACCCGCTCTCCGTGGAACTGGTCGACAACACGATGATCGGTCTGTCGCGGCAAATCCCGCTCTTCCGGCGCACGATCGAGGCCTTTGTCGAGGGTGACCCTGCCGCGCTATTACTTGTGGAGTTTGACGAAGGCTCGGCCCAAGCCAATGCCCGCAAACTGGCCGAGATCACCGATCGGATTGGCGACCTTGGGTTCTCCTGGAGTGGCGAAGGCCGCAACTGGGGCGGTGTGAAGCCGATCACTGACCAACGCCTGCAAGGTCAGATTGCGGAGGTGCGCAAATCCGGCCTCAACATCATGATGTCGATGAAGCAAGACGGCAAACCCGTCTCCTTCGTCGAGGATTGCGCCGTCGAATTGACTGACCTGGCCGATTACACCGCACGGCTGACCGAGGTCTTTGAACGTCATGGCACCCAAGGCACCTGGTATGCGCATGCGTCTGTCGGGTGCTTGCATGTCAGGCCCGTCTTGAACCTCAAGCTGGAAGACGATGTGAAGAAAATGCGGTCCATCGCCGAAGAAGCCTTTGCGCTGGTTGCCGAATACAAAGGGTCGCATTCGGGTGAGCATGGCGACGGGATCGTTCGCTCGGAGTTTCACGAACGCATGTACGGGACTGAGATCACCGATCTCTTCCGCGATGTGAAACAGCGGTTTGACCCGGATGGGGTGCTGAACCCGGGCAAGATCGTCGATCCGCCCAAAATGGATGACCGCAGCCTGTTCCGCTATAGCGCCGACTACACCGTCCCCGCCCTGAAGACGGCCTTCGACTGGTCCACCTGGACCGGCGCCGGTGGTGGTTTCCAAGGAGCCGTCGAGATGTGCAACAACAATGGCGCTTGCCGTAAGCTGAAGGGCGGGGCCATGTGCCCCTCCTATCGTGTGACCCGGAACGAACGGGACGTCACGCGCGGTCGCGCCAACAGCCTGCGCCTAGCGATCTCGGGGCAGCTTGGGCCGGATGCCCTGACATCCGATGCGATGGCGGAAACGATGAAGCTTTGCGTGTCCTGCAAGGCCTGCAAACGCGAATGTCCGACCGGCGTGGATATGGCGCGCATGAAGACCGAAGTTTTGGCAGCGCGGGTGCAGAAGCACGGGCTGAGCCTGCATGACCGTCTTGTGGGCTACATGCCCCACTATGCCCCCTGGGCGGCGCGCGTGCCGTGGCTGATGAATCTGCGCAATCGCATACCGGGCCTTGCGAAACTGACTGAGGGAGTGACCGGATTTGCAGCCGCCCGCGACTTACCGACCTGGTCGGCCAACCGGTTCCGCGACGCGGAGTTTGCCGATCCGAACCCAGATGTCATCCTCTTCGCGGACGCGTTCAACCGCTATTTTGAGCCGGAAAACCTGCGCGCGGCGGGCCGGGTGCTACAAGCGGCGGGTCTAAAGGTGAAGGTCGCGACGCCGGTTGATGGCGGTCGCGCGCTGGATTGTGGGCGGACGCTGCTATCTGTCGGCTTGGTGGAAAAGGCCCGGATTGAGGCCGAACGTTTGGTTGCCGCGCTTCTGCCCCATGTCGAGGCTGGTGCCGATCGTGGGGTTGGAACCGTCTTCGCTCCTCACCCTGCGCGACGAAATCCCTGCCCTGATCACAGACGGGCGGGCGGAGACCGTCGCCGCTCAGGCATTCCTGCTGGAGGAGTATCTGGTTAAGCATGAGGTTGACCTGCCACTGCGACCTTTGGGTCAGAAAATCCTGCTGCACGGGCATTGTCATCAGAAGGCGCACCAAGTGATGCCGGATGTGCAGGCGGCACTTGGCAAGATTCCCGAGGCCGAGGTGGAGGTGGTCGAGACCAGCTGTTGTGGCATGGCCGGGGCTTTCGGCTATGGTCGCGATACGATAAACGTATCGCTAAAGATGGCCGAGGCCGATTTGCTGCCGGCTGTACGACAAGCATCTGACGACACACTGATTGTCGCCGATGGCACGTCTTGCCGGCATCAGATCGTCGATGGTGCAAACCGCACGGCCATTCACGTCGCGCGCGTGCTTGAAATGGCTCTGGCAGAGGGAGGCCAATAGTATGAACCTGTCGACCCCGCTCGCTCGACCGTCGCTTCATGAAGAGCTTGTGACCCGCTTGCGGCAAGCCATTGTCGAGGGCTCGCTCGAACCTGGCGCAAAGGTGCCCGAGAGGGAGTTGTGCGAAAATCTCGGTGTGTCCCGCACCCCGTTGCGCGAAGCATTAAAAGTGCTGGCCAATGAGGGGTTGGTCATCCTCGAGTCGAACCGGGGCGCGCGGATTTCCAACGTGACGATGGAAGAGCTCGAAGCCGCCTTTCCGGTGATTGCGGTCTTGGAGGGCTTGGCCGGGGAACTGGCCTGCGAACGGGCGAGTGATGACGAAATGGCCCAGATTGTGGCCCGCCATCGCGATATGTTCCGCCACTATGACGCTGGCGATAGACCGGCCTATTTTCAGGCCAATCATGACATCCACGCCGCCCTCATGGCTGCGGCTCGCAATCCGGTCCTGGCGCAGCACTACGCGATGTTGTCCTCGCGGGTGGAGCGTGCCCGTCTCTTGGCTAATGTCTCGGACAGCCGCTGGGCCCAAGCCGTCGAAGAACATCGCGGCATAATGGAGGCGGTGGAAAACCGCGACGGACCACGCCTGAGCACCTTGTTGAAGGCCCATTTGAATAACAAGCTTGTTGCATTGAAGGCAGCGGTGACCTGAGTTCGTTCTGGGTCCGCAGGCGACGGCCTGATTTCCGGTCAAACCTTTCGTAGCAACCGACGCACAGGTTGCGCCTACGTGTCGGATGTCAATCGGTTGAGCCCTTGTATTGTGCAGGGTCCGGTGTGGCACGACCGCATTGAGTTGTATCGCTTGAGGAGTACAAGACATGACAATGTCGGCTGAGCGGACTGGCGCACTCGATACTGGCTGACCTCCCCGCATTGGATCAGCAAGAGCCGGGCCTGTTCGACCGGTTGATTAAGTTGCTTGATCCATGTTGCAGTCGTAGAGGATGACTGCTTCCCGCCCATACACCGAATAGAAGACTGGCTGGCCGCACTTATCGGGGCAGTTTTTGAAATCGAACAAAAAAGCCAGCTCTGTAGACAGAACGCCCCAAAAGTCACCAAAAATGACGGAAGTTGCGTTTTTCCCCGACAAAAGTTGCATTTCTCGCCGGACACGTTGCGATTCATGCCGGACGGCACATTAAGGAAAGTTGGCTGGGGTGGTAGGATTCGAACCTACGGTACACGGTACCAAAAACCGCTGCCTTACCGCTTGGCTACACCCCAACTGTGACGCGCTAGTTACGCCGCGACGGGCGGAGGATCAAGCCCCCGGTGTGCAAAAAATCACCAGATTTGCTGGACTATTCTTGCGGGGCCTCGCGCGCCAAAAGGTCGTCATCGCCCAATGCCTCCCGTTCGGCGTCGACGATCCGTTCCAGCGCTTCTGATTCCTCGGCATGGACGTCCTGCACCTCCGCAGGTGTGGCGGGTGGCGCTGTGGTGTCTTTGGTGTGTGTGTCCGACGGCGCTTGCCGGATCGTGGTGTCGCTGATCAAACGGTAGGTCGGTTCTGGCAGCATAATGCCGGCCTCTTCCAGGCGAGACTTGGCAATCCGGATCGCCTCGCCCTTGGCCATGCCCAGGCTGGTCTTGTGCTGCATCACCCAGCCTGCGCCAGTAATAGAAATGGTGCTGTCGCCCAGTTCGTTGACCCAAACACCGGGGCCGGGGCTTTCCAACAGGAAGGGCAGCTCTTTCAACGCATCCAGGATGATCCGCTGCGCCTCGGCAATGTCGGCGTTGGGGTCGACCCCCAGCACGAAGGTGAAGCGGCGTTCGTCATTGCGGCTGTAGTTGATGATCCGGGCCCGGAACACGGTCGAGTTGGGGATGCGGATATGGTTGCCGTCGAGTGATAATAGAATCGTCGCGCGCGAGGTCAGGCGGATCACATGGCCCATATCGCCTTCGATCTCGACCAAATCCTTGGGGCGGAACGGCTGACGGATCGACAAGAGGATCGAGGCGATGAAGTTCTCCACCATATCGCGCACGGCAAACCCGATGGCGAGGCCGACGATCCCGGCGGCGCCCAAAATCGTGCCCAGAAGGGCAGTGGCGTTCAACAGATCCAAGGTCAGCACGACGGCCAAGACCGCGAAGAGCAGACGGATCACTTGCCGGTAGATATCCGCGATAAAGGCGTTTGGCGCGAGCCGATCCCAGGGGTTTTTTAGACGCGCCAAGTAGAGGCCGAGAAGCAAGACCAAGATGCCCGCCGCGACGGCCACCAGGATCAAGGGCAGTTTGGCCAGGAATTGCTCGATCCGGGCTTGAATGCGTCCAATAGCAGGGTTTAAGCGTTCGACCACATCGGTGGTCTCGGTGACCGCGTTTTCAATCGCCACAACGCCTTCGACCCGACCCACGAGCCCATTCAGCGCTTCGATTTGCGCCGTCTCAAGGGCAGTCCCCCGCAATGTGACGATGCCATCGGCGACGGAGACACTGACATTTTCATAGCCCTCCAACTGCCGCAGAATATCGCGGATGCGAGTGGCAATCGCGGTGTCTTGCTGGATGTCGCTTTCGACGGAGATCGCGCCGTCGGGTTGCTGTGCAGTGTCTTGCGCCATCGCGGTGAAGGGCAGGACGACGGCGAGGCATAGGATCAGAAAAAGACGCATGAGACAAACGGGCGTTGTTGAAATGTCCCGCTTGTCTAGGCCGATTTCCTGCGGCGGGGAAGTCAGATTGTCTGGTCGTAGTCCCCGACGGCAGGCTCGGTGCGGATCACCGCATCAATGTCTTCGAAGATCGCCCGCATCTGCGCCTCGCTTTCCGGGCTTTCGCAGACGACGACCAGATTTGGCGTGTTCGATGAGGCCCGCACCAGACCCCAACCGCCATTCTCCAGCATCACCCGCGCGCCGTTCACCGTGACGACATCGGTGATTTTGACGCCGCCCAAACTGCCGCCCTCTGCATGACGAGCAACGAGTATCTCGACCAACCGCTCCAGCACCTTGTATTTCTCGGTATCCGCGCAATAGGGTGACATGGTCGGCGTCGCATAGGTCACCGGCAGGGCCCGGCGCAGATCGGCCATCGACATATCCGGATTGCGATCCATCAATTTGCAGATCTCAACCGCAACCCGCATGCCGCAATCGTAGCCGCGCCCGATGGGGCCTGCGAGGAAGTAATGGCCGGATTTCTCAAAGCCCGCCAGCGCGCTCAGTTCATGGACTCGGCGTTTCATATGGCTGTGACCCGTCTTCCAGTAATCGGCCTTGGCCCCGTGTTTTTTCAACTCCGGGTCTGAGGCAAACAGGCCAGTTGATTTCACATCCGCCACAAAGGTCGCGCCGGGGTGAATCTTCGCCAAATCGCGGGCCATGATCACGCCCATCTTATCAGCGAAAATCTCCTCGCCTTCATTGTCGACCACACCGCAGCGATCGCCGTCGCCGTCAAAGCCAAGCGCGAAATCCGCGCCGGACTCTTTCACCGAGGCGGCCATATCATGCAGCATCTCCATCGCTTCGGGGTTCGGGTTGTAATGCGGGAAGCTGTAATCGAGCCGGTTATGGGAGGGCACAACCTCCACCCCAATCCGCTCAAACAGCTCCGGTGCAAAGGCCGAGGCCGTGCCATTGCCCGTGGCGCAGACGACACGCAGTTTGCGGGTCATTTTGAAATCACCCGCCAGATCGTCCAGATACGCCTCGCGCACGCCGTCGACAAATTCATAACCACCGCCGGGCCGCGCCACGCCCTCGCCGCCCAGAACAATGTCGCGCAGACGACCCATCTCATCGGGCCCATGGGTCAACGGGCGTTGAAAGCCCATCTTTACGCCGGTCCAGCCGTTCGGATTATGGCTTGCCGTCACCATGGCGACGGCGGGTGTATCGAGGTGGAATTGTGCGAAATAGGCCATCGGGCTGACCGCCGGGCCAATGTCTTTTACCTGGATGCCCGCCTGCATCAGGCCCAGGATCAGCGCGTTTTTCACCGAAAGCGAGTAGTCACGGTAGTCATTCGCAACCGCAATAACGGGCTCGATACCGGTCTCAAACATCTGCGTGCCAAGACCCAGACCAAGCGCCGTGATGCCGGGCAGATTGATCTCATCTGGAAACTTCCACCGTGCATCATATTCCCGGAACCCCGTCGGCGTAACCATGGCATCGCGCAGGAAGGCCCAACTGTTTTGGGTGACGGTCGGCAAGGGCTTGGTCATTCGGGTGGCTTTCGCTGATTACAAACGGATCGGCTCTGCTTTTGCCAGACGATCAAAGCGCATCAAACTATCCAAAAGGTGAGGCATTTGGTGCAAATGGATCATATTCGGCCCGTCGCAGGGGGCATTGTCAGGGTCTTGATGTGTTTCTGTGAAGAGCGCGCCGATCCCGAGCGCCACCGCAGAGCGCGCCAGGACTGGTGCAAATTCACGTTGACCGCCGGAGGAGCCGCCGAGCCCGCCGGGCTGCGCTACGGCATGGGTCGCATCCATCACCACCGGATAGCCGGTCTTGGCCATTTCCGGCAGCGCCCGCATATCAACCACAAGCGTGTTATAGCCAAAGGACACGCCACGCTCCGTCAGAAGGATGCGCGTGTTGCCGGTGCTTTCGATCTTGGCCACCACATTGGGCATATCCCACGGCGCCAGGAACTGCCCCTTTTTGACATTGACCGCGGCGCCGGTGCTGCCCGCCGCCAACAGCAGCTCGGTCTGCCGGCAAAGGAAGGCCGGGATTTGAAGGACGTCGCACACCTCGGCCACTGGCGCGCAATGCGCGGGGCCATGCACATCCGTCAGAACGGGAACCCCAATCGTCTCTTTGACCGATTGTAGAACCTTCAAGCCCTCATCCATGCCAAGCGCGGGCTTGGCGTTGATCGAGGTGCGGTTGGCTTTGTCGTAGGAGCCTTTGAAGATGTATTGCGCCCCCGCCTTGTCACAGGCCTCTTTGAGGGTGCCCGCGATCATCTGCGCATGATCGGCGCTTTCCAATTGGCAGGGACCGGCAATCAGCGTCAGCGGACGGTCGTTGCCGGTGGTCAAAGACCCGATATCTACATGTTTCATGACTAGGCTGAGACCTGTTCGCGGAGGATGGAAACCGTCATCGATATCAGCAGGTAAATGCCAGAAAAGACCAGGAACGCAAGAAGCGTGTTCTCCAATGCGCGGGGATAGGCCGCTTCATCCGGCGCCACCGGGAAGACCCCGATCGACAGGTAAAGAGACTGCCGATTTGCCTCGAGCCGCGCGGTTTCCATTTGCTGCAAGGCTTGCGACAGCATCAACTGCCTAGTCTGCAAATCAGCTTCGGCGACCACCAATTCCGATGAAATCCGCGCCAGAGAAACCTCGCCCGTGCCGGTGGCAGTCAATCCGCCCCTAAGCTCATCGATCAACGCTTCGAGTCGGGCAATGTTGCGCTCGGCCACCTCAACTCGGGTCTGGTTCGGGCGCGTGTTGCTTTGCAGTTCCAAGAGACGTAGGCGCTCTTGCTGCAGCTCTAGTTCAAACGTGTTGATCTGCGAGAACACGGCGCTGACTTCGGCCTCTGCGCTCAACACGCCGCGCTGTTCTTGCAACTGAATCACCCGCTGCTGTGCGAGTACCATCCGCTCTTCGGCATCTTCGAAACTGCTCCTTGCGTCGGACATTTGTGCCTCGCGGACGCGCTGGCTCATCTGATCCACTCGTTCTTCGGCATACTCGATCAGAGCGGCGGCAAAGGCCTGGCTGGTCTGGGCATCGCCCGCAATGACTTCCAGCCGGATCAATCCCTCCGTCGGGTCATAGCCGATGCTCAGATTGCGCCGATATGTGTCAAACATGTCCTCGTCTGTCGCGTCGGGCGCGAGGCGGGTCAGTGGGTCCATCTGCTCCGAAGAGAAATGCGCCCGAAACCCATGTTCTTCATCAAGCCGGAGCATGGCTTCCCGGCTTTCGAGATAGCTTTGAACGGTGATGCTTTCCTGCACAGTGGCAAAGCTTGTGCCGCCGAGCATCCCGGCCAGACCGCCGCCAGCGGAGCCACCACCGCCTTCGGATTTCTGAATCACAAACTCGGAATGGGTCGAAAATAGCGGCGTGGCCACGGCAAAGAAGTAATAGCCCACCAAAAACGTTGGCAGCAGCACGAAGAACATCAGCCGCGTGGCCAAAAGCGCCAGGCGTTTGCGCCGCCGGGCCGCGATATCGCGTTGTACCCGCATAATCTCGGCAGCGCGGGTGCCTTCGTCGAGCGGTGCCCCGACGGGGCCGGGGACGCTTGGTTGACGGACGGTGGCGGGTAGGTTGGTCGCCGCTTTGGCTGCTGCGGACCCTGCGCCGCCGGTCTGTGCAGCGGCTGCGCCGTTGCCATTTTCGTCATTGACGATCAGCTCTAGCAGGTTGTTTCGAGCAAAGGGATCAATCCCTTGGCGGCGCAGCAAGCGCACCGCGTCAAAATCCGATGCAGGCTGCAGGCCATGCTTTTGCGCCGTGCGACGGGCCATGCGTAATTGCCGACCGGTCAAACCTTCTTGCCGAATGGCCGCGAGCTCTTGCTCTAGCGGGATTTCACCGGCTGTTTCCGTACTCCCCGGCGTGTCGTCTTGCGCTGGTGCCTCTTGCCGGTCATGCGCCGCCGATCCGGGGAACGGGGCCTCGCCAAACCCATCGTCAGCTTCGCCGAGCAACTCGGTCTCGGTCGACGGGGCTGGGGCGCTTTGCGACGAAGAAGCGCTGCGGCGGATGCGAAACTTTTTACCCTTGGGTTTCATAATCATAAAGCCTTTTTGCTTCTTCGAGCGTGTCGAAGGAATAGAGTTGCCCGTCTTTCAACACAGCCGCCCGACGGGCGAATTTTTCAAGTGTTTTGGCCTGATGCGAGACGATGACAACCGTCGATGATTTCAACCGATCCGCCAGAATGCTGCCTGCACGGCGGTTGAATTCGGGGTCGGTCGATTGCGGCATGCCCTCATCAATCAAGTAGATATCGAAGTCTAGCGCCAGCAGCAGTGCGAAGTTGAACCGGGCGCGCATACCCGACGAATACGTGCCGATCGGCATGTCAAAATATTCTTCCAAGCCACAGAGCCAGCGGCAGAAAGCTTCGATATAGTCGGGGTCCAGCCCGTAGAGCTGTGCGATATAGCGGCTGTTCTCGGTGGCGGTCAGTTTGGTGATCACGCCGCCCATGAAGCCAAGCGGGAAAGAGATGCTGCTACCGCGGACAATCTCGCCCTCATCAGGTTTTTCCAGACCGGCCATCATGTTGATCACTGTCGATTTGCCGGTCCCGTTTGGGGCCAGAATGCCAAGCGAATACCCCAAATCGACCCGAAACGAGGCGCGATCAAGGATCACCTTGCGCTGCGTGCCGGTCCAAAAGGACTTTGAAACATTGATAAACTCGAGCAAATTTGCCCCACCGCTGCTGCATCTGCCGTCGCTGCGCGCCCATCTTTCCCGTCGGCTGCGCAGACCTAACCATAGGGTTCCAATTGGGCGCCATTATGGCCGTGATCGTCCTTTGTTCCAAGCCCGGCGCGCGTATTGTGGCATCAACATGGCGCAATCTCGGTATATTACCGCGTTGCTGTGGCCAACGCACATCTCTTGTTTCAGGTTCCGCAACAATTTTCGGGGTGGTTATCGGGCAAAGAGCGATGATCGCGTGGCCGATGCAAGCCGGTGAATGGCTTGTGACGACGTTTCTGCGCCGGGGCATGTTGCGCCGCCGTTGGTGCACGCACAGGGATTGCCGATGCGCCTATACCAGACAAGAGATCAGGCGAATGCACCCCAAGCCATGCCCGCCAGGATTGCACCTGCGATGGCCAGGCCGAGATAAGCCACGAAAACCCGCGGTTTGACGAGCGCCCAGACCGCGACGGCGGCAGGGATGCAGCTCACCCCACCGGCAATGACAAAGGCCATCGCCGCACCCTGGCTCATACCTTGGGTCAGGAGCCCTTCAATCAGCGGCACAGCGGCGTAGCCGTTTAGATAGGCCGGCGCCCCGACCAAGGCGGCAATCAAGATTGGGCCCAGCCCGTCGCCACCAATCACGCCCGCAATCAACTCGGCAGGGACATAATGGATCAAAAGCGCCTGCAGCAGATAGGCCAAGGCCAACCATTTGCCGAGGAAGAGCAGATTTGACCAGACGGCCTCGCCAAAGACCGCGCGGCGCGAGGCCTCGGTCCAGAATGTCCAGTTCAGGGTGAGTTTTTTCGCACCACAACACCCGCCGGTGATGCCATTGGCTTTCAGCGGATCGTTAAAAATCGGCGATTTCGCGAGGGTCATCACCACGAACCCGCCCGCGATGCCAAGGGCCACTGCGGCGGCGGTCTTGGCGATGGCGAAGTCAAACCCGAGTCCGCCCGCGGTGATCGCGAACATCGCCGGGTCCATCAGCGGCGAGGCCAGCCAAAAGGCCATAACCGCCGAGAGAGGCGCGCCTGCCGCCAAAAGCGCCGCCACGAAGGGGATCACTTGGCAGGAACAAAAAGGGGAAAGCCCGCCGACAAGCGCGCCAAAGACAATCATCCGAAGCTCGCGGCCCTGAAACGCGCCATCCAGCAGGCGCTCGGAGCCGGAGGCTTTCATCACGCCAATTGCCAGGACGGCAAAGAGCACATAGGGCAGAGTCTCGAAGAAATGCTCGCCGGTCTCCATCACTGTTGGGACGGTGTTGGGCCGGTCGAAGGCGTAGATCACGGCGACGATCGCGAGGCCGGTCAAAAGCACTTTGTCGATCCGGGCCCAGATGTCGCGGATCGGGGAGGGGTGTTGTGTCAGATCAGCCATGAGTGACGCCTTTGAGATGGCCGCCTTGATCGGCGCAGCATTCGGAGAGAAGGAAATTGGAGAGGTCTTCGATCTGCTGGATAGCGACCGAGCAGAGGATACGCCGCCCATCGCGGCGTTGGGTCACGAGCCCCGCGCTGACCAACTGTTTCAGGTGGTGGGTCAGGACCGACCCCTCAACGCCCACATCTGCGCCCAAAGCCCCCATCGGCAGGCCCTCCGGCCCCGCCCTGACCAGACGGCGCAGGATGGCCAAACGCTGTTCCGACCCGAGGGCGGCAAAGGCTGTCGCGGCCAGGGTGAGGGCGGGTGGGGAGAGAGGTGTCTGTTTCATGATTCTAGATTTATAGAAATATAGAAGCGATGTCGAGTCTTTCCTTTCGCGGGCCGTGCCCCTAGGTCTTGGGCCATGTCCTTTCAGGCGCTCACATCCGATTTGGCGGGCTGCACAATCTGCGCCGAGCGGTTCGCGGCAACGGAGACCGGTCACGCGCCGCGCCCGGTGGTATGGTTTGCCCCCGGCGCGCGGGTGTTGATTGCCGGCCAAGCACCGGGGATGAAAGTGCACCTCTCGGGCAAGCCCTTCACTGACCCATCAGGGGACCGGTTGCGGGATTGGATGGGCGTTGGCGAGGATGTGTTTTATGACAAAAGCCAGGTGGCGATTGTACCGATGGGGTTTTGCTTTCCCGGCTATAACGCCAAAGGCAGTGACTTGCCGCCGCCGAAGATTTGTGCCGAAACTTGGCGTGCGCGGGTGTTGGCGCATTTGCCGGATGTGTCTTTGACCCTCTTGGTTGGCGGTTATGCCCAAGGCTGGCACTTGGGCGGCAAGCGCGGCGTCACGGAGACGGTGGCCGGATGGCGCGACCATGCGCCCGACGTGATCCCCTTGCCGCACCCGTCCTGGCGCAACACCGGATGGATGAAGAAAAACCCCTGGTTCGAGGCCGAGCTTCTGCCGGTGCTGCGGGCCCGCGTGGCGGAGATATTGGCGATATGACGATGCTTGATGAGGCGCATGCGGCGATGGAGGCCGCGCCGGGCGATGATGCGTCGCGGCTGCGGTTCTATGATCGCTTGGCCAGTGCTGAACTGTTCTTGCTATTGGAGAGCGAGGCCGAAGGGGATCAGATCACGCCGCAGGTGTTTCCCGTCGAAGGGCAAGACTTTGTGCTGGTCTTCGATCTGGAAGAGCGGCTGACTGAGTTCGTCGGAGATACGGCGCCTTATGCGGCTTTGTCAGGGCGCGCCTTGGCGGGGATGTTGGTGGGGCAAGGGATCGGGTTGGGGGTCAATCTCGGGGTCGCGCCTTCGTCGATTTTGATTGAGGCTGACGCGGTCGATTGGTTGGCCGAAACGCTTTCCAACGCCCCGGGCGAGGCCGAAGAGCGGCCCGACGAGGTGTTTGCACCGCGCGGATTGCCAGAGGCTTTGATCACCGCCTTGGATGCCAAGCTCGCCGGCGCGGAAGGGATGGCCAAATTGGCCTATCTGGCAGGGGTGACCTATGAAAGCGGGCGGCGCGCGCATCTGTTGGGATTTGTGGGCGCGGCACCCGAGGCGGAGGCCGGGTTGGCGCAAGCGGTCGCCGAGGCGTTGACCTTTTCTGGCATTGAGGCAGGCAGCTTGGATGTCGGGTTTTTCGCGGCCCATGATCCGATTTGCGCCTCGCTGGCGCGGCTTGGGCTGCGGTTCGACTTGCCGGAACCGGTGGCGCTTCAGGTTCCCGGCGTGGCACCAGGGATGGACCCCGACGTGCCGCCCAAATTGCGCTGATGCGCGGCGGCGGGCTGCGTCAGGCCCCCTTCGGGCGCCATCCTTGACCCGCGTTGCCACGAGAGCGTTGCAACGTCCCGGCTTTTCGTCCTGTGCTGTATTGGGCCAGAGGTTGGAGCCTCCGGCGGGGATATTTTGAAAGCAGAGAAGGGGTTAGTAGCCCAGATCGCGATCGACAAGATGGAGGAAGGGCTCTCCGGCCTCGCCGCGGCGGATGTTGTCGATGATGACGCGGGCGGCGCTGTCGGCGCGGGTCTCAGACGCGATATGGGGTGTAACCGTGACCTTGGGATGGGCCCAGAACGGATGCTCTTTCGGCAGCGGCTCGATGCGGAATGTATCGAGGGTGGCATGGCTGATTTGGCCGCTATCGAGTGCGGCGAGCAGCGCGTCATCGTCGATGAGCGGGCCGCGGCCTGGGTTCAGGATGACGGCACCCTGCGGCATTAACGCGAGGGTCTCGGCGTTGAGTGTGTTTTCGGTTGCGGGCGTGTCGGGCAGCAGAAGGGTTACAATTTCTGCCGATTTCAGGATTTTTTGTAACCCATCGGGGCCATGGGCCGTTTGAACGCCGGGGATGTTTTTCGGGCTGCGCGACCAGCCGGTGACGCGGAAGTTGAGCCCGGCAAGCGCCGTCGCGCAGGCCGTGCCAAGCGCACCGAGGCCCAAAATCGCCACTGTGCGATTGCGCGCCAAGGGCGGCACAATGCCCGCGCGCCAGGTGCCATCTTGGCCATGGATATGGGCATCCATGCCGAGATGGTGGCGCAGGGTGTGGCCCACGACCCAATCTACCATGCCTTCGGTCAGCCCATAGTCGACCATCCGGGCCAGCGGCACGGTCAGAGTCTCATTGCCGACCACATCCTCGACCCCGGCCCAGAGGTTCAGAACAGCTTTCAGGCGGGTAAAGGGCGTGAAATCCTGCACATCACCGTTCGGCGCATAGATGATGTAATCGACCTCCGCCGGATTGGCCTCGGTCGTCAGGTTGGCGTGCGACAGATTGGCCTCGGCCAGGGCCTCGCGCAGATGCGGCTCATAGTGGGTCCAGCGCTCGGGGCGCGCGGCAAAGAGAATATTGGGCATGGAGATTTTGGCCTTAACGGGGACGGTGGATATGCGCTGATTGCACCAAACCGAAGGCCACCATCAAGACCAACATGGCCGAGCCGCCATAGCTGACCAAGGGCAGGGGTACGCCGACCACTGGCGCGAGGCCCATGACCATTGCCATGTTGATCGCGAAATAAAGGAAAAACGCCACCGCGATGCCGAGCGTGACGAGCGACGCGAAGCGGTCTTTGGTCTGCAGGGCAGTCACAACGCAGAAAAGCAGGATCAGCAGATAAAGCACCAGAAGTGAGGCCGCGCCGACGAAGCCGAATTCCTCGGCCAATGTGGTGAAGATGAAATCGGTGTGTTTTTCGGGCAGGAAGTTGAGCCGACTCTGCGTGCCTTCCATGAAGCCGCGCCCGGAAAACCCGCCGGAGCCAAGGGCAATCTGACTCTGAGTGATGTGATAGCCCGCGCCAAGCGGATCGGTCGAGGGATCTAGAAAGGTGTCGATCCGGCGATATTGGTAGTCCTGCAAAAGCTGCCAAGGCGTGCCCCGAGAGGTGAAAACAGCACTGACCGTTCCGACGCCAGCGGCGATAACCGCGGCGAAATAGGCCCAGTGGACGCCCGCGAGGAACATCACGGCCCCGCCGCCCATCAGCAGCAGGAGGGCTGTGCCAAGATCGGGTTGGCGTAGCGTGAGCATGGCTGGGACCACAATGATCAGGAGCGGGATCAGCACATAGAGCGGGCGCGACATTTTCCGGCTGTCGAGCCAATCGTAATAGGCCGCCAACAGCATCACCATGGTGATCTTGGTCAGTTCCGATGGTTGCAGCCGCATGAAACCCAGGTCGATCCAGCGCTGCGCGCCCATACCGACGGCACCGAAAAACTCCACATACAGAAGCATCAGGATCGAAACGCCATATGCCACACCCGACATGTTGCGCCAGAACCAGATTGGGATCATGGCGACGATGAACATGGCCAGCAGCCCCAGGCCAAACCGCTGCATCTGTGGCTCGACCCAGGGGCTCATAGAGCCGCCGGCGACGGAGTAGAGCATCAGAAATCCAATGCAGGCCACAGCAGTGATCAAGAGCACCAGACCCCAATTCAGATAGAGCAATTTGCGCAGGCCGGAGGGCGTGGATTTGACCGTATATTCCAGAAAACTCATGCCTGACTACTCCCGCCGCTGTCTTCGGGAGGTGTCGCGGGCCTAAGCGGCATTTGCTCATGCATGTCTTCGATGCGGCGGCGCTGTCCCGACGGGTAGAGTTCGGGTGGGGGCACGTCGCCATGTTGAGCGCGCAAGAGAAGATCCCGGCCAATCGGCGCCGCCACCGCTGAACCGCCACCGCCATGCTCAACGACCACAGAGATTGCATATCGAGGCTGCTCATAGGGCGCATAGCCGACGTAAAGCGCGTGGTCGCGGCGTTCCCAAGGCAGGTCTGCATTGCGGATCACACCGCGCGCCCGCTCGGCAGCGGTGATGTTGCGGACCTGGCTGGTGCCGGTTTTGCCCGCGATGGTATAAGCCGCGTCGACTGACCGGCTGGAATAGGCGGTGCCACGACCGGAATTGTTGACCTCGTACATGCCGCGGCGGACCAGAGCGAGATTTTCTGGGTTCAGGCCCAGATCCTCGGCGTCTGACGGTACGTTGTCCCGCCCATCGATGGATTTCACCAGGGTCGGCACGATATTGCGCCCTGTGGCAACCCGCGCCGTCATGACGGCGAGTTGCAGGGGGGAGGTCAAGACAAAGCCCTGCCCGATGGAGGCATTGAGTGTGTCGCCGACCAGCCAATCTTCGCCGCGATTTTCGCGCTTCCACTGCATCGTCGGCGCAAGCCCGGTGACCACGCCCGAAAGCGGAATGTCGTGGCGGATTCCGCAGCCGAAACGCCGCGCCATGGCGGAGATCGCCTCTATCCCGGTCCGTTGCGCCAGCTCGTAGTAGTAGACGTCGCAGGATTGCGAGAGGCTCTGGATGAGATTCATGTGGCCGTGGCCGCCGCCGCGCCAGCAATGAAAACGCCGGTTGCCCAATTCGGTGAAGCCGCCGCAAAACACGGTTTCGTCCGGCGTGATCACACCGGCCTCAAGCGCGGCCAGCGCGACGATCATTTTATAGGTGGAGCCGGGCGGATAGAGCCCCTGCGTCGCTTTGTTGGCCAGCGGGCGGTAAGGATCGGTGTTGAGTGCGTTCCAATTGGTCGTGGAGATGCCGCGCACAAACAGGTTGGGGTCGAACGTGGGGGCAGAGGCAAGCGCCAGGACTTCGCCGGTTTCGACCTCCATCACAACGGCGCCCGCGCTCTCGCCATGTAGCCGGGCCTCGACGTAGTTTTGTAAACCGGCATCGATGGCGAGTTGCAGATCCGAGCCTGGGTTAGCGGCATCTCGGTCAAGCTCGCGCATGACCCGGCCGCCTGCATTCACTTCCACCCATTTGCTGCCAGCCTGGCCGCGCAGATCGGCCTCCATCCGGGCTTCGATATTATAACGACCGACTTGGAAATCAGGGATTTGCAAGACTGGATCGGTGTCGCCCGTTGTCTCGAGATACCAGTCGGAGACCGGGCCGACATAGCCAACCACGTGAGAGAAATCGGCACCGAGCGGATAGATGCGGCTCAGGCCAAATTCGGGCGTCACGCCGGGCAGGGCAGGGGCGTTGACCGCAACGGTTGACAGCTCTTCCCAGCTTAGCCGGTCGGCGATGGTGACGGGTACATAAGGCGGGCGTTCCAGAATCTCTTCGCGGGCGCGCTCCAGACGGCCTTGGTCCAGGTTGACCAATTCGGTGAGGCGCGTGAGGACCTCGTCCAGATCATCCACATCCTCGCGGGTCATGACGATGCGATAGTTCTGCTCATTGCCCGCGAGAAGGATCCCTCCGCGGTCAAAGATCAATCCGCGGGCGGGGGGCAGGAGGTGAATGTTGATCCGGTTTTCTTCGGCCAAAAGCCGGAAATCATCGGCCCGTTCCACCTGCAGATAGCGCATTCGTCCGGCCAGAACGGCCCCGGTGCCTGCCATCAGGCCACCGACCACCAGGCTGCGGCGGCCAACGAGGCGGGCGCTGTCATCGGTTTCTTTGGGCGTGCGTTTCATGCGGCTTTGGCGGCCTCGGGGTCAATCGGGCCTAGCTTACGCAAGCCAATGAGAAATTTCGAGACCGCGACAACGATCGGATAAATCGCGACGGTGACAATCCCGTGTGCCAGGGTCAGGCCGAGGGTGGTTTGATCGACCATCAGCACCCACAGCGCCACGCGGTTGAGGATCAGCAGCCCAAAAACCGCCAAGGCAAAGGCACCCCACTCGAAAAGGAATGGAAACGCGGTCATCGGTGCGCGACGGGTGCGGAGGTTTTCGCTAACCAGCAGCACCAGGGCCGTCCAGAGGCCTGGCGGACGGTGGAACAGGAAATCGGCCAGCAGGAAGACCACGATGATGGAGGCCATTGGGACAACGGCGGGCTGGCGCAAGATCCATGCCAGAGTGAGGGCGAGAAGGATGTCGGGCGCCGGCAGGCCAATGTTGCCCAGGCCAAGGGGCAAGAGTTTGTAGGTCATGACCACCAGGCTCAACGCGAGATAGATCAGCCGATAGGTCCAGATATGGCGCGTAACCGGGTCGATCATTGGCCCAACTCACCGGTTTCCAGAAGCGGCGCACTGATTGGTGCGGCATCTGTTTCGGAGTCAGGCAGCGGCCAAGGTGGGCCGATCAACCCGCCGGGATCGCTGAGCGTGGTGCCGGGATGGCTCCGCATCACCCTAAGGAAGTTCAGCCGGGCATAATCGGCCGCAAGCCGTGCGCGTACTCGCCCATCGGGGGTCATCACGACCTGACCGACCAACAGACCGGCAGGGAAAAGGCCACCATCACCGGAGGTCACCACCCGGTCGCCGGCGGAGATATCTTCGGGGTCTTCGATGAACTCCAACGCGGGGGCGAGGGAATTGTCGCCAAGCAAAAGCGCTTGCTGACCCGAGGGTTGCACCGTGACCGGCACTCGGCTGTTGCTATCGGTCAGAAGCAGAACGCGAGCCGTGCGTTCGCCGACGCCAGCGATCCGGCCAACGACGCCGAGGCCATCCATCGTGGCCCAGCCATCCAAAATGCCGTCGCGCGCGCCCACATTGAGCAAGACGGAGCGTCGGAAGGGCGAGCCGCTATCGGCCAAGACGATGCCGGTCACGAAAGTCAGTTCGGGGTCAAGTTGTACCCGGTTCAGATCGAGGAGGCGGGCGTTTTCCTGCTCCAGTTGCAAGGCCGCCTCGCGCCAGGCACGCATCTGCTGCAACTCGCGGCGCAGTTCCTGGTTTTGCTCGTAAAGCCTTGTGTAGCTTTGGAAGTCATCCAACATCCGCGCCATGCCGGTGACCGGCGCCATGGCCCATTCCATATTGGGGACCACCCGGTCGATGATCTCGGCGCGCATCCGTTCAACCCTGGGATTGTCGATCCGCCAGATTAAGACGAGTGACACCAGGCATAGGACAACGACCGTCAGCAGCAGGCGCCGGACGGGGCGGGCATAGGCTTGATCATTGCGATCCCGGGCCATTTTGATCCTTGCGATCCGGCTGTGTCAGGGGCCGGGTGGCGGACTAGCTGTCGTAATCTATCGCATGGCGGAGGAGTTTTTCATACTCCAAGGCTTTGCCCGTGCCGAGAGCCACACAGTTCAGGCTTTCATCGGCCACCGAGATGGCCAGACCGGTTTGCTCACGAAGCGCGAGATCAAGCTCGCCCAAAAGGGCCCCGCCGCCGGTCAGCATCACGCCGCGGTCAACGATATCGGCGGCCAGATCGGGCGGCGTCGCTTCAAGCGCGCTCATGACGGCTTCGCAGATTTGTTGCACCGGTTCGGCCAGGGCCTCGGCAACTTGCGCCTGACTGATCTCGGTCTCCTTCGGCACCCCGTTCAACAGGTCGCGGCCCCGGATCTGCATCGAGGCGCCGCGGCCGTCATCAGGCATCCGCGCCGTCCCAATGGACGTCTTGATCCGCTCGGCGGTGGCCTCGCCGATCAGCAAGTTTTGCTGCCGACGGAGATAGGAGATGATCGCATCATCCATCCGGTCGCCCCCCACCCGGACCGAGCGCGCATAGACAATGTCGGCCAGCGACAAGACGGCCACTTCGGTTGTCCCGCCGCCGATATCGACCACCATATTGCCAGTCGGATCGGTGATGGGCATGCCTGCGCCGATGGCTGCCGCAATTGGCTCGGCGATCAGCCCGGCCTTGCGCGCACCTGCCGAGAGCACCGATTGACGGATGGCGCGTTTTTCGACCGGCGTTGCGCCATGGGGCACGCAGACGATGATTTTCGGTTTGGTGAAGGTGGTGCGTTTATGGACCTTGCGGATGAAGTGCTTGATCATCTCTTCGGCGACGTCGAAATCTGCGATCACGCCGTCGCGCATCGGTCGGATCGCTTGGATCGAACCGGGCGTCCGGCCTAGCATCAGCTTAGCGTCTTCACCAAAGGCCAACGCCTTCTTCACACCGTCTTTGACTTGATAGGCCACCACAGAGGGCTCGTTTAGGATCACGCCTTTGCCTTTCACATAGACAAGCGTGTTTGCCGTGCCGAGGTCGATCGCCATATCGGCGGAGAAAAGGCTGCCAAGTCCGAAGGCCATATTTGGGGAAAATCCTGCTGTCACGTCCAAAAGAGGCGCGGGAAGACTCACCCGCGCCAAACCGGTCTGCATATAGGCACCCTGTCTCGCGTCCGTAAAGGGCGTTATCAGCGCAGATCAGCGCTATTTCGCTGTTCCGGGTGGGGCCAAATCGCACATTCAGAGGATTTGTGGCGGCGTTTGGCCGTGGGGGTCTGCTCCGCCCGGGGTTTGAGTCACATTAAGAGACGTCTTTGTAAGACACTTCCGGCAGGTCATGGCCCGCGCCCTTCTCCCGCCGGATGATCAGGCGGTTCAGGGCATTGATATAGGCGCGCACACTGGCCACGACGGTGTCCGTATCGGCGGATTGACCCGTTGCGATCCGGCCTTCTTCCTCCATCCGGACGCTGACCGTGGCCTGGGCGTCTGTGCCCTCGGTCACGGCATGCACCTGATAAAGTTGCAGCGTTGCAGCATGGGGAAAGACCGCTTTGACCGCGTTAAAGGCCGCATCGACAGGGCCGTCCCCCATCGCTTCGACCGATTTCTCGACGCCATCGACGGTCATAGTCATCGTCGCCTTTTGCGGCCCCTCTGTGCCGCAGATCACGGTCATCGATTGCAGTTGCAGATGGTCATCAAGATCGGTGGCGGCACTGTCGGAAACCAGAGCGACCAGGTCGTCATCGAAAACCTCTTTCTTGCGGTCCGCCAATTCTTTGTAGCGGACGAAGAGATCGTTCAACTGGTTGTCGCCCAGATCATACCCCAGATCTTTCAGCTTCGAGCGTAGGGCCGCGCGGCCGGAATGCTTGCCCATGACGATATTGGTTTCGCTGAGGCCGACATCCTCGGGCCGCATAATCTCAAAGGTCTCGGCATTTTTCAGCATACCATCCTGGTGGATGCCCGATTCATGGGCAAAGGCGTTTTTGCCAACGATCGCCTTGTTAAACTGCACCGGAAAACCGGAAACGGTGGCGACGCGGCGCGAGATGTTCATGATCTTGGTCGCGTCGATGCCGGTGGTGAAGGGCATGATGTCGTGGCGGACCTTCATCGCCATCACGACCTCTTCCAACGCGGTATTGCCCGCGCGTTCGCCCAAGCCGTTGATGGTGCACTCAATTTGCCGCGCGCCGCCTTCAACGGCTGCCAGTGAATTGGCCGTCGCCATGCCCAGATCGTTATGGCAATGGGTGGAGAAAATCACCTCATCCGCGCCAGGGACCTCGGCGATCAACCGACGGATCAACTCGGCGGATTCGTTCGGGGCGGTATAGCCAACCGTGTCGGGAATGTTGATGGTGGTCGCCCCGGCCTTGATCGCAATCTCGACCACGCGGGCGAGGTAATCCCACTCGGTGCGGGTCGCATCCATCGGGCTCCACTGCACATTGTCGCAGAGGTTCCGCGCATGGGTCACGGTGTCGTGGATGCGCTGGGCCATCTCATCCTGGGTCAGGTTGGGGATTGCGCGGTGCAGTGGCGAGGTGCCGATGAAGGTGTGGATGCGCGGCTGTTTGGCGTGGCGCACGGCCTCCCAACACCGGTCGATATCCTTGTAATTCGCGCGAGACAGGCCGCAGATCACGCTGTTCTGGGCATTCTTCGCGATCTCGGAGACGGCGACGAAATCGCCCTCCGATGCGATTGGAAAACCGGCCTCAATGATATCGACGCCCATATCGTCCAGGAGACTCGCGATCTCCAATTTCTCTTCATGGCTCATGGTTGCGCCCGGAGATTGCTCGCCATCGCGCAGGGTGGTGTCGAAAATCACCACGCGGTTTTTGTCAGTGTTCATTGGTTTCATCTCATCAAATAGAAGGTTTGGGGGCAGGCGCGCGGTCTGCGTCGCCGGAATTGGGTTCGCCGGTCGGCTCGATTAGGAGGACTTTGGCCTCTTTCTCGGCGCGTGGCCGGTGTATGACGCCTTTTGGCACAACAACGATTTCGCCAGGGCCAAAGCGGATGGGGTCATGATCTTCAAACTCCATCGTCACTTCGCCCTCGATGACGAGGAAGAAATCGTCTGTCGTCGCGTGTTTGTGGAAGGGGAACTCCCCTTGAAACTTCACGATCAGAACGTCGTTGTCATTATAGGTCGCCACCACATGGGGATCCCAATGGGTGTCGAACTTGGCCAGTTTTTCGGCAAGGTTCACTTTCTGCATGATGTCTCTTCTTAGATTGCCTGGGTCACTCGGCGCTACTCCTCCTCTGAGCGGTCGCGCCGAAAGGCACGCTCAGAGGCGGCTAAGAAGGAGAAGACCACGCAGGTCGAGCGCGCCCAAAGGGGCGGCGGTCGGAACGATATGGCTGCGCGATGTCATGGGTCGCAGTTTACGAACACGGGCGCAGATGAAAACCCCCTTTTTGGGTCAGCGCGGTTGACCCGTGGTTCGACCCGGCTAGCTGGCAAAGGATGACAGAACGCGCATTGATCATTGGCGCATCGGGCGGCATCGGCTCCGCACTGACGGAAGCCCTGCGACGGCGGGGGGCTGAGGTGACGGGCCTCTCGCGCTCCGGTGATGGGCTGGATGTGACCGACGAGGCAAACGTCGCGGCGCATCTCGGGGCGTTGGAGGGAACGTTTGACCGGATCGTTGTGGCGAGCGGCGCGTTAGAGATCGCGGGGGCAGAACCGGAAAAGACCCTCAAGGCGCTGTCACCCGAGGCGATGCTTGATCAGTTCCGGCTCAATGCCTTGGGCCCGGCTTTGGTGTTGAAACACGGGCTGGCGCTCCTGCCGCGGGAGCGGCGCAGCGTTTTCGCCGTTTTGTCGGCGCGGGTTGGGTCAATCGGGGACAATCGATTGGGTGGCTGGATCAGCTACCGAACCGCAAAGGCCGCGTTGAACCAGGTGATACGGACCTCTGCCATCGAGATCGCGCGAACGCGGAAACCGGCGATTTGTGTGGCTTTGCATCCCGGCACGGTGCAGACGGCGTTCACAGAGAAATACCTGGGGCGCCATCCGTCCGTTCCCGCCTCCGAAGCGGCCGAAAACCTGCTGAACGTTATGGACGGGCTGACCCTGATCGATACCGGTGGTTTTTTTGATTGGACCGGGCAGGCGGTGCCGTGGTGAGGCTGGTTCTGGTCCTGGGGGATCAACTCAGCCTGGATTTATCTGCACTACGCGAGGCCGATCAGACATCCGATGTGGTGATCATGGCAGAGGTGGCTGACGAGGCCAGTTACGTGCCCCATCACCCGAAAAAGATCGCGTTTCTCTTTGCGGCGATGCGGAAGTTTGCCGTGCGGTTGGCGCAAGACGGCTGGCAGGTGCGCTACACGCGCCTTGATGACCCGGACAACACCGGCTCGATTACTGGCGAGTTGCTTCGCCATGCCGCCGCGTTAGGGGCGATAGAGGTGTTGGCGACGGAGCCCGACGAATGGCGTCTGATCTCGGCGTTAGAGGACAGCCCGGTGCCCGTGCATTTGTTCCCAGATGACCGGTTTCTTTCGTCACACGCAGAGTTCGACGCCTGGGCCGAGGGCCGCAAAGCGTTGCGAATGGAGCATTTTTATCGCCTTATGCGGCGCAAAACCGGGCTGTTGATGGAGGGAGACAAACCGGCGGGTGGGCAATGGAATTACGATCATGACAACCGCAAACCGGCGCCTGACAGCATCGACTTTGATGGCCCGATGCGATTTGCGTCAGATGAGTCCGTTGATGCCGTATTGGCGCTGGTCGAGGCGCGTTTCGGCGATAACTTCGGCACGCTGCGCCCGTTTTGGTTTGCCACCGATCAGGCCGAGGCGCGTCAGGCGCTTGACCATTTCATCACCCACGCCTTGCCGAAATTCGGCGATTATCAAGACGCCATGCTCAGCGGCAATCGGTTTCTCTATCATTCTGTGATCTCGATGTATCTGAATGCTGGGTTGCTGACCTGGCAGGAGATTTGCGGCGCGGCGGAGGCGGCCTGGCGGGCGGGGCAAGCGCCGATCAACGCCGTGGAGGGGTTCATCCGCCAAATCATCGGCTGGCGCGAATACATGCGCGGCATCTATTTCCGAGAAGGGCCAGATTATGTGACCCGAAACGCCCTAGGCCATGATCGGGCGCTGCCCGCGTTCTATTGGAGCGGAGAGACCGACATGCGTTGCGTCGCCGAAGCGGTGGAGCAGACGCGGGACGAGGCTTATGCCCATCATATTCAGCGCTTGATGGTGACGGGCAATTTCGCCCTATTGGCCGGTATTGATCCCTATCAGGTGCATGAATGGTATCTGGCTGTGTACGCGGATGCCTATGAATGGGTCGAGGCGCCGAACGTGATCGGGATGAGCCAGTTCGCGGATGGCGGCATCGTCGGGTCGAAGCCCTATGTTTCGGGCGGCAACTACATCAATAAGATGTCGGACTACTGCCGAGACTGCGCGTATTCGGTTGCCCAGAAGACCGGCGCCGGTGCCTGCCCGTTCAACCTCTTATATTGGGCGTTTCTGGACCGTCATCGTCGCCGATTTGAGACAAACCCGCGCATGGCACAGATGTATCGGGTCTGGGATCGGATGGATGCGACGCGGCGGGCGCATGTTTTGGAAGGTGCGGCGGGGGTGCTGGCACGATTGGACCGGGGGGATCGCGTCTAAGCCCACTTTGGCTCACACGCCAAATCTTATATGATTGGTGGCAAGGGGGCGTGATGACGGCAAACAAAACCCAACCAACAGGCGAGTCTGTAACCGCCTTTCTGGAGGCTGTGTGGAACATCCGGTGCGCCGGGCCGATGGGTTGGCGCTGGATGCGCTGTTTCGCGAGGTAACAGGCTGGACGCCGGTTATGTGGGGGCCGACGATTGTGGGCTATGGACGCTATCACTATCGGTACGACACTGGCCGAGAGGGAGATTTCCTCGCCACCGGGTTTTCGCCACGGAAATCAAATCTCTCGCTCTACATCATGCCCGGCTATGCCGAACGCGATGCACTCTTGGCGCGGTTGGGCAAGCATAAAACCGGTCGGGCCTGTCTGTATGTCAACAAGCTTGCAGATATCGACATGGGCGTCTTGGCCGAGTTGATCGCCGATGGGCTTGAGGATTTGGGCCGCCGCTGGCCGGTCTCCCCAAGCTGACCCCTCGGTCCGGTTGTTGCTTAGCCCATAAGCTGCCCGGCTTCCGGAACCCAACGGAACCCGTCACCATCGGTCGCGACATAACCCATGGCGGGAAACGGCATGTGATAGCCGATGGCCGGAAGGCGTTCGGCCGCAATCATGCTCAAAACACGTCGACGGCTGGCTGCGGCGGCCTCTTTATCCATGTCGAACCGCACCTCCCAATCCGGGCGGGCCAGTGACCAGATCGGGTGATTGGCGAGATCCGCGAAGAGGACGAGGCCTTCGCCCTGGCTTTCGATCCGATAGACCATATGGCCTGGTGTATGACCGAACGCCGCCATCGCGGTCAGGCCAGAGGCGGCCTCTTGGCCGTCCTCCAAGAAGGTCATCTGATCGGCAAACGGGCGCACGTTTTGGTTGAACCCGTCATTGCCGGCGGCGGCCCAAGCGTCATATTCGACACGGCCCGTGGCATAACGTGCATTGGGGAAGGTCGGCGCGCCGTCCGACAGCATTCCGCCGATATGATCACCGTGCATATGGGTCAACACCACGAGGTCGATCTGATCCGGCGTATACCCCGCCGCCGCAAGCGCGCCGGTGGTGCCCGCCGCGTTCAACCCCGTGTCGAACAGCACCAGGTCGGCCCCGGTATTGATCACGGTCGGCGTGAAGAAAAACTGTGCCTGATCAGGCGAGATGAAATTGGCGGCACTGACCTCGGCAAACTCTTCGGCGCTGACATTCATCCCGAAGATCGATTGCAGATCATTGGCCGGTGAGGTGCCGACCAGAAGCGTTGTGACTTCAAAACCGCCAAGGGTGAAGCGGCGATGCATCGCAAAATCGGCCCCAAGCATAGGTGCATCTGCCTGCGCGGCGGGGGCAAGGGCGGCCAGCGGCACGGCAGCCCCGGCGGTGAGGGTTTGGCGGCGGGTTAAGCGAGGCATGCGGTAGGCTCCAATCTGAGGGGTGTCTTTGGAGAAAGGTAGCAGCGGAATCACCCCAGGCCAGCGCACAATGGTGTGAGCCGGGCGACGTCACTCCCACCAGCGGTCAATCCGGGCGATATCGGCATCGGACCAGCCGAAATGATGCGCCAATTCGTGGACCAGGACATGAGCAACAAGATCGCCCAGGGGAACGTCGCCACGCTCGGCCCATTCCTCCAAGATCGGGCGGCGGAAGAGCCAGATTGTGTCAGGGCCAAAGGGTTGATCCATCACCGATTTCTCGGTCAGGGGGATGCCTTCGTAAAGACCGGTCAATTCAAACGGGTTCTCCATTCCCATCTCGGCCAGCATCCTGTCGGGTGCGAAATCCTCGACCCGCAGAACCACGGCTTGTGCCGCCTCGGAATAGGGCACCGGCAGGGCCGCGCGCGCCGCCAGCGCCAGCGCTTCGAATGCGGTAAGATCGGGCGGTGTCGATTTGGACCAGTCGGACATAGGCCCGATATGGACAAAAGCAGTCGCCTGTGAAAGAGGATCGGCCCTGAATTTGGAGGTTCCGATGACCATCACCCGTTTTGCGCCATCCCCCACTGGTTATTTGCATATCGGAAATCTGCGTGCTGCGCTGTTCAACTACCTGATCGCGCGGAAGGCGGGCGGGCAATTCATCCTGCGCTTGGATGATACCGACCCGGAACGTTCCACCCAGGCCTATGCCGATGCGATCCAGGAAGACCTGGAATGGCTCGGCCTGACCTGGGACCGGGTGGAACGGCAATCGGACCGGCTCGACCGTTACGCGGCGGCGGCGGATGCTCTGCGCGAGAAAGGGCGGTTTTACGAGGCGTTCGAGACGCCGGTGGAGCTGGACCTGGAAGCGCAAGAAGCAGCTGAACATGGGGCAGCCGCCGGTCTATGACCGGGCGGCCCTGAAGCTCTCGGAGGATGAGAAGGCCGCGTTGAAAGCGGAGCGCGGGCAGGGGGTTTGGCGGTTCTTGCTCGACCACGAGCGGATCGAGTGGACCGATGGCATCCTTGGCGATCTGTCGATTGACGCGGCCAGCGTGAGCGATCCGGTCCTGATCCGTCAGGACGGGCAGGTGCTCTATACGCTTGCCTCCGTCGTTGATGATACCGAGATGGGGATCACCCATGTGGTCCGCGGCTCTGACCATGTGACCAACACGGCAACCCAAATTCAAATCATCGAAGCTTTGGGCGGCACCGTGCCGAGCTTCGCGCATCACTCGCTTCTGACCGGGCCGCAAGGGGAGGCGCTGTCGAAACGTCTCGGCACGCTGGCCTTGCGCGATTTGCGCGCAAGCGGGGTGGAGCCGATGGCACTCCTGTCACACATGGCGCGGATCGGATCGTCGCAGCCGGTGGAACTGGCCGGCTCGCTCGATGAGCTGGCGGACGGGTTCGATTTGGATCATTTCGGCGCGGCCCCGACGAAATTCGACGTTGAAGACCTTTACCCACTGACCGGGCGCTATTTGCATGGTCAGCCCTTGTCTGCCGTGGCCAAAGATGTCGCGGCCCTCGGCGTGCCTGCTGATCTGGCCGAGCCGTTTTGGACCGTCGCACGAGCCAACATCACGACACGCGCCGATCTGGCGGGGTGGTGGGCGCTGTTCCGCGATGGGGCCACGCCTTTGGTGGACGCGGACGACCACGATTTCGTGGCGCAAGCCTTCGAGATGCTGCCGGAGCCACCCTATTCGGAGACCACCTGGGCCGACTGGACCAGCGCGGTGAAAGAGGCGACGGGACGCAAAGGCAAGGGATTGTTCATGCCCCTCCGCAAGGCGGTGACCGGTCTGGAACGGGGCCCCGAGATGGCCGATGTAATGCCGCTCTTGCAGAAAAAACCCAGTCTCTAAACGCAGAGCGGACTTCTCTGCTTCAAAAATATCCCCGCCGGAGGCATTAAAATCTCTGGCCCGCGCGCGTCATCCATGCCACGGCTAGGGCGAAGGGACGCGCGATGGCACAAGCACAGGCGAAATTCCTGAGCGGAAATCTGTTCCGGCACATCTCGGTGATGTCGCTCACTGCGACAATCGGGTTGATGGCGGTGTTCCTGGTCGATTTTGTCGACATGATTTTCATCTCGATGCTGGGCAAGGCGGAACTGGCCGCTGCCGTGGGCTATGCGGGCGCAATTCTGTTCTTCACCACCTCCTTCGGGATCGGGATGGCGATCGCTGGTGGCGCTTTGGTGGCGCGGGCCTTGGGCGAAGGCGATGAGGCGCTGGCGCAGCGGCGGGCCACCAACACGTT
Organism: Fontisubflavum oceani; assembly: GCF_030407165.1. Classification (GTDB taxonomy): domain Bacteria; phylum Pseudomonadota; class Alphaproteobacteria; order Rhodobacterales; family Rhodobacteraceae; genus Rhodophyticola; species Rhodophyticola oceani. The sequence goes on from NZ_CP129111.1 coordinate 1,523,569, forward strand.
GATTTTCGGCGTGGTGTTCGGCGCGATTTTCAGCGCCGTCGTCTGGACGAACCTGGCCGGTCTGACGGCCCTGGTTGGCGCGAGCGGCGAGACGCAGGAGCTTGCTGTCGACTATTTGCAGATCATTATCCCATCGCTGCCCTTCCTCTTGGTCGGCATGGTCGGTGGTGCGATCTTGCGCGCCCATGGCGATGCCCGTCGGGCGATGATGGCGACGATCTGGGGCGGGCTGGTCAATGCGGTTTTGGACCCGATTTTGATCTTCGGCTTGGATTTGGAACTGACCGGGGCAGCCTTGGCCTCCGTCGCCGCACGGCTGACCATTGCGGCCACGGCGTTGATCCCCATCATGCGCTATTACGGCGGCTTTGGCCGCCCAAACTTGCCTGAGATGCGGCTTGATTTGAGCCCGGTTGTGACCTTGGCCTTTCCTGCGATCCTGACCCAACTCGCGACGCCTATCGGGCAGGCCTATGTCACCCGTTCCATGGCAAGCTACGGCGAGGAGGCGGTTGCCGGTATGGCGATTGTCGCGCGCCTGACGCCAGTCGCCTTCGGGGTGATCTTCGCGCTCTCGGGGGCCATCGGACCGATCATCGGTCAGAATTACGGGGCCAAGGATTATGCCCGTGTCCGGCGCGCTTATCGCGACGGCATGGTGTTTACGGCGCTGGTGGTGATCTTGGTCACGGCCGTTCTGTTCGCGATACGCGGGCCGATTGCGGATTTGTTCCAAGCGTCTGGCATCACCCGCGATCTGGTGTTCCTGTTCTGCGGCCCGCTGGCGCTCGCGTTCTTCTTCAACGGGATGATCTTTGTCTCGAACGCGGCGTTCAACAATCTTGGCCATCCCTATTATTCAACCTGGATCAATTGGGGTCGCCACACATTGGGCACGATCCCTCTGGTAATCCTTTTCGCGTCCTGGTTTGGCGCGGCGGGCGTCTTGATTGGCCAAGCGGTTGGCGGGCTGATCTTTGGGCTGATCTCGCTCTGGCTGGCACTTCGGGTGATCGGCAAACAAGAGGCGGTGGCCGCGCCCGGGGTCTTCCAGCGTCAGGCGCGGCAGCTACAGCTGTTTCACCACCGTCGATAGGCTCTCAAGCTGATCATCGACGAAGCGCCGTTCATCGGCCTCAAGCGGTTGTGCACGTGGGTAGATCGGGGTGGCGCGATCATTCAAGATCGACAAGTCCCAGCCAATGGTTGTCTGAAAGAACTGCGCGGCGCCACTTGTGCCGAACTCCCGCAGATAGCCCTGAACCACCGTATCGAGATAGCTGAGCAGGATCGGGTGATCTTCCCCATCGGCTTCGTGGTGTGGCTCAACTTTGTAGATCTGCACTGCGACGCTGTCTTCGTGGTCATGGCTGATCTCTGCCACCTGATGGCGGGCATAAGCCCGTTCGCGCGCATCGAGCGCGGCCCAGTCTGCGCCAGGCACCGCCGCGATCAGCCCGTCGATCTCGGCCCCCGGCATCTCGACCGCCGTTAGATACGCCACGCGTCTCAGTCGCGTGCCGCGCCAAGCTCGCCCCCAGCCCGATACTCGCGCTTTGGTCGCGCGCGGATAGGCATGGGTGGCGCGATTGACCAGGCTGCCATAGCCAAAAAAGAAGGGGTCGGACATGGGTCTTAGTTTTGAGCCGGCATACGGCTGCATGCAAGCCTCTTGCCGGAATCAAAAATCTGGGTATTTTGGGCGCAGTTCAGGCAGGGAGAAGCTGGCGCATGCGCCGGTGCCGAAGGAGCAACCGCCCCGGTAAACTCTCAGGCAACAGGGACCTGTTTGAGCAATAGAACTCTGGAGAGAGGCGCGGGGACCGCGTCCGCCGAAGGGATAACGATCTCAGGCGAAAGGACAGAGGGGGCATCGAGACGCGCGCATGAGGCGCGGGTGATACGATGCCGGGCCGCGCCCCGGTGACCGGGGGGAACATGGCCGAGTTGAAGCGCCTGACATTACATGATCTGCACGCCGAATTGGGCGGCAAATTCGTGCCGTTTGCGGGCTATGATATGCCCGTGCAATACGCCGCCGGTGTGATGGCCGAGCATTTATGGTGCCGGGAGAAGGCGGGGCTCTTCGATGTCAGCCATATGGGGCAGGTGCTCTTACCGCTGGATCAGGACGCGGCGCTTGAAGCTTTGGTGCCGGTCGATGTGATCGACTTGGCGCCCGGACGTCAGCGGTACGGGCTGTTCACCAATGACGCAGGTGGGGTGCTTGACGATCTGATGATCGCCCGCCGTGCGGAGGACCTGTTTCTGGTGGTGAATGCCGCGTGTAAGGATGCCGATATCGAGCATCTTGCGGCGCATCTTTCGGGTGTGCAGCCGGTGGAGGGCCGAGCGCTTTTGGCGTTGCAAGGCCCTATGACCGAAGCCGCCTTGTCGCGGGTGTTGCCAGAGGCGGCCGAGATGCGGTTCATGGATGTGGCGCAGATGGATTGGCAAGGTGCGGAGCTTTGGCTGTCACGGTCCGGCTATACGGGCGAGGACGGGTTTGAAATCTCGGTGCCGGAGGCCAAGCTGACGCTTTCGCCCGGGCGCTGCTGGAGATGGATGAGGTTGCGCCGATTGGTCTCGGCGCACGCGATAGCTTGCGATTGGAAGCCGGGCTGCCGCTTTATGGCCAAGACCTAAGCGCGGAGATCACGCCGATCGAAGCGCGGCTTGGCTGGGCGATCTCGAAAGTGCGCCGGGCGGATGGCGCGCGCGCAGGCGGGTTCCCCGGCGCGGACCGGATTTTGACGGAGATGGCCGATGGCGCGCCGCGCAAGCGCGTCGGGCTGCGCCCAGAAGGTCGCGCGCCGATGCGGGCTGGCGTGCCGCTATTTGACAGCGCGGAAGGTGGCACAGAGATCGGCGTCATCACATCGGGCGGCTTTGGCCCGTCGGTGGGTGGCCCGATCGCAATGGGCTTGATCGACAGCGCCACCTCATCCGATGCTGTGATCTATGGCGAAGTGCGCGGCAAGCGCTTGCCCGCCATCCAAACCGCCACACCATTTTATAAGCAAAGCTACAAACGTTGAGCGAGGGAGACGACAGATGAAATACACAGAAGAGCATGAATGGCTGCGCGTCGACGGCGATGTCGTGGTTGTGGGCATCACGGAACATGCCGCGACGCAATTGGGCGATGTGGTGTTCGTGGAACTGCCCGAAGAGGGTACTGAGGTGGCCAAAGATGACGAGGTTGTCGTGATCGAGAGCGTGAAGGCCGCGTCCGACATCCTGGCCCCGCTCGACGGCGAGATCGTTGAGGTTAATGGTCCGCTCGCGGACAATCCGGGCATGGTCAATGAAGACCCGACCGGCGATGCCTGGTTCTTCAAAATGAAGATCGCCGATATGAGCGCCATGGACGAGATGATGGATGAAGCCGCCTATAAGGACTTCATCGGAGACTGACGGATTTGTGCATCGCCAAGCCTTCGTGAGGGCTCGGCGATCCTTGTGACCGTTCCGAACACTGGCCTTGCGCCGCAGACCTGGAGAGCCCGGATATGACCTGGACGCCCACCGATTACGACCCGACCGATTTCGGAAACCGCCGCCATATCGGCCCGTCGCCGACCGAGATGGTCGAGATGTTGCAAGCGGTGGGCGCGGGCAGCTTGGATGAGTTGATTGATCAAACCGTTCCAGCGGCGATCCGACAGGCCGATGCGCTGGATTGGCCCGCGCTGTCAGAAGCCGAGTTGATCGGCCATATGCGGGCGATTGCGGGTCAGAACAAGGTCATGACCAGCATGATCGGGCAGGGCTATTACAACACCCATACTCCGCCAGCGATCCAACGGAATGTGTTGGAAAACCCGGCCTGGTACACGGCCTATACGCCGTATCAGCCCGAGATCGCGCAAGGACGGCTTGAGGCGCTGTTGAACTTCCAGACAATGGTCGCCGATCTGACCGGGTTGGAGGTGGCCAACGCGTCTTTGCTTGATGAATCCACGGCCTGCGCCGAGGCGATGGTGATGGCGCAGCGGGTGGCGAAGTCGAAGGCCACGGCTTTCTTCGTGGACGAGAATTGCCATCCGCAGAATATCGCGGTGATCCAGACCCGGGCCGAGCCTCTGGGTATTGATGTGATTGTCGATGATCCGGCCAATCTGGATGCCACGGCCGTTTTCGGTGCCGTGTTCCAATATCCCGGCACCTATGGCGGGCTTTCGGACCCCTCGGCGCAGATCGCCGCGCTGCATGAGGCGAAGGCGATTGGCATTGTTTGCACTGATCTCTTGGCGCTCACTCTTATAAAAGAACCTGGCGCGATGGGCGCGGATATCGCCGTCGGGTCAGCGCAGCGTTTTGGCGTGCCGCTTGGCTATGGCGGGCCGCATGCGGCGTTTCTCGCCTGCCGCGAAGCCTATAAACGCGCGATCCCGGGACGTTTGGTCGGTGTCTCCATCGATGCGCGCGGCGGCAAGGCTTACCGGCTGGCCCTGCAAACGCGGGAGCAGCATATCCGCCGCGAAAAGGCGACCTCGAATGTCTGCACGGCGCAAGCATTGCTGGCCGTGATGGCGTCCTTCTATGCGGTGTTCCATGGGCCGCAGGGTCTGAAAGCGATTGCGCAGCGGGTGCATCTGAACACCGTGCGTTTGGCGGCAAGTTTGCAGGCGGGCGGGTTTGCGCCCGAAGAAGAGGCGTTTTTTGATACCTTTACGGTGCCCGTTGGTAAAAAGCAGAGCCGGATCATGGCCGCGGCTGTGGCGCGGGGATCAACCTGCGCGATGTGGGCAATGACAAGATTGGCATTTCGGTTGATGAAACGACGACCGAAGAGCACCTGGCCGCCGTTTGCCGGGCCTTTGGTGTGCTTTTGGCGGGGCCGCAGACACTGCCGGCGATCCCTGATGACCTGCTGCGCGGGTCGGATTATCTGACCCACCCGATCTTCCATATGAACCGGGCGGAATCCGAGATGATGCGTTACATGCGCCGCCTCTCGGACCGGGATTTGGCGCTTGACCGCGCGATGATCCCGCTCGGCTCCTGCACGATGAAGCTGAACGCAGCAGTCGAGATGATGCCGATCACCTGGCCGGAGTTTGGCGCGATACACCCGTTTGCGCCTGCCGACCAGGCCGAAGGATACGCAGAGATGCTAGAGGACCTGTCGGCCAAGCTCTGCGACATCACCGGCTATGACGCGATGTCGATGCAGCCCAATTCCGGCGCGCAGGGCGAATATGCCGGGCTTTTGACCATTGCCGCCTATCACCGGGCCAATGGCGATGAGGATCGCGATATCTGCCTGATCCCGGTTTCGGCGCATGGCACCAACCCGGCCTCGGCGCAGATGGCGGGGATGAAGGTGGTCGTCGTGGCAGCCGCCGAGAATGGCGATATCGATCTGGATGATTTCCGCGCCAAGGCGGCGGCGGCGGGCGACAAGCTCGCGGCTTGCATGATCACCTACCCGTCGACCCATGGCGTGTTTGAAGAGACCGTGCGGGAGGTCTGTAACATCACCCATGACTTTGGCGGGCAGGTCTATATGGACGGGGCCAATCTCAACGCCATGGTGGGGCTCTCGAAACCGGGCGATATCGGGTCCGATGTGAGCCATTTGAACCTGCACAAGACCTTTTGCATCCCCCATGGTGGCGGCGGGCCCGGCATGGGGCCGATTGGGGTCAAAGCGCATCTGGCACCGCATCTGCCGGGGCATCCCGAAACCGGCGGGCTGGAAGGGCCGGTTAGCGCTGCGCCTTATGGCTCGGCCTCGATCCTGCCGATCTCCTATGCCTATTGCCTGTTGATGGGCGGCGAGGGGCTGACCCAAGCGACCAAGGTCGCAATCCTGAACGCGAACTATATCGCGGCGCGGTTGAAAGAGGGCTTTCCGGTGCTCTTCACCGGCAGCCAAGGGCGCGTGGCCCATGAGTGTATCCTCGACACACGACCCTTTGCGGAGGCGGGCGTGACTGTCGATGATATCGCCAAGCGCTTGATCGATAATGGTTTTCATGCGCCAACGATGAGCTGGCCCGTGGCGGGCACGTTGATGGTCGAGCCGACCGAAAGCGAAACCAAAGCCGAGATCGACCGGTTCTGCGATGCGATGATGTCCATTCGGGCAGAGATTGCCGATGTCGAGGCGGGCACAATTGCGGCCGAGGACAGCCCGCTGCATCACGCCCCGCACACGGTGGAGGATTTGGTGGGCGAGTGGAACCGGGCCTATAGCCGCGAGCAGGGCTGCTTCCCGGCGGGGGCTTTCCGGGTCGACAAGTATTGGCCACCGGTCAATCGGGTCGACAATGTGCATGGCGACCGGCATCTTATCTGCACCTGCCCGCCGCTGGAGGAGTATCTCGACGCGGCCGAGTAGGATGCGGTCCGTTTGAGTTCGTCGAGGCACAGGTAGGGCGTTCGGTTGGCGCCTGTTTTGAGGCTAAACGGTCTCTCGTCGGAAAAAGGGGCGGGAGATTGATTAAGGCGGATTTGCCAAGTGAAAACCTGTAGACGCCTGCACATGGGGCCAGCCTAAACGCCGCAACACTGTTTGGGTGCCGCACCGACCAGCAGCACCGCGGATGATCTGGACGGTCTCGATTCCGTCTTAGGCGTCGTTTGAGCTCACTGCGACATCGGTTGTTTGCATTATGGCGGCCCAATGATTGCGCAACGGTAGGGACACCGCAAGATAACCGCTATTCGGCCAACGGTCGTTCAGGTGAAATACTCTGGCCCGAAATTCCGCAGGTACATACTCTCTCGCAGGCGCTCGAAACCGCGCTCGCGGAGCTGTCGAATCCGTTCCCTCGAGACGCCGTATTGCGCACCGAGACATTCAAGCGTCGCGGGTGGGTCATGGAGTTGGGTCGCGACGACGATATCGCGTTCCCGGTCAGGCAAGCCGGATAAGGCATCGACAAGCGCCCGGCGCAGTGCTGTCGCTTCGAGCTTTCGCAGGGGCGCGGGATCCTCGAGACTGTCCGGATCAACCAGGAGCGCGATACGATCTTCCCCATCATCGCCAAGGGCGGGTGCGTTCAGGGAATGATCGCGACCGCTGATTTGCGCACGCAACTCAGCAACCCGTTCGATATCTATGCCGAGCGCCTCGGCGAGCCGTTTGTCGGCCTCCGCACGGCTAATCCGCAGCCCGGTCGCCATCTCAGCCTCAAGAGCCGCGATTTGCGCCGCTGCCTTGCGGGTTTGCGCGGAGTTGGGCCGCTTGACGATCGACTTATTGGCGCGTGCATAATCCTGAATCTCGGCGCGTATCCACCAGATTGCATAGCTGGCAAAGCGATTTTCGCGATCGACATCGAACCGGTCGGCGGCCTTCATCAGCCCGATATTCGCTTGCTGGATCAAATCCGGGTCAGCCTGTCCAGACCCTCGCATGAAGCGTTTCGCAATCGACGCGGCCAAGGGGGCAAAGGCATGGATCAGCTTGTCGCGGGCGCGCCGGTCGCCGCGGTCCTGCCAGGCGCGAACCAGATGACGTTCCTCCTCCGCGGAGAGCATGTCGGCACTGCGCCTGCGGCGCGCGTGGCGGCCGAAATTGGGGACAGGTTTGTTCATAAGCTCGGACTCATTTAGTATCGAAGCGAAACTAATCAGATCGGCCCGGTGTTGTCAAAGTGATTTCGATTCGATACCAGTTGACTATGATCAATGAACACCAGACGCCGGATCGAATCGCTGAATTGCTGGTCCATGTGGGCCGCGCTGCGCGCAGTGAGGACGGACGCTCGGAGTTGACGGCGGCGCAGTGGACCTGCTTGCGGTTCTTTGCGCGGGCCAACAGCAACACGCGGACGCCATCAAACTTCGCCAGTTTCCAGGCGACGACGCGGGGGACGGCCTCGCAGATCATCAAATCGCTGGAAAGCCGGGGCCTGATTGCCCGGCGGCGCTCAGACCGAGATGGGCGGAGCGTGTGCTTCGACCTGACAGAGGTCGGGCAGGGGATGCTGATGCAAGATCCGCTGCGCGATCTGATGGGTGTGATTGATGAGCTCGGCGCCAAAGAGCGCGACCGTTTCTTGGAAACATTGTCGCGACTGGCGACGACGCTTGCCAGCCTGAGGGAGGTTCCGTCTTTCGGCACCTGCGACGATTGCAGCCATTTCTCATCGGACGGGGGCACGGCTTATTGCGCCTGCATTTCGGCGGAGCTTGCCACCGAGGAAATCGACAAGCTGTGCGCGAGTTATCGCGGACCAAGCCAGACATTGAAGACGGAAGGAGAACGGGATGACCGGGCCTGAGCAAACCGCGGGACCCCGCATGATCGCCATCAGCAGCGGCAAGGGCGGAGTCGGCAAATCGACGGTCACGGCCAATATCGCCGTCGCGATGGCCGAGGCAGGCCTGTCCGTTGGCGTGGTGGATGCCGATATCTATGGCCCGTCGATCCCAGGTATGCTGGGCATTCCGGGTACCAAGCCCGCCATGACGCCGCAGCAAATGGTGATCCCGGCCGAGGCGCATGGCGTGAAGGTCATCTCCATGGGGATGCTGACCGATGATGACAAGCCCGCGATCCTGCGCGGCCCGATGGTCACCAAATATCTGCAGATGTTCGTCAAGCAGGTCGATTGGGGACAGCTTGATGTGCTCCTTTTGGACCTTCCGCCAGGCACCGGTGACATTCAACTGACGCTGGCGCAGGCGTTTCCGCTCGCCGGTGCAGTCGTGGTCAGCACGCCGCAAGATGTGAGCCTCAAAATCGCCCGGCGCGGGTTGCGGATGATGGAACAGGTGAATGTGCCGATCCTGGGCGTGATCGAGAATATGAGCGGGTTTACCTGCCCGTCCTGCGGAACGGTGACGCATATCTTCCACCAAGGTGGCGGAGAAGCCATCGCGCAGGAGTTGGGTGTGGCGTTTCTGGGCAAGGTTCCGCTTGATCCCAATGTCGTGGATTGCGGCGACGATGGCACCCCTCTGGTCAAGGCGGCTCCAGGCAGCCCGGCGGCCACGGCTTATTGCCAAGTCGCGGCGGCATTGGCACAAACCGGTGATAGCACAGGGGGCATTGCGACGCCCTTTGCGTGGTCCATCGCCGATGGCGCTGGCAAGCCGATGCCAGCGGTGCCCGTCACAGGGGGTGCGCCGGACAAGCTGGCGGCATTGGACCATGACGATGGCGGCCTGACGCTGCGTTGGGCCGATGGATTTGAACAGCGCCTCGCCCAACGCGATCTACGCCTGGCCTGTACCTGCGCCCAATGTCGCGACGAGATGACGAGTGCGCGTCTGCTTGACCCCGATACGGTGCCGCTCGACACGCGGATCACGCGGATTTGGAGCATCGGGAATTATGCGCTGGGCCTGTCTTTCACCGACGGGCACGACACTGGCATCTACACATTCAAGGCACTCCGCGCGATGCATGGGACGGAGCTTGAAGATGTCTGACCCGACAACGCGGCGGCGCATCCGGGCCCAAAGCTCGGCAAGCGATGAAAACGCCATGGGCTTTGTTCTGGATGCGCCTCTGCAATCCGGCAGCCCGCTCCGTTTTGATGCGCCGGACGGCCCGCTGCTGGCGCGGGCACTTTTCGCGATCCCTGGCGTGCGGCGGATCGAAGTGACAGGGGCAACGATCTGGGCAAAGAAGACCGAAGCCGCCGATTGGGACAAGCTGAAGCCTGCCATCGCCGCCGTCATCCGCCATGTGCTTGACGAGACTGAGGCCCCGCTCCTCTGGGAAGACGCCCCGGACGACGCTGACCCAGATGCGGTGCTGTTCCGAGAGGTTGAGGATTTGCTCGACCGCCAGGTCAATCCCGCCGTCGCCGCCCATGGCGGGCAAATCTCGGCGGATCGTGTTGAAAGCGGCGCGGTTTATCTGCGCATGTCCGGCGGTTGCCAGGGGTGTGCAGCCTCGTCCGCCACGCTGCGCGAAGGCGTCGAACGGATGCTGCGCGCCGCCCTGCCGCAGATCCGCGAGATCGTGGATGTGACGGATCATGCCGCGGGCAGCAATCCGTTCTATGCGCGCGACGATGGGCCGTCGCCGGTGCTGAACCGGCCCGTTCCGGAGGGTGTGATCGATTGGGACGATGGGCATATCATCGTTGACCCGGCGTATCTTGCACCGAAGCTTGGCCTGACAGAAGATGCATTGCGCCTGGGTCTGCAGCTTGGCGATGTTACTGGTGTGACCGAACGCGGCGAAGGCGCGGATGCGGGTAAGACGCGAGTCATTATGCGCACGACCACCCGTGCTTGGGCGGCGGAGGTCTTAAGCGATGGAACGGCGCGAGAAATCCCGCCGCCGCGCGAAGCCGGGGCCGCCGTGAACCGGGAGCGTGAGCTTGCCGACCGGGTGCGGGCCTATCTTGTGGCGCGCGCTCCGAACCAGGCACCGGTCACTTACGGGGCGCTGGCGCGCGCGCTTGGGCTTTGGGCACCGGGCTCCGTCCGCAAGATCACGCGCGCGCTTGAGACCACGATGCGGGAGGACGCGGCGGCAGATCGGCCTTTCATCGCTGCGCGCGCCGTCAGCCGCGGACAAGGCAGCTTGCCCGGCAAAGGCTTCTTTGAGCTGGCCCGCAGCCTGTCGCGAGGACCGCACAACGGCGAAAGCGATCAGGACTTCTATGACAGCGAATGCGCCCGCCTCAATCAGGCGCTTGTCGATGCGGGTGACCAGATATCGAGCGCTGAGAGCCAAGTTCGGTAAAAGAGGTTTGGAACCTGGGTCGCATCTCCGCGAAAGACCGACGTCCGCCCATTCCGACAAGCGGTCACCCGCCCGTTTGCCTGTTGCAAAACAAGCCCCTGTGCGCCGGACGACAGAGGCGGTCATTGCGCAACTCAGGTCAGACGGTAGAAAGCTGCGCGAGATCAGCCGAATATCTTCAGTCAGCTCTCCACCGAGGTGTCGCAGGGTGTTTTGGAGGTATCACCGTTGACCAAAGCGCGCGCGGAGGCTTTCAAGGGTATAGCTCTTGGCCACCGGCCCATGCTCTTCGGGGAAGAAATTCGGGTCTGATGGCAGGCAATCCCGGCCACAGACTTGATGCATACTGCCGGTCTGACCATTCACAAACCAGAGCCGCCCGCCCGGGGTTGAGACCCAACCATTGACGCCTTGGCGCATATCCCCCTCAACATCGACTGTGGAGGGGACCTCCCCATCATACCCCTCGCCCCAGGCCGCATGTGTGTGCCAGGAGGAGATCACCTCGACGCCCGGTGGGACCGGCAAGGAGGCGCAAGAGGCATTGGTGCCCCAGCTGACCTTGGTGCTGTCGAGTTCCCCGGATGGGCGGCGCACCACATAGCCGCAGACCTCGCGATTAAACTCGATCGAGAGGGGGTTCATATTCATATAGAGCGCGGTGATAAATTCCGTCTCTTCGGCGCTTTGGGCCTGGGCAAAGGGGGCGGTCATCAATGTGACAACGCAAGCCAGGATCAATCGCATCGGGGAATCTCCAGTAGATAAGACAATGCTTAAACGATAGCGGCTATGTCTGATTTTGCCAGTCATTTGCCCAGCCAGAGCTGCAACGGGCAAAGAAAAACGGGCGCAGCCATATGGCGCGCCCGTTCGAAACTCTCAACTTGCCAGAAACGGCAAAAACCTGTCGCTTATGCCAGGGCCAGGTTGGTCGCGCTTTCGCGGCCATCACGGCCAGCTTCGACGTCGAAGGTCACTTTCTGACCATCGTTCAGACCGGTCAGACCGGCGCGCTCAACGGCCGAGATGTGCACGAACACGTCGCGCGAACCACCTTCGGGCTCGATGAAGCCGAAGCCTTTAGTTGCGTTAAACCATTTTACGGTGCCATTGGCCATCCGCTTTTCTCCTTTAAAATCAACTGCCCGCGTGGTGCGGCAGCGACGGCGTCAGTCAGTAGCAGGTCGAGTCGTGCGCCTATGGTGGGGAAACAGCGGGTCGAATTGCGGTAACGGTCGCAGGGCGCATATGGGGCGCATTTGGTCACAAAGCAAGAAAATTCGCCCCGGCTTGGCGATCTCTTGCTGACCAAAACTCACCGCCGGATGATGGTCATGGCTGATAAAGCCAAGAGCGCGACCGCGCATGTGGCCACCGCGATCCAACCGAAATACCAGAGCCGCCCGGCGACCTCATCACTGGCAAAGGAGGCCGCGAACCGGGCTTGTCCAGTCATCGCCAGCCAAAGCGCCAGCCCGGTGGCCAACGCCAACCCAGGGATGGCGAAACGCGCCGGAAGTCGGCTCGCGAGCACCGAAAGAAGCAAGCCCAAGGCCAACCCGATCCAGGCGATCTGCGTGTCCCACCAAGGGTGCGCGCCCATGGCTCGGGTCAAGCCCAGATGCGCGGCAAGCGGCACCGACAGACCAGCGATGAGTGCGGCGATGGCGGACCGGAGAAACGGGTGGGTCATAGGGCCGATCATATAGCCGCCCAATCGGTGAAGCGGAAGGGCGTGGGCGCCGGTCGCGGCGCAGTGGGCTGGCTTGGTGGCATCGGTTTGCGGCGGGTCATTGGATGGCTCCTTTCATGGATCAGACATGGGGCGGAACCGGCGCCAGGGCAGGTATGTTACGCCAATCTGGCGTCGATGTGAGCAATCGTGCCCGTCTGTGCACGACCGCAGGTCTGGCCTGCAGTTGGTTGCGCGTGCTGGGCCAGGTATGACCCGAAGCCGTGCCATAGGGTGGTTGCCCGAGATCGCTGCCGACCATCGGGCTCTCGAATATCGAGGGGTGCGGAGAAGTAAGTCGCTCCCCTGCGCCCGAGCTGACCAATGCCTACGCGTTGAGGTGCACCAAGTGTAATCACCTAAAAATGCAGTCGCGCAAGGTTGCCTGCAAAGAACGGTCGAGTTAGGAGGCCATATCTAGCCTCTGGACGAATGGACCAGATAGACGGAAAGATCTACCTTCCAGTCGACCTCTTACCGCGCAAATTTCTTATACTTCACCCGTTTCGGTTCTAGCGCATCCGGTCCGAGGCGACGTTTCTTATCTTCTTCATAGGCGGAAAAATCGCCCTCGAACCATTCCACATGGGCCTCGCCTTCGAAAGCCAGGATATGGGTGCAAATCCGGTCAAGGAAGAAGCGGTCGTGGGAGATGACCACGGCGCAACCGGCGAAATCGACCAAGGCGTCTTCTAGCGCGCGGAGGGTTTCGACATCGAGGTCGTTGGTCGGCTCGTCGAGGAGGAGCACATTGCCACCCGAGCGCAGGAGCTTCGCCATATGCACACGGTTGCGTTCGCCGCCCGAGAGCATCCCGACTTTCTTCTGCTGATCCCCGCCCTTGAAGTTGAAAGCCGAGCAATAGGCTCGGGAGTTCATCTGTGCGTCGCCCAATTCGATGATCTCGGCCCCGCCGGAGATTTCTTCCCAGACGGTTGCGTCACCGGACAGCGCATCGCGGGACTGATCGACATAAGCGAGATCCACCGTGTCGCCGTATTCGAGCGTGCCCGCGTCAGGAGCTTCCTGCCCCGTCAGCATGCGGAAGAGCGTGGATTTACCGGCACCGTTCGGCCCGATGACGCCGACGATCCCGCCGGGGGCAGTGCGAAGCTCAGGTCTTCGATCAGTTGTTTGTCACCGTAGTGCTTGGCCAGCCCATCAACCTCAATGACTTTGCCGCCAAGACGTGGCCCATTCGGGATGATGATCTGCGCCCGGCTGAGTTTCTCGCGCTCGGATTGGCTGGCGAGGTCGTTATAGGCGTTGATCCTGGCCTTCTGTTTTGCCTGACGGGCCTTGGCACCCTGGCGGATCCATTCGAGTTCCCGCTCCAAGGTCTTCTGCCGCGATTTGTCTTCGCGGGCCTCTTGCGCCAGCCGTTTGGCCTTCTGCTCCAGCCAGGCGGAGTAATTGCCTTCGTAGGGAATGCCCCGCCCACGGTCGAGCTCCAGAATCCAACCGGTGATGTCATCGAGGAAATAGCGGTCATGGGTGACGATCAGGATCGTGCCTTTGTAATCGATCAGGTGCTGTTGCAGCCAAGCGATGGTCTCCGCGTCCAGATGGTTGGTTGGTTCGTCGAGGAGCAGCATATCGGGCGCTTCGAGGAGCAGCTTGCAGAGCGCCACGCGGCGGCGTTCTCCGCCCGAGAGGTGCTCCGGCATCGCCTCATCGGGCGGGCAGCGCAGCGCCTCCATCGCGACATCGATCTGGCTGTCGAGATCCCAGAGATTGTTGCTGTCGATCTCATCTTGCAGTTGCGCCATCTCGTCGGCGGTCTCGTCGGAATAGTTCATCGCGAGTTCGTTGAACCGGTCGAGCTTGGCCTTTTTCTCGGCAACGCCGAGCATCACATTGTCGCGGACCGAAAGGGTTTCGTCGAGTTGCGGTTCCTGTGGCAGGTACCCGACTTTCGCGCCCTCGGCGGCCCAGGCCTCGCCCGAGAAGTCTTTATCCAGGCCGGCCATGATCTTCATAAGCGTGGATTTACCCGCGCCATTGACCCCGACAACGCCGATTTTCACGCCGGGCAAAAAGCTCAACCGGATGTTTTCAAAGCATTTCTTGCCGCCTGGATAGGTCTTGGAGACGCCGTCCATGTGATAGACATATTGATAGCTGGCCATGCGGGGATGCTCCGTCGGAAATCTGGGTTTTCCGTTACTTAATGGGGGCGCGGGCGATGGGCAATCATCGGGTGCCGATTTTGCTCTGTGCGTTTGGGCAACGGTTTTCCGCCGATCTGAACCAGAGTCGAAGTTCGATGTTGCGACTCCGCAATTGGCTGGCTAGGACAACCTCACTTGAACCCCTCTGAGAGGAAATCCAATGAACTGCTCCATCGCACAGGTACGAGGCCTTCGCGGCCAGACCCCGTAGACGCGGCGCGACAGCAGTTCTGTTCGAAGGCCGCCCATGACGCGGCCTTTTTTCATGTCTTCCGTTCATGTGGCGGCTTTCCATCAATCAAATGGAGAGCACGAAATGACCCCTCAAATGATCAGATTCAGACGGCGGAGCTTTGGCAGTTTGCTGCGCGCTTTGGGGAGCCTGTTTGGCCGTTCCAAGACTGCCAAAACAGATGTGTCTCGATCTGCCGATGTCCCCGATTACTTGCGGGCCGATGTCGGGTTGTTGCCACAGACCCGGAGGACGCGAACCACGGATCCGCCGCAGATCAACCCATATAAGTTGTTCTAACTCTGAAACGATGAGCGATTGGGGCCGAGCCGAGAGGGTCGGCCCCATTTTTGCGAGTTAAGGCCCGCAGAAGGTATTGCGCGTTGTGGGACGGGGTTTTCGACCGGGCGCAGTCGTCGGCCACCTGCTGCGATGTTCTTGGTCGGCGGATGTGACTCCAAGGCTGGCAAAGAGACTGATTGGACGTCACGCGATCGCGGTTCAGGCAGCCAGCATTGGGTTTCATATCTGCGGTTTAGGCAGCGAATGGCCCGATCACCTCGACGCGACGATACGGCGGGTCGGTGCCATACGATTTGCTCAGATTCAGTTACGTCCCAGCACCAAACCAGGGAGGGGATGGATTGACAGCCCCCCACCGACAACCCATCAAAGCCGTCGTGTCCAAGGGGAACTCATGCGATATTCGTTGCCTCATGCTGTCGAAGGCCAGGCCATTGGCCTGTTCGGGGGTCCTTCGATCCGCCACATGCGGGCCATGTGCATGTGAGCCGCGAGGCGTTGAAACGGTTCGGTTTGGACCGCGTTTGGTGGCTGGTTTCCCCTGGAAATCCCCTCAAAGCCGAAGGGCCGGCGCGTCTGGAACGCCGAATGGCGGCCGCGCGGAAACTGGTGCAGCATCCGCGGGTTGAGGTGACCGACCTCGAGGCACAGCTTGGCACGCGGTACACTGCCGAGACGATGGAGCGGCTGTTTGCGGCGTATCCAGGCGTGCGGTTCGTCTGGCTGATGGGGGCCGATAACCTCGCCAGTTTCCATCATTGGCAGCGGTGGGAGTGGATTATGCACAATGTGCCTGTCGGTGTCATGGCGCGCCCCGGGCAGCGTATCTCGGCCCGCACGTCAAAGGCGGCCCAGGTGTTTCGCCGGTATAAACTGCCTGCCTCCGCCGCGCCCGGTCTGGCCTGGTCCGAACCGCCGGCCTGGTGTTTTCTCAACGTGCCGATGGTGGATCTGTCGTCGAGTGAGATCCGCGCGCGTGGTGATTGGGTGCGTTAACGCGATTTGCCAGCGGGCAGTGCCAAAGATGCCAGGCCGGAGATCAACAGCAGAGCCAGCCCAGTGAGGGCGAGCATGTCTGGGAAATCACTGAAGATGAGCCAACCGAGGAACGTCGCCGCCACGAGTTGGGTGTAGACAAAGGGCGCCATCGCGGAAGCCGGTGCCAACCGAAGTGCGATGACCAACAGCAGGTTTCCAAGCATGGAGCCAAGCGCCGAAACCGTTGTATAGGCCGCGACAGGCGCGCTGAACGCAGGTAGGGCCGTCAGGCCGAATGGGGCCAGAACCAGCGCGCCGATCATCAACTGAGAGAAAAGAAGCGCCCGGGGCCGCGCCGCTGTTGCCAGCCAGCGTGACGCAGTGAGGAAGGCCCCATAACAAAGCCCCGCCAAGACCGCGAAGCCAAGTCCCGGGGTCATGCCGAAGCCGGGTTTGACGACCAAAAGCACACCGATGAACCCCACCAAAAGCAAGGTGGTTCGACCGCGCGAGATCGGCTCGGCCAGAAGCCACGCGGACAGAAAATAGCTGATGATCGGACCGACGAAGAACGCGCCGAAGACATTGGCGATCGGTTCGGTCTTAAGCGCGGTCAGGATTGAGGTGATCCCGGCCACGACCAGCAAAGCACGCAGCCAAATCCGCCAATCCAGAAACAGGCGCGGCGGGGTGAGATGCAGAACGAAGGGCGCGAGGATGACCGCGCCGAGCGCAAACCGACTCCAGGCTACGAAGACCGGTTCGGCCCCGTAGGTCGTGGTTAGCAGTTTTCCGGCGCTGTCTCCCATCGGGATCAGGGCCATCGCGACCAACATCAGGGGAAGCGCGCGGAGCGTGTCGGATTTCATGATCCCCGCATATGGGGTTTTTGTGACCGCTGAAAGGGTTGAGCGGCGTCCCGGCCTGCGGTTTAGTTGCGACAGAGTTCCGAGGTTTTTGATCAGATGATTTCACGGCGCATATTTGTAGGCGGCGCTTTGGCCGGATTAGCCCAACCCGCATGGGCAATGCCACCCGACACATCGCTTAGGCCGATGGTTCGGCCCACCGGTTTGGCGCGGCGCGCGATCCCATCCGCAGCAGAGCTGATTGCCGAGGCACGGTTGGGTGGGCGCGTGGGCTTCGCCGTGGCTGATGCGCGGACCGGTGAGATGTTGGAGGTGGTCCATCCACTGTTTGGCATGCCCCCGGCCAGCGTCGCCAAGGCGATCACCTGTGCCTATGGGTTGGACCGGCTTGGGCCGGGATATCGGTTCCGCACGCGATTGGTCGCGGATGGGCCGGTGCAAAACGGCCGTCTTGATGGCGATCTATGGCTTGTCGGTGGCGGTGACCCGTTGCTTGGCACCGATCAGTTGAGTGCGATGGCGCGCTCCTTACGCGAAAGCGGGCTTCGTGAGGTGACCGGGCGGTTGATGCTCGCCTCCAATGCATTGCCGTATATCCGCGCGATTGATCCAGAGCAGCCCGCGCATGTGGGATATAATCCGGCGATCTCGGGTCTGAATCTCAATTTCAACCGGGTGCATTTTGAATGGGCGCGGGATGGTGGCGACTATAGTGTTCAGATGGATGCGCGCTCGGAGACGTTGCGCCCGCCAGTGGCGCGGATGCGGATGCGCGTCGCCGACCGCGATGTGCCTGTCTACACCTATGAGGAAACCGAGACCCGCGAGAATTGGACCGTTGCGCGGCGCGCGCTTGGCAATGGCGGCAGCCGCTGGTTGCCGGTTCGCCGCCCCCATCTTTACGCTGGCGAGGTGTTTCAGGTCTTGGCCCGATCAAACGGGATCGTGTTGGCCGGTCCTGGCGAAGGTGTTGCGCCACAAAACGGCTCAGTGCTTGCGGAACATGTGAGTGAACCCTTGGAGGATATCCTGCGTGGGATGATGCGCTGGTCCACCAATATCACCGCCGAGGCGGTGGGTTTGAGCGCGAGTATCGCCGGGGGTGCCGCGCCCGGCTCCCTCGACGGATCAGCGGCCGAGATGAACACCTGGATGGACCAGCGGCTTGGGTCGCGTCACACGGCCTTCGTTGACCATTCGGGTCTGGGCGACGCGAGCCGCGTCCGGCCGCAGGATATGACCCATGCCCTGGTGGAGGCGGGGGCCAATGGGATGGTCCGGCGGCTGATGAAAGACATCCCGATGCGCGACGCCGAGGGCAATTTGATCGCCGATCATCCAGTGGAGGTTGTGGCCAAGACTGGGACGCTGAATTTCGTCAGCTCGCTGGCAGGCTATGCCAGAGCGCCCGGCGGACGGGATCTGGCCTTCTCGATCTTTTGCGCCGACCTCGACCGGAGACAGGCGCTCAGCCCGGCGCAGATGGAGCGACCAGAGGGTGGCCGGAGCTATACCAGGCGGTCAAAGCGGCTTCAGCAGCGGCTGATTGAGAGATGGGCTGGAGTCTACGGGTAGAAAGAAGCTGGGCCTTCTGACGTGCCGCAACAGCGTCAGTAAGGTTTCTCAATCGATAGCGTTTTCTTGAGCTGAGCCCATGTTGCGGCCTCAAAACGTTCGGGCCAGTCGACCCCCCATTGTTTTGCAAGCACGCGTGCGCGGGGAAGATATGCCTTCGCATAGGCAAGATGACCCGCGATCATCTGATCTCGGGCCGGCACCGGCGGCGGCAGCGCGGTCAGAACGTCTTTTTGTTCGTCGGTGATCAACCGGTTCAAATGCAGAACACCGCCCCGATGGGGGACGCCGGTTTCTGCAATCAGAAGGTCGACCAACTTATTACGCAGGTGGAAAACCCCAAGTACGCCGTTGATGTATTCTTCGCGCCCGACAGCGAGATGGAGGAGACCCAGGATCCGAATAAACTCTTCAAACTGGTACCTGAGATATGCTGGGTTGGGTGCTGGCGCGGCCGTTTTCGCGGGCAAGGTGTCGTATATCTGGTCGTGATCAAAGAGGGGTTTCAGGGCGTCTTGCTTCTGTGCCCCCATCTGATCGGGTTTCAAGATCACGACATCGGTGCGGAGCCAATCCTCTGTGATTGCATTGATCAGAACCGGTCTGACATTTCGGTCCCACCACAAGACGATCTCGCCGGTCTTGCTGATGGCCTCTCGCCACAGGCTTGCGATCTCATCCGTGGCGCCCTCGGGTGTCACCAAGACAAAATCAATGTCGCTATACGCGTCATCGAACCCTGTGGCGTAACTGCCGCTGAGAAATAAAGCCCGAACACTCGGGTGGTTTCGCAGTGTCTCGGTTATCGTTGCGATGGCGTCGGCGTGGTTCATGGGGTGATCCTTCCCTCGCTGGCGTCACGCACCATATGTGGTTAGACGCAATTCAAAGCGTCATATGCCGCGCTCGGGCGCCGCGTTCGATGGCCGCGGCGTGCAATCGGTCGATATCGAGCTGATAGCGGATTTCCATCAAGAATTGCAGTTCGGTTTGGCGCAGTTTTCCATCCGCGGCGGCAACGTCACAGCCAAGCGCATAGGCCGTTTCGAACAGCTTCTCTGGCAGGGCATCTTTGATCAGACCGAAGAGCGCATCGAGACCGTCTTCCTCTTCGAACAGGTCGAACACGGTTTGCGAGACGCGCTTCATGCGGTCCGCGTCATAATCGGCGAAGACGGGCAAGTGATTGACGAGCTCTTCCATCGTCAGAAGCTCTGAGGTGCGGATATTCTCATCAGAGACCGAAACGGCCACCATCACGGCCACCAGCGCATCCTGTGCGGAAAGGGCGGTTTCTTCGGTCATCGGTGGTCTCCTGCTCGGGCACGTATCTTTAGTTGGAATTTATTGACCCTCGGGGCGCGGGGCAATAGGTGCAGGGCGCGCGCGGCAAGGTGGCGCGCCCCAATGAATGGATGAGAGACAATGACCAATCTGCGCGACACCGCGATGACTTCCAAGGCCTGGCCCTTTGAAGAGGCGCGCCGCCTGGTCAAACGCTACGAAAAAGCACCGCCCGAGAAGGGGTATGTGCTGTTCGAGACCGGTTATGGCCCGTCTGGCCTGCCGCATATCGGGACCTTTGGTGAGGTGGCGCGCACGACGATGGTGCGCCGCGCCTTCGAGGTGATCAGCGACATCCCAACCCGGCTGATCTGCTTCTCCGACGATATGGATGGTTTGCGCAAAGTTCCCACGAATGTGCCGAACCAGGAGCAGATGGCCGAGGATTTGCACCTGCCGCTGACCAAAGTGCGCGATCCGTTTGGCACCCATGACAGCTTCGGCGCCCATAACAACGCGCGTCTGAATGCGTTTTTGGACAGTTATGGCTTCGAGTATGAGTTCATCTCCTCAACCGACTATTACCGTGACGGGCATTTCGACGAGATGCTGCTGACGGCTTTGGAGCGGTTCGACAAGATCCTCGACATCATGCTGCCGACCCTGGGCGAGGAACGGCGCGCGACCTACTCGCCGTTCCTGCCGGTGAGCCCGAAAACGGGCCATGTGCTTCAAGTGCTGACGCTGGAGCGCAATGTGGCCAAAGGCACCATTGTGTATGAAGAGCCGGATGGTGAGCGAGTCGAAGTGCCGGTGACCGGCGGGCATGTGAAAATGCAGTGGAAGCCTGATTGGGCGATGCGGTGGGCGGCTTTGGGCGTCGATTATGAGATGTCGGGCAAAGACTTGATCGACTCCGTCACCCAAGCCACGAAAATCTGCCGCGCGCTTGGACGTCCTGCGCCAGAGACGCTGACCTATGAGCTGTTCAATGATGAGCAGGGGCAGAAGATTTCGAAGTCGAAAGGCAACGGTCTGTCGATGGAGGAGTGGCTGACCTATGCCGCGCCGGAAAGCCTGCAATACTTCATGTATCAGAAGCCGAAAAGCGCCAAGCGGCTCTATTTCGACGTGATCCCGAAAGCGGTGGATGAGTATCATCAGCAACTCCGCGCATACGGGACACAGGATGCGGCACAACGGATGAACAACCCGGTGTTCCATATCCATGGGCATAATGTGCCGGCGTCGAATATGGTCGTGAGCTTCGCGATGTTGTTGAACCTCGCTTCGGTGGCCAGCGCAGAGGATAAAGAGGCGCTCTGGGGCTTCATTCGCCGTTATGCGCCCGATGCGACGCCCGAGAGCCACCCGGATCTGGATCAGGCCGCCGGATTTGCCGTGCGCTACTACAATGACTTCGTGAAACCTCACAAAGTGTTCCGTGAGGCCGATGAAAAAGAGGCCGCAGCGATGCGCGATCTGGCAGATCGGCTGCGCGCTTATGACGGGCCGGTGGAGGATGAGGCGTTGCAAACCATCGTCTTCGCGGTGGGCAAAGAGCATGCGTTTGAGCCGCTCCGTGATTGGTTCAAGCGCTTTACGAAGTGCTTTTGGGTGCGTCGCAAGGCCCGCGTTTTGGCGGGTTCGTGGCGCTTTATGGGGTCGCGGAGACTGTGCAACTGATCGAAGATGGGCTGGCAGGCAAGCTGGCTGCTTGAACCGCTCGCGTTGACGGGCGCTGTCCGGGCTCTACCGTTTTGTCGGACATGACGGCGGAGGACATGGGCCATGCGGCGCATCTATTTGGCGATTTTGATGATCTGTGCGGGCGCGGTGGCGGCCGCACAAGAGGTTCTGGCACCCAACCCGGCGATTGAACGCACGATCCAGAACCAGTTTGAGGCCTTCCTGGCCGATGACGTGGACGACGCGTGGACCTATGCCAGCCCAAACATCCAGCGCCTGTTTCAGACGCCCGAGCGATTTGGGCAGATGGTCGAAGAGGGCTATCCAATGGTCTGGCGACCTGGGCAGATCGACTATCTGGATTTGCAGACACTTGGCGGGCTCATCGTGCAGCGGGTGCAGATCATTGATGGCCAAGGGGTAGCCCATGTGTTGGGGTATCAGATGATCGAAACCGAGGCCGGATGGCAGATCAACGGTGTCCGCATTCTGCGCGCGCCCCAAGTTGGTGCCTGAAATCATCTCGGTATGACAATATGATCTGAGCTTCTGCGGGGTGGGGTAGGGTTCGTCAGTTAGATGTTGATAGTTGAGGCTCGGTTGAGCCAGCGACATGGTGCGAGATGACCAACTCATCCGCGGCCATCAACTGAGCCGGGGGGCGATCGATTCTGATTGCTGGGGGTTGTGTGACGGGACGGTCCGGCTATCTTCCGCGTCTTAAGAGAGCAGAGCCCCGGATCGGAGGTGTGTGATTTCCGATCTTCTACAAGAAAATGTCCAAGACTATCCACGACCACCCGCTTTAGAGGCGGTGACGCAGGTTTTGAGGGTGGTGCTTGGCGGGATGACCATTGCCGAAACCCGCGCCGGTTTTCGGGTGCTCGAAACCCATCACGCGCCGACTTACTATTTCCCGCCACAAGATGTCGCCGCTGGCGTTCTGACCGCGGCGCAGGGCACCAGCTATTGCGAATGGAAGGGGGCCGCGCGGTATTGGAGTGTGTCGGCAGGCGGCGTGCGACGCCAACGTGCGGCATGGAGCTATGCCCGACCGAGCGAAGATTTTGCGCCATTGGCGGGATATCTGGCGTTCTATGCCGAACCAATGGAGGCCTGTTATGTGGGGCGGCATAAAGTGTTGCCGCAGCCTGGCAGTTTTTACGGCGGTTGGGTTACCGAAAATCTGCGCGGGGAGATCAAAGGCGCACCGGGGACCGAGCGCTGGTAACGGGTCATGGCCGGCGATAGGTGGCGCGTTTTTCCCAGCTGACAGGGTCCATCAGAACCCAAACGCCATCGGATACGGTGTACCCATAGGTGATGGAGGGTTCCCCCTGCATCTGAAATGTGATCTGCGCCCCATCCGTCACCAACTGGGCAAGTCGCTCTCGGGTCCAGAGTTGGGTGCCGCCGTTGCGCAGGGCCCAGATGCCCGTCAACGCTGGCCCACCATCACCGAGTCTGAGCTGGTACCGTCCATCGCTTGAGAATAGCCAGTCTTCGCGTGCATCGCGCGCCGTCCAATGACCTTCGACACTTTTGCCACTCCCGCTTTGTCGGACATAGTCGGACCCGTCCCAGGTCATCACGGTGGCATCTTCGGAAAATGTGAGCGCTGCGGGGGGCGTGGCGACGTGATAGCTGCCATCTGGCAGAATCTCATAGGTGAAGGCTTCGCCGGGAACGATCCAAATGCCTGGTAGGTTGGGGTCAATCTCGTTCATCTATTCACCATGGCTTCGGCCGGGGGATAGGCCTAGCGGGCGAGATCAGCAGTGGTGAGGTGGAACGCTTTGCCGAAGCCGCCATTGAGAAAGCTACACGTGATTTGAAGTCGAACCAGTCGGAAATCTGTAAAATTGTAATAGACTTGTGCTTTTGGGTAATGTGCAAGGTAATGTGCGCGCAGGCCATCTTTGTCGGCACGCTCTGCCCGACACTGCAAGGTCAGCCGTGGGTAGGTCAAAGGATCGCCTTTCGCACCGGGCTCACCCAACAAGAGGGAGCAGGCTGGGTTCGCGGCCAAGGCGGCACTATGGCTTGAAAGGTCCGATATCAGGGTGAGCGGCGTGCCATCCTCATCGGGCACCACGGCGATCCGGCTCACCATCGGCGCCCCATTTTTGGGGTCTAACACGCCCAAAGTCCCAAACCGTGCGTCATCGATCAGCTTTCGCGCCAGCGCACGGGCTTCATCATCGGTGTCTCGTATGACGGAGGTTTGACGTGTCATGAGCTAGGACTACCACGCGGATGCGCTTGGCTCCAGCCCGCCCTTGCGCGCCTTGGCCATGCGCCCTAACCACAGGTTGGCAGCAAAGGGGCCTGACATGGACAGAGATCAACTCAATGTGGCGGTGCGTGATGCACTGGCCGAGCGCGCTGAGCCCGTCAGCCGATTGGAGGCTATTTCTGTGCGCCGTTTCGTCCGGCCCAAGGCCCGCTCTCCGACCGGGTGATCAAGACCTATCGTGGGGGGCGAGACCCGGAAGTTCTGTCGCTTTTGGCCGAACGCCACGGTGCTTATGCCGCGTGTCTCCGCGATGCGGGGGTGAACCTGCCCGAGACGCAGTTTCTGGTGCTCGAAGAGATCGGGTTTCGCCGACCTGTGATCGTGCAACAGGCGCTGCCGCCGGAAAAGATGCTGCGCGACATGTTACTAGCGGCCGATCTTGACCGCGCGATTGCCCTCCTCGATCAGGCCGCGATCAGTATCGCGGCATTCTGGCAGGCCGTGGCCGACCGACCGGAGCGGATCGGCTATCACCCCTCGATCCGCAATTTCGCCATGGGGGCCGACGGGCCGATCTTCTTTGATACCTTCCCGCCGCTCATCGGCTATAGCCGGGCGGAGATGGGCAAGCTGCTGCTCCGCTTCTCGGAATCTGCCCTGATCCGAGGTATCGGCCCAGTCTTGCCCGAACGCATTCGGGCGATCCAAGATGAGTGGTATTCACCGGCTGGCACGATTGTCGGCCTGATCGGCAGCGCCGTGCGGCTGCGCCCCGAGGATGAGGTGGCGCTGTTGGCGTGGGGGCGCGGCTTTGCCGAGACCCATCTGAGCGGGGCGATGAAAGACGAGGTTCTGGCCGAGCTCGACGCACCACCGCGCTTGCCCGCGATTTGGACAACAACACGCCGGATATTGGGGCTTGAGGGCAAACCCAATGTCTGAGCCGCCGCGGATGAAGGTGGTGCTGGTGACGCCCGAGATTCCAGGCAATACCGGGACGATTGGGCGGACGTGCGTGGCTTTGGATTTGGAGTTGATCCTGATTAAGCCCTATGGCTTCGACATTTCCGCAAAGTCAGTGCGCCGGGCGGGTTTGGACTATTGGCAGCACGTGCGGTTGAGCGAATACGACAGCTGGCCGGATTTCCTGAGGGCGCGCATGCCGGATCGTGAGCAGCTGTTTTTCTTCGAAGATGATGGCGCGCAATCGGTCTTTGCGCCGGATTATCCTTCCGATGCCTATCTTGTCTTCGGTCGCGAGACCAAAGGGTTGCAAGGGGAGATACTCGATGGGATGGCGGACCGCGTCTTCCATCTGCCGATGCGAAGCCCATATATCCGGTCGCTGAACCTGGCCAATGCGGCGACAGCCGTTGTTTATCAGGCGATGCGGTCGCATCTGCTCTGATCCGGGTCACGACATTGCTACAACATGACCTGACATCGGGCCCGGTATTGCCTCGGTACGACCATATTTTTTGGAACGTCATATGAACCGACACCATACGAGGGGTGACGACTATGAGTAACAGGTTCAATGCGGATTTCTGGCGGAGCGAAAGTGGCGCTGTAACCGTCGACTGGGTCGTATTGACCGCCGGCGCTGTTGGCCTTGCTATGGCGACTTTGGCGGTCGTCTCTGGCGGCGTTGAAGACCTAACAGGCGAAACTCAGCTTGCATTGGCGGAGATTGATCCTAGTGAACCGCTCTTTGGCAGTTTTGACGTTGGCGGCTGGGGTAACAACCCATTGTTAAACACCTCCGGCGTGACGGCTCAAGGATATGCAAACTGGACTGGCGGGTATTCAGATGATCAGTTAGTCGAGGTCTATAATGCATACCACGCCGGCGCTCACCCGACGATGCTCGACCCTGGCGACCGCGTTGACTCAATCGGGGCGCTTGAAGCAGAGATGAATGGGCGTGACATCGACATTCCCGCCGGGAACCCAAGTTATGACGATCTCTATGCGGGCTATACTGGCTAACTCCGAACGATTGATGGCATGACAGAAGGCCGCGCCCATGCGCGGCTTTTTTCTTTGCGCCGAGCTTGAGCCGGGCGCTACGATTGCGGCAGAAAGGACAGCCACATGCCATCCATCGCCAAGGGTGCGGCCCTACAAACCGTGATCACCACTTTTGAAACCACGCCCGGCAATTGCCGCGATTTGATTGAGGCGCTAACCGAAGCTTATGACGTGTTCATCTCACACCAGCCTGGGTTCATTGCGGCTGGTCTGCATGTGAATGATGCCCAGACCCGCGTCGCGAATTACTCTCAGTGGCAGCGCCGCGAAGACTTTCAAGCGATGCTCCGAAGCGACGAGATGGTCCGCCGCAACCGCGAGATCACCCAGATGTGCCGGAGTTTCGAGCCGGTGATGTACGATGTTGAAGCGGTGTTTGACAGTTAGGGAGCCTAGGCGTGGCCGAGATCGAGCAAGAGATACGGGCGCTCCGCGATGAAGTGGCGCTGCTGAATTCGCATCGTTTCATACGGCTGCATAACTCGGTGTTTCGAGTGCTGTTGTTCAATCTGGCGCGTGGCCTCGCTTTCGGGTTGGGCACGGTGCTGGGCGCATCGCTGCTGTTGTCGGTTCTGGTCTGGTCGCTCAGCCAGATCGAGTTTTTGCCGATCATCGGTGAGTGGGCCGCCGAGATTGCGCGGCAGATGGAGGCGCAACGCTAGCTGCCGATAGGCTTTTGCTATCGCGGTTTGCCTGGCGACAGCCCGCGCCTATGTCTCAGTCACACAGTCAAGGAGACATCTCAATGCAATGCCCCATCGACGGAACCCAATTGGTTATGGCCGACCGCCAAGGGGTGGAGATCGACTATTGCCCGCAATGTCGGGGTGTGTGGCTCGACCGGGGTGAATTGGACAAGATTATCGAGCGCTCGACCCCATCCGCGCCGCCTCAGCCGCAGCGTGGCGGGCGCGATGACTATGACCAAGGGCGGGATCGGTCGTCGAGCTATCACAAAAAGAAACGGCGCGGGTCGTTCCTGGACGATATCTTCGATTTCTGAGGTTTAGCGCCGCGTCGGGCAGATCACGACCTGCTGTTCCGTGCAGCTTGTGTCGGTGCAGCTGACGCTTTCGACCACCATGCCGCGGCGGAGACGTATTTCGCCGCCTCTTGGCACAATGCGGGTCTCGCAGGTCTGTCTATTCCGGTTGCCCGTGCCAATACTGAGCGTGACAGGCCCGTTTGAGACACCGAGGCCGAAGCCAACCGATTGCGCGACGGCCGGACCGGTGAAGGCCAATTGGCCGAGAGTGCAAAGAACTGAAATCGTGCGGCGCATGAGCGACCTCCGTGATATATGTGTCAGGAGGAGGTCGGATCACCGGCTGGTCTGGTTCAATAACTAGGCCGTCGGCACGATTACACAGGCTCGAAACACCGCCACTTCGGGTGCAGCGCCGTCCAGGTCGAAGCGCGCGCCGACAGGCGCGATGAAAGCCGTGGCCGTTTCATTCTCGGCCAACCCGTTCAGAACATTCCCAAAGCCGCGGTCCGTCACGGTTAGCGCGTGGCGATCATCCGAGAGTTGGTGGTTTCCGGTGGTGATTGTGTTGGGGCTGGCACCCTCGAAGCGGATGCCAAAGACGGGGCCGTCTGGCCAAGGCTGCTCAAGCGTTAGAGTGATGGTGTATTCGGGCAGAGTTGGGTCATAAGTCAGGCGGATATCCAGCCCAGGTTCCGAATGGGTGAGCGTGCAGAGAGGGCCTTCGACACCGGCCTCCCAAGCCTGCACCGGGAGCGCTGTCAGCATGAGAAAGGCAAGCGCACGCAAACCGGTCAGCCCCGCCGGGTCGACGCGATCGCCGTGATCTCGGTCGTCTGCGGCGGGTTGGCGAAGGTGGGGCCAACGGCGGCGCGATAGGCGGCAAAGGACGGGCTGTCGAGGAAGGCCTGTTTCGTGGCGTCATCGGGGAATTCAAGCACGCCGATGAATTGCGTCGGCTCATCGGTCTCGAAGCAGGAATAGTGAAGGCCGGTGATGTTTTCGGCGGTCAAACCAGCGACGAGCGCTTGCATGGCGTCGACCTGACGGGTGTGATCCTCGGCAGAGGCGAGCGTGTAGCGGACGAGGAAGGACATGGGAATTGCTCCTTCTGAATATGGGGGCATTGGACCCGGAGCGCCCCCTTTAGTCAACGCAGGGCGCGGTGTGTGGGTGTGAAGGGCGCTTGCCTTGAAGGGCGTGGCGGCGCAGGGTCGGGCGATGACACGCGACGAATTCAACAGCTTTTGTGGCAGGATGAAAGCGACCTCCCATGTGGTGCAATGGGGCAATGTGGATGTGTGGAAAGTGGGGCCGAAGGTCTTTGCCATCTGCGGCTGGAGTGATGGCAAGGACGCCTTCACCTTCAAGGTGGGCGAGATTGCCTTCGAGGTGCTAGGCGGGGAGCCGGGCATCCGCCCCGCGCCTTATCTGGCGTCACGCGGCATGACATGGCTTCAAGTCTATGAAGCGAGCGCGATGAGCGATGCGATGCTCAAGGAGCATATCGAGGAGAGCTATCGGCTGGTTGTGGCGGGGATGACGAAGAAGATGCGGGAGGAGTTAGGAATGTTGTGTGGCACCTAACTCTTGTTCACCGTTACAAGCTCCAAGATATTGACCCGTCGTTGCGAGTAGTAAGAACGCTACGCTTCGTTCCCTTGAATAGAATTCCGCTGGTGTGGCGGGAGTACCTAGCGGTCATATTCTCTTGTGTACTGTGCCTTACTTCGTAGTCGGACATTACCACGCACGAAGGCGACGCCAACTTCATAACCTCATCGTGGTATCCGCTTTCTCGACCGTGGTGGCTTGCGATGAATATGTCGGTTCCGATCAACGCCTGCGCAATTTTTGATTTTTCTAACAAGCGTTGCCACCCTGAAGCCTCGATATCTCCACTTATTACAATTTTCGTTCCATTCACACTAAGGACTGTTACTAAGCTTAAGTTGTTTGTATCTTGTGCGTCTACCGGGAATGAATTGTAGAACAATTCGTAGCTTACGCCCGGGATCGGTGGGTACTTGGCTGGATCAGCCGGGTTTGTATACTCTTTGATGAGCTCGCACATTGTAGCCATGGCATTCGACAAAGGGTCGCCCTTCGCGGTTTTTAGCCCGATTAACTCATCAGAATTCAAGGATTTATTTCTTGCCAGTCGTTTGATTCTTGCGTTGGCTCGAAGCTAAGGCAGGCCAGTCAAATGATCCTGGTCGTAGTTTGTGACAAAGAGTAAATCGACTTCCCCTCCACCCTCGAGGTTGGCGACGCTTAGTGGTGCCTTTCCTTCGGTTGCGCCACAGTCCCACATCCACAACTGGTTAGCGCGCGATAAGGTGACTAGCTGTCCGTGCGCGACGTCATGAACGGTGAATTTTGTGCTCACTTTGAGTTCGCCTTTCTAATTCGCTTAACAATGAACTGCTCTTGCTTTCGCCAAGATATCGAAAACAGGATCAACAATAACAACGATAGGGTAGTCACCTGGTACCAAGGCATCGAAAATCGGTCAACCTCGCTAAAAACCAAGAAAACAATACAGAAAGCCAGTATTGCAGCGCAAATAGTTCTATACATATTCGCTATTTCTACTAGGCGGTCGATTTTCTCATCTAGCGCTGACGCGGAAACGAATTCTTCATATGTGTTTGAGCGTACAATAATGCTCACCGCTAAGTACAGAGGTTCCAACAGAATTGACCCCAATCTTGAGAGAATGAGACCATAGCCAAAGAATAGAACTAGCGCGACAAGTTGATGATCCGTAGTTAAACCCAGGCTGGTTGTTTCGCTCACAACAAAGGCAAAAAGCGTTCCGGGAACTAGTGCATTAAGAATGTCATAAACAGTCAGCTTATCTAGCATTTTCGTCTACCGTTTCTTCCTCCGCCTCACATTCCCACCCCGTTGCCCCGGCCGTCCCGCCGTAGACCGCCCCTCGGCCTTTGCCGCGCCCTCAACCGCCGCCTCCACCGCCGTTTGCCGGGCCAGCGGGTCGTCGGACACCACCAGATCCACCGTTTCCAGTCGTTTGATCTCGTCCCTCAGCCGGGCGGCCTCTTCAAATTCCAGGTTCTCCGCCGCTTTCCGCATATCGGTGCGCAGCCCGTTCAGCACCGCCTCCAGGTTTGCGCCGTGGAGTGGTTTCTCCACCTTCGCGGTCACCCGGTTCATGTCCACATCGCCCTTGTAGAGCCCGGCCAGAATATCCTCGACATTCTTCTTCACCGTCTCGGGCGTAATCCCGTGTTCCTCGTTATAGGCAATCTGTTTCGCGCGCCGCCGGTCGGTCTCGCGCATGGCGCGCTCCATCGAGCCGGTGATCCGGTCGGCATACATGATCACCCGGCCTTCGGCATTCCGTGCGGCGCGGCCGATGGTCTGCACCAGCGAGGTTTCCGAGCGCAGGAAGCCCTCCTTATCTGCATCCAGGATCGCCACCAGCCCGCATTCCGGGATGTCGAGCCCTTCGCGCAGCAGGTTGATCCCGATCAGCACGTCGAAGGCGCCAAGCCGCAGGTCGCGCAGGATCTCGATCCGTTCCAGCGTGTCGATATCGGAATGCATATAGCGGACCTTGATGCCCTGCTCATGCATGTATTCGGTCAGATCCTCAGCCATACGTTTGGTGAGCGTGGTCACCAGCGTGCGGAATCCGTCGGCGGTGACGCGGCGGACCTCGTCGAGCAGATCGTCGACCTGCATCTCCACCGGTCGGATCTCCACCTTCGGATCGAGCAGGCCGGTGGGGCGGATCACCTGTTCGGTGAAGACGCCGCCCGATTGCTCCAACTCCCAGGCTTGCGGGGTGGCGCTGACGAAGATCGACTGCGGTCGCATCGCATCCCATTCCTCGAACTTTAGCGGGCGGTTGTCCATGCAAGAGGGGAGGCGGAACCCGTGCTCCGCCAGGGTGAACTTGCGTCGGTAGTCGCCCCGATACATGCCGCCGATCTGCGGCACGGAAACATGGCTTTCATCCGCGAAGACAATCGCGTTGTCGGGGATGTATTCGAAAAGCGTGGGGGCGGCTCACCCGGGGCGCGGCCCGTCAGATAACGGGAATAGTTCTCGATCCCGTTGCAAACGCCGGTGGCTTCCAACATCTCCAGGTCGAAATTTGTACGTTGCTCAAGACGTTGCGCTTCCAGAAGCTTGCCCTCACCGATCAGTTGATCGAGGCGGATCTGCAGTTCGGCTTTGATGCCCTTGATCGCCTGCTGCATCGTGGGGCGCGGTGTCACGTAATGCGAGTTGGCGTAGACCCGAACTTTCTCGAACGTGTCGGTTTTCTCGCCCGTGAGCGGGTCGAATTCGGTGATGCTTTCCAGCTCTTCACCGAAGAACGAGAGCTTCCAGGCGCGGTCGTCCAAGTGCGCCGGCCAGATCTCCAGGCTGTCGCCGCGGACGCGGAAGCTGCCGCGCTGGAACGCCTGATCGTTGCGGCGGTATTGCTGGGCGATCAGATCGGCCATGACCTTGCGTTGATCATACTCTTTCCCGGAAATCAGATCCTGGGTCATCGCGCCATAGGTTTCCACCGAGCCGATGCCGTAGATGCAGGAGACCGAGGCGACGATGATCACGTCATCGCGTTCCAGAAGCGCCCGCGTGGCGGAGTGGCGCATCCGGTCGATCTGTTCGTTGATCTGAGATTCCTTCTCGATATAGGTGTCCGACCGCGCCACATAGGCCTCCGGCTGGTAGTAGTCATAATAGCTGACGAAGTACTCCACCGCGTTGTCGGGAAAGAACCCTTTGAACTCGCCGTAGAGTTGTGCGGCCAGCGTCTTGTTGGGTGCCAGGATGATCGCCGGGCGTTGGGTTTCTTCGATGACCTTGGCCATGGTGAAGGTCTTGCCAGTGCCGGTGGCGCCCAAGAGCACCTGATTCTGGTCGCCCTCGCGAATCCCGCCGGCCAATTCTTCGATTGCGGTCGGTTGGTCACCCGCCGGGTCGAATTCTGTATGTAGAATGAACTGTTTGCCGCCTTCGAGTTTGGGTCGCGCGCGGACCTCATCGACCGAACGGTTCAAAACCGGCATTTGTTCTGGTGAATTGTTATGCATCGAAACCCCCTGCAGACTCCTTAGAATGGTCTTATTTTGTTCTTGTTCAAGGCCTTAAGCTCGGGCGTGCCGAGAACCCCTGACATGCCCTGCCAAAAGGTTAAGATTTTCCTCGTGTTTGAGTTAAATGCACACAACCTTAAGGCGAATTATTCATTGCAATGAAACCAGCCGCCGCCTACCTTCAATGAGCAAGCAGCAGAAGCGGTTGCCAACCGGGTTCGACACCCACCCCACCCCTCGCTCCCTCGAGCCGGGTTGGCAACCCACTTCGCTCCCTTCCCAATATACACGTCGGCGCGACAGGAATGCCCGTTGCATCAATGGCTTTGTTTGGAGATAAGACTGGCAAGTGATGAGGAGACCGCCCATGCGCGCGCGCATCTATCAGCCCGCCAAAACCGCCATGTCCTCGGGCACGGCCAAGACCCATCATTGGGTGTTGGAATTCGCGCCAGCCTCGCCGCGTGAGGTGGACCCGCTGATGGGGTGGACCAGCTCGGACGATATGAACAGCCAGGTGCATCTGAGCTTCGAGACATTGGAGGCGGCGGAGGATTATGCGGCCGAGAACGGGATCGACGCCATCATCATGCAACCGAAAAAGCGCAAGCCCAATATCCGCGCCCGCGGCTATGGCGAAAACTTCGCCACGGATCGGCGCGGGGCCTGGACGCATTAAGCGCCCATTCCCAGCCTATCGGTGCTATAGTCGGGCGGAAATCCATAATCCTGGGTGCCCGTGATCTGGCTGAACCCGGTGAGTTGAGCAGGACTAACAACACGATGCGGGTTGCTTCGATCACGCCGATGAAAAATGAAGGCCCGTTTATTCTGGAATGGGTCGCTTATCACCGGTTGATCGGTGTCACTGATATCTTGGTCTTCTCCAATGACTGCACCGACGGCTCGGACTTGCTTTTGGACCGGCTCGATGAGTTGGGTCTCGTGCGCCATTATGCCAACCCGTCGATGATTATGCAGATTGAGCGGCATCATCTGGCGGTGATCAAATATATCAACACGCTCAGCCGGTTGAAGCGGGTCGATTGGGTCGTCTCGCTGGATATGGATGAGTTCATCTGTGTGAATGCCGGCGACGGGCGATTGGAAGATCTGTTCAATGCCTGCGATGGCGCCGATGTGATCAGTATCAATCAGTTGAATTTCGGCTGCGGAGGTCATCAAGAGTTCACCGAAGAGCTCCAGATGGACCGGTTTACCAAGTCGCAGCACTACACCGGCCATATGAACCCGCGAAATCCGCGGCGCGGCGTGAAGTCTTTCACGCGTGTGGGCGCGCCGGTGGATCGCATCACCAATCACTCCCCGCGGCCGATTGCCGATCGGGGGCACGAACTCAATTGGGTCAATGCCGCGGGGCAGCCGCTGCCGGACGAATTGAAGGTGCGGGAGATCAAATCTCTGGACGAGGGGCTGTTCTCCTATGACCTCGCGCAGTTGAACCATTACGCCCTGCGCTCGATGGACAGCTTCTTGACCCAAGTGGCGCGCGGCAATGCCAATCATGCGGATCGCTCGGCAGACCTGAGCTATTGGCGGCGCTACAACATCAACCAGCAAGATGAGACGCGGCTTCAACGTTGGTCGGAGCCGGTCCGGGCCGCGATGGACGAGATGCTTCAAGATGACGAGTTGGCCGTGTTGAACGCGGCCTGTATTCAAGCCCACCGCGATCAGATCGCAAGCTTGCTTGATCAAGATGATTTCGCAACCCTCAGACGCCGCATCGGCCGCGCGCACAAGCGCGGATGGGAGCAATCCCTCGATGAGGCACAAGTCTAGACCTCGGAGGGCCAAGGCGCTAACTGATCCTCAGCGGTCCCCTAGCTCAACTGGATAGAGCAGCTGACTTCTAATCAGCAGGTTCGGGGTTCGAGTCCTCGGGGGATCGCCACAGTTTCTTAACGCCATTTCCGATCCGAATCACGAAAGTGTGAAAACACCGGTCTTCTCCCTCTTCCCGGCGGAGGCATGCTCATCAGCGGCGATTTTCCCGCCTGAACAGGGCGATAGGGGTTCAGTTTCCCGAAAACGGTGCGGCTTTTCAGTTCCGCGATGGACGCAATCGTCCTATAGTCAGTGAAAATAGCTGTGCACCACCTGGGAGGGATAGGATGATACGCTCGGAGCTGATTACCAAGCTTTCGGAAGAGAACCCACATCTCTATCAGCGCGATGTCGAGCGCATCGTGAACGCGATTTTCGAAGAGATTATCGAGGCTATGGCCAATGGCGACCGCGTTGAGTTGCGCGGCTTTGGCGCTTTCTCGGTGAAAAAGCGCGACGCCCGGGTCGGCCGGAACCCGCGCACAGGCGAAAGCGTCGCAGTTGAGGAAAAGCATGTGCCTTTCTTCAAGGCCGGCAAACTGCTACGGGATCGTCTCAACGGGCATGACAGCTGAAAGGCTCCCTTAGGTGATCCGCTATCTGAAATACGCGTTTTTGGCGCTTGTCGCGTTTGGGCTCGTGATCTTGGCGCTCGCCAATCGCGGCACGGTTATGTTGCAGCTTTTGCCAGAGAACCTGGCGCTCTGGACGGGCTGGTCCTTCACGATTGAGCTGCCGCTATTCCTGGTGATTTTCGGCGGCGTGGTCCTCGGCTTGTTGATCGGCTTCGTTTGGGAATGGCTCCGTGAACATCGCCACCGGGCGGAGGCGAAGACCCATCGCCGGGACAAGCAGAAGCTGGAGCGTGAGGTGCAAACCCTCAAGGGCCGCGCCAATGAGGGCCAGGATGAGATCTTGGCGCTGCTTGAGGATACCGGCCCCGCGCGCTAAGGGCTGGGTCCATGGATGTTGCGATCAAATTTTGCGGCTTGAGAACCGAGGCTGACATCGCCGCTGCTGCGGCGGCGGGGGCGCGTTATGTCGGCTTTGTGTTTTTCGCCAAATCGCCGCGCGCGGTGACTGTCGATGAGGCACGTGCCCTTGCCCTCAAGGTGCCGGTCGGAATAGCAAAGGTCGCCCTCGTCGTGGATGCGTCGGATGCGGTTCTCGATGAGATTGTGGGCCAAGTACCGCTGGATATGCTGCAATTACATGGGACAGAGACTCCGGATCGGGTTTCCGAGATCAAAGTGCGCTATGGTTTGCCGGTGATGAAAGCCATCGGTGTGGCCGAAGCGCGCGATTTGGAGGCCATCGACCGGTATGTCGCCGTTGCGGATCAGGTGTTGATCGACGCCAAGGCCCCCAAAGGCGCCGAATTGCCAGGTGGCAATGGGCTGAGTTTTGATTGGCGGTTGCTGGCGGGGCGCAAGTATTGGACCAAGCCCTGGATGCTGGCCGGTGGTCTGACGCCCGAAAACGTGGCCGAGGCCGTGCGCCTGACCGGGGCGCGGCAAGTGGATGTCTCCTCCGGCGTCGAACACGCGCCCGGAGAGAAAGACGCCGACAAAATCGCACGGTTCGCCGCCGCTTTGTCCCAATGACCGTTCGCTTCCGCGTCGCAGGACCAGAGGATGTTCCAGCGGTTCTGGCGCTGCTTCGCGAAGACCACCTTGGTGCGGAACGGGAAACCGCGCCCGATGCACTCTATCAGATGATGTTCAGCCGGATCGACCGAGAGGCCCATGTGCGGCTGGTTGTCGGGCAATTGGAGGGGGAGATTGTCGCCTGCTACCAACTGACCGCGCTTGATGGCCTCTCGCATAAAGCCATCCGCCGTGGTCAGATCGAGGATGTGCGCGTCGCCGAACGGTTGCGTGGGCAGGGGATCGGGCATCAGATGATGGCCGATGCCGAGGCACGGGCGCGCGATATGGGATGCGGTCTCTTGCAGCTTGTGGCGCATCACACGCGCGAGGACACACATCGATTCTATATGTCCAACGGCTTTACGCCCTCCCATGTTGGCTTTAAACGCATCCTGTCCAGCGCGGGAGATCAGGAATGAACGACCTCTTCAACAGCTTCATGACCGGCCCCGATGAAAACGGGCGCTTTGGCGATTTCGGTGGGCGGTTTGTCTCTGAGACGCTGATGCCGCTGATCCTGGAGTTGGAAAAGCAATATGAGTTCGCCAAGACGGATCAGAGCTTCTGGGACGAGATGCACGATCTCTGGACCCATTATGTTGGTCGCCCGTCGCCGCTCTATTTCGCGGAGCGCCTGACCGAGCATCTGGGCGGGGCGAAGATCTATCTCAAGCGCGATGAGCTGAACCATACGGGCGCGCATAAGATCAACAATGTGCTGGGCCAGATCATCCTGGCCCGCCGCATGGGGAAGACCCGGATCATTGCCGAGACCGGCGCGGGGCAGCATGGCGTGGCCACGGCCACCGTCTGTGCCAAATTCGGGCTGAAATGTGTGGTGTATATGGGCGCCCATGATGTGGAGCGTCAGGCACCGAATGTGTTCCGGATGCGGTTGCTTGGGGCTGAAGTGATCCCAGTAACGAGCGGTCGGGGCACGCTGAAAGACGCAATGAACGATGCGCTGCGTGATTGGGTCACCAATGTGCGCGACACGTTTTATTGCATCGGCACAGTGGCGGGTCCGCATCCCTATCCGGCGATGGTACGCGATTTCCAGGCGATCATCGGCAAGGAAGCTAAGAAACAGATGATGGCCGCCGAGGGCCGTCTGCCGGATACAATCATCGCCGCAATTGGCGGCGGATCGAACGCGATGGGTCTGTTCTTTCCGTTCCTCGATGACAAAGAGGTGCAGATCATCGGTGTTGAGGCCGGCGGTAAGGGCGTGAACGCCAAGATGGAGCATTGCGCGTCGCTCACGGGCGGGCGGCCCGGCGTGCTCCATGGCAACCGGACCTATCTGCTCCAAGATGATGATGGCCAGATCCTGGAAGGCTATTCGATCTCGGCGGGCTTGGATTATCCGGGTATCGGGCCCGAGCATTCCTGGCTGCATGAGATTGGCCGGGCGCAGTATGTCTCGATCACCGATGCAGAGGCGCTTGAGGCGTTCCAACTGTCCTGCGCGCAGGAAGGGATCATCCCGGCGCTTGAACCGTCCCATGCGCTGGCCCATGTGATGAAAATCGCCCCGGACCTGCCGCGCGATCACCTGATCATCATGAATATGTGCGGTCGGGGGGACAAAGATATCTTCACCGTTGCGCGGGCCTTGGGCTTCGAGATGAACGGGCACTGAGCCGCGTCGTCGAGGACTACAACGTGTGCTGGACCTGAACGGCCTAAACCTTTGGTTTAGAGCGGTTCAGGCGAGGTGATGCTGATCCGCTGCCGCATCAACCTCGGTTTATTTCTGACGATTTTCACAGATGCTAGATTGGCTTTGGGTTTACGTAACCGCACCTAAACCTCGCGGAAATAGAGCTGCCGCCGAGTTTGGTCTTCGGTAGGGGCAAGGCCGCACATTGGGTGAGGCCGAACCAAATGAGGAGTTGTGAGATGAAACAGACACTGACAGCCGCAATGATCGCAATGCTTTTGAGTGGCACGGCCCACGCGGCCTTGGTGCAGAGCATCGAGACCGAAGAAGAGCCCGCCAATACCTATGAAGAGATGGCTCAGAACTGGCTTCCGGACTGGCTGCGGGGCGACAGCAGTCGTGATGCGTCTGATGACGACTATGACGATGATGATGACGATTACGACGATGATTACGACGACGATGATTACGATGACGACGATGATGATTATGACGACGACGATTACGACGATGATGACGACGACGATGATGATGACGGCGACGATGACTAAAACCCGCCAATGGGGTTAAGATGGCAGAGATCCTCTCCGGCGGCGTAGCGCAGGCCGGGGAGGATCATTTTTGATGAGGTCGACGAAGATGGTGACACGCAGAGACATGCTTGCCGCGGGATTTGCCGTGGTGTTGGGGGCTGGGTCCGCCGTCGCGCAATCGAGCGTCACAGACCAAATCATCGCGCAGCTTCGGGATCAGGGATACACTGTTCAACGGATGAACCGGACCCTTTTGGGTCGCGTGCGGGTCATCGCGCGGCGCGGTGACCAATCCCGTGAGGTCGTCTTTGATCCGCGCAACGGCGTGATCCTCCGCGACTACACAACCGGGTTGTTTGGGGCGTCGGACGATGACGATGATCAATCCGGGTCAAGCGGCGGGCATGCGGGGGGCGGCGATGACGACGACGAAGATGATGACGACGACGATGATGACGATGACGACGACGATGGTGATGACGACTGAGATGGTGATGTTGGACGTTTGGAGATGTTGAGGCGCCCGGTCGTTTTTGTCGTGATCCTTGTCGTGCAGTTGCTCTGCGCGGTTTTCTTTGTGTCGGAAATCATGATGTCCGTCTTGGGCCTGCCTTTCGCGCCCATCCCCTGGCAAGTTCATGAGTTGATCGAGATCGGCGCGGGCGTTGGACTGATCCTTGGCGTTGTTCTCGGAGCGCTGTTGTTGCGCTCCGCGCTGCGTCGGACACGCGCGGCGGAGCGGGCGCTCCGCGCAGCCTCAGGTGCGTTTATGGACTTGGTTGAGGAGCGTTTTGACGAGTGGAAACTCACGCCCGCCGAGCGGGATGTGGCGCTTTTCGCCCTGAAGGGGATGAGCCTGTCGGAGATCGCGGCCTTGCGCGCGACCTCCGAGGGCACGGTTAAGGCGCAAACCAACGCAATTTATCGCAAGGCGGGCGTGACGGGACGGCCGCAACTGCTCAGCGTCTTTGTTGATGATCTGATGGGCGACGGAGTCGTCGCGGCAGAGTAGGGGCCGTTTATGCGTCCTCGTTCAAGTCGTAGAGCTGCAAAACCGGCAGCGGCACAATCGCCAACGCGCCGCTATGGGTGGCCGCAAGATTGACCCGCGGCGCGACGCCTTCTTCATGGGCTTGCAGGAAGCGAGTGGCGCAAAGGCACCACTGATCGCCCGGCTTCAGCCCCGCGAAGCCATATTCCGGGCGCGGCGTGCTGAGGTCATTGCCGACATATTTTGAGAAGGCGAGGAATTCTGCCGTCATCACGGCGCAAACCGTGTGCGAGCCATGATCGGTTGGGCCGGTGTCGCAGCATCCATTGCGAAAGAAGCCTGTGACTGGATCTTTGGAACAGCTTTGCAGCGTGCCGCCCAAGACATTGACGGACGGCGCCATATCGAAACTCATAGTCGAAACTCCCCAAATTCGCACGTTCCGATAGAATAATCCTCTTATTATTGAATGCAATGGCTAAAGATGCCAATCGATCCACCGCCCGTGGAAATCCACGCGGCCCAGGGCGATCTCTTCGCCGCCGGGCCATGTTTTCAAGGTCATTCCAGCGCCAGAGCTTTGATCGTCTGCTTCCATTGCGAAATGTGCGATGGGGGCATCAAGGGTGGCGTTGCGTCCAGCAGCTTCCATTGTCGCGGTGCAGGCCGCTTGGGTCTCGGGCGGGAAATACTGCCAGGCGATGGTGTGATAAATGAAATGGGTCGTGCCGGGGCGTCGTGTCTCCAGGCGATCCGCCAGCCATCCCGCCGCATCGCCTTTGGCGGGGCGCGTCTGGGCCAGTTCCATCGCGGCGCGGGTCAGGCGGAGCCGGTCGGGTTGATCTGGCCAAAGATATGACAGCAAACGCAGCGCCTGATCAGGTTCGCTTGGGTCGAGCGGGTTCAGATCGACGCCGGCACGATCAATGACCTTGAGCGGGAGGTCCGGGGGCGCGGCACCCGTCCAGTCTGGTGTCAGGCGCACGGGCGCGTTTTCGGCACCTCGCAAGGCACCATCTGCCAGCAAGGCAAAATCGCTGAAAGCCAGGTTCAAGCCCGCGCTGGCACCCAGTTCCGAGATCGTGAGCGGTAGACCGAACATCTCCGTAACCTGCAGAGCTGCGGGGATCAGGGCGGCACTCCGGCGAACCTCATTGGTTTGCGGCGGTAGATCCAGCCAGGCCATCAATCTGGCCTCATGCGCCACAAAGGCGCGCGCGACCTCGGCCCAGAGCACGTCATCACTGACCTCGTGAGGGGGATAGACCGCAGCCAACGCCGGATCACTGCCATCCAGCACCAGCCCATGCAGGCTTCCCGCGATCCGCAACGGCACCGATTGCCCGGAAGAGGTGACATCACCAGTCCAGGCAAGCAGCCGTTCAGCGACCGCGCTCTCAGCGGTCAGCCGCTCGGCCATAAGCGTCATCAGCCGCTCCATGAAGGGAGAGCCCAGTTTCGCGCAGGCTCTGGCTTGCGACTGGAAGGCGCTCCGTAGCGCATCGCTCATTTGAATTTGTCCATCAGTCTTTGCAGCGGCGACCGATCATCAGGCGCCGCTTCGGCGGGTTTTGACTTTGCCGCCGACGCAGGTTTTGCTTCAGCTGCCCGATTGGACGACCGGGGCGGGGCCACGCGCAGCGCCACGGCGTTCATAAACTTGCCGGAATCACCGCCAGCCAACTCCGGCGCGCCGTCGCTGACACCCCGCAAAAGATCGCTCAGCCAATCCTGTTCCGCTTTGGCGAAATCGGACAAAACATGGCGTGAGACCAGGTCTTTCCGCCCAGGATGCCCGATCCCGATCCGCACCCGGGTGAACTCCGGCCCGATATGCCCGTCGATGGAACGCAGACCGTTATGGCCCGCCAACCCGCCGCCGGTTTTCACCCGGAGCTTCCCGGGGGCGAGGTCCAACTCATCGTAAAACACCGTCACATCACCTGGTTCGAGCTTGAAAAACCGCATCGCCTCGCCGACGGACTGGCCGGAAAGGTTCATGAAGGTTTCTGGCTTGAGCAGCATGATCTTTTCGCTGCCCAACCGCCCTTCGGCGATCTGACCCTGAAATTTTGACCGCCACGGCCCAAATCCGTGATCCTCGGCGATCCGATCCACGGCCATATACCCGATATTATGGCGGTTTCCGGCGTATTTCGCGCCTGGATTTCCCAGCCCGACGAAAAGGCGCATGGGGTCTCTCCCTTGCTGATGGATGGGCCGGTGATGCCAGCCCGGGCCGGTTTTGCCAAGCTGGAATGCCGCGCCGCGTCATGGCAATGTTGCCGGAATAGCCTTTGGAGAGCTTGATGCCTGACTTGCCCAAAACCATGCGCGCCCTTGTTCTGACCGCGCCCGGCGCGCCCTTGGAGTTGCAGGAGCTCCCGGTGCCGACGCCTGGCCCGGGCGAGGTTTTGGTGCGGATCGCAGCCTCGCCGGTCAACCCGTCGGATTTGCATTTCCTAGAGGGAGAATACGGGCTGAACTGGCCCTATCCTCTGATCCCTGGCCTGGAGGGGAGCGGCGAGGTTGTGGCGGCGGGCCCTGGCTTGATGGGGCGCTATGTGATGGGCAAACCGGTGTCCTGCACGGCGGACAAACAGGGCTGCTGGGCCGAATATATGGTGACGCAAGCCGCGCTCTGCCTGCCATTGCCGCGCGACCTGCCGCTTGGAACGGCGGCGATGGCGGTGGTGAACCCGCTGACGGCGGTGGCGTTCATCCAGATCGCGAAGGCCGGTGGGCACCAATCCATGATCAGTACCGCGGCAGGCGGGGCGCTTGGCGCGATGACCCGTCGCATGGCGGCAGAGGCGGGGCTCGAGGTGATCAATGTCGTGCGCGGCCCGGCGCAGGTGGAGCGGCTCAAGGCCGAGGCGGCGGCGCATATCTGCGATCTCTCCGCGCCGACATTTCCGGCTGATTTGGTCACGCTTGGCCGGGCCAAGAAATGTCGTTTGGCGCTGGATGCGATCGGGGGCGAGATGACCGGCCAATTGGTGGAGGCGTTGGCGCCGAAGGGTGAGGTGTTGATCTATGGCGCTTTGGCCGGGGCGGCCTCGACCTTGAATCCGGGCACGATGATTTTCAAAGGCATTACGGTGCGCGGGTTTTGGGTGTCGAAATGGCTAGAGAAGCGCCCGCTGCCGCAAAAGATGATGATCATGCGCCGGATCGTGGCGGCTCTGAAATCCGGTGCGGCGCAAAGCCAGGTGGCCGAAATTCGTGATCTGGCCGACGCAGCGACGGC
The DNA here is from genome assembly GCF_030407165.1 of Fontisubflavum oceani. Taxonomy (GTDB): domain Bacteria; phylum Pseudomonadota; class Alphaproteobacteria; order Rhodobacterales; family Rhodobacteraceae; genus Rhodophyticola; species Rhodophyticola oceani. The sequence goes on from NZ_CP129111.1 coordinate 1,565,329, forward strand.
ACCCGCTGACTACGCCGCCCGGATGAGCGCGGGCAAAATCCTGATCTCAACGGGTGCGCTTCCTCTTGGGGTTGAGGCCACGCCTATCACCTAGGCTCAGCCACCCACGCTTCGCAGTATTCAGAAAACCTTCCGATCCTTTTCAGGTCTTTCCGACGGGTGACAGCTATCTCGGGCCTGCCGTCTTGCCCGGGACCTCTCCGGCTGGCGGCAATGTTGGACCAGGACAGAGGAAGGAAACCGACATGACCCTCGCGCTCGGCGCAACCGCGCCAGATTTCAAGGCCGAGACCACCCAAGGCACCATCCATTTCTATGAATGGATGGGTGACAACTGGTGCGTTTTGTTTTCGCATCCAAAGGATTTCACACCCGTCTGCACCACCGAAATTGGCAGTATGGCGCGGCTGAAACCCGAATTTGACGCCCGCAATGTCAAGGTTATTGGCCTCAGCGTCGACTCGATCGCCGCCCATACACGTTGGATTGAGGATATCGTCGCGACCCAGGACATCGCCCCGAATTTTCCGTTGATCGGTGACCCGGACCTCAAGCTTGCGAAGCTTTATGGCATGTTGCCCGAAGATGCGGCGGGTTCGTCGGATGACCGATCCGCTGCGGACAATGCCACCACACGCTCCGTCTTCGTGATCAGTCCGGACAAGAAGATCATGCTGACAGTGACATATCCGATGACGACGGGCCGAGATTTTCACGAGTTGCTGCGCGCAATCGACAGTTTGCAACTGACTGCGCAGCACAAGGTGGCAACCCCGGCAAACTGGAAGCAGGGCGACGATGTCGTGATCGTTCCTTCGATGTCGGATGCCGATGCTCGGGCGCGGTTCCCGAAAGGATGGGAGGCGCCGCGCCCCTATATGCGGATTGTCCCGCAGCCCAGATAACTTTTTGATAAATATACATTAATGGAGGAACGAATGAGTGTTTCTTTAACGCGCAGAGGGTTCGGAGGTGCTGCGATTGCCGCCGCCCTGCTGCCCCGGCTAGGGCTTGCGCAGACGATGGAATATGCCAACCCTGAGCTGCTCATGGCGGCTCAAGACTTGGTCCCGCTCGCTTTGCCTGCAGCTGAAACCAGCACACCGCTCTATCGCAGCCAGGGCATGTTACTGCTCGATATCCGCTCGGCCGAAGACTACGCGTCCGGGCATATCCCTGGTGCTCTGCATCTCGATCCAAATGCCGTCGTGGCTGAGCAGTCGCCGATTGAGGGCGCGCTGTTACCCGTCCCCGATTTAGCCGAGATGTTGAGCCTCTTAGGGATCGACCCTGAGACCCGGGTGGTGATCTATGATGATCGTGGTGGGTTCCATGCGGCGCGAATGTTCTGGCTCCTGGAATATCTGGGACATCAGAGTGTCGCCCTGCTGAACGGCGGCTTGTCGGCCTATCAAGCTGCCGGTGGCCGTTTGGCGGAGCAGTCCACGCCGCATGAGGCCAGCATATTTGTCCCCGCGCCGATGCCGCGCCGGGTTGCAACCGCAGATTACGTTTTGGGGCACCGTGGTGATGCAGAGACAGTGGTCATCGATGTGCGCCCGCCAGCGATGTACGACGAGGGTCACATCCCTTGGGCGATCAACCTGCCTTGGGTCGGTAATCTGGACGAGGATGGATTCTACAAGCCAGCCGAGGCGCTGACGGCGCATTTTGCCGAGCATGGTGTGACGGCTGACCGGAATGTGGTGATCCATTGCCAAGTCGGCCTCGCCTCATCGCATAGTTATGTCGCGCTGCGGCTTCTGGGGTTCCCCCGAGTCCGCGTCTATCACCGCTCTTGGGCTGAATGGGGCGTCGATGATGATCTGCCCCGGACAACAGGATCATAACGATTGTTCTATGCGGAGGCGGCTAAAGCCGCCTCCGTGCAATGCCATTTTTAGTCGGCCTTCGTTGGCATCAATCTCGCGGCGAACACGCCAGATAGGTCCGCTGGATACGCCGCGGGTTTTGCGTTGCCGTTCCTGTTAAGCTTGGTCGCTAGCGACATTGAGCCTGAGCTGCCTGTGTCATGACAGCCGTCTCAGCACGCCCGACATAGACCTTTCCGTGCGTTTAATCTGAAACTGATCTGGCGAACTGCACTGCGTCGTTTGAGACATACACCGCCATCGCGGATTAAGGGACGACCATCTAAATTCTTGCCGCATGGATCTCGGTTGAAATGTCGGAAAATCCGACGGGTCGGACGCATAGTTTGCTTGTCTTCCGACCGATGTTGCATCGAACCGCCGCATGCGAAGCGCAAAGCTTTGTTTTACAGTCAAGAAGACCATCGTTATCCAGTGTGCAGACAAAGACTCTTTTAAGGGCAGAGAATGAGCGACGGCGGCAACCTTCTTTTTCTCATCGCGCTGCTTCCCTTCATCGGGGCCCTCGTGCCGGGCCTGATGATCCGGGCTGGGCGCAACGCATGTGCGATCTTCACCGCGGTGCCGACAACTTTGGCACTCATCATGCTTCTGACTCTCGCGCCAGCGGTCATGCGCGGCGAGGTGATCCAGGCCGAGCTTGAATGGCTGCCGCAACTGGGGTTGTCGGCCTCTTTCTTCCTGGATGGGCTCGGGCTGCTGTTTGCCGGGATGATCCTGGGTGTGGGCCTTCTGATCACGCTCTACGCGCGGTTTTACCTGTCGGGCGAGGACCCGATGGGGCAGTTCTATACCTATCTATTGTTATTCCAGGGCGCGATGTTGGGCATCGTGATCTCGGACAATATCCTGCTTTTGCTGGTGTTCTGGGAGCTGACCTCGCTGTCGTCCTTCCTGCTGATTGGATACTGGAAGCACTTGCCTGAAGGGCGACAAGGCGCGCGAATGGCGCTGGCCGTGACCGGCGCGGGCGGGCTGGCGATGATTGGCGGCATGCTGATCCTCGGCAATATCGTCGGCAGCTACAACCTGACCGATATCTTGCAAGCGGGGGACCAGATCCGCGCCTCTGAGTGGTATTTGCCCGCGCTGATCCTGATCCTGCTGGGTGCCTTCACCAAATCCGCGCAGTTCCCGTTCCACTTCTGGCTACCGCATGCGATGGCCGCGCCAACCCCTGTCTCGGCCTATCTGCATTCGGCGACGATGGTGAAAGCGGGCGTGTTCCTGATGGCGCGCATGTGGCCGGTGCTGTCTGGAACGGATGTGTGGTTCTACATCGTCGCGACCACGGGCCTTGTGACCATGGTGCTGGGCGCGCTGATCGCGCTCTTCAAGGATGACCTGAAGGCGCTTCTGGCATTCTCGACGGTGAGCCATCTGGGCCTTTTGACCATGTTGCTTGGTTTCGGAACCCAAGCTGCGGCGGTGGCGGCGGTGTTCCACATCATCAACCACCTGACCTTCAAGGCCGCGCTCTTCATGACCGCCGGGATCGTCGATCATGAAACCCATACACGGGATATCAAACGGCTCGGCGGGCTCCGGCATCTGATGCCGATCACCTTCGTGATCGGGACGGTGGCGGCGCTGTCGATGGCCGGCCTCCCGCTCCTGAACGGGTTCTTGTCGAAGGAAATGATGCTGGAGGAGGCCTCGCATACCGACTGGCTCGGCAGCCATTACGCTGTGCCCATCGCAGCGACAATCGGCGCGCTTCTGTCGGTGGCGTATTCGTTCCGCTTCGTGGCGCATGTCTTCCTCGGACCCAAGCGCGATGACTATCCGTCGACACCGCATGATCCACCTTTCGGCATGTGGGCTGCGCCCGGGCTCCTGGTGGTCCTCGTCCTGGTGATCGGTATGGCACCCTTCCTGGCCGAAGGGGTCGTGACGGCGGCGGCCAATGCGGTGACGGGTGCGGATCTGCACCCGCATCTGAAAATCTGGCACGGCGTAACGCCCGCGTTGTGGATGTCGATCATCGCCATTTTGGGGGGCGCAATGGTGCTCCTGCTGCATCGCCTCCTCGACCGGGCCTGGATCGCCGCGCCACGCCCCGAGGCGAAAGCAATCTTCGATCGGTTGGTCGCGGCGCTTGTCTCGCTCACGCGCGGGATCACCGAAATCACCCATAACGGTGCCATCAGCCGCTACCTTGCCATCTTCACGGTGACCGCCGTCGCACTCGGTTGGATCGCCTATTCGGGCAGCGGACTTTCGGCGCCCACGCGAGAGCTTTTGCCGGTCCCGGCGGTCATCGCTGTCGTCTGGCTGATGCTGATTGTGGCCACGGTCTCGGTTGTCGTGATGCATCACCGCCGGTTCCGCGCGCTGGTCTTGATCGGGGTCATAGGGCTGTCGATCTCGGCCGGCTTTGCCTATCTCTCGGCCCCCGATCTGGCGCTAACGCAGATTTCGGTTGAGACGGTGACGATCATGCTCCTGCTCCTAGCGCTACACTTCATGCCGAAGGAGACGCCGAAAGAGAGCCCGATGGGCCTCAAACTCCGCGATGCGTTCATCGCGCTGACTGCCGGTGGTGGAGTTGGGGCGCTGGCCTATGCCTTCCTCCTGCGCGATATCGACACGATCTCAAGTTACCACATCGACAACAGCTATGAAGGCGGTGGCGGCACCAATGTAGTCAATGTCATCCTGGTCGATTTCCGGGGCTATGACACCTATGGCGAGATCATCGTGTTGGGGATCGCGGGGCTTGTGATCTATGCCCTGATGCATGCACTGCTGGACGGGCCCGCGGCGCGGCGGCTTAAGAACATGGACTATTCGCAGGACCGGTCCCGCGACCGGCACCCGCTGATGATGGTTGTGGTCACCCGCGTGTTGATGCCGATCGCGATTGTCGTGGGCATCTACATCTTCCTACGCGGCCACAACCAGCCGGGCGGCGGATTTGTGGCAGGCCTCGTGGTCGCCATCGCGCTTTTGATGCAATACATGGCCTCCGGTTTCGCCTGGACGCAGGAGCGTAAGCGGATCGAGTACCACACGATGATCGGCCTTGGCGTCGTTATCGCGGGCGCAACCGGGATCGGGTCCTGGCTGTCGGGCACGCCGTTCCTGACCAGCGCCTATACTTATGTGCATCTGCCGCCGATTGAGGAATTTGAACTGGCCACCGCCATGCTTTTCGACCTCGGCGTGTTCCTGACCGTATTGGGCGCGGTCATGCTGATGCTCTACAGCCTTTCCCGGATCGCGCGCTTCGCCGGCGAAACGGTGAATGTGGAGCCCATGGACTATGACCCCGGCGATCAGGTCGCCGAGACTAAGGCGGAGACCTGAGATGGAGCTTATCGTTGCAAGCACAATTGCCGTTTTGACGGCGGGCGGGGTTTACCTCCTGCTGCGGCTCAGGACCTTCCCGGTGATCCTGGGCATCACGCTCTTGTCCTATGCGGTCAACGTCTTCCTGTTCGCGAGCGGGCGGTTGGCCATCGACATGTCACCGATCCTGTCGCGCTATGGCGAGGCCAGCTATACCGACCCGCTGCCCCAGGCGTTGGTTCTGACTGCCATCGTGATCTCTTTCGGGATGACGGCGGTGCTGGTGATGATCGGGCTGGCCGCGTATCTCGAGGCCGAGAGCGACCAGATCGACATCGCGCCTGAGGACGGGGCCGAGCCGGCGAAGGATGACCAAGCATGATGCACTGGATTATTCTGCCGGTGGTGCTACCGGCTCTCCTTGCGCCGCTGATCGGCTTTGTCATGCGCCACGACATGACTCTGGCGCGTGCGGCCTCGCTCACCGGCACTGTCCTGCTTCTGGCGATTGCCATCGGGCTTACCGGTATGGCGGCTGACGGCACGACGCATATCTACCGGCTCGGCGACTGGCCCGCACCCTTCGGGATCGTCCTGGTGCTGGACCGCCTGTCCGCCTTGATGGTTCTGTTGACGGCAGTGCTGGCTCTAATCGTTCTGATCCATGCGATTACAACAGGGTGGGATGCGCGCGGGCGGCATTTCCATGCGCTCTTCCAGTTTCAGCTTATGGGAATTTGCGGCGCGTTCCTGACCGGCGACATCTTCAACCTCTTCGTTTTTTTCGAGGTGCTGTTGATCGCGTCTTACGGGTTGATGATCCATTCCGGCGGGCGCGAGCGGATGCGCGCGGGCCTGCAATATGTGGTGATGAACCTCGCGGGCTCCACGCTCTTCCTCTTTGCGCTCGGCACGCTTTACGCCTCGACCGGCACGCTCAACATCGCCGATCTCGCAGCGCGCATCCCGGAGATCCCCGCAGAAGAGGCCGCTCTGGTGCGGGTGGCGGCGATCCTCCTGATGATCGTCTTCGCCGTGAAAGCCGCGCTCTTCCCGGTGCAGTTTTGGCTGCCCGCCACCTACGCAAACGCCCCTGCACCCGTGGCCGCGCTGTTCGCGATCATGACCAAGGTCGGCGCTTATGCGATCCTGCGGGTCCACACCACGGCCTTCGGCCCAGGCAGCGGCGGAACCGAGGGGCTGGCGGGCACCTGGTTATTCCCCGCCGCGATCGTCACCATCGCAGTAGGGGCCTTCGGCGTGCTTGGCGCCCGGCGTCTGATGCCGCTCATCGCCTTTTCCGTGGTGGGTTCGATGGGCACGCTTCTTGTGGCGGTCGCCGCCTTCTCGCCCACCGCGACGTCCGCGGCGCTCTACTATATGGTGCATTCCACCTTCGCCGCGGCGTGCCTGTTCCTGATCGCCGATCTGGTGGTCATGCAACGAGAGGCCGACACGCTGACGCCAATGCCCGCGACCGTGCAAAACGGCCTGTTCGCGGCGCTGTTCTTCGCCGCCGCGATTGGTATGGCGGGAATGCCACCGCTCAGCGGGTTCCTGGGCAAGCTTTTGGTGCTTGATGCGCTGCGGGCACCGGGCGCGATGCCCTGGGCCTGGTCGGCGATCCTGGTGGGTTCTCTCCTGACTATTGTTGGGTTCGCGCGGGCCGGCAGCGCGCTCTTCTGGAAGTCCACCGCCACGCCCGTGCCGGAGCCGGACCCAGAAGCCATCACCGTGCACGACGCGCCGGAGCCTATCCGGGCCACCCCGATGCAACTGGCGCCAAGCATGCTGACCCTCTCGGTCCTGGCCCTGTTGGCCGCTTTCGCCGGGCCCGTGTCGGCCTATCTCGAAGACACCTCAGCACAGCTTTTCGACCGCGAGGGCTATGTTGCGGCGGTTCTCAATCCAGGCGAGGAGGGCTGATCCATGCTGACCCGTCTTATCCCCCATCCACTCCTGAGCCTCACGCTGGTCTTGGTCTGGATTGGCCTCGTCAACACCTTCACCCTCGGCAATCTCATTCTGGGAAGTGCGATCGGCTTGATCATTCCCATGGTCACCGCCGCCTACTGGCCGGACCGCCCGAAACTCGCCCGGCCATTGAAGATCGTCGAATACTGCTTGGTGGTGCTCTGGGATATCATCGTCGCCAATGTGCAGGTCGCGATGATCATCTTGTTCCGGCGCGAGCGGACAATCCATTCGAAATGGATCCCGGTCCCGCTCGAATTGACCTCTGCCGAAGCGATTACGGTGCTGGCGGGCACCATCACCATGACCCCTGGCACCGTCTCGGCGACCCTGTCCGCTGATGGCGGCTGCATCCTTGTTCACTGCCTCCACACCGATGACCCGGACAGCGTCCGTGACGAGATCAAATCCCGCTATGAACGGCGATTGAAGGAGATTTTTCCATGATCGAATATGCTCTGTTTTTCGCCGCCGGATGCTACGGCGTGGCCCTGCTGCTCGATCTCTGGCGCATTGCTGTGGGCCCCGACGCCGCCGACCGCATTCTCGCGCTCGACACGATGGTGATCAATGTGATCGCGCTCTTGGTGCTTTACGGCGTCTGGCGTGGCACTGCGATCTATTTCGAAGCCGCAATGCTGATCGCTATGGTCGGGTTCGTCTCCACTGTCGCCTATTGCCGCTTTCTGTTGCGCGGCGACATTATTGAGTGAGGTCACCCATGAGCTTTATCGCAGAACTCCTCATTGCCCTCTCCCTCGTGGTCAGCGGCTTTTTTGGTTTCGTCGGGTCCTATGGCCTCGTGAAGCTGAAAGACACCGTGCAGCGTCTGCACGCGCCAACCAAGGCCACGACGCTTGGCGTCGGCGGCGTCTTGGCCGCCTCCTTGATCTTCTTCTACGCGGAAACCGGGCATATTTCGGTGCACGAGCTCCTAATCTCGGTGTTCCTGTTTTTGACCGCGCCGATTACCGCGAACTTCATCGCCAAAGCCTATCTGGCGCGGAACCTGCGTAAAGATCAGCTGCCGGACAGCTCGGGCGAATATGGTTGGTCGGTCTATGATGACCCGCCAGATGGTCCATCTGACAGGTGACTTTTCGCGACGGGTTCGGCAAGTCGTTTCTTCTGCGGGTCGGCAGGCTCTGGTTAAAAGGGGCGTGTCTTTGCCGCTCAATGGGCCCCCTCAAAACTGGCTACCCAGTGCAGCAATGCGTATCGTAAATAAGAACACAGCTGCGCCGACCATCGCTTGATGGCTAATCGCCTCAGCTGCAGTAATCTGTTTTGTGTGGGTTGCCTATGATGGTCAGGATGTGCTCAAACCAACCTAGCTTCGTGCGCCCGCCATATTCAGCAGCATAATGCAGGCAGTTTTGTTCTCGAGATGACCCGCTCGCGTGTAACCAGCCGTGGTTATGGTGGCCATCCTTGCCCACACTGAACCAGAGCACGGATTTCGGCCTCCTTGAAAGCGGTTATCGTTCTACATCAGAATTTTAGCCGTAAATGGCGGAGACGAAGTCCGTCACTTAATCCGCAAAACGCTTATTTTAAAGGATATAAATGCCCCATGTGACCCGAAATGTGTACCATAATGTGTACCAATATTGAGGGTTCGATTTCCAATTTCTTCAAAGTAAGGAATCGAACTTTTGCCCAAACATTCCCAAATGAAGGGCGGTACAGACACCTACTCTTGGAACTCGTCGTCAGTATCGGGCGCTGGATCAAAGTTCCCAAAGTTCATCTGTGTATACAGGTGAAGGTTGATCCTTGCCGCAGTAGCCCTCGCAAGGGACTTAATTGCATTCTGGTCACGTTCTTTCTTGAGGCCCGTAGGATCATCAATTGCAGTGGCGGCAATGACGTAGGTTGCCCAAATTCCAAGGTCTTTTGGGTAGTTTCTGCTGGCCATTGCAGCCTTCGCCGCCGCCGGGAAACCCCCATCCTCATCGCGAACCCGATAAATCTCCCAAGTATTCTGAGTCGATAGGTCTATTCGCGGCGGTATTGGATTGCCACCGCCCCCACCTTCGGTCGGACTACGGCTACTTGCCCAGTCGCCATAAATCAGACGGGCTTCGTTGTTGTTCGCTATGAGGTTGTTGAACAGAACGCGCTCATCAACGTTAGCAGAACCGCCTTCCTCGTACTGAGTGAAGCTGTCAGGAAAGCTGCTACCGCTCAAAATAACAGGAATACTGTCCCCGCGTAGCTGGACTATCCGTTTAACGATTGCATCTGCCCAAGCCGCGCGGCTTAGGATGTCATTACCCCATTCCACGTCTACAACGAACCCGAAGTTCGTGTGCTGCGTCTCGCAAACTGCATCCACAATTTCCGCCCAGTTCTTGCCGCTTGCATGCAGGTGCGAAAACCGAACTAGGAACGCGCGTTCCATGTCAGTAAATGCCGCCGCTTGGGCGCGAACGCTATCCGCGTTGGCATAGTCAACTTGAAGGCATGGGAAAGCATTGGGGTGATCTTCAAAAAAGCTCACCCAGTTTTCGTTGTCGTTTTCGCCATCAATTAGCTTTTCGAACTCATCGTGAGCGGGCTTTCGTTTCTTGGCGTCGTCCACGTTGTAGAATGGATCAATCTCCAAAAAGTATTTTCGCTCATCGCCAAAAGCATCTTCGATTTTCTCAATCGCCTTCGAAAGGTGCTTGGCATTTGGGATTGGTTTTAACCAAAAAATAGGTGTTAGGCTGTCCTTCACACCTTCGGGCAATTCCTCAACTGCCCGTAACTCAGCATTTCTCAAAAAAATTGTGGGTACGTAAGTTGCTCGAAATAAATCAATCGCCAATTACTTTAGTCCTAGCCTAATCTTCATAGCAGGTTCAGACACATCGTAGCGTTCAGCGAGAATCTTTGCAACTTCTGGTGTAGCGCGACCACCCAACTGACGCAGGCTATCAACCACACTCTTTTCGGGCATGATAAGCGACGCCCCTAGACGGTTAGCTTCCGCCTCTCGCCTATCCGACAAAGTGGAGCGGTACAAAATCGAGTCTTCGATCCCGTCTCCAATATCATCACGGTGAAGCAAGTAGTGCGCAATCTCATGTGCGATTGTGAACCGCTGACGCGGTTTCGTCTCATGACGGTTCACCCGAATACGAAAGCCTGACTCACTTGTGTCAGAAGGACCAATTTGACCAGAAATACGCGGCTTGAGTGTAGCCGCCTTGACCTCAATACCAAGCGCACGGGCAATACCCGCCACCTTAACAGGTACCTCCTGCAAGAACGGTTCAATGATCTTGCGGTGATCTTCGTCAACAAGTGCCCACTCTCGGATCAACTTACTTTGCCTTCTTCTTCGTCGTAGTCACTATCCACGGGCTGAATATCCCCGTAGATGATTTCTTTTGCTTCTTCTTTGACAAGCCGGTGCAGTTCGCCCCCATCCTCAATCGACTCTCTCAAGAACTCTTTGGCAGAGGATGAAACTTTGGACTCAATTGAGTTCCAACCGATGAAAGCGAGAATTGCTATAACGAAACCAAGCGCGGCTAGAATGATCGATACGGCGGTCATCATTATCGAAACAAAATCGACGTAACTAATTTCAACCGACGCTGGCGTGGCACGGGTCAAGGTGATTGGCGAAAAGTGTAGCAATAGTGCGCATATGCCTATGCCCAACACCACACCAAGAGCTACCAAAACCACCGTTCGCATGTGTCCCCAATTCTTCGAAACGTCTTATTTTTCTCAGGGACATAGCCGACAAACTTTGCGGCGTCTACAAACCTGCCGCACGGTAGCGCTCTAAAATCCCGGATGTCGCATGAGAACAATATAGGAACATTTGTCAAGTTTGCAAGTCTGACGCTCAGTCTTTGACCGATTGGTTGGCGGTGTCAGGAACGGCGATGCGGTGTTTGTCTGTAGTGAAACGAGGGCGCGTAGCGCCCGCTACCGGATAACGACTGTGTACCCTTGTCCAGTCAAATCGACCTTGCTGCAAATCGTGACGTTGCCGTCGCTATCGACGTTCACCGGAAAACTAGCTTCGTCGCCGTCTGCGTCATAAACAACGACAATCGGATGCAAGCCGCGTCCGTGGTCACTGGCAAGGACCACCGGGTCAACACCTTCCAACGTGAAGGTGACACCTGCAATTGGTACAGGCTGGCTTTCTTCGCGCACGTCGCCACTTTCATCGTAAAGGATCGTTGAACAAGGTGAGAACCCCGCTGCGATAAGGGCGTCCAGTGGCTTGTAGTAAGTCTCTGCGACCAGATTAACGCAAGTAGCGTGTGTCGCCCGTTTTGGCGACGTAGTGACCGCTTCGTTGGTGGCGATATCGAACAGTCCGTTCATGCTGCTTGCTCCGCAAAAACCAACCAAACGGATTCGCCCGGCACGGTTTTAACGCGAACGACGCCGTAGTTTTGACCGTCTGCGGTCTTGAGAACATCTTGCACCTTTGGCGTAACACCGGGCAAACGCTCGGATGGAATTACGAACTTGGCGTTGAATATTCGACTTCGCCGCCAACCTCGTCTGAGGTCGGTTTGGCGATGACGGCAGGAACGCCAGAATGAGTGCACACGCCCGTCTTGTACGTCCTCGAATATGGGTCGTACTGTGTCAGTGCGGCTTCGTAATAATCGATTGGCACTACCACATCAGGTAGCACGGAATCCAATGTGTCAAAGATCACGTTGGCGACGGTTAAATCGAGATTAATCATGAAAAAGCTCCTGATTAGCTCCTTGGAGATTTACCCCGCCGCATCCGGGGCGATACGGCGAGGCAAACAGAGAAAGAACATGAGCGGGGAGCTATCCGATCAATAAGCAAACTATAGCATATTATGGCTAAAAACGCACGGTGTCGCGGTTGTAGAAAAGCGTAACACCGCTCGGAATCCTTTGAGTTACAAAGGCAGAAAAGTCTAAAACTTGATTTTGCATATACTGCAACTGGGTCCCCATCTTTCGATTCTTTTGGGTCCCATTTTTCGACAACCAGCTAACATTTACGTCCGCTACATACGTGCGGCAACAGGGCGGAATCGACGGGGCTACCCCCATCCCCCCTGAGGAACCTTTGGAGGCTTTTTGAGGGCCTTTGCTGCGCAATCTGAGGCTCGACAAGGCGTGAACGTCGAGGCGTTCAATGGAGCGCTGACGCGCTCTACAGGCAATCTGTCGCGACACGGCTTAGGCGTATTTGGAAAACTGCCAGATTAGAAACCGCCACGCGCTACGCGCGATAATAGACAAAGCACCAATACGCCCACATCAAAGACTATCAGGCGAACCAAACAGACAAGTTGGCGGGCTTGGACGGTTTTGAGCGTGTTTTGGTTATCAGATAGATGTTGGGCGCGTCAGCGCCGTGTACGGGGGTGGTGGGTGGCCCCGGCTGACGCGGGCAGTATTAATAGGGATGCGCGTCAGCGCGGGTCACTACCAAAGGGGCGAAAAGATCACCAGCCATGCAAAAAGCAGGGCAAGGTTGATAGCACGGTAGATCATGCCGCATCCAAGCGGGTAAGTGCATTCCGAACAGACATTGCTTTCCATTCGCGACCGCGCGGTGTCGGCACTTTGGCTGTATTCAAGGCGTCCGCGATTTGCTGCAATGTTGAACCTGCTTTGCGCATTGGAACGACGATGTTTGCGACCTTCTGCGCAGCCGCGTCAGCGGCGGCTTTTGTTGCTTGATTTCGTTTGGCTGTGCCGGGGCGTAGGCCTCCCAGCGGCTTGGTTGAGCGAGCTAAGGCCTGTTTGGTGCGTAGGCTAATGAAGCGGCGCTCTTGTTCTGCCAGAGCCGCATATACGTGCAACTGGAACGCGTCAGCGTGGGGCATAGATGCGACGCGGATTTTAAGCTGTTTGTCTTCCATCAATGCCGCGATTTGGCTGACACGACGGCTGAGGCGATCTAGCTTTGAAACGAGTAACTCAGCCCCGTTTTCGCGGGCTAAGGCTAACGCCTCGGCTAACACTGGACGGTCAGCGTTTTTGCCGCTCTGATTTTCGGTAAAGGTGCCGATTACCACAAAGGGCGTCTCACTGTAGTTCTGCAAAAAGAGGTCTATGTCGCGTTCTTGAGCGGATAGGCCCAGACCAGATTGGCCTTGGGATTTGGTACTCACCCGGTAGTAGATTACATATCTCTTCATTTTCAAAAACCTCAATGAACGTTGTGCTTTTTATATAGCGAAAACAAACGATTCGCACCCGATTCAAGAGTGAATCAGAGGGACAGTTTGTTTCTGTTTTGGGTGTTTTTTGATGGGGCGAGCGTTGTTTTTGGCGTGTTTCTTGTTGTTATTTTTGTGCGCGTCAGCGCGGCGTAACGCAATTATGCTGCGCGTGAGAATTTCATATGTTTCGTTTTGATTGATAATTTTGAAATTTTATTTCGCGAAAGGCGAGCGCCCAGAGTGGAGCTAAAATCTATCGCAGCTACGTGTACCGAGTAAAAGATATGAAATCCACAGATTAGTGCGCGGTGGCTATCTTGTTCCACAATCTTGTAGATACCTTTTGCGGATTGAGCATGAAAAATCAGCGAATCGACACACCAAAAGGTTGCTTTAGATTGAGACTGAACGCTTGCCCCATCAAGGCAGACAACTGAAAATACGGAAAATAATTCTCAACAAAACTGCCAAACCTCGTGCTACATTTCACCCTATAGTTGCTAAATTATATTTGGGGGAAGTTGTGGAATTTACTCTTGCGACATTCAATACGTATTGGCTCTACGACAACGAGGCACCACTAGCCCGTTGGGGACTAAAGTTGCCTGACGGCGGGCTAAAGGAAAAAGTTGACCAAGTTGCAAAAGCAATTATCGGCGTTGGGGAATCTGGTGCTGATGTTGTCGCGTTGCAAGAAGTGGAAGGGCCACATGTAATCGACGCATTAATGCAGCGTCTTTCTGAGCTTAGCTCGCCCATCAAGTACTATTGGTGCAGCGAGACGCTAGACCCTTTTACCGGCCAGAACGTTGCCGTCTTAAGTAAATTTCCGGCAACTATCCAACCTGTTTTGAGACTTGATCAAACCGTAGTCCCTTATTCCGATCACCGTGGCTTTGAGAGAATGGGCAGTTTGGGCAAGTTTATGAGGGTAGACCTAGAAATAGATGGGCAAGTCCTTTCGCTGTTCAACGTCCATTTCAAGTCGAGACGCGGCGGGGTTGAAGAAACACGGCTGTTGAGGACCGTTCAAGCTCAGATAGTTCGCAACTTGACACGTCCTCGTGTCGAGCAAGGGAACTCGCGTTCCCCGTCTTTCACAGCTATCGCAGGAGACTTTAACGACACACCGAAATCGGTACCGATTGATACGGTTTTGGGCAAACACGATACAAGTTATCAGCTATTCAGCGTGACACAAACATTACCCGCTGAGGACCAATGGACCTATGTTTTCGACGGCGAAAATCAACAACTAGATCACGTCCTACTCAGCAAGTTCGCCCATGACCGTATGCTAGCGTCCGGTATAGCACGTGTACCAGACGAAGTTTCCGATCACGACATCGTTTGGGCGAAAATTAATTTGTCGCTTCCATCAAACTAAAATTGGAGAAAATCATGCATCCGATAGAACGGGCAAAATATTTTGCGCAAATTGGGAACCACGAAGACCATGAGTGGAAAGAAATGCCGTGGCCCGGTGTATACAACAAAGTCCTTTACTGCGACCCTGTGATGGGAACAACTATAGAGCTTGCGCGAATTGACAAGGGCGCTACGTTCCCAGTCCACTATCATCCAACCGTCCAAACATTGTTTTTGGTTTCTGGCCTTATCAAGGACAAAAACCGTGAAAGGATGATAACGCCGGGCACATTTGACATAATTCCCGCTGGAGAACGTCATGCCGGTTATCACGCAGTCGAGGATTCGATCCAATACAAACTGTTTTCAGCGACGCCAATGTACATCATGGAAGACAAGGAGATGTATTGCTACAAAACGGACGGAACGGTAGTGCGAATTGGCGACGCCGATTGTGATACATCATGCGAAAACATGATAATGATCTGACGAAGCGATCAATTGGTGACGACTAGAAAACGTCGTCACCTTGTCGTCACCCCTAATCAATCCAGTGTTTTCAATATCTTACGGGATCAGGGGTGACGAGTGACGACATTTTGCCGTTATCCCTTATAGCCGTATATATTTTTTTTTCGTTCGGCGTTCGGCGTTCGGCGTTCGGCGTTCGCGAACGCGCCGCAGGTCGGATTGCGTTATTGGCAGTTTAAAAATAAAGATTCTCCAGTTCTTTCAGGGGAGTGGAATCGTCGTCACTCGTCACCCGGAATCGATTAACTCATTAGAATCAAACACTTTATTAGGGGTGACGACAAGGTGACGACGGTTTTTAGTCGTCACCGTCGTCACCACTCCTAATCACCACCCGCCTGACGGCGGCACGCAAGAAACACAGAAAACAAAAGAAAAGGCCCGCTGGACGCGGGCCTGTATCAAATCAGACAATTGAGAGTTGCCAAGGTTTCCCGTGTTTCGTCTTGGTGCCTGCTTCGACCTTCACGTTGATACCATCAACCTCAAATACCCGTTCAGCCTGTGTACCAAGATATTGCCCAAAGGCTGAAGGTTTATAAAGACGTTCCCCGTCTACAACATGACGCGCAACGGGCATGTCGATATCGCGGGCGTCGGCGAACGCGGCAAGTTGCTTGGCCATTTCGCCTGTCATCGAAAGAGCGCCGCCTTTGGTCGTCGCCACGTCATACCACTGCGATACAAGTTCCCGCATTGGGTCGTCATCGTCCGCGCCCGCGACTTGTTCGATGAGCTTACGGTTCGACTGCCAGCCGTGCAGTGATGCCGCACCAAGGACTCCGCCACAGACTTCGTACCAAGAGCGGTAAGAGCCAAGCGGCTTGCCCGCTGGTTTCGGACAGCCTTTCGCCTTCCAATTCAGCACCAGAGTGCAGAGCGCCCACACAATCTGACCACGGTTTGCCAGTACCCATTCTTCGATATCGGCGTGACGCCAACCGCCTTCTGGTTCACGATCCTCTGGTTTGGCTACGCCCGCATCCAAACGGCAGAGGCTCAAACGGCGTTGAAGCTCGCGCGTAAAGCGTGGGTTGTTACCTGTGATCACGGGCGACGTTTGGTTCGGGATCGTCGCCTCTTCACTCAGCCCTAAAATGCGGCCTGTAAAATTGGTTGAGGTCAGCAACGCCGCCAAAACGGGGCTATCAACCTGACCAGCCACGTTGTCAAAGAACAAAAAGGGGTCACCCGCGCGAAGCGCTGTGAACACCTCTTTGCGGCGCTCGTCTTCGTCTTTTGGCATAGTCCGGGTGGAAGTCTTACCGTGGATAGCGACGATTGCCGTATCAGTGAGCAAAGAAGCGCCCGTACCCGCCTCTGGCTTGGTGATCAAAAGACCGGGTACCGGACCTTTGATTGCAGGGCGAACCAACGGTTGAAGAACAAAGCCGATGAACGAAAGAAGAGACGGCGGTACCGGGCGGACTTTTTTGCCCTCCGCTGGTTCTTGAATACCACATGAAACCAAGATTTCGTCGCGAGTGTAACCATCGAACGGCCAATCTCCCAACCATTCTTCGACCAAGATCGAAACCGCCTGCTTAACTTCCGCGTCCGTGGGCGTGTCGCTGATAGCTGGCAGATCAAAATCCTCTGGCAGATGCATGTAAAGGTAGGCTGATTTGTGGTACGTGTTTTTTGCCAGAAGATTCAGTTCACTATCAAATTGAACGTAGTTTGTGACTTGCCGCAAATACGGCAGCTTGGGCATTTCTGTGTTCATAACATCACGGACTACCGCAGACGGGGCGGGAACAATCCGCGAGGATTTTTCTTCGATCTTATAGAAAGGCGCGAGCTTGTTGATCAATGAGGCAAAAGCATCAACAGAATAAAGTTGAGCTTCAGTTTGCCCTTCTTCTGGCAAATGACGCACGTATCCAAGTTGGAAGCCGTAGCGCATCAAATCAGGCCGAGCGCATTTTTGGTTGCCCTTCACGAGCTTCTTAATGACGTAGCTACACTGTTCGTTGTGATCACTTTGGCCAACATAACAGCCTGCGTTGTCGTCTTGTTGGCTGGCCAGAGCCACAGACTCTTTAACGATCTTCTTTGCCTCAACGCGCCTAAGGGGGGTATTTTCGACAATAAGCGCAACCCAATTTACTTTGGCAATACTGTCAAAATCGGAGCGTGCGGCGAGTTTGTTAGTCGCGTTGCTCAGTTCCAATTCAGTGATTTCGCTTGAAAGCCCCGTCGCCAAAATGTCCATTGCCTGACTGATTTTAGAACGATCACCCTTCGCTTTGGCAGGTTGTTTCTCGTTAGCCTGCTTCGCAGAAAAGTAGGCATTGAACCAGTCGCTCAGTTTGCGCAGCTTGGCTTCGCTTTCCAAAGCATCCTCAAAGATATCGTCTACTTCGTCCTGATCGATATCCATCAGCGCGGTCGCTTCGTCCAGCAGGCGATTGATGACTTTGTGGACTACAGACTGATCAAGGTCACTGTCACGCGCCTCAAATTCAAGCTCCGCAAGCTTCTCGAAAAAATCAGCGACGGGATCGCCGGTTTTTGCACGCCAAACGGGTTCGCCAGATTTTGTATATCCAACCGGGGCGGCGGATTTCGCATGTTCAATGTCGCCGAGCGATGGGGCCAAACAGCACGCCTCAGCAACGATGTCAGCGATATTTTCGTCTTGCTCTACAAGATCGATCAAATCGCTGAGGTTTTCACGTTGCGGGGCCGTGCTCTGGGCATTCTCGATCCGCGTACGGATGTTACTGCCCGGCTGAAAATCTTTTGGGTTCAGATTGGCAGGATCGAACTCGATACCCTCCAAACCGCTGGAATAAAAGAACGTATTCCACAAAAACGGGTGTTTCTGTTGAGATTCAAAAAGACGAGTGAGTTTACTTGCCGGTTCTTCTTTCGAGACGTACGCCGATTGGCTCGCCAAAGCGGGTTCTTCTACTACCTGCATTTAAAGGTCTATCCTCTGATTTTGGGACCGCGACCGCTTGATTACATTTCAGTTTGCGGGTACTGTCCGATTGAGCAAATTTATAGACCCGCCGGTTCCAAATCCTCGGAACACACTTTTGACGAAGTGGGCGGGTCAATTCTTTCTTAGCACATATCGAATCGAATTACAGCCATCTATGGTCGCAAAAATTCATCATTTCGATTTGTCAAAGTTTATTCCCGCAAGCTAAATTTACGATATTGAGACAATACGAAGTCAGAAATTTTTTAGTTTCTAAATCCGTTCCAATCGGAACAATTTAATGAATGAGAATTAGGTTGAACTGAAAGATCATGAGAATTTTTGGAACAATTTTCTTATTTCAGGTTGGCTTCACAGGCCAACCTGTAAAGCGAGTTCATCAATAGACATACCATGCCGGATCAACGCAACTAGCCTGCTTAGTTGGGCCGGTCGGCACATAAGGCGGGTCGAATGTTGCCCATTCGACAATCGCTTCAAGGTCTTCCGTCTTCAAAAAAACGTCCTCGGCTTCCGCATGCAGCTTCAAACACTCCAAAAATTCATCGTCGTTATGAACGACACGAGTGAGTGCCGGGAACGTGTGGCGCGAAACGAAACGAAAAGGGTATTCATAGACGGCAGCACAGTCACCATTTCCCGACTGTGGAACACCAGTTACATTGCACAAATAGGTCTGCATCTTAGTTCCTCAGATATTTTTGCGACGAGGCCATTTTTTGGCACAGATTGGCCTCGCCGCGGGCCGGTAGGCGCAAGCTAGCCCCCAGCCGATTCAATTTATTTGATGCCGCCACATGCAGGGCAACACCCGCCACGTTCTAAAATTGAGTTCATCCGCATAGCCGCAAGAAGAATTGAACGGCATCCTCGCGGGCCTTCTGCGCCACTGTCTTGCCCGTCTGTGGGCAATGCATCAGCTACGAACGATAAACGATCCAGACTCGAGCTTAACAAATCAGACGACGCATAGCGGCTTTCAAAAGCTGTTCCTTGTCCGCCGCCGGAGAAATTTTGAGTTGCTGGTTGAGCGTCTTCAATTCGGCCAAAGTGTCTTGCGACACTTTCAAAAGGGCATGTGTTGTTACATCTGACAAGTGCAAGCTCCCATGGCCAAAACGCGACGGGCAATTTCTTCCGCAACGCCGTCCGATACAGCTTCTGGCGCAGTTTCGATCCTCGCCGCTGCCCGATTGCGACGCCCTGAATGTTTTACGAGACTTGAGCGCAAGTTCATAGCAAGGTTACGATGGCCTAGAGCGCTAGCTTGGGATGAAAATTCGAGCAACTGCGCTGAGATTTCTTCCATCAGATTTTGGATTGTTTCGGCCCGGATACCGTCTGTTTGAATGTTGCTTTCATCTGAAACAGGCGCGGCGTTCTGAGTTGCATAGTGCTGTTTAAGGCAAGCCAGACGCGCCTTTACGCGGGGCCGTGCGTTGCACTTACTGGCTCCAACCCGAAGGCTATTCTTGTTGGCGGAAGGGTACCTTTCGGCGCTCTCGATCCAAGCCTGCACCAACGTCTTTTCAGACCCATTTTGAGCGCTCAAAGCGAGAATCTGGCAAAACCTTTCCTCACGCTCATTTTTGAGCGGCTGGGATGGTGATTGCTCAGCCAACTGCTGCAATCTCCATGTCGAAGAACGACAATACCGCCCGGTACTCAGTCTTCGTAAGAACTACCTCCAGCGGTACGTACTGAAAGCCGCCGCCTTTCGACTTCGAGAACAGACTGCGCGGCTCATGCCCACGGCGCTTGATGTCACCAATGATACCAGAGACCAGTGGGTCGGCGCTGTTCATGTGAAAAGCCACTCCGCCTTGAAGATTTGCGGACAACATTACGCAAGCCCCAAACGGCGGGCCAAACCCATGCGGGCCGCGCCACGCAAACCGCTCTTTTCAACTTGTACAATAGCCGCCGCTGCTTCTTCCGGTGTCATGTCGCGCTTAGTCTGGCTTCCTTTTTCAAGCCAGATGTCGCGCCCATGGCCCTCGCATGAGTAATACGAGCATCCGGCTTCATTGCCGCAAGGCGCTCGTTTTCAGCATCATGGCGTTCATGTTGATTGTCCATGATAGCTTGGAAGGCCATGCGCTCCGCTTCGGCCTTCTGGAATGCGGGAAGCTTTGCATGTGCTTCCTGCTTCCAGTCGCCCGATTTCTCGCCCGTGAGCGCATGCAGCCGAACGGCTGTGATTTCGCAGAGATCGTCCTTTGTGATCGAAATACCGGCGGCTTGTGCCTCTTCGATGTACTCGGCGCTAATCGTATCGAAAGTTGCGGCAAGCGCGGCGTCGGTTTCGAGCAAAGCGCGAAATGATTGAGTATTATTTTGCATCGTTAATGGCATCCTGCAATTGCTTCTGAAAACGTTGGTTAGCGAGGTCGCGAAGGTCTTGCATACAAAGATGCAAGCCCATGCCACGCGCGGCTGAGACCAACGCAACGGCCTCTTGATTGAACCGGTTCGTTTGCTCAGGGGTAAGGGTCGAAAACAAATTAGTCATTTTGCTTCGCCGCCGCGTACAACGCCGCCTCTTGTTCTTTCCCAAATGTTCCGGGGGCCATAGCCCGGCGCAGCCAATTACATACGGCGTCCACGTGGAACGCCATGCGCCGCTGTTTGAACTCTGAGCGTTTGATCTTGCGATAAGGCAGCGGCTCTGCCGACAGGTAACGAAACGAACGAAACGATCCTGCATTTTCGCCTAATGCGTCGCTGACTTGCTGGATTGTAATAACGGGCGGCAGATTTGCCATTATGGTGATACCTCACAAGCCTGCGCATGGTGCAGGCATACAGATTGATTTGATGATTGTGCGGACGCAGCCCCCGGCTGTTGTCCATGTTGCTGCATCTTACAGCAACGAGCGGAAAAAGTCAGCCCAGCAACGGGCCAAATCTCAGGTCTTTTAGGCTGAAACGTCAGTTTTTATGACAGGAAACAGACTGTTTCCACGAAATCGCTGTAATTTCCCGCCATGCTAAACTTTTCAATGAAATCAATTACTTGACGTATAAAGATTGGATAGATAAGTCAGGATCACCGAAACGCAAATGAGAAACTAAGGTTGGCAATATGAACGAAAGGTAGGTGAAATTGATTACAGAAGCCGCGATATGTGATGCACTTGATAAAGTCGCAAGCTTGGTCGCGCTTGATGAAGCCTATCTGCCAATCTATGAGCGCCTCGAAAGTGAGTTAGAGGCCCATCAATCTCGAAATTCGGCTTTGCACCGCGCAAAAGTTCGCGCCAGTCAAAACGCCAATGGCTTCAAAAGCTTTGCGGCATGATCAAGTGACGCGCCTTGCCCATATTTGAAGCCGCCCAAGCTGTGACCCATCAAGTCTTTTCGCACACGCATGTCAATTTCCGCTGCAATCATGCGATCTTCAAAGCTATGGCGCAGGCTATAAAAGCTGTGATCAGGCGTTTCGCGCAAACCATTGTCCGTAAGGAAGTTGTTTACGGTCGCTGACACTCCCGCCTTGTCGAAGTATCGCGGGAAACCTTCTGGGCATTCGCGAAAAGCTTCAAGTGAGACGCCCAGCAAAGGCAACTCGCGCTTGGCGTTTCCGGTCTTCACTTGACGCCCATCCGTTTTGATAACGATATGAGGCACCTTCGCACTAAGATTGATTGTGCTGCCGTTCAGAGTGGTCCCCTCGCTTGGACGATAGCCAGTGTTAACCATTCCCAACAGCAAGCACCGCGCTTCTTTGTTGAGGCCGTCTAACGCACCCTTGGCAAGGATTTTGTCTTTGATCCACGTCGCTGAAAAAGGTGGTCTGGCACGTTTGTCGCCCTCAACAAATGACAAGCCACCAAGCGGAAGATCGATGTTGTATCTCTTTTTCTCGTTTACGACTCGGAGTACCTGCCCAAGATGGGTGAAGTCCTTATTTCCGCTGTTCGCGGTCAACTCTTCGCCCTCAATTCTATCGTACCACCATTCCCGAAAATCCAACATGTCGTCACGCGTGATGTTGTGGATTTTCTTGTCGCCCAATAGATCGATAAAATTCCTTACAGCTTTCTTTCGAGGGTTCTTCCAACGCCTGATTTGATCAGGGCTTTTTTGCCGTAGTTTATCTTTGGTGAAGCCGCAGTACATTTCCAGTGCTTCCGACAATTTGACATGCGGTACGTCTACCGTGCCAAGAAGCGCGGGCGCGTCCTTAGGCGAACTCACCGCCTCAACCCGCTTCAACAAATCCGCGACGGGAAGCTGTGAAACCGCATCAACGGTCTTGTAACGAAACCCGCGCTTGTCAGCGATTGCCAATGCGGCGTCTTAGCGCTCACGCGCTCCTGTTACATCCCCGGCAAGCAATAGCTCCCAGTTCTCTATAAGCTCGTTCCAATAGGCGACGGCCTTTTGTGCGGCAACGGCACGGCTGTCTGTCTTGAGCGATTTCTTGATGACTTCACGCGGCTCAACGGGCTTGAACCTGTTCGGAACTCGTCGCCGCAAGTGCCAAGTTTTTCCAATCTGAATCAAGGAATCCCGCATGGGGTAAAGCGCCTGTATACCAATTTGTGTACTGAAAAGTGTACCAAAATCGAGCGCCACGCAACCATGTTCACGCGAAACCCCTTATTTTTATGGGAAAAATAAAAATGCTGGTGGGGTTTCTGGCGGAGACGAAGGGATTCGAACCCTCGAGACGGTTTCCCGCCTACTCCCTTAGCAGGGGAGCGCCTTCGACCACTCGGCCACGTCTCCGTCGACCCGTTTAGTGGGTCCAGGGGCGGGTCACAAGATCAAATACGAAGAGGTTCCCCGCCTTGGCCAATTAGTTTGATGGGTGGCGTCGGCTTCGGGCCTAATGCGATACAAACTTGGCGCTGATCTATCTGGTTGAATAGGGCTGGCAACACTACCTGCGCGACCGGTTGACCGATGCTGATCAAGTTGTGCAGCCCCGGCGCTAGCTTACTAGGTGCGATCCTGTGCGCAGCGTCTAAGTGTTGAACAGGAAATGCAGCACGTCGCCGTCTTTGACGGTGTAGCCCTTGCCCTCCGCCCGCATTTTGCCCGCGTCTTTTGCCGGTTGTTCACCTCCGAGGGTGACGAAATCCTCATACGCAATTGTCTCGGCGCGGATGAAGCCTTTCTCGAAATCGCCATGGATCACGCCGGCGGCTTTCGGCGCCGTGGTGCCCGCGGTGATGGTCCAGGCGCGGGCCTCTTTGGGGCCGACGGTGAAATAAGTCTCGAGGTCCAAAAGCGCGTAACCAGCGCGGATCAAGCGGTCGAGCCCGGCTTCCTCCAGCCCCATTTCGCTGAGGAACATCTCGGCCTCGTCGGCGTCGAGCTGGCTGATCTCCTCCTCGATCTGGGCGGAGATCACCACATGCGCCGCGCCTTGCTCGGCAGCCATTTCCGCCACGCGGGCCGATTGGGCATTGCCCTCAGCGGCGGCGTCTTCCTCGACATTACAAACATAGAGGATCGGCTTGGTGGTCAGAAGTTGCAGCATCTCCCAGGCCTTGGCGTCTTCGGCATCAACCTCGACCATCCGCGCGGGTTTGCCGCCTTCCAGCATCGCCAAAGCGGCTTTCAGCAGGCGCTCCTGCTGAACCGCGTCCTTATCGCCGCCACGAACCTTGCGCACGATGTTCTGCATCCGCTTCTCGATGCTTTCCATATCGGCCAGCATCAACTCGGTCTCGATGGTCTCGGCATCGGCAATCGGGTCAATCCGACCATCCACATGGGTCACATCGCCATCTTCGAAACAGCGGAGCACATGGGCGATGGCATCGACTTCGCGGATGTTGGCCAGAAACTGGTTGCCCAAGCCTTCGCCCTTCGACGCGCCTTTCACCAGACCGGCGATATCGACAAAGGTGATCCGGGTCGGAATGATCTGCTTCGAGCCTGCGATCGCGGCCAGCTTGTCGAGCCGTGCGTCCGGCACCGCCACATCGCCGACATTGGGCTCAATCGTGCAGAACGGGAAATTCGCCGCTTGCGCCGCCGCCGTCCGGGTCAGTGCATTAAACAGCGTGGATTTGCCCACATTCGGCAATCCAACAATGCCCATTTTAAAACCCATGACCGGCCCCGTGTTTTGCAAGTGAATATCGCCGCGCATCTAGTTTGGCAGGAGCCTGCCCGTCAAGCCGGTCGCGATCTTGACTTGGGCCTTTCCCAAGGTAGTGTCGCGCGCGCAGGCCCCTTTGGGCTGCCCTCGCGTGGCTGAGGAGACGCCGTTTCGCGCAAACCGGGCGCCCGCCGGGTGCGCAGCAAGTCAGACCCATGTCGGTTATAGAGCAAACCAGACCCGGCCCCGTGCCGTCGGGCGGTGGCACCCGTGCTGAGGTGATGCCGCTTATCCGGCTGTCGATGCCGCTGATGATCGCCTTCGCGGCGGCCACGCTAATCGGTGTGGTCGATACGGTCATGATTGCCCCATTGGGTACCGTGCCGCTCGCGGCAGCGGGCATCACCACCGCGTTTCTGATCATCATGATCTCGGCTCTTTGGGGTCTTGTGACCGTGATTGGGGTGGAGATTGCGCAGGCCCATGGCGCGGATGACGCCAAAGAAGTGTCTGCACATCTGCGCAACGGTCTGGCGCTCTGTGCCATCGGCGCGGCCGGGGCTGGAGCGTTGATGCTCATCGCGTTCCCGTTTCTGACCTGGCTCAACCAGCCGCCGGAAGTGCTGGCGATCCTCTTGCCCTATTGGATCAGCATGGCGATTTGGCTGGTGCCGATCCTGATGTTCTTCGCCTTCAAGACTCTCTTCGACACAGTTGGGCGGCCTTGGACCGGTGTTGCGATCTCCTATCTCGGCGTGGTGGTGAACGTTCCGCTGAACTACGGGCTGATCCATGAGGTTGGAATGGGGCTGGTGGGCGCGGGTATTGCCAGTGTGTTGTCCAGCCTCGCATCGCTTGTCGTTGCCTGGATGTTCTGGCGCCGCTCGCCAGATCTGGCGGCCTATCGTCAGGTGGTGCCAGTCACTTGGGCGCGGATCAAATCGCTTTACCGCGAGGGCCTGCCGATCTGTATCGGCTATGCGGGCGAGGGCGGGGCGTACGCTTTTCTCGGTATCATGCTCGGCTGGTTTGGCGCGGTTGAACTGGCCGCGAACCAGGTGGTGAACGCCATTGGCGGTGTATTTTATGTGATCCCCCTTGGTATGGCGAGCGCGGTGTCGATCCGGATCGGTTTGGCCGTCGGCAGGTCGGAACGCGCCCGGTTGCGTCCGATCCTGAGCGCGGCGCTCTGGATCATCACTCTGTGGATGCTGGCCATCACAGCGCTCTACATCTTCGGGGGCCGTGCCATGTCCGAAGCGCTGACGGAGGATCAGGCCGTCGTCGACCTCGCCGTGGGTCTCTTCATTGTGGCGGCCCTGGTGCAGGTGGCCGATGGGATCCAATCCAGCACACTTGGCGCGCTCAGGGGCATGTCGGATAACCGCGTGCCGACTGCGATGACACTGATCAGCTATTGGCCTCTGGCGCTGCCCGCTGCCTATGTGATCGGCTTCCCGATGGGTTATGGCGCGATCGGGGTTTGGGCGGGCTATGGCACCGGTATCGGATTGGTGGCGGTCTTGCTCTCCGTCCGCTTCTGGCGACAAACCGCGCCGCGTTGATCGCAAATGTGCTAGAACAGCACCATTCGAAACGCGTGCGAAGAGGCCCATTATGACCCCGATTCCCTATCTGACCTTCCAGGGCACCTGCCGGGAGGCGATGACATTCTATGCCGACGTCTTTGGCGGCGAGATCGATATGATGATGAAACCGGGCGATGCGCCCGATTTCGAGGTGCCGCCCGGCAAAGAAGACTGGGTCATGCATACCGGCCTGCAATTCGAGGGCGGCGGCGCGATTTTCGCCTCCGACGATATGTTCGGCGATGCAGAACCGATGCAGGGCAGTTCGATCCATATGGCCTTTCCAACCGCCGAAGAGGGCCGCGTGGCCTTCGAGAGGCTCGCGGAGGGCGGCGAGGTCAGGATGCCTTATGGCGAGACCTTCTGGACACCCGGCTTTGGAACACTGCGGGATCGCTTCGGGATCAACTGGATGATCTCCACCAACGAACACATCTCCTGAACGCGCCGAATTTCTCGCGATATCCGGACGGAACGCGCCTGTTTCCCGGTGCCCATTGATTTCCTGCGCCACATGGCCCAAACCCGCGCGAGGACATCGCTGAGGGACGGCCCATGACCAGGATCGACGACACATTTGCGCGGCTCAATGCGGAGGGCAGGAAAGCCTTTGTGGCCTATGTGATGGCAGGCGATCCGAATTATGAGACATCGCTTGAGGTCGTGAAGGGCCTGCCAAGCGCAGGTGTGGATATCATCGAACTCGGCTTGCCTTTCACCGACCCGATGGCCGATGGACCGACGATCCAACTGGCCGGGCAACGTGCGCTGGAAGCCGGGCAGACACTTGAAAAGACCCTGCAAATGGCGCGCGAACTGCGCAAAGAGGATGACAAGACGCCGATTGTGATGATGGGCTATTACAACCCGATCTATAATCGCGGCGTCGATCAGTTTCTGGCCGATGCGAAAGCGGCGGGGATTGATGGGCTGATCGTGGTCGATTTGCCGCCGGAAGAGGATGATGAGCTTTGTATCCCGGCGCAGAAGGCGGGGTTGAACTTCATCCGCCTGGCCACGCCGACCACCGATGATGCGCGCTTGCCCAAAGTCCTGCAAAACACCTCGGGCTTTGTTTATTACGTGTCGATCACCGGCATCACCGGCGCAGCCGACGCGCAAGCGGGCGATGTCGGCCCAGAGGTCGCTCGGATCAAGGCGCAGACCGATCTACCGGTGATTGTTGGCTTTGGGATCAAGACGCCTGAGGCGTCGGAGTCCATCGCCAGCGTAGCAGATGGTGCGGTTGTGGGCTCGGCGATTGTGTCTGAGATTGCCGCAGGCAAACCTGTGTCTGAAGTCTTGGATTTCGTCAAATCCCTCGCGGACGGCGCGCATCGGGCCTAGCGCGACGGGCGGTATCACTTCGCCGCATTGCTTAAAATCGAGCGCATTGGTAACCCTTCTTGACCAATACGTGCCGGAAGGGGAGCCGATGCCCGTCATTACCGAGATCGAAGACTTGCGCCGCCTGCATGAGCGCCGCACGCCGCGGATGTTCTACGATTATGCGGAATCCGGCAGTTGGACCGAGCAGACCTTCCGCGAGAACAGCTCCGATTTCGATCTGATCCGGCTGCGCCAGCGCATCGCGGTGGATATGGCGGGACGCTCCACCGCCAGCCAGATGATTGGTGAGGATGTCTCCATGCCGGTGGGTCTCGCACCAGTCGGACTGACGGGGATGCAATGCGCCGATGGTGAGATCAAAGCGGCCCGCGCGGCGGAGAAATTTGGCGTGCCGTTTTGCCTCTCCACCATGTCGATCTGTTCCATCGAAGACGTTGCGGCGCATACGTCGAAACCGTTCTGGTTCCAAGTTTACACGTTGAAAGACGACGAGTTCATGCAGCGCCTGTTTGATCGGGCGCGGGCGGCGAACTGTTCCGCCATTGTCATCACGGTCGATCTGCAGATCATGGGGCAGCGCCACAAGGATCTGAAAAATGGCCTCTCCGCCCCGCCAAAATTCACCGTCAAAAGCATGGCCAATCTGGCCACGAAAGTCCCTTGGGGTCTGGAAATGCTTGGCACCAAGCGCCGCTTTTTCGGCAATATCGTGGGCCACGCAAAGGGGGTGAGCGATCCATCCTCACTGGCCTCCTGGACGGCCGAAGCCTTCGACCCCTCGCTCGACTGGGAACGGATCAAACAGTTCCGCAAGATGTGGGGCGGCAAGGTGATCCTGAAAGGGATTTTGGATGTTGAGGACGCGATCAAGGCCGCAGAGGTCGGGGCCGATGCGATTGTTGTGTCGAACCATGGCGGGCGGCAATTGGATGGCGCGCTCAGTTCGATCAAGATGCTGGAGCCGATTGTGGAGGCCGTAGGTGACAAAGTCGAAATCCACCTCGATAGCGGTATCCGTTCAGGCCAAGACGTGCTGAAGGCGCTCGCGATGGGGGCCAAGGGCACTTATATCGGGCGGGCCTTTGTGAATGGTCTTGGGGCCATGGGGGAGGCGGGCGTGACCAAAGCGCTGGAGATCATCCATAAAGAACTGGACGTGACCATGGCGCTTTGCGGCGAGCGGGATGTGGCCAATCTGGGCAAACATGATCTACTTGTGCCCAAGGATTTTCACGGCGATTGGGCGTGACGCGCCTGCCGTGAGCGCAGCAATAGCGCGAGGATCGGCGCGATCAAGGCCAGCCCGCCCACCACGGCAAACGCTACGCGGAGCCCATAGGCGTCGGACACTTGCCCCATCACGATCGGCGCCAACAAGAAGGCGGCGAAGCCCATCACATTGACC
Organism: Fontisubflavum oceani; assembly: GCF_030407165.1. Lineage (GTDB taxonomy): Bacteria > Pseudomonadota > Alphaproteobacteria > Rhodobacterales > Rhodobacteraceae > Rhodophyticola > Rhodophyticola oceani. Next base: position 1,593,909 of record NZ_CP129111.1, read on the forward strand.
CAGGCGACGGCCGATGTGCGATGCGCGGGGGCACCAGACGGCCCACAAGCGCCAAGGCCATCGGTCCCACAACCGAGACGCCAAGCCCAATGATGCCGAAGCCGATATAGGCCAGGAGCGGTCCGCCTGTGATGGCGGCCAGAAACGCGCCGGTGCAAGCCATGACGGCACCAAGCGTGATGATCGAGACATCGTCGAAACGACCCGTGATGGCTTGGCCTGAGAACCGCCCAAGCGCCATGGTCAGCCCCAGGATTGCTGGCCCGAACGCGCCCTCCGCCGCGCGGCCGTCAAGGGTGCGCTCGATATGAAGCGCGGACCAGCTTTCCACCACGGCCTCGACAAAGAACGCCGTCAAAACGATCCCGCCGCACAGCAGCACAATCGCCCAGGGCAGACGCACCGCTCTCCGCTCGGCCTCGGAAACATGTGTCACTTCGGTCCGCATGCCAAGGCTCAGAAGCGCCACCACAAGCGCCAGGGCGGTGAAAATCGCCGCGGCGGAAAACCCGGCCTCGCGGGCCAGGCCGGTTGCCATGGCGCTGAGCGCATAGGCGATGGAAAACATGCCATGATTGGCGTTCATCAAGGAGCGATTGTGCCGCGCCTCCAGCTCCGAGACCCGCGCGTTGGAGACGATATCGAGAAGCCCCGACCCAAGGCCCAGACCGACCATTGCCAACAGAAATACGGTCGCCGTCCCCGCCAAGCCGGGCACCAAATAGGCGACCGCAACGACCAGCGTTGCCATTGGAAGTGAGAATGCGCCCATGCGGCGGTCGAATATCGGCGCCAGCCAGAGCGTTGCCAGAAGTCCGATCGGGCTGCCCAAAAGCAAAAGTCCGAAGAGCGCATCATCCGCCCCGATCTGTGCCTTTAGCACCGGCACCAAGGCGGCAAAGCTGCCCCATAACAACCCCATCGCCACGAACCCAAGCGCGGCGCGACGAGACAGGTGGAGGGCGGTCAGAACAGACATAAAATCGCGCATGACACGGGCCGCGAAACGGCACAAGCCGTCAAATGGAGAATCACCTTTTCAAATCTGGCGATCTGCCCTATACGCACGGCTTCTCGCGGCCCGACACCCTTGGAGGCAGCCGCAGTTTACATTGATGGAGAATAGCAATGGCTGGTGAGATTCCTGATCTCGAAGCCGAGGCACGGACGGGGACAGGCAAGGGGGCCGCTCGTCAAGCACGCCGTGAAGGCAAAGTGCCCGGTATCGTTTATGGTGGTGGCGTAGATCCGCTGCCAATCAACATCCCCTTTAACGTTCTGCTGAAGCGGCTGAAGCAAGGCCGGTTCCTCTCGACGCTTTTCAACATGAAGGTCGAGGGCCAGGACGATGTGCGCGTGATCTGCCGGAACGTGCAGCGCGACGTGGTCAAAGACCTGCCGACGCATGTGGATTTCATGCGCCTGCGCCGCAACACGCGGATCAACCTCTTCATTCCTGTTGAGTTCATCAACGAGGATGAGGCGCCCGGCCTGAAGCGCGGTGGCGTGTTGACCGTTGTGCGTCCCGAAGTGGAACTGATGGTGACCGCGGGTGATATCCCCGAGAAGCTGGTGGTCGATTTGGCCGGTCTGAACGTGGGCGACACGATCACGATCAGCGCGATCAGCTTGCCGGAAGGCACGCGGCCGATCATCGACCGTGATTTCGTGATTGCCAACCTGACGGCACCGTCCAGCTTGGTCTCCGCCGACAATGCCGATGAGGACGAGGCCACCGAGGCCGAAGCCGGCGAAGAGGCGACCGAAGAGGCGGGCGAAGAGGCGTAAGCCACACGCCCGAAAGACAATTGAGACGCCGCGCGAGCCCTGCTTCGCGCGGCGTTTTTCTTTGACAGGCTGGCCGCACCTTGGCGAGATGGGCCGCGGAGAGGGAGGCGTCATGCAGCGACGGGTGTTTTTGGCAAGTGGTGTCGTGGCGGGTCTCTTCGGGCGGCATGCATTGGGGGATGAGGTTGTGCGGGCAAATGGGTTCTGGATGCCAGAGGAGGCTGAGCCGCATCAGCGCAGTTTCATGCAATGGCCGGTGAACCGTGGGGTACATCCTGATCGGGTTTTCCTTGAGATGCTGCAACAATCGATCGCAGATATCGCCAACGCGATTGCCGATTTTGAGCCGGTGGTGATGTTGATGGAGGCCCGGTTCGCGCCGCAGGCGCGCCGGATGCTGTCCGACGCCGTCGAGATTTGGGACATCCCAACCGATGATCTCTGGTGCCGCGATTCCGGGCCGGTGTTTCTACGCAATGCGGCGGGCGACCTCGCTGTGGCTCAGCTGAATTTCAACGGGTGGGGCGGGAAACAGACTCATGCACATGATGGGGAGATCGCCGCGCGGGTCGCGGATCGGCTCGGTTTGCCGTTGATTGAGAGCGGTTTGGTCGGCGAAGCGGGCGGGCTGGAAAGCGACGGCGATGGCACATTGATCGCGCATGAAAGCTCCTGGGTGATCGATAACCGGAACCCGGGGCTGAGCCGAGAGGAGATTGAGGCGCGTCTCCTATCGGTTCTGGGCGCCCGCAAGATGATCTGGGCACCTGGCGTCGTGGGGGCGGATATCACCGATTACCACATCGACTCGCTTGCGCGATTTTCCGAGCCGGGCAAGGTGGTGATCCAGATGCCGGAGGCCCCGCGGCGGGGGGATCCGTGGTCTCGCGCCGCGTTTGAAACCTATGACATCCTCGCCGCTGCGACCGATGCAGAGGGGCGCGCGTTGGAGATGGTCGTTATCCCGGAGCCTTGGGACACGCGCGTGACCTCGGACGATTTTGTCGCCTCTTACGTGAACTATTATGTGTGCAACGGCGCGGTGATTGCGGCGCAGTTTGGCGATGCAGAAACCGACGCCGAAGCGGAGGCGACCCTCGCGCGGCTCTATCCTGGGCGCGAGATCGTTATGCTGGACGTCGATCCGGTGGGCGAGGTGGGTGGCGGCATCCATTGCGCGACGCAACAGATGCCAGCGGTTTAAGCGGCGGTATCCAAAGCGGTCACCGTGCCGGGCCCGTAAAGCGCGCCGAACTCGGTGCTGAGGAAATCCGACAGCCCCACCTGCTCTTGGCCGACAAATCCGGCCTGAGGCAAGCGGCCTTGCCGCATCAGATCGACGACGGCGGTGACACCGGCGGCGGTGGTCACCTGAATGGCGCTCCAGGTCTTGCCAGCGATCTCTCGGGCGGTGGATTTGTTGATATAAGAGCGTTCGGTGAACACCCCGTCGCGCAGGCCGGTTGCCGTGCAATAGACCAAGACCATGTCTTGCTTGGTGCGGGGCAGGGCGGTTTCGAAGACTTCTTTTAGAAGATCGCGGCGGCGCCCAAGGCCCAGATCATCCAGAAGCAGCTTGATGATATCGCGATGACCAGGGTAGCGGATCGTCCGATAAGATACGCGCCGCGCCTTGCCGGCAAGGCTTTCCGACAGGGTCCCGAGCCCGCCCGAGGTGTTAAAACACTCGTATTCGACACCGTCATGGCCAATGATTTCCAGGTCTTCCAGCGGTGCAAGCTTGACCGGCTGCCCGTCGATCAGAGCGTCGCAATGGTTAAGATACTCGTTGATCAGCCCATCGGTGGACCAGGTGAGATTGTATTTCAGCGCGTTGGTTGGATAGAGCGGCAAGGCACCCACGCGGAGCGACAGTGTGTCGAGCTCATCGAATTGTGCGGCCAGATCGGCACCCGCGATCCCGACAAAGCCGGGGGCCAGGCCACATTGCGGCATGAAAGCTGTGTTTGCGCCCTCGGCCAAGCCGCGCACGGCGTCGGTCGCGGCCACATCTTCGGTCAGATCGAAGTAATGCGCGCCTGCGGCTTTGGCGGCGGTCGCAATCGCAGGCGTGAGGAAGAACGGCGCCGCGCTGATCACCGCGTCGCAGCCGGTGAGCGCTTGCGTCAGGGCCGGGGCATCGGTGACATCGGCTTGCAGAACTTGAACGCCGGGTGTTCCGATTTGCGTCAGGCTCTCTGTGTCGTGATCAATGACCCGAATGTCATAGTGCGATGAGGTTTTGAGGAGTGCCGTAATCATGCGCCCAATCTTGCCCGCACCCACAATCCCTACCGTCCAACGCGCCATTGAGCTCTCCTCGTCTTTGCCTGTTCGCTAACCCTAGATCAGCGCGGAGCCTGTCGGGCGCGTAGAGGGCAAACTGACGAAAATCGAAGAGCGGGCCGACGATTTGTCGGGCAGCGTCACGATATGTCAGGCGATGGCTGCGGATTGTTGCAAAATGCGGGCCGCTGTCTCGCTATAGCGGCGGTCAAACTTCCGGCCGAAGACCACGAAGGTTTTGGTGCGCAGTACACCCGGAATTTCGACAAGTTCGTCAATCAAGAGGTCCAAATCCTCAATCCTGGGGGCCTCCGCAGTGAGGAAGAGATCGAACTCACCATTGATCGACAGGCAGATTTTGATCTCGGGGAAATGGGTGAGCCGGTCGAGGATTTTTCGCGTATCTTGTTGCCTGATCTCCAATAGCATCAAGATTTGCACGGTTTCGTCGCCAGGGTTCTGGCCTAGAACAACCGAATACCCAGTGATCGTGCCATCGCGCTCCATTCGGGCGATCCGCTCATGAACCGTGGAACGCGCGACGCCGAGGCGCGCGGCAATCTCGGAGGTTGCGGCGCGGGCGTTGTGCTGAAGTTCCGTGATAATCCGGCGGTCGAGCGCGTCGCGCATGATGCATCCTTTGATAAGGCAATTTGCCGGATCATCGGCAGAATTCAACGCACCGTCAACTGATGCGGGGCGGGCCGCCTAGATTTCGCGCTTCATATGCTTGTCTTGCGTGCAATTTGCTGGTCTTGGCGACGAACCGAAAATGGCCCGTCCGATCTTATCGGAACGGGCCACCTCGAAGCAGGGGCGCCTTAGTCCTGCTGCGCGCCGATGGCCCAAGTGCGGACCCGTTTCGACAGCCAATCGATGGCGAAGATCAAGATCAACACGTTCAGCACCACGAAGGCGACTTGGTCATAAAGCGACGCCCGGAACCGTTCGATAATGATCATCCCGATTCCGCCAGCGCCGACGATGCCGAGGATCGTGGCGGAGCGGGTGTTGCTCTCCAGGAAATAGAGCGATTGCGAGATGAAGACCGGCAGAACCTGCGGCAGATACCCATAGCGGATCACCTGGATCGGCCCGGCACCGGTCGATTTCACGCCTTCAACCTGCTTGCGGTCGATATTCTCGATCGCCTCGGAATAGAGCTTGGACAATGTCCCCAGATCACTGACGAAAATCGCCAGAACCCCGGCCAGCGGGCCAAGCCCGACCGCGCGCACAAACACCAGACCCCAGACCAGCTGATCAATGCCGCGCAGGATATCGAGGAAGCGCCGCACCAATTGCCGCAAGGGGGCGAAGGTGACGATGTTGCGCGCGGCCAGAAAGCCCACGACTAGCGCGCCCAGGGTGCCCAGAAGCGTGCCGAGAAAAGCCATGGCCAGGGTCTCGGCGATACCGCGATAGATGTTCGCGTATTGCCAGGTCGCCATGTCTTCCCAAACCACGAAGGCGCGGAGCAGCGCCAAAACACGGTCTGAGGTCTCGAAGAACCGGGCGATGTCGAAAAACCAGAGCGACCAGAGCACATAGACGATGGCAACGACCCAAAGGCCCCACCGTTTGATCAGCTTGCCCGGCGTGTCGAACACGCCCGGATGGCTCTTACGAATGGCGGCGATCTCGGCGTCGGAGACGGCGGAAACAGTGGCCAAAGTCATGCGAAATTCTCCCGGCCGATATAGCCCAAACGCAGGCGTTCGCTGAGCAGATCGATCAGCGTCACCATCAGAACGACGAGGATCAGCACGGCCAAAACCCGGTCATCGGAATAGAAGCTGATGACGCGGTTGAGTTCCTGGCCGATGCCGCCCGCGCCAACAAAGCCGATGATCGAAGAGGCACGGACATTCACCTCGAACCGCAGCAGCGCGTAGCTGACGAAATTCGGCGTGACTTGCGGGACGACACCATAAGCCATCTTTTGCACCCAGGTGCCGCCGACCGCCGCGATGCCTTCCACGGGGCGCGCGGAGGCGTTTTCATTGACCTCAGCGAAGAGCTTGCCCAACGCGCCCGCCGAGTGAATCGCGATGGCGATGACCCCGGCGAGCGGGCCGATCCCAATCATGAAGACGAAGACAAGGGCTAAGAGGATCTCGGGGATGCCGCGGCAGATTTCCAAGAACCGGCGCGAGATCCAGTAGATCCAGCTATTTGGGGCGAGGTTAGCCGCTGCCGGGAAGCTCAGCACGAAGGCCACTGCGGTACCGATCAACGTGGCGGTGATCGCCATCAGGATCGTCTCCCAGATCAGCGTCACATAGGTCCAGAAATCCGTGTACCAATAGGTGATTGACCCTGCGACGGCCCGGCCATCTTCGGTGCGCCCTTCGAACAGCACCTCCCATTGCAGGTTGGGGATAATGGTGCCGAAATACTCGAAAATCCGCGGGATGCCATTGGCCAGCCGCTCAGGGTAGAATTGGCTGATATAGACTGACAATGCCAAACAGACCAAGAAAGCCGCCAGCATGATTAGGTTCATCGTGCGTTTGGAGGCCTTGAGTTCGGCCCGATGTTTTTCAAAGAGCCCAACGGCCCCGAGTGCGGTTTGATCGCTCATTGTCGCCCCCGTCAGACCAAGGCGTGCGCGGGTTCGGCTGGACGGCGGGCGGCGAGATTGGTGGATGTGGCCCCTTCGTTCAGCGCTTCATCGGCTTCCGCGCCATAGATATCGCGGGCCATGCCGTGTGTGAGTTGCGCTGGCGTGCCGTCAAAAACCACACGACCGGCCTGCATGCCGATGATCCGGTCGCAATAGTCGCGGGCCGTGTCGAGTGTGTGCAGGTTGCAGATCACGGTGATCCCGTCCTGCTGATTGATCGTGCGGAGCGCATCCATCACGACTTTTGCGTTGAGCGGATCCAGCGAGGCGATCGGCTCGTCGGCCAGCAAAATCTTCGGTTCCTGCGCCAAGGCGCGGGCGATGGCGACGCGCTGCTGCTGCCCGCCGGAGAGGGTCTCGGCGCGTTGCAACGCGGTGTGGGCCATGGTCAGCCGGTCGAGCGCCTGAACCGCGAAGGCGCGCTCTTGTGGCGTGTAGACTTGGGCCAATGCGCGCCAACCGGGCAGATCGAAAAGCCGACCGGTCAGAACATTGGTCAACACATCAAGGCGACCGACCAAATTGAACTGCTGGAAAATCATGGCGCAGTCCGAACGCCATTGACGTAAGGCCCGGCCTTTCAACTGCGCAATATCCGTGTCGCCAAAGAGGATTTGCCCTTCCGAAGGGTCGGTGAGCCGGTTCAAAAGGCGCAGCAGGGTCGATTTCCCGGCGCCAGAGCGGCCAATGATGCCGACCATCTGGCCGTCTGGGATGTCGAGCGTCACGTTATCAACGGCGGCGGTCTCGCCAAACCGACGGGTCAATTTCTCAAGTTTCAGCATGATGGGTGCCCCCTGCTGTTGTGGTGGAAAGGCCCTGGCGGTTCCGGCTGTCCCGGTCGGAAATGGCGCGGGCTGACATACAAAAGAGAAGGGCCGGGCAAAGCGCCCGACCCCGGTATCTTTTAGGTCTGTTTAACGGTCGCCCTGAAGCTCACGGCGCATGTTGATGATCGGCTCATAGAACTCATGATTGATCGGCCAATAGCCCATGGATTCACCGTCGTTGATCGCGTCAAAGCAGTCCCGGTCGGAGACCTGAAGCTGCATCATCGCCCCCATGACCAGGTCTTTGAGTTCTTGCGGCAGGTCGGAGCGGATCACACGGGGGCCGTTGGTGATCAGGTTCGATTGCCAGATGATCTGAATCTCCGACATATCGAGCATGTCTTTGTCGACCATCGAGCGCAGGTTGCCGCGGCTATAACCTTCGGCAATGTCGCCAACGCCAGAGGTCCAGGTGACGCCTGCGTCATACTGACCGTTCAGAACCGCAACCACGGCCTGTTCATGACCACCGCCAAAGCCGGTTTCGGAGAAAAACTCCTCGAAATTCAGGCCTTCCTCGGCGGCCAACTCGTAAGACGGCACCAGGTAGCCCGAGGTGGAGTTCGGATCGGCGAAGGCGAGGCTGTGGCCTTCCATATCGGCCAGGCTCTCGATGCCGCTATCGGCGCGCGCATACATCACCGAGTAATAGCCGAGCGAGCCGTCGATCTGCATGGTCGTGTAAAGCGGTTCAACCGCGTCGGGATCCTGCAGCGAGATGCCAGCATAGCCCGAAGATCCCAGGCCCGCGAACTCAAGCTGACCGGCCAGAAGGCCTTGCATGACGCCCGCATAGTCAGAGGCGGGGAAGAGCTCGACCGGCACGCCGAGGCGCTCTTCGAGGTAAGCTTGCTGACACGCATGCTCCCGCAGACGGTCGGCTTCGTTTTCGCCGCCAAGGATGCCGACGCGGAACACCGGAACTTCGTCGCGCCAATCGGCGTCTTGCGCGAGAGCTGCGGTGGAAGTGAGGGCCGTGGCGCCGATAATGGCGACGCTGAGTGTGGTTTTGAACATGATCTAGTCCCGTCCTGAACGTTTTTGATGTTCAGAGCCAGGGCTGTCCTCTGTTGAGCCCTGGTCCCCAAGATGCACGCCGTGGGGTAGGCTTGGAGAGTGACGGTTAGGCGACGAAATTGTTAAACCTTCGTAACCAGCAATCCGACAACTCCGCCGAAATGGGTGTAAGCCGCTGAGGAGGCCAGAGATTCATGGGCAAACTGGGCAATGCGGCGCCTAGCCAGGATGATACTTTTCGATAAAGGCGTCGATATCGAGCGCTCGGAAATCGGGCAAACCGGCGCGCAATTCATCATGGGTCCAATCCCACCAGGCGATGTTCATCAGCGCTTCGCCCTGTTTCTCGGTAAACCGGCGACGGATGTCGCGGGCGGGAACACCGCCGACAATCGTGTAGGGCGGCACATCTTTGGTCACCACAGCGCCCGCGCCGATCACGGCCCCCGTCCCGATGGTCACGCCAGCGGTCACCGTCACCCCGTGACCAAGCCAGACGTCATGGCCAAGCGTCACCCAATTCTCCTTGCGCCACTCGAAGAACTCCGTGTCATCCTCGCCCAGATCGAAGGCGGCGGCGCGGTAGATCGCGTGATGCTGGCACACCCGCCATGTCGGGTGATTGCCCGGGTTGATCCGCGCGCCATTGGCGATGGAGCAGAACTTGCCAATCGTGGTCCAGATCACATGACCATCCTCGGTGATATAGGAGTAATCGCCCATCTCGCTGGCTTTCATCTGCGTCCGGCGTCCAACCTCGGTCCAACGGCCGAGGGAGACATCGGCGGCCACCTCGGCGTCAGGGTGAATGCTTGGACGTTCGCTGAGCTGTTTCTGGGCCATGGCGGTCTCGCGGTCTGAGGGATGTTTGGCGCGACCCTAGGCGTGCCTATTGGGGTTCTGAAACCCCTCCGCTGCCGATGTCATGAAACTATCATCAGAGCTGCACCGGCCCGTTACACAAGCACGCTCAAGACAGGGCCAGAATGCGCGTGCCCGCGCTCAATCACCCCCAATAAGGATGCGCATGCGATGTTCGATGCCCCCGCAAACCGCCCGCTTTTGTTGAGCAATGCCACGCTGGTTACACCCGATGGCCTCTTAGAAGGCGGGGTGATGATCGATGATGGTAAGATCGCCGAAATAGGCGCGACCGTCACGGGCGGGCAAGACCTGACCGGGCAGATCCTCATCCCGGGGATCGTCGATCTCCATACCGATCATGTCGAGGCGCATGTGCATCCCCGGACCTCCGTGCAATGGGCGTTTCTGCCAGCGCTGATGGCGCATGATGCGGTGGTCATCTCTGGCGGCACCACAACCGTGTTCGACAGTCTGTCCGTCGGTGCCGCGATGCAGAAGCCGGAGCGCCGGGAAATCCTCGTTCCATTGATCGAAGCGATGGAAGAGGGACAGCGCGCGGGTATGTTCCGGGCGGAGCACATCTTGCATATGCGCTGCGAGATTTCCGACCCCGCCACCTTCGGTCTGGTCGATGCCACCATCGGACGCGAAATCGCGCAGCTGATCTCGGTCATGGATCACACGCCTGGCGACCGGCAAAGCCCGGATATCGAGAAATGGTTCTGGCACATGATCCGCGATATGGAGGTCGGCGAAGAAGAGGGCCGCGCGCGGATGAAGGAGCTCTTCGAACGCTCCACCCGCTTCGGCCCCGAAGTCCGCGCTCATGTGATCGCCGCCGCCAAGGCGGAGGCCGTGCCGCTGATGACCCATGATGACCGAACTTTGGCGCATGTGGATCAGGCCCAGGCCGAAGGCATCCGCATTTCCGAGTTTCCAACCACTATCGAGGCGGCCCGCCATGCGCGCGGCTTGGGCCAGGCGATTGTGGCCGGTGCGCCCAACTATCTGCGCGGCGGGTCGCAATCGGGCAATGTGGCGGTCAAAGAGCTTCTGGCAGAGGGGCTCGTCGACGTGCTGGCCTCCGACTACATCCCGCGTAGCCCGCTGGATGCGGCCTTTGCCATCGCGGCGGATCCGGACCTGCCCTACGATCTGTCGCAAACCATTGCCATGGTGAGCACCGCCCCCGCCGAGTTGACCGGCCTGACGGACCGCGGGCGGATCGCGGAGGGGTTGCGCGCCGATCTGGTTGCGGTGCGCGTTACGGATGGGCAGCCCGTCGTCACCGCCGCCTGGCGCGCCGGGCGGCAGGTCTTTTGAGCGGAGCGACAGCGATGGGCCCGCTTCAAATTGGCGCTGCCTTGATGGTGGCCGATCTGCCCCACTATCGCGATTGGTTGATCGACGGGCAGCGCGATCTTGAAATTCAGGACTTCTTTGCAACCGAGCTTCTGCTTGGCGATTGGCGACCGCGTGTAGATCAGGCGAAAGCGCTGCTCGACGGGTTCGAGGGGCGGCTTGGCATCCATGGGCCGTTTGTCGGCGTGCCAATCGACAATGACGACCCGGAGATCGCGCCGCTTATCACCAAACGGTTCCTGACCGGGCTGGAGATTTGCGCCGCGCTTGGTGCAACGCAGATGGTGGTGCATTCACCCTATACCACTTGGGATTACAATAACTTCGACAACTACCCACGGGTTGGCAACACCCTCTCGGCTCGGGAGCAGAAGATCGCGCAGGTCCATACCGTGATGGGCCCGGTGGTGGACCGGGCGGCGGCCCAAGGGGTGACCCTGGTCATAGAGAATATCGAGGATATCGCCCCCGGCGATCGGCTTGAGCTGGCCCAGAGCTTCGGCTCGGACGCCGTGAAGCTCTCACTCGACACAGGCCATGCGCATTACTCCTACGGGTCCACAGGGGCACCGCCCGTGGATTATTTCATCAGCCAAGCGGGCGCGATGCTGGACCATGTGCATCTACAGGATGCCGATGGCTATGCTGACCGGCATTGGGCGCCGGGGCAGGGTACGATCAACTGGCATCAGGTGTTCCGGGCGCTGGCCGCGCTTCCGGTCAAGCCGCATCTCGTGTTGGAGCTGCGCCATTCGGCCGATATCCCGGCCGCGATGGCCTATTTGGAAGGCGAAGGGCTTGCGTGTTAGGTCAAGCCACGCGCGTGCCACTCGACCAAACGCCGTGCAGAACAGGCACATCGCCGACTTGCGCAAAGCGGATCAAATCGGCGCGTTTGCCGGGCGCGATCATACCGCGATCCATCAACCCCGCCGCTTTGGCGGGGGCGGAGGTGACCGTCGCCATGGCGCGGGACATATCCCCCCAGAGTGTGCCCAGCTTCATCGCCGCATAAAGCAGCGCGGCGGGAACATAATCCGACGACAGAATGTCCAAGAGGCCCGCCTCAGCGAGGGTTTCAGCGGCCACATTGCCCGAATGCGAGCCGCCTCGGATCAGGTTCGGCGCCCCCATCATCACCGCGATTGCGTTCTGGCGGCAGGCGTGGGCGGCCTCCATCGTGGTCGGGAACTCGGCCAAGCGGATGCCATGCGCCGCCGAGACGGCCACGTGATCAACGGTGGTGTCGTCATGGCTCGCCAAGACCGCGCCATAGCGTTGTGCGGCCTCCACCGCGGCGGCCTCATGCGGGGCGCGGACTCTTGCGCCCAATGCCGTCCGCTCAATCACATGGGCGTCGAACGCCTCCTGGCTGATCCCGTGTTTGCCCCGCATATAGGCTTCATATTGTGTGAGATCGGCGAACTGCCGTTGCCCCGGCGTGTGGTCCATCAAGCTGAGAATTCCGACCCGATCATCCGGGCCGAACCCGTCCAACTCCTCGATCAAGCTGTGCGAGCAGATCTCAGCCCGCAGGTGCAGATGATGGCTGATCTTCAGCGCGCCGGCTGTACGCATGGCGAGGATTTCATAGGCCATTTTCCGGGCATACCGCGTCCAACCGGTGCTGATACTTCCTTCCAGCGACCCGACACGGATCGCATCGAACACGGTTGTAATGCCGGTCGCCGCAAGCTCTGCATCATGGGCCACAATCGCCGCATTATGTGGCCAGTCGACACGGGGACGGGGGCGCAGATGCCGCTCCAGATTATCCGTGTGCAATTCAATCAAGCCGGGCGCGACGATATCGCCGCCACAATCGACTGCGCCCTTAGGCACGGCACTGCCCGCGACCACATCCGTGATTTCACCATTCTCGAACCGCAGATGACCGGTCAGGGTCTCTTCGGGCAGAACCAGGGTGGCATTGGCAAGGATCACCGCATCTGGCATGGCGATTGTCTCCGATCAAGTAGGCAAGGGGCAAAACGATGACCGCATTCACCCGTTACGCGATTTATGTATTGCCGCAAGGGGCGCTTTACGATGCAGGGGCGGCCTGGTTGGGGTGGGATGCCGTTTCGGGCCAAGAGGTGGCGCAGCCGATGTTGGAACATTTGCCCAGGCCGGTTGCAGAGTTGACAGCGACGCCCCGCAAATACGGCTTTCACGGCACGATCAAGCCGCCGTTCCGTTTGGCGGAGGGCACCACGCGGGCGGCTCTGGAAAACGCAGCGCAGATTTTGATTGCCAGCCTCGCCTCTGTTGAGCTTCCCGGTCTGACCGTGCGGCGCTTGGGCGGGTTCGTGGCGCTTGTACCCGGCGGCCCGGCGCCGGACCTGGCCGCGCTCGCAGGCGCGGTCGTGAAAGGTTTGGACCGCTTCCGTGCACCGCCGACCGAGGCCGAACTGGCGCGCCGTCGCACATCCGGCCTCAACGCCCGGCAAGAGGCGATGTTGGCCGCCTGGGGCTATCCTTATGTGTTGGAGGAGTTCCGCTTCCACCTGACGCTCAGCGGTCGCTTGCCTGAGGTGGAGGCCGATGCCCTGGCCGCGCGTCTGTCGGATCATCTCGCGCCGGTTCTGGAACGGCCTTACGTGATCGACACTCTGGCCTTGATGGGTGAGGCGGAGGATGGACGGTTTCATCTGATCCACCGCTACACATTGGCCGGGTAAAGCGCGGCAAGCGCCGTGGCGACGCTGTCGGCGAGTGCGCTGCTATTGTCGATCTGTGTCACGCGAACGCCCTGTGGCATTGGCGGCGCGGTCCGGGCCAGCCGGGCGGCGATATCCGCTGGCGTCTCTCGTCCGCGATCCGCCAAGCGCTGCGCCAGAACGTCCGGAGATGCGGTGATCGACAGCACATGCACCTCGGCAAACACGCTGGCCGCCGTGCCCAACATGCTGCGGGACAGGTTCGCCAAGGCGTCTTGGCCCGCGCTCAGGCGCGAGACGACGCCAGATGGGATGCCATATGAGAGACCATGCGCGTCCCAATGCAGCGCGAAATCGCCGTCGGCGACGCGGGTCTGAAACATCTCTCGGCTGACCGGCTCATAGTCTTCGCCCCCGGCTTCGGCGGCGCGGGTGATCACCCGGCGCACCCGGTAGAGATCAGACCGCGCCGCACAAAGCGCCTCCATCACGCTGTCTTTGCCAACGCCCGAGGGGCCAACGACTGCGATGAACCGTCCTTGTGTCATGCGGCCTGCCTTGGGGTGAAGGCGCTGACATCAATCTCGCGATCGGCAATCCGGGCGCGGGCCGGTGCATCGTGGAAGATGCCGACAATCGCCGCGCCGCGGGCTTTCGCCTCTTCGATCAGGCTCAGCACCACTTCGCGGTTTTCCGGGTCCAAGCTGGCGGTCGGCTCGTCCAGAAGAAGCGCCGGATAGCCATGGGCAAAGCCGCGCGCGATGTTCACCCGCTGTTGCTCCCCGCCTGAGAAGGTGGTGGGCGAAAGCGACCAGAGCCGTTCGGGGATGTTCAGCCGCGCCAACAGATCGCGGGCGCGGTCAAAGGCGTCGCGCTCGTCCATACCAACGGCCAGGCAAGGTTCGGCCACAACCTCCAGCGTTGGCACCCGGGGCACGACGCGCAGGAACTGGCTGACATAGCCAAGCGTCTCACGCCGGAGTGTCAGGATATCGCGCGGCTCGGCTTGCGTCAGGTCGACGCCGCCAATCACCACCCGGCCCGCTTGCGCCAGGTAATTGCCATAGAGGATGCGCATCACGGTGGATTTGCCCGCCCCCGACGCCCCGGTCAGCGCGACGCATTCGCCGGGCGCGACCACAAAGCCAGCGCCCTCCAAAACGGGGATCACCGCGCCGCCTTGATTGTGCAGCGTGAAGCTTTTGCCCAAATCCTGAACCTCGATCATCGTGCCGTCTCCTCAAACCTGCAGAACCGAGCTGACCAGCAGCTGCGTGTAGCCATGTTGTGGATCGTCCAACACCTGATCGGTCAGCCCGGTTTCCACAACATGCCCGTCTTTCATCACCATCAGCCGGTCCGCTAGAAGCCGGACCACCGCTAGGTCATGGGTCACCACAATCGCGCTCAACCCCATGCGGCGGACGAGACCGCGAAGCAGGTCCAAGAGACGCGCCTGAACGCTCACATCCAGGCCGCCAGTGGGCTCATCCATAAAGACCAGCCGCGGCCCGCTCACCAGATTGCGGGCGATTTGCAGTCGCTGTTGCATCCCGCCGGAGAAATCGGCCGGACGGTCATCAATCCGGTCGGTGCTGATCTCGACCCGGGTCAGCCAATCTTCCGCCGTCTCGCGGATTTCGCCGTAGTGCCGCGCACCGACCGCCATCAACCTTTCGCCCACATTGCCGCCCGCGCTGATCCGCATCCGGAGGCCGTCACGCGGGTTTTGATGCACGAAGGCCCAATCCGTCCGGCCCAGCATCCGCCGTTCTGGCTCAGACATCTGAACCGTATCGCGCGGCCCCTCGGCGCGGGTGTCGAAGAGGACTGCGCCCGCGTCGGGGTCCAAATGCCCGGCCAAGCAGTTCAGCAGGGTCGACTTGCCCGAGCCGCTCTCGCCGACAATCCCCATCACTTCGCCGGGATAGAGCTTGAACGACACATCGGCGCACCCGATCCGCCCGCCATAGGTTTTGCTGAGGTTTTGAACCTCAAGAAGGGGTGTCATAGATGGGCCTCCTGAAATTGCGTGATGCGGGTGCGAAGCGCGTCGGGGGCTTCGATATGCAGAATGTGCCCGCCGGGCATGATCTCGAATGTTGCGTTTGGGAGCTGTTCAGCCATCAATTGCGCGCCGGCATGGGTCTGCCGGTTGTTTTTGCCAACAATGACAAGCGCGGGCGCGGTGACGTCCGCAAGGCGCGGGCGGCCATCATACGCGAAAGCGGCGGTCAGCGAGTCTTCCATCCCGTCGCGGGACATTGCGGCGATCTGCGGCTTGATATGGGCCGCAACTTTGGGCGGTTGGCCCAAGCCCGAAAGGCGCGCGACGCCGCCGGGACCGAGTCGCCGGAACAGCCACAACGCAATCTGGGCGGTGATTCGCGCGGTGCGGCTGATATGCACGGTCGGCACCGCCTCGATGGTCACCAGCGACAGGACACGATCTTTCAGCCGCGCGGCCAGTTCCAGCGCCACCATGCCACCTAGGGAGTGGCCCACCAGATGCATCTGATCCGGCAGTTGCGGCATCAACGCGTCGGCGAAGCTTTGCACAGTTGGCGATGCTGCGCGGGGCGCGCTGCCATGACCGGGCAGATCGGGCGCGATCCCCGCAAACCCGGCCCATGTCGCCCCGGACAGGCCTGAGCCGTGTAGCCAAACAACACTCATGCAGTGCCCCCAATCGCGTTCGAAAACGCGGTTGGTGTCAGCACCATGTCCTCGATGCCAAGCACGAAATCGCCATGTTGGGCGCTGGTTTCGGCTTTGATGTCTTTCCAGTCCTGATCCGCCATGAAGGCAGCCCATGCGGCGGTCATTTCCGCCTCATCTTCCCAGGTCAGCAGATACACAAAGCTCAGCGCCTCTTCGGTCTCGTTGGTCCACATCGCCTGAATACGGAACCCATATGTACCCATGATCCGCGCGGCATGGTCGCGGAACCGATCCAGAAACGGGTCACGATTGACTTTGGGGACTTGATAGATGCGGAGTTGGTTGATCATGCGGACGCTCCTGAGGCTTGTCGATCCGCACAGTAATCTGTGTCGGAACAGACAAACATTCGACCCCCTGTGTCATCAACGATCACTTCGTCGAGATAGCTCTCTTCTGACCCGCACAGGGCGCAGGGATGATCGGCCTTGGAGGGGTCAAACGGATAGTCCTCGAAATCCAGGCTGACGACCTTGGTATAAGGCGGCACCGCGTAAATCCGCTGCTCCCGGCCCGCGCCGAAAAGCTGCAAAGCGGCGCTTTCCAATTTCGGATTGTCGAATTTCGGGATCGGTGACGGGTCCATCACATACCGATCCTCAACCGTCACCGGATAGGCATAAGCCGTCGCAATCGAGCCGTGACGCGCGATATCTTCATAAAGCTTCACATGCATCAGCCCGTATTCCTGAAGCGCATGCATCTTGCGCGTCTCAGTCTCGCGCGGCTCCAAGAAGCGGAGCGGTTCGGGGATCGGCACTTGATAGACCAGGATTTGATCCTCGGTGAGCAGCGTTTCCGGAATCCGGTGCCGCGTTTGGATCACCGTCGCCTCGGCGGTCTTTTCGGTCACGTCCACATCGGCGGTCTTCTCAAAGAACTTCCGAATGGAGACGGCGTTTGTCGTGTCATCCGCGCCTTGGTCGATCACCTTGAACTTATCCTCCGGCGTCAAACACGCCGCCGAAACCTGCACCCCGCCTGTGCCCCAGCCATAAGGCATCGGCATCTCGCGGCTGGCAAACGGCACCTGATAACCCGGGATCGCAACCCCCTTTAGGATCGCGCGGCGGATCATCCGCTTGGTTTGTTCATCGAGATAGGCGAAATTGTAGTGAGTCTGCTCGGTCATTCCGCCGCCTCCTGATGACTGGCTTGCGCTTCGGCGCGGAGTTTGCGGATCAGTTCCAGTTCCGATTGGAAATCCACGTAATGGGGCAGTTTGATATGCTCCAAGAAACCCGTGGCCTGCACATTGTCGGAATGTGAGAGTACGAATTCCTCGTCCTGCGCCGGGGCGCCCACATTGTCTTCGCCCAGTTCTTCCCACCGCATCGCCCGGTCCACGAGCGCCATGGAAATGGCTTTGCGCTCGGAATGGCCGAAGACCAGCCCATAGCCGCGGGTGAATTGCGGCGGTTCGGTTTTCGACCCGGTGAATTGGTTCACGGTTTCGCATTCGGTAACCGTGATCTCGCCCAGATCAATCGCAAACCCAAGCTCGGGGATCTCCATCTCGACCGGCAGTTGACCGACGCGCAGTTCGCCCACAAACGGGTGGTTCCGGCCATAGCCGCGCTGCGTCGAATAGGCCATCGAGAGCACGAACCCTTCATCGCCCCGGCTGAGCGCTTGCAGTTTCAGCGGTCGGTCGGCGGGGAAGTCGAGTGGCTCCCGGGTCAGGTCGCGTGGGGTGTCCGCGCCCTCTCGCTCGGGCTGGATCAAGTCTTCGCGGGCCAGGAACTCGGTGACATGTGGCGTCGGCTCAGCGCGTGGGGTGGCTTGCGGTGCCTCGGGCAGGTCACCTTCGGCGGCCAAGGCGAAATCGATCAATCGGTGCGTGTAGTCGAAAGTCGGTCCCAGAACCTGCCCGCCGGGAACGTCCTTGAACGTTGCGCTCACCCGCCGGTCGCAGGTCATTGCACCGGTGTCGATCGGCTCGGACGCACCAAACCGGGGGAGCGTGGTCCGATAAGCGCGGATCAGGAACACCGCCTCAATCATATCGCCGCGGGCTTGTTTGATCGCCAGAGCCGCCAAATCAGGGTCGTAGAGCGAGCCCTCGGCCATGACCCGGTTCACCGCCAGCCGCAATTGCTCGCGGATTTGTGCCACTGACAGCTCGGCCACATCCAAGTCGCCGCGCCGTTCTTCGGCCAGCCAGGCATGGGCGTTGTCAATTGCCCGCTCGCCGCCTTTCACTGCCACATACATCAGTCGACCTCCGTCACGAAAGTTGATCGGGGCAGGGCGGCCAACTGCTCGCCTGCGCAGAACACGCAATCAAACCCAAGCGGGAACTGGGCCCGATTTGCCTGAAACGCCGCGATTTCCGGGAGGTTTAGTGCCGCTTCCACCTCAATCCCCGGCCCCGTCAATCGCGTGCCCGTGGTGGCAAGCGTGTCTTGTTCCACGATCAACGTCGTCGACCGGTCCGGATATTCCGGCGTGCCGATCCGATAGGCCGAGAGTGGGGCCAACGCCTCCCACGTGCCAAGTGCGAAATCGGCGCGTTTGGCGGGAACGACGGGCGCGCCGGTATGGAAAGTCACCCAAGAGCGTATCGCGTCGGTGTCATGGCTCGGGGCCAGATAAAGCCCCGTCTCAGGATCACAGAGGGTCAGAAGCATAGCGCCCGCCGCTGGCGAGATCGGCGCGGGCGGGGTAGCACTGGCGACGGTTTCAATCCGCCCGGGCCGCGCCATCGCCTGCAAAACGGCGCGAAACGCGTAGGAGGCGTCGAAGGCAGGGTTGGCAAAGCCGCCGGTCATCACATCGCGCATCAATCTTCCCCCCGAACCATGGTGAAAAACTCGACTTTGGTCGCCGCGGCCCGGGCGGCGCGCGCATGACCCTTGGTCCTCGCTTCGTCGCGGAGCGGCGCGAGGATGGCCGCCTCCAACGCAGCGGCGTCGCCTGCTTCGGCCAATGCATCGACCAGCGCGGCGGTTTTTGCCGCGCGTTTGTCGCGCCCCTGCACATAGCCATGACCAACAGCGCCCGAGCCAAGGCGGACCGAACAGCGTGTGACGGTCATCTCGCCCAGGTTAAAGGGTGCGCCGACTGCCCCGGCGCGGCCACGCACCATAACGGTGCCAATCTCCGGCGGGCGCAGCATTTCATGCTCAGGGGCCGCGCCATAGGCCTCCCACAGTGCGGCCAATCGAGCCGCCGGGGCCTGGGCCAAGGTGGACAGCCGGGCGCGCCGGGCTTGTTGATCAGGGATCTCAGACATCTTGCGGAGTTGTCCATTTTAATATACAACTATACAAATCTCTTACGCGGATCGCTCGAGTCGGGCAACCCGTGATCGCGTGAAACTTTAATGACAGGGGACCGTCATGGGCCGCGCCGCAGTTTGGACCTCGATCCGCGACAGCCTTTCGGCAGAGATCGCCAGCGGGCATTACGCGCCGGGTGATCGGCTGCCGACCGAGGCGGAACTGGCCGCCCGGTTTGGGGTCAACCGCCATACGGTCCGCCGTGCCTTGGCCGATCTGGCGTCGGCCGGAACGGTGTTTCCACGGCGCGGCGCGGGCGTGTTCGTCACCCACCAACCGACGGACTATCCAATCGGGAAGCGGGTGCGGTTTCATCAAAACCTGATCGCGGCGGGGCGAGAGCCGGGGCGCCAGATCCTTCATCGCGCCACCCGCGCCGCCGATGCACGCGAGGCCGACGCGCTTGCCATCGCCCCCGGTGATCCGGTGCATGTCTCCGAGGGGGTTTCCTTTGCCGACGGGCAACCGATTGCTCTGTCACGGGCCGTTTTTCCCGCCGCGCTGTTCCCCAATCTTCTTATAAACCTGGCGGAAACCAGCTCCGTGACGGCGGCGTTTAAGGCCGAAGGCTTGATGGACTACACCCGCGCCTGGACCCGGCTGACGGCAATCGCGGCCTCACCCACTCAGGCCGGGCATCTGCGTGTGCCGCCCGGCGCGCCTATCCTGCGGTCGGTGGGTGTGAACGTCGACCCCGATGGGCGCCCGGTCGAATATGGACGGACCTGGTTTGCCGGGGATCGCATTACGCTGACCCTGGCCGATCACGAGGTCTGAGCCCGCTGGCCCATTGGCAGTTCCGGGAGCGCGGGGTAACACCGACGCACGGATAAGGAACGCTGGCCGCCATTGATGACCGTGCCCAACCCATCTCCCTCCGGCCCTTGGCCGATGATCCAACGCCTTGGGGTGAGTGGCCTCTTGGTGCGCTTCGGCGATCAGTTCTGCGAGGCTGCCAATCGGGCGGCTTTGGCCTTTCGCGCGGCGGTCGAGGCCGCACCTCAACCCGGTATCATCGAAACCGCGCCCTCTCTGGTGTCGGTCTTTCTGCGGTTGGACCCGCTGACTGCCGATCTCGAAGTGTTAGAAGCGGAGTTGTGTGATCTCTTGGCGCGCGCGGATTGGTATGCCGCGCCTCTGCCCCCGGGTCGCCGACTTATCCGCATTCCGACGGCATATGGCGCAGATATGGCCCCGGATCTCGTGGAAACGGCCGAGGCAGCAGGTCTTTCTGAGGCCGAGGCGGTCGCCCAGCTTTCTGCCACCCGGCTTAGGGTGCTGAGCCTGGGGTTCGGTCCGGGGCAACCGTATCTCGGCGAATTACCGGAGCATTGGAACCTGCCACGAAGAACAGAGTTGACCCCGCATGTGCCCGCGGGCGCATTGGTCTTGGCGATCCGGCAATGTGTGCTGTTTTCCCGCCCGTCGCCGACCGGCTGGCGGCATGTGGGGCAAACTGCGTTTCTGAACTTTCGGCCTGAGAGTGCGGAGCCGTTTGCGCTGAAACCCGGTGATGAGTTGCAATTCCCGACAGCCGATCCAGACCATGTGGCCCATATGATCGCCGATCCCGATTGTGTGGATGGCGGGGCAGAGATAGAGGCGCTCCCATGACCGCGCCCGCGCTGATCGTTCACCAAGTTGGCCCTGGTGTGACGGTTCAGGATTTGGGCCGCCCGGGGCATTTGGCTTACGGCCTGTCGCAAGGCGGCGCGCTCGACCGTTTGGCGCTTTACGAAGGGGCAGCGCTGCTTGGTCAGTCACCAGATTGCGCGGCCTTGGAAATGATCGGGATGGGCGGCGAGTTCGAGGCGACGCAACCGCTCCGCATCGCTCTGACCGGAGCACCGATGCAGGCGAGCTTGGATGGCAGCCCGTTGATCTGGAATGCGAGCCATCAGTTGCCCGCCGGGTCCAGGGTACGGATTGGCGGGGTGACATCGGGCAGCGTCGGCTATCTACATTTGGGCGGCGGGATTGAGACACCGCCCCTCTTGGGTGCGCGCGCCACGCAGCTTAATGCCGGACTCGGTGCGTTGCTGACCCCCGGGGTGCGCTTGCCTGTCGGGCCAGATAAGGGCGGCCCAATCGGGCTGGGGCTGGATGTGGCGGATCGGGTCTCCGGCGGGGTGCTGCGTATCCTGCCCTCCGTTCAAACCGCGCTCTTTGACGCCGAGACCCGCGAACGTCTTGAGCAGAGTCAGTTCACGCGCGACCCGAGATCGAACCGGATGGCACTGCGGCTGATCCCCGATGGGCAAGGCTTTGCGTTGGACGGTGGGTTGAGCGTCGTGTCTGAGGTCATCGTGCCAGGTGATATTCAAATCACGGGCGATGGGGTGCCGGTGATCTTGATGGCAGAGTGCCAGACGATGGGGGGCTATCCCCGGATCGCAACCGTTTTGCCCGCCGATCTGCCGCGCGCGGCGCAATTGCCTGTTGGTGCGACGCTTCGTTTGCAGTTTATCACACCGGAGGAGGGTGTGGCGGCGCTGAAGGCCGAACAGACGGCGCTGGCTGATCTGCCCCGGAAAGTCCGGCCCTTGATCCGGGACCCGCGCGACATCCCCGATCTTCTGAGCTATCACCTGAGTGATGGCGCGATCACGGGTCGCGAAGAGGAGACGGATAGATGAGCCTCAGTGTCGATCTGAATGCCGATATGGGCGAAAGCTTTGGCCCATGGGTCATGGGCCGCGATCAAGAGCTGTTGGGGATTATCACCTCCGCCAATATCGCCTGCGGAGCCCATGCGGGCGATCCTGATGTTATGGCCGAGACGATGGCGTTGGCGCTCCAAAACGGGGTTGGCATCGGCGCGCATCCTGGCTTCGCCGATCTGCAAGGCTTTGGGCGCAGGCGCATGTATCTGCCGCATAAAACGCTCGCCAATCTGGTGCGGTACCAACTGGGCGCGGCCCAAGCCATGGCGCGGGCGGCCGGTGGCGAGGTGCGGCATTTGAAACTGCACGGTGCGCTGGCCAATATGTGTTCAGAGGACGCGGCACTGGCGCGGGCATGTTATGAAGGCGCGCTCTCGGTCGCTCCCGATATCATAATCATGGTTCTGGCGGCCACCGCGCAAGAAGAGGCCGCCCGCGATCTGGGCTGTGCCTGGGCGGGGGAGATCTTTGCCGATCGAGCTTATAATGACGACGCGACCTTGATGGACCGATCTTTGCCCGGTGCGGTGATCCATGATGCGACGCTTGCCGGACCGCGGATCGTGGAAATGGTCAAAGCGGGCGCGATCATCACCCAATCGGGTCGCCATATCCCGGCCGCCATCGATACCGTGTGTTTGCATGGCGACACCCCCGAGGCGGTGGAGATTGCTCGCGCCGTGCGGGCTGCGCTGGAAGCCGAGGGTATTGCGCTTGCGCCCTTTGCCGGACGCAGAGGGTAATTTGCTAGGGCCGACTGGTCGCCGGGCAGAGGCCCTGCTAGGTCTCAGGGCAACACATGCATTTTTCGGAGGGATCACATGGCAAAGCTGGCGTTTTTGGGTCTGGGGGTCATGGGCTACCCAATGGCGGGGCATCTACAAGCCGCGGGCCATGCGGTCACGGTCTATAATCGAACGACTGCCAAAGCGGAGGCTTGGGCCGCCGCGCATGGCGGAGGTTTTGCGGCGACCCCGCGTGACGCGGTGGCTGGTGCTGATTTCGTCATGTCCTGCGTTGGCAATGATGATGATTTGCGCGCCGTTGTGTTGGGGGACGATGGCGCGTTGGCGGGCATGAGTTCTGGCGCGATCTATGTGGATCACACCACGGTTTCCGCAACAGTGACCCGGGAATTGGCAGCTGAGGCCGTAGGGCGCGGCGTTGGTTGGGTCGATGCGCCGGTCTCCGGCGGGCAAGCCGGGGCAGAGAACGGGCAATTGGCGATCATGTGCGGCGGCGATGAAGCGCATTTTGCCGCCGCAGAGCCAGTGATGGATGCCTATGCCAAAGCCATCGTGCATTTCGGCGACGTCGGGGCCGGGCAATTGACCAAGATGATCAATCAGGTCTGCATTGCCGGGGCGATTCAGAGCATTTCCGAAGGCCTGTTCTTTGCGATGCAGGCGGGCCTTGATGCGAAGAAAGTGGCGGAGTTGGTGAGTCAGGGCGCGGGCGGGTCCGCAACTGGCCAACCGGGCCGGGACCATGGTGGACAACGCATTCGACCATGGTTTTGCCGTGGATTGGATGCGGAAGGACCTTGGGATCGCATTGGCGCAGGGCAAAGAGATGGGCGTGAGCTTGCCTGTGACGGCGATGGTGGATCAGTTCTATGCTGAGGTGCAGCAGCTTGGCGGCGGTCGGTGGGACACGTCGAGCTTGATCCAGCGCTTCCGCAAAATGAACGGGATGGATATCTAACCAAGCGGCGCCGCTGGCGCGGCACTGGGTTTGACTTTTGGTCGGCGGCGACGCGACGTGTCATATTTGATGCGGCGTATGCCGTTGGCCTTGGATGCCTCCGGCGGGGATATTTGTGAAGCAGAGAAGTGATCATCCCGATCTTGCGGCATTCCTGACAGAGATCAGCGGGTTTGACGCGGTGATCGATGTGCGCAGCCCGGCGGAGTTTGCCGAGGATCATCTGCCGGGCGCGGTGAATATGCCGGTTTTGAGCGACGCGGAGCGGGCGCGGGTCGGGACGACTTACACGCAAGAGAGCCCGTTTGTCGCGCGGAAGATGGGCGCGGCGTTGGTCGCGCGCAATGCGGCGGCGCATATCGAAACCTCATTGATGGAGATGGGCGGCGGTTGGCGGCCCTTAATCTATTGTTGGCGCGGCGGGCAGCGGTCGGGGTCTTTTGCAACGATTTTGCAGCAGATTGGGTGGCGCGTTGCCGTGCTGGACGGGGGTTATCGGGCCTATCGGCGGCAGGTTGTGGCGGCATTATATGACCGGCCTCTGCCGCATCGGGTGATCCGTCTGGACGGCAATACCGGCAGCGCGAAGACGGCAATTCTGACCGAGTTGGGCGCGCGCGGGGTTCAAGTCTTGGATTTGGAAGGCCTGGCGGCGCATCGCGGTTCAATCCTTGGAGAAACCGGAGCGCCTCAGCCTTCGCAGAAAGGCTTTGAAAGTGCTTTGGCCCAGGCCTTGCATGGGCTGGACCCAGGTAAAGTCACGATCATCGAGGCGGAATCGAGCCGGATCGGCAATTTGCGGGTGCCGCCAGCGCTTTGGGCGGTCATGTGCGATGCGCCGTGTTTGGTCCTCGCCGCGCCAGTTGCGGCGCGCGCGGCCTATCTGGCCGAGAGTTATGCGGATTGGGGGATGGATGTGGCGCGCCTTGAAGCACGGCTCGATCATCTGCGTGGTCTGGTTGGCCATAAACTGGTCGATCAGTGGGTCGATCTTGCAAGGGAGGGGGACCTCCGCACCTTATCGGAGGCCCTGATCATCGGGCATTACGACCCAGCTTATGCCAGGGCACGCAAGGCGGATCGTGGCGTGGTTTTGGCCCGGTTTGAGGCGGTGGATTTGAAGGCCGTAGCGCGCAAGCGATTGGCCGATCAGATCGTGGCTTGGTTGGCGTCTAACGCAGGGTGATCTCTGGCGCACCAGTTCGAAACTGGCCGATGATCGCGGCGTCATGGCCGAGTGTTCTAATCTGGGTGACGGGTGCTCCGCTTGATCGGGTGGTAGCGCGACGAGGAACCCGCCTGAGGTCTGCGGATCAAAAATCAGGGCGCGGCGCGGGCCGGTGCCACCGGTGATTTCCCCGGCCAGCGCGGCCTCGTTTTCGTCATGTAGGCTGGCGCGGAGACCGCCTGCAATCAGCGCCTCGGCCCCGGGAAGAACCGGCAGATCGGCGAGGGTGATGTCCGCCGCGAGGTGTGAGGCTTGGCACATGCCGATTAGATGCCCGGCGAGGCCAAAGCCGGTCACATCCGTCATCGCATGGGCGACCGGCGCGAGGAGGGCTGCCGCATCGCCTTGCGGCTGGCTCATCTGCGTCCAAGCACCCGCGACGATGTTGCCATCCGCGACTTGCGCCATCTCTGCGGCCAGGATCACGCCGGTGCCGAGGCTGCGGGTGAGGATCAGCGCGTCACCAGCCTGCGCGCCCGCGAGGGTGATTGCTCGGGTGTCGGGCAGGCCGGTCAGCGTGAATCCGAGGCTCAACTCCGCCCCCTGTGCGGAATGCCCGCCGACAATCTCGGCCCCTTCGGCGGCGAAGACGGCGCTGGCCTCGGCCATGATCTCGGCCAGCCAGGCGGCCTGCATTTTGGGTGCCATGATTGGTAGGGTTACGTTTGCCAAGACGGCTTGTGGCCGCGCGCCCATGGCCCATATATCGCCCATTGCATGGACGGCCGCGACGCGGGCCAGAAGGCCTGGATCGGCGCTGAAGGCTCTAAGATGGTCTGTGGTCAAAACCACCGGGGCTCCGCCCATGCTGAGCACGGCGGCGTCATCGCCCGGGCAGCTCAATACATCGTCGCGTAGACCCGTTGGCGCCTTGGAGAGCGCAGTTTGCAACGGCTGGCGTCCGAGCTTTGCGCCACAGGCCCCGCAGATTGGTTGGCCCCGCATCATCTCGATCACGCCATCCGCTGCGCCTTCTGGCAGCGCTGGCGGGCGCATCTTCGGTAATGCCTTGAATTTCTGCATAAAGGCCCGATCAATTCGGTCTTTCCAACGCCACATCAGCGCGCCGGAGAGCGCAACGCTGCGTTTTTCCGCCAACGCCACGCGCTGGCCTAGAGAGATCAATTTCAGATAGTCGACCTGTGGGCGGAAGGCGCGCGGGCGTCCGCCCGTCAGCTCGGCGCGCAGGTTATGGGCGAGGATTGGCGCGGCGCGGACCGCAAAGACGCCGGCTTTGGGACGCGGCGCGAAGCTCAGATGGGCGCAATCACCCACCGCATAGATCGATGGGTCGCTGACCGATCTGAGCTGATCATTGACCACCAGATACCCACGCTCGGTCTCCAGCCCCAAATTCGCCACCCAGTCATGCGGCCGCGCGCCGCCTGCGCCAATGGTGAGATCGCTGGCAATAATCTGGCTATCATCCAACATCAGAGATTTGGCGCGGACCTCGGCCACGCCGGTCCCCTGGCGCAATGTGATCCCGGCATCGGCAAGCGCCTGGATCAGCCGCGCGCGGCTTTTCGGCGGCACGGCGGTGAGCGCCTCGGCCTGTTCGACGATTGTGACGCTCGGGGTGCGCCCGAGGCTCTCCAGCCGATGCTGCGCCGCCATCGCCAGTTCCACGCCCGCGACACCGCCGCCGATGACAGCCACGGAGGGTGCGGCGGGGGCGGCGTCGCAAAACCGGGCCCAGGTCTCGGCAAACTGATCGAGCGGTTTGGCCGGGATCGCATGCTCGGAAAACCCGGGCAATTTCGGCATCGCCGAGGTCACGCCCACATCAATCGAGAGGAGGTCATAGGCGACGGGCGCGGCGCGTCCCGCGATGGTGATGGTTTTGGCCGTCCGATCCAAACCGGTCGCGGCCCCGATGATCAACCGGGCACCCGCAAACCTGGCCAGTTTGACCAGGTCGATCTGCAAATCATCCTGGCTGTAATGCCCCGCGACATGCCCGGGCAACATGCCGGAATAGGGCGCCGTGGGGCCGGGATTGATCAAGGTTAGCCGCGCGCCGGGCACCGGCTTCATCCCCCAGGCCCGCAAGACCAGCGCATGGGTATGCCCGCCGCCCACCAGCACCAGTTCCTTGACCAGGGGCACGGCCGGGATCATGGCGCGCTGGCCTCAAACGGGTCGTCTGGATACCCTACGCCAGTCATGCAAAGCCCGTAAGGCGGCGCGACGGGACCGCAGGCTTGGCGATCAGCGGCCTCGAGCGCGGCTTTTGCGTCTTCAGGGGTCCATGTGCCCGCGCCGACCCGCTCCAATGTGCCCACAAGCGAGCGCACCTGATTGTGCAGGAAGGATCGTGCGCGCAGGCGAAACTGAAACTCTCGGCCGCGGGGTGTCTCTAGCGTCGTGATTTCAATCGCGTCGAGGGTTTTGACCGGGCTGGCGGCCTGGCACTCCGTCGAGCGGAAGGTGGTGAAATCATGCCGCCCGATCAGGTGTTGGGCGGCCTCCTGCATCGGCTCTAGCGACAAAGACGCCTTCACTAGCCAGGCTTGACCCGCCTCCAGGACCAGCGGCGCGCGGCGGTTTATCACCCGGTAAAGATAGCGCCGTTCGCGTGCGGAAAACCGGGCATGCCACTCATCGTCGACCTTGGCACAGGCCAAAACCGCCACCGGGGCGGGCCGCAAATGGTAGTTGAGCGCCTCAGACAGGCGGAACGGTGTCCAGTCCTGTGCCATGTCGCAATGGGCGACCTGACCCCAGGCATGCACGCCCGCATCGGTCCGTCCGGCGGCGGCGATTGTCGGCACATCGGCCTCCAATTTGGCCAGCGCGTCTTCCAGAGCGCCTTGTACGCTTGGGCGGTCGGCTTGGCGTTGCCAACCGGCAAACGGCGCGCCGTTATATTCGAGTCTGAGGGCATATCGAGGCATGGGCGCGGGCTACCGTAAACGGGGCGGTTGCGCAATCAACCCTGTAAACCCTGCCTCACGATGACTATTCTTTGATCCAGAGGCAGGCGAAAGGCACGTGGACGGTGGTGATCGGAAGAGTAGCGGATGCGGTTGGCCGCGGGATCGAGGATGTGACCTCTTCCGTGGCCGAGACCTTTCTCGACCCGGTGATCCGTCTGGGCGTGACGGGGCTGAGCCGGGCCGGCAAGACGGTGTTCATCACGTCTTTGGTGGCCAATCTGCTTGATCGCGCGCGGATGCCGGGCCTGGAAGCCACTCAGTCGGGCCGTATCCAGGCGGCGTTTTTGCAGCCGCAGCCGGATGACACCGTCCCGCGGTTCGATTTTGAAACCCATCTCGCGGCCCTGACCGGTCCCGCGCCGTTTTGGCCCGAGAGCACGCGGCAAGTCTCGGAATTGCGCCTGTCGCTCCGGGTGCAGCCGAAGGGGCTTCTTTCGGGCTTGTCGGGGCCTAAGACGGTGCATCTGGACATTGTCGATTACCCTGGCGAATGGCTGTTGGATCTTGGGTTGCTGGACCAAACCTATGCCCAATGGGCCGCTGCGGCCTTAGAACAAGCCAAAACCCGCCCCGGTGGCGCGTCTTATCTGGCGCAGCTGAATGACCTTGACCCAACGGCGATGCTGAAAGAGCCAGAAGCGCAAGCCTTGGCGCGCGCATACACGGCCTATCTGACGACGGCGCGCGAGGCGGGGTTTTCCGATTGCACCCCGGGCCGATTCCTTCTGCCGGGTGAGTTGGAAGGCAGCCCGGCCTTGACCTTCGCGCCGTTGCCGGAAAGCGCCACGCCGCGCGGCTCTCTCGCCCGCGAGTTTGCCCGCCGGTTCGAAGCCTATAAAGCGCAGGTCGTCAAACCCTTCTTCCGCAATCATTTTTCCCGGATCGACCGGCAGATCGTCTTGGTCGATGCGCTTGGCGCAATCCATTCGGGCCCGCAAGCTGTGGAAGACCTCCGCCAGACGATGGCGGGCATCCTCAGCGCCTTTCGCCCGGGGCGGAACAGCTTTCTGACTGCGATCATGGGGCGTCGGACGGATAGAATCCTCTTTGCCGCGACCAAGGCCGATCATCTGCATCACACGCAACACCCGAAGCTGACCGCGATTATGGAGGCCTTGGTGCGCGACGCGCGCGACCGGGCCGATTTTGCCGGGGCGAAGACCCGGGCGATGGCGATTGCCGCGCTGCGCGCGACGGTGGAGGAAACACGAACCCATAACGGCGAAACGCTCGATTTGGTGCGGGGCAGCTTGCTGGATGGCGGCAAGCAGGCGGCGTTTCACCCCGGAGACCTGCCTGAGGATCCCAATGCGTTGATGGTGCCGGCACGCCAAGGCGCGGAGGCCTGGCTCGACGCGGATTTCGATGTGATGCGCTTTGCGCCGGCGCAGTTATCGCTAAAGCCGGGGGAAGGGCCGCCGCATATTCGGCTCGACAGTGCAGCGGAGTTTTTGCTCGGCGATAAACTCAGATGACGGGCATGCGGCACATCGCAGAGGGGGGCCAGCCCCCGACCTAGGGTCTCCCCCGGGATATTTGGAAAGCAGAGAGGCAGGACCCAGCCATGACCGACCGCAAAGGCCCCGTGCTGATCGAACTGGACGAGGCGCCAGAGATGGGGCCGGGCGCGGCCCCGCCCGTGCCCGATGCGTTGCCGGTCGCGAATGGTCAGGCGATGCAGATCATGGCCGCTTTGGCCACGCGCCGCCCGTCGCGTTTGGGGCGGTTTTTCTGGGCAGCGACATTGGCGCTTCTGGGGTTCGTGCTCTCGATCACGGCGTGGAATTTCGTCACTGGGCTTTTGGCGGCCAATCCAGTCTTGGGATGGGTGGCAACCGGGCTGGTAGGGTTGGTGCTATTGGCGTTGATCCTGATCGCGTTGAAGGAAGCGGCGGCGTTTTCGCGGCTTGGTCGGCTCGACAATCTCAGGCGTGAGGCAGAGGCGGCGCTGAGCGCTGCGGATTTGGGGGCGGCGCGCAACGTGGCCACTCGGCTTTCGGCGCTCTACCGAGGCCGGGCCGAACTGCGCTTGGGCCGCGAAGCTTTGGACCGTCGGATCCGCGATGTTTTCGACGCCGAAAGCCTGTTGGCCTTGAGCGAAGCCGAACTGCTTGTGCCGCTCGACCAAGCCGCTCGGCGTGAGGTGGAGGCCGCCGCCCGACAGGTGGCGACGGTCACCGCTCTGGTGCCGATTGCCTTGGCCGATGTGATCACCGCGCTGACGGCCAATCTGCGGATGATCCGGCGGATCGCGGAGATTTATGGCGGGCGCTCGGGCACGCTTGGCGCTTGGCGGCTGACCCGGGCGGTTCTGACTCATTTGGTGGCCACGGGCGCTGTCGCCATCGGCGATGATTTGATTGGCTCGATGGCGGGCGGGTCGGTCCTGTCGAAGGTGTCGCGCCGGTTTGGGGAGGGATTTGTGAACGGTGCGTTGACGGCACGTGTTGGCGTAGCCGCGATGGAGGTTTGTCGCCCGCTGCCTTTTGGTGACAATCGCCGCCCAAGCGTTACATCCCTCGTGAAACGTGCCCTGACCGGGCTTTTCGGCCAGAAGGAGGACTAAATGGAATCGCTTGCCGCCGATCTTCGCACGATGGTGCGCACGCCGCTGCATGAGGACCATGTGCGTGCGATGCGCCGCGTCGGCACCGATAGGGTGCTGAAAACCGGGGATTATCTGTTCCGCCCTGGCGATGTGCTTGAGACGTTTTGCTATCTTCTGGAAGGGGAGTTGGAAGCGGTCGATGCGCGCACGGGCGAACGCTATGGCACGTCGACGCTTGGCCCGACGCAGTTCTTTGGCGACATTGCGTTTTTGTCGGGTGGTAAGACGATGATGGGCTCCCGCGCGGTGCAGGACTGCCGTGTCTTATGTGTCGAGCGCGAGGTGATGCTGGACCTGATGGCGCGCATCCCAGAGATGTCCGATATCATCATCACGGTTCTGGCGGCGCGTCGCCGGGCCCTGCTTGAAAGCGGGCAGGCGAGTCTCACGCTGATCGGGGCGGAGGCGGATCGAAACATCCGACAGATCGCTAGTTTCGCGGGGCGCAATCGTATCCCTGTGCGCTCGCTGACGTTGGATGAGCATGAGGCGGAGGCCTTGGCCCATCAATGCGCCATCGGCAAGGCACAGCCCGCGGTGATTTTCGGAAAATCCGAGGTGTTGGAGAACCCAACCCCGGCCCGGCTGGCGCGGCGGATCGGATTGGACCTCTCTTTTGATCCGGACGAGGTGCATGACGTCTTGATCGTGGGCGGCGGCCCGGCAGGCGTTGCGGCCGCTGTTTATGCTGGCTCAGAGGGGATGAATGCGCTGGTTTTGGAGGATATGGCCATCGGCGGGCAGGCGGGCACCTCCAGCCGGATCGAAAACTATATGGGGTTTCCAACCGGCATTTCGGGGGCCGATCTCTGCTGGCGTGGCGAAGTGCAGGCGATGAAATTCGGCACGCGCTTTGCCGTGCCGCGCCGGGCGGCGGGTCTTTCTGTGCGTTCTGACGGCGCTTTCTGCGTCGCATTGGAGGATGGGTCGGAAACCTGCGCCCGCGCTCTGGTTGTCGCGACCGGCGTGCAATATCGCCGCTTGCCGATTGATGGGTTGGAGCGGTTCGAAAATGGCGGGATCTATTACGCCGCCACCGATGTCGAGGCGCGCTATTGCCGCGATACCGAGGTTGTGGTGATCGGCGGCGGCAACTCCGCCGGGCAAGCCGCGATGTTCCTCAGCCGCACAGCGCGGCATGTGCATGTGCTGGTGCGCGGGCCGTCGCTCGCGGCCTCAATGTCGGATTATCTGCTCAGCCGATTGGAAGCCGACCCTGCGATCACCATCCATTATCGAACGGAGATGACCGCCTGCCATGGCGAGGAGGAGTTGGAAGCGGTCACCATCCGCGACAAATCTGAAGGCCGCGATTGGCAGATCAACACCCGCGCCGTCTTCATCATGGTTGGGGCCGCGCCCAACACCGCCTGGCTCTCCGGCCATGTGGATTTGGATGAGAAGGGCTTTGTCAAAACCGGGGCCGCAGTCGGCGCGGCTTCGGCCTACACCACGTCTCACCCAGGGATCTTCGCGGTGGGCGATGTGCGCGCCGGGTCGGTGAAACGGGTGGCCTCGGCCGTCGGCGAAGGGTCCGTCGTGATCAGCCGGGTCTGGGACCATCTTTCTGAGAACGGGTGAGGTGCCATGCTGCGCTCGCTTGGGTTGCGAAGTGATCTTTCGGTCTTGGCCGGTGTAAGCGAGGTCGAAACCTATCCGGATCGGATCGTTCTACGCACCCCGTCTGAGCCATCGTTTTGGTATGGTAATATGGTGATCTTCCGCGAGGACCACGTTGATCCGGAGGCGCAGATTGCCCAATTTCAACGCGATTTCCCCGATGCAGAGCATGTGACACTGGCCTGGGATGCACCGGGAATGGCGCGCGGCGCGGGCCATGCGGCGCTTGTCAAAATGGGGTTTGACCTCGACGAAGCCGATGTCCTGACCCTGACCGGGCCTCTCATCGCGAGCGAAGCGCCAGAAGGGATCACGATCCGTCAGATTGTGACTGATGCGGATTGGGAGCAGGTGATCGCGCTCCAAATCGAGACGGGGGTCGAACAGGGCTATGATCGCGTCGCACATATGCCTTATGTCCGGGCGCGGTGCGCCACGCGCCGCCGCCAGATCGCCGGGGGCGGTGCCTGTTGGCTCGGCGCGTTTGACGGGGACCTGCTGGTGGGTGATCTGGGCGTCTTTCTCGGCGAAGGCACGGCGCGCTATCAAAATGTGGAGACCCGGCCCAGTCATCGTCGGCGGGGCATCTGTGCGGCATTGGTGACCGCAGGCGCGGGGTGGGCCGCGGCGTGCGATCCAGACGCAATCCCGGTGATTGTGGCGGATCGAGATGGCGCGCCGGGCCGAATCTATCGCCGCTGCGGCTTTAGCTTGGCCGAGACGCTGATATCGGCTGTCAAAGGCAGCTATTGACGGCTGACATCACTGGCGGAACATGTCACCTCTAGCGCATGACCGCTGACCGTCCTCTTCTTGGCATCCTGCTAATGCTCGGGTTTTGCATGCTGATTCCCTTGGCCGATGCGCTGGCCAAGATTCTCGGCGATCATTTCCCGTTGCTGCAGTTGATTGTTGTCCGGTTTGTGGCCCAAGGGTTCCTGCTTTTGCCGCTGGCGCTGGCGGCGGGCGCGATCCTGTTTCCGTCGCGGCGGATCACTCGGCTGATGTTTCTGCGGACGATTTTGCAGATCACCGGGCTTGCGCTGATGTTCACGGCGCTCCGTTATCTGCCGCTGGCCGATGCTATCGCGATTGCGTTTGTGATGCCGTTCATCATGCTTTTGTTGGGCAAATACGTCCTGGGTGAGGAGGTCGGCCCGCGCCGCTTGGCGGCCTGCGCGGTTGGCTTTGTCGGCACCCTGATGGTGGTGCAGCCGAGCTTTGCCGAGGTTGGCGCGCCCGCCCTTTTGCCGCTTGGCGTGGCGCTTGTTTTTGCGCTTTTCATGCTGGTCACGCGCCAGATCGCCAAAGAGGTGGATCCGATGGCGTTGCAGGCGGTTGCGGGGCTGATGGGGCTGCCGATCTTGTTGCCGCTGTTTCTCTTCGCGCCGGGGCCGGGCAGCCCGCCTGCGATTGGGTGGATCATGCCGCAGGGGGTCGACATTTGGCTGCTTGTCGCGCTTGGGACCATTGGCGCGGCGGGGCATCTGTTGATGACCTGGAGCCTGCGTTTTGCGCCGTCGGCGACCCTGGCGCCGATGCAGTATCTGGAGATCCCGATGGCCACGCTGGTCGGCTGGCTGATCTTCCGCGATCTGCCGAACGGCTTGGCGGCGGCCGGTATCCTCCTAACCTTGGCGGCGGGACTCTACATCGTGATGCGCGAGCGGGCGGTGATGCGCGCTGCGGCAGAAACCGGCTAGGCGGCGCTGCGCAATTGGGACGCCAGCCGCGCGGCGCGATAAGCCTCCCCTCGAACCGGCAGAGCACGGGTGCAGCGGTCGGACCATAGGCGGCGGGCCTGCGGATCAGGTCGGGAAAGAGGCTGATCAGCTCGGCCAAAGGTGCCTCGTCCAAGGCGGAGATCGCCATATTGGCCGGGAAGAAGCTTTCGCTCAAACAGCCCTCCGCCTCCACCACCCGGTGCCGGTCAAACATCAGATGGGTGTAGCTGATCTGCCCACCGCTGCGCCGGGTGATCCCTGGCAGACCAACCAGATGTTTCGCAGCCAATAACGCGCTATCGCAGCCGAAGAGCAACTCAACTTCACTGCCGCAGAGATACATTCGATGCTCAGGCGACACACACAACTCGCGGGTGTTTCCAAGCGCGCCTTCGGCAATCACCACCGGCGCAAACGTGCCTTGCGCCGGGACGGTGGTTCGCCCGATCCATGACACCGCGCAAGATGGATCGTCCAATGTCCAAATCCGGTCGCCGATCCGCACGTCTTCAACCGCCACCAACCCGTCTAAGCCGCGTATCAACGTGCCGGGCCCGAAACACGGGATAAAATCGCGATAGCGCGAGGTGCCGTCATTATTGCCGCCGGTTTTCACATAGCTTGTGCCGTCGACTAGCGCGGTATCTGTCGCAAAGCCCCAAACATCCGAGGTGACACCGCCTTGGGAGAACACATAGACGGTGATGGTTGGGCCGGTTTCATTGCCGAACTCATCCAACGCGCGCAGAAAGATCTGTGATTCCGATTCGACTTCGGTGCCATCGGCCACAATGCCACCGCCATCGATGATGACGTGATCGGCTTCGTCATCATCGTTGAACCGATTTCGACCGCCACCTGTGTCATCGAGCGTGACCTCTGTCCCGAAACCCTTGCTATACTCGAAGATCGTGCCGTTCGGCGTATCAGAGTTGTTGATAATCGAACTGCCGGGGGTGAGCGATGGCGATGCATTGGAGACGGTTAATCCAATGCTATCAAACGCGAAGAACGTTCTAGCGACCACAGCGCATCCAACTCAGTAAAAAGTCCATAAGCCTATATGATCGGAGAGGCGGGCCAGGAGATGAACACCTTGCGGCAATTCTAGGGCATCGTTTTCAACTACGGCCAAACTCCGCCGGTGAAATCGGGGCAAGCCCCATGATTTCGGCAGGATATCGCCATGAGCCGGTGCGCGAACGGGTTATGCTGGGCCCGGATCAGAGATTATCGGAAGAACTCGCAACCGCGAATCGGTCGCGGGACGTCGCGCGGATCAAGGTGCGGTGCAGGCCTGGCCCACGCAATCGACGCTGCGCCGCATAACGGCATCTGACGTTTCTGCCGCATTTGCGTGTCTTTACCCCGCCTGACACCAAGCTTATAAACCGCCCCATGACGTATCGCAGCTTGCGGATCATCATTCGAATTATAACCCCGGCTCTCTAAGAACTGAGACGCCGGGACAAGGTGTTTGAGCCATCGCACCGCCCTGATATTTCAAGAGACATCCGAGACGAAG
Source organism: Fontisubflavum oceani (assembly GCF_030407165.1). GTDB lineage: Bacteria > Pseudomonadota > Alphaproteobacteria > Rhodobacterales > Rhodobacteraceae > Rhodophyticola > Rhodophyticola oceani. The sequence continues at coordinate 1,629,355 of NZ_CP129111.1, forward strand.
GACGCCGATCATGTGCGCCGAAACGACCGATCAAAACCTCGACTACAAATCCACGCTGAACCTGCCACGAACCGAGTTTCCGATGCGCGCAGGCCTGCCCAAGCGCGAGCCTATGTGGCTGGAGAAATGGGAGAAAATCGGAATCTATGACCGTTTGCGCGAAAAACAGGGCCGCAAACCCTTCACGCTGCATGACGGCCCGCCCTATGCCAATGGCAATCTCCATATCGGCCACGCGCTGAACAAGATCCTGAAAGACATGGTCGTCCGCTCGCAGCAGATGATGGGCCATGACGCGCGCTACATCCCCGGATGGGACTGTCACGGCCTGCCGATCGAATGGAAGATCGAAGAGAAATACCGCCAGAAGGGCCAGGACAAAGACAGCGTGCCGGTCAATGAGTTCCGTCAGGAATGCCGTGACTTTGCCCAAGGTTGGGTCGACATCCAACGCGAAGAGTTCAAACGCCTTGGCGTCACCGGCAAGTGGGAAAACCCCTATCTGACGATGGATTTCCACGCCGAGCGGGTGATTGCCGAGGAATTCCAGAAGTTCCTGATGAATGGCACGCTTTATCAAGGCTCCAAGCCCGTGATGTGGTCGCCGGTCGAGAAAACCGCCCTGGCCGAGGCCGAGGTGGAGTATCACGACCACCAGAGCCACACGATCTGGGTCACCTTCCCGGTCTTGAGCGACACCCGCACCGATCCGTTGGTGATGGGCGACGGCGTGACCACCGGGCGGGTGGAACCGCTTGGCGATCTGGATGGCGCGCATGTGGTGATCTGGACCACGACACCCTGGACCATGCCGCAGAACCGGGCGATCTGTTTCGGCCCGGACATCTCTTATGGGCTTTATGAGGTGACGGGGCGGCCCGAGGAATGCTGGGCCCAAATCGGGCGGCGGTACCTGATGGCCGATACCTTGGCGGAAAGCATCTTCACCCAAGCGCGGCTCGACGACAGCATGTATCGCCGGTTGCGCGATGTGACCGCGGATGAGCTCGGCGCGCTGGCCTGTGCGCACCCGTTGCGCGGGGCCGATGGCGCCGATGATGAGTGGGATTTCGATGTCCCGCTGCTCCCCGGCGATCATGTGACCGACGAGGCTGGCACCGGGTTCGTGCATACTGCGCCCAGCCATGGCGATGACGACTATCAGATCGGTGTCAAATACGGGCTGTCGATGACCTATAACGTGCTGGAAGATGGCTCTTTCCGGCCCGATCTGCCGTTTTTCGGCGGCACGCTGATCCTCAAGCCGAATGGCAAAGAGGGGAACGCCAACACAACCGTCATCGACAAACTGGTCGAGGTTGGGGCGCTTTTGGCGCGCGGACGTCTGAAACACAGCTACCCGCATAGCTGGCGGTCGAAAGCCCCGCTGATCTTCCGCAACACGCCGCAATGGTTCGCCGCGATCGACCGCGAGGTGGGGGACGGCCAAGACACTTATGGCAAAACGATCCGTGAACGGGCACTGACCTCCATCGATCAATTGGTGGAATGGACGCCGCAAACCGGGCGGAACCGGCTCTATTCGATGATCGAAGCGCGGCCCGATTGGGTGCTCTCGCGGCAGCGCGCCTGGGGCGTGCCGCTCACCTGTTTCGTCAAGAAAGGCGCCAAGCCGACGGATGCCGACTTCCTCCTGCGCGATGAGGCGGTGAATGCCCGCATCCTCGCCGCATTCGAAGAAGAAGGTGCGGATGCCTGGTATCAGGACGGGGCGAAAGAGCGGTTCCTGGGCAATGATCACAATGCCGAGGATTACGACCAAGTCTTTGATATCCTTGATGTCTGGTTCGATTCCGGCTCCACGCATGCCTTCGTTCTGCGGGACCGCGAGGACGGGTCGGAGGATGGCATCGCCGATGTCTATCTCGAAGGCACCGATCAGCATCGCGGCTGGTTCCATTCCTCGATGCTGCAAGCTTGCGGCACCAAGGGGCGCGCACCATACCGCGCGGTGGTGACCCATGCGTTCACGCTGGATGAGAAGGGCATGAAAATGTCCAAGAGCTTGGGCAACACCATCGTGCCTGAGCAGGTTGTGAAGCAATACGGCGCTGACATCCTCCGCCTTTGGGTGGCGCAGACCGATTATGTGCATGACCATCGGATCGGGCCGGAAATCCTGAAAGGCGTCGCCGACAGCTATCGCCGCTTGCGCAACACGATGCGCTTCATGTTGGGCAGCCTCGCCGATTTCACCGAGGCCGACCGGGTGGAGCCCGCCGAGATGCCGGAGTTGGAACGGTGGGTGCTGCATCGCCTGGCCGAGCTCGATCATCAGGTGCGCACGGGCTATGCGAGTTATGATTTCCAGGGCGTGTTCCAGGCGGTTTTCACCTTTGCGACGACGGACTTGTCGGCCCTCTATTTCGACATCCGCAAAGACGCGCTTTATTGCGACGGAGACACGGCGCGGCGGCGCGCGGCGCGTACGGTGCTCGATATCCTGTTCCACCGGTTGACCAGCTGGCTCGCGCCGGTTCTGGTCTTCACGATGGAGGAGGTCTGGCTGGAGCGGTTCCCGGGCGATGACAGCTCGATCCACTTGATGGATTTCCCGGATACGCCCGGCGAATGGCGCGATGAGCCGCTGGCGCAGAAATGGGCCAAGATCCGCACCGCGCGCCGGGTTGTAACGGCGGCCTTGGAGATCCAGCGTCAGGACAAGGTGATCGGTGCCTCGCTTGAGGCCGCGCCCGTGGTCCATGCTCGTGACCCCGAGATGCTGGAGGTTCTGAAATCCGTGGCGTTTGACGACATCACGATCACCTCCGCCCTGACCCTGACCGGAGACCCGGTCCCGGCGGAGGCGTTCCGCTTGCCAGAAACCGAGGGCGTCGGCGTGGTGTTCGAACCTGCCGAGGGCGAGAAATGCCAGCGCTGCTGGAAAATCCTCCCCGATGTGGGGCGGCATGCGCATCCGGGTGTCTGCGGGCGGTGCGATGAGGCGCTAAGCTGATCCGAACATGTGTCGCGGGCTGAGCGGCTCGCGGCACGCCGTGGCGATTTGGTGCCTTTGGCTGGTCAGTTTGCGGCTTGCCGGATCAAGGCCACCAGCGCCGGTGTCGGCAAGGGTTGACTGGGGAGCAGTTTCACATGCCGCCCAGTCTTGCTGGCGCCTTTGAGCAATTCGTCCGGGTCATCCAACTCGGCACCATGCACAAAGCCAAGATGTGCGCGGGCTTTGCCGCCATAGAGGTAGATGACGGGCTCCCCCTCTGCATTGAACCAAACGGGCGCGCCCCATTTCATGCCGGAAGCGGCCTCTGGAAGCGTATCTTCGAGAAGCGATTGCAACGCCTCCAACAACTCCCGAACCGGTTCGGGTCTGACGGCGATATATTCGGGAATTGTGGGCGGTGCTTTGGCCATAACCCAATTCTGCCACAAGGTTGCATTGTCGGTATTGCTTTGGATCAACCTCACGCGTTTGGCACGCGTGCGATTGTGCATCAGAGAACACGGACCTGTGGCTTGGGTTGCCCGCCCCGGCGGTCTAGATTGATGGCAACGCATCTGCCGTTCGGCAAGAAAAGGACCAACCGACATGACTGACAGCTACACCCCGCCCACCGTCTGGACTTGGGAGCAGGGCAATGGGGGTGAATTCGCCTCGATCAACCGGCCCATCGCCGGGCCGACTCATGACAAAGACCTGCCCGTGGGTATACATCCGTTGCAGCTCTACTCCCTGGCGACGCCCAATGGGGTGAAGGTCACGGTTCTACTTGAGGAGCTGTTGGCCGCGGGCCATGCAGATGCCGAATACGATGCTTGGCTGATCAACATCTCCGAGGGCGATCAGTTCGGCAGTGGCTTTGTCGATGTGAACCCCAATTCGAAAATCCCTGCGCTGATGGATCGCTCCACCACGCCGCCGACGCGGATTTTCGAATCCGGTGCGATCCTGCTCTACCTGGCCGAGAAGCATGGGGCCTTCGTGACCGACGCGAAAGATCGGCCCGAGATGCTGTCTTGGCTCTTCTGGCAGATGGGGTCCGCGCCCTATCTGGGCGGCGGGTTTGGCCATTTCTACGCCTATGCGCCCGAGAAATGGCAATACCCGGTCGACCGGTTCGCCATGGAGACCAAGCGCCAGCTCGATGTGCTGAACCGGCATTTGGCGGATAACGAGTGGATGGCCGGCGGGGTCTATACGATTGCCGATATGGCGATCTGGGCCTGGTATGGGCAGTTGGTTCTGGGCCGTCTCTATAGCGCGGCGGAGTTTCTGGATGTGGCCAGCTACACCCATGTGGTGGACTGGGCCGAACGTATCGACGCCCGCTCCGCCGTGCAGCGCGGCCGGATGGTCAACCGCGCCTTCGGTGAGCCCGAGATGCAGCTTCATGAGCGCCATGATGCCAGCGATTTCGAGACCAAGACCCAAGACAAACTGGATGCAGCGGAGTAGCCGATGGCGGCACAGGCAAGCGTCGAAACCCCCGTCGGTTGGTTAACCCTGACCGAGGAAGATGGCGCGATCACGGCTGTCAATTGGCGGGCAGGGGCGGGGGCGGCAGAAACTCCCGTCCTACGTCAAGCGGTCGCCGAGATTGACGCCTATTTCGCCGGGGACTTGACCGAGTTTACGGTGCCGCTGGCCGCAAAGGGGTCTGACTTTCAAATCGCGGTTTGTGATGCGATTTCGGCCATTCCCTTTGGCTATACGCGAACATATGGCGAGATCGCGAAAGACCTCGATCAATCCGCACAATCCGTTGGCCAAGCCTGCGGCGGCAATCCGATCCCGATCCTCATTCCATGCCACCGGGTGATGGGGGCCAAGGGCCTGACCGGGTTTTCCGGCGCAGGCGGGGTGGAGACCAAGGTTGCGCTACTGCGCCATGAAGGGGCGGCCTCCCTGCTGATCTAAGAGACGTTCATCGTTGAGAGGGAACCGGAATTTTTAAAAATTCCGGCCCGGAAAATTCATATTTTCCGGCGCCCTCACCCCTTGGTGCCGGACCAGGTTAGCTGCGCGTCTCCGGCCGTCATCGGCCCGCCCGCGCGATCAAACCGCAGATAGGCCAGCGCTTTGTTGCCCGATTGCGTGTGCAGCACCCCAACAGCGCGTCCATCCTCGGCCAGTATCTCCGTGCCAACCGGTGCCGCCCCATCAATCTCAACCTGAGCCAGACCTTTGCGCAACTCCGTCTTATGCTTCATCCGCGCCGTCACCTCTTGGCCCACATAGCAGCCCTTCCGATGATCCACGCCCGCGAGCCGATCAAACCCCATTTCCAGGATAAAACTCTCCTCTGGCCGCAACTCGACCCCGGTTTCCGGGATCACATGCGCCACCCGGATCGCCACCCAATCGATTTCCGGTGCTTCACCGTCGATCCCATAGCCCCGCCAGCCAAGCGCCGGATCGCGCGGGTCGGCCCAAGCACCATCCGGTACTGCGCCCAAGCCGCGCACGACGCCCAAACCGCTATCCTCAATCGTCACATCGGCGCGCAGCTTGTACATCATCAAGCGCTGCGCCAGCTTCGGGGCGATCTCCGCCTTCACATCCAGGAGGATGTGATCGCCCTGATCCAGCAAGAAGAAATCGGCCAGATACTTCCCTTGAGGGCTTAAGAGCGCGGTGTAGACCAAACCGCCGCCGACCGGTTTCACATCATGGGTGACCAACCCGTGCAGAAAATGCGCCCGATCCGCGCCACCGATCTTTAGCACCATTCGGTCCGTCGCAATTTCGCCTGGCATATCACCGCTCCTGATATCTCAAATCACACCTAATCATGACCGGGTCCCTGCCAAGACCTGTCCAGCCAATTGACCGCACGCACGCGCCGATTTACCCCTGATTTATCCGCGAAAGAAAGACCCCATCATGAGCCTTGCCAACGGTCGCCACTACCTTGCCATCCCCGGCCCCTCGGTTATGCCTGACCGGGTGCTGCAAGCCATGCACCGCCCCGCGCCGAATATCTACACCGGCGAGTTGGTCGACATGGTGGCCACCATCGTCCCCGATCTGAAAGCCGTCGCGCGGACGGAACATAACGTCGCGATGTATATCTGCAATGGCCATGGAGCCTGGGAAGCGGCGTTGACCAACACGCTCAGCCGCGGTGACAAGATTCTGATCCTGAGCACCGGGCGGTTCTGTCTGGGATGGGGCGAGATGGCGACGGCGCTTGGAGTCGAGGCGCAAGTGATCGATTTCGGTCAGACCGCGGATATCGATATGGCGCGCGTCGCCGAGGCGCTGGCTGCGGATAAAGCCCATGAGATCAAGGCTGTGTTGGCGGTTCAGGTGGACACCTCCACCTCGGTCAAGAACGACATCTTGGCCCTGCGGCAGACGCTTGATGCAGCGGACCACCCGGCGCTGCTGTTTTCCGACAACATCGCCTGTCTCGGTTGTGACGCGTTTGAGATGGATGCCTGGGGCGTCGATCTGATGGTCACCGGCAGTCAGAAAGGCTTGATGACCCCGCCGGGCATGGGCTTTGTCTATTATGGTCCGAAGGCCGAGGCCGCCCGGGACCGCGCCGATCTGGTGACGCCCTATTGGGATTGGCGTCCGCGCACCGATCCAGACATCTTCTATAAGTATTTCTGCGGAACGGCCCCGACGCATCACCTCTATGGGCTGCGCGTGGCGCTGGATATGATCCTAAAGGAAGAGGGGCTGGAGCAGGTTTGGGGTCGCCACGCGACTCTCGCCCGGGCGATCTGGACGGCCTTCGAAGCCTGGGGGCAAAGCGGCGCGATGCGATTGAACATCGCCGAGGCCGACAAACGCAGCAACGCGGTGACCACCGTCAATATGGGCGGCGGCAACGGCGCGCGGCTGCGCGATTGGATGATTGCCGAGGCGGGCGTGACCCTAGGCGTGCCGCTTGGCATGGACGATGCGCCAGAGGATTATTTCCGCATTGGCCATATGGGCCATGTGAATGCGCAGATGGTTCTGGGCGTGTTGGGCAGCCTCCAGGCGGGCATGAGTGCATTGCAAATCGCGCATGACCCCAACGGGTTGAGCGCGGCTGCCGAGGTGATTTCAGGCGCTGCTTAACTGGCCTCTGCCTCGGAGAGCGCCTCCGGCAGCGCGGCCTCGAACAGAGCCAAATCGGACTCTCTGCCGCATGACACGCGAATGCAGCGGTCTTGCGGCGGGGTAAACGGCATCCGCACGAAAATCCCGCGTTTGATCAGCGCGGCCAACACTGCACGGGCGAAATCACCATCGCTACCGCAATCGATCGTCACGAAATTGGTTGCCGAGGGCAGCGGTATCAGCCCATTTGTGCGTGCGATTTGGCCAATCCGATCGCGGGCTTTGGCGATCTCGGCGATGGTTCTATTGAGATACGCCTGATCCTCCAGCGCAGCCAGTCCGGCGGCTTGCGCCAGCCGCCCCATGCCAAAATGATTTCGAATTTTGTTGAAAGCCGTGATCAGATCCGCATGGGCCAGCGCATAGCCAACCCGCAAGCCCGCCAACCCGTAAGCCTTTGAAAAGGTGCGAAAACGAATGACGCGCTGATCGTCCATATCCAAAGCCGGCGCCGTGTCCGCCGGTGCTGTGTCCACATAGGCTTCATCCAGCGCCAGCAGGCATCCGTCGGGCACCGCGTCGTCTCATCGCCTGCACCGTCGCGGCGCCATGCCAGCTTCCCATCGGATTGTCCGGGTTCGCCAAGTAGATCAGCTTGGCGCGCGCGTCCCGGGCGCGGGTGATCAGCGCATCGGGGTTTTCGTGATCGCCTTGATAAGGCACCTGATGCAGCGCGCCGCCAAAACCAGTCACGTGATAGTTGAAGGTCGGATAGGCCCCGACGGAGGTCACCACCGCATCCCCTGGCGCGATCAGCAGCCGGCAGAGATAGCCCAGGAGCCCGTCAATCCCTTCCCCAACAACGATATTTTCCGACCTGACACCATGATGGGCGGCCAGCGCCTGGCGCAACTCATGCGCTTCGGGGTCGCCATACATCCAAGCATCCTGCGCGGCCTCGGCGATTGCGGTTTTCACCTTCGGCGAGGGCCCGAACACGCTTTCATTGGCCCCCAACCGGGCGGCAAATTCTGCGCCACGGGCGCGTTCCTGTGTCTCGGGGCCGACAAAGGGCACGGAGGCGGGCAGGGTTTCGACAAGTTGGGCATAACGAGGTCCGGTCATGACCGGAGAGAAGCCCGAAATCGAGGCAAAGCACAAGCCGGGAGTGATGCCGAATAGGTTACGAAAAATCCGCGCCTCGGCGATTTTCGTAACCTATTTGATGCGTCACAGCTGCGACCTGACCTAGCCGATCTCTTCGAGTCGGGCGAGAGCGTCGCGGATTTTGCCCTCTTCCTCCTCGCGGACGGCGAGATTGTTGCGGGTTTCCTCCACCACGGCGGCAGGCGCGCTTTCGGCGAATTTCGGGTTGTTGAGCCGTCCGCGCAACCCGCCCAACTCCTTGGCCAGTTTGCCCAAGACCTTCTCCAGCCGGGCCTTCTCCTCATCCACGTCGATGATATCGGCGATCGGCAGACCGAAGACACCGCCCTCAACCGCCACGGTCACGGCACCCTTCGGTAAGTTATCGACAACGGTCAGGCTATCGACCCGCGCGATCCGCTGAATGATCGCGGCGTTCTGGTTCCAGGCGGCTTGGCCGCGCGCGTCCAACTCGGCCTGCAACAGCGGCACTTTCAGGCCAGCGGGCACATGCATCTGCATCCGGACGGAGCGGATTTCGTCAATCATGGCAATGACCCAGGAGATTTCCCGGTCGGCCTCTTCGTCGATCAGTTCCGCGCCATAGCTCGGCCAATCGGCATGGATCAGCATTTTGGGGCGCTCGGCGATCTGCCCCCAAAGCTCTTCGGTGACAAAGGGCATCACTGGGTGGAGCAGGATCAGGCACTGGTCGATCACCCAGGCCATGGTGGCGCGGGTTTCGGCGATCACGGCCTCGTCGCCGGAGGCGAAAAGCGGCTTGGCGAATTCCAGATACCAATCGCAGACCCGGCCCCAAGTGGTGGCGTAAAGCCCGTTGGCGGCGTCGTTGAAGCGATAAGCGGTGAGCGCCTCGTCATGGGCGACGCGGGCGCGCGCGATCTCGCCCACGATCCATTTGTTCACGGTCTGGGTCACAGAGGCGGGGTCGAACCCGTCCATCGGTTTGCAGTCGTTCATCTCCGCGAACCGCGCGGCGTTCCAGAGCTTTGTGCCGAAATTCCGATACCCCGCCACGCGGTCATCGGAGAGTTTCACGTCCCGCCCCATCGCGGCCATGGACGCCATGGTGAAGCGCAGCGCGTCGGCGCCGTAGCTGTCGATCAGTTCCAGCGGGTCGAGCACGTTGCCGATGCTCTTCGACATTTTCCGGCCCTTCTCGTCGCGGACGAGGGCGTGAACATAGACATCCTTGAACGGGACTTCATCGACTACGGCAAGCTGCATCATCATCATCCGGGCGACCCAGAAGAAGATGATGTCGAAGCCGGAGATTAGGACGGAGGTTGGGAAATAGCGTTCCAGTTCAGGGGTTTGCTCGGGCCAGCCGAGCGTACCAATGGGCCAGAGGCCCGACGAGAACCAGGTGTCGAGAACGTCGGGATCGCGGTAGATGTAAATGTCATTGCGTTTGGTTGGTTCTAGCGAAGCAACATGCGCAAAAGCTTCGGCTTCATTCTCAAACGAAAACACTTCGCAGCCAGTTCGCTCCTTCGCAAGTCGTAGGGCTTCTGCCTCGTTAGGCGCACAGTAGACAAGGGCGTCTGAGCCGAGGTTGCCCGAACGAATATCCAAAAGCTGCTGCTCAACAAAAGCAATCGCAGCGTCGATTTTATCTCTTTTCTCGTCATCTTTGGTTCGACGATCCACAGAAGCCGTTCTTTTTAGTTCTTCTAAAGTGTTTGCGACAATTGCTTCTCTGTCCGCCGCATACCAAACCGGAATCTGGTGCCCCCACCAGAGCTGGCGTGAAATGGTCCAGGGCTGGATGTTTTCCAGCCAGTTGAAATACACCTTCCGGTGCTGCTCGGGCATGATGTTGGTGCGCCCGTTGCGAACCGCCTCCAATGCGGGTTCGACGATCTTGGCGGTGTCTACGAACCATTGATCGGTCAGGAACGGTTCGACCGAAACCTTGGAGCGGTCGCCATGGGGGACCATGTGCCGATCTGCGTCGATCCCATCGAGCCAGCCATTGTCCTCGGCCCAGGTGACAATCGCATCGCGGGCCTCATAGCGGTCGGCTCCGTCCAGCCGTTCGATGGCGGCCGCGATCAGGTCTTCCGGGCAACCTTCGGCGAAATCGGCATTGCCCCGCAGCGCCATCGCGGCCTTGGTGTCCATCACGTTGATGACGCGAAGGCCGGTGCGTTGGCCCACATCCCAGTCGTTGAAATCATGGGCCGGGGTGATTTTCACCGCACCGGTGCCCTTTTCCGGGTCGGCATAGCTGTCGGCCACGATAGGCACGCGCCGCCCGGTGATCGGCAGGATCACGTGCTTGCCAATCAGATGGGCATAGCGCCGGTCATCGGGATGGACCGCGACGCCGGTATCGCCCAACATGGTTTCGGGCCGGGTCGTGGCGACGGTCAGGTAATCGCGGGTCTCGGTGTCGGTGACATTGCCGTCCGCGTCGAATTCCACCGGGTGTTCATAGCTCTCGCCATCCTCCAACGGATAGCGCAGGCGCCACATATACCCGTCTTTCTCGATTTGCTCCACTTCGAGGTCGGAAATCGCAGTTTCAAAATGTGGGTCCCAGTTCACCAGGCGTTTGCCGCGATAGATGTAGCCCTTGTTATACATCTCCACGAAGACCTTGATGACCGCATCGTGGAAATTGCCCTGCTCGCCGTCGGGCGCATTGGGCGCGCCGGACATGGTGAAAGCGTTGCGGGACCAGTCGCAGGAGGCACCGAGGCGTTTGAGCTGGTTGATGATGGTATCGCCGCTTTCGGTCTTCCACTCCCAGACCTTCTTCAGGAAATCCTCCCGGCCCAGATCGCGGCGGGTGGCATTGCCCTCGGCGGCCAGTTTGCGCTCAACGACCATCTGCGTGGCGATGCCTGCATGGTCCTGCCCTGGTTGCCAGAGCGTGTCGAAGCCGCGCATCCGGTGCCAGCGGGTCAGGATGTCCTGCAGCGTGTTGTTAAAGGCGTGGCCCACATGCAGCGAGCCGGTCACATTCGGCGGCGGGATCATGATGCAGAAGGTCTCGTCGCGCGACGCGTTTGCGCCAGCTTTGAAAGCGCCCGAGGCTTCCCATTCCGCGTAGATCCGGGCCTCGGCCTCGGCTGCGTTAAAGGTCTTTTCCATCGCCTTATACCCTTGGGGTTTTGTCTGTCTGGGATCATCTAGCGAAGCGCGCCGGAAAGGCCAAGCCTCGATCCGGTCCAGGGGGCCTGGACACTGGCGTTTGGGCCGTTAATCTCGGTTTGAAAGCAGTTTGCTGCGAGGACATACCCCATGACGAAATTCGGAACCAGCCAGCCGGTCACCCGGTTGGAGGACACCCGCCTGCTGACCGGGCATGGTCGGTATATCGATGATATCGCGCCGGAGGGCGCGCTTTTTGGCTATGTGCTGCGAAGCCCCGTGGCGCATGGGGAGATCACCGAGTTGGACTTGGACGATGCGCGGGAAGCGCCGGGGGTGCATCTGGTGCTGAGTGCGGCCGATTTGGCGGCGGCGGGGCTGGCCAATGCGATGAAGTTTTCGACGGTGAAGAACCGCGATGGGTCGGATGGCGCGGCCCCCGCGCGGCCGATCTTGGCTGAGGGGCGGGTGCGGTTTGTCGGCGAGCCGGTGGCTTTTGTGGTCGCCGAGAGCTTGGCCGAAGCGAAAGATGCCGCCGAGATGATCCGCTTCGATTTCGACGAGTTGGAGCCGCATATGGCTGTGCAGCCGGGCGGAGCGGAGTTGCACCCCGAGGCGCCGGAGAATCTGGCCTATGATTGGGGTCTGGGCGATGAAGAGGCGACCGAAGCCGCTTTGGCCGGCTCGGCGCATCGGGTGCGGTTTGAGATCGAGGACAACCGGATCATTGTGAACTCGCTGGAGCCGCGGGGGTGTTACGCCGAGCTTGAGGGCGACCGGCTGCATCTGGCGGTGAACGGGCAGGGCGTTTGGGGTACAGGCGGCCCTGGCCAAATGGTTCGGGCTGGACGCGGAGGAGGTTCGCGTGACGACGCCGGATGTGGGCGGCGGGTTTGGTATGAAGGGGATGGATTACCCTGAGTATTTCCTGGTGGCGCATGCAGCGCGCGCGCTTGGCCGACCGGTCCGCTGGATGTCGGAGCGGACCGAGGCGATGCTGAGCGATAATGCGGGCCGCGATCTGGTCTGTATCGCGGAGCTTGGCTTTGACGCCGATTACAAGATGACCGCCTATCGCATGTCGTCGCTCTCGAATATGGGGGCGTATAACTCGCAATTCGGTCAGCCGATTCAGAGCCAGTTGTTCAGCCGCGTACTGACCGGCGTTTATGATGTGCAGGCGATTTATATGAACAATCGCGGCATTTATACCAACACGACACAGGTCGATGCCTATCGCGGGGCCGGGCGGCCCGAGGCGATCTACACGCTGGAGCGGGCGATGGATTATGCGGCCCGCGAGTTGGGTGTCGATCCGCTGGAGCTGCGCCGCCGGAGTTTCATCGCACCTGAGCAGATGCCGTATAAGACCGCCGTGGGTGAGCTTTACGATGTGGGCGCGTTTGACCTGCTTTTGACCCGGGCCGAGGCGGAGGGCGATCTGGCCGGATTTGCGGCGCGGAAGGCGGTCTCCGAGAGAACGGGCAAGCTCCGAGGCTTGGGCGTGTGTTACTATATCGAGAGCATTCTGGGCGACCCAAGCGAGACCGCGAAGATTGAGCTGACCGAGACCGGGGCGAAGGTCTATGTGGGCACGCAATCGAACGGGCAGGGGCATGAGACGGTCTATGCCCAGTTTGTGCATGACCAGACCGGCTTGCCAATTGCGGATATCGAGGTCGTTCAAGGTGATAGCGATCAAATCGCTAATGGCGGTGGGACCGGCGGCAGTCGCTCGGTCACAACCCAGGGCACCGCGCTCAGGGCCACCGGGGATGCGTTGATCTCCGGCCTGGTGCCGTTTGTCGAAGGCATGATGGAGGCAGAGGATGTCAGCTTCGATGCCGAAGAGGGCGTATTCCGTGCACCGGGCTCGAACACGGTCGTGACACTTCTGGAGGCGGCTGAGGCGGCGCGGGCCGAGGGGCAGGCGGCGCTTTGTGTGGCTGAAGAGACCACGAAATTGCCGGGCCGATCCTTCCCGAATGGCTGCCATATCGCGGAGGTCGAGATTGATCGCGACACTGGCGTGACCGAGGTTGTGCGCTATACGGTGGTGGATGATTTCGGCAATCTGATGAACCCGATGCTGGCCGAGGGGCAAGTCCATGGCGGCGTTGCGCAAGGGATTGGCCAAGCCATCACCGAACACGTGGTCTATGATGACGATGGTCAGCTTCTGACCGCGACCTTCATGGATTACGGGATGCCGCGCGCCGATGATATGCCGTTTGTCGATTTCCATACCGAGCCGGTGCCGTCGACGGCCAACGCGCTTGGGATGAAGGGCTGTGGTGAGGCGGGAACCGTGGGCGCCTTGGCAGCTGTGGCCAACGGCGTGCAAGACGCACTTTGGCCGCTTGGTATTCGGCGGGTGGATATGCCGTTTACACCGGCGCGGGTTTGGGCGCTGTTGCAAGAGGGAGAAGGGGGCATTGCTGCGGAATAACCGGCTCTGGACCCGTCTGAAGGGGTTTCGCAGCGCGCCGCCGCGCCTGCCGGTTGTGCGCCCGGCCTATTCCCATGTGGTTCTGCTCGATGGGACCATGTCGAGCCTGCTACGTGGGCAAGAGACCAATATCGGGCTGACCTATCGGTTGTTGTCGGAGCTTGGCCCGTCAGAGCCCGTCACGCTCTACTATGAGCCAGGGATTCAGTGGCGCGGCTATCGGCGCGCGGTGGAGGTGTTGGCCGGCGTTGGGATCGACCGACAGATCAAGCGCGCCTATCTGTTCTTGGCGCGGAACTATCAGCCCGGAGACCGGATTTTCCTGATGGGGTTTTCGCGTGGGGCCTATGCGGTGCGCTCGCTGGCCGGGTTGATCGACAAGATGGGCTTGCTGCGCGCGGCCCAGGTTGAGGAAGAGACCTTGGCGCGGGTCTATGAGCATTACCGGTCTGATCCAGACGGTCCGCGCGCGGCGGCGTTGAAGGCCGCGCTCTGCCATCCAAAGGTCGAGATCGCCTTTATGGGCGTCTATGACACGGTGCGCGCTTTGGGCCTGCGCTGGCCGGTGGTTTGGCGGTTCATGGGCAAGCCGCATCCCTATCACAGTGACGGTTTAGGGACCTCGACCAAAGAGGCCCGGCATGCGCTGGCGATGGACGAAACCCGCGATGTGTATGCGCCGGTTTTGTGGAGCGTCGATGCGGCGCGGGCTGGGCAAGTGCAGCAGGTTTGGTTCCGGGGCGCGCATGGCGACATTGGCGGGCAACTGGGCGGCTTGCGCGCGGCGCGGCCTTTGTCGAACATCCCACTGGTCTGGATGTTGGGCGAGGCGGCGGCCTCTGGTCTGCCGCTGCCGCAACATTGGCGCACGCGCTATCTGACCGATGTTACGGCGCCGTCGGTTGGCACGATGTCGGGGTGGAGCAAAGCGTTTTGGTCGCGTCATCGGCGGGTGATTGGGCGCGATCCGTCCGAGCGGATACACCCTTCGGCAGAGGCGGCCGCGGCAGAGCGGGGTGTGGTCTTGCGGGGCGGCGGCCCGCGTCACGCCCCCGGGTGAATCCGGGAACCCTCCGCGGGCCGCGTTGCCACGGACAGGGACGGCCCAGGTGAGATAGGTCTAGGGTCGGCGCTTGGCGCGCAGCGTTGGGTCGGATTGGCGCGGATCTTCGGGCCAAGGGTGTTTGGGGTAGCGCGCGCGCATATCCTTGCGCACATCCGCATAGGAGCCCGACCAGAACCCCGGCAAATCGGTGGTAATTTGGATCGGGCGGTTGGCGGGAGAAAGCAGCGTGATTTTAAGCGGCAGTTTATCGGGGCCGATCCGGGGATGGGTGGTGGTGCCGAAGACCTCTTGCAGACGAAGCGCGATTTCGGGCGTGTCGGTACTGTAGTCGATCGGGACTTGCCGATTGAGCGGCGTCTTCCAAGTGGCCGGAGCGAGAGTATCCAGCCGTTGCTGGCTCTCCCATCCGAGAGAGGCTGCCAGCGCCTCGACAAGGTTCAAGCGTTTGAGATCAGCGGCAGAGGCGATGCCGTCAAGATACGGCGCGGCCCAATCCTCCAATCCATCCAGGAGGGCGGCATCGGACATATCGGCCAGGCCCGCGAACCGGATGCGGGCGCGGAGCAGGGTGGCGGGTTTGGTCCAGTTGAGCGCGTCGATGCCGAGATCGCGAATGCCGTCGACCATCGCGGCGCGGATGGCCTCGGCAGGGGCATCCGACCACCCACGATCATCCAGAATGATCGCGCCCAGACACTCTTGTTTCCGCGCCAGAACCCGCCGGTCACGACGCGACCAGGTGCACCTCTCATGCCAAGTGATCTGATCCGCGAAGAGGGCGCGGATCTGGCTTTCGGCAATTGGGATCGCTTGGCGGATGCGGGCTTCGCGGGGGTCGCCATCAAGATCGGTCACGACAAGAAGCCGTTGCCCGGCAAGCGCGTCTCCTTCAGGCAAAGCGGCCCCTTTGCCACCCGACAGGAGATAGCGCGGCGCATCCCCTTTGCGCCGGAGGGCGATGCGGTCGGGATAGGCAAGGGCTGCCTGTTCGGCGGCGTCATGCGCCGGGCCGGATTCGAAACGGGCCAGGCGTTTCGCCTCGGTCTTGATCCGCGCGATTGCGGCGCGGTCGGCCGCTGCCGGGGCTTGGCCGGTCAGGGCGCGGAGACGCAAGGCGAGGTCGCTGCCTTGGCCGCGGAGCGGATCGCGCTCGGCCAAGAGCGCGGCGAGCAGAGCACTGCCTCTGCCGCCAAGGCTGACCATATGGGCCAGGCGGGGATGCAGTGGCAGTTTGGCAAGCTGGCGACCATGGTTGGTGATCCGAGCCGCGTCATCGAGCGCCCCGATGGATTTGAGCAATGCGCGGGCCTCTGCAAGCGCGCCTTCGGGGGAGGTGTGAGAAATGCCAAACCTTCATCGCCACCCCATTGCGCGAGATCGAGCGCGAGGCCGGCGAGATCGGTCGCCTCGATCTCCGCAGGTGGGAAGGCGGGGAGCGCACCCTCGGCCCCTTTGGTCCAGTTGCGATAGCAGACCCCGGGCGCGACCCGACCGGCGCGGCCCCGGCGCTGATCAGCCTCGGCGCGGCTGATAGGCTCGGTTACCAGGCGCGACATGCCGGAGCTTGGGTCAAACCGGGCGCGGCGGGCGCGGCCGCCATCGATCACCACACACACGTCTTCGATGGTCAGCGAGGTCTCGGCGATCGCGGTGGCCAGAACGAGTTTTCGCCCCTCTTTCGCAGGCCGGATGGCGGCGCGCTGATCGCCGAGTTTCATAGCGCCATAGAGGCTGTGGACATGGATATCGGGCGGAAGTTGGTCCGCCAATAAGCTGGCGGTGCGGCGGATTTCGCCTTCGCCAGGCAAGAACACGAGAAGGCCGCCCTCGGTCTCTTGGACAGCTTGCAGAATGAGGCTGGCCATTGTGGTCTCGAACCGGTCGGTCTTGGCCGGCGGTCGGTCTCGCCAGATCGTCTGAACCGGAAAAGCCTGACCTAGAGATGAGATCAAAGGGGCATTGTCGAGCATGGCGGCCACGGGCCCGGCATCAAGCGTGGCGGACATGACCAAAATTTGCAGATCGTCGCGCAGGGCCCCCGGACCTCCCAAGCCAGCGCCAAACCCAGATCGGCGTTGAGGGAGCGTTCGTGGAACTCGTCGAAGATCACCGCGCCAATGCCGGGGAGCTCCGGATTGTCTTGCAGCATTCGAGTCAGGATGCCTTCGGTCACCACCTCGATCTGGGTTTCTTTGCTGACCGCACTGTCGCCGCGCATCCGGTAGCCGACCGTCTGACCTGGGGCCTCGCCCAAGGTTTCGGCCATACGTTCGGCGGCGGCGCGCGCGGCCAAGCGACGGGGTTCCAGCACGACAATTCGGCCTTTGGTGATCTCAGCCTCGCGCATCGCCAGCGGCACCCGCGTGGTCTTGCCTGCGCCGGGCGGAGCCTGCAGCACCGCGCGACCTTTGGTGGCCAGGGCGTGCATCAGCTCTGGCAGAATGTCCTCGATCGGAAGTCGCATCGGCCTATGGTCGTCTGATGATCCGCACCGGCCCATAAAGGGACTGTGCCGCGACCGAGGTCAACCGAAAGACGCGGGGCGTGGTCTCGGGTCGCGGACGGGCGAGACAGGAGCGCGCCGACATCGAAACTGCGCCGCTCCTGAACCTGGCTCGGAACAACAAAGGAGATCAGCACCAGACGGCTCGCCAGATAAGGGCGCATGACAAACTGGTCATCAAATTCGCTGTCGCATGCCGTGGCACTGGACAGTGCGCGCGGGATGCGGGCAAGTAACGGGACGCGCCCAAATTGCGGCGCGCGGGCAGAAGACTGGGGAAAGACGACGCCTCCATGACGGAACAACAGGCCTCTCAGACAGATTTGGCAACGCGGATTTTGGCGGGTGAGCGCCGGGCGCTGGCGCGCGCAGTGACTTTGGTGGAAAGCACGCGGGCCGATCATCGGGCCCAAGCGGCAGCCTTGTTGGAGGTTTTGCGCGGTCATGGTCGGCAAGCCCTGCGTATTGGACTCTCCGGCACGCCGGGCGTGGGGAAATCGACCTTTATCGAGACATTTGGGATGATGTTGGTCAGCCAAGGGCTCCGCGTGGCCGTTTTGGCGGTCGATCCATCGTCAACACGCTCTGGCGGCTCGATTCTGGGCGACAAAACCCGGATGGAGCGGCTCAGCCGCGAGCCAGGCGCGTTTATCCGCCCCTCGCCCTCCTTGTCGCATCTGGGGGGCGTCTCGCGGCGGACCCGCGAGGCGGTTGCGCTCTGCGAGGCGGCGGGGTTCGATGTTGTGCTGATCGAAACCGTGGGGGTCGGGCAGTCCGAGACCATGGTTGCCGAGATGTGCGATCTCTTCGTCTTGCTTCTCGCGCCTGCGGGCGGCGACGAGTTGCAGGGCGTCAAGCGCGGTATCATGGAGATTGCCGATCTGATCCTGGTCAACAAGGCTGATGGCGAGTTGAAAGCGGCGGCGACGCGAACCTGCGCGGACTATGCCGGGGCGTTGCGGCTGATGCGCAAACGGGCGGAGGATCCTGACGGGTTTCCCAAGGCGCTTCCCGTTTCGGCGTGGGAGGATGACGGGTTGGACGCAGCCTGGGACGAGATGCAGACCTTAGCAGCATGGCGTCGGGCGGAGGGCCATTGGGAGAAACGCCGAGCGGCGCAAGCGGCGCATTGGTTTGAAGAAGAGGTGCGGAGCGGCCTTCTGGCGCGGCTGAACCGCGACGCTGACGTGAAGCGCGCGATGGCTGAGATGGCCACACGGGTGGCAGCCGGTGAACTGAGCCCGGATGCAGCAGCCGAAGAGATGTTGGGCCGATTGAAGAACTAGCCTGGTATTTTTGTTCGAAAGCGGGTGCTTGCTAAGAAAGCATTAACCAAATTGATTGAATTCTCGGAGCGTCGGCGGATCGGTTTCTAGGGACCGGTTATCGCCGCAGGTTGTGTCGCGCGCTAAGAGGGATATCGATGACGGATCTGACGTCTGATTTGGAGGGGCAGGTCCCGGGGTTTTCCGAAGAGGCGATGCGAGGTCTGGATGATTTGGAGGCGCGTATTCCGCCCGCAGATGCCGTCTTGACGCCAGCCTTCACCCGCAGCTTCCGCCAGACGGACCGGCTCTCGCCCGATGCGGCGGCGGGCGGCGGCCTGGTCACCGACCAAAATGGAACGAAGCGCCCGCATTATTGGGGCCATCGTGCGCGGCTTCGGGAGCGTTTTTTGTCAGGCGGGCACAAGCCGATGCCCGACTATGAAATCCTGGAACTGCTGCTTTTCAACGCGATCCCGAGGATTGACCTGAAACCACTCGCCAAAAGGCTCCTGGCGGCATTTGGCGATTTAAACGGCGTGGTTGCGGCCTCGGAACACCGGCTGTTGCAGGTCGAAGGCGCGACAGCAAAGGTCTATTTGCAACTGCGCATCGTCGAGGCCTTTGCCCATCGGATGGCGCTGACCAAAGTCATGCATCGCGAGGTGGTCTCCTCCTGGGATGATCTGATCACTTATTGCCGCACGGCGATGGCGCATCGGGAGACCGAGCAGTTTCGCGTGTTGTTCTTGGATCGGAAAAACGTGCTGATCGCTGATGAGGAGCAGGCGAAAGGCACGGTCGATCATGTGCCGGTCTATCCACGCGAAGTGGCGAAACGGGCGCTAGAGTTGAACGCGTCCTCAATCATTCTGGTGCATAATCATCCGTCGGGCGACCCGACGCCGAGCCCTCAAGATATCGATGTAACCCGCCGGATCGTGGAGGCCTGTGACACGATCGGCGTGGCGGTGCATGATCACGTGATCATTGGCAAGGAGGCTGAGGTGTCGTTCCGAGCGGAGGGGCTGTTTTAGGTACCCTTCGCCGGCAACCGATGGCGCGCCGACGCTACCGGAAAATCCCGTCGCCCTGCTCGTCAATCACCTGTTTCGCCTTGCGGATGGAGAAGGCCTCCGCCTCCTCGACACTCTGGATCGTATCGGCGCGGAGCAATTGGTGCACCTTCACCTCGCCATCGATCTCCTTCTCGATCCGCGCGGCGAGGCGATAGCCACCCTGACCCGATTGTGGCTCCGGGAAGATGCGGAAGTCTTTATAGACTTCGGGGTCCTCTTGAGGCTTGGCCCCGCCGCCGAAGAGTTTCGATAAGAGCGACATCGCGCTACCTCGTCTGGTTCATCTGGTCGATGTAATACCTAACGCAATCCTGCACCCGGCGGAACCTGTCGCCGCCCAGATGCGTGCCGCCGAACCAGCGGCTGACGATGACAACGTGGTTCCGGAGGTCCTCGCGTTCCAGCATCCGCAGGATGACCATGCCCGCCCCGGCCTCTCCGTCATCGTTCTTGATGGGGCCTTCGGAGGTGAGGAGCGCCCAGGTGTTATGGGTGGCCTTAGCGAATTTCTTATTGCGCTTGAGGACTTTGACGGCGGCGAGCGCGTCGGCTTTCGAGGCCGCCGGTGCGCCGGAAACCGCGTATTTGGAGCCGCGGTCGGTGAGGATGTTGTCAAAAGTGGTGAGGGTCATTGAACCGGGATAACGTGGTTCGCGACCACCGGAAAGAGCGGAGCCGGGCGCGGGCCTGCCCGTGGGATGGCGCAAACACGGTGGATCGGGGGCGGTTTATGGAAGCCAAGTCATTACTCGGGCTGAGCAGAGCGTCCCGCAGCCAAAATGCCAGCCCGCTGGGCTGGCCAGAGCGGATGACGGACAGGCGCGCAGATTGAAGATCATAAGATACACTGTGAGTGATCGGTGGGTTCACAGATTTCTCCCAGGTCTACTCTCAATCATGCTACCATCCCAAACTATAAAACATGGGAGAATTGGCATGCCCTTTATGTTTGAAGAGAGCGATGACCCTAATCTGCAATTGTCGTCATTTCTCGATCAACTGAGTGGTTTTCTGCAAACCCTCTTGTTTGATGACGCGCCCTATGGCTACCGGATACTATTCATTGACGACATGCGCGACCGACTGAGATTGGCCTATGAAACTGAAACTCTGCCACATTTCGATAGAGTGCGAGCGGTCGTTCAAGATACGCCACCAGAAGTTTTTGCACGCGTCGGTCTGATAGGGAATAGTCTCCAAGCAAAACTTGCAGCGCTATTCAGTTTGGGGCGTCGTTTTCGCGACGGAATAGTCGATGCGCTCCGCTACCTATTGGCTCAGATCAACTCACTACTAGGTTCGATTTCTGCTGCCACTGGGGGCATCGCAGACCTGATCTCGGAGTTCAAAGATATGGTCGAGAACTGCATCGACTATGTCGAACAAGGCTAGGGTCAAAAGAGGTGTACGAACGGTGCCTCTTTCTCACTGATCCAAGAAAGACCTTAACTTCCGACTACGGCTTGGATGCTTCAACTTCCTGAGCGCTTTTGCCTCAATCTGGCGAATCCGCTCTCGGGTCACACTGAACTGTTGGCCGACCTCTTCAAGCGTATGGTCGGTGTTCATTCCGATGCCGAAGCGCATCCGCAGGACACGCTCTTCACGTGGGGTCAAAGATGCCAGAACCCGCGTCGTGGTCTCCTTCAGGTTCTCCTGGATCGCGGAATCGAGCGGCAGGACCGCGTTTTTATCCTCGATGAAATCGCCAAGCTGACTGTCTTCCTCATCACCAATCGGCGTCTCCAGCGAGATTGGTTCCTTGGCGATTTTCATCACCTTGCGAACCTTCTCCAGCGGCATTTGCAGCTTCTCGGCCAGTTCCTCCGGCGTCGGCTCGCGGCCAATCTCGTGCAGCATCTGACGCCCGGTGCGGACCAGCTTGTTGATCGTTTCGATCATATGCACCGGGATACGGATGGTGCGCGCCTGATCCGCGATGGACCGGGTGATTGCCTGACGAATCCACCAGGTCGCATAGGTCGAGAACTTGTAACCCCGGCGATATTCGAACTTATCGACCGCCTTCATCAGGCCAATGTTGCCTTCCTGGATCAGGTCGAGGAATTGTAGGCCACGGTTGGTGTATTTCTTGGCGATTGAGATCACGAGACGCAGGTTCGCCTCGACCATCTCTTTCTTGGCCTGGCGCGCTTCTTTCTCCCCCTTCTGAACCTGGTTCACGATCCGGCGGAATTCGTTGATGTCGAGGCCAACATAGGTGCCGACTTGCGCCATATCGGCACGCAACTCTTCAACCTTGGGCCGGGAGCGTTCCATCAACGCCTGCCAGCCCCGGCCAGAGTTTTCAGCCATCCGGTCGACCCAGGTCGGGTCCAGCTCATAGCCGCGATAGGCTTCGATGAATTCGCGGCGGTTGATCCGCGCTTGGTCGGCCAGTTTCACCATACCGCTGTCGATCGACATGATCCGACGGTTGATGCCGTAAAGCTGTCGATCAGCGCTTCGATCCGGTTGTTGTGGAGATGCAGCTCGTTGACCAACTCCACGATTTCCGAGCGTAGCTTCTGGTAAGCCTTCTCTTCCTTGGCTGAGAAGCTCGAATCCTCGTTTAGGGTCGCGGAAATCCGCAAATCCTGCATCTCAGAGAGTTTCACATAGTCGCGCGCGATCAGGTCGAGGGTTTCCAAGACACGCGGTTTCAGCGCGGCTTCCATCGCCGCCAGGCTCATATTGGCCTGTTCGTCCTCATCATCCTCGTCATCGTCCTGGGTGATCGGGTTGCCATCGGCATCAAGCTCTTGCTTGGCCTCGCCTTCGGGCTTGGCGGGCGCGGCATTGTCGTTGGAGACGGGCGCGGCAACAACCGGTTCGTCGCCGTCTTCATCCTCGCCCATTTGCCGGCCGAATGTGGCGTCGAGATCAATCACGTCGCGCAGAAGAATATCTTCGTCGAGAAGTTCGTCGCGCCAGATGGTAATCGCCTGGAAGGTCAGTGGGCTTTCGCAGAGCCCCGCGATCATCGTGTTGCGCCCGGCCTCGATGCGTTTGGCGATGGCGATCTCGCCCTCGCGGGAGAGCAGTTCCACCGAGCCCATTTCGCGCAGATACATGCGCACCGGGTCATCGGTCCGGTCGAGTTTCTCGGTTTCGGTCGCGGCGACGGCCACTTCGCGGGAGGTCGAGGCCTCGACCACTTCGGTCGCCGGCTTGGCTTCGGTGTCCTCTTCGACCTCGTCATCTTCGATAATGTTGATGCCCATTTCGGACAGCATCGACATCACGTCTTCGATCTGCTCGGAACTGACCTGCTCAGGTGGCAGAACGGTGTTCAGCTGATCGTAGGTGATGTAGCCTCTGGTTCGCGCTTCCGCGATCATCTTTTTGACGGCGGTTTGGCTCATATCGAGGCTGATCTCGGCCTCGTCCCCGTCTTGTTTGCGATCGTCGGTGTCTTTAGCCATGCGCGATAATCCTTTCGCTACGGGGTGATTCGCACCCACGCCGTAAACTCATGTCTTAGCGCGAA
Source organism: Fontisubflavum oceani (assembly GCF_030407165.1). Lineage (GTDB taxonomy): Bacteria > Pseudomonadota > Alphaproteobacteria > Rhodobacterales > Rhodobacteraceae > Rhodophyticola > Rhodophyticola oceani. The sequence continues at coordinate 1,652,506 of NZ_CP129111.1, forward strand.
TCACTGATTCGCACACCCGGGTTAGCCCTTTTTCTTCTCCCATGCGCGTCCATCAATCAAGCTGCGCAGGTGCGCGGACAAGGCTGCCCGGTCTTCGCCTTGATCCGCCGTCTCTGGCGGTGTGGGGTGATCGGCGCGATGTCGGGTCTGGACGGCGTGGTTCAAGCGCCAGGACAGGTGGGTATCTTCTTCGGTCGTTTCTAAGTCTTCCAACGCCTCGGACAGTTCATAGGCGATGCCCCGACGGGCGGCGAGTTTGGCAAATTCTTCCGCCAAGCAGAGCGCCGCTTTGTCTGGGTCGCCATCCGCGCGCAAGAAGGGTGCGATGCGCACATGGCCGAGCGCGCGCAGGTTTTCAAGGGTCTGTCGCAAATTTGCATCATCCAACTCGGCCAAAAGCGCCTCTGCATCGCGCGCTGTGCTGTGCAGCAGGTGCGCGGCGAGGCGGGCTTGATCGGGATGGCCGGCGCGAGCCGGTCGAGATCGGGTTCGAATTGGTCGATCAGGCCGGGGTACTGGCAGAGGGTCGCAAGGATCAATGCGGCCCGCAGATCGGCATCCGAGAGTGACCCCGCAGCCAGCGCCGAAGCCCGGGTGCTGGCCGCAGGCGCGGCCTCAGCTTTTGGTTTGAAGCCGCCCCGGTTGGCCGGTTTGCGATTACCTTTGAAAAGCTGCCAGCGCAGATCATTGATCGCCTCGCCATAGTGCCTCTTGAGCGACGGGTCTTGGATTTTGCTGATCGCTTGGCGCAGCGTTTTATCGAGGGCGGCACGACGCTCGGGGCTATCGAAGCTTTTGCCTTCGGTCTCGCGGCGCCAGAGCAATTGCACCATCGGCTGCGCGCCTTCGATCAAATCGCGCATCGCTTGCGGGCCTTTGGCGCGGAGCAGATCGTCGGGGTCTTGCCCCTCGGGTATCAGCGCGAACCGCAGCGATTTGCCGGCCTCCAGCATCGGCATCGCCAAGTCGATCAGGCGCATCGCGGCACGCAAACCTGCCGTATCGCCATCCAATGCGATCACTGGCTCGTCGGCCATGCGCCAGAGGAGCCGAAGCTGATCCTCGGTGATCGCGGTGCCAAGCGGCGCAACGGTTGCTTCAAAACCCGCCCGGACCAAGGCGATCACATCCATATAGCCCTCGGCCACAATCAGCGGTTGGCCTTTGCCAGCCGCCTCCCGTGCGGGCCCATGATTATAGAGCGCACGCCCCTTGTCGAAGAGATCGGTCTCGCGGCTATTGAGATATTTCGCTTGCGCATCGGCGGCCATTGCCCGCCCGCCAAACCCGATGCAGCGCCCACGCGCATCACGGATCGGAAAGATGATCCGGTCGCGGAACGCGTCATAGGGCGCGCGGCCATCGTCAGGCTGGCGTGCGATATCGGCGGCAATCACTTTCTCTGCCGCGATCCCTTTGCCGGTCATCGCTTGGAAAGCGGCGTTTTGAGCGCCGGGCGCATAGCCGATCTCGAATTGGTCGAGCGCGGCCTCATCCAAGCCCCGTCGCGCCAGGTAATCGCGCGCGTCGCCGCCCGCCGCGGTCTTCAACTGCAGGCGGAACCAACCAAGAGCGGCTTCCGTCACCTGGGCCAACTCTGTCCTGTGGTCGGCCTTCTCTTGAGCACGTGGGTCGCGTTCGGGCATCGGCATGCCAGCCTCGCGGGCGAGGATTTCCACAGCCTCCATGAACCCCACATTCTCGGTCTCGCGGACAAAGCCGATGGCGTCGCCCTTGGCGTGGCAGCCGAAGCAGTAATAGAACCCCTTGCGGTCATCGACATGGAAGCTGGCGGTCTTCTCCTGATGGAATGGGCAGGGCGCCCACATATCCCCCTTGGCCTGGTTCGACTTACGGGTGTCCCAGATCACCTTGCGCCCCACGACCTGTGTCAAGGACGTGCGGGTGCGAAGCTCATCAAGGAAACCGGGGGGCAGACTCATGCGCCTTAGTATTGGGTCGAGGCAAGGCGAAGTCCAGAACACCCCGCGAAATGCGCGAAACGTGCCAAATCATTCAGTTTTTCAGCATAGAATGGCCTCAATTCGCTTCTAAAGCCGGTGTTAACCATAAATCCTCCGGTGGGGATTTGGGGATGTGATGCCGTTAAGGCCAATAAGGTTGTGAGGATGAGCCGGATTAACTGGGAACCAATGACGAGAGCGTTTCTGTCGAGTGAGAGCGGGGCGGTTGTCACGGATTGGGTCGTTTTGACTGCGGCTACCATGGCGCTATCGCTTGGTGTGTTTGCCGTTGTGTCGCCGGGTCTGGAGGATTTGTCCGCTGAAACCGCCGAGGTACTCTCGGACTCGGACGTCGTGTTTGAATCGCAGCATTTCGGTCAATCCGTTATGGATATGGCGCTGGCGATGGAGGTCGACAATCGCAATGACGCTTGGAAAGAGCGGCGCGTGGATCGCGTGCAATCGCTCTCTGATCAGCGATTGGCCAATCAGCTAAGCAACTGGAACAGCCGGACGCCAGAGAACAGCAATCACTCCCAAGAACGGATCGATTTTGAAGTTCGGATTCGTGAACTTGAAAGCGAACGGCGCGGCACTTAGTGCTCAAGTTCGGCGCGGGCGGCCACGGCTTTCATCGCCAGTGCCAACTCGTGAACCGCCGTTGCTGCCATGGAGCGGAACACCTGGATCGTGAAGCTTTGCGCGCCGCTGCGGGCGATAAGCGCCGACATATGGCCAAGAAGGCTGCGCGCGGCATGGCCGCGTTTGAAGACACTGGGGTTTAGATCCAGCGGTGTTAGACGCGCCAAAACGGCTTCAACCTCTGCGCCTTGGATGTTGAGGACGGCCCAAGCATCGGTTTGATCGACCAAGGCGGCATGGGTGGCGAGGCTCTGATCCGGGGCCGTGCCGATCAGAAAGGCCTGATCCATCCCGCTCCAATAGGCTTTGACCTCGCCGCTGCCCGTCACGCGGTTGGGGCCGGGGAAGGTCATGCCATGGGCGGCTTTCAGAGCGGTCGAGAGCGGCTTCACCTGACCTGCAAAGGGCATCACGGCGGTAATCGCGGCGGGGCTGTCTTCGCTCAACATGAGGCCGCCGATCTCAAGCGGCAGCAAACCGTCGGCGGGGCTTTTGGCAATAAGATTAGCCACGAACGCGCCCTCCCTCGGGGTCAAAGAATACCGGGTCGCACACTTCGCAGAGGGTTTCGATCCCTCTGAGATGGTCCACATGGTTCACGGTCTCACCATGCCGTGCGCGACCGTTCTTCAAGAAAGCCTGGCCCAAATAAGTGCCAAGCGTCGGCGAGAAACAGACCGAGGTGACATAGCCTTGATCGTTCACGCGGATTGCCTCGGCCCCTTCGTCAAAGAGATGCGCGCCTGCGGTCAATTGCTTCACCGCACCGATGGGTTTCAGGCCGACCAATTGCTCCCGATCCGGGCCAAGCAGCCCTTCGCGAGCCGCAGCGGTTTTGCCGATACAGTCTTTCTTGGGTGAGATCATCCGCTCCATGCCGATATCGAACGCGGTCACGCGGCCATGGATTTCGGCATGGGTGATGAAGCCCTTTTCGATCCTAAGCACGTTCAGCGCTTCCATTCCGTAAGCCCCGCCGCCCATGGTCTCGGCGCGGGCGACAAGATCGCGGAACAACGCATCGCCATAGCGCGCTGGCACCGCCACTTCATAGGCATGCTCGCCCGAGAAGGAGATGCGGAACAGGCGGCCATCGACCCCATGCACTTTCACCGGACCGCAGGCCATGAAAGGCCAGCTTTCGCCATCGATGGGATCGTCCAGCACCGTGTTCAAGAGATCGCGGGCCATTGGCCCGGCGACGGCGAATTGCGCCCATTGTTCGGTGACTGAGACGAAGCGTACATCCAGATCGGGGCGCAACGCTTGGCTGACGAACTCTAGATGCGTCATGACCTGCCCGGCAGCGGCGGTGGTGGTCGTCATCACATAATGCGTGTCGGAGAGGCGGGCCGTGGTGCCATCATCCATCACCATTCCGTCTTCGCGCAGCATAAGGCCATAGCGCACGCGGCCTGGTTTTAGGGTCGAAAAGGTATTCGTGTAGACGAAATCGAGGAAAGCGCCCGCATCCGGCCCCTGAACATCAATCTTACCAAGCGTCGAGACATCACAAATGCCGACCGTTTCGCGGACCATATTGACCTCGCGGTCGCAGCTCTGCCGCCAGGTCGTCTCGCCCTGGGCGGGGAAATAGCTGGGCCGATACCAGAGACCGGCTTCGATCATCGGCGCGCCGCGCTGGATCGTGGCCGCATGGGACGTGGTGAAGCGCTCAGGCGCGAAGCCCTTGCCCTTTGCGCCCGCGCCCATTGCCGCGATTGAGACGGGGATATAGGGCGGGCGATAGGTGGTCGTGCCGGTTTCCGGAATGCCGCGTCCGGTCGCATCGGCAAGAATGGCGAGGGCGGAGATATTGGAGTTCTTGCCCTGATCGGGCGCCATGCCTTGCGTCGTATAGCGCTTCATATGTTCGACGGAGCGGAAGTTCTCCTGCGCGGCGAGCTTCACGTCTTTGGTCGTCACATCATTGGCGAAATCGAGCCAGGCGCGGCCAGCGCCCGGCACCGACCAAAGCACATCGGAGGCCCCGGCCTCGATCTGCGCGCTTGGGGCCGTGATGTCAGGGGCGGTTGCCCCAAGCGCGATGAGCGCTTGGCTGGCGGCGTCGATTCCCGCTTGCAGACAGGCGGCAGTGGCGTACTGGCCGGCACAAGCCCCCGCCGGGATCAGCCCGGGGATCGCCTTCTCCGCCGGAACAAAGCCGCTGATGGCCTCGTCCCAAACCGGGCGTGCGTTCATGTGGCAGGTCAGGTGCACGGTTGGGTTCCAGCCGCCAGAGACGGCCAGGCAATCGGTCGCGATGGTTTCTTCGCCGCCGGCATGGCGAATGGTGATCTCGCGCAGAGCTTGGCGGCCTTTGGTCGCGATCACCTGCCCGCCGGTGATCACGCGATAGTCGCCTTTCGCCTGGATCTCGGCGCGGCTGTCGATAACGGCGGCCACATCGATCCCGGCCTGGGTTAAGTCTCGGGCGGTGCGGTGGGCGTCATCATTGGTGGCAAAGAGTGTCACCTTTTCACCGGGCGCAACACCATAGCGGTTGAGATAGGTCCGCACGGCGCTGGCCATCATGATGCCGGGCCGGTCATTCATCGGAAAGGCGATCGGGCGTTCTAGGGCACCGGCGGCGAGCACCGCTTGCTTTGCCTGGATGCGCCAGAAGCATTCGAGCGGCAGATCCGGGGTGGCGGGCACGTGGCTGCCGACCCGTTCCAACGCGCCATAGGTCCCGCCGTCATAGGCGCCGGTCACGGTTGTCCGCGTCATGATCCGCACCCGGCCCGAGGCGCGCAACTCGGCCAGCGTGTTTTCCAGCCAGATCGCAGCCGGTAACCCGTCGATCTGCTCCTCTTCCGACAGGAGCCGCCCGCCGACAACAGCGCTTTCCTCCGCCAGGATCACATCCGCGCCGCCCTTGGCCGCTGTCAGCGCCGCCATCAATCCGGTGGGTCCCGCCCCGATCACGAAGATGTCGCAAAAGGCAAAGGCTTTCTCATAGCGCCCGCTATCCGGCTCCCTCGAGAGCGCGCCGAGACCGGCAGCGCGGCGGATGATCGGCTCATAGAGCTTTTCCCAGAAGGCACGCGGCCACATGAAGGTTTTGTAGTAGAAACCGGCACTTAGGAAGGAGGAGAGCAGGTCGTTGACCGAGAGAAGGTCGCGGTTGAGCGGGCCGATCCGGTTTTGGCTCCGCGCCTCCAACCCGTCGAAAATCTCTTGCATCGTGGCCCGTACATTCGGAGTCTTGGCCGCGCCCGTGCCGATCTCCATCAGCGCATTGGGTTCCTCCGATCCGGCGGTCAGCACCCCACGCGGGCGGTGATATTTGAAAGAGCGCCCCATGAGGGTCACGCCATTGGCCAGCAGCGCCGAGGCCAGCGTGTCACCCTGGAAGCCAGAATAGCTCCGCCCGTCGAAGCGGAACGAGACCGGACGTGCCCGATCGATCAGGCCTTTGCCATCAATCCGCATTTGCGCCTCCGGTCACGTCACGGGCCAACTCCACCTTCAGCACCTCATGGGTTACCGTGTTTCGGGTTACCTTCAGCCAGGCGGCGCAGCCCGCGCCGTGATGCCAAAGCTCACCGGTCACACCGGCGGGGTTCTCGCGCAGATGCAGGTAGGTGTCCCAGGCGTCCTCACCGGCCTCGGGTGCGGGGCGGGTGAGATAGGTCTCGTGACCTTTGATGCTGAACTCGCGGCTGTCGCGATCCCCGCAGAGGGGGCATGTGATACGCATTCTCGTCCCCTAATGCAGATTATGTTGAGAGCCGGTGCCCTCTTCATCCAAGAGCGCCCCGCGGCGGAACCGGTCCAGCCGGAAGCGCGCGGCGGGCTCGTGATGCCGGTCGGTGGCGATCAGATGGGCGAAGGAGAAGCCGGAGCCCGGCACCGCTTTGAACCCGCCATAACACCAGCCGCAATCGATATAGAGTCCGTCGATATGGGTCTTGTCGATGATCGGGGAGCCATCCGGGGTCATATCCATGATCCCGCCCCAACTCCGCAGCATCTTGGCTTTACCGATCATCGGCATCAGCGTCATACCCGCCTCCAGCACATGTTCGGCCATCGGCAGGTTCCCCCGCGCAGCGTAGGAGCTGTAGAAATCCAGATCGCCGCCAAAGACCAATCCGCCTTTGTCGGACTGGCTGATATAAAAATGGCCCATGCCATAGGTGACCACATTATCGATACAGGGTTTCAGGCCCTCGGTCACAAAGGCTTGCAGGATATGGCTTTCGATTGGCAGGCGCATGCCCGCCATGGCCGCGAGCTGGCCTGAGCGCCCGGCGACAACAATCCCGACCTTCTTGGCCTTGATCGCGCCGCGCGTCGTTTGAACGCCTGTGACGCGGCCATTGTCGATATCGATCCCGGTCACTTCGCATTGCTGGATCAGATCGACGCCCCGTTGATCTGCTCCTCTGGCATAACCCCAGGCCACGGCGTCATGGCGCGCGGTGCCGCCGCGCGGATGATAGAGCCCGCCATAGATCGGGAAGCGGGTCTGATCATAATCGAGATAGGGCAGCATCCGGCGGCAGTCCGCCTGGCTCAGCAGGATGGCGTCATCACCTTGGTTGATCATCGCATTGCCGCGGCGGACGAAGGCATCGCGCTGGCCGTCGGAATGGAACAGGTTGATGATCCCGCGCTGGCTGTGCATCGCGTTATAGTTCAACTCCTGCTCCATCCCTTCCCAGAGTTTCAGAGAATGGGAATAGAACTCGGAGTTGCCCGGCAGGAAGTAGTTGGCCCGCACGATGGTGGTGTTGCGCCCGACATTGCCGCCGCCGAGATAGCCCTTTTCCAGAACGGCAATGTTGCGAAGCCCGTGTTCTTTGGCGAGGTAGAAGGCGGTTGCGAGCCCATGACCGCCACCGCCGATGATCACGATATCATAGGCGGGTTTCGGATCGGGGTCGCGCCAGACGGGTTTCCACCCACGATTGCCTTTCAGGCCCTGGGCCAGAACCTGCAAGCCCGAATAGCGCATCACCGTCTCCCATCTGCCGACTGACACTCAATCGGGTCTTGAGAGACTATTCAAGGGGTCCGTCAGAAAGGAAAGCGCAGCGGCGACATTGGGTGGCATGCGGGCGACCTAAGTGCCGGTTGGTTCGGAATCTCCATCACCACTGGGCGTGCCTTCGCCATCCCCTTCTCCGAGATCACAACTCTGACCGCAATAGTCTGGTTCAATGCCGGGATTGAGGACGATCTGCGGACCGTTGCGCGGGGGTGTAAGTGTAAAATTGGTAAATTCCAGATCACTCAATCCGACGTTGAAGGCCGGTCGATAGGGTAGTGTGGTTTCCACGAGGATCACATGGTCGCCAAGCGCCATGATCGGAAGACGGTCCTCAATCGCAGGGATGTTCGCGTCAAAGAGCCGTGCCATGCCTCCGGTTGGAAATGACTGATCCACCCGATAGTCGCCTGCATGATTGCGGTAAATCTGTGTCACCCGCAGGTTGGTGCCTTCTGCCGTGTTGGTAATGGTTCGGAACAAATTGGCGAGCCCTTCGATGTCGCTCGAGTAGACGTCCTCTTGTTGACGTGACAGCACATCGGCGATCGCGTACGTCGCTTTGACTGAAGTATTGTAGGTCCGAAACGCGTCAAAAAACACAAAACTGCCTACAAAGAGCCAGAGCAGAATAGGCGTGATGATGACGGCCTCAAAAGCGACAGCGGCACGCGTGTCTCTTAGAAATCTGATGATTAGTGATCTCACATCCGCCTCCCTAGTCTGGCTCATTGACGTAGACAGTGCTGGAGACCATGTGCAGCCCGCCGGAATCATCGCGAGTGAGATTCAGACCAAAGCCGGAAATCGGTAATATGCGGTCTACAACTACACACGTCCGAACCAGCATTAAGTTTTCCAGGGCTTCGTCGTTTTCGCGCCCTTCCGAAACTTGGTTTTCGTCTGGCGCGACCATGTCATTGCGGTTAATGCAGAGCGCATTCCGCTCTGGCAGAATGTAATTGGTCTGACCGATAGCCCGGAGATCGAGCTGGAGTACATCCATGCAATTGGGAATCACCAATGCGTTGGCGCAGATATTCTGACGCACCGCAGTCGCAAAGGCATCAGGCTCATCTGGCGGGTTAACCAACTCCAGGCGCAATAGGCGCACTGTACTGTCCAGCGCGCGCTCCAGCATCACTTGTCGAGTCAGGATCATCCCGGTTTCAAACACCGCGATGAAGAGGAAGATAATGATCGGGAACACAATGACGAATTCCATTGTGGCCGTGGCCTGCTCTGACCTGGCAAACCGCCTGATATGTTCCGCTAGGTCTGGCATCAGACTCACTGTACTAGGCGCAAGCGATTGATCGCGCTGGCGATCGAGGCAAATGCGTCGCTGATCTCCAAACCTTCGACGTCGAAGTAATGCGAGGCCGATGATGCGCAATGCTGCATCACCCGCCGACCATTGTCAGGCGCTTCAAAAGCGATGGCGAAAACGATGATATCCTGTGCATGTGCGGCATCACAGATTGCGATCAGGTTCGCATCGGCGTCTCTTTGGCGCGCGTAGCGCTCGATAGAGCGATAGCGCACGATGTCGTAGTAATCCCAATCGTCAAGGGCCTGGCTGCCACGACCAAAGAAATCCCAAGCGAGCATGCGTGCCGTCCTGGAGTCCCAGAATTCTGGCCAGGCTATCGCCACAGATTCAAGTGAGTCATTGGGATCGTCGTCATATGGCTCGGTTGCGAAATAACCATTTCTACCATCATGGTTGCCATACGGGATCCAATACAGATCGCGATCCGGATAATACATGGACCAGCGATCATCTTCCTCGTGATAGTAGACGGTCGAGGGACCTCGTTTGAATGCTTGAACCACATCATATTGATTGGTATTTTCGCCATCTGTCTGTCATCAACACAACAACCTTCATTGTGTCTTCGTCAGCAGGCGTTTCTGGACCAGGATAGTTTAAGGGTCTGTCAGAAAAATCGTCATGGACGATGCCTTGAGCGGCTAGCTGCTGTGCTGCTGGCCGTGCGGCAGGGTCAAGAAGGCCGACGCCCCAGTTCATACCAAGATCGATCGCCGTCCAGCCGCCAGCACTCAAGCTGTTGATGTGGGCATGCATGGCCGATTCATCTTGCGACCATGGCATGATCGCCCCGAAGTCGTTCGTCTGGCAATGCGGGTCGAAAATGTAGTTCTCGTAATAGTTTTCGTCGCTATAGTAACGATTCCGGTTGTCATAGTCGAAATGCGCAAGGCGTTCGATTGGCTGATCGGGATGAATCGCGGTCGTGTTATAGTCATCCGCTGAGAAGCGGGTGCAGCTGGACTCGTTATGCTCATTGGAGAGTGTGAACACGCTCTCGATTGTCGAACCTGCATTGACCCGACCGTTATATGGGACGATTGAGATCGAAACATACATATCGTCCTCGACTGGATCATTGGCCTCCATCATCCTCGTAACAAAATCCCGCGCGGCTCTCTGCATGTTTGCGAGCTTGCCGTTGCGACCCATCGAACCCGAGATGTCTAGAACCATCGAGATTTCGACGTTGCCGATCCGCTCTTCCGCGATCCCGGAGGCTGGCGAGGTCAGCGCGCGCACACCGAACATATGCATGAAGGTCGACTGGATATCCATTTCGGCGCTCGCCGACACTGTCCGGGCATTCAGATTATCGTCGACGTCGACCGTCAGGCGATAGTTTTCAAGACCGGAAATTTCAAAGTAGTTTCGTACGACCGATTCAGGTTCGAGCGTGTTGCGCATAGACGCGGCGGCCAAAACAGCGCGGTCCAGCGTATACTGGAAGCTGCACGCGCTGCGTTTCGTATCGCATCACGTCGATGGCGATACCGCCAATTCCGATCATCAGCACAAACATCATCACACTAAAGATTGTGATGGTGCCGTCCTCATTGCGGGCGAATCCCGAAAGGCTCGCGCGGTTTTGCAGGGTCTGTTTGGTCCGAGCAGTCATGACCAGGCTCTCCACATCAATGGGTTGGAAATCACGCGGAAACGCAATCTCCCAGGCCGGGTCTGCTCCTTAACCAAGGCAGAAATGGGGCAAAGCGAGGGAGGAAACGGGGTGTTTTCATTAAGGAAACAAACGATTAACGCCCCTTTCGGCGAATCCAGACGAGGTTTTGCGGCTCGGTTTTGGGGATGTCGACTTGCTTTGCGGTGGCGCCTGTGGTCGGGTCGCTTTAAGGCCTGCACCGTGACAGGCCGCCCTGTCATGTGCCGAGGGAGGGAGATGCCATGACGACCGAACCGAGTTTCCGCCAGTCAGTGGATTTGATGTTCAACCGCGCCGTTGCGCTGATGGATTTGCCGCCGGGGTTGGAGGAAAAGATCCGCGTCTGCAACTCCACCTATGTGGTCCGGTTCGGCGTCCGTCTGCGCGGTGAGATTCAAACCTTCACCGGCTACCGCTCGGTGCATTCCGAGCATATGGAGCCGGTCAAGGGCGGTATCCGTTATGCGCCGAACGTCCACCAGGATGAGGTCGAGGCGCTGGCCTCGCTGATGACCTTCAAATGCGCCTTGGTTGAGGCGCCGTTTGGCGGATCGAAGGGGGGCTGTGCATCGACCCGCGCCATTACGAAGAACACGAAATGGAGCAGATCACGCGGCGCTTCGCATACGAGTTGATCAAACGTGACCTAATCAACCCGTCGCAGAACGTGCCGGCGCCAGACATGGGGACGGGCGAGAAAGAAATGGCCATCATGGCCGACCAATACGCCCGAATGAACACCACTGATATCAACGCCAAGGCCTGCGTCACCGGCAAGCCGCCGCATGCGGGCGGCATCCAGGGGCGCGTCGAGGCCACCGGGCGTGGCGTGCAGTACGCGCTGAAAGAGTTCTTCCGCCACCCCGAGGATGTGGCCGCCGCCGGGCTAGAGGGCAAGCTTGATGGGAAGCGGATCATCGTCCAAGGCCTTGGCAACGTTGGCTATCATGCGGCGTTGTTTCTTTCGAAGGAGGATGGCGCGAAAATCACCCATGTAATCGAGCGCGACGGAGCGCTGACTGATCCCAAAGGGCTAGATATCGCGCTTGTCCGGGATTGGATCGCCCATCATGGCGGCGTGCGGGGTTGTCCACACGGCACTTATATCGAAGAGGGCATCAAGGTGCTGGAGGAGGATTGCGATATCCTGATCCCCGCCGCTCTAGAAGGTGTCATCAACATGAATAACGCCGAGCGGATCAAAGCCCGGTTGATCATCGAGGCGGCGAACGGGCCGATTACGGCCGGGGCGGATGAGATTTTGCGCCATAAGGGCGTGGTGATCATCCCCGACCTTTATGCCAATGCGGGCGGTGTGACGGTCTCCTATTTTGAGTGGGTCAAAAACCTCAGCCATATCCGGTTTGGGCGGATGCAGCGGCGTCAAGAAGAGGCGCGCCACGAGTTGATCGTGAATGAGTTGGAACGCCTGTCGAAAGACACGGATCTTGGCTGGACGTTGAGCCCGCATTTCAAAGAGCAGTATCTGCGCGGAGCCGATGAGCTGGAATTGGTTCGATCCGGCCTCGATGACACGATGCGGACGGCCTATCAGTCGATGCGCGAGGTTTGGCACAGCCGCAACGATGTGACCGACCTGCGCACGGCAGGCTTCCTGGTCTCGATCGGTCGTGTGGCCGCGAGCTATAAGGCGAAAGGTCTCTAAATCAGCGCGGTCGAGATGCTCAGCTGTCTTGGTCGCGCTGCACGAGCAGCACGCGGATCAGATCGGCCACGGATTTCGACTGCGCCCGAGAGGTGACGCCACCGACCAGGATTGTGCGTTTGTAGCGCCACCAAAGGCCGGGTTTGTAGACGCCGCTGTCCGGCTCTTTCAGGCGAATTATGAAGCCGCTTGCCGGTTTGAAGGCGAAAAACCCGCGATCGACCGATGCGATATTGTCGATCCGTGCCAGTACGGTGCCATCGGCCTCGCGCAATTCGGCGCGTGTCAACTCCAGGGTGATGCTGCTGGCCTCCCACAGCTTCCACGAGAGGTAGAGCATGGCGGCACCAAGCACGATCAGAAAGACCAGCCAGCCGAGATCGGCGGGTGGGGTCGCCGCCGCGATGTAAAGCAACATCATCCCTAGCAGCCCCAAAATGCCCGTCGCGACATAGCGTCGAGCGGTTTTCGGTTCGATGGCTGCGATGACCTCGTCGTCCATAGCGTCTCTCCGTTGCGTCGCGCTGCCATAGCGGGTTCCGTCAGGATTGGCGAGGGGAGGGGCGGCTTTGCCCATTGGCACCGGCCCATATCCCTGCTCCGTTTCTCCCGTGCATCGCTGCACAGACCCCGTTCAGGGACTTGGAATTGTCGCATGACCGCGCCGCGATATATCTGCCGCAAGCTTTGAAAAGAGGAGAGGACCGATGTCCATCCGACCTGTCACAGAAACCCGCCGCGCCATGCCGACCATGGAGGGCGCCGGCGTTCATTTGCACCGTGCGTTCGGGTTCCAGGATCCGACCGAGTTGGACCCGTTCCTGCTGTTCGATGATTTCCGCAATGAGCGGCCCGAGGATTACCTGAAAGGCTTCCCATGGCACCCGCATCGTGGGATCGAGACGATCACCTATGTGTTGGCCGGATCGGTCGAACATGGCGATAGCTTGGGCAATACCGGCAAGCTCGGCGCGGGCGATGTTCAGTGGATGACCGCGGGGTCGGGCATCATGCACCAGGAAATGCCGCTCGGGAATGCCAAGGGGCAGATGCACGGGTTCCAGTTGTGGGGCAATCTACCCTCCAGCCTGAAAATGACCGCGCCGCGCTATCAAGATGTGCAGGGCAGTGAGATCCCAGAGGTGACCGATGATGACGGCACGGTTGTGCGCGTGATCGTCGGCGAGTTCTGGGGCAAAACCGGCCCAGTGGACGGCATCGCCGCCGATCCGCAATATCTGGATGTTTCAGTCCCGGCGGGCGTGAAGAAAACCTTCAAAATCGACACTTATCGCCGGGCTTTTGCCTATGTCTTTGAAGGCGCGGCGGCCTTTGCCGATGCCAGCCAGCCAACCGGTGTGTTGCTTGAGAAAGAGGTGATGGGCCAGGAGGTGAACATCCGCGATCTCTCTGGTGATCGGACGTTGATCCGCTTTGGCACCGGCGATGAGGTGACGGTTCAAGCCGGGCCAGACGGCGTGCGGTTTCTCTTGATCTCAGGCGCGCCGATTGACGAGCCCGTCGCCTGGCATGGGCCGATCGTGATGAACACCCAAGCCGAATTGCAGCAAGCGATGCGCGATTTGCAGAACGGGACGTTTATTCAGCCCGCGCATTGAGCCGTTGGCGTGGGGTCAGACGATCCCGCGCCAAACCAACACCGCGATAAACACAGCCAAGACGACGGCAATCCGAAAGCCGATCTCGCGCCAAGGATCGCCCGCGTCTGCGCCTGGCGCTTGCCCGGCTCAATGCTCCGCAATTGGGCTTTGAATGTCGCCAAAGCGTGTTCCGCCGGGGCCGGGTCAACCTTTTGCGCCAGTTTTGGATGCTCAAGCCGGCGCTCCAGTTCGAGCAGGTAATCTGCAGCTTGGCGCGCCTGCGCTGGCAAAAGGCGTCCGGCGTGGCGCACCGCTTTGGCAAAGCTGCGCGCGCGAATGCCGAGCCGCTCCGCGATCAGCGCCCGGCCTTCTTCCATCATGTCATGCAACCGATCCGGTGTCATCTGGCCCCCAATTGACGGGGCGCACCATAGAGCCGGTTTCGCGACGCTCAACCCCTCTGGTTGATCTGAGCGGCGGTCGTTAGAAGGGGCTATGCTTGCGATCTCTCATTTCGGCGATCCCAGTGATCTGCCCCCGATCCTCATTGCGCATGGGCTTTTTGGCTCGGCCCGAAACTGGAATGTGATTGCCAAACGGATGTCGGAAACGCGGCAGGTGATCAGCGTGGATATGCGCAATCATGGCCAGAGCCCTTGGGCGAATAGTCATGAATATGCCGACTTGGCTGCGGATTTGGCCGAGGTGATCGGCACGCTCGGCGGCCAGGCCGATATTGTCGGGCATTCCATGGGGGGCAAGGCGTCGATGGCTTTGGCGCTTCTGCATCCCGAACAGGTTCGGCGCCTCATCGTCGCGGATATTGCGCCGGTTCCCTATGGCCATACGCAAGTGCAGTTGATCCACGCGATGCGGGCGCTTGATCTCTCGAAGATCGAGACTCGGCGGGACGCAGATGAGGCTTTGCAAACGACGGTGCCCGAGGACGGCGTGCGGGCGTTTTTGCTGCAGTCGTTGGACGTCAAAGGCCGTGCTTGGCGTCTAAACCTCGATGTGTTGGAGACGTTTATGCCGAGAATCATCGGCTGGCCCGAGATTGCCGGGCAGTTCGATGGGCCGACATTATTCCTGTCCGGTGCGGCTTCGGATTACGTGCGGCCCGAGCATCGTGACCCGATCCGTGCCCTCTTCCCGGCGGCACGGTTTGCAAAAATACCCGGCGCAGGGCATTGGCTTCACGCTGACAAGCCTCGGGAGTTTGAGGCCACGGTTGGTGCGTATCTGAACGCGTAACCGTCGACCTGAAATTCGATTGCCTACTGGGCCCGAATCTTCTTCGCGGCGATCCAGGACACGGGCGCGGCGATGACAGCGCCGATTGCGGCGGCAGCGACGATCGGTTGCCAGCCATCCATCTGCATCGCCAGAACCGCGACCACGCCAGCACCGGCCAACGCTGTGCTGGCCATGGTAAACAACAAGAAAAACAAGCGCATATGTGTCGTCCATCTCCTTAGGGCGCGGTTCCTTCATTCGGAAGTATCGGCGCGGTCAATCAATGTCTTTGACTTGGATCAGATGGGCATGCGTCCTCGCGTGATAAAATGTAACAGATTTGTAACGGTTGCGCCTGGGAGGGGCTAAGCCAATGATTACACTTGACGATATCGAAGACATGACTTGCCTGAGTCGCGCGGAAATCGCGGCGGTTGCGGAGCATGAAGGGCTGCCCGATCTCAATGCGTCGGCACTGGCGGAACGGATGATGGGGCTGCATCACGGGCCGCAAAGGGTGCAGGAGATGATTTGCGACGACATCCGTCAGGCGTTGCATGCGGATGATCTGTCTCACGCGCGGGAGCTGTTTGTGGTGTTGAAACACTTCATTGCAGAGCATCCGGACGCCGCGCGCGGTGTGTCACAGCGCTGATACAGATCCGGTATAGTTGACCAAAACATCCGATTCATCTTCGGCAACCGGGTTCTGTGCGCGACCCGCGGCGGCCTCAATATCTAGATACAACGGGCCTATCATGAGGATTCCCCACACCAGGCCGCCATATATGGTTGATCTGCGGCAGCGGCCCGTGTATGGGGTGGGTACAGGTGCATAGACGCGGTACGCATTACTGACGCGGACGGGGCCTGACTGTTCATGGCAGTCAGGTCCCGTTTCGTTTCCAGGGTGCGGAAAAAGATGAAGGCGTCAGGTGCTCAGACGCGGTCCTCGCATTGGGCCGAAACCCTTTCCTGACGCCTTCGATGAACCATTCCCCCCAGGAGGGCGTTTGGCCCAGTTGCATTGGATCTTGCGATCCGCCGCTGGCCTGGTTCCAGCCCGAAAGCCGTTCCCATGACCCGCCGCGCCCGTCGCCCGAAAGCCCGGTCCCACGGCACCACATCCACACCCGAGGGTCCGTCTGTGGCTGTTGCGGTCCTGACCCGAAAGCCGATCCCACAACCCCATCGGTTTCCGCCCGAAAGCATCCCCCTTTGGATGCGCCTACAACCCTTGAAAGGCCTGTAATCGCGCGCTTTTTGCCCGAGTAACACTGGCTCCTCCACCGCCTTGCCCGAAGACCTCTTGGTGATCTCGCCCGCGTCCCCAATCCGGCACGTTTCGGTCCAAGCTCATGTCCTGTCCCGATCCGCTCCGGCTCCTCGAAGGGGCCGTCTGCGCCCCGCTTGGGGTTGCCCCCTTGCGGTAACAAAACATTCACAAACCAAACCGGGATCGCGCAAGTGTGAAGCAGTGCAGCATGGAAATATCTTGGGGATGAAATGGTGGGTAAGTCTGGGGGTGCGCTGGGGGCGGGGCGGAAAAACGGTTTGCGGCGGCAGGGTTGGGCGGGGCCGGGACGGGGTGTGGATGTGGGGTGCAGTTTCTGCGGGTGCGAAGGCGATTTTTGCCGGAATCGGCGGATATGGAACTGATACAGAAACGGTATGGATGTCATACATACGCGCGCGGGAATCGCCTTTCGGCGGTCGATTGCGCCATTTCACGCCCCAATCACGATGGAGAGACCTAACGCGGACGTGCGTTTCCGGCGCGCCGCCTGGCACCTAGCCTTGGCGTAAACAAACGGAGGATGGCCATGAGAGTCGCGTTCTGGGCCGCGATGGGGATCACGACGCTGGTGATGGTAGCGGGCGGCGTGGCGAAACTGACCGGGCATCCGCTGGCCCATAGCGTGTTTGCCGATCTCGGCACGCCGGGCTGGGTGGTCTATGCGGTTGGGGTCTGCGAGTTGGCGGGGGCAGCGGGGCTATGGCTGCGCCAGACCTCGGTCTGGGCGGCGCTGGGGATCGCGGGGATCATGCTGGGCGCGATCTATTACCACCTGTCCTTTCCACCGCTGCCAGCCGGCCTGCCTGCGCTGGTGGTGCTGCTCTCGGCGATTTTTATTGTGAACCGGGGTGGGGTGAGGCGCGGCTCCGGCGAAACTGCATAAGAGCTTTGTTGGAGCTCTCAGGTGGGGAAGGGTCGAGAACTGGTAACTCGCCTATTGTCAGCGAGATGGATAGCTCTCGTAAAGCAGGCTGGCAGCAGTCAGTTCTCTATTTGTTTCTTTTGCACTCGGGCAGCTGAACCGGTTTACAAAGCCTCGAGTAACTGACGTGTCGGACATATCGACCGAAGAAATCATGTACAACTAACGGTCGGTTGGCCTCTTGCTGCTGATATGGTAGGATTAGATTGGGAACCAACCAGATTTGATCAATGCGGCTATTTTTGTATCTTTTCTTCCTATCGCTCTTTTTGCTGATTGGGGCGTCGTTCTTGATCGAGTTCTATAGTGATATCGATTACTTTTCTAGCGCGGCTGTTTGGGCTATCGCGTCAATGTCACGGATCGTTGTGCAAGATGTTTCTTTGGTTGGGGAGTTCACACCGCCAATCGTAGCCGCAGCCATAGCAGCGTTGTCGCCGAGACCCGTTTCCCAAAAGATCGGAGCCGCTAGCATTTTGATATGCTTGTTCGGATACTCTGTCTATTTAGTTTTGGGCATTAGCTTGGTTGGAAACTCCCTGCCGTTTAGTGACGACCGAGATCTACGTAGCTGGTTTACTCCGGCATTGCACCAGCAAGTCTTTCCATTGTCTAATGGTGAATCGGACGCCGTGCCTTTGAATGATTTGTTTGATAGTCTGGAGCGCTTCTTTGAGAGCATTAGGTTGCTATATCTCATTACTGGTGCTGCGGTGCTTGGGTTTATGGTGAATGACGCAAGGAGCAAGAAATCTAATGAATAGACCAATGCTCTGCATGATAGTTCTTCTTGGGCTAAGCTGTTCTCTTCTCCCGACCTCAGCGACCTCTAATGCACTCATATTTAAGTCAAGTGGAATTGATGCGGATTTTCGCGTAATTGCAAGCTATGCTGGTCGGGAGGAGGAGCTGGCTCGTCAAGAAAGCGATCAGAGCACTTTCTACTACGAGTTCACTAATGATTCTCAAGATTTAAGTGGCGGCGTTAGATTCCTAATTAGATTTCCCCCAATACTCCCTCCTACTAACCCAGGATCAAGCTCTGTCGGCAATGATTTTTTGGACGTATATATACGCGTAGATTTTGATAATGGATTTCCAGAAGATGGCTATACTATTCTTGTAGACCAGCTTATTGACTGCGTGGGTAGGTGCGCCAGCAATCGAATTGGGCGCTATAATGCCTCATTGACATCTGAGGAGATAAGCCGTTTCTTTCTTCTCGGCCACTTGGCATTGCATTACCGCATGGTCTCCAAAAGCAGTGGCTCCAGGCCATATATAGAAACACTGATGAGGTGGATGTTGTCATCTTCGGACTTGCAGAGCGATCGCGGAATAAATTGGTGGCGGATTGACCCTCAGTTTGAGGGCCTTATGATTGATGCGTTTGGTGAAGATAGCGAGCGGGTCCAGATTCTAAGAGGGCACATGGAAAATCGTGACTAAAGGCCTCGTTTAGCTGACAGGAATCACCCATCCATCTTGAGCGCACTTATGAATGCACTCTGCGGGATCTCCACCTTCCCAAACTGGCGCATCTTCTTCTTACCCGCTTTCTGTTTGTCGAGCAATTTCCGCTTCCGCGTCGCGTCGCCGCCGTAGCATTTCGCGGTCACGTCTTTCCGCAGAGCCGAGAGCGTTTCGCGGGCGATGACTTTGCCGCCGATGGCCGCCTGGATCGGGATTTTGAACATGTGGCGGGGGATCAGCTCTTTCAGTTTCTCGCACATCGCCCGGCCCCGCATCTCGGCGCGGTCGCGGTGGACCATCATCGAGAGCGCGTCGACCGGTTCGTCATTCACCAGCACCTGCATTTTGACCAGCGCGTCCTCGCGGTAGCCGATCATCTGGTAGTCGAAGCTGGCATAGCCTTTGGTGACGGATTTCAGCCGGTCGTAGAAGTCGAACACCACCTCGTTCAGCGGCAGGTCATAGACCACCATCGCGCGGGTGCCGGCATAGGTGAGGTCCATCTGGATGCCGCGGCGGTCTTGGCAGAGTTTCAGGACATCGCCGAGGTATTCATCGGGGACCAGGATGGTGGCTTTGATCCGGGGTTCTTCCAGGTGGTCGACATGGGTCAGGTCGGGCATGTCGGCGGGGTTGTGCAGCTCCCGCATGGTGCCGTCGCGCATATAGATATGGTAGATCACCGAGGGCGCGGTGGTGATCAGGTCGATATCGTATTCGCGTTCGAGGCGGTCGCGGATGACTTCGAGGTGCAGCAGGCCGAGGAAGCCGCAGCGGAAGCCGAAGCCAAGGGCTGCGGAGGTTTCCATCTCGTGGGAGAAGGAGGCGTCGTTCAGCGCCAGTTTCTCGATCGCGTCGCGGAGGTCTTCGAATTGCGCGCTGTCGACGGGGAAGAGGCCGCAGAAAACGACGGGTTGCGAGGGTTTGAAGCCGGGGAGTGCGGTTTCCGCGCCTTTGCGCTCATGGGTGATGGTGTCGCCCACGCGGGTGTCGCGGACCTGTTTGATCGACGCGGTGAGGAAGCCGATTTCGCCCGGGCCGAGTTCGGCGATGTCTTCCATTTTCGGGCGGAACACGCCGAGTCGGTCAACCGGGTAGGTGCCGCCGGTGCCCATCATTTTGATCCGATCGCCTTTCTTGATCACCCCGTCGATGACGCGGATCAGGACGACGACGCCGAGATAGGGGTCGTAATAGCTGTCGACCAGCATGGCTTTGAGCGGGGCGTCGCGGTCGCCGTTGGGGGAGGGGAGGCGGGTGACGATGGCCTCAAGCACGTCGGGGATGCCCAGGCCGGTTTTGGCGGAGATTTCGACGGCGTCATGGGCTTCGATGCCGATGACGTCTTCGATTTGCGCGCGGACCCGGTCGGGCTCGGCGGCGGGCAGGTCGACTTTGTTGAGGACCGGCACGATCTCGTGGTCGGCATCGATGGCCTGGTAGACATTGGCCAGCGTCTGTGCCTCGACGCCTTGGGAGGCGTCCACGACCAGGAGGGAGCCTTCGACGGCCTGCATCGAGCGGGAGACCTCATAGGCGAAATCCACATGGCCGGGCGTATCGATCAGGTTGAGGATATAGGTCTCGCCATCCTGGGCGGGGTATTCGATGCGGACGGTGTTGGCCTTGATGGTGATCCCGCGCTCACGCTCGATATCCATGCTGTCGAGGAGCTGCTCCTGCATATCCCGCGCGGCCACGGTGCCGGTCAGCTGGATCAGCCGGTCGGCCAGGGTGGATTTGCCGTGGTCGATATGCGCCACGATGGAGAAATTGCGGATGCGGGAGAGGTCGGTCATGGACGGCCCTTGGGTGCGTGTTTCAAGGGGATGTAGCCGAGAGCCGGGGTGGAGGGAAGGGGGGAGAGCGGTGGGGCGGGCGAAGGACCGATGAAAGCGCCCGTGGCGCATTCAAGCCGCGCACGGACGTGGCGAAGGGCGGGAAACGGTCGTTCGCTGCGTTAACCCCGTTTTCAGCTATGCGCAGAAACCGGACTTTGCAACGTTCGATGACCGGCCCAAAGCCGACCTCTAACTCCGCCGGTAGGCGCTGCAACGCGGCACTTCAAACCCATCGTTTGCTGTGACCTGCTCCCCTGAATAGTCCTCGATTTGAGGTTAGCCTGTTCTCCAATTGAGGAGACAGACGATGAAGAGAAGCCGGTTCAGCGAAACACAGACCATTGGCATTCTGAAGGAAAACCAGGCGGACATGAACATGCCGGACCTATGCCGTAAGCACGGGATCAGCGACGCGACCTTCTACAACTAGCGGCGCAGGTATGGCGGCATGGCGTGAAGACTACAATCACCATCGCCCACATTCGAGCCTCGACGGGCTCACCTCGCGGGAGTATCACCAACGGTCAGAAGAGGACTAAACCTTGCACAGAGCCAACTAATAAACGTGGACTCAAAGGGGAGCAGGTCAGCGATCTCACCTCCCAGAACAAGGACCAGTACAACTCTATTGAACCTCGTTTTGATCGAAAGGAATTGGAATGAGCGAGAATGAAGAAAAACAAATGCACCTAGATATTTGGGCAAAAGTCGTCGACACCCAAATGCACTTTAACGAGATGCAAGTGAAATCACGCCAGCTTGGCTTAACCTTTGTCGCCGCAGCACTTGGCGTTGCTATTGTATTGCTCAGCAATGGCAACGACTTTTCATTTACCCTTGCCAGTCTTCGGCCACGAAGTTCGCATACATGTGGCCGTCCTACTAGTACTCGGTGCTTGGCTGGCACTGGAAGCCGTCAAGCAGTTAGATCTCAAGGTCTACCATCGCATGCTACGTGGAGCGGTTACCTTCGGCATGGACTTCGAAGAGAACTACATGAAGCGTATCTTCGATCTCGAGCAGGGCATGACACAGTCAATCTCACATTTCAGTCGATACGAAGACGCCTCCGTCGAAATCGGGGAAGATGGACGGTACGAGTATCAAGGGACAACCAAGGTCACGGCGCATGATAAAATAAGACAGTTCTATAGGAACACTAGGCACTTTCTGTGGCTTGCGGCCTTTCTGCTCTTTGTCTTCACAAATCTGTCATCATCCTTTGATCCAGAAGACGAGATATCTTTGGATATCACAGCTCAAACTTCCACGACAGACCCTGTGGATACTCTTGATAACGAAGCAACTCCAAACAACTGATTCAAATGACAAAACTTGTGATCTGCGATCTTGACAATACTCTATACGACTGGGTTGGGTATTTTGTACCGTCGTTCTACGCAATGGTAGAGAAGGCAGTCGCGATCCTAGAATGCGACCGTGAGGAGTTGTTAGACGACCTTCGGTGCGTTCACCAACTCCATCACGATAGCGAGCACCCTTTCGCGCTGTTGGAAACCAACATCGTCAAAATGCGGTTTCCAAATGCAACCCGGCGCGAGCTTGCCAGGGTTTTTGATGACGCATTCCACGCCTTCAACATTGAAAGGAAGAGAAGCCTTCGTCTGTATGATGGCGTACAAGAGGGGCTGGATAGTCTTAGAAAGCGCCAAGCCACCGTCGTTGCCCACACCGAGGGCAAACTATACTCCGTTCTTGATCGGCTTCGCCGCCTCGATCTGCTGGATTACTTCTCTCGAGTATACTGCCGAGAACGCACCTTAAGCTCACATGTAAAAGCTGAAGTTGGAAACAGGTGGTTGGATAGTTTTCCGATGCAAAAGGTTGTCGAACTTTCGCAGCATCAACGCAAACCAAACCCTGAGGTACTAGCTGAAATTTGCGCGAACGAGCAAGCGAGGCCAGAACAGTGTTTATACATTGGTGATAGCATTGCGCGGGACGTAATGATGGCGAAGAACACTGGAGTTTGCGCAGCATGGGCAAAATATGGCACGCAGCACTCGGAGGAGGACTACGCAGCCCTTGTCAGAGTAAGTCACTGGACCTCCGAGGATGTGGAAAGGGAGATCAAGCTTAAGGAACAGGCTGCCGGAGTTGCCCCAGACATAATCTTGGAAAACTCATTTTCCGAGGTCCTTCAGAAAATCGAGAGAAAGAACTGACGTCAGAAGCGCGCTGGGGCAAAATCCTGTTCTTACAGTTCTGGTTCAAGCGTAATCCCCCCAAGAAATGGTCCATTCTACGGCTCGCCCTCTTCCTGCAGAGAGCCCTCGAAAGAGATTGTTTCGAACTCGTTCATGCATGAACGCCCGCCATCGCAATGCCCCAACGACGCTCTGGAAAGCGCAGCGAACGACCGCTTTCCACACGGCCTACAAAACAGCCATGTCCGCATTGGGCTGACAGCGGGCACCCGCTGCATGAGGTATGGATAACCATTCTGGGCCGAACGCGGGGCGCGCGCCTGCTCGTCTTGGCGGTCTGTCCCGTGTGGACCTTGTGGACACGGACTGGCGGCCCCAAATCGTGCCGCACTAGCGCTTTTGCTCACCCCTCCGCCGGTGTCACAGCTCGTTGATAGAGATGCCAGGTGGTGTGGCCCAGGATCGGGAGGGTGACGATCAGGCCCAGGAACGCTGGAACCAGCGACACCAGCATGGTGACCGAGATGATTGCGGCCCAGGTGAGCATGACCACCGGGTTTTCCGTGACGACACGGATGGAGGTGAGCATGGCGGACACGAAATCGATGTCCTCCCGATCAAGCAGCATCGGCATGGCGACGACGGTCACCGTGAACAGAACGGCGGACAAGAACGCGCCGGCGACGGTGCCGATGGCCAGGAAGGTCCATCCCTGGGGCGTAAAGAGGACTGCGGTCAAAAACCCGTCAAGATCCGAGAAGGAGGCATCCTGCAGGATGATCGCCAGCCAAAGCCGAACCTGGTACATCCACACCCAGAAGACGAACAGGGTGACAAAGGCCATCCAACCCATCTCGCGTTTGCGTTGCCGGGCCATGACGGTGAGGATCTCTGACCAGCCGAAGCTCTCGGCCTTCTGCAACCGGCGGGACATCTCATAAAGCCCGGCGGCGGCGAAGGGGGCCACCAGCGGAAAGGCAACGACAGCGGGAATGGTCATCCAGATCATGTCGAGCCAGATCAGGGTCCAGACGAACAGGATGCCGAACATGGCGTAGAACAGGCCGAAAAAGCCGCTCATGACGGGGCGAGCCAGAAAGTCGGAAACCCCGGCCTTCAGCGACGCGGTGATATCCCGCGCAGTTATCTTGTTGACCTTGGGCAGGGCCCGCGGCTGCGGTGTGACGTTGTCCGGAGGTGTGGACCCTGCGGTCTTGGATGTCATGACATACTCCTCCCAAAGTATGAATCCGCATTGTTCCGTTTGCCAACAGAGCAGCGGAAACAGCCATGCCGTCCCAGGGTGGAAGTCTGCATCAGGTGGGGCACAAGGGCAAGGCGGGAGTTGGGCGGCTAAATCCGCGAAGCCGTTGTTTTGCCGTTATGCGACCCTGCGCGTCTGTCCCGCTGGGGTCAGGTCGCGCCTAGATCGGCTCACGCGCCGCCGAGTTATCTGACCGACGCTTTGTGCGGTCGGCGGGTCATTTGGCGCATCAAGCCACCGGCACCCCCTCCCGCGCCACCATTTGCCTCAGCGAGAAGCTCGACCGGGTGGCGCGGATGCCGGGGACGTTCATCAGGCTGTGTTCGAGGAATTGATCGAAGGCCGTGAGGTCCGGGGCGACGACCTTCAGGAGGATATCGCGGGTGCCGGTCATCAGGTGGCACTCCACGACCTCGTCAAACCGAGCCACGGCACGTTCGAAGGCGCGGATCGTGTCCTGGCTTTGGCGGTCCAACTCGACAAAGACAAATACCGTCAGGGGGTAGCCCAGTTTGGTCTGATCCACGCGGGCGGTGTAGCCGGTGATAATGCCCTCAGCTTCCATCCGGGCGATCCGGCGGGCGCAGGGGGTCGGTGTGAGGCCTACACGCTCGGCCAGGTCGATGATCGGGATTCGGCCGTCTTCTTGCAATGTGGTGAGAATTCGTTTGTCGATGGCGTCCATGGCTGGAAATCTCCAAGGAATGGTCATCTTTTGGGGATAATCGCTAAAACCGGTGCATGCAAAGCTTATCTTTACCGACTATCCCTAATCTGGTCACGCTAGGCTTGGGGCAAAGAGGAGGTCCCCCATGAACGTCACAGCTATTGCCGCGCCCACCCATGAAGAGGTGATCCGGGTTGAAGACCGCGCAAGCGGGTTGATCGGGTTTATCGCCATTCATTCGACGGAGCTTGGGCCCGCGGCAGGTGGGCTGCGGATGCGGCACTATCCCAGTGAGGCGGCGGCGCTGGAGGATGTGCTGCGGCTGTCGCGCGGGATGACGTTCAAGAATGCGGCCGCCGATCTGCCGTTAGGCGGGGGTAAGGCGGTGATCATGGGCGATCCGAAAGCTAAGACGGCGGCGCAGCTTCGGGCCTTTGCGCGGGCGATCGATGGGCTTTCCGGGCGTTATTGGACGGCGGAAGATATGGGGATGAGCCCGGCGGATATGGCCGTGATGGCGGCGGTGACGCCTTATGTGGCGGGGCTGCCGGATGGCAATTTTGCCAGTGGCGACCCCTCGCCGATCACTGCGCGGGGGATTTTCAATGCGATCCGGATCACCGCGAAACATCGCTTTGGCAGCCCGGTTTTGGCGGGCCGTCACGTGGCGGTCCAAGGGTTGGGTCATGTTGGTTGGCATCTGTGCAAGCTGCTCCGGGCGGCGGGGGCGGATCTGACCGTGGCCGATATCGATGCCGCGCGCGTCGCCTGGGCGGCGCAGAGTTTTGGTGCGGCGACGGTGGCACCTGACGAGATTTTGGCGGTGGAGGCGGATGTTCTGGCGCCTTGCGCGATTGGCGGCGTGCTGAATGCCGAAACGATCCCGGCGCTCCGGGTGCAGGCCGTGGCGGGGGGCGCGAATAACCAACTGGCCACTGAGGCGGATGGCGCGGCGCTGCATCAGCGCGGCATCCTGTATGCGCCGGATTATGTGGCCAATGCCGGGGGCATCATCAACGTGGCGACGGAGATTCTGCGGATCGAAGACCGGGAGGGGTTTGTCAGCGAGAAGCTTACGGCACTGGACGCGACGCTGGAGGCGATTTTCATCCGCGCGGCAGACCGCGCTGTGGGGCCAGATCGTGTGGCCGATGAGACCGTTGCCAGCAAGATGCAGAGGCCCCGGGCGGCATGACGCGCGTCACGTGCCTGTCAGTTGAAAAATCATCCGTCTTGAGGCATTCTTGCGGGCAATGAGGCGGGCATCAGACCCGCGATTTGCGTGCAAGAATGAGGCTTCGAGATGAAGAAATTCGCCCTTTTGGCCGTGGCGCTGATGATGGCCACCGCCCCCATCGCCCCCCGGTTTCCGCCAATGTGATCGAACGCGCCTGTAATCAGTCGGATCGCCGCGCCGCCAATCGGCAGCTTTGCGACTGTATCGGCACGGTGGCGGATATGACGCTCAACCGGTCGGATCAGCGCCAAGCGGCGCGGTTCTTCTCGGACCCGCAGCGGGCGCAGGACATGCGGACATCGGACCGCGCCAGCGATGAGGCGTTTTGGACCCGCTACCGCTCTTTCGGGGACACGGCGGAGGCGATGTGCGGCTGAGCCGCCCAGGCTTTCGCGCCGATCTCGATCAGATCCAGGGTCTCGTTAAAATCCCGCGTGTAATACGGGTCGGGCACGTCCTCGGGCGTGTCTGGCGAAAGGCTCAGATAAAGGGCCAATTGCGCGTGTGAACCGGCTGGGCGCATGGTGTCGAGATCGCGCAGATTCTTGCGGTCCATCGCCAGAATCAGATCGAAGGCGTTGAAATCATCGGGGCCGATCTGCCGGGCCCGTTGATCCGAAAGGCCGTATCCGCGTTTCAAAGCGGCTGCGATCATCGGGCCATAGGGCGGATCACCGATATGCCAATTGCTGGTCCCCGCGCTGTCGATCTCGATCCCAGGCAGGGTGCTGGCCAGGACGGCTTGGCCTGTCGGGGACCGGCAGATATTTCCCAGGCATACACATAAGATACGGGTGGTCATCGGCCACTCCTTTCGGGCAGGTTTGCCATGAAAGGGGCGCAGATGGAACGGATTGTCATTCTGACCGGTGCGGGGGTCTCGGCCGAGAGTGGTCTTGGCACGTTTCGCGACAAGGACGGGCTTTGGACGAAATATGACTTGGCCGAGGTCGCGACGCCCGAAGGGTTCGCTCGAAATCCGGCGCTGGTGCATGATTTCTACAACGCAAGGCGGGCCAATGCGCTGGATGCGGCGCCAAATGCGGCCCATGAGGCGCTGGCGCGGCTGGAGCGGGATTGGCCGGGCGAGGTGTTGCTGGTCACTCAGAATGTGGACGACCTGCATGAACGCGCCGGATCAAACCGGGTGATCCATATGCATGGCACCTTGACCGGCGCGCTTTGTGCGGCTTGTGGGCACCGGTGGCCAGCGCTGCGCGCGATGGTGCCGGAGGATGCCTGCCCATCCTGCGCCAAACCCGCCACGCGGCCCGATATCGTCTGGTTCGGTGAGATGCCGTATCAGATGGAGGCGATTTACGAAGCGGTGTCCGTGGCGGATCTGTTTGTGTCGATTGGCACCTCGGGCGAGGTCTATCCCGCCGCCGGGCTGGTTGAGGAAGCGCGGATCGCGGGCGCGGAAACGGTGGAGATCAATCTGGAACCAACCCGCAGGCCGGGCCTGTTCGATCAGGTCTTCGCCGGGGCGGCCAGCACGGAGGTGCCTGCCTGGGTCGCGGCGGTGTTGCGGGGCTGAGCCCTGGCCTTGTAGGTGCGGCGCGCCATCGAAGATGGACCATATGGCACGCCGCTATTCGACCGCTTCTCACAATGGCAGGGACAGAGCCACAGCGGCCGAAATCCCAACCGGATCAGCCGTCGGTGCCGTGGCTCATCGTGCCATGATCCATGTTCCCATGGTCCATGCTGCCATGATCCTGGCGTTCCAGGTCGATCGGGATCATCATCGTCACCGGATCGGCATGTTCAAAGGTGATCGTGACTTCGATCTCTTCGCCATGCACAAACGGGGCTGTCAGGCCCAGGAACATGATGTGATCGCCGCCACGGGCGAGCATATGCGTTTCCCCAGCGGCAATCGCAAAGCCATCTTCGACCTCGACCATGCGCATCACGCCATTGCCGTCTTCGATATGCGTGTGTAGCTCGACACGCTGAGCGGCGTCGGATGTGGCGGAGACGACCCGGTCATCCATATCGCTATGGTTGGTGATCGCCATAAAGGCCGCGCCGGTCTGCGCCACGGCGCTGGCCGAGCGGGCATAGGCGTCTTCGACGATCATATGGGCCTGAACAGTGCCGGGAAGGGTGAGGCCAAGGGTGATGGCGGCGGCAAGCGCCAGCGGTTTGATGGACATGAGATGTCCCTCCATGCGTGCAAATTTCGAAAACTGGGTTGTTGGGTGTCAGGCGAGATTCGCGGGCGGGTCGCGGGCCTGACCTCCGTGCACGGGAGAGGGATGGATCGAGAGTGCGTGTGGCGTCTGCGCTAGGTGGCGCGAGAGGCCAGTTGGTTCTGTGGCGGGGCGATCAGTGCTGAGCGCGAGCGCGCCGATGGTGCAATCCGGGCAGACATGCTCGTGCAGGATCGGCTGGCCATCGGGGCCGATGGCAACCGTGACCTGCATACCGCCGAGGCAGAGAATCATCGTGCCATGCACCGCCATATCGCCGCGTGCCAAAGCCATGCTGACGCTGGTGAGCGACAGGATCAGCGCGAGGCTGAGCGCGGTTATGGAGCGGATCATCCGGTGCATGGGCATAGGTCTATGCCGAGCCGGGCGAAAATGGGAAGCGACAAAATGACAGCGGCCCCGCATCGGCGGATGCGGGGCCGTCTATCTTACCAAGATCAGGGCGATCAGGCGTCGGCCTGGGCCTTGGCGATCTCTTTCTTGATTTTCAACGCTTTGGGCGACAGCTCGCTGTCTTTCGCCTTTGCCAGGAATGCGTCGAGGCCACCGCGATGGTCGACGGTGCGCAGCGCGGCATTCGAGATGCGCAGCTTAAAGCGGCGATCCAGCGTGTCGGAGCCGAGCGTCACATCGCTCAGGTTCGGCAAGAAGCGGCGCTTGGTTTTGTTGTTGGCATGGCTGACATTGTTGCCAGTCATCGGACCTTTGCCGGTCAATTCGCAGACGCGAGACATGGGGCTACCCTCGGGTTTCAGAAACGGAAGGGGGCGCGTGACCGTTGTCAGCGCCCCGGAAATCTGAGCGGGGGATAAGGCGAGGGGGGCAAGGTGTCAAGCCGGGAATCGTCGGATTTGCGGCCTGACAGGGGGCGGATGCGCCGTTAGGTTGGCGGCGATGGTGAAGGAAACCGAACTCTATCCGCCGGTGAAGGCGTATCTCGAAGCACAAGGCTATGAGGTCAAGGCTGAGGTTGCGGGCGCCGATGTGGTGGCGCAGCGCGGGTCTGAGGCTGTGGTGATCGTCGAGTTGAAGACTCGATTTTCGCTGGCGTTGTTTCATCAGGGGGTGGCGCGTTTGGCGGTCAGCGATGTGGTTTATCTCGCCGTGCCACGGCAGACCGGGCGGATGTTTCAGAAGGCACTGGCAGAGAATGTGAAACTGGCCCGGCGCTTGGGGCTGGGGCTTCTGACAGTGCGGTTGAAAGACGGGTTTGTTGAGGCGCATTGCGATCCCGGCCCCTATGCGCCGCGCATTTCGAAACCGCGCAAGGCTCGGTTGCTGCGCGAGTTTGCCCGCCGGGTTGGGGACCCGAACACGGGCGGCACGCAAGGCGGGATCGTGACCGCCTATCGGCAAGATGCGCTGAATTGCGCGGCCTATCTGGCTCGTGAGGGGCCGAGCAAGGGCGCGGTTGTGAAAGCCGCCACCGGCGTTGAGCGGGCGACGACGATCATGCGCGACGATCATTATGGCTGGTTTGAGCGGGTTGAAACCGGCGTTTATGCGCTGACCCCGAAAGGGGCCGAGGGTCTGACGGCGTATAAACTCGGCGGGGGTGATGGGCCTTAAGTCGGACCGCGCTCGACCGGTTTGGCGTCTTGCAATCCGCCGCGCAGTTTGACGAGAAGCTTTTGCAGGTCGGTCAATTCGTCTGGCGTCAGGCCGGTCTTGTCGATCATGCAGGCAGTGATGTTGGGCGCTTGCTTCCGCAGGGCATCGCCTCTTGCCGTGAGGTGAACAAAGACCTCTCGGCCATCCTTTTTGCCACGGTTGCGGGTCACATGCCCGAGCGCTTCGAGCCGTTTTACAAGCGGTGTCAGCGTGCTTGTCTCCATCTGCAATTGCTGTGCCAACTCGTTTATCTTCTGCCTGTCCCGCTCCCACAGCAAGGTCAGGGTGATGTATTGCGGGTAGGTCAACCCAAGGGATTTGAGATGCGGCGCATATGCGCGGTTGATCGCGTGGGATGCGGTATAAACCGCGTGGCAGAACATATCCTCAGCATGTGTTGGAAGTCGGTCGGGTTTCAAACTCGGCTCCGTGTGTTTTGTATCGCACGCGATATAAGTTCTTGACATGACGCCTCGGATCATTCAAGCCTCCGCAGTATAAGTCGTGCACGATATATATCAGGGAGGCCGATATGTCCTGGCTACCAAGCTTGCTCACCGAAACCCCAGAGAAGGGCTATGATCTGGCGATCATGCTCTCGCGAATGGCGGTCAAGAAGACCCAGCCCGATGATGCCGCGCGTCAGCGGATGCGGCCGGATTACGCCAATAACGCAGATAGTCTGACGGCGGCGTCACATGTCGTGGCGACCAACTTCCAAACCGTCGCGGCGGCCAACAATTATTGGCGCCCATAGACGGGATCACCGCAACTTCCGGCAGGTCACTGCGTTGGCATCAGCACCACCTCGCGCACGGCGTTGCGCGGGTGTGCGTTCAGCGCCAGCATCACCGCCTCGGCCACGTCTTCAGGCTGTAGCTTCTCGGGTTTTGGCGCGTCGAAAAACGGTGTGTCCACCATGCCAGGCGCGATCACGGTGCAGCGTCCGCCCCAATCGGCCATTTCTTCGGCGAGATTGCCGGCAAAGCCGTGCACGAACCATTTTGTGGCGCCATAGATCGAGCCTTTGACATGCCGCCGCCCGGCGATCGAGCCGGTCAAAACCATATGGCCCGTGCTCTGACGAAGATAGGGGAGCGCGGCTTTCGCGGTGTAGAGCAGCCCCATGATGTTGAGTTGAACCAGGTCGGC
Source organism: Fontisubflavum oceani (assembly GCF_030407165.1). Taxonomy (GTDB): domain Bacteria; phylum Pseudomonadota; class Alphaproteobacteria; order Rhodobacterales; family Rhodobacteraceae; genus Rhodophyticola; species Rhodophyticola oceani. Next base: position 1,683,452 of record NZ_CP129111.1, read on the forward strand.
CCATTCCGCCGGATCGCCCGCCTCGGTGCCAGGCGCATTCGCCCCCATGCCGGCATTGGCAAAGGCCGCATCGACAGAGCCAAACGCCTCTTGCAGGGCCAGAAGCGCCTGCTCTTGCGTCGCCAGGTCGGTGACATCGCCCGGCAAGGCCAAGGCCGCACCGCCAAGCTCTTCGGCCAAGGCGGCCACTTTGTCGGTGGAGCGGGCCATCAGCCCAACATTCCAGTCAGAGGCCACGGCGGCGCGGGCCGTTGCGGCCCCGATGCCAGTGGACGCACCGGTGATGAAAAGGGTTTTGCGGGTCATGATAAGGCTCCAATGGGTTGCAAGGCGGGCGCGCATGACATGAGATAGCGCCATGCAAACCACGTTTACAATCCAGACCAAAGGCCCGGGACTCTATGAGTTTACCACCGAAGTTGCGGCCTGGGTGGCGGGGCAGGGTGAGGGCCTGCTGACGCTGTTCATCCGGCACACCTCCGCCAGCCTGTTGATCCAGGAGAACGCCGACCCTGAGGTGCAGACCGATTTGACGGCCTATTTCGACCGGTTGGTGCCGCCGTCTGACGACCCGTCGATGCACTATCTGACCCACACCTATGAAGGCCCTGACGACATGCCAGCGCATATCAAGGCCGCGATGATGCCTGTCTCGCTGCAAATCCCGATCTCGGGCGGTCGGTTGGCTTTGGGCACCTGGCAGGGGATTTATGTGGTGGAACATCGCCGCCGCCCGCATCGGCGCGATGTGGCCGCGATGCTCCTGAAGGCTTAGTCGTCCAAGACGAAGGTCACCATCAGATTGACCTGATAATGTTGGATGGTGCCATCGGATACCGACACGCGCTGCTCTTTGACCCAGGCGCTGGTCACATTGCGCAAGGTGGTGTTGGCGCGGGCGATACCGTCGCGGACGGCGGCCTCGAAGCTGTCGGTGGATGTCGCGGAAATCTCTGTCACGCGGGCGATGCTCATGATCTGTCTCCTGTTGGCTGTTGAGGGGGTATTTTACCACTCAAGGGCGGTCCGTTGCGGGTTTTGTGCCGCAGTTTCTCCCCCCAAATCCTGTAGGGGCAATTCGCCTCTACCCAAGCCCTATGCATGCTCCTATAGTGCCTGTGGATAACAGGGCTGAAGACCCTATCAGGCAGAGTTGCGCTCGTCACTCGGGTGCGAAGGGATCAGAAAAGGGGGACGTGGATGCGCTGCCCGTTTTGCGGAAATGTCGATACTCAAGTGAAAGATAGCCGTCCGGCCGAGGATCATGTGGCGATCCGGCGGCGGCGGTTTTGCCCGGCTTGTGGCGGGCGGTTCACGACCTATGAGCGTGTTCAATTGCGCGATCTGGTGGTGATCAAGACCAATGGTAAGCGCGAGGATTTCGACCGCGACAAGCTGGAGCGGTCGATCCGCATCTCGATGCAGAAACGTCCCGTCGAGCCAGAGCGGATCGATCAGATGATCTCTGGCATTGTGCGGCGTTTGGAAAGCATGGGCGAGACCGATATCCCCTCGGGCACGATTGGCGAGATCGTCATGGAAAGCCTGGCCCGGATCGACACGGTGGCCTATGTCCGCTTTGCGAGTGTCTATAAGAACTTCCAGGCGGCTGATGATTTCGAGGAATTCGTGGCGGAGCTGCGCCCGCCCAGCACAACCGAAAGCTAAGCGATGACAACGGGCGACGATGCCCGCTGGATGCGGCTCGCGCTGTCTTTGGGCGCGCGGGGGCACGGTCGGGTTTGGCCGAACCCGGCGGTTGGCTGTGTGATTGTGAAAGCGGGCCGGGTTCTGGGCCGGGGCTGGACCCAACCCAGTGGCCGACCCCATGCGGAGACGGAGGCTTTGGCTCAAGCCGGCGACGCGGCCCATGGCGCAACGGCCTATGTCAGCTTGGAACCTTGCGCCCATCAGGGGCACACGCCGCCTTGTGTTGAGGCCTTGATTGCCGCGTCGGTCGCGCGGGTTGTGATTGCCATGGAAGACCCCGATCCGCGCGTGGCGGGGAAGGGGATTGCGCGGCTGCAAGATGCCGGAATCGCCGTGACAACCGGTGTTTTGCAAGATCAGGCGGCGGAGGCGCATCAGGGCTTTCTCAGCCGTGTCGTGCGAGGCCGGCCTGCGGTGACACTAAAGCTTGCCACGTCTTTTGATGGACGGATTGCCACCGCGAGTGGTGAAAGCAAATGGATCACTGGGCCCGAGGCGCGGCGACATGTGCATGGGATGCGGGCGCGCCATGATGCGGTGTTGATCGGTGCGGGCACGGCGCGGGCCGATGACCCGAACCTGACCGTGCGCGGGTTGGGCATGGCGTATCAGCCGGTGCGCGTGGTGTTGTCGCGACGGCTGGATATTCCGACTGACGGCGCGTTGTGGAATAGCCTGCCCGAGGTGCCGCTCTGGCTGTGTTATGGGGACGCGGCGGACCCGCAGGACAGGATGGCTTGGGCCGCGCGCGGGGCAGGTATGATCCCCTGTAAGGCCGGACCCGGCGGGCAATTGGACGTGGCGGATGTGATGCAAGCGCTTGGGCGCGAAGGTCTGACCCGGGTGTTCTGTGAAGGGGGCGGGGCGCTGGCGGCGTCTCTGCTCGCGGCCGATTTGGTGGATGATCTTGTCGGGTTCACCGCCGGGATGGTTTTGGGGGCGGAGGGGCAGCCGGCAATCGGCGCGATGGGTGTGGCGGCGCTTGCTGAGGCGCCGTGCTTCACCTTGCGGCGCAGCCAGCCCGTGGGCGCCGATATTCTTCATGAATGGACCCGCGCGCCGCGCTAACGCCGCCTGCGTCGCCAGAGCCACGCCTGACCGGCGAACCAGCCTTGGAGTTTTGCCAAAGCGCGGAGGCTTGGTTTCCGCGCCAGACCCTCGCCCGAAGCGAGCCGATCCACCGCAACTTCGACTGGGCAGGGAAGGCCGGTGACCGGGTCGAGATAGCGCGGATAGGCGATGAGCGTGGCATGGGCCAGCGCGGCGAGTGACGGCTTGGCCTGCCGCCGGGCGGGCACGGGGCCGAGATCATGTGTGAGGCCCCAACCGGCATAAAAGGGTGTGCCCAAGACAGTGACGGGAACCCCGCGCAGGAGCGCCTCGAACCCCAAAAGCGATGTCATCGTCACGACCCGATCCGCGTGGGTCAACAGCGCCACCGGGTCCGTGTCATGGGCGACATGGTCGGCGAGCCGGGCCAAATCCTCCGCCGGGACGGTTCCTTGGCGCAGGCCCGCTTCCACATCGGGGTGGGGTTTGTAGATCAGCATCGCCTGTGGGTGCAGGCGTTTGGCGGTTTCCAGAAGGTCAAGATTGGTTCTGACCTCGCCCGCGCCGAGCCGGATCGAGGCATCGTCTTCGACCTGTCCGGGCACCAAGATCACGGGTCGTCCTTCGGGGTTGGGCAGAGCGGGAGGCTGGCCGAGATTGTATTTGCTGAGCCCCAAGGCGGAGAGCCGCCCGATCAGGGCGTCGGCCCGCGCCAGGCGTTTGGCGGGCCAGGTTGCGGCCTCGGCGATCAGGTGTTCCAAGCGGCTTTCCCGGGTTGGGTCGTAATAGATGCCGAGATCGTCCCGGACCAGGCTGAGCGGGGGCACAAGATCGGCCCCCAAGCCGCGTGAGCGCAGAAACCCGTCTTCGATCCGGGTCAAGGGGCGGTTGGCGGCGCGGCAGGCGTCGCGGAGTGCGGCGTCTTCGCGCCCGGCCCAGACCATGACCGGCTTTTCGGCGGCAATTGCCGCATCAGGGCTGTCCGCGAAGCTGAGTTTGGTTCCGCTGGCGCCATAGAACTGCTGCAGATGTCCGCGTTTCCAGGCCCGCATGCCGACCGCGACATGGCCCTTGCGATCCGCACGCCAAGCGCGGGCCTGGGCTTCCAATGCGCCCAGAACATCCTCAAGCAGGCACAGCCTGTCGTGATAAGGATCGTACCAGCGCGGATAGAGGATCAGCGCCCCGGCGACGAGTTGTGCCCGGGTCAGCGCGCGCTGGCGACGCGGGATCGGCATCCTGTCGTCGCTGAGCCCCCATCCGGCATAGAAGGGTTGGCCGAAGACCACGGGTTTGTGGCCCGCAAGGATCGCCTCGAACCCAAGCTGGCTGGAGACCGTATAGACCGCGCGCGCACCTTCCATCAGCCGCCATGGCGAAAGCGCCGCGTCGCAGAGGGTGGCCGTCTCGCCACCATTGCTCTGACCGAAATGCCCGTCGCGATGGCCGGATCGGGTCTCTGGGTGGGTCTTGATCACGATCTGGGCGCCGGGGTGATCTTCCTGCGCCCAATAGAGCATCTCGCGGAATGTGTCTGCATTGGTCCCGCCGAGCCTGATCGAGGCGTCGCCCTTGGTTTGGTCGATCACTAGAACATAGCCCGGCTTTGGCGGCTCCAGCTTAGGATCGACGGCGGCATATTTCGTCAGATGCGCGTCAGCCATCCGGGCCATTGCATCGCGCGCCCGGTCCATCAGCGCGGTGTCATCCAGCGGATGCGTGGCCAGCAGGTGTTCCAGATCCGAGGGCTGGGTGCTGTCGAAATAGGCGCCGCGCCGGTCGATCGTGAGGCCAAGCGGCGGCTCGCCGCTTCGCCCCGGATGTAGGGAGCGGAGAAAGGCGTCTTCGACCCGGACCAGATGCGCGCCGGTGGCAGCGGCGGCCTTCTCGCCGCGCGGGGCATAAGGCGAATGGCCCCAGACCAGTACGTCATCCTCCGGCCCGGGCTTGCCGAGTTTCAACTCATATCCCGCAAGCGTCAGGATGCGGCGCACCCGGGCGTTGGTCAAAAAGCCAGCGTTGAAATGAAACCCCCGCCGGTGGGTGCGTCCGGCGGGGGCTCTTTGCTTGCTCCGGCCATCGGCCCGTCAGTCGCCGCCGAGGCTGTTGAGCGAGTTGGCGGTGCCAAGCGTACCGGTTAGCGCGTTCAGAGCTTTGCTCCATTGTGTAAACGGCGCTTCGGTTACATAGACAGTGTCGCCATCGCGGATCACGAAATCGCGGGCCTCGAACATGCCGGTCGGCGCGGTCAGGTCCAGCACATAGATCATACGCTGCGCCCCGATCAGATCGCTCCGACCAAGCACTTGGCTGGCAATCTCTTCGGGTTCATTGCGGAGCACAAACACGCCGGTCGGATCAGCGAGGCTGGTGTTCAGCCCGCCGACGGTTGCAATGGCCTCGATGGCCGAGATCGTCTGGCTGTCGAAGGGAACGCGGGCTTGCTGCCCCGTGGCGCCAAGCGAGGTGAAGCTTCGGCCGTCTTCCTCGACCAGAATGCGGTCACCGCCCCGCATGGAGATATCGAATTGCGGGTTTGAATAGAGGTCTTCGAACCAGATCGTGCCGGTATGGGCACCTCGAACAACGGTGATTTGCGCGATATCGGGCTCGACGGAGATGCCGCCCGCGGCAGACAACATACCGGTCAGCGTGCGCGTTGGGCGTTCGATAGGATAGATGCCTTGGCCACCGACGCCGCCCGCGACCGATACCGTGGCCCCATCGCCCGCCGCGCGGCGGATGAGCACTTGTGGATCGGGGGTTTGTTCATCGAGATTGCGGGTGAGGATTTCACGCAGCTGATTGGGCGTATTGCCCGCCGCCCGGATACGGCCCGCATAGGGGACAAAGATAAATCCGGAACTGTCGACCGTCACCTCGCTGATTGTTGCGGCATTCGATCCGGCGCCGGCCAAAAGCCCGTCTTCGACGTTTTCATAGATGGTGAGATCTAACACATCGCCGGGCCGGATAACCTCAGTCGATACGGTGCCCGCGTTCTGAAACGCCTCGCTGAAGCCAAGCGCGGGGACCACCGCCGTGGCGGCGATGACGCGTTGGTTCACCTCAACAACAAAGGCATCGCCTTCGCGCTGCACCGATCCGGCAAAAATCTCATTCCGTGTCGGGCCGGATCGCGGCAAGCCACAAGACGCAACTATGGATACAACGAGCGATAGCGCGACCAAGCGCGCCCCTCGGGAAGCCAGTGATTTCACAGGTTTGGCTCCTTATTGCCTGAAACTGCCTCAGTTTATTTTTTTGTCACTTTAGCTTATCTGCGCAAACCGCGCTAGTGTTTGGTTTATTTCACGACTTGCAGGTGTTGCCGTGGGGCCGGTCGGCCCGCATCGAGCGCATCGTAGGGGTCTTCCGGTGAGAGCATCATATCGACCACTTGGCGGAGGAGCTGTCGCCGTCCGCGCGATGAATAGAAGCTGCCGGTGATCTGCGAGGTTTCCAGAAGGTAGTGGCGATAATCGCGATAGGCGCGACTGTCGGGGCGGTTTGGATTGGTGAAAAACGCCTCCATCGTCTGCGTCGAGACAAACTCGGGCTTCAGATAAACCGCCGTGCCAAAAGCTTTCAGGGGGAGGCCGCGCCAAAGCGCCTGCTGCGCGGCGGTCGAGTTCACCGTCACCGCGCTGCGGGCATCGTTCAAGAGCCGGGCCAGTTTGCCGCCACGGACATAGTGCACACGGTCGGTCACCCCATGTTTGGCAGCAAGGCGGCGGATGTCTTGCCGGATCGGCACGCGGCCATCCTCAAGCGGGTGGGCCTTGAAAACCAGGTGGTGATGCGCTGGGGCACCTTCGGCAAAGCCTTCTATCAGGACCGCGAGGAAATCGGCCATCGTGTCAAACGGCCCATGGTCACGGAAGCTTGCATCATGTTCGAGTTGCAACAGCGCAAGGTGATAGGGAAAGCCGCCGGTCTTGATCCGCCAGGTGGCTTGCACCCGATCGAACCAGAGAAATGGCATAAATGTGATCCGGCGCAGATAGAGCCAAAGCTCGCGGCCCACGGTGATGTTGCGATGCGGACGGAAATGCCGATAACGCATATTCAGGAACATCACGAACCAATGGTAGAGCGCGCCATAGAAGATATGCTGCCGCATATCTCCCCATTTTGACGGCGTGTCGGGCAAATCCAGATCAAGCCGTTTCAGAGCTTTGCGCATTTGGGCTACCGAGGTGCTCATCAGCCGCGAATGCCCGTTCGCGCCGCCGCGTTCATAGGTGATCCAATAGGGGCGGAGATACCCTTCCTCGAAGACATGCACGGTCAGGCCGCGCGCTTTGGCGATGGTCACGGCTTCGGAGTGGATCGGTCGGGTATCGCCATAAAGCACCAGATCGGTCACGCCTTTGTCCGCGATCAGGCTTTGCAAATGATCGGGCCAGTCCTCGACCGTGCCGGTATAGGCGATATAGCTCTCCCGGTGATGCCAGAACGCGCTGTCGCCTTGGTTGAAGCCGACGCGCCAGACATCCGACCCCGCGGCACGCAGCATCCTGCCAAGCCGGTGGAAGAACGGCCCATGTGGGCCTTGCAAGAACAGAAAAACCTTGTGCAACAGTCACTTTCCCCGAGCAAATGCTCTGATACCGCTTATCGTGTTGAAACAGAGTTGCATAGCGGTCTGGCCTGATGAGGGCGGGTTTTGGTCTGGATTAAGGCGGCCATGGCTTGCCGCCGGTGCCCGCGCCCGTTAGGTGAAAAAAGGGAAATGGAGGGCGCGTATGTTCACGGGCATCATCACCGATATCGGAACCGTTCAGGCGCTGGAGCATCGTGGCGATCTCAGAGCGCGGATCGGCACCAGCTATGACACGGCCGGGATCGATCTGGGTGCCTCGATCTGCTGCGATGGGGTTTGCCTGACGGCGGTGGCGCTTGGCGAAGGCTGGTTCGACGTGGATATCTCTGCCGAGACGGTGTCCAAAACCAATATCGGCGCCTGGGCCGAGGGGCAGCGGATCAATCTGGAGCGGTCCTTGAAAGTCGGCGATGAGTTGGGCGGCCATATCGTCAGCGGCCATGTGGATGGTGTAGCCGAACTGGTGGGGATGGCGGATGAGGGCGACAGCACCCGGTTGACCTTCCGCGCGCCGGAGGGCTTGGCGAAATTCATCGCGCCGAAAGGCTCGGTGGCGTTGAACGGCACCTCACTGACCGTGAATGAGGTGGACGGCGCGGAGTTTGGCATCAACGTGATCCCGCATACCAAAGAGGTCACGACCTGGGGCGATGCGGCGGTGGGCGACCAGATCAATTTGGAGATCGACACACTGGCCCGCTATGTCGCGCGGCTGCAGGAGTGGGGCGGGTGAAACCGGTCGTCACACGTTCGATCAATGATTGGAGCGAACAGCGATGTGTCGATATTCTGCAGGCTGAGGCCGGGTTTTTCTGGTCGGAATGCCGCCGCGATCCGGAAGACGCCCATGGCTGGCGGCGGCTGGATACGCCACATGGGCCGTTTGCAGAGGAAGCCGAAGCGCTGGATGCGGCGCGTATTGCAGTGGGATGGATGAGCGAGGAGACGGCGCGATGAGCGGATTGGGTCATAATGGCGGGCCATCGATGGAACCGGGTTTCGGGTTCCGCAAACACGCCTGGGGCAAGGCACGCAAAGAGTTGTTGCCGAACCTGCCGCTGCAGATCGTGCGCATCCGCGTGGCGCGGGCCAAACGCTTAGGGCTGGATTACAAAACCTATGCCAAGATCCGCGCGACCTCGGGGCGGGATATCGTCGCTTTCTCTTCTCAGGAAACGCCTTGGAGCTGCGGCCACAGCGGATCGCGGTGCCGGAACGGTTGCAAGGCCGGTTGGCCGGGCTGGATGGCGCGGCGGAGCGGGTGGTCGCGGTCTATGGGCCGTCGCATCCCGAGGCGGTTCTAGCCGCCAATCCCGGTCTGATCGACATGACGGCCCCGGCGCCCGGTTTCACCGAAAGCTGGGCGGCCATGCGAGATCGGATCAAGGCGACGCTTCGCGAGAGCAACTTGCCCGCCGATGGCGTGGTCTTGGTGGCTGCGACAAGCGTGGAACGCGAATGGTGCGGCGCCGGGCAGATGGCGGGCATCCTGGCCGCGGATCGGTTCTTTCAGCCCGCCGCTTAGGGACGCAAACCAGGTTGTGACGTCGTGTCCGACGGGTGTTTTGCCGGATCGGCCCCTGGTAAGGTGGCCGCCCCTGGGGTATCTGAGCCTCAACTTGGAGGAACGTGCATGTCTGACCCCATCCCATTCGAACAGCCCGGCCCTGTAGAGCAGGATTGGTCCGATGCGGTATCTTCGGTCGAAGAGATCATCGAAGATGCGCGCAATGGGCGGATGTTCATTCTGGTCGATCACGAGGATCGGGAGAATGAAGGCGATCTGGTGATCCCGGCGCAGATGGCGACGCCGGAGGCGATCAATTTCATGGCGACCCATGGGCGCGGGCTGATTTGCCTGTCGCTGCCCGGCGAGCGGATTGATGCGCTCGGCCTGCCGCTGATGTCGTCTTACAACTCGTCCCGCCATGAGACGGCTTTCACGATTTCGATTGAGGCGCGCGAAGGTGTGTCGACCGGGATTTCGGCCCATGACCGGGCTCGCACCGTGGCTGTGGCGATCGATTCCGGCAAAGGCGCAAGCGATATCGCGACGCCGGGCCATGTCTTCCCGCTCCGCGCCCGCGAAGGCGGCGTGCTAGTGCGTGCGGGGCATACCGAGGCGGCGGTGGATATCTCCCGGCTCGCGGGGCTGAACCCTCTGGCGTGATCTGCGAGATCATGAATGAAGACGGATCGATGGCGCGGCTGCCCGATCTGGTGGCGTTTGCGCAGCGGCACAATCTGAAAATCGGCACGATCAGCGATCTGATCGCCTATCGCCGCCGTCACGACAACCTGGTGAAGGTGCGCCAGGAACAGACCATCGAAAGCGAGTTCGGCGGCGAGTGGACGCTTCGGATTTACACCGACGAGACGCAAGGCGCGGAGCATATCGTGCTGATCAAAGGCGACATCGCGACGCCCGATCCGGTCTTGGTGCGGATGCATGCGCTTGACCCGATGCTGGATGTGATTGGCACCGGCGGCACCGGGCGGGCGGGGGAGTTTGGCGATGCCATGACGCTGATTGCCGAGGAGGGCAGGGGCGTTTTGGTGCTGTTGCGCGATTTGCATATGAAGCTGACCGCGGAGCATGAGGTCTCGCCGCAGACGTTGCGGCAATACGGGCTTGGGGCGCAGATCCTCTCCTCGCTTGGCCTGTCGGATATGGTGCTTCTGACCAACTCGCCACAACCGAAAGTGGTGGGGCTTGAGGCCTATGGCTTGAACATTATCGGCACACGCAAAATCTCGGAGATCGGATGATGGCAGGCCCGTCGCATTACGAATTGCCGCTGCCGGAGTTTGACGCGCCGGTGAAAGTGCTGATCGTCATGGCGCCCTATTACAAGGACATCGCGGACGGGCAATTGGCCGGCGCGAAAGCCACGCTGGAGGCCGCGGGTGCCGACCATGAGGTGGTCGAGGTGCCGGGCGCGCTGGAAATCCCGGTCGCCATCGGCATCGCGCATCGGCAGTCGAATTTCGATGGCTATGTGGCGCTTGGCTGCGTCATTCGGGGCGAGACGACGCATTACGACACGGTGTGCGAGGAATCGAACCGGGGCGTGACGATGTTGGGGATGGCCGGGGCCTGTATCGGCAATTGCATCCTGACGGTGGAAAGCCACGAACAGGCGGCTGTGCGCGCCGATCCGGCGCAAATGAACAAAGGCGGCGGTGCGGCGGCGGCGGCGCTGCACCTCATCGCGTTGACGCGGGGCTATGGGAAGCCTAAAGGCGGCGTCGGATTCAAGCCGCGCGGTGAGAGCATTCAGATCGCGGGCGACAGCAAAGGGCCCACGACCGCATGACAGACCCCCGCCCGACCGGGCCAAGCCGAGACGAAAAACGCCAGATGAAATCCGCGGCGCGGCTTTATGCCGTGCAAGCGCTGTTTCAGATGGAGCATTCCGGCCAGAGCGCCGATCTGGTGCGGAAAGAATTTGAGACCTTTCGGTTCGGCGAAGAGATCGAAGGCGACGCGATGGCCGAGGGCGATGTGGATTTGTTCCGCAAGCTGTTGGATGACGCGGTGGTTTGGCAGGCCAAGATCGACCAGATGACCGACCGGGCGCTGGTGGCCAAATGGCCGATTGACCGGATTGACCCGACCTTGCGGGCCCTGTTCCGGGCCGCCGGGGCGGAATTGGTCGAGGGCGCAGCCCCGCCTAGAGTCGTGATCACCGAATTCGTCGACGTCGCGCGGGCGTTTTTCCCCGAAGGGCGCGAGCCGAAATTCGTGAATGCGGTGCTGGATCATATGGCGCGCGAGGCGAAGCCCGAGGCGTTCTGAGCATCGCGGCTACGGGCCCGAGGTCGCGACAAAGCATCCCGCCGGGCGTCCAGCCGTTCCACAGGGCAAAAGGACCCCCATATGAATGGGACCGTTGCAGTTGCCGAGGCCTTGCCGATGACCGGAGCATGGAAACGCATCAAAGCCGCCTATCGCTGGTTGGTGGGCGATGATGATACCTTCGTAGACCTCAGCATGGGGTTTGCGCTGTTCACTGTGTTCTCCAGTGTGATGATGGTGACCGGCCATGACACGCCCAAAACCGGGACCTTCGCCTATGTGCATCTGTTGCTGCGGCTTAGCATCATCTTCGGCGCGCTGGCGCTGTGGGATTTCGACGGCGTGAAGGCGGATGTCAAACGGGCTCTCACCCGGGCAAAAGCGTTGCCCCGGACCCGGCCCGGGCATGTGATTGCTTGGCTCAGGGGCTTGCCCGATCATCCTTTGACCTCTGCCTGTGTGTTGTTCACTGCGGCTACGGTTCTGCTCTGCCTCGTGCATATTCTCTTCGTGACGCAGTCTGTTGGTGGGCCGGCGCTCTATCTTGGTTTGATCTGGATGTTTGCGGTGCTCTATGCGGTGCTGCTCGTGTGGTTCGCCCTTAGGCGCGCGGCGCGGCGTTAGGGGGTTGGCCCGGGATGCGTGCGAAAAGGGCCGCCCGGTGTCCCGCGCGGCCCTAGGAGTTTTTGCGTCTCGGATCAGTCGATCGGGACTTGGAACAGCGTCCGGTACATCAGCGTGTAGACATCGGTCGAGTCCATCAGCGGTTCCACTAGGTCATAGTTGAACCCGGCGGTGCGGACGAGGATGCCGCCGGCCACGTCGTTATAGCCGACCCAACCGATCCCGAAGGGGTGCTGAACCCCATTGGCATCCGCAGGTGTGATGAACGCGTTGCCGAACTGCCCTTCGACGCCATGCAGGATGCCGCCGCCACGGGTTGAGGCATCAAGCATGCCGGGTTCATCGGCATGAACCACCTGCAAGCCGCCCGCATCGGAATCCGCCGCCATCACCAGAAGCGTGTCGGGGTTCTGGTCGAGGAAGTCGAGCATCACGCCGGTGGCTTCGTCGGCGCGGGCCAGCGCTTCTAACGTGCCTGCGGCGTTCATGTTGTTGGCGATATTGTCGGTGCCTTCCTCTTCGATCACCGCAAAGAACCCGTCTTCATCGCGGCTGATGATCGCCAGGGCGACGTTGCTCATTTCCGCGATGGTCGGCGCGTCGGGCCAGTAGGTCGGCACGCCGTCGATCTCGTTGCGGATCCATTCCTGGTCGTTGAACGTGTGGTTATGGGCGAAGACGCCGAGCACCATATCGGTGGTTTCGGTTTTCAGCGCCATCAGCTCGTCGCGGTCATAGACTATGGTATAGCCAAGCTCTTCGGCGCGTGCGATCAGGTTGACGCCATCGGTGCGCTGCCCCATGCCGTGGCGGCCTTCCGTGCCTTCGGGCAGCAGGAAACGCTCGCCGCCGGCCATGATCACCTGAGCACCCGACTCAATCACCGAGGCGGCGATCTCATGTGTGTTGCCGCGACTCTCATTGGAGGCGACGAAGGCCGCGGTGCCCGGCTCGGCGATATGGCCGGTTTGCACCAGAGCCACGGCGCGGCCAGCGGCCAGAGCTTCCTCAGCGATCGACATCTGCTGCCCAGAAGCGGCGGTGATCTCTTCGGTGCCGTTCAGGCCGAAGCTGTCCCCGATGACCTTTACGCCGTAAGCATGCACCGTGGCCCCGCCATGGGAGGTTCCGGTGACGCGGTCGGCCATATGGCCGGTATAGACGCCGAGGCCCGGCAGACGGTCCCAGTTCAGTTCGCCATCGGGGCCGACGGTATGCATCCGCGCGGCGAGCCAGTGGTTCACACCCGAGCCATCGGGGTGAAAGAAGATGACATTGCCGGTTTCCTGGGCGGCGGCAGGGGCGCTGAGGCCCAAAGAGAGTGCGATGGCGGAGGCGCCGAGATAACCAAGTTTCATGATATTGCTCCCATAGGGTTGAGCTATTGAATCCGCTTTGGCGATAGGCTGGGCGGCGATATTGATGTGCAGGAGCCGTGTGAAAGAATTGCGACAGATCGCGGAGACGTGCCCAATGACCGCAGGTTTAGGAATTTCCTTTGCCCTTGTTAGGCGGGCCACTATGTTGATCGGTAGCTGCTGTTGAACCGCGAGTCTTGCTTATGCCCGATCATATCCGTCTCATCCTGCGCCATGCGTTTTATGGTTTCCTGGTCGCCTTGGCCTTTGTGGGGATGCTGCTTTGGTTCAATGTCGCTAATCTCTGGCATCTGGTGACGCACACAAGCGAGGGGCCAATTGCGGTTCTGATGCTGGTGGTGTTCTGCACGATCACCTTCGGGTCGGTGCAGATCGGCTATAAGATCATGTCGATGGGTGAAGAAAACGACGATGAGGACGGCGGCAAACGTGATGACCTGCCGGTTCTGGATCATGTCGCGATCCCGGTGCGGGTGGACGAGCGCCGCTGAGCTATTCCACGGGATCAAACGCAAAACGCCAGCCGTATCGGGCTGGCGTTTTGCGTTGGAGGTAGACGGGACCACGACAACCGTCGGGGTTTTCATTCCCGAGGACCTGTTAATACAGGTGGGCGCCAGGTAAACGGACCAGGATCCGCACAGAGCCAGCTCCCTCGGAGATGTGTAAGGCCACCGGAATCGTGCCCCATATGACGCGAAGAGCAGTGCCCGCCTGCTGAGGCAGATAAGCCTACGGGCGGGCTTGGGCAAGGGGCTAGGCGTCCGATGACATCGCTTTGCGGAATCGGACCAAGTGATCGTCCCATCCGCTGTCAAAGGCGGTGAGTAGCCCAAAGGACGCCGCGCCCTGCGGGATGCCTTCATGCAACAAATGCAGTCTTGTGCCGGCCTCTACGGCCGTCAGTGTCCAGGTCACATCGGTCATCAACCCGTCCATCGGTCGCGCGGTGAAGCGATAGCGGAGCCGGTTTGGCGCCTCGGCCTCCTGCACCTCGCCCCAACAGAGCGGGTCGCCATCGCTGCCGCCCATCGCGAAAGGGCCGGGTTGATCAAGCGCCGCCTCGGGCCGGTGGAACCAGATCGCCAATTTCTCCGGGTCCGTCAGAAAGGTCCAGACATCGGCGGGCGGGGCGGCGAGGATCAGGGTTTTCTCAATTTTGTGGGTGCTCATTGATGTTGGTCCTTTTCAACAGCTGATTTGAGGGCCGCGAGCCGGTCGTCCCAGAAGGCATCGAAAATCTCGAGCCAGCTGTGTACGGCGCGAAAGCCGTCAGGGTTGATGGCGTTGATCCGCTCGCGCCCCCTGGGCGTGATGGTGATCAAATCGCCAGCCTCCAGAATGCTCAGGTGCTTCTTGATCGCCGGGCGAGTCATGTCGAAGCGTTCGGCCACGGCGCCGATGGTCATCTCCCGTGTTTTAAGAAGCGCAAGGATGTCGCGCCGGGTCGGATCGGCGAGGGCGCGGAAGGCGGGTTGTGGATTGACGGTCATCTATACCTTCAAAGTAATACCATTTGGTTTCGCAATTATGAAACCGAATGGTATTATGTCAAGGGCTATCTTGCTTGATTTTTGTTCACGTATTGTTCATGTTTGACTCATGCCCGACGATCACACCTCTCCAACGCTTCGCCCTGGCCAGCTTCTGGCGCGGGGCGTCTGCCGCCACCTCAGAACCCATGATTTCGCGGTGCTGGAAGAATTCACGCCGGAGCGCGGCAAGCGGGTGGATGTGATGGCGCTTGGGCCGAAGGGGGAGCTTTGGGTGGTGGAGTGCAAATCCTCCCGCGCGGATTTCACCTCGGACGGGAAATGGGAAGGCTATCTCGATTGGGCGGACCGATATTTCTGGGCTGTGGATGAGGCATTTCCGACGGATTTGCTGCCCGAGGGCACGGGGTTGATCATTGCCGATGCCTATGATGCCGAGATTTTGCGCTTCGGGCCGGAAACCAAGCTTGCGGGGGCGCGGCGCAAGGCGCTGACCCAGAGATTTGCGCGTCACGCCGCGCTGCGCTTGCAGGGGATGCGCGACCCGGACGGGGTTATCTGACTGAGGTCTTGCTGCGCTCAACCCGGTTTAGCGCCAAAAGGGTCAGTGGCGGGCCAAGCAGTTCGAACACCACCGTTGTGCCGACCGTCAAGGTCATGATCACCGGGGCAAGCTCTGGGAATGTCTCGGAGGCCACCAGCGCCATGCCGACCGCCACGCCGGCTTGCGGCATAAGGGCGACCCCGAACCATGGCCGCTGCGCCCGCGCCGCACCGCCCAGTTTCGCCCCGAGCCAGCCGCCGAGGATGCGCGCCACGATGCGCAACACCACATAGGCCGCGCCAAGCGCGCCGATTTCGACCAGCATGCCCAGTTCCAGCGATGCGCCCGCCAAGATGAAAAACAACAGCATGAAGGGCCATTGCAGGTTTTCGATCTCATGAAAGGCGCGTTCATGATGCCGGGCGCGGTTGGCAACGATGGCACCGGCCACCATTCCGGCCAGCAAGAAGGACACATGGAACCAGATCGCGAGACCAGCGGTCAGGCACACCAGGCCAAGCGCCTCGGTCTGTTGTGGTTCGCCGCGTTTCAGACGGCCGGTTAGATAGGCGGCAGGCAGGCCAAGAGCTGCGCCGAGCGCCAGCGCGCCCAAGGTCTCCCGCGCGGCCCCCAGAAGGATGCCATCGCTGCTCTGCCCGGTCCATTGTGCCGCGAAGACAAGGATGAAGCTGAAGACGATCAATCCCCAGGCGTCATCTACGGCCACGATACCCTTGAGCGTGTCTGGGAAGGGGCCGGTTTGGCCGGATTGGTGGATGATGTCTTGCGTCGCGGCGGGTGCCGTTGCGGTGGCGATGGAGGCCAGGATCAGTGCCGTCGCTGGTGCCAGCCCGGCCCAGATCAACCCGCCGCCAACGATAATGAGGGTCGCCGTCACGATTGCGCCGGAGACCCAAAGGATCACCCGGCCGTTTTGCAACATTTTCTGGGCGGTGAAGGCGTTGCCCATGACAAAGGCGACCATGGTCAACGCGGTGACGGAGAGAAACTCGAACAGCGCCTCGAATTCGCGCGGGATCAGGTCGAAACCGGAGCGTCCAGCGATCAACCCGACCGCCAAAAGCAGTGTGACGCGGGGCAGGCGGGTGCGTCGGCCGATTTCATCGGCGGCAAGACCGGCCAGAAACAGACCGCCCAGGGTGAGAAAGGTCAGCGCGAGATCCATCTCGGCAACCTAGGCGCAGCCTTTTCTCTCCACCTTGACGGGGATCAAGTCGGTGCTTGGCCTATTTGGCCATCTTTCTGGCGGCTTCGGCGGCGGCACGGAGTTCGTCGGCGATTTCGAGCGCCTCTTCCGGGTCGAAATCCAACGGCAGATCGATCCCCTCGGCCTCCACATAGATGCGGACCATGCCCAAACTGGTCGGGCCGATCTGCAAATTCGCGGCCAGGTCGCTTTCTTTATTGATGCTCATGAGCGGGTCTCCGCGCTTGGGTGCGGCGCTCCAGGTAGCCCCTTGTCGAATCCCGGGCAAGAGGCAAATGCTTGCCTTAAGCAAGTTAATGGAGCGCCGTGATGGATGAGATCGACCGAATCCGAGCCTTTAATCGGGCCCATACACGCCGTTTGGGCCTCCTGCGCCAGGGGTATTTGGAAGCGGGGCTCAGTTTGGCAGAAGCTCGCGTCATTTTTGAGCTGGCAGACGGGATCGGCTGGACCGCCGGTGCGCTGTCGCAGCATCTCGGCCTGAATGAGGGGTATCTGAGCCGGTTGCTGAGCCGGTTGAGCAAATCCGGCTTGGTGGAAAAGACGCGACATCCGCAGGACGGCCGGGCCCACATCCTGGGGCTGACCCGCGATGGCCTGATCCGGGCGGCGGAGCTGACGGCGCTGTCTCGGGCGCAGATCGAAAGCTGGGTCGACGGGATGCCAGAGGCGGAACTGGCCCAACTGGTGGCGCGGATGGAGGCGGTCGAGGCGAGCCTAGCCCGGCAATCGGCGCCTGCGCCCGAGGTGGAGCTGCGCGATTTAGCGATTGGCGATGCGGGTTGGTTGGTTGAGCAGCATGGCGTTCTTTACGCGCGTGATGAAGGGTTTGACGCCAGTTTCGAGGCGCTGGTCGCCGAGATCCTGGCCGATTTCATCCGGCATCGCGACCCGGCATACGAGCGTGGATGGATCGCCTGGCAGGATGGGGCGCGATTGGGCTCGATCTTCTGCGTGAAAGGGCCGGAACCGGGCCTGGCGAAGCTTCGGA
Source organism: Fontisubflavum oceani (assembly GCF_030407165.1). Taxonomy (GTDB): domain Bacteria; phylum Pseudomonadota; class Alphaproteobacteria; order Rhodobacterales; family Rhodobacteraceae; genus Rhodophyticola; species Rhodophyticola oceani. The sequence continues at coordinate 1,700,876 of NZ_CP129111.1, forward strand.
TGTTCCTATTGTTACCCGAGGCGCGGGGGCTGGGCTTGGGCCAACGCTTGCTGGACACCTGCATGAGCTATGCGCGCGAAACGGGGTATCGGCGGATGGTGCTCTGGACCCATGAGAGCCACGAAGCGGCTTGTGCGCTTTACCGCAAAAACGGGTTCTCTCTCGACAGCGCGGTGCCTGTGACATCGTTTGGCGTCGATCTGGTGGAGCAGCAATGGTCGATTGACCTGGCGGGCTGAAGTCTTTGCTGGCCTCGATCGGTGGCGTTCCGGCCAAAACGCGATCGCCACCCGAGCGGAAGTGATAGGCGTAGGCCGGACTATGATCCGCTATCGTCGAGTGGTGTTTTCACCAGGAGCGACAGCTCTTGCGAGGCTTCGCGAAGCGCGTCGATATAGGTCAGGGCTTTGTCGATATCGAACCGCTGCCGGGGGGCGTGGAAGGACAGCGTCGCCATCAGCCGCTCATTGGTATCCAGAATCGGCACCGCGAGCGCGATCATATCGGTCATGAACTCTTCTCGGTCGAGCGCGTATCCCTGTTGCCGAACTTGGTTGATCTCTCGGCGCAGGGTCGCGGGGTCGCTGATGGAATTCGGTGTGTGTTGGGTCAGGTCGCTGGCATTGATGAAACGCCGGAAGTGGTTGCTGGCCAGCGAGCTGAGATACATCTTGCCGCTTGCGGTGCAGTGAAACGGCACGCGCGTGCCTTGCGGCAACTGAATGCGGAGTGGCCATTCGGTCTCGACCCGCTCCAGATAGATCATCGCATCGCGGTCTGGGAGCGCGATGTTGCAGGTCTCGCCGATCTCCTTGCTAAGCCGTTTGAGGATAGCCTGCCGCGCCGTCCGAATACGCAGAGATGAGAGGATGCCGCCTGCCAGGGTCCGGACCCTTGGGCCGGGCGAATAGGTCCGCCCGTCCATGTCGCGTTGCAGGAACCCTTCCTCTTCAAGTGTTGCGAAGAGGCGATGGATCGTCGGTTTGGGCAGTTCCAGCGCGGCATTCACCTCGGTCGGCGTTACCGGAACCCCGGCTTTCGCCACCTCTTCCAAGACCATCAGAAGCCTCAGATTGGTCGGTATCGTGTCGCGCGGGCTGTCGCCGTCCATTTTCGCCTCTTCGTCTTAGATCCCCGGCAGTAGCACCGTTGATAGCGATGGCACCAGGGCCACGATGATCCATACGGTAATCAGCGCGACGAGATAAGGCCAAGTGTAACGGAGCAATCGGAAATATGGCACGCCTGTAACGCCGGACGCGACATAGAGGTTGAGCCCGTAAGGTGGCGTGATGAAGCCGATCGACGCGCCGACGAGGAAGATCACCGCGAATTGCACTGGCTCCACGCCGACGGAATGGGCGATGGGGGCCAGGATCGGGGCGAGGATGATCGTCACCGGCAAGCTTTCCAGCACCATGCCGCAGACAAACACAATCGCCATGGCAGTGAACAAGATCGCGTAATAGCCGCCCATCGACGTCACGAAATCGCCGATGATCTGTTGCGCGCCGAGGACCGACAGAATCTGCTGCATCACAACCGAGACAGCGATCAGCGGTGCGAGGATGCCGGTGATCTGCGACGAGCGCATGGTGATCGAGGGCAGTTCAAGCGGGCTGGAAGCCTTGCACGACCAGCATTTCGACGGTGGAGCGGTTTTCAACCGGTCGTGCCTCGGTGCTGCCCATCAGTTTGTGGAGCGGCAAGCAGATGAAGCCCACCAACACACAGAACCCAACGGTCACACCTGCCGCCTCGGTCGGGGAGAACTTGCCGGTATAGATGCCCCAAAGCACTAGGCCGATGGCGAAGAAGCCGAGCCAGGCGCCGACGCCGGTTTTCAGAACACGCAGCGGGCTGAGCGGGATCAGATAGCCCCAGCCATTCATGAAGCAGATGATGAAGCAGGCGAGCATCATCGCCAGAACCATCAGCGACCCTGGGATGATCCCGGCCACGAAGAGATCCGAGATTGGGAGGTTCAGAAGGAAACCATAGACAATGAAGATGATCGACGGCGGGATGATAATGCCCACGGTGCCGCCCGCAGCGGCGGTCGCCGCTGAAAAGCGCTCGTCATAGCCGCCTTTGACCATTTCGGGATGCAACATGGAGCCGATCGTGGCCGTGGTGGCCGAGTTCGACCCCGAGATGGCCGCGAAGAGCCCGCAGGCGCCGAGCGCGGCCATGGCAAGCCCGCCCCGGATCCAACCGAGGCAAGCATAGGCGAAATCCGAGAGCCGTCGCGCGATGCCAGAGCGGTTGATCAAATCACCGGTCAGGATGAAGAGCGGCATGGCGAGAAGCGCGAAGCCGTCGGTAAACACGTCCGACAGCGCCGCGCCGATATTGTCGAGAGGCAGGCCAAGGACGAAGGACATGCCAATGACCCAATAGCCAATCACCAGAAAGACCGGCGTGCCCAACATGAAGAGGATTGTGACCCCAATGGAGATCAGTGTGATGATGGTTCCGTCACTCATATCAATCGGCTCCAATCACGGCTTGCTCGATAAGGGTGTTGCCCTCTCGAAAGTTCTTGAGATCGATGAGCCAGTTCTCGATCACCCGACCGACCAGCATCAGAAAGCTGAGTGGAACCGAGACTAGGAACCACCATTGCAGGATATTGTCGGTGCCCAGCATGATCTGGAAATTCGACGCGGAGTTCGCAACCAGGCGGGACGACGTCACCAGAACGACCCAGGAGAAGCCGATCCAGAGCAGGGCATCCATTGTCAGCGCCGCGAATTGTCCCGCGCGCGGCATCGCTGAGCGGAATTCGGCAAAGGCCAGATGGGTGCGCAGTTTGACGTTATAGCTGCAGCCGACCCAGGTCATGATCAGGAACAGAAAGGGCGGGATCGTGGTGGACCAGGGTGCCTGCTCGCCGATGGTGAAGCGGCGGATCACCTCGACAAAGATGATCGCGCCGATCATCAAATAGGAGGTCACCATGATGGTGGGTTCCAGCTTGCGCTCGACCCAAGGGATAAAGCGATAGAGCAGATAGAAGATCAGGCCACCGAGCAAGGTGGCCAAGAGCCCAACGGGCCAAGCCGCGGGCGTCCGCAGCGCTTGGCGGATCATCCAGGCATCATTGGCAAAAAACGCTGAGAATATGTCGCCTGCGCCGGCAAACCAGTCAGCCATCTGCGGCCCCTCCCTTTTGACACGTTTAATCTTAGATCGGCCGCCTCATTTTGTGCGGGAGGCCGTTTCTTGGTCAGGAGGGCGGCGCGGACCGCCCTCCCATATTGCGATGTTAGGCCAGGATCAGGCCGTGCGCCACCAGCGCCGCGGCTCGACATTTTCGGCGCGGGTATCTGCCGGGATCTGCCGCGCGATGTCGTAGATTTCCTGGTAGGTGTCGATGCCACCCGCCCAACCGTTGAGACGCTCACGCCACTGTGCCCAGGGTTCTGGGTTGAACTCGGGCGAGCACATCTCTTCGGCCATCCGGATCTGATCGTCGGGCAAGAAGGCCGGACGCACATCGTTTTCGGCGAAGATCGTGCCGGGCAGCACCGGATCGGAGAAGCCGACGGTGTTGACCAGCGCGGCCTCGTTGGCCGCCTGCACATGGACCTGCGCCAGATAGGCGGATTCCATGATCGCATCTTGCAGCTCGCCGGACATCGCGTCGAATTTCTCCGCCGACATGCCGGTATGCTCGGTGCCGCAGAAGAATTTCAGATCGACCGACTGGCTAACCACCGGCGACATGTTGGCGTACGCCACGGCCGAGGCCCATGTCTCTGCCCCGTCGATCAGGCCTTGGCGCAGACCATCGAGGGTCTCTTCCCAGGCAATCGGTGTCGGGTTCAGGTTCAGAAGCTGCATGGCGATCCGGCCAAGCTGCGTGCCGGTGACCCGGTTCCGCGTGCCGAAGAGCTCTTCCAGTGACGTCACCGTTGGGCGGTCGGCAAAAGACTGACCAAGCTGGATGCCGCGCAGCTCTGCGTGGCTGAACAGGAACTTCACGCCATGGCGCTGTTCCAGTGGATCGCGCAGAAGGCGCATCGAGTCTGGGCTGTAGAGGAAATGATACTGATCCGCGCGTGAGCGGAACATATACGCATAATCCAGCACGTTCAGATACGGCGCGGCGCCAGCGGAGTTCTGGGTCGAGGCGGCATACATATCCACCACGCCAAGCTGGGTTTTCTCCAGGCAGTTCAACTGGCCACAGATCTGGTTATCGCCGATAAACTCGATCCGGATCGCCCCGTCGGTCCGCTCCTCAAGGTCGCGGGCGAATTCCAGAACACCGGCCCGCTCAATCAGCAGGTTGCGCGCATTGAAGCCGGAGGCCCCGAGGGTGAGCTGATGTTCGGGCTCACGCGAATAGCGGCGTTCATAGGTCGATTCCACCGCTCGCGCGAGCGACGGCAGCGTGATGGCACCAGTGAACGTGGCGGCCCCCATCACAACGGATGACATCCCATATGTACTTGTCAGTTTGAGCAGATCCCGACGCGAGATCTGCTGAAGGACTTTTGCAGCCTTCATGTCCTCTTCCTCCCTATTGCGCAAAAATGATACTTGCGGTCTCAATATTGCTCATTTTATGTTCGCCCTGGCAAGGAAAATCTTTCTTCTGCGCAAAGGATAGGCAGGGAGTCCCAAAAAATGTCTGATATATCAGCAGATTATGTGATTGTCGGAGCGGGCTCTGCGGGCTGTGTTTTGGCGAATCGGTTGTCTGCCGATCCGTCGATCAAAGTGGTGTTGCTTGAGGCGGGCGGGCGCGACTGGAACCCCTGGATCCATATTCCGGTCGGATATTTTAAGACGATGCATAACCCGTCGGTGGATTGGTGTTATCGCACCGAACCGGACCCCGGTTTGAACGGACGGCAGCTTGATTGGCCGCGCGGCAAGGTGCTCGGCGGATCGTCGTCGCTGAACGGGTTGCTCTATGTCAGAGGGCAGCCGGAGGATTACGACCGCTGGCGGCAAATGGGCAATCCGGGCTGGGGCTGGGACGATGTTTTGCCGCTTTTCAAACGTTCGGAGAAGCAAGAGCGCGGTGCCGATGAGTTCCATGGCGATCAAGGGACGCTTGCGGTTTCCAATATGCGGTTGCAACGGCCGATCTGCGACGCCTGGGTCGCGGCGGCGCAGACGGCAGGCTATCCCTTCAATCCTGATTACAACGGCGCGTCCCAAGAAGGCGTCGGCTATTTCCAACTGACCGCCGAGAAGGGCCGCCGCTGCTCAAGCGCGGTTGCGTTTCTCAAACCGGCGCGGGGGCGCCAGAACCTGACCATCTTGACCCATGCGCAGACGCAACGGGTTCTGATCGAAGAGGGCCGCGCCACGGTGTGGTCTATCGCGACAAATCCGGCGCAGAACAGATCGTGCGTGCCAATGCGGAGGTCATCCTGTCCTCTGGCGCCATTGGCTCTCCGCAAATCCTGATGTGTTCCGGCATCGGGGAGGCGGATCAGTTGCGCGAGCACGGGATCGATGTTCTGCGCGACAGGACGGGCGTGGGCAAGAACCTCCAGGACCATCTGCAAGCGCGTTTGGTTTTCAAATGCAATGAGCCGACGCTAAACGATGAGGTTCGGAGCCTGTTCAACCAAGCGCGTATTGCCCTGAAATACGCCATGTTCCGCTCCGGCCCGATGACGATGGCAGCCAGCCTCGCCACTGGGTTCTTGCGCACCAGCGACCATGTGGAGACGCCGGATATTCAGTTCCACATTCAACCCTGGTCGGCGGACAGCCCGGGCGAAGGTGTGCACCCATTTTCGGCCTTCACCATGTCGGTTTGTCAGTTGCGTCCCGAGAGCCGGGGCGAGATCCGCTTGGCTTCGCATGATCCAGGCGTCTACCCGAAAATCCACCCGAACTATCTGGCGACCGAGACCGATTGCCGAACCATCGTTGAAGGCGTCAAGATCGCGCGCAAAATCGCCCGGCACGCGCCGCTCGACAGCAAAATTGCCGAAGAGTTCCGGCCCACTGCTGCGCTTGAGATGGACGATTATGAGGGCACGCTTGATTGGGCACGGAATAACTCGGTGTCGATCTATCACCCAACGGGCACCTGCAAGATGGGCAGTGGCGACGACGCGGTCGTCGATGCGCGGCTCAGGGTCCACGGGATTAATGGTCTCCGCGTCGCCGATTGTTCGATCATGCCCGAGATCGTCTCGGGCAACACCAACGCTCCTGCGATCATGATCGGTGAGAAAGCCTCCGATCTGATCCTTGAAGATCGCCGGGCGGGTGCCGCCCGCCCGGTTCACGCCTAACCCCGAAACGCGAAGGAATACGCCAGTGAAAATGACCACTGAAGAAGCATTTGTGAAAGTCTTACAGATGCATGGGATCGACAATGCCTTTGGGATCATCGGCTCGGCGATGATGCCGATCTCTGATCTGTTCCCGGCGGCGGGGATCAAGTTCTGGGACTGCGCCCATGAAACCTCCGGCGGGATGATCGCCGATGGCTACACCCGCGCCTCTGGCAAAATGTCGATGGCGATTGCGCAGAACGGGCCCGGCATCACCAATTTCGTGACGCCGGTGAAAACGGCCTATTGGAACCATACGCCGATGCTCTTGGTCACGCCGCAGGCGGCCAACAAGACCATCGGGCAGGGCGGGTTCCAAGAGATCGAACAGATGAAACTGTTCGAGGATATGGTCTGCTATCAGGAAGAGGTGCGCGACCCCTCGCGGATGGCCGAAGTGCTGAACCGGGTGATCGAGAAGGCCTGGCGCGGCTCGGCGCCTGCGCAGATCAACATCCCCCGCGATTACTGGACCCAAGTGATCGATATCGACCTGCCGCAGATCATCCGTCTGGAACGCCCGCAGGGCGGCGAACAGGCCGTGGCCGATGCGGCGAAACTGCTGAGCGAAGCGGCGTTCCCGGTGATCCTGAACGGTGCCGGTGTGATCCTGTCGGATGCGATCGACGCCAGTGTGAAGCTGGCCGAAGCGCTCGATGCCCCCGTGGCCTGTGGTTATCAGCACAATGATGCCTTCCCTGGCTCCCATCCGCTGGCGGTCGGCCCGCTTGGCTATAACGGCTCCAAGGCCGCGATGGAGCTGATCCAGAAGGCTGATGTGGTTCTGGCGCTCGGCAACCGTTTGAACCCGTTCTCGACGCTGCCGGGCTATGGCATCAACTACTGGCCGACCGAGGCCAAGATCATCCAAGTGGATATCAACTCCGACCGGATCGGCCTGACGAAGAAAGTCGATGTGGCGATCCAAGGCGATGCCAAACGCGTGGCCGAGCAGTTGCTGGAGAAACTCGGCACCGGTGCGGGCGACAAGGGTCGTAAAGAGCGTAAAGACTTAATCGCCATGACCAAATCCCGGTGGGCGCAGGAGCTCTCCTCGCTCGATCATGAGGAGGATAATGACGAAGGTGTCACCTGGAACGAGCGCGCCCGCAACCGTCAGCCGGACCGGATGAGCCCGCGCCAGGCCTGGCGTGCGATCATGTCGGCGATGCCGAAAGACGCGATCATCTCGTCCGATATCGGCAACAACTGTGCCATCGGCAACGCCTATCCGAGCTTCGACAAAGGCCGCAAATATCTGGCTCCGGGTCTCTTCGGGCCATGTGGCTATGGTCTGCCGGCGATCCTCGGTGCGAAAATCGGCTGCCCGGATGTGCCGGTGATCGGCTTTGCAGGCGACGGGGCATTCGGGATTTCGATGAACGAGATGACCGCCTGTGGCCGGGGCGATTGGCCGCCGATCACCATGATCATCTTCCGCAATTACCAGTGGGGGGCCGAAAAACGGAACACCACGCTCTGGTTCGAGGATAATTTTGTCGGCACCGAGTTGAACGAGGGTGTGAACTACGCCGAGATCGCCAAGGGCTGCGGCTTGAAAGGCGTGCAAGCCACGTCGATGGAGCAATTAACCGAGGTTCTGAACACTGCCGTCAAAGAGCAGATGACAGAGGGCGTCACCACCTTTATCGAGGTGGTGCTGAACCAAGAGCTTGGGGAGCCGTTCCGCCGCGACGCGATGAAAAAACCCGTCACGGTGGCGGGGATTTCCGCCAGCGATATGCGTCCGCAACAACGGGTCTAAGAAAGCGTCAAAATGATCCCAGGAAACAACCTGCCTGCGTTCCTCCAGAGTTTGGGGGAGCGCATTAAGCCGCTATGGCCGGGCATTTTGGTGGCCGCCTTGGTCGCCTTGGCGGCGCAGTTTGTGGCCGAGCATTACGGCGCGCCAGCGATGTTGATGGCGCTGCTTTTCGGCATTGCGCTGAATTTTCTGGGTGAATCTGGCCAAGCTGCCCCTGGGATTGCGTTTGGCGCCCGCACCGTCTTGCGGTTTGGCGTTGCGATCCTAGGCGCGCGGATCAGCGTGGAGATGCTGATGTCGCTTGGTTGGGGGATGATCGGCCTCTTGGTTCTGGGCACGGTGGCGACGATCATCTTCGGCGTGGTCCTGGCGCGCTTTATTGGCCAAGGGCCGCGCTTTGCCATTCTAACAGCGGGTGCTGTGGCGATCTGTGGTGCGTCGGCCGCCATGGCGATTGCGGCCGTTTTGCCGAAGGATGAAAAGTCCGAGCGAAATCTGTTATTTACCGTTCTGGGTGTCACGGTCTTGTCGACCGTTGCAATGATCGTCTATCCGATCCTCACCAACTTCCTTGGCTTCGACGATGTCACCGCCGGGGCGTTTATTGGGGCCACTGTCCACGATGTGGCGCAAGTGGTCGGCGCAGGGTTCTCGATCTCCGACACCGCTGGAGAGACCTCGACATTGGTCAAGCTCATCCGAGTGTCTTTCCTGGCCCCGGTCGTGGTTATCATCGCGCTTGTCTGGCGCCAAAGCGAAGCCGAGACAGATGGTCATCGCCCACCGATCATTCCCGGCTTCGTTCTCGGCTTTTTGGCGCTCGCGACTTTGAACTCCTTTGGCCTGATCCCGCCTGCTATCGGCGGCTTTCTCGCCGCGCTGTCCAGTTGGGCGCTGCTGACGGCGATCGCCGCGGTTGGTATGAAGACCGATCTTAAAAATGTCCTGCAAGTGGGTACCGGGCCGATCGTATTGATCTTTGCCGAGACCCTGTTTCTGGCGGCGCTTGTCTTGGCGGGCATCAGCTTTCTAGAACTCTCCTGATAGGTCGCGTGCAGCGCCGCGCCGACGCCGGAGGGTGCCACGTAGTACGAAAGAGGGTCGCCAGAACCAGGTTTCCATTCCTGGCGAAGGCGGCGGCTTAGTTCAGGCGGTCTATCGCGACGGAGAACCCGGTGAGCGAGAGGTCAAGCTGTGTCTCGTCACCGCTGCTCGACTCCATCACGACGGAGAGCGTTTCGCCAGCGATCATCTGGTCGATCAACGATTGGTCGGCCTCCTGGACCACAAAGCACCCGGTCTGAAGGCAGGTATTGATCGTATATGTCTCAGCGGTGCCGCCATCGACACTAAGATCGATGCCCCGCGGCAGGTTCAGCCCTAGCGGCAGTTGCACGATCAAGGTCGGGTTGTTGTCCCCGTCGGATTCTTGAAGCGACACGCTCAAAATCCGCTGGCCGTCGCCTGCTGACACAACATTCATCAGCGCCGCACATTGCAACCTGTCGCCGGTATTGTTGCATTGCACACCCCAACCGGAGCTATCGGCAACCGCTTGCGGCGCAGCATCGGCGGCGCCGGTGGCCTGAGCCAGTGCGCTTGGCGTGGTCGCGACCGATGCCAGAAGCGCCAGTGCCGACAGGAAATCGCGGGTTCGAATGATCTGCATCGTCTTCTCCAAACTAGGCAACATTGGCGCGTTTGTCCCCGCATATGGGCCCGGCGTCGGGGACATCTGGCCATTAATTCGAGATCAGAAGTCAAATGCGCGAGGGGGTCAACCCGTCAGACCCAGTCAGACCCGCGAGCGTGTCTCAGTCGGGAACATGAGAGATATTATTGAGATACTCGAATTCAGTTATTCAGTTAGCATTTGCATAGTTAACCTTTCAGTGGTCTTATCGTGACGTAGGGGAAGTGTTTAAGGTCGGGATATATACCGCGAAGGCGATCCGTCCTTTTGGGAGTTCAGGGTTCCGATAATGCGTCGGATTGTTTGTTAATATGAAGCATCGTCGGATCGCCTCTTTGGCTTGTTTCCGGTCGTCCACTATTCTCCGGTCGGGCCTCTTATCTCTCACGGTGTTTTTGACAGCCCATGGTCAGGCCGTTGGGCAAGGCTTTGATCGGACGCTGCCTACGGCGGTTGTCGATCGTTATCTTGTGTCGCAAGGGCAGCCCTCCACGTCCGGCGTGAACGGGGGCTTGCTATGGTGCCGCGTTGGGCGCCACGTGCGTCTGGCGGCGTTCAGACCACATCCTCCGGTGTGCAGTCGGGCAGCTTGCGGTTCTTTATCCCGGCGATTCAATATGACAACTCACTGGTTTTCTTTGATCTGCGCGGCCAGTTCGGGAGCGGGTCTGCGCGGCAAGGATCGGTCGGTATTGGCTATCGTCAGATACTGCGCAATGGCGTGTTTGGCCGCGAAGCAATAGTTGGTCTCAATGCGTTTGTTGATGTTTTGGAATCGCAGAACGATGAAACCTATGTTCAAGGATCGCTTGGTGCCGAACTGATCACTGAACGGTTCGATCTTTTTGCAAATTATTATCTCTCTGGCGAAGATGCGAATAGCCTAACCAATCAGGCCTTGAGCGGCGTTATCGTCCAAGGCACCCAGATTGTTAACCAAAGCGGAACTCGGAGCAGCGTTGAGCGCTCCTATTCCGGTCTCGATCTGGCCGCGAGCTTGAAATTCCCGCTATCGGACGACACGCTTTTTCGACTGAACGGCGGCTATTACAATTTCGGCGAGCATGGCGACCGGTTCGAGGGTGGATCCATCGGGCTTGGGGTCGATTTCGACAATCCTTTCGGGATTGACGGCGGACGTTTCAGCATCGGCGCGGAGCATCGTGATGATAGCCGCCGGGGGCGCGACACTGTTGCGTTTATGCGTCTGGACATTCCATTGGGGCAGCGAGGTCGACGGGGCGGCTCGGACCGCAGCTTGACCGATCTGAACCGGGAAATCACTCGTGGCGCGCAGCGGCGCGATTGGATTTTCACCGATTTGGAAGAGGTGGATAACGTTACCGCCACGCAATTGACCGATGTGGGTTCGGGTGAGGGGCTGAACGCATATTTTGTGGCTGCGGCGGATCTGGGAGTCGGGGATTGCACATCCGATGCTGCAGCCTGCACATTTGCAGGTGCACAAGCTGACGCCGAAGCGGGCGCAGGTGATATCTTCATCGTTGTCGATGCGGCTGGGGCGATTGGATCGGTTTTGACGCTTGGCGCGGATCGGCAGCAGCTTGTGGGCGGCGGCGATACAGGCGCGGCGACGGTCCAATTGAGTGATGCGGCTGCGAGTGTCTTGACACTCAGCGGTTTAGGAGGGCGACCGACGATTGCGGGCGTCGATGTGGGTAGTTTTGGTGGCGTAACCGTTTCGGGTATCAGCACAAGCGGGCCAACCGCGTTGAGTGCGACCGGCTTTACCGAAGACTTGACGATAGACAACCTGCAGACCAATGGCGGCGGGATCAACCTGGTTGGGAGCAGCGGTGCGACCGCGACCATCAGCAATTCGACCCTGAACGGGGGCGCGGGCGCGGCGCTGACGGCGTCGAGCACGACGGCGGGTGGCTTACTGCTGAATGTCAGCGATACGACCGCGAGCACAACAGGCGCGGGCCCTGCGATCGATGTCTCGGGCACCAATGCGGGCGATTTGGTCGTCACCGGATTTGCCGATAACACGGCGACCGGCACAGGCGGCGTCAGCTTCGATAACGTGACCTTCGACGCCGACGGTAATCCGGGCAACGGGATCAGCCAGGTAAGTGGCGGTAACCTGACAATTGGCTCAGTAGGTTCTCCGGTGACCGGTGTTGGTCTGAACCTGAATGAGGTTCTGGGCGATCTTGCGTTTGGTACGCTTAATATCACCAATACCGGCGGCGCGGGTCTGTTTGTGCGTGATGATGCGGGGAAACTCGGCAGCTTCGCGCTGAGTAACACCGGCGGCACGATCAACACGACCGGCGGCACAGCGGTTGATATCGATCCCGTGACGCTCAACATGACCCTGGATGTAGTCAATGCAAGCGGCGGCGCGCATGGCGTCTTGCTGGATACGGTCACCGGCACGTTCAACGTGACTGGCGGCGCGATCACCGGCACGACCACGGCCGGATTGGCAATTACCAACGCCGACATCAATGTCAATTTTGGCGCGACGATTACCAACACAGCCGGTCAGTCGTTCAGTTTCACGGATAATAGCGGTGGTACGGTCAATCTGACCGGAGCGATTGCCGATACCGGCAGTGGGATCGACGTCTCCAACAATTCTGGTGGCACTGTGACCGTCAGCGATGCCGATATCGGGACGGTTGGCGACCCGATGACGACCTCCGCACTGACCGTGGCCACCAACACTGGCGGCAGCTTCACCTTCACGCAGTTCGACAGCGTGAGCGCGGGCGGCAATGCGGTTAGCATTATAAATAACACTGCCGGCGCTTCGATCGCCATCACGGATGGGACGATCATCCAAGATAACGGCAGCGGCGCCCGGTGGCGGGCGATGCCCTGCGGGTAACAGGTGGTGCGGCCACAGTCGATATCGGGGCGGATATCATCAAATCCGGGGATGATGGCGCCGCGGTTGTTGTCGATTCAACGGGCGGCACAACCACGATCTCCGGCACAATCACCCAAACCGGCGCGGCACCAGGCGGCATCTTGGTGCAGAACTCCACCGGCGGCGCTGTCAATTTCACCGGATCGGCGATTTCGCTCACCGGAAGCGGCATCAATCTGGTGAACAATGCCGGTGCGGTGAGCTTTGAGACGGGCACCTCAGTGCAGATCACGGATCGTCCGGGCAACGGTATTTCGCTCTCGGGCAATGCGGGCTCGGTCAGTTTTGGTGGGCCTGTCTCGATTGACATGGGAACTGATACCAACGCGGCTGGCATCGATGTGTCCGGCACCAATGGCGCGATCAGCTTTGGCGCGGTGACGATCACCGATGTGGGCGTGGGCACCACCCAGACCGGGATCGATTTCTCAGGCGCGACGTTGAGCGGGGCCTTCACGACGACATCGGTGGCGATCTCTGGCCCCGCCACGTCGACTGACTCCATTGGCGTCAACCTGACGGGCTTGACCGGCAACCAGACGGTTGCACTTGGCGAGCAGATCGCCGGTGGCGCGTCCAGCTCGATCACCGATCTGCATCGTGGCGTTGTCATCGACAGCACCGCCGCCGTCCAGTTCACCTTTGGTGATGGCGAAAGCGCAACCGACACCGGTTCCAGCATCGATGTGAACGGTTTGGCGGGGTCCTTTACTGTGGATGCGGGCGGCGGCACGCTTGGATCTTCGACCTTTAACTTCGTTGATGTGGTTATCGGGTCGGGCGATGTGGCGAACTTCCCGGTTGCTCCGACAACACCGGTCTTTGTCTCCACCGCAGGCGGCACGATCACGGCGGGCACCAACGGGTTGAGCGCGGATGTTGTGACGATCAGCGTCGCCGATGCCGAAGCGCAGGCGGATACGGATCAGACCTTTGTCTTCATCGGCGATGCCGGTGGCGCCATCGATATGAACGGCGGAGGGACGGACGGCTTCACGCTGGATGCCGGCCAGAACATCATCGGCTTCGGCGGTAGCACACCGATTTCCTTTGGTCTGATCCAGCCGGTCAATATCACTGGCAATCTTGGCCCAGTTGGCGGCACCCTGACCGGCAACGCCGTGACGGCAAGCAACAGTGCCGCCTTGGGTGACAGCGTGCTGACCCTTGTTGGGGCGGATGGCAGCATGGTCAGCGGGTTCGACATCGATGGGTCGGGGTTGGGTGGTTTTGCCGTCGACATCGGCAGTATCACGACAACACTGACGCTGGCTGACATTGCGGTGACCAATGTCGGGACGGGCACCAATGGTTTGAGTGTGTCGAGCTCAAGCGGTGACCTCGCCTTCAACAATGTCGATATCAGCGGCACTGGCGGCATTGCATCGATCAGCAACAATTCCGGCAACATCACCTTCGACGCCAATTCGACGTTGAATTCGACGACTGGCGCGACAACCGGACTTACGGTGACCGGTCAAAGTGCGGGGACGGTGGCCTTCAACGGCGATGTGACGGTCAACGCGTCCAGCACGGCGCTTGGCGTCAACGTCACAAGCAACACCGGTGGGACGATCAGTTTTGCCGGTGATCTGGATATCGACACGGTCGGTGGCACGGGCTTCACCGCCACCGGTGGCGGCACGATCGGTGTTACCGGCACGACGGCAAGTGTGACTAGCACGGCGGGTCAGGCCGTGAACCTTAACGGCATGACGGCGGGAATTACTTTCACCGATGTGAGTTCGACCGGGGGCACCAGTGGCATTGCTTTGGTCGGTACCGCCGGCGCCTTCCAGGTGTCCGGTGCGACGAATGTGAGCGCGCCCACGTCCCAGGGCATCGCGATCCTAAACAGCTCGGTCGATGCGTCATTCAATGGCACGACCAATGTGGAAAACGCGGCCTTAGATGGGGTGTCCCTGGTCAACAACACCGGCAATATCGGCTTCGCGAATCTCACCATCGTTGACCCCGTCGGGCGGGGTCTCGATATCCGAGACGCGCAGGGCGACGTCACGATTGGCGGTGGGTCTTACACCAATAGCGGTCCAGGTACCGGCTTCCCGGTCTTGATACAAAACCAGGCGGCGTCCAGCACGATCAGTTTCACCGATTTCGATATCACCGTGACAGCGCCCAGTAATGCCAATCCTGATGTGTTCACCATTCAGAACGCAGCCGGTACGATCAATGTCACGGGCGGCACCTGGCAAGCGACGAGCAGAGACCGGATTGTCGATATCAGCTCTGGCAGCGCGACAATTGTGATCGGCGCGACAATCCAGGGCGTCGGGGCCGCAGGAGCAACAGCAAGTGCTGTCGAGATCAGCAATGTGGCCGACGGGTCGGTCACATTCAGCGGTCCGATCACCCAGTTGGGTAACGGATCCGCCGTTGAGTTGCGTGGCAATACAGGCGGCACGTTTGGCTTCGAAGGCTTGGTCAGCGCCACGAATGCCACCAACACGGACACGCCAATCGATCTGACCAATAATGGCGGCGCGACGATCACCTTCTCTGGTGGGATCGACCTTACCACCGGCGCGGCCACTGGCTTCAATGCCAGCGGCGGCGGCACGATCAATCTGAGCGGGACTACCGCCAGCGTCACGACCACCGCGGGCACGGGCGTATCCCTCGATGGTGTGACGGCAAATACAACTTTCACCTCGATTGATGCTGCGGGCGGCGCAAACGGCGTTTCCCTCAATGGCGTCAGCGGCAGTTTCGCAGTGACCGGAACAACGACGATCAACGGCTCAACGGGCGCGGGCATCAGCCTGACATCGACGGGCGCCGCCGTCAGCTTCGGTCAGACCAGCATCGCCAACCCCGACACGAGCGGCTTGGACCTGAACGGCACGATCAGTGGCGCGGTCAGCTTTGCCGACCTCGACATCGCGCTTCAGGCGGACAACACGGTTGGGATTGATGCCAATGGCGCCATCCTCAATGCCAATGTCACCGCGACCGATTTCGATCTGACCTCGACCAGCGCCACCGGCACGATTGGCGTGGACCTGTCGGGCACGACCGGAACGGGCACGATCCGTCTTGGGGATACAGACGTGAATGGCGAAAGCGCCAGTATTGCCGGGGTGAACGAGGGCGTTCTCTTCTCGGCCACAACCAACACGACCCTTGTCTTCGGCGATCGTGAGTTGATCACCGATGCGGGCTCGTCGATCACGGCCACGACCGCGATTGCAGGCACGCTGCCGACCAATGGCAGCTACAACTTCCTGGATGTTGGTGTGCTGACCGGCAATACCAGCGGATTGAGCGGCCCATCGGTCTTCTTCGCGTCGCAAACGGCGCAAGGCACGGGCGACGGCAGTTCGGTGGCCAATGCCGGGACGCTCACTGCGGCCGGTGCGGCGGCAAACATCGACGCCGTGATCTTGGTCGATACCGATCTTGATACCAATGTCGAAACCGTCACCTTGGGCGCGACCGGCTTCGTGCTGGATGACGGGCAGGTGATTGTCTCGCTGGCAGGCGGCGGTTCCATTGATCTGACAACACTCGGCGTCACCGCGGCTGGTGCACCGGCAAGCTTCCAGTTTAATCCGACAGTGGTGAGCGGCGGATCGACGGTCTCGGTCTCGGTCGCTGAAGTTGACAGCGCGCATCTGCTCGTGACCTCGGCCGACGGGGCAGGAACGATCCAGTTTGCTGGGGCGGGTGCCGTGTCCAGCCTGGCCGTTGCAAATACGGGTGCTGGGAACGGCATTGATGTCGACGTGTCCAGCGCTCAGCCGGTGATCCTAAGTAACAACACGGTCACAACCAACACCGGCACCGCTTTCTTCATCAATACCGGCGGTTCCCTAACTGTCACCGGCTCTGGCAACACCGCCGTCGCAACCTCCGGCAGCGGCCTCTTTATGGGGAGCGTCACCATCGGCGCGGCGGGTCTGGGCTTTGACTCAATTGCCTCGACCAATGCAACGGGACGCGGCATCAACCTGATTTCTCTGACAGGTGGCACGCTCAGTATCGAGACCGCAACGATCACCACCCCGAGCGATCGCGGCGTGTTCATTTCCGGCGGCTCCGCGTCCTACAATATCGGCACGGGCGCAGGCGGTCTTGTGATCGATGGGGCCGGCACGACGGGCCTTGAGATTAGCTCGACCACAGGCGGCACGATCAATGTCGGAACCGGGGCCAGTTCGGGCGGCGTCCAAATTGGAGCGTCCACAGCCGTTGGCGAGCAAGCGATTTTCGCCAGGGATGCCGCCGGCACGATCAATATCGGTAACAGCACGACGCAATCAGTGCTGGCCGGCGGTGCGTCGTCGAGTTTGGTGGAGGCGGTTCGGCTGATCGGCAACAGTGCCGACATCATCATGACCAGCCTGGATATCAATCAGGCTGGCACCAGTAGCAGCGGCACCGGCCTAGCGGCCTCCACCAATACCGGCAGCTTCACGCTGAACGGCACCAACACCATTGATGGCTTTGGTGGAGAAGGTCTCCTCATCGTGGGCAGCGATGCCAGCATATCGAATGTCACCATCGGTGCGTCGCTAGGCGCCAATACCAACGCTCTCCGTGTCATCGACGGCGGTCAGGCGATCGAGGTCTCCCTCGACAACGTTACCATCGCCGATGCGACCGGCCAGGGCATCGTCGTGGATGGCAGCGGCGCGGGATCGGTGACGATCACCTCCTTCTCGAACAACACCGTGACCGATGCGGGCGCGGGCGGGGTGCTGTTCAACGATGTGACCTTCGACAGCGACACGGGCACCGTTGGCAATCAGACTGTCGCCTTCGGCACGCTGACCATCGGAACCCTGGGCGATCGGGTGGAGGGCCCTGGCGTCAGATTCTTCGATCCGACCGGCGATGTCTCCATCGCGACGCTCAACGTGTTCAACAATGGTTCGACGGGCTTCCTGGTCGATACCAAGGGCGTGGCACCACGTTCAACCTGAACACCGGGGCGGGTGTCGTCGACACGACAAATGGCACGGCGCTGTTCCTCGATCCGCTGACCGGCAGCGTGACGCTCAGCAGCGTGAGCTCGACCGGAGCCGGCACAAATGGCGGTGTCTTCATCGATCAGTTCGACGCAGACGGCGGCGCCGGCGATACGGCGCTGTTGATCGGCACGCTGAACATCTCGGGGTCGAGTGGCACCGGCCTGCAAATCCAGGACTCCACCGGCGTCTTCACCTTCGGCAACACGACCATCGACAACAGAAGTTCAACCGGTGGCGCCGTTGCGATCAGCCAGGCGGCAGGCGACGCCACGACCGTGAGTTTCGCCGGCGACCTGGATATTGATGTCAACGATAGTACGGGCTTCTCCGCGGTTCGGGGGCCGGCACATCCTTGGCGGTCAATGTGGCCGCCGCCGGGGCTGCAACGATCACCAGCTTTGGGAATGGGTCGGCGTTGAGTATTGATGGCGTGGCTCTTGACGCGTCTTTTGACACGATTAACGGCGTCGTGTCGGTGTTGAGCAGCAATTCTATGGTGCGTGTGGCGAACTCGACCGGTACCCTTAGCATTGGCGGCGGCACCATCATTGTGAGTGGCGCCCGGCAAGCCTTCGACCTCAGCGGCAACAACATGACCTTCTCTGCCGGAAACGTCGTGGAATCGTTCGGGGCGACGGGTTTCCTTCTGAATATGACGGGCAATACCGGCGGCACCTATACATTCTCGGGGCCTTTCAACGACTCAGATTCTGGTGACAATGACGCGGGTGGCCTGTTCTTCTCGGGCAACACGGGCGGCACGACGCAATTTAACAACAATGTCGAAATCCGCACGACCAACGCGCCTGGCTTGGATATTAACAACAACGCCGCTCATGCGATCCGCTTCGCCGGCACCGAGACGCTCATTGAAACCGATGGGATCCTGACGGTCGAGATCACCGGCGGCGCGACGGTGAGCTTCGACTCGACCACCGTGAACCAGATTACAAATGATAGCGGCCGGGGGGTCGTGATCAATGGCGGCGGCGTTGTGACCCTAACAGGCGGCATCGATGTCCAAACCAGTTCGGGCGGTGCCGCGCTGCAAATGACGGGTGTGACTGTCGGCGCGGGCGGGATCGCCTTGGGCAACGTCTCCTCCAGTTTGAGCACCTTCGGCATTCAAATCTCAAATGTGACTGGCGGAGACATCACCATCGCAGGAGGGGCTATCACAGGTATCAGTGGCGGCGGTATCGGCGTCGATCTTGACGCTCTTGGCAGCAATTTCAGCTATGGCGGGACGATCACGAATCCAGCCAACACCCGGTCTGTCCAAGTCACGAACTCAGGCGGCACCTCGGCCAACACGATCACCTTCTCAGGCGCGATCAGCGACTCCGGCACCGGTATCTTCTTGGATAACAACGATCAAAATGCCGGGGCCACGATAAACTTGACTGGTGGGGTAACGCTCAACACCGGCGGTATCTCGGCGTTCCGGGCCTTTAACGGCGGTACGGTGAATGTGACCGGTACGAACAACACGGCGACGTCCACAACCGGCACGACGGTACGGATTGAGAACACCACCATCGGTGGTAGTGGCGTGACATTCCAATCGGTATCGGCCAATGGCGCGGCAAATGGGATTGTGTTGAGCAATACCGGCGCAGGCGCCTTCACGGTGACAGGAATCGGGTCCACCGCCGGGTCGGGTGGCACGATTCAGAACACGACGGGCGCTGGCCTTTTGTTGAGCAATGCGCAGAATGTCTCAATCAGCAATCTGAACATCCGGGATACCGGTTCACACGGTATTCAGGGCATCACGGTCACCAATCTCGATCTGACGAATGTGACCATCGATGATGCTGGCAATGCGGTGAATGAGCATGGGATCAACATCCAGAACCTGCTTGGCACGGTTTCGGGGGCGCTAACAGTGTGTTCACTGGGGTGACTGTCACCGACGCATCGGGCAACGGTATCTTTGTTCGGAATTCTTCGGCAACCGCGCCGGGCAACGCGGCAAATGCGGATAGCCTAAGCATTATCGACAGCGTTATTGCACGCAGTGCGGTGAACGGGGTTCTGGTTGAAAACACCATTGGCGGAACCGGCAATCTGGCGCTCACGATTACCGGGTCGACATTTGACGACAACGCTTCTTCCGGGATCGCGACCAATGCCAATGCCGGTATCCTTCAAGCGACCATCGGGGGAAGCGGTGCAGGGCTTGCCAATGACATCGGGGTTGCGTCCGGAACGCAGAACAACGGCGTCTCCGGCGGAGCGACGACGACGGGTCGACTGGTCCTGGATGTTATCGGGAATACGATTACGACGAATGATGACGGGTTGGGCGCCGGTGGCGTGGGCGTTGCCTCCTTCGACAACGCTCAGATCACAGTGACCATTCAGAGTAACACGCTCACCTCGCTGACACCGGCTGTTGGCAGCCCAGGCGGCACCGCAGTGGGCGGCATTTCGGTGATCAACGAGGGGAGTGGCTCCAACACGGTTCTGATCGACAACAACACCATCACGATCGTCGATGGGTTCGGCATTATCGCGAATGCTCAGGGCGGCGGCGCCGGGGATATCGACTTCACCATTACCAACAATGATATTTCGGTCACCGGCGCCGACATTGTGAACACCAGCATCAGTGTGGAAAACACCGGAAGCGGTGGACAGTCGTTGTGCCTGAACATAACCGGGAATACATTGGCGACTGCGCCGGGGTCGAATGCCGACGTCGTTTTGAACAACACCAATGCGGGCAATGTGTTCCAGGTGCAGGGCTTGGCGGCAACCGATAGCACATCGCCGGATCTTTCGCCGAACTCGCAGCCAGTCGAAATCCTGATCAATGGCAACCAGACCAGTTCCCCCGGCGGCACAATTGTGAACCCAGTCGAATCTGTTGGATCATTTACGGTTGGCACCTGTTCCACGCCATAAGAGCCAATCCGCCATACCAGATATCTCTTGCGGGTCGAGAGTGCGTCCCGTAGCCTTTCCCTTGGGTCAATTGGTTAATTCCAAGCTTTCAATAAGAAACCGGCAAATAATACAGGAGGGGATGGTGTCAGAACCTTTTTTGGCGGAGGTCCGCATTGTTGGCTTCAATTTCGCGCCAAGAGGATGGGCGTTTTGCGATGGGCAGATCCTTCCCATTAATCAGAACCAGTCTCTGTATTCCCTTTTGGGGACGACTTATGGTGGTGATGGGCGGACAAGTTTCGCGCTGCCGGACATGCGAGGCCGTACGCCCATTCATGTGGGGAGCTCAAATGGCGACGCAGATCATCGGCTTGGCCAGAAAAGTGGTGAAGAAACCCACACGATTTCAAGCGCCGAGATGCCGTCACATAATCATCTTTTCGTCGGCGCGACGGCTGATGTCACAACGCCGGATCCGCCGAATGCTTTGCTAGGGACAAATAGCGGAAATCCCTATCATGAGCCGGATACGCTTGTGACGATGAATGCTAATTCGGTCACCAATGTCGGCGGCGGCCAAGGGCATAACAATATGATGCCCTATTTGGCCCTCAATTTCTGCATCGCCCTTCGGGGCTTGTTCCCGTCGCGAAATTAGGAGGCCGAGATGTCCGAGCCATTTGTCGGGGAAATTCGCATGTTCGCCGGAAATTTCGCACCGCGCGGATGGGCGTTTTGCGATGGTCAGCTTTTGGCCGTAAGCCAGAATGATGCACTTTTTTCCCTTTTGGGAACCATCTATGGCGGCGATGGCCGTACCACATTCGGCTTGCCTGATCTGCGCGGGCGCGTGCCGATACACGCGGGTTCGGGGCCAGGGCTCAGCCAGCGGCGTCTTGGATCGAAGGCCGGGGCAGAAAACGTCACGCTGACGGTTAACCAGCTTCCTCCGCATCGCCATGATTTGCGCGCGTCGTCGTCGATCGGGAACGCCAGTAGCGTGTCAGCACACATGTTGGCGCGCGTGACGGCTGGCAACCTTTACTACGAAGTTGGGCAAACGATGCCGCCCGCTGAGGCGCTGGCGCAGCAATCGATGACGGATATTGGCGGTAGCCGGAGTCATACGAACCTGCAGCCTTTTCTGTGCATCAACTACATCATTGCCCTTTTCGGCATTTATCCCAGCAGAACCTAGGAGGCGATCATGTCAGAACCTTTTGTCGCCGAGATCCGAATTTTTGCGGGAAACTTTGCGCCGCGCGGATGGGCTTTCTGCAATGGACAGCTTTTGCCCATTTCGCAGAACGCCGCGCTGTTTTCTTTAATCGGGACGACCTATGGCGGGGACGGACGGTCAACCACCGCACTCCCCAATTTGCAGGGGCGTGCGGCGATGCACCCAGGCCGCGGACCCGGGCTTACCTCACGCCGATTGGGCCAACGCGGCGGTTCCGAGCAGGTTTCTTTGTCCGAAGCGCAGATGCCAAACCACAAACATAGTGTGCAAGCGATCCCTCGTAGCCAGTTCGTTCAAGGGAACTCACTGGACCCGGCGGGGAACTTTGTTGCCGGCCCCCAGACAGGAAATGCATTTGTACCGACCAACCCCATGCCCGGTACGGCATCATTCGCTGACGCGGCGCTCACATCGGCCGGTGGTTCACAACCTCACAACAACATGCAGCCATTCCTTGCGATAAATTTCATCATCGCACTGGTTGGTCTGTATCCGTCACGAAGCTGATCTGTAGGGAAGGGAATGCCGCCATGAGACCGCTCGAACCGATCCCCGCAGGGATTGACGAAAACAACGAGATAATCCCCTTGGGGCCGGTGGATACAGCCACTGACTCGTCTCGCTTCCAACTCTTCATCGCTGCGGTGAACGAGAATGCTGAGCTCGTCTACACAAATCAGACAACTCTTAACGGCCCGTTCCAGAAGAGCTGGACCCGTATCGGCACAGATGACTTCATGGGGGGTGTTGCCAGTGGCACCACGCTTGATGGCCGGGTCGCCATTATAGCGGTCGAGAAATCCGCTCTCGAAGTGCACTATGTCGCGGAGGCACCACAAAACGCCGATGGCGAGGACCGGTGGCTTCCGGCGGAGAACCTGGGGCGGCCCAAAGGTGTCCCCAGTTTTGCCGAGCTCCAACTGATCCGTGGCGTTGATGGGCTGGACAATGTCTTCGGCGCCAGCACTGCCGATAACAAGACTTCGCTTTGGTGGACATACCGCAATCCGCCAAAGATTGTGACTAAGACGATCGAGGTGACGCCGCCCGGGTCCGACACGCCGATGAAGATCACCGTGCAGGAAACCGCGCCGCCCGATACGCCCTGGAGCGATTGGATCAACATCAATGGGGCGTTGGTGGGCACATTTCATAAGATGAAGGCCGCCAACAATGCTGATGGGCGGATCGTCCTGACCGGTGTTGATACCAATGGTCGGCCATGGGTGTCGCAGCAGAAATCCGACGATCCATTTCAAAAGGAATCCTGGACGGATTGGTGCATGCCGGGCGGCGAAGCTGCCCCTGCGGCCAGCGCGATCACACCAGCCCTGGGCGCAGATGGGTATGTCAGTGTCTTTACATCGACCAATGACGGGTTGCTCCGGTCGCGCCAAGCAAAACCCGGCGGCGCGCTTTGGGGGCCGCTGAGCGCACCGGGCCAGATTCAGGACAATGTCAGCACCCATGCGGTGTCGATCGATGCTGATGGTCAATTCTATTTGGCCGTTCTCAACTTCACGCCGCCTGGAGAGACAAACACAATCTACGGTGTGCAAGAGGTCAGCACACTTGATGCCCGATGGACCAGTTGGCAGCGCATCTCGAGTTTTTCTGACCCTGACGGGTTGCAGTTGCACTACAATGCTGACGGTACGCTGCTCCTGTTTTCGATCAACAAGAAGACCCGCACGCTTTGGTCTATGCAGCAGGTCGCGAAGAACAGCACTGAATGGTATTATTTCTGGACCGATCTCGGCGGCCGGCTCATCGATTTCAGCGTGACCCAGGATTTGACGCCCTCCTGAATCGTGTCTGCAGCATCCCCACCCTCTGGGCCTTTCGCAGCGGCCCGTTGCCCGCCGGGGCGTCACGCGGCGGCGCTCGGTATCCGCTATCGCCCGATCTCGGACGCGGATATGGCCTTTCTAGAGGCGCTCTACCGCTCGACACGCGAAGGTGAGATGGCCGCGACGCCGTGGAGCGAGGCTGAAAAGCAGGCGTTCATCGCCATGCAGTTCGATGCCCAGCACCGCCATTACCAGGCCAACTATCCGGATGCGGATTGGCTGGTGATCCTAAAGGGCGAGACCCTGATTGGGCGCCTCTATCTTGAGCGCTGGAGGTGTGAACATCGCATCATCGATATCGCGTTGATGCCAGATGCTAGAGGCGGAGGTGTGGGCACCGCGATCCTGAAAGATGTGATGGAAGAGGCGTCCGCCGCAGGGAAAGTCGTGGGGATTCATGTTGAAAAGACCAACCCTGCGATGACGTTATATCTTCGGCTTGGGTTCGCGGTGATCGAGGACAAAGGAGTCTATGATCTGCTGTCGTGGCGGGCCGTGGAATGATGGTGGACCCTGGTCAGGTGAAGACAGCTTCATATTGCGTGACGTCATCGACCTGTCCCACTGGCACAATAAACACCTCGAACTGTCCGAGGGCCTTTGATTTCATCGCATAGACACCCTGATCAAGGATCGGGTCGAGGGGTCCCTCCCAGAGAAGCGCAAAGGCGCCGCCATCCCGCGCACCTTGGCCCTTTGGCGTCACCTCGACCAAATCTAGCGCCAATTCCTTCTCGCCAAGAACAAGGGAAAAAGGTGATTTCAACTGCGGTTGAAAGTCTGAGATCGTAAAGTCTTGGTCCATTAATCGGGCCTCGTCGATGGTTGAGCGGGTGCGCCACCGGGTGCTGCAGAGCTTGAGTATGACACCCTGGACAGTGAGGCGAAACCCCAAGCGCTCCTGCAGAATGGTGAGTGTTGTTGCCGTTGGGAGAGCCCGACATGGATCACGAGTCGGGACCGCAAATGGGGTCATCGTCACAGCAGCGTGTTATATCTTTCAAGCCGTGCCCGATGCCCTGGCGGGCATCATTTTCCTCGTTGCGTCCCGCTCGGAGAGTTTGTTATACGCCGCTAGTCAATGCCTCGATGGGGCTGATGAAGACAGTATCGGTTTGCCGCCTTAGCTCAGTTGGTTAGAGCGCTGGATTGTGGATCCAGAGGTCCCCCGTTCAAGCCGGGGAGGCGGTACCACTCTCTCCTGCCGCGTATTTTTCATGACATAGACGCCGTTTTGCATGTGGTCGTCACTCCGCCGCTGTTCTTTCGGTTTGGTGTTCTTGGCGCAAAACCTGAGCCGATTGGCGCACCACATCCGAGATTTGGTGCAATTGATCCGCCAAAGGGTTCGTTTTGCGCCAGATTATTCCAATGGTGCGCGACGGTTGTGGCGCCTCAAACTGCGCGACGGAGACTGGAAGCGGACCGAGTCTCGACAGGAACCGCCATTTCCGGGATCAGGGTCACGCCGATACCTGCGCCAACCATCTGCACCAGGGTGGAGAGCGAACTGCCATCCAGGCCCTCACGCGGCAGCGCCGATTGGAGATTGCAGAACGACAAGGCTTGATCGCGAAAACAATGCCCCTCTTCCAGCAACAAGAGCCGCATCTCGCGCAGGGTGTCTTTATCCGGCACGGGTTTGTCTGCATCCACATCGGGGCGCACCAAAACGAAGTGCTCGGTAAAGAGCGCGACCTCCGCGAAGGCAGGCTCCGAGACTGGAAGGGCAACGATGGCCGTGTCCAAGCGCCCTTCGGCCAGTTCTTGGAGCAGTTTCGGCGTCATGGTCTCGCGGACATGGAGATCGAGGCCGGGATAGGCGTGGGTCAGGTTGCCAATGATTGTTGGCAATAGATAGGGCGCGATGGTCGGGATCACACCAAGGCGCAAGCGGCCCGACATCTGATCTCGGGAAGCGCGGGCCAACTCGCCCAACTCATCCACCGAGCGCAGGATGTCGCGTACGCGCAGCGCAAACTCTTCGCCAAAACGCGTCAGCCGGACCTGCCGTGCCCCCCGTTCGAAGAGGACCAAACCCAAAGATTGCTCAAGTTCTTTGATTTGCACCGACAAGGCAGGTTGCGAAATCGCAGAGGCCTCTGCGGCGCGGCCAAAATGGCCGTGAAGCGCTAAGGCCTCGAAATAACGCAGCTGTTTCAAAGTGAAGTTTGCCATAACTTCCAGATTATTACGCTGATCAGGAAATGCAACTTAAACAAATGGCATCACCTTGCTAAAGTCGCCTCAACGACGGTCGAGGAGATTCCCCAAGCTTGGCGCAGTGGCATTCAGGGCTGTGTCGGGTTTTGGGCGATTTTGATGGACCGCCAGGACTTTTAACATCAGAGCATCTACCAAGTGGAGAAAGACATGGACGGAAACAATGTGAACGGCCTCGGCGGTTGCCCCGTAGCTCACGGTGGCAACACGTCGTTGGACAAACCGGTCACCAAATGGTGGCCAAATGCTCTGAACCTAGACATTTTGCATCAGGGCGGGGCGCGGACCAACCCGATGGATGCCGATTACAACCATCGTGAAGCGGTCCAAACGCTGGATTTCGAAGCGGTCAAGAACGACGTCAAAGCGTTGCTGACTGAAAGCCAGGATTGGTGGCCGGCGGATTGGGGTCACTATGGCGGTCTGATGATCCGTCTCGCATGGCATTCGGCTGGCTCCTATCGGACCCAGGATGGGCGTGGCGGTGGCGGGGCGGGCAACATCCGCTTTGCTCCGCTGAACTCCTGGCCGGACAACGCCAGCCTCGACAAAGCGCGCCGCCTGCTGTGGCCGGTCAAAAAGAAATACGGCAATGCGCTGTCATGGGCCGACCTGATCCTGCTGTCAGGCACTATGGCTTATGAAGAGATGGGTCTGAAGACCTTTGGCTTTGGCTTTGGCCGCGAAGACATTTGGGGGCCAGAGACAGACGTGTATTGGGGCTCCGAGAATGAATGGCTCGCCCCGAGTGAGAACCGCTACGGCGATCTCGACAATGCTGAGACCCTCGAAAACCCGCTGTCGGCGGTCCACATGGGTCTCATCTACGTCAACCCCGAAGGCGTGAACGGCAATCCCGATCCGGCACGCACAGCCTTGCATGTGCGGGAAACCTTCGCGCGGATGGCGATGAACGACGAAGAGACCGCAGCTCTGACCTGCGGCGGCCACACCGTGGGTAAAGCCCATGGCGGCGGCGGTGCCCATGACCAGATCGGCGCCGAGCCGGAAGGCGCAGGTATAGAAGCGCAAGGCTTTGGTTGGGCCAACCCCGGTCACGAGGGCAAAGCAGCAAATGCCTTCACTTCGGGCATCGAAGGCGCTTGGACAAAAGAGCCGACCAAGTGGGACATGGGCTTCTTCGACTATCTCTTCGGGTATGAGTGGGAGCTGACCAAATCCCCTGCAGGTGCGCATCAGTGGACCGCCGTTGACATGCCCGAGGCTGAAAAGCCGCTGGATCCCTCCGATCCATCCGGCCGGGCGATGCCCCTGATGACGGATGCCGATATGGCGATGAAGGTCGATCCGATCTACAACGAGATCTGCCAGAAGTTCCGCGCCGATCCCGCGTATTTCGCCGACACCTTCGCCCGCGCGTGGTTCAAGCTGACCCACCGCGATATGGGGCCCAAGGCGAACTATTATGGCCCGAACGTTCCGGCGGAAGACCTGATCTGGCAGGACCCGATCCCGGCTGGCAATATCGGCTATGACGTCGATGCCGTCAAAGCCAAAATCGCGGCCAGCGGCCTGTCGGCTGCCGAAATGATCGCCACGGCCTGGGACAGCGCGCGGACCTTCCGCGGCTCGGACAAGCGCGGCGGGGCCAACGGCGCCCGCATCCGTCTGGCACCGCAGAAAGACTGGGCCGGCAACGAGCCTGAGCGTCTGGCCAAGGTTCTGGGTATTCTGGAGCCGATTGCCGCCGAAACCGGTGCATCCGTCGCGGATGTCATCGTTCTGGCCGGCAATGTCGGTCTGGAACAGTCGATCAAATCCGCAGGCTTTGATGCAACGGTGCCCTTCGCGGCAGGTCGCGGCGACGCGACGGATGCGCAGACCGATGCCGACTCGTTCGACGTTCTGGAGCCGCTCGCCGATGGCTTCCGGAACTGGCAGAAAGAGGCCTATGCGGTCTCTGCCGAGGAGATGATGCTCGACCGGGCGCAGCTTCTGGGCTTGACGGCGCAGGAACTGACGGTCCTTCTAGGCGGCATGCGTGTCCTTGGCACCAACTATGGCGGCTCGGAGCATGGTGTTTTCACCGATCGCGTGGGCAGCCTGACCACGGATTTCTTCGTCAACCTGACCGATATGGCCAATAGCTGGCATCCGGTCGAGGGCGGCACCTATGAAATCCGGGATCGCAAGACCGGTGCGGTCAAATGGACGGCGACCAGCGCCGATCTGGTCTTTGGCTCCAACTCGATCCTGCGCGCCTATGCCGAGGTCTATGCCCAAGACGACAACCAGGAGAAGTTCGTCAAAGACTTCGTGGCGGCCTGGACCAAGGTGATGAACGCAGACCGGTTCGACTTGGCGTAACCGAGATATTGAGCGCCTGGAGCAGTCTGGGCGCTCGCGCATCTAACCAAATCAAACGGCGCTCAGATCCCTGGAGCGCCGTTTTTTATCTGTCTCAGCCCGTGGTTAGGTCACTCGATCTCAATCGTCTGGCGCAGCTCACCGCTGTCCTGATCGAAAATCAGGATTGTGTCGTCGCCGGTCACCACCGCATACCACCCTGTTCCAACTGTGAACGCTGTGACCGCCGTGCCGTCGGGCAACACAATCTGATCGGGCAGGGCAAGGCTGCTCGGGGCCGGGAAGCGGGTGACAAAGGCCCAGATCACCGTTATCACCCCGCCGATCATGACCAGCGTCAGCAAGGTCACCAGATTGCGCAGCAATTTCAGGTGCCCCGGCAGGGGCGGATCATCGTCTTGCGGAGTGTCATTCATATGCCGAGTGTCCAGATCATCACGGTCCTGATCGGCCCGGACCCAGGCAGTCGCCTTGATAAGGCACTGGCCCGCGATGTGCCAGAGGCGGCAAGCCTGAGCCGCTCGCGGCTGTCACGGCTGATCGCCGAGGGGGCGGTGCGGGTGAATGGCGATGTGGTGACCGATGGCAAGGCCCGCGTGGCCGAGGGGGCGCAGGTCGAGATCACGCTGACCGAGGCCGCCGAGATCGAGACCCGGCCCGAAGACATCCCGCTCGATATCCGCTATGAAGATGACGATCTGATCGTGGTGAACAAACCGGCTGGCATGGTTGTGCATCCGGCCCCGGGCACCCCGGGCGGAACGCTGGTCAACGCGCTCTTGCATCATTTCGGCGGCAATCTCTCTGGCGTGGGCGGCGAGAAACGTCCCGGCATCGTGCATCGGATCGACAAGGATACGAGCGGCTTGCTGGTCGTCGCAAAATCGGACCGCGCCCATCACGGGCTGGCCGATCAATTCGCGGCCCACAGTGTCGAGCGGCTCTACCAAGCGCTCTGCCACGGCGTGCCAGATCCGGCAGACCCGCGCCTGCGCGGGATCAAAGGTGTGAGCTTTGAACCGGGCGGGGTTCTGAAAATCACGACGCAATTGGCGCGTCATAAGACCGACCGGCAGCGTCAGGCGGTGCTGTTTCACGGCGGCCGCCATGCGGTGACCCGGGTGCAGGTGGCCGAGACTTTCGGCGTGGCGGCGCGGGTGGAGTGCCGCTTGGAAACCGGGCGGACGCATCAGATCCGCGTGCATATGGCCCATGTCGGCCACGGGCTGCTTGGGGATCAGACCTATGGCGGCAAGCGCCGGATCGGGGCGAAGGTGGTGGGAGAAGACTTGGCCGCCGCGCTCAATGGCTTCCCACGCCAAGCGCTGCATGCGGCCAGTTTGGGCTTTAATCACCCGGTCAGCGGCGACTGGATGCGGTTCGAGGCGGATTTGCCGGGCGACATGGCCGATTTGCTTGCGGCGCTGCGCGGTTCAGCCCTGTAACTTGTGCACAATTGCACGTTACTTTCCTGTAATACGGATTGCCGTGCGCCTCCGCTGAGTCTATTTTTATCTCAACCGAGGCAAGCACAGGTCTTGACGTGCCGCCCAGGAATACCCAGGTTAACACTAAGTTAAACGAATTTACATTATTGACGCGCCGAACAGGGGGTCCGTGACATGTCGAATTATGCAAACCTTCCCGCCCCGTCCCCGGAACAGGGCCTGAACCGCTACCTGCAGGAAATCCGCAAGTTTCCGATGCTGGAGCCGGAACAAGAATACATGCTCGCCAAACGGTGGGTGGACCATGAAGATACCGATGCCGCGCATCAGATGGTGACCAGCCACCTGCGCTTGGCGGCCAAAATCGCAATGGGCTATCGCGGCTATGGCCTGCCGCAGGCCGAAGTGATTTCCGAGGCGAATGTCGGCCTGATGCAGGCCGTGAAACGTTTCGACCCGGAAAAGGGTTTCCGCCTGGCCACCTATGCCATGTGGTGGATCCGTGCCTCGATCCAAGAATACATCCTGCGCTCCTGGTCGCTGGTGAAACTGGGCACAACCTCGGCGCAGAAGAAGCTGTTCTTCAACCTGCGTAAGGCGAAGGCCCGGATCGGTGCCCTGGAAGAGGGTGACTTGCGTCCCGAAAACGTGGCTCGCATCGCCAATGATCTGGGCGTGACGGAAACCGAAGTGATCTCGATGAACCGGCGCCTGTCGGGCGGCGATGCCTCGCTCAATGCGGTTGTCGGCAGCGATGGCGAAGGGGCGACGCAGTGGCAGGACTGGCTAGAAGATGATGATGCCGACCAGGCCGGCGATTATGCCGAGCGTGACGAGTTTCAACATCGGATGGCCCTGATGGAACAGGCGATGGATGTGCTGAACGAGCGCGAGCGCGATATCCTGACCCAACGCCGCCTGAAGGATCAGCCAGTGACGCTGGAAGACCTCTCCGGTGTCTATGATGTCAGCCGCGAGCGCATCCGCCAGATCGAAGTACGGGCGTTCGAGAAGCTGCAAAAACGGATGCGTGATCTGGCCCGGGAAGACGGATTGATGCCCGCCTGATCCCACACATGATTTAGAAACTGCAGCGCCCTCGGCCTAACCGGCCGGGGGCGTTGTCTTTTACGCTGTCGTGTTCGGCAACTCGTCTTGGATGACGGCCCGCAAGATCGTCAGCAGCGGCCGCACCGGGTCCGGACGCATGGTGATATACGTATCAGCCTTATGCAGTCTCTTTGGTATCACCGGCCGCGGGTGTGGCGAGGGTGTGAACCGCCGGAATGTCCCAGGCTTCGGCGATCTTGGCGTTTACGAACCGCCACACCACAACCGCGTCGATCAGCACCGGCGTGTCATCCAGGGTCATTGAATCCTTCACATGAACAACCACCAGCTCATCCCCGATGGGCGTGGCCGAAACTGGATTGATCTTGAACGTCCCGTTTGTGGTGCCACCGATGCGCTCAAAGAAAGTGCGCAGACCGTTGAGGCCGACATAATCGCCCTCGATCCCCGGCAGCATGGGATTGAAGAAGTGCCACACAAACCCTTCGGCAAAAAGATCGGCGGCGCCGGCGAGATCGCTCAGATCGAGTTGGGAGAGCAATGCAACATTGGGGTGGGGATCAGTCATCTCGGGCTTCGCCTTCCGCTGTATGATATCAGACCCCAGACGCTAACCGCGTTCCAGCACGTGCGTATTGATCTCCCTCAAAGCTCCGGTCTTAGGCTGTCGATTGGCGGGTTTGATACTCCCGGTCCGCGCCGATCGACCGACAGATCCCGCCAGAAGCGCGCCACAGGTGAGTCGCGCGAGCTGCATGGGGCGATGGCTCGCGGAATCGCGGTCACAACACGGCCTCCGATTTCTCACGGTTCTGCGAGGTAAGTTACTGTTTTGGAGCGGTTTGTTGCGATTGATCACGGGGCCGTGGGGGCGCGTGACAAGGGGCAGGTGATGCAGATAGGTATGTGCACATACGCACCAATATTCGTCATTTCTCACGCTTTCGTGGGGTGAAACACCGAAACACACCCCCTAAATTCATCTCATCGGACGCAGACAGCGCCCAACACAACAACCAAGACACACGACAACACACACACCGAAAGGACACCCAACATGAAACGCATCGCACTCACCACCGCCCTCGCCCTGTCGCTCGCCGCTCCGGCTTTCGCAAGCGAGCAACTGGCCGCTTCCCTCGGCGTCGACGCCGGCGACTACACCGTGGCCGAACTGATCCAACTGCGTGACGCTTATGAGAACAACGACCGGGCTTATGTCGCCTTCCTGACCGGCGGCGGTTCGGAAACGATCTCCACGCAAAGCTTCGGTGGCGTTAACCGCGCATCTGAAATCGCGCTGAGCCAGCTGGAGCAGGATGACGAGCACATCCGCGCAAACTTCGTCCGCAACGGCGGCGCAGAAGTGGTCTCGACCCAAAGCTTCGGCGGTAACCCGGTTGTGGCAGACTTCGCGCTCCGCACCCTGCAGGAAGACGACGAGCACATCCGCGCAAACGCGTTCAACTAATCCCCCAAGGCAATCGGGGGCCTCTCCCTCCCCCCAAATGCCCAAACAAAAGCCCCCCTTGCAAATCAGCAAGGGGGGCTTTCTTGTGACTGGACGCTGATCTAACACCGCGTCCGAGCAGGGAGGCGACTATGACAAATCACATCCGTTGGGGCGTTCTGGGTGCGTCGAATTTCGCGAAAACCACGATGGCGCCAGCAATCAACGAGGCGCGGCGCGGTGTCTTAGCGGCCGTTGCGAGCCGTCATACGGAAAAAGCGGCGCCTTTTGCCGAACTGGCCCCGGGGCTCCGTGTTCATAACAGCTATGACGCGCTCTTGGCGGACCCCGAGATTGATGCCGTTTACATCCCGCTGCCCAATGCGCTGCATGTGGAGTGGTCGCTCAAAGCCGCCGAGGCGGGCAAAGCGGTTCTTTGCGAAAAACCCATCGCGCTTACCGAGGCGGATTTTGATCGGCTGATCGCTGCGCGGGATCATCATGGTCCCCTGATCGCCGAAGCCTTCATGCCGGTGCATCATCCGCAATGGACCAAAACCCGCGATTTGATTGCCGAGGGCGCAATTGGCGATCTGCATCACGTCACCGGTGTCTTCACCTATGGCCTGAACGATCCGGCCAATGTGCGCAACAGTGCCGATCTGGCCGGTGGCGCTCTGCGCGATGTAGGCGTCTACCCGATCGGTACGTTTCGGTTCGCCACCGGGCTGGAACCCGACGTGACCGGTGCCGAGATGATCCGCGAGGCGGGTGTCGACGCATCGACTTGGATTTCTGCACGAGCCGGGGAGGCGCGGTTGAGATTTCATGTCTCGATGCGGGCTTCGCGACGACAAGAGATGGTGTTTGAAGGCACCCAAGGCCATATCCGCCTGCCCGCACCATTCAATGCAGGCAATCATGCCGAAGCGCAGGTGCAGCTGTGGCGAGATGGCCGGGAAGACCGCATCTTCCGCTTTCCGAAAGACCGGCAATATGTGGCCCAGGTGGAGGCATTTAATGCCGCGCTTCTTGATGGTGCGCCCTATGCCTGCCCGCTTGAGTTTTCGCGTGGCACGCAGGCCATGATTGATGCGGTGTTTGAGGTGGCGTCTTGAGCTGCCCTTAGGGTAGTCTTACGCTGAATCCGTGACCCAGGAGAAATCAGATGCCGCTCAGCGATGAAGAAAAGGTCGATGGCCGCCTGAATGGCGAGCAAGATGAACCCAGTGGTCGGGAAGGCCTGGTCATGCGGCTGATCTATATGATCATCATCGCCGTCATGATCAGCTTTGCGCAGACGGTCCTTGGCGTGCTGACGATTATCCAATTCGTCATCATGGTGATCAACAATGGCGAGCCGAATGCGCGCTTGGCCGAATTCGGCACCGATCTTGGCATTTGGATCGCCAAGGCCGCCCGGTTTCAGACCGCAGCCAGCGAGGTGAAACCCTGGCCCTGGACCGAGCTGGACTAGTCTTTGTAGTCCGGTTGCTCCCGGTCGAGCATCCGTTTCAGATAAGCGAAATGCGCGAAACTGGCACCGGCATAGTCGGCCCAACTGGCGGCTGTTTTGGCGGCAATCTCGTCTGACATGATGTTCAAGGGCTGGCCGCTGGCATAGGTGCGCATCTGAATTTCCGCCGCCTTTTCAAAGAAATACACCTGTTCGAAGGCCTCGGCGACGGTATCGGCAATGACGCTCAGCCCGTGATTGCCCATCATCAGGACCGAATGGTTGCCAAAGGCATGTGCGATCCGATTGCCCTCTTCAGTGTCATCGGCCATGCCGCCAAAACCCAGATCGACGCCCATATGGAAGAACCGCGCGGTATTTTGGTCAATCGGATAAAGCCGGGGGTCTTTCAGGCCCGCAAGCGCCGTGGTGTGCGGCGGGTGCAGATGCAACATCACCCGGGCATTGGGCCGCAACCGATGGACGGTTCCATGGATGCACCAGGCCGAGGCATCCGGGGCCTGATCGGTCGCCATAATGCTCTCATCATCGGCATCCAGGACTTGCAAATCACTCGCTCTGATCTCCGCGAAATGCCGCCATTTCGGGTTCATCAGGAAGCGTTTCCCGTCGCTGGAGATCGCGGCGCTGAAATGATTGCCAACAGATTCGTGCCAGCCGAAATGAACCGCGAGGCGGAAGGCCGCGGCAAGGTCCACGCGGAGGGCCTGAACCTCGTCGGTGCTCAGATCCCGGGGACTCATGCGTGCCCCTGTGCGACCAGCGCGCGATATGTGCTGCGCAACTCGCCCCGGTCGGTGTAGCAGCCGCGCAGATGACGCTCGCCAGAGGTCGCGGAATAGGCCTCGCGCCCATGGACGATGCGGTGATTGTCGAAACAGATGCACTCGCCCGCGTTGAGCCGGAATCGCATCAAATATGTCGGGTCATGCATATGGCGGGCAAAGCGCCAATAGGCCGGGTAGTATCGGTCGAGAAAGCGTTGATCGTGATCAAACACGTCCTGCAAATGGCCGCTGATAGTCAGCCCGGTGACCTCACCCCGCGTGTTCAGCTCAATCACCCGCTGCCGGGCGCGCATGTCGAAGCTTTCATGTTCGCAGAAAAACGGGATGTCGGTCTCCGCGAGCAGTGCGAAATCCTCCGGGTTCGAATTGCGGAAATCCTCGGCGACGGCGAGCCCGTCCAGAAACAGGCTGTCGCCGCCTGCCACGCTGTTCGCAAGGCAATGCAGGTACTGAATACCGGGCGGCAGATCCTCCGGTGGCAAATCCGTATGCATTTCCAAGGCCTTGGAGGTGAAGGCCAGGTTGGTCGGTTTGATATGGGTCTTGACCTCGAAGGATGGCCCAAAGAACGAAGCCCGAATATAGCCGAGGAGTCCGGCGGTGTCTTCCAACCCGGTTGGGTTCTCCGGCATCTCGGCCACAAGCGCCACGCCATCGGTCAGAAGTGCCTTGGCCCAGGCGGCTCGCTCTGCGGGATTGGCGATCAACTCCGGCTGCGCGAAGCGCTGCATGTTGGGATAATGGTCGCTGAACCAGGGTTTTCGGGGCAGATCGGCGGGGTCGGGGCGCGGTGTGGCGCTGCTATTGGCTGCCAGGAACTCAAGACTGTGGCGGCTGATATGATCCTCGCCCTGCCACGAAATCACCAGATGGGTGTCCGTAATGTCTGCTGTCGTCGCGCGGGGTGGGGCGGGCAAGGTCTGAAGATCGAAACTCCGCTCACGGGTCTGGGGATCGAAGGAACTGGGGCAGTTATCGCGCAGCCAGAAATAGTTGAAATAGGCGGGCGCGCCATCTGTCAGGTGGAGCGTTAGGCCCTGATCCTGCAACGTGACGGCCGGTTTGGTCAGTGTGGTCATTACAGGTGTCCTGATCTTATGTTGTGCGCGTGAGGCTTCCCATATTCGTCAAGGTAAAATTGCCTTGCGTTTCCTGACAATGCGGAAAAAACTGATCATAATATAATTTGAAATGATCATATGTCTGACCACATTCCGCTCCGCTTGCTCCAGGTTTTTGAAACCGTGATCCGCTCTGGTGGGTTCCGCCCGGCCAGCCGTATGCTGAATGTGAGCCAGGCGGCGGTGAGCCAATCAATACGGCAGCTTGAGGATTACCTCGGCATTCGCTTGCTCGACCGAAGCACCCGACCCGCGACACTCACCCGGGCCGGGCAGATCCTGCACGGCGCAACCAGTGAGGGCCTGGCGCGGATCGACGCGGCTTTGGAAGAGGTCCGCGCGCTTCAGCAAGAGGAAGACCCCGACACCATCACGCTTGCCTGTTCGGTCGGCGTGGCGACCTATTGGCTGATGCCGCGTCTGGCGCTGGTGACGGCAGAAATGCCCGAGATTGCCGTGAATGTTCTGACCACGCATCATGGCGCGCCCGAATTGGCGCCGGGGGTCGATCTGGCGATCCGCTTTGGCGACGGTGCTTGGCAGGACGGGGCGGTCAGTCTTTTGTTCGAGGAATGCATCCGCCCGGTCTGTCACCCCAATCTCGCGGGGGCGGACTGGCAGCAGAACCCGGCCCTGCATGTCACGACCGACGATCCACGATGGGTGAACTGGGCGGCGTATCGGCGTCGCGCGGGCTTGTCGCCAAGCCAAGGGCGGGCGGTGCAGTTCACCAACTACGTCCAAGCGACGCAGGCGGCGTTGAACGGGCAGGGGGTGATGTTGGGCTGGCGCTCGATCACCGGCGATTTGGAAGCGACGGGGCAGCTTGTGCCGGTTGGGCCCGCAGTTGTCCCAGCCGATGATTTCTACCTCGTCGCGGCACGTGGCCCGGCCAAAGCCGAGACACGGGCGACCGTGGCCCAAGCCTTGCAACGAGCCGTGGGCGTTGTTGCAAAAGGGTAAGCAGACTGGTCAGGCGGTTTTTCGCCCGTTAGGCTAAGCCCAGAGTTCGATTTCCGACGCTGTATTATTTGATCACGCATTCAAAATGGGCCGCGGGTGCCCGGCGCCGCGGTGGACGGGGGACACCATGGGCGCACCGATTACAGACGTTACCATTGTGGGCGGCGGCACGGCGGGGTGGCTAACCGCGACCTTGCTGCAAAGCATTCTGACGCGGCCAGGGCGGGCCGGCAAAGACGTCAAAATCACCCTGATTGAATCGCCGAACGTGCCGACCGTCGGCGTGGGCGAGGCCACCGTGCCCGGCATGCCGCGCACGCTCAGAAATGCCGGAATCCCGGAGCAGGAGTTTTTCAAGACCTGCAATGCGTCCTTCAAACTCGGCGTGCTGTTTCGCAATTGGAATGTCGATAAAGACGGCCAGCAGATTGATTATGTGAACCCGTTCAACCCGGTGCCCTCAGTCGAAGGTATCGACGCCGGGTATTTTATGCTGCGTCACGGGGCCGGGGCGCTGGATTTCGTGCAAACCTATTCTGCAGCTGTCGATTTGGCCCGCGCGTTCAAAGGGCCGCGTGCGCTTGGGGCCAAAGAGTATGATCGGCGGATCGGCTTCGCCTATCATCTGGATGCCGGCAAGTTCGCCCATATGTTGCGCGATATCTGCGTGGAACGGGGTGTCACCCATATCCTCGAAGATGTGGTCGATGTGGAGCAGGATGAGCGGGGCTATATCGCGGCGGTGAACCTAGAGGAAAGCGGCCGCCATCCGGTGCAGTTGGTAATTGATTGCACCGGGTTCCGAGGGGTGATTATCAACCAGGTTTTGAAGGAACCCTTTGTTTCTTATTCAAAATACTTGGCCAACGACAAGGCGCTCGCGGTGCAGATCCCGCATTCCGACCCCGCCAAACTGCCTTCGGTCACCCAATCGACGGCGCTTGGCGCTGGATGGGTCTGGCGCGTGCCGCTCTATCATCGGATCGGCACCGGCTATGTGTTTTCAAGCGCGCATCGAACGGATGAGCAGGCAATGGATGAATTCCTGGCCCATCTGGGGGATGAGGCCAAGGGGGCAGAACCGCGCGTCATCCCGATGCGGGTTGGGCGGACGCGGAATGCCTGGGTCAAGAACTGCGTTGCGGTCGGTCTGTCGGGCGGCTTTATCGAGCCGCTGGAATCCACCGCGATCCACATGATTGATACCGCGGTGCGCTGGCTGGCAACGTATTTCCCGGATCAGGATTTCCCCGAGCCGCTCCGGGCCCGCTACAACAAGCTGTCCAATGCGCTTTATGACGAGGTGCGCGACTTCATCTGCCTGCATTACGCGCTTGGGAACCGGACCGATGACCCGTATTGGATCGACGCGCGGAATATGGAGGTGCCGGACAGTCTCGCCGAGAATCTCGAACTGTGGAAACACACATTGCCAGGGCCATATGATCTTGAATTTGCGTCCCTTTTCTCGCCGGGTGTGTATCAGACCGTGCTTCTTGGCAAACGGGTCTATGAGACCGGTTATGGCAGCCCGACGATGACCGCGACCCTGCCACTGCGGCAAGAGGTTTGGGGCCGTCATCTGCAAAATGCGCGCGCCGCGATCAAGCAATCGGTGGAGGCCGCCGCTGATCATCGGATGCTGCTCACCGAACTCAGGGGGAGGCGACCCCCGCGCCGTTCCTGCCGCTCGCACAAGCAACCGTTGGGATGCCCGGTGCGGCTGTCCCCAAAGCTGCGACCCTCGCGGTCTCCGAAAAGGAAGATGCCAGCCTCCTTTGATCACGCGAACCTGCGGTGGAGGCGGCCTGCACGGCCAACCCTGACGCCTCGCGACAGCGCTGTCGAAATCCAAGCCAAGCGATGATGCGGTATTGGATCGAGGCACGGTCGGCGTCTTTCGCGTGCTTGGCAGAGACGCACAAGCCTTGTAGGCTGTGCCGACCCAATCAGGATGGCCAAAGACCAGCCATGACGAGCAGATCCATCGGCGCCCCGGCGCCCCGTTTTACCCAACCGTCGCGGCAGATCGTGTTGATGCTGATCATCTGCGGTCTTGTCGGCTTTGGCGGGGTCATCGTCTATCCGCGTGTCGAGCCGGTGTTTCTTGCAAATCCGTTCCTGAATGGAACCATCGCGATTGTCTTTGTGGTCGGCGTGCTGGCCTGTTTCTGGCAGGTGCTACAGCTCTTTTCCTCGGTCAGTTGGATTGAGGGCGTCGCAACGGATCGTGACGGTCATGACATGGAGCGGGCGCCGCGCTTGCTGGCGCCGTTGTCGGGTGTGTTTCGGGGCAGGGGCGCGCGGATGCAGCTTACGTCTTCGTCTTCCCGCTCGATCCTCGACTCGGTCGGCGCGCGGATGGAAGAAAGCCGCGATATCACCCGATACATTGCCAACCTGTTGATTTTCTTAGGCCTTCTGGGCACGTTCTTCGGCCTCGCTACAACCGTTCCGGCGGTGGTTGAGACGATCCGCAGCTTGCAGCCAACCGAGGGCGAGGAGGGGATCGCCGTTTTTAGCCGCTTGATGGATGGGTTGGAGGATCAGTTGGGCGGCATGGGCACGGCCTTTGCCTCCTCGCTCCTGGGCCTCGCGGGGTCTTTGGTTGTGGGGCTTTTGGAACTTTTCGCGGGCCATGGGCAGAACCGGTTTTACCGCGAGATGGAGGAATGGCTGTCGACCATCACACGCGTCGGGTTTTCCTCCTCGGATGGCGACGGCGGCGGCGTCGACCGCGGCGCGATCGCCACCGTGCTTGATCACATGGTCGACCAGATCGACACGCTTCAAAGCCTCTTTGCTCAATCCGAGAGCCGCCGGGCTGAGACCGAAACCCGTATGATGGAACTCTCGTCCTCGGTCTCCGCGCTGACCGACCGTCTTGGCCCGGGGCCGGTTGAGGCGACCGAACGGTTGGCGGCGGCGCAAGATCGGCTTTCGGAGGTGCTGGCCGCGACGCAAGGTGAGGCGGGGATCGATGCCGAAAGCCGGATGCGACTC
This sequence comes from Fontisubflavum oceani, assembly GCF_030407165.1. Lineage (GTDB taxonomy): Bacteria > Pseudomonadota > Alphaproteobacteria > Rhodobacterales > Rhodobacteraceae > Rhodophyticola > Rhodophyticola oceani. The sequence goes on from NZ_CP129111.1 coordinate 1,740,392, forward strand.
CGCTCGATTGACGTGCAGCTTTTGAAGATTTTCGAAGAAATGGGGGCAGGTCGAAACGACGAAATCAGCGCCCTCAGGGGATTTGCAAGCCCTCACCGAGGCGTTGAAGCACCTGACCCAAGCCGCCGCCGAACCCGCCCCTGGCCCCCGTCAACCTGCGCGTGCGCCTCGCGGCGGGGAGTGACCGGCCATGGCCTTTCACCGACGGGCAGGTACACGGTTCACCGCCTCGATTTGGCCGGGTTTTGTGGATGCGATCACCGCGCTCTTGATGGTGATGATCTTCCTGCTGACGATTTTCATGGTGGTGCAATATGTGCTTCGCGAAGAGATCAGCACCCAGGATGATGAGCTGAACCAGCTGAATGCGCAGCTCAATCAGCTGGCCGATGCGCTTGGCTTGGCGCAAGGTGCGAACGCGCGGTTGGAGGATCGGGTGGCGACCCTTGGCGCAAATCTGGCTGATGCGCAGGCTGAGGCCGAGTCGCAGGCGGCTCTGATCGCCTCTTTGAGTGCCGAGGGGGAGGCTCAGGCCGCGCGGATCGCCAGCTTCGAAGAGCAGGTCGCGTCGCTTCTCGCGGCCAACACCGAACTGACCGCAGATCGCGATGCGGCCCGCGCCGAGATCACTGAGCGGATCAGTCAGGCCGAGGCGTTGCAACTTGCGCTGGCGACGGCCCGGTCCGAAGTGGATGCAGCGGCTGAGGCGGCGCGCTTGGCCGCAGCCGAGCGCGAGGCGTTGGAGGCGCTCATCGCGGATTTGCAGAGTGAGGCGGCAAGCACCGAGGCCACTTTGGCTCAGACCCTTGCGGCCTTACAGGTGGCGGAGGCGGATAGCGCCGCGCTCAATGCCGAGATTGCCGAGTTGCAAGATGATCTGAGCGCTGAGGAGGCGGCGCGTTTGGCTGAGGTCGCGGCGGCCGAAGCGCTGCGCGCCCGGTTGGCGGAGACCGAGACCGCCTTGAGTGCCGAGGAAACGGCACGTCTGGCCGAAGCGGCCGCGGCCGAAGCGTTGCGCGCACGGCTCGAAAACGCGGATGCGGAGCTGACCGCCATGGCGCTTGCCTTGGAAGAACAGCGGCGCGCGGCAGAAGAGACGCTCACCCTTTTGGCCGCCGCAAATGCCGCCGAAGACGATTTGGCGGCGCGGCTGGCCGCCGCCCTCGCCGAAGGTGTCAGTGAGGCCGAAACGGCGGCGGCTCTTGAGGCCGCCTTGGCCGAGGCCGAAGCCCGCGTCGCCGCATTGCAGAGCGACGGCCAAGGTCAGGCCGAACGGCTTTCGGCGCTTGAAACCGCGCTTGCCGAAGCATTGGCGGCGCAACGTTTGGCCGAAGCCGAACTCGACAACAATCTAACCGAAGCGGAGATCCGCGCGGCGCTCCTGGCGCAGGCCAATCTCGAATTGCAAGAGGCCGAAGCGCTGTCCGCAGAGAGCCAGCGTCAGGTCGCCGCGCTGAACGAGCAGGTGGCGGCGCTCAGGGCACAATTGGGCGGTCTGCAAACACTGCTTGATGCGTCGGCGGCACGCGATGCGGAGGCCGAGGTTCAGATTGAAACGCTTGGGGCGCAGTTGAACACTGCCTTGGCGCAACTGGCATCGGAGCAGAGCGCCCGTGCAACTTTGGAGGCGGCAGAGGCGGTTCGGTTGGCCGAAGAAGCGGCCCGGCTTGCGAGCGAGGCGGAGGAGTTGGAACGCTACCGCTCGGAGTTTTTCGGGCGGCTTCGGGCCTTGTTGGAGGGGCGCGAGGGGGTTCGGATCGACGGGGACCGGTTCGTTTTTTCCTCCGAAGTGCTGTTTGAGTCCGCATCCGCCGAATTGGCACCCGAAGGCCGAGCGCAGATTGCCAATGTCGCCGCCCTGCTCGCGGAGATCGCGGATGAGATCCCCGACAGCATCGATTGGATCATCCGAGTCGATGGGCATACCGACAACATTCCGCTCTTCGGTGGCGGGCGCTATGCCAATAACTGGGAGTTGAGCCAGGCGCGGGCGCTTTCGGTGGTGCTGTTCATGTCGGAAGATTTGGGCATTCCGCCCCGCCGGCTGGCGGCCACCGGGTTCGGTGAATACCGACCGATCAACCCGGAAAACTCGTCTGAGGCGCGGGCGCAGAACCGTCGGATCGAGTTGAAACTGACCGAGCGTTAATTGAGCGTTACTTGGGTTTCGATCCGGTCGATGGTTTCGCCCCCTCGGGTGAGCGTGATTTCTCCGCTATAAAGGCCCGTCGGCCAGCCACCCGCCGGTGCACGGCGACCAGAGGCCCGGAAAAGCTGCGCTTGGGTCCGGTCCAAGGTCACGCTTTGGGAGTGGAAGAGGCTGCCATCAGGGGCCGTGATCCAGAGCGCAACCTCGTCGCCCGCTCGTCCACCGAAGAGACTGCCCCATATGACCAAGGCGGGCGCGGCCCGTGCGGTCAGCGTTGCTGCATCCGCCGTGCCGGCCTTGATCGCGTCGAATTCGGGGATGGAGTCCGAGAACCCGGCGGAGAGAAACCCGCCCATTTGCAAGGGGATCGGATCGGCCCAAAGCGCGCCCTGACCGATGCCGCACTGGGCTGTCTCCGATGGATCGAACGGGTCGACGACCGCGCCATTATGGCGGAGGGTCATATGAACATGCGGAAACTCGGTGTTGCCGGAGAGGCCGATCAAACCAAGCGGCGTGCCGACCTCAACGGTATCGCCCGTTGCAACCAAGACGCTGCCCATCCGTAGGTGGCAATACTGCGTTTCCCAGCCACCCTCATGGGTGATCGCAACGCCATTGCCGCAATCCTGACCCTCGGGCATGCCAGCTTGACCTGTGTCCGGCACACCATCCCGGATGCCGCGCACCACGCCAGGGGCGGCGGCGGTGACCATGACGCCCGCCGCCATCGCCTCCAGGTCAGGCAGGCGGATATCGGTGCCTTGGTGGGTGTCATAGCTGAGCGGGCCGCAGGTGAAATCCCGCGCCCCAGGCCCCGGGTCCCGATCGACAAATTGTTGCAAGAAGCAGGTCTCGCCAAGGGTGCAGTCGACCGGAAAGGCGAGGTCCGGCGCATCGGCCCAAGCGCTGGATGCAAAAACGGCGGCCCCGGTGAGGACCGCCGTTCTGAAGATGTTCCGTCGGATCATTCCGCCGTCAGGAGCGGCGGCTTTTTCTTCGGCGAGAGCCGCGGGCTGCCCGGCTCTTCGATCCTGAGATCGATCTCGCCATCTTTCACCCCGACCTTCACATTGCCGCCTTTGGCGAGCTTGCCAAACAGCAACTCCTCGGCGAGCGGCTTCTTGATGTGCTCCTGGATCACCCGGCCAAGCGGACGGGCGCCCATCTTGTCGTCATACCCCTTATCGGCCAGCCATTCGGCGGCGGGCCGGGTCAGTTCGATGGTGACATTCCGGTCAAGCAACTGTGCCTCAAGCTGCAACACGAATTTCTCGACAACCTGCAGGATGATCTCTTTGCCAAGCGGCGCGAAGGAGATCACTGCATCCAGACGGTTGCGGAACTCGGGCGTGAAGGTGCGCTCAATCGCGGCGGTGTCTTCGCCCTCGCGACGGTCGCGGCCAAAACCGATTGCGGCTTTCGCCTGCTCCGTCGCGCCTGCGTTCGAGGTCATAATCAGGACCACATTGCGGAAATCCACCGACCGGCCATTGTGATCGGTCAGCGTGCCGTGATCCATGACCTGAAGCAGGATGTTGAACACATCCGGATGCGCTTTCTCGATTTCGTCGAGCAAGAGCACGCAATGCGGGTGCTGATCCACGCCATCGGTCAGAAGGCCGCCCTGGTCAAAACCGACATAGCCCGGAGGCGCGCCGATCAGGCGGGAAACCGCGTGTTTCTCCATATATTCCGACATGTCAAAGCGCAGCAGTTCCACACCAAGCGTATCGGCGAGCTGTTTCGCCACCTCGGTTTTGCCGACGCCGGTGGGGCCCGCAAAGAGGTAGTTGCCGATCGGCTTCTCTGGCTCGCGCAGGCCCGCACGGGCCAGTTTGATCGCGGAGGACAACGCTGTGATCGCCTTGTCCTGCCCGAACACCACGCGTTTCAGCGTCACTTCGAGATCCTTCAGCACCTCGGCATCGTCTTTCGAGACGTTTTTCGGCGGGATGCGGGCGATTTTGGCAACGACGGCCTCGATCTCTTTCGCGCCGATGGTTTTCCGGCGTTTGGATTCCGCCACCAGATGTTGCGCCGCACCCGCCTCGTCAATCACGTCGATGGCTTTGTCCGGCAACTTCCGATCATTGATATAGCGTGCCGACAGCTCGACGGCGGTTTTGATCGCGTCATTGGTGTATTTGATGTCGTGATGATCCTCGAAATAGGGCTTGAGACCCCGCAGGATTTTCACCGCATCTTCCACCGACGGTTCATTCACGTCGATTTTCTGGAACCGGCGGCTGAGCGCGCGGTCCTTCTCGAAATGCTGACGGAACTCTTTGTAGGTCGTCGACCCCATACAGCGCAGCTTGCCGCCTTGGAGGGCGGGTTTCAGCAGGTTGGAGGCATCCATCGCGCCGCCAGAGGTCGCGCCCGCGCCGATCACGGTGTGGATTTCGTCGATGAAGAGCACCGCGTCCGGGTGATCTTCCAGCTCCGTCACCACGGCCTTCAGGCGTTCTTCGAAATCACCGCGATAGCGGGTGCCAGCCAGAAGGGCGCCCATATCCAGCGAATAGATCGTCGCGCCGGACAGCACTTCAGGCGTCTCGCCTGAAACGATTTTCCGGGCCAAGCCTTCGGCAATCGCCGTTTTGCCCACGCCGGGGTCGCCCACCAAGAGCGGGTTGTTCTTGCGGCGGCGGCAGAGCACCTGGATGCAGCGTTCCACCTCGTGATCGCGCCCGATCAGCGGGTCCACGTCGCCTTTTTCGGATTTGGCATTCAGATCGACGCAGTATTTCGCCAGCGCCGATTCCTTTTGCTCCCCTTCACCCTCGCTGCCTTGGGGATTCTGCGCGCTTTCATCCTCCATATCGGAGGCGCCAGACACGGGCCGCGCTTCGCCGTAAGACGGGTCTTTGGCGACGCCATGGGCGATGAAATTCACCGCGTCATAGCGGGTCATATCCTGCTCTTGCAGGAAATAGGCGGCGTTCGACTCGCGCTCGGCAAAGATCGCGACCAACACATTGGCCCCGGTCACTTCGGTGCGGCCCGAGGATTGCACATGGATTGCGGCGCGTTGGATCACGCGTTGGAACGCGGCAGTGGGAACGGCTTCGGAGCCTTCCACATCGGTTTCCAGCGTCGAGAGATCCTCGTCGATGAAATTCACAAGCGTCTCGCGCAGCGCCTCGATATCGACGCTACAGGCTTTCATGACTTTCGTGGCGTCCGGCTCGTCAAGCAACGCCAGCAAAAGATGTTCCAGGGTCGCCAATTCATGGCGGCGCGCGTTGGCCTGCGCCAGCGCTGCGTGAATGGCCTGCTCAAGGGTGTTCGAAAACGACGGCACGTGGGGTGCTCCTTTTCATATGCAGCGGGTTTTCGGGGAAGCTGCCCGCTGACGATGGCCTCATGTTATTAAGCTTCGGTTTTTGCGCCCGGGTTTCAAGGCAAAACTGATCAAATAATTCGTAACATGGCTGTAACCGGGTACCTCGGCCCCTTTTTTCTATGGCTGTTGTTGCCGTGCCCAGTTTTCGGGCGATTTGACATGTGTCTCAGAACCGATCCTTCCGCGCCCGGATTTCGGTGAAAACATCGACATCAGCGGCGCCGGATATGCCGATCGCGGTTTTCACCTCGTCGAGATGGGCGCGCAGAAACGGGTTGGTGGCCAGTTCATCGGCCAGGCTGCTTGGAACGGTTGGGGTGTTTGCCGCGCGGGCGGTCTCGATCTGCTGGACCCGAGAGATAAGGTCGGCGTTCTCAGGTTCAATGGTCAGCGCGAATTTCGCGTTTGCGGCGGTGTATTCATGGCCGGAGCAGACCAAGGTGTCGGGCGGCAGCGCGGCGAGCTTCTGCAAGCTCTCCCACATCTGCGCCGGGCTGCCCTCAAACAGCCGGCCGCAGCCAAGCGCCATCAGGCTATCGGCGGTAAACACCGCCTTGGCTGCGGGAAAGTGAAACGCGATATGGCCGACCGTGTGGCCGGAGACGTCGATGACGGTGCCCGTCAGATCGCCAATTATGACCTCATCGCCCTCCGCCACTTGGTGATCCAGCGGCGGCAAGCGCTCAGCATCCGCCGCCGCGCCCCAAACCTGCGCGCCGGTGGCGGCGCGCAACTCGGCCAACCCTTCGACATGATCCCAATGGTGATGGGTTAGGAGAATGTCGCTTAAGGTCCACCCGCGTGTTTGCAGTTCCGCGAGAATCGGCGCGGCCTCGGGCGCATCGATCAAAGCCGTTCGGCCACTGGCCGGATCATGCAACAAAAACGCATAATTGTCGCTGAGACAGGGAATGGTCACGATCTGGGCGGTCTGGGCCATGGTAATCTCCGACGCTGCGGCTAAGGTGCCTGTGCAGCGTCGCCTACGGCCAAGGGGTTTGCAATGCATCTCGATGTTCTGGACCTGCGCCAGTTCTACTACCGGACCCGTTTGGGTCGGATCGCGCAGAAAGCCGTGCGCGATCAGGTGGAGGCGCTTTGGCCTGAGGCCAAGGGGCAAACCGTGGTGGGGTTCGGCTTTGCCGTACCGCTTCTACGCCCGTATCTGGCCGATGCGCGCCGGGTGATCGGCTTGATGCCGGCAGAGCAGGGGGTCATGCCCTGGCCCGCCGGGCTCGATAACGTCTCCGTCCTTTGCCGCGAGGGGCACTGGCCGATTGAAACCGGCTTTGCCGACCGAATTGTCTGTTTGCATGGGCTTGAGACCTCGGAACATCCGGCCTCCGTCTTGGAGGAATGCTCGCGTGTATTGGGGCCTGGCGGGCGGGCGCTTTTTATCGTGCCGAACCGGTCCGGCATGTGGGCGCGGCGCGATGTGACCCCGTTTGGCTTTGGCCGCCCCTATTCGCTTGGCCAGTTAGAGGCGCAGTTGAAGCGCCATGATTTCGTCCCCGAGCGTCATGCCGCCGCTCTTTTCGCGCCGCCCAGCAATCGCCGTGCGTGGCTGAAGAGCGCCGAGATGGTCGAAAAGCTCGGTCGCAAACTCTCCTCCTATTACGCGGGCGGGGTGATCTTGGTCGAAGCCTCGAAGCAAGTCTATCAGCCGACGCGGCCCGGGCTGGCGGAACGGGTGCGGCGGCCGCTGCGGGTCTTGGATGGTGTACCGCAGCCCGCGGGCCTGTCGGGGCACAGCGCATCAACGACTGTTCAGAATCGCTGATTTCGCGATAGAAATTGCCTATCTTGGGAAGCTTCAAAGCGTCGCAGTTTTCCACCCCATGGTCAAAGCCTTGAAAACTAAGGAAATGGCTGCATTTTGCCGGTTTGTCGTGGCGGTTGCAGCAATCCAACCCCTCTGTTAGATCAGGCGCGATTTTGGGGAAACGGCGGGGGCCCACCCTGCACGTATGCGAACTGCCCGGGCGCGACCCTCGCGCGGCCTGGGCCAAAATACTGAAAGGGTGGACGTGTCCGAACCTGCTTCGATTTCGACCGGCATTGCCGCGCGCTACGCGACCGCAATGTTTGAACTGGCCACCGAAGCGAAAGCGCTCGACGCGCTCGAGGCCGATGTTTTCGCCCTTGAAGCCGCCTTGGCCGATAGCGCCGATCTGAGCGACCTGATCACCTCTCCGATTTACAGCCGCGATGAGACCGAAGCCGCGATTGGCGCGGTCGCCGCCGCGATGGGCCTGAATGACATGACCGGCAACACGCTGCGCCTGATGGCTGCAAAGCGTCGCTTGTTTGTTGTCCCGGCGCTGCTCCGCGCCCTGCGCGCGCAGATTGCCGAGCATAAAGGCGAAGTGACCGCCGATGTGATCTCGGCCAAAGCGCTGACCAAAACCCAATCGGACAAGCTGGCCAAAGCGCTGAAAGCATCCGTAGGCAAAGATGTGAACCTGAATGCGACCGTCGATGAAAGCCTCATCGGCGGTCTTGTTATCAAAGTTGGCTCGAAAATGATCGACAGCTCGATCCGCTCGAAGCTCAACGCCCTCCAGAACACTATGAAAGAGGTCGGATAAATGGCGATCCAAGCAGCAGAGATTTCTGCGATCCTGAAAGAACAGATCAAGAGTTTCGGTCAGGACGCCGAAGTTGCCGAAGTCGGCCGCGTGTTGTCCGTTGGTGACGGGATCGCCCGGGTTTACGGCCTCGACAATGTGCAGGCCGGTGAGATGGTCGAATTCCCTGGTGGTATTCAGGGCATGGCGCTGAACCTCGAAGCCGACAATGTGGGCGTCGTGATTTTCGGCTCCGACCGCGACATTAAAGAAGGTGACACCGTCAAGCGCACCAACTCCATCGTGGACGTGCCCGCAGGCGAGGGCCTTCTGGGCCGCGTTGTGGACGGTCTGGGCAACCCGCTCGACGGCAAAGGCGCTGTTGACGCGGCTGAGCGCCGTGTGGCGGATGTGAAAGCGCCGGGCATTATCCCGCGTAAGTCGGTGCATGAGCCGATGGCCACCGGCCTGAAAGCCATTGACGCGATGATCCCGATTGGTCGTGGTCAGCGCGAACTGATCATTGGTGACCGTCAGACCGGCAAAACCGCCGTCGCGCTCGACACGATCCTGAATCAGAAAGCCTATAACGACGCCGCGGGCGATGATGAGAGCAAGAAGCTCTACTGCGTCTACGTCGCCGTGGGGCAGAAGCGCTCCACTGTGGCGCAGCTGGTGAAAAAGCTGGAAGAGACCGGCGCGATTGAATACTCGATCGTCGTGGCTGCCACCGCGTCGGACCCTGCGCCGATGCAGTTCCTGGCACCTTACGCTGCGACCGCCATGGCGGAATACTTCCGCGACAATGGCAAGCACGCGCTGATCATCTATGATGACCTGTCGAAACAGGCTGTGTCGTATCGTCAGATGTCGCTCTTGCTGCGCCGTCCGCCGGGCCGGGAAGCTTATCCGGGCGACGTGTTCTATCTGCACTCCCGCCTGCTGGAGCGGTCGGCCAAGCTGAACGAAGATCATGGTGCTGGCTCGTTGACCGCGCTGCCGATCATCGAAACCCAAGGCGGCGACGTGTCGGCCTTTATTCCGACCAACGTGATCTCGATCACCGATGGCCAGATATTCCTCGAAACCGAGTTGTTCTTCCAAGGCATCCGCCCCGCTGTGAACACCGGTCTGTCGGTGTCGCGCGTGGGCTCCTCGGCCCAAACCAATGCGATGAAATCGGTCGCGGGTCCGGTGAAACTGGAACTGGCGCAGTATCGCGAAATGGCCGCCTTTGCGCAGTTCGGTTCCGACCTCGACGCATCGACGCAGCGCTTGCTGAACCGCGGCGCACGCCTGACCGAGCTGATGAAACAGCCGCAGTATTCGCCGCTGACCAATGCCGAAATCGTCTGCGTGATCTTCGCAGGCACCCAAGGCTACCTGGACAATATCGGCACGCGCGATGTGGGCCGGTTTGAGCAAGGTCTGTTGACCCATCTGCGCTCCAAGCATGGCGATCTTTTGGATTACCTGACCAAGGAAGACCCGAAAATCAAAGGCGAAGCCGAGGATAAAATCCGCGCCGCGCTGGACGAATACGCCGCCGACTTCGCATAAGGGGACGGGTTCATGCCAAGTCTCAAGGACCTAAAAAACAGGATCGAGGCGGTCAAATCGACCCGCAAGATCACCAAGGCGATGCAGATGGTCGCCGCCGCCAAGCTGCGCCGGGCGCAAGAGGCGGCGGAGATGGCGCGTCCGTATGCCGAGAAGATGAATGACGTGATGGGCGGCCTTGCGGCCTCAGTCGGCAATGCCGAGGGCGCGCCGCGTCTTCTGGCGGGCACCGGCGGCGATCAAACCCATCTTCTGGTGGTAATGACCTCCGAACGCGGCCTCTGCGGTGGCTTTAACTCGTCGATTGTGCGGCTGGCCCGCGCCAAGATCGAAGAGCTCTTGAGCGCGAACAAGACGGTGAAGATCATCACCGTTGGCAAGAAAGGCCGCGAGCAACTGGAAGCGGGACTACCAGGATCATATGATCCATCACGTGGACCTGACCGAAGTAAAGCGCGTGGGCTATGCCAATGCGGCCGACATCGCATCTGATATTCTCGGCCGCTTCGATGCGGATGAGTTCGACGTCGCGACCATCTTCTTCAGCCGCTTCCAGTCGGTGATCAGCCAAGTGCCGACCGCGCAGCAGGTGATCCCGGCTGTGTTCGAGGCCAGCGAAGATGACAGCGCATCGACACTTTACGACTACGAGCCCTCGGAAGAAGCCATCCTGGAAGACCTCTTGCCGCGTGGCGTCGCCACCCAGGTCTTCACCGCGCTTCTGGAAAATGCCGCCTCGGAGCAGGGCGCGCGGATGTCCGCGATGGACAACGCCACCCGCAACGCAGGCGAGATGATCGATAAACTGACGATCCAGTTTAACCGCTCGCGTCAGGCGGTCATCACCAACGAGCTGATTGAAATCATTTCGGGCGCCGAGGCGCTCTAAAGACAACCCGGAGAAACCACATGGCAAACGCAAAAGGCAAAGTGACCCAGGTCATCGGCGCCGTCGTGGACGTGCAGTTCGAAGATCACCTGCCGGAGATCTTGAACGCGTTGAACACCGACAACAATGGCAAAACCCTGGTCCTCGAAGTGGCCCAGCATCTGGGTGAAAACACAGTCCGCGCCATCGCGATGGACGCCACCGAAGGCTTGGTGCGCGGTCAAGAAGTGTCTGACACCGCTGGCCCGATCTCCGTGCCTGTCGGCGACGCGACGCTTGGCCGGATCATGAACGTCGTTGGCGACCCGGTTGATGAAAAAGGCCCGATTGGCGCCGATCAGCATCGCTCGATCCACGCCGATGCACCTGAATTTGCCGAGCAATCCACCGCGTCGGAAATCCTCGTGACCGGCATCAAGGTGATCGACCTTCTCGCCCCTTACGCCAAGGGTGGTAAAATCGGCCTCTTCGGCGGTGCCGGTGTGGGCAAGACGGTTCTCATCCAGGAACTGATCAACAACATCGCCAAGGTTCACTCGGGCTACTCGGTGTTCGCCGGTGTCGGCGAACGGACCCGTGAGGGCAACGACCTTTACTACGAATTCATCGAATCCGGCGTGATCGACGCAGATGACCTGACCAAGTCGAAAGTGGCCTTGGTTTACGGTCAGATGAACGAGCCTCCGGGCGCGCGGATGCGGGTGGCTCTGTCGGGTCTGACGATGGCGGAAAGCTTCCGTGACCAGTCCGGGACCGACGTTTTGTTCTTCGTCGACAACATCTTCCGCTTCACCCAAGCAGGTTCCGAGGTGTCGGCGCTTCTGGGCCGTATCCCCTCCGCTGTGGGCTATCAGCCGACACTGGCCACCGATATGGGCTCGATGCAGGAACGCATCACCTCGACCAAGAACGGCTCGATCACTTCGGTGCAAGCGATCTACGTGCCTGCGGATGACTTGACCGACCCCGCGCCGGCCACCTCGTTTGCGCACCTCGACGCGACGACCGTTCTGTCCCGTGCGATTTCGGAGCTCGGCATCTACCCGGCTGTGGACCCGCTCGACTCGACCTCGCGGCTGATGGACCCCGCCGTTGTTGGCGAGGAGCACTACAGCGTGGCCTTCGACGTCCAGGGTATCCTGCAGCGCTACAAGTCGCTGCAAGACATCATCGCCATTCTCGGCATGGATGAACTCTCCGAAGAGGACAAACTGACCGTGGCCCGCGCCCGGAAAATTCAGCGTTTCCTCTCGCAGCCCTTTGACGTGGCGAAAGTCTTCACCGGCTCCGACGGTGTGCAGGTGCCGCTGGAAGAGACCATCGCGTCCTTCAAGGCTGTGGTTGCTGGCGAGTATGATCACCTGCCCGAGGCGGCCTTCTACATGGTTGGCGGCATCGATGAAGTGGTCGCCAAGGCCGAACGGATGGCCGCAGAAGCCGCGTAAGGAGGGGCCACGATGGCCGATATGATGCAATTCGATATGGTGTCGCCCGAGCGCCGTTTGGCCTCGGTTCAGGCCAAGTCCGTGCAAATCCCTGGCGTTGACGGGGATATGACGGCGATGCCCGATCATGCGCCGATGATCACCACCTTGCGCCCCGGCGTTCTGAGCGTGGAGACGGCAACCGGCGAGACGATGGATTACATCGTGGTTGGCGGTTTCGCCGATGTCTCCGGCGCTGCGACGACGGTCCTCGCGGAACGTGCGCTGCCGAAAGACGAGGTGACTGCAGAGATGCTCGACGGCTTTATTGCAGAGGCCCGGGAGGCCCACGCAAAGGCCAGCGACACCCAGGTGCATGGCGTGGCCGACGCCTCGGCCAAGCTGCTGGCAGATATGGAAGCGCTCAGAGGGCACATCAACCTCTGAGCCATGCGTCTTGGAAACGAAAGCCGCCGCCAAGGTTCGTCCCTGGCGGCGGTTTTTTCATGTCTTGGCCGAGCTCACCTTGATCAAGACCCGGTCTATTCTGTCCCGCGTGGGGCGGGTCGATGACGTGTGCCCTGACCACATTGCCCTATCGAAAAGCGATTTCTACCGTCGTGGCCGTATTAAGTATTGCCGGAAGGAAGAAGACTTTGAGTATGGCTGTTCCATTCCCATGCGCCACGCGCCATTCGTCGACGTATCCGTCATCCCCCCAGTCCTCGATCTGTTCCCTTGTCGGAGTGACGTTGGAAAACCTAAACCCTCGATCATCCGTGGCGGAGAGCGCGGCTGCGGCAACAGCCTCAGGCGGGATATTATACACAGTCAATTGGCAGGGGCCGAAGCGGTTATCATCTGCTGGCCACAACTCGATATTGTGGTCGTATACGCGGTGCACGAAAAATGGCGTATATGGCGTATAGTTGTGACGGCGCAGGTCGGCCCGATCCGCGCTTTCTGCGGTCATGGCGTGAATTGTGTCCGCAGCTCGGTTTTGGTTGGGTAGGTTCGCCAGGCAGGCACGATCAAAATCCGCAAACATCGCTTGCAATGCCATCAGTTGGTCTGCCGCAGAATACTGGCGGGGTATGTTGGCACAGGCGGACAGAGCCATCAGTGCGGTGCATGCAAAAGCTATCTTTAAAAAACGCATAATCTTAGCCTCTTTCTTAAGCGTCGATCGGTTGAAAAACGGCGCCGCCCGCGCAGTTGCAGCAAGCGGGCGCCTTTTGCATGTCTGAAGGTGAATCAGGCCGAGTTCTATGAGGCAAAAGTGGTCATTGACATCGCCATGGTCCGAAACCGCTGAGGGGCCGCAACAACTCTGCCGATCTCGCGAGGTCTTCCTTCTGCCGTGCCGGGTGATAAGCTGTGGCGATATTACGAGCGGCAGGCAACATGCGACGTCTTCACAGCCATACTATCGGGATCGACCAAGGCTCGGAGATCCTGTTTTCGGATTTCGAGAATGGCGGCATCATGTGGTCTGGCGACGGCCCTCGCGAGGTGCGCCTGGCCGTCACCTTTACTACCGCCTACAAGAGCGCGCCGACCGTTCAGGTCTCGATCGGCATGTGGGACACAGATGGGAAAACCAACCAGCGCGCCGATCTGAGCGCGGAGGATATCACCCCTTCGGGGTTTGACATCGTGTTCCGCACTTGGGGCGATAGCCGTATTGCGCGGGTCCGCGCCGACTGGATGGCGATCGGCGAGCTTCGCGATGATGATGAGTGGGAACTCTAATAGTCGACGGCGAAGAACTGAAGACGCGAGGTTTTCGCACGGAAGTCTAGAGCATCCCGCGCTCCGCTCTCTCAGCGACCCCACATGCCTTTGGGATAAAGCCCCTCATAAATCGGCACCAAAGTGTCGGTGTCGAAGAGGGAGGAGACACTTGTCCCGTTCCAGATATTCAGAATCGCCTGGGCAAACATCGGCGCGGTCGGAATTACCCGGATGTTCTTGCAGGCTTGGACCGGGGCGACCGCTTCGATCGTGTCGGTGATCACCAGGCTTTTCATCACCGATTTGGTGATCCGCTCCACCGCCGGGCCGCTCAGAACCCCATGTGTGATATAGGAATGCACCTCGGTTGCACCGTGCTCCATCAACACCTCTGCGGCTTTGCAGAGCGTACCTGCCGTGTCGCAAATATCGTCAACGATCAGGCATTTCTTCCCCTTCACATCGCCTATCACCGTCATCTCGGCGATCTCACCCGGCTTCTCGCGGCGTTTGTCGACGATGGAGAGCGGCGCGCCGATCCGTTGCGCCAACTCACGGGCGCGGCCTACGCCGCCCACATCGGGCGAGACCACCATCACATCATCCACCTTGCCTTTGAACTGGTGTAGAATATCCAGCGCGAAGATTGGCGAGGCGTAGAGGTTGTCCACCGGGATGTCGAAGAAACCCTGAATCTGCGCAGCGTGCAAATCCATCGTCAACACCCGTTCGATCCCACCTTCGGCGATCAAGTTCGAGACCAGCTTGGCCGAGATCGGCGTCCGCGCTTTGGTGCGACGATCCTGACGGGCATAACCGAAGTAAGGGATCACGGCGGTGATCCGCGCGGCGGAGGACCGGCGCAGCGCATCGGCCATGATCAAAAGCTCCATCAGGTTGTCATTCGCCGGTTTCGAGGTCGGCTGGATGATGAACATGTCCTCGCCACGGACGTTCTCGTAGACCTCGACGAAAATCTCCTGATCGTTGAACCGTTCGACCCGTGCATCGACCAACCCGATCTGCATACCGCGATGCATCGACATCCGGCGGGCGATGGCCTCGGCCAGGCTGCGATTTGCGTTTCCAGAGATGATCTTGGGGTCGGTGGCAGGCATGTGAGCGATGTCCCTTGGTTCGGGCAGTTTCCCCGCCCTTTGATGCGTTGACACCCCCTAACATCGGTCTAGGCTCCGCGCAAAGCCTAAACCAGTGGAGAGACAAATGGCCCATATCGACTACTATTTCGCAACGATTTCGCCCTTCACCTACCTGTCCTCTGGCACCGTTGAGGAGATCGTCGCCAAACACGGGGCCACGATCACTTACAAACCGCTCGACATCATGGGTCTCTTCGCCCGCACTGGGGGCGTGCCGCCGAAAGACCGTCACCCGTCGCGGCAGGCGTACCGCCTTGAGGATATGGCGCGCCGGGCCAAGCGCTTGGGCCGTCCGCTGAACCCGCAACCGGCGTTTTGGCCGACCAACCCTGCGCCATCCTCCTATGCGCTGATCGCGGCGCAGAAGGCCGGCGGCGGCGATCTGGGCAAGTTGATGTCGGAACTCACCAGCGCGGTTTGGGCGGGCGAAAAGAACATCGCCGAAGATGACGTGATCCGCGCGGCCCTCTCCGCGGCAGGGTTCGATCCGGCGTTGGCCGATAGCGGCATGCTGGAAGGGGCGGAGGAATACGCCCGCAACCTGGAAGACGCGGTCACCAACAACGTCTTCGGCGCGCCGTTTTTTGTGGTCGACGGCACGGCCCATTTCTGGGGCCAGGACCGGCTTGAGGATATCGACCTCCATCTTGCCGGCGAACTGTGACGCCGGGTCTTCGCACCTGGGGGCAGGAGGCGGAACCTGCCCTTCTGCTGCATTGCTCCTTGGCCCATTCCGGGGCTTGGGATGGTGTGGCCAAGGCACTTTCCGACATCCTGGCCATGACCGCCCCCGACCTGGTCGGTCATGGCCGGGGCCCGGATTGGGACCGGGAGCAAGACTTCCACGATCAGAATACCGATCTTGCCCAGAGCCTCCTGCCTGATCAGCCGTGCCATCTGATCGGTCATAGTTTTGGGGCCACGGTCGCTTTGCGCCTCGCCGAGAGGCTGCCGGACCGAGTGAAAACGTTGACGTTGATCGAGCCGGTGCTGTTTGCCGCGGCGTCGGAGGACCATAGGCGGAACATAAGCCCCTCGGCCAATGCCGAGCGTGCGGCGCTTCGGGAGGGCGGCGATTTTGCCGAAGCCGCCCGCGCGTTTCTGGGCAATTGGGGCAATGGCACGCCCTATGACGCGCTTCCGCCCGCGCAGCAGTGCTATATGTCCGAGCGGATGCCGCTGATCGCGGCGAGCTATCCGGCCCTGCATGAGGATCGCGCTGGTTTGGTGCCCGGGTTGTCGCGGGTGACGATGCCCACGCTCCTTATGTCTGGCGGGGCCTCACCGCCGGTGGTGAGGGCCATCCTCGACCGTTTGGAAGACGGCATTGCCCAAACCCACCGGGCGGAAATCGCGGGGGCGGCGCATATGTTGCCGATCACCCATCCAATGGAGGTGGCTGCCGACATCCGCGCCTTCATCGAAGCCGTCTAAGCGCCTCGAAACAAATCCAAAAGCGCTTGGACTCTCTTTGAACTGCAGGACCAATCGCACACCAAGCGGCAGCGGATCAGCGTGTCATCCGGCCCCTCAAGTGCGGTGTCCGCGCCAAAGAGATAGTATTCCGCACCGGCTGCCTTGGCGCGCCGATGCGCGGCGCGGGGCAGGTCGGCGAAGACGATGTTGGCCTCGGGTGGATGGGCGAGTTCCGCGCCCGGAACCTCCCGCAACCCCTGGGCCAACTCCGCAGAGGCGCGATTGGCGGCCTCGGCCAACCGCCGCCAGAGGCCGTCCTCGACATACGCCGCCATTTGCGCCGAGAGATACCGGTGTTTCGAGGACAGATGCCCGCCGCGCTTCCGGCGCAACTCGAACTCCCAAGCCTGGGCCGGATCGAAGAAAATCACCGCCTCCACCCCGGGGCAGCCATTCTTGGTGCCGCCAAAACTCACCGCATCGATGCCCGCTTTCCAGGTCATCTCCGCCGGGCTACAGCCAAGGGCCGCGCAGGCATTGGCAAACCGGGCCCCGTCGAGATGGGTTGGCAATCCATAGGCCTTGGCCACATCCGTCAAGGCTTTGATCTCGCTGAGAGAATAGATGGTTCCGGCTTCGGTTGCCTGGGTCAAGGACACCGGTCCGCGCTGCGCCGAATGGACGTCCTCCTGCGCCGTTCCGGCGATGGCTTGCCGCAGGCTTTCGGGGCTCATCTTGCCATGCGCGCCGGGGACGAGGGATAGTTTTGCTCCGTTTGAGAAAAACTCCGGCGCGCCGCATTCATCGACCGCGATATGGGCTTCCTCGTGGCAGTAGATCGCCTGCCAAGGCTTTGTCATCAGCGCCAGGGCCAGCGCGTTGGCCGCTGTTCCGGTGCCGACCAGATGCACCGAAGCCTCCGGGGCCTCGAACAGCGCGCCAACCGCCTCAACCGCACGCGCGGTGATCGAGTCATTGCCATAGGGCATCGCATAACCCTCATTGGCGGCGATCAGAGCGGCCATGATCTCCGGCGCGGCGGGTCCGGCATTGTCAGAAGCGAAATTCATGCGCCTGGCTCCTCGATGATATACTCTTCCCACTCGTCTTCGGGGATTTCGAATTCCGGCACCGTGAGCCCGCGCATCGAGACGCCCGCCTCATGCACGGTCTCGGGACTGCCAGAGATCAGATGATGCCACCAAAACAACGGTTTACCCTCGTGCAGCAAGCGATAGGCGCAGGTCTCGGGCATGAAATAGGCCACATCGCCCATGGTCTCCGGCGTCAGTTGGATGCATTCCGGCACCAAGGTTTTGCGGATCCCGTATTGGCCGCAGCGGCATGTGGAATCGTCCAGCAATCGGCATGCCACCCGGGTCAGCGCGACCTCGCCCGTATCTTCGTCTTCAAGTTTATTCAGGCAGCATTTCCCGCAGCCGTCGCAAAGCGCCTCCCACTCTTCGGAGGTCATCTTGCGCATCGGCACCCGCTCCCAGAATCGCTCTCTCATAGGGCGGCCAAAATGGCGCGGGCTTGGGCGCTGTCGGCATCCATTTGGGTGATCAACTTGGCAATTCCGTCGAATTTCACCTCGGGGCGGAGATAGTCGATCAGCCCAACCGACAGATCAGCGCCATAGAGATCGCCAGTGAAATCAAAGAGATAGGTCTCCAAGTTCGGCTCTTGCCCGCCAAACATCGGGCGTACGCCAAGCGAGGCGACGCCGTGATAGGTGCCCTGATGCGCCCCGGTTAGCACATCGACCAGCACCGCATAGACGCCCAGCTTTGGCACATGCAGATTGGCGAGCGACATGTTCGCCGTGGGGTAGCCCAATTCGCGGCCCCGTTTCTCGCCATGCAGAACCGGGCCTTCGATCCGGTGCCAATGGCCCAGCATCGCGGCGGCATCGCGCGGGCGCCCTTCGCTCAGTGCATTGCGGATATTGGTGGAGGAGACCGCGCCGAGATCGCCTTGCATGATCTCCGCAATGGTCACCTCGAACCCGTATCGTGCGCCGAAATCCTGCAATGACTGGGTCGTTCCCTTGCGCCCTCTGCCAAAACAGAAATCCGCACCCACTACCACATGCGCCAGGCCCAAGCCCTCGGCCAGCACATCGCGGGCAAACTCTTCCGCCTCCAAGCCCGACAGCGCATGGTTGAACGCCAGTTCATAGAGAAGGTCGACGCCTAGCTTTTCCAGCCGATGCGCGCGGGCTTCGGCATTCATCAGGCGGAAGGAGGGGCCGTCGTTTGCGAAGAACTCGCGCGGATGTGGCTCAAAGGTCAGGATGCCCAGAGGGGCGTCATGCGCGCGCGCGATGTCGATCACATGCTGATGGCCCAGATGCACACCGTCGAAATTGCCGATGGCGACGCTGGCACCCCGATCTTCGGCAGAGACATATTGATAATCGCGCACAGTCCGCATGGGGACCGGATTAGCCGGGCCGCGCGGGAAGGGCAAGCCGGGCTGGTTAACCAGAAATGAATTACAAAAAACGCCGGATCGCCGGATTTTTGTAACCTATCCTCAGTCGAATTTCCGCGAGGGGGCCAGCACCACGGCCTCGCCTTTCAGCACCACCCGGCCATCGACGGCGCAATGGGTGTCCATCGTCACCCGGCGCTTGCCGAAATCGATATCGGTGACCTGCACCTCGGCGCGGACCATATCGCCGGGACGGACGGGGGCCATGAACTTCAAGCTCTGACCAAGATAGACGGTGCCATGGCCGGGCAATTGCTCGCCAATCACCGCCGAGATCAGACCCGCAGTCAGCATCCCGTGCGCAATCCGTCCTTCGAAGATCGTATCTTGGGCGTAGTCATCATCCAGATGCACGGGATTATGATCGGTGGAGACTTCGGCAAACAGCTCGATATCGCGATCCGTCACCTGTTTCGTCAGATGCCGGGTCATCCCGATCTCGATATCTTCTATACAAATCGTTCCGCGTGGCATGTTGTCGAGCATGGCGTCATTCCCATCTTCCATGCGGGGTGCATAGCGCAAAGATCAGAATGCTGCAATGCAGAAGTAACAAAATGCCAAGATAACCGCTATCTTTCGCAACTATCTTGCGTGCAGATCAGCGGAGATAACCAATGGAATAGGTGCTGCCAATCTGCGCCTCGGCCAAGAAAGCCTCAAGTTTCTCGGGGTTGGCTGGCGATCCGTGCCGGTTTCCACCCGCGCCAACCCGCCGGTGATGAACAGCGTGTCGATATTCTCCCCCATCCCGCCAAGGATGTCGGTGCGGATGCCATCGCCGATCGCCAGGATGCGTTCATCGGGAGTGGCTTTGCCGATCTGTTCCAACCGGCGACGCGCGAGGTCGTAAATCGGCGGATGCGGTTTGCCGAAATAGAGGCTCTCGCCGCCCATCTCGGTATAAAGCTGCGCCAAGGCGCCGGCGCACCATTCACGGGTCTCGCCGCGATCCACAACGATGTCGGGATTGGCGCAGAGCAGTTTCAGCCCTTTGGTCTTGGCATAGAGGAAATCGGGCCGGTTCACGTCGGGGTCGGCCTGGGCGTCAAACGGACCGGTGCAGACGATCCCCTCGGCCTCGGCCAGCGGGACTTGCGTGATATTCACCGCGTTTTCGATCAACTCCATCGGTGCGAAAAACGTCTGATCGCGGTCTTCGCCAATGAAATAGACCTTTTCGCCCACGGCACCGCGCCACATCGCGGCGCGCGCACTGTCGCCGGAGGTGGCAATCACGTCCCAGGCGTCCCGGGGCACGCCCAGCTTTGCGACCTGTTTTTCCACCCCGGCGCGCGGGCGCGGCGCGTTGGTCAGCAGCACGACGGTGCCACCTTGGGCGCGATAGGCCTGCAGCGCGGCGACGGCGGCGGGGAAGGCCTGGATGCCGTCATGGACACAGCCCCAGAGATCGCAAAACAGCGCATCATAGCGGGGGGAAATCTCGGAAAGCTGATCGATAATCTGCGTCATGGGGGCCTCTTGCGCGGGTTGGCCCTCCTTAGGATGGATTGTCGAACGGGGCCAGCCCCACCCATTGCCATACGACGAGAGATGTTTTCATATGAAAACATCCAGAAGACTGTTGCGCCCCTGTCATGTGGGTTTGCGACGGTGGCGGCCAATGTGAGATTGGGGAGCTGAGACCATGTATCTGGTGGAGTTTGGAGCCTTGGTTGTGGCGGCACTGGCCGGGGTGGTGCTGTGCTTGTTGTTGCTGCGCAATCTGGTCCGACCGGAGATTGGGTTCTGGCCCGCCGCGAGTGATCGGCAGAAGACCCTTGCGCTGGTGCTCTTCCGGGTGTTTTGCGCGGCCATGGTGGTGGAGGCGGGGCTGATGCTTTGGCTGCATGGGTTTGGCAACTGGTCGCGCTATGCCATTGGCGTGCCGATTATGGTCGGTGCCTATGCCATGTCGCTCTGGGCCTACAAACATCTGGGCAAAGAAAACACCTATTTCGCGACGGGGGGGTTGGTGACCGGCGGGGTCTATGCGTATTCGCGGAACCCTGGCTATGTCGCGTCGTTGGCGGCGGCGCTTGGGCTGGCGGTGGTTGCCGGGTCTTGGAGCGTGTTGGCCTTGGCGGGTGGTTTGTTCTTGATCTATTTTCTCTTCGCGCTGAACGAAGAGCGATGGCTGCGGCAAGGCTATGGCCACGCCTTTATCGAATATATGCGACAGACGCCGCGTTTTTTGGATTTGCGGAGCTTGGAGCGGGCCCGAGAAGAGCTCTTGGCGCGCCTCTGAGCGACGTCGTCACCGGAGGCGCGGGTGGTCAGACGGCGGCCCATTGCTGAGCCGCCGCCCCGACTGATCAGAGCGAAATGCGGAACCGCGCGAACCCATCCGGCCCGTCGCCTGCCGGTTCGATCGTCACACCTTCCACCGCATCGGAATAGGCGCTGGCCGCCGGGCCGGTGTCGAAGAGGACCGTGGTGCCCGGCATCGGCGCGAAAGACCAGTTGGCATCCGCCGCTGGATTGATCGTGCCCTGTTCGACGATATAGCGGACGATCACATCGCGGTTCGTGTCAGGCCCTTCAAAGACCGTGGTTTCGGGCGAGGCGCCGGGGAAGTTGCCGCCGCCACCCGCTCGGTAATTGTTGGTGGCGATGATGAACTGCTGATCGGGGTCGAGCGGTGCACCGTTATAGGTCAGGTTCACGATCCGCTCCGCGCCTTCGGCGACCACATTGCCGTCGCGGTCATAGCGCGACGGCTGGCTGAGATCGATTTGATACTCCACCCCGTCGATCACGTCGAAATTATACGACGGGAAATCGGGGTTCAGAAGCACCTGATCGGCGCTGCCTGGCTCGATTTGGTTGAACATACCCGCTGAGCGTTCGAGCCAGTCCTGCACCTCGGCCCCGGTCACCAGAACGGCGCGCACCGTGTTGGGATAGAGGTAGAGATCGGCAACGTTTTTGATCGCCACCGCGCCCACGGCCACATCGGTATAGTATTCCGGGCCACCGCGACCGCCGGCCTTGAAGGGCGCCGCCGCCGAGAGGATTGGCAGGCCCTCATATTCTGTGCCCGCCATCATCTGTTCGATATACCAAGTCTGCGCATTTGAGACGACCTGAACCGAGGGGTCATCGGCCACCAGCGCGAAATAGGAGTGCAGCGGCGCGGCGGTCTCGCCCACGGCACGGCGGACATAATCGAGCGTTGCGTCATGTTCGGTCTGCGCTGAGGCCAGGACAGCGGGCGCGCTTTCGACGAGCGCGGTGACCGAGCGGTCTTCCTCGCGGCGCGAAATCGGCCGCGCTTCGGAGGTATGGCCGACGATGCGCCAGCCATTTCCGTCGCGCTCCAGCATCAGGTCGACCAGACCCATATGGCTGCCCCAGAACCCGCCCATCGTTGCCGGTTTGCCCATGATCGTGCCGGCCTCGGCATCGACGCCGGGCGTGTCGGCATAGTCGGGGCCGGGGAAGACCCGGTGATGGTGCCCGGTCAGGATTGCATCAATCCCCTCGATGGCGGCCAGCGGGATGGAGGCGTTTTCCATGCCATCCGTATGATCTGCCGCGCCGATGCCGGAATGGCTGAGCGCGATGATCAGGTCCGCGCCTTGTTCCTTCATCTGCGGGATATAGGCGCGCGCGGTATCGACGATATCGCGGGCCATGACATTGCCTTCCAGATGGCGGCGGTCCCAGGTCATGATCTGCGGCGGGACGAAACCGATCAGGCCGATGCGGATCGGGTGGCTCTCGCCCGCGCCATCGGTGAGCGTGTGGTCAAGGATGACATAAGGCGGCACCAGCGTGGTGTCCTCGGTCGGGCTGGCGCCCATTTCGGTCGCGACATTGGCGCAGACCATGGGGAAATCGGCCCCGGCCAGCGAGTTCATCAGGAAGTTGAGGCCGTAGTTGAACTCGTGATTGCCGAGGGTTGAGCCGTCAAAGCCAAGCGTGTTCATCGCCGCGATGATCGGATGCATGTCGCCTTCGGACATGCCGCGCTCATAGGCGATGTAATCGCCCATCGGGTTGCCCTGAAGGAAGTCGCCATTGTCGAGCAAGAGCGAGTTGGTGGATTCGTCGCGTACCGCCTGGATCAGCGAAGCCGTGCGGGCGAGCCCGACCGTATCGACGGGCCGGTCGCCATAATAATCATAGGGGAAGACATGCACATGGACGTCTGTGGTCTCCATGATCCGGAGATGGGCTTGGTTGGCCTGCGCATTGGCGGAGAAGGGATGCAGCGCGATGAAGCTGGCGGTGGTGCCAAGGAAGGTGCGGCGGTCGAGTAGAAGTGGCATGACGTGAGTCCCCGTTTGTCTGATGCTTCACCCTAACACCGTGCTGCGACATGGCGATTATCATCAAGCAACGGATTGATGACATGCGCCATTTCCCGCCGATCGCGCATTCAAAAGGCGGCCCGCGAAGAGCCGCCTTTTCAAACTGTTACACGCGGTTGGTCAGAGCGTCAGATTCGGAATGATCTGCTTTTTGCGGCTGACAACACCGGGCAGGACCACCGTGTCGCCATCACCGCAGACCGTGGCGAAGCTCTTTTCGGCCAGCTCTTTGGTCAGTTCATTGGGGATCAGCATGGTGGATTCCTCGTTGAGAATGTCCACGATGAAGAGCAGCACTTGATCGACGCTGTCTTCCAGGGCAACGGTCGGCATTGTCTCCATCAGGCTGGCTTTGCGGGCCAAAACGGTCTCGGGCGAGGTGGTCTCCAGGACCGAGACGCGGAAGCTTTTGCCGCCCACTTCGTATTCCTTGCTGTCCATACGCAGCAGCTCGGAATCGGAGAATTCGGAGACATCGGATTTGGCTGCGAACATCTCGGCGGCATAGCTAGGAATGTCGATGCCGAGGTCTTTGGCCAGCGCCTCAGCCACTTCACGATCCACATCCGTGGTCGTGGGGGAGCGGAATTCCAATGTGTCCGACAGAATGCAGGACAGCATCGCGCCCTTGATGCTTTCCGGCATCTTCGCGGCGTCCTCGCCCATCAGGTCATGCATGATCGTGGCGGTGCAGGCGACGGGGCGGATGGTGATGTCGATCGGGCCTTTGGTTTCCAGTCCGCCGACCAACTTGTGGTGGTCGATGATGGCCTGGATATCGGCGCTGTTGATCGCTTCGGGCAGCTCAGCGGGGTTGTTTGTGTCGACGATCACGACAGGCGTGTCTTCGGCGACCTCGGAGATGATTTCGGGCTTGGCGAGCGACCAGCGCTCGAGCACGAAGGTGGCTTCGGTATTGGGTTCCCCCAAAAGCCGCGCTTCCGCAGCTTGGCCTTTCACCTCGGAGAGATACCAGGCCCAGATGAGCGGCGAGCCGGTGGAATCAGTGTCTGGCGATTTATGGCCGAATACGAGCGTGGTCATGGGGCGGATCCCGTCATGTTGTCTGATGTCGGGGGCCTCTTACCCCTAAGGCCGTGGCTTGTCAGGTGCAAAGACTGACGCAGTTTCGGCTTTCGATGCTATTGACCGGGCGCGGGGCCGGTGGGAACGAGCTCGTCCGCCAGAAGGTCGTCCAAGAAAAGGCTCAACAGTTCCAGTCGGCCGGACACCTTGGCCTTGCGATAGACAGCGGCACATTGGGCTTTGACTGTGCCCAGTTTCGTGGCGCGAAGCTCGGCCATATCGGCGATTGCAAAGCCCTTCAGCGCCAAGATCGCCACCTCGCGTTCCGCCGCCGTCAGCGACCATTCGGCAAAGCGGGTTTCCAGAAGGTCGGTAAAGGCGCCCGAGGCGACTTTCAACTGGTCCGACAGTCGGCGCTGTCGGCTCATCATCTGGCGCAGCTCGGAGGCTGTGAAGGCGAGGCTGACAAAGAGCGCGATGGTCACGACCGCTTCGGCCAGGTCGCTTTCGACCAGCAACAGCCCGGTGCCGGGGCTGATGAAATCGAGCGTGATATCCAACAGAAAATAGGCACAGCAGATAGCCTGGAGCGCGAACAGCCCCCAAAGAACAGTATTCCGCGACATCCGTCATCCCCTTTGGCTGCGTCCCCCGGGAACCCCGAGGGACGTGGCTTTGGCCTGCTTAGTCCTCAAGCTCAATCTCGGTCACCATACCGGTTTCAAGCGAGACCTCAATTTCATAGGTCTGCCCATCCATCATGGCATAGGCTTCGAACTCGTCATCTTCGATTTCGGTCTCGGTGATCTCATAGCCTTGCGCGGTCAAGAAGGCGGTGATTTCGGCCTCTGTTGTGCCGGCTCTGTCGCCCTCATTCATCTGCGCGAAAGCGATGCCGGGGATCAGGAGCGCGGCGAGAGCGGTGGCTTTGGTCAGGTTCAACATGAGATGTCCTTTCAAATCGTCTTGGGTGCCGCGGGATTGCGGCTTGGGTGGATCTGGGGGGCATGCACCGCCGGACGGAATTGGACTTTCGGGGGAGGTATTGCGGACTAGGCCGAAGGTTTACGTCGATTTCCTTGGCCGATCTCGCCGCTTGACGCATCTGGGGCGACCTTCGATCTGCGATCCGGTGACATGGCCAATGCAGCGCGCCGATGAGGGCTCAGGTTTTCTGCGAGCCGCCCGTTGACTCGGGTCCAGGCTTTGCCTATCTCCGCTCCGTTATCACTCAAGAGAGACGAGTGCTAACGCCATGGGAGAAACCAACGAACCGAAGGAGTGTTCGAGAAATGGCTTTTACACCGCTGCATGACCGTGTGTTGGTCGAACGCGTCGAAAGCGACGAGAAAACCGCAGGCGGGCTGATCATCCCCGACAGCGCGAAAGAGAAACCCGCCGAGGGCCTGGTTGTGGCCGTGGGCGCAGGGGCCAAAGACGATGATGGCGACCGGATCGCCATGGACGTCAAAGAAGGCGACAAAATCCTGTTCGGCAAATGGTCGGGCACGGAAGTCACCGTTGACGGCAAAGAGCTGTTGATCATGAAGGAAAGCGACATCCTCGGCATCATCGCCTGAGCACAACGCTTCCAATCTAAATCTATTCAATAGGAGCACATTATGGCTGCTAAAGACGTCAAGTTTGATACCGACGCCCGCAACCGCATGCTCGCTGGCGTGAACACGCTGGCCGACGCAGTGAAAGTCACCCTGGGTCCGAAAGGCCGCAACGTGGTGATCGAGAAATCCTTCGGCGCTCCGCGCATCACCAAAGACGGTGTGACGGTTGCCAAGGAAATCGAACTGGAAGACAAGTTCGAAAACATGGGCGCGCAGATGGTGAAAGAAGTCGCCAGCCGCACCAATGACGAAGCTGGCGACGGCACCACCACCGCGACCGTGCTGGCGCAAGCCATCATCCGCGAAGGTCTGAAATCGGTTGCCGCTGGCATGAACCCGATGGACCTGAAGCGCGGCATCGACATGGCCGTGGCCAAAGTGATCGGCGAGATCCAAGGCGCGGCCCGCGAAGTCAAAGACTCCGACGAAGTGGCGCAGGTTGGCACCATCTCCGCCAATGGCGAAGCCGAGATTGGCCGTCAGATCGCCGACGCGATGCAGAAAGTCGGCAATGACGGCGTGATCACTGTCGAAGAGAACAAGGGCCTGGAGACCGAGACCGAGGTCGTCGAAGGCATGCAGTTCGACCGTGGCTACCTGAGCCCCTACTTCGTCACCAACCCGGACAAGATGATTGCCGAGCTGGAAGACTGCATGGTGCTGTTGCACGAGAAGAAACTCTCCTCGCTGCAGCCGATGGTTCCGCTTCTGGAAACCGTTATCCAGTCGGGCAAACCGCTTCTCATCATCGCTGAAGATGTCGAAGGCGAAGCGCTGGCGACCCTCGTGGTCAACAAACTGCGCGGTGGTCTGAAAATCGCGGCTGTCAAAGCACCTGGCTTCGGCGATCGCCGGAAAGCCATGCTGCAGGACATCGGCATTCTGACCGGTGGTCAGGTGATCTCCGAAGATCTCGGCATGAAGCTCGAAAACGTGACCATGGATATGCTCGGCACCGCCAAGCGCATCACGATCACCAAAGACGAGACCACCGTGATCGACGGCAACGGCGAAAAGGCCGAGATCGAAGCCCGTGTGGCCCAGATCCGTCAGCAGATCGAAGAAACCACCTCCGATTACGACCGTGAGAAACTGCAAGAGCGCGTGGCCAAACTGGCTGGCGGTGTTGCCGTGATCCGCGTTGGTGGCATGACCGAAGTGGAAGTGAAAGAGCGCAAAGACCGCGTTGATGACGCGCTGAACGCAACCCGTGCTGCTGTGCAGGAAGGTGTTGTTGTGGGTGGCGGTGTCGCTCTGGTCCAGGGTGCGAAAGTGCTGGCCGATATGACCGGTGATAACTCCGATCAGAACGCCGGTATCGCCATCGTGCGCAAAGCCCTCGAAGCCCCGCTGCGTCAGATTGCTGAGAACGCAGGCGTCGACGGGTCGGTCGTGGCTGGCAAAATCCGCGAGAGCAGCGACGCCGCCTTCGGCTTCAACGCACAAGCGGAAGAATATGGCGACATGTTCGCCTTCGGTGTGATCGACCCTGCCAAAGTGGTTCGGACCGCTCTGGAAGATGCAGCTTCGGTTGCCTCGCTCCTGATCACCACCGAAGCCATGGTTGCCGACAAGCCCTCCAAAGACGGTGGGGCCGCTGGTGGCGGCATGCCCGACATGGGCGGCATGGGCGGCATGATGTAAGCACCGAATTCGCATCGCGAATTCGTGCATCGCCTGGCAGGCGCTTTCCAAAGGAAAGAGGCCAAACGGGCAAAGCCGATAGCATTGAGGGAGGCGCTGCATTTGCGGCGCCTCTTTTCTTTGCCGCGGCCCGAGCGCCCCCTTTTCTTCCCCGCGCAACCCGTGCCATCGTCCGCCTGAAAGCGAAAGGACATGGGATGGAGCGGATTGGTGTTGTCGGCCTCGGCCGATGGGCAGTGCGATGGCCCAGAGATTTCAAGCTGAGGGGGTGCCGGTGATGGGCTGGACCCGCAGCGGCCGCAGTGTCGCCGGCATTGCATCGGCACCGGATCTCGCCGCGCTTGTGGCGGAGAGCGATGTTTTGGTGCTGTCGCTTTATGATGACGCGGCAGTGACCGATATGCTTGACGCCCTATTGGCGCTTGATCTGACAGGCAAGCTGATCGTCGAGACCAGCACGGTCGCGCCGTCCTGCCTCACCGACCGGATTGAGGCGTTTGCCGCCAAAGGCGCGGGCGCGGTGGATGCGCCGATTGCGGGCGGGCCGGAGTTGGTTCTGGCCGGGCAATGCGGCATTTGCGTGGGCGGTGAGGACGTCGCGGCGAAACGCGCGCTTACAGTGCTTGCGGCGCTGACCGAGCGGGTCTTTCATGTGGGCCCGCTTGGCACCGGTATGGTCATGAAAGTCATCAACAATTCGATGTTGCAGACTTATGTCACCGGCCTTGTGGAGATGATGCGGCTGGCCAAGCGCGCGGGCCTGCCGCTGGAAACGGCAATCAAGATCGTCAGCCATGGCCCGGCGGGGGTGCCGATGGTGGCCGCCCGTATTCCGAAAATCTTGGGCGAGGATAAAGAGGTTGGGTTTACCGTTGCGGGTATCCTGAAGGACAATGAAGTGTTTCAACGGGTCGCGCGGGATTTTGGTGTCGAGGCTCCGTCTCTTGCGGCGGCTGAGTTGATGCAGAACGAAGGTATTGCTTTGGGTCTTGCCGATCAGGACCCTGCTGCGTTGATTGCCGAGGCCTATGCCCGCGCCTGACATCGCCCATTTGCCACCGCTGACCTTTCGAGGGGCAGAGGTTTTGCGGCCCGATGGTTTGGTTCGCGATGATCTGAGCCTGTCTGAGGGGCGTGTGGCTGAGGCTGACGGTCGGGTGATCGATTTGACTGGTTTCCTTGTTCTCCCTGGCATTGTCGACGTGCATGGCGACGCCTTTGAGCGGCATCTGGCGCCCCGGCGCGGGGCGGTGACTGATCTGTCCCTTGGGCTTCGCGCGGTTGAGACCGAACTTGCGGCCAATGGCATCACGACCGCCTGGCTGGCGCAGTTCTGGAGCTGGGAGGGCGGTATGCGCGGTCCGGAATTCGCAGTCTCTTTGGCGGAGGCGCTGGCGGCTTACGAGGCGCAACTTGACCTGCGGATGCAGTTGCGGCTGGAGATCGGCTGTTACAATGATTTTGATGCGGTTCGCGCCCTGATCAAACGGCATCGGATTGGGTATGTGGTGGTGAACGACCACCTGCCGCATCGCGCGCTGTCGCAAGGAAAACGCCCCCCGCGCCTGGAGGGCCAAGCACTGAAATCGCGCCGCTCCCCTGCGGATCATCTGGCGCTGTTGCAGCGTTTACATGACGGAATGCCGGAGGCCCGCGCGGCCCTACCAGACCTCGCGGCGGCGCTCAGGGCGGATGGGGTGATTTTGGGCAGCCATGACGATGAGACAGCCGAGGCGCGGGCCCTGTTCCGCGCGCTTGGCGTCGGTATTTCGGAATTCCCGACCACGAAAGCCGCGGCGCAGGGCGCAATGGCGGCGGGCGATCCGGTTGTGATGGGGGCGCCCAATGTGCTTCGGGGCGGTAGCCATGACGGACGGCTCTCCGCCGAAGAGGTGATTGCCGCGGGCGCGGTGACGGCGCTGGCGTCGGATTATCATTACCCGACGCCGCTTCAGGCAGCGTTCAAATTGGTCGATACCGGGATGCCGCTGACCGAGGCCTGGGGATTGGTCTCGACAGGTCCGGCGCGGATGATGGGCCTGACGGATCGCGGCGCACTCGCGCCCGGACGGCGCGCCGACTTGGTGATCGTCGAGGCGGACACGCGCCGCGTGGCCGGAACCATCGCCGGCGGGCGGATGGCATATTTGGCCGGGGAACTGGCGTTGAGGATGATCCCATGATGCGCCTGATCCTGCTCACCTGCTTGACCATGGTGGCTTTTGCCGCCAACTCGATCCTCAATCGGATGGCGGTTGGCGCGGGCCATATCGGAGCGCTGGAATTCTCGCTCATTCGGGTCATTGCCGGTGCCGTAATGCTGGCAGCTCTGGTGGTGTTGAGCCGAAAAAGCTTGCCGATTTTCCATACGAAGCGGCTTTGGGGGGCACTTGTGCTTAGCCTCTATCTCCTCGGGTTCTCGGTTGCCTATCTGCAGCTTGATGCGGGGCTTGGCGCGTTGATCCTCTTCGGCGTTGTGCAGGTGACGATGTTTGGCGGTGCCCTTGTCGCGGGTGATGCGGTGCCACGCCGCCGCTGGATCGGCGCGGGTTTGGCGCTTGCGGGGCTGATCTGGCTGATGTGGCCCGGCGAGGCCTTTGCGGTTCCGCTGATCGCGGGCGGGATGATGATGCTCGCGGGTGTCGGGTGGGGCCTCTATTCCTTGGCGGGCCGTGGCGCCAAGGAACCCTTGGCGGATACGGCGGCGAATTTCATCCTGGCGGTGCCGATGTTTTGGCTGCCGATGCTGTTTTTGCCGGTGCAGTTGGATGCGGTCGCGACCACCCAGATCGGCGTTATCCTGGCCGTGATCTGCGGCGCGGTGACCTCGGGC
The DNA here is from genome assembly GCF_030407165.1 of Fontisubflavum oceani. Taxonomy (GTDB): domain Bacteria; phylum Pseudomonadota; class Alphaproteobacteria; order Rhodobacterales; family Rhodobacteraceae; genus Rhodophyticola; species Rhodophyticola oceani. The sequence continues at coordinate 1,770,577 of NZ_CP129111.1, forward strand.
CTAGGATATGCGCTCTGGTATACGGTTCTGCCGCGCTTGGGTGCGTCAGCCGGTGGATTGGTGCAACTGACCGTCCCGGTGATCGCGATCCTGGGCGGCGTGGCCTTGTTGGGGGAGGCGGTGAGCTGGCGGCTTGTGGGGGCCAGTGCCCTGGTTTTGGGCGGGATTGCCTATGGATTGGTTCAGCGCAAGATCGGTTCCAACGGATCGTAAATCAGACCATCGCCCCAGGCAGCCTCGGCCAAGCTGTCGGGTTTCACGCGCAGGGTTTCGAGGTCATCACGTGTGACGAGGCGGCGATGGCTGACGATGCCTTCGGGATCAGTCCAATGGTCAGAGATTTGGCCAGCCTCATGGGTCACGCGGAAATAGATGTCGACCTGGTGGAAGCTGCCGTTGGGATCATGGAATTCATTGACCAGACAGGGCGCATCGACGGAGATCGTCAGCCCGGTCTCCTCATGAAACTCGCGGATCAGATTATCGGGCAGTGAGCTGCCCCGATCCACGCCGCCGCCCGGGGCGCACCAAAGGTCGGTGCGACCGGGCCAGGCATTGACCAGAAGCAAGCGGTTTTCGATGAGAAGCAGGCCGCGGACGGAGAGCCGGGGATTGGGGTTCGACATGGGCCCGATGCTGCCCCGAGCCGCGCGGCGGTGCAACTGGAGGATTTCCCCCTCGCAGGGGGCGCTTTGCGGCCTTAGATAGGGTCTATGCGTTTTGTCTTGGCCCTGTTGCTGCTTACGATCCTTCCCGCCGCCCCGGCGCGGGCGGATTGTGTGGTGCTGCTACATGGGCTGGCGCGGAGTGCGGGCTCTTTAGCGGTGATGGAAGAGGCGTTGGAGGCGGCGGGTTATCAGGTGGTGAATCGCAGTTACCCCTCGACCCGCGCCTCGATTGCGGAACTGGCCTCGACGACGATTTTCCCGGCGATGGCACGCTGCGGTGCTGAAGAGGTGCATTTTGTGACGCACTCCATGGGCGGCATCTTGGTGCGCCACTGGTTGTCACAACATCGACCGGTGCGGTTGGGACGGGTGGTGATGCTGGCGCCGCCCAATAGCGGCTCCGAGTTGGTTGATGTGTTTGGGCCGTTGGAGCCGTTTGAATGGCTGAACGGTCCGGCGGGGCAAGAACTGGGCACCGGTGCGCAGGATTTGCCGAACCGCTTGCCCGAGGTCGATTTTCCCCTTGGTGTGATTGCCGGGGATCGGACGTTGAACCCGATCTATTCGGCCCTGATCGAGGGGGCGGATGATGGCAAAGTGGCGGTCGAAAGCACGCGGGTAGCAGGTATGGCGGACCATATCGTGTTGCCGGTGACCCATACATTCATGATGAACAACCCTTTGGTAATTGCGGAGGTTTTGGCCTTCTTGGACACGGGCGTGTTTGATCATGAGATGGATCTGTTTGGCGCGATCGAGATCTTGGCAGACTAGGACTGCGCCCGGGCGAGGCCCGTGGCGCGGGCGGGGGCGCCTTTCCTTACGGCCCTATCGGGGCCCTCGTCAGGGCGCGCTACCGCGGGTTTGTGGCGGCGGGTTGGCCTAGGTCGCGGGGCCGGTGACGCGGTTGATATGGCCCATTTTGCGCCCCGGGCGGGTGTCGGCTTTGCCGTAGAGGTGGATTTGTGTGCCAGAGGTTGCGGCGTGGGCGGATGCGCTGTCGATCTGGTCGCCGATCAGGTTTTCCATCACCACATTGGCGTGTCGCGTACCATCGCCAAGCGGCCAGCCGGTGATGGCGCGGATATGCTGCTCGAACTGATCGACCGCGCAGCCCGCTTGGGTCCAATGGCCAGAATTGTGGACCCGTGGAGCGATCTCGTTCACCACCAGACCTTGCGGCGTGACGAAAAGCTCGACGCCGAGGACGCCGACATACTCAAGCGCGTTTAGGATGCGAGAGGCGATCAGCACCGCGTCGGTTTTCAGGCTTGCTGATATGGCAGCGGGGACAGTTGTTGTGACCAAGATGCCATCGTCATGCACGTTTTCGCCCGGGTCATAGGCGGCGATGGTGCCGTCCGTGCCGCGGGCGGCGATAACGGAGATTTCGGCGGTGAAATCTACGAAACCCTCGGCAATAGCGGGCGCACCTTCAAGGCTGGCCAGCGCGACATCGGCCTCATCCGGCACCATGATCCGTGCCTGGCCTTTGCCGTCATAGCCGAAACGGCGGGTCTTCAGGATTGCGGGTGTGCCGGTTTGGGTGAGCGCTTGCGATAGGTCGGTTTGTGTGTCGATGGCCGCGAAGGGCGCGGTTGTCAGACCCAAACCGGTGAGGAAACTCTTTTCAGTCAGGCGGTCTTGGCTCGTCTCAAGCGCGCGCCGGTCAGGGTAGAGCGGTGTTCCGGCGGCCAGGATGTCGAGCGCCGGGGCGGGGATGTTTTCGAACTCGAAGGTGATCACGTCGCAGGCGGCAGCGAACGCGCGCAGGGCATCCAAATCATCGTAAGCCGCTTGCGTCCACGCATGCGCAACGTCGACGGCGGGCGCCGCACCGGGCTCATAGATATGGGTCTTATAGCCCAAACGCGCGGCGGCTATGGCCAGCATGCGGCCCAGTTGACCGCCGCCGAGAATGCCGATGGTGCTGCCTTGGGGGAGCGGCTCAGTCATCTTGCGGCGTCTCGGGGATCGAGGAGGAGAGATCGGTGCGCCAAGCGTCGAGACGCGCGGCCAAGGCCGGATCCGAGGTGGCCAGAATAGCCGCCGCCATCAGCCCCGCATTGGCGGCACCGGCCGCGCCGATTGCCATGGTGGCGACTGGGAAGCCGCGCGGCATTTGCAGGATCGAGTAGAGGCTGTCGACGCCGGAGAGTGCCTTGGTTTGCACCGGGACGCCAATCACCGGCACCCGGGTTTTCGAGGCCATCATGCCGGGCAGATGCGCCGCGCCGCCCGCGCCCGCAATGATCGCTTTCAGCCCGCGATCCACAGCGGTCTTGCCATAGTCCCAGAGCCGATCAGGCGTCCTGTGGGCCGAAACGATCCGGGTCTCATACGGCACGCCAAGCGCATCCAGCATCTCGGCGGCTTCGCGCATCGTGGACCAGTCGGATTGGCTGCCCATGATGATGCCGATCTCGGCGTTTTCCATGATATTCGGCCCCTTTGGCGGATCAGAGCGCGCACTATAGCCAGACCGGCGGTCTAGGCAATGATATCGGGGGTCAGTTCATCTTCGATCCGGGTGATCTGATCCTTCAAAGCCAGCTTTTGCTTTTTCAAGCGCCGAAGGGTCAGCTGATCGGGCCGGGTACGTTCGGAAAGGGCGGAGATGGCCTCATCCAAGTCGCGATGCTCACGCCGAAGCACCTCCAGCTTCACGCGGAGCACCTCTTCATGGCTCATTTCGGTGGGGGCGTTCATCTCAAAGCCTTGCAGGATTCGCCTTAACAGCGGTTCAAGATAGCGAGAAATGCCCGTGAGGCAAAGTGTTGCCGCCCTTGCAGGGACCAAATGCCCGCCCCATATTATATCTTAACCGGGCTGCCGAATGCGGGGCCCCAGATAGCAGATCGCTTAGCGCTAAGGATGTGCCCGATGACCAAATTAACCCTTGGATCGCACCCATTTCTACTGGGATTCGATCAACTGGAACGCCTAGTGGAACGCACCGCGAAATCGGGCAATGACGGCTATCCGCCCTATAACATCGAACAAAAGGGCGAAAACGCCTATCGGATCACGCTCGCGGTGGCGGGTTTTGCCGAAGAGGATTTGTCGATCACCGTCGAGGACCGGCAGTTGGTGATCCGCGGGCGGCAGGCCGATGACGACAATGGCCGGATGTTTCTGCATCGCGGCATCGCGGCCAGGCAGTTTCAGCGCAGCTTCGTTTTGGCCGAAGGGGTCGATGTCGCGGGCGCGATGATGGAACATGGGCTTCTGCATGTGGATCTCGCCCGTGTGGTGCCCGATAGCGTGGTGCAAACGATAGAAATCAAAACCGGAGGTAAGAGCAATGTTTGAACAAAATGACGCCGCCCGGACCGAGGGCCAACCGATCGTTTATATTCGCAAAGTGGCGGTCGCGGACCTGCCGCGGGAAGTGCGGCAGCAAGCCGAGGGCTTGGACGAGCTTTATGCGATTGGCAGCGAGACCGGTGAGCAACTGGCGCTTGTCAGAGATCGCAAACTCGCCTTCATCGTGGCGCGCCAAAACGACATGACGCCGGTCAGCGTGCACTAACGACCGGCGCACACCAGGTGTGTGTGGGGAAGGGGGCGCCTGTTATGGGCGTCCCCTTTCTTTGAGGGTGTGCGTTTTGTCGACGGATCTTCTTGGAGCTGAAGCCCGGAAGTTTTGGGGGTTTCCGAGATCACCAATCAAGGTGGACGTCGAGATGGCTCAAATCCTCCTCCATTGACCAATTTGCTTTGGGCATATTGGCGCGGGTATTGGGTCTTCATTTGGGACGAGGCTATCGGTGTCGGCCCATCGCCGAGATGCCGACGGCGGCCAGAATGATAAGGCCCATTGTCAGGTCGCGGAAAAACGGGTCGATGCTGAGGATGTTGAAGCCGTTATTGACGAGCGCGAGCAAGAAGACACCGGCGAGCGAGCGCCAGACCGCGCCTTGGCCACCATAGATGCTTGTGCCGCCGAGAATGACAGCAGCGATGGCTTGTAGCTCCATGCCCGACCCGGCAGAGGCCTGTCCAAGCGCCACGCGGGAGGTCGTGATGATCGATGCAAGCCCGGCGGCAAAACCGGCGATGGCGAAGGTTGCGATCTTGATCCGGTTTGTACGGATGCCCGACAGGATCGCGGCTTCCTCATTGCCGCCAACCGAAAAGACGCGGCGCCCGAACGTGGTATGATTAAGAAAGAAGGTTAGGAAGATTGCGAAAATCGCCATAAGCCAAACGGCGTTGAAGACACCCAAGAACCGTCCACGCCCGAGCCAAGTGAACTCATCGAGGCGAACGGAGATGAGCCGCCCATCCGACAGAGCCACGGCGATGCCGCTGAAGATGAGCGCGGTGGCGATGGTTGCGAGAAAGGAATGAACACGCAGTGTGGTGATGGCGAGCCCGTTGACAAACCCCAGAGCCAACCCGACGAAAGGCGCGAGCAACAGGCCCAGATAGGGGTTCACGTTCAACGCGAGCCATGCTGATGCGACAGATCCCATCGCAAAGATCGCCCCGACCGATAGATCAAAGCCCCCCACGATGATCACGAGCGTCATTGCCGAGGCCATGATCGCCAGTGGCGCGTTCTGGTTCAGGATGTTCAGGAGGTTGCGCCCCGTCAGAAAGCTGTCAGAGGACAGTGACAACACGATCATCAGGACCGCGATTAGGATCAGAACCGCGTAAGATTGCATGAAATGGATGAGTTGCGCGCGGGTCATGCCACGTTGTCCTCCGTGCCTTGATGGGTGAAGAGGGCGGCGAGCACATCGGCCTCGCTCACCACGTCGGGATCGATCTCGTCGACCAGTTGGCCGCGATCGACAAGATGGACACGCGTCGCCAGGCCAAGCACCTCGTCAATCTCGCTGGAGATGATCAGGATCGCTGCGCCCTCCCGAGCCAGCCGTCCAATTTCGTTGTGAATGGCCTCGCGGGCACCAACGTCGACCCCGCGCGACGGTTCGTCGAGGATGATCACTTTCGGATTGCCCGCGATCCATTTGCCGATCAGCACCTTTTGCTGATTGCCGCCGGAGTAATTCGAGATGTCACCATCAACCAGGGACGGTCGAATTTGGAACCGGTCGATGAGCCGTTGCGCCAAGCCGCGCTCTTCGGTTTCGGCCAGAATGCCGGCCTTGGACATGTGTGTGAGATGCGGGAGCGATATATTGGCCCGCACCGGGAGGGTCATGACCAATCCGTGGCCGCGCCGATCCTCAGGCACAAGGACGAGCCCCGCCTCGGTTGCCGCGCGGATGTTGTGTGGGGGTAGGCGGCGGCCAGCAACTTCAACTTGGCCCGTGGCGGGGTCTGCGCCGATGATCGCGCGTGCAATCTCGGACCGGCCTGCGCCCACAAGGCCAGCAAAGCCGACGATCTCTCCGGCGCGAATATCCAGCCGCGCGACCTGAGCCCCATTGGGTGACGAGAGATTGCGCACCGAAAGCATGACATCGCCATGATCACGGCATTTTTCGGGGTAAAGCGTTTCGGATTTCACGCCGCCCAACATCGCGCTGACCAACGATTCCTTGGTTTCCTCGCGGGTTTCACCGCTTTGGACGGTTTCCCCGTTTCGCAGAACCGTCACACGATCGGTCACGTCGAGGATATCTTGCAAAAAGTGGGTCACATAGATCACCGAGCGACCCTCGTCGCGCAGTCTTCGCATAATACGGTGCAGTTGATCGACTTCGGTCTTCGAGAGCGACGCGGTCGGCTCGTCCATCACGATCACACGCGATTGGCGGGCGAGGGCGCGCAAGATTTCTATTTTTTGTTGTTCGGCAATGGTCAGACTTGCTGCGGCCGCATCCGGGTCGAGATGTAGGCCGCTTGTCTCCATCAGCGCCCGAAGCCGTTTGGCTTCGGTGCCCTTCAGCACGCCGTGGCGATGCTCCTCTAGGCCAAGAAAGACATTCTGCGCCACCGTCAGTGCCGGAACGAGTTGCAGTTCCTGATGCATGATCGCCACGCCGTTTTCCAACGCCGTCGGAGTGTCCCACCGATCCTCGATGCGGCCATCCACCTCGATCTGCCCCTGCGAGGCGCGGTAGTAGCCTCCCAGAACTTTGCCCAAGGTGGACTTGCCGGCGCCGTTCTCGCCGATCAGACCGTGGATTTCGCCGGGGTGGATGTCGATATCCACCCCGGTGAGCACCTGAATGTCGCCGAAGCGCACCCCGATGCCACGGGCCGAGAGAAGCGCGCCGGTGCTCACCGCGGCACCGATGCCTCGGTATCGACACTGCCATCTTCCGCGATGACAACACCGTAGTCGCGCTGCGCCGCGGTGGGGCTGACCAGTCCGCGGGCGACATCGCGGGCCACCGCGTCAAAGTCGCGTTCCATGGGGTCACCGTTGCCGCCGCCGCCGCCGCCGGTCTTGCATTCCACAACCGTGCCCGCAGGCAAGGCGCGGGCGCGCATCTTCAGGGTGTGTTCGACTGTACCATCGGGGAAGGCAACGGTGATTTCGGGACCAAGACCGTCCTTGCCGCCATTCAGGCCCCAGGCCGGGGTCTTGGACCGCTCGAACCAGATGGCACCGAAGTTGTCCTGCAGCATCGTATACCGCCGGGTGACGCCGAAGCCGCCACGGTTCTTACCGGGCCCCGCACTGTCAGCTCGCATGGAGAACTCTTCAAGCCGCACTGGGAACTTGGTCTCCATCACCTCGGCAGGGATATTGCGGAAGCCGCCATTGACCAGGTTGATCAAGGCGCTTTCGCCGTCACTGTCGGCGCGACCGCCCCAACCGCCAGCCGTGGGCTCGATCGAGATCCACTGGCCGCGTTTGGGATCGACCGAGAAGAACCCAACGACCATAGAGTCGCCGTAGTGGGCGGCGGTAGAGCGTTCCGGCATGGCTTCGGACAGGCAGGAGATGAAGAGGTCCGCCAAAAGACCCAGCCCGGTGAAATACCATTCGCAGGCCGCAGGCTCTCCGGCGTTGAACATGCATTCCTCCGGCAAGACCACCGACATGGTTTCGAAGGAGCCACCAGTGATCGCCCGGTCAGGCGAGATCATTGTCTTGTAGGCGAGGCGCAAGAGCGACTCGGTCTGGCTGGCGCCGCAATTGACCGACCCGGCCACGGGGCCGGAGGTCCCCGTCAGATCGACGATCAGCTCCTCGCCCTTCACCGTCAGCGTGAGTGCAACCTTAACCGGTGCGTCGCCGACGCCGTCATTATCGAGATACCCTTCGCGGCTCCAGCTGCCGTCTTGGATGGCCGCGATGGCTTCACGATCCAATTGGCGCGCCTGTTCAAAGATGTTCTGGCAGGCGGCGCGATAGGTGTCGGCGCCAATTTTGCCCAGCAACTGACCCAAACGGCGCTCCCCCGTCCGGATCGCCGCAATTTGTGCGCCGAGGTCGCCAATCGTAGCGCCTTCCAACCGGGTGTTGAGCTTCAAATGGTCATACCATTCGCGGATCGGCTTGCCTTGGCTGACAATCCGGGTCGGCCCGAGGCGCAGACCCTCTTGATAGATATTGGTCGACGACATGGTTGAGCCGGGATCCATTGCACCGATATCGTTCCAGTGCGCCCGCGCCGCGCCGAACCCGACCAAGTCGCCATCGTCGAAGATCGGCCCGATGGCCGTGACATCATGCAGGTGCGTGCCCTGCATATAGCTATCATTCATGATGAAGATGTCGCCTTCGTGGATGTCGTCGCCGTAGTAGTCTTTCACGTGGCGCACACAGACATCGATGGCTCCGATGAAGAGCGGGACGCCGGTGGATTGACCGAGCATGTTGCCGTGCTCATCCATCAAGGCGACGGCACTGTCTTTGCCTTCATAGATGATCGCCGAATGGGCGGAGCGCCACAGCGAGGCATTCATATCCTCGGCGCAGGAGATGACGAAGTTACGGACGACTTCGGTGGTAATCGGATCGGCGGTGCTCATGCGGCGTCCTCCTTCACAAGGCTCATATGGCCGCCATCAATCAACTGGGCGGTCCAGCCCGGGGGCAGCAACGTGGTCGATGTGACTTCTTCGATGATGGCGGGACCAGAGACGGCATCGCCGTCGCCGATGCTGTTGCGGTCGATGATCGCGGTCGATACGTGGCTGCCGCCGAACCAGACGTCGCGCTCGCGCGCGGGGCGCGGCTCTGCCCGCTCGGGCGGAGCATTTTCGGGGCGATCCAGACGACCGAGCGCCGCGAGCCGGATATTGGCCATCTCGACCCGGTTCTCCGGCGAGTTATGACCATACTGCCGTTCATAAGCCGCGTCGAAATCGGCCCGGATCTTGTCCATGTCGATCGGGCCATCATCAAGCTGGATCGTGAGCACGTATTCTTGGCCGTAATAGCGGAAGTCGATTGCCCGCTCGATGCCGACACGGTCCTTATCGATCCCCTCTTCGGCCAGAAAGGCGAGGCCCTTTTCTGCGAGGCCGTCGAAGGCATCTTCAATGCTCTTGGCCTCAATCTGATCCCAGAAACTGTAGAGCGTTTCCTTGAAATCGTGCCGCACATCCGTTTGCAACATGCCCCAGGCGGAGAATGCGCCGGGGTGGACGGGAATAATGACTTCGCTGATTTCCAGCTCTTCGGCCAGGGCAGCCGCCTGCGCGGGGCCGGCCCCACCAAACGCCACCAAGGAGAACTCGCGCGGGTCGATGCCGCGCTGAATGGTGATGGTGCGGATCGCGTCGGCCATCTTGGCGTTGACGATATCGATCACCCCTTGCGCCATCTCTTCGGCATTCATGCCGAAGTCGGCGCCGAGTTTGGCGAGGGCGTCCGCCGCGGCGTCGCGGTCGAGGGCCATCTCACCGCCAGAGAAATTGGCGCCATCGATCCGACCAAGGACGAGGTTGGCATCGGAGACGACTGGTTCTGTTCCGCCCAGCCCATAACATACCGGCCCTGGTTTGGACCCGGCCGATTGCAGGCCGACACGCAACGCGCCCGCCTCTTTCCAGGCGATGGAGCCGCCACCCGCACCGATGACGTGGATATCAACCACGGACATCTGGATTGGCAGGCCTTCCAGCATCGCTTCATTCGAGGTTGAGGGTAGCCCGTCGATGACCAACGAGGCATCGAAAGAGGTGCCGCCCATATCGACGCAGATCAGGTTCGGCCGCCCGGTCGCCGCCGAGAGCGCTTTACCACCAATGGCGCCGCCAACCGGCCCCGACAACAGCGTCTGGAAGCGGGGTTTCCGATGCGGTGGTTGCCGTCATGACGCCGCCATTAGACTCCATCACGTGCAGCCGCCGCCCGCGGGGAGCCGGTCGCCCATCTCTGCCTGAAGTGTCGAGATGTATTTGCGGACAACTGGCGCGAGATAGGCGTCGGTGACCGTTGTCGAGGTGCGTTCAAACTCCCGCCATTCTGGCGAGACGTGATGCGACAGGACGATCTGTACGCCCGGCAAGCGTTCCTGCAGATAGTCACGAGCGGCCAATTCATGCGCTGAATTGTTAAAGGAAAAGAGCAGGGAGACGGCAATCGCCTCGTAATTCTCGGTTGCGCATGCCTCGACCACCTTGTCGAGGTCCGACAGGCGCAGCGGCTCCAATTCATCCCCATTTGCGGCGATGCGCCCGGCAACCGTGTAGGTATGCTCAAGGGAGGCGAGCGGTTCGGGCTTGTTCCATTGGATCGAGAATATCTCGCCCCGATCATTGCCCTGGATCGTATAGATGTCGCGGAAGTTTTCGTTGGTCACCAGGGCGACCTTGGACCCCCGCCGCGTCAGCAACGCGTTGAGGCCAACTGTCGTACCGTGAACAAAGAAGGCCATCGCGCCATCGTCGCCCAATATCTGATCGATGCCTTTGAGAACGGCCAGCGCGGGGTTGTCAGGGGTCGACAAAATCTTCGTCGCCCCGCAGCGCCCCGTTTCGACGTCTTGGTAGACAATATCTGTGAATGTGCCGCCAATATCAGCGGACACGCGATAGCTTTTACTCATGATTGCTGCCTTTCGGATGACCTGGCGGAGCGTGGACCGACGCCCCACCGTAAAGTGACGATCACTGTTCCCATTCACCGGTGAATTCTGGATTGGCATCGAGAACTTCGATGTCGATCATCGCTTGAACGGGCCCTTCCTCATCCATGTTGATCGCTTGAGTGACGGGGGCGCCTTCGATTGCATTGGCGATCTGTTCCATCGCCAGGGCCCCCATCGTCTTAGGGAAATAGGCCAGCGTGGAATCCCACCGACCTTCACGGATCGCGTCAATTGCGATAGCGGCCGCGCCGCCGCCCGACAAATACAAATCCGCCGGGTTCATGCCGGCTGCTTCCAGTGCAATCTCGACGCCGACAAGATGTTGGTCGGCATTTGAGAGGACCACATCGACATCTGGGTGGACCTGCAGAATGTCGGTCATTGCTTGGAGGCTTGGGTCGGGGGCGTAGTAGCCTTCGCCGACCGCGACGATCTCGATATTGTCATGTGCGGCAAGGACAGTTTCGAAGGTTTCGAGCCGCAGGTTGTCGAACGGGAAGATTCGCGCACCGATCATGACCACGACATTGCAAGGGTCGTGATCGGCGCAGTATTCTACGACTTCTTCGGCCTGGGTTGTGGCGCCCGCCACGGGGGAGAGGCGGCGGTCACGGTTATGCCGTCGACCTGCGGCTCGAGAGAGTTCAGATCAGGGCCCACTGGGAACAGGACAGTGCCAATAGGCACCCCGTCTGCGATGGCTTGCTCGAAGGCGCCCGCGATTCCCACCGAATCGTTGGGCGAAACGATCATGCCGACGAAACGGCCGGATGCCAGCGCGTCCTCAATCTGACTGTATTGCAGCGCCGCATCGAATTGCCCGTCGAGAATCTCAGTCTCATAGCCCCGCTCGGCGGCCACGGCCTGAACGCCTTCATACGTTGCTTGATTGAAGCCGTTTTGCGAGGTGCCGGCGAAATACGCGATTGTGCCTTCTGCCGTCGCCGCGCCTGCCATCACGGTCAGGGCCGCCCCGGTCATCAGAGTTGTTTTGAGTGTCATCGTATCGCTCCTCCCCAAGAGAATTTCCGGCTGTATCACATTTAGCGTTGCACATAATCCAAACTTTATGCAAGATTAATTTTATGAAGCCAAAGACCCCAAAACCCCCGCCCACCGATCCGCAGCCGCGCAAGAAACGCGGCGCGTTGATGGTTTATGAGAAGCTTCGCGACGACATTCAGTGGATGCGCATCGCGCCCGGATCTGCACTGGATGAGGTCGCGCTAGCGCAAGCTTATGAGGTCTCGCGCACGCCGATCCGTGAGGCGCTTTTATTGCTTGTAAATGAAGGGTTTGTGCAGTTTCTGCAGAATCGGACAACCATTGTTGCGCCGCTTTCGATGCACAACCAGAATGCGTTTCTCGACACATTCATCTTGCTGTCGCGCGGGTTGATACGGGCGACAACGATGCATGGTCCGGTGGATCGCGACGCCCTTGCGCCGTATCTTGACGACTACTCCGAAGGGTTGGCCGAAAACGATGTCGAGCGGGCGTTTCGTGCTCAACTTGGCCTCTTTCGACACCTGACCGAACTCGCGAAAAATCGGTTCCTCGCCAAATATTTTCTTGAGGCGCAGGATGCCTCTGTTCGGATGAAGTTGCTCTACTTTTTCCCGCATCTTTCTGCCGATGACATCGCGACCGCCCGCATAAAGCTAGAAGCGGTGATTGATGCGGTTGCCGCGGGCGATCCAGAGGCCGGGGATCGGGCCGTAAGCGATGTCATTCTATTCGAAACCCAAGTCATTCAACGCGGCATCGAACCGCGTTTCGGCCACCAGATGACGCTAGAGTCGCCCGGAACGGGAGGGACGTCGTGAGCATTTTGTTGGATCGGCGCAGCCGTGCCATCGACATTATGCGGGCGGCCGGTCTTGGGGCTGTCGCTTTTGTGCCGGGTCCAAACCTTACCTATCTGACTGGCGTCCATCTGCATTTGATGGAGCGGCCAACGCTTTATGCCCTCACAGCCGAAGGGCGGAGCGTTGCGATGATGCCCAGTCTTGAGCGGCAGAAATGGGACGCGGCCATGCCGGACGCGGAGACGGTCTTCTGGGACGATTCGGATGGACCGGATGGGGCGTTCAGAGCTCTTGTGGACATGCTGGCGGCAGAACACCCACTTGGTGTTGAAGGACTCAGAATGCGCGCGGCTGAGTATAGAGCCTTGGCGCAAAGCTTCGGGCCAGAGAGGCTGGTCGATGCCGATCCAGCCATGGCTGCCCTGCGGCTCATCAAGAGTTCAGACGAGATTGGCGCACTCCGCCGCGCCGTCGCTATCAGCGAAGCCGCGCTTTATGAAACGCTGGATGCTGGCATCGCGGGCCGCAGTGGCCATCAGATCGCGGCCCGGCTGAAGGCGGCAATGCTGGCGCATGGCGCGATGGGGTTTGCTTTTGATCCTATCGTCCTGAGCGGCGAGGAATCGGCCGACCCTCATGGCGATGTCAGTGCGCGGATCCTGAGCCCGGGTGACCCACTTCTGATCGATTTTGGCGCAAGCTGGGGCGATATGCATGCCGACATCACGCGCACGGTTTTCTGCCGTCATGCGACGGACGCCCATGCCCAGATTTACGAAACCGTACGTGTCGCCAATGAGGCGGGTCGCGCCGCCGTCTGCGCGGGTAGAGCGATTGGCGATGTCGATCACGAGGCGACGGCCGTTCTGGAAAAATCACGTTTCGCGGATCTGATCCTTCACAAAACCGGCCATGGACTGGGTCGCGAAGTCCATGAAGCGCCAGCCAGTGACGCGCGCCAATCGCGATCCGCAACAGGCAGGTATGGTCTTCACAATTGAGCCTGGGCTTTACCGGTCGGGGGATATTGGCGTGCGCATCGAGGATGATGTCATTGTGACCGATACCGGGCATGAGTGTTTAACCACTTTTGCCAAGGAGTTAATGGTCTATGCTTGATGACATCCATGCCCTGCGCCGGTTTGGAAAAACCCTCTCCTGTGACAAGTGGATCAGCCCTTTCCCAGCACTTGAAGAGCTGTGCCAGGTGATGATGGGCCACAAGCTTTTTTCTTGTTCCATCTTTCGCATGAGCGGTCCGCAGCAGGGCGTGGCGGCACGTGTCTATTCTAATGACGCCGGAAGCTATCCGATTTCCGGGCTGAAGGAGATCGTTCCGAACCGTTGGACCGAACATGTCATCCTGCGCCGCCAAACCTTTGTCGCGAATTCTGTTGATGGCTTCATGGATGTGTTTCCGGATCACGCGCTCATCGCGTCGCTCGGCCTCGGTTCGGTTGTCAATCTGCCGGTGATCTTGCGCGGTGAGTTCATCGGTACGGTGAATATGCTCCATACGGCGGGCCATTATACGGATGCGCGGCTCCGGGCGATGGAGGATTTGGTGGTGCCGTCGCTTTTGGCCTTCGAGGCTTCGCCAGAGGCGGTGAAATAGACGCCCTTGGCCGGCCTTCATCTGTCGGCTGATGGGCTGGCGTGGAGCTTACCCCTGCGAGTTGTCGCGCCAGCGGTTCACGATCGGATAACGCCGGTCGAGCCAGAAGGCGCGTTCGGTCAGCCGCGCACCGGGGGCGGATTGGAAACGCTTGTATTCGCTAATGTAAATCAGATGCTCGACCTTTTTCACCGTCTCCCGATCATGGCCCTTCGCGACGCAATCGGCGACCGATGCCTCTTTGTCGATCAGTAGGTCCAGGATGTCATCCAGCACGTCATACGGCGGCAGGCTGTCCTCGTCCTTCTGGTTCTCGCGCAGCTCCGCCGTCGGCGGCTTTTCGATCACGCGGGGTGGGATCACCTCACCTGCGGGGGCTTTCATCCAGGGCCGGTGATTGGCGTTGCGCCAGCGGCAGGTCTCGAAAACACGGGTTTTGTAGAGGTCTTTGATCGGGTTATAGCCGCCCGCCATGTCGCCATAGATCGTGGCATAGCCCACGGCGACCTCGGATTTGTTGCCGGTGGTGAGCAGCATTTCCCCGAATTTGTTGCTGAGCGCCATAAGGGCAACGCCGCGCAGACGGGATTGGATGTTCTCTTCCGCCACGCCCGGCGCGGTGCCGTTGAAAAGTGGCGCCAACGCTTCGGTGACAGCGGCGCGGGGGCCGGAGATCGGCACCGTGTCGAGCCGTGTGCCAAGCCGCTTGGCCACATCCGCGGCATCTTCCAGCGAGGTCTCGGATGTGTATTCCGAGGGCAGCATCACGCAGCGGACGTTTTCGGGGCCAAGCGCGTCGGCAGCAATGGTTGCCACAATCGCGCTGTCGATGCCGCCGGAGAGGCCAAGGACGACCTTGGAAAACCCGGCCTTTTCAACATATTCGCGGGTCGCCTCGACCATCACGCGATAATCTGCTTCCCATTCATCCGGCAGCTTGGCTTTCTCACCATCCACCGCGCGCCATCCCTCGGGTGTGTTTTCGAAATCGACATGGAACAGGCCTGGCTCGAAAGCTGGCATTTGATGGGTCAACGCCCCGCCGGGGTTCAACACAAAGCTGGCACCGTCGAA
This sequence comes from Fontisubflavum oceani, assembly GCF_030407165.1. GTDB lineage: Bacteria > Pseudomonadota > Alphaproteobacteria > Rhodobacterales > Rhodobacteraceae > Rhodophyticola > Rhodophyticola oceani. Next base: position 1,785,713 of record NZ_CP129111.1, read on the forward strand.
AATCTGGTCATCCTGGCCGCCAAGCAGGTTCAGATAGACCAGCGGTAAGCCCGTTTCGACCACGCGGGAGACCATCAACATCTGGCGCAGCGCGAATTTGCCCCGATGATACGGCGACCCGTTGGGCACCAGCAGAATCTCGGCGCCGGTTTCAGCCAGGGTCTCTGTCACATCCTCGAACCAGGCATCCTCGCAGATCGGCACCCCGATCCGCATAGGGCCGACCCGTACCGGGCCCGCCGGATTTCCGGCGTGGTAATAGCGTTTCTCGTCAAACACTTCGGAATTGGGCAGGTGATGTTTCAACACCTCGGCGCTGATCTGGCCGTTTTGCAGGATGAAATAGGCGTTGAACGGCTTGCCCGCGCCGGGCAGTGGCCCGCCGATGCCGATTGCCGGGCCGTCGGCGCAATCGCTGGCCAATTGGGTCAGCACCCGCTGCACATCGGCGGCGAAGGCCGGTTTGCGCACCAGATCCTGCAACTGATAGCCGGTGATGAACATCTCGGGGAAGGCGATCATATCGGCCCCGGCGGCCTTCGCCTCGGCCCAGGCTGCGCGCGCCATTTCGGCATTGCCGGTCAGATCGCCCACGGTTGGGTTCAACTGCGCAAGAGTGAGGCGGAAGGTCTCGGCCATATCGGTCACGCTTTTCCTGTTTGTCCGGGCAGAGGTTTAGCAGATCGGTCAGCGCCGCCAAGCCATACCGGCGCTCTCACGGCGAAATGCGTTGCGAGGCCCCCAGTCCTCACCTAGGTTTGGATGGGATCAGGATAAGACAGACGAATGGGGAGAGCGGGACGTGCAAAAGCCAGGGTGGGGCATGATCCGACAATTGGCCGGGGCCGGCGCACTTGGTCTGGCGTTGAGCGGCGCGGCGCTGGCGCAGGTCGATATCCAGCAATACGACAATGGCGGGATTTACGAAGGCGAGTTCCGCAACGGGGTTCAGCATGGCCAGGGCACCTATCGCCTGCCCAACGGGTATGAATATACCGGCGAATGGGTGGATGGCGAAATCCGCGGCCAGGGGCGCGCGGTCTTTCCCGACGGGTCGATTTATGAGGGCGCGTTTATTGCCGGGCGGCCCGAGGGGTTCGGCAACATTACCTTCGCCGACGGCTCCACCTATGAAGGCGAATGGGCTGATGGCCGGATCAATGGCCAAGGCATGGCGCTATATGCCAATGGCGTGCGCTATGAGGGTGGCTTCGTCAACGCGCTGCATCATGGCACCGGCGTGATGGAGAGCCCGAATGGCTATCGCTATGAGGGCCAGTGGGAGAATGGGCTGAAAGAAGGCCGGGGAGTGATCACCTATCCCGATGGCGCGGTCTATGACGGAGAGTTTGAGGCCGGACAACGCGCCGGGACCGGGCGGCTCGAAATGGCCGATGGCGTGGTCTATGTCGGGGCTTGGGCAGGTGGGCAGATCAATGGCGACGGCATTCTGACCCAACCCAATGGCGATATCTATGAGGGCACGTTGGTCAATGGCCAGCGCCAGGGGCGCGGCGTGGTTCGCTATGCCAATGGCGATGTGTATGAAGGCGATTTTGCCGACGATCGCCGCCAGGGCCAGGGTACGTTCACGGGCGCGGATGGCTATCTCTATGTCGGCGAGTGGACAGAAGGCCGGATAGAGGGTGAAGGGCGTGTGACCTACCCCGATGGCTCGATCTACGAAGGTATGTTCCGCAACGATTTGGCCCATGGGCGGGGCACGATCACCTATGACGACGGCTCCAGTTATGAGGGTGATTGGGTTGACGGAGTCATCCAAGGCTTCGGCGTGGCGCGCTATGCCAACGGGCTGGTCTATGAGGGGCAATTTCTCAATGCGCGGCAGCATGGGCAGGGGGTGATGACCCAACCCAACCCGGAATATGACGCCGAGGCCGCCGAGGCCGAGGGCGACGCCTATGATGTGCCGGAACTTCTCTATCGTTATGAAGGCGCGTGGGAGAACGGCCTCCGCCATGGCGAGGGGATCGCCACCTATGCCGATGGTACGGTGTACGAAGGGGGCTTCGCCGAAGGCCAGCGCGCCGGCGAGGGGCGGCTGAGCATGCCCGATGGCTTCACGTATCAAGGCGCGTGGGCCGAGGGGGAGATCAATGGCGCCGGTGTGGCCACCTATGCCAATGGCGATGTCTATGACGGGTTCTTCGTCAATGGTCGCCGCCAGGGGCAAGGGATGATGACCTATGCGACCGGCCAAGTTGCGGAAGGCGAATGGGAAGATGGCCGGTTGACCGATGCGACGGAGAGCAGCGGTAACGAAGAAGCCGCACCAGAGGACCCGGATACGTCAGAGGCGGCACCGGCGACTGATCAATAGCGGCGATCAAAGACACCGGGCAAACCGCCAGGCGGAGATACGAAAAGGCCGGAGGTGCATCCCCCGGCCTTTCGTTTGTTGTGCCGACCTTAGACGGCGATCAGCCCCATGCTTTCCAGCTTCAACAGAACCTGCTGCGCACAGTAATCGACTTCCATCCCTTCGGTGTCGACCACCAGTTCGGCGGTTTCGGGGGCCTCATAAGGGTCTGAAATCCCGGTGAACTCTTTGATCTTGCCTTCGCGCGCAAGCTTGTAGAGACCTTTGCGGTCGCGGCGTTCACATTCCTCCAGCGACGTCGCGACATGCACCTCTACGAAAGCGCCGAAATCCTCAATCATCTCGCGGACGGCGCGACGGGTCGCGGTATAGGGCGCAATTGGCGCACAGATCGCGATGCCGCCGTTTTTGGTGATTTCAGACGCGACATAGCCGATCCGGCGGATGTTGATATCGCGATGCTCTTTCGAGAAGCCAAGCTCGGAGGACAGGTGTTTCCGAACCACATCGCCGTCAAGCAACGTGACCGGGCGGCCCCCCATCTCCATCAGTTTGACCATCATCGCATTTGCGATGGTGGATTTGCCCGAGCCGGAGAGGCCGGTGAAAAACACGGTGAAGCCCTGCTTTGAGCGCGGTGGGCGCGTGCGGCGCAATTCGGCAACCACATCGGGGAAGGAGAACCAATCTGGAATCTCCAGCCCTTCGGCCAGACGGCGGCGCAGTTCGGTGCCCGAGATGTTCAGAACCGTCGCGCCTTCGGCCACCTCATCGGCGGGCTGATATTCGGCACGCTCCTGCACGAAAACCATATGTTTGAAGGGCACCATCTCGATGCCGATCTCGTCTTCATGCTGTTTGAACAGGTCTTGCGCGTCGTAAGGCCCATAGAAGTCCTCGCCTTGGCTGCTGTTTTTGCCCGGGCCCGCGTGGTCGCGGCCAACGATGAAATGGGTGCAGCCGTGGTTTTTGCGGATCAACCCGTGCCAGACCGCCTCGCGTGGCCCGGCCATCCGCATGGCCAGGTTCAGCAGACTCATCGTGGTGGTGGCCGAGGGGTATTGATCTAGCACCGCCTCATAGCAGCGGACTCGCGTGAAATGATCGATATCGCCGGGTTTGGTCATACCGACGACCGGGTGAATGATCAGGTTGGCCTGCGCCTCTTTCGCGGCGCGGAAGGTCAACTCCTGATGCGCGCGGTGGAGCGGGTTGCGGGTTTGGAAAGCCACGACCCGGCGCCAGCCAAGCTTGCGGAAATAGGCGCGCAGTTCGTTCGGTGTATCCCGACGGGCGCGGAAATCGTAATGCACCGGCTGTTGGATGCCAGTGATTGCGCCGCCCAGATAGACCGGCCCCGCGATATTGTGCAGGTAGTTTACGGCAGGATGCGCGATATCATCGGCCCCAAAGACCATCTCGGCCTCGCGGGCCTTATTCGGCAGGTATTTATCGCCAATTGAGAGGATGGCGAGGATCACGCCTTCCTGATCGCGGAGGGCGATGTCCTGGCCGGGCTCAATGCTATCTGCGAACTCCTGGCTGACATCGAGCGTGATCGGCATCGGCCAGAGTGTGCCATCGGCCAACCGCATGTTTTCGACGACAGAGGTGTAATCCTCTTCGCTCAGGAAACCTTTCAGCGGGTTGAAGCCTCCATTCATCAAGAGTTCAAGGTCGCAAATCTGGCGCGGGGTCAGATCCCAGCTTGGCAGTTCGGCGGCTTCGGCTTTGAGTTTCTGTGCTGAGTCATATGAGACATAAAGCTCAGGCACCGGGGCAAGGTTTGGTTGCATCGCTGTCGTCCTGTTTTTGGAAGGGAGAAGGCCGCTTGCCGCGCCGGTCAGCTCGGCATGCAGTGTGTCGTATTCCACGAGCTTTCGGGCAAGGAACCGATCAGCCAGGCGGGCTTTTTCGGCGGCTCCTCGCGGGGTCAGCGCGTAGGAAAATCTCTGGCGTCGATCTGGTCCGGCACGGTCGGAAATCGTGACTAGGCCTTGATCGGCCACAGCCCGTAATTGCGCATTGAGCCGCCCCAAGCTGATGCCAAGCGCTTCGGCCGTCGCCCGTTGCGACGCTTCTGGCGCGGTGTCCAGTTGCCGCAAGAGCCGAAAGAGCAGGTCTTCATCTGGCTGTGGCGTATCAAGGGGTGGTGCGGGCATTCGAAGCTCAGGTTGAAAGTGTGTTCACGGGTGAACACATTTCACAAGCCCGAGCGTAGGGGAAGAGAAAATCTGCCCGGCAACAGATTGTTTCAGCGCCGTGGCCGGTCGGCCACGCGCTTCTCAGATGTCACTTAAAAGGGGATCTTACTCCGCCGCGTCGACCGGAGCGGCATAAGCTCCGGCTTCGACCGTCTCTTCGCCTTCAAGCTCGGCGATGTATTTCTCGGCATCCAGAGCTGCCATGCAGCCCATACCGGCGGAGGTGACCGCTTGGCGATAGATATGGTCGGTCAGATCGCCTGCCGCGAAGACGCCCGGGATCGATGTGCGGGTCGAGCCAGCCTCGACCTTCACATAGCCACCATTGTGAAGCTCAAGCTGGTCTTTCACCAGCTCCGTCGCAGGGGCATGCCCGATCGCCACGAAGAAGCCTTTGCAGGGCACTTCGGTGATCACGCCAGTCTCGACATGTTTCGCGCGGACGCCTTCGACGCCGCGCGGCTCATCGGTGCCGACAACCTCTTCCACGGTATGGTCCCAGAGGATTTCGACCTTTGGGTTTTTGAACAGGCGTTCCTGCATGATCTTCTCGGCGCGCAGGCTGTCCCGGCGGTGGATCAGTGTGACTTTCGAGGCGAAGTTAGTGAGAAACAGCGCCTCTTCCACCGCCGTATTGCCGCCGCCGATCACCACGATCTCCTGCCCGCGATAGAAGAAACCGTCGCAGGTCGCGCAGGCCGAGACGCCGAAACCTTTGAAATGCTCTTCCGAGGGCAGGCCAAGCCACTTCGCTTGCGCGCCGGTGGCCAGAATGACCGCATCGGCCGTGTATGTCGTGCCGCTATCGCCCTCTGCCGTGAATGGGCGTTTCGACAGATCAAGCGATATGATGTGGTCGGAGATGATCTCCGTCCCCATCTCTTTGGCATGCGCCTCCATCCGCACCATCAAATCAGGGCCCATAACGCTGCTATCGCCGGGCCAATTCTCCACATCTGTGGTGATGGTGAGCTGCCCGCCGGGCTGAATACCTTGCACCAGGATCGGTTTCAGCATTGCGCGGCTGGCATAAACGGCGGCGGTATATCCCGCAGGGCCGGAGCCGATGATCAAAACGGGGCTGTGACGGGTGTCGGACATGGGCGGCAGCTTTCGTATCTCGGGTTGCACGGGGGAGGGGGATCCCGCCCGGTTCAAGCGATATAACGACCCGGGCGTGCGGAATAAAGAGGCCGCTTGTTCCGATGCGGAAAGCCTTGCATTTGGCGCCTCGCTCTTCCATATGTTGCGCGATAACGAAAGAATATTGCGTGATAGATGGGAGTGTTGGACATTTCCATAATCCCCACGCAGAGGGAGCCGATCTATGTCAACTGCCAAGCTGGACCCAATCGACCGTAAGATTCTGGCCGAGTTGCAGGCCGATGGCCGGATGACCAATGTCGAACTGGCCAAGCGCGTCGGTATCTCGGCCCCGCCCTGTCTGCGGCGGGTGCGGACTTTGGAAGAGGCAGGGTATATCAAGGGCTATCATGCCGATGTGGATGCGCGGCAACTGGGTTTCGAGGTGCAGGTCTTCGCGATGGTGGGGCTGCATAGCCAGGCCGAGGCGGATTTGGTGGCGTTCGAGGCGCTCTGCCAATCCTGGCCACTGGTTCGAGAATGTCACATGCTGAATGGAGAAATCGATTTCATCCTGAAATGCGTCGCCCCCGATCTCAGCTCGTTCCAAAGCTTTCTGACCGAGCATCTGACCTCGGCGCCAAATGTTGCGTCGGTCCGGACATCGCTGGTCATTCGCGGTGCAAAGGATGACCCGGGCGTGCCCTTCGATGTGATGGAAGAAAGGTTGAGCCAAACCGCATGACCGGCACGGGTCCGTCTTCGATCACGGCCGTTTATCAGGCGGCGCTGACGGCGCAGAAAGCCAAGCGTTTCGATGATGCGCGGCGGCTCTACCGGCAGATTCTCGATCAACGGCTATTGGCGGAGCCGATGTTCCAGTTGGGGCAGATCGCGGCGGAGACCGGGGATCGGGCCGGTGCCGCGAAATGGTATCGCAAAGCCCTGAAGTTGAAGCCAAAGGAGCCCGCGCTCTGGCGCGCTTTGATCGGCGTAAGCCGCGGCGGAGAACGAGAAAAGGCGCGGCGGCAGGCCAAAGCGGCGGGCGTTGCTTTGCCGGCGCCCGGGCAAGACCTTGTTGAAAGCGCCGATATGCTCCTGGCGACGGGCCGCCTTGACGCGGCGAAGGACCGCTATCGAGAGGCGATAAAGGCCGGGGCACCCGCAACAGCAGTCCTGACTCATATGGGTGCGCGGCTCAGCCATGCCGATGATCACCAGGGGGCATTGGCGGCCTTGAACGAGGCGATAGACCTTGCCCCCAAGGCCCCGTCCGCACGCGTGCTCAGGGCAACGCTGTATCAGACCATGGGTGAACTTGATCTGGCAGAGGCGGAACTGCGCCAAGTCTTGGACGTCGCGCCGTTTCATGGATCGGCTTGGTTGGCCCTGATGCGGGGCCGGAAACAGCCGGTCGATTCCACCGATGTGGCGGCGTTGGAGGCCCGGCTGGCAGATGGGGTAAGCGATGCCGACGCAAGGCGGCTGATGTCTTTCGCATTGGCGAAGGCGCTGGAAGATCAGGGGCGGTATGGAGAGGTCTTCGCCCCCTCAGTGTCGCCAATCAGATCACCGCACGTCGGTTCCCATATGGGTTTGACAGCGATCTGAAGTCGATCCGGGCGCGGCTCCGCCATTATGAGCCGGACGTATTTGATGGGTTCGCCGGCGCGGCGCCGATTTTCGTAACCGGTTTGCCGCGCTCTGGCACGACTTTGGTCGAGACGATCCTCAGCGCACATCCCGATGTGGCCGCTGGTGGCGAAATGGCGCTTTTCGACGATACCATTCGCCCGTTGGTCGAGGCGGCCAGTGCCGGGCAGATGCCGCCATCTCAGGATTGGCTCCGCGCGGGGCAGGCTTGGGCTGAAAAGGCGCAGGTCAAGGCGGGTAGTGGGCGGGTGACCGACAAATCCATTTCGACATTCTCGATGATGGGATATGTGGCACGCGCCTTGCCGGGCGCCAAGTTTGTGCTCTTGAACCGAGACCCGCGCGATGTCGGCCTGTCGCTTTACAAAAACCAATTCGCGGATGGGCAACACCGCTATTCCAATAGCTTGCGAGAGATCGGGCGCTATATCCGCCTGTTCGAGGCGGTGACGGCAGAGTGGCGGCGGATGATGCCGGATCGGGTGCATGTCATTGATTATGACGCGCTTACATCGGACCCAGAGCCGGAAATCCGGCGGCTCCTGGCGTTCTGTGATTTGGACTGGAACCCGGCCTGCCTGAACCCGGAACAGACGGGCCGTGCGGTAAAAACGCTGAGCGTCGCCCAGGTGCGCCAGCCGATCAATCGCGGCTCGGTTGGGGCTTGGCGACGGTTTGAAGCCGAGTTGCAGCCTTTGATTGAGGCGCTTGATACCGAAATTACGCTTTAAGCTCTCTGAAGATAAGAAAAGGCGGCCATTCTGGCCGCCCTTCTTGCAAGCATACCGCTCGATTGGTGTTAGCTGGCTTGTTTGAGAGTTCCCTCGACCGCCAACTGCCTTTTGGCCCGAACCTGTCGTGCCCAAGGCATCTCAATCTGGTCCTTCTTGCTTTCCGCAAGAACCGATTTCATCCAACGCCGCTTCATCATCTGCCTGTTCCTTCGACTTATCATCGTGTTGTTTTCCGGTCGTTTCCGGATTGAGGACAATCTGCAGGCGCATTCAGGCAGTCTTGCGGCTTTCGTGCTAATTCTCGGTAAAAATTGGTGACAAAAATGTGGCCGAGATGCCCCCTGATTTTCCCCTATTTTCCGCAAATCCTAAGCATTTGGTGGCCGTGATTTTGGCAGCGGCAGGGCGATACCTGCCTCGTCTTTGCCGCAAATGCGCTTCTCGCGCTGACAATCGGGGCAGATTGGCCGCATTCTGCGGCCTGGTTTCTCAAAGACGAATTGCTGAAATCAGGCGGCCATAATCCGCCTCACCTTCATGAACCGAGCGGCGGTAGGAGTAGAACCGCAGTGGATCCGAATAGGTGCAATGGCGGGTCCATTCCGCTTGGCCGATGCCCGCTGCGCGGAGCCGCATCAGACCATAGGCGGGCAGATCGAAGAGATATCGGTCACCGGCCCCGTTGATAAAGAACCGAGCATTTTCGGGGTCTTCATCGAGGAAACGTTCAATAAATTCTGGACCCACTCATAGGCGCGCTGGCTGATCGAGGGGCCGATCACGGCCTGAATCCGCGCGCGCTCCGCCCCGGCTTCGACCATGACCTCAATTGTGCGCTCCAACACACCATTCAGCGCGCCACGCCATCCCGCATGGGCGGCGGCAATCACGCCACCGGCTCGATCCGCGAAGAGCACCGGCTGACAATCAGCGGTCAGAATCGCAATCGCGATGCCCGGCGTGGTTGTCACGATGGCATCGGCGCGCGGTTTCGGGTCTTGCGTCGTCTTGTCCAATATGACCGCCTCTGCGGAATGGACCTGATGCACGGTCACAAGCCGATCTGGTCCTACGCCCATGGTTTGCGCGACGCGGTCACGGTTCAGGGCAACGATCTCGGCTTGATCCGACGAGCCGCCGCCGCAGTTCAGACCTTCAAAAATCCCCGAGGATGCGCCCCCACGTCGGGTGAAGAACCCATGCGTCATGCCCTCCAGAAGATCGGAGGTTAGCGGTTCAAGACGTGTGGTCACTGGACACATCGGGGGCGATTGGCTCCAAGGCTGGCAGGGGTGGGGCATCGGGCGGACGAAGCCCCATCACTTTGAACAAAGTTCCCATTTCGTCGGGGTGCGTCAACCGCTTGTGTGCGGCGATATGCTCGATGCGTGCCGGACCTGAGAGTTTCTCGGCGAGATGTTGCGCCCGGACCGTGATGCCGAGCCGTTCGAGGAACACACCCTGTGGCACCAGTGCCGAGGCTTGTGCAGGCATCGCCGCCCGCGCCAGGGGGCTGAACGCCACCTGGGCGGTAAGGTCCGCCTTTCCAGGGTCTTGCAGCGGGTCGGCAAAACGATGTTTAAGGACGGCCTGCAAGGTTTCACCGATGCTGTCCCATTCGCCATAGTCGATGAAAAGTGCGGCGCCGCCCGCGTTGGACACCCGCCGCCCGATCTCTTCGGCAATAGGGAGAGCCGGGGCATTTAGCTCAACCACTTGGCCGCGCACCGTATCGGCCAGCCGGTCTTCAAGCGCCGCGATTGCGCTCTCGGGACCGAGCCCCCAGATCAACCGGCTGCCATCGGTGCCAATCTGGCGTTCGTGCCAGGCCGTCTCGGTCCGCAAGAATTGACGGATCGGTAGAGCGTCAAAAAACTCGTTGGCAACCAGGTAAAGCGGTCCGGGCGGAAGGTCGCCCACGTGATCGACAAAATGCGGCTGATACCCAGCCAGTGCGGCCCTTTGCCGGGCGCGCAGCACCGGAGAGGCTTCGACCAAGACCACTTGCATGGCTTGATGGAACCCCTCGACCATCACCGTTGCCCGCAGCAAGTCGGCCATAAGAGTGCCCCGCCCAGGGCCAAGCTCGGCCAAGACAAACGGGCTTGGACGCCCCTGATCAAGCCAGACTTGCGCCAGCCACAGCCCGATGATCTCGCCAAACATCTGGCTGATCTCAGGCGCGGTGGTGAAGTCGCCCCCCGCGCCGAACGGGTCTTGCGTCACATAATAGCCGTCATGCGGGTTCAGCAGGCATTCGGTCATATACTCGGAAACCGAGATCGGCCCGTTGCGCACGATGCGTGCGATCAGACGTTCGCCAAGCGGCGTCACGTGGCGCGCCTGCGCGCGATGACGATGATGGCGACCCCGATCACCAGCATCGGTAGCGAAAGAAGCTGCCCCATGGAGAGGCCGAGGGTTGGGGTGAGGGCGAGCACATGGCCAAGCGGGTTGTCGGGCGTGATGAATTGCGGGTCTGCTTGGCGGAAATGCTCCACGATGAAGCGCCCCAATCCGTATCCGGCAAGAAACAGCCCCATGATCTGCCCCGGGATTTTGAATCCGCCGCGGCGATAGACCAGCCAGAGGATGACAGCGCCCAGGATCAGCCCTTCGAGCGCCGCTTCGTAAAGCTGCGACGGGTGACGGGCGCAGAGCGTTTCCCAAGCTCGTTCGACCAAACCTTCGGGGCCGGGGCAGGCCTGCGCCAAATCACCGGGAAAAATCACGCCCCAAGGCAGATCGGTTGGGCGGCCCCAGAGCTCGGCATTGATGAAATTGGCGATCCGGCCCAGGAACAACCCGACTGGCGCGGCCAACGCCATCGCATCACCCACGCTGGCCATCGGCAGTTTGTGCACCCTACAAAACAAGATACCGGCGACGATGACCCCTAAGAGCCCGCCATGGAAGGCCATCCCGCCTTGCCAGATCATCAGGATTTCACCAGGATTTTGGAGGTAATAGCCGGGTTGGTAAAACAAAACGAACCCAAGGCGCCCGCCAAGGATCACCCCGATAATTACCCAGGTGAGCAGGTTTTCGACATGGGTCGGTGTCATCGGCGGGGTATCGGCGGGCCAAAGCGCCGGCCGTTTGACCGCCATCACCACCATACGCCAGCCGATCAGAAGCGCGGCGATATAGGCCAGCGCATACCAACGGAGCGCAAACTCGAAGCCGCCAATGGCAAAAGAGAAAAGCTCTGGCGAGATGTCGGGAAAAGGGATCGCGGCCTGCATTGGGTCTCCGTCACCTGTCTCTTAGTTTTGGATGCGGCGCGCCTGCGGCGAAGTCAACCTTGATACCGCTCCGCCAGACCGCCATATCTGAGCCAAGCGATATGGAGGCTCTCATGCAGACTCGCAACAAGATGATGGAAGATATCTCGCAGTTGATGACCAACGCGATGGGCGTGGCTCAGGGCGCAAAGGACGAGGCCGAAACCGCGATGAAATCAATGATGGATCGTTGGTTGGCTGATCGGGAGTTCGTGACTCGCGAAGAATTTGATGCCGTGCGCGCCATGGCGCAGAAGGCCCGGGAAGAGAACGAAGCCCTGAAAGCGAGAATTGAGGCGCTGGAAGCCGCAAAAGCCTAGAAGTCATCTAGCGTTTACCATTCTTTTGTCCCAATGCCCTCTTACATCCAGGGCATGATTATCGCGAAAGCCACCGAAACGCTCGCGCCCTCCTTGGCGCATACTCTCTTTCGGGCGTCCGTCACCGGGGCGCTCTGGACGGGTGGCGCGGTCGCTGTTCAGTTGTTCATGGTGAGTTTGATGTATACCGGCTCTGGGTCGGTTTTGGCGGCATTGTTCGGGTTTTTCCTGACAGCTGGTGTAAGTTTCCTGATCTGGTTGCCGGGGGTTTCTGTCGCAGTTTTGCTAGGGCGTTTGGTCTTGAGCGCTGCACGCCGCCAGCGACCCTGGGGGTGGCCACTTTGGATCAGTGGGTTCGCCTTTGTCGGCGCATTCGGCGTGACAACAATACCGGGTTTGGGGATCGGCCAGCTCGTTTCGGTCCTACCAATGCTCTCGCCCGCATTTCTGAGCGCTGACGTGCTGGCCGGGGTGCCATGGTGGCATTCGCTCTTGGCGGCAAGCCTCTGCGCGATCATCGGTTTGCGGGTTGGAATGACGATCCATGCCTATGAGGGCGACAAGATCGAAATGGGCCGGGGCGCGCAGAATTCTGCTTCTTAATCAAAGCTGTTGATTGATCGTGATTTCCTGTGGATAGCGCGTCATTGGGCGCTTGATTGCATCATTTCGTAAAAATACTGCTTTACAGGTCCGAGGATACGGACCACCATATCTAGTATGGGGTCGGGAATATCTCGGCGACCCATAGGTAAGACACCCAGCTTCTAGTGGGCGTCATGGTCGAAAAGACCAGGCCCCGCCGAGGCTGCCAACAATAAAGAGGCCTGGGCAATGTCACTTTCCGAGCAGTATATCGAAACCGACGACATCCATCCGATCGACATTGTCGAGACGATCGCGACCCATCACGATTGGGATTTCGACCGTGTCGCCGATGATCAGATCGCCATGGCCATAGAGGGCCAATGGCGCACCTATTCGGTAACCCTGGCCTGGTCTTCTTACGATGAAACCCTGCGGATGATTTGCACCTTTGACATGGAGCCGCCGGAAGAAAGCCTGCCAAAGCTCTATGAAACGCTGAACCTGGCCAATGACAAATGCTGGGCCGGCGCGTTCAGCTACTGGCACGTGCAACGGTTGATGGTGTATCGCTACGGGCTTGTGCTGGCTGGCGAGCAACTGGCAAGCCCGGAGCAGATCGGCTGCATGGTGGAGACGGCGGTTTTGGCGGCGGAACGCTATTACCCCGCTTTCCAGCTGGCCTGTTGGGGTAACTCCACGCCGTCGGAAGCGATGCAGGTGGCCATTGCGGAGAGTTATGGCCGCGCCTAATCTCCTCGGCGGATGACGCCGGAGGCTCCATGGATTTCAACGATGTAAAGCGCCGCGGCCTGGTGATGCTGGGCTGCGGCAAGATGGGTTCAGCGATGCTGGAGGGGTGGCTGTCAGAAGGGCTGCCACCGGAAAAGGTTTGGGTGATCGACCCCTTTCCGGCGGAGTGGCTGGCAGCTCGTGGGGTACAGGTTAACGCCGATCTGCCAACGTCTCCCGCTGTCGCCCTGGTCGCCGTCAAACCGCAGATGATGGCCGAGGCGCTGCCGCAACTTGCGCCCTTCGGCGGTGGCGACACTTTGATCCTCTCCGTCGCGGCGGGAACGCCAATTGCTTATTTCGAAGAGGTCTTGGGCGCGGCGAGCCGGATCATCCGAGCGATGCCAAACACGCCTGCGGCCATTGGCCAAGGGATCACCGCGATCATCGGCAACGCGGCGAGCGACGCTGCGGATGTCGATCTGGCGGCGGCACTGCTGTCGGCGATTGGAGATGTGGTGAAGCTCGATACCGAAGAACAGATCGATGCGGTCACAGGTGTGTCGGGTTCTGGCCCGGCTTATATCTTCTATATGATTGACGCGCTTGCGGCTGCGGCCCGAGCCGAGGGCCTGCCCGATGACATGGCGATGCAATTGGCCAAAGCGACGGTCGCCGGGGCAGGGGCGCTCGCCATGTCCGCCGACGAGACCCCGGAACAGCTCCGCATCAACGTCACCTCGCCCAATGGCACGACCCAAGCCGGGCTTGAGGTCTTGATGGATGCCGCAACCGGTCTCTCCCCGTTGATCGAGGCCACGGTGGGCGCGGCGGCCGCACGCTCGCGCGAGTTGAAAGGGTAATCCAAATGTCTGATCTCAGCTTCGATGAGTTCCTGAAAGTCGACATCCGCGTCGGGACCGTGACGCGCGCCGAGCCCTTCCCGGAAGCCCGCAAACCAGCCATCAAACTCTGGGTGGATTTTGGCCCTGAGCTTGGTGAAAAGAAGTCTTCCGCCCAGATCACCTCCCATTACACGCCGGAGACTTTGATTGGTCGCCAGGTGATGGGCGTGGTGAATTTCCCACCGCGGCAGATTGGACCGATGCGGTCGGACGTGCTGATACTGGGTGTCTCTGATGCTGAGGGTGGGATTGTCTTGCTCGCGCCGGATCAGGCGGTGGAAAACGGTCAAAGGATGCATTGATGAAACTGCTGATTTCCCGCCGGTTGCCTGATGCCGTGATGGCCGAGGCGGCGGCCCGGTTCGATTTGACAGATCGCGCCGGAGACCGACCGATGTCCAAGACCGAATGCATCGCGGCCCTGACCGAGCAAGACGTGGTGATCCCGACCTTGGGAGATGGGTTTAATGCCGAGGTTTTCGCCGCCGTGGCCGAGCCACGTTGTAAGCTGCTCGCCAATTTCGGCGTTGGCTATAATCATATCGATGTGGCCGCCGCCGGTGCCGCAGGGGTGGCTGTGACCAACACGCCGTGCGCGGTGACGGATGCGACGGCGGATATCGCGTTGACGCTGATCTTGATGACCGCCCGGCGGGCGGGCGAAGGGGAGCGGATGGTGCGCGCGGGGGCCTGGACCGGCTGGCACCCAACGCAGATGTTGGGTTTGCATGTAACCGGCAAGACCGTCGCGATCATCGGTATGGGGCGGATCGGCCAAGCCATCGCGCGGCGGTGCCACTTCGGGTTCGGTTGTCGGATCGTTTATGCGAACCGGTCCGAGAAGACGCTGGATTTCCGGGCGGAAAGGTTGCCCTTGGCTGAGGCGATGGCGGCGGCGGATATCGTCGTCTTGGGTCTCTCGGCCAGCGCCGAGACGCATCATTTCATTGACGCGGAAGCGCTCTCCGCCATGCGGTCTCATGCGATTCTGGTGAACATTGCGCGGGGCGATGTGATTGATGAGAGGGCTTTGATCGCGGCGCTCCAGGCGGGTCAGATCGCCGGGGCGGGCTTCGATGTCTATGAGTTCGAACCGCAGGTCCCCGACGCGCTGAAGGCAATGGAAAACGTGACCCTGTTGCCGCATCTGGGCACGGCGGCGCTTGAGGTGCGCGAGAATATGGGCCGGATGGCACTCGAAAATGCCATTGCGTTTGAGGAGGGTCGGGCGCTACCAAACCCGGTTTAAGAGCGCACTGGTCGTGCCGAGGTCATACAATCTGTGGCATCGGGGCTGAGACGCGGACTCCTCCTCAGTCGAGGACAGCCTTGGACGGACCGTCACCGATCTCCTCACGCCAATGGCGTCGGCAGAGTGAGATGTACCGGTCATTGCCACCGACTTCGATCTGCGCGCCCTGGGTTACGGCTTTGCCGCTTTCATCGACCCGGATCACCATGGTGGCCTTGCGCCCACAATGGCAAATCGTGCGCACCTCGCGCATTTCATCGGCAAGCGCCAGAAGTGCTGCGGACCCGGGGAAAAGTTCGCCCTGGAAATCGACGCGTAGGCCGTAGCACATCACCGGTACACCCAGATCATCGACGGCACGGGCCAACTGCCAAACTTGGTCGCGAGTCATCCATTGTGCTTCGTCGATCAGCACACAAGCGCATGGTCCTTGTTTCAGGCGCGTGTCGATTTTGGCAAAGAGATCATCAGCTTGCGTATAGGTGTCGGCCTCCGCGCTGATCCCGATCCGACTCCCGATTTGGCCGGTTCCGGCCCGATCATCGAAATTCGCGGTCAGCAAATAGGTCTGCATCCCGCGTTCAATATAGTTGTAGGAGGCTTGCAGAAGCAGGGTCGATTTCCCCGCATTCATGGTCGAATAGTGAAAGTAGAGCTTGGCCATGAGGTTAGATGTGCCTCAGCCCGGAGGCGCATGCAAGAGACGCGTAGGGTAGGGGTTCTCGCCGTTCCGGCTGTTTCGAAATGCCACTAGCCAACCCGGTCGCGAAAGGGGAAAGCGGTCTCAGGAAAGGGTCCGCCGCAAGTTGCGACGAGACCCCGGCCAGAGCCGGATTGGCCGCGACGACGAACCCCCACCCAATCGGCCCGGTACAGTGACCGATCACTGGTGACGCGCCCGAAACTCGTTCCGAGCAAGGAGAGTGTCGCAGCGGCGGCGATTGACCATCATGGGAAAAAGCGATTTGGTTTCCCCAAGATAGCCAATGAGGGGGCGGGGGTAATCACGTGGGAAGCTACCTGAAGAAACACACCGAGGCGCTGATAAAGGATGTGGGGTTTGCGGCGGCCTGCGAGCTGACCGGGAAATCGAAGGCAACCTTGGGTCGCTATTTTTCTGATGCGCCGGAACATAGCGACCGGTTCATGCCGGTTGATGCGGTTGCCGCCCTTGAGGGCGCGGCGCGGTTCCCGCATGTGACGACAGCTTTGGCGGATCTCAGGGGCATCACGCTGAGCTATGATGAGACGCGCCGCAATGAGGGCGGCGAGGGCGGTGTGAATGCCGATGTTGTCGCGCTGAGCCAGCGGTTTGCGATGTTGATGGGGGAGTATCACCAGTCGATTGAGGACGGGGTGATCACGATCAACGAGGCGAAACGACTCTTGCGGGAGACGCTGGAGATCCAAAAGGTGCTGCTTGAGATGAAGCTGCACTTGGAAGAAGAAACCGCGGGTTAGGCGCGTTCGACGATCACCGAGCCGACGGAATAGCCCGCGCCGAACGAGCAGATCAGACCAGTGTCGCCGCTCTGCAAGTCATTGGAATATTTGGAAAACGCGATGATCGAGCCAGCGCTCGAGGTGTTGGCATAGTCTTGCAAGATGTTGGGCTGCTCGCCGGGGTGCGGGTCGCGGCCCAGGACTTTTTTGCCGATATAGTCGTTCATCGTCTTGTTTGCCTGGTGGAGCCACAGGCGTTTGAGGTCGGCGGCGGCGATGTTTTCCTCGGCCATATGTGCGGCGATGTGTTTAGAGACGAGGGGCAGGACCTCTTTGAAGACTTTGCGACCGTTCTGCATGAATTGCATGTCGCGGCGATCTTCCATCTGGCCTTTGCGGGTGCGGCGCAGATAGCCGTTGTTGTTGCGGATATTGTTCGAGAACTGGGTCGCGCAGCGGGTGGATTTTATCAAGAAATGCGGGCCTTTAGCGTCTTCGGCCCGCTCGATCAACACGGCGGTACAGACGTCGCCGAAGATAAAATGGCAATCGCGGTCGCGCCATTCGAGATGGGCGGAGCAGATCTCTGGATTGACCACTAAGGCACTGGAAATACTGCCGGATTTCACCATATCGGCGGCGGCTTGGATGCCGAAGGTGGCGGAGCTACAGGCGACGTTCATATCGAAGGCAAAGCCTTGGATTCCAAGAAGATTCTGGATCTCGATGGCAATCGCGGGATAGGCGCGTTCGTGGTTCGAGGCGGCGCAGATCACGGCGCCCACATCCTCGGCGGTTTTGCCCGCCATTTCAAGGGCTTGGGTGCAAGCGTCGAGCGCCATTTCCGCCATTTGGCCGGGTTCGTCGTCGGCGCGCTCCCGAAGCCAGGGATGCATCACGGCGGGGTCTAAAACGCCCGTCTTATCAAGGACATAGCGCTGCTCAATGCCGGAAGCCGCGAGGATGAACTCAGCGGAGCTTGGTTCCTTCGCCTCGACCTCGTCCGCCGCGATTTTATCCGCGTTTTCAGCGTTGTAGCGCTCCACATAGGCATTAAACGCGGCCACAAGCTCGTCATTGGTGATGATTTCCGAGGGGGTGAACACGCCGGTTCCGGTGATCGCGGGCTGATACATCTGGCTCTCTCCTTGACGGTCCAAATGCGCCCGATTTTGGCCCGAGGTCAAGATATGGAACCGGTATGGTTTTGGTATGGAACCGATACATACGCGAACCCATCCACGCAATTTTAGGAAATTTGCGAGAGTCTGACGCTCCGCAGAGGCAAAGGAGCGGCGCGATGGACCCGTTTGACGACAAGCCGCTGACCAAACGGCAGCGTTATGACCACTATTACATGATGGAGGCGATGGCCCGGTTCGAATGGGACATGCACCACAAGATCGCCACCCATCTGCGCATCCCGCAGGACTGGCATGAAATCAGCCAGCGGCGGGAAAGCAAAAAGGTGAAGATCACGATGTCCGTCGATGAGGATGTGGTGAAATGGTTCAAGTCGATGGGGCCGGGGTATCAGCCGCGGATGAATGATGTGCTGCGCAGCTTCATGCACGCCAAGCTCATGGGGTTGCTGAAAGGCGACGACACGAAGGATGCGTATCGCGAGGGGCTGGCCGTCGGGACGGAGCGGGTGGCGTTTGGGGAGATGGAGGGGAAGGTGAGGCGGCGGGAGCGGCTGAAGCGGGAGAGGTGAGGGGCGACTTACGCCCCCCTCGATTGCTTACTTCTCTTTGCGAACGCCCTTGAAGGGCTTCGGCGAAGAGGTTTTTTGGTCCATGAAGCGGCCCGTCTTGGTGTCACGCTTCACCCAGTTTCCGTTTGGTGCCTGGGTTTGAGACCGGCCACGGACAGCGCCAATGCGCTTGCCGTCACCGGAGGGTGGGTTAGTAGCCATTTTCTGCTCCTATCTCGTGTGGCAAGCAGGAATGCAGAGTTTGCAGCCGTCTGAGTTCGGCCCGTAAGTGGACTTGGCATGCCTCACGGCATCTGCGCAATTGGCATGCCACCCAAGTGGCTGACGGTTCTCCACCAAAGGAGGTTTGGAACAGCTCCCATCGTCCACGTGGACTTCATGATAGCCGTCGTTCTGCGCGTTTCGGTTCCTATAGTAGTTCGGCATCAACGTGCCTCCTTCCAAAAAACGAAGGCCGCTTGTTGACTCACCGCTTGGGAGTTGATTCACTCCCGCCTACGAAACCGGGTGCCCGCCGCGACCTTCTAGTTCAGTGGCGGATTCGGATTCAGACGCCGCCTTGGCATGGCCGCCTTGGCGGCGTCGCTATTAGAATCCCAACGTCACGATAAGCGTGGCGTAGCGAATGTGTGCTGTCAAGGAAAAAGCCCAACAAATAGTCGTAATACGACCATCTCGTCTGCTTGCGGTCAAGGTGACACAACATGATGTGGGTTGTCAACAGGAAATCCACACATTCTGCTTGGCGCCCATCAGCATTTAGATGCGAGCACTTCCAATGGGTCAACATGTGGTGCCCAGGGTGAAAATGGATCGCTATGATCCAGTTATCCACAGGGTCATGTGGCTCTCACATCTAAAAGAAAGACTTTCTGGCGGGGTCGTTGCGGCACCACCCATACAAAGACCCACCCCTAACTCCCAGCCGCTTTCATCGCCAGCGCTGCCTCGTGGCTGGCTCAAAGATGGCGAAATTCTTGACCAACCGACCGCAATCTCACGCCCCACCCTTGGCCCGGAACAAGGGCGAAGCCCGCCGGGCCGCGCCCTCCCTCCCGCCGGGAGGGCGCATTGGCGATGTCGCGTGCCGTCTCGGCACCGGTCAGAGGGCGCGCGATAAAGGGCGTCGATCAGATGTTGGTGCGCCCACCCGAGGAAGGGCGCGGCCCTTCTGTTGCGTTGGTTCGGTGCGCTGTGCCGAGGCTTCTCGGCTGCAGTACGCTGTCCGCTTGAAACGTCCAGCGGCGCGTTTCTTCGGGGCTCCGCCCGTTCGTGGCTGAAACGCTCCAATGGAGCGTTTCCGGGACGCCGCTCACCCCTGCAGCGACCTCACGCCCAACTCCCCTTCCCGCGCGGCTTTCATCGCCAGCGCGGCAGCGTGGCTGGCGGCTAGGGTGGTGAAATAGGGGATCTTGTCATACAAAGCGACGGCGCGCATGGAGCGGCTGTCTTCCACCGCTTGTGCGCCTTCGGTGGTATTCATCACCAGGGCCACATGGCCGTCTTTCATGATGTCCACAATCGTGCGCCCGCCTTCATAGGCTTTGTTCACCACATCCGAGGCGATGTCATGCTCCGCGAGGAAGCTGGCCGTGCCGCGGGTGGCGAGGATGGTTAGGCCCAGATCGGTGAGGGTTTTCGCGGTCTCGATCAGATGCGGGGTTTTGTCGTCATCTTTGATCGAGAGGAATACGGTGCCCTGGTCGGGGAGCGTGGTGCCCGCGCCCAGTTGCGCTTTCAGGAAGGCACGGGGGAAGGTGCGGTCCCAGCCCATGACCTCGCCGGTGGAGCGCATTTCGGGGCCGAGGATCGTGTCGACGCCGGGGAAGCGGGCAAAGGGCATAACGGCCTCTTTGACCGAGAACCATTGGGTGCGGAAATCGGCCAGCGTCATCGGGTCGGCCTGGGGCAGGTCGACATCGTCGGGGACGGGTTTCTGTCGCGGGGTGAGCGGGAAGCTGGAGAGCGGCTCGCCGGCCATGAGGCGAGCGGCGATGGAGGCGATGGCGCTTCCGTGGCTTTGGCGACGAAGGGCACAGTGCGCGAGGCGCGGGGGTTGACCTCGATCAGGTAGATGTCGTCGCCTTTCACGGCGAATTGGATGTTCATCAGGCCGACGACGTTGAGCGCTTTGGCGAGCGCTTCGGTCTGGCGGGTGATCTCGGCGATGATCTCGTCAGATAGCGTGTGGGGCGGGAGCGAGCAGGCGCTGTCGCCTGAGTGGACGCCGGCCTCTTCGATATGTTGCATGATGCCGGCGACGTGGACTTCTGTGCCATCGGAGAGCGCGTCGACATCGACCTCGGTCGCGCCGGAGAGGTAGCTGTCAAGCAGCACGGGGCTGTCGCCGGAAACGACCACGGCCTCGGCGATGTAGCGGTCAAGCTGCGCGGTGTCGCGGACGATCTCCATCGCGCGGCCGCCGAGCACGTAAGACGGGCGGATGACCAGCGGGTAGCCGAGTTGTTCGGCGGCGGCTTTGGCCTCGGCATCGGTGGTGGCGATGGCGTTTTGCGGTTGTTTCAGGCCGAGACGCTGGACCAGTTGCTGGAAACGCTCGCGATCTTCTGCCAGGTCGATGGCGTCGGGCGTGGTGCCGAGGATCGGGATGCCCGCGTCATGCAGCGCATTGGCGAGTTTCAGCGGGGTCTGGCCGCCGAATTGGACGATAACGCCGTGGAGCGTGCCGTTTTCCTGCTCGACGCGGAGGATTTCCATCACATGCTCGAAGGTGAGCGGTTCGAAATAGAGCCGGTCGGAGGTGTCGTAATCGGTCGAAACGGTCTCGGGGTTGCAGTTGACCATGATGGTCTCGTAGCCCGCATCGGTCAGCGCGAAACAGGCGTGACAGCAGCAATAATCGAACTCGATCCCCTGGCCGATCCGGTTCGGGCCGCCGCCGAGGATGACGACTTTCTTGGCGTCGGAGGGGCGGGCCTCGCATTCCACCTCGCCCATCACAGGGGCCTCATAGGTGGAATACATATAGGGTGTTTGCGCTTCGAACTCGGCGGCGCAGGTGTCGATGCGTTTGAAGACGGCGGTGACCCCTTGGGCCACGCGGTCGGCGCGGATCGAGGCTTCGGTCCGGCCGGTGAGTTTGGCCAGGCGGGCATCGGTGAAACCCATCATTTTCAGGCCGCGCAACCCGGCTTCGTCACCGGGTAGGCCGTCCGCGCGGACCGCTTCCTCGGCGTCGATGATCTCGCGGATGCGGGCCAGGAACCAGGGGTCGAAGCTGGTCACCGCTTGGATTTCGTCATCCGAGAGGCCATGCCGCATGGCTTGCGCGATGACGCGGAGCCGGTCGGGGGTCTGGGCGCTGAGCGCTTTGGTGATCGCCGCCGGATCGGGGGCGCCGGGAATGTCGATCTCGTCGAAGCCTGTGAGCCCGGTTTCCATGCTGGCGAGCGCCTTTTGCACCGACTCATGGAAGCTCCGCCCGATGGACATCGCCTCGCCCACGGATTTCATCGCGGTGGTCAGATAGGGCTCGGAGCCGGGGAATTTCTCGAAGGCGAAGCGGGGGATTTTGGTCACGACATAATCGATGGTCGGCTCGAAGCTGGCCGGTGTGACCTTGGTGATGTCATTGTCCAACTCATCCAGCGTGTAGCCCACGGCAAGTTTCGCGGCGATTTTGGCAATCGGGAAGCCGGTGGCTTTCGAGGCCAGCGCCGAAGAGCGCGACACGCGCGGGTTCATCTCGATCACGACCATGCGGCCATCGGCGGGGTTCACCGCCCATTGCACGTTGGAGCCGCCGGTCTCCACCCCGATCTCACGCAGAACGGCAATCGAGCCGTTGCGCATGATCTGGTATTCCTTGTCGGTGAGCGTCAGGGCCGGCGCGACAGTGATCGAGTCGCCGGTATGCACGCCCATCGGGTCCACATTTTCGATGGCACAGACGATGATCGCGTTGTCCGCCTTGTCGCGGACCACCTCCATCTCATATTCTTTCCAGCCAAGCAGGCTTTCATCGATCAGGATCTGGGCGACCGGCGAGGCCTCAAGCCCGGAGCGGCAGAAATGCTCATATTCCTCGCGGTTATAGGCCACGCCGCCGCCAGTCCCGCCGAGCGTGAAGGCGGGGCGGATGATCGCGGGCAGGCCGACATATTCGATGGCGTCGATGGCCGATTGCAAACCCGCGGCGATGTCGTACTTGCCAGTATCCAGCTTTGGCGCGCTGACAATTGTCGCTTTGGGGTTTTCCAAACCGATCCGGTCCATCGCTTCGCGGAAGAGTTTGCGATCCTCGGCCATCTCGATCGCGGGGCGTTTGGCGCCGATCATCTCGACGCCAAATTTCTCCAGAACACCTGCTTCTTCGAGCGCGAGAGAGGTGTTGAGGCCGGTTTGTCCGCCCATGGTCGGCAGGAGCGCGTCGGGGCGTTCCTTCTCGATGATCTTGGCCACGACCTCGGGGGTGATCGGCTCGATATAAGTGGCGTCCGCGAGGCCGGGGTCGGTCATGATCGTCGCCGGGTTGGAGTTGACCAGGATGACCCGGTAGCCTTCTTCGCGCAGCGCCTTGCAGGCTTGGGCGCCGGAATAGTCAAACTCGCAGGCTTGGCCGATGACGATGGGCCCGGCACCGATGATCATGATGGAGGTGATATCGGTTCTTTTTGGCATGTCATTCCCCAAGGCCCAAGCAAACTGTCCGCGTTATAGTCAGCGGGCGTGGGGGCGCAACCCCGGAAGGGGGCATCGGATCGCGTGCCGCAGGTGGCAGGCGTCGTGGAGCCGGTATGATGGTTGGCGCATGGCCGTCGACGGGTCGCGTCTATCTGGCACGATTGGGCGGGGAGCCGCGCGTCTATTCGGCAGCGTGCCGTTGGCGACGGTGGCTGCCCGCATAGAGATAGTCCCGCGTCAGCGGCACAGCCTGCTGGTGTTTGGCCAGTTGCAGTTGGAAGACGCATTGCCGGTGGTACCGGAAGGTCAGTTCCGACGCTTTCAAATAGTAGCGCCACATGCGGGTGAAACGCGCATCATAGAGGGCTTCGGCTTCGGCCTCGCGAGCGGTGAACCGGTCATGCCAGTGTTTCAGGGTTTCGGCATAATGCAGCCGCCAGACCTCCAGATCGGTGGGGTAGAGGCCGGTTTTCTCCATCGCTTTCGACATTTCCGACAAAGCCGGGACATAGCCGCCGGGGAAGATGTATTTGGTGATCCAGGGGCTTGTGCTGCCTGGCGGCGCGGCGCGGCCAATGGTGTGGATCAGTGCCACGCCGTCGGGTTTCAACCGATCATAGGCGTGGGAGAAGTATTCCCGGTAATGTGGCACGCCCACATGTTCGAACATCCCAACCGAAACGATCCGGTCGAAGGTGCCGGTGACCGAGCGATAGTCGCGAAGCTCATAGCGCACCCGGTCGGCGAGGCCCGCTTGCGCGGCGCGGTCCGTGGCGATCCGGTGCTGTTCTTCGGAGAGCGTCACGCCGAGGACGCGGACGCCATAGTCGCGCGCCAGGGTAAGGCCGAGGCCGCCCCAGCCACAGCCGATCTCGAACACCTCCATATCGGGCTGGAAGCAGCAGCTTGCCCGCGATGTGGTGTTTCTTGGCCTCCTGCGCCTCTTCCAGCGACAGATCGGGCCGGGTGAAATAGGCGCAAGAGTATTGCCGGTCGTCGTCGAGGAAAAGGTCGTAGAGTTTTGACGATAGATCGTAGTGATGGGCGACATTTTGGCGGGCGCGATGCGCCGGGTTCCATTGGTCAAAAGCCCGCCGAGTGCGGCGCAGCCCAAGAGCGGCTTTCCGCCACCAGAGCCCTTTGGAGCGCGCGGCATTGCGGACGATGAGGGTCAGAAACCCCTCCAAATCATCCTGGGCGATGGTCATTTGGCCGTCCATATAGGCCTCACCCAGAGCCAGCTCGGTGCTCAAGACCAGGCGACGGATCAGCGCCGGATCATGGAATGTGATGCGGCTGACCGGGCCCGTCTCTGAGCCATATTTTCTTTCGATTCCATTAGGATAGGTGACAAAAAGCGTCCCTGTGGTGACAAAGCCACCCAGCATATGATCCAAGATGCGGTCCCACATCTTCCTACCTCCCTTGGTCTGACAAGGTCGATCCGAAGCCCCTCGGGGTCCGCATTCTGCCAGACCGGGGCAAAAAAGAAAGGGTTAACAATTCGAAGATAAGGGTGCGTGCGCGGATGTTAAACCCTCAGGGCCGGAGGGTTTGCTGGTCTGGCCGCGCCGTACATGGGCGATTGGAACAGGCGAGAGGCCGGTGCCATCGTGGCTTGCGGGGGCATGCCCCCGTGCGGGGCGAGGAGGGCTCCCGTTCAGGGGGCGTGACGCGCGCCGCCCCCTCTTCAGTTGATGAAGTCGTTCGGGTCGACCGCTTCGAAGCCGCGCCGAACCTCGAAATGCAGGAAGGACGGATCGCCCGGACCCACATCGGCCACCGTTTGGCCGCGCGAGATAGTGTCGCCGCGCTCCACCCGGATGTTCTGGATATTGGCGTAAACCGTCAGCAGGTTGTTCGGATGCCGGATGACCAGGATCGGAATCTGATCGGTGTCGCGGGTGATCGCGGCGACTTCGCCATCGGCTGCGGCCTGAACGGCGGTGCCGGTCGCGGCGGCGATGTCGATCCCTTCATTGCTCGACGAGAAGGGCCGGATGATCGATCCCGCAACGGGGCGCTGCATCTGGGACCGGTTGGCCACAGGGGCGGGTGTTGCGGGCTCAGCCGCCGGTTGCGCGGTGTCGGTCAGATCGGGTGTGTCTGGCAGGGGCGCGGAGGTGATCGGCTCAGGCAAGGGCTCGGATGCGGAGGGGGGCACAGGGGTGATCGACGCGCCTGGTGCCGCTGCATCCTCGATCGGTCCGGCCTCCTCAATCACCAAGGGGATGATCAGGTATTGGCCTTCGCGTACGGACAAATCGGGCCCCAGCCCGTTCCATTCGGCAAGCGCCCGGACTGACACGCCATAGAGCCGGGCCACGGAATAGGCTGTCTCGCCTCGGGTCACGCGGTGTCGCACCGGCTCCGCGCCGCCTTGCACCGCGACCGCCGTGGCTGGGCGGTTGGCGTCGGCCTCATCAATTGCGGCCGATGCGATTGAGGTGATGTTGGTCCCGGTGGTGCCGCCAACCGAGGTCACGCGGCGGGGCAGGGCGACGATCTCATCGGCGCGGAGTGTATCGGTCACGTTGCGTCCGTTGAATGTCGCGAGCTCTTGCGCGTCCAGCCCAAGCCGGGCCGCCAAGCTTTGCATCGTGTCGCCCCGACGGGCCACCGCAACCTGATAATTCGGATAGGTGATCAGGCCGTTTGCATCGGCTTCGGGTCTTGGGGCCGTCTCGGACCCGGGTGCCGCGTTCGAAATCGCATTATTGCGAAAATCGAAATCAAAATCGCTGATCGCGTCGGCACAGCCGGCAAGAAGCGGCAGACAAAGGCCAAGCATAAGAAATCTGGGGGCGGGCATTGCTCGGGTGTCCTCAAATGATCATCGCGCCATTGGCGCGTCTCTGCCCCGATTTTTTCCGGAGTCTCGCGCGCCTTTTGCATAGCTTTTACACCAAAATGCAAGGTTAACGCCAGCCCCAGGCGCGGTCTAATCTGTCGCCATGCCTTCGAGCAGGGGGACGAAGCGCACCGGCAACAACTCATCATAATGCAGCCCATCTGGCCCGCGCGTGACCTTGATCAAACTTTGCACCGCATCGGATTGACCCACGGGCACGACCATGATGCCGCCCTCTTTGAGTTGGGCCAAAAGCGGCCCGGGCGGGTCTTCGGCGGCGGCGGTAACTAGAATCCGGTCGAAAGGGGCCTGTTCCGGCATACCAAAGCAGCCATCCCCGGCCATCACGGTCACATTGGTGATGTTTTGCGCGGCTAGCCGTTTTTCGGCCTCCCGGATCAGCACCCGGTGTCGGTCCATTGTATAGACCCGGCGCGCAAGGTGGCTCAGCACGGCGGCCTGATAGCCGGAGCCGGTGCCGACCTCGAGCACCTTATCGCGCGGTTGCACATTCAGCGCTTGCGTCATCAGACCCACAACCGAGGGTTGCGAGATGGTTTGCCCGCAAGAGATCGGCAGTGGCATGTCGTCATAGGCCCGGTCTTCGAAATGACCGCGGACGAAATCACCCCGGTCGACCTTTTCCATCGCGCCAAGCGTCCGCTGATCCGTCACGCCCTTTGACCGAAGGGCGAAGAGGAATTGCATTTTGCGCTCGGCTTCGGTGGTCATCTGATCATTCCAGGGCGGCTTTCAGATCATCAAGCGCCTCATGCGCCGTCAGATCGGCGCGCAGCGGGGTGATCGAGATAAACCCGTCGAGATTGGCATGGGCGTCGGTGCCCGGCGCGGTCGGGATATGCTGCGGCCCGCCGGTGATCCAGAGAAAGCGGCGGCCATTGGGGGCGATATGCGCGTCCATCCCGAAGAAGGTTTCGGTGCGGAACCCTTGCGAGACGACCTTATGGCCTTTGACCCCGGCCGCCGGGGTCGGCGGGAAGTTCACATTGTAGAAAATCCGGTAATCGGCTTTGTCCCAATGGCCCTGATCGACGAGGGCGCGGACCAGGCCCGCGCCATGTTCAACCGTGGCC
Source organism: Fontisubflavum oceani (assembly GCF_030407165.1). GTDB lineage: Bacteria > Pseudomonadota > Alphaproteobacteria > Rhodobacterales > Rhodobacteraceae > Rhodophyticola > Rhodophyticola oceani. Next base: position 1,812,552 of record NZ_CP129111.1, read on the forward strand.
TCGAACGGGTCGTCAAGATGGGCGTTGCCGGGCCCGTAATATTGGCTGAGCGCGATGGCGGGCAGGCCTTGCAAAGCGGCCTCCATCGCGCCGCCGATGGTGCCGGAATAGAGCACGTTTTCGGCGGAATTGTTGCCCCGGTTGACGCCAGAGAGGACCAGATCGGGTGGATTGTCTTTCAAGACATCGTAGAGGCCCGCCAAGACGCAATCGGCGGGCGACCCTTCGGCGGCATAGCGGCGCGGCCCAAGCTCGGCGATCATTGTGGGCGAGACATAAGAGATGCAGTGCCCGACGCCGGATTGTTCGAAGGCGGGCGCGACCGTCCAAACCTCGCCACCCGGGCCCGCGACTTCGGTGGCGATGGCTTCGAGGACTTTCAGGCCGGGGGCGTTGATGCCGTCGTCATTGGTGATGAGAATGCGCATAAGCCCGCCCCGATCCTGCTTCTATCTTGCCTCAGTGCCATAGCTTTGCCAGAGGGGTGGGGTAAAGGCCAGATGGATGGGAAGTCTGCACCTGCAACTCAGATGTCACGCCCTTGGCGGGCGTGCTGCATGTGTGATCAGGAAGAAGGGTGCTTAGCCCCTTTGCAGACCCCGGACATATCCAAGCGCAATCGCTGCGAAGGCGGCGATGACACCGACGGCGAAGGGCAGGTTGAATGGGTCACTGGTGAAGACCGAGACGGCGACGCCGACCAGCGCCCAATCCAGCGCCACCGCATAGGTGACCGGTGGGCGGAGCCGCAGGATCGCGATGCCAAGCGCGCCGATGGCGATCAGCCCAAGCCAACTGGCCGCGCCCGGGCCGATCCCGGTCCAGCCTGTCAGGGTGGTCATCGCCGCGACGAAACTCGCCGCCGTCAGCCAGCCCGCGTAGAGCCCGAGGGGGCGGCACAGAGCCACGTGTCGGTGTGCGGCGCACGGGCCATGGCAAAGACGGCACCGCCGAGCATCACGAAGATCAGGAGCGTCGCGATCACCGGGTTCAGTTGCGCCACGCCAATCCAGCTGGCGCCCACGGCGAGGCTGATGAAGAGCGGCCAACGGGTGGCGTCCCATCCCGGATCGACATCGCGTTTGACCAGCCCATAGAAGGCGGACGCGATCAGCCAGGCATAGATCACGCCCCAGATGGAAAAGGCATAGCCTGCCGGTTGCAGCGGCAAAGGCGGCGTTGGGTTCGGGAACGCATCGGGATCGAAGCCGGTGAAGGGCTGCGTCATCAGCGGCGCGGCGGCGAAGGCCAGGGCCGCGCAGACGATGAGGATCGCCTTCAGCTTGGCGCCGTCATTCGGGTCTTCGGGGTTTTCGATGTCAGACAAGGGCGCCTCCCGCGTCGATCCGGGTTTTGCCGCCGAGATAGGGGTGCAGGACCTCAGGCAGGGTGACGGAGCCGTCCTCCTCCTGACCGTTTTCCAGAACCGCGATGAGGCAACGCCCAACGGCGAGGCCGGAGCCGTTCAGGGTATGGACGAATTCCGGCTTGCCGCCGCCTTCGGGACGGAAGCGCGCATTCATCCGACGGGCCTGGAAATCGCCGCAGGTGGAGCAGGAGCTGATCTCGCGATAGGTGTTTTGGCCGGGCAGCCAGACCTCGATATCGTGTGTGCGGCGCGCGCCGAAGCCCATATCGCCGGTGCAGAGGATCACGGTGCGGTAGGGCAGGCCGAGTTTCTCCAAGATGCCCTCGGCGCATTTGGTCATCCGCTCCAGTTCCGCATCGGAATGATCGGGATGGGTGATCGAGACCATTTCGACCTTCTCGAACTGGTGCTGACGCAACATACCGGAGGTGTCGCGGCCCGCGCTGCCGGCCTCGGACCGGAAGCACAGCGAATGGGTGGTGTAGCGGCGGGGCAGATAGCTTTCCTCGATGATCATGCCGTTGACGATATTGGTCAGGCTGACCTCGGAGGTGGGGATCAGCCACCAGCCATTGGTGGTCTGATAGCTGTCCTCGCCGAATTTCGGCAATTGCCCGGTGCCATACATCATTTCGTCGCGGACCAGGACCGGGGCGTTGACTTCGGTGAGGCCGTTTTCGCTGGTGTGGGTGTCGAGCATGAATTGCGCTAAAGCCCTGTGAAGACGGGCAATTCCGCCGTTCAGGAGGACGAAACGGCTGCCGGAAAGCTTGGCGGCCACCTCGAAATCCATGCCGTCCTGGGTGGCGGCCAGCTCGTAATGCTCTTTCGGCGTGAAGCTGAAATTGCGCGGGCTGCCGTGGCGGTGGATTTCCTCGTTATCGTCTTCGTCCTCGCCATCGGGGACGCTGTCATAAGGCAGGTTGGGAAGGGCCGCGAGCGCCTCGGTCAGGGCCGCATCCTTGGCCTTGGCCTCGTCTTCCAGGCGGGCGATTTCGTCTTTCTTTTCAGCGACTAAGGCGCGGAGGCGTTCGAATTCGGCCTCGTCCCCGCTGGCCTTGGCGCGACCCACCTCTTTCGAGGCGGCATTGCGTTCGGCGAGCGCCGTTTCGGCAGCCAAGATGCAGGCCCGGCGCGCTTCGTCGAGGGCGAGAAGGGCGGGCGATTGCGGGGCCATATCGCGGCGCGCAAGGGCGGCGTCGAAAGCGTCTGGATTGTCACGAATGGCGCGGATGTCATGCATGGGGCGGGCCTTTGATCGGGCAGAGTGTTGCGGCGCGGTATGCCCGATCCGGCGGCGGGTTTGAAGGGGGAATGGCGCGTATGGAACCGGTATGGGTGTGGTATGGGTTTGATACAGACGCGGTGCGGGTTAGTCCTCGGGTGGATCGGGCGGGGTGTAACCCTCCGGGTCAGCCTGCCATTTGCGCCATTCGGTTTCGAATTGGATTTGGTCCATCTCGAAAACCGGCCAATGGGCTGGCCGATCTTCCGGCGAGACCGAGACGGAGCCGTCTGCGAAAAAATCCTGCCAGAATCGTCTCAATCGCGCCATGATGGTCTTATCTACCGAATTCACCGCAACACCTCGGAGATTAGCTAAAGAGAGAAATGGGCTTTCGGGTAGCTTCGCATCCCGGAGGTCTGCCCCGAGCATCTGCGCGCCAAGGGGGTCTGCCCTCATCATCTGAGCGTCCCTGAGGTTTGCGCCCTGCATCTGCGCGTCGATGAGGTTTGCGCCCTGCATCTGTGCGCCTCTGAGGTCTGCCCCCAGCATCTGCGCGTGCTCGAAGTTTGCCCCCATCATCTGCGCGTGCTCGAAGTTTGCCGCCATCATCTGCGCGTGCCCGAAGTCTGCCCCCACCATCTGCGCGTGCCCGAGGTCTGTCCCAATCATCTGTGCTAGCCAGAGGTCTGCCCCCATCATCTGTGCGCCCTCGAAGCGGGCGCCGTTCAAATGGAGGTGTTGCAGGTCATAACCTTGCAGATTGGTGGCGCGGAGATCGAGTCGGTAACCCGGATAACTGCCATAAGTCCACTTTGCTGCGTTCTGGTCCGATGTGAAGCGGCCAAAGGCCTGGATCCATGATGTATGCGCCTCAGGGGTGTCGGTGTCCGGGTAAGGTGGGGTATTCGGATAGGCGGCATCGAAGACAAAAACCCCGTCCTTTTGCGGATCGGGCCACCCCGCCTCTCGCGCGCGCTGCGCCGGGGTGCGGCGGCCGAGCACTTCCAGTGTGGTCTGGATGTCGGTGCGGGGTTTGATGCGGGTTTTGAGGTCCTGAAGGGCCTGATTGAGGCCATCGTGCCAGGCCCCGCTCTCATCTTCGTATCCCTCCTTCCAGTCTGCCCATGCTGCGCGCGGGTTCTCTCCCTCTTCCGGCGGCATTTCCGGTATATGCAGTGGCTCGGCGCTATTCGCAGGGCTGTTTTCGCGGATATAGGCGCAGAGGATCTCCATAATCTGGACGTGGAAATCGAGGTTTTCGCGGGCGATGCGTTCCAGCGCGTAGATCGCGCCGATGCGGACTTCCATGTTGGGGACGGATCGTTCAAGTGACTCAAAGATGGGTTTCGTTGGGCCCCCTGTTTGCCGCCTCAAAACCGAGGCCATCGAGACTTGCGAGCCGAATGTGAAGGGGCTGTGAGAGGATTCTGGCAACTTGCGCGGTTCACCCGGGAACTGCTGAACTTCTTTCACAGTTTTTTCCGCACCCAGCCCCTCGACGGCGGCGTTGATCCGGTCGGTGATCAGGCCTTGTTCGGTCACATCCACGGTTTTCTGCGCCACGACGCTGCGCCAGATCACGAAGGGGGCGGAGAGTAGCGCGACGAGAAGCGCGCCGAGGCCGAGGGATTGCGTCGGTGTGGTGCTGGGGTCGGCAGAGCCACCCGCGATGACGGACCAGATCAAGAGGAAGGCGGCGATGACCGCGATGGCGAAAAGCGCCGTGAAGATCAGGCCGAGACCGAAGACCAGCGTTGTGACCGCGCGGGGCGCGCCCGGGATGCCGAGCCAGGATTTCAGCGCCTCGATCCGCTGCGCCAGGCGGCTTTCTCCGGTGCGGGGGAGGACGGCATAGACAATGAAACAGAGGGCCAGGAACCCGGCGAGCGCCACCAGCGCCAATGTTGCCCGTTCGGAGGCGTGCAATGTGATCTCTAGATACTCGTCCAACACATCTTTCCCGGTTGTCATTCATCCCCTGCGTCCCATATGCCGCAGAAGGCCCGTTTATGGGAACCGGAAAAGGGCGGGCGGGCCATTGCCTTCCCTTGGTCCGGCCCGTATCGTGCCGCCGATTTTGCGGGCTGGCCCCGCGTTGGACAACCAAGAGGACCTCTGATGGACGGTGCATTCGCCCAATTCCTGCCCCTGATCCTGATCTTCGTGATCATGTATTTCCTGCTGATCCGGCCGCAGCAGAAGAAAGTCAAAGAACACAAGGCGATGGTGGATGCGCTGCGCCGGGGCGATCAGGTGATCACGCAAGGCGGCCTCTATGCCAAGGTGACCAAGGTTAAGGATGACGCCGAGGTTGAGGTGGAGATTGCCGAGGGGGTCAAGGTGCGCGTGGCGCGGCCGACGATCGTCCAGGTTGTTTCGAAAACCGAGCCGGCCGACAACGCCTGATCCTTCGCGCTAGGAGCCATCCGACATGCTGAATATCCCCCTTTGGAACCGGGTTTTGATCTGGGGTGTGGTTGCGATTGGTCTGGCTCTGGCGATGCCGAACCTGTTTTACGACCGGGTGGAGCGGCATAATGATGCGGTGGCGTTGATCGAAGAGACCGGGGCCACGGATGATGCGTTGGAGGCGGATCGGGCGCTCTGGCCCGAGTTCCTGCCCGCTACATTGGTCAATCTGGGGTTGGATTTGCGCGGGGGGCGCATTTGCTGGCCGAAGTGCGGGTTGAGGATGTTTATGAGCAACGGATGGATGCGCTCTGGCCCGAGGTGCGCGATGCGCTGAGAGAGGTGCGTGCGGAGGTTGGCACGATCCGGCGGCAGGACGCGCCGATTGGCGAGTTGCAGGTGCAGATTTCGCAGCCCGAGGGCATGGCGGCGGCGGTCGCGGCAGTGCGCGAGATTGCGGCGCCGGTGGTGAGCCTGACCGGGATTGCGCAAAGCACGCTGGATGTGAGCGGTAGTAACGACATTCTGACGGTGACGCTGAGCGCGGCGGAGCAGCAGGCGACGCTGGACCGGACGATGCAGCAATCGGTGGAGATTGTGCGCCGCCGGGTTGATGAGGTTGGCACACGTGAGCCGACCATTCAGCGGCAGGGCGAGCGGCGGGTGTTGATCCAGGTGCCGGGGATCGGCTCAGCCGAGGAGTTGAAGGCGCTGATCGGGACGACGGCGCGGCTGACCTTCCATCCGGTGGTGGGGCGGACGACGGACGGCGCGGAAGTGGCCGGGTCGCGGCAGGTGATTTATCCGTCGCTCGACGAAGAGGGCGTGTTCTACATTCTGGAGCAGACGCCGGTCGTCACTGGCGACGATCTGGTGGACAGTCAGCCCGCATTTGATGCGCAGACCGGGCAGCCGAGTGTCACCTTCCGGTTCAACCCGCATGGTGCCTCGCTGTTCGGTGTGTATACGGCGGCAAATGTTGGTGCGCCGTTTGCGATTGTGCTCGATGAAGAGGTGATTTCCGCGCCGGTGATCCGGCAGGCGATCACCGGTGGCTCGGGGCAGATCACCGGGAATTTCAGTGTGCAGGAATCGACCGATCTGGCGATTTTGCTCCGCGCCGGGGCGTTGCCCGCGGAGATGACTTTCCTTGAGGAACGGACCATCGGGCCGGAACTGGGCGCCGACAGTATCGCGGCAGGGCAGGTGGCGGCGATGGTCGCTTTTGTGGCCGTTCTGGTCTTCATGATCCTCAGTTATGGGCTGTTTGGGATCTTCGCGAGTGTCGCGCTGATCCTGAATGTGGGGCTGATTTTCGGCGTCTTGAGCCTGATCGGGGCGACGCTGACTTTGCCCGGGATCGCCGGGATCGTTTTGACCATCGGGATGGCGGTGGATGCCAATGTGCTGGTCTTTGAGCGTATCCGCGAGGAACTCAAAACCGCGAAGGGCCCGGCGCGCGCCATTGAGCTGGGCTATAGCCGGGCGCTAAGCGCGATTATCGACGCGAACCTAACGACGTTCATCATTGCGATCATTCTGTTCACCGTGGGCTCCGGTCCGGTGCGCGGCTTCTCCGTCACACTGGGGATCGGGATCATGACCTCGGTCTTTACTGCGATTTACGTCACCCGCTTGCTGATTTTGACCTGGTTTGACCGCCGGCGTCCCAAGACAATCGAGGTCTAAGAGATGCGCCTCCGCCTGGTTCCCCAAGAGACAAATTTCAACTTCTTCCGCTTCGCGCGGGTCACATTTGGTGCCTCAATCGTCGCGATGGTGCTGTCGATTGGCATCTGGCTTGCGATGGGGCTGAATTTCGGGATCGATTTCCTGGGCGGCACGACGCTGCGTGTGGAGAGCACGCAGGAGGTGGTCGTGGGCGACTACCGCGCGGCGCTTGATCCATTGGGCCTTGGCGATGTCTCGATCACCGAAGTGTTCGACCCGACCTTTGAGGCGGGTCGCCATGTGGCGATGGTCCGCATTCAAGCGCAAGAAGGCCAGGAGAGTGTGACACCGGAGACGGTGAATGCGGTGCAGGACGCGCTTGTGGCGGCGATTGACCCGGAGATGACCTTCCCCTCGGTGGAAAGCGTCGGACCGAAGGTCTCGGGCGAGTTGATCACCACGGCGCTGCTTGCGGTCGGCATCTCGCTGGCGGCGATCTTGATCTATATCTGGCTCAGGTTCGAATGGCAGTTCTCGGTCGGCGCGGTGGCGGCCTTGATCCACGATGTGGTGCTGACCATCGGGGTGTTTTCGCTGCTGCAAATCCGGTTCGATTTGGCGACGATCGCGGCGCTTCTGACGATCATCGGCTATTCGATCAACGATACGGTGGTGATTTTCGACCGGCTGCGCGAGAACCTGCGGAAATACAAGAAAATGCCGCTGGTCGACGTGATGAACCTCAGCGCCAATGAGACGTTGAGCCGGACCTTGATGACCAGTGGCACGACGCTTCTGGCGCTTTTAGCGCTGCTGATCCTCGGTGGCGATGTGATTCGCGGCTTCGTCTTCGCGATTTTCTGGGGCGTGATCGTGGGCACCTATTCCTCGATCTATGTGGCGAAGAATGTCGTCTTGATGATCGGGGTGAAACGCGATTGGTCGAAGCCGGATGGAAATGCCGGGACGCAGTTTTCCAACATAGATGCCTGAGGCATTGAACGCCGCACTGGCCCTGGATGGGCTGGTGTGGGTTCTGGCGACGACGATCCTTGCGGGGGTGGTCTATGGCTTTGCGGGGTTCGGCTCGGCGCTGATTTTCATGCCTTTGGCAACGATCTGGCTGGAGCCCGCCTTTGCGATAGCGGCGTTTTCCCTCTCGGCAATCGTGTCGCTGTTCACCGTGGTGCCGCGCGCCTGGGGCGTGGCGGAGAAATCCGCGACCTTCACCTTGATCGGCGCGGCCTTTCTGGGCGCGCCGTTTGGGATCTACCTGCTACGTGTCTTGGACGTTGATTGGGTGCGCATCGCGGTTGCGACGACGGTTTTGGTGACCTTGGCGGCGCTGATGGCGGGTTGGCGCTATGCCACGCGACCGGGGGTGGCCACCCGCATCGGGGTTGGCGCGGCCACGGGCGTTTTGGGCGGGCTGACCGGGCTGATGGGGCCGATTGTGATCCTGTTCAATCTGGGCGCGGGCAGCCGGGCCGAGGTGATGCGGGCCAATACGATGGTGTTTCTGACCACGATCAGCATCCTGGTCCTGCCGCAAATGGCGTTTCAGGGATTGTTGAGCCTGGAGGCACTTTGGCTGGGGGTGGTGATGATGCCGGCCTATGGGATCGGGACGCGGATCGGGCAGGCGCTATTCGACCCGGATCGCGAAGTTATGTATCGCAGGGTCGCATATGGTATTATCGGTTTGGCGGGTGTGATGGGGCTGCCGATCTGGCAGTGAGTGGAGAACGGCATGCAGCTACATGAAGTGCAATATGACGACCGCAAGCCGATCGACGGCTATGGGCCGGGATTTTTCCGGGTCGGTGGCGAACGGATTGACGGAGGGGCGCTGTTGTTGCCCTCGGGGGTTGCGCCTTGGGCTGGGTATGAAGCGGCAGGGCCTCTGATTGCGGCGGCGGACGAGATAGATGTTTTGCTGATCGGGACGGGCGCAGAGATTGCGCATATCCCAGAGAATTTGCGGGCGGCACTAGAGGCTGCTGGCATTGGGGTGGAGGTGATGGCGTCACCCTCGGCCTGCCGGACCTACAATGTGCTTCTGGCCGAAGGGCGGCGGATTGGCGCGGCGCTTTTGCCGATTTCCGAGGCAAAATAGGCGGCCATTATTGGTTCATTGCATCTTTGGGCAAATATCCATTGTTTATTCCTAATTCACGTCTTTTGGGCGGCCTAATGTCGCCGTTTGGGTGAATCGGAATTGACAGTGGCTTTGAATGAACTCACCGATTGGGGACTTTCGGACAGATAAAGGGTTCAATACGATGTTTCGTTCATTTCGGCAGGTTGTTTCAAAGGTGGTTGTCGTATCGATTGCCGTAATGCTCGCGGCGCCGGTAAGCGCGCAGAATTCGGCGCTGCAAGTCCCGGTGACATCGGAGTTCATCCCCGGCGAGATACAGTTTACCGGCGGGTTGGGGACCGTTTATCAGTATCGTTGGACGATGGTGGCCGTTGATGGCCAGTTGGCGCTTTGTGGTGCAGGTTATCTGCGGGATGGGCGGCTGCGCAGTTCGATCAATGATATGCTGGAGGGGGCTTCTCTTCTGGTCGGATCGCAGGTTGTGCCGGTCGACGCGCGGTTTTTCACGCGCGCCCGTAGCGCGCGCCGACTGGATCAAGCGGTTGCGACTTGTCAGCCGACCGGCGTGTCCGCAAATACGCGTGAAACTATCTATTTTCAGCCGGATTCAGGTTCCTGGCGGAACTAGCGGGGGACGGTTCTGGCTCTAGCGATCCCAGGATCATCACCCGCAGCTCGCGTTCCAGCTTGCGGCGCATGACCTCTTCGAAATGGTCGTGGTTGAGCGCGTGTTCGACAAAGGCGCCCGGGCCGCGGATCACTTCGCTTTCATAGTAAAGCTCGATCTCGCGACTGGCCCCGCCGATGGCCAGCCCGTTCACGGTGACCCCGTTCAGCGCGAAATGCTCATAGGCGGCTTCGGGCGGGAAGCCGTCATTGTTTTGTCCGTCGCCTGAGATGTCGAGCGTCTGGAACAGGCACGGCGGGGCCTCAGCGAAGCGTTCGGCGGCAAAGCCGATGGCATAGCCAAGCGCGGTGGGAAAGTCGGCATGTTGCCGTGTGGCCCGCGCGATCTGTTCGGTGACGTTAACGAGGTCCTCTTGGGTCCGGATCATCGTCCAGTTGACCAGCATGTCCTGCTGAAACCGTCCGCTCCATTCATAGACGGCGAAGGCGACGGGGCCGGGGCCGTTTAGAAATCCGTTCTGCACTTCGGGAGACAGGAGCGCGGAGATCAGCCCGTTGATTTGCAAGGAATATTCCGCCTCATCGACGGAGGCCGAGACATCCATACCGAGGAGCAAGGCCAAGCGGCATTGCTCCTCGGCTTGGGCATGAAGTGGCAGAGGCGTGGCCAGCGAGAGGCCCAGGGCGATGAGGCCAGCGCGGATCACCAGTGACCGGTGTTTTCCATCGAGGCCCAGGGTTCGGCCGGGGCCAGCCGCTCGCCAGATTGCAGAAGCTCAACGGAGATGTTGTCGGGCGAACGCACGAAGGCCATATGCCCGTCGCGTGGCGGGCGGTTGATGGTGACGCCGGCCTCCATCAGGTGCTGGCAGGTCTCGTAGATATTGTCGACCTCATAGGCCAGATGCCCGAAATGGCGGCTGTCGGAGGGCAGCCCCTCGTCGCCATCCCAGTTATAGGTCAGTTCGACCGGGCACTCGTCTTGTCCCGGAGGCGCCATGAAAACCAGGGTGAAGCGGCCGCCTTCGTTTTCCCAACGGCGGGTCTCATGCAGGCCGAGAAGTTGGAAGAAGGCCATCGTGGCCTCCAGATCCTTCACCCGGACCATGGTGTGAAGATATTTCAATCCCATTACAGCTACTCCCTATGCTCGTTTGGGGTAGCCTAACCCGGGTTGGACGCGCGCGCATCCTCTGTCTTCAGTAAATTTCCCGTGGGGTGGGCGCGACGGGGCGGATGTGCAGCGCGTCGCGCAAGATCAGCGTGACCGTCACGAAGCTCACATAGAGCAGCAGATACCAGGAGCCGAGCTTGCCGAGCGAGACCAGATCCAGCGCGCCTTGGCCCGCGTAAGACCAGGTTTGCGTGAAGGTGCCGACATTCTCGGCGATCCAGATGAAGATGGCCGACAGGAACGCCGCCAGCGGCAGCGGCATCCAGCGGGGTGCGCTGCCCGCATAGAACCAGACCCGCGTCCGCCAGAAGAGCAGCACCGTGGCCAGGAACAGCCCGGCGCGGATATCGGGCAGGAAATGATGCGTGAAGAAATTGCCATAGATCGCGGCGGCCAGCAGGAGGGTCAGCGCAAAGGGCGGGTAAGGCGCGAACTGCATATGAAAGATGCGGATGACGCGGGCCATGTAGCTGCCGACGCAGGCATACATGAAGCCCGAGAAAAGCGGCACGCCGCCGATCTCCATAACCCCGGTATCGGGGTAATCCCAAGACCCCATATGCAGCTTGAATACTTCCATCACAGTGCCGGTCAGGTGGAAGAGCGCGATGACCTTGGCCTCGGCGATGCTTTCGAGCCGGAGCCAAAGGAACAGGATCTGGGTGGAAAGCGCGAACAGGAATAGCGCGTCATAGCGGCTGAGCGCCCAATCGGGCGACCAGAGGAAGCGCGTGGCGATGATTGCGATCAGAAACAGGATGCCGAAAAGCGCCGCCCAGCCCTGTTTCAGCACGAACATGATGAACTCGGCGAGATGCGGGTTGAGCCGCGCGCGGGCCCAATCGCCCATGCGGCGTTCCAGAAAAACGACGCCCCGATCCGTCATCCTGCCCCTTTATCTTGCGTGCCTGCCTCGCGCTGATGCAAGATGTTGTAGACCCCGAATCCCTAGAAGGAAAGAGCAGAGACATGCCGCTGAGCCCTGAGCAACTGGCCGAGATTGAAGAGAGCCGTCAGAATCCGCAACCCACCTTGCGCGCTGTCGCGCCGGGGATGGAGCAGCATCTCTATAAAGCGCAGCCGGTTTTGGACCACGGCTTTGTGCGGGTCATCGACTATATGGGCGACGACGCGGCGATCGTGCAGGCGGCCCGGGTGAGCTATGGCGCGGGGACCAAAAAAGCCCGCGATGACAGTGGCTTGATCCGCTATCTGATGCGACACTGGCACTCGACCCCGTTTGAGATGTGCGAGATCAAACTGCATGTGAAACTGCCGGTTTTCGTGGCGCGGCAATGGATTAGGCACCGGACGGCGAATGTGAATGAATACTCGGCGCGCTATTCGATCCTCGACCGGGAGTTCTATATCCCCGCGCCGGAACATCTGGCGGCGCAATCGGTGGTGAACAACCAGGGGCGCGGCGAGGTCTTGCAAGGCGAAGAGGCGGCGCGGGTTTTGGAGGTGCTGAAGGCCGACAGCGCGCGGGCCTATGACCATTACGAAGAGATGCTGAGCCAAGAGGGGCAGGCGGGGTTGGCCCGCGAATTGGCGCGGATGAACTTGCCTGCGAATGTCTATACGCAATGGTATTGGAAGGTGGATTTGCACAACCTGTTCCATTTCCTGCGGCTGCGCGCGGATGCCCATGCGCAATATGAAATCCGGGTCTATGCGGATGCGATTTGTGAGATGGTCAAGAATTGGGTCCCAGCGGCCTATGGCGCCTTTGAGGATTACCGCATGGGCGGGGTGCAGTTGAGTGGCAAGGGGGTTGATTGTCTTCGGCGGATGCTTTCAGGTGAAAAGGTCACGCAGGAGAACTCGGGGATGAGCAAAGGCGAGTGGCGGGAGTTTGAAGGGGTTTTTGCCGGTCCCGCTTGAGTGGGGAAGAATCGGTCCAGTGGAGCGATTTGAGGCGAAAACGGGCGGATTTTGGACTCGCCCAAGATTCAACTCTATTCGCGGTGAGCGCTGATGCCTGGAGAGCCTCTTTTAGACACTATCCTCAAAACGAGTGCAAAAGTCGGCGATCTATATGTCCCGGCTGGCTCTTTGGAGGCACACCTCGGCCGGTTTGCTTCTCAACTGATGGTCTGGACCCACGATGACGTCCACAAGATCTCCATTATTGGTTCCGCCGTTGGCGTGCTACATCAAGGAAGACAACTCCTCATCTGCAGCAGACATCAGCTACGAAACCAGAGGTTGGAAGACGTCGGGTTGATGCTCCCAGATGGAAGTAGTTTCGTGACGTCTTCCGGTTCAAGGACATTTAACGAGGGAGAGCATCTATTGCAGTCTGACGCATATGATGTTGCTGCTTTTGAATTTACTGACCCGGTAAGAGAACACCCACAACTCTCCAATCAGTTTTTCGAGTTTTCAGCGATTCCTCCGAATACCAATAATGTGAACCTGCTGGCCTTCATAGTAGTGGGATTTCCTTCCGCGGATCAAAAATATGAACTGGAGGACAAGAATCATCTTGGGATAACCAAACGAATCCTGGTTGCAGAAGTAGATGGCCAACCCAGAGACGAGGCGCTTTTAGGGCTGAAATTCATTACACCACTAGAGTTCGACCCTGACGGATTGAGTGGTGGCCCTGCATATGTGGTACAATATGTAGATGGCGAGCCAAGGGTTTTCTTGGGTGGCATATTGACTAGGGCCGGCAAAGATAATTGTTACATCCTCAAATCCGGATTCCTTTGGCAATTTCTATCTGGTTTCAATTGAACTGCGCGATGCTAACCAGGCACTCGGCCCGGCACCGCCGGGCAGCGCCCGACCCTCCCCCGGGAGGGCGCTTTTGCGACGTTCGGGAAAGATCCGACCTTAGCTGTTTTGGTGCGCGCGCGTGCAGCTCATCCGTTGTGATGCGCCCTCCCAGGTTCGGGCGCTGCCCTCTGGCATAGACCTATGCGCGATCCGTGCTACCTCTCGGAAACGCAACCGGAGCCGCACCACATGTCCCTTCTGATCCTGTTTCTCGCCACCTCGGTCATCTTCCTCGTCGCCGATGCGATCATGCTGCCGACGGTGATCCAGCCGATCTTTGCGCGGCATCTGGGCGATGGGCTGGCCGAGGGGATCCGGTGGCTGCCGGCGATCCTGTTTTACCTGATTTTCATGTTTGGTATTCTATGGTTCGCGGGCTGGCCGGCTTTGCGGGACGGCACCCCGCATATGGCGCTGATCAATGGTGCGATCTTGGGGTTGGTGGCCTATGGCACCTATGAATTGACCTCTTGGGCCGTCATGCGGGACTGGCATCCGCAGATGGTCGTGCTCGACATGGCCTGGGGCACGGTCTTGACCGCAGGCGCGGCCTGGGGCGGGGTGATGATCACCCGGGCGCTCACCTGAGGCGTTATTCGCGCAGCCAGGTTTGTTCGATGTACAGGATGCTGGCCTTGGGGATGATCAGGTCAGTCTGGTGATCCCGTCCGTTCCGGATGCGGAGCTTAATGAAATCATCGCCTTTCTCGCGCACAGAGCCGCGCACGGTTGCACTGCGCACGGCGCCGTTGGTGAGGCGGATCGGTTGCGTGAGGATGAATTTATAGGTGTAGCGCGGGTCGTTGGTAATCACTTCGTCAAAGAGCATTTGTGGTCCTTTCCAGAGGCGCGCCCGAGAATACAGGCGCGGCTGAAGGTCTTAGGAAAGCCCGCAAAATGGGGGTAGCGCAAGAAATTCTTGCGGATTGCCGCTCTGTCAGAGGTGATCTGCGGGGCCGCGGCGACGGCTCAATTGTGGGGAAAAACATCAATACGCCGCCCGAATCTCCCCCCGCGCGACGTCTGTCTTGTGGCCCGATCCCTAGAGGGAGTCAGAGCTTCTGCAACTCCACCGCCGAGGCGCGGCCATCACGGCCTTCGCGGAGTTCGTAGCCAATTTTTTCGTTGTCGGCCAAGCCGGTAAGACCGGCGCGTTCGACCGCTGAGATATGTACAAACACATCATTGCCGCCATCATCGGGGGCAATGAAACCATAACCTTTGGTGGTGTTGAACCATTTTACAGTGCCAGTGGGCATCGTCGTTGTCTTTCCTTCTCAAGGTTTTCCGCCCGCAGTAGTGCGGCGGTGCGGTGTCGTCAGGGCCGTCCTATTGGAATGCCTTCTTGAGAGGGCGGTTCAGCATAAACCTGTTGTCACAGAGAAAAGTTTGGAGCGAAATTGAAAAAAGGCAAGTGTTGGGTTGATTATGGGCTCTCTCTGGCATCAATTCGCGGAGCAATTGCGGCAAAGGTGCATAAGAGATGATCGTTTTCGGGCTAAAAAACTGCGACACATGCCGAAAGGCGGTGAAGGAATTGAAGGCTGCCGGGCATGATGCGGTTTTGCGTGATGTACGGGCCGCGCCATTGGATGCAGCGGAGTTGGCCCGGTTTCTAGACGCTTTTGGCGATGATTTGGTGAATCGCCGCTCGACCACGTGGCGTGGGTTGTCGGAAGAGGAGCGGGCCGCAACGCCAGAAGCGTTGCTGACGGCCCATGCGGCGCTGATGAAGCGCCCGGTGATCGAGGCGGCGGGGGGCTTTATCTCGGCTGGGGCGCCGAGGTTAAACAGGCGCTCCTTTAGCGCGGCCGCGCAGGATCGCATCGAGTGAGAGCGGCCCTGCGCCGCGCAGGACGATAACGATCAAGAGAAACACCCAGAACGCGCGTTGATCCATAATCAGGCTGCCGGAGGCGGCGTCGAACCAGCTGCCCCGGTCGGCGGCGGAGATGCTATGGCCGAAAATGTCGACCCAGCTTTGTGCGAAGACAAACCCGATCATGCCGAGGGCGGCGAGCCGTGTAGCCAGGCCAATCAGTAGCAGAAGCGGGAGGATGAACTCGCCCCAAGTCGCACCCAAGACCAGCAATTTGGCGAAAAGCCCCAATTGGCTCGCGTCATAGCCCGCGGCCTCGAACATGCGCGGCAGGATTTGGCCATAGGCGCCGAAACCGACATTGAGAAAGCCGAAAAACCCGTCGCCCAACTTGGTCAGGCCGGAATTCCAGTAATAGATCAGCAGCGTGCCCGCGAAGACCAGCCGCGCCAGGGTGGGGATGAGAAACGGCGCCAGGCCCTCAAGGGCGTCGAAGATGCGATTGTGCAGGGAAATCAAGGCAGTCATGGGTCTTTCCGATCAAGGGTCAGGGCGCCGGTGCTGACAAAGAGCGACAGAAGCGCGGAGATATTGGCTTTGGGTTCGGCGGCCTGGGTCGCGGCCATGGCCTCGGCAACGCTCATCCGGCCTTTTAGAAGCCGGGCGAAAGCAACACCGCCGATGGGCAAAAGATGCGGCACCGGGTCAAACCCGGGCCGGGTGATGATCACGTCTTGGCCACCGCCGGTGGGTTTGGGAGCGTCCGGGTCGCTATTGGCGCGCCAGATTGCGTAGATCGGATAGCGGGATTGGACGACCAGTGTCGCAGGCGCGACGCGGGGTTTCAGCGCCAGAACCTCATTCGGATCGAGGCCTTCCATCGAGAGTGGGGTCACATCGGCGGCGTGATAGGATTGCCGGAGGCCCAGTTCCAGCTTGGCGATATCCGGCAGATAGGGCAGATGCGCGACCGGCTCAAAGCTGGCCAGAAAGCCCGGGAGCCGTTGGCCATAGAGTTGCAGGCGCGGGTGTTCGGGCGGGTGTGCGCGCAGGAAGACGCCCGCCATGGCTTTGAAGAAGTCGTCGCCCACGAGTTTCCGGAGAACGGGGAAGCCGGTTTCCAGCGCCTGGGTCAGTGAGACAGCGACATTGTTGCGATAAACGTCAAAACGTTTGCCTGCGGGGCCGCCATGGGCATCGCCGAGCCCCTCCGGGGCTGGCCGGCCTGCATCCATGATGGCTTCGGCGAATTGGGTTTGGCCAGCCATCGCTCTCAAGCCTCAACTGGCGTGAGAATGGTCTCCGCCCGGGCCGCTTCGGCGCGCAGTTCGGCAAAGGGCGGCACGTCGGTATCCCATTCGATCAGCGTCGGGCGGGGGCCGCCCCGGGCGATGGTGTAGCGATAGAGCGCCCAGACCGGGTCGACCACCTCGCGGCCATGGCTGTCGATCAAGAGCGGGCGGCCTTGATCGTCTTCATCTTCGTCATGACCGCCGAGATGGATTTCGCCCACATGGTTGAGCGGGAAGGCGTCGATATAGCTATGCGCGTCCCAGCCCTGGTTATTGGCGGAGACAAAGACGTTGTTCACATCAAGCAGCAGGCCGCAGCCGGTGCGTTTGGCGATCTCGGACAGGAACTCGACCTCTTCCATCTCGGTTTCGTCAAAATCCAGATAGGTGGAGGGGTTTTCGAGCAGCATCTGCCGACCGATCGTGTCTTGCACCTGGTTGATATGAGCGGCGACGCGGGCGAGCGTGGCCTGCGTGTAGGGCAGGGGCAGCAGGTCGTTCAGGAAGCCCATATCGTGGGTCGACCAGGCCAGATGTTCCGAGAAAGACGCGGGGTTGAGCCAGGTGCAGAGATGTTTCAGCCGCGCAAGGTGATCCGTATCGAGCGGGGCTTCGCCGCCAATCGACAGGCCAACGCCATGAACCGAGATCGGGAAACGTTCGGCCAAGGCGCGCAGTTGCGCCAGCGGGCGGCCGCCATCTCCCATATAGTTTTCGGCGTGAATTTCGAGCCAGGTCACCGGGCCGGGATCTGCGATCAGATCGGCGTAGTGCTGGGCTTTGTAGCCGATACCGGCGGTCAGAGGGAGGCGCGTGTTTTGAGCCATATCGAGCATACTACCACCGGATCGTCTTAAAAAGGACCCCTGGCGCGAACGCCAGGGGCGGGTTTGGCAAAAGCCAAATTACATGTCGAGCGAGCGCAGAACCGAGGTGTCGGTGCCTTCGGGCAGGTCGCGCGCCAGGCCTTCGTAGCCATCGGCTTCGAGCGAGGCGAGGGTCTCACCCATGCGGCCATCTGGCAGCTCAACGTCGGCGCAGGTGCCGGCGGGCACGAAGGTCCAGGCGTTGCCCTGATAGTCAACGGTCGAGGTGCCGGCGCAGGTGGTGCCGGGGCCTGCGGCGCAGTCGTTTTCGCCAGCAAGGCTGATGCCGAAGCATTTTTCCTGGGCCTGTGCTTGGGCCGGTGCGGTGCCGTGAGCGGTCAGAACAGCAGCGGCGGCGCCGAGCAGCGCCAGGGATTTCACGTGGGTCGACATTTTGGAGTATCTCCGAGTTGGTTAGATGACAGATCGCAAGTAGCAGCGACAGGGAAATTGGTAGCGGCTGGGGTCGATCACTGGCCAATCACAGAGCCGTGCCGCACGGGTCCGTGAGCGCGCGCGAGAGGTTTGTGAGCAGGGCGGGCGGTGCTAAAATGCGGGGAATATTCAAGAAAACAAGGGTTGCGACAGTATGCGGCCAACCGGGGATTTCCGCTCATGTTACAAGGGAAACCCGGGGGAAGAACGGCAAATGTTTCACCCTAGTCCGGTGGCGGCTCGATCTTGGATTGGACGGGCGTGGGTGCCATATCGAGATGAGACAGGCAGGCAGAAGGACTCTCACATGCGCAATGCGGCATTGGTTTTGGGCATTATCGGCGGTGTCACCGGTATGATCGTCGGTTTTTTCGTTTATGGCTATGTGGCGTTTATCGATTCATTTGGTGAGATCGATAATGTGGCGCGGCAGGTCGACAACCCACAGCTTTTCAAAACAGTTGCGATTCTGTCGCCGCTTTTGGCGATTGCGGGCGGCGCGATGGCCCGGGCGCGGGCGCTTTGGGGCGGTATCTTGCTGTTGATCTCAGCCACGGGGATGTATCACGCCTTCGGCTTCAATGTCGCCACCATGTTCCCGATTGCCTTTTGTGGTTTGGGTGGGCTCTTAGCGCTGGCCGCCGGGCGGCCCGATGAGGAGAAAGCGCATTTTTGAGGGATGGCGGTCTTTGCGTCCCAAGCGCGCGTCGCTCAATCGTCGAAAGGCAGGCATCAAACCGAAGGCACCGGGCGAGCATTTGACGGCTCCGGCGGGCTTGCGCTTTGATGGCACCGGTTTCATCGTTTCGGTAGTTGCCGGGATTGCGTTCTCTGCCCCGCAGGGCGGGTTGCCGCGATCTCCAGAGGGGCTTTCGTTATCTGAGTGATTGCAATTACCAATGCTAGTCGGATTTCGCTTCACACTGAGGTATGCTGTTTTTTGATCCGTGCGCGTGTATCGGTTCTGTCCGCGCATCGTAAGTGTACCGTCAATAGAGCGTGAGTATGATCAAGATGGGACAGATGCCACAGGTGATCAGACGCGGCCTGCGTCGCACAGGACTGCCGACATCGCGCTTATTGGGTCTCATCAGAACAAGAGATGATGCTTGCTGTATTCATGCGAGGCAAATCTTGGCGAGCGTGATGTGATCTGCGTCACCTCTTTCTCCACAAATGCGCAACCCTTGCAGGACATTGCGGCTGACATCGTTGGCGAGGAGCGCCGTGCCGCCGATGCGCCGGCCCTCTCCGCGATCCTTCTGCGCGATGGGCAGATATTGGCGCATGTCGTTGACGGGCGTGCGGACCCGGCGATGGGCGTCGACGCGGGCCTTGATACGGGTTTCCCGGCGGGGTCGGTAACTAAGATCCTCACCGCCGCACTTGTGATGACGGAAGTCGATGCCGGTCGACTGGATCTCGACGCACCCATTGCTGAGCATATCCCGGCTGATTTGCGCCCCATGGATGCGGATGGGGCCGAGGTCGAGGTGACACTGCGCCAGCTTCTGTCGCACAGTTCCGGCCTGCCGGTGACTTGGGACGGCTTTCCACCCTATCCGCCGGTCGAGAGCCGGGAGGCCTATATCGCCGCATCACGGACCATTGTGCATCCGCCGGGCGACCGGCTGGTTTATTCCAATGTCGGGTTCGTTCTCGCCGGAGAGGTTGCGGCAGCCTCCGCCGGGATGACCTTTGAGGACTTGGCGCAAGATCGGCTGCTTACGCCGCTCGGCATGACACAGTCCTCTCTTGGCCGAGCGGAGGACTATGACGGCCCGCTTGCCGCCGGTCATGCACGTACTGGCGACATGCTGGAACCGGAACCGCATCTTGACCTGACGGCCCTTGCCGCCGCTGGCAGCCTGCTGACGACTCCGGGGGATCTGGCGCGTCTGGCAACCATGTTCCTCAACGATGGCGTCTTCGAAGGCCGCAGAATTCTGAGCGCGGCAGCGGTTGATGAGATGATGACCATGCAGGCGCGTGCCCATCCCGATCTCGATGAAGGGTTCGGGCTTGGCTTCGGTGTCCGGATGGGGGAGGCCGGTCGCAAGGTCTGGTGGGATGGCACAACGACCTGGGGGGCCGCCCATTTCGCGTTGCACCCGGACTCCGGCACCGCCGTCATCGCAATGACGAATGTGGCCGACAATCATCCGACATCGGTGTCTGGGCGCAGGTTACTTGAGTTTGCTGTGCCCGACCTTGCAGCCGGACCGCCGCCTGACATTCCGATAGATGAGGGGATCGACGGGTATTATCTCGCGATCGATCTGGTGGATCCCGATCTATGGTTCTTCGCCTATGCAATGCCGTTGAGAGTGCAGTCCGACGCAAGGTCGGTTCGTCTTACGTCCGGGCTTACCGATCCGTTAACGCTGATCCCCACCGCACCGCAGCGGTTTCGCGTCAACGGCGGCATTCTCGATGGGGCCACAGCCCTCGCGACGGGGGATCTGCTGCAGGTCGGCCTCGTGCGGGCCGAGCGCCTGCCAGCCCTGCTGACCCCGCCGGCGCTTATGGCCTATGCCGGCGCGCTGGCCCTTGCGGTGCTGTTCGGCCTCTGGCTTGGCCTTCGCGCGGTTTGGCGTCGTGTCCGCCGTGCGCACGCAAATTGAAGCCTTGCGAGGGCGGTTGATGACCGCGACAGCCACACAGACAGCCGGACGCGCGCGGTGGCAGAACTAGGCTGGACGGATAAGGAATTGCCGCCTTTCGAAAACTGGATGCAAGGCACTTGCACGCAAGCCCCTCCAGTCTCTAACGACCGTAAACTCTTTGAAGATCAGCGACCGCCTCTGCCTTACAGCCGTGAACATAAACCCGGTATCGCACATCGTCTTTGCCGCCATAGGGGATCATGTCGTCATAGAAATGAATGCCCCTCCTCTGCAGAGATTTCTTCAACGCGGTGAGCTTGACCTGGTCCTTGATGAAACCAACTAAATGGCTCCACGCCCAACTGTCATCTTTGATCTGCGTATATGCGTGGAAAACCGCGTCGCTTTCGCAGTCGAAGACCTTCTCCACCCTCTTCACGCCGCGTTCGATGAAAACCCACTGAAAAGATGTCCCGACCTTTGCGAGTATGAACCCCTCGGAGATAGGCGCCCTATCAATCTGATAAGACAGAAAGTTGCAGCCGTTTTCTTCCATCCATAACCTCAAGTCACGGATCGTCCGAAGTTCAGTTTTTGGTTGTTCTGGCTTGAAATCCAAATGATCTGGCCTGTCGGTATCTCACTCAAGAAACGGCGCCGAGACTTGATCATTCTCCACGATCAACACGTTCTATCTCATCTCAGCGCCCGAAAGCAGGCGTTGCTCCTTGAACGCCTGACAACAGCTTTCTCTGGCCTAAGCGGCCATTGCCCCTTAGGTCACTTCAGGTCCGGCGGGATCGCCTCGTTGGTCAAATCGGCGAGAATCTGATCGACCGGCAAGACGCTGGTCTGTTTCTCCCCCAAACGGCGGAGAGTGACGGTGCGGTCCTCCACCTCTTTGCGGCCGATGGCGAGGATGACGGGGACCTTGCCAACGGAATGCTCGCGGACCTTGTAGTTGATCTTCTCGTTCCGGATATCGGGTTCGGCGCGGATGCCGGCGTCTTTCAGCATCTGGGTGACTTCCAGCACATACTCGTCGGCCTCCGACACGATCGCGGCCACCACGACCTGACGCGGGGCGAGCCAGAACGGCAGTTTGCCAGCATAGTTCTCGATCATGATGCCGATGAAGCGCTCGAAGGAGCCCAGGATTGCGCGGTGCAGCATGACGGGGCGATGTTTTGCGCCGTCTTCGCCGATGTAGTTGGCATCGAGCCGCTCGGGCAGGTTGAAATCCGCCTGGAACGTGCCGCATTGCCATTCGCGGCCAATCGCATCTGTCAGTTTGAAGTCGAGTTTGGGGCCGTAGAATGCGCCTTCGCCCGGGTCGATCTCATAATCATTGCGGACGCTGAGGATTGCCTTCTCCAGCGCGGTTTCGGCCTTGTCCCAAACCTCGTCAGAGCCGACGCGGACCTCGGGGCGGGTCGAGAGTTTGATGTCGAAACTGGCAAAGCCCGCATCGCGGTAGATGCCGGACAGAAGCTCGATAAAGGCCGCGCATTCCGCCTCGATCTGATCTTCGGTGCAGAAGATATGCGCGTCATCCTGGGTAAAGCCGCGCACCCGCATCAGCCCGTGGAGCGCGCCATGCGCCTCGTAACGGTGGCAGGAACCGAATTCGGCCAGGCGCAGCGGCAGATCGCGGTAGGATTTGATGCCCTGGTTGAAAATCTGCACATGGCAGGGGCAGTTCATCGGCTTCCAGAGCATTGGTGCGTTTTTCATTCGCGTGCTCTTCGTCGATCTCCGTGATGTACATGTTTTCACGGTATTTATCCCAGTGGCCAGAGGCCTCCCACAGTTTGCGGTCGACCACTTGCGGGGTCTTGATCTCCTGATAACCGGCTTTGGTCAGGCGGCGGCGCATATAGTCTTCAAGCTCGCGATAGATCGACCAGCCATTGGGGTGCCAGAAGACCATGCCAGGCGCTTCCTCCTGGAAATGGAACAGCTCCATCTCGCGGCCCAGGCGGCGGTGGTCGCGTTTTTCGGCCTCTTCGAGGAAGGTCAGATGATCTTTCAGCTGCTGCCGGTTCTGGAAGGCGACGCCATAAATCCGCTGAAGCTGCGGGCGATTGCTGTCGCCGCGCCAATAGGCCCCGGCGACTTTCATCAGTTTGAACGCGTCGGCGGGCACCTGGCCGGTGTGTTGGAAATGCGGGCCGCGGCAGAGGTCTTGCCAATGGCCATGCCAATACATCCGGAGCGGTTCGTCGCCAGGGATGCTTTCGATCAGCTCGACCTTATAAGGCTCGTTATTGGCCTCGTAGAAGGCGACGGCGCGGTCGCGTTCCCAAATCTCGGTGGTCACTGGGTCGCGGCGGTTGATGATCTCTTTCATCTTCGCCTCGATCACGCCGAGGTCTTCGGGCGTAAAGGGCTCCTCCCGGTCGAAATCGTAGTAGAAGCCGTTATCGATGACGGGGCCGATGGTGACTTTCACATCGGGCCAGATCTCCTGCACGGCGCGGGCCATGATATGGGCGCAGTCATGGCGGATCAGCTCCAGCGCCGGGGCCTCATCCTTCATCGTGTTGATGGCGATCGCGGCATCGGCCTCAATCGGCCAGGCGAGATCCCAATGGGTGTCGTTGACTTGCGCCGAGATGGCTTTTTTGGCCAGCGAGGGCGCAATGCTTTCCGCCACTTCCGCCGGAGTCACGCCAGCGGCGTAGCTACGGGAATTGCCATCAGGGAAAGTCAGGGAAATCTGGGCCATTGGCCGGTCTCCTCATCAGTTTGGCGCCTACGAAACGCCCGGTTGCGGGACAATATGTATATTCCGAGTTAATGCCCTCTGTTGGGCTGCGCGTCAAGGTGCCGGAAAGGTGCGGCGGTTCAATTTGTCGGACCAGAGAAGATGGGCAAGCGAGAGGGCGACACCGGCAGCGGCGGCAAGACCCAGCAAACCAGGACCAAACCCGGCCAGGACCAGCCCGCCGATGAAGGCGCCAAGGGCGGTGCCGATATAGACCCCGGCGGCGTTGAGCGACAGGAGCACCGGCGCCTGGGTCGCGTCGAGGATGATCAGCCGGACTTGTTGTGCCGCCCCGAAGGACCAACCGATCACCGACCAGATGAGTACGATCAACCCCAAGACCCATGGGTTAAGCGGCAGGATCGAGAAAAGCGGCAACACCGCAAGTTGCGCCAGGCAGAGGCCGATCAGCGTGCGGGAGGGGCCGAACCGGTCGGACAGGATGCCGCCAATGAGATTGCCAAAGATCGCGCCGATCCCGAAGAGCAGCAGCATGAGGGAAATCCCGTCGCGGCCCAGGCCCTGCACTTGGGCAAGGAGCGGGGTGAAATAGGTGTAGAGCACAAAGATCGCGCCGAGAAATGTCGTGGTGAACAAGACCGAGACCATGATTGGCAGGCTGGTCAGGTTCGCCCGCAGATCGCGCAGCGCCACCGCGTGGAAGGGCAGGCCCGGCGGGATCATACGCCAGAGCAGGATCAGCGCCGGAAGCGACAAAAGGGCGACAACGCCAAAGGCCCATCGCCAGCCGATGGTGTAGGCCAGCCAACTGCCCGCCGGGATGCCGAGGGCTTGCGCAACGGTGATCCCGGCAAAGACCAGGGCGAGGGTTCGGGCGCGTTGATCAGCGGAGACGAGGGTTGCGGCGACGGCGGCGGCGACGGGGGTGATGACGCCCGCCCCGGCGGCGGCCAAGGCGCGGGCCAGATGCAGCGTGGTGATGTCGGGCGCGAGTGCGGAGGCCAAAGAGGCGAGCCCGTAGAGGCTGAACCCCGCGGCCAGCACCCGGCGCCGCCCGATCCGCCCCGTGGCCGCCACCAGAAGCGGCGAGAGGACGGCATAGGTCAGCGCATAGGTTGTCATCAGATTGCCCGCCGCCGCCCGGCTGGCGCCGAGGTCTTGGGCCAAGGGTTCCAAAATCCCAATGACGAGGAAGGCCCCCATGCCGACAACGAAATTCGCGGCGGAGAGGGACCAGATGACGGTGCGGGAGGCGGTGCTCATCCCCGCGACAGTAGAGACGCCGCGCCCGAGGTCAATTCGGGCGCGGCGTCATGTGGTCAACTGTCGGGATCAGGCGGCGGCGAAGACCGCGTAGCCCATGATCAGCACGCAGATCCAGCCGGCGGTGAAGACGATGGGCCGGAGCGGCATGCGCGCCACGCCGGTGATCATGCCCGCCGCATGGGCCACGCGGAGCCAGAAGAAGGCAATTGCGGTCCAGTAGGTCAGCGCGGTGAACCCGTCCATCCGATCGACGAGCAGGACCAGGATCGCGAAGGGAATGCCTTGCTCCAACAGGTTCAGATGGGCGCGATAGGCGCGGTGGACCCAGGGGCGCAGCGCCGTCAGGTCACCGGGGCGGGTGAAGTTGTCCGGATCGGCGGGGTCGGTATTGACGCCGATGATGTAGGGGATCCAGAGCGAGGCCGCGAGGATCATCAGGCAGGTCAAGACGCCCAGTTCTGTGGGGAAATCGGTCATTGGTCGTGCTCCTCCCAAAGATACATGCCGCCGAAATTCGCCGGCTGTCCGGTTTCGAGATAGGTTTTGAGCCCGGCGAGCGAGCGGGCCCACCCATCGGCGGTGCCGCCGTCGGGATCGTTGTTCAGGCCAAAATGTTCAACCGTGAGGACGCAGAAATCACCTTCTTCGTCGATCCGGTAGACAACGCGCGAGGGTGTGGTCACATCATCCCATTTCGGCTCGAACGTGGTTTCCAGGCGCGACATCGGCGTGACCTCAAGATCGCGGGCATGCAGCATCTCGGGGCCATCGGGCAGGCCGTAACGCACCAGGTCGCCCTCCCGCGTGGCCGTCTGGCCGAGGAAATCCCAATGCGTGTAGCTGTCTGCATCATTCAGCGCGTGCCAGAGCGCGGCGCGGGTGCAGCGGATATAGGTCTGCATCATGAAATCGGGTTTGTCGGTCATCTGTCGCCTCCTTCACATCGCCATTTTGAGGGCGCTGCCGGTTTCGAGGTAGGATTTGAGTGAGGCCGCCAAACGGGCCCAACCTTCGGCGAAGCCTTCTTGGCCGGGGGCCATATCGTAATGCTCGATGGTCAGTTTGCAGGTGTCGCCTTGGGCTTCGATCACATAGACCATATGGCTCGCGGGCGCGTCCGGCCCCATGAACTTCGGCTCGAAAGTCATCGCGATACGGGTTTTGGGGTCCATCTCGGTGGTGACCTGGCGCAGCATCGGGTTGCCATCGGGCAGGATAAACTCGGTCACATTGTCCGGCTTCGCATCGCCGCGCACGTCGTTGCACATGAAGTGATACATCGCCATTTGATCGGCCTTGGTCAGCGCATCCCAAAGCGCATCTTGCGTGCAGCGGATGAAAGTCTGCATCATGAAATCGGGTTTACCCATTACACTCTCTCTTTCCAGTTTGGCTTTCAGGTCGCTCAACGCGCTGGCCTGTGGCTGGAGAAAGGGCGCGACCCAACGGTCGAGCATCTCTTGCAAGGGTAGGGCGTTGAGATAGTGATGTTTGAACCGCCCATGGCGGCGCGTGATGACAAGATGCGCGTCTTCAAGCACTTTGAGATGTCTCATGACGCCAAACCGGGTCATGTCCAGCTGCTCCTCCAGATCACTCAAGGATTGCCCGTCTTTGCGGCGTAGACTGTCCAACAGCGCGCGCCGGGTCGGGTCGTTCAGGGCTTTGAAGATCGTATCCATGAGGTCTTTATAGGTGATGAAATAGTCACGTGACAAGATAGTCACCTATGGGGCTGTGTGACGTGACGGCGTTTTGCGTTGAAAAACAGGGTTTTTCTTGCCTGTTTTTATCGTGGGGTGCAGTAATGACGCCCGAATGAGAAGGGCGTTTTGCGATGACAGATGGTGTGTTTGAGACGGTTCAGAGGCGGTGGTTGGCCTATAATCGAATCGCGGGAGACGGGCCGGGCGTGGTGTTTTTGGGCGGGTTCAAATCTGACAAAGAGGGCACCAAAGCCCTGCATCTGGAGGCCTGGGCCAAGGCGGCGGGCCGAGCGTTTTTGCGGTTCGACTATTCGGGCCATGGAACGTCGTCGGGGAGTTCACTGAGGGGGCGATTGGCGATTGGGCCGAGGATGCGTCTGCTGCGATTTTGGGCCTGACGGAGGGGCCGCAAGTGCTGGTGGGATCCTCGATGGGCGGATGGATCTCGCTCTTGATGGCGAAACGGCACCCCGAGAAGCTGGCCGGGTTGGTGACCATCGCCGCGGCCCCGGATTTCACCGAAGACAGCATGTGGGCTGGGTTTTCCGATGCGCAGAAGGCCGAATTGGCTGAGACGGGCCAAGTCGCGCTGCCCTCGGAATATGGCGAACCCTATATCATCACCAAACGGCTGATTGAGGAGGGGCGGAGCCAGTTGGTTCTGCGGGAGCCGTTGGCGATCGACGTGCCGGTGCGGATGCTGCAAGGCACGGCAGACGCGGATGTGGAAATGTCGGTGGCGCTGCGGCTGCTGGCGCATCTGGAGGGGCCGGATATTCGGCTGGAGTTGGTCAAAGGTGCTGATCATCGGTTCTCGGATGAGACCTGTCTGGCGCTGATCACGGAGAAGGTCGAAGAGGTTCTGGCGCGTGCGTAGGGTTGGCAAATGGCTGGGCCGATTGCTGTTGGCGCTTGTCGTGTTGGTGGGGGCTGTCTGGCTCTTTGGTCCGACCGAACCGGTGGAGCGCGGCGCGCCCTTCGCGGGTGATTTGAGCGACCCGGCGGCGCACTTAGCGGCGCGGGAGGCGGTGTTTGACGATATCACCCCGGGGGCCGAGGCAAGGATCATCTGGGCAGGCGCGCCGGGCGCGGAGACGCCGCTGACGGTGCTGTATCTGCATGGATTTTCCGCGACATCGGAAGAGATCCGCCCAGTGCCCGACAATGTCGCCGATGCATTGGGTGCGAACCTGGTCTATGCCCGGTTGCGGGGCCATGGGCGCGGCGGGGCGGCGCTGGCCGAGGCGACAGCGGGGGCCTGGATCGACGACACGGCCGAGGCTTTGGCCGTCGCGCGCGCGGTGGGCGAGGAGGTTCTGATCATCGGCACCTCCACCGGCGCGACCTTGGCGGCGATTGCGATGACCGAGCCGGATATGGCGGTCGATGTCGCGGGGGTGGTGATGATCTCGGCCAACTTCGAGCTGGCCAATCCGGCGGGTGTGCTCTTGGAATGGCCCGCGGCACGGGTTTGGGTGCCTTGGCTCGTGGGCGCCGAGCGCAGTTTCGAGACCCTGAATGAGATGCATGCCACCTATTGGACCTGGTCCTACCCAACGGTTGCAACCTTGCCGCTGGCGGCGGTGATGCGGGAGGCCCGAGAACGCGATTATTCGACCGTGGAGGCCCCGCTTTTGTCGATTTTCTCCGATCAGGATCAGGTGGTCTCCGCCGCCGCGTCGCGGGCCTTTGCGGAGGGGTGGGGCGGACCGGTGCAGCTTGCGCCGCAGGACCTGCCGGCGGAGGGCGCAGACCCCTATAATCATGTGATTGCTGGCGATGTTTTGAGCCCGGCCATGACCGCAGATGTAACCCAAATCATCCTCGATTGGGCCGCCGCGCAGGGGCTTCTAGAGCAAGGGCGTTTTCCGCGCTGCAGCGACGATTTTCTGTCTTTTCCCTTGCCGAAACCGGTTTCGGAGCGAAGGTTCTGAGTCGGGGAGTGAGATCAAATGTCAATCGCAAAGCCACGAGAGCGGGCCGCCAAACGGGTGACGATCAATGATCTGGCCCGGTCCTTGGGCATCGCCAAGGGCACGGTTAGCCGGGCGCTCAATGGCTATCCTGATATCTCGGAAACCACCCGGGTTCGCGTGACCCGCGCGGCGGAGCGTATGGGTTATCGGCCCCTGGCGCAGGCGCAGGCGATCCGCACCGGGCGGGCGCGGTCCTTGGGGCTGGTCTTGAACGCGGGCGGAGATGCCGAGCACCGGCCGTTTCTGACCGATTTCCTCGATGGCATTTCGCGCGCGGCCTCGGAAGAGAGTTGGACGCTGAGTGTTGCCACCGCCCATGACGTCGAGGACGAAGTGGCCACGATGGCGCGGCTGATCGATGAGCGGAAGGTGGATGGGTTCATCCTGCCGCGAACCCGGTTGCACGATGCGCGGATTGATTTGTTGCGCGATCTGGATGTGCCGTTTGTCCTTTTTGGGCGCACGGCCGACCCCACGGGTTGCGCCTGGTATGACATCAGCGGTGAAGATGCGATGACCGCCGCCGTGCAGCGTTTGGCCCATCGCGGGCATCGGCGGATCGGCTTCATTAATGGCGCGTTGGAGTACACCTATGCCGGGCTGCGCGAAGGTGGCTATCGGGCGGGTCTAGCTGACGCGCGCTTGCCATTTGATCCGGCGCTTATGGTCGACGGCGCGACCACAATGGCCGAGGGTGAGGTTCAGGGTGAGTGCCTGCTGGATCTGGCCGAACCGCCGACGGCGATTGTCTGTGCGTTGGATTTGGCCGCTCTTGGGGTTTACCGCGCTGCCGCGCGACGCGGGCTGCGCATTGGCCCCGACCTGGCAGTGATCAGCTATGACGGCATTCCCGAAGGCGCGACGGCGACGCCGCCTTTGACCACCTATGCGGTGGATAGCCGGGCCGCGGGCGCGCGGCTGGCCAAGCTTCTCTTCGCCCGCATTCGCGGGACCGATCCAGAACGTCTGCGCGAACTCGCGCCTGCGCGGTTGATCGCGCGGGCGTCGGATGTCGCAGATTTTTATCCGGACCCGGCGGCAGCGCTGGGGCCGATCCGTAACGAAAACAACCATTGGGAGGATTGAAATGACACTGATGATGAAGGGGACCCGTTTGGCCCTGATGGCGGCGGTCTCAAGCCTGGCGCTTGGCTCTGTTGCTGCGGCCCAAGACACGATCCGGTTCTGGACGACCGAGGAACAGCCCGAGCGGCTGGCCCGGCAAGAGGCGATGGCCGCCGAGTTTACTGCGGAGAGCGGCATATCGGTCGAGGTGATCCCGGTCACGGAAAGCGATCTGGGCACCCGGGCCACGGCGGCCTTTGCCGCGGGCGATTTGCCGGACGTGATCTATCACCCGCTGCAATATGCGCTGCCCTGGACCGAAGCCGGCATCTTGGACCCCGACGCGGCCAGCGATGTGATTGAAGAGTTGGGCGAAGATACCTTTGCGCCGGGCGCTTTGAGCATGGCGGCGACCGAAGACGGGTTCGCCTCGGTGCCGGTGGATGGCTGGACGCAGATGATCGTCTATCGCGCCGATTTGTTTGAAGAAAACGGGCTGGAGCCGCCAAATACTTACGCCAATGTGCTGGCCGCCGTTGAGGCATTGCACAATCCGCCGGAGATGTTCGGTTTCGTCGCGGCGACCAAGATCGACGAGAATTTCATGAGCCAGGTTCTGGAGCATGTGTTCCTCGCCAATGGCGTGAGCCCGGTCGGCGCGGACGGGTTCCAGGAGTTGGACGAGGCGGCGACCACCGAGGTGTTGGAGTTCTATGCCGCGATTGTTGAGGCCAGCCCCGATGGGGAGTTGTTCTGGCAGCAATCTCGCGAGCTTTACTTCGCGGGTCGTGCGGCAATGATCTCTGGTCGCCCTTCATCCTCGACGAGTTGGCCGGTCTTCGCGACAGCGCGCCGCCGACCATCACTGACGACCCGACCAGCGGCGAGTTGGCCTCGCGCACGGGTATCGTGACCAACTTTGCCGGCCCATCGAACCCCGATGGCGCGGCCTGGGCCGATATCCGCTATTTCGGGATCACGGCGGATGCCGATACCGATGCGGCGATGGAATTTGTCCAATTCTCGATGGATCAGGGCTATACCGCGACGCTGGCCATCGCACCGGAGGGTAAATTCCCGATCCGGCGCGGCACGGCGGAGGATCCGACTGCGTTTACCGAAGCCTGGGCGATGCTTGACGTCGGTGTCGACCGCCGCGCGCCTTTGGGCGACCTCTATGACCAAGCGATGATTGACGAGATTGTCGGCGGTCTGGATGTGGCGCAGCGCTGGGGCGTGGCCGATGGCCAACTCGGTCTGGCCAGCCGGATCGTCAACAGCCAGATCATCAACCGGTTGGTGCGTGAATACATGGATGGGGTGCGGGATGCCTCGGCCACGGTCGCGCTGATGAATGAGGAGCTGGCGCGGATCGAATGATCCGGGCTTCGTTGATCTGATCAAGCTTTCGGGCGGCGCATTGGCCGTCGCCCGGGGCCAGCCCTCCCGCTCAATCGGAGACCAAGCTGATGACGACCGCTGTCCCTCCTAAGGGCACCGGCCCCCTTGCGCGCCGCGAAGCGCGCCTGGCCTGGGGTCTGTTGTTCCCGACACTTGCCAGTGTGGCGCTGGTGGTTCTGCTGCCGCTCTTGGCGATCTTTTGGATCAGTTTCAAACCGGTTGGCTTGGCCGATTTGCGGGCCGCAGCGCCGGTGGCGCGCGAGGATTTGCGCGATGCGGACGATGCAGAGCCTTACATCCGCTATCGCATTCGCAACTCCAGCCAAAGCGACCCGATTGAGGCCGTGGTTCTGACCGACCTCATCCCGGATCAAGTCGAGATTCTGGAGCTGCCAGAGGGGTGCGAACTGGATGGGCAGGCGCTGACCTGCCGGATCGACCTGTTGGAGCCGGGAGAGCGTCTCACACTGGAAATTCCCGTCGGGCTACCCGCAGATATCGAGGCGGCGGAAGCGGCGATTGAGGATGGCGAGCCGAGCATCACGGGGTCAGCCGACAATGTGCTGACCAACATGGAATTCACCTTGGAGAATTTTGCCGAAATCTTTGATGCGCGCGAGTTTTGGACCGTCATCGGGGCGACGCTGTTTTACACCGTGTTTGGGACGTTTGGGGCACTGATCGTCGGGCTTTTCGCGGCGCTTTTGCTCAATAAGAGTTTCCGGGGGCAGGGGGTTCTCCGCGGGCTTTACCTCTTCCCCTATGTCGCCCCGGTGATTGCGGTGGCGTTTTCCTGGGTGATCTTGTTCGACCCCTTCTCGGGCTCGGTCAATGCGCTGCTGATTCAGATGGGCGTGACCTCGCAAGCGATCAATTTCTTCGGCGAGCGGCCCCTGGCGCTGATCATGGTGACGGTGTTCGAGATCTGGCGCTACTTCCCGCTCTCCTTCCTTTTCATCCTCGCGCGGATGCAGTCGATCGACACGGATATGTATGAGGCGGCGGATGTGGATGGCGCCTCGCCGTTCCAGAAGTTCCGCTATCTGAGCCTACCGATGTTGATGGGCATCCTCTCGGTTCTGTTCCTGCTGCGGTTCATTTGGACCTTCAACAAATTCGACGACATCTTCCTTTTGACGGGGGGCAATGCGGGCACACGGACGCTGACGGTGAATGTCTATGAGCAGGCCTTCGCGCTGTCGAATATCGGGGCGGGGGCGGCCGTGGCGGTGGTCATCCTGCTCTGCTTGCTTTGCTTCTCGTGGTTCTTCTTCAAATTCATGTCGAAAGAGGAGGGGCTCTGATGCGGATCTTCTGGAACAGCTATATCACCGGGCCGATCCTGGGCGTCTTGTGGGCCTTCGTGATTGCGACAACTGTCTCGGTCCTGCTCTCTTTCATGACGGGCGAGGCGTTTCGGCCAGGTCTGATCGGCTGCCTGCTTTTGGGTGCGCTTATCGGGGTCGTTTCGGTCGAGCCGTTTGATCGGCGGCTTCTGGCTGCGGGTGTAGTGCTCTTGACGCTTGCGCTGACCTATACCCCGTTTGGTCCGATCCATGTGGCCGAGACCGTCGGTCTGGGTGGCCATCTGGCGGTGGCGGTCGGGTTCGGCATTGGTCTGGCCTGGCCGATATTGGTGATGTTCGACGGATGCCCCAAGGGTGCTTTGAACCGGCATGAATGGGAAGAGGCGGTGATCCGGTTTTTGACCGGGTTCGGCTATATCTTCTTCACCGCCGCCGTCGCGATCCCGTTTTATGTGATGGTGATGACCAGCCTGAAGACGCAAGGCGAGTTGATCGCGAACCCGCTGGATTTCACGATTGATCTGAGCCGGGGTTGGGCGTTGCTCAGAAGCTATGAAGAGCTGTTCCGCGACTTCAATTTCGGCAGCTATCTTTGACCAGCTTTTATATCTCGATCCTGACGGTTCTGATCACGCTGCTCTTCTCGATTCCCGGGGCCTATGCTGTGGCACGGCTGCGGTTTAAGGGGCAGAAATCGCTCTCTCGCTCGATCCTCTTGATCTACATGGTGCCGATGATCGTTTTGGCGCTGCCGATCTATATCGCGTTTTCGATGACCGGCTTGCGCAACTCCATCACTGGCATCGTGATGATCTATCCGGTGACGACGATCCCGGTCGCGCTCTACATGTTGCAGGGCTATTTCCGGGGCTTGCCGGCGGAGATCGAAGAGGCAGGTCTGATGGACGGCCTAAGCCGGTTGCAGGTGATTTGGAAGATCACACTACCGCTCTCGCTGCCCGCGCTGGCCTCGGTCTCGCTTTATGTCTTCATGATTGCGTGGAACGAGTTCCTGCTCGCCTTCATGCTTTTGGACGATCCGTCGAAATTCACGCTCACACGGGGCATTGCCTCGCTCAACTCCTCCGAAATCCCCCGCCAGCATCTGATGGCTGGTGCCGTGATTGCCACGGTGCCGGTGATGGCGCTGTTCCTGGGGTTGGAGAAATTCATGACACGCGGCCTGACCGCAGGCTCAGTCAAAGGATAACCCACGATGATTGCAGAGCAAACTGCCGCGCCCACCGCCCCCTTGGACGACGAGGCCCGGCGCATTTTAAGGCTGAATGACAAAGGCGGCTATACGGTGCCAACCGCCGGGCTGTACCCATATCAGTGGAACTGGGACAGCGCCTTTGCCGGGCTTGGCTTTTCGCGATTCGACGTGCCGCGCGCCTGGGAAGAGCTGGAAACGCTGATGTCGGGGCAATGGCAAAACGGCATGGTGCCGCATATCCTGTTTCACCGGCCCGACCCGGGATATTTTCCGGGCGCCGATGTTTGGGGCGCGGAGGGCGCGCCGGGCAAAGGGCCGGGCCGGGTCGCCTCGTCGGGGATCAGCCAGCCGCCGGTGGCGGCCAGTTTTGCCTGGCGGATCTATCAGCGAGATCCGGTGCTTGGAGAAGCGCGGCTTCGGGCGATGTTCCCGAAATTGATGGCGTTTCATCGGTGGTTCATCGCGGCACGCGCCGAAAGCGGCGCAGTCGCAATCACCCATCCTTGGGAAGCAGGTCGAGACAATGCGCCGGATTGGGACGACGCGATGGCGCGGATCGATCCGCAAGGGGTGGCGCCCTACACGCGGCGTGACACCGGCCATGTGAACCCGCGTATGCGCCCGACCAAAGAGGATTACGATCGCTATATCTGGCTGGTGCAATTCGGTCGTGAGCGGGGCTGGGACGATGCGGCGATTGCGGCGGAGAGCCCGTTTCGTGTGGCGGACCCGACGCTGACCTTCACGTTGATGCGGGCCTGTCGCGATCTGCGGGACGCAGCCGAGGTCTTGGGCGAAGACACTGGCGAGATAGAGGCGTGGATTGCTCATCTGGAAGCCGGGGCCGAGACGCTCTGGAATGCGGAGATCGGCGCTTATGATAGCCGCGATCTGCGCAGCGGGGCGCTCTCCGGCGTGGTCAGCAACGCGTCGTTCCTGTGTTGGTGGGGCGGGCTTGATGACCGTCGATCTGTCGCCACGCTGGCCCGCATTCTGGACGCGGCACCCTATAGCCTGCCCAGTTTTGACCCGGCCCATCCGAAATTCGACCCGTTGCGCTATTGGCGCGGGCCGGTTTGGGGCGTGATGAACATGATCGCGGGTCTGGGCATGGCCGAACAAGGGCTGGCCGAGCAGGCCGCGCGCGTGCGTGCCGATACGGCCCGGCTGATCTCGGAAAACGGATTTGCGGAGTATTTCAGCCCCGAGGACGGCACACCCGCCGGGGGCGCGACATTCACTTGGACGGCGGCGATCTGGCTGGCTTGGGCCTCGCCATCGGCAGCGGAGGGGTAAGATATGGGACAGATCGAACTAAAAGCGGTCGAGAAATGGTATGGCGAGGCGCAAGTCATCAAAGGCGTCGACCTCGACATTCATGACGGCGAGTTTGTCATCTTCGTCGGCCCGTCCGGTTGCGGAAAATCCACACTGCTTCGGATGATTGCCGGACTGGAGGAGACGTCGCGCGGGCAGGTGATCATCGATGGGCGCGATGCGACGGCGGAGCCGCCCTCGAAACGCGGCCTCGCCATGGTGTTCCAGTCTTACGCGCTCTATCCGCATATGTCGGTGAAGGACAATATGGGCTTCTCGTTGAAAACGGCAGGGGCGTCCAAGGCCGAGCAGGACGAGAAAGTCGCTGAGGCCGCGCGGGCGCTGCGGTTGGAGGAGTATTTGGAGCGGCGGCCCAAGGATTTGTCGGGTGGGCAGCGGCAGCGGGTGGCCATTGGCCGTTCCATCGTTCGCGACCCGACGGCGTTTTTGTTTGATGAACCGCTCTCCAATCTCGACGCCTCGCTGCGCGTGGAGATGCGCTATGAGATCGCCAAACTGCACCAGTCTTTGGATGCCACGATGATCTATGTGACCCATGATCAGGTTGAGGCGATGACCCTGGCCGACCGGATCGTGGTGCTGAGCGCGGGGCAGATCGAGCAGGTGGGCAGCCCGAAAGAGCTCTACGACCACCCCGCGAACCTGTTTGTGGCGCAGTTCATTGGCTCACCGAAAATGAACATCCTGCCCTGCGAGGTGAAAGACGGCGCGTTTTCCCTGCCGGGCGGCGGCGGTGGTGTGGCCACCGGTGCCGAGGGCGGCACGCAACTGGGCATCCGGCCTGAGGCGATTTCCATTGGCGCGGCGGGGTCTGGCCATGTGGATGGGACGGTCGATGTGGTCGAATATCTCGGCGCTGACGCCTATCTGATCATCGATTGCGGGGCCTCGGGCAAACTGACTGTGCGCTCGGATGGAGAGACCAGCTTGAAACCCGGCAATGTCGTGGGCCTGGCCTTCGAAGATCGCAAACTGCATTTCTTCACCGCCGACGGGATCGCGCTGCGCTAGGCATCACGGGCCCCGTTTTGGGGCTGGTCCGGTGCGGAAGGCCTGCGAGGTTTCGAACATGCAGGGCCTTGGTTGGTGGGGCTTGCGGTCACATGCGCAACGACAGCCAAAGACGTGCCTGGACCCAGAACAAACTCAACCTATCATGGGCGCGGTTGTGTTCATCGTCTCCGATGTCTCGGCTATCGTCAGCGGGCGCAGAGTTTGTCGCGGGGCGATTGGGAGGCGCGCAAGAAGGAGATCAAAGATATGGCAGCGAAAGAGACCATTCACGCGATCACGCCGGACGGGTTTCAGAGCTATCTGCGGGACTGGAAGATGTCGCCGGGCCTGGTTGTCGGCGATTTGGTGTTCCTGACCGGCATGACCGGGGCGGGACCCGGCGGCACTGTTGATCCGGACCCGAAGCGGCAGATCGAGCTTGCTTTCGAGCGGGTTCAGACCGTGCTGAACGCCGCAGGCGCGCGCATGATCGACCTGACCTCCTATCATGTGGGGTTGCAGGATCATCTCGACGTCTTTCGGGAAATCCGCGGAAGATATGTCACGGAGCCCTATCCGGCCTGGACCGCGATTGAGGTTCAGGGCTTTGTGACACCGGGGACGGTGGTCGAATTGCGGGTTGTCGGGCGGCTTTTCTCGACCGAAGCCGAACAGGTGCCGACTGGCGGCGGTTGACGTCGAGACTGTCTATGCCAAATTGGCGCCGCCGGGTAAGGATGCTGCGTCGCCATCTAATGCCGCAGGCGAGAAAAATTAGGCCAGAAGAAGGGGATCGCCCGTGACCGAGCCGTTGGTCTTGTTGCCGGGAATGATGTGCGACGCGCGGCTATGGTGGCCGCAGATGGCCGCGCTGTCGGGCACGCATGCGCTGCATATGGCCCCAATCAGCGGCGGAGATTACATCGAAGAGATTGCCGCCCAGGTTTTGGCGGGCGCGCCGGAGCGGTTTGCGCTGGCGGGGCTGAGCATGGGCGGAATCGTCGCGATGGAGATTTATCGCCGCGCACCGGACAGGGTCAGCCGGATCGCGCTTCTCGACACCAACCCGTTGGCCGAGACGCCAACCGTGGCCGCCGCGCGGAGCCGCAGATCGTGGCGGCCAAGGCCGGGCGATTGGTCGAGGTCATGCGCGATGAGATGAAACCGAATTATCTGGCGCCAGGCCCTGGGCAAGACGAGATTTTGGGCCTGGTCCTGGAGATGGCAGAAGGCCTGGGCCCGGATGTGTTTGTGGCGCAGTCGCGCGCGTTGCAGCGGCGGCAGGATCAGCAGGCGGTGCTGCGCCGCATTTCCGTGCCGGCGCTTGTGCTCTGTGGTGAATATGACGCGCTTTGCCCGGTTCGGCGGCACGAGTTCATGGCCGATCTGATCCCGCGCGCGACGCTCCAGATCATCGAAGGGGCCGGGCATTTGCCGACCCTGGAACAGCCAATCGCCACCACGCGCGCCTTGCGCACTTGGCTTGAGGCTTAGCCCGCGCGGCCAGCGTTTTTGGGGGCCAAGGTTGGGGCCGCGACCGGTTCCCGCGTCTCTGGGTCGAAGAACGGCGTGTCGCGCCAGCGACCAGAGATCAGCGCCGCCCCGGCTTTGATCATCAGGCTGATCACGGGTCGGGTGATGTTCTTATGCCGGGTTTTCCCGTCTGCGGTGGGCAAGAAGGTATGGCCGATCACGCGGCCCAGAGCCTCGGGCCTGTCGATATTGCGGGTCAGCACCGTGGCAAAGGCGAACCGGGGCGTATTGGGCGAGTTGAAAAACGGCGTGTCGCAGCATTTCGCATACCAGCGATAGGCGCCCTTGGGCGAGAGCGTTAGGAGCGCCAGATGCTCCTTACCACTGTCGATTTTGATATGGTCCGGGGTGGTCTGAAACAGATCAACCCCGTCTTGCTGATTGGCCTCGATACCGAAATGGACCAGCGTCCGCACGCAATCGGCGCAATGGCAAACGATATGATTGCCGCCGCGCGGGCTCGCATGTGTCACATGGCCGTTCAGCGTCCCGCAGCGGCAGGAGAAGCGGAGATCGGCCATGGCAAAGCTCCTCTATTCGGCGGCGATATCCTTGCTTTGCGCATCTTTGACCGGCGCTTTTGGCACATCGCAATTGGCGTCGATGAAATCGAGCACCAGCGGGCGGATTTTGTTGCGCCAGCTTTTGCCCGCGAAGATACCATAATGGCCCGCATTCGGCTCGATATAATTGGCCTTTTTGCTGTCGGGCAGGCCGGTGCAGAGATCCAGCGCGGCGACACATTGGCCCGGTGCCGAAATGTCGTCTTTGCCGCCTTCGACGGTTTTCACGGCGACCGTGGTGATTTTGCCGATATCCACCTGCTTGCCCGCGACGGTGAAGCGGTTCTGCGCAATTTCAAGGCCTTTGAAGATCCGCTCGACGGTGGAGAGATAGAACTCCGCTGTCATGTCCATCACGGCGAGGTATTCGTCGTAGAACTTGTTGTGCTTGTCATGGTCCGAGGCCGCGCCTTTGGCGACCTTCATGATCTGATTGCTGAAGGCTTTGGTATGCTTTTCAGCGTTCATCGCCATGAAGCTGGCAAGCTGCTGCAGGCCGGGATAGACCATGCGCCCGGCGCCGGCATATTTGAAACCGACCCGTTGCAGAACATGGCGCTCAAGCTGCCCCATGGTGACGCGATTGCCGAAATCGGTGACATCGGTTGCCGCTGCATCGGGATCGACCGGGCCGCCGATCAAGGTGAGCGTGCGGGGCTGCGCCTTGGGGTCTTCTTCTGCCAGATAGGCAGTGGCGGCGAGCGCCAGAGGCGCGGGCTGACAAACCGCGATCACATGGGTATCGGCGCCCATTTCGCGCAGGAAATCAACCAGGTAAAGCGTGTAGTCTTCGATGTCGAATTTGCCGACACTGACCGGAATGTCACGCGCATTGTGCCAATCCGTGATATAGACGTCACAATCGGGTAAGAGGCTGAGCACGGTAGAACGCAGAAGGGTCGCGTAATGGCCAGACATCGGTGCAACCAGCAAGACCTTGCGGCCCGTCGGCGCGCGGCCTTGCACATCGAAGCGGATCAGATCGCCGAACGGGCGTTCGACAACCGTTTCGATCGAGATCGAGTGGTCGCGCCCATCATCGCCGGGAATGGAATAGATGCCCCAGTCGGGCTTGGCGACCATGCGGGCGAAGCTGCGCTCCATGACTTCGCCCCAGGCGGCGGTCATCTGGATGGCGGGATTCGCGAGAATGCCAAGCTGCGGATAAGAGCACATCGCGCGCGCGGTCGAGCCCATCCACTGGTTCGTTACCCGCACGGATTCCATAAAATCATAGGTGAGAAGGTATCTCATACTGCTCTCCTGAGTCGCATATCCCGGCACCTTATGGCCCCGGGTCTATTCGTCGCTTTGCCCCCTCACCGCGGCAACGCTATGAATGCAAATGCAGCATTTGAGGGGTAAAAGCAAGCAATGTCCGAGACAGAAGGGGAGGAAGGGCAGTTGGGCGAGAACCTTGATCGACTGAACGAGAACCTCAAAAAAATGGAAGAATTGAGCAAGCGTATGGTCGCCGCGATCAGTGCGCGCGAACCGGGCGATGCGGGTCTGCAAGGGCCGGGGCAAGACCTCTATTTGAAGGCTGGCGCCGCCTATATGCACGACATGCTGAACAATCCCGCCAAGCTGATGGAGCAGCAGGTGCAGTTCTGGGGTCAGACGCTGACCCATTTCATGGAAGCGCAGCAGGAACTGGCCAAAGGGCATTTGGCCGCGCCCGAAGATCACACGCCTGATGACCGCCGGTTTTCCAACCCGATGTGGAAGACCCACCCCTATTTCAACTTCATCAAACAGCAATATCTGATCTCGTCAGCCGCGATCGAAGAGGCGGTGCATGAGCTTGATGGGCTGGACGCGAAAGACAAGCAGCGGGTCGAGTTCTTCTCGAAACAGATCATCGATCTGTTCTCGCCGACCAATTACTTGGCCACCAACCCCGATGCGTTGGAACGCGCGGTGGAAACCGAGGGGCAGAGCCTTGTGGATGGGCTGGAAAACCTGGTCCGCGATATCGAAAGCCACCATGGCGAGGTGCTGCCCACACTGGCCGATCCCAATGCGTTCAAGGTTGGGGAGAATATCGGCACGGCAGAGGGATCGGTGGTATTCCGCAATCGGATGATGGAGCTGATCCAATATGCGCCAACCACCGAGAAGGTGCATAAGACGCCGCTGGTGATTTTCCCGCCCTGGATCAACAAATTCTACATCATGGACCTGAAGGAACAGAACAGCCTGATCCGCTGGATCGTCGATCAGGGCTATACGCTGTTTGTGGTGAGTTGGAAGAACCCCGATGCGAGCTATGCCGATGTGGGCATGGAGACTTATGTCGAAGAGGGTTATCTCGAAGCGATCCGGGTGGCCAAAGAGATCACCGGCGAGAAGCAGGTCAACACCATCGGCTATTGCATCGCCGGGACGACCTTGAGCCTCACCTTGGCGCTGTTGAAGAAACGCGGCGATAAATCGATCAAATCCGCGACCTTCTTCACCATGCTGTCGGATTTCTCCGAGCAGGGGGAATTCACGGTCTTTCTCGACGATGATTTTGTCGATGCGATCGAACGGCAGGTTGCGGATGAAGGCATTTTGGACAGCTATTACATGTCCAAGACCTTCAGCTTTCTGCGCGCCAATGATCTGGTCTATGGCCCGGCTGTGCGCAGCTATATGATGGGCGAGGCGCCTCCGGCGTTTGACCTGCTTTATTGGAATGGGGATTCGACCAATCTGCCAGGGCGTATGGCGGTGGAATATCTGCGCGGGCTTTGTCAGGGCAATGCGATGGCCCAAGGTGGCTATCAGATGCTGGGCGAAACCCTGGAGCTGTCGGATGTCACCGTGCCGATTTGTGCGATTGCCTGCGAGACCGATCACATCGCGGCCTGGAAAGACAGTTTCCGAGGCGTGACGCAGATGGGATCGAAGGACAAGACATTCATCCTTTCGGAATCCGGCCATATCGCCGGGATCGTCAATCCGCCGTCGAAAAAGAAATACGGCCACTACACCAACCCCGAGGTCAAAGGCACAGCGGAGGCCTGGCAGGAAGCCGCAAGCTATAACGAAGGCTCGTGGTGGCCCCGGTGGGAGGCCTGGTTGAAGAAGCGGTCAGGCGCGCAGATTGCGGCCCGAATCCCAGGTGAGTCGGGCTATGATGTTTTGGCGCCCGCGCCTGGAACCTACGTGTTGGAACGCACAAGCGACTGATTTTCCTTACGTAACCCTCTCCGATGCTGCGGTGCAGAAAAAGCTTGCAATGCCGCGCTGCAGCATCTATATATTTTGCATCCGCAGCAAAGCGCCCCAGCCCCCGGGGATGATTAGGAGAGAGACCAATGGCCAAGACCAACGACTTCACCAAATACATGAGCGAAATGATGTCCGCATATCCGATGGACATGTCCGCCATGAACGACGCGTTCAAAACCTCCGCCGCAGTTGGCGAGAAAATGTCGAAAGTGGCTCTGGAAGCCGCTGAGAAATCCACCGAGATTTCGTCCAAATGGACCAAAGACACCATCGCCAAAATGGGCGACGTGGCCGCTGTCAAAGACGAGCCCACCGACTACACCAAATCGCTGACCGATTTCGCGTCGGCTCAGGCGGAAATGGCTGCTGAAAACATGGCCGCTTTCGCTGAAGTTGCGAAAAAAGTGCAGATGGAAACTGTCGAGCTGATGATGGCTGCTGGCAAAGAAGCTTCCGAAGAAGCAACTGCCGCTGTCAAAAAAGCCACCTCCGAGGTGACGACTGCCGCGAAAAAAGCGACCGCTAAGTAAGCGACTGCTTTAAACGCATCATGCCGATGTCCTCCCCATTGGCGTGACTTAGAAAGGGTGGGTCCGTCCGTGGCCCGCCCTTTCGCGTTTTCGTGCATGCGCCGAGAATGATTGCATTTTCGCTGCAAGCGCGTAGGCTTTCCTTTGCTGCACCGCAGGGAAGGAATTTTGGTCATGGCAAAAGACGCGGAACCGCTTTTGATCAAGCGCTATGCCAGTCGGCGCCTCTATAATACCGAGACATCGGACTATGTGACGCTGGAAGATATCGCCGGATTCATCCGCGATGGCCGCGAGGTAAAGATCGTGGATCTAAAGTCCGGGGACGAGTTGACCCGACAGTATCTGCTTCAAATCATTGCCGAACATGAAAGCCGGGGCGAGAATGTCTTGCCGCTGGGTGTGTTGACCGATCTGGTCCGGAGCTATCAATCGCAAACCCAGAGTGTGGTGCCCGACTTTCTGGCGATGTCTTTTGAGATGTTGAAGGATGGTCAGTCGAAGATGGTCGAGAACATGGCCGCGATGAACCCAATGGCCAAGATGCCCGGGTTCGAGGCGATGCGCGCGCAGCAAGAGGCGTTTTTCAAAGCGATGACCGGAGGTTTGGGGAACCAGTGGAGCGGCCCAACCACAGATGAAGACGAGGAAAGCGACGCGGCGCCCGAGGAAGAATTGGACGAGATCAAGAAGCAGTTGGCGGAACTGCAGGCGAAACTGTCGAAGCTTTGATTGCGCGGGCCGACCTAGCCCAGCTCGGCAAAGACCTGGGTTAGCGCCGCATTTAGCTTCTCGAACATCTCATCCATTTGATCGTTCGTCAGGATAAACGGCGGGCAGAG
This sequence comes from Fontisubflavum oceani, assembly GCF_030407165.1. Classification (GTDB taxonomy): domain Bacteria; phylum Pseudomonadota; class Alphaproteobacteria; order Rhodobacterales; family Rhodobacteraceae; genus Rhodophyticola; species Rhodophyticola oceani. The sequence goes on from NZ_CP129111.1 coordinate 1,854,616, forward strand.
TACCACCGATTGTCCGAGCGGCCGACAGATCAGCCCATGATCGGTGCAGGTATTGGCGATGCGTTCGCTGACCGAAAGATGCCCCTCGAACGGTGTTTTTGTTGCGCGGTCCCGGACGGCTTCCAGGGCCCACATATAGCCGATGCCACGCAACTCACCGATATTGGGATGTTTCGCGATCTCCGCCAGCCCAGCCTGCATCCGCGGCGCACCCGCGCGGACTTGATCCATCAGGCCCTCGTTCAGGATCACCTCAATTGCTTTCAAGGCCACGGCACAGCCGACCGGGTGACCCGAGGCGGTAAAACCGTGCGGGAATTCTTCGATCTCATCAATGGCCGCTTGCAGCCGGTCGGTCAGGTCCGGCCCCAAGATCACCGCGCCCATCGGAAAATATCCGGCGGTGAGGTTTTTCGAACTGATGATCGCATCAGGTATGAAATCATAGGTCACGGACCCCCAGGCCTCGCCCGTGCGCCCAAAGCCGCAAATCACCTCGTCGGCGATCAGCGGGATGCCATGGCGTTTCAGCACCGGCTGGATCGCCTGGAAATACCCCGCTGAGGGCGGGATGACGCCGCCCGCGCCCATCACGGGTTCGGCGAAAAACCCGGCGATTGTGTCGGCCCCCTCGCGCTCGATGACCTCCTCCAACTCGGCGGCCATGCCGGCGGTGAACGCCGCCTCGCTCTCGCCCGGCTTCCCCTCCCGCCAATAATGCGGGCAGGTCAGGTGGAGGAATCCCTCAAGCGGCAGGCCAAAGACCTCGTTGTAGGGTTTGCCCGTCATGGAAGACGCCGCGATTGTCACCCCATGATAGCCATTCCAGCGGGTCAGGATCTTTCGCGCCTCTGGCCGCCCCTCGGCACGGTTCAGAAACCACAGCATCTTGACCATGGTGTCATTCGCCTCGGACCCGGAATTGGTGTAGAACACCTTGCCCCGCGCGAAGGGGGACACGTTTACCAGGGTCTCCGACAGTTCCACGGTCTGGTCCGACATCCGGCCAAAAAACGCGTGATAGCCGGGGAAACGGTCATATTGCGCCTTGGCGGCCTCGGCCAACCCTTTGTGATCGAAGCCTGCGACCATGTTCCAAAGGCCGGAATTGCTGTCGAGATAGCGTTTGCCATTGGTATCAAACACATATGGGCCTTGCCCATGGGTCAGCACCACCGTGCCGCGTTCGGCGACCGAGGGGAGATCGGTAAAGCCGTAAAGCGAGTATTGCGCGGCGCGCGCTTCCCAGGAATTCGGGGCGTGATCAATCATCGCGAGGGGCCTTCGAGGAGTTGCAACGCCGCCACGCTATCCGGGGTGGCGCGGGCCTTCAATCCTTGCGTGGCAGATCGTCGGAAAGGGCAATCCAAGGCACGTGTTCCGACCAATGAAAATGCCAATCAGGCCGGAAATCTGAACTGTCTTCGAGGGTCGCGGCGTAGAAATGCATCTCGCCCGGGTGGCGTGTTGATCGATAGGCCATCGGGGTGCCGCATTTTGCGCAGAATAGCCGCTCCGAATGGCTGCTATGGGCGTAAGAAGACGGCGGATCGCCAGTCCAGCGCCAACCAGTATCCTCAACACCGAAGAAGGTGGTGAAAGGCGCCGCGCAGTTTCGGCGGCAACTTTCGCAATGACAATGGCCACGCCAGCGAACCTGTTCCGGGTCGATCTGAAACCGGACCGACCCGCAGAGGCAATGGCCCTGACGCATTGGGCGCCTCAGGTGCCGTAGGCGCGGGTTTCGCTCATCACGTCTTCGGCGGCGCCAAGAAGCGCGTCGATGATCACATCCAGCTCCGCTTGTTTCAGCCGGGCGGGCAGCCGCACGTCGCAGGCCCGCATCAACATGGCGCGGGTCTGTGGTAGGTCAGGCGTCTCGCCGGGAATGAAGCGCCAGTTCCAGAACGCGCGCGCATTGTCGGTCGAGAGGCCGAAAACCTGAACCTTCACGCCCCGCGCAGCCGCAGCCTCCGCAAAGGCCCGGGCGTCGGCATCGTTTGCGACACCCTCAAGATTGAACTGGATCGAATCCGGCGCGCGTTCTTCCTGGGGCAGGGCATCCGGCACCTGCAGCCAGGGCGAGCTGTTCAACGCGGCGGCAACATAATCGTGGTTTGATCGACCGTCCCGCACGCGCCGCGCCACTTCGGGCAATTGCGGGCGGATCACCGCGGCGGAGAGGTTCTGCATCCGCAGATTGTAAAGTGGCAGCTCGTTTTGCCAGCGCGCGAAGGCCTCTTGCAGAACGTCGTGTTTTTTCCAGTTATGCTCATAGGCGCCCGACATGATCACCGCGCGGGCAATCAGATCGGCATCATCGGTGATCATGATCCCACCTTCGCCAGCATTCACCAGCTTGTAGGATTGAAAGCTGAAACAGCCGACACGCCCGATCGTGCCGACCTTACGCCCGCCCCAAACGGTGCCAAGCGAATGGGCGGCATCCTCGATCACCGGAATGCCTGCGGCATCGCAAAGCGCCATGATGGCGTCCATATCCGAGGTGTGGCCACGCATATGCGAGATGATGACAGCGCTGGCCTCGGGCAGTTTGGCCTCAAAATCCGCCATATCGATGCGGTAATTCTCGCCGACTTCCACCAGGACCGGTTGGCAATTGGCATGCACGACCGAAGACGGGACAGCGGCAAAGGTGAAGGCCGGGATCAGCACTTTTGCGTCGCGCGGCAGGTCCAGCGCGCAAAGCGACAGGAACAGCGCGGCCGAGCAGGAGGACACCGCCAGGGCGTATTTCGTGCCCATCAAGGCGGCAAATTCCTGCTCCAGTAGGGTCACCGGCGCATCGGAGGCGGCAGTGTAGCGGAACAGGTCACCAGATTGCAGCAACCGGTCGATCTCGGCGCGGGCGGCCTCGGGGATCGGTTCGGCGTCATACACGTTGGGGGCGAGGGCCATCATTTCACCTTTTTGAAAACTCTCATTTCAGAAAACTTTACATCGTAACGAGATTGAAGACCAGAGTCCTGTGCAATCCGGAGTCAGGTTTTCGGGGATTAGATGCCCAGTTTGTCCCGCAAGGCGAACCAGCGCATCGCCATGGCCAAAAGCGGCCATCTGAGCGCGGTGCCGCCGGGAAAGCGCGGCGATGGCACGCGCGCCATCAGGTCGAAACTGGCGCTATCGCCTTGGATCGCATCGGCAATCATTTTGCCCGCCAAGGTCGCCATGGCCACGCCGTGGCCGGAATAGCCAGAGGCCGTCCAAAGGCCCGGCTCGGGCGCGGCAAAGACCGGCATTCGGTTCATTGTGATCGCCAGCGTACCGCCCCAGGCATGGGTGATATTGACATCGGACAGATGCGGGAAGGTCTGCGCCAGCGGCTTGCGGACCAGAGCGGCGATGTCGAGCGGGAAGCGATAGCCATAGGTTTCGCCGCCGCCGAAGAGTAGGCGGTTGTCGGGTGTGGTGCGATAGTAATTCACCACGAATTTGCTGTCCGCGACGCAGACCCGTTTGTGCAGTGCAGCCCCTTCGGGCAGCGGCTCGGTCGCGACGATGAAATTGTTGATCGGCATGACGCGGGCCGCGGTTTGCCCTTGCAGCCGCCCGAGATAGCCGTTGCAGGCTAAGACTACCTGATCCGCGATCACCCGTCCTTTATCGGTGGTCACCAAGCCGGGGGCGGCGCGATGGACCCGGCTGGTTTCATGAATCGTGACATCCACCGCCGCCGTCATCCGGGCCAGGCCCAAAGCATAGGCGAGCGGGTTCAAATGGGCCGAGCCATGGTCGAGCAGGCCGCCAGCATAGACATCCGTGTGAAGCACTTGCCCAAGCGCGGCGCGGTCGAGGATTTCTAGTTCAGTATAGTCGTAGCGCTCTGCCAGATGCTCTGCATAGGCGCGGGTTTCGGCGGCCTCATCGTCCCACCAATCGGTATGCAGCGCACCCGGTTGCAGATCGCAATCGATCTCGCCTTCTGCCACCAAATCGCGGACGATCTGAACGGATGCCAGCGCCAGCTGCCAGAGCTTCGCGGCGTCATCAGTGCCGACCATGCGCTCCAACGCGATCTGGTCCAGCCGTTGACCGCCCAAGACTTGCCCACCATTTCGCCCTGACGCACCAAACCCCACGCGATGGGCTTCCAGCAGGACCACCTTTCGCCCGGCCCGCGCCAGATGCAGCGCGGTAGAAATGCCGGTATAGCCACCGCCCACCACGCAGACATCCGCGCGCGTTTCGCCCTTCAGCGCCGGAAAAGGCGCAAGCGGCGGGGTCGTCGCGGCATACCAGCTTCGCGGATACTGCCCGGCGCGATCATTGGCGTAGAGCAGGTTCATGAGGCTCACACGTTCAAGAGCAGATGCTCCCGTTCCCACGGGCTGATCACTTGGAAACTCTTTGTATTCCAAGGCTTTCACCGCAGCGTAGACGCGGCAAAACTCTGGATGCAGGACGTCGGCCATTGCCGTGTTTGCCTCGAACAATTCGAGCGCGGCATGAAGACCGCGGGGGATCGCATCATCGGCGTCATACGCATCGCCCTGACATTCCGGGCGGGGCGGTTGCCCCTCGACAAGGCCCAGATAGCCACAGGCCAGCGAGGCGGCGATGCCCAGATAGGGGTTGCAATCCATGCCCGGCAGCCGGTTTTCAACCCGCCGCGCGCCGGGGTCAGAAATCGGGATGCGGATGCCGGTGGTGCGGTTGTCATGGCCCCATTCCAGGTTAATCGGGGCGGCGAAATCCGGCACATAGCGCCGATAGCTGTTCACATAGGGTGCAAGCAGAGCGATGACGGAGGGCAGGTGCCGCTGCATCCCGGCAATGAACTGTCCAAATGCGGGCGTCTCTGCACCGTCACGGGCTGAGAAGATATTGGCGCCGCTCTTGGTCTCCACAATCGAATGGTGGATATGCATCGCGCTGCCCGGCTCGCCCTCGATCGGTTTCGCCATGAAGGTGGCATAGCAATTGTGGCGCAGCGCGGCTTCACGGATCAGCCGTTTGAAAAAGAAAATCTCATCGGCCAGGCGGACCGGATCGCCATGGCGCAGGTTCAACTCGATCTGCCCCGCGCCGCCCTCTTGCAGAATGCCATCGATCTCAAGGCCCTGCGCTTCGGCAAAGTCATAGATGTCGTCGATCACCGGCCCGTATTCATCGACCGCCGACATGGAATAGGCCTGCCGTGCGGCGGCGGGGCGGCCCGAGCGGCCCATGGGCGGCTTGATCGCTTGGCCCGGGTCGGTATTGGGCGCGACCAGGAAAAACTCCATCTCTGGCGCCACAACCGGCTGCCAGCCCTTCGCGTTATAGAGCGCAACAACCCGTTTCAGCACATTGCGGGGCGCAAAGGGGACCGGCTGCCCCTCTTGGTCGTCGATATTGTGGATGACCTGCAGCGTCCAATCGGCGGTCCACGGCGCAGGCGTGGCGGTGTCGAAGTCGGGCGTCAGCACCATGTCCGGTTCGGTATAGCCGCCCGGCACCGTATCGATCCAGTCGCCTGTAATTGTTTGGAAAAAGATCGAATTCGGCAGGTAGAAATGGCTTTGCTTGGCGAATTTCGCGCCAGGCATGGCCTTGCCGCGCGCGACGCCCGCAAGGTCCGAGACGATGCATTCCACCTCGTCCAGCACCCGGCCTGCAAGATAGTGCTGCGCGGTCTCGGGCAGTTTTTCTAGGAAGTCACGCATCGACCCGCGCCTTGGTGAGCACCGAGACCAGCAACGTGGTCAAAGCTTGCGTATCGACCGGTTGGTCCAGGCCGGCCCGCGCGCCGTCGAGCAGCGGCTCGGGCACGATGCCTTTGCCACGGGTGGCGATCAGCCCCGCAATGGCGCCTGCGTCGAATTCCGGATGCGGCTGCACGGTCAAAATCTTATCGCCATAGGCCAAAACCGCATTGGCGCAGAAATCGGAACTGCCGCGAACTTCGGCGCCTTTTGGCAGATCGACGACCTGATCTTGATGCCAGGCGTTCAGATGCACGGTTGTGCCGTCCACCTCATAGGCCTGCCGCCCGACCGACCAGCCGCCCGCGAATTTCTCCACCGTACCGCCAAGAGCTTGCGCGATGATCTGATGGCCGAAACAGATGCCCACCATCGGTTGATCGGCGTCGCGAATGGCGCGGATCAGGTTTTCCAGCGGTGGGATGAAGGGATGATCTTCGTAAGCGCCATGTTTCGAGCCGGTGACGAGCCAGGCATCGGCGGCTTGGGGTCCGTCGGGGAAATCCATATCGACCACATCGAAGACTCTGAATTCGAATCCATGCCCGCTCAGAAGCCGTTGGAACATATGTTCAAAATCGCCATGGCTAGGCTGGAGTTCGTCAGGCGCGTGGCCGGTTTGCAGAATGCCGATGATCATATGCGTGCTCTTTACGATAGGTGGCCAAAAGCTACGCGCGCGGGCGCGGCGCGGCAAGGGGCGTCACACCGTGTCGAGATAGAGCGCGGTCAGCGTTTCGGCGTCGAGATCGGCGGTTTTGCGGAGCTCTTGGCGTTTGGTGCGGGTGAAGGCGTCGATCAGCTCCGGCGCGAAGATCCGGGCGATCTCGGGCGCGCTGGCAAAACTGTCGATGGCCTCGGGCCAGTGTGTGGGCAGGTTGGGTGGCACCAGATCATAGGCGTTGCCGCTGATCGGGGCGGCAGGTGCAACACCGTCTTCGATCCCGTTAAGTGCGGCGCCGAGAATGGCCGCGAGGAATAGGTAGGGGTTAATGTCGCCACCCGCGACGCGATGTTCGATCCGCCGCGCAGCGGGGGCACCGCCGGGGATGCGCAGCGCCGTCGTGCGGTTTTCATACCCCCAAGCGGCGGCAATCGGAGCATGGGCACCCGGCGTGAAACGGTCATAGCTCGAGTGATGCGGCGCAAAGATCAACATCGCGCCCGCCATCGCCGATAGGCATCCAGCGACGGCATGATGCAGCATGGGCGCGCCCTCGGCAGTGCCATCATCGAAGATGTTTCGCCCGGCGGCGTTGAGGATCGAAAAGTGACTGTGCAGCCCATTGCCGGAGTGATCGGGATAGGGCTTGGCCATGAAACTGGCGGCGAAGCCCTGTTTCCGCGCCAGACCCTGCGCCAGAAGCTTGAAGAGCCAGGTGTCGTCGGCGGCTTTCAACGCGTCCGCTTGATGCATCAGATTGATCTCGAACTGTCCCGGCCCGGCCTCTGAGATCGCGGTGTCGGCGGGGATGCCCATCGCGGCGCATCCGGCATAAAGGTCGGTGAAAAACCCGTCGAACGCATCGAGTTCGCGGACTGACAACACATCCGCTTGATGCCGCCGTTTCCCCGACCGAGGACTCTCCGGCGCGCGGAGGGTCGGGCCGCTGTCATCGACCAAATAGAACTCCAATTCGGTGGCAACCACGGGGTCAGGCCACGCGCGGCGTAGCGCTCCAGCACCTGCGCCAAGGCCTGGCGCGGATCGCCTAAATACGGCGCACCGCTGTCGTCAAACATCCAAATCGGGATCAAGGCGGTGGGTGTGTCAAGCCAGGGCATCGGCACCGGGCCGCGCCCGGTTGGCAGGAGGAGGCCATCGGGATCGCCGGCTTCGAAGACCAAGGGGCTGTCCTCGATATCTTCTCCCCAAATGTCGAGATTGAGGATCGAGAACGGAAAGCGCGTGCCCGCCTGATCCAGCTTCTCAACCGCCGAAACCGGCATGCGTTTGCCGCGCGCCTGACCGTTTAGATCGGCTGCGGCCACGCGCAGGGACTGGGTGCCGTCGGGCAGAGTGCTCATCGGATCAGATTGGGGCGGAACCGCATCCGCGTGCGGTTTTCCACCGGCAGATGACGGTTCAGACGCCGGTTAATCGCCCCGAAGAGCAAGATGATGCACAGCGTCAGGATCACGAAATACCCCGCCACGATCGGGTAGGGGATGAACGGGTTGAACGTCCGATCCGCAAAATACTGCGCATAATAAAGCGCGTCGCCCTTTTGCTGGAAGGCGGGGAAGCCGGAGAAGTAGACCAGTGTCGTGGCGTGGAAGAGGAAGATCGCCTCATTGGTGTAAGACGGCCAGGCCAGGCGCATTGTGGTTGGGAACACAACCCGGCGGAAGCGTTTCCAGCCGGTCAGGCCATAGGCATCCGCCGCTTCCAGATCGCCCTTGGGCACCGAGCGGAGCGCGCCATAGAAAATCTCGGCGGCATAGGCGGAGGTGTTGAGGAAAAGGACGATCAGCGCGCCAAGCCACGCCCGCGCAAGCCAGCGGGTCTCGGCCTCGACCACCACGCCGAACAGCTCGAACTCGACGCCAACCCGGGGCAGGAGCACGAAGGTTTCATAGGCCAAGAAGAACTGAATGAAGAGCGGTGAGCCCCGGAAGACGAAGATGAACCATTCCGCCGGTTTGCGGATCAGCCTCGGGCGGCTGTTTTTGGCCACGGCGAGGGCGACGGCCAGAAAGAACCCCGAGGCCAGGGCCAAGGCACCGAAATAGACATTCCAGATCATGCCAGAGGCGATCAGGGTGAACTGTTCGCAGAGCGTGATGTCGCCCCGGGGCAAGAGCCGCTCGCCATAGCCGAGGCTGCGCAACCCGTAATCCTGAATGGTTTGCCAACAACTCATGCCGCGACCTTCCGCTGATCTTCGCCAGCCATCGTGGCCTGTCCGCGCGACAGGCGCGTCGTGAGACGGCCCAGGACGATCTCCGATACGCGGGTCATGGCGAGATAGAACACCAAAAGCCCGAGGAAATACCACAGCCGCCAGTCACCATGCGGGTATTGAAAGGCGGAGGTGCGAGACCCGCCCAATTCACGGGCCCAATAGACGATGTCTTCGACACCGAGCAGGAACAAGAGCGGCGTGGCCTTAATCAGGATCATCCAGAGATTGGAGAGACCGGGCAGCGCGTAAATCCACATTTGCGGCACCAGAATGCGCCAGAAGGTCTGCCGCCGCGACATGCCATAGGCTTCGGCCGTCTCAAGCTGCGCTCTCGGGACGGCGCGCATGGCGCCAAAGAGCACATTCGCGGCGAAGGCCCCGAACACGATGGAAAAGGTGAAGACCGCAATCGCGAAGTTATAGGCCTCATGAACCCATTGCGGCGAGGCGTTTTGCGGGATTTTTGCGGCATCGCAAACCAGGAAATTCGCGCCTTGGCGGATCGGATCGGTCCAGTCGGGGCAGACCGCCTGATGCTTTAGCCATTCGAGACCCTGGTCGAGCGCGATCACGAAGAACAGGAAGAAGGCGATATCCGGCACGCCGCGCACCATGGCCGTGTAGATTTTGCCCAGCCATCTGAGCGGCGGGATATGAGACCGGGAGGCCATCGCGCCCAGAAACCCGAAGGACAGGGCCACAGGCGCCGTTACGGCGAGCAGAAACAGAACCGTCAGAAAGCTTTGGTAGAACCGAAAATGCACCCCATTGGTGAGGTAGCAGGAAAACCAGCGGAAGGTCTCCAATGTGCTGGGGTCTTCGCAGAATTCGAACATTGCGCCTCGGCGTCAGGGCGAAACCCGCCCGGAGGATGCAAAACGGGCGTCCCCGAACAGGGACGCCCGATCTGTGATTAGAAGGTTTCGGCGTCTTCGCCGAACCATTCGATGATCAACGCGTTCAGCGAACCATCGTCTTTCATCGATTGAATCGCGACGTTGAGGGTCTCCCGCAATTCGGTGTCGGTTTCGCGCAGGCCCAGGCCAATGCCACCGCCCAATTGCACCGGATCGCCGATGATCATCAGGTCCGCATCTTCGGCGGCGATCGGCAAGAGGAAGTCACCATCGGCGAAAACCGCGTCGGCCTCGCCATTGCGGACGGCGGCGACGGTTTCATCCGGAGTCGCGAATTCCAGCAAGGTCGCGCCGCTTTCCGCGATGTAGCCGGCCTGGATCGTGTTGGTCTGCGCCGCGACCACGACGGAGGTCAGATCGACATCTTCGTCCATCCCCATGAAGAGCGACGAGGCGGGCGGGAAGTAGTTCTGCGTGAAGTCGATCACTTCATCCCGCTCGGCCGTGATGCTCATCCCGGCGATGATGGTGTCGTAATTGCCCGAGGTCAGGTTCGGAATGATCGAGTCCCATTCATTGGTGACCCATTCGCAGGTCAGTTCGGCGCGCGCGCAAAGCTCATCGCCAACAGCGCGCTCAAAGCCGTCGATCTCACCATCATCATTGATGAAGTTATACGGAGGGTAAGCGCCCTCGGTGCCCATGCGGACCACGTCTTGGGCCAGTGCGCCACCGGCGGTCATCGCCAGAATGGTTGCGGAAAGAACAAGTGTTTTCATTGGTTTACTCCCTGGTTGGTATCGCCTCAGGCGGCTTGGCCGTGGCTGAGGAATTGCTGAAGACGCGCGGATTTCGGCGCGCCGAAAAGCTGCTCGGGCGGGCCTTCTTCTTCGATTTGGCCCTCATGCAGAAAGATAACATGGTCTGAGACATCGCGGGCCAGCCGCATATCATGGGTGACCAATATCATTGTGCGGCCCTCGGCGGCGAGGTCTTTGATGACTTTCACCACCTCCTGCTCAAGCTCGGGGTCGAGCGCCGAGGTCGGTTCGTCAAACAAAAGCGCCCGGGGCTGCATGCAAAGTGCACGAGCGATGGCGGCGCGTTGTTGCTGCCCGCCGGAAAGCTGCGCGGGCCAGGCGTCGCATTTTGCGCCGATCCCGACCTTGTCGAGCAACATCCGGGCCCGGGCCTCAACCTCGTCTTTGTCTTCGCCCAAAACGGTGACGGGGGCTTCCATAACGTTTTGCAAAATCGACATATGTGACCAGAGGTTGAACTGCTGAAACACCATGCTGAGATTTGTGCGGATGCGGGTGACTTGCGCGGTATCCGCCGGATGGCGATTGGGACCTGTGCCACGCCAATGCACGGCCTCCCCCTCGAATTTGATCTCGCCCTCTTGGCTTTCTTCCAAAAGGTTCGCGCAGCGCAGAAGCGTCGATTTCCCGGACCCCGAAGAGCCGATCAGAGAGACCACATCGCCGGCATTTGCCCGCAAGTCCACGCCGCGCAAAACATGCAGCGATCCATAACTCTTATGCAGACCGGTGATTTCGATCACCGGTGGGGTGGCGGAGGTCACGTGTTGGCAGCTTCCCTGTTATTTTTTTGGATTTGTCCCCAGAATCGAGGCAATTGCAACGGATTAATGCCGGGTGACCCAAGGGTAAGGGGGCCGATTTGCCCGAAAAAGCGGCATTTGCCTAGGGCGCGGGCGGGATCGGTTGCGTCAGATACTCTGCCTTTGGAATGATCGTGAAGCCCTTGAGGTCGAGCGCGGTCCGGTCTTCTGGGCCGAGCGCCGTCATGGCGTCCTCGAGGCCGGCACGGATTGGAACTGGGTCCTGATCACCCGCCGTGATCAGTGGTAGGGCGGGGGTGGGCGGCGTGCGCATGATCTCGATCAGATTGGCGGTCCAAGGTGTGGAACGGGTCAAGAGACGCCAGGTTTGCGCATCGATCGCGGCCAAATCCGCGCGGCCCTCAGCCACGGCCTTGGCCGAGGCTTCATGGCCGCCGGTCATAACGGGTGTGTCCAAGGCCATGCCGGTCTCTGCGGCCCAATTGGTCAAGGCAGCCCAGCCCGATTGGCTCAAACCCTCATTGACCGCCGGCTTTGCGCCGGGCGTCTTGGACCGCGCCACAATCACGCTGTTGTAATAGCCGGGGGGACAACCGGGCAGGCCAAAATCCGGGGTTGCCACCAACGTCACATGCGGCGCGAGCCGGGCGCGATAGGGCAGACCGCAGGTCTGCGCCAGGATCAGGTCTGGGCTTTGCCAAATCTCCCAGATCTCCTGATCACGGGTCAGTGCGTCAGGGGCATCCAGGCCACGCGCCCTAAGCGCATCGCGGATCGCCTCCCAAAGCCGATCCGTTGCGCCGCCGATCTCGGGCCGATCATACATCGGCAGGGCCGCGATCATCCGCGGCGGGCCTCGACCCGTTGCCGTGCCAGATTGCTGTCGCGGTCATTCACGCCCAGCATCGGCGCCACCATCCGCATCAGTGCGTTTTCGTGATCATCCCGCACGCCATCGGCCAAGACGATCTCCCACAGGCTTTCGACCACCTGCTCGCGATCCTCATAGGCCACAACATCCTTGATTGCGCGGGTGAAGCGGACCGTGTCGGGGGCCTCGGATTCGAGGATTTCAGCGTCGCCGCGTAACTTCGCCGTTTCAAACGGCGTGAGGCCATATCGCGTTGTCAAAAGCCGGTCGATCCGGTCGATCTCGGCTTCGGCATAATCGCCATCGGTTTTGGCCAGCCGGACCAAGAGCGCGGCCAAGGCCAGCCGCGCATCGGGGTCTGAGAGCGGCGCGGGGTCGGGCGCGGTGAGGCGTTTGAGGAAATCTCCGAACATGGGCGACAGATATAGGCCGCGGTATTGGCGACGAAAACCCCCCTTGCCGAGCGGGTCGCCTACGCCTGCCTGATTTGACCGCTGGAGATCGGAACCGCACTGCCTGCGATGCGGATCGCTGTCACGGCATTCTCCGCCACATCGACGCTCAACCCGATCCTGCTGGGCCGTCCCATCTCGACCCCTTGGGCAAGAGGGATGGTGTTTGTGCCTTCGGTCAGCACGCCATTGGCCAAAAGCTGCCCCGCGAGGAGGGCACTGGCCGAGCCGGTGGCCGGGTCCTCACCGATGCCAGCGGTGGGTGAGAACATGCGCGCACGATAGCCGGGGCCTTCGGCGGTGTAGAGATAGGCGCTATCCACATGTGCCGCGTCCATCATCTCGGACCAATACGGCTCGATCGGTCTTGCACGCGCCAAAGCCTCCAGATCGTGCAGTGGCGCATACAGAAACGCGGGGCCACCTTGCCAGATGCCAGGGGTATGGGGGCCAATCGCGGCTTCTGGCAGATCAAGGGCGCGCGCCAGAAGCGCGGGATCGGCCTGACCAGGATGGGGCACGGGCAGTTTCGGCGCGGTGAACTCCGCCGTGACCCGGTCGCCACTCCGCACAACGATAACCGGCACCAGGCCCGCGACTTCTTCCAACGTGATCTCGGTCTCGAAATCGCCGGATGGGTGCGCATCGGTGGCCAGGTGGATCGCGCAGCCAATGGTCGGATGACCCGCAAAAGGGATTTCTGCCGTGGGGAAGAAAATCCGGACTTTGGCGGTATGGGCCGGGTCATCGGGCGTTTGCACGAAAATCGTCTCGCTGAGATTGAACTCCCGAGCGATGGTCTGCATCTGCGCCGTGCTCAACCCGTCCGCCGCTTCGACAATCGCCAGAGGATTCCCGGCGAAAGCGGTCTCGGTAAACACGTCATAGGTCGAAAACGGCAACATATCTGGCTCCAGCCTGTTTCATCGGCCAGAGAATTGGCTTTGGGCGCGGCAATGGCAAGCAAAAGGGCCCCGGTATCGGGGCCCTCGTCCAGATCGGCCTCTATCGGCTTAAAAATGGAACGCCAAACCAATCGCAATGGTGTCAGTCGTGACATCGATATCCGTCCCAGGCCCCGTCAGATCGAGAGTGCCGCGCAGATATTCCACACGGGCCGAGACGGTTTCCGAAAGCATCGCTTCGGCGCCCAGGCCGAAAACCGGGCCCTCGATGTCCAAGGTGGCCGCGGAGCCACTGGCAGTTGCATCGGCGCTTAGATAGCCGAGGCTGCCGTATAGCAGCAGATCGTCCAATGCATATCCGACGCGGCCGCGTGCGGTGATCGCGTTCTCGATTGAGAAGGTGCCTGCCGGAATGCCGTGATCGGTGGTGCTGGCAAATCCAAGCTCGCCACCGATGACCCAGTTGCCGCCGAGCGCATGGTTGTAGCCGCCGAAGATGCCAAAGCCGGGGCCGCTTGCAGGATCGACGGGCGTATCGGAATTTGGATCGACCGTGCTGAACTGTAGGCCGCCATAAAATCCTTGCCAGGTGTCGGCAGTGTCTTGAGCAAGCGCTTGCCCGGTGAAACCGGTGATCAAGCTTGCCGCCGCAATAAATGTCTTAAATGTCATTGCCTTAATCCTTGGTGGATTGAAGGTGCACGGGGCGTGATTTGCGCGCCCTATGCAAAGAAGGGGTGCCGTTCGGGCACCCCTTTTGCTGATCGGTCGCTTCAGAAGTGATAGGCTAGGCCCATGGTCACGGCGTCGGCGTTGACTTCGAGGCCAGGGGGAGCGGGCCGCCCGACAGGTCCATATTGGCGCGGTTATATTCGATCCGCGCCGAGAGGTTTTCCGTCAGCATCGCTTCCACACCCAGGCCAAAGATCGTGCCGCTCGCATCCAAGGTGAACGGCACGCCGGTGATCGAGGCGTCCGTGGTTGCATAGCCGACGGAGCCATAAAAGAGCGCGCTGCCGACCGCATAACCGCCGCGTGCCCGCACAGTCATCAGGTTGTCGAGTGAGAGATCCGTACCAGGAACAACTGTATGGCTGGAGCTGCCATTGAAGCTCAACTCACCGCCGACCACGAAATTGTCGGCAAGCGCGTGGTTGTACCCGCCAAAGGCGCCAATGCTTTCGCCGCTTCCGAAGCCGATTGGGGCACCTTCGAGATCAGGGCTGATCGAGTTCACTTGCGCACCGGCATAGAAGCCTTGCCATTGCAGCGCGTCTTGCGCCGAAGCGGCCCCCGTCAAGGCGAGGGACATCGCAGCGGTGGCAACGAGGGTTTTCAAAGATTTGGTCATAACAATTCTCTCCATTTCCAAGCCCGGCAGAATTGCTAGGTCTCAGATGTCGGTCGGACGACCAGGAGAGGGGGTTCAAAGCCTCCGAAAGATCATCGTCCGGAGGGTCAAATGCGTGACATTTTGGTCACATTCGCCGTGTGTCGTCTTTTGCCGTGAGGACGAAATCACGGACGAGGGGGTGTGGCGCGAAGGGTTTGGCCGGGTCTGGTCATAGGGCGGATCGCCAGCGTTTTGGGTTGAAACATGTCAGGTCCAAAAGCAGGCGGGGCGCCCAATTGGACGCCCCGCCGTTTGGGATGATCCCCGGCCTTAGAAATGCATGGCCAGGCCCAGGGACAGCGTGTTGCCCTGGATCGAGACAGGCGAGCCTTCAAGATCCATGTCCGAGCGGGTGAACTCGATCCGGGCCGAGACGCGATCCGTGATCATGGTTTCTGCGCCCAAGCCGAAGGTCATGCCGTCGCCGGAGATGTCCGGGCCGCCGCCGTTGAAATCGGCGGTCATGTAGCCCAGGCTGCCGTAAAGCAGCGTATTGCCAACGTTGTAGCCCGCGCGGCCGCGCAGGTGGACGGCGTTTTCGATGATCAGCTCGTTCGAGCCGGCTTCCATGCCGCTTTGGCGACCAAAGCTCAACTCCCCGCCGACGACCCAGTTTTGGTCGATCGCGTGGTTGTAGCCCACAAAGGCCGTGCCGCCGTGGCCGGTGCCAACCTGGGTGGGCGTGCCGTCCAGTTCGGGGCTGGCGATGTCGAATTGCAGACCGCCATAGAAGCCATTCCATTGCGTGGCGTCTTGGGCGGCGGCGGCGCCCGCCAGGCCGACAGCCAGGGTTGCGGCGGCGAGGGTGGTTTTCAGGATCGTGTTCATCTGTGTCTTCTCCAGTTCTGGCCCGGCCCAATGCCAGGTCTCGGGCATCGGTCGGCTGTGTGGAGAAGACGGTTCAATCAGAGCCGCGGCGCCGGAGAGGCGCCGCAAATCCGTGGCATTTCTGTCACACCAGGCGTGAGTTGTCTTTCGCCGCGCGGACGAAATCACGGAATAGGGGGTGAGGTTCGAAGGGTTTTGATTTTAGCTCGGGATGGAACTGAACCCCAATGAACCAAGGGTGATCTTTCACTTCGACGATTTCGGGCAAGCGGCCATCAGGCGACATGCCTGAGAAGATCAGCCCCTGCGCTTCAAGCTGTTCGCGATATTTGATGTCGACCTCATAGCGATGCCGGTGGCGTTCCTCGATCGTCGTGCCGCCATAGGCTTCCGCGACTTTCGAGCCGTCTTTCAGCACCGCGTCATAGGCGCCGAGCCGCATGGTGCCGCCTTTGTCATCGGTGACTTTGCGCTCGACCTTGTGGTTGCCCTGAACCCATTCTTTCAGGTGATAGACCACGGGCGTGAAGCGTTTCTTGCCCGCCTCATGATCGAACTCCTCCGAACCCGCGTCGTCCAGATCGGCCAGGTTCCGGGCCGCTTCGATCACCGCCATCTGCATGCCCAGGCAGATGCCCAGATAGGGCACGCCACGGGTCCGCGCGAACTCGGCAGCTTTGATTTTGCCTTCCGTCCCGCGCTCGCCAAACCCGCCGGGGACAAGAATGGCGTGGAAACCTTCGAGATAGGGGGCGGCGTCTTCACGCTCGAAAATCTCGGCATCAATCCATTCGGCTTTCACCTTCACCCGATTGGCCATGCCGCCATGGGTGAGCGCCTCTGCGATGGATTTGTAAGCATCTTCAAGCTGGATGTATTTGCCGACAATCGCCACGCGGACTTCGCCCTCGGGGTTGTGCACCCGGTCGGCGACATCTTCCCAGATGCTGAGATTTGGTTTCGGCGCGGGCGCGATGCCGAACGCGTCCAGGACGGCCTGATCCATCCCCTCGCGATGATAGGCCAGCGGCGCTTCGTAAATCGAATTGAGATCCTGCGCGGCGATCACGCTGTCAGGCCGCACATTGCAGAACAGCGCCAGCTTCTCGCGCTCTTTCTCTGGGATCGGCCCTTCGGAGCGGCAGACGAGAATATCAGGCGCCAGACCGATGGAGCGCATCTCTTTCACGCTGTGCTGCGTCGGCTTGGTTTTCAACTCACCCGAGGCTTTGATGTAGGGCAGAAGTGTCAGATGCATGAAAATGCACTGTCCGCGCGGCTTGTCTTGGCCGAATTGCCGGATCGCTTCGAAAAACGGCAGACCTTCGATATCGCCGACCGTGCCGCCGATTTCGCGAGCATGAAATCGACCTCATCCTCGCCAATCGAGATGAAATCTTTGATCTCGTTGGTCACATGGGGAATCACCTGGATGGTTTTGCCCAGATAATCACCGCGGCGTTCCTTCTCGAGCACGTTGGAATAGATCCGGCCCGAGCTGACAGAATCGGTGTTGCGCGCGGCTACGCCGGTGAACCGCTCGTAATGGCCGAGGTCCAGATCGGTCTCGGCCCCGTCATCGGTGACGAAGACCTCACCATGTTCAAACGGGCTCATCGTGCCGGGATCGACATTGAGATAGGGGTCGAGCTTGCGCAACCGCACGGTATAGCCGCGCGCCTGCAACAGCGCGCCCAAAGCCGCCGAGGCCAAGCCTTTGCCAAGCGAGGACACAACACCGCCGGTGATGAAAATAAATCGTGCCATTTGCCGCCAAAACTCCCCGTGAGGAACCTACCAACCGCCTAAATTGGGGTGGTTCCGAATCCGATTATCACGGGATTTAAGAGTAACAGGATTCGGGCGCCAAGAGCAAGGCGCACGCTAGATGATGTTGGATAACGGGCTGAACGCCCCAGATTTACTCGTCTGCACGAGGTGGCAAGGCAGGTGCATCCCCTGTGCTGGGCGGCAGAAGAGCCTCACCCGCCGGCAAGTTCGAGGTCGAGGCCGGTGGCAGCAGGCCGCCATCATCACCTTCACCCGCTTCAATGCCCAACCGGTCCAGAACTGAGTCAGACGCCGAATTCTGCGCTGCGATGATCGTAAGTGTGATCGAGGTGGCCAAAAACGCGATGGCAAAGGCCCAGGTCAGTTTCCCAAGCGCGGTTGCCGCCTGGCGCCCGGTCATCACACCGCCGCCGCCGCCGCCGATCCCCAAGCCGCCGCCTTCCGAGCGTTGCAGCAGCACCACCCCTATCAAGCAAATCGCGAGGATCAGGTGGATGACGAGGATAATGTTTTCCATGGGCGGGGTTCTGCCTGATTTTTGATCGATGCTTACTTATGAGATGCGACAGGCCGCCGCAAGGGCGGATCACACAACCTTAAGCTGAAAAGCCCCTGTTTGCGCAATCATTTTTTGGCGAGACTATTTCATTATCAAGATCATGCGCAGGCAGTGGCAACAAACCGGTTTCGCCCCCCGGCCAGCATCGCTATACGGGCACGGGTTTTCGCGAAACGCTTTACCGAAAAGGGGTCTGGGCACATGGCCAATGTGGTGGTTGTCGGCGCGCAATGGGGTGACGAGGGCAAAGGCAAGATTGTTGACTGGCTGAGCGAGCGGGCGGATGTAATCGCGCGCTTCCAAGGTGGTCACAACGCCGGTCATACATTGGTGATCGAGGGCGAGGTTTATAAGCTGCACGCGTTACCCTCCGGCGTGGTGCGGGGCGGCAAGCTGTCGGTCATCGGCAATGGTGTCGTGTTGGATCCTTGGCATTTGATCAAGGAGATCGAGACCATCCGCGCCCAAGGCGTTGATATCACGCCCGAAACCTTGATGATCGCGGAAAACACGCCCCTGATCCTGCCGATCCATGGCGAGCTGGATCGCGCCCGCGAGAACCAGAACTCCGTCGCCAAAATCGGCACGACGGGACGGGGCATTGGCCCGGCCTATGAGGACAAAGTTGGCCGTCGTTCCGTCCGGGTTGCCGATTTGGCCGATGAGGCGACATTGGAATTGCGGGTCGATCGCGCGCTGGTGCATCACGACGCCTTGCGCCGGGGTCTTGGTCTCGAACCCGTGGATCGCGACGCCTTGTTGGCGGCACTCCGGGAAGTTGCGCGGCAGATTCTGCCCTATGCCGCCCCGGTGTGGAAAGTGCTGAACGAGGCGCGGCGGGCCGGCAAACGGATTCTCTTTGAAGGCGCGCAAGGCGCTCTGCTCGATATTGATTTCGGCACGTATCCGTTTGTCACCTCGTCCAATGTGATTGCGGGGCAGGCCGCAACCGGCGTCGGCATGGGTCCCGGCTCAATCGATTTCGTGCTCGGGATTGTCAAAGCCTACACGACCCGCGTCGGCGAAGGCCCGTTTCCGACCGAATTAGATGATGCCGATGGCCAACGTCTGGGTGAGCGCGGCCATGAGTTTGGCACGACGACGGGGCGCAAACGCCGCTGCGGCTGGTTCGACGCGGTGCTTGTGCGCCAGACCTGCGCGACATCGGGGGTCAATGGGATCTCGCTGACCAAGTTGGATGTGCTTGACGGGTTTGACGAGTTGAAGATTTGCACCGGCTATGAACTGGACGGTGAGCGCCTCGACTACCTGCCCACCGCTGCCGAACAGCAGGCCCGTGTCACACCGATCTATGAAACGATGAAGGGGTGGTCGGACTCCACCGCCGGGGCGCGGTCCTGGGCCGATCTGCCGGGAGAGGCGGTGAAATATGTCCGCCGGATCGAAGAGTTGATCCAATGCCCGGTGGCGCTACTCTCCACCTCGCCGGAACGTGACGACACGATCCTGGTGACGGACCCGTTTGCCGACTAAGGGGGCCTGAAATGGCGCTGAGCTACAAAACCCGGCGGCGGCTGTCGCTTCTGATCTTGCTGGTCGGCCTGCCGGTCTATATCGGACTGGCGTGGTTCCTGGTCAGCCTTTTTGAGCGGCCATCGATCTTTCTGGAGTTGGCGATCTACGTGGTTTTGGGGATCCTTTGGGCCCTGCCGTTCAAGGCCGTGTTTAAAGGCGTGGGCCAGGCCGATCCGGATGCCTCTTCGGACGAGGATCGCTGAGCAACTGTCTCAAAACGAAAAAGGCCGCGCTCCAGGTTGGAAGCACGGCCTTTGACGTTGAGGGAGCGGGCTTAACCGCGGTAGTAGCGCGACCGGCGGGTCAGTTTAAACTCGCCGCGCGCAATCTTCTCAATAATCCCTTCACGGAGCAGGATGCCAAAAGCTCTCAACCCGTCTTCACGGTCGAGATTGCCGCCATTGGCCGCTTCCAGATGGCGTAGAATATGCGGACGGCTAAACACCGCGCGATCCTCTTCATGCATGGCGTAGGCGGCGGCCAGTTCCATCTGGTCTTCCATTGTCTCATGGTCTTTCTGCGCCAAATAAGCGCCAAACCCGGTGGACGTATCGATGCTGCCTTGTGCAGCGTCCGCTGCAGGCGTGTCGATCTCATCCACGGCGGGTTCCGCGACCGCTTCGAGTTCAATCTCAGAACCAGCATTCAACTCAAGCGCTTCCGGCTCGGCATCGACTGTCGGTAAGTCGGTGGCGACCGGTTCTGGCGTTTCGATCTCCGGCATCGGTTCGAACGCGGCGGATGCATCGGCCAATGCGCTCAGTTCTTCGGTCAAATCAGCGGTCCGTTCGGTCGCGGTTTCAATCGCCCGGTCAGCGTCATCCGACTGGGCGGCATCATCGCGGCGCGATCCGGCTACACCCATCATTTGACCCGCCCGCGCGGCCAAATCGGCCAGGCCGCGCGCGACCTTGCGCGGGGCAGGGGGTGTTTCGGCTTCAATCTGATCCGCCGACCGAAAGGCTTCGGTCACAACATCGGCGCTTTCGGGCAAATCGGCACGCTCTATCGAAGGCGCATCTTGCGCGAATTCGGCGGTCGGCTCCGATACCGGGCGTTCGGTCGCGTCCAGTGGGCGTGGCGCGGCCATCTCCGTCTCAGCTTGTTCTGCCAGTGCCAAGCCACTTGACCGCACGCGGCGTGGCCGCACAGGCGCGATCGGTGCCTCATCGTTTTGAGCCGGCGTTTCGCCATCAACCCGCTGTTCGGAAACCAACACCAGAGGGGTTGGACGGGTTTCGGTGCGGTTCCTGCGGCTGACATCCACCCGCACACGACGGGGGCGCATAACGCGGGCCAGATCGTCGCGATAATCGGCCGTATCGTCGCCATCGCCATCGGCGGGGTTGCCGCCCAGTTCGTCCTCGGCGCTGCGCGCGGCAACGGCTGCCTTCAGGTGTTCGATATTGGCGCGACGGCGGCTGGTCTCGTTGGTTTCGAGACGGCTGTTTGTGGCTTCGAACAAGCGATCGATATCCGCCTCGGCGGCGTCTGCGTTGTTCGGATTGAGCAATTGATGGCTGCGAGTATCCCGTGTCGTTTGTTGCGCCTCACGCTCGGTTGCGATGGCGGCCAACTCCGCTTGCAGTTCGGCTTCCGCCTCCGCGCTCAGTTGGGCCTCTGCATCGCCAGCCGACATATCGTCATCGGCGCCATGCAAAACCATCACATCGGCGGTTGCCGGTTCGGATTCCGCTTCGCTTTCCATCTCTGAAATTGCAGCGTCTTCGATGTCAGCCTCAGCCGAGGCTTCGGCTGCTGCTTCGGCATTCGCATCGGTGTCCAACTCCGCGATTTCGGCCATTGCCGCCGCGATTGTGTCCTCGGCCGAGGCCTCTTCCACTGTCTCGACGACCGACGGCCCGTCGTCGAGCGAAGGGGCCTCTTCGAGGTGGTCTTCAGTGGCGTCCGGGTCGGGTTCGGCCAGGGTCTGCGAAAAATCTGATGCTGAATCTTCTTCGGTCTCGGCCTCGACTAGATCCGCAAGTCCCGCGTCTTCCAGAGGCATCTCGGCGTCTGCGTCCATTTCTGGTTCTGCCGATGCATGTTGGTCTTCGGTGAAGGCCTCGGGCGCGTTAGCTTCGTCCTCGGCTTCTTCTTCGGCGACAACCTGACGAATGCGCGCCAGTTTCGCAGCAACGCTATCGGGGTCGAGCGCCGGCTCAGCGGCGAAGAAGTTGTCATCTTCGAGCGTGCTATGATTGTCGGCGTCAGTCTCTGCAAAGAAGGCAGCGATATCTGCACCGTCTTCGGGCTCTTCCGACAGCGTCTCGATAAGCGCTTCTTCGAAGTCTGTGTCTTCGGTCTCCGGCTCAGCCGAGACAGCCGCGATCAAGCTCTCGTCGTCCTCTTCAGTTGGGTCGGCGGGAGCGTTTTCGGTAGGGACGTCCTCAACCGCCTCGGCAACGGCAATGTCCTCAACGCCCTCGGCCTCGGCAGTCGGCATTTCCTGAACGCTAACATCCTCAGCAATAGCGGCTTCGGCCTGCTCAACGTCAGTTTCGGCTATGGCCTCTTCGGCGACGGCTTCAACTTCACCGTCTTCCGTAACAGCCTCGACCTCTTCAACCGCTGTCTCGGGTCCTGTGGCCTCCGGCGCGTCGTCTTCCTGCGCGGGCTCTTCCAAGTCAATAGAGCCGACTTCGGCGGCGTCTTCGATTTGCGGACGCATGATCATGCCGGCATCGGACACCCGCGCTTCGACGCGACGCTGGATCGCATCTTCGGTGATCCGTTGCAGCATCTCGGCATCTGGGGTGGGGGGCTCGGCGCCAAAATACCGATCCTCTGCCGCCAAATCACGGAAATACTCTGCAATACCTTTCATGGCCGAGAACGGATCTTCGAAGCCTTCGAGGGTGCAGGAGAATGTGCCGTAAGAAACGGTAAGAATCTTATTTGGATCAGCCATGGGTCATCTTCACTCTGCTCGTCCGGCGTGCCACCGGAATTTACCATCTTGCGGAAAGGTGTAACAAACTGATTCCAACGAAACGGGACGGCAATTGGGCCATTCGGTGATCTTTAGCTTCAAAGAAGGCAACAATTTGCCAAATCTCCCCATGATTGTCCGCGTTGACACATTGGTGACATTATTGGGCGGCGGGGAGCATGACCCCGCTGACCTTGCCGATGCGTTGCAACGCGCGCCGGTCTTGGTTGCGGCCGATGGCGGCGCAGATGTTGCGTTGGCGCTTGGTCACCGGCCCACCGCCGTAATCGGTGACTTGGATTCGCTCTCGCCTGAGGCGCGTGACGCGTTGAACCCGAGCACTATTCACCAAATCGACGAACAAAGCAGCACCGATTTTGACAAAGCCTTGCGCAGCATCGCGGCACCGGCGGTTTTGGCTGTCGGGTTTACCGGTCGCCGGGTCGATCACGAATTGGCTGCCTATCACACTCTGATCACCCGAAGCGACAAACCCTGCATTGTCATCGGCTCTGAGGATATCGTGTTCCATGCGCCGCCGAAGATCAGCCTGGATTTGGACGTTGGCATGCGGGTCTCGCTTTTCCCGCTGGCGAAGCTGCGCGGGACATCTGTGGGTCTGAGATGGCCCATCGCGCCAATCGATTTTCATCCACTCGCGCAGATCGGCACATCGAACGAAGCGGTGACCAAACGGGTCGAGATGACATTCGATGGGCCGGGGATGTTGGTGATCCTGCCCCGGACCGCTCTTGATGCCGCGATTTCGGCGCTGATTTAGGCCCATTTCCTCTCGCGCCGACGCGCGGGCTTCTATAAACAGCTTCTGACACAACAAGACGGATATCTCCATGACGGCGGAGCTTTCGCCCATAGATCGCGCCAAATTCGTGGCGGCCAAGCGCGCGGTTGACTATGTTGAAGACGGGATGCGCGTGGGGCTGGGCACCGGATCGACGGCGGCCTGGATGGTGCGGTGCCTCGGTGAGGTGGTGCGCGAGGATGGCATCAAGGTCACCGGCGTTGCGACCTCGACCCGAACCGCCGAGTTGGCGCGTCAGGTCGGTGTGCCGATCAAGACTTTGGATGAGGTCAAATGGCTTGATCTGACGATTGATGGCGCGGATGAATATGACCCGAACCTGAACCTGATCAAAGGTGGTGGTGGGGCGCTGTTGCAGGAAAAGATCGTGGCCACCGCGTCGGATCAGATGGTGGTGATCGCCGACCCAACGAAGCAGGTCGATGTGCTTGGCAATTTCCCTCTGCCGATCGAGGTGATCCCCTTTGGCTGGCAGACGACCAAGGCATTGGTCGAAGAAATGCTTTCAAATGTTGATGTTTTGGGGCGCACATCCTCGTTGCGGTTGAACGTGAATGAGCCGTTCCGCACCGATGAGGGCAACTATATCCTCGACCTGCATCTGCGCCGGATCGCCAACCCGCAGCAGTTGAGCCTGATCTTGAACCAGATCCCGGGCGTGGTTGAAAACGGATTGTTCCTCGATATCTGCGACATCGTGGTGATCGGCAATACCGATGGAACGGTGGAAGTGCGCGACATCAACAATGGCACGGTGGAGCATGAGCGCATCGAAATCATCGACACGGACAACTTGTTTGTCGATACCGCCGATTAGGCGCTTAGGAAGGGTTTTTTTGATGGCATTTGATTACGACCTCTTCGTCATTGGCGGCGGGTCCGGCGGGGTGCGGGCGGCACGCGTGGCCGCCGCCGAAGGCGCAAAAGTTGCGATTGCGGAGAGCAGCCGGATGGGCGGCACCTGCGTGATCCGGGGCTGCGTACCGAAAAAGCTGATGGTCTTTGCGTCGAGCTATCACGAGAGCTTCGAGGATGCGCGCAGCTATGGCTGGGACGTGGAGGATGGTGCGTTTGACTGGAACGCGTTCTCCGGCCATCTGAACATCGAGTTAGACCGTCTTGAAGGCGTTTACCGCAGCCTTCTGGATGGCTCTAATGTCGAGATTTTCGACAGCCGTGCGCGGCTTGCCGATGCCCATACGGTTGAGCTTGCCGATGGGACGCAGAAGACGGCGAAGCATATCCTGGTGGCAACCGGCGGTCGGCCCGTGCGGCCCGACATGCCAAACGCGCATCTGGGGATCGTTTCTGACGACATTTTCCATCTGCCCGAACTGCCCAAACGTCTGCTGATCATCGGCGGTGGCTATATCGCCTGCGAATTCGCCTGCATCATGAATGGGCTCGGTGTTGAGGTGACGCAATTCTATCGCGGGGCGCAGATCCTGCGCGGCTTCGACGACGAGGCGCGTGGGTTGGTGGCCGAGATGATGCGCGAGAAGGGCATTAATCTGCACCTTGGCACCAATATCGTCGATATGGCCGAGGCGAGCGCAGATCACACCATTCCGAATACAAGCACCGGCACCGATGCAGCCATGGGCGCGCCCGTGGCGGAACATGCGGCGCAAGCCACGAGCGGGTCTGGTGGGCCGGTCTGGGTTAAAGCAACGAACGGCACTGAGGCGGTTTATGATGCCGTCTTGTTCGCTACGGGGCGGAACCCGAATACGGCCGATATGGGTCTGGAAGAGATCGGGGTCGAGGTTGGGCGTCGCGGCGAGATTGTCGTTGATGAATATAGCCAAACGGCGGTGCCATCGATCTACGCAATTGGCGACGTGACGAACCGGGTGCAACTGACGCCGGTGGCGATCCGCGAAGGCATGGCCTTTGTCGAGACCGTGTTCAAAGGCAACCCGACGCCGATTGATCACGACTTGATCCCGTCCGCGATCTTCACGCAGCCGGAATTGGGCACCATCGGCCTGACCGAAGAAGAAGCGCGCGAGCAGGAACCGGTGGAGATCTACTGCACCTCGTTCCGACCGATGCAATCGGCCTTTGCCGGGCGCACGGATCGGGTTTTGATGAAGCTGGTTGTCGCGAAGGAAAGCCGTAAGGTCTTGGGCTGTCATATCGTCGCGCCGGGCGCGGGGGAAATGATCCAACTGGCTGGCATTGCAGTTAAAATGGGCGCGACGAAGGAAGACTTCGACCGGACGGTTGCGGTACACCCAACAATGTCCGAAGAGCTTGTGACGATGAAAACACCCATGCGGGTGGCTTGAAATCGATTGGAAAACGCACAGGTTGCCCGTGCATATCGGGGTAAGAGGCCCCATATAGACAGGCAACAGACGCGATGATGAGGGGAATAGGCATCAATGGCTGGCAATAATGGCGGTCCCTGGGGCGGCGGAGGCGGCTCTGGCGGCGGTGGTGGAAACCGCGGCGGTGACGATGGCAACCGAGGTGGCGGGCGCAGACCCGGCCAAGGCGGTGACGGCCAGCAGATCCCAGAGATCGACGAGATCGTCCGCAAAGGCCAAGAGCAATTGCGCGTCCTGATGGGCGGACGCGGTGGCAAAGGCCGCGGCAATGGGACCGGTGGCGGCGATGGGCCGCGCCTGACCCCCGGCTCGGCGGCAATTGGTGTTTTGGCTCTTATCGGTCTCTGGCTCTATGCCTCGTTCTACACGGTTCGGCCCGAAGAGCAGTCGGTCGAGCTTTTCCTGGGCGAGTTCTCCTCCATCGGTGAATCCGGCCTGAACTTCGCGCCCTGGCCGCTGGTGACAGCCGAAGTGATCGCGGTCACGTCAGAACGCTCCGAGCCGATCGGCACCGCCCGGTCCGGCACGTCGGATGCGGGTTTGATGCTGACCACGGATGAAAACATCGTCGATATCGATTTCGAAGTGGTGTGGAACATCAACGATCCGGCTTTGTTCCTCTTTAACCTCCGCGATCCGGACGCCACCGTGCGCGCGGTGTCGGAATCGGCGATGCGCGAAGTGATCGCCGCGTCGCAACTGGCGCCCATTCTGAACCGGGATCGGGAGATCATTGCCGATACCGTGCGCGAACTGATCCAGAGCACGCTCGACAGCTATGAATCTGGTATCAACATTGTGCGTCTCAATCTCGACCGGGCCGACCCGCCCAACGAAGTGATCGACGCCTTCCGTGACGTTCAGGCCGCTGAACAAGAGCGGGACCAGTTGGAACGCCGCGCCGATGCTTACGCCAACCAAGTGCTCGCCGGCGCCCGGGGTGAAGCCGCGCAGGTGCTGGAACAGGCCGAAGGCTACCGCGCGCAGGTCGTGAACGAAGCCGAAGGTGAAGCCAGCCGTTTCCTCGCGGTTCTCAACGAATACCGGGAGGCCCCGGACGTGACCCGCCGCAGGCTCTATCTTGAAACGATGGAGCGGGTTCTCGGCGACGTGGATCTGGTGATCCTCGACAGCCAAGGCGAGGGCGGTGGCAATGGCGTCGTGCCATATCTGCCTTTGAACGAACTCCGCCGCGCCCCCGGCACGGCCAGCACCACGGGGAGCAGCAACTGATGAACCGTATGATCTATATCCTGCCCGTCATCATCGTTGCTGTGGTGGGTTTGCTCAGTTCGATCTTCATCGTGGATGAACGTCAGCGGGCCCTGGTTCTGCAGTTCGGCCAAATCCGCCAGGTGATTGAAGAGCCGGGCCTGAACTTCAAGATCCCGTTCATTCAAGAGGTGGTCTATTACGATGACCGTATCCTCTCGATCGACACCGCGGAGATCGAGGTAACGCCGTCGGATGACCGGCGTCTGGTGGTCGATGCTTTCGCCCGGTACCGGATCACCGATGTGGTGCAGTTCCGCCAAGCGGCGGGGACGGGGGCATGCGGACGGCCGAGGATCGGTTGGAAACTATTCTCAATCCGCAAATTCGGGCGGTTCTGGGTTCGGATGGTGTGACCTCGAACACGATCCTGTCCGCGGATCGGGCCGAACTGATGGCGCGGATCACCACGCAAGCCCGCGCTCGGGCGATCCCGCTTGGTCTGGAAGTGCTCGATGTGCGTTTGAAGCAAACCGCGCTGCCGCAGCAGAACTTGCAAGCGACCTTCTCTCGGATGGAGGCCGAACGGCAGCGGGAAGCGACCGATGAACGCGCCCGCGGTGAAGAGGCCGCGCAGCGGGTTCGGGCGCAAGCTGACCGGACCGTGGTTGAGCTGGTCTCCGACGCCAACCGGGAAGCGGAGATTATCCGTGGTGAGGCCGATGCCGAACGGAACCGGATTTTCGCCGAGGCCTTCGGGCAAGACGCTGAGTTCTTCGAATTCTATCGCTCAATGACCGCCTATGAGCGGGCGCTGCGGCAGCAGAACTCGACCATGGTGATCAGCCCCGATAGCGAGTTCTTCGAATATCTGGGCGGCTCCGCCGGAACGATCGCCCCGGCTGCGCAATAAAGAGGGTCCGATGCTGACAACGATCCTATTGGGGGTCGGCATGGTTCTCGTGATTGAGGGGCTGGTGTTCGCACTGGCCCCTTCGCGTCTGGAGGACCTGCTGCGCGTCTTGACGCAAATCCCGGTGGAAACGCGCCGGATGATCGGCTTTGCCGCTATCGTTTTTGGGGCCGTGTTGATCTCTTGGGCTGCAAGCCTTTGACGCCGATTGGGGCCTGAGGTCAGGAAAACCGCCGTTGCCCGGTCGCGCGACCGGTGGCAAGCTCCCGTCACGCCTATGTTACAGGTTGCTGACGGTTATCTGATCGCTTTGCGGCGCATGCGCGGTTGATAATGCGCCTAATCGGCCAAATATTATACGCCAAGATGCGGGTGACGCCCGCAACACGCTGACAGGAGGACGATCCGTGAACATCCCGCAGGCTCATCAACGCTCAAAGGCCCGTGCCCTGGCCCTTCGCGCCCACCAGGATCGGAGCCTGGTTTATCGTGTGTCGATGATGGCGATGATTTTGGCGATGGCCATTCTGGCCGTCATGGCCAGCATCGCGCCCGCCAATGCTCAGGCCAACCGCCCGGCCACCTTCGCCGATTTGGTCGATCAGGTCGGCGACGCGGTCGTGAATATCACAACCTCCTCCGTGGTCGCAGGCCGGACAGGGCCGCAGCCGATGGTGCCGGAAGGTTCGCCGTTGGAGGATTTCTTCAACGATTTCATGGACCGCAACAACCGTTCCGATGAAGCCCCGCGCCGGAGCCAAGCGCTTGGTTCCGGTTTCGTGATTTCCGAAGACGGCTATATCGTCACCAACAACCATGTGATCGAAGGCGCCGACGAGATTTTGATCGAGTTTCGGGGTGGCTTTGAGCTGCCCGCCGAGGTGATCGGTACCGACCCCAACACCGATATCGCGGTTCTGAAAGTGGAACCCGATGAGCCTCTGCTCTTCGTACCCTTTGGCGACAGCGATGTGATGCGCGTCGGCGATTGGGTGATGGCGATGGGCAACCCGCTTGGTCAGGGCTTCTCGGTATCTGTCGGCATCGTTTCGGCGCGCGAACGCGCGTTGTCCGGTAGTTATGACGACTTCATTCAGACCGATGCCGCCATCAACCGCGGCAACTCGGGCGGCCCGCTGTTCAACCTTGATGGCGAAGTGATTGGTGTGAACACTGCGATCTTGTCGCCCAATGGCGGCTCGATCGGGATCGGCTTTGCGATGTCTTCGGCCGTGGTCACGCGTGTGGTGGATCAGTTGCAGGAGTTTGGCGAGACCCGTCGCGGTTGGCTCGGCGTGCGGATTCAGGACGTGTCCCCAGATATCGCAGAGGGCTTGGGCCTTGATGAGCCGCGTGGCGCGCTCGTCACCGATGTGCCGGACGGTCCGGCGATGGAAGCCGGTGTCGAAGTGGGCGATGTGATCCTCGCGTTTGATGGGGTCGATGTCCAAGATACCCGCGAGTTGGTACGCAATGTGGGCAATGCGCCCGTGGGCGAGACCGTGCGTATGTTGGTGTTCCGCGATGGCTCAACGCAAACCTTGCGGGTGACGCTTGGCCGCCGGGAAACCGCGGAAGGGGCGAGCCCGACGATCCCCGGGCAACCGCCGGCAACGCCGTCTGGTGGGGATGTTCTGGGCATGTCGCTGATGCCTCTGACCGATGAGCGCCGTGAGGAGCTGAATGCGCAGAATGTCCAAGGTGGCTTGGTGATTGAAAGCGTCGAGCCCGAAAGTGACGCGGCCACCAAAGGCTTGATGCCGGGCGATGTGATCACCGAAGTGGGCCAACAGCCGGTCAGCGAGGTGAGTGATTTCGAAACCCGGGTCAGCGAGGCCGAAGATGCCGGGCAGAAAAGCATCCTGCTGCTGATCCGCCGCGATGGTAACCCACGTTTCGTGGCGTTGAGCCTCGAAGACGGCTAGCGGTCTCGCGCCAGCCTCGTATCCAAACACACCCTTCGTGGAGCGATCCGCGAAGGGGTTTTCTATCCGCCGGTCGCGCCACCAGCGGCAGCCACCGGATCCCAGACCACCAGACCCAATTGCCGGGCGGCGGCCATGGACAGGATTGGGCTGTTCAGCCCCTGCGGCTCTTGGAAGGCACGAATGGCGCGCCGGGTGCGTGCGTCCATGACACCGTTTGCCGGGCCCCGATAAAGATCGCGCGCCGCCAAGGCCCGTTGCAAGCTGGCGATGAAATCCGGGTCGCGGATCTCGGCTTGGCAGGGGGTCTCAAACCATAACTCGCGCCGCCCTGCACGATCTGCTGCCGGGTTTCGGTCATGAACACGGCGGGTTGCAAGACCTGACCGGCGCTGTTGATCTCTGGCGGTTGCAGCATCACCTGATCGGTGACCGTTTCGATCACGGCGGGCGTCGTTTCGCGGCCATAACAAGCGTTGGGGTCGGCGCCGGGCGGGCCCATGCCGCGGCTGACCTCCACTGTATTGGGCGCGATCAGCCCTGTGATATCGGGTGCTTCCACAGCGCCGCAGGCAGCCACAGCCAAAAGGCCCAGAAGGGAGAAACGGGGTGTCACAGCTCGATTTTTCCTGCCCGGTTGATCCGGTTTTGCGGCAATTTACTTGGTTTTGGCGCGCCGCGAAAGCACCTCGCGTTGCGGCGGCCTGCAACTGCGTCTGCTATGCCGCAGTTCCGCTGGTTCTGGCCCATGTGGATTGTGACTGGAAAGGGCGTCTCAACGTCGCTACCTAAGGCGAAACAGAGCTTCTAGCGACAAAGGCAAGACATGGCGAAGATCACCTATATCGAACATAACGGCACCGAGCATGTGGTGGAGGTGGCCAACGGGCTGACCGTGATGGAAGGCGCGCGCGACAACAACGTGCCGGGGATCGAGGCCGATTGCGGCGGTGCCTGCGCCTGTTCGACGTGCCACGTCTATGTGCATCCCGATTGGGTCGCGAAATTGCCAGCCGTCGACCCGATGGAAGAGGATATGCTGGAGTTTGCCTTTGAGCCGAACCCCGAGCGCTCGCGCCTGACCTGCCAGGTAAAGGTGACCGACGAGTTGGATGGGCTGGTCGTGCAAATGCCTGAGAAGCAAATCTGATGCTGCGGGGCGCGCTTTTGGGGCTCGGGTTGGCGCTTGCGCCAGCCGTGTCGCTGGCCTGCACTGTCGCGCCCCATACGATGACCGAGATGCCCGAGAGTGTCGTCGAACATGACGGCACCGGGATTTACCGCGCGTGGTTTGACGGTCCGACAACACGTTATGCCCATGGGGTGCTCGGCGATCAGATCGAGGCGAGTGAGCTTTGGGTCTCATCCCCGACAGCCGCCAATAGCTGCGCGGTGCTCACCGTCCGGCTTGATGATGCCCATGTTTTTGAAGATCTTGCGCCCCGTCTGCGCGACCTGGACGGGGATGGGGCGGCCGAGGTGATCGTGGTGCGCAGCCACCGGGATCAGGGCGCGCAGTTTGCGATCTATGGCGATGCGGGCGACGGGGAGTCTTTGGCACTCATCGCGGCGACGCCTTATATCGGGCGGCGCAATCGCTGGCTGGCCCCGATTGGCGTGGCGGATCTGAACGGCGACGGGCTGCAAGACATCGCCTATATCGACCGGCCGCATCTGGCGCGCACTTTGCGGATTTGGACCTATCGCCCGGACGGGCAGGGCGGCGGCGACCTAACGGAGATCGCGGCGGCCAGCGGCGTGACCAATCACCGGATCGGCGAAGATTTCATCACCGGCGGCATCCGCCATTGCGGCGACGGCCCCGAGATCGTCACCGCCAATGCCGATTGGACCCAAGTGATCGTGACGGTGCTTGCCGCAGATGGCGGTTTGACTGCCCGGGCCGTCGCCCCGTTTTCCGCCGATGCCATTCGCAATGTGCTTGGCTGTCGCCGGGGTTGACTTCGCCGCCTGCGCAAGGTGTATCGGCGCGACGCTCAACGCACCCGAAGGACGCCCCAGATGCACGCCTATCGCAGCCATTCCTGCGCCGAATTGAACGCCGCCCATGTGGGTGAGACTGTCCGCCTCTCGGGTTGGGTCCATCGGCGGCGAGATCACGGCGGCGTGGTTTTTATCGACCTGCGCGACCACTACGGGATCACGCAGGTGCTCTGCGACCCGGACAGCCCGGTGTTCGACGAGGTCGAGAAACTGCGCTCGGAATACTGCGTGCGTATTGACGGCACGGTGAAGGCCCGTGACGCGAGCCTGATCAACACAAAGCTGCCAACCGGCGAGATCGAGGTGTTCATCCGCGATATGGAAGTGTTGGGCGGCATCGAGGGCGACCTGCCGCTGCAGGTGTTTGGCGATCAGGAGTACCCAGAGGAAACCCGCCTGCAATACCGCTATCTCGACCTGCGGCGCGAGAAGATGCAGGAGAGTATGAAGCTCCGCTCTGATGTGGTGGCCTCCATGCGCCGCCGGATGTGGGAGATCAACTTCCGCGAGTTCCAGACACCGATCATCACCGCGTCCAGCCCCGAAGGCGCGCGCGACTTCCTGGTGCCCTCGCGCCTGCATCCCGGCAAATTCTACGCGCTGCCCCAGGCGCCGCAGCAGTTCAAACAGCTTCTGATGGTTTCGGGCTTCGACAAGTATTTCCAGATCGCGCCCTGCTTCCGCGACGAAGACCCGCGTGCCGACCGCGCGCCGACCGACTTCTATCAGCTCGACATGGAAATGAGCTTTGTTGAACAGCAGGATGTGTTTGACACGATCCAGCCCGTGATTGCGGGCGTTTTCGAAGAGTTCGGCAACGGGGCCAAGGTCGATCAGGAATGGCCGCAGATCTCCTTCAAGGATGCGGCGCTCTGGTATGGCACTGACAAGCCCGACCTGCGCAACCCGATCAAGATGCAGGTGGTCAGCGACCATTTCCGCGGTTCCGGCTTCGCGATCTTCGCCAAGCTCTTGGAACAAGAGGGGACCGAGGTCCGCGCGATCCCGGCCCCGACCGGCGGCAGCCGCAAGTTCTGCGACCGGATGAACAGATTCGCCCAGGAGCAGGGCCTGCCGGGCATGGGCTATATCTTCTGGCGCGACCAGGGCGACGGCATGGAAGCCGCGGGCCCATTGGCCAAAAACATCGGCCCGGAACGCACCGAAGCCATCCGGCAGCAGCTTGGGCTGGGTGTGGGCGATGCGGCCTTCTTCCTCGCCGGTAAACCGTCGCAATTCGAGGGTGTCGCCGGTCGGGCGCGGGTGGTGATCGGGGATGAGCTTGGTCTGACCGAACAGAACCGCTTCGCCTTTGCCTGGATCGTCGATTTCCCGCTCTATGAGGCCGATGAGGAAACCGGCAAGGTCGATTTCTCGCATAACCCGTTCTCGATGCCGCAAGGCGGCGCGGCGGCGCTGGATGGCGACCCGCTGGAGGTGCTGGGGTATCAATATGACCTGGCCTGCAACGGCTATGAGCTGGTCTCGGGCGCGATCCGGAACCACAAGCCCGAGATCATGTTCAAGGCGTTTGAACTGGCCGGATATGGTGAAGACGAGGTGCGCAACCGCTTTGGCGGCCTGGTCAACGCGTTCCAATATGGCGCGCCGCCGCATGGCGGTTGCGCCGCCGGGATCGACCGGATCGTGATGCTTCTGGCCGATACCGCGAATATCCGGGAGGTTATCCTCTTCCCGATGAACCAGCGTGCCGAAGACCTGATGATGCAGGCGCCGTCGGACCCGACCAGTGACCAGTTGATGGAGCTGGGCCTGCGCGTGCTGCCGCAGGACTAGGCCACCTGACTAGAAAGACAAAAGGCGCGCCGATCCTGGCGCGCCTTTTTCTTTGGAAGGAGCATCGTGCCTAGAGCGCCACGCGCGTCGCGGTTCCTGCCTTGGCTGCCAGATCGGCGGCGACGGAGGCAACCGCAAGGTCTTGCAACCCGACGCCTGTGCCATCGAAGAGCGTGATTTCATCGGCGCTGGACCGCCCCGGATGCGCGCTGTTGATGACATTGCCAATGGGCGTGATGTCCGCTTCGGCGATCAGGCCTTGCGCGATGGCATGCTGCGCCTCGCCCAGGCTGATGGACTGCGCAACTTCATCGGTAAAGACCGTGGCCGCCGCCAGAAGCGCCGGATCGACCTCTTGCTTGCCGACCGTATCGGTGCCCATGCAGGCGATATGCGTGCCGGGTTTGATTTGGGACGCCATCATGAGCGGTTCGAAGGCCGAGGTGATGGTGATGATCACATCGGCTTCGGCCCCCAACTGATCCCGGTCGACGGCCTCGAACTCCAGACCGATCTGGGTCGCAACTTCGCCCAATTTCGGCAACATCTCAGGATGCGGGTTCCAGGCCACGACCTTCTCAAAATCACGCTGCTCGGCGGCGGCGCGGAGTTGGAAGGCCGACTGATGACCGGCGCCGACCATGCCCAAGACCTTGGCGTCTTTTCGCGCAAGATGGGCAATCGAGACTGAGGATGCAGCTGCCGTTCTAAGCGCAGTCAGATAATTGCCACCCACCAGCGCTTTCAGCTTGCCAGTATCGGGGTCGAACAGAAACACCGTCGATTGGTGATTGGTTAGGCCTTTATCGGCATTGCCAGGCCAATAACCGCCGGATTTCAGCCCCAAGGCCAGCCCCGCCCGGTCAAACCCGGACTTGAAGCCGTAAAGCGCATCGGCATGGCCAATCGCCTCGCGGATCACCGGGAAGTTATAGGCGTCGCCCTTGGCCATGGCGCCAAAGACGGCCTCCACCGCATCGAAGGCATCTTGGCGTCCGATGACCTGCTGACAGATCTCCTCGGATACGATGATCAGCCCATCGGTTTGGGCCTGGGTCATGTCGTTCATTGTCTTGCTCCTGTCACAGGCAGTGTGTGCGGCTGGCGCGGATCATGAACGCGCCAGCCGACAGAGGGGCGGGGAGAGAGCGTCGCCCCTCGAGGGTCGTCTCAATAGGCTTTGCCGCGCGCCGAGACCGGCCAGAGCGTTTCCACTTTGCCGCCACGCACGCCGACATACCAATCATGGACGTTGCAGGTCGGGTCACAATGGCCGGGCACGAGGCGTAGTTTTTCATTGATGCCGAGGACGCCTTGCGGATCGGCAACAACGCCGTGTTCATCGGAACATTTCACGTATTCGACATCGGTGCGCCCAAAAACGAAGGGGAGCCCGCTATCCACCGATTGCGCCTTGAGACCGGCATCGACGATGGCTTTGTCGGCTTTGGCATGGCTCATCACCGAGGTCAGCAGGAACAGAGCGTTCTCCCACTCACCTTGGTCAATGCGCTTGCCCTCTTGGTCTAAGATACGCCCGTAATCGGCATCCATGAACGCATAGCTGCCACATTGCAGCTCATTGTAAACGCCCGAATTGCTTTCGAAATAGTAAGATCCGGTGCCGCCGCCGCCAACGATATCGCATTCGATGCCATCGGCTTTCAGCGTATCGACCGCGTCTTTCACCATCGCCACCGCGATATCGATCTTGGCTTTGCGGTCGTCATAGCTGTCCATGTGCTGCATGGCGCCCTGATAGGCTTGGATGCCCGCGAATTTCAGGCCGTCGGCTGCGTCGATCGCCTTGGCGATCTCGACCACCTCGGGCGTTGTCGTCACACCGCAGCGGCCCGCGCCGCAGTCGATCTCGACCAGGCATTCGATCTCGGTCCCGTGCTTGACGGCCGCCGCCGACAAATCCGCAACATTGGCCAGATCGTCAACGCAGCAGATCGTGCGGGCGCCGAGTTTGGGCAGCCGGGCCAGACGGTCGATCTTGGCAGGGTCGCGCACTTGGTTGGAGACCAGAACATCCTTGATGCCGCCCCGGGCGAAAACCTCCGCCTCAGACACTTTCTGACAGCAGACGCCGCAGGCCCGCCCAGGTCGACTTGCAACTGCGCCACATCGACGGATTTGTGCATTTTGCCATGCACCCGGTGCCGCATTCCATGCGCCTTGGCGTAATCGCCCATCTTTTTGATGTTGCGCTCCAGCGCATCCAGATCGAGCAAAAGGCTTGGCGTTTGAATATCCGCTTCGTCCATGCCGATTGCGGCAGGGATGTCGTAGCCGACTTCAAGCTCTTCGATTTTCACATTGGTATTCATGATCTTACCCTCCTCAGCCCAACATCCAGGGCAACTTGTCCATATCCACATTCCCGCCGGTGATGATCACACCGACACGCTTACCCCGGAACACCTCCGGGTTCTTCAGGATCGTCGCGAGCGGCACTGCGCAGCTCGGCTCCATGACGATCTTCATCCGCTGCCAAGTCAGCTTCATCGCGTCGATGATCTCTTGCTCGGAAGCTGTCAGAATGTCCGTCACGTGATTGCTGACAAAGTGCCAGGTGTTCTCTTTCAGCGGCACTTTCAGCCCATCGGCAATCGTGACCGGGGCGTCATCGGCGATGATGTGCCCGGCTTTGAAGCTCCGATAGGCATCGTCAGCTTGCTCTGGCTCGGCTGCGTAAATCTCGATCGTCGGCGCGATATTCGACAGGGTCAGGCAGCAGCCTGAAATCATCCCGCCACCGCCAATCGGCGCGATGACCGCATCCAGATCGGTGACCTGCTCAACCAGTTCCCGCGAGCAGGTGCCTTGCCCGGCAATGACCCGCGGATCATTGTAAGGGTGTACGAAATCGGCGCCGGTTTCGGCGTGGACCTTGGCGAACACCTCTTCGCGGCTGCTGGTCGAGGGTTCGCATTCGGTGATGATGCCGCCATAGCCGCGCACGGCGGCCTTTTTCGCCTCGGGGGCGGTGCGTGGCATCACCACATGGCAGGGGATCCCCCGGCGGCCGGCGGCATAGCTGAGCGACAGCGCATGATTGCCGGAGCTATGCGTGGCGACGCCTTTCGCGGCTTGGGCCTCATCCAACCCAAACACGGCATTTGACGCGCCGCGTACCTTGAACGCTCCGGCTTTTTGGAAGTTCTCGCATTTGAAGAACAGTTCGGCACCAGTGAGTTCGTTGAAATAGCTTGAGGTGAGGACGGGCGTGCGATGGATATACGGCGCGATGCGTTTATGCGCGGCAACCACATCTTCGAAACGGGGCAGTTGATCAGTCATCTCTACGGTCTCCTCGTCCTGTCATGCGGCGGATTTCAGCGCGGTGTCCCACGATTGCCGGAAATACTCCTGTGCCGCCGACACCCCGTCGCCCAACTCGATGGGATAGTTGAGATCAGCCATCGCCATCTCGATCGTGGCTAGGCCGGACAAGACCATCACATCGGTCAGGGCGCCCAGATGCCCGATACGGAAGGCTTTGCCATTCATCTGCCCAAGGCCGACGCCGAAGCTGACCCCATAGGCGTTGAACGCATGGTCGGTCAGGACGTTGCTGTCGAACCCGTCAGGCACATAGATCGCACTGACCGTGTCGGAATGGAGCTCGGGCGATTGCGCGACCAGGTCCAATCCCCAGGCGCGGGTGGCTTGGCGCACGCCTTCGGCAAGGCGGTGGTGGCGGGCATAAACATTGTCCAGGCCCTCTTCGAACAGCATCGACAGGCTTTCGCGCATGCCATGGATCAGTTGCAGCGGAGGCGTATAGGGAAATCCCCCGGTGCTGTTGGCCTGCAACATGTCGCGGAAATCAAAGAAGGTCCGCGGCAGCGTTGCGTCATCCATCGCCGCAAGGGCTTTCTGGCTGACCGCCAAGATCGCCATACCGGTGGCCAGCATGAAGCCCTTTTGACTGCCAGCGACGGCGATATCGACCCCCCAGGCGTCCATCTCAAACGGCATTGAGGCGAGCGAGCTGACACAATCGACCAAGAGCAGCGCGGGGTGAGAGGCGCTGTCCATTGCGGCGCGGACGGCGGCGATGTCGGATTTCACGCCTGTGGCCGTCTCGTTGTGGGTGACAAGCACGGCTTTGATCGCATGAATGCTATCGGCTTTGAGGGCCTCCTCGAACTTGTCGGCAGGAGCGCCTGATCCCCAGTCACATTCAATGATCCGCACATCCAACCCATGGCGTTGGCACATGTCGATCCAGCGATGGCTAAACATGCCATACCGCGCGATCAGGACCGTGTCGCCGGGGCTGAGCGTGTTGGTGATCGCGGCCTCCCAGCCACCTGTGCCCGATGCGGGGAAAGTGATCACGCGGCCCTCGGTGGTGCCGAAGACGGTTTTGCAGCCATCCAAGACCGGCATCAACGTCTCGACAAAATCTGGCGCGCGATGATCACGAGTCTGCACCTGCATCGCGTGGCGCAAACGGTCCGGCATGTTGGTCGGGCCGGGGATGAACAGTGGGTTTTGATCGGACATGGTGCGGGTCTCCTCCGTCGTCGTGAGGAGATTTGTAGCAGGTTGATGTGCATTTGCAATTTTTTCGAAAGTGTTTTTCATTTTTGTTTTTGGCAAGTTTTTTATTTTAATATCAGCATGATATATTTTTTCATATACATTGATATACAAATGTTGAAAAATATTTTCACCATACTATTCTCCTGATGCAACAGGTCATAATTGGGAAAGTCGTGACATGGTCGAGATTCAACGCAAGCCGCGCGGGCGGCCCAAATCGCCCTTCGCAGACAGCAGTGGCGGCACCATCCAGGCCCTGGATCGGGCGCTGGCGATCCTAAGTGCGCTGGCGCAACAAGATCATGCATCACTCACCGATCTGTCGGAGGATCTGGCAATTCCCACGGCGACGACGCACAGGATTCTCGCGACCTTGCAGCAGAATGGTTATGCCGAGTTGGACGAAGCCACGCAGACCTGGGCCGTTGGCGTCGAGGCCTATCGCACCGGGTCGGCTTATCTCAACCGGACCAATCTGGCGGATGTCAGCCGCCCGGCGATGCGTGCCTTGATGCAGGACACGGGCGAGACGGCGAACCTGGCGGTGCCCGATGGTGCGGCGGTTGTTTTTGTCGGGCAGATCGAGACGCAGAATCCGATCCGTGCGTTTTTTGCCGCGGGTACACGCACACCGATGCATGCCTCCGGCACCGGCAAAGCGATTTTGGCGCATCTGCCAACCACGCGGCAGGCCCGTCTCTTATCGCAGATCGATTTGACGTTGTTCACCGACCAGACCCTCGCCACGCTTGCCGAATTGCAGGCCGATTTGGTGTCGACCCAAGCCCGCGGCTGGTCATTCGATCGGGAAGAACGCCATCTCGGCATGTCGTGTATTGGGGCGCCGATATATGACGCGAGAGGGGAAGTGGTGGCGGGCGTGTCGATCTCTGGGCCAAGCACGCGTTTTTCCGATCGACGGGTCGATGCCTTTGGCGCACGGGTGGCACAAGCCGCTGCCGAGATCACCGATGGTATCGGAGGGCGTCTGCCCGGGTAGCGGAGGATTTGGCCGTCTTTGCGCGGCTTGCGATGCTGAACGATGGTGCCGAGCGAACGGATGGCGCGGCGATGACGGCGGTGGTTGCGCCCAGCGGCTGTTTGGTTGACGCGCGTCGTGATCGGTAACGGCTTGTCAACGCGGGCTATTTCGCCTTTCGTGTTGATATACGATCAGCAGGGCAGGATGGGCGATGTCGAAT
The DNA here is from genome assembly GCF_030407165.1 of Fontisubflavum oceani. GTDB lineage: Bacteria > Pseudomonadota > Alphaproteobacteria > Rhodobacterales > Rhodobacteraceae > Rhodophyticola > Rhodophyticola oceani. The sequence goes on from NZ_CP129111.1 coordinate 1,893,702, forward strand.
TCCGAGATATTGGGGCAAGAGGTGCGCGGGTTCCGTCCCCCACCCGTGCCAGAGGGGGCGGAGTTGTCCGGGCGGTATGCGCGCCTGATGCGGCTTCGCGCGGATGCCCATGCCGCCAATCTGCACCGCGCAAACTCAGTCAGCGATGCGATTTGGGACTATTTGCCTTATGGCCCGTTTTCCTCGGCGGCCGCCTATCACAGATGGGTGCGCGAGGTCGAAGCGGGACCCGACGCGCTGTTTTATGCAATTGAAAACCGCGAAACTGGGCAACTCGGCGGCGTCGCAAGTTATCTTCGGATCACGCCGGAGATGGGCACTATCGAGGTTGGTCATATCAATTTCTCGCCAGCGCTTCAGCGCACCCGCGCCGCGACCGAGGCGATGTATCTGATGATGAAATGGGCCTTCGAGGCCGGGTATCGGCGCTATGAGTGGAAATGCAACGCGCTGAACCTTGGGTCTCGCCGCGCGGCGGAGCGTCTGGGATTCTCTTTTGAGGGGGTTTTTCGCCAAGCCGCCGTGATCAAGGGTCACAATCGCGACACGGCTTGGTTCGCGGCGATTGATGCAGAATGGCCAGCGTTAAAGGAGGCATTCAACGCCTGGCTTGCGCCAAGTAACTTCGATGCAGAGGGTCAGCAGCGGGAGCGGCTGGCCGATTTGACCCGCCTTGTGCGGGTCAGTTCCGACCCTGCACTTGCGAAGACCTAACCTGAACCCGGCATCGTTGGTCGCAGTCAGACAGCGGCCACATGTTGGATACGATCTGACAGCATCGTGCGGAGATTGGCACGCTCGGGTTGCGCCAACTGGCCGCTTGATCGCACGATGACATCTTCCAGCCGGGCGTCACGGGCGGCGCGCGCGACACCCAACAAAAAGGGCCTCAAATAGGCCATTGGCGGGCTATCGAGCTCCAGCAGCTCCATCGCATGAGTCAAATCCTCACGAAAGGCGAGGGTGTCGGGCTGAACCCGGTCCTCTGCGGCCGGACGCGGGCCTTTGGGGTGCAATGTCGCTGGCAGATGGCGCAGGATCTCCGCCTGAAAATAGGCCAGCGTTTCCATCGGCTTCGGGAGGAACCCATCTGCTCCAGCGGCGGCCGCTGATTTCGCCGCGGCCTCACGCTCCGCACCGGAGGTCGCCAAGATCACAGGCACACGTGGTTGCACGCCATCCATCTCGGCAATCAGATCCAGACCCGATCCATCCGGTAAGCCCAAATCGATGATCGCGACCGAGGGCCTGTAAACCGCCAAATGCCGCCGCGCCGAGGTCAGGCAATCCGCGCGGCGAATCCTGGCGCCCGATCTTAGACAGAGCAATCGCAGCGCTTCGGATGCAAAGCGGCTATCCTCGACCACAAGGACGGTCAGGCCAAGCAGAGGCCGCGCCGCGGTTGGTTTCGGTCGAAAGTCGAGTTCTGAAACAAGATCATCCATGTCCATTTGCCCCCGGTTAACGCTGATTCCTTGGATGATTAGACCCAGGTAAGGTTGACAAGCTGTAAACACGACAGGCGCGGCGACGGGACGCTTGGCAAAGCCCGGTCGCACGCCATATCAACAGCCAGGATTTGTCGAAAAGGAATGCCCCATGATCGGACGCCTGAACCATGTCGCCATTGCAGTGCCCGATCTCGAGGCCGCCTCGGCGCAATATCGTGAGACGCTCGGCGCGCAAGTGGGCGCGCCGCAGGACGAACCGGAGCACGGCGTGACGGTTGTGTTCATCGAACTGCCGAATACCAAGATTGAATTGCTCTACCCGCTTGGCGAGGACAGCCCGATTGCCGGTTTCTTGGAGAAAAACCCGTCGGGTGGCATCCACCATATCTGTTATGAAGTCGAAGACATCATTGCCGCGCGCGATCAACTCCAGGCCGCGGGAGCCCGTGTTCTGGGCACCGGCGAGCCGAAAATCGGCGCCCATGGCAAGCCGGTTTTGTTTCTGCATCCGAAAGACTTCACCGGGACCTTGGTTGAGTTGGAGCAAGTCTGATGAATGTTGTGACCGGCATCGTCCTCTACGCGATCATCTGGTTTATGACGCTGTTCGTGATCCTCCCGATCCGCCTTATCTCGCAAGGCGAGGCGGGGAATGTCGCGGAGGGCACCCATGCGTCTGCGCCCGAGAAGCCGCAACTGAAGCGGCGGTTCTTGGTGACCTCGGCGGTTGCCGCCGTGCTGTGGGGCATCGCTGCGTGGATCATCATCAGCGGCGCGATCACAATCGCCGATATTGACCTGTTCAATCGGTTCGGGATGGGCCAGCGCTGAGCCGGTGATACAGGTGGGTGAAGGTCGCCGCGCCTAGAACCGGCACCAGAACGTTCACGACCGGGATCGTTAGGGGCACGGCCATCAATACGCCGGCAGCGAAGATGGTGAATCGGTTGCGGCTGCGAAAAGCGGCGGCACCGGTAGCGTCGTGACGGCGGAGCGCCACCATCTGCGCGTATTCCCGGCCCAAGAGGATTCCGTTCACGATCCAGAAGAGGAAGGGGGCGAGCGGCGGGATCAACAGATATGCGATCAGCGCCACCAAGTTGACGCCGATGATCACACCCAGAAATCTCAGAGCGTCGCCCAACCCTTCGATAATCCCGACTTGCCGGGCCGCGGGGAGATGTGGGTAGTGTTCGGCCTCCACGGCATTGGCGATCCGGTCGAGGAAAATGCCAGTAAAGGCCGACGCGACCGGGACCATCAGAAAGACGGAGAGCAGCAGCATCAAGGGAATGCCCGCCCAGGTCAGCGCATTATCGACCCAGGTGATCTCGCCGATCCAGGGCAGGGTGAAACTCTCTGGAAGCAGCCAGCCAATGAGGATGACGAAGGCGGCATAAAAGGCAAAAAGCAGGCCGAGGGTCAGCCCGATCCCCAGGCCTAGAACACCAAGAAACCGGCGATCAGAGAGTTGGCCAAGAGCTTTGAGGAAATCTGAGAGGATCATCTACGCGTCAATCGGGTTGGTCAGTGAATGTTATGCCTCTTAACATTGGGGCGCGGCTCTGCCAGATCAACCCCTAACCAAGCGGTGGGTGCCAAATTCCTTTGGAAGGAATTTGTTCGGAATTTTTGGAAAATTCCGGTTCCGCCGTTGTGGCCTAGCTTGCTTTTTTTCGCGTGGTCCGTTTTTTGCCGCCTTTGGCTTGACGCTCTGCGATCAACTGAACGGCGATGTCCATGGTTACATCCGCAGGTTCCGTGCCTTTCGGGATCGTGGCATTCACCTTCTCCCATTTCACATACGGCCCGTAGCGCCCGTCCATCACATTCACTGGACCACCATGTTCAGGATGTTCGCCCAACTCATGTAGAGGCGGTTGCGCTGCACCGCGCCCGCCGCGTTTGGCCGCTTTCTCGGCGATCAGTTCGACGGCCCGGTTCATCCCGATCGACCAAACCTCGTCCACCTCCGGCAGGTTCGCATAAATCCGTCCGTGTTTGACATACGGCCCGTAACGGCCAATCGCCGCCTCGACGATCTCGCCATCTTCGGGATGTTTGCCCACCTCGCGCGGCAGGCTGAGCAGCCTCATCGCCTTCTCGAAATCGATGGTCGCCGGATCCCAACCCTTGGGCAGAGAGCCGCGTTTCGGCTTTTTCTCTTCTTCCGTGACCTCGCCCAATTGCACGTAAGGCCCAAAGCGTCCGGTTTTCAGATGCACGGGCAAGGAGGTGTCAGGATCCACGCCTAACATCCGCTCATCGGCCTGCGCCTCATCTCCCTCACCCGGCGGCGCGAAGGCGCGGGTGTAGCGGCACTCAGGATAGTTGGAGCAGCCAATGAACGCTCCGCCAGACCGCGCTGTTCGCATCGAGAGCCGCCCCTCGCCGCAATTCGGGCAAAGCCGCGGGTCGCTGCCGTCTTCTTTGGCCGGAAAGAGATGCGGCTCCAGCACCTCGTTGATCTTTTCCAACACCTCGCCGATGCGGAGATCGGCGGTCTCATCAATCGCGGCTTTGAAATCGCGCCAGAATCGATCCAGCACGTCCTTGTAATCCCGGTCGCCGGCGCTGACTTCGTCGAGCTGGGTCTCCAAGCCGGCGGTGAAATCATACCCGACATAACGCCGGAAGTAATTGGTCAGGAACGCCGTCACCAAGCGGCCTTTGTCTTCTGGGATCAGCCGGTTTTTGTCTTTCAGAACATAACCGCGATCCTGGATCGTCGTGACGATGGACGCGTAGGTCGAGGGTCGCCCAATGCCCAACTCTTCCATCCGTTTGACCAAAGTGGCCTCGGTATAGCGCGGTGGCGGTTGGGTGAAATGCTGCTGCCCCAAGACCGCGCCATCGGCGGAGAGCACACCGCCGCCGTTCTGACGCAAATCGCCCTGGCTGTCGTCTTCGATCACCGCGTCGCCGTCGCTGGCGGCTTTGGCGAACTCCGCCTCTAGCGCCGCTGCGACCGGTTTGACCATCTCGCCCTGCATGATCTGCGGCAGGCGTTTGTCATCTTCGTCCTGCACATCGTCGCGGCCTTCCTCATAGACCTTGAGGAAGCCGTCAAAGAGCACGACCTGCCCCGTCGCGCGCAGCACGACCTCGCCATCTGCCGAACCGATATCGACCGTGGTCCGCTCTAGCCGGGCGGCCTCCATCTGACTCGCAATCGTGCGTTTCCAGATCAGTCCGTAGAGTTTCTTCTGATCGTCTTCGGACAGCCGGATATCGTCGGGCGCCTTGGCCATATCCGTCGGTCGGATACATTCATGCGCTTCTTGTGCATTCTTGGCCTTATTCTTGTACACACGGGCGGATTTCGGAACGTAGGCCTCGCCATACCGATCTTTGATTGCATCGCGCGCCGCGGTGACCGCCTCGGGGGCCATGTCGATCCCGTCGGTCCGCATATAGGTGATGTGGCCGGCCTCATAGAGCCGCTGCGCCGCGCTCATCGTCTGGCGCGCGCCCATGCCGAATTTGCGGCTGGCCTCCTGCTGCAAGGTCGAGGTCATGAACGGCGCGGCGGGGTTGCGGTTGGCCGGTTTTGCTTCGACCGATTGCACCGCCAGATCGCGGGACGAGACGGCTTTAACAGCAAGGAGGCCGCCGCCGCCGTTTCAAGATCATATTTCTCAAGCTTCTTGCCGCCGAGAACCGTCAGACGTGCCTCAAAACTCTGCCCGCGCGGCGTGTCGAGAACGGCCTTCACCGACCAATACTCGCGGTGTTTGAACGCCTCGATCTCCATCTCGCGCTCGACGATCAAGCGTAGACAGACCGATTGTACCCGACCCGCCGATTTTGCACCCGGCAGTTTCCGCCAAAGAACCGGCGACAGGTTGAACCCCACCAGATAATCCAGCGCGCGGCGCGCCAGATAGGCCTCGACCAGTTCCATATCGACTTCGCGCGGGTTTTGCATCGCGTCTGTCACAGCACTCTTGGTGATCGCGTTAAAGACCACCCGGCTGACCGGGGTGTCTTTCTTAATCGCCTTGCGTTTGCGGAGCGCCTCTTCCAGATGCCAACTGATCGCTTCGCCTTCGCGGTCCGGGTCGGTTGCGAGGATCAGATTGTTGTCGTCTTTCAACGCATCGGCGATGGCTTTGACGTGTTTTTTCGAGTCGCTGCCAACCTCCCACAGCATCTCGAATCCGGCTTCCGTATCGACCGAGCCGTCCTTTGGTGGCAGGTCGCGCACATGGCCATAGGAGGCGAGCACCGTATAATCATCGCCCAAATATTTGTTTATTGTCTTGGCCTTAGCAGGAGATTCGACAACGACGACGGGCATGAAAAAGACCTTCAATCAAAGACATGGTATGGCGGCGGAACATGTGGTGGCTTGGTCGGGCTTGTCAATCCGTGATCGGCTGCGACACACTCGCCGCGTGCTGCTTGCGAGGGTTTTACGATGCGGTTCTTCTTGGTTCTCATGGCGATGATTTGTGTTTTGCCGGCGTCGGCGGAGCCGGTGGATTTGCCACCTGGTTCGGCTTTGCGGGGGCGTTGCTCGATACGCTCCGACCGCTCGTCGAATATGATCTTGGCGCGCCGGTTGAGTTCGTTGTTACCTCGCTGCAGGTCGATGGTGATCGTGCTTTTGCCCGCGTGGCGGCGCAGCGCCCGATGGGAGCGCCGATTGACATGGAAACCACGCCGATGGTGCTGCGCGATGGTCTTCCGTTGGACACAATCGATGGCCCGCGGATTGAGGCCTTCTTCTACCAGAGCCCGGCGCGGTGGGAGGTCGTTGAGTTTGTGATCGGCGCGACAGATGTGTGGTGGTGGGCATATGATTGTAAGCACTACGGCGGGCTTCTGAGTGAGTGGGGCTGCTAACTTGCCCGCGTCAACAAGCCACCAGGGCGACGTTCGATATTGCCAGCCAACTCCATTTGGGCCAGCGCCCGGGTGATGTCTGATGCTGGCAAACCAAGATCGCGGATCAACTGATCTTCGGCGGTGGGGGAGGGGCCGAGCTGCGTCAAGATACGGTTGGTCAGGTCGTCGTGGCCTATCGCCTTGCCGGGCACGGTCATCGGTTCAGGGGCCGGGGCGGACGCAGGAGCCGCGAGCGGCAGTGCGGTTTGCGGATCTGGCGTGCCGATCTGTTCCAACACGTCTTCGACACTGCGCACAAGGGTCGCGCCGTCGCGGATCAGGAGGTTGCACCCCGCCGCGCGTGTGTCCATCGGATGGCCAGGCACCGCCAGTACATCGCGGCCCTGCTCCAGCGCCAAGCGCGCTGTGATGAGCGAGCCGGAGCGGGTTGCGGCTTCGACGACAACGACCGCTTGTGCCAGACCGGGGACGATCCGGTTCCTGCGCGGGAAATGGCGGGCTTGCGGGTCGAGGCTGAAGGGCTGTTCACTCAGCCGCACGCCGGTTTTGGCCATATCCTGGGCCAGTTTGGTGTTCTCCGCCGGGTAGATCACATCTAGGCCACCGGCATGGACTCCGATTGTACCGGTCTCCACTGTTGCGGCATGCGCCAAGGCATCGATCCCGCGCGCCAAGCCGGAGACCACTACATAGCCCGCCGCGCCCAGATCTGCCGCCAAGCGCCGGGCCATCCGGGCGCCAAGAGAGGAGGCGTTGCGCGTGCCGACCACCGCGATAATGGGCCGCTGCAACAGCGTCGTATCGCCAAGCGCCCAGAGAACTGGCGGCGCGTCGGACAGGCTGGCCAGACGGGCCGGGTATGCGTCATCGCCCAAACACAACATCTGAGCGCCAGCACGTTTGGCCGCTTTCATCTCGGCCAGCGCCACACTCTCGGGACAGATGGCGTATGTATCGACACCTGCGGCCACAGCGATTTCGGGCAAAGCGTCGAGGGCGGCTGCTGCGGAGCCGTGATCGGCGAGCAGCCGTTGGAATGTCACCGGGCCGACCCGGCGGGAGCGCATCAGTTGCAGCCGTGCCAGCCGATCCCGGCTGTCCTGGCTGGGGGCGGGGGTGAACCCCACGGGCGGCTCGGCAAAGCCCGGGTCTAGCTCCATATGCATGCTCGGCACGCTAGCTGAAAATTGGTTAAGGGAGCGTTACGAGGGGAGGGGTCGCTCCCGCCCCGCTCGGCCTTTGGCCTGCGCGCGTTGGGCATGGCGCGCTGCGCGCGCGGTTCGTACGTCGGTGCGGGTCATGCAGACCACCGCGACGCCTGGATTTGCGGTCGGCTTGGTTAGATGCGTGCGGGTCGTCTTAGGCTGCTGAACCGCCGACAGTTAGCCCGCCGATCAACAGCGTGGGCTGCCCCACACCTACTGGCACCCATTGGCCATTCTTGCCGCAATTGCCCATGCCGGGATCAAGTTTCATGTCGTTACCGATGGCTCGGACCTGCTTCAGTGCTGTGGCCCCATCGCCGATCAACGTCGCGCCTTTAACCGGTGCGCCAACTTTGCCGTTTTCGACCCGATAGGCCTCGGTGCAGCTGAACACGAATTTGCCATTGGTGATGTCGACCTGTCCGCCGCCAAATCCGACCGCGTAAATCCCATCTTTGACATCGGCCACGATATCGCCGGGGTCGGCCTCGCCACCCAACATATACGTGTTGGTCATCCGCGGCATTGGGATATGGGCAAAGCTTTCTCGCCGTCCATTGCCGGTGGCCTCCACCCCCATCAGCCGGGCGTTTTGCCGATCCTGCATATAGCCCACCAACACGCCATCCTCGATCAGGACATTCTTACCGGACGGTGTGCCCTCATCATCCACGGTGATCGAGCCGCGCCGGTCGGGGATCGTGCCATCATCCAGAACGGTGACGCCTTTGGCGGCGACCTGCTCCCCCATCAACCCCGCAAAGGCGGAGGTCTTCTTGCGATTGAAATCACCCTCCAGCCCGTGGCCAACGGCTTCATGCAGCAAAATACCGGGCCAACCGGGCCCAAGCGCCACGTCCATCACACCCGCCGGGGCAGGAACGGCCGAGAGGTTCACCACCGCGATCCGCAACGCTTCGCGGGCCACATCTTCCCAATGATCCCGCTCCAGAAGTCCGACAAGGCCAATGCGCCCGCCGCCACCCGCCGACCCGGATTCGCGGCGACCGTTTTCTTCGACGATGATGCTGACATTCAGGCGCACCATGGGCCGGATATCGGCCACCCGTGTACCTTCAGGGCGTAGAATTTCGACCTCTTGAAGGCTCGCACCCATCGATGCAGAAACCTGCACCACGCGCGGATCAAGGGCACGGGCAAAGGCGTCGATCTCCTGCAGGGTGTCGAGCTTCACGGAAAACTCCGCCCCACTCATCGGGTCGTCATCGGTGTAGAGCTTGCGGTTGGTGCCTTTCGGCGCGTCGGCCAAGACCCCGCCGCCATCGCCGACGGCCAGCCGCGCGGTTTCCGACGCACGGGTGAGTGCGGCCTCGGAAATCTCGGTCGAATGGGCATAGCCCGCAACCTCGCCATTCACGGCGCGCAGGCCAAATCCTTCGCCCGCGTCATAACTCGCGGTTTTCACGCGTCCGTCGTCAAACACCAACATCTCCGAGCGTCGCCGCTCCAAAAACAACTCGCCATCCTCGGCCCCGGCGGTGGCCGCGCGCAAAATGCGCAGCGCGGCGGCCTCGTCGAGCAAGGTTTCAAAGGGGCGAAACGGTGTGGCTTGAGTCATGATGCCTCCTCAAATGGGCCGGTCGGGAGGGCAAAAGCTTCGCCCGCGGACCAAAAACAATCTGCATAGGTGAGACATTTTTCACCACTGCCTTGAATCCTATCGCTCTATATGGTTCACCGAACTTGGAACGCAACGGGATGCAATCTGGCCCTGCTCAGGTGGCCTCGCGAATACAGGACAATTCGGAATGGCACTTCGGACGAAGATGAACGGTCTCTGGGCCGGATTTGGTGCAACACTTATGGCCACGGCCGCCAGCGCGCAAAGCGTGGGCGAAGGCCTAGAGATTCGCGGCGCGCCGGTGCCCGGCGGCGTGAATTTTCAACCACCTGCGACCGAATTGGCGCGTGAACTGCAAGCGCTCGACAACTTCCTCCTGGTGATCATCACAGCAATTGTGCTGTTCGTCGTGGCGCTTTTGGCTTGGACCATCCTGCGCCACAATGAGCGCGCCAACCCGGAACCGGCGACCTTTACCCATAACACAAAGATCGAGATCACCTGGACGGTTGTGCCTCTCGTGATCCTCTTCGTGATCGGCGGGTTTTCCTTGCCCGTGCTGTTCAAGCAGCAGACCATCCCGGAAGCCGATGTCTTGATCAAAGCGACGGGCTATCAGTGGTACTGGGGCTATGAGTATCCCGAAGAGGGCCTTGAGTTCGAAAGCTTCATGCTGGCCCAAGACGAGTTGGAAGAATTCGGCTATAGCCAAGACGAATATCTTCTGGCCACCGATACCGCCGTTGTCGTTCCAACGGGGCAGACCATTGTCATGCAGGTGACCGCCGCCGATGTGATCCATTCCTGGACCATTCCCGCCTTTGGCGTGAAGCAAGATGGCGTGCCGGGCCGCTTGGCGGAACTGTGGTTTGAAGTCGATCCGGGCCAGGAGGGCATCTATTTCGGTCAGTGTTCCGAGCTTTGCGGCGTGAACCACGCCTATATGCCGATCACTGTTTTTGCCGTGACGCCCGAGGAATATGACGCCTGGCTGGCCGGAGAGGCGCAGCAATTTGCCTCCACTGGGACCCGTGCGCCCGCCTATATCGAACTCGCAGCGGTCGAATAGGCGCTCTGATGAGTGATGCCACTGCAAATACGGTCGCCGCCCAGACTGGGGAAGCCCAGTTTGGCGACTACGTTGCGCTTCTGAAACCGCGCGTGATGTCTTTGGTCGTGTTCTCACGGGGCTGGTCGGCCTTTTGGTAGCGCCGGGATCGGTGCCGCCGATGATCGGCTTTGCTGCGATCTTGTTTCTTGCCATCGGGGCCGGTGCCTCGGGCGCGCTGAACATGTGGTATGATGCCGATATCGACCGGGTGATGAAACGCACCGCCGGGCGGCCGATTCCATCGGGCAAGGTTGCGCCGGGTGAGGCGCTGGGCCTCGGTATCGCGCTCTCGGTCATGTCGGTGGCGATGTTGGGCCTGGCGACCAACTGGGTTGCAGCCGGTATTCTGGCCTTCACGATCTTTTTCTACGCGGTGATTTACACCATGTGGCTCAAACGCTCGACGCCGCAGAATATCGTCATTGGCGGCGCGGCGGGGGCCTTCCCGCCGATGATCGGTTGGGCCGTGGTGACCGGTGGGGTGTCGATTGAATCGCTCTTGATGTTCGGTCTTATCTTCATGTGGACGCCGCCACATTTCTGGGCCTTAGCGTTGTTCATGAAATCGGACTATCACAAGGCCAATGTGCCCATGCTAACGGTCACCCATGGCCGCGCCGAAACACGGCGGCAGATTTTCTTCTACACGCTGCCGCTGGTCCCTGTGGCGCTTGGCGTGGCCTTTACGTCGATTGGCGGGCCGGTCTATCTGGCGACTGCTTTGATGCTAAACGTTCTCTTCCTGAAAGGCGCGTGGACGATTTGGAAGCGTCCGGAGACTGTCGCTGAGGCGGATGAATATGCGGTCGAGAAACGGTTTTTCCGCTTCACGCTCTATTACCTCTTCCTGCATTTCGTCGCCCTTTTGGTCGAGGCCGCGTTGCGCGCCACTGGTTTCGGGTTCTGGTGATGCCGATTACCGAAACCCATGAGTTGCACAAACGCCGGTTTGGCCGCAATCTGGGCGTAGCGCTTTGCCTGGTCGGATTCATGGCGATCGTGTTTGGCTTGACCGTCGCGAAGATCCGGCAGGGGGCGAGCATGGAAGCCTTTGATCATCAACCCCGTGTATCGATTACCCCACCAGTGGAGGGCAACCAGTGACCTTGGATCGGAACCATAAAACCGTTTTGCAGCTTGTCGGTGTCGCTGTCTTCATGGGCGCATTGGCCTGGGCGTCCGTTCCGCTTTACGACTGGTTCTGCCGGGTCACGGGCTATGGCGGCACCACCAGTGTTTCCGAGACAGAGAGTGATACGATCCTGGATCAGACGATTCTGGTGCGGTTCGACGCTAGCCTGGCCCGCGATATGCCTTGGGAGTTCCGCCCGATGACCCAGTCGATGGAGATTCGCCTGGGCGAGACTGGGCTGGTTTTCTACGAAGCGTATAATCCGACGGACGAGCCGATTGCCGGCACCGCCAGCTATAACGTCGCGCCTTTTGACGCCGGTCTCTATTTCTCGAAGATCGAATGCTTCTGTTTCCAGCAGCAGATCTTGGAGCCTGGTCAGCGGGTCGAGATGCCGGTGACGTTCTATGTCGACCCGGCCTTGATCGACGATCCCGAGGCCAATGGCACCCCCGCGATCACGCTATCCTACACGTTCCATGTCACCGACATACCAGAAGAATACGCCGCGTTGAGCGGCGCCACGAACTAACCAAGAAGCCAAAGGACCAAACCCATGGCCCATGTGAAAAACCACGACTACCATATCCTTCCGCCATCAATTTATCCATTGATTGCGTCCATTGGGGCCTTTGTGATGCTCGCCGGCGCTGTCTTGTGGATGCATGGCTCGGGACCGTGGATGTTCCTGATCGGCTTTGTCGCGGTGCTTTATGTGATGTTCGGCTGGTGGTCGGATGTGGTCGCCGAAAGCAATGCGGGCGATCACACGCCGGTCGTGCGGCTCGGCCTGAAATACGGCTTCATCATGTTCATCATGTCCGAGGTGATGTTCTTCGCCGCGTGGTTCTGGGCCTTCTTCAAACACGCGATTTACCCGATGAACATCTATGAGGCATCGGAATATGTGCCAGCGGAGTTTTATCAGGTCGATGCCTTCCACCTGCCGCTGATCAATACGCTGGTCTTGTTGCTGTCCGGCTGTGCCGTGACCTGGGCGCACCATGCTTTGGTCCACAACGAAAGCCGCAAGGATGTTGAGCACGGGCTGCTGATCGGTATTATCCTCGGCATCGCTTTCACCGGCTTGCAGGCGTATGAATATGTCGAGTTGCTGGTTCACAAAGATTGGACCTTTGGCGGCGACAAGTTCTTCTCGACCTTCTTCATGGCGACCGGTTTCCACGGGCTCCATGTGATCATCGGGACAATCTTCCTCTTTGTTTGCTACCTCCGGGTTCGGGCGGGACAGTTTACTGCCGAGAAACATATCGGGTTCGAAGCCGCCGCTTGGTATTGGCACTTCGTTGATGTGGTCTGGTTGTTCCTCTTTGCGGCGGTCTATGTTTGGGGCATTGGCTGACCTCTGACCGACGACGTTTATGGGTTCGGAGAGGCCTGCCTTCGGGCAGGCCTTTCTCATTGGAGACGGATACGTGACACGACTGATCTGGCCTTTGCTTTTCGGATTTGGCGGCGCGGCCATTCTGATCTCGCTCGGTGTCTGGCAGATGCAGCGCCTGGCCTGGAAAGAGGCGGTGCTGGCCGATATCGACGCGCGGATCACCGCAGCCCCCGTGGCGATCCCCGCCAATCCTGACCCAGAAGCGGATCGTTATCTACCCGTCGCCGCCGAAGGGGTCGTCAGCGATGTGTTTATCCGCGTCCTGGTCAGTCAGCGGCGCATCGGTGCCGGGTATCGCGTTATCTCGCCCTTTGAAGCCGACGGTCGGGTGATTTTACTCGACCGAGGGTTCATCCGCGTGGCCGAGGAGATACCGGTCGCCCCCACCGGTTCGGTGACAGTGACAGGCAATCTGCATTGGCCAGACGAGGTCACCGGCTCAACGCCTGTGCCTGATCTGGACGCCAATATCTGGTTTGCGCGCGACGTGCCCGCCCTGGCCGAGGCGCTTGGCACCGAGCCGATCCTGATGATTGCCCGCGAGATGTCGCAATCAGAGGGCGCTTTGACGCCCTTGCCCGTCGACACGAGTGGCATCCCGAACGATCACCTAAGCTATGCGATCACCTGGTTTTCACTGGCGCTGATCTGGTTGGGGATGACACTCTATCTTCTCTGGCGTATCAGGCGTCGGACGATCTAAAGGCAAAGTCATGCGTTATGTATCCACGCGGGGGCGGCCCCTGAACTGACATTTGAAGAGGCGATGCTGACCGGGCTCGCCCGCGACGGCGGGCTTTATGTGCCCGCCGAAGTTCCGATGATGTCTCAGGGCGATATCGCGGCGCTGGCAGGGCTGTCTTATGAAGAGGTCGCTTTCCGCGTCATGCGGCCTTTCATCGGGGACTGTTTCACCGATGAGGAGTTCGCCGATTGCATCGCCCGGGCCTATGCCGGGTTTGGCCATGCCGCCCGCGCGCCGCTGGTGCAGTTGCAACCGAACCATTTCCTTCTGGAACTGTTCCACGGCCCGACGCTCGCCTTCAAAGACTTCGCGATGCAGCTCATTGGCCAGTTGTTCCAGACCGCGCTGACCCGGCGCGGCGAGCGTGTGACGATTGTGGGGGCGACCTCTGGCGATACCGGCTCCGCTGCGATGGAGGCGTTCCGAGGCCTGGAAGCGGTCGAGGTCTTCATCCTCTACCCCCATGGCCGCGTCTCCGACGTGCAGCGCCGCCAGATGACAACCGTGGTCGAAGCCAACACCCATGCGCTCGCGCTCAGCGGCGATTTTGACGATTGTCAGGCGCGGCTGAAAGACATGTTCAATGATTTCGAGTTCCGCGACGGGGTGAAACTCGCCGGTGTGAACTCGATCAACTGGGCCCGTGTGCTGGCGCAGGTTGTCTATTACTTCACCTCTGCCGTCTCGCTCGGCGCGCCGCATCGCAAGGTCAGTTTCACCGTCCCCACCGGCAATTTCGGGGATATCTTTGCAGGCTACATCGCCAAGAAGATGGGATTGCCGATCGAAAAGCTGATTGTGGCCACCAACCAGAATGACATCCTGCATCGGGCGCTGTCGTCCGGGGCGTATGTGACGGAGGGCGTGACACCATCGATCAGCCCGTCGATGGATATCCAGGTCAGCTCCAATTTCGAACGCGCGCTCTTTGATGCCTATGACCGGGATGGCGGCACCGTGGCGCAACTGATGGATGAATTGAAATCTGGCGGCGGCTTCCACATCTCGCAAGGCGCGCTTGGCCATCTCCGCGATCTTTTCGCCTCGGGCCGGGTGTCGGAGGCGGAGACCTCCGCGATGATCGCCGAGGCCAACCGCGATCTGGGAGAGTTGCTCTGCCCGCATTCCGCCATTGGGGTGAAGGTTGCACAAGATCACCTGGGCGCAACCCCGATGATCACGCTGGCCACGGCCCATCCGGCGAAGTTCCCCGATGCCGTCAAGGCCGCCACCGGCATCCATCCGCCGCTGCCCGCACGGATGGCCGATCTCTTCGACCGGCCCGAGCGGGTGACGCGCGTGGAAAACGATCTGGCCGCGTTGGAAGACTTGATCCGGGGCGAGGTCATGGCATGAGCGTTCAACTGCACACGCTTGCGAACGGTCTACGCATCGTCACCGAGCATATGCCGGGCCTGCAATCTGCAGCGCTTGGCATCTGGGTCAATGCGGGTGGTCGCCATGAGCGGGTCGAGCAAAACGGGATTGCCCATTTCCTCGAGCATATGGCGTTCAAAGGCACCGCGCGCCGCAGCGCCTTGCAGATCGCTGAAGAGATCGAAGATGTGGGCGGATATATCAACGCCTATACCAGCCGCGAGACGACCGCCTATTACGCCCGGGTCTTGAAAGACGATGTGCCGCTTGCGCTCGATCTGATTGCCGACATCGTGCTCAACCCGGCGTTCGACCCGCATGAGATTGAGGTTGAGCGCGGTGTGATCCTGCAAGAGATCGGTCAGGCGGCAGATACGCCTGACGACATCATCTTCGATTGGCTTCAAGAGGTGGCCTATCCAGAGCAGGCGCTTGGTCGCACCATTCTTGGCCCGACCGACCGGGTGCGCGGCTTCGGCCAAACCGATCTGACAGGGTTTGTGGCTGAACATTACGGGCCGGGGCAGTTGATCCTCTCGGCCGCCGGTGCGGTGGATCATGATGAAATCATCCGCTTGGCAGAAAGCATCTTTGGCCATCTGCCGCCGTGCGGGCAGAAACACCCCGAGCCGGGGCAGTTCGCGGGCGGTGAGCGGCGCGAAGTGAAAACGCTGGAACAGGCGCATTTCACGTTGGCGCTTGAGGCCCCGGGCTATCGCTCCGATGACATTTATACGGCGCAGATCTATGCCACGGCGCTTGGCGGCGGTATGTCGTCCCGGCTGTTCCAAGAGATCCGCGAAAAGCGTGGGCTCTGCTACACGATCTATGCCCAGGTCGGTAGCTATGACGACACCGGGATGACCACGATTTATGCTGGCACGGGGGCCGAAGACCTGCCCGAACTCGCGCACCTGACCATGGATGAGATCAAACGCGCCGCTGACGATATGAGCCAGGCCGAGCTTGACCGGGCGCGGGCGCAGATGAAGGCAGGCATGTTGATGGGTCTCGAAAGCCCGTCTGCGCGCGCCGAGCGGCTGGCGCGTCTGGTGGCGATCTGGAACCGTGTGCCGCCGCTTGAAGAAACCATTGCCCGGATCGATGGCGTCGATTTGACCGGTTTGCGGTCCTATGGCGCTGATCTGGCGACTGCCCGCCAAGCCGCGATGGCGCTTTATGGCCCGGTGGAGCGCGCCCCTGATCTGACCCAACTGACGGAGCGCCTGGCCGCCTGATGCTCGCCCGCAAACGCAGACCGAAGATCGAAACGGAACGGATGACCCTGCGCCTGCCGCAGCATTCCGATTTCCGGGCATGGACCTGGCTGCGCCAGGGCTCGGCGCAGTTCTTGCAACCCTGGGAGCCGTCTTGGGCCAACGATCACCTGACCCGGAAAAGCTTCACCAACCGGGTCTATTGGGCGCAACGGGCGATCGGCCAGGGCTCGGCAATGCCGCTTTTTATGGTCCGGCGGTCCGATGATACGCTTTTGGGCGCGATCACGCTCGACAATATCCGCCGTGGTCCGGCCCAGGCCGGCACGCTCGGCTATTGGATCGGGCAAGCCCATGCGCGCCAGGGCTATATGCAAGAGGCGATCCTGGCCGTTGTACATTATGCGTTCCGCTCGCTCGATCTGAGCCGGGTCGAGGCCGCCTGTCTGCCCGAAAACATCGCCTCGCGCGGCGTTTTGGAGAAATCTGGCTTCAAATATGAAGGCGTCGCGCAGAGCTATCTGCAGATCAACGGGAGGTGGCGGAACCATGTGCTCTATGCCAATCTCCGCAATGATCGGCGCGGACGAACGGATGTCGGGTAGCCGAATTCTTGCAAGAATTCGGGCCGGAATTTTTCAAAATTCCGGGTCGCTGTGCCGGAGGGGATGATGTCAGAGATCGAGACCATCTTGCGCCAATCGCTCCCCGCGGCGGTCTTCCGGTCCGCGGAACCGCGCTATCTGGAAGAGCCACGTGGTCGATATATCGGACAGGCCCTGGCAGTCTTGGCACCCGGATCAACCGAAGAGGTGGCCACGATCATCCGCGCCTGCGCCGAGAGCGGCACACCCGTGGTGCCTTATGGTGGCGGAACGGGCCTGGTCGGCGGGCAACTTGCCGGTGACGGCCCGGCCCCAATTGTCCTGTCGCTGGAACGGATGCAGGCGGTCCGCGCCTTGGACCCGGTTGGCGCGACAATGACTGTCGAAGCGGGGGCTATCTTGGCCGATATACATGATGCGGCCGGGGCGGAGGGGCTGATCTTCCCGCTGACATTGGCCAGCCAAGGCTCGGCGCGGATCGGCGGGCTGTTGTCGACCAATGCGGGCGGCGTGAATGTCATCCGCTATGGCAATGCGCGTGATTTGTGTTTGGGGCTTGAGGCGGTTTTGCCCGATGGCGCGATCTTGCACGGGCTATCGCCCTTGCGGAAAGACAACACCGGTTATGATCTCCGCCATCTTCTGATTGGGGCCGAAGGCACGCTTGGCGTGATCACAGCGGCCACGCTTCGGCTCTTTCCGGAACCGGCGCAGACTGGGGCGGCGATGATGGTGGTGCCAAATCCGGACGCGGCATTACAGCTTTTGCGAATGACCCAGGCTCGGATCGGCGATGGTGTCTCCGGCTTCGAGTTGATCGGGCGGATGGGGCTGACATTTCTCGATGAGGTTGGACCCGATCTGCGTCAGCCATTTGTGGAGCGGCCCGATTGGATGTGCCTGATCGATCTGGGCCTTGGCGCCGATCAAAACCCGGCAGAAGCCTTGGAAACGCTTTTTGCGGAGGCGTTTGAAGCGGGTGTCGTTACTGATGGCGTTATCGCGCAATCAGAGGCGCAGCGGCAGGAGTTCTGGACCCTCCGGGAAAGCATTCCCATCGCGAACCGGCGGATTGGGTCGATCTCTAGCCATGACATTTCGGTGCCCGTCGCGGCGATCCCCGGGTTCATTGCCGAAGCGCCGGGGCGGTTGGCGGAGATCGGGCGCTATCGGATCAACTGCTTTGGCCATCTGGGCGATGGCAACCTGCATTACAACGTGTTTCCGGAGCAGGGCCGCAGCCGTGAGGACCACGAGGCCGAGCGCGGCGCGATCAAGACTTGCGTGCATGATCTGGTCCATGAAATGGGCGGCTCGGTCAGCGCCGAACATGGGATCGGGCGGCTGAAAGTCGAGGATCTGGAGCGCTATGGCGACCCTGCGAAATTGGCCGCGATGCGGGCGATCAAGCAGGCGTTAGACCCCAAGGGCATCATGAACCCCGGCGCGGTGCTGCGCTGAGATCAGAGACGGTCGCCGCTGTCCACGTCGGCCCTGTCAGGTTCTCACACCGGCGAAGCGCGTCTGCCACTCTTCCCGCGCGTCATCTGCAATTTTGGAGAAGAGCACATCGGGGACAGTGAACGCGTGGCCGGCGGGTAAGGCGGCGAGCGCCGATGCAGCATCTTCGGGCCAGTCGGCGTCCGCATTCATCGCGGTCAGCATCGTTTTGGCCGCATCGGGGATGAACGGCGCCGAAAGGGTCGCGTAAAACGGGATCAGGTTCAGCGCCAGCCGAGTGATCGCGGCGGCACGCTCTGGGTCGGTTTTGAACGCAGTCCAAGGGGCTGCGGATTGCAGATATTCGTTGCCAAGGGTCCAGATCGCCCGGAGCTCGGCGGCGGCTTTGCGGATGTCGATCGAGTCCATATGGGTTTGATAGGCGGTCAGGCGGCTTTGCAGGTCGGCGATCAACGCCTCTTCTTGCGGGCCATACGATCCGCCTTCGGGCACGGCCTCACCGAATTTCGAGCGGCAGAATTTGGTGATCCGGCTGACGAAATTGCCCAACACATCGGCCAGGTCTTTGTTCACATCCTGTTGGAACGCCTCCCAGGTGAACTCACTATCAGAGGTCTCGGGCGCATGGCTCAAAAGCCACCAGCGCCAGTAGTCGGAGGGCAAAATCTCCAACGCTTGATCCATGAACACGCCGCGCCCCTGCGAGGTGCTGAACTGCCCGCCATCATAGTTCAAGTAATTGAAAGATTTTATATAATCGACCAACTTCCACGGCTCGCCCGAGCCAATAATCGTGGCGGGAAAGCTGAGCGTGTGGAACGGCACATTGTCCTTGCCCATGAACTGCACATACCGCACATCATCGGCGCCTTTGTCGGTCCGCCACCAGCGTTCCCAATCGCTGCCTTTGCCCGCATCGACCCATTCCGCGCCGCAAGCGATGTATTCGATGGGCGCGTCGAACCAGACATAGAACACCTTGTCTTCCATGCCGGGCCAGGGCTCCTCGCCGCGCTTCACCGGCACGCCCCAGTCGAGGTCGCGCGTGATGCCGCGGTCCTGCAACCCGTCGCCATCGTTCAGCCACTTTTTGGCAATCGATGTGGTCAGGATCGGCCAGTCGCTCTTGCTGTCGATCCAGTCGCTCAACTGCCCGCGAAGCGCGGATTGGCGCAGATACAGGTGCTTGGTCTCGCGCACTTCCAAGTCGGTCGAGCCAGAAATCGCCGAACGCGGCTCGATCAGGTCGGTCGGATCAAGCTGCTTGGTGCAGTTTTCGCACTGATCGCCTCGGGCTTTGTCATAGCCACAATTGGGGCAGGTGCCTTCGATATAGCGATCCGGCAGGAACCGGCCATCGGCGTTGGAATAGACCTGCTTCTCAGACACCTCTTCGATTAGCCCAGCCTCGGCCAAACGGCCTGCGAAATGCTGCGTCAGCTTGTGGTTCTGCGGGCTGGACGAGCGCCCGAAATGGTCGAAAGACAGACGGAAGCCCTCGGCCAGATGCGCCTGAACCTCCCACATTTCGGCGCAATACTCTGCAACCGGTTTGCCAGCCTTGGCTGCGGCGAGTTCCGCAGGCGTGCCGTGTTCGTCGGTTGCGCAGAGGAACAGAACCTCTTGGCCCCGCGCGCGCAGGTAACGGGCGTAGAGATCGGCGGGCAATTGGCTGCCGATCAGATTGCCCAAATGTTTGATCCCGTTGATGTAAGGGATTGCCGAGGTGATGAGCGTGCGCGCCATGGGAGGCCCCGTCTGGTCTGATCCGTCGTTTTGCCTGCTTTAGCCCAACTGCCGGGCGAGGGCCAGCATATCCCCCATCCTCGGTCCTTTCTTCTCCGCCGTGGCTGCGGCGCGCGACGGTATGAGATTGTCAATTGGCCGGTCGTAGGCTGACAGGCCGGGCTTAATGTAGCGCTAGGAGTCTGATCGGCGGATGCGGGCGAGGATGCGCAGATCGACCTGATCGCCCACCTCGGACGCATAGCCCGTCGCGCCAAAGGCCGCGCGGCTGACCGAGCCGGTCAGAAAGATCGACAGGCGACGACGATCCCCGGCCTCGGTACCGCGCTGGCGATAGAATTGCGCCATGAGCGTGGTGGGCCGGGTGACGCCCCGGATGGTCATCTCGCCTTCGATCCGCGCGCCGGCGCCTTCGGGCACGACCCGGGTGGATCGGAAACGGATCGTCGGATGGCGGCGGGCATCCAGCACTTGCGGGCTCTGCAAAGCCTGTGTTGCCAGGAAAAACCCGGTTCGGGCGGCGTTGACATCGACGGTCACGTCAACTTGCGATCGGGCCGGGCGATCAAGGTCAATCAACAGATCGGCGGCGCTCACCGGCATCGTGCCGTTATCCGTACTGTCGCCAAACCGATAGGTGAACCCGACATTGGACCGGTCCACCTCCAGCTCATAGCGCACTGGTTGGGCGCTGAGGCCGAGCGGGAGAAGGCAAAGGGTAAGGGCGAGGATTAGGCGCAGCATTTGGCACGAACTCCGATAGCGGTTTCGGCAGCTTAGCATGGGTTGCTGCGCAAGACGCGTCACAGCTCAGCGAGGTCGGCGGAAGATACGGCCCACTTGGAACGAGGTGCGCGGAATCCAGACATAAGGGCTGCGCTTGTCGGCGGCGGCGCGCCGGCCCATTCGGTAGAGGCCGTAAAGGAGCAAGACGACATGGCTTGCGCCGATGAAGACAAAAAGCGCGGGCGGTCCGAAGAGCGTGATCAACGCCGAACTGGCATAAGGCGCGATGATCGCTCCGAGGGCGAAGAAGAACATCAGCGCTGCTGAGAGTTCGACCCGCTGGCTATCATCGGCCCAGTCATGGGCATGGGCCGCTGAGATCGAATAGATCGGAAAGGTGAGGGCACCGAAAAGGAGCGCGCCGCTGAAGATCGCGATGGTGCCGAGCCCTGCAAGGGCGGCGGTGGTGGCGCTGGCGAAAATCGCGGCAGCGGAGAAGCCGATCAAGACCCAACGGCGATCATACCGGTCGGCCAACCAGCCCGCAGGGATTTGCATCAGTGCGCCGCCGAGCACGAAGGCGGCCAGGAAAAAGCCGATTTGATCGGGGCGGAGGCCGACCTCTTGGCCATAAAGCGGGCCGACCATCCGGAAGGCCGCGCTGCCGAGACCTGCGACCACCACGCCGGCCACCGCCAGGGGCGAAAGACGCCAGGCGAGGATGGGCCGGAGCCGCGGGGCGGCGGGGGTTTCAGGCTGCGAGGTGCGCGTCAGCGTCAGCGGGAGAAGGGCGGCGCAGCAGAGAATGGCGAGGATGTTGTACGAGACATAGGAGGCGGGCGCGAGCACACCAATCAGGAGCTGCGCGCACAGCGATCCGCCGGTGTCGACCATGCGATAGGTGCCCATGGCGCGGCCACGCGTGGCATTGGTGACCTTGGATTGCAGCCAGGCCTCGATCACCGTGTAACAGCCCGCAACGCACATGCCCGAAGCGATCCGCATGGCGGCCCAGGCATAGGCGTCGATCACCAGCATATGCGCGAGAAGCCCGATGGCGCCGGTCGCGGTAAAGGCGGCAAAGGCGCGGGAATGGCCGACCGACCCCATCAGGCGCGGCGCCCACCAACAGCCGATAAAAAAGCCCAGGAAATGGGCCGAACCGAGAAGGCCGATTTGGCCATTTGTGAAGCCAAGCGCGGTGCCGGAGAGAACATCGAGCGGGCCGACGCCGCCGGAGCTGAGTTGGAGAAGGATGACCGAGAGAAAAAGGGCGGTGAAAGAAAGGATAAGGCGCATGGGACCGGTCTGTGATTTGGGGGAAGACTGGCATGGGTGTTTTGGCGGGTCTGGCGGGTTTGCGTCTTTCGGGATGTCGCAAACGGGGCGGCGGGACTGCCCGCCGCGCGCCCCTGCCGGGAGCCCTTAGCGGGCGGTTGGGCGCGCGTGGCGACCGGACGGGCCGGGTCGGGCGGACGGCGTGGGCTGCAGAATAGGTTACAAAAAGCCGCCAAAGGCGCGTTTTTTGTAACCTATTGCGGCGCTGTCTGGGTTTCGACTTGTCTCTTGCGCTCGCATGGCTACCTCTGGGGCCGGACAGGCGGAGCGAGGACCGACAGCGATGAAGATGATCCCCCTTGGGCAGAGCACGACCCAGATCACCAACTACTGCCTGGGTACGATGACCTGGGGCAGTCAGACCCCTGAGGCCGACGCGTTTCGGCAGATGGATATGGCGCTGGAGGCGGGGATCAACATCGTCGATACCGCCGAGATGTATCCGGTAAATCCAGTCCGGGCGGAAACCGTTGGCGATACCGAAGCGATTCTCGGCTGTTGGATCGCGGCCAATCCGGCACGCCGCGCGGATTTCGTGCTGGCCACGAAAGTCGCCGGGCGAAATGAGGGCTTTGTGCGCCCCGGTCAGGACATCACCGGCCCGACGTTTTTGGAGGCGTTTGAAGGCTCATTGAAGAGGTTGAACACGGACCGGATCGATCTCTACCAAATGCACTGGCCCAATCGGGGCTCCTACCATTTCCGGCAGATCTGGGATTATGATCCGTCGGGGCAAGACAAGGCTGCGACGCTGGCGCATATGGGCGATGTGCTGGACGCGGCGGAGAGTTTGGTCAAAGCGGGCAAATTGGGGCATCTCGCGCTCTCGAATGACAGCGCATGGGGCACAGCGCAGTGGCTGCGCCTGAGCGAAGAACGCGGGTTGCCACGCATTGCGTCGATCCAGAACGAGTATTCCCTGCTTTGCCGGCAGTTTGACAGCGATTTGGCAGAGCTGGCCGTCAATGAGCATGTCACGCTTTTGGCCTTCTCACCGCTTGCGGCGGGGCTTCTGACCGGCAAATACCAAGGCGGTGCGGTGCCCGAAGGCTCGCGGATGTCGCTGAACGAGACACTGAGTGGCCGCAAAACCGACCGGGCCGATCAAGCGGTGGCCGCGTATCATGAGATCGCCGACCGCCATGGGCTTGACCCGATCCACATGGCGCTGGCCTTCACGGTGCAGCGGCCCTTCCCGGTCTGTTCGATCCTCGGGGCAACGACCTCTGACCAACTGGCCTATATTTTGAGCGGGTTGGAGGTGACGCTATCGGACGAAGTGTTGGCCGAAATCAACACCACGCATCGTGCAATTCCGATGCCCTATTGAGCCGCAGGACCAAGCGCCGCTACGCTTGCCGAACGTCAGGCCAAGGGGGATCGCATGACGGGTCAGATGGCCGTTTTGGGTGCTGGTAAGACCGGTGTTGGTTGGGCCGCGCGCTTTGCATTGATGGGGTGGCATGTGCGGGTCTTCGACCCTGCGCCAAAAGCCAAAACGCGTTTGAGCGGGGCGATTCTCGCGGCACGCGCCTGTCTGCCCGCGCTTTATGACGTGGCTTTGCCACCGGCCGGTGCAATCACCTATCACAACAGCTTGGCCGAGGCTGTAAGTGGCGTCGATTGGGTGCAGGATGGATTGCCCGACCGTTTGGCGCTGAAGCGGAAAATGTACCAAGCGGTCCAAGCCAGTTTGGCCGAAAATGCCATCATCGCGGCGCGATCCAAGAGTGCCGATGCGGATGAGCTGCAGGATTGCGCAACGCGGCCAGAGCAGATCGTGACCGTAGCCGCCGAAGGGCCGATTTGGCTTTCGCCGGTGTGTGGTGTTGCAGGCGGGGCGGAAGACGCCGGAGCCGGTGATGACCAAGGCCCGGTCGATCTTGCAAAGCATTGGAATGCGCGTCTTGGTGGCGCCAGACCCGGTGCCACTTCTTACCGGGCTGTCGCCGGAAACGGCGGTTGCGGTTTTGCGCACCTTAAAGGCGCGGAACGCCGATGGGATTGGGGCGATGCTGGCGGCGCATGAGGTGGCGCTTGCGCCCGCGATGCCGGATATGAGCGCGCCGCCCGTGACGCTGGACCGGCAGGTGCCGCCGGATTGGGTGGATTATAATGGGCATATGAACGAGACCCACTATCTGACCGCGTTTTCCAATGCGACGGATCGGTTGTTGCTTTGGGCCGGGATGGATGCGGAGTGCATCGCGGCGGGGCAGAGCGTGTTTTCGGTCGAGACTCATTTACGCCATCTGGGCGAGGTCGATATCGGTGATCAGATCACGGTGACCACGCGGGTGTTGGACGGCGGTGGCAAGCGGCTGCACCTTTGGCATGAGATGCGGCGCGGCGCGGACATGGTGGCCACGGGCGAGCAGATGCTGCTGCATGTGAATCTCGAGACCCGGCGGCCTGCCGCGCCGCCGGAGCGGGTCGGGCTGTTCTTTGCGGGCGTGGCAGCGGCGCATGCGGCCCTGCCGCCACCTGACGGGTTGGGCCGGGCCGTGGGGCAGCCGCGCTAATCGTCGATCCGGTTGCGGAGCGCGCTGAGGATCTTGGGGATCTGCCGGGCAGAGGCCAGGCTTTCGCGGATCAACCAGTCGAAATGCTGACTCACCCCCTGCACCCGGTCGCGATCCCGGAAGGCCACATAATGCCGGCCCATATAGATCACCGCCATTTTCGGGCCAAAGACGGTGATCGGGGCGGAAAACACCCGGTGGGCATCGAAAATAAACAGCCGGAGCGTCGGGTAAAGCTGGTCATAGACGTCGATGATCCAGTCGATCTGTTCGCGGCGCAGCTCCGCGCTGAGCCCGGTGTAATAGCCCTGACCGAGGGCGAAACACTCCAGCTCATGGATCGGCAGCGCGATCTCGTAATCGCTTCGACTGCTCCGCATCCAATCGAGCCGTGCCTCGGCGGCGCCAATCGCCTGATCCGGGCGGCGGTTCATCGTGGGGGCATATTCCCACCGCATCACGCCATGGGTTTTGAGCATATCGGGCAGGGTCGCGGGCACATGGCGGATTTTGAACCCGGCGGCCTCTTCATGCCAGGCGAAGATTTGGTCATCGATGGCGCTGGCCCGGCCGGTTTCGGTCACCGACAGGCTGGTGGCGAGGATATCGCCGGCCAATTCGGGCCGGTCCGTGAGGCCCAAAAGCCAGTCGGATGACACGCCAAGCGCCTGGGCTGTGGCAGCCACGACCTGGCCGCCAGGCATCCGCGCATCATCGGCCATCAGAAGCTGTGTCACGGTTGAGCGATCCACGGCAATGGCGCGGGCGAGCCCGGCGCGGGACAGGCCCGAACTCATCAGAGCCGCAGTCAGCCGCTCTCGGAACAGAGCGGCACGGTGGCGTTTGTCGAGTATCTCCACCATCGTTGAATATTATCACCATCGTTGGATTTACGCTGAGAAAACCCGGACTGCCGCAAAAACGCAAGCCCTGTTAGGCAGATAAGGCACGGCTGGGGACGCTGTGCTCAACAACATGAGGTGGTGAATGCGCGTCGAATGGCCGACCGTTTCTTTGATTGTGCTGACATATCTGAGCTGGATTTTGGCGCTGTTCTGGCTGCCGATGATCTGGTTGCCGCTCGCGATTGCAGTGGCGGCGTTCACCATCGCGCTGCAGTCGTCCTTGCAGCATGAGGTCACCCATGGGCATCCGTTCCCGAACCGGCGGTTGAGCGAGGTGGTGGTGTTTCCGTCGTTGAACCTCTGCATTCCGTTCATCCGGTTCCGCGATATGCATCTGGATCATCACCTCGATAGCAACCTCACCGACCCTTATGACGACCCCGAAACCAACTATTTGGACCCGGCTGTCTGGGACCGGCTGCCTTGGGTCGTGCGGGCGGTGCTCGCGGCCAATAACACCCTGATCGGGCGGCTTGTTTTGGGGCCGATTGTGTCGCAAGCGGCGTTTATGGCGGGCGATTGGCGGCTGATCCGGGGCGGGGATCGGGGTACTCTCATGGCGTGGGTCTGGCACCTCGTGACGATTGTGTCTGTTGTCGCTTTGGTGGTTCTGTCGCCGCTGCCGGTCTGGGCCTATCTGTTGGCGGCCTATATCGGGGTTGCGGTTCTGAAAATCCGAACCTTCTTAGAGCACCGCGCGCATGAGCGGGCCAGCGGGCGGACGGTGATCATTGAAGATCGCGGTTTGCTGGCGTTTTTGTTCCTTAACAACAATTTCCACGTGGTCCATCACATGCATCCGCGCCTGCCCTGGTATCGGATACCAACCACATATTTCGCCAATAAAGACAGTTATTTGCAGCGCAATGACGGCTATCTCTACCGGTCCTATGGCGAGATTTTCCGGCGCCATCTGTTCCGCGCCAAAGACCCGGTGCCACATCCGCTTTGGCCGCGAAACTGACTTGTAAACCAGGGCGTTAGGCGCGAAGAGGGGGCATGCCCCTTTGGATCCCCGTCACCATCTTTGCCGCGTTTATGCAGAATCTGCGGTTTCTGTTGCAGCGGCATTTGAAGGTGACGACGCTGTCGACCGGCGGCGCTACCTGGGCGCGGTTCCTCTATTCCGCGCCACTGGTGGCCGTGATCGTCGGGGTTTACGCGACTGTCTCTGAGCAGGCGCTGCCCCTGCCGGATGGGCGGTTCTGGGCCTTCGTGGTCTCGGGCGGGATGGCGCAGATGCTGGCGACGATGTGTGTCGTGGCCCTTTTCGCCCATCGGAATTTCGCCGTGGGGATCACCCTGAAAAAGACCGAGGTGATCCTGACGGCGTTGATCGGCTTGGTGGTTCTGGGGGAGGCGGTGTCGCCGCCTATTGTCGCGGCCATCGCCGTGGGGTTCATTGGCGTCCTGCTTCTCTCGGACCCGCCGAAAACCGATGTCGTCCTGTCCTGGCGCGCGCGGGTGTTCAACGTGGCCTCGGGCTATGGTCTGGCCTCGGGCGTGCTCTTCGGCATCTCGGCGGTGGGCTATCGCGGCGCGTCCCTGTCGCTGCCCGATGGCGATGTGTTCCTGCGCGCGGCCTTCACGCTTGCCGCGGCAACGGCGGTGCAAACGGTGACGCTCGGGGCTTGGCTGGCCTGGCGCGAGCGGGGAGAGATTGCCAAAGTGCTGGCCTCTTGGCGGGTGTCAGGGCTGGTCGGGCTGACCTCAATGCTGGGTTCGCTCGGCTGGTTCACCGCCTTCACCCTGCAAACGGCGGCATATGTGAAAGCCCTGGGCCAGATCGAGCTGGTCTTCACCTTCCTCTTCTCCGTCTTTTGGTTGCGCGAACGATCATCGAGCAAAGAGATCGGCGGCATTGTGTTGATCGTGGCCTCGATCGGTTTGATCTTTCTGGGGAGCTTCTGAGATGGCCATCGCCCTCGCCATCGCACCTATTTTTGTTTTGATTATGATGGGTTACGCGCTGCGGCGTGGCGGTATCCCATCGGAAGAGTTCTGGAACCTCAACGACCGGCTGGTCTATTTCGTGCTCATGCCGGCGCTGTTTTTCGTGCGTATCTCGACCGCTGATCTGAGCGAGGCGGGGCTGGGCGGATTTGCAACCGCGCTCTATGCGGGTTTCTTCGCCGGCGTGGTCTTTGGGGTGATTGCGGCGCTGATCTTGCGGCGCGGCGGGCCGGTTGGCACGTCGATCATGCAAGGGGCGGGGCGGTTTAACACCTTCATCGCGCTTGCCGTGGCCGAGGCGCTTTATGGCGCGCCCGGCTTGCAATTGGCGGTTCTGGGAGCGGCGGTGTTGGTGCCGGTGGTGAACCTGACCGTGGTGGGGCTGTTCACTGTGATGCTGCGGCAGCCGGGCGGCGGCGCGGTCTGGGGCGCGGTGAAAAACCTCGTCACCAATCCGTTGATCCTTTCGATCCTCGCGGCTTTGGCCTTCAACTTGGCGGGGATCGGCATGGTGCCCGTCTTACACGACACGCTGTCGGTTTTAGGGCAGGCGGCCCTGCCGATCATGTTGCTCTGCGTCGGCGCGAATTTGAAACTGAGGGGGTTGAGCGCGGATGCCGCACCTTTGGTCTTGGCGGCTTTTGGCAAGATCGTGGTGTTCCCGGCGGTGATTATGCTGGCGGCCATGGCGTTCGGGCTGTCGCCGCTGAGCGCCCAGGTGGCGCTGATCTATGGCGCGCTGCCCACGGGCGTTGCGGCCTACACGTTGGCGCGGCAATTGGGCGGCGATGCGCCTTTGATGGCGGCGATGATCACCATGCAAACTTTGTTGAGCTTCGCGACCATGCCGCTCTGGCTGAGTCTGGGGGAGCGGGTTTTCGGGCTGTAGCCGGGCTTAGAGTCGCTCGAACCGGCTGGTTTCATCGGCGTTGTTGAAAAACGGCACCCCGTCATACGCGGTGCCGTTCAGGCGCGCGGCAAGTTCGGCCAGGACCACTTCGGTGATGAACGGCATATCGAAGCTGCGGGCCTCGTCGAGCGCGATCCATTGCAGATGGCTCAGCTCATCCTCTGCACGGGAGAAATCATCGGGGTCATTGGCCAGGTGCTCGGCCTCGGCCAAGAAAAACCGGGCATCGAAGCGGCGCGGGCGCCCGGGCGGCGTGATGGCGCGAAAAATAAAATCAAGCGCGGCCCCATCGGGCAGGTGCCCGGTGGCCAGATAGCCGCGCCAGCCTTTCGGAGCCTCAAAGGCATTGGTGCGCGGGTCGGCATGGCCCAGAAGCAGGCCGGTTTCTTCCCAAAGCTCCCGGGTCGCCGCAGCGATCAGCGCTTCGGGCGGGGTCAATGCTTTGGCGGCGAGTTGTGTGCGGGCAGTCGGTGCGGGTGCGCGGCCTAAAGGAATGGTGGCGTCCACAGCATCCACCGCGCCGCCGGGAAACACGAATTTCGAGGGCATGAAGACAGCGCTGTGGCCGCGTTGGCCCATCAAGACGCGCGGGCGCGTGGCGGCATCGCGCAAAACGATGATCGTCGCCGCATCGCGGATGGCGGTTTTGTCCGGCTGATCGGTCATGATCCGCCCTGCGAAAGGATCGATCGCTTGGTCAGAATCCGTGCATCCGTTTGGCCCATTGAATCCCCACAATCATGCCTTTGAACCTGGGCAAGAGGTATAGAGACATAAGGATCGCGCCAACCGAAAACACCGCCGCGAGGACGTATGGCCCAGGTTGCCAACGCTCAAAGACAAACAGCATCAGTGTGCCGAGGATTTTCGCGGTGACCAGGATTGTCAGATAAGCCGGGCCATCATCGGCACGCGCATGAGACAAGTCTTCGCCACAGGTGCCGCAAGACGGACGCAGTTTCAGATAGCTCTTAAAAATCGTGCCCTCGCCGCAATTGGGGCAACGCTGGCGCAGGCCGCGGCGCATGGCGGGCCAAGTCGGGCGTTCGGGTGAACCTGCCTCAAAGGCAGGTCTGTCGGGGACATGGGTCATGGGGACTCTGATATACTGTCGTTTCCTGCGTCCTGACTTAGCACCTGGATGTGCTGCCGGACAGAGAGGCGTTTCGTCGCGATGATACGATGCCAAAATAATTCGACGGAACTCTGATCGGCCCCCGTGGAAAGGGGCAGACAGGCAAAGAAAAGGAGTTTCGCATGTCCTCTCGTAAAGCAGTGATTATGGGCGTTTTGGTATCCGTGGCATTGACTGCGGCCGTGCCGGTGGTGGCCCAAGGATTTGGAGGCCCCCGCGGCCCGCAAGTTCTTTTTGAAGAATTGGATCTGAATGGCGATGGCGAGATCAGCCAAGAGGAAATGCTCAACCATCACGAGGGCCGGTTTGACCGCGCCGATGCGGATGGCGACGGGGTGTTGACACGCGACGAGATGATCGCCGCGGGGCAGGCCCGCGTTGAGGCCGGTGTCGACCGGATGCTGGAGCGGCTTGATAGCGACGAAGATGGGGCAATCAGCCAGGCCGAGATGGAGGCCGCCGCCGAAGACCGGCAAGAACGGCGTCAGGCCCGGATGTTCGACCGTTTGGATGCCGATGACAGCGGCACGATCAGCGCCGAAGAGTTCGAAGACGCCGCGGAGCGGATGCGCGAGCGGCGTGGCGGCCATGGGCTCTTTGGCCGCGACCGCGGGTAAGACAGGCACGCTGGCGGCAGGGGTTTCGCCTTTGTCGCCCGCGCGCGATCACGCTAAGCAGGGGCATGGTGCAGGTGGATGCCGAGCTGGATCAGTTGGAGGATGGTGCCTTGATGGTGCTTTACGCCAATGGAGATCAAGGGGCCGCGCGGGTCTTGACGGCGCGGCTCCTGCCGCGTGTGTTTAGCCATGCCGTGCGGGTTTTGGGCGATCGGGCCGAGGCCGAAGATGTGGCGCAAGACGCGATGATGCGGCTTTGGCGTGCGGCGGCGACTTGGCGACCTGATGGCGCGGCGAAGCCGGGCACGTGGCTCTATCGCGTCACTGCCAATCTTGTCGTGGATCGGTTGCGCCGCTCGGGGCGCGCGGTCGGTCTGGACGCGGTGGAGGAGCCTGCCGACGAGGCTGAGAGTGCCGAGGCGCGCTTGATGCGGCAAGGGCGGATGGCGGCCTTGGATGCGGGGCTGGCGCGGTTGCCGGAACGGCAACGCCAGGCCGTGGTTTTGCGGCATATCGAGGGTTTGTCGAACCCGGAGATTGCCGCAGTGTTGGACATCAGCACCGAAGCGGTGGAAAGTTTGACGGCGCGGGGCAAACGCGCGCTGGCGGCCAATCTGGCCGGTCAGAAGGAGGCATTGGGCTATGGTGACGGATAAGGATGATCTTTCAGCACTTCTTGCTGAGGCGCGCCAGGATGCCATCCCGAGCGTTGATCTGACGGCGCGGGTCTTGGCGGATGCGGCGGCGGTTCATGCCGTGCCGCAGGCCGCCCATCGGCCCGAGGTGGTTGGTTCGGCCAAGTGCTGGGCGCGATTGGCGGTTGGCCCGGTGTGTCGGGTTTGGCGATGGCGGGGGTCACCGGATTGATGATTGGCGTCTATGCCACCGAGAGTGTGGATGTGTTGTTGAACGGGCAACTGACGAGCTTGACCGGTGGTGATAGCTCGGGGCTGTTCCCCGCGATTGATGGCCTGGCATTTGCGTTAGAGGAGGGCTGAACACCATGGTTGAGACCCCTAATCCACCGTCGGCGCGGCGCCCGGCAGGTCGTGGCTTGAAGATTGCGCTTGTGCTGTCGTTGGTGGCGAATGTGATGATTGTTGGCGTAATCGCGGGCGCGGTCTGGGGCAAGATCGGTGGACCGTCCGGCGATGAGAATGGGCCGATGTCGTTGAGGAACTTGGGTCTTGGCCCGATGGTTTTTGTGCTGGAGCGAGACGATCGGGCGGCATTACGGGCGCGGATGGCGGAGGATGCAGATCGGTTCCGCCCTGAACTGCGCGGTTTAGGACGGTCCGTTCATGCATTCAGTGACGCTCTTCGGACGGAGCCGTTTGACCGCGCCGCTGCCGCGGCGGCGCTTCCAGCAGCAACGCGGTCATGTGCAGGGGTTGCAGACCGAGGGGCATCGGGTCTTGTTGGATCAACTGGACGTGATGACGCCAGAGGCGCGTACCGATCTGGCTGACCGACTGCAGAGACGATTGTCGCGGAGCAGGCCTGATCGAGATGGGCGGCCGTGAGCCGACTACGCTTGAGCGTGCTTCCCTCGTGATTTTGCCAAGCCACCGGTGCGGTTGTGGCTATGCGGCGGAGGCGGTGGCCATTGTGACGAGGTTGCGGCCTTCCGATTTCGAGTCATACAGGGCTTGATCCGCGCGCTTTAGGATCGCTTTGGCGGAATCCTCGCTCTCTTGCGAAAGAGCGATCCCAACGCTCATCGTGACCGAAATCGGTTCCGCCCCGGTCGCGACCATAATCGGGGTGCTTCCAACGGCCAAGCGAAGCCGCTCTGCCACCTCTAGCGCGCGAGTCCTGTCTGCATCGGGAATGG
This sequence comes from Fontisubflavum oceani, assembly GCF_030407165.1. GTDB lineage: Bacteria > Pseudomonadota > Alphaproteobacteria > Rhodobacterales > Rhodobacteraceae > Rhodophyticola > Rhodophyticola oceani. The sequence goes on from NZ_CP129111.1 coordinate 1,925,530, forward strand.
CCACGAGGAACTCTTCGCCGCCAATCCGTGCCACAAGATCCATGCTGCGGAGCTGCGCTCGAAGCCGTTTTGCCACAACCGCCAGAACACTGTCGCCAGCGGCATGGCCGTGGCGATCATTCACCTCTTTGAAAAAGTCGAGATCCAGCATCATCACGGCGATGCTTGTCCCACGATGGGCGAGCATCCGGTCCAGGTGATGCAAGGCGTAGCGCCGATTGTGGAGCCCGGTCAGGCTGTCGGTTACGGCTAGTTCCAACCCCGCATCCACGGTTGAGCGCAGCCGGTCAGACTGCCGTTTGCGGCGAAGTTGCGTTTTGATCCGCACCGCCAGCTCATCGGCATCCAGCGGCTCATAGAGAATATCGCCAGCGCCGAGATCAAGCGCGATTGCGGCACGCTCGGCATCGCCAGAGGGCAAAATCATCAGAGTGGCTGCATGCCGGGTCACCGGTCGGGAGCGTAAATCAGACAGGAGCCGAAGCCCGTCATTGCGACTGGCCAGATCCGCGGAAATCACAAAAACGTCGGGTGCGTCCCTTGTGCCAAACTCGGCCAGCGCATGCTCCCGCGGGACAATCTCCACTTTGCCGGCGCGTTTCCCTTCAAGGGCGTGTTTCCAGACCACAGCAGTCGGCCCATCCGGGGCGACAAGGGCGATTCGACCAGGGCCTTCAAACGCCGTTGCGCCCTCGGCAAAGCCAAGTTCGGCGCAGGTCTCTTCGCGGAGGCGCAATTCACGCTGCGTATCGCGGGCGCGCAGGAGAGAGCGTACCCGGGCAAGGAGGGCGATCTCATCCACGGGTTTGGTCAGGAAATCATCGGCGCCCTTTTCCAAGCCTTTCATTTTGCTATCTTTATCCGCCATGGCAGTGATTAGAATGACCGGAATGTCGGCTGTGTCAGGGTCCGCTTTTAGCTTCTCACAGACGGTGACACCGCTCATATCGGGCATCAGCACATCCAGAAGGATCAAGTCGGGCCTTTCTGACTTGGCTTTTCTGAGCGCATCTTCCCCACAATCGGCCTGAATCACCTCGTAATAGGCGACCGATAGTTTTACCTTCATCACGATCCGGTTGGTCGCAACATCGTCGACGACTAAGATACGCCCTGTCATACTCGAAGCTCCACTCTGTCCATCATGGGCTTGACGTCAGCTATGCGCTCGAAAAGTTAACAAACTATTTAACGTTGAGGTCAACTCTTTCCCATGATGCAGGATTCCGCCGAAAATGTTGCCCTAGGGGCACTTACATGGCTTGCCACGGACCAGGCGCTTTTTGAGGTCTTTTTGGGGTCAACCGGCGCATCCGTCGATGATGTGAAGGAGCGCGCTGCCGATCCACAGTTCCTGGCGGGTGTTTTGGAGTTCATTTTGATGGACGATGACTGGGTTGTGGCATGCTGCGATACGTTGAACCTGAGTTATGAAAACCTTGGCCTTGCACGGCAAGCGCTGCCGGGCGGCGATCTTCCGAATTGGACGTGAGATCGACTCCCGTGGCTCAGCCGAGCGCGCTGTCTTCTTCGCCGCTGCGGAGTTTGCCCAAGAGACGGTTTAACTCGGCGCGTTCACTTGCGGAGAGTTTGTCGTTGAAATGAGCGATATTCTCCGAGCAAATCGGCATCGCGTCGGTTAGCCGTTGGCGCCCTTCGTCGGTCAAGGCCACCTCGGTCGTGCGGCGATCCTGACGACCGATGCTCCGCGCGATCAACCCCTCATCTTCGAGTTGCCGCAGCGCTCGCGATGTTGCGGTCCGGTCGATGCCAACAAAACTGGCGATCTCGGAGGGGTTCTTTAGTTGATCCTCTCCGACGGCCAGCAAGATACACCAGCCGGCCCGGGTCAGTCCGAAGTTGCGCAAACCCTCTTCAACCCGCCGCTCAATCAGGCGCGCGGTTTGCGAGGTGTGAAAACTGATGCTGTCATGCAGCCCGAAGCGGGGTTTTGTGCCATCCATGGCAGATACAATGGCGTTATGGTTGCATAATGGTCAAGTCACAGTCAGTGCTTTGTCCCATGCGGCACAGAATAAAGGCATCGAGTATGATCACCGGTATTCTTTTCGACAAAGACGGTACGCTGTTTGATTTCGAGGCCAGCTGGACGGGTTGGGCCAGCGGTGTCTTGCTGGATTTGGCCGATGGCGACTCGGAGAAAGCGATTCATCTGGGGCGGTGGATTGGGTTTGATTTTGCGGCTGGCCGGTTTGAGCCGGACAGCGTCGCGATTGCCGGGACATTGGACGAGACGACATCCGCGCTTCTGCAGGGTCTGCCGCATATGACCCACGACGCCTTGATCACGGTTTTGCGCACGTCCGGCGCGACGGCCCAGATGGTCGAGGCTGTGCCGCTTGCGCCCTATCTGGATGATCTTCGGACGCGCGGGGTGCGTCTTGGCGTGGCGACGAATGATTCTGAGGTCTTGGCGCGATCACATCTCGCGGCCTTCGATGTCGACACCTCCTTTGACTATATCGCCGGTGCCGATAGCGGGTTCGGCGCAAAGCCAGGCCCTGGCATGTGCCTTGGGTTCTCAGATCAGTTTGATCTGGCACCGGAGACGGTGCTGATGGTGGGGGATAGCCGCCATGACCTGATGGCGGCGCAAGCGGCGGGGATGATTGGGGTTGGTGTTTTGACCGGCATGGCTGGCGCAGACGACTTGTCTGATTTGGCGCAAGTGGTTCTGCCCGATATCGGGCATGTCCCGGGGTGGCTGGATGCCACCTATGGACCCGATACGCCGGGTCATCGTCAAAATACGACGCGATCGGTCGCTATCTGAACCTCCAAACCGGCCTGACCAAGGCAATCTGGTTCAGCCGAACGCCTTGGGAGAGACTTGATATGACTGCCGAACCATCGCCCCGCCGCCGTCGTTCCGGAGGCCGCAAAGGCCATGCCGACCGGGCCGGTCAGGCGACGATTGATCAAATGCCCTGGGGGTTGATCCGCAACACCGACAAGCCGACCGAGCCGCTGGACGACGAGGGTGTGCAGGCGATCCATAAAGGGGCGATGCATATCCTGAGCGAAATCGGGATCGAGTTTCTGAACGATGAGGCGCGCGAGATTCTGGCCGAGGCGGGCTGCAAGATCGACGGCGAAAACGTCTTCATGGATGAGGCGTTTGTGATGGAGATGATCGGCCATGCGCCCGATAGCTTCACCCTCACGCCGCGCAATCTTGATCGGCAGTTGGTCATCGGCGGCGATTACCTGACGTTTGGCAATGTCTCGTCACCCCCCAATGCATGGGATATGGAGCGCGGCAAACGCTCCGGCGATTTCGAGACTTACAAAGAGTTCCTGAAACTCACCCAGTATTTCAACTGCATCCATTTCGCGGGCGGCTATGCGCCGGAGCCGATCGATATTCACCCGTCGGTTCGGCATCTGGATTGCCTCTATGAGAAGCTGACCCTGACCGACAAAGTCGCGCATGCCTATTCGCTTGGGGCGGAGCGGGTCGAAGACGTGATGGAAATGGTCCGGATCGCGGGGGGCTGAGCCATGAAGAGTTCGACGCCACGCCGCGGATGTATACCAATATCAACTCGGTCTCGCCGCTGAAACATGATTTCCCGATGCTGGACGGTGCGATGCGCCTGGCGCGGCGGGGGCAACCGACGGTGGTCACGCCCTTCACGCTGGCCGGTGCCATGGCACCGGTGACCATGTCGGGCGCCGTGGCCCTGTCTTTGGCCGAAGGCTTGGCGGCCATTGCACTCTTGCAATACATCAACCCGGGCTGCCCCGTGGCGATTGGCACCTTCACCTCGAATGTCGACATGAAATCCGGCGCTCCAGCGTTCGGCACCCCGGAATACATGCGTGCCACACAGATGACAGGACAGATGGCGCGGTTCTATGGGCTGCCGATGCGGTCTTCCGGTGTCTGTGCGGCGAATGTGCCCGATGGGCAGGCGATGTGGGAAACCTCGCAGAGCCTTTGGGCGGCCGTGCAGTCGGGAACCAACATGGTGTATCACGCCGCCGGATGGCTTGAAGGCGGGTTAATCGCGTCACCAGAGAAATTCGTGATGGATTGCGAAATTCTGCAGCAAATTCAGCGGTATTTTGAGCCAGCGCTCTGGGCAACGGGCGATGACGAGATTGGGCTTGAGGCAATCCGGGAGGTGGGGCCAGGCGGGCACTACTTCGGCTGCGCCCATACGCAGGAACGCTATCAGACGGCGTTTTATCAGCCGTTTCTATCGGATTGGCGCAATTTCGAGGCCTGGCAACTCGATGGCAGCGTCTGGACCGCCGAACGCGCGCACCGGATGTACAAGCGCATCTTGGCCGAGTTCGAGCCACCCGCGATGGATATCGCGATCCGTGAGGAGCTGCAGGCCTTCGTCGCAAAGCGTAAGGAAGAGGGTGGAGCCCCGACCGATTTCTAGGCTGCGTTCCCCGCTGCCTTACGTGTCGCCACCCGCCTGCTAGACAAACGGCGATGCCCGACCTAGCGTCGCGTTATGGTCTCCTCCGACATGCATGACAGCCGCTATTCGTGGCTCCGCCTTGGCGTCACGCTGCTGATCGCCATTGTGGGCAATGTGGGGATGTGGGCGATCATTGTGATCTTACCCGCGATCCAGGGGGAACTTGACGTCGACCGCTCGGCCGCGTCTTTGCCCTATGCGACAACGATGATTGGTTTCGCGCTGGGCAATCTGGTGATTGGGCGGGCCGTGGATCGGTTCGGGATCACCTGGTGTTTCATCGCCTCGGCCCTCGGCCTGGGTCTGTTTTTCAGCCTGTCGGCCGCGGCCAACTCGATCTTTGTGCTCTCGATCTTGCAGTTCATCGTGGGTTTTGGGACCGCCACCAGTTTTGGCCCCCTGATCGCGGATATCTCGCATTGGTTCTTGCGCCGCCGGGGCATTGCCGTGGCGATCGCGGCGAGCGGCAATTACCTTTCGGGCGCCATATGGCCGTTTCTTCTCAGTGGTATCTTGGCCGATCAAGGCTGGCGCGCGGCCTATCTTTTGCTTGCTGCAGTGACGGTATTGGTGATGATCCCGCTGGCGCTGATGCTGCGCCGGCAAGTGCCTGCCAGCGCGGTATCAGATGAGGTCATCGCGGTGCCCGGCCGCGCCAGGCAGGTCAGCTTCACGCCTGGCCAATTGCAGATGCTGCTTTTCATTGCCGGGCTCGCCTGCTGCGTCGCGATGGCGATGCCGCAGGTGCATATTGTCGCGCTGTGCGTTGATCTGGGCTATGGACCCGCGGTCGGGGCTGAGATGTTGTCGCTGATGCTTTTAGGTGGGGTGGCCTCGCGGCTTGTCTCGGGCCTGGTGGCGGATTGGCTTGGTGGGGTTATCACTTTGCTGATCGGCTCGATCCTGCAATGCATCGCGCTGTTCCTGTTCTTGCCCTTTGACGGGTTGGTCTCGCTTTACATTGTGAGCCTGATCTTCGGCTGGCGCAGGGCGGCATCGTGCCGAGCTATGCGATCATCGTGCGGGAATACATGCCCGCGCGGGAGGCGGGCGCGCGTGTCGGGGCGGTGATTATGGCGACGATCATCGGCATGGCGCTCGGCGGCTGGATGTCAGGCTGGATTTACGATGTGACGGGCGATTATCAGTTGGCGTTCATCAATGGCATCGCTTGGAATGGATTGAACATCGGGATCATGGTCCTGATCTTGATGAATGCCCGGCGTGGCGCGGGACGCCAAGCCGGGGCCGGAGCGCGCTTGGCTCCATGACGCGTTTCGCGGCTTCGCAGGCGCAGCGCTCTGGACCATCGAATCCTAGGGAACAGGGGGCAAGATGCCGGGTGTGCAGCCCGACCCGTGGCGCTGTCGCCCGAAAGGGGGGCGATCAGGTCACCCGGTTTGCGACCTTGTAAGCCGGATCATCCCAAAGACGGTTCTCCATGATGTCTTGCAGGATATCCGCTGCCGCCACGATATCGGTGTCGTCGAGATAAAGCGGTGTGAACCCAAAGCGCATGATATTTGGTGCCCGGAAATCTCCGATCACGCCCCGCGCCACCAGGGCTTGCATCGCGGCATAGCCATGCTCGAACGCGAACGACACCTGGCTGCCGCGCGCCTCTGGATCGCGCGGGCTGGCCAGGGTCAGATCGGGGCAGCGGGCTTCGACCTCTTGGATGAACTTTTCCGACAGCCGGATCGAGGCGGCCCGCACCTCGGCCATCGTCAGGCCCTCCCAAACCTTCAGGGCCTCTTCCAGCGCCGAGGTCTGGAGCACCGGCGGGGTGCCGACGCGCATCCGTTCGATATTGCCAGCCGGGCGATAGTCGAGATCGAAGGCGAAGGGCGCGTCATGGCCGAGCCAGCCGGAAAGGGCCGGGCGGACCCGCCCCATGATGTCGGGGCGGACATAAATGAACGCGGGCGCGCCGGGGCCGCCATTGAGGTATTTATAGGTGCAGCCAACGGCGAACTCGCAGTTCGATCCCGCCAGATCGACCGGGATCGCGCCCGCCGAATGCGCCAGATCCCAGATCATTACCGCGCCATTTGCATGTGCAGCGTCGGTGATCGCTTTCATATCATGCAATCGCCCGGTGCGATAATCGACCTCAGTCAGCATCACGGCGGCGACGCGGTCATCAATCGCGCCTGCGACCTCTTCCGGCGCCACGATCTTCAACTCGTGACCCTGGTTCAGCGAGGCCAGCAACCCTTGCGCCATGTAAAGATCGGTGGGGAAATTGCCGCTATCGGAGAGGACAACCTTGCGGTCAGGCCGCATCTCAAGCGCCGAGGCCAGCGCCTGATAGACCTTGATCGAAAGCGTGTCGCCCATCACCACACTGCCCGCAGGTGCACCGATCAGCCGGGCCACCTGATCACCCACGCGGGCCGGCTGTTCCATCCATTTCGCGTCGTTCCAGCCGCGGATCAGCTGTGCGCCCCATTCCTCGGTCACCACCTCGCCCACGCGCGCGGTGACAGATTTCGGCAACGGCCCAAGCGAATTGCCATCAAGATAAATCACGCCTTCGGGCAGGTCGAAGAGCTGTTTTCGGGGAAGGGTCGCCATCGTTCACAGGCCTCCGCGCAGATTCCAAAGTTCGGGGAAAAGCTCCACCTCCAGCATTTTGCGGAGGTATTTCACGCCACTCGTACCGCCGGTGCCGCGTTTGAACCCGATGACACGTTCGACCGTGGTGACATGGTTGAAGCGCCAGCGGCGGAAATAGTCCTCAAGGTCCACCAGCTTCTCGGCCAACTCATAGAGGGTCCAGTGTTGGGCCGGGTCCTGATAAATCAGCGTCCAAGCCCGGGCGATCTCATCATCATGTTGATGCGGGGCCTCCATTCGGAACACCGACGGGTCAAATAGGATGCCCGTCCGCTCCGAAAGCGCATTTAGCGCGACATGGTAGAGCGTCGGCTTGGCCAGTTCATCGGTCAGCATCTGGTGCAGTTCGGGCCGATGTTCATGGACCTTCATCAGCGCTTTGTTCCGATTGCCAAGCGCATATTCGATCAGCCGATACTGATGCGATTGGAAGCCGGAGGAATTGCCAAGCGCCTCGCGGAAGGTCGTGTAGTCGCTCGGCGTCATGGTGCGCAGCACATCCCAGGCCGAATTCAGTTGATCGAAGATGCGCGCGACGCGGGTCAACATCTTGAAAGCAGGTTCGAAATTGCCGGATGTCATTACGTCTCGGGCGGCGGCGATCTCGTGCAGGACAAGCTTCATCCAGAGTTCAGAGGTCTGATGCTGGATGATGAACAGCATCTCGTCATGGGCGGTGGAAAGAGGTGTTTGCGCGTTCAGAACCTGGTCGATTTTCAGATAATCGCCATAGCTCATATCGGTTTTGAACGACATCTTCGCGCCGTCTTGGCTCGGGTCATATCCCTGGCTCATGGTCTCCTCCCTCTCAGCGGGTCAGCTCTTGCACCAGCGGGCTCTCGGCCTCGGCAAGGGCTTCGATGACCGAGAAATGGTTCTTGCCTGCCTCATAAACCTCGGTGATGTTGTCAGCCTTGTCCTGCCAGGCCTCGCCGATCAACCGGGTCTGGCGGAGCAATTCGGGGCGCTCGGCGGCACCGACCCAGAAACAGGCCGGGATGCCGGGATAGGGAGTCTGGAGGGCGGGGCTTTCAGCCTCGGGCTCTTCGGCGTCCAGATGCAAGGTTTCGTTCATTTTGGTCAGCAGCAGCGGTCGAAGGTCATGGATGCCGCTGACCGACACGATCTTTTCCAGCCGGGTGAGGATATCTGACGCGAGCGGCCCGTTTTGGCACAGCATCCGCGCGGTCAGATGCCCGCCCGCCGAATGGCCGATGATCCGAATTGGGCCGGGGATGCTTTGCCCAGCGGTCGTGATCGCCACGCCGACTTCTTGTGTGATCTGCGAAATCCGGGCTTCGGGGGCGAGCGTGTAGCTGGGCAGCGCCACGGCCCAGCCTTTGGCCAGCGGCCCGGCGGCCAGATGCGAGAAATACGCCTTTTCCAGCATGTGCCAGTAGCCGCCATGGATGAAGACGATCAGGCCGCGCGGCGTGCCATCGGGCAGGAACAGGTCGAGGCGGTTGCGCGGGCCGTCGCCATAGGCCAGGTCGAACTCGGCCCGCGTTGTTTCCCGAAAATGAGCCGCGGCGCTGGACCAACGCGCGGCCAATTGATCACTGCCAGGCACATAGCTGGAATTATCAAACGCGTCGGTCCAGTCGATCATTCGGCACTGCCCCTCATGAACATCGGCCCACCGCGCCAGCGCGGGAAGCCATAGCCATTCACCATCACCACATCGATCGCCTCAGGGCTTTCAGCGATGCCTTCGGCAAGGATTTTCTCGCCCTCGGCCTGCATCATCTCAAGGATGCGCGCCATGATGCCTTCGCGCGACATTGGCACGCGCGTGATGCCGCGCCGGGCCGATTCCGCTTCGATCAAGGCCGTGACCTCAGGGTCGGGCCGGCCGTTTTTGTCGTCGCTGTAATCATACCAGCCTTTGCCGGTCTTGCGCCCAAACCGGCCCTGTTCGCAGAGCCGATCCGCGATCTCGACATAGCGTTCATTGGGATCCCGGGTCGGCGCTTTGCGTTTGCGCGTCGCCCATCCGATATCCAGCCCCGCCAGATCGGCCATCTGAAACACGCCCATGGGGAAGCCAAAATCCACCATCGCGGCGTCCACATCTTGGGGCAGGGCGCCGTCCTCCAACATGTAATCCGCCTCGCGCCGATAGGCTGACATGACCCGATTGCCGATGAACCCGTCGCAGACGCCGGAGGGCACGGTCACCTTCTTCAGCCGTTTGCCGAGGGCCAGCCCTGTGGCCAGGACATCCGGCGCGGCGGCCTCGGTCACGATCAACTCGAGCAGTTTCATGATATGGGCGGGGGAGAAGAAATGCAGACCGAAGACACGCGAGGGGTCTTGGGTGCTGGCGCTGATCTCATTGATATCGAGATAGGAGGTGTTCGAGGCCAGGATCGCCTCGGGTTTGGTCACCCGATCCAGTTCGGCGAAGACCTGTTTTTTCACCTCCATGTCTTCGAAAACGGCTTCGATCACCAGATCCACCTCGGCCAAGGCAGCATAATCGATGCTGCCGCTCAAACCCGCTTCGGCTTTGGCCTGCGCCGCAGGGGAGAGCAGCCCGCGCTTGGCACTGCCGGCGAGCGTGTCGCGGACCCGTGTGAGGCCCGCTTCAAGCGCTGCCTCATCGCGCTCGATCATCGTGACTGAGAGGCCGGCGGTGAGACAGGACACCGCAATGCCCGCGCCCATCGTGCCACCGCCGATGACCCCGATTTGGGCGAGCGGGCGCGGCATCGCGCCCTTGGCGCGCGCGATTTTCGAGGCGCTGCGCTCGGCGAAGAAGATATGGCGGAGCGCGGTGGATTGGGTTGTGTCCCTCAGGTCGATGAAGGCCGCGCGTTCGGCGTCGAAGGCGGCCTCTGCGTCCAGGTCTAAAGACCGATCCACGGCGTCGATCGTGGCGACGGGCGAAAGCTGCCCCCTTGCTTTGGCCCGGATGCGGGTTTTCAGCGCCTCATAGGCGGCGATGTCTTCCGGCGGCTCTGCCGTGCGCTGCATCAAAGGCGTTGGCATGACCCCGTCTGCCGCTTCAGCGGCCAGCGCCCGCGCGGCCTCAAGGACGTCGCCCGCCGCCACCTTGTCGACCAGGCCAAGTTCTGCGGCTTTTGCGCCCGAGATCGGCTTACCGCTCGAAATCATCTCAAGCGCATGGTTTGCGGGTACAACACGAGGCAAGAAAACCGTGCCGCCCGCGCCGGGGATGATGCCCAAATGCACCTCCGGCAGGCCCAGTTTTGCCGTGGCGGTGGCCACCCGATGGCTGCACCCAAGCGCGACCTCGAGCCCACCGCCCAAGGCCACGCCCTGGATCGCCGCGACCCAGGGTTTCGTGACCGCATCAAGCATCCGAACGACGCTTGGCAGGTTAGGGTCCTGCATCGGCTGGCCAAACTCGCGAATATCCGCACCCGCGATGAAGCTGCTGCCCGCGCCGATGAGAACGCTGGCGCGGACCTCTGGATTGGCCTCTGTCGCACGAATGGCATCGGCCAGCCCCTGGCGGATCGCATGGCTCAACGCGTTGACCGGCGGGTTCGACAGGGTGACTGTCGCGATCCCGCCGTCAACTTCAACTGTGACGCTCATTGAAAGGCCTGCAGCCCGGTTTGTGCCCTGCCCAGGATCAGCGCGTGAATGTCGTGGGTGCCCTCATAGGTGTTGACGGCTTCCAGGTTCATCACATGACGGATCACGCCATATTCGTCGCTGACGCCATTGCCGCCATGCATGTCGCGGGCGACACGGGCGATATCGAGCGCCTTGCCGCAATTGTTGCGCTTCATCAGGCTAATCAGTTCCGCAGGCGCGGTATGATCGTCCAACATCCGACCGAGACGCAGTGCGCCCAGAAGGCCAAGCGAAATCTCGGTCTGCATATCGGCGAGCTTCTTCTGGATCAACTGCGTCGCGGCCAGCGGTTTGCCGAACTGCTTGCGCTCCATCGTATAGCTGCGCGCCGCGTGCCAGCAGGCTTCCGCAGCACCCATGGCGCCCCAGGCGATGCCAAACCGCGCGCGGTTGAGGCAGCCAAAGGGGCCCGCCAAACCGCTGATATTCGGCAACAGGTTCTCTTCGGGGACAAATACCTCATCCATCTGAATCATCCCGGTGATCGAGGCGCGGAGGCTGAATTTGCCTTCGATTTTCGGTGCCACCAGGCCTTTCATGCCTTTTTCGAGCACGAAGCCGCGGATTTTGCCGTCATGCGCGTCCGATTTCGCCCAGATCACGAACACATCGGCAATTGGCGAGTTGGTGATCCAGTTCTTGGCACCGGAGACCAGATAGCCGCCATCGACCGGCTTGGCACGAGTCAACATACCGCCGGGGTCGGAGCCGTGATCGGGCTCCGTCAGGCCAAAACAGCCGACCCATTCGCCGGTGGCCAGTTTCGGCAGATATTTCTGCCGCTGTGCCTCGGAGCCATAGGCAAAGATCGGGTGCATCACGAGCGAGGATTGCACCGACATGGCCGAGCGATAGCCGCTATCGATCCGTTCCACTTCGCGGGCGACCAACCCGTAAGAGACGTAATTCGCGCCCACGCCGCCGTATTCTTCGGGGATGGTCGAGCCGAGAAGCCCAAGCGCGCCCATTTCGGTCATGATCTCGCGGTGAAAAACTTCGTGCCGGTTCGCTTCGACCACGCGGGCGGCCAGTTTGTCCTGGCAATAGGCGCGGGCGGCGTCTGAAATCATCCGTTCTTCTTCGCTGAGCTGGCTCTCGATCAGGAAGGGGTCTTCCCAGTTCATCGGAGACAATTTCGAGGCGGCAAGTTTGGCGGCGCTGTCCATTGCGTGATCTTCTGGCATCGTTTCCTCGCTACAGATGTGAGCCATGGGCTCTGGATTGGTACGCCTCGCACGGATTAATTTCAAGCATAAAGGTTCATACTTGAAATACCTGGCAACCCGCGTAAGGTGTTTCGAAAGATGACATGGCCGGATTCGGCTCTGTTCGGGTTAGGGAGATCACGATGCGCGTCGTTTGCCTAGGGGTGGCCCCGCCGGTTTGTATTTTGCGATTTCGATGAAGCTCCGAAATCCGGCCCATGAGGTCACAGTTCTCGAGCGGAACAAGGCGGATGACACCTTTGGCTGGGGCGTCGTTCTGTCCGATGACGCGTTGGAAAATATGACCGAGAATGATCCGATCTCGGCCGCGGCCATCCGCGAGAACTTCGCTTATTGGGATGATATCGCCGTCGTCCATGATGGCCATCGCACGGTGTCGAGCGGGCATGGGTTCGCCGGGATTGGGCGCAAGAAGATGCTCCTTCTTCTACAAGAACGTGCACGCGCTTTGGGAGTTAACTTGCAGTTCGAGACGCCCATCGGGCCGGTCGAAGACTACACGAGTGCGTATGATCTCGTGGTCGCCTGTGATGGGATCAACAGCGCGGTTCGGACTGCCTGGGCCGAGCATTTTAAGCCCGAAGTGGATGTGCGGGAGTGCAAGTTCATCTGGCTCGGCACACGTCAGAAATTCGATGACGCCTTCACCTTCATTTTCGAAAAGACCGAGCATGGCTGGGTGTGGGTCCATGCCTATCAATTCGACGACGACACCGCGACGGTGATTGTCGAATGCCAGCAAGAGACTTGGGACAAGCTTGGTTTTGAGGCGATGTCGAAGGCCGAGATCATCGAAACCTGCGAAACGCTGTTTGCGGCGCATTTGGATGGCCACAAGCTGATGTCGAATGCCGATCATCTGCGCGGCTCGGCGGTGTTTATGAATTTCCCACGTGTGCTTTGTGAAAAGTGGCACCATGAGAATGTCGTGCTTCTGGGCGATGCCTCGGCGACGGCGCATTTCTCGATTGGCTCGGGCTCACGGCTGGCTTTCGACAGTGCGATTGCATTGGCGGAGTTTTTGCATACCGAGCCGAGCCTAGAACGCGCCTTTGAGCGTTATCAGGATGAGCGTCGCCTGGATGTGCTTCGGCTGCAATCGGCAGCCCGTAATTCGTTGGAGTGGTTCGAGCAGGTTGAGCGCTACCTCCATATGGATCCGGTGCAATTCAACCATTCGCTGCTCACCCGATCGCAGCGGATTTCCCATGAGAACTTGCGTTTGCGGGACCCGGATTGGCTGCTCTCGGCGGAGAAGTGGTTTCAGGATCAGGCCGGCGCGCCATCGAACGCCCCTGTCCGCCCGCCGATGTTCGCGCCTTTCAAGCTGCGCGATATGACGCTTGAGAACCGCGTCGTGGTATCCCCCATGGCGCAGTATAAGGCGGTCGATGGTTGCCCCACTGATTGGCATCTGATCCATTACGGCGAGCGGGCCAAGGGCGGCGCGGGGCTGATCTACACGGAAATGACTTGCGTGTCCGAAACGGGTCGCATCACGCCGGGCTGCCCAGGGCTTTATGCGCCCGAGCATGAGGTGGCATGGGCGCGACTGGTCGATTTTGTGCATGGCGAGACAGAGGCAAAGATCTGCTGTCAGATTGGGCATTCGGGCCGCAAAGGCTCCACCAATATCGGTTGGGAAGGGATGGACACGCCCCTTATTTCTGGCAATTGGGAGCTGATTTCGGCATCGGCGATCCCTTGGTCGGCAGAGAATGCCGTGCCGCGCGAGATGACCCGCGCGGATATGGATGCGGTGCGCGATCAGTTTATCGCTGCGGCTCAGATGGCGGAGCGGGCGGGCTTCGACATGATCGAGCTACACGCGGCGCATGGCTACCTGATCTCGTCTTTCATTTCGCCGGTCTCGAATACTCGGACCGATGCATATGGCGGCAGCTTGGAAAATCGGATGCGCTATCCGCTGGAGGTGTTCCAGGCAATGCGAGCGGTTTGGCCAGAGCGCAAACCAATGTCGGTGCGGATTTCGGCCAATGACTGGGTGGGGGATGAGGGCGTGACCCCGGAAGAGGCGGTTGCGATTGCGAAGATGTTCAAGATGGCCGGGGCCGACATCATCGACGTGTCCGCCGGGCAGACCACGACCGATGCCAAACCGGTGTATGGTCGGATGTTCCAAACCCCGTTTTCGGACCGCATCCGCAACGAGGCCGCTATCCACACCATGGCGGTCGGCAATATCTATGAGGCGGATCATGCCAATTCGATCCTGATGGCCGGACGCGCGGATTTGATTGCCGTGGGTCGCCCGCATTTGGCCGATCCCTATTGGACCTTCCATGAGGCCGCCCGTATCGGCGATCGACATGCGGTCTGGCCAAAACCTTACGAAGCGGGCCGCGATCAAACCTGGCGCTTGGCCGACCGGGATGCCGAGGCGATCCGCGCATGAGCCTTGCGGGTCGTCATATCGTGATCACCGGCGGGGGCAGCGGCGTTGGGGCCGAAATTGCTACCCGTGCGGCTCAGGCCGGTGGCAAGGTGACCATTCTCGGGCGCCGATCTGAGCCGCTTCAAGCGGTTGCTGATCAAATCGGCGGGCTGGCACTGATATGCGATGTCACCGATGCGGCAGCGGTCGACGCGACGCTGCGCCAAGCCGCGGCAGAGCAGGGGCCGATCGATATCGCGGTCGCCAATGCAGGCGCGGCCGAAGGCGTGCCGTTTGCCAAAATGACAGCGGATAATCTCGCTTCCGATCTGTCGGTCAATCTGGGCGGGGTGTTCAACCTGTGGCACGCGGCTCTGCCGGATATGAAAACGCAAGGCTGGGGCCGGATGATCGCCGTAGCGTCCACGGCGGGGCTCAAAGGCTACCCCTATGTGGCCGGATATTGTGCCGCGAAGCATGGGGTTATTGGGTTAGCCCGGGCTTTGGCGCTGGAACTGGCCGCCACCGGGATCACGGTCAACGCAGTTTGCCCTGGCTTCATTGAGACGCCGCTTTTGGAGCGATCGATTGCCAATATCACCGAGAAAACCGGGATGAGCGCCGAAGAAGCGGCCAAATCACTCCGCCGATCCAATCCGCAAGATCGATTTATTCAAACGAGCGAGGTGGCAGAGGCCGTTCTGTGGCTGTGCAGCGAGGCCGCGCGCTCGGTGAATGGGCATGCGCTGAGCCTGTCTGGAGGGGAAATATGACGACTGATCCGTTGATCCAATCGCGCGAACCGGCCAGCAAGGAGCGCCTGCGCCTTTGGTTGCGCCTCTTAAAATCGACCCGCGTGGTCGAGGCGGAGCTGCGCGAAAAGCTACGCCTGGAGTTTGCGTCGACTCTGCCGCGCTTCGATGTGATGGCGGCGCTGCATCGCCACCCTAAGGGGCTGAAAATGAGCGAGTTGTCGCGGTTCCTGATGGTCTCCAACGGCAATGTGACGGGCATCGTGGACCGGCTGACCGAAGAGGGGTTCGCGCTCCGCGAACAGGTCCCGGGAGATCGGCGGGCCGCGCGGGCGAGACTGACCAAGAAAGGGATCGAAGAGTTTGCACGGCAGGCGGAGGCGCATGAGGCTTGGGTCGATCAGCTTCTGGCCGAGATCGATCCGGTGCTGGCCGCTGAGTTGGGCCAAGCCCTGACCCGCATTTCAGATCAGGTTGAGGAGTAACCGCGATGGCGCGGAGCGACACCACCCATTTCCATTGTCAGATTGCTGATCGTATCGCCACGATCTCGCTCGATCGGCCCGAGCGGAAAAACCCCTGACTTTCGACAGTTACGCGGAGCTACGGGATTGGTTCCGGGACTTGCCCTATGCCGATTACGTCGATGTTGTGATCTTTGCGCCCAATGGCGGGAATTTCTCCTCTGGCGGCGACGTGCATGACATTATCGGGCCGCTGACCCGGATGACGATGAAAGAGCTTCTGGCCTTCACGCGCATGACCGGCGATCTGGTCAAGGCAATGGTGAATTGCGGCAAGCCGATTATCGCGGCCGTGGATGGGATTTGTGCAGGCGCAGGCGCGATTATCGCCATGGCGTCAGACCTGCGGATCGCCACGCCCGAGGCGAAAACCGCGTTTTTGTTCACCCGTGTGGGCCTTGCCGGTGCCGATATGGGGGCTTGCGCCATCCTGCCGCGGATCATCGGGCAGGGGCGGGCGGCGGAATTGCTCTATACCGGGCGGGCAATGTCCGCCGACGAAGGCGCGGCTTGGGGGTTTTACAACAGAGTCGTGCCTGCCGATCAGCTGAAGGATGCGGCGCGTGACATGGCCAGCCGCATCGCGGCAGGTCCGAATTTCGCACATATGATGACCAAAACCATGCTGGCGCAGGAATGGTCGATGTCGATTGAACAGGCGATCGAAGCGGAAGCGCAGGCGCAAGCCATCTGCATGCAGACCCAGGATTTCGAGCGGGCCTACACCGCCTTCGTTGCGAAGGAAAAACCAGTGTTTGAGGGCGATTGATGGCGGATCGAAGTTTCCTGGATTGGCCGTTTTTCGAGCCGCATCATCGCGATTTGGCTGAGGCTCTGGACGCTTGGGCTGCCGATGCCGTCGCCAAAATCGACCATAGCGATACTGATGCGGCCTGCCGCGCGCTGGTTGCGGAATTCGGTGCGGGCGGCTGGCTGTCTCATGCGACGGTTGAGCCGGGGAGCAACGCGCCGCTTGATGTGCGGACGCTCTGCCTGATCCGAGAGACGCTGGCGCGCCATGATGGGCTGGCCGATTTTGCCTTTGCGATGCAAGGCTTGGGTACGGGTGCAATCTCGTTGTTTGGAACGGATGCGCAGAAGGCCGATTGGCTTCCCAAGGTGCGGGCGGGGCAGGCGATCTCCGCCTTTGCGCTGACGGAGCCGCAATCAGGATCTGACGTGGCCAGTTCAACTATGACTGCCACGCGGGATGGCGCAGATTATGTGCTGACCGGTCAGAAGACCTGGATCAGCAATGGCGGCATCGCCGATCTTTATACAGTCTTTGCTCGGACAGGTGACGAGCCCGGCGCGCGAGGGTTGTCGGCCTTCATCGTGCCTGCGGACACGCCGGGCTTGGCCATTGCGGAACGGCTCGACACCATCGCGCCGCACCCGTTGGCCACGCTTGATTTTGCCGAGTGCCGCATCCCGGCCAGCGCGATGATCGGCGAAAGCGGCGCGGGGTTCAAAATCGCCATGTCGGTCTTGGACGTGTTCCGCCCTACCGTGGCCGCCGCCGCTTTGGGCTTTGCCCGTCGGGCGCTGGATGAGGCTCTGGCGCGGGTGACGACTCGCGAGGTGCAAGGCGCGCCGCTTTTCGATTTGCAGATGGTGCAAGGCCATATCGCGGATATGGCGCTTGATGTGGATGCGGCGGCGCTGCTGATCTACCGCGCGGCTTGGACCAAGGACAGTGGCGCGCCGCGCATCACACGAGAGGCGGCGATGGCGAAGCTTTTCGCCACGGATCAAGCGCAACAGGTGATTGACAAAGCCGTGCAGCTTTTTGGCGGCGCGGGGGTGAAATCTGGCGAGGCTGTCGAGAAACTCTACCGTGAAATCAGAGCGTTACGCATCTATGAAGGCGCGTCGGATGTGCAGCGCGTGATCATCGCACGACAAGCGCTGGATGCGCATTTGGGAGGGTAGGCCATGTTGAGACCATCGGCCCATACCGACACATTCACACGCGATAACCTGCCGCCTGTCGAGACTTGGCCAGATCTTCTGTTGGACGAGTTTGACTATCCGGATCGACTGAATGCAGCGGTAGAGTTGACCGATGCGATGGTCGACAAGGGATTTGGGGATCACACGGCGTTGATCGGCAATGGGCGGCGGCGCACCTATAAAGAACTGACCGACTGGACCAACCGGCTGGCGCATGCCCTGGTCGATGATTTGGGAATTAAGCCGGGCAATCGCGTTCTGATCCGTTCGGCCAATAACCCGGCGATGGTCGCGTGTTGGTTGGCCGCGACCAAGGCGGGGGCGGTGGTGATCAACTCCATGCCGATGCTGCGCACTGGCGAGCTTACGAAATATGTTGATCTGGCGGAGATCACCTTCGCGCTTTGTGACACGCGGCTGATGGATGAGATGACGGCCTGTGCCAAGGACAGCGCGTTTCTGAAAACCGTTGTGGGCTTTGATGGCACGTCGAACCATGATGCCGAATTGGACCGCTTGGCGTTGGAGAAACCCGTGCAGTTTGAGGCGGTTGCGACGGCGCAGGACGATGTGGCGTTGCTTGGGTTCACCTCCGGCTCCACCGGTGCCCCGAAGGCCACAATGCATTTCCATCGCGATCTGTTGATCATCGCCGATGGCTACGCGCGCGAGGTTTTGGGCGTTACCGAGACAGATGTGTTCATCGGCTCGCCGCCTTTAGCCTTCACCTTCGGCCTGGGCGGGTTGGCGGTTTTCCCCTCCGCTTTGGTGCAGCGGCGACGCTTCTGGAAAATGCATCTCCACCGAATATGGTTGAAATCATTCAGAAATACCGCGCGACGGTCTGTTTCACCGCGCCGACGGCCTATCGCGCCATGATGAAAGCGATGGAGGAAGGCGCCGACCTTTCCTCACTCCGCGCGGCGGTTTCGGCGGGTGAGACCTTGCCCGGCCCGGTTTATGACGAATGGATGGAGAAGACGGGCAAGCCGATGCTGGACGGGATCGGCGCGACCGAGATGCTGCATATCTTCATCACCAACCGGTTCAACGATCACCGCGCCGCCTGCACCGGCAAACCGGTTGCGGGATATGAGGCAAAGGTGATTGGACCAGACGGGGCGGAAGTGCCACCGGGCGAAACCGGGCGTTTGGCGGTGCGTGGGCCGACGGGGTGCCGATATTTGGGCGGCGCAAAGCAAACGGAATATGTGCAGGAGGGATGGAACATCTCGGGCGATGCGTTCACGATGGATGCGGATGGCTATTTCCATTTTGCCGCCCGGAATGACGATATGATCCTATCGGCGGGCTACAATATCGCCGGGCCAGAGGTGGAGGCCGCGCTTCTGTCGCATGAGGCGGTGGCGGAATGTGCCGTGATCGGTGTGCCGGATACCGAGCGGGGCGCGATCGTCGAGGCGCATGTGGTGCTGTCCCCGGGCGCTCAGCCGGGCGCGCCTTTGGTGCGCGACTTGCAAGATCATGTCAAAGCCACCATTGCGCCGTTCAAATACCCGCGCTCGATTGTGTTCACCGAGGCCTTGCCGAAAACGGAAACCGGTAAGATTCAACGCTTTCGCTTGCGGTCAACGACACCGGAGGCCGGGTAAGCATGGGGTTCACCATGCATCAGAAGGTGCTGTTCAAACACTGCGACCCGGCAGGGATCGTGTTTTATCCGCGCTATTTCGAAATGATGAACGATTGCGTCGAAGCGTTCTTTGACGAGATCGGACATCCGTTTGAGACACTCCATCAGAGCGGGGCGGTGCCGACGGCGCAGATTGAGGCAAAGTTCACCGCGCCAAGCCGCCATGGCGATCAATTGGCGATTGATCTGAGCGTGGTCAGAGTCGGACGGAGCAGCCTGGGCATCGACTTCACCGCGCGAGCAGAGGCAGAGACCCGGTTTGAAGCCAGCGCCGTCTTGGTGCATGTGGGCGGTGATGGGCGGCCGGTGCCTTGGCCCACAGATTTGAAAGCATCGCTTATGCGAGAGATGGAAGGACGCTGATCATGGCGCATCAGATTATTCAACCGGAGGGCTGGGCACCTGCGAAGGGCTACGCCAACGGCGTCTTGGCGCAGGACGGCACGCTTTATGTTGGCGGGCAGATCGGTTGGAACGGCGCGCAAGTGTTTGAACACCATGATTTCATCGGTCAGATGGAACAGGCGTTGCGCAATATCGTGGCCATTGTCGAGGCTGCGGGCGGTGCGGTAACAGATATCACCCGATTGACCTGGTATGTGACGGATAAGAAAGACTATCTTGCCCGGCAACGGGAGGTTGGCGAGGTGTATCGTCGGGTTCTCGGGCGGCATTTCCCGGCGATGACCATGGTTGTCGTGGCAGGGTTGATTGAGGACGAGGCGCTGGTCGAGATCGAGGCCACCGCAGTGATAGCAGGGGCAGACGTATGAACCGGGTTTTTATTTGTGATTATCGCCGCACGCCGATTGGCCGTTATGGCGGGGCCCTGGCCTCTGTCCGGCCGGACGATCTGGCGGCGATCCCGATCCGCAATCTGGTCGAGCGGACACCGGCCTTGGTTGAGCATCTGGATGAAGTGATCCTGGGTTGCGCGAACCAGGCCGGGGAAGACAACCGAAATGTGGCACGGATGGCGGTGCTCCTGTCGGGCCTGCCGATCACGGTGCCGGCGCATACGGTCAACCGGCTCTGCGCGTCCGGTTTGGACGCCGTGACAGCCGCCTATCGCGCGATCAAATGCGGCGAGGCGGGGCTGATCATCGCGGGCGGTGTTGAAAGCATGAGCCGCGCGCCCTTCGTTATGCCCAAGGCAGAAGCCGGATTTTCGCGCGCCAATGCGGTTTATGACACGACCATCGGCTGGCGCTTTGTGAACAAATTGATCGAGAAGCAATACGGCATCGATAGCATGCCGGAGACCGCCGAAAACGTGGCCGCCGATTACGGTGTGTCACGGGAAGATCAAGACGCGGTCGCGTTTTCCAGCCAGACCCGCGCCGCACAGGCGCAGGAGAGCGGGCGTCTTGCAGAAGAGATCGTGCCGGTCACGATGCCGCAGCGCCGGGGTGACCCGGTATCCGTTGAACGGGATGAGCATCCGCGTCTAAGCCCGATGGAGAAGCTTGCGGCCCTACCGACCCCGTTCCGGGAGGCAGGCACCGTGACGGCGGGCAATGCGTCCGGCGTCAATGATGGCGCGGCGGCGTTGCTGATCGCATCGGAAGAGATGGTGGACAAATTGGGCCTGACGCCCATGGCGGAGGTCACCGGCGCGGCGGCCGCCGGCGTGGAGCCGCGGGTGATGGGCATCGGGCCGGTGCCCGCGGTTCAGAAACTCTGCGCCATGACCGGGCAGGATGTGGCCGATTTCGACGTGATCGAATTGAACGAGGCCTTCGCCGCGCAGGCGGTTGCCGTTTGTCGTGAGCTTGGCCTTGACCCGATGGCGGCGCATATCAATCCGAATGGCGGCGCGATTGCGTTGGGGCACCCCCTGGGCATGACCGGCGCGCGTCTGGTCGGAACCGCTGCGGTGGAGCTGACGCATAAGGGGCAGGGAACTGCGCTTTGTACCATGTGTGTAGGCGTCGGGCAAGGGGCGGCCTTGTCTTTGCGGTCCGTCGCTTAGTGCGCCAACCGCTCGGCGCTTGCAGATTTTCCCCAGGCTGCGTTGGCACCGATGAGCTTGGTCCCAATGGTTTCCCGCGGCAGAGATTTGCCTTGCAGCACCCGGCTGCGTGGTTTTATCCCATTTATATGCCCCCGATAATTGTTTCATAATCAACCAATGGGGATATGATCTTCATCAGCATCCAGGTTTCCGACCGGAACTGATGGTATCTGCCCGGACGAAGCCGTCGAAAGCAGAGGATTTCAACGTGACATGTGAGTCATCCGCCGCCCGCCGTATCGTGAACGATCCCACATTGAGTGCCGCGCAGAAGGCCCGCGCCCTGTCGCTTGAGGCGGAAAATGCCCTGGCCTATCCAGAGATCGACGCGGAGACGCGGGCGGCCCTGGATGCTCGGGTGATCTGCGACATGTATGAAGGCCATGCGCCTTATAAGCCGCGCTATGTGCTGCCGGACTATTCCGTGGTTCTGAAACAGGGCAGTGCGTGGCTTGAACTGCCCGCGCCGCAGAGTTTGGATGAGGCGATCCATTGCCTGATGATCGCCTATCACCATGTGCCGTCGGTTACGGGCATGCCGGTTTATATCGGCCAGCTTGACGATCTGCTTTTGCCATTCTGCGACGGCGTCTCCGACGCGGCGCTCTATCAACAGATCAAGCTGTTTTGGCGCTATATCGATCGGGTGCTGCCCGATGCATTTCTGCACGCCAATATCGGGCCAAGTGACAACCGCGTGGCGCGAACCATTCTGCGGGTCGATGCCGAGTTGCAGCAGATCGCGCCGAACCTGACCTTTCGCTATGACCCCGACGTCAGCAGTGATGCGATCCTTGAGCAAGCGATTGCGAATATTACGATCTGTTCGAAACCCCATATCGCCAATCATCCGTTGCATCAGGCGGTCTTCGATGACGATGGCTATGGAATTGTCAGTTGCTATAACGCGCTACCCATTTGCGGAGGTGCCTCAACACTGACGCGGGTCAATCTGGCCAAGGTGGCGGAACAATCGCGCGACGCTGATGATTTCCTGACGGCGGTCTTGCCGCGCTATGTTGATCTCAATTTCCGCCTGACCGAGGCGCGGGTTGACTATCTGTTCAACCAATCCGGCTTTTTCGACAGTTTCTTGGTGACCGAAGGGTGGATTGACCCCGACTGCTTCACCGCGATGTTTGGTGTCTTCGCCATGGCCGAGGCGGTCAACCTGTTGCAGGAGAAGGCCGGAGCGGATGGCCGGTATGGGATGGATGCGGCCGCGAATGAACTGGGGCACAAGATTTCCGCCCGACTGGCCGAGCTTGTTGCGGCGCGACCGATGGCGCATGTCTGGCGCGGGCACGCTATGCTGCATGCGCAGGCAGGGCTATCGACCGATACTGGCTTCACGCCGGGTGTGCGCATTCCCTATGGTGCCGAGCCCGATCCGGTGACCCATGTGCGGGCCCTAGCGCCGCATCACCAGTATTATCCCTCCGGGATCAGTGAGATTCTGACCATGGATGAAACGGTCAAGGCAAACCCGGCGGCCGTTTTGGACCTGTGCAAGGGCGCCTTTGCCAATGGGTTCAGAGAGTTCACCGCCAATGTCGGCGGCAATGATCTGGTGCGTGTGACGGGGTATATGATCCGGCTCTCGGATCTGGCCGCGTTCAATGATGCCAAAGGTTCACGCACCAACACCACCGCCTTGGGGGCGGAGGCCGCCGACCAGACCGACATTTTGAAGCGCAAGCCGAGGGTGGTGGCCAATGAGCTCCTTGCAGGCGCGGATTAGCAACATCCTCACCTGGTCTTGCGTCGACGGGCCGGGCAATCGCATGGTCTTGTTCATGCAGGGCTGCAACTATGCCTGTGCAGCGTGTCACAACCCATACACGATCGGTCAGTGTGATCATTGCGGTGACTGTATTCCCGCATGTGAACCGGGTGCGTTGAGTCTGGTGGATGGGAAGGTACAGTTTGATCCGGGTATCTGCACCCACTGCGATGCCTGTTTGGATGCGTGCCCGATCAGCGCCAACCCGATGGCCCAGCTTTATAGCGTCGAGGACATTCTGGAAGCTGTTGCGAGAGCATCAGAGCTTTCTGTCTGGCATCACGCTATCGGGCGGCGAGGCGACGCTGCAATTACCATTTATCCTGACGCTTTTTGCGGCCATGCGAGATGATCCTGAGCTGGCGCATCTGACCCGTCTTGTGGACAGCAACGGTCATCTTGGCGCGGCAGGATGGCAGATGCTGTTGCCGCTGACCGATGGGGTGTTGCTGGATATCAAGGCGTTTGATCCCAAGCTGCATCTGACGCTGACCGGGCGCAGCAATGACCGATCTCTGGCCAGCGCGAGGTTGGTCCATGCGGCGGGGAAATTGCATGAACTGCGCTTTTTGATGGTGCCGGGCAAAACGGATAGCGCCGCAGAAATCGCGCTTCTCGTCGCGTTTGTCCAAAGCTTAGGCGGGACAGTTCCGATTCGTTTGAATGGGTTTCGGACCCATGGCGTCCGAGGTGAAGCGACCGAATGGCCGATGATGCCGCGGGCCGATCTTGAAGCGACGGCAGATATGCTCACGCGTTCAGGTTTGGGGCCTGTCTCGTTGCCGGCACTTTGATGGATATATGCGTTTCAACCCGGGGTGTGATCGCATCTTTTTCGTGCAGAAACGGAACCGTGGATCTCACATCGCCTCGTCCAAGACGGCCTCGATTTGATCCAGAAGCTCTTCGACCATGGGACGGCACGCGGACCAACCTTCCGCGTTGATCGGTTTCCTAGGAGCGTTTCAACCTTGAGGGCAAGATCACCCAACTCTTTGAAACCAAGGGTCGGTGCGATGCCGGCGGTCTTATGCGCCCGCATCGCGATTTCTTTGATAAGACGTGGCTCGGGACCGCGATCATCGACCGCCAACATCAGTGTTTCGATCTCAAGGCACCGGTCGCCGAGGCGGTCGAGAAAGCGTTCACGAACACTGTCCAGCACCGCCACGGCAGCTTTGGTTGTCGCGCTCATGAGCGATCTACCTTGGCCAATGTTGGTGTCATTACCGTGCCAGGCTTTCCGCAAAACCGGTGAAATGCCGCGCGGCCGAGCGCGCATTCAGGATGGCTTCATCCAGGATGCGGGTGGGCGATGCCATGTGCAAGGCTTTGCACCCAACAGCGGGGCCGACCGTCACCATAGGAAGATGGATATTCAGCTCATCATAGATGTGACCGAACTCCGCAATGCTCATCCGCAGTTCTTCACCCAGTTGGAAGGAATCAACCGCTTCGACTCGGGAGAGCAAGCAGACGAAATCACCCTTCCCGGCATAGCTGATCATGCGGCTATGGGTCTTGAGGCAATCCGAGATGCAGGTTGCGACATCGATCATCACTTCACTGAAGATCGAGGCACCCGCTTCATCAAACAGCTGCTGGCCATTGATCACATGAAAACCGACCGCTTTGGTCGAGAGCGCGCGGAACACGCCAAGCGTTTTCAAGTAGTTCTCCATCGCGAGATACTCGATCGTCCCGGCCACGCGCTGCATCGGGATCTGATCTGCGAACCGGTAGGACGGTTTCGCGAACACATCCGCGCCGCCATGGTTGATGGCATGCTGCGTCCGAATGCGCTCTCGCACCAGGGTGTGCAAGACGCCCAAACGCGTGTTGATTTCGATCTCGTCGATTGGCTTGGTCAGATAGTCCGTCGCCCCGGCTGCGAAGGCGCGATCGATATGCGCCCGGTCAGACATGATCGTGTTCATGACGATGGGAGCTTTGTCATACTCCGGCATCGACCGAATGGCTTCACAGAGCTCAATCCCATCCATACCAGGCATTTGGATATCCAGGATGAAGCAGTCAAATGGGATCTGTGCTTTGGAGATCAGATCGAGCGCCTCCGCGCCAGACTCAGCGAAGGTGACGTTGGAGTAGCCCATATTGGACAACGCATCTTCGAAGAGGACCAGGAACTCTGGATCATCATCAACAGCCAGGATTTTCATGTTTTGCCTCTGATCTCGTGCGCGGGATGCCGGGCGGCATAGTGCGCGGGGGTCTTGTGTTGCTAACTACAATTAGCGGGAGACAATGGCATAAATTGGGCGTGACTGTTCACAGATCGAGGAATTTTTGGCACCAAACCTAGCCTCAATGGCGGTCAAGCTCATGGCGACCGCCTGAGTTGTTCAGAGCTTGGCCCAGGCCGCGCGGATTTGCGCGCCAAGGGTCATCGGGTCGAAGGGTTTTGTGATCACAGCTAAGGCCCCGGTTTCCAACAATTCTTGCGAAAGCGAATCTTCGGCCTTCGCGGTCATGAAGATCGTTGGAGTCTCGGCGTAGCCGGGCAGGGCCTTTACCTTCGCCCACAGATCGGGTCCGGTCATTCCGGGCATCATCACATCCAGCAGCAGCAATTGCGGGGCAACGCCTTCGATTTTTTCGAGTGCATCAGGGCCGGAGTTGCATTGATGCAAGGTGAAACTGTCGACCATCTCAAGCGCCATCCGGGCGATCTCAAGGATGTCTTCATCGTCATCAACATGTAGAATCGTTGTTAAATCAGACACTTGTATCTTCTCCGGTTGGAACGTGATTGGGGACGTGTCGCTCAGGCGACCGCAGATTGAGGCGCGTCATCGATATCCTCTTGCGAGGCACTGTGCTTGGCCAGTTCGAAGTAGAAGACGCTGCCTTTCCCGAGTTCGGTCTCAAACGCGATTCGTCCGCCGTGACGCTGGATGATTTTTTTGCTGATTGTCAGGCCAAGGCCAGTACCGGGACGGGACTGTTCTTGCACATCTTCGACCTGGAAGAAGCTGTCGAACAGCGTCTTGTGCGCCGACTCGGGGATACCAGGCCCATGATCTTCAACGCAGACCCGCCAAGCCCCGGCGCAGTCTTGAATATAGAGATTAACGTCAGCGCCAGCGGGGAGAACTTGGCCGCGTTCGACATTAGGTTCGACATCACCTGCATGAGGCGTGCTGAGTCGCCGTGTACTTCAGCCGCGCTGCCCCAGTCGTTGACAACGAAATGGACCTGACATTCTTCACCATAGCCAGCGTTGGCTTCGGCGGCTTCGCGGAGCAAATCGCGCAGGTCGAGCGTGGATTGCGAGAAGTCCATTTCGCCGGAGTCCAGCTTCTCCAAAACCAAGATGTCGTTAACGATCTCGAGAAGGCGGTCGCTATTGCGATGGGCGACAGAAATCATACGGGCGATCTCAGGGCCGAGCTCCCCTAACGCACCGGACTCAATCAGACGCAGCGCACCTTTGATGGATGTTAGGGGCGTCCGCAATTCGTGGCTGACCATTGAGACCGAGTTCAATTTCAAACGTTCTGATTGCTTACGTTCCGTAATGTCGCGCACCACCGAAATGAGTGTCGGTTTGCCATCGGGTCCAGCATCGATATGGGTCAGTATCTCGATTGGCCCCTGATCATGGACAACTTCAATCGTGACTTCTTTTGCGTCGCCGTTCAGCAGGGGGGCCAGATACCGTTCGAAGAGACCTTTGTCGAACTTAGTGAAGGTGTCGAACATATGCTTACCTTCGATCTCTCCTGTCGACCATCCAAGGCGCTTTCGACCATTTTTGTTCACATAGATGATTTCAAAGGTCTCGGGGTCATAAACAATGACGCCGTCGGGAAGGCCCTCGATCACCGCATTACGCCCTTCGCTGGCCGCTTCGGCGCGAGCATGTGTCAGATCCGTGCGGATCGAAATGCTATCGGTATGCGTGCCTGATTTGTCGAAACGGGGAATGATCGTCGTGTGGACCCGAACGATCCGTCTGTCCTTTGTAATTAGGCACTGTTCACCCTGCCAGGCGCCGCCTTTGGAGACGACCTCGAAGACCTCGCGAAAGCTGGCCTCGTCTTTAAACTCTCCATAGAGCATCGACGGAAGCTTGCCGATGACTTCTCTCGCATCATAGCCGAAAGTCTTCTCGAAGTTTTCGTTGATCTCTTTGATTCGGCCATCGGCATGGGCGACGCTCACGATTGTATGTTTGTTGAGCGCCTGCTCTCGCAGGTCAATGGCCTCATCGTAAGCACCTGAAAATGCCCAGTTATAGTCTGGATCAGTCGACTTTGCGTAGGCGATGCTTACAACAGTGATCAACGCAACCAGAGCGGAGGTAACAACGAACAACAGCATGAAACGTTCCGAGCCCGACGCGGTGATGGCTGGCACCCAGCTATAGAACAACATCGTCAGCCCCAGCGAGATCGCTGTGTTGCTCAAAACCAGAGCAAATAGGGAGATTTTTCGTATCCGTTTCATAGGTCTGCCTCGGTACTTCAACCACTCGTGCAACAATTCTAGTGCGGGCACTTTCTTTGTTGAAAACTTGCGCAACAATCGGGCCTAAATAAGACATAATAGCAATGGTAAAAGGCAATTGTCGGGCAATTGTGGTCAATGTGCTGCAGCACCTCGGGTCCTGATAGGGGCTGCAAGTTCTACACGAAATACACTTCCCTCGTCTTCGGTACTGGCAACGCTGATGGTACCACCTTGCATCTCTGCCAGGTGCTTCGCGATTGGCAACCCAAGCCCCACGCCGCCATGTCGGCGGCTGTTTGAGGCATCAAGTTGTCCAAAGCGTTCAAAGACATGCTTCAGGTCTGCCTGAGGAATGCCGCATCCGGTGTCTTCGACTTCGATCCAAGCTCGGCCTGGCGCCGATCTCGTCCGGACCGTTATCTGGCCCTCATCGGTGAACTTAATAGCATTCCCAATCAGGTTTCGAAGAATCTGGCTTAGTCTTTCGGGATCAGCTACAATTTCTTTCGCTTGGCTATCGATCTTAAACTCGATCTTCTTTTCCTTCGCCGTAGACTGGAATTGTTGCACGACCTCTCTGACAATTGGATCAAGTTCAACAGTTTCAACCGTTACTTGAAGGGTGCCTTCTTCGATCGCGGCCAAGTCCAGAATGCTTGTAATTAACCCTTTCAGGTGTTTGCCGGAAACCTCGATATGCTGTGAGAACTTTTCGATATCGCCCTTGAACTGCTTGATATGCTCCAGGGCGCCCGCAGCATTGTCGCTTTGGAGGTTTTGAACGGTCTTCTTGAAGCTCGGCAAAGAGTCCGGGTTTCGCAGGAAAGCATTGTACCCCAAAACAACGGTGAGTGGCGTCCGCAACTCATGACTGACAGTGTTCAAAAACTCGTTCTTTGCGGCATTTGCGGCTTCGGACTCGGCAAGAGCCTCCTTAAGCTCTGTAATGTCGACCCGGAAGCCAACCACGCTGCCCGATGGCGTTTTGCGTTCAACAATCCTCAGCCAGCGTCCATCAGCCAGATGCTGCTCCATAACCTCGCCGGGGTTGCGGTGGGCCTCTACGCGTTCGCGGATCCAGTCTTCCTCCTGACCTTCCGCTTGCGGGTACTGCCCTGTCTCGACGCCGTACCTAATAATATCTTCGAAACGGGTCCCGGGAACCATCCGTTCGGCAGACAAAGAGTAAAGGTCTTTGTATTTCTGATTGCACATCACCAAGCGGTCGGAGGAATCGTAGAGGGCGAACCCATCATCAAGGGCTGCAATCGCTTCGGAGAGCTGCGTTTCCGCCGCATCCTTTTTGTCAAAGGCCCACCTGAACACCCTCATCAAGATAAGCGAGGCGAAACACAATGCCAAAATCGTCGCCCAGAGCTGAACGCGGTTTGGCGGAGTCGTGACCCAGCCGTTTTCCGGAGCCATGGATAGAGTCCAATTGATGCCTGGGGCGACGACAGACGTTGAAACTGGGTCGAGGAATAGAACACTCTCCATCCCATTTAGGATGCTACCGTCCGCCGCTTGAACGACATAGGCGAAACCGGCACCATCATTGGTGAGTCCTGCGGATCTAAAGAGGCCGTCGGCATCAATAACCAGCGATACGACGCCCCAAAAGCGATCCGCCGCATCGCTTGAGAAATATGCATCGCCTGATTCGTAGGCGTTGACAGCGGAGCGTGTGAGAAAGCCCCGCCCGCCTTGGACAAGATTAACAGGCCCGTCGATCACCGTCTCCCCGGTGTCAATGGCCCGCTGAACAGCGCCCATTAGGTCTGGCCGCTGACTGATATCCAGGCCAAGAGCCGCTTGGTTCGGAGCGAATGGGTATACATATTCAATGACCAGATCCGGGGCGGCGGCCACGTTGATCACATCATCGGTATTTCTCACCAGCTGGCCGACCACTCGTGCGAATTCCGCCGCCGACATATCGGGTTGCGCGGCGAATGCGGCCATGGCGCCCTCGGACACCAATATCTTCTCGTTTATCTCGCGCTCAAGCGCGGACTGGAATCCGTGATTGACCTCAAGCAATGCCAGCCGTTGATCGACACGGAACTGTTCCGAATTCTGCCTGTCGAGAACGACGCCAAAAACCAGCGCGATCAGAACCACCGCGATATAGCGCATATAAGGGCCTATTTGCTTCAAAAGCGTCATCGCTTTCCTAACGTTTTTCAAAGCCAGACGGCCACCGCGTTACCGCTCTTCGACTGGGCGCTTACAACCCATAGAAATCAATGGTGTCCAGAGAGGTTAACAAATCGTTAACAAAAGAGGTTTGTCACAGACCTCTGGTATGTTCTGGCCCTGGTATGGCGCATTTGTCCCATTTATTTCAGTGGCATGAAGAGCATGAGGCCCAATTGAAACTGTAAGTTCCATTAACGAGGTAGTGTGCTTGCCGCCATCGTCCACTGTCTCGTATATCAGGATCGTACGCGGCTGCGCTGGCATGATCACGCGTGCGGAATCGGCGTATTTGATCGGTCTATGATCGGAGTGGTCCCCTGTGGCCGGAATACGTTTCTCATGATCGACGTCGAACGGATTGTGTCGTGGCGTCGTCAGATGCGCGTGAGAGCGGGCCGGACCTTGACCTCCTGATAATCCTCTAACCCAAACAGGCCGCCCTCGCGACCGTTGCCTGATTGCTTGTACCCGCCAAAAGGCGAGCCGTAGTTCACGCCAATCCCGTTGATGGTCACCGTCCCGGCACGCAGTTGATCCGCCACGCGCTCCGCGCGCTTGATATCGCCGGTATGTAGATAGGCGGCTAGGCCGAAATCGGTATCATTCGCAATGGCGATCCCCTCCGCTTCGCTGTCGAAGGGGATGATGACCAGAACGGGGCCAAAGATTTCCTCGCGCGCGATCCGCATCTCATTGGTCACATCGGCAAAGATCGTGGGCCGGGCATACCAGCCGTCTTCCAGCCCCTCAGGCTTTCCAAGACCGCCAACCAATAGGCGCGCGCCTTCGTCGATGCCAACCTGGATCATGGCCTGCACACGGTCATATTGAATCTCGTCAAAGAGCGGTCCGATGTGGTCGCCCGGCTTTGCTGGGTCTTCCACGATTTGCGCGGCCCCGGCGTGGGCGACCAATTCCAGAACCTGATCATAACAACTGCGCTCGACCAGCAGCCGGGTTGGCGCATCGCAAGATTGACCGGCATTGTAGAAACACCCTGCGACTGACGTGGAAACGGCGGCCTCAAGATCGGCGTCGGCGAAGATCAGATTGGGGGATTTGCCGCCCAGTTCCAGTGTGACGCGCTTGACGGTATCAGCGGCGTCTTTTGTGACCTGAACACCCGCGCGGGTCGAGCCTGTGAAAGACATCATGTCGACATCCGGGTGATGCGACAGGGCGGTGCCCACCGTGGGGCCGTCGCCGAAGACCATGTTGAAGACGCCCGGCGGGTAGCCCGCCTCATCCACGAACTCGGCGAAGAGCGCAGCAGAGAGCGGTGTATACTCCGAGGGTTTCAGAATGCAGGTCGACCCGGTCGCCAGCGCCGGAACCGCCTTCAAAACGATCTGGTTGATCGGCCAGTTCCACGGGCAGATCAGGCCGCAGACGCCGATCGGCTCGCGGATCAGAACATCGGAGTTCGGCAGGGTCTCGCGCTCGGGCTGCTGTTGCAGCGCGTCGATGAAGGCCCAGATATGGTCCATGCCGCAAGCGGCCTGCACCTCGCGGGACATGGTGATGGGGGCCCCCATTTCGGTGGTGATCGCCTGGGCCATCTCCTCCAGCCGGTCGCTGAACACTTGCGCCAGCTTTTCCAGCAAAGCGATGCGAGCATCCTTCGGTGTTCTAGAAAAGCTGTCAAAAGCGCGGCGTGCGGCAGCCGCCGCGCGATTCACATCCTCCGCAGATCCCAGCATCACCTCGCCGATCTGGGTGATGTTGGCCGGATTTTTGATCGGAAAGGGGGTGGCCGAGATCGGTGCGACCCACGCGCCATCGATATAGAACCTGTTCAGCTTTATCATTTGTCTATGGCCTCCCGTTGATAGGCGCGCAGAGGTCGGAACCGGCTCCCTTTGCGGATCTTGACGCCGCTTACTCAGCCGCGCGCCGGGCGGCGGGCACCACCTCATAGCCGGGCTCTTCGGGTTCATCATCGGTCATCTCGTCGGGGAAGCCCTCGGCCAGGATCGACAATCCGGTGGCATCTTCCAGTCGCCGGATGATGTTGGGCGACAACTCGCGCGGGCCATAGCGCGCAATGCCATCGTCAAAGATATCAACCATCAGCGGGCTGATCTCCAACGGTACGCCATTCTCTTCGGCGATCTTCTGAAACAGACCGATATCCTTTTTTACCAGATCCATCGTGAAGGAGATATCGCGGCTGCCATTGAGGATGACTTGGCCTTCGGTTTCGGCAACGAAAGACGTGCCCGAGGAAATCGTGATCGCCTCATAGGTCGTGGCCAGGTCGATCCCGGCGGCTTTCATCGTGACCATGGCCTCAGCCAGGGTGATCAGGTTTGCCGTGGCCAGATAGTTGGTCATCACTTTCAGAACCGAGGCCGAACCGATCTCGCCCGTATGCAGCACACGACGGCCAAGCGTTGTCAGCATCGGCAACATCTGCTCGAACGTCTCGCGGTCGCAGCCTGCGAAGATCGAGATATTGCCGGTTGCCGCGCGATGACAGCCGCCGGAGACTGGGCATTCGATGGGCGCGGCCCCTTTGGCCCGCACCAGATCGGCGATCCGTTTGACCTCGGTCTCGTCGGTGGTGGACATCTCGGCCCAAATCGTGTCAGCGCTGAGGCCCGCCAGAACACCATCCTCTGCCTCCATCACTTCCGAACAAGCGGCAGGCGAGGGCAGGCAGGTGATGATAACATCGCAGGTCTCTGCCAGTTCCTTGGGGCTATCGGCGCGGCTGGCCCCCTGGGCGACAAACTCCTGAACCAGTTCTTCGTTCAGATCGCGGACCGTGAGGTCAAAGCCGTTGCGCAAAATGGACCCGGCCAGTTTGCCGCCGACATTGCCAAGACCAATAAAACCAACCTTCATGTCGTATTCCTTCTTATTCTAAGCTGCCACCCCCGCGCGTTTCGCGCGAAGGCGGTTGCGGCCTACGCCCGCTCATGGTCGGAAAAGGTGTATTCGACCTCGTTGAATGCATTCCTCGCAAACCCATAGGCGAAGGAGACGCCGTCTATGCCCGCCGCGAAGCTGTGTTCGGCATTGCCGGGAACATAAACGCCTGAGCCTCGGGTGACACGATGATCCGTCCCATCAATTGTCACGATGCCGGACCCCGAGAGTATGAAGTAGAATTCGGCTGGCGGGTGCCGATGGAGAGCCAGCACGCCGCCCGACGGGATCTGCGCAACGCCTAGGACCAATTCAGACGAGTCCATCCGATCGCTGGAGATCAATGTGCGCCAGGTTGCACCGCCATAATGCGGGCCGAACCCGCCTTCGATCGGCAGATCGTCCATATGGACCACATGCCGGCTGTCACTCAGACGTCCAACATAGTTGTCATTCGCGGCGGCCTCCGAGGCAAAGATCTCGGTCTCGAGCGGTGGTGCTGACATGTCACTTCCTCCCATTGCGATACCCATCGCAGACATGATTTCGAAGCGATATTTGATCGATTGAAAGCGAAAGAGAAACGAATAATAATCGAGTTTATGTACAAAATTTTTTGGGTATAAAAATGCAGACGCGATCCCCGAACCTGACCTGGCTGCGCAGCTTCGAGGCGGCGGCGCGGCTGCTGAATTTCACCGAAGCGGGACGGGAGCTTGGCCTGACACAGACCGCGATCAGCTTGCATATCAAGTCTCTCGAAGCGACCTTGGGTTGCCAGTTGTTCATACGCAAGGCACGCCATCTGTCGCTCAGCGCGATGGGGCAGGCCTATCTCCATTCGGTCAGCGAGGCTCTGACGAATATTGATCTGGCCACGACAAGCCTGTTTGGCCCGCTCGCCCGGCAAACGATCACGGTTCGCGCACCGATTTCGACAGCCGCCTTGTGGTTGGGGCCACATCTTCCCGCCTTCACCAAAGCACATCCGGGCATCAGTGTGCGTCTGATCTCGACCATTTGGGCGGCATCGATCTCCGATGAAGAGGTTGACGTCGATATCCGGCAGGGGGTCGGTCATTGGCCGGGGCTTGAGGTTGAGCAAATCTCGACGGAGTCCATTGTTCCTATTCGACCGAAAACCTCCCCAGTGGTTCAGGTTGGCGACCCGGCGTTCCAAGACATGCCGCTCATTCAAATTCTCGGATATGAGGATATGTGGGATCGGTATCTCTCGGCCCATGGGCTTGAGGCGCTGACCTCCAAACCGACGCTGATCGTCGATACAACAGCGGTCGCAATCGCCATGGTCGCCGCGGGCGGGGGGCATGCGGCGATACAAACCCGCTTTGCGACAAGTGCGATTGCCGCTGGTATGGACATCTCCATCGCCGGGGACCCCGCCCCGTTCCACCAGTCACATTTCCTGATCCGCCGGAAAACCCAACGCCAGCAAAGGCCCGAGGTCGAGATTTTCAGAGAGTGGCTCAGGTCGATTTTCTCCGATACCGCGCCGGGTCCTGTGCTCTAAGGCTGCTAATATCGCGCGAGAGATCGGGCCTATCGTGTTTCCAGAGCGGGGCGAAAGGCATGCCGTATTAGGAGCGCGCGGTTATCCGGTCCAAGACAGGGGCTTGCTACCCGGTGCGATGTAGACATTGATTGCAATGGAATGGACCACCTCTGTGCTTGATCACGTGGGTAGGCAGAGGGCATGTAGGGAACATTGTGATGTGGATGAACGGAGCAGAGCTGCGATGCAACATTTGGCGCACCAGCCAAGGGGGACATGACATCGCTTAAGACGGTCGGTTTGCGGCGTGCGCCTGTCGCAGAAGATCTGGATCATGCGGCGGATGGCTTCATCAGTCATGCTGTTGATTTCTAAAAATATTTCGGGAATATTTGCCAATTGAGCAAACGAGACAGATGACCGACTTGAAGCGAAAAATCATTATCCATATCGGCCCGCATAGGACTGGCTCGACGGCTCTGCAGCGTTACCTGATGCAGAACCAAGACGCGCTCGCCGAGCATGATGTCGGTGTTTTGCACGACAAGCGCACCCATGAAGCGGCGCTGCGGCTGGCTCGAAAGGATTTTGAACAGGCGCGTGAGCTTTTGGGCATGATCCGTCAGGATTGCGATCAACTGGGCACAAGCCAAGTTATTCTGTCTCAAGAGGATTTTTCTGGTGATCTCGTCGGTCGGGGGCAGGGGCGGCGCGTCTATCCAACCCTTGCGAAGAACCTGCGCATCTTGACGGCGGCGTTTCCGGAGGACGATGTTTCGTTCTTGTTTTTTCGGCGGCAGGAGGGTGAATGGCTCAGGAGCTGCTACGCTCAACACGTCAAGTATCGTGACAGGTTTTCAAGCCTCGAAGAGTTCATTGGCTTCATAAAAGAACCGCTCAACTGGGCCTCAGTGTTGGCACCTGCTGTCGAATATGCGCAAGAGCGGCTTGTGATTGCGGACTACCAGAAAGACAACCCAACACGCTGCGTTCAGGAACTGTTCCGCATTCTCGATCTCCCGCATGACCAACTCGGCATGGGGCAAGATGAACCTCGGGCGAATGCATCCGCGTCGCCACAACTGCTCACAGAGTTGGAACGGGTCAATCAACTGGCCTCGATGCGGAAGCTGGTCCCAATCTACAAGAAACGGATGGCCCGCCGGGAGCAGCTTGACGAGGAACCAGCCGCACCGGCTTCAGACACAGTGACTTGGCCGAGAGAGTTGCCCCGGCATGGACCCATCGGCCTTGAAGCGCTCTATGAACGTGTGCTGTTGCAAGTGCCGGAGCAGCCGAACTGTCCAGATATCTTGCCGGCAGCCGATTGCGACCTAGCGGAACTTGCGACCAAGATATTGCCCTCCGATGTGAGCTTGTCAGAAGAACCTAGAGCCAACATCGAAGATCAGGCCGAAATTCTGCGATATCATCTGCGCGGAAAGAGCGAACTCGCGTTTCTGAATGCTTTGGTCATCAGCTACTTACGGAGAGATACACCGCATACGGAGAAGGCCCGGGCGCTGTTCCAGCGTATCTGGACGGAAGCGGGCGAACAGCTCAGATATGAGTTGAGCACGCGATGGCTGATATCGACATTGCAGACGTTTCTCGACCATGGCGACAACGAAGCACAGAAGATTGTAGGTGCAGCCGGGTTTTTCTATGCAAATATGATCAAGATTTACGAAGGCGAACGCGCGCTTGAAGGACGGGCGCCAGATGAGACCTACGGGTCGCATGAACCGACGACGAAGAACATGTTCCGCGGCCTCGATCGCTATACGGTTGGGGGCACCGATCTGCTCCTAAACACAAACGCCAAGCTGTTGGAGCTTTGTATGCTTGATCAATCGGCGGGCGCGGTGCTGAGCGAGTTCCTTCTCCGGACCAAGCATAGCGGCACCGTTTTCTCCAGATTTGACGACACCCGAAAGGCAGCGGATATCTCTATCCCGAATTTTGCGGATACTTGGAGCTTCTTCGAAGAGTAGAGTCCGCTAAGGTGACATGCCGACCGGTCGCCCTAGGCATGCACTTTCTCAAAGAAGGCCTTGTTGAGCGCGCGGTGTTCTTCCAACTCGCTCGGATACGCAACCGCCTGGCTGATCATGTCGCGCCAATTTTCGAAGGTCGCGTAGGTTGGCGGGTTCTGGAACGTGTGAAACTTCGCCCCAAACGGGATGCAGACGACACGCCGCCCAAGGAGCTGCGCCCAGTAGGTGCCATGATACGAGTTGGTGACAATGACTTCACCAGCGGACAGAAATCGCACAACACTTTCCAACTCATTAAACCGATTGGTCAGAATGCTGAGGCCGGGATCATTCAGCAGGTCTTCCGGCGTTTTCCGACGGTGCAAAAAGAGCACGGTTTCCTGCGTCGGGTTTGGTGGGTTATCAAACGCCGGGCTCAAACAACTGGCACAGGGAACGAAGTCGAACACCGAGCTCCAATTGTGGTCACGCGTCGAAAAATGTGTGAATCGATCTGCAAAATCAGATACTTCCGCATCTCGACGACCTGGCGCAGGAAGACCGATGCCCCAGGCGGCTGTTATTTTTGACCGTCTGAATGCACGGCCCCGGGAATACTTGTTGGCAACGTCGAAGACATTGCCGCCGCCGATCACGGTCAAGTCTGCCCGTCTGGGCGGATCAGAGTAGCCAGCGCTGGTCACGTCTTTGAACGGAAGATACAAATCGGGCGCGCAGTAGTGATCCCCGACGTTGTCCGCACCCATGTGATGGACAACACGCGTATTCAGAATCTGCTGATCTTGTTCGCGGTTTCTAGGCCAGAGTGCGAACATCGATCCCAAGCCTGTCTTCGACGCTCTCAATGTCGGTCATGAAAAAATCAGCCGCCGCTTGCGACATCGCTTCGGGGATAGAGGCCCGGTGTTTTGGCATATTGTCTGTTTCAAGCGCTTCATTGAGCGTCTCTTCGGAGAACCGGACAGCAGTCGATCCAGGGCTGAAAAAAGCCGCGCAATATCAGCTTCGTCGCTCGGAAATCTGGGCGCGACCCAGACCCGGATCATGGCCGGGTCGAGTCCGTCAAACAATCTCGCGATCGTCTCGTACCAGGAGTATTGGTTCGGTGCGGTCAGCATCGGGTTGTTCGGCAACGGGCACATTTCGCGCTCTGCCAAAACGCGCGCCCATGTCGCCGCATCCGACACGACGATGTTGAAATGCAGTTCATGACCCGAGAAAACTGACAGAAGATTCTGCACCCGACCTGCGCCAGCCATATACAGTTTTCGACCGCGAAAGATCGCACTGTCAGAACAAAGCAGGTTATGTCGGCTAAGGACAAAGAGGTCTTCTTGCCGGTCGTGCCGGTTCATCTCTTGCAGTAGCTTAGAGTTCTGAGCCTCCGCGATAAATGCATCCTGCGCAGAGCTATCGGTTGAATTGACGGCCTTCCGCAACTGGAGGCGATATTGGCTCGGCGTGATGGGGACGATCTGACGTTTTCGGAGATTTCTGCGTTCGGCCTTGGCTGCGACCTCAAGGTACCGAGGTAGTATCCCATGGGCCCCGAAGTGAATGTTTACATCTGCCACGAACCGACCCTCTTGCCGTTCACTCAATCAAATGCCGCTGATTTCCCCGATCCATGCGGACAGCACTGTGGCATCGGTGCACAAATGCCATGACTGACGGTGTGCTTCAAGGTTGGGCCCGTCTGATCAGAGTGTCTAAGTCGGCGCAGGCAGACAACAATCTCGCTCTTATTGCATTAGAGCAACGCGTTAAGGGGCTCACCAACTTTCTTCTTGCACCGTTAACCTTGTAAGCAGATCATGCAGCCAATAAATCGGGGGATTTAAGATGTTAAGACGAGCAGGAGCCCTGGCCCTTTTGATGGCCATCACAGGGGGCGTCGGCGCGCAGGCCAATGGATTTGGCGAGGCGCAAGGTTTTCAGTTCCGCAGTCCTGCGGAGCGCCAAACACTGATTTTGCAAGAGCAAGTTCGACTGCAGTTCAGGCAAGATGCGTCTGCCAGCGCATTGGGCGGTCAGGGTATTGGTCAGACAGGAAACCAGACCACAATCAACATTAATGGGAACGACAACAACATCCTTCTCGAACAGAACAACAATGGTGATCAGTCGATTGTCGAGGTCGATGGCGACAACAATGAGAATGTGACGTCAACGGTTAACAACGCAGATGAAGCGATCACCGGCGCGGCAGATGTGTTAACGGCAACTCCTTAACATGAAACCATTTTTGAGCATATTGGCACTTGGCCTATTGGCCGGGTGCGGAGCCTTACCTGACGAACTCAGCCCGCCGCAGCAGGACTATTTCGGCCCGCTGCCTGTGGCGAATGTGACGCCAGCGGATGCGGCGTTGCAATGTCTGTCCGAAACTCCGGAAGTACGCCGCAGCGGCGTGATTTTTGCGGTGCATGTTGTGTCAGACCTGACCCAACGGGTCAGTGTTGACGAAGTCGGATCCTATGTGCCGCGTGACGCCGCCTCGATGTTGGTGACGGCTTTGGAACGCGCGGGCGTGAATCAGGTTAACCGGATCAACACCGCCGTGTCGGAGTTTGAGATCGCGCTATCGCGGGAGCAAATCCTTGGTGATGGAGGCCCAACGCAGATCGAGGGGGAGACGGTGCCATACCGTCCGATCCGTCGCGGGTCCTTCCGCGGGTCGCGTTACGTGATCGACGGGTCGATCACACAGCTTGACTTCAACACATATTCGGAAGGCGCCGAGGTCGGCTTTTTCGGAGTTGGCGGCGGTCGTCGGGCATTTGCGCTGACCGTTGGAGCGGATCTTCGTGTGACCGATACCGTCTCGACCGAGATCATCATGAGCGAAAGCTATGCCAAGCAGGCGGTTGGTCGTGAAATCTATGGGTCGATCTTCCGGTTCTTCGATGACGAGCTTTTCGATTTGAACGTGGGTCGTGAGAACATCGAAGGTCTCCATGCTGGCATCCGCTGGCTGATGGCGGAGGCGGCTTACGATATTGTGAGCGAGGTCTTGAACCACAACGGCAGTTGCGATGCGCTTCTCCCCGAGAACTTCGGGTCCGGTCCTGAGGCAGCAGATGCATTGCGGGCGACGTTGGCCAGTGTTGAGTAAAGGTCGAAGCATCGCCGCGATGGCTGCCGCCCTGGTTTTCGCCACGGCTCAGCCGATATCTGCGCAGCAAACGGCAGAGGGGGCTGCGGCCCCCTTTGACCCGACGCCTTTCTTGACCGCGATGGTGGAGTATCGCCTGCTGGCATTCTCCTGTGAGGATGTGTTGCCCGGTTCACCGCTGGAGGGGTCAGAGCAGATCGCGCAGTATTTTGTCGATTTGGGGCAAGAGGCGCCGGTTGGAAGCGACGAGCAAATGGACCGCTTGGTATACGTGCTCATTCGGTCACAAGCCGCATCGATCTGTTCTGAGCGGCTGCTTGATGCGGCGCTCCAGTACGGCGAACAGGCTGTCATCTATGAGGATGCGAAGCCGGATTCATGGCCTTTGGCGCCATCCATTAATGCCGGG
This sequence comes from Fontisubflavum oceani, assembly GCF_030407165.1. GTDB lineage: Bacteria > Pseudomonadota > Alphaproteobacteria > Rhodobacterales > Rhodobacteraceae > Rhodophyticola > Rhodophyticola oceani. The sequence continues at coordinate 1,965,090 of NZ_CP129111.1, forward strand.
CCTTGGTGTGCAACAGAGAGTTGCTCAAACCTCAGATAGCAAAGATCGCTTTGGGATAATCGCTTAGGCCTTACCGGTCTATGGCGATGGCATTGCCGACCTGAACCTGACGACCGCTTCCCATCTCGCTCGACTGCGGGACGTTGCTCGTCTGTGTGGCCGTGACCGGCAGGGTCGAAACCGAGTCGGTGCTCCCATCAGGATTTCTGATATGAAGCACATTTACATAATTCTCTGCTACGTGGGTGTAGCTCGGAACTGCGGCGGTCAATGACGCCAGCGAGGTGTCCATCACGTTGTTTTCGACGATCTGTACCCCGTCCGAGAACTGCTCCAGTCCGGACACCTCAATCGCCGAAACGAAATTGGCGATGTTGATCCCCGACTGCGTGACGCTTTGGGGAAGGGCGTGCATGTCTTCCACCAAGATGTTGTTCATCACGATCTGCTCGCCGTTGAAAATCCGCACGACGTCTCTGACTTCATCCGAAATGAGGATGTTGCCGAGATTGATCCCCTCTTGAACGATAGTGCCGCGGGAGCCGCCGACGTTTTGGCCGATACCGGGGGCTATATCTGCAAACTGCTCGGGGATGTCCGAGATCGGGTCAAAGGGCGGCGTGTCTCCGGGCATCCCTGTTAACCGCACAAAATTGTCGATCGACTGGACGGAGTCGAAGGGAAACACCTGGGCGCCGGACCCGATTGAGATGTCAGCGACGACGATATTTGCTGTATTCCGCCCGGTTTGGGTCAAGGACCCCGGCGCAAAGCCCAAATTTGCCGCGTTCTCAACCGTTTGCATGCCACCCGGCCCGAACTGCTGCATCACGCTGTCGACGCGTTCGGCAATGATCACATTTGTCAGATTCTCGCCCGTCTGTGTCAGGGACCCGTTCAGAATGCTGAACTCGCCGCCGTCCAGAGTGTTGCCCGCCTCTTGCTGACCCGCGCTGACTTGTGCGGCGTCTTCCACAATGGTGGTTTGGGAAATCAGGACGTTTGCCGCGTTGGTGATCAGCTGCATGTTGTCTTGGCTAAGGGTGCCGCCGATGCCTGGCGCAAGCGTTGTCGTTGTGTCGATCTGTTCTGCGGGTGCAGTCAGATCAAGGGTGTTGAGCCCGATCTGACGTCCGTCGAAGAACTGCTCGATGACAGCTCCTGTTGGCTCATCGGCATGCGCGGCTGCAGCAACCAAGGCTGGAACGGCGAAGAATATGGCAGCGCGACGGAGCATTTAAAGGATCGCTTGTATCTGAGAAAATTCTTAGAAAAGAGAGTGGAGCGGCGATGGATACCGCCGCTCCGAAGGCTGTGGATCAGCTGTCCGAAGGCATACCGATCGAGTTGGCCACGTTGGTTGCAGCTTGGGTCACGCCCGAAACGGACGCAGTCGTTGCTGCAATGTTGGTGGACAACTGGAAGCCAGAGGCGGTCTGCGAGATATCGGTCGCGCCCAGGATATCCGGCAGTTCATTCGCGCTGATGACGTTCACCGCGTTGACGGCGCTCTGGTCGAGATTGACGATATCGCCGCTACCCGCGATGAAGAAGCTCGCCAGGTTTGGTACAGCGACGTTGCCAGCGACCTGCTGGACATACGCATCCTGAACAGTCACACCGCGCAGCTCATCAAGCGTGATGAGGTTTGCTGCGTTGGTGGCGGCCTGGGTCACATCAGTCAGACCGTCGCCATCTTCGCTGCCGAAGGACACGAAGTTGCCCGCCAACTGACCGGACAGACCGGACATATCGACGACCTGTGAGACAGCAACGCCGGTGCCACCTGGGGCACTGTCGTTGATATCGTCACCTGACAGCGAGTTGATGACGTTGGTCGCTGCCTGCGCCAGGTCGTAGACCGCCGCATCACCCAAACCAAATGCAACAACGTTTGTTGCGGTCTGATAGCCGCCGCTCCACCACTGACGCGCTCCGCCGAAGGTGCCGACACCCAAGTCGTTGAACTGAGCGATGTTAGCCGCGTTGGTGGCGTCTTGGGTCAAGCCGGTGATGGAGTCACCCATATCGACAAGGTTTCCGGCGCGCTGCACCAGGAACAGGCTGCGCTGGCCAATCGTGTCAATAATTGTGCCGCCCTCGCCACCAGACACCGAGTTGGTGACGTTGGTCGCGGTTTGCGCCACATCTTCAACCACATCGCCGTGGTCCGGGTTGCCAGGATAGACATCCGGACCCAGGATCATGTTGTAGGCGACCTGCTCAGAGAACACGGACCGCTGTCTCAGATCATCGCCGTCGCCAGTGATGCTGATCAGGTTGGCCGCGTTCACGGCTTCCTGAACGTTCAGGTCCAGATCGGTCACACGAAGATCGTCATAGACTTCGATCGTGTTGATTGCGCGCTGGTCGCTTCCGCGAATGCTCTGACGGACGTCATCCACATCCATCGCGGAGACGGAGTTTGCAACGTTCGTTGCGGATTGAACCACATCATCGAGGTCGTCGAAATAGTCATCACCAATCGCGTCGTTGGTTGCGAGTTGGCTACCGCCACGCATCCGCTGGCTCACATCCTCGGTCAACTCCGTTGTTGGTGCGTTGACCAAGTTAGCGGCGTTGATGGCCGTTTGATCGATGTTGATCGAGTCGCCATCGTAGAACACGGCGTTCGCGGCTTCTTGATCGGTGAAGCGCGCACGCTGGCGAATGGTTTCAACCGATGCGCCGGAGTCCATGCTGAGGCTGTTCAGGACGTTGGTGGCGGCCTGAGTTACATTCTCGAAACCGTCAAACGGACCTTCCGGATCATAGAGACCGTCGGTCGAGTTGACGTAGTTGGTGGCTGTTTGGCCAACGCCGCGCGCCGACTGATAGATGTCGTCAAGCGAGTCGGGACCGCGCGAGATGATGTTCCCGGCATTGGTCGCCGTTTGGTCAATATCGACACCGCCATCAGCGGCGTAGACCGCGTTCAATGCGTTCTGAACGCCATAAAGGATTTGGTCGATATCGGTTTCGTCCGCCAGCGCTGGCGAAGCCGCCAGCACGAACGACACCGCTGTCGTTGTGAGATACTTATGCATTGTGTCTACCCTCTTAGCCAAAGCAGGCTTTGGTGAACCAATGGGCACGAAGCCCGGTTAGAGCGCAGACCCAGTGAGTCCGCGTCCAGATTGTCTTGGTCGCTCGGGTGTAGTGTTCAAACGTCGTCTTCGTGTTGCACGGTTAGCTAAGCAGGCGTGTGCAACGTCATTGAAAAAATAGTTCTAGCAATATCACCCAAGAAACCTGGCCTTGCGGCACGGCTTCGATGACACCACCAAGGGTTTTGACCGAACAGTCAGGAAATTCCCGTCAGGAAAATCCTTACAAGCTTTTTAGACAGGTTGACATTTGATGCTGAAGGGCGGGTCAGGTGCGAATCTGACCTAGCGTCATGTTTTGGTCAAAGAAGTGGCCCAAAACATCAAAAAAACCGCGCAACACCTTCAAAACAGAAAGATAAAAACACTTAGTTTCCGCACCGTGGACAGAAAGTGTGCTTGGATGAGTCTTAACGAATCGTAAAATTGTGTTAAGAAGAAGGCATAAATTTGACGATTAACACTAAGATTGCGGCACATGGTGCTGGTCGGCGGGTTCTCTCTGAAACGCCGTTTTTCAGTTGCGACTTTATGCCGACGGCATCGCGCCTCGGCGCTTGGATTTTTTGAGACGAGCCTTGCCTGGGGAGGGCGATATGAGCGGCAATTCACCCTTGGTTTCTGTGGATGTGCATTCCGATGTTGGCCCGCAAATCCTTGTGGTTGAGAGCGACCCGGGTTTGGCGGCTGAACTGACGGCACAGCTACGGCGCCTCGATGGGGTGAGCGCGGTTCTTTCGGTGGAAACCCTCGAAGACGCGCAAGCGCATATCTGCGCTGGCGAGATCGATATCGTTGTTTTTGACCCGGTCCTTCTGGATGATCCGGTTGTCGATGGTGAATGTGTCTTGGACTCCCCAAAACTGTCCTGCGTGTTCTTCTCATCTTTGGATGCGGCCAGATTGGCCCTGGCGCGGACGCGGATCGGTGTCGCTGGCGTGGTTGAGCGCAACCGTGGGATCAAGGCGCTATGCGACCATGTTGCGGAAATCTTTGAGGGTCAGACCGATGACAAGGTGCCGTTGAGCGGCACGCAGCGGAATAGACGCGTGCTTCTGAGCCGTCGGGAGCGGCAGGCGGCGCAGTGCCTTGGTCAAGGCTACACTCTGAAAGAGACCGCTGTGCAGATGAAGATCAACCCCAAGACGGTCGAGACGTATAAGAGCCGCGCGCTTGCAAAGCTCGGCGTGTCGTCTCGTGCAGAACTGGTTGGTCTGGTCGCATTCGGTCGGTTCCCTGACCCGTCTTAGGGGACGTTTCTCACATCAATCTTCTTCTCAAGCGCTGAGCGAACCAGGCTCGAACAGGGCGTGCTGCTCCGGTGCGAAATCGTGGGCCTTGCCGATCTAGAGGTTCGCCACAGTGCCATAGGCGGTGACAAGCGCCTCAAGCCGAGAGGAGGCGCGATCAAGTAGTCGCTGCTCAAACGGCGTCCTGTTGACTTCCTTCACAAGCGAATGTGCCGCCATGACGACCCCCCAGGCGATAAGCCTTTCGTGGTTTAACCCGGTGCGGCTGTTGATTTGATTTGCCACCCGAATGGCGCGCTTCGGATCGCTGACAATCTCGACCTGATAGCTGGGATTGCAGAAGGCTTGCCCATATTCCGCTTCGGCTTCCCCAAACAGGGTCATCGGATCGATGACGCACCATCCGCGATGACCTTTGACGACATTTGTATGGTGCAAATCGCCGTGCAGCATGCCGCGATCGGCCGCCGCGTCGCGATCAATCGCCCGACGCATCACGTCGCGCGCCTGTCGAAACGTGGCGGTTGCCAAGATTGGGTGGGCATCTAGAGGCGTTTCCTGAAGCGTTTCGAATCGCTTGTTGAGATCTTTGGCCGGTTTGAACCCCTGCCGCTTCTTGCGGATCGCCTCGGCGATATCGATGATGATCTCGGTTGCGGCCTCATCATCCCCCCGCGCGACGACTTTCGACAGCATCTCGCCTTCCAAGCGCTCTAACAGTAAAGCGCCGGGGCACATGCGCAGAAGCCGCGCCGTCGAGTCTCCATCCATCAATGACAGGAAATTCGGCGATTCCGCCTCGGACCCGAGAGAGAGGCGGCGATAGAGTTTCAACATCGCCGGAACGCCGTCCTCCATTCTAACTTCAAAGATTTGCGCCTGGCGCCGCGCGGGCCGGGTGCCTTCCAAAGTCAGGTTCCATTGGTCGAGCAGCGGTGCCGGATCAAGATCTTTCGATGATCCAGCCATGGAACTTCCCCTTCGTATCGTGCCGCCTCGTGGTGCCGGGCGGGCCATGCCGTTTCCCTTAGTGGGGCCAGATTCCGCCAAAATCTCAAGGGGTTTGCCCAGAAAAACCGCGCGACCCTTGGAAAATGGGCCATCTTTCGGTCGGTTTTCCTATTCGGTCTGTGTCTCTGGCGGCACCTTCAGCACAGACCATCGGCACGGTCCGTGCTATACTACGCCTTCTCACAGTAGATCGGCAAAATGGCCACACAACTAGAGGTGGTGACCCCTGAGGACAGGGTGGAAACCGCAAGGGCTTGCCAGATAAGGAAGATTTCGCATAACGTCCCTGATTGGGGGCGGATCGAGTCAGGGACTATGAGTTCGACGCGTCAAGATGGCACCTACGATATCGTCCTCCTTGCCGATTGTACGCGCAAGGGTGATGTCGGTTTGCGCATTGCGCAGGAAATCCGGACATACACCGATATGGGGTGCCGGGTCGGGATTGTGCAGTTGCAGGTCCACACACCGCCAGCCACGATTTCACCCGATATTCAGCTTTGCGTGCGTGAAGGCCTGGTGGATGTCTTGCCTGCGCAACCATCGGCCCGAACAAAGCTGGCGATTGTCCATTCGCCATCCAGCCTTCAGGTTCCGGTGCAGAATCTCTCCGATCTCTCCGCCGATCAGGTTGTCTTCGTGCATGAGCGAAAACCATCGCTCTCGCAGATGGGCCTTTGGTTGGGCTTACAGATTGGCCCGGTCACATGGGCGCCCACAAACCGATGGGTACGGACGGCGCTGGCGGAGTTGAACACGCCGGTTCCGCTTTTGGATGAAGACTGGCGGCCTGTTGGGCGGCCACTCTTCAGTTTGGGTACCGCGCCTGGCGTCATCAGGCCGACTGTCATCGGTCGGGTGAGTGACCCGGGTCCGACGCAATGGCCAAAAACAAAAGAGGACATCGAGCGGATTTATCCAATTGGGCGAGGGCAGGATTTTCGCGTCATGGGGACGCCTCCGGGCCAACTCTGGAAGAAGCTCGCCGGAAAGCCGGGTTTGACCGTTTTTGACTCCAAGGACGTGACGGTCGAGCGTTTTGTGGAGATGTTGGGCATCTTCATGTATTTTCCGGGCGTTTCAATCCCCTCGATGCCGGAGGCCGCAATTGCGTCGGCAATGGCGTCGGGCAAGCTCGTGATGTTGCCAAAACATCTGGAATGTCATTTTGGGCCTGGCGCGATCTACGCCGATGCCGCTGACGCGCGCTCCACGGTCGAGGGTCTTCTGGCCGATGAAGACGCTTTGGAAACCGCGCGCAACGATGCCGCACGGTACAGCGCGTTCCAGTTTTCCGAGACCTCGCTTCGCTCCAAGGTCTTGCACCTGCTGGACGAGGCCAAACCGCGCAAGCGGCGCAAGGCCCGAAAATCGCCCGCCAAACGTGTGTTGTTCGTTCCGTCCAATGGCGTGGGTTTGGGTCATGTGACCCGGCTTCTTGCGATAGCGCGCCGTCTTGAGGATCAGGTTGAACCGATCTTTGCCACCATGGCGCAGGCCGCCCCGATCATTGAATCCTTTGGCTACCGGGCCGAATACATCCCGTCGCAGGGTGACACGAACACAGACCCCTCAAATTGGGACGCTTGGTTTCGATCTGAACTAGGCGCCTTGATTGACCGGTATGAGCCGAGCGCTGTCGTTTTTGACGGCAATAATCCCACACCAGGGCTGGTTCATGGGGTTCTGTCACGCGGACACTGTGGTTTGGTCTGGGTGCGCCGCGGCATGGTTGGCCCGACCCCGTCGCCATATCTAGACAACGCCCGCTTCATGGATCGCATCATCGAGCCGGGCGAAACGGCGGCGGAATGGGACCATGGACCAACAGCGGCACGCCAGAACGAAGTGATGCTTGTCGACCCGATCACGCTTCTTGATCAAGAGGAACTGCTGCCGCGAAAAGCAGCGCTCAAAGCGCTCGGCCTTTCACCCGAGAACCCGTCGGTTTTGGTCCAACTCGGCGCGGGGGCAAACCGAGACGTCCTCGCTTTGACGAACGAGATTCTCGAACAGCTTCAGAAATTCCCGAACCTGCAGATCGTGCTGGCCGAATGGGAGAATAGCCCCGTCGAGTTCTCTGATGCCGGGGTGACCCGGCTGCTTCGTGGTTTTCCGCTGAGCCGGTTCTTCAAAGCGTTTGATTTTTCGATTTCGGCTGCGGGGTATAATACCTTCCATGAAGTGGTGGCGTCCGGTTTGCCGACGATCTTCTTTGCCAACCGGCATCCTGCGATGGATGAGCAGGGCACCCGGGCGGCCTATATGCAGGAACATGGCGCGGCTTTTGATCTTCCAGAGGATGAGTTGTTCCATTTGCCCGCGCTTTGCGAGGCCCTGCTGAACAAAGAGGCGCAAGCCTTTATGCGCGACGAGTGCCAGAAGCTCTACACGGGCAATGGCGCGGCTGCTGCGGCGAGGGCGATAATGGATTTGGTCGATAAAACATGAGCAAAGCCAAGAAGATAAAGGCCGCAGCGGCAGGCCAGGCGAAACTGTGCAACTCGGCCACGTCGAAGGTGCAACGGGTTATGTGGGAGACCCAGAGGCAACCCCAAGCCGAACCGACGCAGGACCTTGGTTTGACAGAGGATCAACTCTTGGGTTGGCCGGTGGCCAAGCGGCCGCAAGTGGCGCTCAAACCGCGGCCTGGATGGCATGCGGGCGAGGGCTCCGGCGGTGTGCCGGTTGTCGCTGTTGCAGCGTTCGGGCTGGACGAAGATCGACTACGGCTCGTCCTGAAACAGATCAAGCGGCAGCAGCGGAACAAGGGACCGTTCGTGCCGCTCTTCCTGACCGATGCGACACAACACGCGCTGTTACGTCGGTCTGAGGTTCTTTTCGAATACTTTCCTGAGGCGGTCTATCTGGCGGAGGCCAATGCGGCCCTTTTGAGCAAACGCTTCAACGCTCTTTGGAAAAAGTGGCGGCCCAGCTACCTGATCGATCTGGGCAAGCCGGGGTTGCTGCGCGCGCGACTTGAAGACTACGACACCTATTATCAGTCAGGGCTTGATCCGAACACGGTGTTTGACCCTCGAAATGAGCCGATTGAGCCATCCCTGCCAGCCGTGACCGATGTTGCAGCGCTGAAGGCGGAGTATCTTACCAAAGGGCTGGATCGTGCGGCGGATACCTTTGTCCTCTACAGAATACTAGGTAACGATCTGCCACCGCGACATGAGGAAGGGCAAACGCTCAAGAACCTCCGGTTCATCTTGGAGAACGAGCCCGAGCTTATGCATTGCGAGAAGCGTTGGGTCGTCAACCGGATCGCCGATGCTGAGCAAGAACAGGCTGTGATCGCGCTTCTGGAACAATATGACCAGCCGTTTCTTCATATCCCCTTCGATCTCGATGAGTACCGAAACGTCGAGTGGGATTTCGAAAGCTTTCCGCAGATGACCTTCTTTCTGAATGGTCGCTATGCCAACATGTATGACCATGACAAGTTGCGCGCGAAGGCCCACGCGCGGCGGCACAAAAACAGATATGTCATGAATAATAACGGGGCCCGGAACGCGGCGCTGCGTGATGGGCGAGGGCGGGCCAAATGGGTTCTGCCCTGGGATGGCAATTGCTTTCTGACCAAATCAGCTTGGTCCGAGGTGGTGCAGAGCGTCACCAATGCACCGCATTTGAAGTATTTTACCGTGCCGATGTCGCGGACGACGGATAATGCGGACCTTCTGAAACGACGGTACAACCCCGAAGCCGTGGACGAGCCGCAACTGCTGTTCCGCAATGATGCGACGGAGGAGTTCGACGAAGATTTCCACTATGGTCGGCGCCCGAAGGTCGAATTGTTTTGGCGGTTGGGGATCCCGGGCGTCTGGGATGCGTGGCGGGGCGACAGCTGGGATTTGCCGAGGCCGGCGCGCGCCGCAGAAGCGGGGGATTGTGGCCAGGCCGGGTGGGTTGCGCGCCTCCATTCTGGGCGGAACGACCTAGAAGCCTCCTCTGATCAGGTCACCGTGCAGCGCGGCATGGCGCGCTCAGAGGCGATCGTCAGCTTGATCGATGCGTTGGATCGCCGGGCGTTGGCGGCGAAGTTCGACGCGGCATCGCTCAAAGCCTATGACGAGCCGATTTTGGCATCGTTGAAGCTGGCCCCGGCGGATGCCGCCAAGGGCATGATCTACACCCGATTGCAGCAAGAAGCCGATCTTGCATTGCAGCGGGGTCCGTACTCCGTCGTCGATAAAACGATGGCCCCACCAAGCGGCGACAAACACGATTACTTTCACCCGGCCCCCTATTGGTGGCCAAACCCGCATACCAAAAGCGGATACCCCGCGATCCGCCGTGATGGAGAACGCTCGCCCGGTACCCGGCTTTATGAGCCGGAGAGCGCGCGCTATGATCGGACCCGCCTACAGCGCCTTTTCGACGATACAACGATCCTGGCACTGGCGGGAAGCAGCAGTGGCAATACCGAATATCATCAGCATGCCGCCAAGTTGGTCCGTCATTGGTTCATAGACCCCAGAACCCGGATGAATCCGCATCTTGAATATGCACAGGTGCGGACCAGCAAGGGCGAAGCGAAAGGGACCGCGCGGGGCCTGATAGAGATGAAAGATCTCTATTTTTTCTTGGACGCGGTTCGTCTTCTAGAGCGCTCGGGGACGTTCACTGAGGCTGACAAGACGGCGTTGCACGAGTGGATGCGCGACTATCTCGACTGGCTGCTTGAAAGTGAGCAAGGGCAGGAAGAGTGCCGCGCGGCGAATAACCACGGCACCTGTTATGATCTGCAAGTGGCGGCCATTGCCGCATATCTTGGTGATGTCGACGTCTTGGCAACGACCTTTCGAAGGAGCCGCGAACGCATTGCGGGCCAGTTCAGCAAGAACGGCTCGCAAAAGCACGAGCTAACCCGCACGCAGACCGAACATTACTGCGCGTTTAACCTTCAGTCCTGGATAAATCTGGCGAACCTGGCCGAACGCTGCGGTGATACGCTTTGGCACTATGAAGGAAAGGAGGGCCGGAACCTGGCGGCCGGTTTCCACTGGATGTTGTCGAAATATTGCCAAGGGAAATGGCCCTATGAGCAGATCGCCGCGTTCGACAAAGATCGCTATCTGCCAATCATCTACTGCGCGCAGGCCAGGTACACCTCAAACGATACGGCGAACCGGGCGCTCGGGTTTCTCAGAAAACCGTTCTTCTTCCCGCATGATGGGATCATGCCGTTTTGGATGTTGTCCTCCAGTTTACAGTCGTCAGGCGCCGCGGAGGGGGGCACGTTTGCCCGATTGATCAGCAAAGCCGAGGATCGTGCCCGCAGTGGTATTTCTGGCGGGCGGCAGAAGCGGGCCTCTCCAAAGGCGTTGGAAAAGCGGCTTTGGGGCGGATACCCCGATCAAGCTGCTGTTGATCTTAATGCGGTGCAGCACTCCCCGGCTTATCCCGACGCCGATCGCTGTTTCGCGGCATGGACCCTGGGAAGGTGGCTGAGTTTCAATGGCGAGTTTGCCGAGGCACTGCCGAAGATCCGAGAGGCGCGCGATTTCGATCAATCAGAGAAGCGGCGCTATATCTTGTCGGAGGCGAACTGCATGATCGAGCTGGGTCGTGCGGAAGAAGCGCGCGCGATGGTCGAAGGGCAGTTGGAGTTCCACCCCGATGATCCAAACCTCTTCTTCCAGATCGCCAACACGTTCCAAGCCCAACCCGGTACTGACGATCCAGAGGTTGCTGCGGCCAAGCTGTCTTGGATCAACAAGGTTTATCTCACCAATGGCCTAGCGACGATCCAGAAGAAGCAAGCCGACAAGCCATTGAGTTTCTTTAATATTACGGGTGAGGATGTAGTGCCCGCAAGGCCGGATGATGTGCGGGGCACCAAGGTCTCCGTCATCATGCCGGTCTATAATGGTGCTGAGACTATCGGCATCGCGATCAAAAGCATGCTGGCGCAGACATGGTCGAATCTGCAAATCATCGTGGTTGATGACGCCAGCACCGATGCGACATGCGATGTGGTGAAATCAATTGCAGCGACGGACTCGAGGGTCGAACTGGTCGAGCTTAAGACCAACGGCGGGGCCTATATTGCCCGTAACACCGGGATGGAGCTGGCGAAGGGCGACTATGTCACCGTCCACGACTCCGACGACTGGTCCCATCCGCAGAAGGTGGAGATGCAGTTCCGGCAGCTCAACAGCAGCCGAAATGCCATGGCGGTTCTGTCTCGTTGGATGCGGGTACACCCGGATCTCTTTGCCATTGGCTTCTGGCGGCCGGATGAGCATCTGATGAGCATTAATCTGTCATCGCTGTTGTTCCGAAAAGACCTGCTTAACGAGATCGGCCCCTGGGATACCGTTCGGGCTGGCGCGGATAATGAGTTCGGCTGGCGGTTCCGGACCAGATATGGCGATGATGCGATCACCACGACATCCCGCAACGTGCCCTTGGCGTTAAGTTTGATCCGACCGGATTCGCTGACCCGACAGAATGCGACGCATGTTCGAACGGTCTATCACGGCATTCGCAGAGATTATCAGCGCACATACCGGCGCTGGCAGGACAGTATGCCGCCAGAAGAGCTCCGCCTGGAACCTGTCGATCCGAAGTCTCGCGTTTTCCCGGCACCTCGACCGATGCTTCAATCCCCCTACGAGCCGGCGGCGTTCAAATCGGTATTCATTGCCGACTACACGCAAGGTGGCCACAACATCGACGCGATTTCGGAGATTGTTGTGCAGGCGGCATCCGACGGCGACGGGGTCGGTATCTTTCACTGGCCGGATTATGAGAACACCGCCGATGGTGCCTTCCACCCGGTCATTTGCGAGTTGCTCGACACATTCAAGATCGAACAGATCAGCGCCTATCAGGATGTTCGGGCGGAGAGCTTGGTGCTCTGCGATGCACTGTTGGCGCGATATCCGATAGCGGGGCTGCCTGATTTCGGAGCCAAGCAAGTTGATGTCCTCTGCCCGTATGCCGGGTCACAAGAGATGATCTTCGACCCGAGGCGGCGGCGTATGCCCACAAAGGCCGAACTGGAAGACTTGTTCTCGACGCCTTGTCGTCTGCTACATTTTGAGCCCGCTCCGCCCGCAAACTCCTGATCGGCGCGTCCCTCCGCCATGCTTATGACTGTCGCGCGATTGCCCAATTGGGTCTCCTGCTGCGTCTGGCGCGTCGAGCTTGGCAGAGAGCAAATGACCAGAATGGGCACATTTGAGCGGTCTTGTGCCAGCATTCCAACGAAATCCGGCGAAGCCTCGCTGACATAGTGCTGCCCGGTTCTCGGCGGATTGAAACCACGAAAAGGCCCCGGCAAAGCGCCGAGGCTTTCTCATTCAAGCCCCAATGCACCGCCAGGATTTCCATCATGACCCAACAAAAGCTCGCCGCCATGACGGGCAGGAGCATGAGAATGAAACGTTTGATCCCCCTGTTGATCCTGGGCCTCGGCTTTGTCGTGTCGGCGTGTTCGGTGCCCGTGGATGTCAGCCGCGGCGCTCCGGTCGCTTTGGTGCCCGATGCCGAAATCGCGCAAAGTGCCGCGTCGTTTGCGCAGCCTGAGCTGCAAGCCGAACCGCGCGCTCAGGCCGCCGCCGTTACACAACCCGATCCGCAGCGTGTCTTGCGGCGGAGCCAGGTCAATGTGATCACCAACGACAATGGCGGTGATCTGGTGAGTTACGCGCAATCCGTCTCAAGGGCACGTATCGACAACACCCAGGTTGCGTTTAACGGCAGATGTGCGTCTGCATGTACGCTCTATTTGTCGTTGAGCCCTTCGCAGACATGTATCACCCGTGGCGCATCGTTTTGGTTTCATCGAGCTTATGGCGCGCGACCGGATTTCAACCAGTGGGGCACTGACTATATGATGACCCGGTATCCTGCGTGGGTTCGGCGCTGGATCGCCGCACATGGAGGATTGTCCAATCGTCTGATGCGTATGGACTATACCTATGCGGCACAACATATGAGGCCATGCCGAATGGCTTGAGCCGGACGTTTTGTCCGAGTCAAACGCCAAAGGGGCGCGTTTCACATGGAAACGCGCCCTTTAGCAATGAAAGACACGGCGAACACATGTATGCCGACGTTTGAAGGCCGGTCGTGTCCAGCGGGAGCGACGTATTTAAATCAATACGGTTGCTCTGGAATCTCCGCCACAGGGCCGCCGCCTAGAAGATCTACGACAAACGAAACACAAGGGTCTTCCGGCCGTAGGGCAAGAAGTGCCTCAAGCTCCGCTTGCAAGACCGAGCGATCCTCGATCTGAGCGTAGTACTCGCACCGTTCCGCGACATCCCCGGCATCTTGGGCGTATGCCCCATCGGGGATCCCGACCCGTGCCGTTATAGCGGCCAAAGCGGCAATAACTCCAATTTTACTGCGCATAATAGTCCTCCTTCCCTGCCGAAGAACAGCACTTAAAAATACATGTGCCGCTCACAGAGAACTTTCCGCCTAGCCCCAGTGCCGGGCGGAAAGACGCTCGACAGGATTGCTAAAATTTCAACATAATTTCAACATATTTGCCCAACTTGCGCCGCATTTTATTGGAAACAGTCTGATTACACACAATATCTTGTGCTTGGAGTATTTTGAAGCACTATGAGTGGCGACCCTTCTTCTAAGCCAAGAGCTTGTGCGGCGTTTTAGGGTACTCGCTCATCGTCCTGCTTGATCAAGCTTCCCAAATGCCGAGATTTGCGCGTCGCTGAAACGGCTTGTCGCCCTCAACCATCACGCGGAATGAGCCCGCAAAGCTTGATGCAGATTATTCAACAAGAGACCTGAGCAACGGTCGAGGTCTGTGCGATCTGTCTCCCTGGTCTCGGTGCAGACGAGTCGGTCCTCCTCGACGGGATCGGTGTTGTGACCCTGGACGAAATGGCGAGCCGGTTGCTGGCCCCAAACAGACGCCTCTTGGATTTCTAACGGGGTAGAGAAGCTTGCGTTGCGCCGACAAGAACAGCATGTCAGTGGGCGGGTTTGCCCAAGCAGTGGCGTTCCGAGATACGGAGACGCCGCGCCCCATTTTGTTTCTGATTGCGGCGCGTGCGAAAGCGCTTATTGCCACCCCGGCCATCGCGATGGAGCGGGCCGCGAGCGAGATCAATCGCCATAGAGGCCGCGACTGGCTGGTCGCGGCTTGTTGCTTGGTTCACCCGAAGTGATCGCGCCTGGCCAGCAAATTGGTGAGGCAATACAACTTGATTGCCAAGTCCCTTATCTTATTCAGCGCTTTTTGGAGAGTGCCTGGCAGCCCGTAGGGGAATCGAACCCCTCTTTCCAGGTTGAAAACCTGGCGTCCTAACCGATAGACGAACGGGCCACGCTTGGCGTGGGCGGGTTCTAGGCAAACGTGCGAGGGCGCGCAAGGGGATTCTTTACCTGTTTGCCCGCAAATTTTCTCAGGCCCAGGCGGCGTCCTCCAGGCGGAGTTGGACGCGCTGCCGTCCTTGCCAGTGATTGATCTCTATGCGACCGGCCAGATGTGCTTTCCGGCCCCCATGCGCTTCGAGCGCCGGACCCAGGCCGGACTGCTGTGCGTTGAAACAGATTGCATCGATCGTCACCGGGCCGCCATCGGTGAAGCTCAGCTTCAGGTGGCCGTCGCCGACCGGTTTGGTATAGGCGATCCGCACCGCCGGAAACACAAAGCGCGGCGCAGGGGCGCCAGCGCCGAAGGGTCCTGCGGCCTCAAGCTGCTCTATCAGTTCAGGAGTAGCCCCTGCGGGCATCAACAGACCGTCTAGGCGCAGGTCGGCGGGACCGGCCTCGCCCGCGCCTTGTTTGCCAAGCAATTCGGCCAGACGGGCCATGGCCGGTTCCAACATGTCCCGGGTCACGCTGAGACCTGCCGCCATGCGGTGCCCGCCGCCTTTGACGAGCAAACCTTCGGCAGCCAGGCGCTGGATCGAGGCGCCGAGATCGACGCCGGAGATCGACCGGCCCGAGCCTTTGCCGTCGTCCCCATCGAAACCAATCACCACGGCAGGGCGGTTGGTGGCTTCTTTCAACCGGCTTGCGACAATGCCGACCACGCCGGGGTGCCAGCCATCGGCGGCGGCCCAGACCAATGGGCCATCAAGCCCTCTGGTCTCGGCTTGGGCCAGCGCGGCATCGCGCACCTGCGCCTCGATATCGCGGCGATCTGTGTTCAGGTCATCAAGCCGTTTGGCGAGCGTCTGCGCTTCGGACGGGTCGCGTGTTGCCAAGAGCCTTGCGCCGAGATCGGCCTGCCCAATCCGACCGCCCGCATTGACCCGAGGGCCAAGGACAAACCCCAGATGGTACGATGTGGGCGCACGGTCGAGCCGTGCCACATCCGACAGCGCCGCAAGGCCAGGCCGAGCGCGCCGACCCATCACAGTCAAACCTTGCCGGACAAACGCCCGGTTCACCCCGGTCAGTTGCGCCACATCGGCCACTGTGGCCAAGGCCACCAAATCGAGCATCGCCATCAGGTCGGGGCCGGTGATGCCTTTGGCGCGCTGCCGCCGGTTCAACTCAACCAGCAAGAGAAACACCACGGCCGCGGCGCAGAGATGGCCCAGATCGCCGCTCTCATCCTGTCGATTGGGGTTCACCACGGCGACACAATCGGGCAGGTCGGCTCCCGCCAAATGGTGGTCCAGCACGATCACATCGGCACCGCGCGCCGCCACAATTGGTCCGTGGCTGAGCGTGCCGCAATCCACGCAGATGATCAGGGTATGGGTCTTGGCCAAATCGGCCATCGCCGCGTCATTCGGGCCATAGCCCTCGTCGATCCGGTCGGGAATATAGAGCTTTGCGTCATGCCCCGCTTGCCGCAGCCAATCCAGCAGCAGTGCGGCGCTTGACCCGCCATCCACATCGTAATCGGCGAAAATCGCGATCTTCTCGCGGGCGGTCAGCGCGGCCAAGACCCGCTCGGCGGCGGGCGCCATGTCGCGCAAGCTCATCGGGTCGGGCAGTAGGTCACGGAGCGCGGGGGCGAGGAAGCTTTCTGCGGCCTCAGGTGTCACACCGCGCCGCGCCAGAACCTGCGCCACGGCGGGCGGCTGTCCGGCTTGTTGGCGCAGCGCCTCAGCAAGGCGCTCTTGCTCAATCGTGGGGCCGACCCATCGGCGCCCGGTGAGTGAGGTTTCGACATCAAGAAACGCCGTCACGGGACCTCCGCGAGCAGGGCATCGACCGAAATGGCCTCGGCGAATTCTCCGTGCAAATGCGAGACGGCGCTTTGATGAATCTGCTCCGGGCTCAGCGGTGGCACACCCTCGGCCCAGTCCGTATCGGCATTGGCTGCGAAACTGGCGCAGGCGTCATGGGCGAGGCGCACCTGAAACCCCAGATTGGCGGCCATCCGCGTGGTGGTTGAGACGCAATGCGGCGTGGTCAGCCCGCAGATCACCAGATCGGAAATCCCCGCGTCGCGCAGATGGCTTTCCAACGCCGTGCCGATAAAGGCGCTGTTGACTGACTTCTCAAACACCGGTTCGTTGGGCCAGGGCGCGACCTCGGGCTTGAATGCCGTGCCGACGGTTTCCGGGCCAAGCGGGCTGCCAGGCTCAACACTGATATGCCGGACATGGATCACCGGCGCGCCAAGCGCCCGCCAATGATTGAGCAACGCGCCAGCCTTTGTTTCGGCATCCGGGTTGTTGCGGGCGCCCCAGAACGGGCTGTCAAACCCGGTCTGAATGTCGATCAACAGCAGGGCGGGGTGCATGACGCTTATCTTGTCGGGTTGCGATAGCTCATCCGCCGGACGGAGCCGGTTTTGGAGCGCATCAGCAAGGTCTCGGCGGTCAGATAGCCCACCTCGCGTTTGATCCCCGGCACAATCGAACCATCGGTGACGCCGGTCGCGGCAAAAATCACATCCTGAGTGACCATATCGTCACGGGTATAGACCCGGTCGAGATTGGTGATCCCCGCCTTTTGCGCACGCCCCCGCTCGTCATCGTTGCGGAACAGCAGCTTGCCATACATCTGCCCGCCCATGCATTTCAGCGCTGCGGCGGCCAAGACGCCCTCGGGCGCGCCGCCTTCGCCCATATACATGTCGATGCCGGTGATGTCGGCCTCGGCGCAGTGGATCACGCCCGCCACATCCCCATCGGTGATCAGCCGGATCGCGCAGCCGGTGGCGCGCAGTTGATCAATCATCGTTTCATGGCGTGGGCGCTCCAGCACACAAACGGTGATATTGCCGGTGGAGCAGCCCTTGGCAGCGGCCAACGCGCTGACCCTTTCGGAAGGGGTCATATCCATCGTCACAACGCCTTCGCGATAGCCGGGGCCGATGGCGAGCTTGTCCATATAGACATCCGGCGCGTGCAGCATCGAGCCGCGCGGGCCCATCGCGATCACCGTCAGCGCGTTGGGCATGTCTTTGGCCGTCAAGGTCGTACCTTCCAGCGGGTCGAGCGCGATATCGACGGCGGGGCCTTGGCCATTGCCGACCTCTTCGCCGATATAGAGCATCGGCGCTTCGTCGCGCTCCCCCTCGCCGATGACCACAACCCCTTGAATATCAAGCTTATTCAACTGATCCCGCATGGCGTTCACGGCGGCCTGGTCGGCGGCTTTCTCATCGCCATGGCCGATCAAACGGGCCGAGGCCATCGCGGCCGCCTCGGAAACGCGGGCCAGGCCCAGGGACAACATACGGTCATTGAAATCGGTGGGCGTGGTCATAAACGGGCCTTTCAGGGCAACGGAAATCGTGCCCCTGTCGTAACTGGGCGCGGGTCGCGGGGCAAGGATGGGCGCGCTAACAGGTGCGGCTCACGCCTTTTGCTTGGCTCAGACGTCTTCGATGCGCAACGCCACGGGATCGCCCTCCACGACGCCTGTGGCAGGTAGAGCGGCCAGTGCCGCATCCAGCGAGGGCCGGGCGGTGACATGGGTTACGATCAAGACCGGCACGTCTTGGTCCGGGTGGCCATATTGGCGCATCCGGTCGATGGAAATCCCGTTGTCGCCCAGGACGGTTGCGACTTTGGCGAGGGCGCCCGGTTTGTCTTTCAGCGTCAAGCGTAGGTAGTAGGGCGCGGGCGAGGCGGCGGAGGCGGGCGGCGCGGCTTTCAGGCTTTTGGCCGGTTGGCCAAAGGTCGGCACGCGGATGCCACGGGCGATATCGGTGATGTCGGAGAGTACCGCGCTGGCCGTGGGGCCTTCGCCGGCACCGGCCCCGCGCAGCACGATTTGGCCCACGCTGTCGCCTTCGAGGACCACCATATTGGTGCCGCCTTCCAGTTGCCCGAGCGGTGAGCTGTCGGGGACGAGGCAGGGGGTCATGCGTTGCTCCAACCCGCGACCTGTCATTTGCGCGACGCCTAAGAGCTTGATCTTGTAGCCCATATCGGCGGCGCGTTGGATGTCTTGCAAGGTGATCGACTGAATGCCTTGCAGCGCTACCGCGTCAAAATCGACCTGGGTTCCAAAGGCGATTGAGGCCAGGAGTGCGAGTTTATGGCCCGCATCGATGCCGCCCACATCAAGGTTCGGATCGGCTTCCAGATAGCCAAGTCGCCCGCATTCCTCGAAGAGCGCGTTATAGCCTTGGCCGGTTGCCTGCATCTGGGTCAGGATATAATTGCAGGTGCCGTTCATCACGCCCATGACGCGGGTGATCTGGTTCCCGGCGAGGCCTTCGGTCAGCGCCTTGATCACCGGGATGCCGCCTGCGACGGCGGCCTCATAACGCAGCACACGACCGGCATTTTCGGCTGCAAGCGCAAGGGCTTGGCCGTGGATCGCCAGAAGCGCTTTGTTCGCTGTCACCACATCTTTGCCAGCGGCAATCGCGGCTTCTGTCGCGGCTTTGGCGGGGCCGTCGCTGCCGCCCATCAGTTCGACAAACACATCCACATCGTCGCGGGTGGCGAGCGCCACCGGATCGTCTTCCCAAGCATATTTGGCGATGTTCACGCCGCGATCTTTGTCGCGGGAGCGGGCGGAGACGGCTGCAATCTCGATGGACTTGCCAGTGCGCG
Organism: Fontisubflavum oceani; assembly: GCF_030407165.1. Taxonomy (GTDB): domain Bacteria; phylum Pseudomonadota; class Alphaproteobacteria; order Rhodobacterales; family Rhodobacteraceae; genus Rhodophyticola; species Rhodophyticola oceani. The sequence goes on from NZ_CP129111.1 coordinate 1,984,428, forward strand.
CGGTGAGAAGCTCAGCTTCCCGCTGCAGAATCTTCACCACACCGATCCCGACGGTGCCCAGACCGGCAATGCCAAGGCGCAATTTCTCAGTCATAAGCGGTCCCTTTCGCGGCGGATCACGAGCACGAAGACCCTGTTAGCGGCTAATCGGCGAGGGTGCAACGTGGGCGCTGTGTCAGGGGAGTTGCAGACGGCGTAACGCATTGGCGCGCCTGCGTAAATCCTCGGACCGAGCGTCGAGCGATTGGCCTTCCTCTTCGGCGGTGCGCGGCGGCACAGCGTCGGCCTCGGCCAGAAGTGGGCCAAGTGGCACCAGTTCGGGGAAGGCGGCCGTCTGCGCCGTCGGGCTGAGCCGCGATTGCAGGTCGGGCAGCGGGTCGCCGCAGGCCGCGAGCAGAAGGGGCAGGGTGAAGATCCAGCGCATGCGTTAGGCGTAGCGCAGGCGAGACAGGGCGTCCAGCGATGGGTTGAATTGAACGGATGTTCAGATACTGTGACCAGATGGCGCGCAAGCAAGGATCACATGCGGATATCACCGGCCCGAAGGTGCGGGAGGCGGCATTGCGGCTTTTTGCGCGGCATGGGTTTGCAGCTGTGTCGATGCGCCAGATCGCGGCAGAGGTGGGCGTGCAAGCCGGCGCGCTTTACCTCTACACCCCTGATAAGCAAACACTTTTGTTTGAGTTGATGCATGGGCATCTGGAGGAGCTTCTGGCGGCGTGGCAAGCGCCGCGGGCAGGGCCTTTGGTGCAGTTGGAGGATTTCGCCCGCCATCACATCCGGTTCCATCTAGACCGGCCGGAGCTCGTTTTTATCGCCTATATGGAGCTGCGCAATCTAGAGCCGGAGAATTTCGCGGTGATTGAACGGTTGCGTCGCGAATATGAGGATCGGCTGGAAGCGATTTTGAAGGCCGGGCAGGCGGAGCGGGTGTTTGACCTGCCGGATACGAAGCTGGCGACCATGGCGATTATTGCGATGCTGACCGGGGTGAACACTTGGTATCGTGAGGGCGGGCGCCTGGATCGGGATGCCGTTGAGGGCATTTACTGGGACATGGTGCGCAAGGCCGTTGCGGCGGAATAGGTTACAAAAATTCCCGCAATCGCGGATTTTCCAACCCTATCGCGAGATTTCTTAAGGGTTTTGTAAGGGGCGGCGGCCCTCGTCAGGCCCCCTTGCGGGAGCCATCCTCGGGCCGCGTTGCCACGGACAAGGCGACAGCGCGTTGCGATCACGCGTCTGCGCGTATCATTCCGCCGGTGTCAGGGTCGGCTCGGTTTGGCGGCGCGGGTAGGGCACCAAGCGCTCGGCCTCTTCATCCCAGAGTTTCAGTGTGAAGCTGCGGATTGCTTCAGGCCAGCGGATGGTCTGCACATCGTACTTCTTGCGCAAGGCCAAGTGGCAGCGGCGCAGCCGATAGCTCGGGATGTTGGCGTTGAAATGATGGATGTCGTGATAGGTGATATTGGCCACCGCCAGATCCCACCACCAGCCGAGATCCAGCGCCGAAGAACCCTGGAGCGCGGCGCGGGCCGGGTTCAGCTCGGGCTTGCGATCCCAATAGGTGTCTTCGAAATTGTGCTGCAGATAGACCAGGAAGACCCCGATGCAGCCGGCCACGAAGACCGTACCGGCATAGATGATCAGCCCCGGCACACCGGCGAACCACCAGATCGCGCCCACCCAGGCCGCGAGGCCCAGATTATGCGCAAGCACCATCGCCGCACCGATTTTGCTGGAATTTTTCGGCCAGCGATAGGCGAAGACATAGGTGAGAAGCCCGCCGATCGGGATCATGATGAACGGGTTGCGGTAGAGCCGGTACCAAAGACGCTTCCAAAAGCCGGAACCCTGCCATTCGCTGAGCGTCATCGTGAAGACTTCGGTCGTGTGCCGTTCATCAAGATTGCCGAGATGGGAATGGTGTTCGTTATGGTTGAACTGCATCACCCGATAGGGCGTCAGCGTGAAGACCGATAGGCCGTGGCCAGCGATGTCGTTGTGGTGTTTCTTGGCGAAAAGCGAGGCATGGCCGCAATCATGTTGCAGCACGTAGAGCCGGACGCCGGAGAAGGCGTTGATCACGACAAGCGGCACCACCAGAAGCGGGTTTGGCCAAGCCAGAACGGCGAGATAAAGCGTCAGGAAATAGACGAGGAAGGTACCGAAATAGCTGACCAAAGCGATGCGGTCGTCGCGGTCAGTCCAATCGCGGGTGAAGGCACGGATTTCGCGCTCGGCCTCGCGCCGATAGGCGGGGGTGATCTGGGGTCTTGCGGTGGTCATGTCATGCGTCTCTGAGCAGTCAAAGCTGGACGGGCTGGAAATGGCTGTCCTATCGCCCCTCTAAAATGCCATTGGCAAAGCGAAGGGACAACCCTTGGAAGCGATAGGAAAAACAGCCACTTGCCGCGCCTCGGCGAGTGATCGCCGAGGCTGGTCAACCGCAAGATGTGCGCAAACTACAGCGTGGGATAGACCGGGAAGCGTTTGCAGAGCTCCAAGACCTCGGCTTGAACCCGCGCTTCGATCTCGGCATTGCCGTCTTCGCCATGCGCGGCCAACCCATCGACAACCTGGACGATCCAATCGGCGATTTGCCGGAACTCCGGTTCGCCAAAGCCGCGCGTGGTGCCTGCGGGCGAGCCCAGACGGATGCCCGAGGTGATCGTTGGCTTTTCGGTGTCGAACGGGATGCCGTTTTTATTTGTGGTGATATGGGCCCGGCCAAGCGCCTTTTCGGTCGCGTTGCCTTTGACGCCTTTCGGACGCAGATCGACCAGAAGCACATGAGTGTCGGTGCCGCCGGTGACGATGTTCAAACCGCCCTTCATGAGTTGGTCACCCATCGCCTGGGCGTTCTTGATCACCTGGGCCTGATAGGTCTTGAACTCAGGGCGCAGCGCCTCGCCAAAGGCCACGGCTTTGGCCGCGATCACATGCATCAGCGGGCCGCCCTGGATACCGGGGAAGATCGCAGAATTGACCTTTTTGGCGATGGTCTCGTCATTGGTCACGATCATGCCGCCGCGCGGGCCACGGAGCGTCTTATGGGTCGTCGTTGTGGCCACATGGGCATGCGGGAAGGGCGAGGGGTAGTGACCCGCCGCGACCAGCCCGGCGAAATGCGCCATATCGACCATCAGATAGGCACCGACCGTATCGGCAATCTCGCGCATTTTGGCGAAATCGATGATCCGGGGAATGGCCGAGCCGCCGGCGATGATCATCTTAGGCTGATGTTCGGCGGTGAGTGCCGTGATCTGGTCGTAATCGATCTCAAGGTCCTGCTGACGGACGCCGTATTGAATGGCGTTGAACCATTTGCCCGATTGGTTGGGCTTGGCGCCGTGGGTCAGGTGACCGCCTGCATCAAGCGACATGCCGAGGATCGTATCGCCGGGCTGGAGCAGCGCTTGGAACACGCCCTGGTTCGCTTGCGAGCCAGAATTCGGCTGCACATTGGCGAAATCGCAGCCGAAAAGCTGCTTGGCGCGGTCGATCGCCATGTTCTCGGCGATGTCGACATAGTGGCAGCCGCCGTAATAGCGCCGCCCCGGATAGCCTTCGGCATATTTGTTGGTCAGCACGGAGCCTTGCGCCTCGAGCACAGCCGCCGAGACGATGTTTTCCGACGCGATCAGCTCGATTTCATCGCGCTGTCGACCTAACTCCCCTCGGATCGCGCCGAAAAGCTCGGCGTCGCGGCTCTCTAGGCTTTCGGTGAAAAATCCGTCATCGCGATGGGGGGCGTTCATGGCCGGTCTCCTATATCCAGCGGCGCGAAAGATGTGGCGGGGTTTAGGGCAATGAGTCGGGCCTGGGAAGGGTGGATTCGGTCGCATTTGCGCATGGCGGCGGCATTTTCCGGGTTTGGGATTGTTTTTCGGGTCTCGGCGGGCAAAGGATTGGGTCCTGCCTGGAGTTTGGAGCGCCCATGCCTGCCACTCGAAATATTGCCTTTCTGGCCAGTGACGTGCCGAGCGCCCAAGAGGCGTTGGCGCGTCTTTCGGCACGCTATGGGCAGCATGACCCCAAAGATGCGGATGTCATTGTGGCGCTTGGCGGCGATGGTTTCATGTTGGGCACCTTGCATGCGACCCAAGCTTTGGAGGCCCCGGTTTACGGGATGAACCGGGGCACAGTCGGGTTTTTGATGAATGAATATGGCGAAGCGGGGCTGATCGACCGGCTGGAAGCGGCAGAGGAGGCCGTGATCAACCCGCTGCATATGACGGCGGTGAGCGCCGATGGGCGGGTGACCGAGGCGCTGGCGATCAATGAGGTGAGTTTGCTCCGGGCGGGGCCGCAGGCGGCGGAATTGCGCATCTGGGTCGATGGCAAGCTACGGATGAAAGAACTGGTCTGCGATGGGGCGTTGGTTTGTACCCCGGCGGGGTCGACGGCTTACAACTACTCCGCGCATGGGCCGATCTTGCCAGTGGGCGCGGATGTCTTGGCAATCACCGCCGTGGCGGCGTTCCGACCTCGACGGTGGCGCGGGGCGCTGGTACCCAAGCCGAGTTTGGTGCGCTTTGAGGTGATGGATCACGTGAAGCGACCGGTGATGGCCGACGCCGATAGCCGCTCGGTCCAAGATGTGGTCTCGGTCGAGATTCGGTCGGAGCCCGAGGTGGCGCATCGGATCTTGTTTGATCCCGGCCATGGGTTGGAAGAACGGTTGATCAGCGAGCAATTCGTGTAAATCAGGCGCGGCTTTGCGTCGCTCTGGCAGGTTTGGCGAAAATAGTTTAACGCTAAACCATCACCCGGGAGGAAGAGGCCATGACCGACGATAAATCCGAGAGCTTGCGCGCGGCGGCGCTGTTTTATCACGAGCATCCGAAGCCGGGGAAACTGGAGGTTCGGGCGACAAAGCCACTGGCCAATGGGCGCGATTTGAGCCGCGCGTATAGCCCTGGCGTGGCCGAGGCGTGCCTTGAAATCAAGGCCAATCCGGCCGATGCAGCGCGGTATACGGCGCGCGGTAATCTGGTGGCCGTGGTCTCAAACGGGTCGGCGGTTCTGGGCCTTGGCAATATCGGGGCGCTGGCCTCGAAGCCGGTGATGGAGGGCAAGGCGGTGCTCTTCAAAAAATTCGCCAATATCGACTGTTTTGATATCGAGGTGGATGAAAGCGACCCGGAAAAGTTGGCCGATATCGTCTGCGCGCTTGAGCCGAGCTTTGGGGCGATTAACCTCGAAGACATCAAAGCGCCGGATTGTTTTATCGTTGAACGACTTTGTCGGGAGCGGATGAATATCCCGGTTTTCCACGATGATCAGCATGGCACGGCGATTGTCGTTGGCGCGGCGGCGACCAACGCGCTGAAAATCGCGGGGAAAGAGTTTAGCGAGATCAAAGTGGTCTCGACCGGCGGCGGGGCGGCGGGGATCGCCTGCCTGAATATGCTTCTGAAACTCGGCGTGAAGCGGGAGAATGTGTATCTCTGCGACCTCGAAGGTCTGGTGTATGAAGGCCGCGAGGCGCAAATGACACCGCAGAAGGCCTGCTATGCACAAGGTACGACAGCCGCAACGCTGGACGATGTGATCGAAGGGGCCGATCTGTTCCTGGGTCTAAGCGGGCCGGGCGTTTTGAAACCGGCGATGGTCAAGAAGATGGCGGCAAAGCCGATCATCTTCGCGCTCGCCAATCCGACGCCGGAAATCCTGCCGGAAGAGGTGCGGAAAGTCGCACCCGACGCGGTGATCGCCACCGGGCGGAGCGATTTTCCAAATCAAGTCAACAATGTCCTCTGTTTTCCTTTCATCTTCCGTGGCGCGCTGGATGTGGGCGCAACGGAGATCAATGATGCGATGCAATTGGCGTGTATCGACGGCATTGCGGCCATGGCGCGGGCCACGACCAGCGCCGAGGCGGCGGCGATCTATCGAGGGGAGCAACTGACCTTTGGGCCAGATTACCTGATCCCGAAACCGTTTGATCCGCGTTTGATGGGGGTGGTCGCGAGCGCGGTTGCCAAGGCCGCGATGGAGAGCGGGGTTGCGACCCGGCCCCTGCGCGATTTGGAGGCCTATAAGGCGAAGCTGAACCAATCCGTCTTCCGCTCCGCCCTCATTATGCGGCCGGTGTTCGAGGCAGCGGCGACAACAACCCGGCGGATCGTGTTTTCCGAAGGCGAAGATGAGCGCGTGCTGCGCGCGGCCCAAGCGATGTTGGAAGAGACTACCGACAAGCCAATCTTAATCGGGCGACCCGAGGTGATCGAAGCGCGGGTTGAACGCGCCGGTCTCGACATCCGCCCGACCCGGGATTTTGAGCTGGTGAACCCGGAAAACGACCCGCGTTATCGCGATTATTGGGGCACCTATCATGAGGTGATGCAGCGCCGGGGTGTGACCCCTGATCTGGCCCGCGCGATCATGCGGACCAACACCACCGCGATTGGCGCGGTCATGGTCTATCGGCAAGAAGCGGACAGCCTGATCTGCGGCACCTTTGGGCAATATCTCTGGCATCTCAACTACATACGCCAGCTTTTGGGCACCTCGGACTTGCATCCGGTAGGAGCGCTCAGCCTGATGATTTTGGAAGATGGGCCGCTTTTCGTGGCCGATACCCATGTCCATGCGCAACCGACGCCGGAGCAGATCGCCGAGACGGTGATCGGCACTGCACGTCATGTGCGTCGCTTTGGCGTTGAGCCGAAAATCGCCCTCTGTTCCGGGAGCCAGTTCGGCAATCTGGACAGCGAAAGTGGCCAGCGGATGCGCGAGGCGCTGATCATCTTGGATGATCGGGGCGTGGATTTCGCCTATGAGGGCGAGATGCATATCGACAGCGCGCTTGACCCCGAGCTGCGGCACCGGATTTTCCCCAATTCGCGGCTGGAGGGGGCGGCGAATGCGCTGGTCTTCTCCAACACCGATGCGGCGGGCGCGGCGCGAAACATCCTGAAAATGAAAGCGGGCGGGCTTGAGGTTGGGCCAATCCTGATGGGGATGGGCAACCGGGCACATATCGTGACGCCATCCATCACCGCGCGGGGGCTTTTGAATATGAGTGCCCTGGCCGGAACACCGGTGCGGCTCTACGGCTAGGTCCGCAGAGCCCGCTGCAGATTTCAGAATTCTTTCAGCTTTAGATCAGGCGCGGTCTGTCTCGCGTCTTTAGGTCCTCAGCCCAGTGAGAACGGCCGTGCATCTCCGCGCGGCCAAGGACATGAGGATCGAACGATGAAGATTGGATGGACCATGCGGCCGGCAGCGCCCGGTCTTTTGGCAGGGTGTCTGTTTTTAGCGGCTTGCGCCGAATTTGCCCCAGGGGTCGAGCGCTTGGGCGTTGCCACTTGGGGTGGCGCCGAGCTGATTGACGGCGATGGGTTTGAGCAGACGGTCAGCGGGTCCTGCACGGTGTTCCGCGATCCGTCAGCATCGGTTGTGGCAGGCCACACGATCTTCCTGCGCTGCCACGTCCACGTGAACGGGCAATCGGCAAATTGCGGCCTCACGCCAGGGGACTCGGAGAGTGCCACTTATGGTTTGCCGAGCCTAGAGGAGTTGGGGGCGCTTTGCACCCATGCCTATCGGGAAGAAATGGCGCGCCAGCGCGATGACGGCGACGACGCGGCCGATGGTGGCTATGGCGGCTACTGAGCGACGCCTCGGCGCGCCTTGATATCGGCCCGCGATGGGCCGCGCCCGAAAACATCACAAGATAAAACCTAGATCGAGCCCGTCACCCGAGAGAGGTCGGCACTCTAATATATTAAAAGAAAAGGATAAAATGGTGATACGATTTTTGCATTCTGCGCTAAGCCAGAACGTGCGGGCGCGGCGTTGGCGGCATGTGGGATTTGGCGGCGTTTTGACGCTGGCCGCCTGCGGAGCTTTGGTGCCGCTTTACGGGTTTCCGTTTGTGATCACCCATCAGGGGCAGAGCTATCGCGGTGAATGCCGGGCTTTTGACCAAATGCTTGGAGATACGGGCGAGAGCCGGACCGTCGTGTCTTGCACCGTCGTCGCGAATGGCGGTGCGCATCGCTGCTCCTTCATCATCAATGATGCCGATGGGTTTAGCGAGGGCGCGTTGGCGGTCGATGATCCGCGCATTCGGGCAGTCTGCGGCTACCCGCTGCGCCGGGCGCTTGAGGGGCATGATGATGAGCCGGAGGGGCAGGGATATACCCCGCCTGCGGATAACTACACCCCACCGGTTTAACCCGAACAGGGCCTCGCGCCTTCCGACCATCCAATCGGCGAGGCCCTCGCGTCACTGGCAGTGTTACCGCTGCCAGTGACGCACTGTCGCTTTGCGTGACGCAGCGTCTCTTGTATGTGGGGCCAACGGAGTAAGGGAGGGACAGCCATGGGATACCAGGAGATTTACGCCGAGGCGCAGGCGGATCCGGACGGGTTTTGGATGAAAGCCGCGCAGGCGATTGACTGGGACCAGACCCCGACCAAGGCGTTATTCGATGAGGGCGCGCCGCTTTACGAATGGTTTGCCGATGGCATGGTCAACACCTGCTGGAACGCCGTTGACCGGCATGTGGAGGCAGGTCATGGCGAACGGATCGCCATCATTCATGACAGCCCCGTCACCCATACCAAACATGAGATCACCTATACCGAGCTGCGCGACCGGGTTGCGAGCTTGGCAGGCGCTTTGGCCGCGAAAGGTGTGACCAAGGGCGACCGGGTCATCATCTATATGCCCATGGTGCCCGAGGCGGTGGAGGCGATGTTGGCCTGTGCCCGGCTGGGCGCAATCCATTCGGTGGTGTTTGGCGGGTTTGCGTCCAATGAACTGGCCGTGCGGATCGATGATTGCCAGCCGAAATGCATCATCGCGGCCTCTTGCGGGATCGAGCCGGGGCGGGTGGTGCATTACAAGCCGCTTTTGGATGGCGCATTGGAACTGGCTGAGCATGCGCCGGATTTCTGCGTGATTTTTCAGAGAGAACAAGAGGTTGCGCATCTGGAAGAGGGGCGCGACGTTGACTGGCACGGGTTCCAATACGGGGTCGAGCCTGCGGCCTGCGTGCCGGTAGAGGGCAATCACCCGGCCTATATTCTCTATACCTCCGGCACGACGGGGCAGCCAAAAGGCGTGATCCGGCATACGGGTGGTCATCTGGTCGCGCTGAATTGGTCGATGCGGAACCTCTATGACATGAACCCGGGCGAGGTGTTTTGGGCTGCGTCCGATGTCGGCTGGGTCGTGGGGCATTCCTATATCTGCTATGCGCCGCTGGTCTTTGGCTGCACCACGATTGTGTTTGAGGGCAAGCCGGTCGGCACGCCGGATGCGGGCACGTTTTGGCGGGTAATCCAGGATCACAAGGTTAAATGCCTCTTCACGGCACCCACGGCATTTCGCGCGATCAAGCGGGATGATCCGCAGGGATTGCTGGTCAGCGACTATAATCTGCAAAGCCTCGAGAGCCTGTTCTTGGCCGGGGAACGTGCGGACCCAGACACAATCGAATGGGCGCAGGATAAGCTGGGCGTGCCGGTGATCGACCACTGGTGGCAGACAGAAACCGGATGGGCGATTGCAGGCAATCCGATTGGGATTGAGAAGCTGCCAGTGAAAATCGGCTCTCCGGCGGTGCCGATGCCGGGCTATGACGTGCAAATTCTGGATGAGGGCGGGCACCCCGTGGCCGATGGCGAATTGGGGGCGATTGCGGTGAAGTTACCGTTGCCGCCCGGGACCTTGCCAACGCTTTGGAATGCCGAGGCGCGCTATCGCAAGAGTTATCTGGAGCATTTCCCCGGATATTACGAAACGGGCGACGCAGGGTATAAGGATGAGGACGGCTATCTCTATATCATGGCGCGGACCGATGACGTGATCAATGTCGCGGGCCACAGGCTTTCCACCGGCGCGATGGAGGAGGTTTTGGCGGCGCATCCGGAAGTCGCGGAATGCGCGGTGATCGGCGTGGCCGACACGTTGAAAGGCCAATTGCCGATGGGGTTCTTGTGCCTCAATGCGGGCAGCAAGGTGGGCGCCGAAGAGGTCGTTGGTGATTGTGTGAAACTGGTGCGGCAGAAGATCGGACCCGTGGCGGCCTTCAAGCTGGCGCTGGTGGTGGATCGTTTGCCGAAAACCCGGTCAGGCAAAATCTTGCGTGGCACGATGGTGAAGATCGCCGATGGTGAGGACTTCAAGATGCCCGCGACGATTGATGACCCGGCAATCTTGGACGAGATCGCGTTGGCCTTGAACGGCATTGGCTATCCCGCAGGGGGAGATTGATACGTTAAGCCTTGCGGTATTGGAATAATTGGAATTGAGGGAGTTTTGATATAGCTTCAGCCTCCGAAAATGTTTCGTGTGAGTGATGGGCGAAGATTTTTGGCCCAGGAGTAGCCGATAAAATGGAAGATATTTCTAATACCCCATCGGCCCGAACGGGTGAGATGCGATCGGATCCGATTTCGGAGACCCTGCGGCTATTCAATCATGACATTCGCGCCGCGATGTCTGACGTGATTGGTGGCTTACGGCTGATCGAAGCAGAGCGTCTGGATGCCGAAACCCGGGCGCAGTTGGAGCGGGTGCAGGCGGCGGGCGAAACCCTGGCTGAACTGGTCGATGCGGCCCTGATGGCGGCGGCTGGCGAAACGCTGATCCGGTTGGACGATAGCGGTGTCGATCTCAGGGGCTATTTGACTGGCGTCGAAATGCGCTGGGTTGGGCGCGCGGCGGAGGTTGGACGCCGATTTGTCCTAGATCGCGGCCCGGGTTTGCCGGATCGGATCGGCCTCCCCCGGATGGCACTGGATCGGATTCTGTCGAACCTGATCGGCAACGCTCTGAAATATGCCAAGGATGGAACGGTCCGGCTTTCGGTGCAGATGGATGCGGATGAAACGCTTCAATTCGCTGTGGCTGATGAGGGGCCTGGATTCTCCGCCGCCGCGATGGCGCGGCTGTTCACGCCGCATGGCCGCCCCGAAGTCGACAGTCAGCCCGGCTCGGGCCTCGGGTTGCATATCGCGAAGGATTTGGCAGACGGGCTGGGTGGAACATTGGTGGTCGAGGATCGCGCCGAAGGTGGGCGGTGGTCACTCTGACCCTTGCGCGGAGGGTCTGGCGTGCCGGACTTGCCGCAGGTGGCATCAGCAGCACGCCGCCAGATCTTTCCGGGCTGCATATTCTGGTGGCCGAGGATAACGAAACCAACCAAGTGATTGTTGGGCAATTGCTGGACAAAATGGGCGCAACCTTCGTGATTGCCAATGACGGGATCGAAGCGCTGGAGATCTTGGGTCGTGCGCGATTTGACATCGCTGTCGTTGATATCGAGATGCCGCGCATGTCGGGGATCGAGTTCATGACAGCGGTGCGCGGATTGCGCGACGCACGATCGAAAATGCCCTTGGTCGCGTTGACGGCCTATGTGTTGCGCGACAATCGCGAAGCGATTTACGCCGCAGGGGCCGACGGGATCATTGGCAAGCCGATCCGATCCGGAGACGCCTTTGGACAGGCAATCTTGCGTCATACGGGCCGAGATTTGCCGGTCTTTGATCCAGATACGGTATTGGCCGCGCATGCGCCGCCGACGAGATGGATGAGGCGATGGAGCACGCGCAGCTTGATGCGCTTTTGACGGCGGCGGGCGCTGATGGCCGCCGCGAGTTGTTGGACCGGCTGCATGAAGATTTGCAGGCGGTGTCGAAGGCTTTGGATGTCGCGGTGGAGCGCGTGGCGCTCCGCGATATCCGCGGACAAACGCATATTCTGGTCTCCTTGGCGGGGGCGGTTGGCGCGGACCGTTTACGCCATTTGGCCGAAGCCTTGAACGTCGCGGCGCAGCGGGAGCGGATAGGAGATTTGCCTGGCCTGGCGGCCGCTTGTAAGGCCGATTTGGCCGATCTGATCGCGATTATCGAAACGCGACGCGCGGCGCTTCCGGTGTAATCCGCGCGCGGGCTTGCGCTTGGCCTCTGGGAGGCACAGACTGCAATTGATCTTCGGTCCAATTGGAGTCTCCATGATGTCTTTGCTCGACGCTGCCACCGCTGTGCGCCTGAACGCTCATGCGCCCTATTCCGGGTTCAAAGTTGGGGCGGCCTTGCGGAGCGTGGAAGGCAATGAGCATCGCGGCTGCAATGTGGAAAACGTTGCCTATCCCGAGGGGACCTGCGCCGAAGCGGGGGCGATCGCGGCAATGATTGCCGCGGGCGACAGCCGGATAGCCGAAGTCGCCGTCATCGCCGACAGCCCCGCGCCGGTGCCGCCATGCGGCGGCTGTCGTCAGAAGCTGGCGGAGTTTGCCGATGGCGATGTCGTGGTGACGCTGGCGACCACCGACGGGGTGGAGCTGCGTATGACGGTCTCCGAACTTTTGCCTGGCGCGTTTGATGCTAGCCACATGGATCGGGTCTGAGCCGATGGATGCCCGCTCGATCCTGATCAAAGCGCGTGATGGTCTACCTCTCAGCAAAGCCGAAATCGATTGGTTCACCAAAGGCATAGCCTCTGGTGAGATCAGCGATATGCAAGCCGGTGCGTTTGCGATGGCGGTCTGCACCAAAGGGCTCAGCCGGGAGAGCCGGGTGCATTTGACCCATGGCATGTTGCAGACCGGGCAGGTCCTGAACTGGGAGTTGGACGGGCCGGTTTTGGATAAGCATTCGACCGGTGGCGTCGGCGATGCGGTCTCGCTGCTCCTCGCCCCGGCGCTTGCCGTCTGCGGTGCTTATGTGCCGATGATCTCGGGGCGCGGCTTGGGCCATACCGGCGGGACGCTGGATAAGCTGGAGGCGATCCCTGGGTACCGGACTCAGGTCAGCGTTGAGGAGTTGCAGGATTTGGTGGCCGATATCGGCTGCGCGATTGTCGGCGCATCGGGCGATATCGCGCCCGCCGACAAGCGGCTCTATGGGGTCCGTGATGTGACCGGAACGGTGGAAAGCATCGACCTGATCACCGCCTCGATCCTGTCTAAGAAACTGGCCGCCGGGCTGGAAGCTTTGGTTTTGGATGTGAAGGTTGGATCGGGCGCGTTTATGGCCGACCCGAGCGATGCGCTCGCGCTTGCACAATCGCTGGTGGAGACGGCGCAAGGCGCGGGCTGCATGTGTTCGGCTTTGATCACCGATATGAACCAACCTTCGGCCAAGGCGGCGGGCAATGCGCTGGAGGTGATCGAGGTGATGGAGGCCCTGACCGGCACCTCAATCGGCACACCGTTGCACCGCCTGACCGTCGCCCTTGGTGGTGAGGTGCTGGCGCTTGGCGGCTTAGCGGCGGATGCCGCCGATGGCGAGGCGCGGATCGAGGCGGCGCTCAACTCTGGCGAGGCGGCAGAACGGTTTGGAGAGATGGTGGCGGCCTTGGGGGGACCGCATGATTTTGTCGAGCGCTGGCGGGATCGGCTGCCCGCAGCCCGCGTGATGGTCGATGTGCACCCGACCGACGCTGGATATGTCGCGGCAATCGACACGCGCGCCCTGGGCGAGGTGGTTGTGCATCTCGGTGGCGGACGTTTGGTGGCCACGGATCAACTGGATCCGGGCGTGGGGCTATCCGAGATCGCCCCGATCGGCGCGCAGGTGGATGAAGCCCGGCCTTTGGCGCGCATCCATGCCGCCGATGAGGTGAAGGCCAAGGCGTTGGCGGGCCGGGTGCGGGACGCTTACGTGCTGGCCGAGCGCGCGCCGGAGGGGTCCCCGTTGATCCATGAAAGGATTGGCTGATGCCGCGCGCGTTTTTGGTGGTGATGGACTCCGTGGGGATCGGCGGCGCGCCGGATGCGGATCGGTTTTTCAATGGCGATGTGCCTGATACCGGTGCCAACACACTTGCCCATATCGCGGAGGCTTGCGTGGCAGGCCGGGCCGAAGAGGGGCGGAGCGGGCCGCTAAAGATGCCGGTTCTGGACGGCTTGGGCCTGGGCGCGGCGGCGCGGCTATCCGGTGGCGGTGACCTGCCTGGATTTGGGGCTGACGCGACGGGGCTTTGGGGCGCGGCGGAAGAAGTCTCGCCCGGCAAAGACACGCCGTCAGGGCATTGGGAGCTGGCCGGGTTGCCCGTGCCCTGGGATTGGACGTATTTCCCGGATACAGAGCCGTGTTTTCCAGATCACCTGATTGAGGAAGTGAAGCAGATTGCCGGGGTTGAGGCCGTCCTGGGCAACCGCCATGCCTCAGGCACGGTGATCATCGCCGAAGAGGGGCCGCGGCACCAGGAGACCGGCTGGCCGATCTGCTACACCTCCGCCGACAGCGTGTTTCAGATCGCAGCGCATGAAGAGAGTTTCGGCCTGGCCCGGCTATTAGACCTCTGCGAGCGATTGGCGCCATCCTTGCACAAAATGAAGGTCGGTCGGGTGATTGCACGGCCTTTCATCGGTGAGGCGGGGGCCTATACGCGGACCACAAACCGGCGCGACTATGCGATCACGCCGCCTGGCCCGACACTCTGCGATTGGGTGCAAGAGGCGGGCGGCAAGGTCCATGCCATTGGAAAGATTAAAGACATTTTCGCGAAGCGTGGAATCGACGATGTGGTGAAGGGTGAGGATCGGGCCTTGATGGGGCATTTGGCCGAGGCCGTGAACACCGCAGAAGACGGCAGTTTGACCTTCGCCAATTTCGTTGAATTCGACAGCCTCTATGGCCACCGCCGCGACATTTCGGGCTATGCACTGCATCTGGAATGGTTTGACGCCAGCCTGCCGCCGATCCTGGCAGCCCTCCGGCCCGATGATCTGATGCTGTTCACGGCCGATCATGGCAATGACCCGTCCTGGCCCGGCACCGATCACACGCGTGAACGCGTGCCGGTGGTTGCAGCCGGGCCATATTCGGGGCAGATCGGGCAAGTGGCCTTCGCCGATGTGGGGGCATCGGTCGCGGCCCATTTGGGGGTTGCGGCCCAAGGACCGGGAAAGTCGTTTTTATGAGCCTCGCGAAACTGCCGAAGATCGAGTTGCACCTGCATTTGGAGGGCGCCGCGCCGCCTGCGTTTATCCGTGGCTTGGCGGCGGAAAAGGGCACCGATCTTAGCCAGATTTTCACCGAGGATGGCAGCTATGCCTATCGGGATTTCACCCATTTCCTGAGCGTCTATGAGGCCGCGACCAGTGTTTTAACGGGTCCAGAGGAGTTCGCGCGGCTCACGACAGCCGTGCTGGAGGAAAGCGCGGCGCATGGCGTGGTCTATACCGAGGCCTTCCTTAGCCCCGATTTCTGCGGCGGCGGCGATCTGGGCGCGTGGCGGGAGTATCTGGCGGCGATCCAAGAGGCGGCGGCCCAGGCTGAGGCGCAAAACGGCATCATAATGCGCGGGATCGTCACACCGATCCGCCATTTCGGACCGGAGCGCGCCAAGCCGGTCGCGCATTGCGCCGCTGAGACGGTGGGCGATTTCATCACGGGCTTCGGGATTGGCGGCGATGAGATGGCCGGCAAATTGAAAGACTTCGCTTGGAGCTTGGATATGGCGCGGGAGGCTGGTTTGCAGATCACCGCCCATGCCGGTGAGTGGGGTGGCGCGGCCTCAGTTTGGGATGCGGTGAATGACCTGAAGGTTGAGCGGGTCGGACATGGCGTGCAAGCCATCGAAGACCCGGCATTGGTCGATCATCTGGCAGAGACTGGCGTGGTGCTTGAATGCTGCCCAGGCTCAAATGTGGTGCTGGGGGTTTTCCCGACATGGGAGAGCCACCCGATTGAAAAGCTGCGCGAGAAAGGCGTGAAGGTCACCGTCTCAACCGACGATCCGCCGTTTTTCCACACCACGATGTCCCATGAATATGAGCGCCTGGCCGACACCTTCGGTTGGGACGACGAGATTTTTGCGCAAGTGACGCAGACTGCGCTGGAGGCGGCGTTTTGCGATGCCGAGACGCGCGCGACCGTGGCCAAGAAATTGGAGAGATAGATGCTTGATCACCTGACCGTCGTTGATCACCCTTTGGTGCAGCACAAACTGTCGCTGATGCGGGAAAAGGGGACGTCAACCGCCGTGTTTCGACAGCTCTTGCGCGAGATCAGCCAGCTTTTGGCCTATGAGGTGACGCGCGAACTGCCGATGACCACGAAGCCGATTGAGACGCCGCTGCAGGAGATGGACGCGCCGGTTCTGGCGGGCAAGAAAATGGCTCTGGTCTCAATCTTGCGGGCGGGGAACGGGCTGTTGGACGGCATCCTGGAACTGATCCCGCTGGCACGGGTTGGGTTCGTCGGGCTTTATCGGGACGAAGAGACGCTGAAGCCGGTGCAGTACTATTTCAAAGTGCCGACCGAGTTGGATGATCGGCTTGTGATCGCTGTCGACCCGATGCTGGCCACCGGCAATTCCTCGGCTGCCGCGATCGACCTTTTGAAGGAGGCGGGGGCCACAAATATCCGGTTCTTGTGCCTGCTTGCTGCGCCCGAAGGGGTTGCCCGGATGAAGGAGGCGCACCCGGATGTGCCCATCGTCACGGCCTCCCTCGATAGTCATCTGAATGAGCTCGGATACATCGTTCCGGGGCTAGGGGATGCGGGTGATCGCATGTTTGGCACAAAATAAGCTACTTCTGTCCTTTACTTGAAAACAATCCTCCTGCACAGTTTCCACAAAACTGTTGGGGGGTCCGATGCGGTTTTCGGCGTTTTTTGTGCAAGCCTGTGTTGCGGCGGCACTTGGATTTGGAGCGGCACCGTCTGTAACGGCGCAAACTGTGAGCGATATTGGCGGACCGGCAGAGGTGCCGCCGGCCAGTTATTCCGCAAACCAATATGTCGACAGCCGCGGTTGCGTCTTTATCCGCGCGGGATTTGGTGGCCAGACCAACTGGGTGCCGCGTGTCAGCCGCTCCCGTGAGGTGCTGTGCGGCTATCAGCCTTCGCTTCCGGTCCAAACGGCAGCACCGCCCACGCCGCAGACGCGCCCCGCCGCACCGGCCCCCGCGCGGACGGCAACGGTCGCGCCGCGCCCGAGCACGGTCGCGCCCAGCCCCCAGACTGCGGCGGCGGCGCCTCAGCCTAGCGCAACCAGCGGGCAGGTCTTTCGCCCCGCCGGTGCCGCCAATACCGCTGGGTCGTCACGGCCCCAACCATCTCGCAGTGTAACCACGATCCGGCAGGAACCAGCTGCGCCGACGCGTGTGGCGACAGGCCGCGTCGCGTCGAGCGCGGCCACGTCTTGCCCGAATGCGCCTGCGTCCGCTCAACCCTATCTGCGGGGCGACGGCCTGCGATGTGGCCCGCAACCGCAACACCCGGGGGATCTCGCGCGGAACATCTCCGGTCAGGCGATTGGCGGCGGCGCGCGGTCGTCGCGACCCGGTCCGAGGATTTCTGCGGCGGACGCGGTTATTCCGGTCCAACCTCACATCCCCGATGGGTATCGCATGGCCTGGGACGATGGCCGCTTGAACCCCAATCGCGGGCCGCGCACGGCATATGGGGATCAGCAAATGGCGATGATTTGGACCGACGGTCTACCGCGCCAGCAGGTGCAGTGGGTCCGGGCAACAGATGCCAATGGGCAGCCGGTTTACGTTAGTCGAATGAGTCAGAACACCGCCGGCGTGAGCGGCAGCATCGCGCCCGCGCCCGTGTGTCGACGCGGAACCCTGCCGCGGCGGCGGTTCCCGGTACGCGGACCCGGACCGTGATCGGCCCTCGCCTCGACGCACCGAGCAGTCGCGCGACGCCAGAGAGCGCCGAAGGGCATCGGTTCGTCTTGGTCGGGCGGTATGGCAGCCAAGCCGATGCGCGGATTGCGCGGGATCGGCTGGCCGCGGGTGGTTTGGGCGCGAGTATTGGTCAATCCGAGCGTGGCGGCCGCACGAATTTCGTGGTGTTGGCCGGGCCTTATGGCGATGCGGCCTCCTTGAGCAATGCGTTGCAGACGGCGCGTGGTGCTGGATTTAGCGGCGCGATGACGCGTCGCTAAGACCTCGGTCAGCTGCCGCAGATTTGCTGCAACGCGACCCAGCTTTCATCGGGGAGGAGCGGCGCACGCAGGCGCGCCCGCATCGGATCGCCTTCGATCAGCGGTAGGGTTGTTTCGCCGGAGAGATCCAAGGCAAAGGCATAAGGGGCCGAGGATATCTCAACCGCAGCAAAACGGGCCAAAAGCGGTTCGGCATCCAGCGGCAGCGGCGTCCGCGTCAACAGGGTAACGGCGTGATCATGGAGATAGCTCTGGTCGATCTGGCCTGTCGTGAGCATCCGAAACGCGGCGATTAGACCCGCCTCTTCAAAGAGGCGCTCGGCGGGGTCCTGCATCGCGCGGCGCTCATCTTCGGCAACAAGGAACCCGGCGAGGACTTCGGGCGTTTCATAGTCTTCGACCAGCGAGCGGTTTAGGACCATGATATTGCCCGGCAAATGCGCGGACCCCGGTACCGAAGACGGCAGCACGACCAAACGAGGTGGATCGGTGCCAAGGGTGCTACGCGCCAGCCGCGCCAGGGCCGTGACCCCGGCCGGATCGCCGCAGGGTCGCCCCGCGAGTTCGGCCATTTCGGCTAGGATTTGGCGACCGAGTTCCGCCCGTTTGGCCTCAGGAAGGACACTCGCGGTCTGCCGGAGAACGGCACCTGGGAGCCAGAAAACCACCACGGCAAGGACCAGAATGCTGAGCCCGGCACCGAGAATGAGCCGCAAGCGGCCCGGATGCGGCCGTGACCGTTCGATGACACCGCGGACCTTTTCGATCGCGGCGATCATCTCTGGTTCACTGATTTCGAGGAGTTCGTCGGCCTCCACATCTGGCGCGTAGAGCGCTGGCATTTTCCCTGGATTGAGGCGGTGCACGGCGGGCAGGGACCAATGCGACAGCGCGGTTTCGCTAAGCGTCGAGATCATCAGCGTGGCATCACCAAGAGACACCAATACCTCGCGGCGCTGGCTGTCTTCGGTCTCGCGCCAGAGGCCGGTGGCCTCAAGCCGCTGATATTCACTGAGCGCGGTCATGCCTGTGCGTGCTGCCCTTGTTTTGCCGGCAGGATAGCCGAAGGCGAAAACCCGCTCAACTTAAAGCTCGAGCCGGCGGGTGATGCCGATATTGCGCAGGAAGGTCTCATCATGGCTGACCACCAGAAGCGCCCCGTCATCATAGGCGTTAAGCCCCGCCTCAATCGCCGCAATCGCGTCGAGATCGAGATGGTTGGTCGGTTCGTCCAAGATCAGGAGCCTGGGCGGGCGTTTGCCGCCAAGCGTACAGGCGAGGCCCGCGCGCAGCATTTGGCCGCCACTCAACGTGCCCGCCATTTGCAGCGCGGCATCGGCGCGGAACAGAAACCGCGCAAGCGCGGCGCGGCAGGTATTTTCATCGGCCTCGGGATTTAGGGCGCGGAAATTGTCGCGCAGGGTTAGGCTAGGGTCGAGCAGGCGGACATGTTGGTCCAGCATCGCGTGATCCGGCAGGATCGTGACGGTGCCGGACGCAGGGGAGAGATTGCCGGTGAGCAGGTTAAGCAGGGTCGATTTGCCGATCCCGTTCGGGCCGGTGATAGCGACGCGTTCGGCGCCGGTCATCTGGATCGAAACGTCGCGGATGATGGGGTGCTCCGCATCGCCGCCGCCGGTCAACTCTTGCGCCTTCAGCACAGTTTGACCACTGGCGAGGCCCGTCGGTGCGAGGTCAAGTTTCAGGGGCGTCAGGCGTTCGACACGCGCGGCAGCCTCCGTCACCGCGCTTTGCGTCTCATCCACCTGTTTCTCAGCCAGCCGCGACATGGCCCCGCCGGTCGCTTCGCTTCGGGCTTTGGCCTTATCGGCGGCGATTTTGGGCATGTCGCCCCGGGCGCGTTTCGCCCGACCGGTGCGGTCTTTGCGCGCCTTGCGTTCCAGGGCTGTCTGCCGCTTGCGAGCGATCTCGGTTGCGTGGCGTTCTGCGGTATTGAGATCATGGGCGGCGGCGGCAAGTTCCAAGGATTTCTGCGCCTGATAGAAGCTGTAATTGCCGCCATAATGGGTCGCGCCCAAGGAGGTCAATTCGGTGATTGAGTCCATGATTTCAAGGAGATCACGGTCATGGCTCACGATGAGCGCGCCGCCTTTCCAGCTTTGTAACAGGTCAAACACCGCATCCCGACCTGCGCGATCGAGATTGTTGGTCGGCTCATCGAGCAGGAGAAAGTCGGGCTCGGCAAAGATCAAGGCGGCGAGGCGGGCACGGGTTTGTTGGCCGCCAGAGAGATGATCAAGCGGCACCTCAGGGGCGGTATCGAGACCGACGCGGGAGAGAGCCGCCTGTATACGAGCCTCAAGCGTCCAGTCGGCCGCTGCGAGATCCTCGGCGCTGGCCGCGCCCGCTTCGGCGCGAGACAGGATTGCGAGACCCTCCCTTACCCCAAACAGATCGACGAGGATTTGGTCCGCTGGCGGCTGCGCCTGCTGCTGGAGCAGGGCGGGGGTGCCGTCGCAAGTGATCTGTCCCGCTTGCGGGATCAGACTGCGATGGATCAGATGCAAGAGCGTCGTCTTGCCGACGCCATTTCGTCCGACCAGACCGCTCAGGCCGGGGCCGAATTGCAGGGTGAGATCAGTGAAAAGCGGGTTCTGGTCAGGTGTGGACCAGGAGAGGTTCGAAAGCTGGATCGTGCAAGGCATGAGCGGTAATTTCCACAAGGACAGGGGCGCGCGAGGCGGGTGTCGGGTGGAAATTGGTCATGTCGGGAAACTCCAGTTGCTCTGTTGTTGAGATAGGCACGCGCCAGTCGGCGATCAAGGTTCAGAGGCTCTTGGCCTGCTGCCTGAGTTCGAATTTCTGAATCTTGCCGGTGGAGGTTTTCGGCAGTTCGGTGAAGATCACATGTTTCGGCGTTTTGAACCCGGCGAGGCGTTGGCGGGTGAAGGCAATCAGCTCCGCCTCCGTCGCCGTCGCGCCATCTTTCAATTCGACAAAGGCGCAGGGCACCTCGCCCCATTTCTCATCCGGCTTGGCGACGATGGCGCAGAGCGAAACCGACGGGTGATGCATCAGCGCGCCCTCGACCTCCACCGAGCTGACGTTTTCGCCGCCGGAGATGATGATGTCCTTCGCGCGGTCGGCAATTTGCACATAGGAATCAGTGTGTTGGACGGCGATGTCCCCAGTGTGGAAATAGCCCCCTTGGAAGGCCTCCGCCGTTGCGCGTGGGTTCTTGTAATAGCCTTTCATGACCGCATTGCCGCGCATCATAATCTCCCCCAGGGCCGCGCCATCCATCGGAATCTGCGCCATGGTCTCAGGCGCCATCACCGTCACATGGTCCATATTTGGGAAGGCCACACCTTGGCGCGCCTTAATCCCGGCGCGCTCTTCAGGTGGCAGGTCATCCCAGAGCCCATCTTGCCAAGTGCATTCAGTGGCCGGGCCATAGACCTCGGTCAGGCCGTAAACCTGGGTTACGTGGAAGCCCATGGTTTCAATGGCGGCGAGCGTTGCGGCGGCGGGCGGTGCACCGGCGGTGAAGACCTCGACCGTATGGTCAAAGGCCCGGCGCTCGTCGTCTTTGGCGTTGACGATCATGTTCAGGACAATCGGTGCGCCGCCAAAATGGGTCACGCCCTCATCGGCAATGGCGTTATAGATGTTTTCCGCAGTGATCTCGCGGCAGCAAACGGTCGTGCCGCCAAGCGCGGGCATGCCCCAGACATGGCACCAATTGTTGCAATGGAAGAGCGGGACGATGGTCAGATAGCGCGGGTAAAGCGTCATCCGCCAAGAGATCGGCGTGCCCATGGTGATCAGATAAGCGCCACGATGGTGATAGACCACGCCTTTGGGCCGACCCGTGGTGCCAGAGGTATAGTTGAGCGCAATCGACTCCCATTCATCCTCGGGCATGATCCAGGGCGCATCCGGGTCGCCCTCGGCCAAGAGCGCGTCATAGGTCAGATGGCGGCCAGAGGCGTGATACCCCGCTTGCTCATCCGGCACTTCAACGATCAGCGGCGGTTCACCCTCCATCGCGCCGATGGCTGCCTCCAGCACGGTCAGGAACTGGGTGTCGGCCAGCACGATTTTCGCCTCGCCATGGTCGAGGATATAGCTGATCGTGCCGGGGTCGAGACGGATGTTGATGCTGTTGAGCACGGCACCGGCTGCGGGCACGCCAAAATGCGCTCCACATGGGCCGGGATATTGGGCAAGAGGGCCGCCACCACATCGCCCGGCGCGACGCCGCGTTTTGCCAACGCCGAGGCGAGGCGCGAGACGCGGGCGTGGTATTCAACATAAGTGGTTCGGAAGCTGCCATAGATCAGCGCGTCGCGCGTCGGAAAGACGGTCGCCGCGCGGGCGAGATGGGAGAGGGGCGTCAGCGGCACGTAATTCGCCGGACGCTTCTCAAGGCCCGTTTCGTCTTTCATCCAGCCCATGCCAGCCCCCGTTTCGACACTCGTTCACGCGAGTATGCGGCGGGGCAGGGGGCTTGAAAAGGGGCTGATCCATGATCGGGAAGGAGATAGGCTGCGGCTTATGATCATCTCACCTGGGCGGCGCTATATCTTCGTGCATATCCCGAAAACCGGCGGGACCTCGATGGCCTTGGCGCTGGAGGCGCGGGCCAAAGCCGATGACATCCTGATTGGCGATACGCCAAAGGCGCAGCGTCGCAAGCGGCGGCTCAAAGATGTGCGTACAGCGGGGCGGCTTTGGAAACACTCGACCTTGGCCGATGTGGAGGGGCTGATCACCGAAAAGGAGATGGCCGAGTTCTTTGTTTTCACTCTGGTGCGGAACCCCTGGGATCGGATCGTTAGCCTCTATCATTGGCTACAGACCCAAAACTTCGATCACCCGATGGTGCCCCTCGCGCACGGTTTGGACTTCGAACGCTTCGTGACCCATGCCGAAGTGGCGCAGAGGGTCCGCGCGCAGCCATACCGGGCGTTTACACGCGGCCCGTCCGGGGTGGATCATGCGGATGCTTATTTGCGTCTGGAACATCTGGAAGAGGATTTGGCACCGCTTGAGGCGCATCTGGGTTTCCGGCTCCAAATACCAGTTGAGAATGCCTCCGATCGTCGGGCGAATTATCGGAGCTATTATAGCGACAGGGCGCAAGAGGCCGTGGCACAGGCTTGCGCCGAGGATATCGCGCGGTTCGGGTATGCGTTTGGGTGAATGTGTGGCCGTTTTGAGCCCAACTTGCTCATTAGTCAGAGTGCAGCGAACGACCGCTTGTCCATAACTTAGGGGTATTCCTTAGTGTCTTGATCAAGCACATCGTTTCTGTTACTTAGGGATATGTCTAAGTATGATCCGAACCTTGATCTCTGCTTTTCAGCGCTCGGTGATCCAACGCGGCGTATGATCCTTCAGCGCCTAGTACGGGGCGAGGCGACTGTGAGCGAACTTGCGGAACCCCATGACATGGCGCTGCCGTCATTCATGGAGCATCTGAAGAAGCTCGAAGCCGCCAAACTCGTCACGTCTAAGAAGGAGGGGCGGACGCGAATTTACGAATTGGCCCCCGATGCCTTCACACCCGCGAAAGACTGGTTAAGCGAGCAGAGCGCGATCTGGGAAGGACGGCTCGACCGTTTTGACGATTACATTAAGAACCTGATGCAGGAGAGAACAAAATGAACCTTGACCCGGAGACCGACCTGACCTTCACCCGTACGATCAAGGCACCCCGCGCGCTGCTGTGGGAATGCTGGACGACGCCGCAGCACATCAAGCAATTCTTCGTCCCCAAGCCTTACGGGATTGACGCTTGCGAAATCGACCTGCGGGTAGGTGGCAAGTTCAACACGACGATGAACGTCGAGGGCAACCTCATGGAAAACGAAGGCGTGTATCTGGAAGTTGTCGAAGGCGAACGATTGGTTTTTACCGACACCTACAGCGAAGGATGGAAGCCTGCCGCCGATCCCTTCATGACAGCCATCATCGAGTTCGCAGACGCTGGAGACGGCGAAACGACCTACACAGCAACTGCACGACATCGCTCGCCGGAGGCCCGTCAAAGCCATGAAGATATGGGGTTCTATGATGGTTGGGGTACGGTCGCCAGTCAGCTTGAGGAATACGCGCAATCACTCAAATAGACTTAGAGCGGACATTGCGCCGAAGTCGGCTTTGTCCCGCAAGGCGGACGAGCGGGCGCCCTGGTGGAGCGCCCGCCGGTCGGTCAAGCCGCTGACTTTGCTTCCGGGCCGAACCGGCCATAGAAGCTCTGCCCCTTGTCCGCCATCTCGCGCAGAAGCGCCGGGGTGGTGAACCGGTCGCCATAAGCCTCCGTCAACTGGTCGCAACGGTCGGCGGCATAGGGGGCGCCGAGGATGTCGAGCCAGGAGAACGGGCCGCCGGACCAGGGCGCGAAACCCCACCCCAGGATCGCGCCGACATCGCCTTCACGGATGTCTTCGAGGACGCCTTCCTCCAAGGCACGCACGGCTTCCAGAACCTGGGCAAAGAGCAAGCGGTGCTGAACTTCGACCAGTTCAGGCTGCGTCTCGGCGACCGGGAATTTCTCGCCGAGACCCTCCCAAAGGCCGAGACGTTTGCCTTTGTCATCATAGGCGTAGAAGCCGGAATTGGACTTGCGGCCCAAGCGCCCTTCGTTGGCCATCCAGAAGATCACCGCGTCAGACGCATCGTCATAGGCGTCACCCATCGCGGCCTTGGTCGCCTTGGCGATTTTCACGCCAAGATCGATCGAGGTCTCATCGGTGAGTTGCAGCGGCCCGAGCGGCATGCCGACCAGTTTCGCGGCATTCTCGATCAAAGCTGGTGCGACACCCTCTTTGACCATGCGGATGCCTTCGTTGATGTAAGGGATGATGCAGCGATTGGCGTAGAAGAACCGCGCGTCATTCACCACGATCGGTGTCTTGCAATCTGGCGCACGAAATCGAGCGCCTTGGCCACGGCCACATCACCAGTCTCCTTACCCTTGATGATCTCCACCAGCATCATCTTGTCGACGGGCGAGAAGAAATGGATACCGATGAATTGCTCGGGCCGGGCGGAGGCTTTGGCCAGTTCGGTAATCGGCAAGGTCGAGGTGTTGGTGGCGAAGATCGCGGTTTCGGGGATAACGGCCTCGGTTTTCTTTGTTACCTCGGCTTTGACGCCCATATCCTCGAACACCGCCTCCACGATCAGGTCGCAACCATCGAGCAGCGCGTAATCGGTAGTGGGCGTGATGCGGCCCAACACCTGATCTTTCTTCTCTTGAGTGACCTTCTTATGGGCCATACCTTTGTCGAGGATGCTTTCGGAGTACGATTTGCCCTTCTCGGCAGCCTCTTGCGCATTGTCGATCAGCACGACCTCGATCCCCGCATTGGCCGAGACATAGGCAATGCCCGCGCCCATCATACCGGCGCCGAGGATGCCGACTTTCTTGACACGTTGGTCTTCGACTGCCGGGCGGTTCGCGCCTTTCTCCAACGCTTCTTTGTTGATGAAGAGGCTGCGGATCATTGCGGAGGAAGAGGGGTTCATCAAGACAGAGGTGAACCAGCGTGCCTCGATCTGAAGCGCAGTGTCAAAGGGCACCAGAGCGCCTTCATAGACCGCCGAAAGGAGCGCCTTCGCTGCCGGATAAACGCCTTTGGTCTTGCCGTTGATCATCGCCGAGGCGCCAACAAAGGTCATGAAGCCTGCCGGGTGGTAGGGCGCGCCGCCGGGCATTTTCCAGCCCTTCTGATCCCAGGGTTTGACGATATCCGCATCGCCCGCCGAAAGCACCCATTCCTTTGCTTTTTCAAGCAGTTGATCGGCAGGCACGACCTCATCGATCAGTTGCGCCGATTTCGCTTTGGCCGGGTCGAGGGTCCGACCTTCCAGGAGGACCGGTGCGGCCGCCATGGCCCCGACCATCCGCGAATAGCGGGTGGTGCCGCCGCCGCCGGGGAAGATGCCGACCAGGATTTCCGGCAGGCCGATTTTGGCCTTCGGATTGTCGGCCATGAAACGGCGATGACAGGCTAGCGCGATTTCTGTGCCGATCCCCATGCAGGTGCCCGTGATGGCGCAGGCGACCGGTTTGCCGCCCTTGTTGGTCTTCGGGTCCATCCCGGCGCGCTCGAGACGGCGCAGGATGCGATGGCCGTTCATCGTGAAGTCGAACAGGCCTTTGGCGGGGGCGTCGCCGGATTCCTCTCGGATCTTGGCGAGCGTGTTCAGATCCATGCCGCCCGCAAAGGTTTCCTTGCCGGAGGTGATGACCACGCCTTTCACCGCATCATCGGCAAGCGCCTGATCAATCAGGCCCTCGACAGCTTCAAATGCCTCACGGGTGAGGACGTTCATGGATTTCTCCTTCACGTCCCAGGTGATGACGGCGACGCCGTCGGGGCCGGTCTCCATCGTGAAATCGGTCATTTCTTCATCCTTTCCTGAATTTCGCGCATTGTCGGAAGGGCGCCAGAGGGCTGAAACTCAGGCCCCGGAAAACCCTTATTCGACAAGGAATTGGTGACTTCACTGCATTTCCAGCGGCCGTCGGCCAGACAGAGGATCATGCGGCTCTTAACGGGGCCAAAGACGGGATCACCGTCTTTGGTCATCGTGGTTTGGTGGTAGCCATAGATGCGATCGCCCGAGATGAACTCGGCATAATCGGCGCGTCGTGTCAGGCGGTCGGCGCCGTAGCAGAGCATTTTTTTGCAGAGCAGATCGAAGAACGGTCGAACATCCTCGGGTGTGTTCACCAGATGATCGACCGAGTCGTAGTGCACATTATGCGGTATCGTGAAATAGCTGCACCAGCGGTCGAAATCCTGATCGTGGACCGTCTCACTGAGAGCATCTAGGAACGCTTGGTAGACTGGTTCGGCCCGGGCCTGCGTAGCACGTATGTCAGACATCGGCTCAGCCCATTTGTCCTGAAACGCGCCGGGAGCAGAGCGGACAACATCCACCGGGAATCTCCGGTTGCTCAGTTCATGTTCGGCCTCAGCGAGATACCAGGCATTATCTTCCAGACGCAGGATCATCCGGCTGCCATAGGGCGGCACGACCGCAATTGCGTCCCGCAGCATATATGTTGTATGCCACCCCTCAATCACCAAGTGATTGATATAGCGTGCTTTATTTACCAGGCGGATGTAATGGGTGACCTGTTGGTTCTTTAGGTTTTGGGTCACGGTGATCATGTCGCCGATCAAGTCTTCGCGGGTTTCGAACACGGTTTCATCCGCGGTTGTACGCATCACGAATGGCAAAGCGACCTGATCGACGAAACGCTCGGTTTCGCCGTCTAGGAGCAGCGCCGAGGTTTCATCGAGCCACACTTGGTAGATTTTCGACGGGTCCTGCATCTGCCCGCTGCGTGGAGGTGTCGTCGGCGTGGTCATGAGACGTCACCCCGCGGTAGGATATCTGGCCAGGAGACATAAGCCGTGAAATGCCGGGTTTTGGTGGAGCCCCAGATGCCACCGCGCCGTTCAAGTGCGGTCTCATTGGAGAATCTGGGCACGACCAGTTTGCCACGGGACGTCAAGAAGCTGTCATGCGTCCCGTGCAGATGGGTGGCATCGTCAAACTGAGCCTCCCGCCCGATGCGGACATACGCATCGACATCCTGACTGGCCAGCGCGTTGGCAAAGCCGAAGAAATGATGGCGGATCGTTTCATCATCTTCCATGTGGAAGGTCTGCGTCTCTGTGATCAACAGATGCGGCAGGAAGATACGGGCGAGGAAGGTGTCCGCATCGCGCGCCAGGAGTGCCTCGCCCGTGAGGTCGAGATACTCCTGATAGATATCGAGCGCGGATGCGGGCATCGGTTGGGGTTTCCCTCGCCAGCCGGGTTATACGCGTTCGATGATCGTAGCGGCCCCCATGCCGGACGCAACGCAGAGCGTTGCCAGGCCGGTGCCTTTGCCGCTGCGCTCCAGCTCATCGAGCAGCGTGCCGATGATCATCGCGCCCGTGGCACCAAGCGGGTGACCCATGGCGATCGCACCGCCATTCACGTTCACCTTATCATGATCGACGTCAAACGCCTGCATGAAACGCAGCACAACCGAGGAGAACGCCTCGTTCACCTCGAAGAGGTCGATATCCGAGATCGACATCCCGCTGTCTTCCAGGATCTTCTGCGTTGCGGGCACGGGGCCCGTCAGCATGATCGTCGGATCGGTGCCGATTTTGCAGGTGGCGCGGATGCGCGCGCGGGGTTTCAGGCCATTGGCCTCGCCAAAGGCTTTGTTGCCGATCAAAAGCGCGGCGGAGCCATCGACAATGCCCGAGGAATTGCCCGCGTGGTGGATGTGGTTGATCGCCTCCAGATGCGGGTATTTCATCAAGGCCACGGCGTCGAAGCCGGGCATCATCTCGCCCATTTCCTTGAACGCTGGTTTCAACCCGCCGAGGGTTTGCATATCGGTGCCGGGGCGCATGTATTCATCATTGTCGAGGATGGTCAGACCATTGCGATCCGTCACCGGCACGATGGATTTGGCAAAACGATTGTCATCCCAGGCGGCTTTGGCGCGGGCCTGGGAATGCATCGCCAGTTCATCGGCGTCGTCGCGGGAAAACCCATATTCGGTGGCGATGATATCGGCCGAGATGCCTTGCGGGACGAAATAGGTGTCCATGGCGATGGAGGGGTCGACCGCGATGGCCGCGCCATCCGAGCCCATGGCCACTCTACCCATCATTTCGACACCACCGGCGATATAGGCGTCCCCGCCGCCGCCACGCACCTGATTGGCGGCCAAGTTGACCGCTTCCAGACCTGAGGCGCAGAACCGGTTGATCGCAAGGCCCGGGATGCGTTCGTCCAAGTCTGATGCCAGAACCGCCGTGCGGGCCAAGCATCCGCCTTGTTCGCCGACTTGGGTGACATTGCCCCAGATCACATCTTCGACCGCATGCCCATCAAGCCCATTGCGCTCTTTCAAGGCGTTCAGCGTATGGGCCGAAAGCCGCGCGGCAGTCACTTCATGCAGGGCTCCATCCTTGCGGCCTTTGCCACGGGGGTGCGGATCGCGTCGTAGATATAGGCATCGGTCATGAGATTACTCCAGTGAACTTGGCCCGCCGAGTGCGGCAGGCGGAAGGCGAGAAAAAGAAAACGGGCGCGCAAGATGCGCGGCCCGTCAGCAAAACCGGATTGTGCCGGGAATCAGTCGAAGCAGGGCAGGCAGCCGCATCCGAAATCGCAGCCCTCGACATTGATCCTGCTGCATGAGCAGGCACCGCAGGCCTCGTCTGCGGTAGCACACGCGCTATCGGCGTCGTTCGGATTGTCGTTTGTGCCAGACGTTGCCTCTGTGTCGGAGCTGGCCGCTGTCTGTCCGTTTGCAAATCCGGGGACGCAAAAGCTCGGCAAGGCGCAGCAACCGACGCCGCATCTATCGGTACAGGCCCCTTCGGGCGCAACCTCATCCCCGTTGCGACGGAGCCGTTGCCTGCGCTGTCGCGGCGTTTCTTCACCATTTGGTGCGCTGGAATGCGCAGGGCATGCCGCCCACAACGTGAGCGAGGCCTCTTTGCAATCGCGGAACCGTTGCAGGATATACGGGATCGCAAGCCAGACCCCGTGATCACGGATGGCGTATTTTGCAAAGCCCGAACAACCCGTTCCGCCATGCAGAACCGAATGCGCACATCGGAAGCCTTTGTGCGGCGAGAGAAACCGTTGATATCCCCAGATTGCACCGAGCGCGAGCTGACTGACCATAAGAGTGCCTCTTGTCTTTGTTTGTCAGAGGCTTGGCACAAGTCGGAGCCGACCGCCAATGGGGGATTTCCTCCAGTTGTCATGGTGTATAGGCCCGCTGCATGAGGTCATAAGGATGTTGCCAGCCGGGTGTGGCGGCGATGTTGGTCAGCCAGCGGTCGATATTTGGGTAATCGGCCCGCTCGAAGGTGAAGGCTTCGGGGTAGAAGAGATATCCGGCGCAGGAGATGTCGGCGATCGTCAGACCGTCGCCGACAAGCCAGCTGCGGTTGTCGAGGGCCGCGTCGAGCACTTTCAGAGCCGAGGCCAGCCGCATCGCCAGAAAGCCGTTGACATCGGCATTGCGCTTTTCCTCGGGGAGGAAATTCATGTTGAACCTGAGTGTGCCTGCCACGCCGGACAGTTTGTGGTTGTCGAAAAACATCCACCGCAAGATATCGCGCCGCTCTTGTGCGTTGGTGCCGCCCAGTTTGCCGGTCTTGGAGCTGATATAGTCCAAGATCACACCCGATTGGCTCAAGGTTGTGCCCTCAGCATCAAGCACCGGCACTTCGCCCATAGGGTTGAGCGCGCGGAACTCGGGCGTGCGCGTCTCGCCTTTGAAGAAATCAACGAAAACTGGCTCCCATTCGAGACCTGAAAGTTCCAGCGCGAGCGCAGCCTTATAGGCGTTTCCACTTTCGGCGAAGCAGTAGAGTTTATGTGTCATATCCGTGCGCCTCCCCGCGCCGGGCCATCTTATGTTTGACCCGGTGAAACCGGGGATGCTGTCACCGTTTTCGCTCTTCCAACTCCGAGTTAAAAAGGCGAAGCCGTGCGGTCAGGTTCTCTTCAGTGATCACACTGTTCCAGTTTTCGAACAGGAAGGACAGGAACTCGCCCTCATCCAACCCCGCCTCGGTCGAGAGTGCCCGCAGCTTGCGAAACCCATCCTCGCTCATCGCAAGATTGGGGCGGCGGGTCAGGCGGAGTCGTTTGGGCATGTGCTGTCCTTCCGGTCGAGACCTCAGAAATTGGCGGCGTCCAGCGCCATGACCGTCTCACCGCCGGTTTGAATCCGGGCCAGGTGGGTTGCGGTCATCGGCAATTGGCGCGCCATGTAGAAACGCCCTGTGGCCAGTTTCGTCTCATAGAAATCTGGGTCCGAGGTGCCGGTTTCAAGAGCTTCGAGCGAGGCCTTGGCCATCCGGGCCCACATTAGGCCCAAGCAGACATGGCCAAATAGATGCATGAAATCATAAGAACCGGAGAGCGCGTTGTTGGGGTTCTTCATGCCTTCTTGCATGAAGTACATCCCTGCGGCCTGCAGGTCTTTCGACGCGGCTTTGAGCGGCCCGAGGAAATCCGCATTCAGCGCTTCATTGCCTTCATTCTCTTTGATGAAGGTCTTGACCAGGTCGAAGAAGGCCATGACGTGTTTGCCGCCATCTTGCGCCAGTTTCCGGCCGACCAGATCCAGCGCCTGCACACCGTTGGCGCCTTCATAGATCATCGCGATCCGGGCATCGCGGGTGAACTGCGACATGCCCCATTCTTCGATATAGCCATGGCCGCCATAGACCTGCTGCGCCTGCACGGTCATGTCATAACCCTTATCGGTCAGGAACCCTTTGATCACCGGTGTCATCAGCGAGATCAACCCGTCGGCATCCGCATCTTTTGCACGATGCGCCTGATCGATCAGGGTGGAGCCCCAAAGCAGGAAGGCGCGGCCAGCCTCGGTGAAGCTTTTCTGCTCCATCAGGTTGCGGCGGATATCAGGATGCACGATCAGCGGGTCGGCGGGGCCATCAGGGTTTTTCGGCCCCGTTACATCGCGGCCCTGCAACCGGTCTTTGGCGTAGAAGAGCGCATTTTGGTAGGCCGCTTCGGCTTGCGCCAGACCCTGCATACCGACACCCAAACGCGCTTCGTTCATCATGGTGAACATCGCCCGCATCCCTTTGTGCTCGTCGCCCAAGAGATAGCCGGTCGCCTCGTCATAGTTCATCACACAGGTCGAATTCCCGTGGATGCCCATCTTCTCTTCGATCTTGCCGCAGGCGACACCATTGCGCGCGCCCAGGCTGCCATCTTCATTCACCAGGAACTTCGGGACGATGAAGAGGGAGACGCCTTTGATCCCTTCGGGCCCACCGACAATCTTGCCCAGCACCAGATGGATGATGTTGTCGGCCATGTCATGTTCGCCCGACGAGATGAAAATCTTCTGCCCGGTGATCTTGTAGCTGCCATCGTCCTGCGGTTCGGCTTTGGTCCGCATCAGGCCGAGATCGGTGCCGCAATGTGGCTCCGTCAGGTTCATCGTGCCAGTCCAGTCGCAGGCGACCATTTTCGGCAGATAGGTGTCTTTCTGCTGCTCCGTGCCATGGGCCAGGATTGCGCTCGCCGCGCCATGGGTCAGGCCCTGATACATGGTGAACGCCTGGTTCGCGGCCGAGAACATCTCGCCCACGGCGGTGCCGATCACATAGGGCATGTTCTGCCCGCCATATTGCTCGGGCATGTCGAGCCCCGGCCAGCCGCCCTCTTTCATCTGCTCGAAGGCCTCTTTGAAGCCGGTCGGGGTGCGCACCACGCCGTTTTCCATGGTGCAGCCTTCGGTATCGCCCACCACGTTCAGCGGGGTCAGGACCTCGCTGGCGATTTTGCCCGCCTCGTCGAGGACAGCCTGCGTGAAGTCGCGTTCCATCTCGTCATAGCCCGGCACATCCTGGCCGGAGACATCCAACACCTCATGCAGGATGAATTGCATGTCTTTCGTGGGGGCAGTGTAGCTTGGCATCGTAAGGGCTCCTCCCGAGCGGTCCTGTCGTCGCGGCTTATTCGGCGGCGTCTTTTGTGGTCGTCACATTGGTCAGCATGTCTTGGACAAGGCCGATCTGCGATTTCAGATCGTCGATGGCGAGGTCCAACTCGGCGCGCTGGCGTTCCATATCGGCCAGGCGGTCACCGGCCACATCCAGCGTGCGGCTCAACTGCGTGGCTTGCTGATCACCGGCATAATAGAGGTCGAGAAGCTGGCGAATTTCTTCCAGAGAGAAGCCAAACCGCTTGCCTCGCAGGATCAGTTTCAGCCGCGCCCGGTCGCGCCGGGTGAAGAGGCGTTTTTGCCCCTCACGGATCGGAAACAGCAGTTCTTTGGATTCGTAAAACCGCAAGGTGCGCGGCGTCACCTCGAAGGTGTCGCACATCTCGCGGATGGTCATGGTTTCATTTGTCATCATGTCACTCACAGCGTCAAACATCGATTCTGCCTCAGATGTGCCGGTCTGGAGGTCGTTCTACAAGAATGGCTTACGTTGACGTAAATGAAACGTTGCGTCACTTTGATGTTGACGAAAGGTCATGAAAGATAACGTGGGGTCAGGAGTAATATTTGCAAAGTCAATCACCTCTGCAAAATCCCTTATAGGTAAGGGATTCCTTACCTCTCCACCCCCGCGCGGCGCAGGCGGAGCGGATCGGGTGTGAGAAACCAAAACTGTCCATCGGGCGTCAAAAAGCGCCATCCAGTGCCCTCCCACTGGTACCCGGCGATCCAAAGATAGTGCGATGTGGTCGGCTGCAAATCGTCTGGATTCATCAGGCCGCCCAACGGCACTGTGCCGATCAACTCACCGGGTGCGGCCCAAATTTCGATCACAGTGATGTCTGGATCACCGGAGTAGGAGAGCAGGTTCAAACCTGGATTGCCGATCAGTACATGGCGCCCATCGTCCGAGGGATGCACGTTCCGGCGCCAGCCGGGGATCTCCCATCGATCATCGATGCCGCTGGTGGGTTCAATCATCACAACGTTGCGGTTCAAGTTGCCGGTGACATGCACCCGGCTCTCGGTGATGAAGAAGTAGGGTTCCGGTGGGGGCAGGGGGGCATCTGCCCAGGCCGCGGGGCCAGCGATGAGTGCAAGCAAGAGCGCCCAGGCCCTCACGTTCCGCTCGCCGCCGTCGTATCGCGCAGTGCTTGCAACTCGACGATGATCTCATCGAGCTCCTTGCGGCGTTGCGCCAGCTCGTCCAATTGCCGATCGGCCATGGCAAGCCAGGCATCGCGTTGCAACACGCCCTCGGGGTCGGCGTCATAGAGTTCCAGCCACTGGCGGATTTCTTCAAGACTGGAAGCCAAAGCGTCGACCGCGAAGAATCAGCGTCATCCGCGCCACTTCGCGCGCGCCATAGAACCGCGCGCGGCCTTCGCGTTCGGGCGCCAGAAGTTCGATATATTCGTAATGGCGCAAGGTGCGCGGGGTCACATCGAACCGCGCGCACATCTGTTTGAAATCCAATCTTTCCGCTGTCATGGCTCTTCCCTGGCTTGTCGGGACGTAACGTCACTTTTGCATGAGGCGCGGGGCGAATGCAAAGCGATGTTGCCCCTTGCGCGCGATGGCGTGGATCGGGATGGTGGTGCGGCTGGCGTGCCGCTGGCCAAGGACGAAGAGGGTGGGACATGACGCCGGACGATAAGGCGCGGATTGCGCGGCAATTCATCGAAGCAATCCCGTTTTCGAAAGCGCTGCAGATGCATCTGGACACAATCGGCGACGGGATCGCAGTGATCTCGATGCCCTATTCCGAGGCGCTGGTGGGCGACCCGAAAACCGGTGTGATCCATGGCGGGGCGGTTTCGGCCTTGATGGATACCTGCGGCGGTGCGGCGGTGATGAGCCATTCGGACGCGCCGGTTGGCACGGCGACGATTGATCTGAGGATCGACTATATGCGGCCCGCCACCCCGGGGCAGCGGATTTTGGCGCGGGCGGAATGCTATCATGTGACCCGATCCGTGGCGTTTGTGCGGGCCCAAGCTTTTGACGAGGATGAGACGCGGCCGGTCGCCTCGGCGACGGGGGCATTCACCATTGAACAGGGCAAAGGCGCGGAGGTTAGCCCATGAGCCGCCGCCGCCCGGAACCCGTGCATTTGATCAAACAGCGGCGTGATGCGGCGCTCTCGGCCTTGGTTGATGGGGTGCCCTATATCCGCAGCATGGGGATCACATTCGACCGGCGCGGCGATGAGCTGACGGCGGTGCTGAATTA
This sequence comes from Fontisubflavum oceani, assembly GCF_030407165.1. Lineage (GTDB taxonomy): Bacteria > Pseudomonadota > Alphaproteobacteria > Rhodobacterales > Rhodobacteraceae > Rhodophyticola > Rhodophyticola oceani. The sequence continues at coordinate 2,019,038 of NZ_CP129111.1, forward strand.
CGATGACAAGCTGATCGGCAATCCATTTTTGCCCGCGCTGCATGGTGGCGCCACGGCCTCGTTCCTCGAAACGGCGGCGATTATCGAGTTGAGCTTCCAGATGCTTTGGGACGAGATCGAAAATGGCCGCTTGGAAGCGGAAGATTTGCGCCCCGAGACTCTGCCGCGCCTGCCGAAAACCATTGATTTCACGGTGGACTATCTCCGCTCCGGCCTGCCGCGCGATGCGTATGCGCGCGCCCGGGTGAACCGCAGTGGGCGACGTTATGCGTCGGTCCATGTCGAGGCTTGGCAGGACAATCGCAATCGGCTTTTTGCCCAAGCCACCGGGCATTTCCTGATGCCTGCACGCCCGGGATAGGATGGAGGCGACCCAGGACTCGGCCCAGCCCCTTAGCCATCGCCGAGTTCTGAAAATCGCGCTGCCTGTTGTCTTGTCCAACGCCACTGTGCCGATCCTCGGCGCGGTCGACACCGGCGTTGTGGGGCAGATGGGCCAAGCCGCGCCGATTGGCGCGGTGGGGATCGGCGCGATCATCCTCAGCAGCGTTTATTGGATATTCGGTTTTCTGCGCATGGGGACGGTCGGTTTGACCAGCCAGGCCATCGGTGCGCGGGACCAGGCGGAAGTGTCTGCGCTGTTGAGCCGGGTCCTGATCATCGCGGGCGTGGCGGGGCTGACACTGATCATAGTCCAGGCGGCGGTGTTCTGGGCCGCGTTTCAGATCGCCCCGGCCAGCGACGAAGTGGAGGGCTTGGCGCGCGACTATATGGCGATCCGGATCTTCTCCGCCCCGGCGGCGATTGCGATCTACGGGCTAACCGGGTGGCTGATCGCGCAGGAGCGCACGACGGGCATGTTGGTTCTGCAATTGGGCATGAACATTCTGAATATCGGGCTCAGCGTTTTCTTTGTTCTGGGCCTTGGATGGGGCGTCCAGGGCGTGGCGCTTGGCACCTTCCTGTCCGAATGGGCTGGGTTCGCGCTTGGGATATGGCTCTGCCGAGGTGGCTTCAAGGGCGCGGCTTGGCGCGATTGGGCGCGGGTGTTTGACAAGGCGCGGCTCTGGCATATGGCGGCGGTCAATACCGATATCCTGATCCGCTCGGTGATCCTGATGGCCGGGTTCACCTCATTCCTGTTCATCGGGTCGGATTTTGGCGATGTGCCTCTGGCCGCCAATCAGATCCTGATGCAGTTCATGTATATCACGGCCTATGCGATGGACGGCTTCGCCTTTGCAGCGGAGGCCTTGGTCGGCCAAGCGATGGGAGCAAAGGCGCGCGGAACGCTTCGGCGGAGCGCGCTGATGACCAGTCAATGGGGCTTGGGGATTTGTATCGCGATGGCGATTGGCTTCGCGCTGATCGGCGGCTGGATCATCGATGTGATGACGACGGCGGAGGATGTGCGGGCCGAGGCGCGGATCTATCTGCCTTGGATGGTGGCTGCACCCCTGATCGGCTGCGCATCCTGGATGCTGGATGGGATATTCATCGGCGCCACGCGGAGCCGGGATATGCGCAATATGATGATCCTGTCGGGGCTGATCTATCTGGCCGCGCTCTGGCTCTTGATCCCGCCCTTTGGCAATCACGGGCTCTGGGCGGCGCTTTTGGTGTTTTTCGCTGCTCGGGGGATCACGCTCGGCGCGCGTTACCCGGCTTTGGAGCGGGCAGTTGATTGAGAGCGGGCGGAATTTTGCGAAAATTCCCGCCCGTTTTCTGGCCAGAAAACGGCTCCCGCTAGAGCCAGGGCGTACGATCTGTGCCGATGGCGTCTGCGATCTTCTCATGACCGTCTTGCGCCAAGAGATGATCCAGGTCGCGGGCGATTTGGGAGACGAGGCTCAGCCCGCCATAGACCAGCGCCGTATAAAGTTGCACCGCTGAGGCTCCGGCCTTGATCTTGGCATAGGCCTGTTCCGCACTGGCCACCCCGCCGACCCCGATCAGGGGCAATTGGCCCTGGGTAAGCTCGGAGAGTTTCGCGAGGACACGGGTCGAGCGCGCGAACAGCGGTTGTCCAGAGAGCCCGCCTGCCTCGCCCGCATGACGGCTCTTGAGACCGGTCCGGTCGAGCGTCGTATTGGTCGCGATGATCCCGGCCAACCTGGCCTTAGTTGCAACCTCGGCCACGTCCTCCAGGTCGGCGTCACTCAGGTCCGGGGCGATTTTCAGGAAGATCGGGCGTGGGGTCTGCAAAGCGTCATTGGCCTGCATGACGCCGTCTAGGAGCGCTGCAAGCGCCTCTTTGCCCTGCAAATCGCGGAGCTTTTCGGTGTTGGGGGAGGAAACATTCACCGTCGCGAAGTCGATATGTGGGCCACAATGGCTGAGCACCGTGGCAAAATCGGCGGCCCGATCGGCGCTGTCTTTGTTGGCCCCGAGATTGAGACCAACGGGAACCGTATGCGGGCGGGTGGCGAGACGCGCCGAGATCGCCTGCATCCCGTCATTGTTGAAACCAAACCGATTGATCGCGGCCCGATCTTCGCTCAGCCGGAACAGGCGTGGCTTCGGATTGCCGGGTTGCGCGCGCGGCGTGGCGGCGCCCACTTCCAGAAAACCGAACCCAGATTTCGACAGGGGGCCAAGGGCCTCGGCGTTTTTATCGAATCCGGCAGCCAGGCCGATTGGATTGGGGAGGGTCAGCCCGGCAATCTCCGTGCGCAAGCGCGGCGAGGTCACGAGGCCTGGATGCGGAGCTAAGCCAGTCATTAATGCGCTCAGCGCAAGACCATGAGCACGCTCAGGGTCCATGCAATGCATCAGAGCGAGGCCCGCGCGTTCCAGCATCAGATCATGCTTTCCGGGAAGATGTGGACCCCATCCTCAAGCGGCAATGGCGCGTGCCAGAGCATGTCGGCCTGGCGAAGCGGTGCATAGAGATGTGGGAATTTGGCGCCGCCGCGCGACACCTCCCATTTAATCGCCGAGCCAAGTGTGTCGGTGTCATAGGCCAACAGCACCAACCCGTCCTCGCCCGCGAAATGCTTCGCTGCGGTCTCGGCCGCTTGGCTGGCGGTTGAGAAATGGATGTATCCATCGGCCACATCGACCGGCGCGCCTGATGTCTCACCCGCGGCGGTCAGCGCGGCCCATTCTTCGGCGCGCAATATCTTGTAAATCTGCATGGGGTCGGAGATGGCCGGTTCGCGCCGTGGCGTCAAGTGTCGTCACCACGTCACGCAAATGGCTTTACTTGCCCGCGCCCGCCCGCCAATCTGGACGGGTCAACACCACCTGGGAGTATACACCATGATTGCGAAAATTCTTCGCTCTACCGCGATGCTGGCTGCTTTGGGCGTGGCCGCACCTGCCGCGGCGGAGACGACCCTGCATATCCTGCATATCAACGACCTGCACAGCCGGATTCAGCCGATCAACCGCTTCGACAGCACCTGCAACGCCGAAGATGACGCGGCGGGCGAATGCTTCGGCGGTGTGGCCCGCGTGGCCACCGCGATCAACACGCGGCGCGACGAGCTGACGGCGGCGGGCGAGAATGTCATCGTTCTGGATGCGGGGGACCAATTCCAGGGCAGCCTGATGTACACGACCTATAAGGGCGAAGTTGAGGCCGAAATGATGATGGCCATCGGCTTTGACGCCATGGCGGTGGGCAACCATGAGTTTGATGATGGGCCGCAGGGCCTGTCTGATTTCCTCGATCTCGTCGACTTCCCAGTTATCTCGGGTAACCTAGATTTGAGCCAGTCGAACCTGCTGAACGATCGTGTGGGCGACTACGTGATCCTGGACGTGAACGGCATGCAGGTGGGTGTGGTCTCTGCACTGGCGACCGACACGGTGGAAACCTCCAGCCCCGGGCCGAACGTTATCTTCCAAAACGAGGTGGATGCGCTACAGGCCGATGTGGACGAATTGACCGAGCAGGGCGTGAACATGATCATCGCGCTGACCCATGTCGGTTTGCCGGTAGATATCGCCATTGCCGAGGCGGTCTCTGGCATCGATGTGATCGTGGGAGGGCATTCGCACACCTATCTCTCGGCCAGCGACGAAGACCGTGCCGGGCCTTACCCGACCTTCGCAACGAACCCCGAAGGCACGCTGGTGCCGATCGTGCAGGCCTATGCCTATTCGAAGTATCTCGGCCATCTCGAAGTGACCTTCGATGATGACGGCAATGTCGTCTATGCAGGCGGCGATACGATGGTGCTGGATGCCAGCGTTGAACCCGATGCCGAGATTGCTGCCCGCGTCGCCGAACTGGCCGGACCCATCGAAGAGGCGATGAGTGATGTCGTCTCGGTCGCGTCCGAACCGATTGAAGGTTCGCGCGAGGTCTGCCGTGCCGGGGAATGCGCCATGGGGAACCTGGTGGCCGATGCGATGCTTGAGCGCGTGCGTGACCAAGGTATTCAGATCGCGATCCAGAATGGTGGCGGGTTGCGTGCCTCTATCGATGGCGGCGACATCACCATGGGTGAGGTCTTCACCGTTCTGCCATTCCAGAACACGCTGGCGACCTTCCAGCTCAGCGGTGCAGATGTTGTTGCGGCGCTCGAAAACGGGGTCAGCCGGGTTGAGGACGGCGCGGGCCGGTTCCCGCAGGTCTCTGGCATGCGCTATGTCTGGGACGCGGCGGCCGAGCCGGGCAGCCGGATCGTATCCGCCGAGCTCGAAATCGATGGCGGTTGGGAGGCGATTGACCCCGAGGCGATCTATGGCGTTGTGTCCAACAACTACATGCGCGGTGGCGGCGATGGGTATTCCATGTTCGCAACCAATGGCATGAATGCCTATGATTTCGGTCCCGGCCTGGAGCAGGTTGTGGCCGACTATCTGGGCGAAAACACGCCTTACATGCCGTTCACGGATGGCCGAATTTCAGCGGCAGAGTAACGGTTTATCTCTGATTTACGGGGCCGGCGCGGGGTGTGTTGCGCCGGCCCTTTCTCGTTCCAAATGCTGCTATGCGGAAATCGCATTGCGGCCATCGAAAACTGTCAATTGTGGTTCTCGTTAGCGCTATCATATTGGGGTCATCGAACACGAACACACAGCCAAGAAAGGACTGCACAATGACTTCGATAATTGCACGCCTGCGTACCGCCGCCGCAAAACGTGCGGCCTACAACCGGACCGTGTCCGAGATCGCTCGGATGCCGCTGGATGTCGCGCTGGACTTGAACATCTACCGCGGTGACGCTGAAAAGATCGCTTACAAAGCCGTCTACGGCGCTTAATCCACTTTTAACCGTTTCGCGCCCGCACTAGGCTCTGCCTCATGTGCGGGCGTTTTGTTTTGAGTGAGGCGGCGGATGCGATGGCGCGGTTGTTTGAGGCCGTGCCGTCAAACGACATTCCCGATGGCGATCGCTTCAATATCTGCCCGACGCAAGATGTGGCCGTCGTCACCTCCGAAGAGGGCACACGGCGCTATCGCCCGATGCGATGGGGGTTCCTGCCGCATTGGTATAAATCGCCCACCGATGGCCCGCTCCTGATTAACGCTCGTTCAGAAACAATCGCGGAGAAGCCAGCCTTTCGCATGGCCTGCCGAGAGCGGCGGTGCCTTATTCCTGCAACCGGGTTTTATGAATGGACCAAGGATGCCGATGGCAAGCGGCTTCCGTGGTATATCCGGCCTGATAACGCACAGTCGCTTGTTTTTGCAGGTGTTTGGCAAAGTTGGTCGAAGGGCGATGATCGGTTTACAACTTGCGCGATTGTCACTTGCGCCGCCGGCCCCACGATGTCGACAATTCATCACCGAGAGCCTGTAACGCTCGCGCCAGAGCATTGGGCGCTGTGGTTGGGCGAAGCCGGTAAAGGGGCCGCGCCGTTGATGCACTCCGCGCCCGAAGGACGTTTGCAGGCCCATCGTGTTGATCCAAAGGTAAATTCCAACAAGGTGGATGGGCCCGAGTTGATCTTGCCACTGGTCGCCTGAGGGCGCGCAAGAAAATGGGCCGCAAGAAACACGCGGCCCGATCCAGTCCAGGGAGGATTGTTTTCTGCAGCCTGCTCGTTATGTTTGTTATTGTTGCTGCTTAATGGACAATACCTCCAAAAAAGGGCGGAAATAAGGCGGCGTGTCTGATCGCGCCGCATAGGTATGCCGTCTCAGATCATGGTGCGCCCATCAGATTGCCGATAGCGAGATATTCGACCTCGTTTGTTTTGTGGCTGTTACCCGGCTTTTGGCAGGCGCTCACTGTCCTGATGATTTGCGAGATTTCGCTGGAAACGCCCGGTGCGGACAGATTCTACGGCTCAAAGGCAAGCCGAGTCGTCTATCGGAGTGGGGGCGCAACTTCATAATCATACGCGCAATGACCATGATAAGTTCGGGTATCATCTTTGAGGGTGAAGATACGCGTCATCATGCGGTGACCTTGGACGAGCCTAGCGTATGCTGGACGGCTTGGAGGACCATGGACCTGTTACAGATTCCGGCGATTCTGAAGACGACGATTCTGATCCGTCGCAAAAAAGACAGAGTATTTGAACGATCAGTTGTAGAACGCGCGTGGGGAGGGCAACTGCGGCGAGATCGACCATCTCCATCGCGGGGAGTAGCACAAGAAAAGAAGGCCGACCGATCCTGGACCAAACATCTCCGGCGAAGGCCAAGGGAGACTTGGAATCAGTGTCGAGCAACGTCGCGCTATTGCACCGTTATTATCTCTGTGGAGAAGCCAACCGACCCCAAAGTGTCGTCTGGTGGGGAGAATACGGAACCGAATGTGCTTGGGATAACGACAGCGAGAGGGTCCGTTTGTTGCTCACCTCTCACCTCTCGACTATTCGACACTTTCGACGACCCCACCTGCAGGATTTCTGGCACGGAATTGCGCGTCAGCGCGCGACGTGGCCAGAATGTGAGCAGCAGATTTCTCGGCTGCTCGCCGCATTGAGCCGGTATGCTTCGAGCGAGCGAGCGACCGCGCCGCCTACGCCCCGCTCCGGTTGCGCCAACCGATCGCGCTCAACCCCGCGAACAAAACCGCCGCCACGCAGACGATGGAGGGGCCGGCTGGCGTGTCGAACAGATAGGCCGCGCGCAGACCGGCAACCGCCGAAATCCCGCCAATAGCCGCCGCGATCAGGGCCATCGCTTCCGGCGTGCGGGCAAGAGACCGCGCAGCGGCGGCAGGGATGATCAGCATGGCGGCGATCAGAAGGACCCCGACGACTTTGATGGCAACCGCCACGGTAATCGCCAGGGCGAGCGTCAGGATCAACTGCTCCCGCTTGGGGTCTATGCCACTGGCATAAGCCAGTTCTGCGTTCAGCGTCGATGTCAGAAGTGGGGACCATCGCCAAGCGATGAGAGCCACGACCAAAACCGCGCCGCCCCAGATCACGAGAAGATCGCTGCGCGAGACAGCCAAGATATCACCGAACAGATAGGCCATCAGATCAATCCGGATGCCCGACAGGAACGAGACCGCAACCAACCCGAAAGCAAGCGCAGAATGGGCGAGCACCCCCAACAATGTGTCCATCGCATAGCCGCGCCCGGCGAGGAGCGTGACCGTCAGGGCCATGATCAGCGCAACCACAACGGCGCCGAGAAAAATCGACATCTGAAGCGCGAGCGATAGGGCGACGCCCAAGATTGCCGCATGCGCCGTGGCATCCCCAAAATAGGCCATACGCCGCCAAACTACGAAACAACCAAGAGGCGCCGCCGCGAAAGCGACACCAACCCCGGCGAGGGTGGCACGGGTCATAAAATCGTCGAACATTACTCAGCGGCCTCGTGGCTATGCGGATGGTCGTGATCGTGATCATGGTCGTGATCATGCCGATAGAGCGCCAGGGCACCACCCGTGCCCGTACCGAAGAGGGCCCGGTATTCCGGCGCGGAGGCCACGATCGCGGGCGTCCCCTCGCAACACACGTGACCGTTCAGACAGATCACACGGTCCGACGCGCTCATCACGACGTGAAGCTCATGACTGATCATCAGCACCGCGCAGCCAGTGTCGCGGCGAACCTCTTCGATCTGTCGGTAAAACGCAGCTGAGCCGGGCTGGTCGAGCCCCTGCGTCGCCTCATCGAGCAGCAGGATGTCGGGCCGATTGATCAAGGCCTGGGCCAGCAGCACCCGTTGGAACTGCCCCCCGACAATTGCGACATCTGCCGCTTCCAGAAGATCTGGCACGCCTGCCGCCTCAAGTGCTGACGCGCAGTCTTGACGTGTCACGCGCCCGGTCAGGCGCATGAAGCGTTCGACGGTGATCGGAAGGGTCGCATCGATATGCAGGCGCTGCGGCACATAACCGATCCGCAGGCCTTGCTGCAGCTTGACCTGTCCCGCCGCGGGCTCGATGGCCCCGATGATGGCTTTCAGCATGCTGGTCTTGCCCGAACCATTCGGACCGACGATGGTCACGATCTCGCCCGGTTCGACGCTCAAAGACACGTCGTGCAGCACCGTGTTCGCGCCATAGCGGACGCTGAGGTTGTCGACAGTTATGAGGCTCATGCGTCGGCCTTTTCCGCACAGGACGGGCAAACCCCTTCGGCCTCCACGACGGTGCGCTCAATCTGAAAGCCTGTAGCACGCGCAGCGGCCCCAAGCGCGCCTTTCGCGGGCGCCGATTGAGCCTCGGCCACCGCATCGCACATACGGCAGATCATGAACGCAGGCGAGTGCGATCGGCCTGGATGAGCGCAAGCAACGAATGCGTTGAGGCGCTCGACCTTATGCACAAACCCGTTCTCGACCAGAAAATCGAGTGCACGATAGGCAACCGGGGGTTGCGACCCAAAGCCGGCCTCGCGAAGAAGATCCAAGATCACGTAGGCCCCAAGCGCCCGATGTTCTTGCAGCAAGAGTTCCAACACCTTTCGCCGGACCGGGGTCAGGCGCAGCCCTCAGCCGCGCATCTTGCCTCGGCCGATGCGAGGGCGTCCGCCATGCAGGCGCCGTGATCATGATGCTGGAACCCGAGCGGGGTCGTGTCTTCCGCGTCGTGGGTCTGCGCGTCTCTTGTCATGTTATTCCATATCAGATATGTGGCTCGCAACGTTATAAAATCACATGAGGGTTCTTATGTCCAGAAAGCTTCTTTCCCTATCAGCCACGGCCGCATTGATGGGTGGCACGGCGATGGCCGATGTGCCGAACGTGGCGGTTGATATCGCGCCGGTCCATTCGCTGGTGGCGCGTGTCATGGACGGGGTCGGAACGCCGAACCTGATTGTGCAGCCGGGTGCCTCGCCCCATGAATACAGCCTGCGCCCCTCGGAGGCTGCGGCTTTGCAAGAGGCGGACCTCGTGTTCTGGCTAGGTGAGGACCTGACGCCTTGGATGGACGATGCGGTTGAGACGCTGGCCGAGGATGCCGCCGTCACGACTCTGTTGGACGCCGAAGGGACGATCCTGCTTGATTTCCGTGAAGGCGCGCTTTTTGAGGCGCATAGCCACGACCATGGTGATGGAGGTCATGACGCGCATGCAGAGGACGCGCATGATCATGACCATGAAGAACATGCCCATGATGACGAACACGCTCATGATGAGCATGCTCATGACGATGATCACGCTCACGACGACCACGACCATGGTCACGAAGAGCATGCCGAGGGCGAAGAACACGACCATGGGGAACATGATCATGACGACCATGCCGGCCATGACCACGGGCATGAAGGCCACGACCATGGCGAACACGATCCTCATGCCTGGCTGTCGCCCGAAAACGCCAGCACGTGGCTGAACCTGATCGCGGGTCAATTGTCCGCCGCTGATCCGGACAATGCTGGCACCTATTTTGCCAACGCGGCCGCCGCGCGCGAAGAGATGGAGGCGCTCTCGGCTGAGATCGCTGCCACGCTCGACCCGGTGCGCGGCGGCAGCTTCATTGTCTTCCACGACGCCTACCAATACTTCGAGACGGATTTCGATTTCCCCGCGTCGGGTGCGATTTCGCTGAGCGACGCCTCTGACCCAAGCCCGGCTCGGATTGCCGAGATCCAGGGTCGCATTCAGGAAGAGGGGATCGATTGCGTTCTTGCCGAACCGCAATTCAATCCTGGAATTGTCGAGGTTGTTCTGGATGGAACGGACGCCAATACCGGCGTGATTGATCCGCTTGGCGCAGAGCTTGAGCCAGGATCGGACCTCTACCCGCAGCTTCTCCGCAATATGGCAACGACCCTGGCGGAGTGCCTGTGACACCAAAACCGGATCGCGTCGGCGGCGCGGTCTTTGGGCGATTATGGGGCTTGGCCTCTTGCTATGTGGCGCCACCGCTCTGTGGTACCTCGTGCCGTGGAACCAACTCCAAATCTGGGCGGCCCAGGAACAACGCGGGCGCGAACGACGGCGTGGGCCTTGAGGCTGGGCCAGCGGCGTTCCGCGCAAGTCTCGAGCAGAACCTGCTGCATTGCTACACGCTCGTGCACCTTCTCGAGACGGATCTGCGGGCGGCACGTGGGGCCATTGTGAACATCACATCCAAGACTGCTCTGACCGGGCAGGGCGATACCTCGGCCTATGTGGCGGCCAAAGCGGCGCAACTCGGGCTGACCCGCGAATGGGCTGTGGCCTTTCTGCCTGACGGTGTGCGGGTCAATGCCATCGTGGTTGCCGAAGTTCTGACGCCGCTGGCTCGACAGGCTGCCCGATGGCAACGCAGCGCCGGCCGAGATCACGGCTCGGATCCCGCTTGGAAAACGCATGACGACGGCGCGAGAGATCGCGGATTGCTGCGCCTTCCTTCTGTCCGACCGCGCGAGCCATATGACCGGGCAGTGGCTGTTCCCTGATGGCGGCTATGTCCAACTCGACCGCAGCATTGGCGCCACCGGAGCGTCGAAGGAGGGACGGTGATGGAGGCACGGATATGCTGAAGGGCGTAGAGCCCTTGCTCTCACCTGATCTTCTGCGGGTGCTTGCGCTGATGGGGCACGGTGACGAGATCGTGCTGTCGGACGCGAATTTTCCGGCTGAGTCCGTGGCGCGGCGAACCGTGCTCGGCAAGAGCCTTCGTATGGATGCGCCGAGCCCCCGGGCGCTGCGCGCGGTTCTGTCCCTGCTCCCGCTCGATACCCACGAGCCAGATCCGGTGCTTACCATGCAGGTCGTGGGCGACCCCCACGCCGTTCCCGAGGTCGTCGAAGAGATTGCCCCGATGTTTGCGGCTCTTGGCATCCTGCCGGCCTCGCTGGAACGGTTCGCCTTCTACGAGCGTGCAGGACTCGCGTTCGCCGTGCTGCGCTGCGCCGAACCGCGCCGTTACGGGAATTTCATCTTGCGAAAGGGCGTGCTCTCCGCCTGACGCGGGTCTACCTTCTGCGTCCGCCCGATCTCTAGGGTGATCTTGAGGCTGCTTTGTACTTCCTGTCGCTGCGGCCATGGGGGCGTGGAGATCTTCTCTTCAGGCAGCGGCGCCCTGGTCTCTCCGGTCGCGGTGGCAGCGCAGCCCTGTCGCTCAACGGAACAACGTCGCGGTGCCGGAAAGCCGTAAGCAATCATCCCAACGGTCCGTGACGTGCGAAGTCAGAATCTTTTTTGCGAGATGAGCGAGGAGATTCCGCTGAGAACGAGCCGTATTTCCCAAGCCCAGTGCACCCAAGTCCTGCTTTGGGGGCCAAGATCCCCGAGGCGCATCGGGCTGCAACCATTGGCCGCACCGACAGGAGTGCTGGACGAACGACGACATACTGCGCTCGGACTCCCTTGCTGGCTGCATCGAGCAGGGCGGCGGTGTTTGCGCCCGCATTTATCGGGCGGCTCCATGTGATCGGGCCGGACCAGTTGCATAGATACGCGTTGAGGGTCGTCGGCGATCATTCTCGCAACTTCCCCTTTGCGGCTCGGCAGTCCCTTGGGCCCCTTGCGGGAACCAACGATGCCAACCCGGAGTCGCTCGAGCGGACGGGGCCGGGAATGGCAGCCTATCAAGTCAAGGATTACGCAGTGACCGAGGCCGCTGTCCGCTGGCTCCGCGAGACCGGAGCCGCGCGAAACGCCAGTGGCCAGCCGTTCTGCCTGACCGTCGGATACGGCAAAGCCGATGGCGGATAGCTCATCTATGATCACCCGCTTGGGAACTCTCATGGAGTTTGTCAGTAACCGAACCGACAAGCTTGCAGCGCGCAACCGGCCTACGGCCTCGGCCGTACCCGAAGCCACGCGCGCGCCCTCGAAGAGCACACAGGAGATATCGAGAAGCACTCCTGAAAGTACGACGGCTCCAAAGCTCAACTTGACGTCCAATAACCCATGAACTAACGAGCATTGTAAGCGGGCGGGTATGGTGAAATGGTATCACACGAGCCTTCCAAGCTCTTGGTGCGGGTTCGATTCCCGCTACCCGCTCCAAATCTTCAAAATTGACATGATACGGCAGACTGTCAGTATGCGCCTTTGACCCGACGGCACGCGGGCATGGGGGGCATTGATGACGGATTTCCTGCTACTGGCATTCATTTTTCTGATTGCGGGCGTGATCGCCGTGCCGATTGCGTCGCGGCTCGGGCTGGGTTCGGTCTTGGGCTATCTGATCGCAGGGATCGTGATCAGCCCGATCTTGGTCGTTCTTGGCGTCGATGTGATCTCGATCCAGCATTTCGCTGAGTTTGGCGTCGTGATGATGCTGTTCCTGGTGGGGCTGGAACTGGAACCCAAGCTCCTGTGGGACATGCGCGCGCGATTATTGGGGCTTGGTGGCGGGCAGGTGGTGCTGACCACGGTGCTGGTGACCGGGGTCGCGATGATGTTTGGGCAGCCTTGGACCGTTGCTTTGGCAATTGGCTTGGTCCTCGCGCTTTCTTCGACGGCGATTGTTCTGCAAACACTTGGTGAGAAGGGTCTTTTGAAGTCGGACGGCGGCCAATCGAGCTTCTCTGTTTTGCTGTTCCAAGATATCGCCGTGATCCCAATGTTGGCCTTCATCCCGCTTCTCGCCATGCCGGAGCTGATGGATCTGGGCGCGGAGGTTGCCGGTCATGGCGCCGAGGTGGCGCATGGTGCGGAGGATCACGGCGAGGGTGATCATGGGGCCGGTATGAGCCTCGTCTCGGGCCTCAATGGCTGGCAAACCGCGCTGGTGACGGTTGGTGCTATCGCGGCGGTCGGGTTCGGCGGTACCTATCTGACCCGCCCAATTTTCCGCTTCATCGCGGTGGCGCAACTGCGCGAATTGTTCACGGCGACGGCGCTGATGATGGTGATCGGCATTGCGCTGTTGATGTCCCTGGTGGGGCTTTCGCCGGCGCTTGGCACCTTCCTTGCGGGCGTGGTGCTGGCCAACAGCGAATACCGGCATGAACTCGAATCCGATATCGATCCGTTCCGCGGGCTGCTTCTCGGCCTGTTTTTCATGACCGTCGGCGCGGGCATCAACTTCACGCTTCTGTTTGAAAACTTGGGCCTGATCCTTGGGTTGACCCTTGGCCTGATGGTCATCAAAGCAGGCGTCTTGCTGGCGCTTGCTCCGATCTTCGGTATTCGTGGATCGGATCGTTGGTTGTTCGCGCTTGGCTTGGCGCAGGCGGGCGAATTTGGTTTTGTTTTATTGTCCTTCACCGTCGCAAATTCGGTCCTGCCGACCAGTATCGCGGACCAACTGCTCCTGGTCGTGGCGCTGTCGATGCTGCTCACGCCAGCGCTCTTCATCCTTTTCGATCGCGTTATTGCGCCGAAATTCTCTGGCGAGCAGGATCGGGAAGCGGACGAGATCGGCGAGACAGGACAGATCATTATCGCAGGACGCGGCCGCGTCGGCGGGCTGGTTGAGCGCATGCTCAGTGCAGCGGGGTTTTCCTCAACGGTGATCGATTTCAGTTCAAAGCAGATCGACAATCTGCGTGCCTTTGGGATCAAGACCTATTTTGGCGATGCAACCCGGCCCGACATGCTGCATGCCGCTGGCATTGGCGAGGCGAAACTGCTGGTTGTAGCCATCGACGACAAGGATCAGATCACCGAACTGGTGCGCTATGCGGTCGACAACTTCCCCGATTTGCACGTCATCGCCCGCGCGGTGGACCGCGATCATGTGTATCATCTGTGGGCGGTTGGCTGTCGCGACATCATCCGCGAGACCTATGACAGCTCAGTTCGGATGGGCCGGTCGGCCTATGAGGCGATGGGTATATCGAAAGACCATGCCGAAGCCATGGCCGGGGTGTTCAATCGCACAGATCGCCGAGCAATGATTGAGGTGGCGGATGCGTATGACATCAACATCCCGCCGACCGAGAATCCGGCCTATATCGCGCGGGTGAGAGAGACGATTGAGATCCGGCAGCCTGAAATGGCCAGGGAAATGGCCGAGATCAGGGCGGCCGAGGGCGGCGCGCCGCCCGCGACCAAAAGCGACTAGCGCCCGAGCGTTTCGACGGCCAACGCGGCCGCCGCAGCGCCGGAGAATTGCTGCTGCCCAGTGATCAGATTGCCGTCGCGGATCGCGAAGGGTTTGAACATGGAGTTGACCACGAAATTGGTGCCGTCCAGCTTTCGGGCCTCTTCTTCGATCCAGAACGGCTGAATCTTCTGACCGACGAAGGCATCCGCAAAGGCTTCCTCGGCATCGGCAAAGCCGGTCCAGGTCTTGCCGTTGACCAGAAGCTCGCCTGTCGAGAGGCGGGTTTTCAAGAGGATGCAGGTGCCGTGACAGACGATGCTGACGAGCTTGCCTGCCTCATATGCGCGGGCGACAAATTCGTGCAGTTCGGTGTCATCGATCATCGTCACCATTGGGGACTGCCCACCTGCGAGGAAGATCGCATCGTATGTGTCGAGATTGACCTCTGCGATGGATTTGGTGCCGTGCAGTAGCCCCGCATGCGTGGGTGACTTTTTGAACCCCAGGGAGAGAATATCATGGGCGGAATACTGGCTCTCATCCTCGGGGTCGGAGAAGCCATCGGCCATCAGATCGCCGCCCTTGGGTGAGACAATCTCGACCTCATATCCCGCTTCGGTAAAGGTCCAGTAGGGGTGGGTGACTTCGGCCCACCAGAAGCCGACGGGCCAACCGGTCGTGGGCGAGGTGCCTGGGTTGGCAACGATCATCAGGATGCGTTTGGTGCCGTGTGTATCGATGGATGCAGACATGAAGGGAGTTCCTTTTCAGTAAGTTAGGAGGTTGTGTAAATCCAGGCGCCGAGCGCTTTGGTCACGCGGGGCATGATCACGTAGGTCATGAGGAAAACCTGAAGGATCACGGTGATGAGGAGGCGCGGCACAAGGGGCCAGCCGCCGATCAGCGGGCTGAGGGCGATGTTGAGGGCGAGGACCAAGAGGAAGACCACGGCGACGAGGATCAGCGCCATTCGAAACGCGTTCGGCTGTGGCAGTGGCGCGCCTTTCGGAGCCTCGAACCAGACCTCTAGCCCAGTCAGCCGATCCCAAACCGCGTCGCCCGCTACATGGGGCGCGATCTCCGCCAAGAAGCGGGCGCGGAGGTCAGATCGTTCGAAGGCGGCAAGATGATCCAGCGTGTCAAAACGAAAGACGCTGATGTAAGGTGCGCCGGTGGCAATGGGCCGGTGAAACTCCGCGCCAAGATAGCCGGGCAGGGCAGTGGCCGCGTCGGTCAGCCGGGTTAGCCAATCTTCATAAGTCGCTTCAGCGCCGGGTTTCACGACACGGCGGGCGACGATGGTGACGGGGTCACTCATTGTCCGGCGCGCGACATGGCGCCAAAGGCCCAATCGCGCCCCTTGCCCTGCATCAGCGCCTGGTTGATCCAGGTGAGCGCAAAGGGTTCCAGAAGCCTGGCTTTGGTCAAATCACCCGCGTCGAGCGGGTCGAACCCGAGATCGGTGAGGAGCGCGGCGACCACCTGTTTCGCCTTATCGTCATTGCTCGCCATGAACTGCACCGGCGGCACCGGAAACCCGGATGTGTCGGCCATGATCTCGGCCCCAACCTGGTTCAGCGTCTTTACAACCCGGGCTTCGGGCAACCAGCTCTGCACCTGTTCGCCACCAGAGAGGTGTTGTGTCCGAGGGCCAACCCGATCCCTTCCGGCGTACGGGCAATCGGATTCCTGCAATCGATGATAATCTTGCCGCTGAGCGATCCCAGATTTGCCGCCACGGCCTCCGCCGCGCCCCAGGGCAGGGCCAAAACCACGACCGTGCCCCAAGCGGCGGCCGCGCTTGGGGTCAGATGATCCGGCGCGGCAGGCGCGCGGGTCCCATAGCGGACATCATGGCCTGCCTTGGCCCATCCATGGCCGAGGGCGCTCCCCACATGTCCGGCCCCAATAATCGCGAGCTTCATTTGCATCTCCCTTGGCGATTGCCTTGGGAGCGTGCTAGCAAGCGGCTATCTTAAATGAAAATGCATACGTCTAATGTTAGATATTGATGAAATTGCACTAAGGCGGCTCGATCTGACAGTCCTGTTGGTTTTTCTCGGGCTGATGCGGCATCGTAAAGCGGTCGACGTCGCCGCGCAGATGGGGCTGACCCAATCGGCGATCAGCCATTCGATCAAACGCCTCCGCGATATCTTTGACGATCCGCTGTTCCTGCGTCGCCCGGCTGGCATGGAGCCGACGGCGGTGGCCATCGCCTTGGAGCCAAAGATCCGGCTGGCGGTAGAAACACTGTCGGAGGCGCTGACGACCGGGACGCAGTTCGACCCCAAAGCCGAGGCCGGGGTGATCCAGATCGGGGCCTATGACAATGAGATGGCGACGCTGGTGCCGGGTCTGTTGCAACGGGCGCGGGCGGCGGCACCTGGTCTGCGCTTTGCGATCCGTTCATTGGGGCGGCAGGCGGCGCTTGCCGCTTTGGAGGCGGGTGAGCTGGATTTGGCCCTTGGGTTCATCTGGGATTTGCCGGACCGGTTTCAGGCCGATCCGATCCATGAAGAAGGCTACGCCGTGGTGATGCGGGCCCATCACCCGCTGACCAACGCGAATTGGGGGCTGGAAGCCTTCTGCACCGCCGATCATCTGGTCGTGTCGCCCGCCGGAGATTTGACGGGCGTCGTGGATCAGGCGCTGGAGCGGATCGGCCGGGCACGTCGGGTCGCCGCTTCGGTGCCGCTTTTCTTTCCGGCTTTGGCCACGGTCGCCAGCAGCGACATGATCGCCACCTTGCCGGGGCGTCTCGTCGCCGCTCATGCCGCCAGATTTGGCCTCGTGACCCGGCAACCGCCATTGACCATACGGCCGTTCACGGTTGCGGCGATCCGGCATCAGCGAAATGCCAAGAGCGCCAAGCATGATTGGCTCCTGGCGATGCTCACGGCGGAGCAACCTCTCGGCTGATTTACCAAGATCGCGCCACGCAAGCGGCCTAGATAGCCGCATGGCCGACGTTTATGTCGCATGTCACGACTATCAGATAAGCCGCCACACAGACCGGTTTGGCGCCATACGGGGGCCGGGTTATCGATTGTCATTGACAAGCAGGGCTTGTGTGCAGTCACGCAGCGATTTATCCCAGCCACGACCAACAGAACAGACTGAGACACCCATGGCAGGGCAACCCACCGGCCCCACCCAATCTGCGGAAGAGCGCGAAGGATCGAAACGGATCGGCAGTTTGCGGGCGTTGGGCCCGTTTCTGTTGCCCTATCGCGGCATGTTGGCCGGCGCGATCAGCGCGCTGATCCTGACCGCGATTGTCTCGCTGACCTTGCCTTTGGCCGTCCGCCGAGTCGTGGACGGGTTTGAGACCGAAACAACCGAGCTTCTTGATCAGTATTTCCTGGCTGCCTTTGCCATTGCGGCCCTTTTGGCCTTTGGCACGGGCCTTCGTTATTACTTGGTCACCCGGTTGGGAGAACGGGTCGTGGCCGATATCCGCAAGGCGGTGTTCGACCGGATGATCGGCATGAGCCCCGCCTTCTACGAGAAAATCATGACCGGCGAGGTGTTGAGCCGGATCACCACTGATACCACGTTGCTTCTGAGTGTGATTTCCTCATCGGTTTCTATTGCGCTCAGGAATCTTTTGATCCTGATGGGCGGCTTGGTTCTGATGACGGTGACGTCGCCGAAATTGGCTGGGTTGGTCCTGCTGATCGTGCCAGCGATTATCATCCCGATTGTGGTCTTGGGTCGTCGCCTTCGGGTGTTGAGCAAAGAAAACCAAGATTGGATCGCGGAAAGCTCCGGCAATGCTTCGGAAGCACTTTTGTCTGTCCAGACGGTTCAGGCCTTTACCCATGAGCGCCCTTCGGCGGAGACGTTCGACAAAGTGACGGAGCGCAGTTTCGACAGCGCGAAAAAGCGGATTGCCACGCGGGCCGTGATGACGGTGATCGTGATCGCCTTGGTCTTTGCCGGTGTCGTGAGCGTCCTTTGGATCGGGGCGCGCGATGTGCGCAGCGATGCAATGTCGATCGGCGAACTGATCCAGTTCCTGATCTATGCGATTATGGTCGCAGGCTCCGTCGGTGCGCTCAGCGAGATCTGGGGCGAGCTGCAACGCGCGGCAGGGGCCACGGAACGTTTGGTCGAGCTGTTACACATCACGGACAATGTCGGCGACCCTGTGGCCGGTGTCACACTCCCACAAGGCGGGCAGGGCGCGATCCGGTTTGAGGACGTGCGGTTCCACTATCCGACACGGCCCGACACGGCGGCGCTTGATGGCGTCACCCTGACAGTGCAGCCGGGAGAGACGGTGGCGCTGGTCGGCCCCTCGGGCGCCGGGAAATCGACGATTTTCCAGATGCTTCTGCGGTTCTATGACCCTGAAAGCGGGCGTGTGACGCTTGATGGGGTGGATCTGCGCGATATGGATCGCACCACCTTCCGGTCGGCCATGGCGTTGGTGCCGCAAGACCCAGTGATCTTTGCCAGCTCGGCACGCGAGAACATCCGCTTTGGCCGCCCTGAGGCCAGTGACACGGAGGTGGAGGCCGCCGCGAAAGCCGCCGCAGCACATGAGTTCCTGACCGCGTTGCCGGAGGGGTATGACACCTATGTCGGCGAGCGCGGCATCATGCTCTCAGGCGGGCAGAAGCAGCGCATCGCGATTGCGCGCGCCATCCTGCGAGACGCGCCGATCCTGTTGCTGGACGAAGCGACCAGCGCATTGGACGCGGAAAGCGAGCGGGCCGTGCAAGAGGCCGTGGTCGAGATGAGTGCGGACCGCACCACGCTGATCATCGCCCATCGGCTGGCCACGGTGAAGCAGGCGGATCGGATCGTGGTGTTCGAGGACGGGCAGATCGTGGCCGAAGGCAGCCATGATGCTCTGGTCGCTCAAGGCGGGCTTTATGCACGCCTCGCCCGGCTGCAATTCACCGAAGGTCTCGCCGCCGAATAACGGCTTTGCGCAGCGTTACACTTGCGTCACAATCCGGTTCTGCACATGCTGTGGCAGATTTCGGCCGCCCCATAACACATAATTGGCGGTCAAAACCGCCAATAGGGGAGGAAGGCATATGGTGCAATTTGCCACGGTCGAGGATGTCAAAACCATTGAGCAAGAAAAGCCATGGCCAGCCAGCCAGCCGGCGGCGACGCTTTATGAGTTGCTGAGTAACACCAAAGATAAATTCGGCGATCTGAACGCGATCTCGTTTCAATTGTTTTCCGGGCCAAAAGATAAGGCCGAAACGCTGACATGGAATGGATTTCATGGGCGCGTGACCCAGGCCGCCAACCTCTTCCGCAGCCTTGGGATCGGCGAGACCGACACGGTCGCGTATATCCTGCCCAATTGTAATGAAACCGCCGTGACCTTGATTGGCGGTGCGGTCGCGGGCATTGCCAACCCAATCAACCCGCTTCTGGATGCCGAGCAAATCGGCTCGATCCTGCGGGAAACCAATGCGAAGGTCGTGGTCACGCTGAAAGCCTTCCCCAAGACCGATGTGGCGCAGAAAGTCTCCGAAGCCGTCGAGCTTGCGCCGAGTGTGAAAACCGTGCTGGAGGTTGATCTCCTGCGCTACATGACCGGCTTGAAGAAGCTGATCGTGCCATTTTTGCGCCCGAAATTCGAGGTGCAGCACAAAGCGCGCATCTTGGATTTCAATGCTGAGCTGGACCGTCAGCGGAGCGATCATCTGGATTTCGCCGACAGCACCGGAGACCGCGTGGCGGCCTATTTCCACACCGGTGGAACAACGGGCATGCCCAAGGTGGCGCAGCACAAGTATTCCGGCATGATCTATAACGGGTGGATCGGGCATACGCTGCTCTTCACCGAGCAAGACAACATCATCTGCCCGCTGCCGCTGTTCCATGTGTTCGCCTGCCACGTTATCTTGATGGCGGCCTTGGCCTCCGGCGCGCATGTGGTTTTCCCGACGCCGCAAGGCTATCGCGGCGATGGCGTATTCGACAATTTCTGGAAGCTGGTGGAGCGCTGGCAGATCAGTTTTATCATCACCGTGCCGACCGCGATTGCCGCGATGATGCAGCGCCCGGTCGATGCGGATGTCTCTTCGGTGAAGACCGCGTTTTCCGGCTCCTCGCCGCTGCCGGTCGAACTCTTCAAGCGGTTTGAGAAAGCCACGGGCGTGACGCTGATCGAGGGCTATGGCCTGACGGAGGCGACCTGTCTGGTGAGCTGTAATCCGGTCGATGGCGACAAGAAAATCGGCTCCGTCGGGGTGCCATTCCCGCATACGGAGGTGCGGATTTTGAAGCATGGCGCTGATGGCGTCACGGTTTGCGACACCGACGAAGTGGGCGAGATTTGCATCGACAATCCCGGCGTGTTTGAGGGTTCGACTTACACGGAAGACGACAAAAACGTCGACCTCTTCGCCTATGACATCTATCTGCGCACGGGTGACTTGGGCCGGATCGATGCGGATGGCTATCTCTGGATCACAGGCCGCGCCAAAGACCTGATTATCCGGGGCGGGCACAATATCGACCCTGCCGAGATCGAAGAAGCGCTGGCCGGACACCCGGCGGTGGCCTTTGCCGGTGCGATTGGGCAGCCGGATGCATTCGCGGGTGAACTGCCATGTGTTTATGTCGAACTGGTCGAAGGAGCGGATATCACCATCGACGCGCTGATGGATCACTGCAAAGAGCATGTTCATGAGCGCGCGGCGGTTCCGAAACATCTGGAAATCCTGCCCGAACTGCCAAAAACCGCCGTTGGCAAAGTGTTCAAACCCGACCTGCGCAAACGGGCTATCACGCGGGTATATAACGCCGCATTGGACAAGGCCGAGATCACCGCGCAGGTTGTCGAAGTGCGCGAGGATAAAAAACGCGGTCTGGTGGCCCATCTGGAGCGCACCGGCGAGGTTGACGAAGCCGAGCTGTCGCGGGTTTTGGGCGAATTTATCCGACCTTGGGTCTGGGCCGAGACGGTCGAAAGTGCCGCTTAGGGGATTCTCAAAAACGAAGTAGGGTCAGGGCGTTATGATTCATTCATAATGCCCGTTTTCACTATGGCCTCCGCGCCACATCTGTCACAAATCAGATGGAATACACTGGTAACAGATACGTGACGGTCCCATGTGAATTGGGTCTTGCACGAATGTTGAGAGGTTTATGGCCGGGTCTTTTTTATCTCCCGAAATGGTGGCGTTTACGCTGTCTTTGGCCCTTTTGGGCGGACTCTAATTTTGGAGCTGATTTTTGCATTATTGGGCGCCACGCTTTTGGGCGCGGGCGGCGAAGCGGATTTCGATGCTGAGGTCGGAGATATTGGCTTCGACGGTCTTGATGCCGCCGACGGGTTCGACATCAGCGAGCTGGGCGTCGATATCGACGGACTCGACGTCGATCTGGGCGAGTATGAACTGCCCGAGCTCGACGCAGATGGCGCCGCGGCCGATACAGCGGTTGATGCCCCCGCAGGACCCCTGGCTTGGTTGGGCCTTGGCAAAGCGCCACTTGTGCTCTGGATGGCGGCGCTCTTCTTAGGGTTCGGACTAAGTGGGCTGATCCTGCAAAACATCATGCTGAGTATCTTCGGTTGGATGCTGCCGGCGCTGATTGCCGTGCCCTTGGCAGCTATTCCTGGGCTGGCGTTTACGCGACGCTTCGCGGGTGTATTTGCCCGCCTCCTGCCGAAAACGGAAACCACGGCGGTCTCGCGCACGCGGCTCGCGCGCCGTATGGGCGTGGTGACGCAAGGCACCGCAGCACGGGGACGTCCGGCGGAAGTCAAAGTGACCGATTTCCATGGCAACACGCACTATATCCGCGCCGAACCGCTGCAAGACGATCAACAGATCGACCGGGGCACCGAAGTTCTGATCATGCGTCATCGACCCACGGGTGGCTTTCGTCTGATCCCTTTGAACGCCATCACCTGATCAACCGACACATAAGCTGACTTTACGCGTAACAGATAGAGGAGTTTTCTCATGGACCTTGTAGGTATTGGCATTGTCGTCGCCGCCTTTCTTGTCTTCCTGATTTTGATCGGCCTGGTGGTCGGGCGGCTCTATCGCCGCACCACGCGTGAAGTTGGGCTGGTCCGAACCGGCTCTGGCGGCAAGAAGGTGATTATGGATGGCGGCGTGCTGGTGATCCCGCTGCTCCATGAGATCAGCCCGGTGAACATGAAGACCTTGCGCCTTGAGGTGCAGCGGACGGGAGAGGGCGCCTTGATCACCCGGGATCGGATGCGCGTTGATGTCGGTGTGGAGTTCTACGTCTCGGTCAATGCCACCGATGACGGGATCAGCCGTGCGGCGCAAACCCTTGGCGACCGGACCTTCTATGTCGATCAACTGCGCGAGATGATTGAAGGTAAACTGGTCGACGGTCTGCGGGCGGTGGCGGCTCAGATGACGATGGATGAGTTGCACGAAAACCGCTCGGAATTCGTGCAAGAGGTGCAGAACACCGTCTCGGAAGACCTTCTGAAAAACGGGTTGGAACTGGAATCCGTTTCGCTGACCGCGCTCGATCAAACCCCGTTTGAGGCGCTGGATGAGAACAACGCCTTCAACGCGGTCGGTATGCGGAAACTGGCCGAGGTGATTGCAACCTCGAAAAAGGAGCGCGCTGAGATCGAGGCAGAGGCCAATGTGGCGGTCCGTCGGGCCGGTATGGAGGCCGAACGGAAGCGGCTCGAGATTGAGCGCGATGAGCAAGAAGCGGCGATCTCGCAAGCCGAGCAAATCGCCACGCTGCGTGCGGCACAAGAGGCTGAGATTGCCCGTCGCGAGGAAGACGCGGAGAAAGAGAAGGAAGGCGCCCGGATTTCGCGGGAACAGGCCATTCGTGCGGCGGATATTGCGCGAGAGCGGGCCATTCGTGAGGCGGAGATCGATCGCGACCGGGAATTGGAAGTGGCCGATCAAGAACGCCAGATCATCATCGCGCAGAAATCCGAAGAGGAAAGCCGGGCGCGTGCGTCTGCCGATACGGCACGGGCCGAAGCCACCAAAGCGTCCGAGGCGATTGAAACAGCGCGCTCCGTGGCCACGGCAGAGCGTCAGAAGCAGATTGCGTTGATTGAGGCCGAGCGTGAGGCGGAGCGGGAAGCGACCAAAATCCGCCTGGCAGCCCAGGCAGAGAAAGACGCCGCGCAGGACCGGGCCGCGGCCCGTCGGGAAGAGGCGCAAGCCGATGCCGATGCGATCACCATTCGGGCGGAGGCGAAGAAAGCCGACCTTCTGGCCGAGGCGGAGGGTAACCGCGCGATTGTCGAATCCGAGAACGTGATCGACCCGGAGATTGTGGCGATGAAGGTCGATCTGGCGCGGCTTGACGCGTTGCCCAAGGTTGTGGCCGAGATGGTCAAACCAGCGGAGAAGATCGACTCGATCAAGATCCATCAGGTTACGGGCATGGGCGGGGCCGCCGGCACCGGCGGCGGCGACGCGGGCAAACCAGCGGTAAACCAGGCGCTCGACTCGATCCTCGGTATGGCGGTGCAATTGCCTGCGCTGAAGAAGCTGGGCGAGGAACTCGGCGTGTCGCTGGAAAGCGGCTTGAGCGAGGTTGGGGGCACAACCCTTGGCAATGTCGCCAATGACGCGCCAACCCCTGAGGCGGAGGAGGGGGCCGAGGTGCTTCCACCCGCCGATGTCGAAAAGCGACCCGCGGAATAGGCCACATCGCGACCCGGTGTCGCGCATCTCTTTCTCTTGCCTCTCAATCCTTTAGGTTGTGACGCGGAGGAGATGCGCGATGCCGACCCCATTTGCCTATGGCTGCCCGCCCGCGCTTGACGGGATCGAGCCTGTTGCGATCATGGATGCTGATTGCGCGCTCTGTTCCTTTGGCGCGCGGATGATCCATCGGCTTGATCGATCCGGTACGATCCGTATCTGCCCAATTCAGACGGCGCGTGGCCAAGCGGCCCTTCAGTATTTCGGGATGGACCCGAGCGACCCAGACAGTTGGCTGTTTTTGGCGGATGGCGCGGCCTGGTCCGATTTCGACGCAATAGTTGAGGTCGGGCGACGTTGTGGCGGATGGGGGCGGCTTCTTGCGGCGCTGATGATCCTTCCCGGACCAATCCGGGCCTGGCTCTATGCGCGGATTGCCAGGAACCGGTATGCGATCTTTGGCCGGGGCGATATCTGCGGCCTGCCGGATCCCGGCCTGCGCGCCCGGTTGCTTTTATGACCATCGTGATCCTTGGCGGCACGGGCGTGTTCGGCTCGCGTTTGGCGCGGCTTCCGTGCCGCGATGGACACCGCGTTGTGATCGCGGTGCGGGGCGTGGCCGACGCGGAGGGCTTGGCCGCAGAGATTGGCGCGGAGGTTTTGCAGGTTGATCGGGCCGGAGATCTGGCCCCCTTTTCCAAACAGGCGCCGATTGGGTGATCGACGCGGCAGGGCCGTTCCATACCTATGGCAAGGATCCCTACCGGTTGCCGCGGGCCTGCATCCGGGCAGGTGTCAGCTATATGGACCTCTCGGACAACACCGAATTCTGCCTCGGGATCAGTGTGTTGGACGCCGAAGCACATGCGGCCGGTGTCGCAATTCTGTCGGGTGTATCCAGTGTGCCCGCCCTCTCCTCGGCGGCTGTGGCGGCACTGTCCGATGGGATGGACCGGATCGAAATGATCGACAGCGTGATCTTGCCGGGAAATCGCGCGCCGCGCGGTCGGTCGGTGATCCGGTCGATCCTCGACCAAGTGGGTCGCCGGGTGCCGATTACAGTGGCAGGCCGGACAGAGGTGGTGCGGGGGTGGTCTGACGCGCGGGCTTATGACTTGCCCGATGGCGTGCGGCGTCGGGGGTGGATGATCGGCGTGCCCGATCTGGCCGTCTTCCCGGGCCGCTTTGGCGCAAAAACGGTTTCGTTTCGTGCCGGATTGGAGCTTTCGGTGATGAATCGCGGCCTGGCGGCGCTTTCGTGGATCAGGGCTCGGATGCCGTTACCCGTACCGATGGGCGTGGTCAGGTTCGGCGCGCGCTTGCTGGCACCCTTTGGCAGCGACAGAGGCGGCATGGCGGTCGAGGTGACTGGCCCCAAAGACGGTGCTTGGATCAGACGGCGCTGGCGTCTCCTGGCCGAGGCCGGCGATGGGCCATTTGTTCCGGCGATCCCTGCGCGTGCGGTGTTGCGCAATGCAGCGCCGTCGCCGGGCGCGCGGATTGCGGTTGCGGAGATCGGTTTGGCCGAGATGGAAGCCGCGATGCGGGATCTCTCCATTCGGTTCGAGCGGGAGGAGACCGCTTTGAAACCGATTTTTGAGACGCAACTTGGTGAACCGTTCCAGACGCTGCCAAAGGCCGTGCGCGACAGTCATCAAACCTATGCCGTGTCGCGGCTTGAGGGGCGCGCGAAGGTGACACGCGGGGCGGGGCTGTGGCCGCGGTTGCTCGGGTGGATTTTTAAGTTTCCACCCGCAGTCGAAGATGGCCCCGTCACTGTTCTCAAGACCCGGCGTGAAGAGACGGAAATCTGGGAGCGGCGCTTTGGCCCGCGACGGTTCCGCTCGACACTCGAGATCGAGGATGGATGGATGACCGAACGGTTTGGACCCATCACCTTCATGCTTGACCTACATGTGAAGGACGGCGCGTTGCATTTCCCGGTCCGCGCGGCGCGGATTGGGCCGATCCCGCTGCCAGCCTGGAGCTTACCCATTAGCGAGGCGACGGAGACCGAAAGGAATGGGCGGTTCCACTTCGATGTCACGCTTCGCGCGCCGCTGACCGGACAGTTGATCGTGCGCTATCAGGGATGGCTGGTGCCGACGGTTTGAGATTGCGTTTCTGGGTGGCGACTTCATGATGGGGTTCATGACGTGCAGCCATCTTGATCAGATTACATGGGCCTTGCCCGACGAGGCCGCCAAAGCGGGGGCCGTCTGCGAGGACTGCGCCAAAATCGGCGCAACCTGGGTCCATCTCAGGATGTGCCGATCTTGCGGCCATATCGGCTGCTGTGACAGCTCACCCCATCGCCATGCGCGGGCGCATTGGGGCGCAAGCGGCCATCCGATCCTTTGTTCCTATGAGCCGGGGGAGCGGTGGTCTTGGTGTTTCGAGGATGAGGAAATCGTCGACAAACGCGGCAAGCTCGGCGGGTAGATATGGCACGTCCGGTTATCGACAACGCCACCGCAAGGCGGCTGTTCTTGCACCGCCATGGTTTGGGGGCCGGTCCGTCCGGCCCCGCCACGGGTGAGGGTTTGGCGCAGGTGATTGGCGATTTGGGCTTCGTGCAAGTCGATAGCGTCAATACAGTGGCGCGGGCCCATGACATGATCCTCTGGTCCCGGCGGCAAGCCTATAAACCCGCCAGCCTGCGTTGGTTAAACGACCGCAAACGCGCGACATTCGAGCATTGGACCCATGATGCGTCGATCCTGCCCATGGCGCAATTCCCGCATTGGCGGTTGAAATTCGCCCGTGACGCGGCGCGGATGAAGCAACGTTGGACCCAATGGCAAGGCGGCGGGTTCCACGCAGAGATCGATCGGGTCTTGACGCATATCTCCGATCATGGCCCGGTCGGCAGTGGCGATCTGGCCGAGCAGAGGCCGGAGAAATCAACCGGCTGGTGGGACTGGCACCCGTCAAAAACCGCGTTGGAGTATCTTTGGCGCGCGGGTGAGTTGTCGGTCAGCCGCCGCGAGGGGTTCCGGAAAATCTATGATTTGACCGAGCGGGTGATCCCGCCCGAGGCGCTTAACGCACGTTTTGACGAAGCGGAGACGGTCGATTGGGCCTGCGCCGCGGCGCTGGATCGATTGGGTTTTGCCACATCCGGCGAATTGGCGGCGTTTTGGGATTTGGTCCGCCCGGCAGAGGCGAAGGCCTGGGTTGCCGATGCGGTGGAGATGGGGCGCGTGATCGAGGTTGAGATCGCTCTGGCGCAGGGCGGCACGCGCTCTGTGGTGATGTGGCCCGAAACGCTTGAGACGCTGACGCAGTTGTCACCGATCCCGCCCCGGCTCCGCATACTGAGTCCATTTGACCCGGCCTTGCGGGATCGAAATCGCGCCGAACGCCTTTTCGGGTTCCACTACCGGATCGAGATTTTCGTGCCGGAGGCGAAGCGGCGCTATGGCTATTATGTCTTCCCGGTGATGGAGGGTGACCGAATGATCGGTCGCATCGATATGAAATGCGACCGGTCTCGTGGCGGTTTGGACGTGACGGGGTTCTGGCCCGAACCGGGCGTGAGAATGGGCAAAGGCCGACACGTGCGGCTGATGAAGGAACTGGAGCGGGTGACGCGGCTGACCGGGTGCCCAGACCTTCGGCTGTCACCGGGCTGGCTGCGGCACAGTTAGGGCTTGCGCCCGGGATCGTGGCATAGGACCACTACCGCGCAATGTGAGCGCTATCGGAGAGCCTGATGCGGGACGTTCTGACCCTGACCCTCAACCCGGCCTTGGATGTCTCGGCGGTGGTGCCGCAAGTGGTGGCCGGGCCGAAACTCCGCTGCTCCGATGCCCGGATCGATCCGGGCGGCGGCGGGGTGAATGTCTCGCGTGCTATCCGGCTTTTGGGGGGGAACTCGCGCGCAATCGTTGCCTCCGGCGGGGTTACCGGGGCGCTTTTATGTGACCTTCTTGAGGGCGAGGGGGTCGATGTCACCCGCTTGCCGGTGTCCGGCCTGACCCGGCAGTCTTTCGCGGTTACCGATGCCGAGGCGGGCGGGCAATATCGCTTTGTCATGCCGGGCCCGGACTGGAACGAGGCGGATTTGGACGCGCTTTGGGCGGTGTTGGACGCCGCTATGGGGCCGGACGCGTTGCTGGTTGTTTCGGGCAGCTTGCCACCGGGTCTGACGCCCGATCTCCTGTCGCAGATCAACAGTCGCGCCCGGGCGGCGGGCGCGCGGATGCTGCTAGATACATCTGGAGATGCGCTGGTCCAGGCGGTTGAACAGACCGCGCATCCGTTTCACGTGTTGCGCGTTGATGGTGCGGAGGCCGATGAACTCGCGGGTCGTCCGCTCAGAACCCCGGAAGACACTGCCGCCTTTGGCCGGAGCCTGATTGCCGCGGGCCGTTGTGAGCATGCGGTGATGGCGCTTGGCGCGCAGGGCACTTTGGGCATCTCGGATGAGGCTTGTTTCTTTTGCCGTCCACCCCTGATCGAAACGGTGAGCGCGGTTGGCGCGGGCGATAGCCTCGTGGGGGCCATGGCGCTGGCCTTGGCGCGCGGAGCGGAGTTTGATGCGGCGGTGCGCTTTGGCACGGCAGCGGCAGGGGCGGCGGTAAAAACCCCGGCCACAGCGCTTTGTGACCGGGGTGAGGCCGAAGCCCTTGTGTCGCAGATCAGTGTCGAAGCGATCTGAGCCGGGTTAGACCGTCCCGCCGAGCGATCCCTCCAACGCGACAAGCTCTTGCCCGCCGGCCATAAGATCTTGCAGCTCTTCGGGCGTGATCTGCCCACGCTGTGCGGTGCCCAAGGTCTTGCCGCGATTGAGCACGGTAAACCGATCACCGACCGCCAGCGCGTGGCGCACATTATGGGTGATGAACACCACCGCGATGCCCTGTTTCCGCACCTTGTCGATGGTTGCCAGAACATTGGCCGTCTGCCGCACGCCGAGCGCCGAGGTCGGCTCGTCCAGGATCAACACTTTGGCGCCGAAATGCACGGCGCGGGCAATGGCCACCGTCTGTCGCTCCCCGCCCGACAGCGTTCCGACGGCCTGATCCGGTCCGCGCAGGTTGATGCCCATCTTTTTCATCTCGGCCATGGTCACGTCATTGGCGTGCTCATGGTCGAACATCTTGATCGGCCCGATTTTCTTGATCGGCTCGTTGCCCATGAAGAAATTCCGGCTGACCGACATCAGAGGGATCATTGCAAGGTCTTGATAAACCGTGGCGATTCCTGCCGAGATTGCGTCACGCGGATCGTCGAATTTCAGCGGTTGGCCTTCGAAGAATATCTCCCCTTTGGTCGGCTTGTGAACCCCGGACATGGTCTTGATAAAGGTCGATTTTCCAGCACCATTATCACCCAGAAGGCAATGGCATTCGCCCGGATAGACTTCCACGGTCACCCCGGCGAGCGCGATGACACTGCCGAAATGCTTCTCGATATTCTTCATCTCGACGATGGGGGCATGTTCGGGATTCATATCAACGCTCCCCCGTGATGATGCGGCGAATATAGGTGTTCAGGATCACCGCGAAGAGCAGGATGACGCCCAGGAAGACCCGGAAAAGCGAGCTTTCGACACCCGCGAAGAAGAGGCCTTGCTGCACGACCCCGAAGATCAGCGCGCCAAGCGCGGCGCCCACGACCGATCCATATCCCCCGGTCAGAAGCGCGCCACCAATGACCACCGCGATGATCGCCTCGAACTCTTTCAGCACGCCTCGGTCGGCGCCCGCAGAGCCAAACTCCATCACCTGACAGGTGGCGAAGACAGCCGCGCAGAACGCGGTGAACATAAACATCTGAATTTTCACCCGGTTCACGGGAACGCCGACATAGCGGGCGGCTTGCGCATCGCCACCAGCAGCAAAGACCCAGTTGCCAAACCGTGTGCGGGTCATCACGAAATGCCCGAAAATCACCAGGCCGATGGCCCAGACAATCAACATCGGCAGGCCATCGATCACAGGCTCGCCTGCCCGGTTGCCGCGCTCAAATGTGTCGATGAGGCCGATATCGGCCAGCCAGACGAAGATTGGCCCACCGATCTCGCCCCCAAAGAGCGACGCCAGCCAGTCACCTTCAGCTGCGTCGTCAATGCCGCCGATGATGGTGCGACGTTCGATGGTTTGGGGAAAGAAGATGGTGAAGCCGCGCAGGATGAAGAGCGCCGCAAGGGTCACGATGAAGCTTGGCAAGCCGGTCTTGATCACGATGTAGCCGTTCAGCGCCCCAATCGAGATGCAGATCGCGAAGGTGATCAAGATCGCCATCCACACAGGCCAACTCAGCGTGACCGAAAAGATCGCGATGGACATGCCGGCAAAACCGATCATCGAGCCGACCGAGAGATCAAACTCGCCCGCGATCATCAGCATACAGGCACCAACCGCGATAATCATGAACTGCGCCGAAACTGTGGACCAGTTCATGATGCCCTGGGCGTTGAACATGCCACTATCGGACGCGAATAGGATGAAGAAGGTGAAGACGGCGATGGTGCCGACGATCCCGCCCAATTCGGGCCGGATCAGCGCCCGGCGAATGCCTGACATTTCCTTAATGCGTTCGTCTTGCGTTGCCGCCTCAGACATATCTCTCCCTCCCAAGAAATCCCGATGGCCGGGAACAAAAAGGGCGCGGCAGCGCCTGACTGGCCGCCGCGCCCGGTCTTAACTAGCGCTCAGCGGAACTCGCCGGCGTATTCTTCGACCAATTCCAGCCCATCAGCGGTGATGAAACCGGGGCCCGAGTTGATGTTATTGCCCGGCAGCACGCCATAGCGGTGGTAGTTGGTCAGAACGACAACCGGCAGATAAGCCTGCAGGAAGGGCTGCTGATCGATGCCCCACTCGATGACGCCATCACGAATGCCTTGAACGATGTTGTCGCCCAGATCGAAGGTGCCGAAATAGATGTCCCCGGCCATACCGTTGGATTCCAGCGCCAGGATGGTCGGGTCGGCCGAGGTCGGCCCGAGGGTCAGGATGGCGTCGGTATCCGGGTTGCTGTTCAGATAGGCCAGGACCCGGTTCTGAATCTCCGACGGGTCGGTGCCGCTGTCGATCATCGAGTCGCCCAGATCGACGCCCAGACCATCGGCAAAGCCCTGGCAACGCTCGGCCACAACCGGGTTCGAGATCACATGGTTCACGCAGAGGAACGAGGTGACGCCGTCACGCGCCGCGCGCTGACCTGCGGCCAGGCCCGCGTCATATTCCGGCTGACCGACATACATCAGCGCGCCGACTTCCGCGGCCTGCTCCGGTGTGCCGGAGTTCATAATGATCACGTCAATGCCCGCATCCACGGCAGCCTGGATCGGCTCGCGCAGCACGTCGAAATCGGCAAGCGTCGTGATGATCCCATCGGGGCCGGAGGCGGTGGCCTGTTCAATGATCCGCGCCATATCGGCGATGTCGCCGCTGGTTGGGTTGCGATACTCAACCTCGACACCCATCTGATCGCCTGCCAGTGCCAGCGCGTTGCGGATCGTATTCCACCAGCTGTCGCTATCGGGGGCGTGGCTGACCAACACATAGCGTTCGCCCTCAGCGGCGGCCTGACCGGCCACCAAGACCGGCGCGGCGGCGACCAAAGCGGTCAGCGCGACGGTTTTCAAAAATGATTTCATGATTTCCTCCCAATTTATCCCGCCGGCGGACACGGGTTTTGCGGTCTCTCTCCGCCTTGGGCAAATCGTAACCACGAATCGAGTCAATTTGCAACCGGTTGCAAAAATCTTTGACCTAAGCCATGTTGATTTTGCGGGTTTCGCCTGAAATGAGGCGCGGAACCGCATTGCAAACGGATCGCGATCAAGGATGGCTGTCACCCTCAAAGATGTTGCTGAACGCGCCGGTGTGTCCCGCTCTGCGGTCTCGCGTACCTTTACCGAAGGGGCGTCCGTCTCGGAGAAGACGCGCCGGAAGGTGGAAAAGGCCGCTGACGAGTTGGGCTACAGCCCCAATGCGCTCGCCTCCAGTTTGACGACCGGGCGGACCAAGCTGATCGGGCTGGTCTCCAACAACTTCCACAACCCGATCTTCCTAGAGGTTTTTGATCTCTTCACGCGGGGGTTGCAAGAGCGGGGTTTGAGGCCGCTCTTGGTCAATCTGAGTGATGAGATCGACCCGGCCAATTCGGTCCGGATGCTGCGGCAGTATTCTGTAGACGGGGTGATCGTGGCGTCCTCGACGCTACCGCCCAGCTTTTCCAAGGCGTTCCGCGACGCTGGCGTGCCGGTGGTGCATTCCTTTGGCCGCCGGTCGAGCACGCCAGAGGTGCATGTGGTGGGCATCGACAACCAGGAATGCGGGCGGATGGCGGGGCGAACCTTAATCGATCGCGGCTATACCCGCGTGGCGTTTCTGGGCGGGCCTGAGCGCGCCACGTCGACGCAAGATCGGTTTGCCGGGTTCATGGATGTGATGCGCGCGAATCCCGAAATTGAGGTGAGCCACAGTTTCGCGTCGGACTATTCCTTCGATGCGGGCCGTGTGGAGATGACGAAACAGCTGATGACTGACCCGGCGCAGGCCTATTTCTGCGGCGATGATGTTTTGTCGATTGGGGCGTTGAGCGCCGTTGAGGATGCTGGCCTGTCGGTTCCGGGCGATGTCGGGCTGATCGGATTGAACGATATGGAGATGGCGCGGTGGGAGAATATCGATCTCACCACCATCCGGCAGCCGATCCCCGAGATCATCAATTCCTCGATTGATCTGGTGGTGGCGACCGTGGACAGGCCCGATCGCACACCGGAGGCGCGGCTCTTTCCCTGCGAGATCGTTGAGCGCGGGACGCTACGGCCCCTGACCTGACGGCTTTGCTACCGAAACATGGGCGGGCGCGCATCGACCCATGCACCCTCTGCCTTGCCGCTTTCGGCCACGGCAAAGACCGCGGCCATGGAGCGCAATCCGTCGGCGGCGCGCGGATAGAGGTCTGCGGCCGGGTCCATCGGCCGCCCTTCTTTTCCCGCACGAATGGCTTCCGCCAAGTCTTTGTAGATATTGGCGAATGCCAAAGGCATCCCTTCCGCATGGCCAATGGTGACGCGCGTCGTCCGGTCGGCCTCCGGGCTCAAGCCCGCTTCGCCGCGTTCGATGATCTGAAGACGTTCGCCCAATGGCATATAGTAAAGCTGGTTCGGCTGTTCCTGCGACCATCTCAGCCCGCCAGTTTCGCCGAAGACTTGGATGCCAAGCCCATGTTGCCGCCCAATCGCGACCGAGGAGGTCCAGAGCCGCCCAACCGTGCCGCCGGACATGCGGAAATTCACCATCGCGTCGTCTTCCAACACACGGCTTTCAATGGCTGACACCGTATCAGCGCTGAGCCGGTCGACCTCTTGGCCGGTGACGAAGCTGGCCATATGCATCGCGTGGATGCCGCAATCGGCAAATTGGGCCGAGACCCCGGCCTGCGCCGGATCATAGCGCCAACGAACGCGGGGGTTGTCTGCATCAGCGGCATCCGCGTGATGGCCATGGGCGAACTCGGCGACAACCAGGCGGATATTGCCCAGATCGCCGCGCGCGATCATCGCTTTCATATGGCGCACGAGGGAATAGCCAGAATACCCGTAGTTCACCGCGCAGATCTTGCCGGTCGATTGAGAGAGGCGCACAATCTCTTCGCCTTCCTCGACCGTCATCGTCATCGGTTTTTCGCAGAGGACGTGGAAACCGCCCTCCAAGAAGGCTTTGGTGATCTCGAAATGGGTCGCGTTGGGCGTCGCAACGGTCACCAGATCGACCCGATCGGGCCGTGCCATTTCACCCGCCAACATCTCGCGCCAATCGCCGTAAGACCGATCCGCGGCCAGCCCAAGCGTTTGCCCATATGCCCGGCCAGCATCTGGCCGATGGTCCAAAGCACCTGCCGTGAACGCGAACTCGCCATCCAACCCCGCGCCCAAGCGATGCGCAGGCCCGATTTGGCTGCCTTCGCCGCCGCCGATCATGCCCCAGGTGAGTTTTGCCATGGTCGGTATCCTTTGATCAAAAGCCGATGGAAGAGAGGTATTCCCGATTGGCGCGCGCATCGCCAATCGGATCGGGGTCAAGCAGCGGGTCGCAATCCTGTTCCACTGTGCACCAGCCCTCAAACCCGGCGTCGAGCAGAACCTGCCGGACGGCGGGGAAATCCACATTACCCTGGCCCAGATTGCAGAAAATGCCTTGGCCGCAGGCGTCGTAAAACCCAGTGCGCTTGGCGATAACGTCGGCTTTCACAACCGGATCTATATCTTTGAAATGCATATATGAAATCCG
Organism: Fontisubflavum oceani; assembly: GCF_030407165.1. Lineage (GTDB taxonomy): Bacteria > Pseudomonadota > Alphaproteobacteria > Rhodobacterales > Rhodobacteraceae > Rhodophyticola > Rhodophyticola oceani. The sequence goes on from NZ_CP129111.1 coordinate 2,053,238, forward strand.
ATCCATGTGGCGTTTCATAAAGGCCACGGGATCAAAGCCGGCATAAGAATGATGCCCGGTGTCGAAGCAGATTTTCAGAATGCTCTCATCCACTTCATCCAGGAGGCGCTCCAGCTCCGGCTCGAAATCCATGAAGCCTGCCGCATGAGCATGGATGCCAACTGTCAAACCATAGTCTTCGGCCCCCATTTTCGCGATCGTGGCGATCCGGTCGCGATAAGCGGCCCATTCGGCGGCGTCCATCTGCTCGGCCTCATCGGCCCGACCGGCTGTGGGCGCGCGGCGTGGCGAGATCGAGTCGATTAGCACCAAGTGTTCCGCGCCATGCGCAGTCAGCGCTTTGCAGGTGCGCACCGCGCCATCCATCACATCTTCCCAAGCGTCGGGATCATGGAAGGCCCGGAATACCACGCCGCCAATCAACTCCAGGTCATGTTCGGCCAGCGCCTCGGCCAAAATCGCGGGGTCCTCGGGCATGAAACCCACCGGGCCCAGTTCGATGCCTTTATAGCCCGCGGCGGCGCAGTCTTTCAGAACCGATTGCCAGGTAGGGTTGCGCGGGTCATCCGCGAATTCCACACCCCAGGAACAGGGCGCATTGCCAATGCGTATCGTCATGTCCGTACCTTTTCAGACAGAGGAGAGAGGGAGCCAGCGTCTCGCCTCGGACGAGGCAATGGCGGCGGTCACGATGCGGTTAACCTCCATCCCGTCGCGGAATGTTGGCCAGACCGGTTGGCCGGTCTCAATGGCGGTCAAGAAATCCTTCGCCTCGATGATGATCTGGTCTTGATAGCCGGTGCCATGGCCCGGACCCTGGCAGAACGGCAGATAGTCGGGATGGGCCGGGCCAGTCAGGATCTTGGTGAAGCCGCGTGTGGCCTCAGGGCCTTCGGCGCGATAGAGCCAGAGCGCATTCTGGTCCTCTTGATCGAAGCGGATCGCGCCTTTTGTGCCCGTGATTTCATAGGTATAGCCCATCTTTCGCCCCGTCGCGATGCGGCTGAAATACATGTGCCCCATGACGCCGCTTTCAAACCGGCACATGAGCTGCGCATGGTCATCATTGGTCACTTCTGCAGGGCCGCCCGCGCCGCGCCGCGTCTTATGCACCGTCTCGACCTCGCCCATGACCTCTGCAATCGGGCCGATCAGGGCCAGCGCGGCGTTGATCATATGCGGGGCCAGATCGCCCATCGTGCCGTTCGCCATACCAGAAGTGCGCCAATTGGCTGGCAGATCGGGGTCGGCCAGGAAATCTTCGGTATGCTCGCCGCGGAACCAGGTCAGATCGCCAAGCGCGCCCTCGGCGATCAGTTGCCGGGCGAATTGCGTGGCGGGGGTGCGGACATAGTTGAAGCCCACCATATTGGTGACACCCGCAGCTTCGGCAGCGGCCACCATGGCGCGGCTGTCATCAAGGGAGGCCCCCAGAGGTTTTTCGCAAAGCACCGGTTTGCCCAGAGCAAATGCGGCTTCGGCGATCTGCCGATGCATGGATTGCGGCGCGGCGATCACGATGGCCTCAACCGCCGGATCGTTGACCAAGACCGGCCAATCATCGGTGGCCCGGGCAAAACCATAGGCCTGTCGGTATCTTTCGGCGCTTTCCGGCGAGGTCGCGCAGACCATCTCTAGCCGGGGCCGAAGGGTGGTGTTGAAGACCGCCCCGACAGAGGCCATCGCCACAGCATGGGCTTTGCCCATATAGCCGCCGCCGACAATTCCGATCCCCTTTCCGTCATGGGCCATGCCTTTTTTGAAATACGGTTTGCAACCGGTTGCAAAACTAGTATCTTCAGATTCGACGCGACGCAATGGCCAAAAGACAGGGCCGCTCGTCGGACCCCTATGATGACACCCGGGAGGAGAGATGAGCGCCAGCCCCAAAACGGTTCGTTTGACTATGGCTCAGGCTATTGTGCGGTATTTGTCGGCACAATTCATCGAGATTGATGGGGTGAAGACCCGGGTCTGTGGCGGTGGCTTCGGCATTTTCGGCCATGGCAACGTGCCATGTCTGGGGGAGGCGCTCTATGGGGTGCAGGATATTCTACCGCTTTACCGGGGGCAGAATGAGCAGAGCATGGGGTTCGCGGCGGCGGCCTATGCGAAGTATCACCTGCGGCGGCGGTTCATGTTTTGCACCGCAAGCGCCGGGCCGGGCACGGCAAACTTGTTGACCGCGGCGGCGCTGGCCCATGCCAACCGTTTGCCGATGCTGATGCTCTGCGGCGATACGTTTATCACCCGCTTGCCGGACCCGGTGCTGCAGCAGTTGGAGCATTTCGGCAACCCGACGCTTGGGGTGAATGATGCGTTCAAAGCGGTCAGCCGGTATTGGGATCGGATCAGCCATCCGGCGCAGATCATCCAGTCGTTGCCGGCGGCTCTTGCCACAATGCTGGATCCCGCCGATTGCGGCCCGGCCTTCCTTGGGCTGCCGCAGGATGTGCAAGGCTGGGCCTATGACTACCCAGAAGATTTCTTTGCCGAAAGAACACACCGTATTCGCCGCGTCGCGCCTGACGCCGGTGAGGTGGCGGAGGCAGCGGCGGTCTTGAAGGCCGCCAAACGTCCGATGATCATCGCAGGCGGCGGGGTGCAGTATTCCGGCGCGGTGGCGGAACTGACCGCGTTTGCCGAGACGCATCAGATCCCGGTGGTTGAAAGCATCGCGGGGCGGGCGAATATGCTGGCCACCCATGATCTGAACATCGGCCCGATTGGCGTGACGGGCTCCGACAGCGCCAATACGATTGCCGAGCAGGCGGATGTGATCCTTTCGGTCGGATGCCGGATGCAGGACTTCACGACAGGATCCTGGACCGCCTTTGCCCATGACGCGAAACTGGTGTCGCTGAATGTCGGGCGGCATGATGCGGGCAAGCATATGTCGCTGCCGATGGTCGGGGACGCAAAGCTCGGGCTTTTGACGCTTGGCGCAGCGATGCACGGCTACACCGCGCCCGAAAACTGGACCGCCAGCGCCCGCGCAGAGCGCGCGAAATGGGATGCCTATGTGGCGGAGAATGTCACACCTGGAAACCGGCCCAACTCTTATGCACAAGCGATAGGCGTAGTGAACGATCTCTGCGATCCACGCGACCGTATTGTGGCGGCGGCAGGTGGGTTGCCTGCCGAGGTGACCGCCAATTGGCGCACCCTGGATATCGGGACGGTCGATGTGGAATTCGGTTTCTCCTGCATGGGGTATGAGATCGCGGGCGGGTGGGGCGCGCGGATTGCCCAATCGGAGGCGGAGCCTGAGCAAGACACCATCGTTTTCACCGGTGACGGCTCTTATCTCCTAATGAACTCCGACATCTATTCTTCGGTTCTGACAGGGAAAAAACTGATCATCCTCGTCCTCGACAACGGCGGCTTCGCGGTGATCAACAAGCTGCAGAACAACACCGGGAACGAGAGTTTCAACAACCTGATTGCCGATTGCCCAACGGTGCCCGAGCCATTCGCGGTGGATTTCGAAGCCCATGCGGCAGCGATGGGCGCCCATGCCGAAACGGTCGCCAACCCGGTCGAGCTGGCGGAGGCCTTCAAACGCGCCAAAGCGGCGGAGAAGACCGCCGTCATCGTGATGAAGGTCGATGCCTATGACGGCTGGACCACGGAGGGCCATGCCTGGTGGGAAGTGGGCACGCCGGAAGTGTCGGACAGCGCCAAGGTGCGGGCGGCCCATGAAGACTGGGAATCCACCCGGCCCAAACAGCGCAAAGGGATCTAAGCCCATGTTGAGTGTCACCGCAGAGACCGCTGATCCGGCCACGATTGTGGCGGAGTTGCTCCATGGCGGCGGCGCGGTGCGGATCGCCGGGCTGTTCTCCGACGCGCAGATTGCCGAAGCGCGCGCGATCATTATGGCGGAATCCGCAGTCGACGCGCAGAAAGTCACGCATTTCCAAGGGGCTGCGGAGGAAAGCGGCCAATTGAACTTGCAGCGGCGCGTCTGGAACCTGCTGGCCAAGGGCGAGGTGTTTTCGCAGATGGCGGCGCATCCGGTGCTGATGGTCGTTTTGCGTCAGTTTCTGGGCAGCGAATTCATCATGGGCTCCATCGCCGCAAACCGGATCTTGCCGGGCGGGCCGGGGCAGGAGCCGCATGTGGATTACCCGTATTGGGATTTTCATACGCCGGAGACGCATCCCATTGGCCTGAATGCCAGCTTTCCGATGAACGCGCAGGTGTCGATCCTCCTCGACCCGTTCACAGAGGAAAGCGGTGCGACCGCCTATCTGCCGGGCAGTCAGCGCGCGCTGCGCTATCCGGCCGAGGCGGACGGGTTCTTTGATCGCTGCGAGCGGATGCTGGGCGACCCGGGCGATGTGGTGATTTTCTATGGAGCGGTCTGGCATTGCGCGATGCCAAACACCGCCGATCATGATCGCAACGCGGTTCTGACCCAATACCTGCCCAAATGGGTGAAGCCGATGGAGGATATGCCCGCGGCCCTACCCGCAGAGTTTGTGGCGGCGGCCAGCCCAGATCTGCGGCAGCTTCTTGGGCTGAATTACCCCTATCCCGAAGTGCTGGACGCGGCCATGGCGGGTAATACCGAGGGGCGGGTGTGATGGACCTTTCCGGCAATAGCTTTGTGATCATCGGTCGCGCCGGTATGGATTTCTACCCCGACCCGCCGGGCACCAAAACCGAAGAGGCTGCGCGCTTTGTGTCCTGTCTTGGCGGGTCGTCGGCGAATATCGGGGTGGCCATCACCAAACAAGGTGGCAAGGCGGCGCTAGTCACCCGGGTGTCCGACGACGCGATTGGTCGCTTCGCGGTCAATGAGTTGGAGAAATATGGGATCGATCATGCCCATGTGCGCCCGGTGGGCGGCGAGGCGCGCACCTCTCTGGCCGTGGTCGAAACCCGGATCGAGGACCACCAATCGGTCATCTACCGCAATGGCGCTGCCGATTTCGAGATGACGACGAGCGACGTGGACGCGGTTGATTACGCAGCCTATTCTGCGCTGATCACCACCGGAACCGTGTTTGCGGCGGAGCCCTCTCGCAGCGCGACATTTCACGCTTTCGATTTGGCCAAAGCCGCCGGGCTCCCACTGATTTTCGACATTGATTATCGGCCGTATTCGTGGCCCTCGGCGGAGGTGGCGGCGGATGTCTATTCCCGCGCCGGGGCCATGTGCGACGTGATTATCGGCAATGATGTGGAGTTCGGCTTCATGGCGGGGGACTACGACAAAGGACTCGAAAAGCCCGGTCGCTTGTGGCCGACGGCGCGCAGATCGTCGTTTATAAAATGGGCGAAAAGGGCGCGGTCACCATCACGCCTGAGCGCGAATTCCGTACCGGGATCTACCCTGCCAATGCGCTGAAACCCACCGGCGCGGGGGACAGCTTCATGGGTGGGTTTATCGCCGCGCTGGCCGCCGGGCGCGATGTGGAAGACGCCGTGCTGCGCGGCTCGGCCTCCGCCGCGATTGTCGTCTCGCGCGTCGGTTGCGCGCCCGCCATGCCCACCACCGAAGAATTGGAGGCATTCCTCGCCTCCCATGCCGGGCCGACAGCGGCCTGAAAGGACCCAGAAACATGCATATCCCGCCCTTTGACAATCAGAACAGACCCATCGTCGATGTGGATCATGATCTGGTGCCGCTGAACTATTTCAACATTGTGAAGCTCAAGGCCGGGGAGCATTTCGATTATGCGGTGCCGGGTTATGAAACCTGTGTGGTTCCCGCAACCGGGACCGTGACGGTTGAGGTGGCGGGCGAGACTTATCGCGATATTGGCAATCGCACGGTGGATGTCTGGGATGGCGAGCCGGAGGGCGTCTATGTTCCGACCGGTGAGGGCACGCGGATCACCTGCCAAACAGATGCCGCCGAGGTGTTCATTGCCGGTGCGAAATACGATGAGGTTCTGGAAGCCTTTCGCTGTGCGCGAGGCGGAGCTGGATTTGGTCCAATACGGCTCTGACGACACCAAAACTCATCGTAAAATCAAACACATCCTGGGCGCGGCGTATCACGACCGGGTGGGGCGGCTTTTGGTTTCCGAGCTTTATACCGTGGGGCAGGGCGGTTGGTCCGGCTTCCCGAGCCACAAACATGACACCGACCGTCTGCCCGATGAGACGCGCCATGACGAGACCTATAACTTCCGGTTCAAACCGAATTACGGCTCGGGCATGCAGATGTTGCAGCGCGTCGATAACGAGCCAGGCGATGCCTATCACATCGTCGATGGGTCCACGATTCTGATCGATAAGGGGTATCACCCCTGCGCCGTGCTACCCGGCTATGAGATGTATTATTTCACCATTCTGGGCGGGCTGAGCCAACGCAGCTTGAAGCAGTATTTTCAGCCGACCCATGAGGCGCAGCTTCATACCATTCCCGGCATCATGGATATGGTGGCCAAGTTCAAATGACGCTTGTGACCTTGTCAGAGGTTGTGCAACCCGCGCTCAAGGGCGGCTATGCGGTGGCTGGCTTGGTCTGTCTGGGCTGGGAAGATATGCGCGCCTATGTGGCGGCGGCGGAAGCGGAGCGGGCACCGGTGATTTTGCAGGCCGGGCCAAGCTGCCGGGAGCATACTCCGCTGCCGGTTTTGGGGATGATGTTCAGGTATCTGGCTGACAGTGTCGATGTCCCCATCGTGGCGCATCTGGACCATGGATACACGCTCGAAGAGTGCCGAGAGGCGATCGAGTCTGGGTTCTCTTCTGTCATGTTTGATGGGTCTCGGAAGACCCTGACTGAGAATATTGCCGAGACCGCCGCGATTGCCGAAATGGCGCATGCGGCAGGCGTATCTTGCGAGGGCGAGATCGGCTTTGTCGGTTATTCCGGAGGCGAGATGTCAGCAGGCACCGACCCAAGCGAGGCGGCGCAGTTTGCCCGCGAAACGGGGGTCGACGCTATGGCGATCTCGGTCGGCAATGTGCATTTGCAACAAGATCGGGAAGGCGGTTTGGACGAGCCCCGCATCCGGGCGATTGAGGCGCTGACCGAGGTGCCCTTGGTGATCCATGGCGGATCGGGCGTGCCTTTGGCGCAGCGTGAGGCGCTGGCCGCCGGTTCCAGCATCTGCAAATTCAATATCGGGACGGAATTGCGCATGGCCTTTGGTGCCGCGCTGCACCAAGCGGTCACCGCAGATCCAGATCGGTTTGATCGGGTGCAGATTTTGAAAGAGACACATGATCCGGTGATGGACGCCGCGCGTGTGGCGATCCGGGCCGTTGGGGCCAGCGGGCGAGGGTAGAGCGATGTTGAGATTGGGAATTCTGGGTTGTGGCCGGATCGGCCAGGTACATGCCCAATCGATTGGCCAAGTGCCCAATGCGGAGTTGGTCGCCGTGGCGGATGCGATGCCCGCAGCAGCGGATGCGCTGGCGTCCACGAGTGGGGCGGAGGCCCGGGCGGCGGAGGATATTCTGAGCGCGGGCGATATCGATGCCGTGGTGATCGGCACGCCGACAGATACCCATTTCGACCTGATCCAGGCGGCCGCCGCCAATCGGAAAGCGATTTTCTGCGAGAAGCCGATCGATATGGATGTGGCCCGCATCCGCGCCTGCATAGACGCGGTCGAGGCGGCAGGGGTCGCCTTCATGTCGGGCTTCAACCGCCGGTTCGATCCGAATTTCGCCGAGTTGCAGCGGCGTTTGCGGGAGGGCGAGATTGGTGAGGTCGAGATTGTGACGATCCTGTCGCGCGACCCATCTCCGCCGCCGATTTCTTACATCGAAAGCTCGGGCGGGCTGTTCCGCGATATGATGATCCATGATTTCGACATGGCGCGGTTTTTGCTTGGTGAAGAGCCGGTGCGGGTACAGGCGGTCGGCGCGGCGTTGGTCGACCCGGCGATTGGGGCCGCGGGCGACGTGGATACCGCTGCGGCGATCCTAACCACGGCCTCGGGGCGGATTTGCCAGATTTCCAACTCGCGCCGGGCGACATATGGCTATGATCAGCGGATCGAAGTGCATGGTGCCAAGGGTCTGCTCAAAGCCGAAAACCAGTTGGAAAGCACAGTGGAACTGGCCACCGAGGCCGGGTTCCGTCGCGCGCCAACGCAGCATTTCTTCCTCGAACGATATGCGCAGGCATATGTGTTGGAACTGGCGGAGTTTGTCGGCGCTGTTCTGGATGGTAAGGCGCCGACGCCCAGCATTCACGATGGCCTCCGCGCCCAAGCCTTGGCCGATGCGGCGGATCTGGCGCTGCGCGAGGCGCGGCTGGTCGAGGTTGATCTGACCTAGCCGAGGATACCGGGGAGACGCAGCCCGTGTTCGGTGGCGCAATCCCGGGCGATCTCATACCCCGCATCGGCGTGGCGCATCACGCCGGTGGCCGGATCGTTCCAAAGCACGCGTTCCAACCGCCGGTCGGCATCCTCGGTGCCGTCGCAGACCACGACCATGCCGGAATGCTGTGAGAAGCCCATGCCGACACCACCGCCATGGTGCAGACTGACCCAAGTCGCACCGCTGGCGGTGTTGAGAAGCGCGTTTAGAAGCGGCCAATCGCTCACCGCGTCGGAGCCGTCTTTCATCGCCTCGGTCTCCCGGTTCGGGCTGGCGACCGAGCCGCTGTCCAGATGGTCGCGCCCGATCACCACCGGCGCGGACAATTCGCCCGTCCGCACCATTTCGTTAAACGCGAGCCCGGCGCGGTGGCGGTCTCCGAGGCCGATCCAGCAGATCCGCGCGGGGAGGCCTTGGAACGCAATCCGCTCCTGCGCCATGTCGAGCCAATTGTGCAGATGGGCATTCTCAGGGAAGAGTTCCTTCATCTTGGCATCGGTTTTGTAGATATCCTCTGGATTGCCCGACAGCGCGCACCAGCGGAATGGGCCAATGCCCTTACAAAACAGCGGGCGGATATAAGCAGGCACGAAACCTGGGAAAGCGAATGCGTTTTCCAGGCCTTCCTCCAGCGCCACTTGGCGAATGTTGTTGCCGTAATCCAAGGTCGGTACGTCGGCGTTCCAGAAATCCACCATCGCGGCCACATGGGTTTTCATGCTGGCCCGCGCGGCGGCCTCCACCGCTTTTGGATCGCTCTCCTGTTTCTCGCGCCACTCAGCCACGCTCCAGCCTTGTGGCAGATAGCCATGGATCGGGTCATGGGCGCTGGTCTGGTCGGTCACCATATAGGGCCGGACGCCACGCCGATAAAGCTCTGGGAAGACATCGGCTGCATTGCCGATCAAGGCCACGGATTTCGCTTCGCCCGCCTTGGTCCAGCGCGCGATCATTGCGAGCGCTTCGTCGAGATCATGCGTCTTTTCATCGACATAGCGGGTCCGCAGGCGGAAATCGGCCCGGGTTTCGTCGCATTCCACGGCGAGGCAACAGGCCCCGGCCATAACGGCAGCCAGCGGTTGCGCGCCCCCATGCCGCCAAGGCCGGCGGTCAGAATCCAGCGGCCCTTGAGATCGCCGCCATAGTGCTGCCGCCCAGCCTCGGCGAAGGTCTCATAGGTGCCCTGCACGATGCCTTGGGTGCCGATATAGATCCACGATCCGGCGGTCATCTGGCCGTACATCGCAAGGCCACGCTTATCCAGTTCGTTGAAATGGTCCCAAGTCGCCCAATGCGGCACCAAGTTGGAATTGGCAATCAGCACACGCGGCGCATCCTTATGGGTGCGGAAGATGCCCACCGGTTTGCCCGACTGCACCAGAAGCGTTTCATCCTCTTCCAAGTCGGTCAGCCCGGCGACAATCCGGTCAAAATCCTCCCAGGTGCGCGCGGCGCGACCAATGCCGCCATAGACCACCAACTCATGCGGGTTTTCGGCCACGTCCGGATGCAGATTGTTCATCAGCATCCGCATTGGGGCCTCGGTCAGCCAGGATTTCGCGGTGATGTCCGGGCCGGTCGGAGGGAAGACGTCGCGGGTGTTGTGGCGGGGATTGGTCATAAAGAACCTCGCAAAGTTGGGGCCAGCCTGGCCAGCGCATGCAGGATGTCGGAGAGGATCGGGCGGAGCGCCGCGGCTTTGGCGCGGTCAAAGGCCCATGGCGAGGCCTCGGTACTCAGATAGGTAGATTGTGCCAGTTCCATCTGGATCGCGTGGTAGCCCTCGCTTGGTCGCCCGTAACGGCGCGTGGCCCAGCCGCCTTTGAAGCGGCCATTCAAAACCGTGCTGTAGTTGTCAGCTCTTTGGCAGATCGCCTGGGTGGTGGCTTCGATCTCTGGCGTACATGTGGTGCCGCCATTCGTGCCGATGTTGAGATCCGACAGCGTGCCCTCGAACAGAAATGGGATCGAGATCGGATCGAGTGGCAATCATACAAGATCGCCACGCCATGCAGGTCGCGCACCCGGGCCATCTCGGCGGTGAGCGCCGCATGGTAAGGCGCGTGAAAACGCCCCTGTCGGTCGGCGATGTCGGCGTCATTCGGTGGCTCGGTCCAGATCGACCGCCCATCGAAATCGGTCAGCGGCACCAGCGTGGTCGTGTTCTGCCCCGGATAGAGGCTCGCGCCCGAGGGGTCGCGATTGGCATCGATGACATAGCGGTGGACATTGGCGCGAACCGTCGTCGCGCCGGGCAGAAGGCCGTCATACAGCCGATCCACATGCCAATCGGTATCGGCCAGAGCGCGCCCGGTGTCATTGAGCTTGGCCCAGATCTCTGGCGGAACATCGGTTCCGGCATGGGGCAGGCCCAAAATGACCGGGCTGTCGCCTCGGGTGACGGTCACGATGGTCATGGGACGGTCAGCCCGGTTGGCTCGATCAACGCCCCATCCCGGATCAGTGCCGCCGCCGCAGTAATGTCCGGCGCGAGGTAGCGGTCCTCGGCCAAGCTTGGAACCGCCGCGCGGATCACGGCAATGGCGGCTTGCAAGCTTGGGCTGGTCTTGAGCGGCGCGCGGAACTCTACCCCTTGTGCGGCGCAGATCAGCTCCACGCCCAGGATCACGTCCAGATTATCCGCCATCCGAAGCAGCCGCCGCGCGGCATGGGCGGCCATGCTGACATGATCCTCCTGATTGGCGGAGGTCGGTGTGGAGTCAGTGGAACATGGGGTCGCCAGATGCTTGTTTTCACTCATCAAAGCGGCCGTGGTGACCTCAGCGATCATCAGGCCGGAATTCAACCCTGGCTCAGGCGTGAGGAAGGGCGGCAGATCATAGCTGAGCGTCGGGTCGACCATCAGTGCCACCCGGCGCTGGGCGATGGCCCCGATTTCCGAGAGCGCGATAGCAATCTGGTCAGCGGCGAAGGCCACCGGTTCGGCGTGGAAGTTGCCGCCCGAGACAATCAACCCCTCCTCGACCAGCACCAAAGGGTTGTCGGTCACCGCATTGGCTTCGATTTCCAATGTCCGGCCAGCTTGGGCCAAGAGGTCGGCGGCGGCACCCGTCACCTGTGGCTGGCAGCGGATGCAGTAAGGGTCTTGGACCCGTGTGTCGCCATCGCGATGGCTTTCTCGGATCTCCGAACCGGTCATCAGGTCGCGTATCGCGCGGGCGACGGCAATCTGCCCCGGTTGACCGCGCAGCGCGTGAAGCGCGGGCTGTAAAGGGGCGGTCGAGCCCATGATCGCGTCGGTGGAGAGGGCGGAGGCGATAAGCGCACCTTGCAAGCACCTTTCCGCCCGCCAAAGCCCGGCCAGCGCGCAGGCGGTCGAGAACTGCGTGCCATTGATCAGGGCCAGCCCTTCCTTGGGGCCCAGGATGACAGGTTGAAGCCCCGCACGGCGGAGCGCCGCACCGCTTGCCATGCGGTCGCCCCGATAAAGCGCGTCGCCCTCACCGATCATCGTGGCGGCCAGATGCGCCAGCGGGGCAAGATCGCCCGAGGCCCCAACAGAGCCCTGCGCGGGGATCACAGGCGTCAGATCGGCGGTCAACATCGCCTCGATCATCTCGATGATCTGCCAGTGGACGCCAGACGCACCGCGCCCGAGGCTGAGCAGTTTCAAGATCATCATCAGACGGGTGGTGCCCGTGTCCAACACGTCGCCGACGCCGCAGCAATGGGACAGGACCAGATTGCGTTGCAGCGTTGTGGTTTGATCTGGCGCGACCTTCACGCTGGCCAGCTTTCCGAAGCCGGTATTCACACCATAGATCGGTGCATCGCCCGCAGCGGCTTCTGCGACAATGGCGGCGGCGGCCTCGACCGCAGGTCGGGCGTTCCGGTCAATCTCGACTGCGGCACCGTCTCGCCAAAGGCGTTCCAACTGAGCCAAGGAGGTCGCACCTGGTGTCAAAGTCACACGCATGTCGCCCCTCCGAATATCCGCTCCGAGAGCGGGTTGAACCCGATGCGGTAAGACAGTTCGGCGGGGTGCTCGACATCCCAAATCGCCAGATCGGCGCGCAGCCCGGGTGCGATTTGCCCGCAATCGGTCAAGCCCAAGGCCTGCGCGGCGTGGCGTGTGACGCCCGCCAAAGCCTCCGCCGGTGTCAGCCGGAACAGGGTGCAGCCCATGTTCATGGCTAGCAAAAGGGAGGTTAGAGGTGACGAGCCCGGGTTATTGTCGGTTGCCAAGGCCATCGCGACGCCGTGTTCGCGGAAAGCAGCAATTGGCGGGGTTTGAGTCTCGCGCAATGTGTAAAACGCGCCGGGTAGCAATACAGCCGCTGTCCCGGCTTTCGCCATCGCGGCTGCATCTTCCGGCGTTGCATATTCGACGTGATCGGCCGAGAGCGCGCCATATTGGGCCGCAAGCGCCGCGCCACCGAGATGGGACAACTGCTCGGCATGAAGCTTTACCGGCAGGTCAAGCGCCTGGGCTTCGTCAAAGACCCGGGCGATTTGGTCTGGCGTGAAGGCAATCCCCTCGCAAAACCCATCCACCGCATCGACCAAGCCTTCGGCAGCGGCGGCGCGAAGCGTGGGAAGGCAGACCTCCTCAAGATAGGCATCAGCGCGCCCGGCATACGCCTCCGGCACCGCATGAGCGCCGAGAAAGCTGGTGACCACACGCAGCGGTCGGGAGGCCTCAAGGGCGCGGGCGACGCGCAACATGCGCAACTCGGTGTCACGGTCCAACCCATAGCCGGATTTGACCTCCAGCGTTGTGACGCCCTCGGCGATCAATGCATCCACGCGGGGCAGGGCGGCCTCCAAAAGCGCCGCCTCGGATGCCGTGCGGGTGGCGTGGACCGTGGACATGATGCCGCCGCCCGCCTTCGCGATGTCTTCATAGCTCGCGCCATTCAAACGCAGCTCGAACTCTCCCGCGCGATGGCCGCCATGGATGATATGGGTGTGGCAATCGATCAAGGCGGGCGTGACCAACTTGCCGCCAAGGCTCCGGTGTTCACCCGATTGAGGGGGCATATCTTGCTGCGGCCCGGCCCAGGTGATCACGCCCTCCGAGATCACCACCGACCCATCCGGAATGAGCCCATAAGGTGTGCCGGGGGTCATCGTGGCCAAGGTGCAATCGGTCAGGATCATCAAGGGCGACTCACTTGCGAAGAGACGTGGTTGCGATAATATGTATATACATATTAAATCGGTCAAGATGAGGATCGGGATGAGACGAATCTGGGCGGAACAGGCGCTTTTGCCCGAGGGTTGGGCCGAAAACGTGGCTGTTGAGATTAGCGCAGACGGGCGGATCGCTACTGTGATGACAGGTGCCGATCCGGGCGGCCAGCGTCTAACAACCTTGCTACCCGCGCCGGCAAATCTTCATTCTCATGCGTTTCAACGGGCGATGGCGGGGATGACGGAACGGCGCGGTGTCCAGTCCGGCGACAGTTTCTGGACCTGGCGGCAGTTGATGTTCCGCTTTCTGGACCAGGTGACCCCGGATCATGTGGAGGCGATTGCGGCGTTTGTGCAGATGGAGATGCTGGAGGCGGGATATGCCACCAATGTGGAGTTCCACTATCTCCATCATCAACCCGGCGGGGCCGCTTATGCCAATATCGCCGAGATGTCCGAACGGATCGCCGCGGCGGCGGGGCAAAGCGGGATCGGGCTGACCCTTCTGCCGGTGCAGTATCAATTTGGCGGTTGCGATGGGCGGCCGCTTGGCCCGGGGCAGGTTCGGTTTGGCACCACGCCGGACACTTACACAAAGCTGCTGGATCATGCGGGGCGGGCATTACACGCATTGCCTGCGGACACCGCGCTTGGTGTTGCGCCGCATTCCTTGCGCGCGGTGGCGCCGGGCACTCTTGCCGATATCGCCGGGCTGACAGAGGGGCCAGTTCATATGCATCTGGCCGAGCAAATAGCGGAGGTGGCGGAAGTTCAGGCCCATCTGGGTACTCGACCGGTCGAATGGCTGATTGGCAATGTTGCGGTCGACCCGCGCTGGTGTTTGATCCATTGCACGCAAATGCGGCCCCATGAGACCGAGGCCTTGGCCAAAACCGGGGCGGTGGCAGGCCTTTGCCCAATCACGGAAGCCTCACTCGGCGATGGCATTTTTGACGGCGTGCGCTGGCAGGCGGCAGGCGGGGCGTTCGGTATCGGATCGGACAGCAATATCCGCATCTCGCTTTCCGAAGAACTGCGGAGCTTGGAGTATTCGCAGCGCCTGCGCGACCAGAGCCGGGCCACGCTTGCGACGCCTAAGCGCTCCACGGGACGGGTCCTATTCGATGCGGTGACTCAAGGCGGGGCTCAAGCTGCGGGGCGGGCGAGCGGGGCCATTCAGCCCGGGCTTTGGGCCGATCTGATGGCTTTGGATGGCACGGCGGTGGACCTCGACGGCAGGCGAGGCGACGATACGCTCGACACGTACATCTTCGCAGGGGACGATCGGATGGTCACGGATGTCTGGGCTGCCGGGCGTCATTTGGTGCAAAGTGGACGGCATATTGGACATGACCGAATTACAGCCGCATATCGCGCCGCGATGATTGATCTGAGAGGACGGATATGAAGCAGGCGCGCGGGACCGGCTGGCAACAGGTGCAGGATGAGGTCCGGCGGCGGATTCAAACCCGCGAATGGGCGCCGGGCGACGCGATCCCGAATGAAAGCGATCTGGCCGAGGAACTGGGCTGCGCTAGGGCGACAGTGAACCGGGCGCTGCAAGCGCTGGCCGACGATGGGCTGTTGGAGCGTCGGCGTCGGGCGGGAACACGCGTGGCCCCCTTGCCGGTGCGCCATGCGCGGTTCCGCATTCCGGTTTTGCGGCAGGAGATCGAGGCGACGGGGGCCCGCTATGGCTATCGGCTTCTGACGCGTGAGATGAAGATGCCGCCGCTGGGGCTTCTCCCGTCCGAGGGCATATCAAAAGAGGTACTGCATCTTTGCGCCCTGCATCTCTCCGATGGGGAGAGCTTTGCCCACGAGGACCGCTGGATCAATCTCGCCGCGATCCCTGCCGCAGCAGAGGTGGATTTCGCCGGCATCAGCGCCAATGAATGGCTGGTTCAAAACGCGCCGATTTCCGATGGCGAGATTAGTTTCTTCGCCAAGGCCTGCACGGTGGAGGAGGCGGCCCTATTTGGCTGCGACCGGGCGGATGCCCTGTTTCGGGCCGAGAGAAAGACCTGGCATGACGGGCAGTTGATCACCTTCGTGCGCCAAAGCTTTCGCCCGGGATACCGGATGACCACCCGGATTTGAGCGCACCACATAGGGTTTCGCCGCCAGGTCCCGGCCTTCAGTGTGTGCCGCGCGCG
Organism: Fontisubflavum oceani; assembly: GCF_030407165.1. Taxonomy (GTDB): domain Bacteria; phylum Pseudomonadota; class Alphaproteobacteria; order Rhodobacterales; family Rhodobacteraceae; genus Rhodophyticola; species Rhodophyticola oceani. The sequence goes on from NZ_CP129111.1 coordinate 2,068,843, forward strand.
ATCAGTTGCGGGTCGATCATGACAGTTTCGCTGTCTTTGGAGGGATCTTTAAGGCGCGCCTCCAGAAGGCGCAGGATCTCGGCGATGGTTTTGTCCAAAGGATTGCGGATCGTGGTGAGATCGAAATCCGGCCAAGCGCCAAGCGCGATGTCGTCGAAGCCAATAATCGACAGTTGATCTGGGACAGCGCGGTTTTGGTTGCGTGCAGCAGAGAGCGCCCCCAGGGCCATCGCGTCATTTGCGCAGAACAGCGCGTCGATATCGGAGGTCGCGAACATCGTCTCGGCAGCGGCCCGACCGCCGTCGAATGTGTAGTCCGACTGCGTCAGGGCACACAGTTCTAGCCCGGCCTCTGCCAACGCGTGTCGCACGCCCGCCAAACGTTCGGTTTCCGAAGACCAGGATGCAGGCCCGCCGATATAGCCGAAGCAGGTCCGCCCGCGGGTCAAAAGGGTTCTTACCGCCAACTCGGCGCCATCCTTGTTCCGGCAAGCCACACAGTCGGTCGCGGGCGCGTCGACCACTCGGCCCGATGAAATGACCGGAATGCTGAGCCTGGCGCAGTCCTGAAAGACCGAGGCTGGCAGGCTGCCGCCGCGGACGATCACCGCGTCTAGCGGGTAGCGCAGAACCGAGCGGATCGATTGTTCGGTCAGTTCATCCGAACCGCTCAAGACCAGCGGCCATTTCTGGTGTGCGTTGAGTTTGGAGACCAACGCACCGACAAATGCGGCATCGTAATGATTGGCCATGTCACCGGCGATAACGGCAACCAAATCGGTCCGGTTGCCCTGCAAGCTCGCGGCCAGAGCATTTGGCCGATATCCCAAGCGCTTGGCGGTTGCCAGGATTGCGACCCGCTTTGCCGAATCGAGATAGGCCCCAGGTGTGAAGGCGCGTGAGACAGCGGATCGGGAGACGCCCGCCGCTTTCGCGACATCGGCGGCGGTGACCCGGCGTGCGCGCTTAAGTGTCTCTTTTGAAACAGCTTTCTCCGTCGACATCAGGTGAAACCCTCGCGGATTTGTGAGGCACAAAACAGCACGCCGCTTGCGTCGTTGTCATCAGTCTGTCACTCAATAGGGCTATGTGAACACGTGCGCAGAAAGAGCGCAATCCGACGGGGAACCTAACAAGGTTAGATTGAGCAGGCAGGGGCGCGGACGGCATGTAAGGCCGGTTGCGCCGCGCGTCATGCAATAGTCGCTTGGCGCCCCAACAGATTGGAGATCGTGTTCTGGTGTGCCGTTGCGGACATGTTGTTCGTGACGTTTTGAAGGCCTTTCTCTTCGAACAGGAAGGGGAAGGAACGAAACAAATGAAGCCATTTGGCATCCACAAGTGTTGGGAGCTCAGCATGACACTTAAAACAACCGCGGCCCTTGGCGTTGCATTCGGCCTGATGGCCGGCGTGGCCCAGGCCCAAACCGAGATCGAATTTTGGCACGCAATGGGCGGCCAACTTGGCGAAAGCGTCAACGCGATGGCCGAGGAATTCAACGCCAGCCAAAGTGATTACGTGATCACCCCGGTTTTCAAGGGCACGTATGAAGAGACATTGACCGCCGGGATCGCCGCATTCCGCGCTGGTGAGCAGCCCAACATCATTCAGGTCTTCGACGCGGGCGCCGCGACAGTGATCGGTGCGCAGGGCGCAACCATTCCGGTGCAGCAGTTGATGGCCGAGAATGGCGTTGATTTCGACATCAATGACTACATCGCCGGTGTGCGGTACTTCTATGCCGACACCGAAGGCCAGATGATCGGCATGCCGTTCAACTCCTCCACACCGATCTTGTATTACAACCAAGCGGCTCTTGACGCGGCGGGCGTTACGGCGCCGACGACTTGGGAAGAGTTCGCCGAAGTCACGGGCCCCGCGCTTTTGGAAGCCGGCTACGTGCCGCTGGCGCAGTCGCATCTGCCTTGGATCTTTACCGAGAACTTCTTCTCGCGTCACAACCTTCAATTCGCCTCGAACGACAATGGATATTCGGGCGTCGACACCGAGATCATGGTGAACCACCCCGCGATCCGCGCCCATTTCGAAGCGTTGGTTGAGTGGCAAGACGCTGGTCTCTTCAACTGGTATGGCACCGGTTGGGCCGATAACCAGAACCCGTTCGAAAGCGGTGACGTGGCGATGTGGCTCGGCTCCTCCGGTTCCTTCGGTGGCATCCAGGAACGCGTTGACTTTCCGTTCTCCGCAACCTTGTTGCCTTATTGGGAAGCTGTGACCACCGAGCCGACGCAGACCTTCATCGGCGGCGCGGCGCTTTTCGCCATGTCCGGCTTTGATGCGGCGGAGAACGAGGCCACCGCGGCCTTCTTCGAGTTCCTCGCTTCCCCCGAAGTGCAGTACACCTGGCACCGTGACACCGGCTATGTGCCGATCACCGAAGCCGCCTATGCGGTTGCACAGGAAGATGGCCATTACGAGCGGTTCCCGGCGGCCGAAGTTGGCATTCAGCAGCTGTCCTTGCCGGGCGGCGAATGGACCCGCGGGTATCGCATGGGCTTCTACGTTCAAATCCGTGACGTGATGAACCGGGAATACGGGCGCATCTTGACGGGCGATGCTTCGGTTGATGAGGCTTTCGAGACGATCCAGGAAGAAGCCAACGATCTTCTGTCGCGTTTTGCTCAGACTCAGGGCTAATCTAGACTGATAAACCTGCTCAGTGGCCGCCATCTGCGCGGCCACTGAGGTCTATTGAGGGGCAGATACCGTGAAGCGCACAACATTCCGAAACCCATGGTTGCCGATCTTGCTGCTATCGCCGCAACTGGCGATTATTGCGGTGTTTTTCTATTGGCCGGCGGGCTATGCGATCCAATCGTCCTTTTATCTGCAGGATCCGTTTGGGTTCGGGTCGACCTTTGTCGGGATGGACAATTACTCGCGTTTGACGCGGTCGACGAACTACCTCGACTCGCTCAGTTTTACGGTCATCTTCACGCTTCTTGTGACCTTCCTGTCGCTGGCGATTGCCTTGGTTCTGGCGGTCAAGGCCGACAAGGTGATCCGCGGCGCGCAAACTTATCGGACGCTTCTGATGTGGGTCTATGCGATTGCGCCACCGGTTGCCGGTCTGATGGGGGTTATGCTCTTCGACCAAAGCCGCGGCAACCTCACACAACTCTTTCAATCCTTCGGGTGGGATTATCGGCTTGGCGTCAATTATTGGGACACAGCCACCGCGATGATCACTGTCTCGGTTTGGAAGCAGATCCCAGTGAATTTCATCTTCTTTTTGTCGGGTTTGCAGGCCATTCCACAATCGGTGCGCGAGGCCGCGATGATCGACAACCGCTCCGGCATGGGACGATTTTGGGACATCACTTTCCCGCTTTTGGCGCCAACGGCGTTCTTCCTTCTGATCATCAACATCACCTACGCGCTCTTCGACACGTTCGGCATCATCGACACGCTGGTGAAGGGCGAGCCGGGCAACAACCCGATGACACTGGTGTATCGAGTGTTCGTCGACGGGTTCCGGGGCGGTGACCTTGGCGGCTCCTCGGCGCAATCGGTCGTGTTGATGGTGCTGGTCTTGATCCTAACCATTGTGCAGTTCCGTTTCTTGGAACGCCGCATCCATTACACGTGAAGGGAGGGGCACGATGACCGATATGAGTGAAACAAGCACTGCCACCATCCCCGCCGCCGCTACGCCGGTGCAGCGGCGCCGTCGGCGCATCCGCTGGGGCCATGTGGGCGACCATGTTATCCTGATCCTCGGGGCGCTTTTGATGCTGGTGCCGGTCTGGATGATGCTGGCCAGTTCGAGCCATGATGACATCACCATTCACCGCGAGGGCCTACAATTCTGGTTCGGCGATCAGTTGGTCGAGAATTACGACGCGGCGTTGTTTGAATATGGCGGCTTCACCGACAGTGTGAATGGCGTGACTATGTTGACCAACTCACTGATCCTGGGTCTTGGCTTCGCTATAGGCAAAATCATCGTCGGCATGATGGCGGCCTATGCGATTGTCTATTTCCAACTGCGGTTTGGCACATTGGCGTTTTGGATGATCTTCACCACGCTGCTCTTGCCCCTAGAAGTGCGGATCTTGCCGTCTTACGAAGTGATCCAGAATATGGGGCTGGCCAATACCTATACCGGCTTGATCGTGCCGCTCATCGCCTCGGCCACAGCGACCTTCTTCTTCCGGCAGTTCTTCCGGTCCGTTCCCGAAGAACTAATTGAGGCCGCGCGGATTGATGGGGCAGGGCCGGTGAAATTCTTCATCGACATTCTGGTGCCACTCAGCCGCACTATGATCGCAGCGATGTTCATCATCATGTTCGTGTTCGGTTGGAACCAGTATCTCTGGCCCACGCTGATCACGACCGATGAGAGCCTCTTCACCCTGGTGCGCGGCATCCGGCAGATCATTCAAGCCTATGCCGATGGCTCCACCACCCCCGAATACGGAGAGGCCGCAGCGCTGGCGATCATCGCCATGGTGCCGCCGGTGCTCATCGTCATTTTCTTCCAGAGCTGGTTCGTCAAGGGCCTGACGGAATCCGATAAGTAAGGATCAAATCACGTGGCAAATGTGACGCTCGATACTGTACGCAAGACCTATCCCAACGGGCACGAGGCGCTTCAACCGTGTAGCTTCGATATACCCGACGGGGAGTTGGTCGTCCTGGTGGGCCCGTCGGGCTGCGGGAAATCCACGCTTCTGCGGATGGTGGCAGGCCTGGAAGAGATCACCGAGGGCACGCTGTCGATCGGGGGGAGCCGGTCAACGATGTGGACCCGGCAGATCGCAATATCGCGATGGTGTTCCAGAATTACGCGCTTTATCCGCATATGACCGTGGCTAAAAACATGGGCTACGGCTTGAAAAACCGGGGCCTGCCGCGGGCCGAGATCGACCAGAAGGTGCGCGAAGCGGCGGCGATGCTGAACCTTTCGGAGTATCTCGACCGTCGGCCCAGCCAGCTTTCGGGTGGTCAGCGGCAGCGGGTGGCCATGGGGCGGGCGATTGTGCGCGACCCGGAACTGTTCCTCTTTGACGAACCGCTCTCAAACCTCGACGCGAAACTGCGCCACCAGATGCGGATCGAAATCCGCGCGCTTCAGCGGCGTTTGGGCGTGACATCAATGTATGTGACCCATGACCAGGTCGAAGCAATGACGATGGCGGATCGGATCATTGTGTTGAATGCGGGCCGGATCGAACAAATCGGGACGCCGGCGGAGATTTATGGCCATCCGGCCTCGACCTTCGTGGCCAGTTTCATGGGCGCGCCGCCAATGAACTTGTTGAAGGGGACCGCCGCGAATGGCCGCATAACCATTGATGGTGGTCCGGCGCTGTCGCAAGTCGGGCAAGGGGCTGCGGCGGGCGCGGTTTCGGTCGGCATTCGGCCCGAAGATGTGATGCTGACAGCCGAAGGCGATTTGCCCTTCGATGTGCAGATCATCGAAGAACTGGGCGCGCAACGTCTGCTTCACGGGCAACTGGGCGGTCAGGCCTTCTCTGTCAGCGTTCAGAAGGACGAAGCCGCAGAAGCCGGGGGCCGGTGCGATTGGCGCTGAAACCCGATGCTGTGCACCTCTTCGACGCCGAAAAGGGCCAGCGTTTGTGACACAGATCTTTGCGGAACTGCCTTGGATCACCGAGGCAGACCGTGCCCGTATCTTATCGGCGCCCCGCACGGCAGACGCGCATCGGGCCCTGTTATCCGAGATGCCCGCTATGAGCGGCGTGGAACTGGGCGGTGAGGCCGCAGCGACCACGCTGCCACCGCGCTTCAAGGTTGCCGCCTGGAACGTCGAACGCTGCCTATTCCCCGCCAAAAGTGCGATCCATCTTGCAGGCCACGACCCCAAAATTGTGCTTTTGAGTGAGATGGATAACGGCATGGCGCGGACAGCGCAGCGCCATACGACTGCCGAGATGGCCGCCGAGCTTGGCATGGCCTATGCGTATGGCGTCGAGTTTTTCGAGATGGATCTTGGCGGCCCAACCGAGCGGCAGTTTTGCACCCAAGAATTCAATGAACGCGGCTGGCACGGCAACGGCATTCTCTCCTCGGTGCCGTTTGATCAGGTGGCTCTCTTCCGCCTCGACGAAGACGGGCATTGGTTTGTCACAGACAACGCGGGTGCGGGTGACACGGAGCAGCCGCGGATGGGCGGACGGATGGCCGTGGCGGCGATCTTGCCCGGCGCATCGGGGCCGATCTGTGTTGTCTCAACCCATTTGGAGAGCAACGCGGACGTTGCCTATCGTCATGTGCAATTTGCCAAGCTGCTCGACGAGGTTGATGTATTTGCGCCTGGTTTGCCTGTGCTCATCGGCGGCGATCTAAACACTGGAAATCACCTGCCGCCCGATTATGACTGGCGGTCCGAGACGTTGTTCGATCTGGCGCGGGACCGGGGTTATCATTGGGATCTGACACCGGAGGGGATCACGACCCGTAACAGCTTGATCACGCCGCACGACACGCGGCGGATGAAGCTTGATTGGTTCTGCGCGCGGGGTTTGACCGGCCAGCCGGGTCCACTTCTGCCGTCGCTTGATCCGGATGGCACACCGCTTTCGGATCATGAAGCCGTCTTCTGCGAGGTTGGCGCGACCTGAGAATATCCGCCGCGCTGCGCCGGGTTTCGCGTCCGATGCTAGGGTGATCCTCTGCGCTCATGATCGATGGCGTTGCGCTTCGGCCAGGAAGTCAAAGCCCTGCGTCTTCCAGAAATGAAGTAGGTCGATGAAGACCCAATTCTCGGCCAGCTTGTCCCCCTCCCGCCGGTAGATGTCGATCACGCGGAACTCTCCGGCGGTGTCGCTGCCGGGCAGGCCCATGAACCCTCCGGTCGGGCGGGCGGTGAAGTTCGGCCAGCCGAAAAATCCGCCATAGTTCCCCTCGGCCAAGCGGGCGATATGCGACGTGACGGACCGATCTGTCAGACCGGCGCGAAACGGCGCTGCGTGCTGCTTGGCATAGCGTTCGATGGAGTAGGTGGACCCAATCCCCTCGGGCCCCCACCAAATCATGTCATCATGCCATGTCTGCGCCAGTTCCTCTTCCAGCGGCAGGCCTGAACGCCATTGGCCGAGGTCGCGGATCATCGCGTTGATGGCCGCGAGCGTCTTTTGGCCCTCTGCCGCAGGCTGATCTTCATAGAGAAGGCCATCATGGGTTTGTGGGCCGGGTTGGACCAAATGCGCGGCGGTCTGGTTGGAAAATGGGCTTTGACCGGCCTGCGCCATCAGGTGCGGAATATCGAAATACATCGCGGTCTCGGCAATCTGGTTTTCCTCGACGCGGTGAAATGTGCAATAGCGGAGAAAGGCCATCTTCGCGGTAGGAGCTATGCCGAGCCAAGGCGCGTCAAAGAGGCCCATCAGATGCCCCATCGAAACGACCCAGATGCTTTCGCCATCATCCATCTGATTTCGGCCCGCGAAGAAGATGTCTTCGCGTCGCTGGAGCCGCGTGAGCGCGGTTTTGAGTGGCGACCAAAAGGTCTCTGCAACTGCCTCGGCGCCGTGCAACTCGCCAAAGGGATGGAACCCTCGCCAGAGGTAACCCGCGGATGCGAAATCCGCCAGGGCCGGTAGCAAATCCGCTGTCTGAGCCTGATCCAGCGCCGCGTGATGCGCTCTGACCAGGTCTTTAGCGCTTTGAAAATGTTCCATAAAACTGTCCGAACTCGTGATTTTTGCATGCGTCTGCAAAAATATCTTGCCGTTTTTGACGCGGGTGTCTAGCCTTTTTGCAAAGGTATGCAAAAACCGATTCCACGGGGAGGACGATCTTGGCCGAGATCACTTTGGCGGGCGTTTCAAAGCGCTGGGGGTCATTCGTAGGTGTCGATAAGTTCGACCTCACGATCGCGGATCGTGAGTTTCTGGTTTTGCTTGGGCCCTCGGGCTGCGGCAAGACGACAACCATGCGTATGATCGCCGGGCTGGAAGACCCGACGGATGGGGAAATCAGGATCGGCGATAAGGTCGTGAATGATCTTGAACCCAAAGATCGCGATGTGGCGATGGTGTTTCAGAGCTACGCGCTTTACCCCAACATGAACGTCTACGAAAACATCCGCTTTCCCCTGCGCGTGCGGGGGATCGACCCGGCGGGCCATGAGCAAAAGGTCCGCCGCGCCAGCGCGATGGTTGAGTTGGATGAGTTCTTGCATCGCAAACCGGCCGAGCTGTCCGGCGGTCAGCGGCAGCGTGTCGCGCTGGCCCGCGCAATTGTGCGAGAGCCCAATGTGTTTTTGATGGATGAGCCGCTTTCGAACCTGGATGCGAAGCTGCGCGTCTCGACGCGGGCGCAGATCAAGAACCTCAGCCACGAACTGGCTGTGACGACAATCTATGTGACCCATGACCAGATCGAAGCCATGACCTTGGCCGACCGTGTTGTCGTGATGGAAAAGGGCGTCGTTCAGCAGGTCGGTAGCCCGACCGAGATCTATGATCGCCCGGCAAACACATTCGTGGCGAGCTTCATCGGCAGCCCGGCCATGAACCTGATGGAAGGCGATGTCGCGGGCGGTGTTTTCAGTGCGGAGCGGACGGCGATTTCTGGCCTTAATGTGCCGGACGGCCCCGTAACGCTCGGCTTTCGAGCCGAGGACGCGGAGGTGTGCGCGAAGCGGCGGGCAGATCACGGCGCCGATCTATACGCTGGAACTGCTTGGCGACGCCACAATGGTCAGTGTTCGGATCGGCGGGGCATTGGTCAGTGCGAAGACGGACAAAACATTCCGCGCCGAAATCGATGACATGATCTCGATCCGCGTTCCCACCGAACATGTGCATTTGTTCGATGCCACAACGGGGGCGCGGATCGATGACTGATGCCGAGGTTGCTCACGTCCAATGGGCTGAGCGGCTGAGGAAAGATGCGGGGTTTCAGGACGCATCGCGAACGGAAACAGGGAGGAAAACATGTTTCTAAGAAGTCTGACAACAACAAGTGTGTTTGCAATCGTGACCGCAACCGCAGCATTGGGCTGCGAGATTGACGCGCGGGTTAGTGTGGTTGGCAATGAGTTCCCGGCGATTCAAACCGTGGGGGCCGGGGCGCAGGAATGCACTGGCGCAGAGGTGTCCACGAACCTCACATCGGAACACCAGTCGATTAACCTTCCGGGGATGCAGGGCACCCCTGCGGAATACACCACGGCGATCATTGCAAATTCGTCGATTGTGGCGCTGATGAATGAGGACGTGATCCGCCCGCTGGGTGATCTGGTGGCCGCCCATGGCGAGGGTCTGAATTCAAACCAGTTGATCACCATCGGTGGAGAGGTGATGGCCGTGGCCTTTATGGCAAACGCGCAGCATTTGGTTTACCGAGCCGACATTCTGGAACAGATCGGCGTGGAACCGCCCTCCACTTATGAGGAAATGCTGGCTGCGGCCGAGATGATCCGCGACCAGGGCATCATGGAGAACCCTGTGGGCGGCGCTTACGCCTCCGGCTGGAACCTGGCGCAGGAATTCAACAACATGTTCCTCGGATATGGGGGCACACATTTCGAACCCGGAACGGCGGTTCCCAACGTCAACTCCGAAGCAGGTCTTGCCGCGCTCGAAATGATGCGGTCGCTTTCAGACTACATGAACCCCGACTTCCTGACCCATGACAGCAACGCGACCAACGCCGAATTCCGCGCCGGCAATGTGGCGTTGATGAATATGTGGGGCAGCCGTGCGGCCACCATGTTGGACGTTGATGGCCTGCCGCAGGGTGTGATTGACGGGTTTGCCATTGCCGGGCCGATGACGGTTGGCGGCGGTGATATCCCGGCATCAACGCTTTGGTGGGACGGCTGGACCGTGGCCAGCAACATCAGCGATGCAGAGGCCGAGGCGACTTTCATCGCCATGATGAACGGTATCCGCCCGGATATCCTGGAAGACGAGGCGGTTGCGGCGCAAGCCGTCTGGCTGATCCCTGGCTATGAGCCGACGGATGCCGCAGTCGGCGTTTTCGCGGCGGCCGAAGCGGGCACCATCCCGTATCCGATGCTGCCCTATATGGGCCTGCTGCATACGGCGCTTGGCAATGAGCTGGCCGATTTCATGCAAGGCAATGAAAGCGCGGAGCAGGCCCTCGCAGATGTGGAGGCGGCCTATACCGCCGCCGCGCGTGAGCAAGGCTTCCTCCAGTAATGCCCTTGCGGAGGGTGTGACCCCCCTCCGTTCCAATTCTTCCTGAGCATGACGGCGACAGAAATCCGATGAAACATCGTACTTTCTTTTGGTTTTTCCTGCCCACAGGGCTGGCGATGTTGTTGTTCATCGCGGCGCCCATCGTGTCGGTGGTGATGCAATCGCTGTTTGCCCCGCATGAGGCCGTGCTCACGACGGTCGAAAGCTGCGGTCCGTTCGGATGCAGGGAAGAAACGACAATCGATCAAGAGGCCACGCAGGCTTTGCGCGATGCGCAGCCTCTGGGTCGCTTTGTGGGGCTGGATATCTATCTCGACCGTGGGCATCTGGCCGTCAGTGAAGTGGCCGAGGCTTGGCGCACGTCCGGTGATTTAGGCACGTTTTTCGATGCGCTCGGCAATCTGCCCTTCTACCGCGCGATGGCCTTCACGCTGACCTACACGTTCACCGTGACGCCGCTTTTGATCATCCTCGGGTTGATCATTGCGCTGGCAGTCAACACGTTACACCGCCATCTCAAGGGCTTGGTGATCTTCTTCTCGCTTTTGCCGATGATCGTGACACCCCTTGTTGGCTCTCTCATCCTGGTTTGGATGATCGATAGCCGTGGGATCATCGGAACATTCCTGCAATGGGCCGCGAACGACCCCGATCTGTCGATGAGAGCCTCAACCGGGCTGACATGGGTCATGCTGATTGTCTATGGGGTTTGGCACTCAGCGCCCTTTGCCTTTGTCGTCTTTTATGCCGGGTTGCAGACCCTGCCCAAGGATCAGCTTGAGGCGGCGCAGATTGATGGCGCGACCCGCTGGCAACAGGTCCGGTTCGTCGTCATCCCGCATCTTATGCCATTGGTCACGTTCGTGGCGCTCATTCAGCTCATGGATAACTTCCGGGTGTTTGAGCCGATCGTGGGGTTCTCGGCCTCGGCCCATGCCACATCGCTGAGCTGGATCATCTTCAACGACCTTGGCGGCGAAACCCGGCAGCTTTCCGCAGCCTCCACCACATCCGTCATGACGATCATCGGCGTCGCGATCCTGCTGTCGCCCGTTCTGGTCCGCACATGGCGCGATTTTAAGGGCAAGCACTGACATGGCATCGAAAGCACAACGCACGCCAACCGGCCTGAAACTGGCCACCAATGGCTTTGTCATCATCTGGCTGATCCTGGCGGCCTTCCCGTTCCTCTGGACCCTGTGGGGGTCGTTCAAGGTCGAACTCGATTTCTTCTCGATCGCCGATTGGACCAACGCATTGACCGGCGAAAACACCGAAAACACCCATGGCAACGCCTTCACCGGCGCGGGGTATGAAGGCGCATGGGTGCAAGAGGAGTTCTGGCGCTCTGTGCTGAACACATTCATCGTGTGTTTCTTTGTGGTCTGCACGTCTTTGACCATTGGCACCTTGGGCGGTTATGCCCTGTCGCGCTCAGGTTTTCGCTACACGTTTTGGCTGTTGATCATTGCGCTGATCTTTCGGGCCATGCCTCCGATCACGCTGGTCGCCGGATACCTTCTACCGTTTTTTGAATGGAACCTTTGGGGCATTCTTCCAACGACGATCATCGTGCTGGTTGCGATCAATCAGCCTTTCACACTCTGGATGTTGCACAGCTTTTTTCAGAATATTCCCAAAGAGCTGGACGAAAGTGCCAAGGTCGATGGTTGCACCCAGTTTCAGGCGTTTCGCCACGTGATTGTGCCGGTGATGTGGCCCGGCGTGATCACGACGGGTCTGTTCAGTTTCCTGCTGGCTTATAACGACTTCGCGGTGACCTCGATGCTGCTGAGCGAAAGCAACCGCACCATGGTTCCGGCAATCGCGGCCTTCCTGGGCACGACGCAGACAGAGGGCAATGTGATGTTTGCGGTGGCGGCGGTTGTGTCGGCGACCGCACCGCTCTTCATCCTTGTGATGTTCTTCCAACGCCAGATTGTATCCGGCCTGACCGCGGGGGCGGTGAAAGGATGAAAGGCGCGCGACCAGAACAGGCGACGCTCAGCCGGGACACCGACATGTCCAAGACCGAGGCGACGCGCGCGGTGATCGAGGGCATGGTTGATGGCCTGAATGACCATCGCATCGATGATATCGGTGAGTTCTTTGCCGAGGGGTTTCGTTGGTTGGGCAACACAGGCTGCGGCACCAAGACCGGTTTGAAAGAGTTTCAGGAAAACTGGCAGCGTCCGTTTCAAGCGGCCTTCTCTGACAAGGTCTGCATCGATGAGGCGCGGCTTTACATGGGCGAATGGGCCGCGGCCTTTGGGCGCCAGGAGGCCACGCATAGTGGCGCGTTCCTCGGCATCCCCGCGACGGGGAAGCGCGTCGAGATCCGCTACATGGATTTCTGGAAAGTGGTGGACGGCAAGATCGTCGACAACTGGGTGAATGTCGATTTCGCCCATGTCGCCGCACAGTTGGGCGTGGACGTCTTTGGCGGCCATGGCTGGGAAGCATATGACCGGGGCGAGCGGCGGCCGCCGCACCCGAACCCTAAGGAAGATTAGATGGCCATCGAGTACCTCAAACGCAGCAAATCCGACGCCGAGAAAGCCGATGACAATGCCAAGGTCAGCGCGGTTGTCGCGGAGACCCTGGCCGATATCGAGGCGCGGGGCGACGCGGCGGTGCAGGAACTGGCGGTGAAGTTCGACAAATACGATCGGCCGTCCTATCGGCTCAGCACCGCGGAAATCGATGCACTGATTGCGAAGGTCAGCCCGCGGGACCTGGACGACATCCGCTTTGCACATGAGCAAGTGGTCAACTTCGCCAAAGCACAACGCGCCAGCATGACGGATATCGAGGTTGAGACCTTGCCGGGCGTCATTCTGGGCCACAAGAACATCCCGGTTCAGTCTGTGGGCTGCTATGTGCCGGGGGAAAGTTCCCGATGGTGGCCAGCGCTCATATGTCGGTGGCCACGGCCAAGGTTGCCGGTGTTCCCCGGATCATCGCCTGCACCCCGCCGTTCAATGGCGAGCCGAACCCGGCGGTCATCGCGGCGATGCATTTGGGTGGGGCCGACGAGATTTATGTCTTGGGTGGGATCCAGGCCGTGGGCGCCATGGCCATTGGAACAGAGTCGATCGAGCCGGTGCATCTTCTGGTTGGGCCTGGAAATGCTTTCGTGGCCGAAGCAAAGCGTCAGCTTTTTGGCCGTGTGGGGATCGATCTTTTTGCGGGCCCGACCGAAACCATGGTGATCGCTGACGACACCGTTGATGCCGAGATGTGCGCGACGGACCTTTTGGGGCAGGCGGAACATGGCTTCAACTCACCTGCCTGCCTAATCACCAATTCGCGCAAATTGGCCGAGGAAACCCTGGTCGAAATCGACCGAATCCTCGCCATCCTGCCCACCGCGCAGACGGCCTCGGCCAGTTGGCGCGATTTCGGCGATGTTGTGTTGTGCGATAGCCATGACGAGATGCTGCAGGCCGCCAATGACATGGCCTATGAGCATGTGCAGGTCATGACCGATCGCGATGATTGGTATCTTGAAAACATGCATTCTTATGGCGCGCTTTTCCTCGGGCCGCGCACGAATGTCGCGAATGGCGACAAGGTGATTGGCACAAACCACACGCTGCCGACGATGAAGGCAGGGCGCTATACCGGCGGCCTTTGGGTTGGGAAATACCTGAAAACGCACAGTTATCAGCGCGTCACAACCGATGAAGCCGCCGCGATGATTGGCGAATATGGCTCGCGGCTCTGCCTTCTGGAGGGGTTTGTGGGCCATGCGGAGCAGTGCAATCTGCGGGTGCGGCGCTATGGCGGTAAAAACATACCTTACGGGGCGGCGGCGGAATGACATCTGCCCATGCAGCCAACCAAGCAGCGCTCGGTCCGCTGCGCGTCGCCCAATATGATTGGGGTGCGGGTGGGCTACAGGCTGCTTTGGATGCGGTCATCGCCCCGGATGCGGTCATCCACTTATGTCACCCATTTGGCGACCTGATCGGGCCGGATGCGTTTTTCAATGATGCTCTGGCCGTACTGCACGCCGCATGGCCGGACGTCGAACGCCGCGACTGGATCGTTATGGCGGGCGATACCGCGGCGGGGGAGGCTTGGGTCGGCTGCGCGGGCCATTTTGTTGGAACCTTTGTGGCACCGTTGTTGGACATCCCGCCCACCGGCCATCTGACTCATATGCGGTTTCACGAGTTCTATCGGTTCGAGGATGGAAAGGTGGTGGAGGTTCAGGCGATCTGGGACTTGCCCGAAGTGATGATGCAAGCCGGGGCATGGCCGCTTGTGCCGTCATTGGGGCGGGAATTCTGCGTCCCCGGCCCGGCGTCTGACGATGGCCTGATACGGGCGGCGCGGGATGCGGCGCAGAGCCAAGCCAGTTGCGATCTGATCATCGAAATGCTGTCGCAGATGGTGCGCCATCCCAAGGACGGTGGCCCCGATGTGATGCAGCTGCCGCGGTTCTGGCATCCTGCGATGAACTGGTATGGCCCCGCCGGCATTGGGTCGGCGCGGGGCATTGCGGGATTTCGAACCTGGCATCAGGTTCCGTTCCTCAACGCGATGCCAGATCGTGGCCAGCACAAGGGCGCGGTGACCCATCATTTCTTTGGCGACAACAACTACGTGGCTGTGACAGGGTGGCCCAATATGGCACAGACACTCACCGCCGATGGTTGGTTGGGAATTGTCCCATCCGGCAAGAGGATTACCCTCCGTTCGCTAGATTTTTGGCGCATTGAGGGCCGAAAAATCCGCGAGAATTGGGTGCTTATTGACCTGCTGGACGTGTATCGCCAACTGGGTGTCGATGTGTTTGCCCGGCTGCGTGAATTTAACAAGGCGCGCGTGCCGGGTGTTGTCTCTTTTCCTTTGGGAGCGGCGTGATGGATCTTCCGCATACACCGTCTTTTCGTCTTGATGGCAAACGCGCCCTGGTTGCGGGGGCGTCCTCTGGCATCGGCCTCGCCTGCGCGGTGGCTCTGGGGGAAGCTGGGGCAGAGGTCACCGTTGCCGCGCGCCGCCAGGACGCGCTCGACGATCTGGTCGCCACTATGTCTGCGGCGGGGATGATGGCCCGCGCGCTTGTGCTGGATGTGTCGGACGTGTTGGCCACCCAATCCGCGGTGGCCGAACATGGCCCCTTCGACATTCTCGTCAACAGCGCCGGTTTCGCCCGGCACAGCCCGGCGGAGGAGACGACCGAAGAGGATTTCGACGTTGTCGCGGGGCTAAACGTCAAGGGCGCCTATTTCCTGACCCAAGCCGTGGCAAAGGGCCTTATCAAGGCGGGAAAGCCGGGGTCTCTGATGAATATCAGCAGCCAGATGGCCAAGGTCGGCGGGCCGGATCGCGCGGTTTATGCCGCCACCAAACACGCAGTCGAAGGGTTCACAAAATCCATGGCGATCGAATGGGGTCGCAAGGGCATTCGGGTCAATACGATCTGCCCGACCTTCATTGAAACGCCTTTGACCAAGCAGACGTTTGACAGGCCAGAACGCCGCGCCTGGATCGAAGAGAAGATCAAACTCGGGCGGATTGGCAAGGTCGAAGACATCATGGGCGCCGTCCAGTTCCTGGCCTCGGATGCGTCTGCGCTGATCACCGGAACGGCCCTGATCATTGATGGCGGGTGGACTGCGGAGTGATGAGTAAAACCAAGGTCACATCCTTTGAAGTCGCCGCCCGGGCCGGGGTCAGCCAATCGGCGGTCAGCCGGGTCTTTACCCCCGGGGCGTCGGCGTCGAAAAAGACCGTCGAAAAGGTCCGCAAGGCCGCTGATGAGCTGGGTTACCGCCCCAATGTCCTGGCCCGCGCCATGGTCTCGGGCAAAAGCCGGATCATCGGGCTTGTCGTCTCCTATCTGGATAATCAGTTTTATCCCGTCGCGCTTGAGGCCCTGTCGAATGCCTTACAGGCGCAGGGCTATCATATCTTGATTTTTACCGCGCCAAACTCCGTCGATGGGGTCGAGGCCGTTGTCCAAGACCTGATGGACTATCAAGTGGATGGCATTATCGCCGCATCGGTTTCGATGACCTCGGGTCTTGCGGATCGCGCGCGCGATGCGGGCATCCCGATTGTGTTGTTCAACCGGGGCCAGGAGGGTGATGGGTTTTCGTGTGTCACGTCGACCAATCATGCCGGCGGGCGCAAGGTTGCGGAATTCTTACTGGCGGGTGCGCATAAGCGGATTGCCCATATTGCTGGGTGGCAAGGCAGCTCGACCGGGCGCGATCGCCAAGCGGGCTTCGTAGAAACCCTGCAGCAGGCGGGAATGGAGCCCTTCGCGTTGATCGACGGGATGTACAAACGGCCCGTCGCGATGGAATGCGCGCGCCAGCTTATTCAGGGCGACACGATCCCCGACGCGATCTTCGTTGGCAATGATCACATGGCTTTTGCGGTGATGGACGCGCTGCGGGAGGCCGGGATCACGGTTGGGCAAGACATCTCGATTGTCGGATATGATGACGTCCCGCTTGCCGGGTGGGCGTCTTATGATCTGACGACAGTCAGGCAGCCGGTCAACCGGATGGTGGACAGCACGGTTGAGCTTCTGATGAGCCAGATGGCCAATGATGCGCCGGAGCCGGGTTGGATCGAAATTGATGGCGAGCTCATTTTGCGCAGCTCAGCCCGCATTCCCAAAGGATGGTCGTCATGAAGGGGTTTGACCCGAAATTCGCCAATTTCCCGGATTACATCATCGGCATCACCAAGGAGATTTGGGAAGATCGCGGCATCGCGACCCTGCATGACTACTATGCGCCAGACATTGTGGTGCGGATGCCGGGCGGGGTGTCGACGGGCAATCAGAACGTGATCGGCGCAACGATGGCGACCTTGGCGGAGTTTCCAGATCGAACGCTTTTGGGCGAGGATGTGATTTGGTCGGGCACGCCGGAAGAGGGGATGCTGTCGAGCCACCGCATCTTGTCGACGGCAACCCATTTGGGTGAGGGTGTCTATGGCAAGGCGACCGGTAAGCCCTTGGTTTATCGCATCATTGCCGATTGCCATGCGAAGAATAACGCGATTGATGACGAGTGGCTGATCCGGGATCAAAGCGCAATCCTGCGTCAGATGGGATGGGATCCGGTCGACTATACCCGCGATCTGATCGCACGTGAGGGGGGCCAGAGGCCTGCGCGCAGCCTCTAACGCCGGAAAACGATATTGCGGGGCCTTATACAGGGCGCGGGAACTCAGATGAATGGGGCCAGCGCTACGCTGATATTCTGACCCGGATCATGGGCGCCGATATGGCCGTGATCGAGGCCGAATATGACCGCGCAGTCGAAACCGCATATCCGGGCGGTGACATCGGGCATTCCTACGCATCGGTCGATCGGTTTTGGATGGGCCTGCGCGCCGCGTTTCCAGACGCGGTGTTTCAAATCCATCACCAGATCGGGCGCGACGACGCAAATATGCCGCCGCGCGCCGCCCTCCGATGGAGCCTGACCGGCACCCATTTCGGCCATGGCAGGTTTGGTACGCCCACAGGTGCCAAAGTGCATGTGATGGGCATGTCTCATGCCGAGTTTGGCGCGGTGATCCCGGGGCAGGTCAAGCTGCGCCGGGAATGGGCCTTGTTCGACGATACCGCGATTTGGAAGCAGATCCTGCTACAGACCGGGAATCTCTAAATGGGCTTTCTAGCACCTCATACGGATCGGCTCACCGGCCTAAGAGAGACGCAGGCCATGCGACGGTTCCATGCGTTCCGCCAAAGCTTGCGTGCGCGCCGTCTGAACCTGCGTCCGCCCGGGACATAAGAGAAGTCTAGCCATTCTCTTATGTTCCGAACGCATCAAAGGATTCTCAACATGACGACCGCCACAATTCAGGACCGTATTGTCCGCTACGGCGACCTCAAACCCTGCAAAACCGCCTTTATCGACGCGCATACGCCGGGCAGCGATCAGAAGGAAAACTTCACCATTATCGGCGGGGGCGTATCCGAATCCCCCGATCAGCATGTGCATATCCGCGAGACGCCGGGGTTCAACATTGGCGCGGCTGGTCAGCCGCCGAAATGCCGAAACTCCCTCCACAGCCACACAACCGCCGAAGTGTTCTTCGTTCTGAAGGGCCGCTGGCGGTTCTTCTGGGGCAGATGGGGCAATGCCGGGGAGTTCGTGGCCGAGGAAGGCGATATCTTCAACATTCCCACCGGTATCTTCCGCGGCTTCGAGAATATCGGCACGGATTACGGAATGATCATGGCCATCCTGGGCGGTGACGATGCCGGTGGCGGTGTAACCTGGGCCCCGCAAGTGATTGAAGATGCGAAAGAACACGGATTGATCCTGGGTGACAATGGCGTGCTCTACGACAGCAAAAGGGGCGAAACACTGCCACCAGATGTGCAGCCGATGCCGCTTCTGTCGGAGGATCAACTGAAAGCGTTCCCAGAAGTGCCGGTTGAGGCCGTGGTGCGGGACTATGTCGCTCGCTATTGGGATTTGATGGCGCTGGCCCCATGACAAGCCTGCGAAGGTGATCGGTGAAGACGCGCTGCTGAAAGATAAGCCCGGGTTTGAGGTGGATTTTCTGACGCGCGGATCGATCCCGACCGACAGGAATAGCCCCGAAAAACACACGGTTCTGATGCCGGTTCGCGGGTATTGGAAGCTGTGTTGGGACGGTGGCGAGACCGCGTTGAACCCGGGCGACACGGCGCTTCTGCTGCCGGGTGAGGCCCATAGTCTCGAACCTTCGATGACTGGTGAGGCCAGCTTGTATCGGGTCACTGCGACGGATGATCCGGCTGGCGCCACTTGGTCAGCGGCCTAAACAAACAGGAGAGCCCATATGACACAGATTTTGACGACCCATGTGGGCTCTTTGCCGCGGTCACAAGACGTGGTCGATTTCATCTTTGCCCGAGAACGCGGCGACGCTTTCGACCAAGCCGCGTTCGACAACTGCATGACAGCGGCAGTGTCCGAGACTGTACAGAAGCAAAAGGATGCAGGCGTTCAGATCGTCTCGGACGGCGAAACCTCGAAGATCAGCTATGCGACCTATGTCAAGGATCGCTATACCGGATTTGACGGGGACAGCCCGCGCAATGCACCGGCGGACCTGAAAAAATTCCCGACCTTTCTGAAACGGCTGGCCGCGGATGGCGGTACGCCAAAATATGCTCGCCCGATGTGTGTTGGAGAGGTGACATCCAAGGGCCAGGGGGAGTTGCAGAAGGACATTGCGAACCTCAAACGCGCCATGGCCGAACATGGGGTTTCACGCGGATTTATGAATGCTGCGTCGCCAGGTGTGATCTCTCTGTTTTTGCAGAACGATCACTATCCAACCCGCGACGCCTATCTCGCCGCACTGGCCGACGCGATGAAGGAAGAATACGAGACCATCGTTGCCAGCGGGCTCGACCTCCAGCTGGATTGTCCCGACCTCGCCTTGTCGCGGCACATGTTGTTCAACGATCTGAGCGATGACGAGTTCCTGAAAATCGCTGCGTCCCATATCGAAGCTTTGAACCACGCGCTGCAGGATGTGCCAGAGGAAAAGATCCGCATTCACATCTGTTGGGGCAATTATGAGGGGCCGCATGTCTGCGACATCCCGATGGCCAAGATGTTTGACACTTTGATGCGTGCCAAGGCCCGTTACGTGCTGTTTGAAACATCGAACCCGCGCCATGGCCATGAATGGGCTGTGTTTCGCGACCGCAAATCGGATATTCCCGACGACAAAGTGTTGGTGCCCGGTGTCGTCGACACCACCACCAATTTCGTTGAGCATCCCGCGCTTGTGGCCGAACGGCTTGAGCGGTTCGTGAACATCGTCGGGGCCGATCGGGTGATCGCTGGATCAGACTGCGGCTTCGGAACATTTGCCGGATTCGGGGCGGTCGACCCCGACATCGCCTATGCCAAATTGTCCGCATTGGCCGAGGGGGCCGCTTTGGTGCGGTGACAGCGAGTCCGGGGCTTTCTCGGGATCAGTGTGGTTTGCCGCGATCTTCTTCGGCGATGTGATCCTCGATTGTGCGCACGCGCCGGGTGTCTTCGGCATGCGGGTCGAAACCTTCGTTGACCACGGCCTCGACGCGGCAATCTTCGCACATTTCAAGGACCTTCAGGCGCCTATCGCCATCGTCGCCAACGAACATCCAGTGCGTGCTCAACTTCTCTTGAATCCGCGAGATCGCGCTCTGGGTCGCAAACGGCTTCCCGCAAGAGGTGCAGCAGAAGGCAGGCTCTTCATTCAAGATGCGCTTGGGGGTTTCCCACGCCTCGAAATCGACTTGCGGTACCAAGGAAATCGCGTCTTCTGGGCAGGTTTGTTCGCAGAGCCCGCACTGCACGCAGGCGGTTTCGGTGAAGCGCAACATTGGTGCTTCGGGATTATCCAATAGCGCATTGGCGGGGCAAGCGCCGGTGCAAGCCATACATAAGGTGCAGGCATCGGTATCAACGACGACCGTGCCGAAAGGCGCGCCTTTCGGAAGCGGCACCTTTGTCGCCGGGGTCGGCGCGGCTCGGTTCATCTCAGCAAAGGCCATGACCAGAAGCCCGCGCTTGTCCTCCGGCGGCAGGAAGCCTGCGGGCGCGTCGCGGCGTGGCGTGCGGGGCAGGGCGGCCAGTGCGGTTTCCAACTGGTCCGGGTCGTCGGTTTCGATCAGGGTGCACGGGCCGTGACCTGTCGCTTCGGCGACCTCGGACACCAGCGCCAGCCCGGCCTCCAGCCCTGCAAGATCATGCAAGGGGCGGGCCCGGCCCAGAAGCGCCACAGCCGCCGCACCATAGGCAAGCGCGGCGGCCATCACCTCGGGACCGACCTGGGAAATCTCGTTGATGGCAAAGGGGATCACATGCGCCGGCAGGCCGTTACCATAGCGGCCCGAGGCGTCGATCAGCGGCTCGCCATGATCGGCGTCGTGGAACAGCACGACCGGAGCCAGCGCGCCGCCTGCATCGTGCCAAGCCCGCAGCCCCGCTCGCAATTGGCGGGCCACCGTTGACACATCGGGCAGGGCGTAAGATGCCGCGCCCGTTGGGCAGGCTGCGGCGCATTGGCCGCATCCGGCGCAGATATTCGGATCGATCACCACGCTGTCGCCATCGGGCATGATTGCGCCGGTCGGGCAGAGCGACAGGCAGCGGGTGCAGCCGGTGATTTCATTGCGGGAATGGGCACAGAGATCGGTTGAAAAATCGATGAAGATCGGTTTGTCGAAGGTGCCGACCATTTGCGAGGTCGTGGTCACCAACCGGGCGACGGCGAGAGGGTCGCGCGGATCGGCGCGGTAATATCCGGGGCGAAGCGCGTCGGCGGCGAAGAGCGGCGTGTCACCGGTCAAGTCGATCACCAAATCCGTCCGTGACACCGCCCCGTCGCGTGCGGGCCCGAAGGTGAGCATGCGGCGGGACGAGGGTTCTGGCGCGGCATAATCATCAACGGTGAGGCTGAAGGCCCCCAAATGGCCCTCGGCCTTACGGATTGCGCCTTGTAGCACCGGGAAGCGGGTTTGGCGGGGCGGCGTCACGTCTGCGCCGGGTTTCAGAAGCACGGTGATATCAAGCGTCTCGGCCAGATCCTGTGCCACTTGCAACGCGACCTCATCACGGCCAAGCACCAGGGCGATGCCGCTGCTCTCCATTGTTGTATAAGAAAAGGCGGCCGGTTGCACCGCCGCCGCGGCCACCAGGGCCGCCATTTTTGGGCCGCTTTCTGCCGCCTCAGCGGTCCAGCCCGCGGTTTCACGGATATTGGCAAAGCTCAGATCGACACCGGGCGCTTCGGCCTCGGCAACCTCTTGAAATAGCGGCGCTTCTTGTGTGCACGTCACCGTCACCGGCCCGCCCAACGCGAGGGCCTCGCGGAACTTGTCGAGATTCGCGCGGCAGAGCTGATGCGCCGCCGGATCGCCACTGCAGCCGGCTTTTTCAAGCGCCGAACCATCCGGGGTCATCGTGCCTTCGCAGGTGCAGGTCAGAATCGTCCGAGTGCGATCGGCATGAACCATGAGACGTGTGCCTCCCTTTTTCTGTTGCTTGCGCGCGTCGCCAACCCTTGTTTGGGACAACACTTGCGCTTGCTGCATTTCCCGTTAGGACTCTCCTGAATTCTCAGCATATGCAAGGCAGGTTCTGTTTTGGACGCACTCGCCCAGCCGCGGCAACTCGTGTTGCCCCCTCCCTATACCGCCCATTGGCTGCCCGATGGCAGCCCGTTTGAAGATGCACAGCGCCGCGCCGCGGAGGAGGGCGCGGGTACGCTTGTCTGGCAACAGACCGCCGGTGGGAACGGCCCGGGGCGGTTGGATTTTGCTGTCGTGCTAGAGCCGGACATGCCTTTGGAGGACGCGCGCAAAGCCGTGTTGGTCGGCATGGTCGCCTTGGGTGATGCGGTGGCGGCCCATGCGCCGCCTGAGCGTGATGTGCGATTTATCTGGCCGACCGGCGTGATCCTTGATGCAGGGCTTTTGGGAGGCATGCGCCTGGCTGTCGCGCCCGGCGCGGAAGAGGGCACGCCGCCCGATTGGATGGTTTTGGGTGTCGAACTGATCGCGGACCGCGATCACCTTGACCAGGCGGGGGAGAATCCCGGCTCTGTTTCGCTGAAAGAGGAAGAGTTCACCGACCCTCCGGCGGTTGTTGAAAGCTTTGCCGCGCATCTGATGCTGAATTTCGATCGCTGGATTCATGCGGGTTTCGATACCATTGCGCCGCATTATGTCGGGCGGTTGACCGAGAAGGCCGCGATTAGCGACGCGGGGGAGCGGGTGCTGGACGCGACGGTGGAGTCGATCGAAAACGGCTTGGCGAAAGCAGATTGGCGCGGCGCGGACGGGCCAAAGCTGTGACGCGACTGCTGCGGACGATCCGGCTCGACCAATCTGACACGGTGGTTTTTGCCCAGGCAGCAGAGCCCGGGGAATGGGCGGTGCCGGGCACCTTCCTCTTCGCGGGGCGACCGCAAGAGAGCCTCAACCGCAAGGAACAGATTGCCTTCCGCTCCGGATTTCTGGGCGTGACAAGTTTCGGCTGGTCGACCCTTGCGGTTGTCAGCGAAACGCAAGGCGACGATCAGGATCAGGCGATATTGGCGCTGGCCCATCAGTTGGTGCACCATTTGGGCGCGCCCGATCTGGACGCCGCCTTGCCCGCCGCGCGGAGGAAATCGCGCTGGCCAGCGATCTGTGCCGCGGGCATGATGAGGGCACGCTGATCGCGCTGCACCGGCGGATCGATGAGACCGGCGCGATGCGCGAACAGTTCCGGTCCTTGAAGCCGCGCGAGGAAACGGCGTTTTCCGCAGGCTACTTGCAGGGTCATGACAAGGCGTTCCATTTCGTCGAGACCGAAGACGACGAAGAAGAGCCGGGGATGCAGATTGATCTGACCGCCTTCGGCCGCGAGGAGGGGGAGCGATGAGAGAGTTCTGGGTCGCATCGGGCCATCATCTAACCCAACGGGGCGCCGACAACCGCCTGCACGTGACCGATGCGCTGATCCTGGCCTGGCTGGCGCGGCCCGAAGTGGTGCCGCCCGAGGAGGCCTGCCCGGCGGAACTGGCGCTCTATGCAAAGCTCCAGGCCGCACCGCAGGCGACCGTGACGCAGGCTGAGATCGACGCTATGGAAGACGAGGACGCGCGCGAGAATTGGACCTTCCTGATCACGATGCGCGACCGGCTCTTGCAGGCGGGGAGCATCGAGGACGGCTATCTCGCGCTTTTGCGCGACGGCGTGCGCTTGCCGGTGCTCTTCTACAACCAACTGGTGCAACTCATCCTCCGCAACGCGCTGGACGGTTGCGAGGACACCCGCGTTTTGCGCGCCGCTGAACTCTTTTTCCGGCCACAACGCGCCCATGTGAATGATGACGCCTTGATGCTGGCCGATGATGAGTTGGTCGAAGAGATCGAAGCCGCCAAGGACAGCTCTCCGTTGACGGCGATGTTGGGCAGCGGTGTCGAAGAGCTGGATGTGTTGGGCGACGAGAATGGCTGGACCTATTGGAGCCGGTCGGACGCACATACGATGGTCTTGCCCTTCGGGTCCGACCCCAAGGCGCGCGCGGCGCTTGGCACGGTGATCGAACGCTTTGTGATGCATCTTCTGGGGCACGCCGTGGTCGTCACGCCCCTGCTCGATGTGCAGGATGTCGATCTGCGGTGGTTCGTCGGGCTGGATCCGGTGGGAACGGATATCGGCAATGCGCTCTGGGATGGGGCGGTGCCGAAGGGCAAGCTTGTGGGGATTTTCGCGCTCAATTTCGTGTCTGAAGAGGCGCTGTTGCCAGCGGCGGTCGGGCATCCGGTCTATGTTTTGCTTGGGATGGGCGATGACAATGTGATCCGCTGCAAGCCGCAGAACCTTGCGATGGGCCTGCCGCTGGCCCCCGTGTCGCAGCGCGCGGCCAAAGCATCGGGGAATGTGTAATGCCGCAGGAGGTTTTACGCCTTGGCGTTGTCGCCGCGTCGCACCCGCCGGTCACCCGTTGGTCAGAGCGGGTCTTGCGCCCAGTTGCGGTGATGACTGATCTGCCAGGGTTGGACGCGGGCGTATTGATGAGTGATCGCGACGGGGTTCAGACCGTGTATTTGGGCGATCATGGACTCGTGCTACATTCGGGTGAGACCCGGCACTATATCGACAACCTGACCGCCAAACAGCCGTCTGTCTGGGTCGCGCTGGACGAAGGGCGGGTCTCGGTTGTGACGGTTGACCCTTATGAGGGTGAGGCGCTGGCCAGCGATCCAGAGCGGGTTGTCGAAGCGGTGCCGATGCCGCCGGTGCTGGGCGGGCGGCTTGATGCGTTCATCCAAGCGCATCACGTGGAAGAGGTGTTTTACAAGCGTAAGCGGGTGCCAGCGACATCTGCAGATGATCCCCGCGCGCCGCGAATCCTGCAACCGGATGCCAAATGGGTCCAGAGCCGGGGCCGGTCTGGGCGCGGGCCGGGTAGAAAGGGCTAAGTCAATGGCCGAGGACGAGAAGCGTCGCGATGAAGAAGGTTTCCTGACCGCTTGGTCGCGCCGTAAGCGCGCGGCGGCACGGGC
This sequence comes from Fontisubflavum oceani, assembly GCF_030407165.1. Taxonomy (GTDB): domain Bacteria; phylum Pseudomonadota; class Alphaproteobacteria; order Rhodobacterales; family Rhodobacteraceae; genus Rhodophyticola; species Rhodophyticola oceani. The sequence continues at coordinate 2,094,028 of NZ_CP129111.1, forward strand.
AGAAGCCGCCACCGCGACCGAGGCGGAGGAGGCTGCTGCCGAAGCCGAGGCCGTCGCGGATGTGGAGCCAGGCCCGCTCCCGGATGATGAGCCGGAGCTTGACGCCGACGAACTCGCCGCCCTGCCATCCCTCGATGAGATCAGCGCCAAGACCGATCTTCAGCCCTTCATGAAGCGCGGCGTCCCGGAAGCGTTGCGCAAAGCCGCGATGCGCAAGGTCTGGCTCAGCAACAGTCTGATCCGAGACCATGACGATCCCGCCGTCGATTACGCCTGGGATTGGAATGCACCCGAAGGTGTGCCGGGCGCCGGTGGTGTGTTGAACAAAGATGGGGTCTCCAAAATGGTTGATGATCTGATCAACCGTGATCGCCCGAAAGTCGACGCCGAAGACAAGGAGGGCGATAACGCGGAGGTGGCTGAAACCACCTCAGATACCGATGACGCAGCAATGTCGGATGGCGTGCCCACGGATGAGCAGATCGCAGCCCAATCGGATGCCCCATCTCCCCTGCCGACCGAGTCCGTGCGCCGGGCTGGGCACCCCGCGCCACGTCAGGAATCGAGGGAGACTCGCGTGGATGAATCGTCATCGGACGGGGTGCCGTCGGGGTCGGTGGAGGAGGCCGCGCCGCGCCGACACGGTAGTGCGGTGCCTGAATAATTCGTCCGAGTTCGCACAAAAGTCCGCATTTGATAGGTTTTTATAGGCCAAACTCATAGGTCTTCGCATTTCTTAATTTTTCCGTCGCATCCCCAAATCAAATTGCCTAACGTAATCCTGTTGTGAGGCGTGGCATTTGTCGGATTCCCTGAACGGCCGACTGGCGCTTTAGTTGCAGATGAAGTAATTAGTATAAAAGAACCCATCTTTGGAGCGGGAGGCTTCGTTGACTGGCGTAAGCAAGGGTGAAACCAAGCTAGCGATCGATAATCAGAGCGAACAAAGGGCCCAGCACTGGGGTTTGTTGGCGTGTGTTCTTGTTGCTCCGCCATCGGCGGACATGCTTTCCGCTGTCGCAAGTCTGACGGGTGATGACACCGCCTTGGGTCAAGCTTACCAACGGTTGGCCAGCGCGGCTGAGAGTGCCGATGCAGCCGCGGTTGAGCGCGAGTTTTTCGAGCTTTTTGTGGGTGTCGGCCGGGGCGAGCTTCTGCCCTACGCCTCCTTCTATCTGACCGGGTTTCTGAACGAACGGCCGCTCGCCGATCTACGCCGTGATCTGGCGGTGATGGGCATTGAACGCGCCAAGGATCGTCACGAGCCCGAAGATCACATCGCAAGTCTGTCTGAGATCATGGCGGGTTTGGCCTCGGGTGAATTCAGCGCCGATGCGCTTGGCTGTGGCGCGGCTGGCGAGGCCGGGTTCTTCGCCCGGCATTTGGAGCCTTGGGCGCCGCAGTTTTTTGACGATCTCGCCGTTGCACCAAGTGCGGATTTCTTCCGCCATGTCGCAGAGATCGGCAGTCTGTTCACCGATATCGAAATCCGTGCCTTCGAACTGGCGCGCAAGCAGGACGGGACCGCTTCGGCGGTGACCGCCCATTAACGTAACAAACGCAATCTTCGGCGGGCGCATCTTCGCAGCGCCCGCTCATAAGGGAGGTCTCAATGGTCGAGAAGAAGGCGAAACCTGAAGGAATAAGCCGCCGAGGCTTTGTTGGTGCAATGGCTGGTGTATCCGTCGGCGCCGTTGCGGCCGGTTCGGCCCGCCCGGCCTTTGCTGAGGAGGTTGGAGATGAGCGCACCAAGCAGCGCTATCAGGAAAGCGACCATGTGCTCGCCTTCTACCGCACCAACCGCTACTATGAGGGACGCTGAACATGCTGGTCAAACGTAGATCCGCCACCGCGGCCCGCCCGGGCCTTCAATCCTTTGCTCAATCCGTGGCTGCACGCCCTGTCGACCGCCGGTCCTTCCTGCGGGGCTCGGGCCTGGCCGTCGGTGGCTTGGCCGCCGTCAGCGCCATCGGTGCTGGCACGATGCGCCGCGCCGAAGCTGGCCCGACCGATTTCAGCCAGCCGATTGAGGTTCGCACCAACATCTGTACGCACTGTTCGGTGGGCTGTACGGTGAAGGCCGAAGTCCAAGAGGGCGTTTGGGTCGGTCAGGAACCCGCCTGGAAAAGCCCGATCAACCGCGGCACCCACTGCGCCAAAGGCGCGTCGGTGCGTGAGCTGGTCCATGGGGATCGCCGCTTGAAATACCCGATGAAGAAAGAGAACGGCGAATGGGTCCGGATATCTTGGGAGCAGGCGATCGACGAGGTCGGTGAGAAGATGCTGGAAGTGCGCGAGCGCAGCGGCGCCGATGCCGCCTATCTGCTTGGCTCGGCCAAGTTCTCCAACGAAGGCGCTTATCTTTTCCGCAAATTCGCGGCCTTCTGGGGCACTAACAATGTCGACCACCAGGCGCGGATCTGTCACTCGACCACGGTTGCAGGTGTTGCAAACACCTGGGGCTATGGCGCGATGACGAACTCCTACAACGACATTCGCAACTCCAAGACCATCGTCTTCATGGGCTCGAACGCGGCGGAAGCGCACCCCGTTTCGCTGCAGCACATCCTGACCGGTAAGGAAACCAACCGCGCCAATGTGATCGTGCTCGACCCACGCTTCACACGGACTGCGGCCCACGCCACCGACTATATCCGCATGCGTCCCGGCACCGATATCGCTGTGATCTGGGGCATCATGTGGCACATCTTCGAGAACGGCTGGGAAGATACCGAGTTCATCGACCAGCGTGTCTGGGGGATGGAGCAGATTCGCGAAGCCGTACAGGCCTATCCGCCGGAAGAGGTGGAGCGCATTACCGGCATCCCGGGTGCGACGCTGGAACGTGTGGCGCAGACCTTTGCGACGCAGCGCCCCTCGACCTTCATCTGGTGCATGGGCGGCACGCAGCACACCGTGGGCACCGCCAACGTGCGGACCTATTGCAACCTGCTGCTGGCCACCGGCAATGTTGGCAACATGGGCAATGGCGCGAACATCTTCCGCGGTCACTGCAACGTGCAGGGTGCCACGGATTTCGGCCTCGATATCGGGTCGCTGCCTTGCTACTACGGCCTGTCCGAAGGCGGTTGGCGGCACTGGTCCCGCGTCTGGGATGTGCCGTATGAGTCGCTCCGGGCTCGGTTCGACGCCGTGCCGGCCAAAGGTGGTCGCGATGCACGGACGGCGCAGGAGAACATGAGCGTCCCGGGCATTCCATCGACCCGATGGTTCGATGCGGCAACGCTGGATTCCGAAGAAGTCGATCAGCGTGACAATGTCAAAGCGATGATCGTGTTCGGCCATGGCGGTAACACGGTGCCCAGGATGGGTGCCTCGAAAGTGGGGATGGACGCGCTTGACCTGCTGGTCGTGGCCGACCCGCACCCGACGACGTTTGCCGCGCTGCATGACCGGACCGACAACACCTACCTGCTGCCGATTTCGACCCAGTTCGAATGTGATGGCAGCCGGACGGCCTCGAACCGCTCGGTTCAATGGGGTGAGAAAGTTGTCGAGCCAATCTTCGAAAGCGACAATGACTATGCCGTGATCTATCGCCTGGCCGAACGCCTCGGTTTTGCCGATGAGATGTTCAAGAACTACGAGATGGTTCAGGGCAAGTTCTCGATGGAACCGACGGCGGAATCGATCCTTGAAGAGATTAACCGCGGTGGCTGGTCGACCGGTTATACCGGTCAGTCGCCAGAGCGCCTGAAGGCGCATATGGCGAACCAGGATCAGTTCGACCTGGTCACACTGCGCGCCTTTGACGATGCGCCGGAAGAGATTTCGGGCGACTATTACGGCCTTCCCTGGCCCTGCTGGGGCACGCCTGAGATGCGCCATCCCGGAACGCATATCCTCTACAACCCGAATATTCCGGTTGCAGAAGGTGGCGGCGGCTTCCGTCCGCGCTTTGGTCTCGAACGCGACGGTCAGACGCTCCTGGCTGAGGGCAGCTACCCGCCTGGATCGGATATCGAGGATGGCTATCCGCAGTTCACCTATGGCGTGCTGCAAAGCCTCGGCTGGGATAGTGAGTTGACCCCGGACGAGTTGGCGACGATCCAACGCATCGGTGGCAATGATCCCGAACGGATGGCCTCGGTCAGTTGGTCGCTCGACCTTTCTGGCGGTATCCAGCGTGTCGCGATCGCCCATGGCTGTGTGCCCTTCGGCAACGGCAAGGCCCGCGCTGTGGCGTGGAACTTGCCCGACCCGATCCCGGTCCACCGCGAGCCGATCTACAGCCCGCGCCCCGACTTGGTCGCGGACTATCCAACCCGCGACGACGGACGTCAGTTCCGCGTGCCGAATATCGGCCACACGATCCAGGCGTCTGCCGTGGATCGCGACGTCGCCAGCGACTTCCCCATCGTGCTCACCTCGGGCCGACTTGTGGAGTACGAAGGTGGCGGCGAAGAAACCCGCTCCAACCCGTGGTTGGCCGAGCTGCAGCAGGACATGTTCGTCGAGGTCAACCCGGCGGATGCGGAAAGCCGTGGCATCGTTGATGGCGGTTGGGTCTGGGTTAAAGGCCCGGAGATGGACAGCCGCGCCCGCGTCAAAGCGCTCGTCACTGAGCGTGTGGCCCCGGGTGTTGCCTTCATGCCGTTCCACTTCGCAGGCTGGTTCCAGGGCGAAGATCAGCGCGCCAAATACCCCGAAGGCACCGACCCGGTGGTTCTGGGTGAAAGCGTCAACACTGTCACCACCTACGGCTACGACCCGGTGACTGGTATGCACGAAGGCAAAGTGACCCTTTGCCAGATCGAGACCGCGTAAGAGAGGAATAGAACAATGCCAAGAATGAAGTTTCTTTGCGACGCGGACCGCTGCATCGAATGCAACGCCTGTGTCACCGCGTGTAAAAACGAGCACGAGGTGCCTTGGGGCATCAACCGGCGCCGCGTGGTTACCATCAACGATGGTCTGCCGGGCGAACGCTCGGTCTCGATGGCCTGTATGCACTGCACCGACGCGCCTTGCGCGGCGGTGTGCCCGGTGGATTGCTTCTACACCACGGATGATGCCGTGGTGCTGCACTCCAAGGACACTTGCATCGGCTGCGGCTATTGCTTCTACGCCTGCCCATTTGGTGCGCCGCAATATCCGCGGGTCGGCAATTTCGGTACGCGCGGCAAGATGGACAAATGCACCTATTGTGCGGGTGGTCCAGAAGCCGACATGACCGAAGCGGAATACGTCAAATACGGCGCAAACCGTCTTGCGGAAGGCAAACTGCCGCTCTGCGCTGAGATGTGTTCCACCAAGGCGCTTCTGGCCGGTGATGGCGACATCATCGCCGACATCTATCGCGAACGTGTCGTGACGCGAGGGTATGGCTCCGGTGCCTGGGGCTGGCGCAGCGCCTATGGCGAAACCGTATCTGTCTAAGGGGGTAGACATATGACCATTCATACCAAGATGGCCCGCCTTGTTGCGGTCCTGGCTCTCGGGCTCTTTGCCCTGTTTGCGCAGCCGCAGGCGGCGCAGGCGCAGGACATCGTGAACCCGACGGCGCAGTCGGTGACCGAAGACGCGCTTCTCGGAGCGCTCAGCGGTGATGCGCAGGTGCAAGGCCGGGTCACGATCCCGGATGATTTGTCGTCTGGGTTGATCAAGCCGGGCAACCGGAACTGGGCGGATACCCATGGCGGTCCAGTGCGCACCACGACCTTGATTGCCGTCGTGGGGATGCTCGCTGTGCTGGTGGCGTTCTACCTGATCCGGGGTAAGATCCGGATCGATTCCGGTCCGTCGAGTGAGCGCATTTTGCGTTTCACCTCGATGGAACGTTTTGCCCATTGGCTGATGGCCGTGTCGTTCATCGTGCTGGCGATCACCGGTCTGAACCTGGTGTTCGGGCGGGCAGTAATCCTGCCGCTCTTTGGCGAAGGCGTGTTTGGCACGCTATCGGCCTGGGGCAAGGTCGCCCATAACTATATGGGCTTTGCCTTCATGCTCGGCCTGCTTCTGTCCTTCCTTTATTGGGTTGTGCACAACATCCCCGACAAGGTTGACCTTAAATGGCTCAGCCAAGGCGGTGGTCTTTTTGTGAAAGGCGTTCACCCGCCGGCCAAGAAGTTCAACGCTGGTCAGAAGGGCATCTTCTGGTCCGTGACCATCGGTGGCGCGGCGCTGTCCTTTACCGGCGTGATGCTGCTCTTCCCCGAGATGGCAGGTGGTGAAGCCGGCTGGCAACTCTATCAGGTGATCCACGGCATCGTCGCCGCTGTCCTGACCGCGATTGTCATCGCGCATATCTATATCGGTTCTGTCGGTATGGAGGGTGCTTACGATGCGATGGGGTCCGGCGAGGTTGATCTCAACTGGGCGAAAGAACACCATTCCCTCTGGGTGGATGAGGTTCAAGGCAAGCAATCCCAAGACGGTGGCGAAGCGGGGTCACGCCCCGCCACGCAGCCTGCTGAGTGACTGATCCCGCCATGGCCGGGGCGCATCGATGCCTCGGCCATGGCACCAAAGCAGACCGTGCCTTCCTGCTTTTGCGAGATGCAAAGAAATGACCTCCATGATGGATGATGCCGACCTGCTTGCCGCCGCCCGCGAGGCGCTAGACGGGCTGATCTTGCCGGACGGGATCCCGCTTCTGGAGGCGAAAACCGTGTCTGGGCCGGTCTTGTCCGGCGGGCGGATGTCTCTCGCCATCTCGATCAAAGAGGCAGAGGCCGCCGCCTATTCCGATATTCGCGCCAAGGCCGAAGCGGCCCTGCGCGCCGCGCCCGGCGGCGATGGTGCCATCGTGGTGTTGACCGCTGAGAAAGCCGCCGCGCCCGCCCCGCCAAATCTTGGAAAGGCCAAAACACCCGCCGCGAAACCGCCCGTGCTGTCCGGCGTCCGTCACGTGATCGCTGTGGCCTCGGGCAAAGGCGGGGTGGGGAAGTCGACGACCTCGGTCAATCTGGCCCTGGGCCTGCGCGCCTTGGGTCTGAAGGTTGGCATTCTCGATGCTGATATTCACGGCCCGTCCTTGCCGACGCTCCTGGCCCTCCATGGTCGACCACGGCTTGGCAAAGACCGCCGCCTGCGCCCGATGCAGGCGTACGGCCTTGAGGCCATGTCGATGGGGCTGATGGTCGACGAAGAAACCGCGATGGTCTGGCGCGGCCCTATGGTCATGTCGGCGATCACGCAGATGCTGTCGGATGTCGATTGGGGCGAGCTAGATATCTTGGTCATCGACATGCCGCCGGGCACCGGCGATGCACAACTCGCGATTGCGCAAGGCACGGACCTCGCTGGCGCCGTGATCGTTTCGACCCCGCAAGACCTCGCCCTGATCGACGCCCGCCGTGGGATCGCCATGTTCCGCAAGGTTGATGTCCCGATCCTGGGCGTTGTCGAAAACATGGCGCATTTCGTCTGCCCCGATTGCGGCAGCCAGCACGCGCTGTTCGGTAGCGGTGGCGCGGAGGCTGAAGCGGCGCGTCTCAACGTGCCCTATCTGGGCGCCATACCGTTGACCATGGACCTGCGCACCGCCTCGGATAGTGGTCAGCCGATTGTTGCGCGGGATCCGGATGGCCCGCTTGGTATGGTATATACAGATATGGCCCGAACACTTTGGAGCACGCTTGATGCGGCTCCGCACTCACAACAGAAAACTCTACAAGGAGTATGAACCATGAAAGCTTTCATCGCCTCACTCGTCATCGGGGTCTTCATTGCCGGCGGAGCCTCCTTTGTTCTGAACGGTAATTTTCAAGTTGATGCGCATACGGCCTTCACCACCGAAGGGGCACGGGTCGGCAATCCCGGCGACAATTTGATCAACTACTGATTTGGCCGCGCCCGGCACCACCCGCATCGCTGTCGCGGCGGGTCTCGCGCTGCTGCTTGCGGTCGCGGCACCCGTGTTGGCGGAGGATCTCCGTGGCCATGGCGGCCCGGTCCGCGCGCTCGCGGTGGACGGAAGCCGCGTGGTTTCCGGTTCTTTCGACACGCGGGCGATTGTCTGGGACGGCATCGTCGCCAGCCAAATCACCCGTGCCCATGCCGGCGCGGTGACCGCGGTTCTGCCGCTGCCGGATGGGCGCTTTGCCTCGGGCGGACAGGACGGATATGTCGCGATTTGGGGCAGGGGGTAGACCCGCTGAGCTTTGAGTCCTGGCACGATATGCCGGTGGCCGATCTTGCGCACTGGGCGGGCGGGATCGCGTCGGGCTCTTGGAATGGGCAGATCGCGCTTTGGGATGGCGAGGACGCACCGCGCTATCTTGACGGGCATCAGGGGCAGGTCACCGGGCTTGCGGCTTTTGGCGATGGTCTGGCCAGTGTCGGCTCCGATCTGCGCCTGCGCCTTTGGAATGCAGATGGCAGCGCCGCCTCGGTGACCGATTTGCCAGCGCCGCCGAGTGATCTGGCGACCGATGGGGAGGCGATCTTTATCGCCGGTGCCGATGGCTTCTTGCGGCGCGTCGTGCCGGGCAGCCGAAGCAGACCCTGGAGCTCACGACGCGACCACTTCTCGCGGTGGCCACCGGCGGCGGGCAGGTCGCAGTGTCGGACATGACCGGCGCGGTTTGGCTGATCGATCCGCAGACGTTGGAGATCCGTTCCGAGATCGCGACCGGCCAAGGCGCGGTCTGGGCGCTTGCATTGAGCGATGACGGTTTGTGGACGGGCGGGAATGATGGCTGGATCCGGCGTTGGTCGCCCGAGGGTGCGCCTCTCGGAACCGGTGCGGGTGTGCCAGAGCCGACCCTGACCAATCCACGCGGGGCCGAAGTGTTCCAAGCCTGCGCTGTCTGCCACACGCTGACGCCCGATGACGGGCAGCGCGCTGGCCCGACGCTTCACAATGTGTTCGGGCGGCGGATCGGCACCGCGCCGGGCTATGATTATTCCGACGCCTTGCTGGAACTCGACATCGTTTGGACGCCGCAGACAGTGTCGGAACTGTTCGAGTTCGGGCCCGACGCCTACACTCCCGGCAGTCGGATGCCGGAACAGCGTGTGCCGAGCGCGGCGGACCGCGCCGCCTTGATCGAGTTTCTTGAAACGGCGACGCGTTAAGCGCCGCCAAAATCTTCTAGATGAATCGGAGAAAGCTGATGAGCGAAGACTACAACATGTCGATGCGGAAGTTCCTCAAGCAGGTCGGCGTCACATCGCAACAGGCCATCGAAGACGCGATGCGCTCAGCCGGCGTCGACGCGACCGCTGGCAAAAGCTTCACCGCGACCATGACCCTCAAGGTCGATGGGCTTGATCTGGAACATCGCGTCGAAGGGAAGATCAGCGGGCGCGACGAAGACTAACGCATCGCGCAACCCGTTCGCGTCATGGGGCGTCGCCGGATGGGGCGAACGCATTGAGACAGAAAAACGCCGCCTCGAATGTTCGGGGCGGCGTTTCGTATTGAGTTTTGACGCTGACGTCGTCCAGCAGCCCTTATTGCGGGACCGCGCTGTGCACGAAGAGGGTCTCATCCAGAACGGTATAAGCGTTGATCAGTTCCTCGCCGCGTGGGCCGACCAGCCAGGCTTCCAACTCCATGACGGCATCATTGTTTACATGCGGATGCCGCTCAGGGTTCACAGGCAAGAGCGAGTAGGGGTTGAACATCTCCGGGTCGCCCGAGAAGAGCAGCGCCAGATCGCCTTTGTTGCCGAAGGTCAGCCAGGTGGCCCGATCCGACAGGATGTAGGCGTTCAGCCCCGAGGCGGTATTGAGCGCCGCGCCCATGCCTGCGCCAACAGCGTTATAGGAACCACCCAGGGTCTCCGGGTCGACGCCCGCGCCAGCCCAAAGGGCCAGTTCCTTTTGATGTGTGCCGCTATTGTCGCCGCGAGAGACAAAAGCCGCGTCGACCTCGGCGATCTGGGCCAGAGCGCCGGCGGCAGTCTCGGCCGAGGCGACGTCTGCCGGGTCGCCAGACGGGCCAACCAGGACAAAATCGTTATACATGATCTCCCGCCAATGGGTCGCATGCCCGGCGGCCACGAAGGCTTCCTCAGCAGGGCGGGAATGCACGAGCACTGCGTCGACATCGCCCGCTTCGCCGAGGCGCAGGGCTTGCCCCGTGCCAACGACGAGAAGCTCAACTTCGATACCAAGCTCCTCTTGGATTTCTGGTAGAAGAACATCCGCGAGACCGGAGTTTTCAAACGATGTCGTGACGGCCATGCGCACCGTCTCCGCCAGTGCGGGTGCGGTAGAAAGGGCAAGGGCGAGGGCGGCAATTAAAGCTCGGGTTTTCATACAGTTACTCCACGATCTGACCATTGAGAAAGGCGTGTGCTTCGGGCGTTTCTGGCGTTGAGAAGAATCTCTCTGCCGGACCTGTTTCGTGCACGCAACCATTGAGCATGAAAACTATTTCATCTGCAAGCCTTGCCGCTTGCCCAAGGTCATGTGTCGACATGACGATGCGCGTATCGCGGCTCTTTGCATCGGTCAGAATGGCCTCGATCTCACGCGTGGCGCGCCCATCGAGATTGGCGCAGGGCTCATCGAGAAACAGGATTTCGGGTTGCCGGATCAGAGCCCGCGCCAGGGCCAGCTTTTGCTTCTCTCCGCCGGAGAGCACGCCCGCGGATCGGTCAAGCGCGTGGCCTAGGCCGACCTGCTCGGCAATCTCTCGGGCGCGTTTGCGGGCTTCTGCCCGCTTTGTGCCTGCCACAGTCAAGGCGTAAGCGATGGAGTCGGTCACACTGCGGCGCATCATCGTCGGGGTTTGAAAGACGAAGGCCAGTTTGGTCCGGACTTCAGCTTCGGGGATCGACCAAACCAAACTGCCATGTGCCGGACGTTCCAGACCCTGCATCAACCTCAAGAGCGTCGTCTTGCCAGACCCGTTCGGACCCAAAACAATCGTGACACCGGTTTTGCCGAGCGTCAGGTCAATCGGGCCGATCAGCCGTGTGCCGCGCCGTTTAACCTCGGCAGCCTCAACGCGCAGGGGGAGGATCGAATTCACCATGTTGCCGAACTCTCCGTCCGTGAGAGCGAGTGAATGAGGAGATTGACCGCGATCGCCAGGGCGATCAGCACAAATCCAAGGCCAAGCGCGAGGGCAAAGTTCCCTTTCCCGGTCTCAAGCGCGATGGCCGTTGTCAGCACCCGCGTGGCATTGTCGATATTCCCGCCAACGATCATGATCGCGCCGACCTCGCCGATCCCACGCCCGAACCCCGCCAGGCAGGCCGTCAGAAGGGCGCGCCGTGCATCCCAGAGCAGGGTCGCCACCCGTTGGCGCTTTGTGGTGTTCAGCGAAATGAGCAGGTCATGGTATTCCGACCACAAATCCCGGATCGCCTGATGCGCGATGGAGGCGATGAGCGGCGTGACGATAATCACCTGGGCAATAATCATCGCGGTTGGCGTGAACAAAAGCCCCAACACGCCTAAGGGTCCGGCCCGGCTGAGGATGACATAGACGATCAACCCGACAACGACAGGCGGCAGCCCCATCAACGCGTTGAGGAGCGCGATCACCAAGCGCCGCGAGCGGAACCGGTTCACCGCCAGCCATGCTCCAAGCGGCAAGCCAATCGCCGCCGCGATGACAACCGCCGTGATTGTGACCTGCAGTGACCGCAGGGTGATTTCGACCAGTTCCGGGTCAAGCACAACAATCAGCCGCGCAGCCTCGACAAGCCCCTCGACAATTTCATTCATTCGTTGCGGCGTTTCATTTTGTTGCACTTGAAAGTCATTGACATGTGATACCATTTTATCCGTCGGACGAAAGGGCAATTTCCCCGCGTTTGATGTGGGGTTGGAATGGCATCGCTTGCGTCGGAAGAGTGGTGTCTTGTTTTGGGCGTTCTAAGAGCTTTTTGCGCCAGCCAACCGCACAGCGCTCAGTGCCGGATACATGGCCCGAAACCCCGATAGCCTCGCCATCAAGGCATCCGTTTCGCTTGTCGCGGGCTCGAACCAGGTTTTGACCTCTGGCTTCGTTATGATTGCGCCCTCTCGGGTGACGCCATGGGCAACGGCGGCCAGGCGCGCGGCCCCAAGCGCCGGGCCGATTTCGGCACCATCGCTGCGCCCGATCCGGCAGCCCGTCACGGTCGCGATCGTTTGCATCAGAAAATCGCTTTGCGTGCCACCGCCAATCGCCAAAAGACTGTCGCAGGTCGTTCCAGCGGTTCGCAGCGCCGCCATTGCATCGGCGAAGGTGAAAGCGATGGCCTCCACCACGGCGCGCATCAAGCCGCCAGGTGTTGTATTCTCTCCAAGGCCGGCAAAACCGCCGCGGATCTCGGTGTCGCCATGGGGGGTGCGCTCCCCTGTGAGATAGGGGAGGAAAATCGGCCCGGTTTCGGCAGCTTCTGCCTCGGCAAGAAGGTCAGCGATGGGCCGGCCGAGAAGCTCTGCAAGCCATGCGATCGGACGCGCGCCGTTGAGCATTGCCGCCATCTGGAACCAGTGATCGGGAACCGTATGCGCATAGGCATGGATGCGGCTCTCGGGGTTCGGGCGGTATTCAGACGTGGTGACGAACAGCTGACCGGAGGTGCCGAGAGAGATGAAACCGTCGCCTGCTGAGACCGCGCCGATCCCCACGGCGCCGGCCGCCGCATCGCCACCGCCCGCCGCAATCGGCACGCCAACCGGCAGCCCAAGCGCTGCGGCGGCTTCCGGCAGAAGCGCGCCAGCAATTTCGGAGCCGTACATAACTTCCGGCAACCAGGTCGGGTCTGTCGCGCTGATCTCGCACATGCGGGCTGACCAGGTTCGCGTCCGTTCATCGAACCACGAGGTGCCTGCGGCATCCGACGGATCGGTGACAAACCGACCTTGGAGTCGAAAGCCGATATAGTCTTTTGGCAGCAACACATGCGCGACCTTCGCGTGCTGCTCTGGTGCGTGGCGGGCAAGCCAAAGAAGTTTCGGCGCAGTGAACCCCGCCATGGGCAAAACGCCGGTGATATTGGCCGCCAGCGGCTCTGCCGCGATGATCTCGGCGCATTCGGCAATGGCTCGGGCGTCGTTCCACAAGACTGCGGGCCGAACGGGGTGCCCGTCTTTGTCCAGCAGGACGGCGCCATGCATCTGCCCCGACAAACCGATTGCGCAAATCTCGTACCGAACGTCCGGGGGCAATCCTTGTACCGCCTCACAGGTGGCCGCCCACCAGGAGGCGCAATCCTGCTCGCTTGCGCCGTCGAACGGGTGATGCAGATCGAGGGGGTAAGACGTCATCGCCGCGACGCCGCCATTGGGCCGCATGGCGCAGACTTTGACCGCCGAGGTTCCTAAATCGATACCCAGATACATTGCGCCTCCGCCGTTGAGAACTAGCCCTGACAAGGGCATAGTCCGTCTTCGCTTCGGGGGTCTTTCAGCGCTGTCCTGCGCCTATGTCGATCCCGCGAAGCCGGGCCAGTGCTGCCACGGCAGCGATTAGAACTTTACTCGCGTAATGTTTTGCAGGTTTTATTGGGGGCGTGGCAAGCCATATCCTCGGCTCGTATGGAAATGATCGATACAAAGGCGATCCAATGAGTGAGCAAAAGATCCGCAATATGGAAGAGTTTGCGGCGGTGACCGGACTGTCGCGGCCGACGGTTTCCAAGTATTTCAACGACCCCGACAGTGTGCGGTCGTCGACGCGCACGCGGATCGAAGCGGCCTTGGAGCGCTATGATTTTCGTCCGAATATCTATGCCGTCAATCAGAACCGGCGCTTGACCAAGAATATCGGGATCGTCGTGCCCTACCTCGCGGACCCTGTGTTCGCGGAACATGCCCGCAGTCTTGAGATCCTCTGCACCGAGGCGGGGTTCCGGCCCATCCTGCTCAGCTCCCATGGCGGCAGGGGGCAAGAGCGGGAGAACCTCGACAGCCTACGGTCGCTCAAACCCGCGGGCGTGTTGCTGGCACCGCTTGGGCGATCTTCGGACAAACAGGCAATTGAACGCTTCTGTCGCGATGTGCCCACGGTGCTTTTTGACAGTAATATTGAGGGGATGGGCGAAGCGTTCATTGGGTCCGATAATGCGAGTTTCGTCAATCAGACGGTGGATTATCTCTGCCGGAGCGGCGAGCCGCCCTGTTTTTTCGAGATGCGCACGCCCGCCAATCCGAATGCCAACAAGCGGCGGATTGCCTATATCGACGCGATGGCGCGCCATGGTGAGGAGCCGGTCGTGATCAGTATCGAAGGCGACGGCTGGGGCTTTGAGGAAATCGGGCGTCAGGGGGCGCATACCGCGATTGCCGCGGGCGATTTCAAGACCAACACCATCCTGTGCAGCAACGACCGGCTGGCGATTGGTGTTCTGGCGGCCTGTTACGAGCGGGGTCTGCGAGTCGGTCGGGGGCCGGATTCGCGCTGCGGGTGGCATCGCATGACGATCATCCGTTTTCGCGCTTTACCTGCCCCGCCTTGACGACGGCGGCGCATAACTATGCGTCGGTGGCAGAGAGCAGTGTCGAAACCCTCTTTGAACTCATTGAAAACGGCGGGATTTCCGGACACGGCCGGAGACGCTTTTTCCCGCGCATCTGGTTGTCAGGGCATCGGCTTGACCCTCAAAAATTTACGCGCGTAAAAATTAAGTTGACGCGCGTATGATTCGGGCGCAGTCTTTGGCGCATAACATCCAACCAGGGAGGATACGGATGTACCTGAAGACCGCGCTTGGCGCGTCGAGTGCGCTTGCGCTCTGCGTTGCCGCCACCGCCGCGATGGCGGAGTCCCATGCCACCACCATCACAATCGCCACCGTGAACAACGGCGATATGATCCGGATGCAGGGCTACACCGATCAATTCACCGACCAGACCGGCATCAATGTCGAATGGGTGACGCTGGAAGAGAACGTGCTGCGTCAGCGTGTGACCACAGACATCACCACAAATGGTGGTCAGTTCGACATCATGACCATCGGTATGTACGAGACCCCGATCTGGGGCGCAAATGGCTGGCTCGTGCCGCTCGACAACCTATCGGAAGAATATGACGTCGACGACATTCTGCCTGCCATGCGTGGTGGGCTCAGCCATGACGGCACCCTTTATGCCGCGCCATTCTATGGCGAAAGCTCCATGGTCATGTACCGCACCGACCTGATGGAAGCTGCCGGGCTAGAGATGCCCGACGCGCCAACATGGGAGTTCATTCGCGAAGCTGCGGCCGCCATGACCGACCGTGAAAACGACATCAACGGCATCTGCCTGCGTGGTAAGGCCGGTTGGGGCGAAGGCGGGGCCTTCATCACCGTCACCGCCAACTCGTTCGGCGCGCGGTGGTTCGATGAAGACTGGAATGCCCAGTTCGATCAGCCCGAATGGGCCGAAGCGCTGAACTTCTTTGTCGATATGATGAGCGAGTCTGGCCCTCCGGGCTACGCAACGAATGGGTTCAACGAAAACCTGTCGCTGTTCCAGCAAGGCCGCTGTGGCATGTGGATCGACGCGACTGTCGCGGCGTCTTTCGTGACCAACCCCGACGACTCCACTGTTGCCGACTCCGTCAGCTTCGCCCTGGCCCCCGATACCGGCCTCGGCAAACGGTCCAACTGGCTTTGGGCCTGGGCCCTGGCGATCCCGGCGGGCACGCAGCAAGCTGATGCCGCGTTGCAGTTCATCGAATGGGCCACATCGACCGGCTATATCGAGCTTGTCGCTGAAAACGAAGGTTGGGCCAATGTGCCGCCGGGCGCGCGCACCTCGCTTTACGAGACCCCGGAATATCAAGAGGTCCCGTTTGCGCAGATGACGCTCGACTCGATCAATGCGGCGGACCCAACGAACCCGACCGTCGATCCGGTGCCATATGTCGGCATCCAGTTCGTCGCTATTCCGGAATTCGCCGGTATCGCCACCGAGGTCAGCCAGGAATTCTCGGCGGCCTATGCGGGTCAGCAGACCGTTGAAGAGGCTCTCGAAAATGCCCAGGCGCTGACCAACGACGCGATGGAAGCGGCGGGCTACCGCTAAACCTTCGCGCACGCAGCCCCGTGGGGCGGGTCGGTCCTGCCTCACGGGTTTTCCCGACCAATCCTGCTAATCTGTCACTGTCCCGCGCGGGATCTGCCCCGCCAACATGAGAGATGTCCCCATGGCGACCCAACATTCCCGTTCCGCAGCAAGACTGATGATGGCGCCCGCCGTGATCCTGCTCCTGGGCTGGATGCTGGTGCCGCTGACCATGACGCTCTACTTCTCGTTCAAGAGATACCTGCCGATGCGGGGGGACTCGCTGGAACGGGGCCTCGATTGGGTCGGGTTTGAGAACTACGTCCGCTTCATCGGATCAAGCTCGTTCTGGCCAAGCGTACAGGCCACGCTCCTGATCGTCGGTGGGGTTTTGGTCATCACGGTGGTTCTGGGCGTCCTGCTGGCGATCCTTCTCGACCAACCGTTCTGGGGGCAGGGCATCGTCCGCATCCTCGTGATCGCACCCTTCTTCGTGATGCCAACGGTGACGGCGCTGGTCTGGAAGAACATGTTCATGGACCCGGTGAACGGCATGTTCGCCCATCTGTGGCGGTTCTTCGGGGCTGAGCCAGTCTCTTGGCTCTCGGACGCCCCGGTGGAGTCGATCATCCTGATCGTGTCCTGGCAGTGGCTGCCCTTCGCGACGCTGATCTTGCTCACCGCGATCCAGTCGCTCGACAGTGAACAGCTTGAAGCTGCCGAGATGGACGGGGCCCCGGTTCTGGCCCGCTTCTTCTATATCGTGCTGCCGCATTTGGGACGTGCGATCACCATCGTCATCCTGATCCAGACGATCTTTCTCTTGTCGATCTTCGCCGAAATCTTCGTGACCACGGGCGGGTCCTTCGGCACCCGGACGCTGACCTATCTGATCTTCCAGCGGGTCGTGGACAGTCAGAATATCGGCCTTGGATCGGCGGGCGGTGTCTACGCCATCATCCTCGCCAATATCATCGCGCTCTTCCTGATGCGCATCGTTGGCAAGAACTTGGACCGGTAGGGGGCAGATATGGCACGCGCAGTTTCCACACGTCGCAAGATCATCACCACCACCGTCGCTTGGGCGATCGGGCTGCTGATCTTCTTTCCGATCTATTGGACGATCCTGACCAGCTTCAAAACCGAAGCGCAAGCCATCGCCAACCCGCCGCTGTTTTTCAACTTCGATTGGACGCTGGAAAACTACAGCGTCGTGCAGGAGCGCTCGGACTATATGCGCTTCCTGTGGAACTCGGTGATCATCGCGGGCGGCTCGACGCTTCTGGGCATCCTGATCGCGGTGCCCGCCGCCTGGTCCATGGCTTTTGTCCCGTCACGCCGGACCAAGGACATCCTGCTCTGGATGCTGTCCACCAAAATGCTGCCCGCTGTTGGCGTGCTCTACCCGATTTCGCTTATCTTCGTGCAGTTCAACCTGCTGGACACCCGTATCGGCCTGATCCTGGTGCTGATGCTGATCAACCTGCCGATCATCGTCTGGATGCTTTACACCTACTTCAAGGAAATCCCGGTCGATATCCTCGAAGCGGCGCGCATGGACGGCGCGGGGCTGCGCGAGGAAATCCTCTTCGTGCTGACGCCCATGGCAATCCCGGGCATCGCCTCCACCATCCTGTTGAATGTCATTCTCGCGTGGAACGAGGCGTTCTGGACGCTAAACCTGACGGCGGCTGGCGCGGCGCCCCTCACCGCGTTCATCGCCAGCTATTCCAGCCCCGAGGGCCTGTTTTACGCCAAGCTCAGCGCGGCCTCGACCATGGCCATCGCGCCGATCCTGATCCTCGGCTGGTTCAGCCAGAAACAACTTGTCCGCGGCCTGACCTTCGGCGCGGTGAAATAAGTGCGAGCGCTCTAGGAGCGACGCGATAGTGCAAAGGAAACGCACCGATGGGACGCATCACACTCGACAAGGTTCGCAAATCCTTCGGGGAGGTGGAGGTCATTCCGCCGCTCGATCTGACCATAGAAGACGGGGAGTTTGTGGTCTTTGTCGGCCCATCGGGCTGCGGCAAGTCCACGCTTCTGCGCCTGATCGCGGGGCTTGAGGATGTCAGCGGCGGGGAAATCCGCATCGACGGGCAGGACGCGACCGAAGTGCCGCCCGCCAAGCGCGGCCTCGCCATGGTGTTCCAAAGCTACGCGCTTTACCCGCATATGTCCGTGCGGAAGAATATCGCCTTCCCGCTGCGCATGGCCAAACTGGATACTGCTGAGCAGAAACGCCGAGTTGAGGCGGCGGCGGATGTGTTGAACCTCACCGATTATCTTGATCGGCGGCCAGGGCAGCTTTCAGGCGGGCAGCGACAGCGGGTCGCCATAGGGCGCGCCATTGTGCGCGAACCGGCGGCGTTTCTGTTTGACGAGCCGCTCTCGAACCTCGACGCGGCGCTTCGCGTCGGTATGCGGCTGGAAATCTCAGAGCTGCATGAACGGCTGAAGACCACGATGATTTATGTCACCCACGATCAGGTCGAGGCCATGACTATGGCCGACAAGATCGTGGTGCTGCGTGCTGGCAATATCGAGCAGGTCGGATCGCCGCTGGAGCTTTACCGCACCCCACGCAACCTCTTCGTCGCCGGGTTCATCGGCTCGCCCAAGATGAACTTGATCGGTGGTGCCATCGCCACCGCACAGAATGCCACGACCATCGGTATCCGGCCCGAACATGTGCGTGTGTCGTCGGAGGCGGGCGATTGGCCGGGCAAGGTGGGTGTCTCGGAACATCTGGGTTCCGACACATTTTTCCATGTCACCTGTGACGGGATTGATGAGCCGGTGACGGTGCGCGTCGGCGGCGAGGTTGATCTGCATTACGGAGATCAAATCTTCCTCAGCCCAGACCTTGACCATCTGCACCGGTTTGGCGCCGACGGGCTCAGGATTCCATGAAGCGCCTGGAGGGTAGATCGGCCCTGATCACGGGGGCGGCCCGTGGCATCGGCAGGGCCTTTGCCGAGGCCTATGTTCGCGAAGGGGCGCGCGTTGCGATTGCGGATATCGACATCGCGCGCGCGCGCGCCACGGCGGCGGAGATCGGGGACGCGGCTATTGCCGTTGAGTTGGATGTAACCAAGCAGGACAGCATCGACGCAGCGGTGACCGAGACGGTCGCGCATTTAGGCCAGATCGACATCCTGATCAACAACGCTGCGATTTTCACCGCCGCGCCCCTTATCGAGATCGACCGCGCCGACTATCAGCGCGTTTTCGAAATCAATGTGAGCGGCACGCTCTTCATGATGCAGGCCGTTGCCCGGCATATGATCGACCAGGGCATCAAAGGCCGGATCATCAACATGGCCTCGCAGGCTGGCCGGCGTGGTGAGGCCTTGGTTGCTGTTTACTGCGCCACAAAGGCCGCAGTGATCAGCCTGACGCAATCGGCGGGCCTAAACCTTATCCAACACGGCATCAATGTGAACGCGATCGCGCCGGGTGTGGTCGATGGAGAGCATTGGGATGGCGTTGACGCATTCTTCGCCAAATACGAGGGCAAAGCGCCGGGCCAGAAGAAGAAGGAAGGGGTGAAGCCGTGCCCTACGGGCGTATGGGACGGGCCGAAGATCTTACCGGAATGGCGATTTTCTTGGCCAGCGATGAGGCCGATTACATCGTCGCGCAATGCTACAATGTCGATGGCGGTCAATGGATGAGCTGAAGCCAGATCAGGCACCGGATCCGGTGCCTTTGTCGAACGCGACGCTCGGCCATCTCCCTGCAGGTGTCGACCGACCGACCTATGACCGGAGCCGCCTGACCCCCGGCATCGTGCATATCGGGCTCGGCAATTTCCACCGGGCGCATCAGGCCTGGTATCTGCACCGGTTGATGCAACAGGGAGAGGCGCTGGATTGGGCCATTCTCGGCGCCGGTGTCCGCCCATACGACGCCGAAATGCGGCAGAAACTGATCGCGCAGGATTGCCTCACAACGTTGATCGAGCTGGCCCCCGACCAGTGTTCCGCCGAAGTGACCGGCCCGATGATCGACTATCTGCCAATCGAAGAGGGCAACGGCCCGCTGGTCGCCGCGATGGCCGATCCTGCGATCCGCATCGTCGCCCTCACCGTGACGGAGGGGGGTACTATATCGACCCCGTGTCGGGCGGCCTCGACATCACACATCCCGATATACGCCATGATGCGGAGACGCCTCAGCGCCCGTGCACCGCCTTCGGCGCCATGGTCGCCGCCCTGCGTCTGCGCCGCGCGAATGGTCATCGGCCTTTTACGGGGCTAAGCTGCGACAATCTCAGCGGCAATGGGGCGATCCTGCGCCGCGCCGTGACGGAGCTTGCGCGGCTGAGTGATCCCGACCTTGCCGATTGGATCGATGCGGAGGGGGCGTTCCCCAACTCGATGGTCGATTGCATCGTGCCTGCGACCGGCCCCGCAGAACTCTCACGCGCGCGGGATTTTGGTATCGCCGACGCGGCCCCCGTGAGCCACGAAAACTTCCGGCAATGGGTTCTGGAAGATACGTTCTGCGCCGGTCGTCCGGATTTGGACAAGATCGGTGCGACCTTCACCGACGACGTGCACCCTTACGAAATGATGAAGATCCGCATCCTCAATGGCGGGCATCAGGTCTTGGCCAATGCGGGCGAACTTCTGTCTCTGGCGACCATCGCCGATTGTATGGCGCATGCATCACTATCGGCCTTCTTTCGCAAGGTTCAGACAGAAGAGATCTTGCCCTATGTCAACGCGGTTCCCGGCATAACTGCTGAGGCGTATCTCGCCCTGATCGAACGCCGCTTTTCGAACCCTGCGATCCGGGATACGACCCGCCGAGTGGCCTTCGATGGGTCGTCTCGCCATCCGGGCTTCATTCTTCCAGTGCTGCGAAGCGCGCGCGCTGAAGGCGGGTCTATTGAGGGGCTTGCCCTCGTCGAGGCGCTTTGGGCGCGCATGTGCGCCGGAGTCCGAGAGGACGGAACCGAGATCGAAGCGAACGACCCGCAATGGACGCAGCTTCAACGCGTGGCCGAAGAGGCCAAGATCCGACCCCTGGCATGGCTCGAACAAGCTGGATTTTACGGCGATCTTGCGGATGATCGGGTTTTCTCGCAGACGTTTGAACGCTGGCTCGCCCTGATCTGGCGGCGCGGGTCCCAAGAGGCGCTTCGGACATATCTCGACCGGGCTTGAAGTGCGGCAGGGCGCTGCCGTCCCGAGACAATGCCGTCGGCTGGGCTTGTCGGCTTGCAGTAGGGCAGAGCCTCCGAGACGCTGCGCGTAATCGGTAGGAGGGGCAGGACAAGGCGATCATCGGGATTGCTTGCAGCCTGATCAGAATCTGGCCAGCAGGCATGTGAACTCGTCGGTTCCTCGTGATACGCGCCGGTTCGCGCCGCATCGGTTCCATTCTGATTTTCCGTTTTCCAGACGCCAAGACAGATCTCAGCAATGGTGGGCGATTTGGGATATCCTTTTGATTTAGTGGCGCTTTTCCAGGCCTGACGGATTGTCGCCCAATAGCAATTGGGATGACTATTTGAATTCAGCACCGGTTGCCTTTACGCCACACGCACATAAAAATTCATTTTGATGATTTGTATGGCTTACATGAATGGCGGCAGCGCGCCTACATGAACATAATCTCTTGTAGATGCAACTATGTGTTTATGAGCCTTGGCCGCAGGTGCCCGGTCGAGCAAGAAAAGGAAAGGAGCGGAGGCTTGAGGCAGTTTCATTCGGTTCGCTGCGCCGTTCAAGCGCAGGCTGATTCCTGCGAGCCATGGCATGGGCCTTCGCAATTGGTAAATCGGGTCACCTTGATCAAAGGCGAGCGGTTTGGGGCCGATGGAGTTCTGTCGACAACGGAAGCCGTCAGCGTTAGCCAGAAGGGCCAGTTACGCTAATGGACCGCATTGATCTAGATACGCTCGCTGATGATCGCGAAGCGCGGGTGCATATTCGGGAATCTCTGCTGCTCATCGTTGTTCTGGTCGCAATGCTTGCTGCTGTTGCATGGGCAGTTGTGGCTAAAGTCGAGGATGTCACGCGTGTGCCGGGCCTTGTGGTTCCGGTCGGTAATCTTCAGCAGATCACCGCGGATAATGACGGGGTGATCAGCGAAATCTTCGTGTCAGAAGGCGACATCGTTGAGGCGGGTGCCGCATTGATCGAACTCGAAATTGTCACGCAAAGCAGTCAATTTGACCGCGAACAGCGACGCGTCCTCGCTCTGCAGGCGCGTATTGCCCGGTTGACAGCTGAGACTGGGGACGAACCGCTATCTTTCGCCCCGGAGCTTGAGGCCAACGCGATCCAGTTTGTGGAGAGCGAGCGCACGCTCTATGTCACCCGTATGCAAGAGCACGAGGCCGAAATCGCCGCGCTCATGCAACGGCTTGATCAGAATAATCGCGACCGCGTCGCGGTGCTGCGCGACCTGATAGTGGCACGCCGTGCCTTAGAGCGCCTTGAAGAGCAGCTTGCGATTATGACGCCTCTCGTCGAGGTAGGGGGCGAACCAGAGACCTCCCTAATTGACCTTCAGCGGCAGCAAGACGAGCAAATCAGCCGTCGGTCGAGAGCCGAGGCCGCTTTGGGCCAGCTTGATGCCGGCGCTGCGGAGATCAACGAGATCGTCCGCGCAATTGAGACCGGTTTTCGGGCGAATGCTTTTCAAGATCTCACGGCGGCAACTGAGGAACTAAACAGCTTACGCCGGTCACTGACTACGGGCGAAAGCCTTACCGCCCGCACCACCCTACGCGCCGTCGATCGGGGAGTGGTGAACACGCTACACCACCAGACGATTGGTGCCACTGTGCGCGCGGGCGAGAATCTTGTCGAGATCGGGCCTTTTGATGATCATCTTCAGGTGGAGGCCTACATTGCGCCCCGATATATCGGACTGATTAAGCTGAACCAACCGGTCCGGGTCCAACTTACAGCCTATGACGTTACGCGATACGGTGCGCTTGATGGCAGGATTACGCGGATCAGTCCGCATGCCGTTAGACGGGATGAGCGCGAGCCGCCCGAAATGTTTGTTGCCGTCATCCAGACTGATGTTGCGATTTTGGACGCTGGCGGAGAGCAGGTTCGTATTCTTCCGGGGATGATCGCCGAGATTGACATTCGTGCGGGCGAGCGCTCGGTGATCGACTATCTGTTGGAGCCGATCATGGGGTTGTTCCCCTAGCCCAGTACGGGTCGGCAGCAACTCAGCTATCGACTTCGCCTCCGCCCAAGGTCAGCGTGGGTCAGCCTACGGTTCGTCGGTGGTGCCGTTTTGCCAAGTATAAGTGTCTCTCCAGCTGAATGGCGTCGCCTATATGCCCGCCTGTTGTTTGTGATGGCTGGATTTGAGATGCCGCAATGTGCGCCCCACGGCTTCCTTGCCAGTACTTGACTGTTCATTTGGGTGAAGAATTTCTCCGAGACGCGACCTTCTCTAACCGGCCAGAATTCGCCGATCCCATGCAGATCTTGAACCACAGATGACCGACCGTGTCGTACTCCAATACCTACTGGCAACGAACCGCACCCGTCATCAGCCCCAGATCGATCTCTGCGCCTTTCGGCCCCAGTCTATAGCGTTTGGTCTTATAGTTCGGCGCGGGTTCCAGATAGCCCTTCTCGATCAAGGAGCGGATCGTGCGGTTTAGGGTTGGTTGACTCATGCTGGCGGTAATCGTGTGGTCGCGGATGTCTGCCGCTTCGGCATCGAGGTTGTTAACCTCATCGCTCAACAGTCGAACGACATAGAGCACGTTGAGTTCATTTGCTGACAAAGACTGGAAGCCCCAGGTCGCGCTCAAGCGTCGCGATCAACTCTCGAAGGCGGGCAACGGTGGTCATCTTGACTCTGTCTATCATTCTATCATTGCTCTGATCTGACCTAACTCCTTAACGACGAACATGGTGCATCGCGCGTCCGCGATGAGGCAAGGTTGACCCGAAACGTCTTGGTCAAATCGGCGGATTCACGACGCGCCTCTAACAACAGGATGCAACAAAATTCTTACTATTTTCTTATCACGCCGAATTTCCTAGCTCCAATGCTAAATCATCAGCTTGATCAAATTGTTTCTATTTTGGAGATAGTTGAGATGGGCGGCAGATGTCAAGTCTGGGCTGTAGAAACAAGATATGACGTGTGAGAGCGGTGCGATATTACGGCGTCTGATGCAATGAGCCGACATGCGCCGAGGTTTGGTCGCCAGAGGGCGCAATACATCGGCTTCGCGCGCATCTGACATGCGGTGAGCAATCGATCGCTTAGGTGCTAAAGATCTGCGGTTTCCCCTTTCAGGGCTGGCGCAGCGGGGGCGATTTCCAAGCTAGACAAGGGACTCCCGGGTGTTGATTGGCGCAGTTTCGGTGTGTTCTGGTCAGAAGGCGCAGATGGAGCTGGGCGCGGAGAGTGAATGCGTCTCAGATGGAAACAATTTCTGAGTTAACGGCAGCAGCACTACCGGCCTGAGTCGTCGAAGTCAGGCGCTTATTAGGTGCGCCCAGGTTCAAGATTGGCGACATCTGGTGGAAACCGCCACCGATCCGTTGGCGGGATGCTATCAAGCGTTGCGCCTTGTCTCCTGGCACTAAACTTTGTGCATTGACGGGGATCAGATGACGGGAGGCGTTTGGCGGATTGGGCGGATAACACTTTTATGCATCACGCT
This sequence comes from Fontisubflavum oceani, assembly GCF_030407165.1. Classification (GTDB taxonomy): domain Bacteria; phylum Pseudomonadota; class Alphaproteobacteria; order Rhodobacterales; family Rhodobacteraceae; genus Rhodophyticola; species Rhodophyticola oceani. Next base: position 2,118,593 of record NZ_CP129111.1, read on the forward strand.
CTGTGTGAGCCGTGATTTGAGAGACGTTCTGATGGTCAGGCCGTCTCCTTGTGCTTCACTGGAACCCAGATGATGATCGTCTCTGGCGCGCTGTTTCTCATGCGCATACAGAGATCAAGTGTGTCGACGATATCTCCATTCAGATCAGCATCCACGAAAACGATGTTAGCTGCCGACATGAGCTTCTCCAACTGATGCCAATCTTCCTTGGACGCCTCCGCTGTCGCTTTTGGGAATTTCACACGACCAATCCCAGAGGGTTGCGTGACGGAGGCGGGTGGGCGGGAGATATTCTGCCCCAACAAGCTGTTTATACGGTCGGCGACCAAAATCTCACGCGCATTCGGTGTGTCAAAGAGTCGAATATCAATACCGATTTCATCTGGGGGTTCGGAGCGGCCGTGTCCGCCTTCAATAACTCTAAGGGTCGGTGTGGCGATTGGGTGGTCGTCTTTCGAACTGGAGTGCTGTTGCAGAAACGCTCTTTTGTGTCTCATCGCCCCAGGCGAAAGGCGCATATGCAGATCACAGGGGCTGTTTGTTTGGAGGGAGGGGTCAGCCCGTGTGGTTCCCAAACCTCCGACCGAAATGGCAGGATGTGTTACGCGTTTGTGCCGCATGGCGGGTTCGTGCCGCAACATATTGCATCTACGCGTCCAGTGGCTGCTCCGACGCGCAAAGCGACCAAGAAGCCCGACGGCTAAGAACACGCATGCCGCCGCAAATGCTGCATAGGCAAGAAGCGTCATCCACCAAGGTGTATCGGAGCCGAGAATGTGTCTCGATATGAAGGCCGTCGACACGACGACACTAATACTGACTCCAACGGGAAAACTGAAAGCTGTCGAACCTTCCTTGTTTGAGTGCCACTGAAATACCATCACAACTCCTAACGCACTGCCTGTAACGATCGGCCCTTCAGCTCGTGTTCGGCTTGGTGAAGGTGTCTAAATGGTTAAATAAAAAAGTCAATATGATGAAATATACCGGATGATATCGTTGTCGCCCGTTACATTCGTCGGGTGAGTTGCTCCGTTTCCAGCCGTTGTGTGTAGGGCAGCACGCCGGTGGATTGAGATCTGAGCTGCCGGGTCGTTTTAAAAGTTAGATTTCATCCTTGCGGGCGGCTTGCCGCCTGGCAATATCTCGTTGGCGGAAATACACGATCAGAAGGAGCAAGATGATCGCTGCGCCTGCCGCATCACCCACAAGGACCAGCCCAATGAAGACCAGAGTCTGAGATAATGTTAAGTTGGTTTCGTGAACCAAGATGAGGGCGCTCGCAGTGGCAATCGACGACATCAATAGTATTGCAAACATGGAGCGCCATGACTTTAGAGCGCTTGCTTGACCTGACTTGAGGCCTGCGAACTGCAGGAGATTTCGCATCAGTGGTGGCATGATGAGATAGACAAGAAGCACCAACAAGTGCTGACCGTCCCATCCGAAGCCAAGGATCATGTGTTGGAGCATTGCCGTCGGAAGGATATAGATCGCCGCCCACCACGCATACATCCAGGTTGCCAAAGCTTTGATAGCTGCCGGCAAGAACAGCAGGGCCGGCGCGAAAAACGCGATGGCGTGCGGGCTTTCGCCTAGAAGAGCTTGTTGGGCTGGGTAAATGAAGGACCACGTCAGCCATACCGCAGCGCCATGTAGAGCGCTAAACTCCACAGTTCTTCGGATGTGCTCCTTGAACTGCGCGGCAGGGATAGAACACACAGAGTCGAGCCAGCGCATCCCGCCACCCTCCATAATAGTCAAACTGAACATATCTTCGATTCTCGGCGAGTGCCAGAATGAAGCTTGATCCAGCACATCCGGTTGGATTTCCGGAGGTGGGGAGAGGCGCGGCCATATCTGTGTCGCCGGAAACCCAGCTGCGAATAAACCCGCGGGTAGCGGCGAGGGCGCCGCTGATGTGACATCTTCTTGGTGCTAAACGTCTCGGATCAAAGCGGCTGCAAGCCTCACGTCTGCATGTCGCGTTTTCGTCGCAGCCATATTGGTGCTGACGTAATGCGATGGAGCGCGCAAGGTACAGAATGGCTGCGTATGCACAAACGCACGATTTTCGTACGCTTGCGCAGCATAGATACAAGATTCTAGGGCGTCGATGGCGGAGGAGGTGGGATTCGTATTAGAGGATGAACCCGAGATTTTGTTGAGGAAACCGCCGCCTCTGATCCTCTTGTGTGAACCAAAATGTGAACCAGATTTTTGCCAGTCAGGGAGTGTGTTTAGGGCGTCTTATCGAGTTGCGCTATCTGGTCGGCTCACATCGAGGGCCCATCGAACAAGCGCGGCATGACGGGTAACACATATACTATGAGCAGTTCGGTCCTGGAGGCTGGCACCTGACGTCAGATCGCTACCTTTGAGCCGTGTGGTGCCCTTGCACGGCCGGGTTTACGCTTTGTCTGGGGCGTCGGGCTCGGTCATAACCAGCGTCGGCGTCGAACGCCTGCAACTAATCATCAGTCAGCCCACAACCAGGATCGGCAGAAAACATCGCATCGTCTTGCAATTCTCTTGATAAATGCTGAAGGCGGAGCTCCGTTCCTCGAAGCTGTGGGTCTCACCGCGAGCAATCCTGTCGCTGCCTTAGATCCTGTACTTCCCCGCAACAAGCGAAAGCAGCTGACAAGTCATCTCGGGGTCAAACCATATCAGTAGAGGTTCTCGCTGCTTCATTGTATAGTTTTGAGCGGAGCAGTTGATGATCTTGTATTTCGTTGGGGGTCAACTGCTCATTCCCTCCATCTCTGGTGCTGGGTTCAGTCAATTAGCCCCTGACTAGATTTATAGTTCATACGATAGAGCTTGTTTATTTCTAACCTGCGCCTATTCGACTATTGACGCCTGTTGGATATTCGGCTCACCTGCGGATTGTGTTTATTTGGTGCGAGGAGAGGGTTTGTGTATTTGCGTAGTTTGAGTGTTTTTTTTGTTTCGGCTGTTTGTTTTCTCGCGCCCCTCAGCATATCCGCCCAAGACAATCCTGAGACGCAGGCCGCGCCGGAGTTTGAAGTTCCGCAGGATGTCCAATCGGATGGATCGTTTCGATATCATGCCGCCTTTGATATTCCGTCTTATCGTGGTTTGGAGCCCAATCTCGGCCTGACCTACACCTCCTCGTTTCGTGGCCTCGGCTCGGCTGAGGTTTGGCTGGGCGTTGGTTGGCAGTTGTCGGGCTTGTCGCAGATCGAGCGGGTCTCCCTCGGCGGCGGCACCCCCACCCATGACGATGCGAGAGATCTCTACCGGCTGGATGGGATGGAGCTTCTGGCCTGTAGCGATGGCGAAGCGACCAATCCTTGGCTGACAAATCAGATCTATCCGACCGGGTATCGCACCAATGCCACGAATGCGAGTTGCGCGGCTGGTGGCACCTTTGCCACGCTTGTGGAGAGCTACCGCCGTGTGGAGATGCGCCAGCGGAGCTATAACGGGCAGCAGGTCGATTATTTCATCGTCACCGAGACCGATGGCACCCAGTATCGCTATGAAAGTCTTGGGGTTTTGGCCGGCGACACAGTTGGGCCGAGTGATGAGCGCTACGCGGGCTTGTTCGACACCACCTATCTTTTAAGTGAGATCCGCGACACGCAAGCCACGCCGAATGTGGTTGAAATCTCTTATGCCTTCGCAGCTCTTGAGGAGGGCCGCGCACATCGGCCAGAGTTCATCCGCTATGGCGGCTATGAGATCGAGTTCGGCTATCACGCCTCGCAAACCAGTCCGCTGGCCAGCTATGCCACCGGCACGCGGGGTATGCTGGGTCAGCAGTTTCATCTTCTGCGCAGCATCGCGATCCGCGATGGCGCGGCCCCGCTGCGGGCCTATGCGTTTGAGTATCAGACCACCGAGACCATCGGGCGGCGCCTGCTCAACCAAGTCCAGGTCTATGGCGATGACTACAGCCTCGCAAACGGCATCGTCACAGGCGGAAGCCAACTGCCAAACTTGCTCAGCGAACTGGCCTATACCACCGAGGGGCTGGACTATGTCGAGCAACAGGCAACGGGAACACCGGTGCACGAACAAGTCGCCGCCATCATGGACTTAGATCGCGATGGCCGAGATGAGATCCTCTTAAACGGTTGGTATGCGACACCCCATAACACACCAGGCATGAGCGTCAGGGATCGCCCCCGCGTCCTGATAGAATCTATCCCCCCTCGACCATCGTTCAGCAAGACGCTTCTGGGGTTTTGACAAGCACCACAGACCTACCCGCCATGGCTCATTCGACTGTGTCGAATTCCATTAGGCGATCCCATAATCCCGGGACGAACCGCATCATATCAACAATGGGATATCACCCGTCGGACGATCAATCCTATTACTTTATCACAGGAACCGTTCGGCGAGTGAGCCAAGGTGAGGATAGCGAGGAGTCATATAGCACCGTTTTTTTTGGCGGGGGTTAAGCCCCGCGACAGGGGCGCTGCCCGGAATAGTGCCCGGACAGTATGGTAGCAATCGACCACCCTATGTTTTTGGGAATTTCGATGACGATCCGGACCCGGAGTTCTTTGGCCAGACTGCTTGGCCTTTTGCATCGAGTTCTACCCTTAACATTGAAGATGGCATCGCCCGTCAGGTTTCGTGGAATGCAACCGGGGTGAATCCCGCGCCCCTGTTTGGCTATAATGGTTTCAATGGTGTTATCGCTGATATTGACGCCGATGGGGTCACCGAGATGGTCGCTTCTCCTCGAAGTTTTGGCGCCAATGGCTATGGCATGCACCATCGACCGATTTTTGACTGGCGTGGTGTGGATTTTATCGCCGGCAATCCACATTACTTTTCCTTTGGCTATCTGTTTGGCTCGACGCGGCAGGAACTTGAGCGGATCCAAAGCCTCGCGGCCGGGGATGTCAATGGCGATGGCACGGCGGATCTTGTGGTGTCTTATGGAACACCTGGGCAAGATCTGACGATCCGTGTGGCCTTGTCCGATGGCACGGGGTTTGTGACGCCAGAGATCTGGGGAGATTCGACCTCAATCCCGGAACTCAATCAAGGCCGGCGGATCAATAGGCTACAGCCGTGGAAATACCCCTCACATGTCGCGATGCGGGATGTGAATGGCGATGGGCGCGCCGATCTGATCCTGACCGATGTGCCGCAAGGGTCGATAATCCGATCCTATACAGATGACAAAGATCGGAGGTATTTAGTTGGCCCTCCGAACCTTCGTGATTTGTTCATGATGAGCTATGTGTACCTGTCGACGGGGGATGGTTTTGTGCCGGCGGGTCCTGAGCAGACGTCTGAGCTGCTTGGGGTCCATGGTTGGGGCGATATCAATGGCGACGGGATTGAGGATGCGATTGCGCGCAACAGCCCCGGCGTGATCCTCTATGGCACGGGCGATGTTCCGCATCTTCTGACGTCTATTCGGGATGGTTTTGGGGGTGTTACGGGGATTGAGTATGTGCCTTCGACGGCTGTTGGGAACAATGACAACGATGTTCCGGGTGTGACGCAGCTTGTGGCGGCGATTGAGCGGCAGGATGGCCGGGGGAACACCCGGCGGACGAGTTATTCTTATGTCGGCTCGCGCTATGATTACGCGCATCGTCGGCCCTTGGGGTACCGCACAATCACCGCTCATCTGCCGGCGATTGCGGGCGAGGCCGAAGGCCCGCAGGTGGTGACGACCTATCTCAACGACCATTTGGGGGAGCGCGGGCGGATGGCCTCGCAAACCATCCTGCATGATGGGCAGACCCAACGCCAGGTGATCAACGCTTGGGATGTGCGCGCGCCCGATCTTCGCCCGTTCCGGGCGCAGCAGACGTCTGAGCGCACCCGGGTGCGCTATGGCGCGGACCTGGTCGAGACGACCCGGCTCTTTGAGCACACAAGATACGGGCAAGTGTCGTTGGAGGTCACCCTTGGGTTCACGGTGAACGGGGTCGATCAGGATCCAGATGACAACCAATTGATCAGAACCGGTCGAGCCTTCAATCTGTCGGATTACATTGTTGACCAACCCGGATGGCGCATCGCCCAAAGCGGTTCGACCTTCGATGCTGAGGACCGGGCGCGCTGGCTCTGGCGTGAGTTTTACACTCATGAAGGCAACGCCGATCCCTTCACGGCACCGTCGAACAGCAATGTGGTGCGGGTCGAGCGTTGGACGGGGGATGTATCCAGTTGCTGTGCGCGCCGTTTGGAGGAAGAGCGGAGCTATGACGCGCATGGCAATGTGCTGAGCCAAACGGATGCGCGAGGTCACACGACCACTTACACCTATGACACGGCTCGGCACCTGTTCCGCCTGAGCGAGACCAACGCGCTTGGCCATGTCGCGACGACCACCTGGGACACGGCTTGCCAGGCCCCGGTGCGGGTCACCGATGTCAATGGTCAGGTCACAGACTATACCTATGACAGCCATTGCCGTGAGACCCGGGTCGATCATCCCAATGGCAATTGGGAGACAACCGCATATCTCAACTGGGGCGATCCAGAGCAGGCCTTTATCCAAACGCAGGCCCCCTCAGGCAGCAGCGCGCCTGGTGCCGGCATCTCTGAACACCGGCAATATGTCGATGGCTTCGGCCAGACCTATCGCAGCAGAACAACGACCATGCTGGAAGGAGAACTTGATTTTATCTTCATCGACCGGGCTTTTGATGCGCGCGGCAATCTGGCCTGGGAGAGCATCCCGCCTTCTTCGCCTCCGCCTCCTTCGCTGGAGCTGCTGCTTTTTCCGCCTTCTTCGCTGAACCCGCGGCCTCCGCCAATTGCCGCCTCTCAGCGCACCAGCTTTGTCTATGATCCCCTCAATCGCCTGACCAACACGACAGCTGCCGATGGCACACTCTCCGCAACAGTGTTTGGTGCTCAGAGCATTGGCGGCATCATGCACCCGCTTGTTACCAGCCATGACGCGCATTGTTTTGATGGTGACAGCAGCACGATCTGCGGCGAGATTCGGCTGACCCTGGACAGCCGTGGCAACACGATTGCCCGCGCCATGACGGATGCGGATCAGACCGATATCGATGCGTCAGGTACAGAGCGCACGACCAGCTATACCTATGATCTCAGGAATCAGCTGATCGGGGTGACCGATCCGATCGGCGCCACTTGGGCCTATACTTATGACGTGTTTGGCAACCGCACTGTCTCGGATGATCCGGCGCTTGGCCGCTGGACGATGGTTTACGATGCCAATGGCAATCTGACCCGGCAAACCGATGCCGAAGGCCAAGTCATCGCCATCACGTATGACGCCTTGAACCGGGTAACCCGCCGCGATGTGACCACATCGGGCGGCACCACCACGACCACATCGACCTATGATGAGGCGGCGGCAGGCGAGCACAATATCGGCCAGTTGACCACGCTCTCAAACCCCGACCACACGATCCGCTATGGCTATGACGCGGTCGGACAACAAATCCGGGCGGAGCATAGCTTCCTCGGGCGGAGCTATACGCTCGAGACGGAGTATCGACCCTCAGGCGCGGTCTTGCGTCAGCATCTGCCCACCACCCCGGGCAGTACGGCCACCGCGCCGGCCGGCGATTACAGCTATGACGTGGCGGGCCGGCTCAATGGGTTTGGCACCTATATCGAAGCCATTGCCTATAACGCTTGGGGCAACCCCACGCTCATCGACTATGGCAACACTCTCGAGGATTTGCGGCTTTATGACACGCAGCGCGGCTGGCTGACAGATATCGTGATTTTGGACACCTTGGACACCGCATTCTTGCGAGATCACTCCGACTACACGCGGAGCGCGACAGGGCGGATATCGCGTGTTGATAGTCAAACGCCTGCGGGCGACATGAACTACAGCTATGACTATGCTGGCCGGCTGCTAACCGCGACCAATTATGCCGGACAGCCCGCGCAGAACCGCGTCTTCACCTATGACGCGGCGGGCAGTCTGCGCTCAAACTCGCAAATCGGCAGCTATAGCTACGGCCCCGCCACCGGCCCGCACCCTCACGCGCCGATTGCCGTCGCAGGCCAAAGCTTCACCTATGACGCCAATGGCAACATGACGACCAGCCTGCCGCTGACCACCGGTCTGGCGGGGCGCATGATGAGCTATGACGGCGAGAACCGCCCGCTCTCGGTCACCCATGGAGGTGCGACGACCACCTATACCTACGGTGCCGACGGCACGAGGCTTCTGCGCACCGATCCGTCCGGCAACATCACCGCCACCTTCGGCCCGGTCGAGATCCGCAACTTCGGCAGCCCGGCGGAGCAGGTCCTGACCTATCCGCATCCCGATATCCGGATCACCAATGGCACCGAGGTCACCTATCTGCACCGCGATCACCTGAACTCGGTTGTTGCGATGACCGATGCCACCGGCGCCCGCGCCGAGGCCCGGGTCTATGCCCCCTTCGGCGAGATCGCCTGGCGAGACGGCGGCACAAGCCCCGACGAAACCTTTGGCTATATCGGGGAGCGCTACGACAGCGACGCCGGACTGCAATATCTCAACGCCCGCTACTACGACCCCCGCCTGGCCATGTTCATACAACCCGATTGGTTCGAAGTCACAGAACCAGGCGTCGGCACAAACAGATACGCATACTCCGCAAACGATCCTATCAATCATATGGATCCCGAGGGGAATAAGTTCGCCATGCCAGAGGAGTTCCTCGAAGATGAGGACGAAGACGCTGAAGAGGCAACGGCGATCAAGGGTGACGACCTCGGATACTCCATCAATGATCCAACGCTGCAATGCGCAGAGGATGAGTGTGAAGAGATTGCTCAGGAGATCGAAAATCCGCAGTCCTTGATCTGCGGCGGCCGGTCTGGATGTGTAAACCCTGGTGGGTTGACACCTATCGCGACTGGCAGAGGCAGCCCCGCCAGACCAGCCAGTCCTCGCAACGAAACTGCTTTGTCTACTGGGACGGTTACGCCGCAAATGGCAACCAGAACAGCAACAACAAGAGTAGGTGCAACACGCAATGAGTTCCCGTCAAACCCAGGCCAGTCAAGACATATTTTTCGTGATCGTCCTGGGCATCTAACCGATACACCAGCCAACAGAAACTTACTCAGAGACACCGTCAACAACCCCGCTAACAGGGTCGGGCGAGATAGGTTTGGCAATGATGTTTACATAGCGACTAGGCCAGACGGGTCTCAAGTCTGGGGGCAGACGCGCAATGGAACTATTCAGAATGGAGGTTTAAACAGTACTCCATGGACATATGTTGATGGTATCGGCTTGAGGAGACCATAGTCATGACAGTGCGACTTAGCCCGGAGCAGGCCTATCTGGCGATGTTTTGCTTTCTGGACAGTTTCTATAAACGGACAGGTTCAGATGATGTTGGTGCTCTCCTTGGCAGTATGAGCTTGTTAAACGATGGGCGACCAATGGACTCTGCGCTTTGGGGCGAATGGTTAGAAAGCGTAGCTAAGTCATTGGAACAAGAGGTCGACGCCTCGCTGACCTTCGTGCAAGAACAAAGTCAATCAAACCGCTAGCAGCGAGAACCGCCCGCTCTCGGTTACCCATGGCGGGGCTGTCACTACCTATACCTACGGCGCCGACGGCACGCGGCTTCTGCGCACCGATCCGTCGGGCAACATCACCGCCACCTTCGGCCCGGTCGAGATCCGCACCTTCGGCAGCCCGGCGGAGCAGGTCCTGACCTATCCGCATCCCGATATCCGGATCACCAATGGCACCGAGGTCACCTATCTGCACCGCGATCACATTGTAGAGACAACTTGGCTATAACTCAGCACTGTCCCAACGAATTAAGCCAACGTCAGCCAGATCCCGGGCATTCTGTTGCATGGAGATGAAACCTGCTTCAGCGGCCAACTCATGGAGCCGGCTCAAAGGCTCCCGTTCAGCGATTGCCTGTGCAATCGGTTCGTTCACAGCCAACAGTTCGGTGATCGCGACACGACCCGATACACCTATTTCTGCGCAATCCTTGCAGCCATTGCCACCGCATTTCTTGCAGAGCTTTGGCACCAGTCTTTGTGAAAGGACGCCGCGGAGCGTCGCGCCAATGAGATATGGCGGAACGCCAAGATTGATCAGACGCTCAATGACGCCAAAGGAGTCATTGGCATGTACAGTTGATAGGACAAGGCGCCCGACAAGGGCCGCCCGAGTCGAAATCTCAGCGGTTTCCTCATCTCTGATCTCACCAACCATGATAACATCAGGATCTTGTCGAAGTATCGCCCGCAGAGCCTTTGCGAATGTGACATCGATCTCAGGGGCCACAGGGACTTGATTGACGCCCGGCAAAGAATACTCGATCGGATCTTCGACGGTGACAAGCTTGCGATTGGTGTCATTCAGTTCATTCAGCAAAGTGTAGAGAGTCGTTGTTTTGCCACTTCCCGTGGGTCCAGACACCAAGAAAAGCCCATTTGGTTGGTGGCCGATCTTGACGATTGCGTCCGATATTTGCTTCGAGAATCCGAGTTCGACCCAGCTCAACTTCCCACTTGTTTGGTCGAGTAGTCGAAGGACCGCACTTTCACCAAATTGTGTTGGCAGCGTCGAAACCCTAAAGTCGATCGCCCGACCGCGAAGAACAAGCCTTATTCGACCATCCTGCGGCCTGCGCTTCTCGGAAATATTCAGTCGTGACAAGACTTTGATCCGAGACAATGTCGCCGAGAAATCTCGCTGACTTAGGCTTTCGTGAGGGCGGAGCATACCGTCGATCCTTAGTCGCACACGACCGCCTTGATCAGTTGCCTCGAAGTGTATGTCGGAGGCTCCGAGGCGCAATGCATTATGGGCAATTCTGTTGACCAGTTCTATCGTTGGGCCCTGGTTGGCAAGCTGTTGCAGTTGTTCGATATCGGCATCCGACGCACGCTCCACATCGCCTGTGTCGTTAGGCTCAAGACTCGCAAGAGCGTTAGACACCTGGCTCGGGGTCGCAAGAGCGTGCGAAACAGGTCGTTCTATGTGAAAAGCGATACTTTTTATTACGTTGTCGCATTCCAATTCACTGGTGACGAGCGTGAGCGCTCCATCGCTTGTGATATGAGGGAGAATGCGAACACGTTTTAGGAAGGCAGGGTTCAACCGTAGCCGGGCCGGTAGTGATGCATCGATCTCGCTAATCGAGATTAGCGGAAGGCCGAGTTCTTTAGCTAACAAAGTGTAGAGCACTTCTTCTTTGATGAGACCGAGCTCGAGCAGCGCCCTAGAAATGCTGATGTTCGTTTCTCGGCTGGCTGTTTGTGTTCGCTTGACCTCCTCTAGAGTTAGCTTTCCGTCATCGACAAGTCTACTAAGGAACCGCTCGAGGTCGAAACCTGAAGATGCATGCATCACGACAACACTTCGTTCGTACTGAATAACTGACTATTAAAAGAATATGGCCTGCGCTAAGATAAAGAAAGAAGAAGTGGGCATAGATCCCCCATAGAGCAGTACATCGTAAAAGGTTTCTCTAATGAGGCGTTTTCAGGCAAGCTCTAGGCTTATTGTAAGGCTCTTGCAGCTATGTCGGGCCGTTTTCTTCGCTGAGCCTTTGGCAAGACCGGCATTTTTCGTAGATGAAGTCGAGGCGCCCATAGTCACACCCCGGGGTATCGCGCTTCCCACTGCTATTCTTAGCGGTTCGTTCGAGCAAGCAACGACCAAGATGGATGTTTGTGTCGACCTATTCTTGCCCGAAGAAAGTGCTCTGCAGCGGACCCTCCAACTTCCCCCGGCGGTAGAGCATCGACTTGACGAAGTCATCAAGCTTGATCTCATTCGATCAACGCCTTTTGTTCTTGGAGAAATCTATACTACGAGAAGTAAGCCAATCATCGAAAATTGCGAACTAACTGTAGAGCAATGGATTGTAAAAACCGCTACAATTGACGCGGTGGTAGATCGTCTGGGTGCGATTGGCCTCGCTGTGAAGCAAGTGAGATTGCATCATCCTCTTGCCAAAGTTCCGTTTGTCGATCTCACCGGGCGGCTGGCACCCAATCAGCGCCGTTGGCAATTAACCAATATTGCTCTGTTTGCTGGAGCACTCTTGATGCTTCTCTATGTTTGGTTGGTGCCAAGTTTGGAGACGTCCAATCGCCTCGTATCCATTCAGGCAGAAAACGCCGGTCTTCTCGCTCGAGCTGTTGATGAAATGCAAGCGCTCGAAATGCTGGAGAGTGAGGCTGGCGAGCAGCGCGCTTTGACGGCATTTCTGTTTGATCGCCGACGTCTCATGGAGGCTCTGTCTGATCTAACCGAGGCAATGCCAGACAGCGTATGGGTCAGTGATTTGACGTTTACACCTGAGCGACTGGTACTCGCTGGCAATACAAGTGGTTCTGCGGCATCAGTGGTCTTGTTGCTTTCAGAAATCACCGTCTTTGCCGATCCTCGGATTTCCGGCCCGGTGACGAGGACGGCAACTGGCGAGGAGCGCTTTGAACTGACTATTGATCTTCTCGAGCCGCCCTCATGAAGCGTATCGCCAAGAGATACATTTGGATCGCGTTCGCACTTGCCGGTTTCACATTGGCCGTCGTGCTGGTCGTTGTTCCAGCCCTGCAATGGCGTGCCGGTATCGAAGCTACCTATGAAAATGAACGCCACGAACAAGTGCGGCTTATTGGTCAGATCCGAGAGCTCGAAATAAGGAGAGCCAGGTTATCCCAAGACGAAGGTCAAATACCGCTTTGGGAGGCCGCTCGCATCGGTGAAGCTAATGCGCGCATTCAACAGGCACTAGGGAGAATTGGCGACGAATCCGGGCTTTCTTTTCAATCTGTTATCCCCAGTAATCCGGGAGACGTCCCGCTTGTGACATCTGTCGGATTTCGGGTCGAAATTGAAGGGACGTTTGATCGCATCGTCTCTTTGCTGGGCCGATTGGAATCGCACAGCCCACCGCTCTTGATCGAGCGTGCAACGTTGCGTCGCCTGAGTCGTCCAGGAGAGCGCTCGTCGCAACCGCTACTAATGGTTCAACTCGATCTGCATGCACCCGTTGATTTATTGGCGGTGAGCGAATGAGCCTGGCACTTCGCATCGTCGGAACGACATGCATGGTTGTAGCCTTTGCATTTGCGTCTCGTCAGGCCGCGAATGTGGGCAATTCGTCTTCTGAACGGGCCGTAAACGAGACGTTGCGAGTCGAGACTTTACCAGAACCCATGACACAAGTTGGAGTGCAGGCAGCGCAACAGCGCCAGCTGGATGCCGAGCCAATCCTCAACAGACCTCTGTTTGAACCATCTCGGCGGCCTTTCACATCGGAAGAACCGGCAGTCTCGGAACCGATTTTGGACGAAGTGGCCGACCCAACTGAAGACGTTTTTGTGGAAGTAAGTCTTCAGTTGCCGCCGGAGATTTCGCTTCAAGGCTTGCTCATTCGTGATGGTCAGCCCTTGGCGCTCCTCTCAGTTTCGGGTGCAGATTATGACTGGTATGCAGTTGGATCTGAGTTCGATGGATGGGTTCTGAACCGAGTGGAGGCGGACGCGGTGGAGATTGGACAGGGCGACGAAGTGATACGGGTGGAGTTATATCAATGAGTAAGTCAGGCAGATTTCCCCGAGTTGGGATTGCAATCGTCAGTCTATTCCTGGCGGCCTGCGGGTCTGAGAGTAATCAAAGCACCTCACCTCTCCTGGCAAACCAAACGACTCGTGGGAACGACAATGCAAATTCTAGTTTTGCGACATTTTCAGCCAGCTTGAACGGGAGATCCGGAGACCGCAGAGCGCTAGGAACAGGGGAGTTTTTGGGGCAACCAGGCGGCCAATCGACCCGACTGATAGCTGCGAGTGATGACGGATCCTTTTCGCTAAACCTCGTTAATGTGCCAATCTCGCAAGCCGCAAATGCAGTTTTGGGAGAGGCGCTTGAACGCAGCTTTACAGTTTCACCAGATGTTAGCGGAGCCATCACACTACAGACCACCCGTCCGCTTTCTGAGGCTGACCTACTAGAGACATTTCAGACAGTCCTGGAGTTGAACGGCGCCACGCTTGAGCAATCGGGCGATCTCGTTACGATTGTCCCGCTATCAGGCGCTCCACAACGCATCGGCGTTTTGGGGGACCCATCTGCGATAGATGCCAGAACAGTTGCCGTACCCCTCCAGCATATCGGAACCGCTGAGATGATCCGTCTGTTGGCGCCGATTGCTGGTCCGTCTGTAGGGCTGCAACCCATTCCAAGCCGCGGTATTCTGTTGGTCTCGGGCTCACGCGGCGAAATCAATGCAGCGATCGAGGCAATCAATCTCTTTGACGTTGATGTCTTGAGTGGAAAATCCGTCGGCCTATTCCGGCTGTCGGCCGCTGAGCCGGAAGCCGTTGTGGGTGAACTTAACGAGATTTTTGAGACCGGAGCCGGCGGCAGCCTCGAGGACGTTGTGACTTTTATTCCATCACAACGATTGGGCGCCATCATCGTCGTCACCTCGCGAGGGCGCTACCTAAGTGAAGCAGAGCGATGGATTCGTGATCTTGATCGAGCTGCAGGGGGCATCCAAAGACGACCTGTCGTCTACGCGCTGCAAAATCGTGACGCTGTTGATCTTGCACCCGTCCTAACCGAAATGCTCGCACAGGATTCGGCAGAGGGCACCCCAACCGCTGGTATTGGAAGCGCTCGTATAGTAGCGGATGACACGAACAACTCGATTGTGGTGTGGGGGAACGATACTGAGCAAGAAGCATTCGCGCGCTTGATCCAATCACTCGATACGCCACCTGTTCAGGTTCTGCTTGAGGCGACCATCGCGGAGGTGAGCCTCAATGATCAACTCAATTTCGGTTTACGCTGGTTCTTCGAGAACGGCGACCTGAGGGGAACGTTCTCGGATGCATCTAATGGAGCCGTCGCCGCCACGTTTCCTGGGTTGTCCTTCACATTTCAAGGCGCGTCCGCAGCGGTTGCCATAAACGCACTGTCCTCAATCACCGATGTGAACGTCGTTTCATCTCCGAGTATTCTTGTCCTCGACAACCAAGAAGCGCGGTTGCAGATCGGCGACGAAGTTCCGATTGCAACACAGCAGGTTCGGGATGTTTCGGATCCTGCATCCCCAATCGTGAACACGATTTCCTTTCGGGATACCGGTATCATTCTGACAGTGCGACCTCGCGTGTCGGAATCCGGGCGCGTTATCCTCGATATCGAGCAAGAGGTGAGTAGCGTTTCGACCACCACAACATCTGGCATCGATAGCCCGACGATCTCCCAGCGGCGGATCGATACCAGCGTCTCGATACTGAATGGTCAGACAATTGCGCTAGGCGGTTTGATCGAAGAGAGTCGCAATAGGACCAATTCTCGCGTGCCGGTTGCTGGAGAGATCCCAGTGCTTGGTGCGCTGTTTCGCAATCGCAGTGATCGCACGACAAGAACGGAGTTGCTGATTTTGATCACGCCGCGCGGGTGGTTCGCAGTGGCGCCGAAGCGCAATCCGTAACAGACGAACTGCGCCAGCGCCTGCAAGACACCAACAGCTTGGTGCGCCAAGGCGTTCCAGCTTTGTCGGATGAACACCGGATATTCCAGTAACCTTTCTCAAACAAGCCAAATGCCGAGCTATAGCTACACAGCAATCAATAGTGATGGTTTGACAGAAACAAGCTCTCTGCGGGCGGCGGACTTGGGCGATGCCCTCTCCATTTTGTCGTCACACGGCCTTACGCCAATTGCAGTCAAAGAGGGTCATACGGTAGATTCTTGGTGGAACCGTGACATCACCTCTCTCGGCGCCAGCCGATCAGCTCGGTCGCAAGACCTGGAAGACTTCTTTAACACGTTTTCAGTTCTGCTTAAGGCAAAGCTACCCCTGACCAATGCGTTACGCTTCTGCGAAGATCGCAGCCGACGGCGTGCGTTTCGTAGGGATTTGCGCAGCATTCGCGATGCAGTTGAAAATGGCGCTTCTCTATCTGGAAGCGCTCGCGCAGATCGGTGCTGTGTTCCCGCTGCGGTATCGGGTATTGCTCGAGCTTGGCGAGAAAGCGAATGACCTTGAAAAGGCATCAGCCGATGCCGCCGATATGTTGCGACAAGAAGGAAGCTATCGCCGACAGATCATTTCAGCACTTGTTTACCCAAGTATACTTGCCGTTGTATCTTTGCTGGTCTTGGGGGTTTTGGTCTTTATTCTTGCACCCACTTTGGCGCCCGTCTTCGACGCTATGGGGCGCACGCCACCTCTGATGATCCGGGTCTTATCTGCATTGAATGAAACACTTACATCCAACTCGGCAATCTTGATACTGCCGATTGGTTGTCTGCTCGCTCTGGCAGGATTTTTAACTACGAAGTCTGGTAAAGTCTTGAAGGCGATCCGTAACATCGTACCGATGGCCAAAAGGTATCACCGGCAGCGTCAAACGTATCAGCTTTGCCGAACCATGGCCGTTCTACTGAAGAGCGGGGCGCCTCTTCTACAGACGCTAGAGGCCGTTTCTGCGTCCATAACGGATGTGGAATTCGCGAACCATATCGGGAGAGTGAAAGATGAGGTGTCAGCAGGCGCAGAACTGGAAGAGGTATTGGGACGAAGCGACCTCATAGATCCGATAGCGCGTGCCTTGCTACAAGTCGGACACCAAGCAAATGCGTTGCCAGATGTTCTCAAGATTGTAGCAGACGACCTTGGGGCAAAAACCAACGAGACTACCGCGCGCGCCGTCAAACTGGTGACGCCAATCCTGACTCTTCTCATCGGCCTTGGGGTCGGATCAGTTATCCTGTCGACACTTTCCGCCATTATGGATCTAAATGACATCGCATTCTGATCAAAAAAGAAATCGGCGCGCTGGATTTACGCTGCTTGAGATCATGGTCGTCTTGGTGATCTTATCTGCCATTTTGACGATTTCTATGACAACGCTGACTCGCCCGTCAGATCGACTCGCTATGAGACAGGACATTGCAGTGATACGTCAAGAAGCCACACAGCTTCGCAGCGAGGCGATCCGCAATGGTATGGAGCGCACTTTGTCTTTTAAGGGATGCGACGGCGCCCAACTCGTATCAGTCAGATTCTTCCCTGACGGAACGGCCTCTGGAGACGACATATGCCTTGAGCATGGGGAAGACATGGTGCGCCTGCGAGTCGAGCGTTTGACGGGTCGTTTGGTTCTTATTGGAGACCAGTTTGAGCGCTAAATCAGCAGGGTACTCGCTTCTCGAAGTCTTGATCGCATTTTTTGTCATGGCAACGGTATTGGCGGTGCTCATACCAGAGCAAGGCGGGTTGCTACAAAGAGGGAGACAATCTCAGGCTGAGACCTTAGCATATGATTACGCGCGCTCTGTAATAGCTTCCAGGTCTGTCTCTCGAGAACTGCAGCCGGGCTCCGAACGTTTCGATTACAGAGATTGGTCGGTTGATGTGGCTCTGGAAGAACTAAGCATATCTACTGGACCTATGACGGTGTTCAGGATCGAGGTCCGGGTGAGCGGCTCCAATGGCAGAGCGTTGGCGCATGCGCAGGGGATGATCACTCGATGATGATCGGTGCCCAAAGACCATCGAAAAAGACAAGGCGCGCGGGATTTACGCTCTTGGAACTGCTGGTGGCTCTTGCCCTTCTGGCTTTTATCGGCGCTACCCTTGCCAACTCGCTTACGGTTGGTATCCGCGTGCTCAATCGGAGCGCCGCACTAGAGGAAACGATCGATCCTATAGCTTTGCGTATCCGACTTAGATCGTGGCTATCTCAGGCGGCATCCCCGGCATTCGCGTCGTCAGTTCCGATTCACTTCAACGGAGATATTTCAGCTTTTGAATTTGTGACGCGGACGAGTACGCCGTTCGCGCCAGAAGCCTTTGGGATGATTGTCCAAGTTGTGCATGAAGAGAGCGCCCTTAGGTTGCGGGCCTCGCTGATTGACAGCGACGGCGCGACATTTGACGAGATCAACGGGCTGCTCGCGCTTTCCGAGAACGCTGCCATCATTCGATACTATGATGGACGGACGTCGGAGTGGGTCTCCGAATGGGTGGAAAATGACTCCCTTCCTGTACTCGTTCGTATTGAGCTTCCGGAAACAGCCGACCCGCAATGGCCCGAATTTACCGTACGTCTGACGTTTGCTCATCCCATTACGAACTAAGATCAGTGTCTTCTCCATCTCCTCCTTCGTGACCGTCGCGTCCCAAGGACCGGATGGAGAAGCCATTCACATTTTCCGCCGTTTCGAATAGATAATCTCGTCCCCAGGGATCAGATAGCCCCTCAGCCGCATTGATATAAGGACCGTTCCAAGCATCTGTGTTTGGGGGAGGCTGAATTAGAATAGCGAGACCCTCTGCCTCCGTCGGATATCGCCCCATATCGATATAGAAAAGTTGCACCGCAGTCGTCAGATTTTGGATCTGCAGTCGCGCGGTCTCGGTTTGGGCTCGGCCAAGATATCCAATGACCCGTGGTGCAGCAACAGAGGCAATTAGGGTAATTATCCCTAAGACTATTAGAACTTCCAGGATCGTTGCACCCGTTGATTTGCCCCACTTATGGTTGCGAGGAAAGGAAGCTCTACTCATTGAACTCTCATTAATAGCCAGACGGCCCATGCGGATAGATTAAGGAAGGGCCCGAAGGCTATACCTGACATTTCCACTTCGCCAGAGACACTCCTTCTCACAAGCATAGAAGCTAACAATGTCAGAATCCCCGAAATAGACGCTATGAGCACGACGAATGTCATTCCCGACAAGCCTAGCCAACTACCCAAGCCGGCGACAAGTTTTATATCACCAAAGCCCAGCCCATCATAGCCACGCCACGCTCTGTATACTGTCGCAGTTAGCCAAAAGACCGCCGGCCAAATCAGCACCCCTGCTAAAAGGTCAACACGATCCGTCACCGGGCTCTGGAACATGAGAAGTAGGCCAAGAAAGAGCAACGCGACAACCGCACCATCAGGGATTTCATATCGCCGTATATCGATGACGCTGACCCAAATGAGCAGCCCGGCCAACAAAAAACCCCAAAGATCGAGCGGTGACCATAGCAGCGCCAATATCGCACCATACGCTAAGACATGCATCAGAATAAGCTTGGCCAGTTTCACGATTCCAAATCTCAAGTCGTTTCGCTAAACTGCAGGCATGGATAACTCAAGCACAGGCCGTCCTCGGCAAACCGGTTATGCATTGATTGTCGTGCTTGGCATGCTCGCCATCGTCACAGTCATCTTTTCGATTTCTACCGCTGGCATCGTTTCTCAATCTCGATTTCTTGCAGATGAGCGCTATCTGAATATGAATCGGAACCTGCACTCAGATCTGCTGCATGTCGCCGCGCAAGCAAAGACCATGAATGCCAATCTAGAGGGCCTGAACCTAACCTTGAATAATCAAAACATACAGATTTCTTTCCAAGATGTTGCGGGATTGATTGACATAAATACTGCACATCCAGATCTCGTCGAGAGGTTGCTGGGAAGATTGGCAGTCGATGCTGATAACAGCCAAGTCGCAACTGAGAACTTTCGGGCGTTGAGGTCTCAAGGGGCGCGCATCGAACGCCTTGAAGACTTCGTCGCTCTCACGATGTTGCAGCAGAGGACTGAAATCAACCTTGCCGCCGTCGCCACAGTGTATTCGGGGCAAGCAGGGATCAACCCCACGGTTGCGCCACCGGCGGTCTTGGAGGTTGCGTCGAACTCTGGTGAGACACCAGATGAGTTTGTAGACAGTCGGCTGACGGAGGTGTTTAGGGTGCTCCTTTCGGTCGATGGGGCACCAGCGAGAGGTATAGGTACCGTCTTCGCAGATCGGACGGCGCAGAATAGCCGCATACTGGATGTGGAATGAAGCTGTGCAGAGTTGGTCAAACACGCTACCCAAGTTCGTGTCGCCGTCTCGCCAGGCGATCTCACCGAAGGTGGCATAGAGCCGGGCCTCGGCGCGGGCGCCGGTGGCATCTGTCATCGCAACAACCGAGTTCAGGTGATCGCGGTGCAGATAGGTGACGTCGGTGCCATTGGTGATCCGGATATCCGGGTGCGGATAGGTCAGGACCTATTCCGCCGGGCTTCCAGAGTCGCAGCCCGAGGGGCCACAAAGCTCCAGAGGAGCAATAGTTCATCAGAATAATTTTGAACCTTAATTCGAATACTCTCTGATGTCTTAACGGCAATCAGCTAGCACGAACTCTTCCAACTTCATACGACTTCGACTTGGAGACTCATAGCTTTTTTGACTTCTGCTAGGTCAAGTTGATTAGCAATCCACAGTTTAAACATGTCTAATGCAGCTGATCTGTCTGCAAAAAATCTCCAGTCTACATACACTGAAATATTCTTCTTTGTTTCTGGATATAAGTCGTTCGTCCTAAAAACAGCAAAGGGGTGATTTCCAGAAACCTTGCCAATTTCTGATCTAGGTGCAAAGAAGATCTCAAAAATACGATCTTCCAGTTCCACTCCGAAGATTGGTGGGCACGTTGATGCCCCACCTTCGATTGGTAGCTCTCCGGCGACGAGCTCTGGCCAATGAGGTTGATAGATCTCCGTCCTCTTGTTGATAGCTCCCACAATGGAGTCACGGCGCTCATCAGTCGCAAGTATCGCTTTGGCAAGCGCTACGGCTTCATCTGCCATTTGAGATATCATTTCGTACTTACGCTGTTTTTCAGGCATTTTGGACCAACGTTTAATTTGGGATGAGATTGTGGCCTACCAAGTTCTCGATATCAACCCGTCGCACGCTCGGGGCAATTCCGCGAAGCTGCGACGTGCGCGTCTGCTGCCCCACAACGCCGCCTGCGGCATGCCAGCTGGCAAGTACACCTTGCGCTCGAAGCACGGCTGGCTCCATTATCCTCTGCTGCCTACTAGGGAGCCTTGAGAGGGCCGTCTGAAATGCCATTTGAGCGGCAGTAAGCGAAATTGAGCCATTCTGTGCGATAGAGATATTCTCTGTTGATGGCGGCCAAGCGCTGTACCTTGAATTTGGAAGCGCATCACGTTGGAGTACTGTCTTCGGGTGGCAGTTGAACCCACATCTGCTGGCGATCTGGTAAAGACATCACGTAACCACATTGCAATTGCGAAGCCACCCCCGCCGACAACAATTCCACCGCCGCTTGCTCCCAATGTCGGTCTCTGCCCGTCCAATACACTCACCAATGGGCCTGATCGCGCGATGCCGCGGAGGCCACCATTTGTTGACATTGTGACGTCGAGCCCGCCGCGGACCGAACTGGTCCAGTTTCCTCGGGCATCGAATGTGAATCTTCCAGACAAGCCAGCGGCTCTGTTTTTGGCAGCTATAGTTCCGCTTACGCCAGAGCCCACAGAGCCGAACTGGTCTCTTGCGTGGCCGAACTCCTCGCTGTGTTCCAGATAGTTGTCCAACACCTCCTGAGCGCGGTCACTTCTCGAATACGCGTTCCCCTCGGGATCCATATGATTGATAGGATCGTTTGCGGAGTATGCGTATCTGTTTGTGCCGACGCCTGGTTCTGTGACTTCGAACCAATCGGGTTGTATGAACATGGCCAGGCGGGGGTCGTAGTAGCGGGCGTTGAGATATTGCAGTCCGGCGTCGCTGTCGTAGCGCTCCCCGATATAGCCAAAGGTTTCGTCGGGGCTTGTGCCGCCGTCTCGCCAGGCGATCTCGCCGAAGGGGGCATAGACCCGGGCCTCGGCGCGGGCGCCGGTGGCGTCTGTCATCGCGACGACCGAGGTCAGGTGATCGCGGTGCAGATAGGTGACCTCGGTGCCATTGGTGATCCGGATATCGGGGTGCGGATAGGTCAGGACCTGCTCCGCCGGGCTGCCAGATCATTGATCGATAGAGAAGCTGCCTACTCTATTCGCCGATTGTCTCGATTTCACGCAACAGAGCCATTACAGTTTTTCTATCTTTTTGCGTAGTGCAGGCATCAATCAAAATTGGCTTGAGGTAGTAACCTAGCAAGGATATATCTTTAATTTTTCTTGGCAACATGCCACTGATAATTGTAGCAAGACGGTGCGCGGGCATTATTGATATGAGAGCACGATAAGCTCTATCAGATGCGTGCGGAATATCGTGTAAGAAGTGCCTGCCAAGACGAAACTGCTCTTCTCTACCCCAAGAGATATGAGGTATAATGGAAACGTAATCGATCGTACCTTCATCACTCGAACTCATCCTGACAATATACTCAGCTGCTTCTGCAGAAGGTAGATTTCTCAATCGCTCACATTCCGATCTTTGCTCCGGACTCATTTTGTTTCTCCTATGTCAAAATGGCCTGAAGCTCTGCATTGGCAACCCTGCATTGGGTGCAAGCCTTGCAGGCGGTCTGTAATGCCCGGAGGCATTATCCCAATGATTTATTGCACCCCTATTGGCCGAATGCCTATGCGGAAAGGAAATCGTGCCACCATACCTTACATCTCTCCCGCCACTTAAGCCTAGATGGGTTGACATGTTCGGACTGGTATTTTGTCGCGCGACCAAGATACGGCCCCCTGGGGTGGTGACAAAGTTATATGTTCCTGAAGGCGTGGTTCTTAAGCCTCTTGAGCTCTGCAGGTAGAAACGCCCGCCAACCGATATTAACTGTCGTGGTGTCGACTGCAACAAGATCGCATCGCCAGGACGGGTGTTTTGTAGCAATGGCCGACCACTTGCATGGCCGAGGCCATGAGGTGAGGATGGCGGTCCGGGGTAATAGTATTGGGCGCCAGCGCTCGCCCCCCGCGGCGAGTTCGGATAAATCGTCGCGCCAGGTGGTCGACCGCCATTTGTTGACACAGTGACGTCGAGCCCGCCGCGGACCGAACTGGTCCAGTTTCCTCGGGCATCGAATGTGAATCTTCCAGACAAGCCAGCGGCTCTGTTTTTGGCAGCTATAGTTCCGCTTACGCCAGAGCCCACAGAGCCGAACTGGTCTCTTGCGTGGCCGAACTCCTCGCTGTGTTCCAGATAGTTGTCCAACACCTCCTGAGCGCGGTCACTTCTCGAATACGCGTTCCCCTCGGGATCCATATGATTGATAGGATCGTTTGCGGAGTATGCGTATCTGTTTGTGCCGACGCCTGGTTCTGTGACTTCGAACCAATCGGGTTGTATGAACATGGCCAGGCGGGGGTCGTAGTAGCGGGCGTTGAGATATTGCAGTCCGGCGTCGCTGTCGTAGCGCTCCCCGATATAGCCAAAGGTTTCGTCGGGGCTTGTGCCGCCGTCTCGCCAGGCGATCTCGCCGAAGGGGGCATAGACCCGGGCCTCGGCGCGGGCGCCGGTGGCATCGGTCATCGCAACAACCGAGTTCAGGTGATCGCGGTGCAGATAGGTGACCTCGGTGCCATTGGTGATCCGGATATCGGGATGCGGATAGGTCAGGACCTGCTCCGCCGGGCTGCCGAAGTTGCGGATCTCGACCGGGCCGAAGGTGGCGGTGATGTTGCCGGACGGATCGGTGCGCAGAAGCCTCGTGCCGTCGGCACCGTAGGTATAGGTGGTCGTCGCACCTCCATGGGTGACCGAGAGCGGGCGGTTCTCGCCGTCATAGCTCATCATGCGCCCCGCCAGACCGGTGGTCAGCGGCAGGCTGGTCGTCATGTTGCCATTGGCGTCATAGGTGAAGCTTTGGCCTGCGACGGCAATCGGCGCGTGAGGGTGCGGGCCGGTGGCGGGGCCGTAGCTATAGCTGCCGATTTGCGAGTTTGAGCGCAGACTGCCCGCCGCGTCATAGGTGAAGACGCGGTTCTGCGCGGGCTGTCCGGCATAATTGGTCGCGGTTAGCAGCCGGCCAGCATAGTCATAGCTGTAGTTCATGTCGCCCGCAGGCGTTTGACTATCAACACGCGATATCCGCCCTGTCGCGCTCCGCGTGTAGTCGGAGTGATCTCGCAAGAATGCGGTGTCCAAGGTGTCCAAAATCACGATATCTGTCAGCCAGCCGCGCTGCGTGTCATAAAGCCGCAAATCCTCGAGAGTGTTGCCATAGTCGATGAGCGTGGGGTTGCCCCAAGCGTTATAGGCAATGGCTTCGATATAGGTGCCAAACCCATTGAGCCGGCCCGCCACGTCATAGCTGTAATCGCCGGCCGGCGCGGTGGCCGTACTGCCCGGGGTGGTGGGCAGATGCTGACGCAAGACCGCGCCTGAGGGTCGATACTCCGTCTCGAGCGTATAGCTCCGCCCGAGGAAGCTATGCTCCGCCCGGATTTGTTGTCCGACCGCGTCATAGCCATAGCGGATCGTGTGGTCGGGGTTTGAGAGCGTGGTCAACTGGCCGATATTGTGCTCGCCTGCCGCCGCCTCATCATAGGTCGATGTGGTCGTGGTGGTGCCGCCCGATGTGGTCACATCGCGGCGGGTTACCCGGTTCAAGGCGTCATACGTGATGGCGATGACTTGGCCTTCGGCATCGGTTTGCCGGGTCAGATTGCCATTGGCATCGTAAACCATCGTCCAGCGGCCAAGCGCCGGATCATCCGAGACAGTGCGGTTGCCAAACACGTCATAAGTATAGGCCCAAGTGGCGCCGATCGGATCGGTCACCCCGATCAGCTGATTCCTGAGATCATAGGTATAGCTGGTCGTGCGCTCTGTACCTGACGCATCGATATCGGTCTGATCCGCATCCGTCATGGCGCGGGCAATCGTGTTGCCACGGCTGTCCAGGGTCAGCCGAATCTCGCCGCAGATCGTGCTGCTGTCACCATCAAAACAATGCGCGTCATGGCTGGTAACAAGCGGGTGCATGATGCCGCCAATGCTCTGAGCACCAAACACTGTTGCGGAGAGTGTGCCATCGGCAGCTGTCGTGTTGGTCAGGCGATTGAGGGGATCATAGACAAAGCTGGTGCGCTGAGAGGCGGCAATTGGCGGAGGCCGCGGGTTCAGCGAAGAAGGCGGAAAAAGCAGCAGCTCCAGCGAAGGAGGCGGAGGCGAAGAAGGCGGGATGCTCTCCCAGGCCAGATTGCCGCGCGCATCAAAAGCCCGGTCGATGAAGATAAAATCAAGTTCTCCTTCCAGCATGGTCGTTGTTCTGCTGCGATAGGTCTGGCCGAAGCCATCGACATATTGCCGGTGTTCAGAGATGCCGGCACCAGGCGCGCTGCTGCCTGAGGGGGCCTGCGTTTGGATAAAGGCCTGCTCTGGATCGCCCCAGTTGAGATATGCGGTTGTCTCCCAATTGCCATTGGGATGATCGACCCGGGTCTCACGGCAATGGCTGTCATAGGTATAGTCTGTGACCTGACCATTGACATCGGTGACCCGCACCGGGGCCTGGCAAGCCGTGTCCCAGGTGGTCGTCGCGACATGGCCAAGCGCGTTGGTCTCGCTCAGGCGGAACAGGTGCCGAGCCGTGTCATAGGTGTAAGTGGTCGTGTGACCTCGCGCATCCGTTTGGCTCAGCACATTGCCATGCGCGTCATAGCTCCGCTCTTCCTCCAAACGGCGCGCACAGCAACTGGATACATCCCCCGTCCAACGCTCGACCCGCACCACATTGCTGTTCGACGGTGCCGTGAAGGGATCGGCGTTGCCTTCATGAGTGTAAAACTCACGCCAGAGCCAGCGCGCCCGGTCCTCAGCATCGAAGGTCGAACCGCTTTGGGCGATGCGCCATCCGGGTTGGTCAACAATGTAATCCGACAGATTGAAGGCTCGACCGGTTCTGATCAATTGGTTGTCATCTGGATCCTGATCGACCCCGTTCACCGTGAACCCAAGGGTGACCTCCAACGACACTTGCCCGTATCTTGTGTGCTCAAAGAGCCGGGTCGTCTCGACCAGGTCCGCGCCATAGCGCACCCGGGTGCGCTCAGACGTCTGCTGCGCCCGGAACGGGCGAAGATCGGGCGCGCGCACATCCCAAGCGTTGATCACCTGGCGTTGGGTCTGCCCATCATGCAGGATGGTTTGCGAGGCCATCCGCCCGCGCTCCCCCAAATGGTCGTTGAGATAGGTCGTCACCACCTGCGGGCCTTCGGCCTCGCCCGCAATCGCCGGCAGATGAGCGGTGATTGTGCGGTACCCCAAGGGCCGACGATGCGCGTAATCATAGCGCGAGCCGACATAAGAATAACTCGTCCGCCGGGTGTTCCCCCGGCCATCCTGCCGCTCAATCGCCGCCACAAGCTGCGTCACACCCGGAACATCGTTGTCATTGTTCCCAACAGCCGTCGAAGGCACATACTCAATCCCCGTAACACCCCCAAAACCATCCCGAATAGACGTCAGAAGATGCGGAACATCGCCCGTGCCATAGAGGATCACGCCGGGGCTGTTGCGCGCAATCGCATCCTCAATCCCGTCGCCATTGATATCGCCCCAACCATGGACCCCAAGCAGCTCAGACGTCTGCTCAGGACCCGCCGGCACAAAACCATCCCCCGTCGACAGGTACACATAGCTCATCATGAACAAATCACGAAGATCCTGAGGGCCGGTGAATCTATTGTAATCTCGGTCGTGATCGACGTGGACACGAACAAGTGTACCTGTACTCTCATCAATCCGATCGGTCAGGATCAGATCGGCGCGCCCATCGCCATTCACATCCCGCATCGCGACATATGAGGGGTACTTTAGTGGCTGGCCGACCGAGATCCGCCGGCCTTGATTGAGTTCCGGGATGGAGCTGGAGTCGCCCCAAATCCGTGGCGTGATAAACCCCGCGCCATCGGACAAGGCCACGCGGATCGTCAGATCTTGCCCAGGTGTTCCATAAGACACCACAAGATCCGCCGCGCCATCGCCATTGACATCCCCGGCCGCGAGGCTTCGGATGCGCTCAAGTTCCTGCTCTGTCGATCCAAACAAGGTGCCAAAGGAGAAATAATGTGGATTGCCGTCAATAAAATCCACACCTTGCCAGTCTAAGAAAGGAAATGCCGCGTGACCTTGGGATGGAAAACCAATAAGTTCGATGCCATTTTGTGTAAAACTATGAGGAGACGCAATGATCTCGGTTACACCATCTGCGTCAATATCAACGGCCAGATCAGCAAAGAGTGTTGTTCCGCCTGTTCGGGGATTCGTTCCTGTTTCGACATAAGCATTGGGCACTAAGACACTGTCCTCAATGTCATACATGGTCGTATGTTGAGACGTACCATATGGCCTTGATAGAACTTCTGGGTTTGGATCATCATCAAAATTGCCAAATCGTAGCAATCTCGGACCGTAAGTATCATTTGGGAAGGACAAACTCGGCAGGAAAAGGGTGTCTGGAAAGAGTCCAGCACCCGAAGTCCTCCTTGGACGGCTACCTGACGGTCCATCATTGTCACCAGTCCATCGATAAGTCGCAAGCATAAAGTAATAAATCTGATTATCTTCTGGATGATAGCCTGTCGAGCCAATGTAACGATTTGGACCGTTCTGGGCCCACCGATGCTGAGGTCGCCATGGGGATGCATCTGAAAACGCGCTTGGCGGTGGTGCAGAAATCAGCTGACCATCGCTGCTTTGCTGGGTGATTGCCGGGTGTGCGGCGACACCTGCATGTGAATAGACTCTTACGGAGGAGTTGGGGGGTAGATTGTATTGGAAGGGGAACGCCGCCAACTTTCCAATAAGATCTCGTCTCGGCCATCGCGATCTAAGTCCATGATGGCGGCGACTTGTTCGTGCACCGGTGTTCCCGTTGCCTGTTGCTCGACATAGTCCAGCCCCTCGGTGGTATAGGCCAGTTCGCTGAGCAAGTTTGGCAGTTGGCTTCCGCCTGTGACGATGCCGTTTGCGAGGCTGTAGTCATCGCCATAGACCTGGACTTGGTTGAGCAGGCGCCGCCCGATGGTCTCGGTGGTCTGATACTCAAACGCATAGGCCCGCAGCGGGGCCGCGCCATCGCGGATCGCGATGCTGCGCAGAAGATGAAACTGCTGACCCAGCATACCCCGCGTGCCGGTGGCATAGCTGGCCAGCGGACTGGTTTGCGAGGCGTGATAGCCGAACTCGATCTCATAGCCGCCATAGCGGATGAACTCTGGCCGATGTGCGCGGCCCTCCTCAAGAGCTGCGAAGGCATAAGAGATTTCAACCACATTCGGCGTGGCTTGCGTGTCGCGGATCTCACTTAAAAGATAGGTGGTGTCGAACAAGCCCGCGTAGCGCTCATCACTCGGCCCAACTGTGTCGCCGGCCAAAACCCCAAGACTTTCATAGCGATACTGGGTGCCATCGGTCTCGGTGACGATGAAATAATCGACCTGCTGCCCGTTATAGCTCCGCTGGCGCATCTCCACACGGCGGTAGCTCTCCACAAGCGTGGCAAAGGTGCCACCAGCCGCGCAACTCGCATTCGTGGCATTGGTGCGATACCCGGTCGGATAGATCTGATTTGTCAGCCAAGGATTGGTCGCTTCGCCATCGCTACAGGCCAGAAGCTCCATCCCATCCAGCCGGTAGAGATCTCTCGCATCGTCATGGGTGGGGGTGCCGCCGCCGAGGGAGACCCGCTCGATCTGCGACAAGCCCGACAACTGCCAACCAACGCCCAGCCAAACCTCAGCCGAGCCGAGGCCACGAAACGAGGAGGTGTAGGTCAGGCCGAGATTGGGCTCCAAACCACGATAAGACGGAATATCAAAGGCGGCATGATATCGAAACGATCCATCCGATTGGACATCCTGCGGAACTTCAAACTCCGGCGCGGCCTGCGTCTCAGGATTGTCTTGGGCGGATATGCTGAGGGGCGCGAGAAAACAAACAGCCGAAACAAAAAAAACACTCAAACTACGCAAATACACAAACCCTCTCCTCGCACCAAATAAACACAATCCGCAGGTGAGCCGAATATCCAACAGGCGTCAATAGTCGAATAGGCGCAGGTTAGAAATAAACAAGCTCTATCGTATGAACTATAAATCTAGACCGTGTTGGCAAATAGGGTTCTCAGAGGCCGATTGATGTGATGTCGATGAAGCCGAGGTAGCTGTCTGCAGTTGTGTCGTATCTTTTTGCGACACGGCGGGAGTTCTTGAGCTTGTTGAAACAACGTTCGACCATGTTTCTGAGCCGACACAATCCGTGATCCACTCCGAAGCGCATCTTGCCGGGCTTGCGCATTGGTGTTTGAGGCAAGATATTGCGTTCATTCATCACGTTTCGGATGCGATCAGATCTTACCCACGACCCGCCAGCAACACACAAGGCTCTGGCAGGTTGTCAGTCATCACCAAATCAAAGCCCAGATAATCCGATGTTTGCCCTGGCGTGATTTTGGTTCCCATGGGCGTTGACACGGAGGTGGATCTTGGTCGTAAAGCCACCCCTTGAACGGCCTAAACCCTGTCGTGGAGTCCCCCCTTCGCACCCGCTGCCTGGTGATGGGCGCGAATGACTGTACTGTCGATCATCTGCAGGGCATCTGGAACAGCTCCGCTCTGGTTAAGAGCCTCCAGAATGTCTTCCCAGAGACCGGCGAGTGTCCAACGCCGGAGCTGTCTGTAAACGCTGGCCCATTTACCAAACTCTTCAGGCAAGTTTCGCCAAGTCGAGCCGGTACGCGCTATCCAAAACAAGGCGATGGTTGGCTGGCTTGCGACCATTCGGGGCATGGATCGCAAGGGTGAAGTTTTCAAACAGCGACCATTCCTCGTCGCTCATAAGGTCTCGGGGCAAGCTGATCTCCATAGCAGATACCAACTTGAATCACATCAATCGGCCTCTGAGAACCCTATTTGCCAACACGGTCTAGATTTATAGTTCATACGATAGAGCTTGTTTATTTCTAACCTGCGCCTATTCGACTATTGACGCCTGTTGGATATTCGGCTCACCTGCGGATTGTGTTTATTTGGTGCGAGGAGAGGGTTTGTGTATTTGCGTAGTTTGAGTGTTTTTTTTGTTTCGGCTGTTTGTTTTCTCGCGCCCCTCAGCATATCCGCCCAAGACAATCCTGAGACGCAGGCCGCGCCGGAGTTTGAAGTTCCGCAGGATGTCCAATCGGATGGATCGTTTCGATATCATGCCGCCTTTGATATTCCGTCTTATCGTGGTTTGGAGCCCAATCTCGGCCTGACCTACACCTCCTCGTTTCGTGGCCTCGGCTCGGCTGAGGTTTGGCTGGGCGTTGGTTGGCAGTTGTCGGGCTTGTCGCAGATCGAGCGGGTCTCCCTCGGCGGCGGCACCCCCACCCATGACGATGCGAGAGATCTCTACCGGCTGGATGGGATGGAGCTTCTGGCCTGTAGCGATGGCGAAGCGACCAATCCTTGGCTGACAAATCAGATCTATCCGACCGGGTATCGCACCAATGCCACGAATGCGAGTTGCGCGGCTGGTGGCACCTTTGCCACGCTTGTGGAGAGCTACCGCCGTGTGGAGATGCGCCAGCGGAGCTATAACGGGCAGCAGGTCGATTATTTCATCGTCACCGAGACCGATGGCACCCAGTATCGCTATGAAAGTCTTGGGGTTTTGGCCGGCGACACAGTTGGGCCGAGTGATGAGCGCTACGCGGGCTTGTTCGACACCACCTATCTTTTAAGTGAGATCCGCGACACGCAAGCCACGCCGAATGTGGTTGAAATCTCTTATGCCTTCGCAGCTCTTGAGGAGGGCCGCGCACATCGGCCAGAGTTCATCCGCTATGGCGGCTATGAGATCGAGTTCGGCTATCACGCCTCGCAAACCAGTCCGCTGGCCAGCTATGCCACCGGCACGCGGGGTATGCTGGGTCAGCAGTTTCATCTTCTGCGCAGCATCGCGATCCGCGATGGCGCGGCCCCGCTGCGGGCCTATGCGTTTGAGTATCAGACCACCGAGACCATCGGGCGGCGCCTGCTCAACCAAGTCCAGGTCTATGGCGATGACTACAGCCTCGCAAACGGCATCGTCACAGGCGGAAGCCAACTGCCAAACTTGCTCAGCGAACTGGCCTATACCACCGAGGGGCTGGACTATGTCGAGCATACCACCACGCATGTGTTTCACCGCAATATGCTGGCCTATGATTACAACAGAGATGGTGCAGACGAACTGTATTTTTGGCCCAGCAAAACACGAATCGGCAATGACGAGTTTATGCGGCGTCCCGCGGGGTACTTCGACTTTGATCAGAATCTGATCCGGTCGCTACGTTTACCTTTTAACACTTCTGCTTCTGGGGCCTGCCGTCAAATCCCAACAGGCATATTTTCTGGGGTGGGATATCATTTTGGTGACGACAGCTCATATGTTGCCGCGCCGATTTGCACCGAATATGGCAAGGAGAGCAACTCAAGGTTTATGCTCTACCTCTTAGGTACCGGCGCCAACCTCAACACCAATGCCGGCGCTACACGTTTTCGCGTCCTTTCAGTTATGGCCAATATCGAAACCGTTGTTGGTGGGAACTTTGATCAAGAGCCCGGCCCAGAACTGGTCACTACAACTGGTGGTTTTGTTAATCGACTATACGATGTGTCAGGTGGCCGAACCACTGGCGGCAGCCATGTGGGAAGTGCTGGCCCTATCGATGCGCGCGTTGCCGATGTGGATGGCGACGGGACTCTAGAGTTTATCACAAGGGTGAGGGAACCTGGTCTTTTTGGCCAGTATCGTGGCGATTGGCAGGTTCAGGAACTGTTCGGAAACGTTTTTGAATCCTTTCCAGTTCATGAGGTGACCGCCAGCCTGCCGACCTCCCGCCCGCATTATCATGCCTTTGGAGATGTGAATGGCGATGGCGCAGCCGATCTAATCATTTTGACAGATGATCAGCCAGGTGCGGATCGGCTCTGGGTGGCGTTGTCATCGGGGGTGGGTTTGAGCCCGCGCAGGTCTGGGGCGACTCAACGACCTTCCCAATCCTGGGCACCAATTCTTGGAATACAGCGTTGGATGGGCCTGCTTGGCTGATTGCAAGTGATTTGAATGGCGACGGCTTAGATGATTTGATAATCCAAACAGCTGATCGTTCCTTCACTAGAAGCTTGCATCCGCAGGACGAGGCATATGTCTTCCTGTCAAATGGCAGCGGAGAATTCATCAGACCCGGGCCGGTGACGCGAGATCTCTTTGACGATTTGATTGGCTTTGCGGATGTCAATGGCGATGGTTTGCCTGATGCCGTTCAAGAGCGACATCGCATTTCTTTCGGACACCAGCTCCCGTCGCGCATTCTTGTGAGCGACGGCAGCCCTTCGCATCTTCTGACGTCTATTCGGGATGGTTTTGGGGGTGTTACGGGGATTGAGTATGTGCCTTCGACGGCTGTTGGGAACAATGACAACGATGTTCCGGGTGTGACGCAGCTTGTGGCGGCGATTGAGCGGCAGGATGGCCGGGGGAACACCCGGCGGACGAGTTATTCTTATGTCGGCTCGCGCTATGATTACGCGCATCGTCGGCCCTTGGGGTACCGCACAATCACCGCTCATCTGCCGGCGATTGCGGGCGAGGCCGAAGGCCCGCAGGTGGTGACGACCTATCTCAACGACCATTTGGGGGAGCGCGGGCGGATGGCCTCGCAAACCATCCTGCATGATGGGCAGACCCAACGCCAGGTGATCAACGCTTGGGATGTGCGCGCGCCCGATCTTCGCCCGTTCCGGGCGCAGCAGACGTCTGAGCGCACCCGGGTGCGCTATGGCGCGGACCTGGTCGAGACGACCCGGCTCTTTGAGCACACAAGATACGGGCAAGTGTCGTTGGAGGTCACCCTTGGGTTCACGGTGAACGGGGTCGATCAGGATCCAGATGACAACCAATTGATCAGAACCGGTCGAGCCTTCAATCTGTCGGATTACATTGTTGACCAACCCGGATGGCGCATCGCCCAAAGCGGTTCGACCTTCGATGCTGAGGACCGGGCGCGCTGGCTCTGGCGTGAGTTTTACACTCATGAAGGCAACGCCGATCCCTTCACGGCACCGTCGAACAGCAATGTGGTGCGGGTCGAGCGTTGGACGGGGGATGTATCCAGTTGCTGTGCGCGCCGTTTGGAGGAAGAGCGGAGCTATGACGCGCATGGCAATGTGCTGAGCCAAACGGATGCGCGAGGTCACACGACCACTTACACCTATGACACGGCTCGGCACCTGTTCCGCCTGAGCGAGACCAACGCGCTTGGCCATGTCGCGACGACCACCTGGGACACGGCTTGCCAGGCCCCGGTGCGGGTCACCGATGTCAATGGTCAGGTCACAGACTATACCTATGACAGCCATTGCCGTGAGACCCGGGTCGATCATCCCAATGGCAATTGGGAGACAACCGCATATCTCAACTGGGGCGATCCAGAGCAGGCCTTTATCCAAACGCAGGCCCCCTCAGGCAGCAGCGCGCCTGGTGCCGGCATCTCTGAACACCGGCAATATGTCGATGGCTTCGGCCAGACCTATCGCAGCAGAACAACGACCATGCTGGAAGGAGAACTTGATTTTATCTTCATCGACCGGGCTTTTGATGCGCGCGGCAATCTGGCCTGGGAGAGCATCCCGCCTTCTTCGCCTCCGCCTCCTTCGCTGGAGCTGCTGCTTTTTCCGCCTTCTTCGCTGAACCCGCGGCCTCCGCCAATTGCCGCCTCTCAGCGCACCAGCTTTGTCTATGATCCCCTCAATCGCCTGACCAACACGACAGCTGCCGATGGCACACTCTCCGCAACAGTGTTTGGTGCTCAGAGCATTGGCGGCATCATGCACCCGCTTGTTACCAGCCATGACGCGCATTGTTTTGATGGTGACAGCAGCACGATCTGCGGCGAGATTCGGCTGACCCTGGACAGCCGTGGCAACACGATTGCCCGCGCCATGACGGATGCGGATCAGACCGATATCGATGCGTCAGGTACAGAGCGCACGACCAGCTATACCTATGATCTCAGGAATCAGCTGATCGGGGTGACCGATCCGATCGGCGCCACTTGGGCCTATACTTATGACGTGTTTGGCAACCGCACTGTCTCGGATGATCCGGCGCTTGGCCGCTGGACGATGGTTTACGATGCCAATGGCAATCTGACCCGGCAAACCGATGCCGAAGGCCAAGTCATCGCCATCACGTATGACGCCTTGAACCGGGTAACCCGCCGCGATGTGACCACATCGGGCGGCACCACCACGACCACATCGACCTATGATGAGGCGGCGGCAGGCGAGCACAATATCGGCCAGTTGACCACGCTCTCAAACCCCGACCACACGATCCGCTATGGCTATGACGCGGTCGGACAACAAATCCGGGCGGAGCATAGCTTCCTCGGGCGGAGCTATACGCTCGAGACGGAGTATCGACCCTCAGGCGCGGTCTTGCGTCAGCATCTGCCCACCACCCCGGGCAGTACGGCCACCGCGCCGGCCGGCGATTACAGCTATGACGTGGCGGGCCGGCTCAATGGGTTTGGCACCTATATCGAAGCCATTGCCTATAACGCTTGGGGCAACCCCACGCTCATCGACTATGGCAACACTCTCGAGGATTTGCGGCTTTATGACACGCAGCGCGGCTGGCTGACAGATATCGTGATTTTGGACACCTTGGACACCGCATTCTTGCGAGATCACTCCGACTACACGCGGAGCGCGACAGGGCGGATATCGCGTGTTGATAGTCAAACGCCTGCGGGCGACATGAACTACAGCTATGACTATGCTGGCCGGCTGCTAACCGCGACCAATTATGCCGGACAGCCCGCGCAGAACCGCGTCTTCACCTATGACGCGGCGGGCAGTCTGCGCTCAAACTCGCAAATCGGCAGCTATAGCTACGGCCCCGCCACCGGCCCGCACCCTCACGCGCCGATTGCCGTCGCAGGCCAAAGCTTCACCTATGACGCCAATGGCAACATGACGACCAGCCTGCCGCTGACCACCGGTCTGGCGGGGCGCATGATGAGCTATGACGGCGAGAACCGCCCGCTCTCGGTCACCCATGGAGGTGCGACGACCACCTATACCTACGGTGCCGACGGCACGAGGCTTCTGCGCACCGATCCGTCCGGCAACATCACCGCCACCTTCGGCCCGGTCGAGATCCGCAACTTCGGCAGCCCGGCGGAGCAGGTCCTGACCTATCCGCATCCCGATATCCGGATCACCAATGGCACCGAGGTCACCTATCTGCACCGCGATCACCTGAACTCGGTTGTTGCGATGACCGATGCCACCGGCGCCCGCGCCGAGGCCCGGGTCTATGCCCCCTTCGGCGAGATCGCCTGGCGAGACGGCGGCACAAGCCCCGACGAAACCTTTGGCTATATCGGGGAGCGCTACGACAGCGACGCCGGACTGCAATATCTCAACGCCCGCTACTACGACCCCCGCCTGGCCATGTTCATACAACCCGATTGGTTCGAAGTCACAGAACCAGGCGTCGGCACAAACAGATACGCATACTCCGCAAACGATCCTATCAATCATATGGATCCCGAGGGGAACGCGTATTCGAGAAGTGACCGCGCTCAGGAGGTGTTGGACAACTATCTGGAACACAGCGAGGAGTTCGGCCACGCAAGAGACCAGTTCGGCTCTGTGGGCTCTGGCGTAAGCGGAACTATAGCTGCCAAAAACAGAGCCGCTGGCTTGTCTGGAAGATTCACATTCGATGCCCGAGGAAACTGGACCAGTTCGGTCCGCGGCGGGCTCGACGTCACTGTGTCCTCACAGGGGGTAGATTTCGACAACACAATAGGAGGGCACGTCCGACCCTCCATTCAGCATCACCAGACGCTCGGCCCTCCGGTTATGGCCCCATGGCGTCCACGATTCTCACTCAGGGGGCTTTTTCGCTCATCGACGGCAATCCCAGATGGCATGACCCGCATCCAAGGGACTGGTGCGCAGTTTGCAAGCCAGCGCCGACTCACAAGGCATTTTGGTAGCCATGGAGCTGATTTCGGAGCTAGGACAGCGGCACAATACCAACGCCAAGCAGACAGATTCCTGACCGGGACAAGGGATAGTAACACACTAGAAAGAACCAGACCGAATGGCGATGTGGTCAGATTCAACACCAGGACAAACGAATATGGAGTTGTCTCCAGATCGGGAATAATTAGAACATATTATAGGCCTGATCCATCTATCCACGGTCATCAAACAAATATGGGCTATTTCCTCTATGGGCGATGAAGCAATGAATATCTGTCCCGTGTGTGGTTATGCCGGTCTTGAAGAACCTTCGCACGATAGCTTTGGCTACGGATCACAAGACATCTGTCCTAGTTGTGGAACTCAGTTTGGGTATCACGATGCCACTACACCCCACGAGGTCTTGCGCAAGAGTTGGATCGAAGGTGGTTGCATTTGGTGGTCGAAGAGCGATGCAAAGCCTAACGATTGGAATCCAGAGGTTCAGCTTTCTAGAGTTGGTTAGAAAGCAACATTGCAGTTTTGGACGGTGGAACGGCGTTGTTTCCTCTGCGCTTCTTGGCCGACCGCTGACCACGGGTCTGGCGGGCGCTCAATGAGCTATGATGGCGAGAACCGCCCGCTCTCGGTCACCCATGGAGGTGCGACGACCACCTATACCTACGGCGCCGAGGTCGCCTATCTGCACCACGATCACCTGGTAGAGGCAACTCGGCTATAACTCAGCATTGTCCCAACGAATTAAGCCAAACTCAGCTAGAGCCGTCCTTTCTTCCTCTGCTTTTGTGGGACCTTCAGCCCTTCGCGCCGCCAGATACGCTCGACCCGCTTGTGGTTCACATGCCAACCAGCGTTGTTCAGCAACGCCGTCACCATGCGGTCGCCATAAAGCCCATATTGATCGGTTAGCTTGATGATGTCGTTGGTCAGACGGTCTTCATCGGCCAGGCCTTGCGGCACATTGCGCTGCGTTGAGCGATGCTGACCGAGCGTGTGGCAGGCACGGCGCTCAGACACGCGCAGTTCCTGCCGCACACGGTCGATGCATTTACGACGGCGCGAAGGATGAAACCATTTTCCGCCATTGGTCCGAGGACAATGGTCGAATGAAGTTTCCCTTTGCGGCTTCGGCGAGAATGAGCTTTTCCAATGTCAGGTCCGATACCGCGCGCCGAAGCCGTTGGTTCTCTTTCTCAAGCTCCTTCAACCGTGCAAGCTGAGACCGCTGCATCCCGCCATAGAGCTTCCGCCATCGATAAAACGTCTGCTGTGTCAACCCGATCTGGTGCACGGCCTCGGCAATTGTCGCACCTTGTCCTTGCAGAACTTCAACCTGCCGAAGCTTCGATACAATCTCTTCGGGCTTTTCTCGCCTTCCAGCCAGCGCTGATCCTCCAATTTGCGGGACAATCTATCCCAGTTGGCGGACCACTTTCAGGGGGCTAATCCAGTAGGAATGCCTCGACGAGCACCTGCTCTCGTATTTACGCCATGCATGCCACGTTTTTGCGGCTTTGGTGGTTTCATGGCGTTTTTCTTGTCTCGGGCGTCGGCACTCTCAACGCATCATTGTGACCCAGAATGTGAACCAAACTATGAACCAAGACTAGACAAAAAGCGAGGCGGAGTTCAACGGACTGGCGCAGCCTGTCAGGCAAATAAGAGAAAAGCGCCAAAATCGTGCGGTTAATTGTCTAGAAAATGGCGGAGGAGGTGGGATTCGAACCCACGGTACGCTCTCACGCACGCCGGTTTTCAAGACCGGTGCATTCGACCACTCTGCCACTCCTCCGCAGCTTTGTGCCCCTTAGCGACTGTGTAGCGATTCTAAAAGCCGGTGCAGATTGCCGCCGATCCGCGCGCGGTGGGTTTTCACACGCGCCTCTTGGTTGTATCCTGCGGCTGCGGGCCGGGAGAGCGGCGCCAACAGGCATGAAAAAAACAAATGATAGGCGCGCCGACATGCGTCAGGGTGGAGCGGGACAATTTCAATGACAAGCCGAATTCCGATGAGATCGGGCGCCCGGGGGGCGCTGCTCTTGACCAGTTTCGTGGCCCTCGCGGCGTGCGAAGACGGGTTTCAGATGCCCTTTGGACAGGGCGCAAATGCGTCTGAGCCTGGCGTGGCGGGATCTACCGAGGCGCAAACCCCCTCGGGGGCAACCCGTTTGGTCGAGCGCGACGTCGAGGCGCCGGAGGTGTTTCAGGTCACCGATAGCGGGCTTTGGGATGGTCGACCGTCGCTCGGCGGCGTTTGGGTGGCGCATCCCGACGCCACGGATCCCGAGCGTGTGATTATCCGGGATACGACCTCGGACCGGTTCGTGATTGGCGCGCTGTTCCGGCGCGAACGGGATAATCCGGGCCCGGCTTTGCAGGTTTCCTCCGATGCGGCCGCCGCCTTGAACCTGATTGCGGGCCAGCCGACCGAGTTGAATGTCACCGCCCTGCGGCGCGAGGCCGAGCCGGAGCCGCTTCCCGAACCGGCGAGCGAAGAGGTTGCCACCACCGGCGCGGCCCCCGAGAGTATCGAGGCGCAAGCTCTCGACCCGATCGCCGCTGCGGCCGCCGCGATTGACGAAAGCGAAACGACGGAAACTGTCGCCGCATCTGCCCCCGCGCCAAGCCCGGCGCCGGCCTCCGCGCCTGCGTCCAATCTGGACCGGCCCTTTATCCAAATCGGGATATTCAGCGTCGAGGAAAACGCGAACAACACCGCCCAAGCCCTGCGGACGGCGGGGATGGTGCCGACGATCTATGATCAGACAAGCAATGATCGGCGGTTCTGGCGCGTGGTTGTAGGCCCGTCCCGAACCCGGGCCGAGCGAGATCAACTCTTGCAAACCGTTCGTGGCCTTGGCTTCCAAGACGCCTATTTTGTGACGAACTAACCGAAAAAGGACCGTGATGATCGCCATCGCCCGTGCCGTTCTTGCCGGATTTGCCCTTCTGGCCCTGACTGTTGCTGCCTCTGCTTTCGAGACCGAGGCCGAAGCGGCTTATGTGATCGACCACAATACCGGCCAGATCTTGTTGAGCCATAACGATCAACTGCCGCTGCCGCCTGCGTCGATGTCGAAGTTGATGACGCTGAACATGGTGTTTGAGGCGCTGGAAGATGGCCGCTTGTCGCTCGACACGACCCTGCCGGTCAGCGCCCATGCGATGAGCTTCGGCGGGTCGACCATGTTTCTGACCACCCGCGACAGGGTCACGGTCGAAGACCTGATCCGGGGGATTGTCGTTCTGTCGGGCAATGATGCAAGCGTCGTGTTTGCAGAAGCGCTCAGCCCTGACGGGACCGAGGAAGGCTTTGCCGCGATGATGACGGAGCGCGCGCGGCAGTTGGGAATGGACAACTCCACGTTCCGCAATTCCTCAGGCTGGCCTGCCCCGGGGCATGTGATGAGCATGCGGGATTTGGGCATTCTGGCCGAACGGCTGATCACCGAATTCCCGCAATATTACACGTATTTCGCCGAGACCGAATTTGCCTTTGATGGCCGCGCGCCGGACAATCGGTTCAACCGCAACCCGCTTCTGGCGCTCAACATCGGCGCGGACGGGCTGAAAACCGGCCATACGCAGGAGGCCGGGTACGGGCTTGTCGGCTCCGCCGTCCAAGGCGACCGGCGGGTGACATTCGTGATCACCGGCCTTGAGACAACAGTCGGTCGCGCGCGCGAGGCGGAGCGGATCGTCAATTGGGCGTTCCGGCAGTTTGCGGAGCGCGAGGTGGTGTCCGCTGGCGCGGTCGTGGCGGAGGCGGAAGTCTTCATGGGCGCCGCAAGCACTGTTGGCCTGACGCCGGCCGAAGATGTGACGATGCTGGTCCCCGCGGTTCAGGGCGAAGAGATCGAGGCGGAAGTGATTTATGAGGGCCCGATTGCCGCGCCGATTGAGGCGGGGGCCGAGCTTGGCACCTTGGTTGTGCGGATGGAGGGGTTTGAGGATCGCCATATCCCGTTGGTTGCGGCCCAAGCCGTTGAACGCGGCGGGATCACCACGCGCCTTGGGACGGCGGCCCGTTTGCTCCTCCGTGATCTTCTGGGCGATGACCCGGGTCTGGCGCCAAGCTGATGGGGGCAGGACAGGGGCTGTTTATCAGCTTGGAAGGCATCGACGGGTCGGGCAAATCCACCCAAGCACAGCTTTTGGCCGAGGCGCTACGGCAGGCCGGGCATGACGTTCTGTTGACGCGGGAGCCGGGGGCTCGCCAGGGGCAGAGGAAATCCGCGCGCTGGTCTTGCAGGGCGATCCAGATCGCTGGTCGGCGGAAACAGAGATTTTACTTTTTACCGCCGCGCGCCGCGATCATATGGAGCGGGTGATCCAGCCTGCGCTTGAGGCGGGCCAAATCGTGATCTGCGACCGGTTCGCCGACAGCACTCGCATGTATCAGGGCCTGTCGCGTGGCGATCTGCGCAAGCTGGTTGATGACCTGCATGACCTGATGATTGGCCGCGAGCCGGATTTGACCGTGCTGATCGATATGGACCCGACCGCTGGCTTGGCCCGCGCCAAGGGGCGGCAGGGTGTCGAGGAACGGTTCGAGGATTTTGGCCTATCGCTTCAGGAACGGATGCGCGCGGGCTATCTGGAACTGGCCGAGGCTGCGCCGGAACGGTTCCGCGTCATTGATGGCGCGCGCGATATGGATGCGGTGGCGCGCGACGTCTTTGCCACGGTCACCGCTGCGCTGCGATGAGCGGCGAGGATGATATCCCGCCCGAGGCTGACCGGCTCGACGGGGCGCCGCATCCGCGCGAGACCGATCAGATTTTTGGCCAAGGCGCAGCGGAGGCCGTGTTTCTGAGCGCCTTCACATCGGATCGCTTGCACCATGCTTGGCTTCTGACCGGCCCACGCGGCGTCGGCAAAGCAACGCTGGCCTGGCGCATCGCTCGCTTCTTGCTGGCCACGCCACCAGACACCGGCGATGCGCTGTTTGCCGCTCCGGTGCCCGAGACGCTTGACGTCCCACCGGATCATCCGGTCGCCCGCCGCTTGCACGCGATGTCAGAGCCCGGGCTGATGCTGTTGCGCCGCCCGTGGGATGAGAAGGCGAAGCGGTTTCAGGCACAGATTACCGTTGACGAGGTGCGTAAACTGAAAGACTTCTTCGCGCTTTCGGCCAGCGATGGCGGGCGGCGTGTGGTCATTGTCGATGCCGCCGATGAGATGAACACCAATGCGGCCAATGCCCTCTTGAAGGTGCTGGAGGAGCCGCCCGCCAATGCCGTGCTGCTGCTCGTCGCGCACCAGCCCTCGCGGCTTCTGCCGACGATCCGCTCGCGCTGTCGGACCTTGCGCTTGGATCGGCTGTCGGAGGCGGATTTGGGCCGCGCGCTCGGCCAGGCGGAGATCGAAGCCGATGCCAGCCCGGCGCTGGCCGAACTGGCCGAGGGATCGGTGGGGGAGGCCGCCCGACTGATCGCGTTGGATGGCTTGACGCTTTATGCCGATTTGGTCGGACTGTTCGCCTCCATGCCGGGGATGAGCCGGTCGGCGGCCAACAAACTGGCCGAGGCGGCCGCCGCCCGCGGCGCAGAGGCACGGTTTGATCTGACACTGGTTTTGATCGACCGATTGCTCAGCCGCTTGGCGCGAACCGGCGCGACGGGGCAGGCGCCGCCAGAGATCGTGCCCGGCGAGGCAAAGATGCTGACCCGATTGGCCCCCGATCCAGCGACAGGACGAGCTTGGGCCGATATGGCGCAAGGGTTGACGGCCCGGGCCCGGCGCGGCAAGGCGGTCAACCTTGACCCTGCTGCGCTCATCCTTGATATGTGTCTCAGCCTTGAGAAGACGGCGGCGCGCATTCCCGCCTGAAGAGTTCCGAACAGAGTGTTCCATGCCCGCCACGCCTGAGATCGTCGACAGCCATTGCCACTTGGATTTTCCGGATTTTGCCGAGGAATTGCCGGAGGTTATCGCGCGTGCGGCTGAGGCGGGTGTGACCCGGATGGTGACGATTTGCACCCGGCTTCGTAACGCGCCGCAGGTCCGCGCGATTGCCGACGCACATGCCCCGGTGTTCTGGGCCGGCGGTACCCATCCGATGAGCGCCGCCGAGGAGCCGATGGCCACGCTTGCGGAGCTGGAAACCCTCGCACGGCATCCGAAATTCGTTGGCATTGGCGAGACGGGATTGGATTACCATTACACCGCCGAAAGTGCCGCTGTGCAGCAGGAGAGCCTGCGTCTGCATATCGAGGCCGCCCGCGTGACCGGCCTGCCGTTGATCATCCATGCGCGCGCAGCGGATGAGGATATGGCCCGCATTCTGACCGAAGAGCATCGCGCCGGGGTTTATACCTGCGTCATGCATTGCTTTTCCTCAGGGGCGGGCCTCGCGCAAGCCGCGTTGGACTTGGGGTTCTATCTGTCAATGTCGGGCATTGCGGCCTTCCCCAAATCCACCGAGCTGCGTGAGATTTTCGCAGCCGCCCCGGTGGACCGCATTCTGGTGGAAACCGATGCGCCCTATCTGGCCCCGCCGCCCTATCGCGGCAAGCGCAATGAGCCCGCCTATACCGCCTTCACCGCGCGGGTTGGGGCAGAGTTGTTCGGGGTGAGTGAGGCGGCGTTTGCGGCCCAAACCAGCGCCAATTTCGACCGGCTGTTCTGGAAAGCGGCCGCGTGGCAGGCGGCGGCATGAATGGCTGACCTGAAGCTCACCATCCTGGGCTGCGGCTCGTCCGGCGGCGTCCCGCGATTGGGCGATGTTTGGGGAGAATGCGACCCCAACGACTCCCGAAACCGCCGCCGTCGGTGCTCGCTCCTGGTGCAGCGGATCACAGAAGAGGGCGAAACGGCAGTGCTGATCGACACCTCTCCCGATTTGCGGCAGCAATTGCTTGATGCGGGGATCGGACGGCTTGATGCGGTGCTGTTCACGCATGCCCACGCGGATCAC
Source organism: Fontisubflavum oceani (assembly GCF_030407165.1). GTDB lineage: Bacteria > Pseudomonadota > Alphaproteobacteria > Rhodobacterales > Rhodobacteraceae > Rhodophyticola > Rhodophyticola oceani. The sequence goes on from NZ_CP129111.1 coordinate 2,161,225, forward strand.
ACCCATGGGCTCGATGATCTCCGGATGATCGTGTTCAACATGCGCCAGCGGTTGCCGGTCTATGCCGATGGCCCGACGCAGAACGATTTGCTGGGGCGGTTTGGCTATGCCTTTGTGCAACCGGCGGGCTCGGCCTATCCGCCGATCCTGGACCTTCACGCGATCAATGGCGACGTGACGATTGAGGGGGCAGGGGGGCCGATTACCTTTACGCCCTTTGAAGTTACCCATGGCAATATCGACGCCTTGGGCTTCCGCATGGGCGACATAGCCTATCTGCCGGATGTGTCCGACATCCCAGACGTAGTTTGGCCGGTTTTGGAGGGGCTGGATTGTTGGATCGTCGACGCCCTGAGGCGAACGCCGCATCCGAGCCATGCGCATTTGGACCTGACATTGGAGTGGATCGCCCGCGCGGCGCCCAAGCGTGCGGTGTTGACCAATATGCATATTGATCTGGATTATCAGACGGTTGCCGATGAAACGCCCGACCATATCACCCCGGCTTATGACGGTATGGTGATCCGCGCCGAGGTCTAGATGGCGGATTTGCTGTCCGTTGTTTTGCCGGTCTTCCTCGTGATCGGCGCGGGGTATCTTGCGGTCTGGCGCGGGCTGTTCTCCGATAGCGGCGTGGATGGGTTGATGAATTTCACCCAGAAATTCGCCATTCCCTGCCTGCTCTTCATGGGTATCTCGACGCTCGATCTGGAGCAAAACTTCGACTGGCGGCTGTTGGCCTCTTTCTACACCGGTTCCACCATCTGTTTCTTTCTGGGGATGTTCGGGGCGCGGGCCCTCTTTGGTCGGCCTTGGCAGGATAGCGTGGCCATCGGCTTCGCCTGTCTCTTTGCTAATACCGTGCTTCTGGGCTTGCCGATTATGGAACGCGCTTATGGACCAGACTCTTTGGGGCCGAATTTCGCGATTGTCGCCTTGCATGCTGCGTTTTGCTATCTGCTTGGGATCACCGCGATGGAGATCGTGCGGGCCGATAGCAAGTCTCCGCTTCGCATGGTGCGGACCGTGGGCTTGGCGATGTTCCGCAACCCGTTGATGATCGGCGTGGGGCTTGGATTTGTGGTCAATCTGACCGGCCTACCGATGCCAGGCGTGTTGACCGAGGCGATCAATCTGATGATCCGCGCGGCTCTGCCAGCGGCGCTTTTCGGCTTGGGCGGCGTGCTCTATCGCTACAAACCCGAAGGCGATGCGAAGGTGATCGCGTTTATCTGTGTGATGTCGCTCATTGTGCATCCGGCAATTGCATACGGGATGGGCGGGCAGGTGCTGGCGCTCAGTGAGGAACAGATGCGTTCGGTGGTGATTACGGCGGCGATGGCACCGGGCGTGAACACCTATATCTTCGCCAATATGTATGGCGCGGCCCGGCGCGTTGCGGCCTCTTCGGTGCTGATTGGCACTGCGCTGACGGTGCTGACGGCCTCCATTTGGCTGGCCGTGCTGCCCTGAAGCGGCTCCACCCAAGGCGGCTTTAGACGCCTTCGACGACCACGATCACGCTATCGGCCGCGTTGCGACGAATTTCGGCAACCTCTTGGTATTCTGGGTCATTATAGGCCGTCAGTGCCGCTTCATAGCTCGGAAATTCGATCACTACGTGGCGCTCAAAGGTTTCGCCTTCAACAACTTCCGACTGTCCGCCGCGAATGATGAACTGCCCGCCGAGATTGTTCAGGATCGGCGTGTCACGGCGCACATATTCCGGGTAGGCCTCAGGGTCGGTGACGGTGATATGGCCAATAATGTAACCTTTGGGCATGAGATGCGCCTTTCCTGTAGATGGGTTGAGCGGTTTAAACCAACGTGTTGCGGGGATTACAACCATCGCGTGATGCGTCTTATCTCTTGCATTGCTGGCCTTGTTCCCATCTGACGCTTGGCGTAAGCAGCTCACTCGACTGGCCGCAGGAACCCACCCGCTCATGTCCGCCACTGATCAGACGCCCCCAGACCCGCAAAGCAATGATCAATCGCCTGATATGCGGGCGACGCATCTGCTTGGTCGGCTCTGGCGGGAACATGTCTCGGCCTATTGGGTGCGCATGGTCGCGGCGCTACTCTTGATGACCATCGAGGGCGCGACCCTTGGGGCCGCGGCCTATCTGATCCAGCCGCTCTTCGATCAGGTGCTTGTCCCCGGGAATGAGGGGATGATTACGTGGGCGGCGTTCGCGATTGCAGGTATTCTGCTTCTTCGCGCGGTGGCGGGGTTTGGCCAGCGGCTGATCATTGTCTCCATCGGTTTGAAGGTCGTCACCTCGCTGCAGACCCGGCTCTTGGAGCATCTTTTGCGCCTGGATGGCCGCTATTTCCAAGATAACGCGCCCGGTGCATTGATCGAACGGGTGCGGGGCGACACAACCGCCCTGCAGAGCTTGGCCGCGACCGCGCTGATGTCGGCCGGTCGGGATGTGATTTCGCTGGTCACGCTCTTGACGGTGATGTTTTTGAACGACTGGCAATGGTCGCTTCTGGCGATGATCGGCGTGCCGCTGATGTTCTTTCCCATCGCGGCGCTGCAGCGGCTGATCCGGGGGTTCACCCATGCCGCACGAGAGGCCGCGTCCCGCCTCTCCACGCAGATGGATGAGATCTTCCACGGGATCCAATCGATTAAGGTCAACCGGCTCGAGGCGCATCAATCGAAAGAATTCCGATCAGAGATTGGGCGCTTCTTGGGGCAGCAGATGCGCGCCGAACGCAGCAAGGCGGGAACGCCCGCATTGGTTGATGTCATGGCGGCGGGGGCCTGTTTGATCGTTCTGCTGGTGGGCGGGGCCGAGATCGTGTCTGGCGAAAAGACGGTGGGACAGTTCATGTCCTTTTTCACCGCGCTGGCGCTTGTGATGGATCCGGTCCGGCGACTGTCGAACCTGTCTGCCTATATCCAAGCCGCGTTGGCCTCGCTGGAACGGCTTTATGAGGTTCTGAACGCTGAGCCGACGATCCTTTCGCCGGCCAGCCCGAAACCGCTCAAGCTTGGTGATGTGGTGTTTGACGATGTGCATTTCGCCTATGGCGACGCGCCGGTTCTCAACGGGTTGAGTTTTACCGCAGCGGAAGGTCAGACCACGGCGCTTGTTGGGCCATCTGGTGCAGGGAAAAGCACGGTTTTTGGCCTGCTGACGCGTCTCATCGACCCCGATAGCGGGCAGATCACCATCGCGGGTACGCAGACCACAGCGGCAGAGTTGGAACGTCTGCGCGATAGCATCGCCGTTGTCGGACAGGAAACCGCTTTGTTTGATCAAAGCATTGCGCAGAACATCCGCCTGGGGCGTTTGGATGCGACTGAGGCCGAAATTCGCGCCGCCGCCGAGGCCGCCTCGGTCTTGGAATTCGCCGAGGCCTTGCCAGACGGGTTGGAGACGGCCGTTGGTCCGCGCGGATCGGCCCTGTCGGGTGGGCAGCGCCAACGGGTCGCCATTGCCCGGGCAATGCTGCGCGATGCACCGATTCTGCTCTTGGATGAGCCGACATCCGCCCTTGACGCAAGGTCAGAGAAACTGGTGCAGGCGGCGTTGGAGCGCCTCTCGAAAGGCCGGACGACGCTGGTGATCGCTCACCGTCTATCAACGATTCGTGAGGCTGATCTCATTGTCGTGATGGACAAGGGATGCCTTGTAGAAAAGGGCAATCATGCCTCTTTGATGCAGGCCGAGGGCGCCTATGCGCGCCTGCATGCCCTGCAATCCGCGGGCGTCACGACTGGATTGTGATGCCACGGCGCGACGGGTGATCGCGCGGTGCCAGAAAAGCTTTATTTGACTTTCGAGGGACGTCCGTTGACGGTGTCGGTACGCAAGTTCGAAGACTGGCGGTGGCCGTATCTGCCGTCAGATAACCAAAGGACTAACACGTGCCCCGTTGCGTCTGTGCAAAACCGACGTCTTTTCTGGCCCTCCTCTGTTGTGTGGTGGCCACGTTTTTTGCGGCTGCAACAGGTGTTAAGGCGCAACAACTTGCCGCCGCATCGACGGCGACACCGGCCAATCTGGCCGCACGCGCTGCTGATCCCAATGGCTCAATACTGGCGGCCTACTACCACCAGATGGAGACCCATTTGGTGAGCCAGGGCCATCTGCGCCAAGAACGGCATCCGCGTGGATCGAACCTGAGTGCCGAAGTCTTGGCCGATAATTTCATGCAGATCGCCATGCGGAGTGAATATAGCTTGCGCGGCGGTGGCATTTCGCGGGGCGGGCAGGCCGCCCCCTTGCGGCGTTGGGTCGAACCGGTGCGCCTTGGCGTGCGGTTTGGAATGTCTGTGCACTCGGCGCAACAGCGGGCGGATATGTCGACCGTGCGCCAAGTCGCGCGGCGGCTTGAGGTGGCGACAGGCCATCCCGTCGCGGTGACGGCGAATTCGCCGAACTTCCATGTTCTCGTGGTCAGTGATGCGGAGCGTGCGGGACTTGCGCCACTATTGCGCGAATTGGTGCCGGGGCTCAGCCGTGCAGCGGTGAACGCGATTACCGGTATGGGGCGCAACACGTTCTGTATGGTCGTGGCCGTGCCGAACCGGGACCTGAGCTTGGGATATGACCAAGCCATCGCCATCGTGCGGGCCGAACATCCCGCGCGGATGCGCCAATCCTGCATCGAGGAAGAGCTGGCCCAAGGGATGGGGCTTGCCAATGACAGCCCTGCGGCCTGGCCATCGATTTTTAATGATGACGAGGAATTTGGTGTTCTGACCCGCCATGACGAGTTGCTCTTGCAGATGTTGTATCATCCGGCCTTGCACCCCGGCATGGCCCCGCATCAAGTGGCACCGATCCTGCCCGCGCTCAGCCAGCAGATCGCGCAACGCGGCTGATCTGACGGGCGCGAACTGGCCGATCTCCGATCGATCTCTTTCCGTCTCCCGCAGGCCGCGTTAGGCTTGCCAAAAGAGCAGTAAAGAAGGTTCCGGCAATGCAGGTCACACGGCGATGGGTCAATTTCGGCGCGGTTGCGGCCCTCACAACGGGCTGCGTGCCAAGCATCGGAACCAGCAATCGCGTATCTGCGACGGACGTCCCCGGCATGCGCCCCGTGCCAAACCCCCGGTATGACGCGTGGGTCGCCGCATTTCGCGAGCGGGCAGCGGTGAACGGCATCTCTCAAAGCACCTTATCCGCCGCGTTTCGCGGCACCGGCTTCTTGCCTGGCGTGGTGGAGCGGGACCGCAATCAAACGGAGTTCTCTCGGACGCTTGAAGACTACCTCGCAATTGTCGCCCCGGCGGAGAAGGTTGCCACCGGCCGCAGCCGCTTTAACGCAGAGCGAGAGGTGCTGACAGAGATCGAGAATCGCTATGGCGTGCCGCCGCATGTGGTTACGGCGATTTGGGGCGTAGAGAGCAACTACGGCGCACGACGTGGCACGATTCCGGTAATTTCGGCCACCTCGACGCTGGCCTTTGATGGGCGTCGCGGGGTTTTCTTCGAGCGGCAGTTGATGGCGGCGTTGCGCATTCTACAAAATGGCGACATCAGCCCCGCTCGGATGACCGGAAGTTGGGCGGGCGCGATGGGGCATACCCAGTTTATCCCGACAACCTTCGAAGCTTACGCCGCTGATTTTCGAGGCGACGGGCGGCGCGATATCTGGTCGGACGACCCGACCGACGCGTTGGCCTCGGCGGCGGCCTATCTGTCGCGCTCTGGCTGGCAAAGAGGGCGCCCCTGGGGCGTTGAGGTTCGCCTGCCGGAGGGGTTTGACAGCGGTCTTGCAGGACGCGGGGGCGCCGCGCGGTGTCAAGCTGGGCCGGGCTCGGCGTGCGCCTGGCGCAAGGCGGGGTGCTGCCTGATCATGGGCCAGGTGCGATTCTGATCCCGGAAGGCGTCACCGGCCCGGCCTTCCTGGCTTTCCGGAACTTCGACGTGATCCTGCGCTACAACAACTCCACCAATTACGGCATTGGCGTCGGCTATCTCTCGGATCGTCTGGCCGGCGGCGGCACTCTGTGGGGGCAGTTCCCGCCGGACCAATATGGCTTGACCATCGACGACCGCCGCGCCATGCAAGAGGGCCTGACGCGTGCTGGCTATGATGCCGGCACCACCGACGGCGTCATCGGATCACGAACCGAGGCCGCAATCCGCAGCTATCAGCAAGCCAACGGCCTGACTGTCACCGGCACGCCATCGCGCGGACTGCTCAATAGATTGCGCTAGTGGTTAATCTTGCTGGGGAAGATGGTGCCGCAGGGGAGGATTGAACTCCCGACCTCGTCATTACCAATGACGCGCTCTACCACTGAGCTACTGCGGCCGCGTTCTCGCGTGGGCGGTGGATTAGACGCAATTGCCCTATGACGCAAGCGCAATCTGGACCCTGTTGCCCGCCTGCGGTAGAGGAGGGGCCATGGAGCGGAAAACCACGAAATCAAGCCCATCAAACAAGGGCAAAACCCGCGAAGACAGGTTGAAATCGGCGTTGAAGGCGAACCTTCAGCGGCGCAAGGCACAGGCCCGCGCCCGTGATGCGGCGTCGGAGAGCGAGAGCAAGAAATAAAGGCAGGCGGCAATGGATTCGATCATCGTTGAGGGCAATGGCCCGCTTTCTGGGCAAATCCCGATTTCGGGTGCAAAAAACACCTGTCTCAAGCTGATGACGGCGGCGTTGTTGAGTGATGAGCCGCTGACGCTGACCAATGTGCCGCGCTTGTCGGATATCCGGACGCTTTCGACATTGCTCGAATCTCATGGCTGCGAAGTCGCGTTGTTGCAGGAGGGCCGGGTGATGGTCCTCTCGGCACGAGAGATCACCAATCGGCGCGCGGATTATGAGATTGTGCGAAAGCTGCGCGCTTCGTTCAACGTTTTGGGGCCACTTCTGGCGCGCGAAGGTGAGGCGATAGTCTCTCTGCCCGGTGGCTGTGCCATCGGCGCGCGCAAGGTTGATCTGCATATGATGGCGCTGGAAAAGCTGGGCGCCACGATCGAGCTGGAAGAGGGATATGTCCACGCGACAGCCCCGAATGGGCTAACCGGAGCTGTGATCGAGTTTCCGTTTGTGTCTGTCGGGGCCACCGAAAATGCGCTGACCGCGGCGACGCTGGCCAAAGGCACGACCGTGATCAAAAACGCGGCGCGTGAGCCCGATACCGTGGACTTGGCGAAATGTCTGACCGAGATGGGCGCGAAGATCAGCGGGGCAGGGACCTCGGAGATCACTGTCGAAGGCGTCGACCGGTTGCACGCCGCGACCCATCAGGTGATCCCCGACCGCATCGAACTTGGCACCTTCATGATTGCGCCGGCGATTTGCGGCGGTGAGGTCGAGCTTCTTGGCGGACGGCGGGATTTGCTCTCGGCGTTCTGTGATAAACTGGAAGAGGCCGGCGTCGAGATTACCGAAACCAAATCCGGGCTCAAGGTCAGCCGCAAAAACGGGGCGATCAAAGCGGTGGACGTGACAACCGCGCCCTTTCCCGGCTTCCCAACGGATCTGCAGGCGCAGTTCATGGCGCTGATGTGCACCGCCGAGGGCAGCAGCGTTCTGGAAGAGACGATTTTCGAAAACCGCTTCATGCATGCGCCCGAGTTGATCCGGATGGGGGCGGAGATTGATGTCCATGGTGGCACCGCGACGGTGACCGGGGTGAAGGGCCTGACCGGCGCGCCGGTGATGGCAACGGATTTGCGCGCCAGCGTCAGCCTGATCCTCGCGGGCCTGGCGGCTGAGGGTGAAACGCGTGTTGCGCGGGTCTACCATTTGGACCGGGGCTACGAACGGATTGAAGAGAAATTGTCCTCGGTCGGGGCCAAGATCAAACGGGTGAAAGACGATGGTTGAAGACGCCCGATTTGAGGATGGCGGCGAACAGCCGGTGGCGCTGAAAGCGCTGGACGGCGACGATTTGCAGGTGATCTCGGCGCTGGTGCAGGATGCCGTGTTCCCGATCACCGAGATGACCTGGGATCGGACAAAACGGCGCTTTGCGGTGTTGCTTAACCGGTTCCGATGGGAAGATCGTGGCCGGAAGGGGGCACCGGAACGGGTACAATCGGTGTTGGTCTTCGAAGACGCGATGGCCGTGGCCAGCCAGGGGATCGATCAGACCGACCGTGATATGGTCCTATCGCTTCTCGCCTTAGAATGGGCACCGGGCGAGGATGGCACGGGCCGGATCACGCTGGTTCTGGCCGGGGATGGCGCCGTGGCCGTCGAGGTGGAGGCGCTGGAGGTCACGCTGAAAGATGTGACGCGGCCCTATATCGCGCCTTCGGGCAAGGCGCCCGATCACCCGGAATGACGGTCCGCCGCCTGACCGTCGAGGATGCAGCGGCTTATCAGGCGCTGAGGCTCGAAGGTATCGCGGCATTCCCGCTCTCGTTTTTACAAACGCGGGAGGAGGCCGAGGCATCGGAGCCTGAAGAGCTGGCGAAACGGCTGAACTCCGGCGGAACTTATGGCCTGTTTGACTGGGACAAACTGGTTGGGTTCGCCGGTTTGAGCCAGCAGCCTTGGACGATGGCGCGGCATCGCGCTCATATCGGCCCTTTTTATGTCTCTGCCAGCCACCAAGGGCAGGGCGGTGCGCAGGCTCTGATGGATCGCATGGTTGCCGATGCCGAAACCATGGGCGTCCGGCAGTTGGAGCTTTGGGTCTGGTCGGGCAATACCCGCGCCATTGCGTTTTACACCAAGAATGGGTTTGCGCCTGTCGGGGTGATGCCGCAGGCCGTGATCCAAGACGGACGGCCGCATGACGACCTGTTTATGGTCCGTCAATTGGATCAACCCGCCTCTCACGTAGTGCCAGCCAAGGATGGGCTGCGCAGGCTTCATCCTGAAGACTGGATGGCCTTTCGCGATATCCGGTTGGACATGCTGCGCCGGGATCCGACGGCATTTGGCTCCACCCATGCCGATTGGGCGGGCAAACCCCAGGCCGAAATTGAGGCTTGGATCGCCAAGATGCATCTATTTGCCGTTGTCGAGGGCGGCCGATGCCTGGCCACCGCCGCGTGGTATCCGCTGCCGGGCGCGACCGTGCGCCACCGCGGCGCCGTCATCGCGGTTTACACCCGGCCCGAAGCCCGCGGACGGGGATTGTTTCGACAGGTGATGACGGCGGTGGAACGCGACGCCAAAGCTTCGAGCATTTTGCAGCTTGAATTGGACGTGTCCGCTGACCAAGACGCGGCGCAATCGGCCTATTTGGCGCAAGGTTACGCCATCCTGGGCCGCAGCCCCCGGGCGCTTTGTCATGATGGGGTCTATTGCGACATGATCATGATGCTGAAACGGCTTGATCGGGACGCTTGAGGCCGGTGCCGTGGCACGCTATGGCTCGCCAGAAGCAATAGAGGCAGGGATATGCCGGTTTTTCTGAACAGCACCGACCCGGATTTTGAGACGCGGTTTGCAGCGCTTCTTGAGATGAAGCGTGAGGATGCGCCCGAGGTTGATGATGCCGTGGCCGAGATCATCGGCGATGTGCGTGACAGAGGGGATAAGGCGGTCATCGAATTGACCGAGCGGTTTGACCGCCTCGCGTTGATGCCCGAGACGCTGGCCTTCACGTCTGAGGAGATCGCTGACGCCATCGACCAGGTGCCGACCGACGAACGCGCCGCATTGGAACTGGCCGCTGACCGTATCCGCGCCTATCACGCGCGTCAGATGCCCGAGGATCAGAGCTGGACCGATGAGAGCGGTGCGCGGCTTGGCTGGCGTTGGACGCCGGTTTCCGCCGCCGGGCTTTATGTGCCCGGTGGGCTTGCGAGCTATCCCTCTTCGGTGCTGATGAACGCGATCCCGGCGCAGGTGGCCGGCGTCGAACGGCTGGTGATCTGCGCGCCGACACCCGATGGCGTCGTGAATCCTCTGGTTCTCTTGGCCGCGCATCTGTCCGGCGTCGAGATGATTTATCGGATCGGCGGTGCGCAGGCCATCGCCGCGATGGCCTATGGCACCAACACTATCGCGCCGGTCGACAAAATTACCGGACCTGGCAATGCCTATGTGGCCGCCGCCAAGCGGCGGGTCTTCGGCAAGGTTGGGATCGATATGATCGCGGGGCCGTCCGAGATTCTGGTGATTGCAGATCAGGACAATGATCCCGATTGGATTGCGGTCGATCTGCTGAGCCAAGCCGAACATGACGAAAGCGCGCAATCGATCCTGATCACCGATGATGCCGGTTTTGGCCAAGCAGTGGCCCAAGCGGTTGAAAAACGGCTGGAAAGCCTGGAGCGGCGGGCGATTGCGGGCCCAAGCTGGCGCGACTATGGCGCGGTGATCATCGTGCGCGATCTGGAGGAAGCGGCGGCCTTATCGAACCGCGTCGCGCCCGAACATCTGGAACTCTGCGTTGCCGACCCGACAGCACTCTCGGCGCAGATCAAACATGCAGGCGCGATTTTCCTCGGCCAATGGACGCCCGAAGCGATTGGTGACTATGTCGGTGGACCGAACCATGTGCTGCCCACGGCGCGCTCGGCCCGGTTTTCCTCGGGTCTCAGCGTCATGGATTTCCTCAAACGCACCACTTTGGCGGAAATGACCCCTGCGGCTTTGCGCGCCATAGGCCCGGCGGCGGAAACTCTGGCACGATCCGAAAGCCTAGAGGCGCATGGTCTGTCCGTGCGCGCCCGTTTAGACCGTTTGAATGAAGGCCCGTTGGAAGAAGGCCCCGCAGAGTAATGACAATGCACTTATGCCATATTGAGATCGACACCACCGGCTTGCCCGCCCCCACGCCCGAGATCGAACAGGAGCGGAAGGTCGCGATTTTTGACCTGTTGGAGGACAACTCTTTCGTCCTACCTGCCCGCGAGGATCGCGACGTACCCGCCGGACCCTACCGGCTGACCCTCGCAATCCGCGAGAAGCGGTTGGTGTTTGACGTAACCACCGAGGGCGGGGATGCGGCGGCGGAGTTTCACCTCTCGCTCAGCCCGTTTCGGCAGGTCGTCAAAGACTACTGGCAAATCTGCGAAAGCTATTTCGACGCGGTGAAAAAGCTGCCCCCCAGCCAGATCGAGGCCATCGATATGGCGCGGCGGGGGATCCACAACGAGGGGGCCCGTGTGTTGCAAGAGCGGTTGGAGGGCAAAGCCGCGCTTGATCTGGATACCGCACGGCGGCTCTTCACGCTGATCTGCGTGTTGCATTTCGGGGCCTAGGCACGGTGTCCGACGACTTCCCCCAATCGGTTTTGTTCTGCTGCGATCATAATTCGACGCGGTCGCCGATGGCCGAAGGGTTGATGAAGAAGTTCTATGGCCACCGGGCCTATGTGCAGTCGGCCGGGGTGAAGCATGAGTTGGAAATCGATGGCTTCGCCGTCGCCGTCTGCGATGAGATGGGGGTTGAACTGGCCCGCCATCAAGTGCGCAGTTTCGATGAGATGCAGGAATGGGGTGATGACCTGTCGGGCTTCGACCTGATTATCGCCTTGTCACCGGCCAGCCAGCGCAAAGCCCTTGAATTTACGCGGCATTATCACCTGGATGTGGAGTATTGGCCGATCATGGACCCCACCGGATTGGGGGAAACGCGAGAGGCAAAACTTGCGGCCTATCGCCAGACCCGAGACCAGATCATCAGCCAGATGCAGGCCCGCTTTGGCCCGCCAACGGAGGAGCAGGCATGAGCCAGGATGTGATCACCCGCTACTATGCAGCGTTCAACGCAGACGATATTGCGGGAATGCTCGATTGCCTGACCGAGGATGTCGCCCATCATGTGAACGAGGGCGGTGTGCGGGTCGGCAAAGACGCGTTCGAAGCGTTTTGCGCCCATATGAACCGCTGTTACCAGGAGCGTCTTGAGGATATCGCGGTGATGCGATCCGAAGATGGCACCCGGGCGGCGGTGGAGTTCACGGTGCATGGCCGGTATCTTGAAACGGATGACGGGTTGCCCGAAGCGCGGGGGCAGACTTATGTCCTGCCAGCGGGGACATTTTTCTCGCTTTCAGGGAGTAAAATCGCGCGCGTGGTGACCTACTACAACTTGGCCGACTGGACGCGCCAAGTCTCGGCATGAGCCTCCGCTATCAGACGTTCATCGGGGCGGAGGTGGCCGAGATCATCGATGACCTGGCCCGGCTCCGGATCACCGTCTTCCGGGATTGGCCGTATCTTTATGATGGTGACCTGGCTTATGAGCGGGCCTATCTGCAGCGCTATGTGAAGCCCGGTGTGATCGTTGTGGGCACATTCGATGATACGGAGATGGTCGGGGCGGCCACCGGCATGCCGCTCATCGAACATGCCGATGATTTCGCAGCGGCCTTTGCCGGGCAGGATATCGACTTCAAAGATGTGTTCTACTGCGCTGAATCTGTTTTGTTTCCTGCCTATCGCGGCCATGGCGTCGGACACCATTTCTTCGATGCGCGAGAAGCTTATGCCAAGGCAGAAGGCTTTCCGTTTTCCGCCTTCTGCGGTGTGATCCGGCCAGAGAGCCACCCAAGCCGCCCTGCAGGGTATCGACCGCTTGATCCCTTCTGGCGAAAACGCGGCTACAGCCCGGTGCCCGGCGCAATTGCCCATTTCAAATGGCGCGATATCAGCGATGATGCGGAGACCGAGAAGCCGCTGCAATTCTGGATGAAAGCTTTGACATGAGATTAGCCGCCGCCGCCTATCCGATCGACCCGCTGCCCGATTGGGCCGCTTATGAAGCGAAGATTTCGGCTTGGGTGGCGGATGCGGCGGGGCGGGGGGCCGAGCTTCTGGTCTTCCCGGAATATGGCGCGATGGAGCTGGCCTATATCGACGGGCCGGAGGCGGCGGGTGATCTGGAACTGAGCCTGTCTGCAGTCAGCGGGCGGATGGCTGACGCGCTGGCACTGCAAATGCGCCTGGCCGCTCGGTTCGGGGTGCATATCCTGACCGCCTCGGCCCCGGTTTTTAATCAATATGACCGTCCAGTTAATCGCGCGCATTTGATCGGGCCCGGCGGGTTGATCGGTGTGCAGGATAAACAGATCATGACCCGGTTTGAGCGGGAGGTCTGGCACGTCCGGACCGGCGGGCCGCTGCAAGTCTTCGAGACGCCGATAGGACGGATCGGAATTCTGATTTGTTATGACGCCGAATTCCCGCTTTTGGGCCGGGCGCTGGCCGAAGCTGGGGTGGAGATCATCCTCGCGCCGTCCTGCACCGATGCGCTGGCGGGTTATAGCCGGGTCCGGGTCGGTGCTATGGCGCGCGCCCTGGAAAATCAATGTGTTGTGGTCCATGCGCCAACCGTCGGCGCGGCGCCATGGTCGCCCGCCGTTGACGAGAATGTGGGCGCAGCCGCAATTTATGGACCACCCGATCTGGGCTTCCCGCCCACCGGTGTCATCGCCGAAGGGGCAATGAATGCGCCGGGATGGGTGCTGGCAGAGATCGACCGGGCGGCGATCGCGAAGGTCCGCGCCGAGGGGGCTGTCTTCAACTTGGCCCATTGGCCGGAGAGCGCCGTGCGCGCCACGCTTGGCCCAGAAATCCCGCCCGACGCAGATTTGCCTTGAAAATCGGCTGCTCAAGGCGCATTTAGCCGCTACCCGCAGATTGGGCGGGGCGTTAAGCAAGGAGAGACCATGGCCAAGGAAGAAATGCTCGAATTTCCCGGCGTCGTGAAGGAACTCCTGCCAAATGCGACATTCCGGGTCGAGCTAGAGAACGGCCATGAGATCATCGCACATACGGCAGGCAAGATGCGCAAGAACCGAATTCGGGTTCTGGCGGGCGACAAGGTTCAGGTGGAAATGACGCCATATGACCTGACCAAGGGTCGTATCAACTATCGCTTCAAGTAAGCATGACCGTGATCCGAAAGACCGACTCCGGTCCTCGGGCGCGTTCTGAGATCACGATATGAGACTGATCCTCGGATCGGGCAGCCCTCGCCGGAAAGAGCTTCTGGCGGTTTTGGGCGTTACACCGGACGCGATCCAAGCCCCAGATATTGATGAAGATCCCGAGTCTGGCGAGTTGCCGCGCCCCTATTGCGCGCGGGTGGCGCGGGAGAAGGCGCTGGCGGTGCAAGCGGGGCCGGATGATTTGGTGCTCTGCGCGGACACAACCGTGGCAATGGGCCGCCGGATCATGGGCAAACCGCGCGATGCGGGCGAGGCGGCGGCGTTTCTTCTGGCGCTCTCCGGGCGGCGGCACCGGGTAATTACGGCGGTGGCGCTCCGCCGAGGCGCGCAGATTTGGGAACGCTGCGTGGAAAGCCGGGTGCAGATGAAGCGGCTCAGCGATGTGGAATTGAATGGCTATCTCGCGACCGGGGATTGGCAAGGCAAAGCGGGAGGATACTCGATCCAAGGTCCCGCCGGCGCGTTCATCCCTTGGATCAGCGGGAGCCATTCCGCAATTGTCGGCCTGCCCTTGGCCGAAACCGCCACAATGCTGCAGGCGGCGGGCTGGCCAGTTTGGAGGCAGGGATGAAGGGCCGGATTGTCCTGCTGGACGAGGTCGCGGGCCGGAAAGCGGCGGCCTTGATGGTTGATGGGCGCCTGGAAGACTTGGCCGTGGACCCGGATGAGGCCGCGCCCCCGCGCCGGGCGCGATTCTGCGCGCGGTTTGCGATCGGCCTTTGAAAGGGCAGGGCGGGATGATGCTGCGCTTGCCCGATGGCAATGGGTTTCTGCGCCAAGGCAAAGGGTTGGCGCCAGGGCAGACGCTCCTGGTGCAGGTCACGGGGCTGGGCGAGGGCGGCAAAGCCACGCCGGTCACCACACGCCTGCTCTTCAAGAGCCGCTATGCGATCATCACGCCGGATGCGCCAGGTGTGAACATTGCCCGCTCGATCCGGGACGAGGCCGAGCGAGAGCGGCTGCTGGAAATCGCGCATGAGGCAATGGCAGGCGCGCCGGAGAGCCATGGGCTGATCCTCCGCAGTGCGGTGGACGGTGTGGACGATGAGGAGATATCGGGCGACATCGCCGCGATGCGCGATCTGGCGGCGGCGATGCTCGGGGATGCCGAGGGTGCGCCGGAACTGCTTTTGGACGCGCCAGATGCGCATCATCTGGCATGGCGGGATTGGGCTGTGCCGGATCCCGATGAGGTGTTGGAGCGCCCCGAATGTTTTGCCGATCTTGGTGTCTTGGACGCGGTTGAGGCCCTTCTGACGCCCGCCCTCCGGCTGTCTGCTGGGGCAACCGCGATGATTGAGCCGACCTCTGCGCTGGTTGCGGTCGATGTGAACACCGGCGCCGACACGTCTTTGGCGGCGGGTTTGAAGGCCAATCTGGCTCTGGCTCGCGATCTGCCTCGGCAATTGCGCTTGCGAGGGTTGGCCGGCCAGATCACCCTTGATGTTGCGCCGATGCCCAAGAAAGACCGACGACAGTTCGAAGATGCCCTCCGCCGCGCCTTCCGCGCCGACGCCACCGATACGGCTCTTGCAGGCTGGACCCCGCTTGGCCATTTTGAGCTGCAACGCAAACGCGACCGCTGGCCCCTGACGGAGCTTTGGCCAAGATGACCTGCCCAATCTGCTCGAAAGAGACCGATCCGAAATACCGCCCCTTCTGTTCGCGCCGCTGTGCGGATGTGGATTTAGGGCGCTGGTTGAACGGCAGTTATGCGGTGCCCTCGACCGATCCCGACGATGTGGATGAGGTGATTGAGGCCATGGAAAACGCTCAGAAAACCACGCCGGATCGTCCGCATTGAGGTGTTCTGGCGCGTCGTGAAAAAATTGCACCGCGCCCTATGGACAGCCCCCGCCCAAACCCCTAGAACGCCTGCACCCAACGGAGGCCACCGCGCCCCGTTTTCCCGTGCCCGGGTAGCTCAGGGGTAGAGCAGTGGATTGAAAATCCTCGTGTCGGTGGTTCGATTCCGCCCCCGGGCACCATAACACTCTGATATTAATGTATAAAATCGGCCTCGTTGAGGCGTCGGCCTGATCCTGATAAGTTATACACAGTTCTACACTTCAGGATCGGCAAGCTTGGCCCGCACATCGTCGAAACCCAAAAAGTCAATTGATTCAATCGTGTCGCAGAAGCAGCTGCGCAAGGGGCTTGCGATCTACAAGACAGGACGAAGCCCATTTTGGTATCTGCGCCTGCGAGACCCGTTGCTCGGCAAGTACGTTGTTCGGTCGACGAAAGAGACCGTCCGTCTCGAAGCGATCAAGTCCGCTGAAGAGTTTGCGGACGGCTATCGAAGCCGGGCAGAGGATCCTTTTGCGCTGACGAAATCGACGAGCTTTGAGCACTACGCCAAGGTGCTGATGGCGGCGCAGAAGGGGAAGTCCAAGTGGCTGGAAGGGGACAACAAACTGCTGAACCGCTCGAAGGACGGGCTGATTGCCTACTTCGGCAAGTATGACGTGACGAAGATCACGCCCGGCATGGTCCGTGAGTACCTGCTGCACCTTGATGAGAACCGGGATCAACCGCTGGCCGGTTCGACGAAATCCAAACATGTGATCATCATCCGCAAGGTTCTGACATTGGCGGTTGAGGACGGGCTGATGCAAACCTTGCCGCCGATGCCGAAGGTCAAGACCGAAGACACGCCCAGGCACACGTTCACCGATAGTGAGTACAAGCGGTTCTGTAATGCCGCCGCCGAGTGTGCAAAATGCCGTGACACGGTTCGTGGCGTTCAGATCACCGGGCACCACGTCAAGATGTTCAAGTTCGTTGTGCACAGCTTCCTGCGGCCAACCGAGGGCGAGTTGTTCGGGTTGAAGCACAAAGATATCCAGGCACACAGCAAGCCGAACTATCTGGAAATGAACATCCGGTCGGGAAAGACCGGTCGGCGATCCAGTGTGACGATGCCGCTTGGTGTTGCGTTGTATGGTGCCACGCTAAACCCGGCTTCTCCTGACAAGCCAGACCCGGAGAGCTACGTCTGGATGCCGGACTATCCGAACCGGCGCACGGCGATCAACACGGCCCGCAGACTGTTCAATCATATCCTGGAGAAGGCTGATCTCGTTGACCCTGATCGCAAGCTGTCCCCGTACTCCCTACGCCACTACGCCCTTCAGGCCCGTCTGCGCAGCTCCAACGGCAAGGTGAACATCTATACGCTGGCGCAGAACGCTGGCACGTCCGTCGATCAGCTGGAGCGCTTCTACCTCAAGCGGATGGCGCCTTCGAAGGAGATGATCGAGAACCTCCATACGGCGCCGCCGAAGGCAAAGGCCCCTCACCGATCACAAGATGATCATCTGTCGTTTCTGGAAGATGACAGACACCCTTAGGCGCTGATTGGCTCTGGTTTTGATCCGATGGCCTCGAAGCGGACATGTTCCAACTGCATCTTGAGACCCAAGCAACCGCAGGGCGGGCGGGAAGCCGACTTTCGCTGCTAGTGCGAATAAATTCCTAACGTGCTCAAAAGCAGACGTAGCAAGTCTTGTTCTGAGGGTTTCTGTTGAGCACTTATTTTTTCTCGAAAGCTTCCAGATCGCCTCGAACTCTGCAACTAATGCGGCAACGCGCACGGACGGCTTTGGGCCTTAGGAAACCATCAAGGGTAATTAGCGATGAAGCTAGATATACAATCGATTTCGAAAAAGCTGTCCCCAAGTCTAAAAGCATTTAGACCGAAACGAGCTGACGTTGATAGGTTTGCCCAAAATCTTAAATCATACTTAGATCATATAGATAGCAAAGAAACCGAAGAAAATCTCAAGACCCACTTTATGGAGCTACTCAAACCAACTCACCAACCGTCGCATACGATTGAACAATTTGGTGACATTGACTTCGTTATTCGGACTGGCGGTAGGGGCAGCTCCGCCGCAGTCTTGTTTGAGGTCAAGCGTGAACTCAACAAAGCTGACATGATCCGACAAGATGATATCAATCGTAAGGCGTTGCACGAATTCATTCTATACTTTTTCCGGGAGCGGCACGCAGGCAATACGGATATTCGTCACGTAGTAATCTGCACAGAATTCGAGATGTATCTCTTCGAAGCATCTGATTTTGAGAGAACTTTTTATCAAAACAAAGCGCTTCGAAAAGATTTCGAAGACTGGGCCGCAGGAAAAAAGTCCGATAGCACCACAGACTTTTTTTACAAGGAGATAGCTGCGAAATTCATCGCTGCCAGTAACGCCGAACTTAAGGCCGTCCACATTGACTTGAGGAGCTACGAAACGAAACTAAAGGATGGTGCCGACGACAAAGCGTTCGTCAAACTATTCAAGCTTCTCGGCCCTCATGGCTTGATCGCTAAAGAACTGTCGAACGATAGCAACAGCCTGAACAAGGCGTTTTATGATGAGCTACTTCACCTCATCGGGCTGGAAGAACGTAAGGAAGGCGCAAAGCGTGTGATCGGTCGCCTCGAAGCGTCCAAGCGAAATCCTGGGTCACTTTTGGAGAATGCAATCAGCCAAATAAGGTATGAAGACGACTTCAATGATCCGACAATGATTCAGACCTACGGTTCATCGAACGATGAACGCGAGTTCAATATCGCCTTGGAACTATGCCTTACATGGGTCAACCGCCTACTCTTCTTGAAGCTACTAGAAGCCCAAATCTTCAAGTTCCACGGTCAAGACCCGGCCTACAAGTTTCTATCGACTTCAATGGTTGCCGACTTTGATGATCTGTCGGACCTGTTCTTCAAGGTACTTGCTTTTGCGCCGTCTGAACGGCCCCCGCTCATAGCGGCGAAATACCAAAAGGTGCCTTACCTCAACAGTTCTCTCTTCGAACTGACCAAATTGGAAAAATCTTTCAGAATCAATTCCCTGACTAACGGACTGGACGCACCATTGTTCAGCCGAACCGTCCTTCGTGATGCGTCTGGCCGACGCGCCTCAGGAAGGAAAGGAACTCTGTCCTATATCTTCGATTTTCTTGATGCATATGACTTCGGAACCGTTGGTGGTGGGGATGTTCAGGAGGAAAGCAAGACCATTATCAACGCTGCCGTACTTGGTTTGATCTTTGAAAAGATAAATGGATACAAAGAAGGCGCGATATTCACGCCAGGCTACGTGACGATGTACATGGCGCGAAAGGTGATCGAGAAAACCGTCCTTGAAGCCTTTCAAAAGGAATACCCAAGCTGGACACTCACCGATACGGACGATCTTTGAAATAACATTTCAGATGATCGATCCAAGTCGGCAACACTGCGTCACAACGCAGTGATCGACAATCTGAAGATCTGTGACCCAGCCGTGGGATCGGGTCACTTCCTTGTTTCATGTCTCAATGAACTGATTGCCCTCAAATCTCGGCTCGGCATCTTAGCCGATGCAGATGGCAACATTTTGTCTGACTATGTCGTCGAGGTGGACAACGACGAGCTCATAATTGTGAATGCGGACACAGACGAAGTCTTCGCTTATCAGGTGCATGGTACCAAAGTGCCAAAACGCCTACAGCAGGTCCAACAAACCCTTTTCCATGAGAAGCAGAAGCTGATCGAAAACTGCTTGTTCGGCGTGGACATCAACGCGAACTCGGTACGCATTTGCCAGCTCAGACTTTGGATCGAACTGCTTAAGAGCGCTTATTATCGGGACGGCCATGAATCTCAGCTCGAAACGCTGCCGAACATCGACATCAACATCAAATGCGGTAACTCACTTCTGTCTCGTTTCAAGTTGGATCAGAGCCTTTCAGATGCATTCAGCAAGGCTAAACTGACTGTGACAGAATACCGCAAACTTGTGAGCGATTACAAAACTACCAAAGACAAGGTTGTAAAGCGCGACCTGCAAGAGAAGATCGACAAGGCGAAAACGCGCTTTCAAGAAGAGTCGATGGGGCGTCTGACAAAAGAAATTGATGCAACTATCGCTCAGCTAAAGGCAGATGAAGCTCAGGCCGATCTGTTCGTTTTGGGAGAGGAACAACGAGCGGAGCAAGGCGCCAAAATTGATGCAATTCAGAAGAAGATCGCTGATCTGAATGCTAAACGCGCGAAACTACTACAAAATAAGACGTTTCTTGCAGCTTTGGAGTGGCGGTTCGAGTTCCCTGAAGTGTTGGATGAAAAGGGTAAATATGTTGGCTTTGACATCATTATCGCCAACCCACCCTACATGCGGGTCCAGGAGATCGAAGCCACCCAGCCCGCACAGCGAGAGTTCTATGAGCGGGATTACCGCACCGCACACGGTGCCTACGACCTAGCAAACCTGTTCTTCGAACTGGCGGTGCGACTGGCTAAACCCAAGGGCAACAACAACATCTTCATCTTCCCGCACAAGCTTTTCAACTCCGCCAACGGGGCTCCGCTACGTGAGTATTTGATGAACACACGGGCGATGAAGCACATAACGCTTTTTGGAGCCAATCAGGTCTTCGACAGCGCGCTTACGTACACATGCATCGCATTGTTCAACAATGAGCCATCAGAGACATTCAGCTTCAAGAGGTTCGACCTGACCGACGACTATGAGAACGAACTCGCGAACGAAGCGCTCTATTCTGATCTTTGCTACGACGATGTTGCAGTTGCATCTGATCTTTATGGTAGCAATCAGTGGATTTTCTTTGACGATCCGACCGGCTTTGAATGTTTTCAGAAGATTTACTCGTCCTCTGTGCGACTGAACGAAATTCTATCTGTATTTGTAGGCATTCAAACCAGCCGTGATACCCTTTATGTGGTTGAAAAACTGGACGAAACTTCCGGAACATATAAAATTCAGGTTAATCCAGATCAAAAGACAGACAAGCCCCCAGTCTCCTCAAAGGTTATGGAGGTGGAAAAAGACCTTTTTCGACCATTCTTGATGGGCAAGGATGTGCATCGATTCGAAACATTGGAAACTGACCGGCTTGTTTTCTTTCCCTATCTTGTGTCCAGTGAAGCGAAGCTTGTAGATATTGACACTCTCAAAACTTTCTACCCACTGACTTACAAATTTGTTGTCGAATATTCTGGGGCTTTTGAAGCGCGAGAAGGTGGTAAAGCGAAAAAAGCCAAAGAGATTTATCAGTACCTACGAGAGAACAATATTTCAAAATTTGAGCAACCAAAGCTGACAGCAATGGAAATCTGCTCAAATCACGCAAATGTCGCGCTAAACTTTTCGAATATCTATCATTCGACCACAGTGTGCAGCTTTGTGAAGCACCAAAACGCAGGCTTATCTTACGAAACGTTTTCTGCTATTTTGAACTCAGCCGTTTTTTGGTGGTTCCTGAAGCATACTGGCGACACCTTGCAGGGTGACGCCAGAAGAATGAAAACCAACTACATCAACCCGTTTCCGCTCCCCGCAACCGTGAGCAAGGAAGACGATTTGGCAATCTCTGCACTGGTGGCAGATATTGTGAAAGAGAAAGCAGGAACCGCGTGCTCCGAGGAAATCCAGCGCCTCGAAGAGGCAATCAATGCCTCCATCTACAAACTCTATGACCTGAGCTTAGAAGAAATACAGGTGATCGAACACGCTATCTGACTAAGTGCTTTAAGTGACTCCAATGACCGCTTTCAGAAAATTGCAATGCGGCATCTCTGTCGACGCCAAAGTCCGCTTTGGGCCGCACTCGCGAGAGGACCACGCCAGACTTTATGAGTTTCCAAAGTCCCCTTCCTGCGCCTCTCGAGCATTGCAGGCATCGAGATTAACGGCATCCCAGACCTCTCTCGATAATAGCATGCTTACAAGCCCGTTGAGCCTGACCACGTTCCAAGTGACCCCGGCGTCATAGCAAAGGAGTATGCCATGACGCTAGAGAAACAGTTCAAGCTGGAAGCGGTAGAGCGACCGAAGACGACCAGTCCGGTTCACCAGCGCCGGATGAAGTTCATCTCAGCAATCGACAAGCAACTGACCTCGCTGACCGAGGACGGCAGCGGCAAGGGCGCTCGGGGCCGTGGTTGGGTGTGGCAGTCCGAGGCCGGGGAGTGGTTTGTCTCGCCCCGCTATGGCCGGTCGGCGATTAAGTTGGCCCCGGGCATGAAGGCGATCAAGTGTGCTGACGAGAAGGACGTCATCGATAACCTTGCCAAGCTCAAGGCGCTTGCGTCTGACGGGAAGCTGGACAAGGTGCTTGAGGCTGCGGCTGCCGACATTCGTAGCCGCTTCGCAAAGTAATAAAACGGGCAAGCGGCTGTCTTCAGGCCGCTTGCCTTTACAGCGAGGATACCCCCCATAGCGCTCTAAAAATGGTAAAAGTGCCGTGTGGGTGTAGCGTGGCGACAATTACCATTTTTGTGTATAAACCCGAAGGTACGCGATGCGGGAATGATAACATGGTGTTCGAGCGAAGCAGGTTTTACCCCTTTCAACAAAGCAAAGTAAGAACAGTGCCTATCTGATCATCGGCTTTGATACCGAGTACCAGAGGGAAACCCGGTTTGATGCGGACGAACGTGTCGAAATCCGTAACCGTGTTTTGTCATACCAGTACTCTTGCCGAACAATTTCGGCAGATGGCGAGGCGGAGGAACATAGTTGGTCCGGTATCATCTTTCCTGAAGGCGGCGAGGACGATGATCGTTTGTCGCTGACTGACTTTGTAAAACAGTCCATCTCACACGGGTTGTCATCGATCCCCGAGCTCTCTCTGCCTTCGGATATCTATTTGGTAGCCCACTTCACTCGTGCTGATGTTCCTGGCTTTTCTGAGTTCAAGGATGAAGCCTTACGAGGCAAGATGAATCTTGAGAGTGTTCGTAGCCTCTTCATGAACGTAGGAAAGTCGATAGGGCTCGATCTTCCGGTGACAGACGGCGGCAAGCACCATCGGATCGAGGTAACGCTGCGAGACACGATGGCGCTGGCACCAAACGGCGCCACAAGCTTAGCGCAGCTTGGCGATATCTTGGGCTTTGCAAAGCTGCAGCTTTCGTCTGATCCGGAGCAGGAGCTCTACTACAAAGAGCACATGTCGGAGTTCCTGCGAGATCAGCCAGAGCTCTTTGAAAGCTATGCAATACGTGACGCCGAGATTTGTGCCCTCTACACCGCAAAAATCATCAAATTATACCACGAAAAAACCGGGAAGTTCCGGCTTCCCGTTACGCTTACTTCAATCGGCGTTGATATGATCCAGAATTACTGGGTGTCCAACCGTATTGACCCTCTGGAGATAGTTGGAAAGGAGAAAATCACCGAGAAGACATGGAGTAAGAGGTACAAGCGAAACGTAACTCGAAAGAGGCTTGTTTCGAAGAAGAAGCTTCACTGGAGCGAAGATTTCTTTACAGAGTGCTATCACGGCGGACGCAACGAGCAGTTTTGGTTCGGGCCTGGTCCGGAAGGGGTGTGGTACGACTACGATTTGACCAGTGCTTATCCGTCCGCCATGGCACTGATTGGAATCCCCGACTGGTCCAGTATCCGTCCGATCACCAGCAACTCTGAGTTGCTCGCAGCGGGTGAATTTCGCCACAATGACCTTGCGTTTGCCAATGTAAACTTCAAGTTCCCTGAAAGCGTGAAGTACCCTGTTCTCCCTGTGCGTACTGAAAATGGCTTGATTTTCCCACGTCAGGGTAACTCAACAACCCACGTCTCTGAGATCCTTTTGGCGAAAGAGCTCGGTTGTCACATCAAACTGGTTGAAGGGCGTTTTATTTCTTCAAAGCATGGAAGAGACCCCTTAGACCCGAGCGCTCTGCGCAGTCGTGTGTTTGAGGGCTTTTCCAGGATGTGCATTGAAGAGCGACGTAAGTATCCGAAGAGGACACTAGATAACTTGTTCTGGAAAGAACTCGTCAATTCGACCTACGGAAAGACCGCTCAAGGGTTACGCGAGCGCAGGATTTATAACTTGCGAGACGCGGAGACGAAACGGCTCGAGCCCAGCAAGATAACAAACCCTGTGTATGCTGCATTCATAACTGCGTTCTGTCGGGGCGTCCTCGGGGAGATCATGAATGGCTTGCCAGATCACTGTTCGATATTCAGCGTTACCACTGACGGGTTTCTAACCAATGCTACTGATCAGGAAATGATGGAAGCTGGCGGGTATCTGGCTGGGTACTACCACGCCGCACGGTCTTCGCTTCGCAGCGAGGAGGAATTACGCGACTTACCCGCTCGTATCTATGAGGTCAAACACATTATCAGGCAGCCACTTGGCTGGCGAACAAGGGGCCAAGCCACGCTAAAGTCTTCCGAGCAAGCTGATTGGAAGGGTTTCGAGGATGAGCCAAAAGAAGATGAGATGATCGTTCTCGCGAAAGGTGGAATAAAACTCAGGCGT
Organism: Fontisubflavum oceani; assembly: GCF_030407165.1. Classification (GTDB taxonomy): domain Bacteria; phylum Pseudomonadota; class Alphaproteobacteria; order Rhodobacterales; family Rhodobacteraceae; genus Rhodophyticola; species Rhodophyticola oceani. The sequence continues at coordinate 2,185,352 of NZ_CP129111.1, forward strand.
TTCCTTTCCAAGACAGAGCAGAACAATGAAATTGTTTCTCTATTTCTAGGCCGCAAGCCAACGGACACACTCACCGTAACACTGGGTGCTGGCATTCGCGAGATGTACGAACAAGGTATGGATTTTGTCGATAATGAAATGACCAAGAGGCTCTCTATGGAGTTCGACTGGAAACGACGCCCAACGCAGGCTAGCGATGTTGCGGTAGATCCGGGAAAGGGACAGCATGGCTCACACTTGGCCTTTGCGACTGAGCCTTGGGATACCGTTGATCAGTTCAACAAGGTGCGTGAACTTTGGGAACGCTACACAAAAGATGATCCCAAGTGCCTCAAGACAAGGCCCGACTATGATGACTTTGCCCATTATTTCGAGGGGATGCTTGCGGCAGAAGGATCAGCGCAAGCTTGGCTACGCAAGTCAGGCGGTCCACTCAAACGCCTCCGCCGTGATCTGATTGTTGCGCAGAAGCTTCGGCAGGCTGGAACTCATCAACTGAAGCCACAAGCTTTGGGGCGAACGCAGATATTCCCAACCAAGAAGCTCAAAGCAAAAGAGTTGGCTGAGATGTTGTCTGACTCCTTCGGTGTCCCGTGCTCTAAATCTGACGTGGATAATGCTCGTAAAATAAAGGTCTTCAAACCCTATCAAGTCCCCCGAACTGAACAAACAGTGCGGGCACTAAAGATGATAAAGAAAGAGCTCTTTCCTTACCTAGTGATTGACGAGTTTCTCACGAAATCTGCTGAATTCAATATTGCTGTACGGGACTTGTAGAGTGTTTCGTCGGCGTCCGTGATGTTTGATGGCGGTAGTCCGAACGAGTTGGCGAAACTGCCCGGGCCTTACAAAATGATAAGGTCCTATTCTTAGCTATGCTATCGCCGCCTGTGGTGTGTTCTGTACAAGGGCGAAACGGAAGTATTCATCCGCCTTTGGATAGTTAAGCGTCTGCGCCCTCGAAAAAACTAAAGGGTCTAGAGCCGATCTCGATGGTGTATGGACGCTGAGGCCTTGTACAAAGATGCTTGAGCCGTTCTCGGTCAAATGGCATCCACGATGCTGCGGCGTGCTTTCTCAGAATAATCTATGTAACGTTCGGTCGTTTGCAATGACGAGTGACCGGCTAGGTACTGAACGTCTCGCAACGAGCCGCCAACGTCTGTAATCTTCTTGGCAGCATTGGTGATGAACGTTCGCCGGCCGCTGTGCGATGAACAGCCCAATAGGCCAAGGTCAAGATACCAGGACGCAAACATGTTGACGATCGCCTGCGGGCTTGTTCGGTCGGTTCGCTCGGTTCGAATGACGTGCTCAGACGGGCTGAACCCTCGGTCTTGTTGCCTTAGATCGAGCAACTCCGAAAGCGATGCTCGAAGCTCTTTGCTCAGCGGAATTCGACGGCCCGATTGGCCCTTCGAAGCTTCGTTGTGAAGCGCCATCTCGGTCGAGAGGGCTCCATCTACATCAAGAAGCATGTCCCACCGGAGATAAGCGATCTCCTTCGCTCTCAGGCCTGCTCTGACCGACAGTAAGAAGATCGTTCTGTTGCGGAGGTTGTTTCGTCGGCCTTCGAGGTAGTTCAAGACAGCACCGATCTGATTCTTGTTCAGCGTCTTCGCCTGCTTGGTGAGAGCCATCGTATCCTCATGATCAAATCCATCTGATCCGGGCATAAGGCCATCAGTTTATGATGGGCACAGGCTAAGGGTGGAGAAGTTCCTATGAAAATCAGTTGGTTATAGGAACTGATGATGAACTCGTAGTTCTATCATCAGTATAGTTCCGAACAGGGCTTGTCGATTGGAGAACCGATCTCTGGCACCTTGCCTGGGCGGGTGGTTGGTTGCGTTCAAGGGACTGTTTCGGGGCTGAACTGCCAAAGGTTAAGTCGGAGAGCGTCATAGTCAGCGGCGCCCAAGCTATCTATTTGCGTCCCCTACGGCAGGCGACCGCCCATTTGGACGGCCACCCATTTTGTTGTTTGAAGATTTGGCGAGCGTTGATTTTAACGGCCTAGCCGCCGTCAGTCATCCCAGTACTGGCCGCAAAGGCTGTTCAGAATGTCCTGAACCTGTCTGGGCTGATCGTCGAGGATTTGTTGCGCCTGTTCGCAGATGTCTTCGGGACTCTGCGGTTTCAGCGTGACCCAATGCCGTGCTGCCGAGGAGCAAGCACACAAAAGCGAAAGCAGTTTTCATCTAAGACTCCATAGCTGGGCTGATCAAAGCCCGTCGCAACCTTGTTGACCGGCTGGCGCCGGGTGTTTGATCACGTGCTATGGACACGTCCCAAGTATTTCCGCACCGTCGGGAGCTACCCATTGGCTGGTAAGCGGTCTTGTATTTCTTGGGACACCCGACCTAGCGGGGTTCCCATAGGTGACGTGATCAAACGTCATCCGTCATCGGTCTATGACGGACGTGTGAAGGTTACCTGAAGCTTTGAGCAAAGTGAACAGGGGAACCAAACGGCAGGTATATCGGGCTGCAACTTGCGTTGGTTCATTATTGCGAGTGGCGGCTTGCCGCCCCGGCGGGTGTAAGATCACGAGTGCTGAGTTCATAGCGGACGCGAGGTACTCGACAAGCCTACGACCGCAATGCGGACATTCGCCGCAGGCATGGTATGTGGGGCCGCGCTGAGATGCTTCAGCGTGACACCTCTATCGCTGGCGCTGCGTTGGGTGCATCTCGAGTTGTCATAGTGGACAGTTCCGACAACTGGGCCACCTCATCTAGTTCGCCCCAGGTCTCGCGACCTTAAGTCATGATTTGGCGGCTTGTCGCATTTTTGTTATCGACAACAAGTGGAGGGCGACGCGTGTTGTTCGATAGTCTTTCGACAGAGTCGTTCTGATCTATTGAAAGTAGAGCCTCGTGCTCTTTTGCTTTTCGTTTTCGCCGCCGATCAAGTATTATTTTCCGAACATCTTCGGCGTCCATCTCGGTATCCAAGCAATAAGCCATGATTACCGCCTCTAACCCCCAGACCGCCTTCTCGTCACCTTCGCTGATTTCCCTATCTGCTAACTCCGCAAGTGTGTCCAGTATTACATCATTTAGTGTCATATCAGCCCCTGTCTTTGTGGGCGTGAGACTTGACTCAATTGGTTAATAGGTTGTTAATAATATTTTTTATAGGAGAGTATCGGTTATTTACGTGACGTCCTTCGACTAAGTAGCCGCTGCTGGCTCAGCATCCGTTCTAATGCAATTGCTGTATTTTCGAACCCCGCTGTTCGAGCAGCCAAGAGAGCGTTTTCAATCGAGTTCTCAATTAGAACTCCCTCATCTCCTGATGCTGTGATCCCAGGCACCCAGCGGCGTTTCATGGCCTCGATTACTTCCATTTCTCTTTTCCTCAACTTGATTCGATTTGTTAACGTCAATTGTTCGGACAATCGAAACATGAGGTTAAGAAAACCTTAATCTCCCTTTTTTATAAGGTTACAGTTTACCCTTCGGCTACAGTCCGCTGATTTGTTCGATATTGTAAATCGTCGGTGTGTTAATCATCAGGTGCCTTCGGCGTGTCGGTGCCTTCAGCGATTCGGACGATCACTGGGTTGCTTTAGCTTCGACTGATCTCCGGCGTCGGCTTGGACACCAGCCAAACCAAAACCGCTTAACAGAAATTTAGCTTATCTATAGGTAGTTTTGATGAAAATGGTAACGATAAGGATGTGTGTGATGGACGCCGAAGACCTGATCTATTTTCCGTTTTCGCCCGAAGAGGCCTCTGCTGTCCTTGGACTCGCGAAACATGGGCGCGAGCCGGGAGGCACAGTGATGGTCGAGCGCTCTGCGTTCAACGAGCTGCGCCCAAATCGGCTGTTCTCATTTAGCAATTTCTACGATTTGCTGAAAGCGATATACGTGGCAGGCGGCCTGGAAGATGATCAGCGCCTAAACGATGCCCTAGATACGGTCGCCTTTGCTCTGAGCTATGAGTTTGACTGGATCACTGCCGACAATGTTGAGGAAGTCGCCCTCTACATCCTCCGCGCAGTTGGACACCTGCTAACCTATTCAGATGATATAGCGATGCCTGCCAACTGTGACGGCGTGGACAACCGCAGCCCGCTTTGCCAGGCGGTGACATTCGCCCTGACAATCTTCGTCGGGCGAATGTCTGAAAGTTTCGGCCCGCAGTTCGATGACCTAAAACAGACCGTTATTGAACAGCTTGGTGCGATAAACTCCCACCGCTGCCCTCGCTCTCGGGAGCGCGCCCCTCGTTTAGACGCGATCCGACTTCTCACCTGTAAAATCCAACTCTAGCGCGTCGTCCGGCAATGGTTTTTGCGGAGCAAGTGCGGTCTCAACATCCCCGTGCAGCCAGGTTTCGAACTCGACTTCTGTGCGCAAGACAACCGGCATTGCTTTGGGGTAGATCGGAGCCACGACACTGTTCGAATCGGTTGTGGGGAAGGTCATCGCGAGCGTCGGGGTGTTGGCCTCGGCCAGTTCCGCATCCGCTTTCTTGCGCAGTCCGTCCTTCTCCCAACTCCAGCGACGGCAGAACCAGGCAAAGACAAATGGCGGGCGCTCCCTCTCCCCTACAACTCGGAACCAGCTTGCAGCCTTGATCGGCTTGCGAGAGGCACCGGGCATAGTCTCTGTCGGATGATACTCAGAAAAAGCGCTTGCGGGCACTAAACACCGCTGTTCTGGCCTCTCGATCACGAATTTCCACGGTTAGCCTGTGAGATTGCAGGCATTAGTTACGCACCCGAATTCCGCCTTACTCCATCCCAACCAGGCATAGCACAAAGCTCTATCGCTGTTCATTTCGACCCTGAAAATCGGCACTTCGGCGTCGCCGAAGATCGCGGACTGTGGGGCCGCGTTGCCCAGAAGGTCATGCTCTGGCTTGAACCTGAAGATCTGCCGCATGGCCTCTTGGGCGGTCGTATCTGAGTAGAGGTTGCACATCGGCGCTAGACAGACGTTGTGGCTGTAATTCGACAATAGCTACCGCACAGGAGCATTAAACGGCACCGACGACAAAGCGAACCCTGATGACGGCCCTTTCCTGCCATTCGATCTTTAATGCCACGCGGCGCTACAGCATCCCAAAAGAAGATATCTAATCCGCCAAGCATTGTGGATAAAAGTTGCCGTTCTGAACACGTCGGTGACACTCGCTTCGTCCAATCTGACGGAGCAATAAAGACATGCGAAAACCTGCACACGCGCCCTCGTTGTCCTCTAAGGAGAACATCAGAAAGCTGCGGCCAAGAAATAGCCCATACTGGAATATCTTGGAATTCTGCCGCCACATTGGTTTGCAGAAACTCGCTTCTGGCAGGCTTTACTGGATGGCTCGAGTTCGCCGGCTGGACGGCGGGTACTCCCAAACAAGGCTTGGGCCACATAGAACAGCACAGAGTGGTGGGCTGACCTACGAAGAGGCATTGGAGCATGCCAAGAACTGGTTTAACGAACCAGATGTTCTCGCAGTTGCTTCAGAGCCGTATCCAGCAGGGATCAATCGTGAGCTCCACTATACAAAAGTGGAAAGCCGCTTCACTGTCGGTGATGCGATGCATTCCTTCGTAGAATGGAAACGCATCGCGGCCGCAAGAACATACTTCGAAACAACCCTGTCGCTGATCAACCATCATATCATTCCTCGCCTTGGCCATTTACCTGTTGAGGAACTCAGCCAATCTGTTTTCACGCAATTCTGCATCGACGTTCTTGAGACTGCACCCAAACGGGGTCGAGGCGCTCCAGAGGGGCGCGTTCGCCTCGAAGAGCTAGATCACGAACGACTTCGCAAAAGGAAAAAGACACTGAACACCGTCATAGGACTTCTCCGAACAGCAATCGAGATGTCTTGGGAAAACGGCGATATCGATAGTGAGTTGCACTGGCGACGTCTTCGACGAATGCCCCACGCTGATACTCCGCGACAGTTCTTCTTGACCCGAGCCCAAGCCAAGCGCCTGATCGCCTCTTGCCGTCCCGATCTGGCGCTTTTGGTGCAAGGCGCTCTCTACACAGGCTGTCGTGTGTCCGAGTTAGCGCGCCTCAAAGCGCGAGATGTTGGAGGGCATGCATTTGGCATCTACGTGGAACCTATGAAGAGTTATCGCGGGCGCTACGTGGTGCTACCAAACGAGGGCATGACCTTTTTCTTGGACCAAGTCGAAGCTTTAGATGACGAATATCTCGTCTTCAGGATGTCCTCAGGTCGGTCGTGGTCTGGCTGCCATAAGCACCTGTTCAGAGAGGCGGTGCGACGGGCTGGCTTGCCCGAAGGCTTCGTGTTTCATGGCCTTCGACACACGTGCGCAAGCCAACTTGTGCAAGCTGGAACACCCCTTGCAATGGTTGCTAAACAGCTTGGGCACACCAACACCGATACAGTTAGCCGAACATATGGTCATCTGTGCTGTGATGGCCTCGAAAACGAAATCTCACGCCGATTTGCTCCACTTCAGACTGCCTCAAAAGATCCGAGACTGCAGCGCTTGCGAAGTACATTGCAGAACAAAACAGAGCCCCAATGGTCTTGGCCAAGAAAGAATAAGAGCAAGGCATCCGGTGAGTTGGTGAGCCTGCTGCGGCAGCGTGAGGATAAACTGAAATAGAATTCGGCCCCAAGCTTCCGTTCACTGACCGGACAAGATAGTGTGATCGCGCCTTCTTTGCGGACATTCGCCGTGCTTGGACGATCTTGTCAATTGCGGACGACTGAACACGGGACTTTACTGCCGTTTGCCGCGCCGGGCATGAAGGCCTGCTTGCGGCAACGCAGACCAATCCCGGCACACTAACACCTTAGGCACCGCGCCGGAGAATGCGCATGATGGGCCCCTGCTTCCACATGGCTAGGCCGCTTAGAACGAGAGCGGGTGTGACGACGTATAGGATCAAGGCAGTAAATGCGGTGTTCGCTGACCAAGGCGAATAGAGGTATGTGCCGATGATCAGTCCACCAATGATGTGGAACCAACGCAAGTAGGTGCGGAGCGATGCGGCTGTCATGGGTTTGACCTTTCGTTTTGGAACTGTCATCCATGTAACTATGCAGCGCTAACTTTGCAATGCTTAGTTTAGGGGAAATGCCATGAATGACAGTGCCTATCATCACGGAGATCTGCGCGTCGCCTTGCTAGACGCCGCCGAGGACGATCTAAGGCGCACCCCTGACGCAGTTCCCAGCATTCGGGCACTCGCGGCGCGGCTCGGCGTCAGTGCCACGGCACCACACGCCCATTTCCGCACGAAATCTGATCTTATGACCGCCCTCGCAGTACGCGGGTTCGAGCGCCTTGCATCGGACCTGAAAGAAACACGGCATGACACGCCTGACCTAACGGCATTGGCCGAAGCGTATATGGTCTTCGCAGCCGATAACCTGGGTTTGTACCGGCTCATGTTCGCCACGGGCACGCGTGTCGAATACGACGAGAAGCTTCGCCAAGTGTCCCGAGCGGCTTACGACATGCTTAGGGATACCGTAAGAGAAGTGTTTCCAGAAGCAACGGCCATTGAGCAGAAAGAGCGAACACTTGCTGCGTGGGGCGTTGTGCACGGCTTGGCTTCTCTTGCTGCAGAGGGGCGGATATCAGCCGATACACTGGACGACCGGTCTCCTCGCAATCTTGCCCGGCTAGCCGCCAGGCTTGTCGAAGGCAGGACTTAGGCGGTGGCCGGAACAGGCATGAACTCTGGTCTAGACCGAGAGGTCACGAATCCGACGCATCAGACCGCTTCAAACTGAGCCACGGCTAAGTCTGCGTTGATGTGCGAACCGAGAAGAAAGCGGTCATTCGCGGCGTTACAGAATTCGTCACTTTAGGGCTCGGAACGGACGTTCGCTGCGAGGCATGCGAAGGTCGAATCTAACCAATGGTAAGTGTCCGATGCTGAAGAACAGTTTCCTTTGGCATGCCAATGGTATGTGAGATAGTCGGCGGGGGGCGGTATGGGCGGCACTATATCCCGGGGGGCCGCAGTTTTTGGGCCTTTCACCAACCAACGGCCCGAAGTTTTTTAGGCGGGAGAATCCGCCGGAGATCATTTGCGCCCTTGCCAGGGTATCGTGACCGACAGAGCGCTGCCATCAGTCTAGAAGAGATAACGGATTGATTTCTAGCGTATTCCTATCGGAATGGCATCGTTGTCCCGGCGAGGAGGGGAGGGGGCCTGCGGTTAGATGGTTGGTTTAGGATGGTCTGCGAGCCGACATTTTTGCCTTCAGATATCCTCGCTCTACACCATATTCTACACTATCTGATAACATATTGTTATTATTTCCGATAATGTTCTTGAAAATCCTCGTGTCGGTGGTTCGATTCCGCCCCTGGGCACCACTTATTCCAAACAAAAACAACAACTTATGTGTCGTTTGGCGACTCGTTGTGCCTGCGCGTTTTGCTGTGGGTATCATTTGGGTAGCGTTTTGCTGGTAGGTAGTCCGCACGCGAGGGAGACCTACGAACCACCTCAATAGAACCAATTTTTGAGGCGCTGGGCCAGCTATGCCCCTAATGTGCCGTGGTGACGAAAGCCGGTTCAGGAGTTTCCTGTCCGACAAGCCTCTTCTCTCGCTCCTTGTTTCGATCCTTGATTGCCGATTTTCTCGCCCTTCGAAACACGGGGGCGTATTGTCGCCAAAGACTGGTTGTTGGTGGTTCGGGACTCACACGCGCATCCATTGAAGTCTTAGCAAGTATCAAGCATCGCCAGAACTCCTCTGGCGTCGGGGCGTTCCACATGCTCTCAACCCATTGCTGCGCCCATATTGTATTCTCATGTTCCGAAAACGCTTGCTTTGCGGCTTGGCCACGGAAAAGGGCGCGATCTGCGCCCCTTTTATTGTTCGCCGATGTGTTGGGTCGCCCTACGCAGGCTTCTTCGGCTGCAAAGCCCTCCGTGCCTCCTTCTCGGCGGCGGCCCCCTTTACCCATTGCCACGGTGTGCGCGGTTTCCTCGCCTTCGCCAGTTCAGGGTTTGATTTGGCATCACTGGCAGCGGCGCTTAGGCGCTCGCGGGCATCGCGGGGATCGAGTTTGAGTTCGTCGCAGATTGCTTTGAGCGTCACGATATCAGCCATTTTCTGATCTCCTTTGGTTCTGATGAAGATCGATAAGACGCGGGCCGCGAGCTTGTCAGGGATAACCCCATCGCATCTTTAGCTTTTCTCGATCTGCTGCTATGACTGATCTCGACATGACAGACGCGGCCATGTCGGGGCGTGGAGACCCCTCGATAGCTATGCCGAGCAACCGGCTGAAACCTTGACCCTATGGTCGGGGGGGGCTGTATTATGCAACAGGCCCGGCTAAAGGCAAAGGGTCCGTGCTATCGCGGATTTCCAACACCCCGATCACCAGTCAAACGCGAGGGCGCTCGCAGTTCGGGGCGCGGTGGAGTTTGATTTCTCGCAGTCGGTTTGTTGGGAGGGGCGCGGCAGTCTGCCTGACGCCGCTGGTGTGTATGTGATTTCGCAACAAGCCAATCTCGTGCCGATCTACATTGGGTTGACCGCCGAAAAGAGGGGTCTTCGCGGGCGCATATCGAAGTTCCATCGTTCTGCCATCAACGGGGTCGGCAACCATGCAGGCGGTCGCACTTACCATCGGCTGTTCGGTGCTGATGTGTCTGGCTTGTCGCTGCGCTACCATCAGGTTGAAGACTTCAAGTTCGAAGCCAGCCTTGTCCACGCCTACGTGGCCTATGTCGAAAGTCGACTGATCTGGGAGCATGTCGAGGCGCATGGGGCGTTGCCGGTGTGCAACTCGGAATGACCTGCAACAAATCCCCGGCAGGTAGAGCTAAACGCGTGCGCGGCGGCGTTGCAATGCGCCAGCGGCGCCAGCTCGAGCATTTTCCGATCACACCTACGAATACTTGCCGGAGGCGCTGTCTGGCTCGCTTAGGAACTGCCCCGACCCGTTCGCCGAGTTGGGCGGGACGACCTGTCATCCGCACTCACGCGACCTTTACACAGCCCCGCAGTGTTTCACCTGACCGGACTCCGCAACTTTCTTATCGAGATTACATCAACCAGCTTTCCACGGAGGAGTTTGAAAATGGCCATCAGCGCGAAGTGGAACTTCAACGGCGAAACGAAAGTTGTTCTCGGCGACTGGCATAGGCTTTGGTGCCTGCATTTCGGGCCATTCTACTATCTGTTCAAGGGCATGTGGCTTTGGGTGATCTTGTCGTTCTTCACCCTCAATGGGACTCTGGATCGGGTTGAGGAACAAGCGGACACAGCCACGTTCAACCGTATGCGAAACATCCGCACGATCCACTTCGGGCACGCCCTGGCGAGCCTGGAAGGCTGGACCTGCATGGAGAGGGTGAACCGCCACGGTCGAAAGTCGGTCTGGTATTACAGGGAAAAGGACGGCCCTCTCTGGGTTCCCGCCCGCAAACAGCCGGAGGGGGTCGATGACTTGCTCGCGTGAGTCCGATTCCGAACGAAACGACGAATGAGTGAAACCCGGCCCCTCAGGTCGGGTTTTCGCTTTCTCGCGGGTCGAGATCATGCGGGTGTCGGCAGCCCGGCATGCAAACCGTCTCGGTATGCTCGCGGACGACCGGTCGCCAGGTTTCACGTTTTTCTGCAACGCGGCAGCCGAAAAGGCTAAAATCCGGTCATTGGGCGAGTGATCTCAAAAACACTCGCCGGGGCTAACAAACTGGAATCGTTGGACGTTCCGGCTTGCGTCCCGGAGCGGACGTGTGATCTCCTTTATTCTCTTTATCCGGGGAAAGATGATATCAAAAAGTGGTTCAACCGTTAAACTATTTATCATCATCTTTTTTCTCTCTCCCCCATACCAGAAATCAATCGCCCACTCGACCACAAGAAATAAAACTATTGAAAATCAAACTGATAGCTGGGCGGCTGATCTTTTTCATCCACTCGTCCGCATTCGTCCACTCGTCCACGGCAGATGCGGCGCATGCTGCACTGCAGAAATATATGAAGTCACAGCCTGTGATCCCAACTGCCCGGAGGCCCGGATGCCGTGAGGGCGCGATCCGAGTTGTGCGCAGACGTACCGATTCACCCGAGAACTTCACTAGAAATTGGTGGTATAGGGCCATTTGCCCCGACGTCTCCACAAGATGTAGACAGGTGGGGGCACATGCCCCCTAGGTTCTGTGCGAAACTGTTGAGTTATGCGCTCGGCGCACCCCGCGCCAGCACAGTTACCCAAAGAAGGACCCAAGCGAAGGTAGATACTGGGCTCTAATAGCGATGTTACTCCAGGTTTGGAGCTTTCCGAATGACCATGTCGGATACAACGGGTCCGCGTTTGGCTGGGAGTCGAGCAAGGCTGAACATTAAAGACCCTTTCCGAGACTTGCGTGGGACAGAAGGTAGACCTTTGCCACGGAAGCGAACGTCCGAGTCGTTGGGCGGGAAGCGGAAGTTCGCTGCCAATGCACGGCGCTACTATCAACGTTGTGATAACTGACATTCAGTCTGAAAAGTCACTACTGTGGCAAACACCTCAAATCGTTTGAACCGCTATGTTCACAGCACGTGAAGTCACGGTCATCAAACCAACTGACAAGTTCGCTGTTTTGATTGGTCCTCGTGAGCATGGGAGGTGTATATCTAGTCTGGATACTCGACTTCGTGCATTGCAGAACAGATGATTGCATTCGACCGTTGTCCTCGGACCAATGGCGGACAAGGTCTCATCGTTCCGAACGCTGAACATCCTCAATGAACACATCCGGGAATGCCTGGCTATCAAAGTCGCGCGAAGGCTCAACGGCAACAGCGTGATCGACGTCTTGAGCGACCTGTTTATCCTGCGCGGCGTGCCAGCATTCGTCCGGTCGGACAACGCCCCCGAGTTCGTGGCGCCGGCGGTTCAGGACGGGATCGGCGCCGTCGGTGCCAGGACGGCCTACATCGAGCCTGGATCACCTTGGGAGAACGGCTACTGCGAGCGCTTCATGCCAGGTTCCGCGACGAGCTTCTCAACGGTGAGATCTTCTACAGCGTCAGAGAGGCACAAATCCTGATCGAACAATGGAGGAGACACTACAACACGAAAAGACCCCACAGCGCCCTGCGCTACCACCCACCGGCCCCGGAAACCACCGTCCCGACGGCAACCAGGCCAATCATGCCCTAACAATCAAATTGGACCGCTATGGTGGGGCTGATCATTCTCAGTCTCCAACTCACGCAGACGCTTGACCAGCGACGCATCCACTCCCCCGTACTTTTTGCGCCAACTGTAGAAGGTGGCCGAGCTGATACCATGATGCCGACAAATGTCATCCGTCTTTGCGCCAGCCTCGCTGTCCTTCAGCACGCCAATAGTCTGTTCTTCTGTGAAACGCTTCCGCTTCATGGGTCTTCCTCCTTCGTCCATTCAAAGGTGGAAAATTCGAGTTCGCAATGGCCCGGATATCGGGGGAAGATCAAGCATCTCACATTTGCCTAGGGCGAGGGGCGGTGTACGAATGCCTATGCAACGCTATGCTAGAAAAGACGGCTCAAGGAAAGTTGGCTGGCCTATACCCTCCCCCGGTTTGCTCCCGCCAAGCTCCGGGTTTCTCATTGCACTGCTCTGTTGATCTATGTGCCACTCCAAATTTTGGTTGCTGAACGAGTTCGGCGTACGGATGCGGATTCAGTTGCGCTAGCATCCGGCGCAGCTTTGAAAAACATGAGCAAAGCTGAGCAACGCGAAGTCACTATGGAATTGAAGCGTCAGCGGGGCATGTCGACCGACCTTGCGGATGGCATGGAATCTGAAGCCTTGATAGCAAGAAGTTCCCGCGTTGCTCGGTGCTTGAAGATTCACATAGTATAATACTATCAATCTGATAGCACTCCCGCTTAGCTTGAATAATTGCGCCGATCGAGTTTTGGTGCGACAGGTTTGGGACACTTGCTGTTTCGACACGCTAAGCCAAGAATTACTGGGGAACGTTTTGGACAGGCCTTTTTTTGAGCGGCATGGCGCATTACTTCGATTAGTTCTGACGCTCATTGTGATTACTTTGACGTTTGCTCTTCATGATGGCAGAGCGAACGCGCAGGGAACGTTTAACTTCGAAACCGCGACCGACAGCGGAAATACGGTCAGCGAAACGATAGGTTCGGTTGAGGTCACCGTCGGTGCGTCTGTTTCCGCAGGTGACGTGAATGTGTCCCTGATAAACACTGGCAACGCTCAAAACTTCAGCGGTTTTGCTTTGCGAACCGACGGAACCTCGGAAACATGGACCGTCTCCTTCGATCAAGCGGTTGACGTTACATCTATGAAGGTGCTCGAAGATGTTGCTGGGGATGTACGCTTTGTCTTCACACCGATCGGAGGGACCAACAGCGTTGTGAATTTTGATTTCTTTGGTGCGGGAAGCCCACCTGATGGTCAAACAGCGACGTTGAATTTTGAAAGTGTAACCGGGTTTACCATAAGATTTCAGGACGCGAATAACCCTGGCGCGTTTGCTCCACCGTTAGCCACCATTGTTTTTGATGAGATTATCACGACAGCGGCCGGTCCGGCTGAACCCGAAGTGTCCCTTTCTTCGACCACAACTTCGATCCTTGAAGCTGGTGGTCAGGTGACGCTGACGGCCACGGCGGATTCTGCGGTGTCCGGTGATTTGACTGTTCCTATCACCTTTACCGGGACCGCATCTGGCAGCGATTACTCCGGCGCCGGAGACATCACGATCACCGATGGGAACACAACTGGCACTGTCACGCTGACTGCAACGCAAGACACCACTGATGAAGACAATGAAACGATCATTGCAACCATCAATTCGGCCACGATTTCCGGGGCAACGGCTGGCTCTCCCGACGCGCAGACGATTACCATCACAGATGACGATCCGGCCCCAGTCATTGATATTGATGACGTCACCTTGGGCGAAGGCGACGCTGGCAACACGACATTTGATTTCACAGTAACCCTTGATCGCGCATCCAGCAGCATCGTGACTGTCAGTTACGCGACGACGAGTGCGGGTGGAACAACAGTAGCAGGAACGGACTACACCGCGATCGGCAGCACGCAGCTTACGTTTGATCCAGGCGAGACCAGCAAAACCGTGAGTGTGTCTGTGGCTGGCGACGAGGTCGTGGAACGCGATGAAACTTTCTCGGTTACTTTGTCGTCTCCGTCTAACGCTTCAATCGGTGACGGAACTGGCGCGGGTACGATCACCAATGATGATGCGGCGATCGTTACCATTGCGGATGTCGCCGTCGACGAGAACTCTGGAACAGCCACGATCACCTTGACGTTGATCAACGCGGTTGATGGTGGCTTCGATGTGAACGTCTCGACGGCGGATGGGACGGCCACGACGGCTGACAGCGATTATACGGCAGCAACCAACGCGCCAGTAACCTTTGCGGGCACCGCTTCTGAGACAGAGACCTTCACCGTTACACTTGGCGGAGACACGAAGGTCGAGGCCGACGAGACCGTCAACATCGCCATGTCAAACCTTGTTCCGGTCACGGTGGATGCAGGTGACATCGACATCACGGATGGGGCGACGCTGACGCTGACCAATGATGACCAGGCGTCGGTGATCATTGCGGATGTGTCCGGCAATGAGGATGACGGTGCGATTACCGTAGCTGTAACTCTGGATACCGCCGTGGATGGTGGGTTTGATGTGGACGTTTCGACAACGGACGGGGCCGCAACAACGGCGGATAACGATTACACAGCTGTGGTAAACCAAACGCTGACGTTTGCTGGCGCGGCGGGTGAGACCGAAACCTTTACGGTCACGCCGACCTCTGACGGTACCCTCGAAGGAAACGAAACCGTCGAGATCAACATGAGCGGCCTGAGCACCAACAACGGTGTGGGCGCCGGTGACATCGACATCACGGATGGCGCAACAGTGACCATCCTGAATGACGATAGCATCAGCGGATCGGTCAACGACCCGAGCGTTGCCGAGGGCGACTCAGGGTCCACCACCCTGACCTATACGGTCACGCTCTCTCACGCGGCACCCGCTGGCGGCGCTTCGTTCAGCTACGCAACGACGAACGGCACGGCGTCGGATGGTACCGACTATACGGGCGTGGCGGGCACAGTGAGCATTGCTGTGGGACAGACAACCGGGACCGTCGACGTCGCGGTCTCCGGCGACAGCGTTGTGGAACGCGATGAGACGATCACGCTGACGCTGTCGAACCCGCTCGGCACCGATGTTGTCATCGACGACGCGACGGGCACTGGCACGATCACGAATGATGATACCGCGACGGTGACGATCGCGGATGTTTCGGTTGATGAGAACAGCGGCATCGCAACAATCACCCTGACCCTCGATGCGGAGGTGGATGATGGGTTTGCCGTTGATGTCTCGACGGCAGATGGCACGGCGGCCACGGCAGACAGCGATTATACGGCTGTGACGAGCCAAACAGAGACCTTTGCCGGGACCGCGTCGGAAACCGAAACACTGACCGTAACCCTCGGCGGAGATACAAAGGTCGAGGCGGATGAGACCGTCACCCTGTCGATGTCGAACCTGGTGCCTGCTACGGTGGATGCCAGCGACATCACGATCACGGACACCGGTACGCTGACGCTCAACAACGACGACGCGGCCACGGTGACGATTGCGGATGTGGCGGTCAGCGAAGACGCCGGCACGGCAACTATCACGCTGACCTTGGACAATGAAGTTGATGGCGGGTTTGACGTTGATGTTTCGACGTCGGATGGCACCGCGACCACGGCAGACAGCGACTATACGGCCGTCACCAATGCAACAGAGACCTTTGCGGGCAGCGCGTCGGAAACCGAAACGCTTTCTGTCACCATCGGCGTGGATGCCAAGCCCGAGGACAACGAGACCGTTGGCATTGCGATGTCAAACCTCGTGCCAGTTACGGTCGACCCAAGCGACATTACCATTACAGACACAGCGACGCTGACGATCAATAATGACGATGGACCACCGACGCTGACGGTGGCCGACATCTCCGTTAATGAAGGCGATGGAAATGCGGTGCTGACGGCACAACTCAACACCGTATCCGTACAAACGATCTCGTTCAGTTGGTCGACATCGGATGGCTCGGCGGTGGCGCCAGGCGATTACACGGCGCAAGCGAGCCAATCGGCCAGCATCACACCCGGCAATACCTCTGTGCAGTTGAGCGTGCCTTTGAATGATGATAGTTTGGAAGAAGCCGCTGAAACATTCACGGTGGTCCTTTCCTCCGTCACCAACGCGACTGCCCCTGCTGGCCCTGCCACTGTGACGATTGGCGCCAACGATTTGGTTGCACCCACGCTGTTGTCTTTTGAGCGTAGGACGCCAACAAGTGAAAATACCAACGCCGATCAGCTAGAGTTCACGGCGACCTTCTCCGAGGATGTCACGGGTGTGGATACTGGTGACTTTGCGGCAAACGGAACGACCGCGAGCGTCAGTTCAGTGAGTGCAGCCTCAGCAAGTGTTTATGCTGTCACGCTATCTGGTGGAGATCTTGCTGGCCTTGACGGGGTCGTGGGCTTGGATGTGGCTGGGTCGGTCTCGATCGCAGATTTGGTCGGCAATGCTGTTCCGTCCTCAGAGCCTGCAACGGATCAGACCTATACCGTCGACAATGAGGCACCGAGCACCGCGCTATCGGCAGGTCCGGGTCCTTTCAACGGCGACTTCACGGTGACGCTGACCTTCGGCCAGGCCATGTCTGGCGTCGCGTTAGGCGACATCGTTGTCGGCAGCGGCACGGCCAGCAACTTGCAGACCAGCGACAACACCGTCTTCACCTTCACCGTGACGCCCACAGCCGATGGGACGGTGACGGTCGACTTCCCGGCGAGCGGCGCGACAGACTTGGCCGGAAACGACAACGTGGCAGCAACTCAACTGAGCCGTGGATCAGACATCACCTCGCCTGATGTTACGATCACAGCGCCTGGCCTGTCCGTGTCGTCGGTCAATGCACCCTTCCAGGTTCAGATCACCTTCACCGAGCCTGTGACGGGCTTTGCGGTGGGCGACATCGTCGTGGGCAACGCCGCCGCTTCCAGCCCTCGCCACAGCCGATAATCTCAACTTTACCGCCACAATTACCCCAAGCGGGCCAGGTGATGTCACAGTGGATGTGGCCGCCGGTGTGGCTCAGGATGCCGTGGGCAATGACAACGCAGCGGCCACAACCTTCAGCGTCACAAACGATACCACGGCCCCGGTTGTGACCCTCGGCGGGCCAGGTGCTGTCTTCGTCAACACCTTTGCGCTCAGTATCAGCGCCACAGAAGACATTACGGGATTAGCCGAGGGTGACTTTGTCGTCACTGGCGGCAGCGTGGTTGCAGCAAGCCTAAGCGGGTCTGGGGATAGCTACATAGTCCAGATTGAACCGGTCTTGGGGCAAACCGTGGACGTCACCTTGCCAGCCGGGGCCGTGCAGGACATTGCGGGAAACCCGACCACGGCCGCATCCGCCTATTCAGTCCAAGCAGGAAGCCCTGAAAGTGAGTTCGAGGCCAATCGTGAGGCAATCATTGAGATCGTTCAGGAAGATGCGACACGACGCCTAACCAATGAAATGAGCGCAAATGCGGAAATGATTGAGCGCGGCTTGGAGCGCTTTATCGACAGTTTCCAAAACCCGGATACCGCGACGCGCGACATCCCCTTCGATGTAACCGGCCGGGTTGGTGGTACCTATGGCGAACACCTTAGCACCAATGGAACTGTCTTTGGGCAGCGTAACTTGGACAGTGGAGCGCTCCGCACGGCCATGGGTCAGTTCGATGTGGCGGTTGATGAAGACAACAGCTGGGCAGCACAGATCTCTGGGCGTTTGACCTATGAGTTCAGCATCACCGACGACACCCGCTTGGGCTATTTCTTTGGAGGCAGTCTCAGCCGAGGTGAGATCGCAGGGGCCTTTAATGGAGACACCCGAAGCATCAGCGGAATTGTCGGTGGTTATGGTCTGACCCGGTTGCAGGAGAACCTCTTTGCGTCGGGCTATGTCGGTGTAGGCTATGCTCGGACCGATTTGTCTTTCTCCAACACCACGCTTGCTTTAAGTGGCGATTACGGCGCCTTCTCCTATTACGGCGGTGCCAGCTTGACAGGAAGCATCGCCAACCCATCCGGTGTCGAGTTCCGGCCACAACTGGCCTTCGACTATGGGCAAACGGACATTGGTGTGGTCGGCCTCCAGGCCTCTGCCTTTGGCCTAACATCGCCCGTCAGCACCGATTATGGGGCCGTATCGATCCTTGACATGACGGTGGCCACCGAATTCATCTTCCCGATCGACATGCAGGCAGGCTTTGCGTCTCTATCCTTTGAGCCGCAGCTGATCTGCCGCCGCGCCACTGGAAGCGTGGATGAAGAAAGCTGCGGGGGCGGCCTGGGCCTGGGGTTGGAGGGCAAGACCGAAAACGGCAACACCCGCTATGGCATTGAGGTCGACGTCACAGAGGTGAGCGGGATTAGACAATCCGCCGCACGACTGTTTTTCGAGGCGGAGTTTTAGTGGCATGTCGCATCGAGTGCTTTTTCGTCGGCAAATTAGGGGCCTTTCGCTGAGTAAACACTTGCATTCGAAAAATGGTGCCAGCGTGATCTCTCCAAAGCAGGTGCGATTGGCCGTTCTACTGGATTGCCATTCTCTTTTACGGTTCTGATAGATTAGTTATCTGAGCCTGACCCCGAGCCCGGCAGCGATCATGCGGCCTATATATCCAGAGCTGGCTGAAAGTCCCGCATTCCAGACCTCTGAGCTCCTTCAGATTTCACGATGGGAACGAATGGCGGCATTGGCGGGCCGCACCGCAGCATTGAAAGAGGCCACCGAACGGCAGCTTTCCGCTGATTCTGTTGAAAAGCAATGTGTTGCTGATGCAGAAAGTGGTGCACTGAACGGAGCGCGAGCGCCTTTCTGATCAGGCTTTTCGCATTTGCTGCGGTGCAGGAAAGATCTTGGCCAGTTTGCGGAGGTTCTGGGCGGTGGCGGCGAGGAGGAATTCGTCGTTTGCACCGCATGGGCCGCGCAATCGCAGCCGCCCCAACCCGAGGATGCGTTTGAGATGGGCAAACAGCATCTCGACCTTCTTCCGGAGCTTCATCGAGATGTCGTACTGGCGGGTCTTGGCGATGTCGCGTGCGACCTGGCGGGCGTCTTCGGTTTCTTCACGGGTGATCTTACGCGCATCAGCGTTCGGGCAGCATTTGGCTTTTGACGAACAGGCCTGACATATCTCCTTCAAGGCCCGATAACGGGCCGTGCCCTTGCCAGTCGGACCTCGGGTCGGGTCGGAATAATTCCGGCGGAACTGCTTCAGAGCGTGGCCTTCGGGACAGATGTACTGGTCGTTCTCTGAATCCCACTCGAAGTCAGCGCGGGTCCAGGTTCCGTCGTTGCGCCCAGACTTGTCGAACACTGGGATATGCGGCGCGATCTTGCGGTCCACTAACCAGCCAAGCAAAGGCCCGGTGCCGTAGGCGGTGTCTGCTATCAGCCGCTCTGGATGCAGATCAAACTTGGCCTTCACCCGGTTGAGCATGGTCTTGGTCGATCCAACCTCGGCCTGACGGATTGAGCGGGTGGCTTCCACGTCGACAATGACGCCGTGGTCTGTGTCGATCAGATAGTTGTCCGAATAACTAAAGAACGCAGGGCCTTTGCGTGCTGCTGTTCATTGGCTAGCTGGATCGGAATGCGAGGTGAACTTGGGCTGTACCTCGCTGGCGGCACCAAATGCGGACTCGTCCAGCGTATCGAGATACTCGCGCACAGCACGGGGCGCATTGGCCGGATCGATGCCTGCAGCATCCCATTCTTCCTTCGGAGTGGAGTTCTGTTTGTTTGCATCAGCTTCGATCAAGCTAGCATCAATCGCCATCCGCTGGCCGCTGACCAGGCCTTCTTCGATGCACCGCGCCACCGTCGTTTCGAAAAGATGGCGCAGCAGCTCGCTCTCGCGGAACCGACCATGCCGGTTCTTCGAGAAGGTGGAGTGGTCTGGAACGCGGTCGGTCAGATCGAGACGACAAAACCAGCGGTAGGCCAGGTTCAGATGCACCTCCTCGCAGAGCCGTCTCTCGGACCGGATGCCGAAGCAATAGCCAACAAGCAGCATGCGGATCAGCAGTTCAGGGTCGATGGAAGGACGCCCGGTGTGGCTGTAGAAATCTGCAAGATGGGGACGAATGCTGCTCAGATCGACGAAACGATCAATCGAGCGCAGAAGGTGATCTTGAGGGACATGGGCTTCCAGCGAGAACTCGTAGAACAGCGCCGCTTGCGCTTCTTGCCTTGGACCCATCATCGCCAAATCCTCCCTGCAGAAGGAATTGAATCAGCGACCTACCATTCGATCAAGAAAGAGTTTTTCAACGAAATAAGCCCATCTGAACTGTTGCTCCTTAAGGTCAGGCTCGTCTTGTGACCTCCTGGCCTGGCTAGGGTGTGAGGCGCAAACCAGCGGCTGTTGAGTGAGAAAAACTCATGGACTACTGTGGTTCATATCGGACAGATTTGGTCGCGAGTGGAGACTTAACTCGGCTCCCAAAACGTGGAATCGCAGCGATCTTTCAAATGCTTGGGGTTAAATGCATACTCTCAGGGGGGTGCATATAGGGGTAGCAGCAGAGCATGTGTTATGAGATTTCAGCGCGATAACAATCGCTTGCTAGGTCAGTGTGAAGCCGCCCCCCGCATCATCTCGAAATTTCGCGTCAAATCCTCCAAAAATTACAGAGGCTTGCGGAGTTCGATACCCGTCATTTCGTTTGTAGGGAATTCGCTCTGCAAACGCCAGTTTCAGCACAATCCTGCGGTGCTCTGGATTGCTGGAATTCCATAGTTTCCAAGGGTTTGACAGAAGGTGCAGGGCGAGTTCGGTGCATTTGGATGCCGCCCGCGCGGGCACGCCGATTTGCGACAGTTTTTCCTGTGTAAGTAGCTTGTCTTCGTCGAGGCGTTTGATCTTGCGCTCATAGGCCTTGGCAGCATGCGCACTGCGCGTTTCACCGATGCGATCCAGGAAGCCATCAATCTACTTATCCAGCTTAGCGATGGATTTCGCGAGCGCATTCTTGGTTGCAGCAAGTTGTTCGGAACGCTGCGCCCAGGCATCGGCGAACATCTTCCGAACGATTTCGATCAACCGGGCGGTCGCACGCATCGCCTTAAGAAGGTCTTCAAACTCGCCTTCGATGACATCGCGCCTGATCGACTTGCCGTATGAGACGCAGCTCTTCTGGGCCTCTCGTCTGTTGCTGGTTCCAGCGTGTGCAATCACGCCCCGAGGCCGCGGCGCGTACCCAGCCGCGGCACCTCAAAAATTGGATGCTTAGATCACGAGTGCGTGAGATGGCAGAGCTCACTTGGATGCCCGTCTCAATATTCCTGGACGCGGTATCCGAAGCATCGGCGATCGTTCAGTCAGATATCGAAGTTGCGGGGGAAGGCATCGCATCGTGCAGGTCGCGATTGCCCGCGACACGACATCATTGTTCTGGGTTCGACGGTCAAACACATGCCCAAACCGCAGTTAGACAGCCGAGGCGCCGAGTGCGACCTGCCAACGAGGCCGGTGGTCGTGGCCGCGCCGATCTCCACGCCTGCGCCGGCCAATCGCGCGCGTGAAGTGCCGGAGGCCAACTACAGCCTGCCCCATACAAAGCTCGATCTTGAGGGCTTGTCTCAACAAGAGAAGATGGATGTCTGGCGCGCGCATTTCTCCGGCCTGTTCGATGTGAGTTTGCACAACCTGGCACATCAGGAGTTTGACGCGAGCGCCGAGGCTTATCGCATCGGTCAAACTGTCCTCGGCCATTATCGGGTGACGAACTCCGGCATCCGGCGCACTCAGAAGAACCTGAAGCTGGAGCGGGAAGATCTCTTGGTGCTTCGGATCCATCTGGCCGGCGTGACACGGGGGGCCATGGGTGGTGTCTCATTCAAGATGGAACCCGGTCGTCTAACGCTATTTGATTTTCATCAGGACTATCAGGCCAGCGAACACGATGCCGATTTTGTCAGTCTGACCTTTCCTTATGCGGCGCTTGGGTATGACCCATCGAAACATGCCGCGCTTTTGCAATTGCCGGTCGACTCGGCAGTGGGACGGGTCATTCGGAGCAACCTTGAAATGCTTCTCGATATCGTCCCACCGGGGTCGGTCAACGATGCCCCCACTTTGGCAGATGGGTTTGTTGGCCTGATGAAGGGGCTGATTACGCGCGATCTGCGCGATGAGACTGTGTTCCGAGCGTCGGTTCGCGCCCGGGAGGTCGCAGTCCGCCGGTATATCGAGCAGCATCTCCGTGAGCCCGAGCTTAATGCAGACGCGATCTGTCGGGCTGTGGGGGTGTCCCGGCCGGTCTTGTATCGCATGTTTTCGGAAGAAGGCGGCCTGCGTCGCGCGGTGACGCGCATGCGTCTTGAGCGCGCATTGGAGGATCTATCGGTGTCACCACCCGAACGCGGTGCGATCGGGCGCATCTCCAAACACTGGTCTTTTCACGATCAGGCCCATTTCACCCGGCTGTTCCGATCCACCTTCGGGTTCAATCCCAGCGAGGCACTGGCCTCGGCCTTGACGATGGACGCGAGCGAGACGGCCAATGACACTCCCGGCGGATCGCGCCGGCGCGCCGCACGCAAGCAGTTGATCGACCTGTATACCTAGGTCAGGTCGGTCAGAGCCTGTGGTTGTGCTTCTAAACAAGCACGCGATTGCACCAAGCCGAAGTGCGGGGCACCATCCTCCGTCTTCGTGTTGCCGTGCCGTTCTCAACCGCACCGGGCTTGAAACCAAACACCGTGAGGTTCTGCCCGCCCCATCTGAGCCATTTAAGCTTCCACACAGGGTTTGAAACCGGCCTAAAGCTGCCATCGGTCATACTAGTCTGATGCTGCCATGCAGTCCTTCGCAGCTGACTTTCGCCGTTGGTGCAAAGCTCTGCACCCGTCGGAAGTCAGGTATGCGGACAACTTGAAAGGGGGCGCATCGGCAGGAAACACCCTGAACGGGCCTGCGCGAATTCACTCGAAACGCATCTCACGAAATGTGAGTGACAATCGCCGGGATCGGGGTTGCTTCTGGCCATTAACCATATCACTTTTTTGCGCCGGAATGGCATGAGTCCAAACGTGACGCGCTTCACCGGAGAGAATGAGCAAGCTTCCCGGCTCAAGGACCAAGTCAGTTTTTTGACCGACTTTGGTATTCTCTAGGCGCATCACGCAAGACGACAGAAGGCTCAATGACGCGATCACATCACCAAAACAGGGCCTGCAATCCACATGCGCAGATATGCCCTGGCCTGGCATGTATTCATTCACAATGACCTGATCCGGGATGGAAGCGAAATGACCAGTATGGGCCAGCCGCTCCGCCAGAACATGCAGATACGTGGGTAGTAGTCCGAGAAAATCTTCTTCCCGAGCCTGTCTTGCTTTGTAGTCATAGCGATAGCCATAGTGCTGCACACGCCGTTTCAAATCGTTGCGCCAAGGTTGCGCATCAATCTTGTGCACCAGATAGTCGGCTTCCTCCCCTGAAATGAAATCGGGAAGATATTTCAGGCCCGAAGGAAATTCAGGCTGAAAAAACGAAAGTTGCGAAGGCTGTGTGCTCATTTATCGCTGACTCCTCATCACCCGTGTTCTGATGAGAATAGGCCGGATAGTCTTTGGGGTTGAAAGTATAGATGTCTGGGGCTGTAAAACCAGCTTTCCTGGCTGCCTCATCTATCCTGAACGCGCCCTCGTAGAAAGGGCTATCCACTGTCGAGATGACGACAAGGCCACTGGATTTCAGGTGGGCGCGGCTGCTCTTCAGAAAGCGCGTGACGAGAACATGATTTGGGTTTTGACCGTAGAGCGCTTCGCGCGAGGCGACATTTGGGAACTGAAAGATAATGGTGCGAAATCGACGCTGCCCGATTGTCTTTGACAAACAGGTAGTATCAACGCCCGTTTTGACCTGCGAGCCAAGCTTGAGCAACTTCGCGGCGTTGTCATAGGCCGTATCGCCCAGATCAGCTTCTTCCTCGTATGCAGTGGCAAGAATGGATGAAGGCGTCCCCCCTTCAAACGCGCCAAAGCCAACGCAAAGCTAAAGTTGCCTTCGCCAACAAACAATGCGCTGCCAAGGCGAGCGCGGGCAGCGAAGTTAAACTTTTGAGTGGTCTTGTTTAGTTTCTTCTCTTCAATGACTACTGCATCGCGACCTACGGCCTGCTGAACCGCATCAAGCACCGAAGCTCCCCGAAATTCATATGTCACGATCAGCAACCCCTGAAAATTTGAGACTAAAGAGATGTACCAGACTCTGGTTAACAAGTGATTCATCTAGCGTCGGCTCGCGGTGCTGGGCGCCACATGGGGGCTAAAATGCTTGAGCTTGATTGCTCGGCTTTGACGCAGAGCGAGACAGTTTGATGTGTCCAAGTATTTTATAGCAGACCACATTCGATACGGATTGCTCGAAAACGCCATGGTTTGGCTAGGGCCTTAGGAAAACTCATAATCCTTGTGCCGGCGGTTCGATTCCACCCCAGCGCACAATGCTTACCAAAAGAAAACAGTATCTTATTTGTGTGGCTTGCGGCTTGGTGTCTTTGCAGGATGATTTTGGCACCAATTGGGGTCTCAATACCACTTGAGCGATTTTGACCAGATTCCAGCCGCAACGGTAATTGCTACCAATTTGGTTGCGAGTGATTTCCACACCCTCTGGACAGTGTTCGGTTGAGAGATCGCTCCCAGCTCAAGACCCAGAAATTTGAGTAGTGCGTTTCATCAGCCTCGCTGGGTTTGCTTATTGTAGTGTTGGAGAACCTCTGTTGGGCAATTGCCTTCTGGTCACCACAGAGAAGGATTTGTCTGTTGAGAAGTTATGTGCGAAAGATTGTTTCATGAAGAAATTCACCTCAAGATCGCGAATGATTCTCATCATCGTTATGATTTTGCTATCTCTTTTTATTTTCGTGGCGCATGAAAAGATGCCCGTTTCCGAAGAATATGCTCTTCGTCATATTTCTGAAATCTATGAAGATAGGTTGCCGGAAGGAGTTTTGTCATCGCATGGTGAGGCAAGGTGTAACATTTCTGGGCGACCATCAGCGGATTCATATCGGAGGAATGGCGTTTGGTCCGCAGATTGCTCATATTGGCACGAACACGCAGAGCGTTTCTTGGCCTTGGTCGGGGTGGACGAATTTGGATTCAAAGTGGCTTTTCAACCCGACAATCCAAACGAGTGGGACATCCATAGAAGATTGCATCGTCGGTATCTCAAGTAACCCGTAAAAAATGAAAAGTGCATGGGTTGGTTGGAGTTCCTGTTAGCGATCCGCCTTACTCTCCAAACTCGACCTTCTCGCCGATATCCGGGTCATCGCAAAACGGAGTTACCTCTCACCAACGGAATTCGTGAAGAGCACCTCCGCGTCAGCGCTTGAGACCCTTGCGGACTCCACGCTGCCGCTCAAGATAGCAAACCAACCGGAAGATTCCAGATCAAACCGGCCTTAATCGGGGGCGAAGGTCAGGGGCCGCAGCGATCACCAGCACTTCGACCTTGTAATGCGGCTGCGCGAGGCGGGCTTCCACACAGACACGTGTCGGTGGGGCGATGCCGCTGACCCAACTGTCCCAGGCGTCATTGAAGCCAGCATAGTCGCTCATATCGGTCAGCCAGACCTGGACGGAGATGATATGACTGCGGTCTGTCCCGGCCTCTGCCAGCAGGGCGTCGACCTTGGCAAAAACGTCATTTGATTGCGCGACGATATCGGCCTCTTTTAGCTGCGAGACTTGACCGGCAAGGTGGATTTGTCCGCCATGTGAGGCAATTGCCGAAAACCTGGCCGATCCACCGGTTTTCGTGAGTGTATGGGACATTTTGAGATTCCATATGTGAGAGGCTGTTTCCTGCCTTCTACCCACAGCGGTTTCTTTAAGGCAAATGCGAATCTATTGAGTATATTTCAGAATTTCTGAAAGTGGAGGTGCCGCCCAGCCCGCTTTAGACGATGCAGAGCCGCTCAGCCGCATTGGGTCATCTCTTGCACAGTCTTTATGATGCCCGTCTCAACCAGGGTTTCGGCGGGGGATTGAGACGCGCCGGCTTTGCGCAGGATTTGAATCTGCCGCACTGCGTCCGGGTCTTCGAGGGGGCGAAAGACCAGATCATCTGGCCGTGTGGTCCAAACGGCCATCTCGGGCAGGATCGTCACACCGATATTGGCGCGGACCATCGCAAGGATCGAGGTTAGGTTATGCGCCGAAAGATTGGCGCGCCGGTGCAGGTCTTTCGACTCAGGATGTGCAATTCCCGCAGACAGGCTGTTCGAGATCAGGCGGGTGGCTTGCAGATCCGACCAGGACACCGGGGATGTCTCTGCCGCAAGCGGGTGGTCGGGGGAGGTCACGACGCCGAACGGATCCGTCATCAGGGGGAGGCTACTTAGGCCCATGCCGGTATCGCTGCTTGTGGCGATCCCGATATCGACCCGACCCCAGAAAAGCTCCTGCAGGACAGAGGTCGAATCCATGTCGCGCACCTCTAGATGGATCGACTCGAGGGCATGCAAGTGCTGCGCGTAGAAGCGGGGCATCACGGTTCCTGCGACGGATGGGACCACGGCCAAGCGGACATGCCCCTGCCGACCGTGGGCAAAGTCTTGGATCGCTTTGACGGTCATGTCGAAATGCTGCAATTCGCGTTCGGCTTGCTCCAGAACATAAGCACCGACCGACGTAAGCTTGTTCTTCCGGTCTTTCTCAAAAAGCGGCTGACCAAGGTGCTCTTCAAATTGCTTAAGAGTCATCGAGACGGCTGAAGGCGTTTTGGATAGCAAATCCGCCCCGTCGCGAAGGGTGCCACTACGCGCGACTGCCGAGAGGCAGCGGAACATTTCGATCTTCAGCGCCATTTCAATATATCTGAAATTAGTTTCACTTATTTTAGTTTGAATGAAGGGACGGCAAGTGTCAATACGATTGCGAACCAGACCATTTGCGAGGCGATATAACATGACCGAGGTACAGCGAAATCTGATTGCGGGCGAATGGCAGACGGGTGAGGGCGAGATTGAGAATATCAACCCATCGGATCTGAGCGATTGCGTCGGAGTCTTCGCGCAGGCCAGCGGGGATCAGCTTGAGGCGACACTGGATCGGGCGCATGCGGCGCAGATCGAATGGGCCAGCTATCCGATGGAGCGCAAGCAGGCGGTCTTGATGTCGATCGGCAATGAGTTGATGGCGCGGGCCGAAGAGCTTGGCACGCTTCTGAGCCGGGAAGAGGGCAAGCCGCTGGCTGAGGGCAAAGGCGAGGTTTACCGGGCCGGGCAGTTTTTCACCTATTACGCCGCCGAATGTCTGCGCCAGTTGGGCGAGAATGCGGACAGCGTACGCGCTGGCGTCGAAGTGGATATCCGCCGTGAACCCGTCGGCACCGTGGCAATCATCAGCCCCTGGAACTTCCCCACCGCCACCGCGTCTTGGAAAATCGCGCCCGCGCTTTGCTATGGCAATGCGGTCGTGTGGAAACCGGCCAATGTCACGCCGGCCTCCGCCGTGGCGCTGACCGAGATCATCGACCGTCAGGACATCCCCAAAGGCCTGTTCAGCCTGGTCATGGGCGCAGGCCGGACGATCGGCCAGCGGCTGGTCGAAAGCCCCAAAATCAACGCGATCAGCTTCACCGGCTCGGTGCCGGTCGGACGCGGGATCGCGGCGGCGGCGGTGCAGAATTTCACCAAGATTCAGGCCGAAATGGGCTCCAAGAACGCGCTAGCGGTGATGGACGATGCCGATCTCGATCTGGCTGTGTCGCTTGCGCTTGGCGGGGCCTTTGGCGGGTCCGGGCAGAAATGCACGGCGTCTTCGCGTCTCGTGGTCCATGCCGGTATCCATGACGCCTTTGTCGAAAAGCTCGTGATCGGCGCGCAGGCGATGAAGGTCGGCCATGCGCTCGAAGACGGCGTGCAGATGGGCCCGATCGTCAGCGAACAGCAGCTGACTGAGAATCTCGCCTATGTCGACCTAGGCCAATCCGAAGGGGCCGAGCTGGCCTGCGGCGGTGTCAGGCTCGATATGCCACATCAAGGTTTCTACATGAGCCCCGGCGTGTTCCTGAACACCACCAACGATATGCGCATCAATCGCGAAGAGATGTTCGCGCCGCTGACCAGCGTCATCAAGGTCGGCAGCTATGATGAGGCGCTGGCCACGGTCAACGATACTAATTTCGGCCTGACCTCCGGCATCGTGACGCAAAACCTTGCCCGCGCCACACATTTCCGGCGGAACGCGCGAACGGGCGTGGTCACCGTGAACCTGCCGACCGCAGGCACCGACTACCACGTGCCTTTCGGCGGGCGGGGCGACAGCTCCTACGGGCCGCGCGAACAGGGCAAGGCGGCGGCAGAGTTCTACACCACCGTCAAGACGGCCTATATCTCTGCCGGAGCACCGGTCTGATGCGGATCGACAATCTGCAATACGCGAACTGGTCGGAGAAGATCTTCCGGCAACTCCGCGAAGGTGGCGTAGACGCGATCCATGTCACCGTCGCCTATCATGAGAACTTCCGCGAAACGGTTCTGAATTTCGAGAAATGGAACCGCTGGTTCGAGCAGTTTCCCGATCTGATCATGAAGGGCAAATGGGCCAGCGATATCGACATTGCGCGGGACACGGGGCGCACGGCGGTGTTCTTTGGGTTCCAGAACCCATCGCCGATTGAGGACGACATCGGTCTGGTCGAAATCCTGCACGACCTCGGCGCGCGCTTCATGCAACTGACCTATAACAACCAGTCTCTGCTCGCGACGGGTTGTTATGAGGCTGAAGATGGCGGCATCACGCGGATGGGCCGCCAGGTCATCAAGGAGATGAACCGGGTTGGTCTGGTGATCGACATGAGCCATTCGGGCGACCGCTCCACCATCGAAGCGGCGGATATTTCGGACCGTCCCATCGCGATCACCCATGCCAACCCGTATGACTGGGCGGCCGCCTTGCGGAACAAGAAACCCGACGTGATCCGCGCCGTGACGGAAAACGGCGGGATGTTGGGGTTTTCGGTCTATCCGCATCACCTGAAAGACAAATCCGACTGCACGCTTGAAAGCTTCTGCGAGATGGTGGCGCGCACGGCTGAGACCTATGGCGCCGAACATCTCGGGATCGGCACAGATCTTTGCCAGGATCAGCCCGACAGCATTGTGGAATGGATGCGTGTGGGGCGCTGGACCAAAGAGATCGACTACGGCGAAGGCTCCGCCACAGCGCCCGGGTTTCCACCCATGCCGCATTGGTTCCGCGACAATCGCGACTTCGGCAACATCGAAGCCGGGCTGCGCGCAACAGGTCTGAGCGAGGCTGAGGTCGCCGGGATCATGGGGGGCAATTGGTACCGGTTCTATGAGGAAAACTTCACCCCTGGATAAGGAATGACCAGCTTAGGGACATGATCGAGCCGCACTGGCGACGTGAGTACTTCCCCGGAGGTCATCCTGGCGCAACTGGAGCATAGTAGGCTGCCCCTTGTGA
This sequence comes from Fontisubflavum oceani, assembly GCF_030407165.1. GTDB lineage: Bacteria > Pseudomonadota > Alphaproteobacteria > Rhodobacterales > Rhodobacteraceae > Rhodophyticola > Rhodophyticola oceani. The sequence goes on from NZ_CP129111.1 coordinate 2,214,890, forward strand.
GTATCTGTTTGCGATCATCAGAACTCGGCCAAATGCCGGGCTGATTTGGTCCCCAAAAAAGAAAGGTGCCAGGTCCGAAGACCTGACACCCATCCGTCGCAAGCGACAGGGAGAACGCTTGCTCAGTTCAGACCGGCGTCGAACAGATAGACTTTTTCGTCTGGACGCGGGGTCCAGTCGATCCGGTTGCTGACGCCGTAAAAGTCCGGCTGGAAGTAGAGGTGCAGCCACGGGCCATCGTCGTAGAAGACCTGCAGCATCTCATCGACGATCTGACGGGTTTCTTCTTCGGTCTCTGCCGCAGCGATGTCGGCCCAACGGTCGAACCAGCGCGGATCATCCCAATGGGTGTAGTTCGTGCCCGCATCGACGGCGGCCAGATCGGTCATGTCGTAGAGCGGGCTCCACAGAGCGCCCCCGGACCCGATGAAGTAGAGCGGGCCGGCGTTCCGTTCACGGATGATCGGAATATAGACACTGGACCATTCCATGATCTGCAGATCGACATCCAGGCCCACATCTTCGAGGTATTGCGCAATGGCCTGCACGACATTGGCATCGTTCAGATAGCGCCCCTGGCCAGCCTGGAAAGCGATGGAGAAACGTGTGCCATCGTCCCCGCGCGGCCAGCCCGCTTCGTCCAAAAGCCGCTCTGCGGTTTCGGGATCATAGGGGTAGGGCTCAAGGCTCTGGTTCGCATTTGGCGGGTTCACGATACCGGTCATCCGCTCACATTCGAAGTTGAGCAACTGGCTGCAGATGGCGGGCACATTGACCGCATATTGCAGGGCACGGCGCACCGCCGGGTCTTGGATGGCATCGCCACCGGGCTCCATCGCCATGCTGTCGCTGAGGTTGAAGCCGACATACATCCGCCGGGTGCCCTGGATCGGGTTCACCTCGGCTGCACCGCTGGCATTGATGACATCCATCTGGTCCGGTGCCACATTGGTGATGATATCCACATTGCCCGCCATCAGCTCGGCGGAGCGGGTGGAGGCTTCGGGAATGAACCGCCAGATGATACGCTCGAACCCAACATCCGCGCCTTCGACGGCCTCCAGAACGACCTCGATCCGCGCCGCCAGTCGGCCAGACGATAGGGGCCCGAGCCAATCGGGTTACCCGACGCTTCATCGAGGGTCATCGCCTCATAGCTGTCCATGCAGTGGATGAAGACCTCCGCGATCAGACCAAAGGCGATGGGGTTCGGCGCACCGATGTTGATCTGTACCCGCAGATCATCCAACGCCTCGGCACTTTGGAAATCAATCGAGCTGAACACAAAGCCGGGGGTGTTGCCGGTGAAGGCATTTTCCGGGTCAGCGGCGCGGTTGAAGGAATAGGCGGCATCCTCGGCGGTCAACGCCTCCCCATCATGACAGGTCAGGCCCTCGTTCAACGTGTAGACATATGCCATCCCATCGTCGGAGATCTCCAGCGTATTGGCCAAGTCAGGGCGGGCGACGCCGTCGCCGCCCATGGTGAAGAGGGTGCCGAAGATATGCCGCGCGATATTCGAGTTGTCGCGCGAAGAAATCGGGGCCGGGTCGAGTGTTGTGATATCCGCGCTCAGACCGACGACAATCGTGTCATCAGCGGGCTGCGCATAGGCCCCCGTCATCAGCGCGACGCTGGCAGCACCGGCTGCAAGCAAGTGGTGTAGTCTTGGCATTGGCTTTCCTTTCACCTGTTGGATGGTCTTCGGTGGACTGTTTTTTGATTTTCTGAACAACGTTTCTTCAGTCCGGGTTTCGGCAACCTCGAAGCTATCCAAGCCGCGCCAAGCGCGTTTTTCAGGTCTTCGCGGTCACAAGGCTTCGACAATGGTCGCCGGGTCAAAGGCGGCCAGAATGCGGGTATGGTCAGAGATCAGCTTGATGGCGCGCTCGGCGTCGCCATCGGCCAGGGCGTCCACAATCGGGGGTGGTTGCCCGCGACCTCATCGAGATTACGTTCGTCACGGTTGCGCAGCGCCATGATCTGGTGAATGCGGAGATAGAGGTTCTTCCACGAAGCCAAGAGCAGGTCATGATCGGCCAGAACGATCAAGGCATGGTGAAAGGCCTCGTCGGCGGCAACCAGCGCTTCAAAATCATCGGCCGCCGCTGCTGCGGTCATCGCGTCGCAATGTTCGCGCAGTAAATCCAAGGGCGCGCCGTTTTCCAAAATCCGACGCACTGCCATCACCTCGAATACTTCCCGCAGAGAATAGGTTTCGGCCACCTCGCGCGCGGTTAGCGGTTTCACCCGCTTGCCCTTATAGGCGATGGTTTCAACCAGCCCGTCATTCTCCAGAATCTGGATCGCCTCGCGGATCGGCGCGCGGGAGACGTTCATTTGCTCGGCAAGGGCGGTTTCAACCAAACCCGTCCCGGGCCGCAAGCGCCCACTCAAGATCGCGCTGCGCAATCGGTCCGCCACTTGAACGCGCAGGGGCACGTTTTCGATTGGCGCAATGTCATGGGGCATCGGGTCGGCAAGGGCAGGTTTTGCGGTCGTCATAAGGTCGCTCCTCCTAGGAAATCACTATCGGCCCGTTGGTGTGTCTGAGCGGATGGCATCTCAACAAGACGCCCAACAGGAAGGTGGCGATACTTAAAGGAGCGGGGCGTCGATCTTGCAACATCAATCGGCAAGGCGCAGGTCGATTGGATACAACCCGTGGCATTTGTCGCATCGTCGCCATGCAGGTTTGATGTTGTGTAATGTCGACAATCCATAAGTGGACAATGCAGCGTGGCTTCGCGTGTTGTCAAGCTTTCTTGGGGAATGTGCGCTTGAGAACGCGTAAAGCGGTGTTTTCCGGGGTTCGTCGACCGTATTGAGGTGCCCAACCAGCGGCGTTTTGCACGCCACTCGGTCATGCTTTGCGAACGTTGAAAGAGCCGCGCGCGGCAAATCACGGCTACTACCGGGAATCGGACCCGCCTCGACTGTCTAAGTCAGGTGGTGTGAATACACGCGCTTGCGTGCCCGTCCCCTACGGATTTCAACTCCGGCACGACCTTTGCGCATTCAGCCGTCGCAAGCGGGCAGCGGGTTCTGAAGACGCAGCCCGATGGCGGGTTGATCGGGCTTGGGATGTCGCCTTTTAACACTGTCCTGGAGCGGCGCTTGCCCGGTTCGGGGATCGGCACGGCCGACAGCAGGGCCTGGGTGTAGGGATGGTTGGGCCGGGCGTAGAGATCCGCCGCCGAGGCAATTTCCATCACCCGGCCCAGATACATCACAATCACCCGGTCGCAGATATGTTCCACGACGCCCAGATCATGGGCGATGAACAACATCGTCAGATCGAGATCGTTTTTCAGATCTTCCAAGAGGTTGATCACCTGCGCCTGGATCGACACGTCCAGCGCCGAGACCGGTTCATCGGCAACGATGAACTCCGGCTCGACCGCGAGCGCCCGGGCAATTCCGATCCGCTGGCGCTGCCCGCCGGAAAACTCGTGCGGGAAGCGGGCGAGGTGATCCCGCGATAGCCCGACTTTTTCCAGCAAGGCGGCGGCGCGATCCTCATGTTCCGAGGCGGCTCCGATTTTGTGCAGTTTCAAGGGGTGGGTCAGCACCTCGCGCACCTTCTCGCGGGGGTTCAGGCTGGCATAAGGGTCCTGAAAGATGATCTGCATCCGCTTGCGATAGGCCCGCATCTCGGACGCGTTCAGCCCCATCACATCGGCGCCGCTAAAACGCACCTCGCCACTGGTAGCGTGTTCCAGCCGCAAGATCGTGCGCCCGACGGTGGTTTTGCCCGACCCGCTTTCGCCGACAAGGCCCACGACTTCGCCCGCGTTGATGTCGAATGAGACGTCATCGACGGCTTTCACATTGTTGACCACGCGTTGCAGCACGCCGCCATGGATCGGGAAGTATTTGCGCAGCTTGTCGACTTGGAGGAGTGGCATCGTCATGACGCGCGCCTTTCGCTCAAATTCAGCTCACGCCAGCGGATGCAGCGGATCATGTGGCCATCGCTGGCGCTTTCTAAGATGGGTGGCGCAGTTTTGCAGACCTCCGTGGCAAAGGCGCAGCGTGGATGGAAGCGGCAGCCTTCGGGCAGGCTGGTCAGGGCAGGGACCGTGCCCGGGATCGCCTCCAACCGTGTCTTGTTGATCGACGATCCAAGGCGCGGGATCGAGTTCATCAGGCCCGCCGTGTAGGGCATGCGCGGGTTGCGGAAAATGTCCTCCACCCCGCCGGTTTCCACCACTTGCGCGGCATACATGACGACGACCCGGTCCGCGACCTCGGCCACCACGCCCAGATCGTGGGTGATGAAGATGATCGCCATGCCAAGTTTCTGTTGCAGGTCCTGCATCAACTCCAGCATCTGCGCCTGAATGGTCACATCCAGCGCGGTGGTCGGCTCATCAGCGATCAGAATCCGTGGCTCGCAGGCCAGCGCCATGGCGATCATCGCGCGTTGGCGCATACCGCCCGACATCTCATGGGGATAGTTGTCGACCCGGGTCGTCGGCTCGGGGATGCCGACCAGTTCCAGCATCTCGATCGCGCGGGCGCGGGCCTTTGCTTTCGACAGGTTTTGGTGCCGAATGACCATTTCTGCGATCTGCTGGCCCACGTGTGAACCGGGTTCAGGCTGGTCATCGGCTCCTGAAAGATCATGCCGATCTCTTTGCCGCGGATCTCGCGCATCTCGGTATCGCTGAGCGTGGTGATCTCGCGCCCGTTCAGCTTGATACTGCCACCAGAAACACGACCCACATCTTTGGGCAGAAGGCCCATGATCGACAGGCTTGTGACCGATTTTCCCGATCCGCTTTCGCCAACAATGGCCAGGGTCTCGCCCGCATGGACCTCAAAGCTCACGCCATCCACCGCCCGGACCGACAGAGTCTTGGTGAGGTCGAACGTGGTTTGCAGGTCTCGCACCTCCAGCAATGGTGTCGCGGAGGAGGCTCGTCTTTCGTCAGGCTGCATCGCGTGTCTTTCCTTGTGGCAGGCCAGTGGTCCAGTCGCCGTACCCATTGAGGCCTGGCGCTGCCGCCGCCGATCTGTCTCTTATGTGATCTGCACCCTTTTTCATCACCTGTGCCCCTTGGCGCTCAGCCTGTACCAAACTCGACAGTTCCGTCCCCGTTTTCTCGATTTGCATGCTTGACGCATCGGGAGCCACATGGTTTGGTTGTTCTACTGTCGACAATCTATAACCTACCTTGGGAGAACATCGAATTGATTGTCAAGCATCCCAAGGCGGTGTCGATGGAAAAGACGGGGAGAGGGGCGATGCGACGACCCAAATCGAGCAAGATGGATGGTCTTTTAAGCATCATGCACCGCCGGTTGGCGCGGCCCGCCGGTCGTCTTTTCCCATGAACCTTCCGAACTGTTAGAGGGCGCCGCCGCATGTGGACATTTTTGGCAAGACGCCTTTTGCAAAGCATCGTTGTGCTGATCGGCGTCACATTGATTAGCTTCATCTCGCTCCAGATTGGCGGTGATCCGACCTATCTGTTCGTGTCCGAGAACGCGAGCACCGAAGAGATCGAGGCGGCGCGGCGCGCGCTTGGCTTCGACCGGCCGCTGCACATTCAATACCTGAGCTATATCTGGAACGCCCTGCAGGGCGATTTTGGCAATTCGCTCAGCTATCGCCAGCCCGCGATGGATGTGGTGATGGAGGCGATGCCCGCCACGATCGAGTTGACGTTTTTCTCGCTGGTTTTGGCCATTGGCCTGTCCATTCCGCTTGGCATCTATGCCGCGCTCAATCGCGGCAAGCCCGCTGATGGCGGCATCATGACCTTTGCGATGCTGGGCCAATCGATCCCGAATTTCTGGATGGGGATCATGATGATCATGTTCTTCGGTCTCTATCTGCGCTGGTTCCCGATCTCGGGCCATGTGCCGTTTCTGGAGCCGTTGTTCGAAGGCGATTTTGCGACCGCGTTTCGCAATCTGCCGCAGTCGATGTACTATATGATCATGCCGGCCTTGGCGGTGGGTACCTATACGCTCGCCCGGAATGCGCGGCTGATCCGCTCGTCCATGTTGGAGGTGTTGCAGCAGGATTATGTCCGCACCGCACGCTCCAAAGGCATCTCTGAGCGCCGGGTGGTGATCCATCACGCGATGCGCAACGCTTGGTTGCCGGTGGTCACCATGATCGGCCTGGAGTTTGGCTTCCTGCTCGGCGGTGTGGTCGTGGTCGAGACGGTGTTCTCTTACCCCGGCATTGGTCGTTTGGTGTTCAATGCGATCAACCAGCGGGACATTCCGGTGGTGCAAGCCTCTGTCATCTTGCTGGCGGTGATTTTCATTCTCCTCAATCTGATCGTCGATCTGATCTATGCGCGGCTTGATCCGCGCGTGAAACTCTAAAGGCGCGCGCGACATGGCCGATACAACACCCGCTCCAAGTTCCGCCTCGACCCAGGCCGTCGGCGGCATGGCGTCGTCCTACCGTCGCCGAGAGCTGCGCCGGGCGTTTCAAAGCATGGTGACCAGCCGTTGGGCGCTGGTCGGCATGTTGATCCTCTTGGTGGTGACATTCGTTGCGATTTTCGGGCCTTGGCTCGCGCCGTTCGACCCAAATCGTCAAAACATCATGATGCGCCTGCTTGAGCCGGGGCAGCCGGGGGCAGGGGACCTGACCTATTGGCTGGGTTCGGACCAGTTGGGCCGGGATGTGCTGTCGCGCCTGCTCTATGGCGCGCGCGTGTCACTGCTGGTGGGCGTCGCGGCCATCGTTGTCGGCGGCACTTTGGGCACCATCGCGGGGCTTGTCTCCGGCTATTTCGGCGGCTGGATCGACGATGTGATCATGCGGCTTGGCGACATCCAACTGGCTTTTCCGTTCATCCTTCTGGCGATCATGTTCCTGGTGGTGCTCGGGCCGGGGCTGGTCAACATCATCCTGGTTCTTGGGATCGGGCAATGGATCACCTATGCCCGGATTGTGCGCGCGCAAACGCTCTCCTTGCGAGAAAAGGAATATGTCGAGGCCGCGCGCGCGATGGGAGACAGCACGTTTTCAATCCTGTTTCGCACGATCCTGCCCAATATCATCGCGCCGCTGACTGTTATCGCCTCGTTCAACGTCGCCGGCGTGATCCTGTCCGAGGCGGCGCTGTCCTTCCTCGGGCTCGGCGTGCCACCCGATGTGCCGACCTGGGGCAGCATGTTGTCGGAAAGCCGTGACCATCTGTTGTCGAACAAATGGTGGCTGGCGGTGTTCCCGGGCCTCGCCATCGTGTTCACAGTTCTGGCCTTCAACATCATCGGCGATTGGCTACGCGATTTCCTCGATCCGCGGCTGAAAGAGAACGGCTAGGATTTCTGCGGCGCGCGGGGGTCGATCTCCGCCCCCGACAGGTCGTCGAACGAAGCATAGTTCACGCTATAGAGCTGCGCATAAAGCCCGCCATGGGCCATCAGCTCGTCATGATTGCCTTGTTCCAGCACCTCACCGGCTTGCAGCACAATGATCTTATCGGCATCGCGGATCGTCGCCAGGCGATGCGCGATCACCAATCCGGTGCGCCCAGTCAGGAGCGTCACCAGAGCCTTCTGGATCAACATCTCCGTATAGCTGTCGATGCTGGCCGTCGCTTCATCCAGCACCAGAATCCGCGCATCGGCGACCAAGGCTCGGGCGAAGCTGATCAGCTGCCGCTGACCAAGGGATAGGGTTCCGCCGCGTTCGCCAATCACGGTCTCATACCCTTGCGGCAGGGCCGTGATGAACTCATGCGCCCCGACGGCTTTGGCCGCTTCGATCACATCCTCTGCGGTTGCGTCTGTTTTGTTGTAGCGGATGTTCTCCATCACCGTGCCGCTGAACAGATAGGGTTCCTGCAACACCATGGCGATCTCGCGCCCAAGCGAGGCTTGCGTCACCTCGCGCACATCCCGACCGCCGACCAAAACCTGCCCGCCTTGCACATCATAGAACCGGTTCAGCAACGACATCGCGCTGGACTTGCCTGACCCGGTCGGGCCGACCAGCGCCACCGTCTCGCCCGGGTTCACGGTGAAGCTGACGGATTTCAGAACTGGCGTGTCCGGCACATAGCCAAAGGTGACATCGCGAAACTCCACGCGGCCATCCATGTCATGCGGAAGTCGATGGCATTGGGCGCGTCTTTGATATCGACGCGCACATCGAGCACGTCGATCAACCGCTGCCCCGAGGCCATGGCGCGTTGCATCACCGAATACTGCATCGTCAGCGATCGGATCGGGTCGAAAAACCGTTGGATGTAGAACAGGAAGGCGACCATCACGCCGACCTCCAGTTGCTGACCCAGCACCATGGAACCGCCAACCACAACCACGACCGCCATGGCGATACCGGTCAGGCTATCGACGATTGGCACCATCACCTGCGCGTATTTCGACGCGGTGCGATGGGCCCGCAGCGTCGCTTGCGCCTTGTCGTCATAAAGCGCGAAATTCACGGGCTGACGATCCATGCTTTGCACGGTGCGCACGCCGTGGATCGCCTCGGCCAAAGCGCCATTGGTGACCGAGTTCGCCTCATGTGCCGCCATGAATGCGGCCCGGGCCCGGGGGAGCCAGATCACACGGACCAAAAACAGCACCGGTAACACGCAAAGGGTCAACAGACCCAGTTGCACATTCAGCCACAGCATCGAGACGATGATCCCGAAGAGCAGCACGATATCACCGACCGACAGCACCGAGGTTTCAAGAAACTCCTGCATCGCGTTCACATCGCCTTGCAGGCGTGACATCAGGCGGCCGACCTCGGTCTTGTCCATGAAGCTGAGCGAGACATCCTGCAGATGCCCGAACATCGCGGTGCGGATATCGAACAGCACGTTTTCGGCAGCTTTCCCGACGACGCTTTCCTGCACCCACGCGGCGACAAAGTTCAGCCCGATGGCCAGCCCGAAGGCAATCATCGCCGCCAGCAGGGCCGCTTGGCCCGCAGCATCGCCGGTGAGGCCGTTATCAATGGCATGGCGGATGATCAGCGGGATGGCCAGTTGGGTGCCCGTGAAGACCAGAACCGCGATGATCGAGATCACCAATTGCCGCTTATAGGGGCGTACAAACTGCCAGATTCGCATCACGATGTTGCGGTCGAACACCCGGCCGAACATCTCTTCCTCAATCCGGTGCGAGCCGACAACGGCGCGGGGCGGACGGCGGCCATTGTCGCGAACATCGCCGCGTTCGACTTCCAGTTCTTCGCTCATGACGCGGGCTCCTCTGGTCGAATTTGCAGGTCATGCAGCGCGCGGTATCGCCCGCCAAGCGCCAGAAGCTCGGCATGGTTGCCCTGCTCAACGATCTGACCATTCTCGATGAACAGAATCCGATCCGCATGCATCAGCGAGTTGAGCCGATGCGCCACGATGATGGTGACCCGGTCGCTGGCCTGCGCCTGGATCGTGGTTCTGATCCGCTGTTCCGTGCCGGCATCGACGGCGGCGGTGCTGTCGTCGAAAATCAACACGGACGGGCGCAGCATAAGGGTGCGGGCGATGGTCATCCGCTGCCGTTGCCCACCCGAAAGCGACGCACCGCGTTCACCCACAACTGTCTCATATCCCGATGGCAGCGTCGCGATGAACTGATCCAATTGCGCCGAGGCGCTGGCATCGGCGATCCGTGAAGGCGGCGCCCAGGGGTCGCCATAGGCGATGTTGTTCTCCAGGCTGGTGGTGAACAAAAACGCGTCCTGCTGCACCACAACCACTTCGCGGCGGAGCGATTGTAACGTCACATCGCGGATGTCCTGGCCATCAATGGTGATCCGACCCTGGCTCACGTCATAAAAACGCGGGATCAGATGCGCGATGGTGGATTTCCCACTGCCAGGCGGACCGATCAAGCCGATGGTTTCGCCGCGCTTGGCGGTGAAGCTCAGCCCCTGAAGCGTCGGGGACGTGGCGGCGGGGTAGGTGAAGCCGACATTGTCGAACCGCAATTCGCCCGCACTGATCTCCAGGTCTGGCGCTTCCGGCGCGTCGGTGATGGCCAGGTCGAGATCCAAGAGGGCAAAGATCCGCTCGCCACAGGTCGCGGTCCTGGCGAAGGAATTTACCAGCATTCCCAACTGCCGCACCGGCATTTGCAGGATCGTCATGAAGGTCAGGAACGAGGCCAAGGTACCCACGGTGATCTCACCTGCGACGACCTTGCCGCTTCCGACCCAAAGCACCAGCCCCATCGCGGCGAGGAAGGAAAAGGTCATCATCGAGGTATTGCGGACGCGGATATCGACCCGGTCATGGGCCAATTCAAGGGCGCTTTCCGAGGCATCGGCATATTTCGCCATTTCATGCGGCTTGGCCGCGAAGGCGCGGACCACGCGGATGCCGCCGAGGTTTTCCTCCATCACGCGGCTCAGCACCGAGAGACGGTTTTGCAACTCCAACCAGGTGCTGCGGAGTTTCAACTGCGTGACCGAGGAGCGCCAGGTAACAAAGGGCACGAAGCTCAACGCCAGAAGGCCAAGCACGAGATCGGTCGAGAGCAGGAGATAACCGCCAATGCCGATCAGCATGCTCAACAGAACGATCCGGACCAAACCGGTGGAAAAGAACATCCGCACGCCTTCGAGATCGAGCATCCCAAGCGTGATCAGATCGCCGGAATGCATCCGGTCATGAAACCCAAAGCTCAAGCGTTGGATTTTCTCATAATAGGCCAGCCGCAGCATGTAGCCGACATTGTGGCCGACGCTTTCGCTGAAATAGTTCTGGAACACGGTGAAGAGGCCGCGCGCGACCCAGACTGCCAGGACCAGCCAAGCCGTGGTCCAAAGCGCCGCTGTCGCGGCCTCCGCCCCCGCCGGGTCGGAGACCAGGGCCTGGGTTTGATCCACCGCGCGCCCCAAGAGGATCGGCACCAGCAATTGCAGCGCCGAGGCGATCACGGTGGAGCCAAGAGCGATTGCGACCATCCAGGGTGTCTTGAGCGCCAGCCGGGTGACCCGCTTGATCGTGTTGAACCCGCTTTTCCAACTGACCGTGTCCGTTGGGCGCATTATTTCGGTGGCGGTCGCCATGAACGTCTTCCCTCAGCGGCGCAAAGCGGCCCGGGCCGGACGTTATCTGTCAGGCCGTTACCCGTCGTCGCGCGTCATTTTCCTGCGGCAGGGGTCACAAACGCCCCCTGTCCCTGTGGCCCGGTGACAGCGCCATCCAAGAACACTGTGTTGCCCTTCAGGATGGTCTGACAGACTTTGCCCCGCAGGGTCCGGCCCTCAAAGAGATGCGCCACTTCGCGGGCATGGGTGTGGAGTGTGTCGGCCGAAAGCGCGGTCTCACCGGTCAAATCCACAATCGTCACATCCGCGGCGCTTCCTGGTAGCAATGCGCCTTTGAACGGGTAGAGTCCATAGCGCCGCGCGCCATTGGCACAGATCAGATCATGGGCGCGTTTGAGGCTGAGCCGACCATTGGCCACCGCATCAAGCATGGCGGGCAGGATAAACTCGATCCCCGGCACGCCGGGTGGGGCGGCGGGGAAATTCCCCTCGGCGGCTTGTTTTTCGGCTTTGGCAAACGGCGCGTGGTCGGTGGTGACATAGTTGATCACACCATCTTCGATCGCCTGCCAGAGGGCGTCCTGATCAGCCTGATGGCGGATCGGCGGGTTCACTTTCGCGTAAATCCCGGCGCGCGCAACGTCATCCTCGGTGGCGAAGAGATATTGCGGGCAGGTCTCTGCGGTGAAATCCGAGGTCCCGGCAAAACCGCGCAGCACCTCGACGGTCTCGGCGCTGGTCACATGGGCGATGTGCAGTTTGGCCCCGGCGGTGATGTTCATCGCCAGGAGTTTCGCGACCGCCACCGCTTCGCAGATCGCGGGGCGCGATTTGCCATGGGTTGCCGCGTCGGCCGGGTCCAGCGCTTTGGCCTGCGCCTCGTAGTGGGCGAGTAGCGCGGCGCTTTCGGCATGGACCACGACCGGGCGTCCGGTTCCCGCCAAAAGCTGTAGCGCGCGAAGCTGGTCGGCCTCATCGGGAAAGGCCAGCCCCTCGAATTCATCGGCGCGTCCGGCGGGCGACGGTGTGGTGAACATCTTGAAGGCAATGGCGCCGAGATCCAGCATCTTGTCGCGGCTGGCTTCGGTCAGATCGCCAGGGGCGGCATAAAGCGCAAAGTCGATGACCGCATTCTCGGCGAAATGATCGCGGCGGCGCGCCAATTCTTCGGGCGTGGAGCAACAGGGTTTCGAGATCGGCATCTCGAACAGCGTCGTCACCCCGCCTGCCGCTGCCGCCTTGGTTTCTGACAGAACCGTGCCGCGTTCGGGATAGGCCGGGGCGCGGACATGGAAATGGATGTCGACAATGCCGGGAAGGAGGGTCTTGCCGCTGGCATCGATGGTCTGCACGGCTTCTGGCGCGGTCCCCGGGGCATAGACACCGGCGACCACCCCATCGGCCAGGCCCAGATCGACCCGGTGCAGCTCGTCAGGCAACAACACATCGCCGCCGGTGATCAGCGTGTCGAGGGCGCTCATGTTTTCAGCCCAAGTTCGGTCAGAGCCTTGGCGACGCCATCAAGATTGGTCAGATGCATGGAGGCATAATTGGGCGACAACACGACCCCATGCCCGCCCGCGCGATAGGTCGCCATCACCGAGCGATAGGCGATATCCGGCGTGCATCTGGCCTGATCCGCGCGGACGCGGGGCGCATCAATGCCGAGGCCCATAAATACTTTGGCCTTGTCATGCACACCGCGCAGTGCGTCGGCACATTGGCCGTACACATAGGTGTCGGGGTCGAGGCCGTCTTGTACCACCTGATCCAGATCAGACCCTTTGATGCCGAGAATACCATCAAGGACTTTCATCGCCGTGGCGGGGTCGAAATCACGCAGGATCGTCTTCTGGAAGAAGCCGAACTCCTTGTGCCAGATCTCGCCAGACTGATGCTGATAGGTGATCGGCTTGACCCAATCGGCATACATCGTCTGTTCATGCCAGGGCCATTGCGCGCGGCGGAACAGGTTGAAATGATTGCGGTTCCAGACGTTGAGCCCGAAGGGCAGGTCGGGTTTGCACCATTTCACCAGGCCATAAAGCTCCCGGTCGAGGTCTTTGTTCCGCTCTAGCCAGAAGCGCTCCCAGATCAGAACCTCGGGGTTCTCCAAAAGGGTGCGGATGAAGGTGATGAAGGCGCCATCGTCGAACTCTTCGCCCGCAATCGCCGCCTGCATGAACTCATACATCGCGATGCAACCACGACGGCAGGCCTCGACATCGGTGCCCCGTGCGATAGCCTCATTGCGGGCGGCTTCCGAGAAATCTCCCGGCGCTTGGCCTTGCATCATCTGATCCAGCGGGCTGTTGCGCTCGTTGCACCACATGATCCCGTCAATGTCGTAATTGCGCACCTGATCTTCGATGATCGCGTGCATCCAGTTGCGGTAATCGGGGTTTGAGGTCGAAGGCTCATCCTTACGGCGGCCAAACACATCGACCTCCATGCAACTCGCCAGGTTGGGGATGTCGACCGCACTTGCCGAACCATGGCCCGCGTATTTGAAGAACGGCTCCATCAACTCGACATAGACTTTCATGCCGCGCTTATGGGCTTCGGGAATGACCAGATCGAGGATGTCGACCCCCTCCATCTCCTTATCCGTGGCGCGGAAATCCTTGATCAGCGTCTGCGTGTAATACCGCGAGTCAGGGTCGAAATAGGCGCCACCTTTCATCGTGAAGGGCTCGGGCACGCCATGATCGGGCCAGCCATCCAGTTCATGCGCGATGCTGCGCCCGGTTTTCAGGCCGAGCCAAGAGACGGTGCCAAGCATCAGCACATTGACGCCGACGCGGTTTTGCAACGTGTCCAGAACCGTTTCGACGCCCTCGTCGATGAAGCTGATCGGGCTGACTTGAATGCCGACGAATTTCTCATCCGGGTTGGGGGTCATATTGCTCATGCCGCAGCTCCTTTATGGGCCGCGATGAAGGATTTGATCCGCGCCATGGCCTCTTTGATCACCGGCAGAGGTTGCAGATAGGAGATGCGGATAAAATCGCTCTCGGGTTCGCCGAACATATCGCCGGGGAAGACCATGACGCCGGTTTCCTGCAGCAGGTTTTCGCAGAACGGCTTGGCCTTCATGCCCGTAGAGGAGATGTTGGTGTAGATATAGAACGCCCCACCCGGCGCGCCGTAGCTCAGCCCGGCCTCGGTCAACGCCTCCATCAGATAGGCCCGCCTGTCGGCATAGTCGCGGAAGGTGGCCTCCATCTCATCCTGCGGGCCGGTCAGCGCGGCCAGCGCCGCAAATTGCGACACGGTGCAGGTGTTGATCGAGAGCGTGTGGCGCGGTTCGGTCAGTTTCTCGACGAAATCCGCCGGTGCCGCCATATACCCCACGCGCCAGCCGGTCATCGCATAGGTTTTGGAGAAGCCATTCAGCGTGATGGTCCGCTCTTTCATGCCCGGCAGGGTAGCCAGCGACAGATGCTCATGCGGCGGATAGATCAGCTTGGCGTAAATCTCGTCGGCAATGATCAGAATGTCATGTTTGATCGCCAAATCTGCGATTTTGCGGATCACGTCCGGCGGTGTCACGGCACCCGTCGGGTTGTTGGGCGAGACCATAACGAACATCCGCGTCTTGGGCGTGATCCGTTTCTCGATCTCCGCCACATTCAGGGCAAAATCGTCCTTCTGATAGGTCGGTACCGGGATCGGCACACCGCCGCACAAATGCACCGCCGTGTCATAGGTGGTGAAGCGCGGCGAGGTGATCAGAACCTCGTCGCCCTCCTGCACCAGACCCAACATGCAGAGCATGATGCTTTCCTGAACCCCGGCGGTGACGATGATCTCATCCGCGCTGTAATCCAGCCCGTACTCAGTTTTCAGATTGTCACAGATCGCCTGCCGCAAAGGCGGCAACCCAGTTGGTCCGGTATAATGATGCTGATTGTCATCAAGCGCCTGTTTCGCGGCCGCCACAATATGCGCGGGCGTGTGGAAATCCGGATCGCCCCGGCCAAGCGCGATGACGTCATCCAGGCCAGAGGCGATCTCCAGCATTTTGGTGCGGAACGATCCATCTTCATCGACGATGCGGGGCGCGGTGCGTTGCAGCAAGAGGGATTGGGTCATGGTCAGTGCATCCTTTTGCCGTCGATGAAGGTCATCTCGACATGTTCGAGGGCGGTCAGATCTTGGTCGGGGTTGCCGTTCACGACGATCATATCGGCGAGCTTTCCGGCCTCCAGAGTGCCAAGTGTGTCGCCAAACCCGTTCAGCACGGCAGCGCGCGCCGTGATCGCGCGGAGGGCGTCAAGATTGTCGGGGCAAACGCCGACCTCCACCATGAAACCAAGCTCCGGCACGATCCGGTCATGTTCCACTGCAGGGCTGCCCGCATCGGTGCCAAACACAATCGGCACACCGGCCTTGGCCGCGCGCACCAGACCATCGAAGCGGGTCTTGTCGGCCACCGCTTTCTGACGCTCTTCGATCTTCCATTCCGGGATACCGAAGGCGCGGGCAATGTCGGGATTGGCCTGGATCACCAGGGCGGAGAAGGTGGTGACGATCGGCAGTTTCTTGTCGAGCAGAAGCTGGATCGTCTCGTCGGTCATCGAGCCGCCATGCTCAACGCAATCAATGCCAAATTCCGCCACCCGTGCGATGCAGTCGTTATAGGTCGCGTGCGCGGTGATCGGAATGCCGTTGCGGTGGCTTTCATCGATCACGGCATGGAGTTCCTCGTCGGTAAACTCCAGCGTATCGTGGCAGGCCATGATCTTGATTAGGTCGGCACCGCCCTTGACCTGATCGCGCACCGCGCGGCGCATCTCATCCGCGCCAGAGGCTTCGCGGCAGACCCAATAGGTATGGCCGCCAGTCTGGATGATCGCCTCGCCCGAGACCAGCAGCCGGGGACCGGGGAAGATGCCCTGCGCCACGGCCTGTTTGGCAAATAGGTTCGCATTATGCACGCCCAGGTCTCGGACCAGCGTGATCCCGGCGCGCAGGCTCTTGATCATATTGCCGGCGGCTTTGTAGGCGCGGATCTCGGGCGCGTCGAACATGCTCTGCTGGCTCAACTCATGGATCCCGTCCCAGCTCAGATGCGCATGGCTGTTCATCATGCCGGGCATCAGCGTTTTGCCCTTGGTGTCAGTGACCTCCGCACCAGCGGGTTCGCTCGCCAGATCGGCACGTGCGCCCACACCGGCGATTTTGCCGTCTTTCATATGCACATACCCGTCTTCGATCACCTCATCGCCGACGCAGGTGATGACGCGGCCATAAAACAGGCGCTCTACCACGGGCGCGTCAAACATCGGCTTGGTGATTTTCTGGTATTTCCAGGCGGCGGGTTCGGGCATCTTGAGGCTCCTGCTAAAGGGTCAAAGGGCAATGACGCGGGCGTCAATCGGGGTGTTGTGTTGGAAGCGCGAGGGCACATCGACACCGGTTTCGGTCACGATCATCGTGTTGATGGTGCGGTATCCGTCGCGGCCCGGGCGGTAGACGCCGGGCTCGTTGGAGAAGATCATATTGGGCTGGATCGGCGTCGGGTCGCCGGGGGCGAGCCAGGGCGCTTCATGCCCTTCCAGCCCCATGCCATGACCGATCCGATGGCGGATGGCGGCGCCAAGCCCAGCCTCGCGAAGGGTCTCCAGCGCGGCCTCATTGGCGGCGGTGCAAGTCTTCCCATTGGCGCAGGCCGCAACCGCCGCATCGTCGCAGGCCGTCATCGCCTGCATAATCCGGCGCTGCTCGGCGCTGATCTCGCCGACAATCAGGGTGACGCCGCTTTCGGCGTGATAGCCACCGAGGCTCGCGCCGATCCCGGCAATCACGGTTTCGCCGGGCTGCGGTGTGCGTTCGAGAACCGCGCCATGGGGCAGGGCGGCCCGGGGGCCGGAATGGACCGACGCGGTGATGCCCATCGGCGTGCCGGTGAACGCGGCTTTGTGTTTCGTCATCAGCGCGCCACGGGCGTGGGTCATGGCATCGGCCATCAGATCGGCCTCTGTCCCGCCCTGGGCGATGATGTCGCCAGCGGCGGCCTGTAGACGCGTTAGGAAAAGATCCGCAAATCCCGCGGCCTCTGCGGTCAATGCAATCTCTTCTGGCTGCTTGATCGCGCGTTCCAACATGGCGTGATCCGTCAGGTCGAGCCGGATCAGCCGATCTCGCGCGGCGTCGAGGAGGCTGGCGTCCAATAGATCGATGGCGATGGATTTGCGCCCGATTTGCGCCAACATCCAAAGGACCGCAGGCAACTCGTCCGGAAATTCGTCATAGAAGCGCAGATCGCTGAGGCCGGTGCCTTCGGCATTCTCCCTCTCCAAACCCGGCAACATCAAGATCGGCTCACCCGCAACCGGCAGCCAGACCCCCATCGGGCGTTCATTGGCCGACAGAAACAGACCGGTGGCATAGGCGAGATTCGGCGCTCGCAGCAGGAGCAGGCCATCCAAACCGGCGGCCTCCGCCCGGGCGCGGAGCCGGTCCCGCGCGGCGGCGAAGAATCCCGCGCCAAGCGGCGTGAGCGCCGCATCGGTCATAATGTTGCGCCGGTATAGGGGCCGAGGCCCACGAGTTTGGTCTTTAGCCCCAGTTCCTGACCCAGGGCCTGCATATCGGCCAGCACCACATCGTCAATCGGCACGCCGTCGGCGGCTTTGGCGGCGGTTCGGCGGGCTTCCTGCTCGCCGGGCACCAGGATTTCATCGAATCCAGGCCGCAGCGCGCGGGTCTTGGCCATCTGCACAAACTCGCCCATGCGTTTGGCATAGTCGTCGGGGTCCATGAACCAACTGATGTCGATGGCCTGGAAGTAATGCGACACATCCAGTTTCTTCGGATCGGAATAAGGCGTCAGGCCAAAGCCGCCGCCCGAGAGCACACCGGTCATCGCTTCGGTCATGAAGGCGAGGCCATAGCCTTTGTGCCCGCCAATCCCCAGCAACGGCCCTTTTAGCGCCGCCGCCGGGTCGTCGGTCTCATCCCCCTCTGGCGTGATGGCCCAATCGAGCGGCATTTTTTTGCCCTCGCGGATCAGCCAATTCATCATGCCCTTGCCGGCGGTCGTGATCGCGATGTCGAGCACCGTGGGGAAGCCCTGATCCGACGGCGCCGCGATGGACCAGGGGTTGGTGCCGGTCACGCCTTCGCGCCCGCCCCAGGGCGCCATTTCCGGGCCCGCATTGGTGTAGGCAATGCCGATGCAGCCATGATCCAGCGCCTGGCAGGCATGGACCGCGCTGGAGCCGTAATGGGTCGAATTGCGCACAATCACCGTGCCGATCCCGCCCTCCTTGGCCTTCTTGATCGCCAGCTGCATGGCTTTGGCGGCGGCAACCGTGCCAATCCCGTTATGGGCGTCGACCAGGGCCAGTGCCGGGCCTTCTTTGACGATGGACCAATCGGCGCGCGGGTTCACCTCGCCATTGCCGATCCGTTCGTGATAGCGGCGCAGCCGGGCCACGCCCTGACCCTGACCGGGGTGAAATCTGAGTTCAGAGAAGATCAGTGCATCAGCAAAAATGCCTGCGTCTTCCGGAGTCAGGCCAAGCGCCTCGAAGCCTTCGGAGACGAAGCTCCGCAACTGATCGCGGTCGACATTGGTCATTGGGATCGGCTGGCTCATGCGCTCAGCTCCAGGATATCGGCGATATTGGTGCCGGGCGCCTCGAAGCTGCCCAATTGTCCGGCGGGGGCGGTCATCACCACGGTCATGCCTGGGCCATAGCCCGCGCGGGGGCCGTCGGTTTGCCCGACAATCCCGATGCTCATCGCGCCTCTGAGATAGCCGTGATTATAGCGGCTGTCGGTGTCTTGGATGGCCACGACATCGCCAAGGCGCAGGTTGTCGAGCCCGTGTTTCGCAAGCTCGGCCCGATCGGTCGATTGGATATGCAGAGAGCCGCCTTCCGAGGTCAAACCGGCGCCCGCGCCGACGAAATGCGGTGGCACCGTGCCACAGACGCCAATCTTCAGCACACCGTCTTCCAGACGTTTGGGCAGCGCGTCAAAGAGCGCGGGCGAGAGGGATTTGAAGGACACCTCCGGGCAGTCCGGCACCGCCAGGCCGACGCCCTCGCTTTTGACAAGAATTTGATCATCCACGGCGATCTTGCGCCGCGTCTCAACATCGAAATGGATGATCACCTGATCGGAAAACCGTCCCGATTTGCCAGTGACCACGCCGCGTGCGCCTTTGGCTGCGCCGCTGACAATCATCGCCTCGTTGCCGACGCAGGCAAAGACGTTCAGGCCCCGATTTTTGTTGGCATCGGGATGCGCGATGCTGACCGAGGGGTGAATGCAATCGCCCGACCAGCCAAAGGCGCCGTCGCCCACCGTGACGTTATAGACGATGCCGCCAAATGTCGGCCACAGGAAGGCTTTGCCATCGGCATCCAGCCGGTAAGGTTCCGCCGGCAGGCCCGACAGAGACGGATTGGCGACCTGGCCCATCACGGAGACGGTGACGATATCGGCGGCGTTGGTTTGAAGGGACATATCAGGCTCCGATATTCAGAAGTTGGGCGATATTGGCGGAGGCATCGAAGGCGAAATCGATATTGCCTTCGCGCGCGGTC
Source organism: Fontisubflavum oceani (assembly GCF_030407165.1). Classification (GTDB taxonomy): domain Bacteria; phylum Pseudomonadota; class Alphaproteobacteria; order Rhodobacterales; family Rhodobacteraceae; genus Rhodophyticola; species Rhodophyticola oceani. The sequence continues at coordinate 2,234,438 of NZ_CP129111.1, forward strand.
ATCAGGGTCAGAATACCGGGGCCATGCCCGGTCATGATGCTGTCGCCATGGATGCACAGACAGATCGAGACCGCGTTTTCGCGATAGGAGCGGCCCCAATGATGGTCCGCATGACGGATGGCGATCAGGTCGCCGAGGTGCATCTGGTCAATGCCCAGCTCCGCCATCAACGCGCGGTCCCCTGACATCAGATCTTGATCGACATATTCGGAGTTCAACTCCGCGCCCGAGCCCATGATGCGCACCGGCAATTCCATCGCGACATTGACATGGAGCCGCCCGGCATTTTCGGTGATCCCCATCGCGTGGAACAGGCGCGGGCTCATCTTTTTCAGCGCCACGCCGGGGTAATCGGTGAGCGCGAGGCCCTGGCCCTTGGTCATCACTTGAATGCGGTCACCGGGCGCCATCACCTCATGCGCCTCGGGCGAGAACTGCACCAAGATGCGGGCATGTTCGCCGACCACAATCCCGCGCTCGCCCGTGGCCATGCCGGAGGTCACCATCGCCTCATTGCCGATGCAGTTGAGGTAATGCAGCGCGTGGTGGCGGCCCGAATCCGCATCGTCATCAATCGATACGCCAGGTTCCACATGATCGCCCGCCCAGCCAAAGGCGCGGTCGCCGCAGCGTACATTGTAGGTGATGCCATACATGCCAGGCAGCACGGTCGCGCGCCCGTCAGGATGGGGGATGTATTGGCCGGGGCGCACCGCAGGCGTGGTGATCACGCCGGATACGGCCATCTCGACCAGACTGGTTTCATTGGTGTTCGGGCTTGGCATCAGGGTGCGGCTCCTTAACGGGCTGAGGCGGCGGACTAGGGCAATGTTTTGGTTTGACTCCTGCTGGCTTCCTTGCCATCAGTATATTGTCGACATTGCGCTTGTCCAAATGGGATACACGAGCGGAATGGATAGTCAAGCACCCTGCGTCGAACCCGCTGGTTTCTCGAAAACCCCGGTGTTCCGCATGAAACGCCGAAGGGAGAACGGCCTGAAATGAGCTATGCTGGATTGATCGAGGTGATGGGCCGGGTGAATGATTTCCTGAATGCAGGGTCGGTTCTATCCTGGGATGCGCGCACGATGATGCCCAAGGCGGGGGCGGAGAGCCGGTCCAAGCAATTGGCCACATTGGCGGTCGCGGCACGCAATCTGCTGTGCTCTGACGAGGCCAAGCGCGCGCTGGAAGGCGCGGAGGCCGAGATGCCCGGCAAGCCCGAAGACAGCCCCGAGGCACGGATCGTCGCGCAGGTCCGCGAAGCGATCGACTATCACGAACGCATCCCGACCGAATTGCTCCGCCGCAAGACGGAGCTTGGCGCGGCCGCGCATGAGGTTTGGGCCGAGGCGCGCGAGAAAGCCGACTTTTCGATCTTTGCGCCCGCATTGACCACGATGGTCGATATCAACCGCGAAATGGCGCAGGCGATCGGGTTCGAAGATCACCCCTATGACGCGCTCATGTACCGATTTGAGCCGGGCACCACCACCGCCGGGTTGAACACGCTTTTCGCGCGTCTGCGGGAGGGGATGCTGCCGCTGGTGCGCGCCATTGCCGAGGCGGAGAAACCGCGCTCTGACTTCCTGTTCCGGGAATATCCGGTCGAGGCGCAAATGGCCTTTGCCCTGAAGATGGCCAAACGGATCGGCTATGACACGGATCGTGGGCGACTCGACACAACGGTGCACCCGTTTGAGGTGTCCTTCACCCGCAACGATGTGCGGATCACCACGCGGGTCAACAAAACCTATATGCCGATGTCACTCTTCGGTGCGCTGCATGAGGCGGGCCACGCGATGTATGAGCAAGGGGTCGATCCGGCCTATACCCGAACCCCGCTCGCCACCGATTTGATCAGCCTTTATGCCGTGGGCGGGGTCAGCTTCGGTGCCCATGAAAGCCAATCGCGGCTCTGGGAAAACCATGTCGGGCGCAGCCGGGCGTTCTGGGCCAATCATATGGGCGATATCAAAGCGGCTTATCCCGGCACGCTGGACGATGTGAACGACGAGGAATTCTACCGCGCCGTCAACCGCTCTGAGCCGAGTTTCATCCGGGTCGAGGCCGATGAACTGACCTATGATTTCCACATCATGCTGCGGGCCGAGTTAGAAAGTAAGCTGGTCGACGGTTCGCTGGAGGTGGCGGACTTGCCTGCGGCCTGGAATGCCGCGATGAAAGAGTATCTGGGCGTCGATGTGCCCGATGATGCGCAAGGCGTATTGCAGGATGTGCATTGGTCCTCGGGCCAGATCGGGACGTTCTGCAACTACACCATCGGCAATATCATGGCCGCGCAGTTGTTCGAAACGGCGACGACCGAAAACCCCGGCATCCAGACCGCGCTTGATGGGGCCGATTACGCCCCGCTGCGCGATTGGTTGACCGATAAGGTCTGCCAGCATGGCCGCCGCTACACCCGCGATGAGCTGCTGCAAAATGCGACGGGCAGGGCGCTCGATCCCGAGCCTTACATCGCGCATCTGACCCGCAAGTTCTCCGACATCTACGCTTTGGCCTGAGCGCCGCGGCGAGAAGGAAACCGACATGACCTCACCAAACACCGCACGCCTGGCAAAACGGGTCAAACTCTCCGATGGGGCGTTGATCACCAAGATGTTGGACATCGCCGAAGGCTTGGACGATGTGATCAAACTGGGCCGGGGTGACCCCGACCTCGACACGCCGGAGCACATCATCAAAGCGGGTCAAGAGGCGCTGGCCAATGGCGCCACGCATTACACCCACCCGCTTGGCATTGCGCCGCTGCGCGAAGCGATTGCCGATAACATCCGCACCTATGGCGGGGCTGATTATGCCGCCGACGAGATCATGATCACGCCGGGCGGGCAGCAAGGGATGTTCATCATCGCCCTGTCACTGCTTGATCCGGGTGATGAGATCATCGTGCCATGCCCAGGATACAACCCCTATCAGCAAGCCGCTGAGATGTCGGATGCGGTTGTCGTCAAAATCCCGATGACGATGGCCACGAATTTCACCCTGACCGCGGAGATGATCGAGCCGCATATCACCGAGCGGTCGAAAATCCTGGTGCTGATCAATCCGAACAATCCGACCGGGTCGGTGACGCCGCCTGATGAAGTGCGCAAGATTGCGGAACTGGCCAAGAAGCATGATCTGATCGTGATTTCAGACGAAATTTATGCCCGTTTGACCTTTGGCAATAACACTGTGCTGCCCGTCGCGTCCCTGCCGGGAATGCGGGATCGGACGATCACGCTCAGCGGATTTTCGAAAGCTTATGCGATGACCGGCTGGCGGATTGGGTATCTCGCAGGACCCCGCGATCTGATCATGCCGATGTCTGAGGTCAACCACGCCTTCGCCATCTCAACCGCTGCAGTCAGCCAACATGCGGCGCTGGCCGCCATGACCGGCCCGCAAGATTGCGTCGAAGAGATGCGTCAGACCTATGACGCGCGCCGGAGGGCGATTTGCGAGGGGCTTGATGCCATCGGCATGGGCTATGCCGAACCGCAAGGTGCGTTCTACGTCTATGCCAATGTCGCCAGCCTGGGCCTTGGGATCACCGCCGGGGCCTTCTGTGAACGGCTTTTGGCCGAGGGCCGGGTGATGATGTACCCGGGCACGATTTACGGCGACCACACCGACGATTTCGTGCGCATGTCGATGACCCAACCGGTGGATCGCATCAAGATCGCGATGAAACGCATGGCCGATGTGGTCGAAAGCTTCCGCGCCGAGAGCAGCCAACCCGCTTAAAAGCCAATCCGCTTAAAAGAATGAGGACCGACGCATGAATGTGAAATCCGACAATCCGAATATCAAAAGCATCAAACATATGGCCTTTGCCGTGAAAGATGCCGAGCAAGCCCTTGGGGCATATGCGAAATTCCTGCATGTGCCGGCTGAGACGGAAATCACCCATTTCCCCAAATCCGGCAACAAGGTCGCGTTGTTCTACCTCGGGGGGATTGAATACCAGCTTTGCCAGTCGACCGACCCGAATGGCCGGTTTGCCTCTTGGATCAAAGAGCGTGGGGCAGAGGGGCTGCACCACATCTGTTACGAGGTCGACAATATCGACGATGCCTTGGCGCATGCGAAATCCCAAGGCGCCGAACTGCGGATTTGTCAGGCCTGCGGCGTCTATGGCAGCCACGCACATCCCGAAGGCTGGGTGGCGTTTCTCGACAATGATGCTGGCGGGATCGAGATCGAATTCATGCAGGTCTACACCCCCGAACAATTGGCAGCTTACGAAAAATCGGGGGCGGAAGCGGTATGAGCACATCTGCGAATGAGAGCCTGACGGTCGGCACGGCCACGGCAGAACCGGGCCAGATGATCCGCGGGGCGATCCCGGCGGGCGATCTGGCGGGCGGCGTCAAGGTCGAGATCCCGGTTGTCGTGATCAATGGGGCGGCGCCGGGTCCGACCTTCTGGGTCAATGCCGCGATCCATGGGGATGAGCCCGAAGGGCCGCTCGCCTGCATGTTGGCCAGCAAACAGATTGACCCGGCCAAACTGCGCGGCGCGGTGGTGATGGTGCCTTGCGTGAACCCGCTGGCTTTTTCCGCCGCGGAGCGTGGCAATCCGTTAGATACGTTCACCTATGACATGAACCGGATTTATCCCGGCAAGCCCGATGGGTATTTCAGCGACCGGGTGGCAGACGCCCATTGGCAGGCGATGAAAGACGTCGCGGATCTGGAAATTTCGATCCATTCCGGCGGCGCGCATTCCTTCCTCGACAAGGCGATTTTCGTCGATGAACGCCCCGAAAGCGTCGAATTGGCCAAGGCCATGGGCGCGGGCTGGGGCTGCATCATGTCGAACTTCACCAAATCCGGCAGCCCGATGGCCGCGATGAACAATGCGGGCAAGGTTGGCATCACCGTCGAACTTGGTGGGCGCTCCTATACCTCGCCCGAGCGGTTTCGCTATGTCGGGGCCGAGCTTGCCAAATCGATCCTGAATATCTGCTTCCACTATGACATGCTGGACGGGGAGGCGACTTATCCAGACGATGCCACCAAAGGCCAGCAAGAGGCATTGTTGGCCCCGGCATCGGGTATCTTCCTGCCCGAAGAGGGTGTCGATTTCCTGACCATGATGAAGAAGGGCGATAAGATCGCCTCCATCGTGAACATCTTCGGGGATGTGGTCGGTGAGCTGCACGCCCCCGCCGATGGGATGTTCTTTGGCTTGCGCGCGCTGCCGAATGTGAACCAGGGCGACTGGTGTTGCTTCTTCAACAAGGTGGAGGGCCCCCGTGACTGAGCGGGGGTCTCTCCCGGCCGAGGTGGCCCCATGACCCGGCCACGCGATCTGCTGGGTTATGGTGCCAATCCGCCCGATATCCGCTGGCCCAATGGGGCCGGGTTGGCGGTGAACTTCGTGCTGAATGTCGAGGAAGGCTCGGAGTATTCCGTCGGTGACGGTGACGGCCGGTCTGAGGCCGCGCTGAGCGAAGTGCGCGCCAGCCGGGTGCCGGTGGGCGCGCGCGATCTGGCGGCGGAAAGCATGTATGAATATGGCGCGCGTGTCGGCTTCTGGCGCTTGCGCCGGCTGTTCCAATCCCGCGGCCTGCCACTCACAATCTTCGCCAGTGCCTTGGCGCTGGAACGCACGCCTGAGATCGCGGCGGCAATTGCGGCGACCGATTGGGATATCTGTGCCCATGGCTGGCGCTGGGTCGAGCATTACCACATGGATGCCGAGACCGAGGCCGATCACATTGCGCGCGCACATGAAAGCTTAACCAATACCCTGGGCCGCGCACCGCGTGGCTGGTACTGCCGATATTCGGCCTCGACCGCCACGCGGGAGTTGATCGTGGCCCATGGTGGCTATGATTACGATAGCGACGCTTATAATGACGATCTGCCCTATTGGACGGAGGTCGCGGGTAAGCCGCATCTGGTGGTGCCCTATTCTATGGTCACCAATGACGCCAAGTTCCTGTCTGGCGACGTGTTTCGGGCCGATGATTATGCCAATTTCCTGATCGACAGCTTCGATGTGCTTCTGGCCGAGGCCGAGGATGTGCCGCGGATGATGTCCATCGGTCTGCATTCCCGCATCATTGGCCATCCGGGCCGTCTGGCCGGGCTGATCCGCTTTATGGACCATATCGCGGATCGCGCCGATATCTGGGTCTGTGGACGTGATCAGATCGCTGATTTCTGGCGTGCGGCGGTGCCGCCGGGGAAGGGCGCATGACCGGCCCGGTCCTGAAATGTCAGGCCCCCGATCCGGTGGCGTTTGCGCCCTATGGCGATCTGGTCCTGCCGCCGGATGAGCCGGGCAAACGGCGGTTCTATAGCGAGGCATTGCATCAGCGGAACGAGACCAGCGCGCCGGTGCTGCATGTGAACAACGTGTTGCCGCAGAGCCTGCCGCTCTCGGTGACACGGATTGAACGGCACCCCTATGCCGCGCAGTGTTTCTTCCCGCTCGACGTGTCGCGCTATGCGGTGATGGTGATGCCCTCCGATGAGGCGGGCCGCCCATGCCCCGATCAGGCGCTGGCCTTTTTAATGCCGGGCACGATTGGCGTGATCTTCAACCCGGGCGTCTGGCATCTTGGTGCGACGGTGCTGGACCGTCCCGGCCATTTCACGGTGCTGATGTGGCGCGGCGGCCCACTGCAAGACGACGACTTCCGCACCATCGCGCCGCTGACCCTGATCGCCCCCACCTGACTCATTTGCGGGCCCGGTCCCGCGTAGAAAGACCATGACGATGACCTCTCGCAAAATCGAACTGTTTGTTCCCGCCATCACCCCCTTCGCCGCCGATCTGTCGGTCGATACCGCGCGCTTCGTGGCCCATGCCAAGGCATTGATCGCGGGCGGGGCGCACGGGCTTGCGCCGTTTGGCACCACGAGCGAGGCCAATTCCTTGTCCGTCGCGGAACGAATGGCGGCGTTGGATGCATTGGTGGAGGCCGGGATTTCGCCCCAGCAATTGATCCCCGGCACCGGGTGCTGCGCCGCCGCCGATACGATCACGCTTTCGGAACATGCGACGCGCCTTGGCTGTCGCGGCGTGCTGATGCTGCCACCCTTCTTCTATAAGGGTGTCAGCGATGCCGGCGTGTTTGACGCCTATGCGCAGGTGATCGAGGCTGTTGGGCCGGATTTGCGGGTCTATCTCTATCATATTCCACAGATGTCCGGTGTGCCGATCACCTTACCGCTGATCGAGCGGTTGATTGACGCGTATGGGGCGCAGATCGCGGGCCTCAAAGACAGTTCCGGCGATTGGGACAACACCGCCGCCGTTATCGCGGCCTTCCCCCAGATCGACACCTATTCGGCGTCGGAATCGCTGATCCCTGAAAACGCTGCTAAGGGCGGCGCGGGCTGCATCAGCGCCAGTTCGAATGTGAACCCGGGCGGGATCCGCGCCTTGATCGACGGGCTGAACGGTCCTGAGCATCATGCGCTCCATCATCAAGTCAGCCAAGTGCGCAAAATCTTCGAAGGGCTGCCTTTGATCCCGGCAATCAAATCCGCCGTCGCACTGCAAAAGGATGACAATCACTACGCCCGGGTGCGCCCACCCTTCACCGTCACCGGCCTTGAACACGCTGATGCCGTTGCCGAGGCGGTGAGGGTTGCGAGATGAGCGCGCCATGACGGACGGCCCAATCCTTGTCACTGGCGCAGGCGGGTTTGTCTGCTCCGAGATCGCCTTGGCGCTGGCGCGGGTGGGCCAGGATGTGGTGGCGGTGGATCAGGCTTTCGATGCGGAGACCGCCGCCCGGCTTGCCGGGGTCCGCCGGGTCGAAGGGCCGCTCGAAGAGATACTGCCGGAGCTTGCCAACCTGTCTCTCTCGGCTGTCATCCATGGTGCCGCCATCACGGCCTCGCCAGAGCGGCTGCGGATGTCCAAAGCGGCCCATATCCGCCGCAATATGGAGCTCCTGACCGGCGCGCTGGATGTGGCGCAGCGGGCCGGGGCAACGCGGTTCCTCTTTCTGAGTTCGATGGGCGTCTTTGAGCCGCAAGATGGGCCGATCCAGGTCGGACGATTTACCGAAGCGACCCAGCCCAGTGCAGCCTGTACCTACGCCGCCGCCAAATCCGCTGGCGAGCTTTTGGCCGTCGCCGCAGCGGAGCCCGGCTTCGCCACGCTAAGCCTGCGCCTTGGCAATATCTTCGGCCCGCATGAGGCCGTCCGCGAGACCCGCCAGCATCTTTGTCTGGTGCAGCGTATGCTGGCCGAAACGCAGGCCACTGGCGTCATCACTGTGCAGACGCCTGAGGCCAATCGCGAGTGGTCTTGGCTGCCGGATCTGGCCGACGGTATCGCGGGATTAATGGCCCATTTCCCCGTGTCCGGTCCAACGGTTCTGCATGCCGGCACACCCTGCGCAGACCGATATGGCCATCGCTCGCGCCATTGCCGACCGAGTGCGGGGCACGCTGATCCGCCTAGCGCCGCCGCCGCACCCGCCGATCCGGCCGCCGATGGGCAGCGATCATCCGAGTGTCTTTCAAACGATAAACTGGACCAGCATGGATCATGCTCTGGATCAGCTTATCCCGGCAGAGGTGACCTCATGACTCCCCTTCGTCTGATCATCGTCGGCCTTGGCGCGCGGGCACGGACTTGGCTGCAAGTGGTGGGTGACAACCCTGATATTGAGATCGTCGCCCTTTGTGACCCAGATCCAAACGCGCGCAGCCGTGCCGCCGATCAATCTCCCGATGTGCCAATCGGTGAGGCCCTGGATGATGTCATTGGTACCGATGCCGATGCGGTTCTGCTCTGCACGCCTCCGTCCGGGCGGGAGGCACAGATCGCGGCGTGTTGTAGCTATGGGCTGGCGATCCTTGCGGAAAAACCGCTCTCGGATGATGTGGCCACGGCGGCGCGTTTCGTGGAGATGGCCGAGGCGGCCAGCGTTCCGCTCGTTGTTGGTCTCAACTTCCGCTATCTCGGCGTGACCCAGGCGATGCGGCGTCTTCTGACCGAAGGGGCCATCGGCAAACCGGAATTTGGCCGCTTCATCTACGAACGCTGGCGCGACGGGACGCAGGACTGGCTGAACTCCTACCCGCTGACGATGGATCACCCGATGCTTTGGGAGCAGTCGATCCATCATTTCGACTTGATGCGCTACGTTTATGGCACGGAGCCTGTGTCTATTCAGGCGCATACGTTCAACCCGAGCTGGACGATGTATCAGGGCGACACGAATGTCTCGGCCCTGATCGCGTTCGAGAACGGGATGACCGTCAACTACCAGGGCACCTGGCAGTCGGGCCACGAGCCGATGAACTTCAACTGGCGAACCGACGGCTCCGAGGGCATCGTCGTGCAACGCGAGATGTTCGGAGATTTGGCTTTCGCGCGGCGGATGGAACCCGATCTCACCCCCATCCCGCTACCGAACCACACGCCTTGGATCAGCGATGCGACGGCGCTTTTTGCCTCCTTCGTGGCAACCTGCCGGGGTACCGCGCCGCCCGAATGTACCGGGCGCGATCACCTGCAATCCCTCTTCATGCTGCAAGCCTGCATTTTGGCCTCAGACCGCCGTGCCGCGGTTGAGATCGAGGAGGTTCGGACCGATGCAACGGCCCGGGCCTGAACCAACCAGAGAAGCTCGGGAAACCGAGTCCAAGACGACTTCAATGACGGCCTACTCCATCAAAAGAAGGATGTAAGACGTGAAAAGTATGACAAAGTTCTTGGCTGCTGCCCTGGTTGCGGGCGCACCCTCTGCTGTCTTGGCCCAACCATCCGAAGATACCCTTGTCGTCGGCCTCAGCGCGGATGCCAGTACCTTTGAGCCGGCTGAGATCCGATCCTTGGATAACTCCAACATCGCGCGCCATATCTTCACGGCGCTCACCAGTATTGGCGATAATGGAGAAATCCTGCCGCGTCTCGCGACCGACTGGACCATCAGCGCGGATGGGACGCGGTTGGAGTTCACATTGCCCGAGGGCCGCGTGTGCGAGGATGGCGAACCGCTCACCGCCGAAGATGTCGCCTATTCTTGGAACCGGGCTGCTGACCCAGAAAACGCCTTTGCGGGCAACACACCTGGATTTGTCTATACCTCGATGCAATTCGCAGGCGCCGAGGTGGTGGATGATTTGACCGTTGCGATCAATGTCCGCTCCCGCACCGGCATGGCATTGGGCTTTAGCTCGCAGGTCTTCATCCACTGTAAAGACAGCTATGAGGCGATGACCGAGGATCAGATCGCGCGCGCGCCGGTGTCTTCGGGGGAATACCGGCTGGTGGATTGGAACATCGGCTCCAATCTCACGCTTGAGAAGTGGCAGGGGGAAGGCAATTTCGACCGCATAGAGTTCCGCATCATTCCCGAGGCGTCGACCCGCATTGCAGAGCTTCTGACCGGCAATGTGGATATCATCACAAATGTCTCGCCCGACCAGATGGATGTGGTGAATGCGAGCGGCGTGGCGGATGTCCAAGTCGTCCAGGGGCTGCGCCGGATGTATATCGGCTTCAACCAGTCCGACCAGTTCGACGGCGTCGCCGGGGAGGCGGTGCGGAACGCCGACGTGCGCCGTGCGCTGCAATACGCGGTAAATGTGCCAGCGATCTGCTCTCAATTGCTGAACTTTGAGTGCGAGCGGGCGACCGGCCTCGTGAACCCGCCGAATGACAACCCGAACCTTGAGCCGTACCCCTATGACCCGGCGACCGCTGAACGTTTGCTGGACGAGGCAGGCTATCCGCGCGGTGACGATGGCGTGCGCTTCGACATCACGCTGCAAGCGCCGCGGGGCCGGTATTTGAACGACGCCAATGTCGCCCTCGCCGTTGGCAGCTTCCTGACCGAGGTTGGTGTCAGAACGGAGGTCGAGCTTCTGGAATGGTCGTCGGTTTATGTCCCGCTGATCCGCGGGCATGATGCCGGGCCGCTGTTCTTTCTGGGCTCAGGTGGCGCGCTTTGGAGCCCGCTTTACGACATGGCGGCCTTGGCCACTGTGGAAAGCGGGCCGAACTATACCGATTGGGCCGATCCGCGATGGTTTGACCGGTGGGCGGATATCGCCAGCGCAACCACCCCCGAAGAAGAACGGGAGGTGATCAACGAGATGCTTCAGGTCTTCTACGACGACGGGCCCTGGCTGCACATGTACTTCCAACCCGATTTCTACGGCGTGAGCCGACGGATCGAGTGGCAGGCCCGGCGGGATGAACACGTCAATCTATGGAATGCCCGCCTGGCGGAGTGACCCAAATTCCGGGCGGGTGTGACCTCTTCGCATCCGCCCGACAGCACAAAGGAGACATCATGTTAAACGTCGGCATCATCGGGGCCAGCTTCGCCCGCGACGCGTATTTGCCCGCATTTGCTCATATTGAGGGGGCCAAGGTCGTGGCGCTGGCCTCGGGCCGTCTGGAAAGTGCAAAGGCGGCGGCCGCGCCGCATGGGATCACGGTGGTCTATGATGATTGGGAAAAGATGCTGGCCGAGCATGCGCTCGATCTGGTCTGCATCGCGACGCCCACGGTGATGCATGCGCCGATGGTCCTGGCCGCGATTGCGCGGGGGCGCATGTTCTGTGCGAAAAACCAACCGCGATGAATGCAGGCGAGGCGCGCGCGATGCTGGATGCGGCGCGGGAGGCCAATCGGCTGCACATGATCGACCATGAGCTGCGCTTCAACCCGACGCGGGCCCGGATCGCTGAGTTGATCCATGGCGGCGATCTTGGCGAGATCCGACATGTGAACATCACCAATATCGGCGCGTCCTGGGCCGATCCGGCCTCGCGCCCCAAGGGCGATTGGTGGTCGGACGCGGCGATGGGCGGCGGGCGTTTGGGCGCCAATGGCTCGCATCAGGTTGACATGCTGCGCTGGTGGCTTGGGGAACCCGCCTCGGTCATCGGGCAGGCCCTGACCATGGTGCCGAACCGGCTTTGCAAAAACACAGGCGAGCCGTGGACGGCGACGTCCGATGACCTGTCGCATTTCACGCTTGAGATGCAATCGGGCGCTCTGGCCCAGGTCTTCATGAGCGGGGTTGCGGCGGCGAATATGGGCAATGAAACGCAAGTGTTTGGGTCGAAAGGCACGATCACCTTGTCCAATAGCGACGAGAGGCTCTATTTCGCGAAGGCAGGTGAAAGTTTCAATGATATCAGTGTGGAAGACCCCAATGCCAAGCTTGAGGGGGTGAACAAAGGCATCTGGAATGTCTCTGTTTTGGCGGCTTTGCAGGAGCTAACCGCAGCCATCATCGAGGAGCGCGGGTTGAAACGGGGTGCAAGCTTCGTCGATGGGCTGCGCAATCAGATGGTTCTGGATGCGGTCGTCGCCTCAACGGTGAGCCGCAAATGGGAAGACCTGAACATGTCCGGGGCGGTGTGATGCCCGCGCTCTCGGATCAAAGGGTGCTTATCACCGGGGCGGGGCAGGGGCTTGGCGCCGCCATCGCCCGGGTCTTCGCCGACCATGGCGCCGATCTGGTGCTGATGGATGTGGATGCGGCGGGGTTGCAGGCGGTCCAGGATCAGATCGGTGGCGGGGCGCTGACCCTGACGGTCGATCTGGCGGATGCTGAGGCCACGGCCAGGGCCATCGCGGCGATCCCCGGCCCGGTCGATACGCTGATCCACAATGCGGCAATCCTGCGACCGGAACCGCTGGAACAGGTGAGCCTCTCCACCTTCACGGCGACCATGAATGTCGGCATCCAAGCGGCGTTTCAGCTCAGCCAGGCGGTTTGGCCGGGCATGAAAGCCAAAGGCGGCGGTGCGTTGATTTTCGTGTCGTCCCAATCCGGCATCAAAGGCTTTGTTGACGAGACCGCCTACTGCGCGGCGAAACACGCGCTGGAAGGGTTCTCGAAATGCCTGGCGATGGAGGGGGAGGGCGATGGCATCCTGTCCTGCACCATCACGCCGGGCAAGGCGATGCACACCCCGATGTCGGAGCGCAACTACCCGCCCGAACTGAAAGCCGAGTGGATCGATCCCGCGCGCCTGGCGCCAGCCTTCGTGCAGATCGCCACCACCCGCGACCCTGCTCTGAGCGGGCAACGTCTGAATGCGTGGAACATGTCAGAGCCGGAGGCCAGCTGATGCAAGATATCTATGACTACATCGACGCCCATGCCGATGAATTTGTGAAGGATTTACAGACTTTTGTGCAGCAACCCTCGATCTCGGCCCAAGATATCGGCCTGCGGGAATGTGCCGCGCTGATCCGCGATATGATGCATCGCGACGGGCTGCCGGCAGAGTTCCATGAGTTGGAAGACGGCCCCCCGGTTGTCTACGGCGAAATCCCGTCGAAATCCCGCAAGACGCTGCTTTGTTATTCCCATTACGACGTCCAGCCGCCCGAGCCGATCGAGGCGTGGACCCATGGCGGCCCGTGGTCCGGTGCGGTGGTGGATGGTGTGCTGTATGGGCGCGGCGCGACCGACAACAAATCCGGCGTCTTGGCCTTCAACAAGGCGGCAAAGGCGTTCCTTGCGGTGCGCGGCGAAGTCCCTGTTGGCCTGAAACTGCTGATCGAGGGGGAGGAGGAGATCGGCTCCCCCAATCTTGGGCCCTGGGCGCAGAAAAACGCCGAGATGTTGGAGGCCGATGGGATGCACTGCCTCGATGGCTCTCTAGAGATCGGGGTCGACGTGCCGGATGTCTCGCTTGGCCTGAAATCGGTACTGTTTGTCGAGCTGATCGCGCGCGGCCCGAGGACGGATGTGCACTCGCTGAACGCGCCTTTGGTGCCGAACCCGGTTTGGGATTTGGTGCATGCCTTGGCCACCATCATGGATCGGGAGAAAAACATCCTGATCCCGGATTGGGCCGAGGGCATCTATGTGCCCAATGATGAGGATATGGGCTATTTGAAGGACAAAGCGGCGCGGATCGACTTTGACATGCTCAAAGAGGAGATGGGGGTCGATGCCTTTGCGCTTGGGCGCGATGGGGTCGACGCGCTCAAGGCGCGCACCTATGAGCCGACTGCCAATATCCAAGGCATCGCCGGCGGGTACACCGGCAAGGGCACCAAAACGATTGTGCCGTCAGAGGCGCGTGTGCGGATGGATTTCCGGCTGATCCCCAATATCTCGCCCGCCAAAGCCATCGTGAAACTGCGTGATCATCTCAAGGCGCAGGGCTTCGACAATATCGAGGTCAAGGGCGAAGCGCGCACCGAAGACCCCTATAAAATCTCCGCCCGCGAGGACATCTCCGTCTCGATCATCGCCGCGGCGCATGAGGTCTATGGCGAGCCGCCAATCGTCAATGGCGTCTCGGCCGAAGGGGCGATCCTAAAACATGTCTGGATTCCCTGTGTTCTGACTGGATTTGCCAATCCGGGCTGCAACCTTCATGCGCCCGACGAAAACATCCATGTCGATAAATACATCCAAGGCATCAAATACGCTGCCGCCATCATGGATCATTTTGGCCGCAGCTAAGCGGTTCACTTAAAAGGAAAACCCGATGCCGAAAGTCGATATCGCCTTTGACACCTACTACACCTATGAGCAGATGACGGCGCATCTGCACGCGCTTGCCGAGGCATACCCGCATCTCTGCACGCTGACCTCCATCGCCAAGAGCTTTCGGGGCCGCGATGTCTGGTTCCTGACGATCACCAACCCCGAAACCGGCCCGGCGCTGGAAAAACCGGGTTTCTACATCGACGCTCAGATTCATGCGGAGGAGCATGCCACATCCGCCACCGCGCTCTACGCGTGTTGGTATCTGCTGACCAATTACGGCACCGATGAAGAGGTCACCCGCCTCGTGGACGGGCAGGTCTTTTACATCATTCCGCGCATCAATCCCGACGGGGCCGAATACGCGCTGACCGCGCCTTATCACCCCTGGTGCGGCAATGGCCGGTTCTTGCCCGGCGAAGACCGGATCGAGGGGTTGATCCCACAGGATATCACCGGCGACGGCTACATCGTGCAGATGCGGGTGCCCGACACCAAGGGCGAGTGGAAGAAGGACGCCGAAAACCCCGATATCATGGTGCAGCGCGAACCGGGCGAGGAGGGCGGCGAATATTACCGTCTCTACCCGGAGGGCATGATCCGCAATTACGACGGCGTGCATGTCCATATCGAGATGCAGCAAGACGGGAATATGAACCGCAACTTCCCGACCAACTGGACGCCGCAGGAATATGGCGCGGGGGATTATCCGTTCTCCGAGCCTGAGGCGGCCGGGATGCGGGATGTGATCCTGGGCCACCCCAACATCACCGGTATGTGCGCTTATCACACCCATGGCGGGATTATCCTGCGCCCCTCGATGTTGCGGATGGATAGCGAGATGAGCGCGCCGGACTTGTCGCTCTATGAAGCGCTTGGCGAGGTCGGGGAGCGGCTCACCGGCTATCCAACGATCTCTGTCTATGAGGATTTCACGCCGGATAAGACCAAGGCGCGCCACGGGTCACTGACCGATTGGACCTATGAAGAGATGGGGATCATCTCCTTCGCGACCGAGCTTTGGGATCTGGAGCGCACGGCGGGTGTGCCGAAGGAAGGGTATTACAACTTGGGTCCGCGCGATGCGGCCACGCAACGGCTGGTCCACAATTGGGTCGTCGAGAATGTGGGCGATCATGGTTTCCGCGATTGGGAGGCCTTCGATCACCCGCAGCTTGGCCCGGTGGAGGTCGGCGGCATGGTCTATATCTGGAGCTATCGGAACCCACCGGGCAACATGCTGGAAGAGATTTGCCACAAGAACGTGATGTTCAATCTCAAACATGCCGCCGCCGCGCCACGTGTCGCGTTGGACAGCCTGGACGTCGAGGCCCTTGGTGCCGGGTTGCACAAGGTCACGGCGGTGGTGTCGAACCATGGCTATCTGCCGACAAACCTGTCGGATGTCGCGGTACAGAACGGCGTCGCCAAGCCGGTGACGCTGACATTGGAGTGCGAGGGGGCCGAGTTGGTGATGAACCCTGGCGATGTGAAACTTGGCAATCTCGCGGGCCGAAATGAGCGCCGCTATGCTTACTCCAATTGGGGGCAGCAATGGTCGCCAGTGACGAAAAAGGCCGAGTGGCTGGTGAAATCGCATGAGCCAGAAGGGTCGATCACTGTCACGGCCCGGTCCGAAAAAGGCGGTACTCATCGTCGCAGCACAGGGCTCGGAGAGGTCTAGCCCCGGACGCCGGTGCACTCCACGGCGATCTAGGATGCACTGGCGTCCTGACGCTCCTCTGAGTCCGTCATGTTTAGGCGGGCACTGAGCCGCGCTGAGACGGCTGGACGCGCGGGTTCGCAGCGGTCAGGTACCTGTTTTAGCGTCAGTTTTCTCTGTTTTTCCGTCCGGCTGGCGAAATGGCTCAGTGGGTTATGCCTCTCCCCACAGCCTTGGCCTCTCGGCTCGCGAGACGGTGCGATGATCTGAGTCGACGCCAGGCAATCGCTCCTCCACCAAAGCTCAGTGTCCCCTCCGGCGGCGCCCGTCGGAGGTTTTCCGCCGATGCTCAAGTGATTGCAAACTATGATAGTGTATGATGCAACGGTTTCAGCGATGCTTTGAAATCGGGCCGCGACAGAAATTTCTGGACTGCCCAGATCGCGCCCTTCGCCAACACATGGGAGATAAACATGACCAGATTAAGCGCTCTATTTACATCCACAATCCTGGCTTGCGCGATCAGCGTACCGGTAGCGGCCCAAAACACCCATCCCGTAACTGGCGAGCCGCTGGCCGAAGATCAGACGTTCCAATATCGTCTGCTGGATCAGTTTCCCTCCATCGACCCGCAATTGATTGAAGAGACCGCTGGCGGCCATGTGGCCCGGCAAATCTTCGAGGGTCTTTTGACCCAGAATGCCGATGGCACCCTGCGCCCGGGCGTGGCCGAAGAATGGTCCTCGGAAGATAACCAGACCTGGGTCTTCACACTCCGTGAGGATGCGCGCTGGTCAAACGGCGAGCCGGTTACGGCGCAGGATTTCGTCTTTGCTTGGCAACGCGCGGCCGACCCGGCGACAGCCTCGGAATACGCCTGGTATGTAGAGCTGAGCCAGATTCGTAATGCCGCTGCCGCGATTGCAGGCGAGGTTGGCCCAGAAGAGCTGGGCGTGCGCGCCATTGACGACCGCACACTTGAGGTGACGCTGAGCCAGCCGCTGCCGTATTTCCCACAGATGACCGTCCATTACACCTTCATGCCGACCCATCAGGCGACTGTTGAGGCCCATGGCGCCGATTGGACCCGGCCCGAAAACATCGTCTCCAACGGCGCCTATGTGCTGGACGAGATCGCGGTCAATGAGTTCTTCCGTCTGGTCCCGAACACGGAATACTGGGGTGCCGAAGATGTGATCATCACCGAGGTCACCGGCCTTGTGATTAATGATGCCAACCAAGCCCTGACCCGATTCCAGGCCGGTGAGTTTGACATGATGGATGACCTGCCGGCGGGCAGCTATCCGCGGCTTGAAGCCGATATGCCGGATGTGGCCCATTCGGTGCCACGGCTCTGCTCCTATTACTACACGGTGAACCAGTCCGAGAGTGGCCATGAGGCGTTGCAGGACCCCCGCGTGCGCACCGCGCTCAGCTATGCGATCAACCGCAATGTGATCACCGATCAGGTGCTGCAAGCGGGCCAAGCCCCAGCCTTTAGCTTCACCCATTGGGCGACGGCTGGTTTCGAGCTGCCTGAGATCGACTATGCGACCTGGACCCAGGAAGAGCGCATGGCGCGCGCGATGGAGTTGATGGAAGAGGCGGGATACGGCCCTGACAACCCGATTGAACTGAACCTGATCTACAACACGTCCGAGAACCACCGGCAAATCGCCACTGTGGTTAGCCAGATGTGGCGGCCCTTGGGTGTAACCACCGTGCTCAACAATTTCGAGTGGCAGTCCTATCTCGAAATCCGCGGCAATCAGAACTTCGACGTGGCGCGGTCGGCTTGGTGCGGAGACTATAATGAGGCGTCAACCTTCCTTGATCTCCTGACCTCGAACAACGCCAACAATGACGGCAAATACGCCAATGATGAGGTTGACCGGCTGATGGCGGAGAGCGTCGCGCTGGCCGATCCGCAGCCGATCTACACCCAAGTCGAGCAGATCTTGGCGGAGGATATGGCGATCCTGCCGATCTACCACTACACCCAGAACTTCGTTTTGGATCCGTCGATCCGGAACTGGGCGATGCAAAACACGGAAAACAACTGGTACGTCCGTGACATTTATCGCGTCGCTGCAGAGTGACCTTGCGTCGGGGCGGGTGACTTCACCCGCCCCTGTGCTACATCGCTCCGATGATTGCTTTCATAATAAAACGTCTCCTGGTCGCGATCCCGGTCCTGCTGATCCTGATCATTGGTACATTCGTGTTGATGTACACCGCCCCCGGCAGCCCGTTTGCCAGCGAGCGCGGTGTACCGCCGGCAGTGCTGGCCAATCTGGAGGCGCAATACGGGCTAGATCAGCCGTTTTTCGTGCAGATCTGGCGCTATGTCGTTGGAATCGTGACCCAGTTCGATTTCGGGCCCTCCTTCATCTATCGCGATCAGGATGTGAATGACCTGATCGGCCAAGGCTTCCCGGTGACGCTGACCTATGGGTTCTGGAGCTTTGTTGTTGCGGTGCTGGTCGGGGGGACGCTTGGGATTCTCGCAGCCGTGCGTCACAACACCTGGCTCGACTATCTTGCCGTGGGTGTCTCGATCGGCGCGCAGGTTTTGCCGAATTTCGTTCTGGCCCCGATCTTGGTGCTGGTTTTCACGCTCTGGCTTGGCTGGTTGCCCGGCGGCGGCTGGCAAGGCGGGCAGTGGCAGTTCATCATCCTGCCGGTGATCGCGCTGTCGACCAGTTTCATGGCCTCGATCGCCCGCATCTCGCGCGCCTCGATGCTGGAGGTGCTCACCTCAAACTTCATCCGCACCGCCCGGGCCAAGGGCCTGCCGATGCGCCGTGTGATCTTCCGCCATGCGCTGAAACCTGCGCTTTTGCCGGTAATCTCCTATCTCGGCCCCGCCTTTGTGGGCATGATCACCGGCTCGGTGGTGATCGATATCTATTTCTCTACCGGCGGGATCGGGCAGTTCTTCGTCGCCTCCGCGCTCAACCGCGACTATGGCGTGATGATGGGCATCACCGTTCTGCTTGGCGCGCTCACCATCTTCTTCAACCTCTTGGTCGATATCCTTTACGCCTGGATCGACCCGAAAATTCGGTATTAAGCCCATGCTCGCGACCAAAGCCATCGCGGATGATCTGGCGGCTGCCGCCCCCATCAAGGGCCGGTCTCTTTGGGCCGATGCGCGCGCCCGTTTCTTCCGCAACCGCGCCGCTGTGGCCGGGCTCGTCGTTCTGGTGCTCGTGACGGCCTTCGCCCTGATCGGCCCGTTCATCGCGCCTTGGAATTATGAGGATATCGATTGGAATGTGCTGGGCAATGTGGCCGAGGCCGGTCGGCCCTCGCTCGAAACCGGCCATTGGTTCGGGACTGACGCGCTTGGCCGGGATCTCTTCGCCCGGACGGTGCAAGGCACGCAAGTCTCGCTCATGGTGGGGGTTGTCGGCGCGCTGATCTCCGTCATCGTCGGCACGCTTTATGGCGCGATCGCGGGCTATTATGGCGGGCGGCTCGACAACATCATGATGCGGATCGTCGATGTGCTGATGTCGATCCCGTATATGTTTGTTTTGATCCTGCTCTTGGTGGTGTTTGGCCGCTCCATGCTGATGCTTTTCATCGGGATCGGGCTGATCAGTTGGCTCGACATGGCGCGGATCGCACGGGGTCAGACGCTGACCCTGCGCGGCAAGGAATTCGTCGAAGCCGCCGTAGCCACTGGCGTCGCGCCGTTTCGGATCATCCTGCGCCACATCATCCCAAATCTGCTCGGCGTGGTGATCGTTTACGCAACGCTGCTTGTCCCCTCGATGATCATCTATGAAAGCTTCATCAGCTTCTTGGGCCTCGGCGTGCAAGAGCCGCTGACCAGTTGGGGCGCGCTGATAAATGATGGTGCGGCTGAGATGAACAACGGCACGCTCTGGATGCTGTTGGCACCGCTTTTCTTTTTCGTCGTCACGCTATTTGGCTTCTTCTTTGTGGGCGATGGCCTGCGTGATGCGCTCGACCCGAAGGATCGGTAATTCATGGCTTTGTTAGATGTCACCGATCTGAGTGTCAGCTTCGATACGCCGGATGGCAAGGTCCATGCGGTCAATGGGATGAACCTGTCGCTGAATGCTGGAGATAGCTTGGCGATTGTCGGCGAAAGCGGCTCCGGGAAGACGCAGCTTGCCTTCGCCATCCTCGGGCTTTTGGCCAAGAACGGTCATGCCAAAGGTTCGGTACGGTTTCAGGATCAAGAAATCCTCAACTTGCCCGAAGCGAAGATAAACAAGATCCGCGCTAATGAGATCGCGATGATCTTTCAGGACCCGATGACCTCGCTCAACCCCTATATGCGGGTCGGCGACCAGATGGCCGAGGTGCTGATGCTGCACAAGGGCACGTCGAAGCGCGCGGCGTTGGATGAAAGCGCCAAGATGCTGGACGCAGTGCGCATCCCTGATGCCCGCTCGCGGCTTCGGATGTATCCCCATGAGTTCTCCGGCGGCATGCGGCAGCGGATCATGGCGGCCATGGCGCTGCTTTGCCGCCCGAAACTGCTGATCGCCGACGAGCCGACCACTGCGCTTGATGTGACGGTTCAGAACCAGATCATGGAGCTGATGGCCGACATTCAACGCGATTTCGGTACGGCGCTGATCCTGATCACCCATGATCTGGCAATTGTCGCGGGGGCCTGCGCCGAGACGCTGGTGATGTATGGCGGGCAGGTGATGGAGATTGGGACGACCGATGATGTGTTTGAAGCGCCGTCGCATCCCTACACACTTGGCCTTTTGAACGCGGTGCCGCGCCTCGATATCCCGCAAGCCTCGCTGCAAACCATCCCGGGCGATCCCCCCGATCTGACGGCGTTGCCGCCCGGATGCCCGTTTAGCCCGCGCTGCCCGGCGCGCCATGAACCCTGCGCGTTATCCATGCCACCGCTCGAAGGGTTCGGCGATGGCCGGTTCCGCGCCTGTCACGCGGCACGGGAGGATATCGCATGAGTGAGCCGCTTCTCGCCGTCAATGATGTCAGTGTCACCTTCAATGTGATGCGACATGGTGCCTGGCCCTGGACGCCGCCGGCCAAGCTGCAGGCGGTGAAGGAAGCGTCCATTATGCTTGAGCCGGGCAAGACCCTTGGCCTGGTGGGTGAAAGTGGGTCGGGCAAATCCACGCTGGCCCGCGCGATCGTCGGCACTGTGCCGGTCAGCGCGGGGCAAGTTCTATGGCGTGGCGAAGACATCATGGCGATGAGTCCGGCCAAGCGACGCGCCCATGGGCGCCATGTGCAGATGGTGTTTCAAGACCCGCTGGCCGCCTTGAACCCGCGCATGACCGTCGGCCAGGTGGTCGCCGAACCCTTGGTCACCCATTACCCCGATCTGTCCAAGACCGAGGTGCGCGATAAGGTCGGCGTGATGATGGAGCGCGTCGGCCTCTTGCCCGCGCTGATCAACCGCTACCCGCATGAGTTCTCCGGTGGTCAGTGCCAGCGGATTGGCATCGCCCGGGCGCTGATCACCGAGCCGGAGTTGGTGGTCTGCGACGAGCCGGTCAGCGCGCTTGATGTGTCTGTGCAGGCGCAGGTGGTGAACCTGTTGCAGGATTTGCAGCGGGAAATGGACCTCTCGCTTCTGTTCATTGCCCATGATCTGAGTGTTGTGCGTCATATCTCGCACCGCATCGCGGTGATGTATCTGGGCCGGATCGTCGAGGCCGCGAGCGCGGCGGATCTGATCGCAAATCCGCGCCATCCCTATACCAAGGCGCTGATCGCCTCGGTTCCGATCCCGTCGCCCAAGGCCGAGCGGGCACGTCATCGCCCGGTTTTGGAGGGTGAACTGCCATCACCTCTCGCGCCGCCCTCTGGCTGCGTATTTCGGACGCGCTGCCCGATCGCGCGGCCTGCCTGCGCGGCAGAGATACCGATGGTTGCGGATATCGGGGATAACCACATCGTTGCCTGCCCGTATCATGCCGAGGCGGGGGATCCGGCGGCACAGCAAGACCTCGAAAACATACCGATGTGAAAAGCTTTGGCATGGGCGGGCAGGGACGTTTGCCCGCTTTCTATGCGAGTGCGGCGTCCGTTGTACTGCGGGTCAGCCAGATCGTCAAAACCGCGCCGACCCACATGAAGAACACCGCGATGAGTGCGGTGATCGACAAGACCGCGCCGCCCGACACGCCCGCGCCCACGGCGCAGCCCCCGGCCAGCATCGCCCCGAAGCCCATCATGACGGCTCCTAAGAGGTAGCGCTCCATCGGCGCGTCGGGGCCGAACCGTTCGATCGAAAACTCTCGGTTCAGAACCGAAGCCGCGAACGATCCTGCGAACACACCAGGCACCAGGCCCAATCCGAAGGAGAGCGGCAGATTGCGCTCTGTGACCAAGGCCATCAATGTGTCGGTCGATGGACCGGTGAAGGTGACGCTTGAGACCGGCACGATTTCAAAGGACGTGGCTGCTATGGAGGCTGTCAGGCCCCAGCCCATGGCCACCGCCCCGCCCACAAAGACACCCGCGAGGATCATACCGACCGATAAGGCGCGGCGCCGGGCCAAAACGAAAGCCCCCAGAAGGGCGAGACCGGCTATGAGAGCCGCCAGCGTCGGGCCAATGCCAAACGGGGCCAGCAAATGCCGTGCGGTGCCGCCATCGATGGTCCAGAGACCGGCGATGTTCTCTCGCGCTGGCGCCAACACACCGCGATAGGAGGCCTGGGCCACCAATGTCACGACCAGACCGGTGACCAGCGCCCGCAGATTACCGGTTGCCGACAGAACGAGCAGGCGGCTGGCGCAGCCGCGCGCAAAGATCATGCCCGCCCCGAACAGCAGCCCGCCGATCATGGCGCCTGACAGCGACCCGGTTCCGGCAAGTTGCCGCGTGCTGGAGACATCGAATAGACCCGAACCGACACCGGCTTGCGTCAGCATCAGCGCGGTGAAGAACACGATCAACCAGATCGCCATGCGCGGGCCGAACCGTCCGCCCGCGACCTCAACCGTGGCGGCACGCAAGCAGAACCGGGATCGTTGCGCGGCCCAACCAAAGATCACGCCCGTCGCGGCACCCGCGAGCGCCAGCATGCGCGGCTCCCCCAATGTGATGAGCAGATCTTCAAGCATGATCACGCCTCCGTCCCGTCGGTGTGCCGGAGCTTAGCCGGTTGGCGCATGCGCCACGTTGACCAAGGTCAATACCGACGCCTGGTCGGGGTAGGGGACATGTTCCGGTCGCTGCCCTGCCAAAACGGCGAAGGGAAACGACACCACCGGGGGGCGGTCGGCCACCTATTCGTTGAGCGCTTCGAGGATGATCGCATCCAGCAAAGCTTCGACCTCTTGCATCGGACCGTCAGGATAAGCCCGGTGCCCGATCATGACCTCTCCATCCATCTCGGCCACGAAGATGCCATAGGGACAGTGGGCGAGGTTCATTGGGTCGGCTTCCATCACCCGGCGCGATACGGCCGCCGAACAAAATACGAAGATGTCGGCCTGTTCGAAGATCACCACATCCGAACCGACATCGGCCGCGGTGCGGTTCAGCATGTCACCAACATGGCTGGTGTAATCGATCACCAAGCCGCGGTTTACGATCGCGTTTTCGACGGCGAAGGTCGCATCGTCGAAACTGCCATCATAGTCGAAGGTGATCGCCTGATCCGCCGCGGCCATCTGGCCCGTGATCAGTAGGGCCGCCATAAATGCGAGTGCTTTCTTCATAAGATCTCCTCCGGTTCAGGGACTCGGGCGGTCGAGGTTCAACCCCGGCCGCCCGCTTTGGGTTATCCAAACATGTCGGACGTGATCGCGGCATACCAATCCAGGCTTTCGCGATAGGTCTCTGCGCGCACCTCTGCAGTTTCGCCGACTTGGCTGACAAAGCCGCCAGTGGAGACAATGCCCTCGTCTGAGGCTTCATAAGTCGCGCCGACCTTGATGCCGTCATCAGTATCGATCAGCGACCAACAGGTGTTGGAGAAGCGCGGCGGGAAGGCCCGGCCATCACTTAGCGCCGCCACGATTGCATTGGCGCAGACCTTGGCCTGGCTGTTGGCCGAGAAGCCCGATTTCGGCATCGCGCCTTGGGCCGCACTGTCGCCGAGCACATGTATCTCTGGATCCGCCCGGCTGGACAGATCGTAGGCCGAAACGGGCGCCCAGTTGCCCTCGGTGATGTCGGCGGCAAAGGCGATGCTGCCCGCGCGTTGCGCCGGGATGACGTTGCAGACATCCACACTCTCAACAGCGCCATCGATCGACAATGTCATTGCCTCGGCGTCGACTTCCACCACATCGCCGCCAAAATCCGGGCCGATCCGGGTGATCATACCGGGATAGTGGCGTTCCCACCCGTCTTCGAACAACCCCTGTTTGGAGAAGCCTTCTTTCGGGTCGGCGATTAGGATTTTGGCCGTTGGATTGGTTTGCTTCAGCATATGCGCGACCATCGAGATCCGCTCATACGGCCCGGGCGGGCAGCGGAACGGGTTGGGCGGCGCAACCATCGCATAGGTGCCGCCCTCGGGCATCGCCTCCACCTGAGCCCGCAAAAGCTGCGTCTGGCTACCAGCCTTATAGGCGTGCGGCATGGCGTTCTGCGTCGCCAGCGACCAGCCCGGCACGCTGTCTTCGATAAAATCGATCCCGGGGCTAAGCACCAAGCGGTCATAGCGTACCGCCCCGCCACCGGCCAAACGCACGGTCTTGGCGTCGCGATCGACCGCCACGGCCCAGTCATGAACCACGTTCACACCGTAAGTGGCGGCCAGATTGCCGTAGGAATGGCCAAGACTGTCATAGTCTCGGAAGCCGCCCAGATAGAGATTTGAGAAGAAGCAGCTGTAATAGGCCCGCGTCGGTTCGATCAGCGTGACGTCGATGGCGCCCTGGCTATCATTCGCGATGTAGCGCGCGGCGGTGGCCCCGCCTGCGCCGCCGCCAACCACGACCACGCGTGGACGGCCTTGCGCGCTGATCACGATCGGTGTGGCAAGCGACGCCGTGACGGCGGCAGCCGAGCCTAGGAATATGCGTCTGTTGAATGTCATTGTCTTCCTCCCCTTTGCCCCGAAGGGCCGTTTCGTTCCGGTTAAATTGGACACCGGTCGGTCCGCGAAATCCCCCTCACTCTGTGGTTTCGAAATAGGCGGCAAGCGCGGCGATCTCCTCATCGCCAAGGCGCGCCGACAATGTGTTCATGACTTGATGTTCGCGGGTGCCATTGCGGTAGGCGACGATCCCGGCAATGAAGACCGAGGGTGCCATACCAGCGATCGACGGGATGTCTTCACCACCCGTCGCGCGGTGGCAGGCCGTACACTCCGATGACAGATAGGCACCATATGCGACATCGCCCGCGATCTCCAAAATCGCGGCAATCTCAGGGTCAATTGCGGCGGGTTCGGCACCATTCTGAGCCTCCGCCGTGCCACCTTCGGAGCGCAGATAGCCGATCAGAGCGGCGCGATCTTCCGGTGATCGGATGCCGCGAAACACCATGCTTGTTTGGCGAAACGTATCGCGTGGACCGGCGAGAAACCGGTCCAGAAGCTCTTCGGACCAAATCACGCCACGGTCGCGCGCCGCAATCAGATCGTCGGAGTATTCATACCCCTCAGCGCCGCCAATGGGCCGCCCAAAAAGGCCGTTCAGATGCGGGCCGACGCGGTGAACGGCCCCGTCACCAATCATGTGACACGCCCCGCATGGCCGAAACAGCACCTCCCCCTCGCCCCGATCCTCCGCCTGCCCTGGCAGGGCCAAGACAGCAACGGCGAATGCGCCGGAGAGGAGCGCGCGGGCCAACATGGTGCTATTCGCCTCCGTTGGCGCGGATATAGGCGATCACTGCGGCGATCTCCTCCTCCGAGCGCAGGCCTTGGAAGGCCATCCGGTTCCCACGCAGGAACCCGCGCGGATCGGTCAGATAAGCGGCGAGGGTTTCACATCCCAGATCAGCCCGTCTTCGCCCGCCCCGCTCATCGCAGGGGAATAGCGGAACCCCTCCCGTGTTCCGGCGGTGGCCATATAGATACCGTTCAACAGCGGGCCGGTGCGGTTGACCGCGCCTTCGCCGATCTGATGACAGGTGGAGCAGCGGCGGTAGACGGCCTCGCCCGCCGCGACCAATTCAGGGTCGGGGCCAGCGGCTTCGGGCATGGCCTCTTCTTCGACGACCGCGGCCTCTTCGGCGGCAACCTCCTCACCTTCGGTCTCCGGCGTGACGTCCAAAACTGCGGCGCGCATGGTGATTTCCACCGGATCGCTGCAATCGGTCATGCAGGGCTCTTGGCTGAAGAGCGGCAATTCCACCTCGGCCCGGTTGTCGAGGAAAAATCCATCCTCATTGCGCAGCGCGATCTCGGCGAAGTTCTCGTTGGAGAGGACAAAATCATCCTCCACGACCTCGTTGAGATAGAGCAGATAGGCGAGGATCGCATAAACCTCGTCATCCTCCAGCGATTGCGCCGCGCCATAGGGCATCGCGCGGTGGATGTAGTCCCAGGCGGTCGAAAGATAAGGCCAATAGGAGCCCATGGTTTTCACCGGGTCCTCGCCATCCAGGCTACCAAATCCGCCTGACAGAACCGGCCAGCGGCCCACGGCTTCGCCAAAGTCGCCATGGCAGGCCGAGCAATAGTCGACATAGGCCTCTTCACCGGTCCAAACATCGCCTTCGCCCACGGGCAGGCCCGCGCCATCCGGGCGGATGTCGATATCCCAGGCCGCGATCTCTTCGGGAAGCGCCGTGCGCCCGAGGCCATAGCCGCCATCGCGCGATGGGGCCGGGTTTTCCTGCGCCAGAGCGACCAAGGAGAACCCCATCACCAGGGCAGAGGCCGAAAGCAAAATCTTCTTCATGGCTTAGCCAACCTCCACATTTTCGGCTTGGCCCGTTTCGTCGATGGCCCAGGTTTGAATACTGTTGTTGTGATAGATCGAGTTCTCGCCCCGGATCTCGCGGAGCTGATCCTTCGTCGGCTGCACATATCCGGTGGAGTCATGCGCCCGGCTTTGCAACAGAAGCGGCCGCCCGTCCCAATCGAATTCGTAATAGAAGCGGTGCATCGACTTATCGAGGCTTGGCCCCGACATCCGCGCCTGCACCCAATTCGCGCCGCCATCCAGCGACACGTCGACCCGTGGGATCGTGCCACGACCAGACCAGGCAACGCCGGTGATCACGGTCGGCCCGGGGCCATGGGTGATCGGGGCTTGCGGCGAGGGGTTGGTGATGACCGATTTGGCGTCCATCTCCCAGGTAAAACGGCGCGCCTGGCCGTCTTCCAGAAGGTCGGTGTATTTCGATGTTTCTTCCCGGTGATGCCAGGGCTCATCGCCCACCTCGATCCGGCGGAGCCATTTGACCCACATATTGCCTTCCCAACCGGGCACGACCAGGCGGATCGGATAGCCCTGTTCCGGGCGCAGCCGCTCCCCATTCATCGCGAAGGCGACCAGGCAATCATCCATTGCCTTTTCCAACGGAACCGAGCGGGTCATCGCGGCGGCATCGGCACCTTCGGGCAGGACCCAAGCCGCGTTCGTGCGCAGGCCCGCCTCTTCGAGGAGCAGCCGCAGCGGCACGCCAGTATAGACCACATTGTGGATCATGCCATGGGTGAACTGGCAGCCATTGAGCTGCGCACCACGCCATTCCATGCCGGTATTGGCGGCGCATTCCAGGAAATAGGTCCGGTTCTCACGTGGGAACCGCAGGAGGTCTTCCATCGTGAAGACCAGCGGATTGTCCACCAGCCCGTTGATCATCAGACGGTGCATGCCAGGGTCAATCTCGGCCACGCCGCCATGGTGGCGCTCGAAACAGAGGCCGTTGGGGGTGATGATGCCTTCCAACTCATGCAGCGGGGTGAAGTTGACCGAACTCACCGCATCTGCCGTCAACCAAGGCACATTGCGGCGCACAACATGCGCCTCGAAGGGTGAGGGCATACCGTAAGGCGCGGCATCCACACCGGGGCCCAGATATTGCTGCCAAGGCTGCAACTCGGTGATTAACGGGTCCGGGCCTGCGGCCTGCGCGTGCACCAGTTTGCCACTTGCCAGCGCGCCGCCAGCTACGGCCGCCCCGCCGAGGAATTTCCTGCGGGAGGAAGAGAAGTTCGGATCATCGGCCATGCCTGGTCCTTTCGTCTGTTCGGTCATCCGTGTCATCCGTGTCATGCGCGTCAGGCCCTAGCCCGACACCACATCCACGCTGTTATTCGGTTCGATATTCACGGTGCCTTCGGCCCGGATATGGTCTTCCAACACATCCCAAATCGGCGGCCCTTCGGTGCCTTCATTGACGCTGGCCCACCCGGCGACGACGTAATTGCGGCTCGGGTCCACTGGCTCGCCCGTGGCCAGGACGGTCATCTCCGAAATGCGGTTGCCGCTTTCGCCGCGCGGGTCGATCCGGTAGCCCATGCCGCCGATGCGCACCATGTCGCCGCCTTGCTGGTAATAGGGGTCGGGGTTGAAGATGTTCTCGGCCACATCCTCGAAAATCGTCTTCAGCCGCTCGCCGCTCATCTCGGTGCGATAGGCGTTGGGGTAGGACATGGCGGTGACGTTGTAGATGTCCTCGCGGGTGATCTCTTGGCCGGGCAGGATGGCCGCGCCCCACCGGAACCCCGGGCTGAGCGCAATCTCGGCGTCGCGCTGCGAGATCAGCGCGTTGCAGATCACGTCGTCCCAGGTGCCGTTGAAATTGCCACGGCGGAACAGAAGCGACCCCGAGGTGCCAATCACCTCCGCCATCTCGTCCTCGAACGGCGCGCGGGTTTCGGCGACCAAGGCGGCCATCTCTGGGTCTGGCGCGATCACATCGGAGAAGATCGGGATCAGCCGTGTCTCGAGGCCCATCATCCGGCCATCGCGCACGTCCAGGTCTAGCCGGGTCACAAATTTGCCGTGGCTACCGCTAGCGATCAGGAACGTGTTGCCGACCTGGACCGCTTCGGGCAGGGCGTCATGGGTATGCCCGGTCAGGATCACGTCGATCCCGGGGATATCGCGGGCGAACTGCCGATCCACGTCGAAGCCGTTATGCGAAAGCAGAACGACCACCTCGGCACCGGCGGCGCGCACCTCATCGACCACCTCAGCGATGCGTTCGCGGCGCAGGCCGAAGGAGTATTCCGGGAACATCCAGGATGGGTTGGCGATAGGCATATAAGGGAAGGCCTGACCGATCACCGCGATCGACGTGCCGTTCCGTTCAAAGATTTTGTAATCGTCAAAGACCGGCTCGTCCCATTCCACATCGAAGATATTGGCGCCCAGGAAGGCAGGGTTGAGCGGCCCCTCGACAATCTCGCGCACCCGGTCGGAGCCAAGCGTGAATTCCCAATGTGAGGTCATCGCCTCAACGCCAAGCGCGTTGAACAGGTGTACCATATCGGCGCCATCGGTCCGCAGCGCGGGTAGGGAGCCCTGCCAAGTGTCGCCGCCATCCAGCAGCAAAGCATCTGGCCGCTCCGCCCGGATCGCTTTGACCACGGTGGCGATCCGATCCAGCCCGCCCATCCGGCCATAAGCCTGCGCCATCGAAGTGAAATCATCATAGGTCAGCGCGTAATCCATGGCCGAGCCTTGCTCGATCCCATAAGCGCGGCGGAACTCGGCACCGACTAGATGCGGCGGTTGGCCAAAGGCATCGCCGACGCCAAGGTTGAACTCCGGCTCGCGGAAATAGATCGGCTGCGTCTGAGCGTGGATATCGGTGATGTGGATCAGGGTCACATTGCCGAAATTGGAGGAGCCGATTAGGTCCTCTTGGCTGAGCGCCTGTTGCGCCGAGAGCCGTGACCAATTGCCAAAGCCCGAAGCCCCATAAAGTGCGGTTGTGGCCAGGGCGGCCTGGACAAAGTGTCGGCGGGAGATCATGAAACGGGCCTCGCTTTACATTCTGTTTTGTGAATGTGATTGAACGAACCCACCCCAGCCGAAGCCGGGATGGGCAGGGAGAGAACTAGTTGCGGACCGACGGGCCTTCCACCGTCAGACCATTGCCGCGTGTCGCCACATACAGCTCCAGCGCGATGAATTCCGGGCTGCCGGGCGCGAAGGTCTCGGCGCGGGTGTCGCGGATGCAGCCGCGGAACCGGCCATGCACCGAGTTCAGACGCGCGTTGCGCAGACGGTAGGTGGGAAAACCATTGATCTGGCCCTGGCTCAGGTGATCCGCGCGGATGTTGTTGCCATAGTTTTGCTCGTGGCAGTTCGCGCAGCTCAGCTCCAGAATGCCGTAACGGGTATAGTAGATCTCGCGCCCCTGTTCCCAGGTTTCCGCAGCCGGGCCGTCGATGGCGACGTTAATCTCCATCCCCCGACTGACCGATGCGATCAGGGCGGTCATGTTGCGCATCGGACCGCTGTCATAGCCGTAGGGTTCGGCACCCATACGTTCGGTCAAGCATTCATTGACCTGCATTTCGACCGTTTGCACACCGCCATGCTCTTCATCCCATTGCGGATACGTCGCGCGCACACCGCGCAGCGACTCTGGGTTTTCGTGACAAGAGGCGCAGCTATTGCCCTCTGTCCCCATGGCCGTGTTGAAGGTGTCACGGGCTTGATCGACGAAGATCATGCCGGGATTGTCGAAATCATCGGCCTGCATGGCCTGGGTTTCATCGGTGCGGAACACCCATCCCGAATAGATCGTCCGCAACGCGCCATCGAGATGCTCCGGCGCCTCGGTTTCGATCACCATTTCGATCTCGCCGTTAACGACAAGGCTTTCATCGTCGCCGATATCGGCGAGCGACAAGCTTGCAAACCCCAGGGCTGCCACCGCGACCCCGCCCATAAGCCCCAGTTTTTTTGTGTTGATCCTGGCCATGTCCATCCTCCCTCGATGGCCGCGCGTCAGTTGACGGCGATATCAGCGGTTTCCTCGTAGACCGACCCGTCGTCGTCATACCAAGTGAAGGTGAAGGTGCCGCTTTCGGGGACCACAGCTTCGAATTGGAAATACGGGTTGGTCGATACCGAGGGCTCGATCGTGACATCCAGCACCGTCTCGCCGTTAAAGCTGCAAACGAAGCGGTTGATGATCGAGCGGGGGATCAGGTTGCCATCTCCATCGCGGCGTTGGCCTGTCTCCATCGGGTGGCTGATCAAGGTCCGGATCGAGATCGTCTCGCCAGCGGAAGCTTCGCGAGGAACCCGAACCCGGGGTGTTACGTTTTCTGCCATTTTTAGTCTCTCCTCGCCCGGCTCAGCCGCCGCAACCGCCAATTGTCACACGCACATTCTGGCGCGCCATTTGATAGGTGCCGTCCCGCATACGGGCGACGGCGATCACATCTTGCTCACCAGCCAGGCGAATCCGGGTCGAGGCCGCGGAGGAGCCTGAGAGCGGGCCGAAATTGAACGTGGCCACATCCGGGTTCGGATTGCCGGGGGCGAAGACGATGATCGACTCGGCGCCGGGGGCGTCGACTTCAATTGGCACCGTGTTGCCGTTCTCGGCGATCTCGGGCGCGATCAACGTGATCCCATCGGAGCCCATCTCGGCGCCGCCGGTGAAGGCGCTGATGGCGTCATCGACCGCATCGGCCTGAGCCAGACCGGGAAGGGTCGCAAGGGCGATGGCGGCGGTCAGCGTTGTGCCGACGAACTGCCTACGAGTGAATGTCATGCTCTGATCTCCTTTTCCTGCCCGCCGGTCACTCGGTGAGCAATTGTAGATATGCCACGATGTCTTCGACATCTTGCGCTGTGAGGATTGGGTCCACCGGCCCCTCGGCGGCGCGGCCAGTATAGCCGTTGCCGGGCCGAATGAAGCCATCGGTTCGATAGAAAGACGGCATCATACTGCCCGGGAAGGCGTTCTTGGCGTCGACGATGATCCCGCGCAGCGCTGCGACATCCCATCGATCGCCGGCCCCGTCGAGCGATGGCCCGACCTCTCCGTGGAACGGAAACTCTTCCAAAGCGGTGATCTGGTGGCAGGCAATGCAATTGCCCAAGCCGCGATCGGTCATCACTTCGACGCCGCGCTCAGGGTCACCGGGCTGACCGGTGAGCGATGCCGCGATATCTCCGTATTCGTTTGTTATGACGTCCGATGGCGCGATCACATCGGCGTTTAGGGTTGTTGCGGCCATAATTAGAGCGGCCGCCAACAGCGAATGGCGCATCACTTTGATTTCCTCCCTTAGACGAGTCGGTCGTCTATGGTATACCGTAGCCAGACCGACCCCCTCCTTGCAACAACACATTTGATTTTTTGCATATGAGGGTCGTGTGCCCTTGTTTTTCGATGCTCAGTTGTCCTGAGACAGTTGGGTTTGCAGCATCCGGGCGTGATAGCGCTGGAAATCTTCCTCGCTGTCGTAGCCTTTGTCCAACACCCAGGTCAGCATGTTGAAGGTTGTCCAACGCTCAAACGCGCCGGGCATGGTGACAACGGCGGCCTCGGTGGCCGTCAGGTCCTCGGGCACGTCCTCCGGGAAAAACAGGATCGTCGGTGTAAACAGGGTGCGCCAGCGCCGCGCGGCATCGCGCTCGCTCATCATCTCGCCGTCGAAATCAGTCACTTCGGTCGAGCCGTGCATATTGATGCGCACGAAAAAGAAATCCTCGGTCAGCATCTGCTCGATCTCGGGAACGACGAAGACCTCTTCATGCATCTGCGTGCAGTAGATGCAGCCGCGCTGTTCAATGATGATCGCCAGCCGCTGACCATTGGCATTCGCTTCGTCCAGATCTTCGCGCAGATCGCGGAATGTGTCATTCAGCCAGGGCGCGATATGCAGCCCATCATCCCCAACGGCTTCTGCCTGAACCATGACGGGGCTCACCGCCAGCATCGCCGCCGCAATCATCGCTCGCATCCACATGGCAAACCTCCTCCTGAATTGCCGTCCGGTCGATCCTCATCCCATCGTCCGGAACACCTCGAAATTCTCAATCATCCACTGCCCGATATAGAGCAGCCCATTGGTGGCGATGAGCACGCCGAACAGAATCAAAAACGCCCCCATCGTCTTCTCCACCGCGCCCAGATGGCGACGGAACCGCCCCATCAGCACCATGAACGGCCCGACGAAGGCAGCGGCACCAATGAAGGGCAGGGTCATGCCCAGCCCATAGGCGGTCAGCAGCCAAGCCCCTTGGCTCGCGGTATCGGTGCCCGCCGCAGTGAACAGGATCGCGGCCAAGACCGGCCCGACGCAGGGCGTCCAGCCAAAGGCGAAGGCCAATCCGATCAAATACGCGCCCCCGAGGCTGAGATTGGACATGCTGCTGGTGTCGGCCTGCCACTGCCGGTTCAAAATCCCGATTTTGAACACCCCAAGGAAGTGCAGACCCATGACAATGATCAGCCCCGCCGCGATCCAGCGCAGGATGTCGAACCAATCCCGCAAGACTTGCCCAAAGACCGAGGCAGAGGCGCCAAGCCCCACAAAAACCGTCATAATACCCGCTGCGAAGATGCAGGCGGCAAAGATCGCGCGGGTCCGCACTGCCGCCGTAACCGGCGCGCCATTGGCGACCTGCGCGGCGCTCACACCCCCAAGATAACTGAGGTAAAACGGCACCATTGGCAGGATGCAGGGCGACAGGAAGGACAGAAGCCCGGCTAGAAACGCACCCGTTGTCGTGATATCAAACATGCGTTACCTACGTGACTTCACATTCAAATATTCATATTAGAGATAATATGTCGATCCGGTCAATCATCCCTTTTCTAATTCGGCTGTGCCTTGTCACGGTCGTTCTTGGTGTTGCCGGTGTGGCGGCGCCACGCATCGCCCAGGCCGAGATGACATTGGTGATGGTGGAGGAACCCGGTTGTATGTGGTGCGCGCGCTGGCGCGCGGAGGTCGGGCCGGAATATCCGATTACACCCGAAGGACTCGCCGCACCGTTGCACAGGGTCACGATGGGCGCGCCCCAAATCGATGATCTGACCTTGACCAGCGCGCCGGTCTACACCCCCACCTTTCTCTTGATTGATGAGGGCCAAGAGGTCGGGCGGATCGAAGGCTATCCGGGAGAGGAGTTTTTCTGGTGGCAACTTGGACAACTCTTGGATCGAGCCGATCCTGATTGGGCCACACCGACGATTAATTGATTAAGGGAATAGGACGTTTTTATTGACCTCTCAGCCCCCATATCCCATGTCTCAGCCGGAAAAAGGGACTGCCGATGACTGAGAACACCGACATACACAGCGCCGTCGCGATGGATCGTGCGATCCCGCCAAGCGGGGAGACTGCGATGTCGACGATTCTGCCTGACCTCGACGCCACGATGGACGAAGCGACGAAGGCCCGGATTCGCGCCAATGCGCAGACCGCGTCGGATTTTCTGAAAGCGATCAGCCATGAGGGTCGTTTGATGATCCTCTGTGCCTTGGCCAATGGCGAACGGTCGGTCACTGATATCGAGCGGCTCTTGGCCTCACGCCAAGCGGCGGTGTCGCAACAGCTCTCCCGACTGCGGCTGGAAGGGCTGGTGACGGCCCGCAGAGAGGGCAAACAAATCTTTTATCGTTTGACAGATGATCGGGCGCGCAAGATCATCGAACAAGTCTACGAGTTGTTCTGCACCTAAGATCGTCAGTTGAGAGACCTGCGGTCGGTGCATGGGAGGGAACGTGCTCGACCTTATCTCTGAGGCGCAGCTTGTGCTGCTTATTGGGCTTGTGGGCGGTGTCGTCCTGGGCCTTGCGGCGCGGCTGGGTCAATTCTGCACGCTCGGCATGATCGAAGACGTGCATTATGGCGATGACCGGGGCCGCCTCTGGATGTGGGTGGCGGCGCTGGGCGTTGCTATGCTGGCCAATTTTGGCGCGAGCGCCGCGGGCCTGATTGACCTGGGCCAGACGATTTACCTATCGAACCGGTATTCGGTTTTCGGCGCGATCCTTGGTGGCCTCTTGTTCGGCTATGGCATGGCCCAGGCTGGCAATTGCGGCTATGGGATGCTCGCCCGGCTCGGCGGCGGCGACCTGCGGGCGCTGATGATTGCGCTGGTGATGGGCGTTGCGGCCTATGTGACGATCAGCGGGCTCTTCAGCCCGATCCGCGCCACGCTCTTTCCAACCATTCCGGAGCCCGATACGGCAACGGGCTATGCCCATATCCTGTCGGGCACCTTCGGGGTCTCGCCTGCGGCGATCGGGGGCGTCATCGGCGCGGTCTTGATCGTGGCCGCGCTGCGATGGATCGGGCCGAGGGACCGCCTTCCGCGCTTGTTCTGGGGCGCGATGGTGGGCCTCGCGATCAGTTCGGGTTTTGTGGGGACCTATTGGGTCGCCACCCATGGGTTCGAAGCGCTACGGATCGGCTCCCACACCTTTACCGCGCCGATTGGCGATGCCATCCGTTATGTGATGTTCTCCACAGTTCTGGCGCCAAGCTTTGGAATCGGGTCCGTCCTTGGTGTGGTGATGGGCGGCTTTATCGGTAGTGTGATCCGCGACGGGTTCCGATGGGAAGCCTGCGAAGACCCGCGGGAGTTGAAACGCCAGTTGGCAGGCGGCGCACTCATGGGCGTCGGCGCCGTCCTCGCGGCCGGGTGCAGTGTGGGGCAGGGGCTGTCAGCCCTGTCCCTTCTTTCGATCACGGCCCCACTGGTCGCTGCCTCGATCTGGGTCGGAGCCTGGCTTGGACTTCGCCATTTGATTGTTGGATTGGTCTCGGCCAATTGAGGCGTGTCAAGAATGTCGCCAACGGATACGACGTCGAATTCCGCAAACGCTCTTTTGATTGAGAGAGCCTGTGGGTGAGTACCATCGAGTCTGTGAGCTTGTTCGACGCCTTGTCACAAGGTGCAATTTTATGCGTTGCATCCGCATGGTTTTGGTTGCTATATCCGCGCCACGTTCTGCGAAAGAGACCAAAGAACGGTTCGCCCCTATAGCTCAGCTGGTAGAGCATCTGATTTGTAATCAGAGGGTCCGCGGTTCGAGTCCGTGTGGGGGCACCAATTCATAGCCTCGATATATGCTTCCTAAAATATCTTTATTTCAATGGGTTACCTGTCTGAGTAACCTCGAAGCTTCGGTCATGGGGCTCTGAATACGACGGCGCGGACACGCGGCCGAGTTCGGGGGCACACGTTTTGCAAGTATAGAGGACCCTTTCGCAGCAACTCATAGCGAGTCACTACGATTTTCGAGGATGTGCGTGGGCTCCCTGTTTTGGCCGAACCTGTGGATCAAGTTGAACGCGTCTCTGGCGGCGTCCGAGTCATCTTTGAAGGCTGACAAGTAAGTCATGCTTGAGCGTTCTTCTCTGCCTCTTTGGTGTTCTGCGGAGGCTGACAAGGTCCGATTGCTCTCGGCTCGAACTGTCATACTCACGCTGTCTTCGCCCTTGTTTTCGGGGTTGAATGCCCCCGTTGCCACCACTAGTAAGGCGCAAATTCTTTGAGGGTGCCACCGCCGGTGCCCATGTCACCTATGTGAGGACCCCTATGAACGTCACCGAGACGCTGAACGACGGACTGAAACGCGCCTATGAGATCACCATCACGGGTGCTGAGCTGGACGCGAAGGTGGATGAAAAACTGGCCGAGGCGCAGCCCGAGGTCGAGATGAAGGGCTTCCGCAAAGGCAAAGTGCCGATGCCGCTGCTTAAGAAACAGTTTGGTCAGCGTCTGATGGGCGAGGCGATGCAGGAAACCGTCGATGGCGCGATGCAAAGCCATCTGGAGGAGAGCGGTGATCGCCCGGCGATGCAGCCCGAGATCAAGATGGTCAACGAAGACTGGAAAGAGGGCGACGATATCGTCGTCGCGATGTCTTACGAAGCGCTGCCCGAGATCCCGGATGTGGATTACAAGAAGCTGACGCTGGAGCGGCTGGTTGTGGCCCCGGGCGAGGCGGATGTGGAAGAGGCGCTTGGCAAGATTGCCGAGAGCGCACAGAACTTCGCAACCAAGAAAGGCAAGGCTGCCGATGGCGATCAGGTTGTGATCGATTTCCTTGGCAAGGTCGATGGCGAGGCGTTCGATGGCGGCGCGGCCGAAGACTATCCGCTGGTCCTGGGCTCAAACTCCTTCATCCCGGGCTTTGAAGAGCAGTTGATCGGCACCAAAGCCGGCGAAGAGAAAGACGTCGAGGTGTCCTTCCCCGAGGAGTACCAGGCCGAGCATCTGGCGGGCAAAGCCGCCGTGTTTGAATGCAAGGTCAAAGAGGTCAAGAAACCGGTCCCTGCCGAGGTCAACGATGATCTGGCCAAGCAATATGGGGCCGAGGACTTGGCGGCGCTGAAAGGCCAGATCGCAGAGCGGATGAAAGCCGAATACGCGGGCGCGGCCCGGCAAGTGCTGAAACGGCAGCTCCTGGATCAATTGGATGCGCAGGTGGCGTTTGACCTGCCGCCGTCGCTGGTCGATGCGGAAGCCGGTCAGATCGCGCATCAGCTGTGGCATGAGGAAAACCCTGACGTGCAGGGCCATGACCATGGTGAGATCGAAACCACCGATGAGCACAAGAAACTTGCCGAGCGCCGGGTGCGCTTGGGCCTGCTTCTGGCCGAACTGGGGCAGAAGAATGACGTGCAGGTATCCGATTCCGAGATGACCCAAGCGATCATGAATCAGGCGCGGCAATATCCAGGCCAGGAACGTGAGTTCTTTGAGTTCATTCAGCAGAACCAGCAAGCACAGCAACAGCTGCGCGCGCCGCTGTTTGAAGACAAGGTTGTCGATTTCGTGTTCGAGATGGCCGATGTTGCAGAGAAAGACGTCTCGAAAGATGACCTGCAAAAGGCCGTCGATGCGTTGGAAGACGAAGCTTAAGCGACGCTTCCGTTCTCAAAATCAATCAAGGCCGCCTGTTTGGGCGGCCTTTTTTGTTGGGATTTTCATCAATTTAAGACAGGAAAGTTGCAAACGAAATTATTTTTCGACAGGATCATCGCAAAATAGTTTGCGAGGGTTCCATGCGTCTGTTCTTGTCTGTTCTGCTTCTTTCCTTTGGTCTCGTCGGCACGGCAATTGCCTGTCCGCAACCGCAACAGGCGGTGCAAAGTTTCAGCTATACCGGTGACTTTCTCTGGCAGCCGCGAACCCACAACGTGACGGCAGGGGGCGATGTCAATCTTGAGCGGTGTCGATTGGCGCCGACGACGATGCGCGGGTTCGTCATTGCCCAGCCTGATTTCTCATTCCAGTTGAATGGTATGTCGGGCTACGATCTGGCGATCGACGTGTCCGAGGCAAATTGCGACACCGTTTTGTTGGTGCGCGATGCCCGCGGCAACTGGATTTTCGATGACGATAGCGGCAGCGGGTTGAATGCGTATATCCGTTTGAGCCGCCCTGGCAACGGGCGCGTTGATGTTTGGGTCGGGACATATGATCGATCCTTGTGCGATGCGCGGCTCCGCGTGGAGACCTGGCGCTAATCCTCGAAAAAACGGATCTCGCCTTAGGTTTTTTCTATGCCTTTGGCGGGAACCTGCCTATCCTCCACGCACGCCCAGTTCGGGCGGTCCGACCTCGTGCCCGGTTTGATGTTTATTGACCTCATTGCATATGGCTGCGGCATGGCGACCGGGCATTTGACCTTCATCCCGACCGGGGGTCTGCGCGCCCTGGGCCGGATGTTTGATGTAGACACGGCAAACGGGAGGGAATTGATATGAGATTATTCCTCGCCAGTATTTTTCTATTTTTTTCGATGGGCGTGGCCGCGATGGCCTGTCCGAATTATCAGCTCGCCAGCGGCGCGTTCAGCTATACCGGCGACACGCTTTACACCCCCACCACCTTCGGTGTGCAGGCCGGTGGGCCGAACGCACTCTCCAATTGCGGTTTGGGCGGTTTGGGCTCCGGGTATTTCCGCTCGGCACCGGATTATTCCTTTGATTTGAGTGGCATGGACCCCTACCGGTTGGTCATTGATGTAGACAGCCAATGCGATGCAGCGCTTTTGGTGAATACGGCCAACGCGCAATGGCTGTTCGATGATGACAGCAACGGAAATCTTGATCCGCGGATCGAACTGACCAATGCGGCACAGACCAACGGGCGCGTCGATGTTTGGGTCGGTACCTTTGGTGGCGGTTCCTGCAGTGCAACAGTGACTTTGGAGACTTTCTTCAACCAAGCACCAGCCCCGGCCCCGGCACCCACGCCGCTCCCGGCCTCTTGCCCGACCTGGAACTTGCAAGGTGCGCAGGTGACACTGACGGGCCAGCAGCTCTACACACCGCAGCGCTTTGGCGTGCAGGCTCAAGGTGGCACGGCCGCGTCGTCTTGCGGCGAGTTCCAAGGCACCGGGTATTTCAGCGCCGCGCCGCAATATTCGTTCTATCTCAGCGGGATGGACCAATACCGGCTTGATCTGGATGTGGTGGCCGATTGTGACACCACGCTTTTGGTCAACACCGCCGATACGGTTTGGCATTTCAACGATGACGGCGCGGGCTATCCGAACCCGAGCCTGAGCTTGACCGGCAGTCAGGCGTTGAATGGCCGGGTCGATGTCTGGGTTGGCAGCTATACCGGCCAAAACTGCAACGCGACGCTGAATATGGAGACCTTCTTTGCTTCGGCGCCGCAGCCCCAACCGCAACCACAACCCGCGGGTGGCTGCCCAACCTTCAACATGTCGGGGCAGCAACTGACCCTGACCGGTCAGCAGCTTTACAGCCCGCAGGCCTATTCGGTGCAAGCTGGCGGCGGAACTCCGGTGAGCAACTGCAACATCGGGGCAGGCGGATATGCCAATGCGGCGCCGCATTACACCTTCTTCCTGAGCGGGATGGAGGAGTATCGTCTGGCCATCGATGTGGACAGCCAATGCGACTCGACGCTGATCGTGAACGCGGCCAACGGCCAGTGGTTCTATGATGATGACAGCAATGGCAATCTGGACCCCCGGATGGACCTGCGGGGTGCGAATTTGCTCAACGGCCGAGTCGATGTTTGGGTCGGAACATTTGGCGGAGGTGCTTGTCCTGCCACGCTGGGAATATGGAAACTTGGTTTAACTGAACGGGTGTTCCGAACGGCGGTTTTGCTGCGGGGCATGTCCGCGGTAAGACCGCCCCTTGGGGCGGTGTTTTCACTGAAACCAAGAATGGAAGACTTACATGAAACGCTTAATTGCGGCCGTTTTTGTGCTATTTGGCCTGGCCGTGCCAGCTTTGGCTTGCCCGACATTTGATACAACCGGGGCAACCTACACCCTGACCGGGGATCAACTCTACAGCCCGCAAAGCTATTCTGTTGTTGCGGGTGGACCGAACCAGCTGCGCAACTGCGGCTTTCAGTATTCCGGCAGTGTGATTTCGTCCCCCGATTTCTCGTTCTATCTGAGCGGGATGGACAATTACCGTCTGGAGATCGAAGTGACATCCGCCTGTGACACGGTGCTTTTGGTCAACTCGGCCAACACCACCTGGTTCTTCGACGATGATTCCCGTGGCAATCTTGACCCAGTGATCAACATCCGTGGCGGCGAGCATCTCAATGGCCGGGTCGACGTTTGGGTCGGCACCTATAATGGCGATTATTGCGACGCCACGCTTGAGATGGAAACCTGGAACAACTGATCCGGGCCGACAGCATCTGACAAAATTGGAAAACCCGCCACGATGGCGGGTTTTGCTTTTTTCCTGGGCGCACTCTTCTGTGGGTAGCGCTTCGCCGGGCATGAAAAAACCGCGCCGGGTCAGGGCGCGGTTTTCGATTTCGGGTGACCGATAGGATCAGGCGGTTTCGTCGCCGTCTTCCTCAGTGGCCTCGTCTGCCAAGGTCTCTTCAGCACTCTCGGCGGGGCTTCTTCCAACTCATCGAGCTGTGCAGCACCGATATCGTCGAAGAGTTCCGCGATCTCGAACTCGGCAGCCGCTTCTTCTTCGGCGGCCAGTTCCTGGATCGATTTGCCCGAGGCTTGCAACTCGGCCTCTTCGGTCGAGCGGGCCACGTTCAGAGTGATGTCCACCTCGACCTCAGGGTGCAGGACCACATGCACGGTGTGCAGGCCCAGCTCTTTGATCGGGCGGGCCAGTGCCACCTGTTTGCGGTCAATCGTGAAGCCATCTGCCGTGGCGGCTTCGGCCGCGTCGCGGGTGGTGACAGAGCCGTAAAGCGCGCCGGCGTCAGAGGCCGAGCGGATCACGACAAACTGCTGACCGGCGAGCTTTTCGCCCATCTTGTCGGCTTCGGCCTTGGTTTCGAGGTTCTGCGTCTCAAGCTGAACTTTCTGAGCCTCGAAGGCTTTCAGATTCGCTTCATTGGCGCGAAGGGCCTTTTTCTGCGGCAAGAGGTAGTTGCGCGCATAGCCCTGCTTCACAGAGACCACATCGCCCATCTGACCGAGTTTTGCCACACGTTCTAGAAGGATAACGTCCATTGGTCAGTCTCCTTATTTCACGGCGTAGGGCAGGAGGGCCAGGAACCGCGCGCGTTTGATGGCCTGGGCCAGTTTGCGCTGGTTCTTGGCACCGACGGCGGTGATCCGCGACGGCACGATCTTGCCACGCTCAGAGATGTAGCGTTGCAGAAGGCGGGTGTCTTTGTAGTCGATCTTCGGCGCGTTATCGCCCTCAAACGGGTCGGATTTGCGACGGCGGAAAAACGGTTTTGCAGCCATTGGTCTAGATCCTTCCCTTAGCGGCGCTCACGGCGGTCGCCGCGTTCGTCACGTTTTTGCATTTGGACCGAGGGCAACTCGGCATGTTCGTCGACCTTGATGGTCAGAACCCGCATCACGTCATCATGCAGACGCATCAGGCGTTCCATTTCCTGCACAGCGGGGGCCGGTGCGTCGGAACGCATATAGGCATAGTGGCCTTTGCGGTTCTTGTTGATCTTGTAGGCCATGGTTTTGACACCCCAATACTCGTGATCCACGAGGGTGCCGCCATTGTCGGTCAGCACGGTGCCAAAATGTTCGATGAGGCCTTCGGCTTGCGTGTTGGACAAGTCCTGACGCGCAATCATCACATGCTCATAGAGCGGCATGTTATCTCCAGTTCATATCAAAGCGTGTTTCAAAGACCGGGGCGTATCCTCCGCCCCCCGGTCACGAGAGACCACGCCGGTGCAAAGCAACGACGGAGGAAGGGCGTCTTATACAGGCGTTCGGCCATGATGCAAGGGGTTTGGCCGCGTTTTGGGTATCGTCTCAAGGGTGCGTTTTGGGTGTGCCGCTCTTGGTTTTTCGGCGGTTTTTTGCCCGTGCGCCCACGCACACAGAGTGTTGAGACAGCTTGAATTGCCATTTCTGTGGAAGACCCGAGTTTTAGACCTACGTGAATTCGATACGCCAGGGAGTCATATAACCATGAAACGCCTTCTTTCCTCCGCTGCGGTTTTGGCCGCGTTGTCTGCAACCCCCGCTTTGGCCGATGCCGAGCTTTACATGCTTGATGCCTCGCACAGCCAGATCGTGTTTAGCTGGAACCATCTCGGTCTTTCGACCACCTATGGCATGTTCTCGGGCTTTGAAGGCGAGATCATGTTTGACGCCGATGCGCCGGAAAACTCGTCCGTCTCGGTCGCGATGCCCACCACCTCGATGTTCACCGGTTGGGAAGCGCGCACCGCGCATATGCTGAGTGATGATTTCTTCGCCGCTGCCGAGGGCGACATGATCAGCTTTGCCTCCACCGGGATCGAGGTGACCGGCGATGATACCGCGCTGATCACCGGCGATCTGACGATTGGCGGCGAGACCGTCGAAGTGGTGCTGGACGCCGTGCTGAACTCCGCCGGGCCAAGCCCTTTGCCGCAGATGAACGGCGCGTTGGTGGCCGGATTTGACGCCACCACAACCCTAAGCCGGACAGAATTCGGTCTGGGCGCGTTCACGCCCTTTGTGGGCGACGAGGTGACGGTTCAGATTTCGATCGAATCGATCCGCGCCGAAGATATGGAAGGCTAAGCGCGGCCGACACTCACGGGCTTTGGGGCCGCCCTTTCGGCAGGGCGGCCCATTTTTTGTGG
Source organism: Fontisubflavum oceani (assembly GCF_030407165.1). Taxonomy (GTDB): domain Bacteria; phylum Pseudomonadota; class Alphaproteobacteria; order Rhodobacterales; family Rhodobacteraceae; genus Rhodophyticola; species Rhodophyticola oceani. Next base: position 2,277,462 of record NZ_CP129111.1, read on the forward strand.
ATCCGCCCATGGCAAACTGGACGGAGTGATAGGAGGCGGTGATGGCGGAACGGATCGATTGGGAGGGGATCAAGGCCTTGGCTCTGGGTCTGGACCTGCCGGAGGTTGTGGAGGCGACCAGTTGGGGCGAGCCCTGTCTCAAGGCACATGGCAAGCTTTGGGTCTGGTGGAGCCCGCATGAGGATGTACCGGTGTTCAAAGTGGATCGCGATATGCGAGACGTGTTGCTTGAAGCCGAGCCCGACCGGTTTTTCACCACCAATCATTACAAAGCGCATGCATTGATCTTGGTCCGGGTGGATCAGTTTGACCCTGTCTGGGCAGAGGCCAATTTGCGTGCGACTTGGCGGGCAATGGCGCCGAAGCGGTTTCTAAAGGCCTGGGATGCGCAGAACGGCGGCTGAGCCGCGCCGCGTTTGGCAAGGCGGACGGCTACTCGGTGTTGCGGGTCGCGGTGACTGAGACCGCGACATCGGCCCCAAATCCGACGCTGGCCTCATCCGGATAGCTCGGCCCCATCCCGAAATCACGGCGGTCGAGAGAGAGGCTGCCGGTCGCGGTGGCCGTGTCGCCCTCGATTTCCAGGGTGAAGGGCAGGCGGGCAGGGACCTCTTGGCCGACCAATGTGAGCATGCCATCGACGACATAACCGTCCTCCGTGGCCAGGATCGGGCCCGCGAATTGCGCGGTTGGAAACGCCTCGGCATTGAAGAACTCCGCCTCAAGCGCTTGCGGGGTGACGCCGCCGAGGCTGAGCGAGGGGATGGCGATGATCACCTCAACCGCGCCATGCACGCCATCGCTGGCGGTTTCGCTAAAGTCGATCTGAGCGGTCCAATCGGCAAATTGGCCGGTGACGGCACTCCCAAGTTGCTGAACCGTGATTTCCAGCGCGCCATCGGTGACCTGCCACTCCGATTGCACCTCGGCCAAGGCGGGGCCGGTGGCCTCATGATCCGATTGCAGGCCGAGCGCAGTGCCGCCCGCCAACGCCAGGGCCCAGATGCCTGCGGCCAAGCCGAAGGCCCGGCGCGATTCTGTTGCGGGCGAGTCCGGCAAATCGGCTGGAAGGTCTGGACGGCCCCGCAACATCCGCGCGAGCGTGGCGTCGCGATCCACATAATGGTGTTTTAGAGCGCCCGCGATGTGGAGAAAAATGGCGAGGGCCAAGAGCTTGGTGAAAAGCCAATGCCAGGCGGTAAAGAATTTCGCCACCGACTCGGATTGCGGCACGAACGGCAGGTTTTGGCCGAAGGGCCACCAGATCGGCGCGAAGCCGGTAGTCGCGGCATGATGGAGCCAACCCGAGAGCGGCACGATCACCAAGCTGACATAGAGCACCCAGTGTGTCGCTTCGGCCAATATTGCTTCAACGCCGTGTCCGGCATTCAGAAGCCTGGGGCGCGGTTGGACGATGGCCCAAAGGATCCGCAAAAGCGCCACGAAGAAGGCTGTCACCCCGATGGTTTTGTGCAAAGAGAAGAGCGTGGCTTTCAGGGCCAGTTCTTCGGAGGTGTCATAGGGCAACCAATTGGCAATCAGCCCGAGCGGCAGCGCTGTCAGGATCAACAGCGCGGTCAGCCAGTGGAAAAGCTTGGCGACCGAGCCGAACTGCCGGTCGGAATTGGTCCAGTGCGGGGTCTCTGAAGCCGTCATGGTTGCCGTCCTTTGCCGCCGTCCATAGGCTGAGAGATAGCGGTTAACTGAGACGGTGCAACGCACACAGGCTGTTCGCAATTGCGAAGCGGGGGCCCATAGGGTAGCCCGTTGAGCCAGATACAAGATATTGAGGAACGTCTGATGACCCGAGCTTTTATCTTCCCCGGACAGGGCGCACAGACCATCGGTATGGGGCGCGATCTGGCCGAGGCTTATCCCGGTGCCAAAGCCGTTTTTGACGAGGTTGATGAGGCTTTGGGCGAAAAGCTGAGCATGCTGATCTGGGAAGGCGAGATCGACGAGTTGACGCTCACCCGGAATGCGCAACCGGCTTTGATGGCAACCTCAATGGCGACAATGGCGGCGTTGAAGGCCGAAGGGGTCGAAGTGACGGCGGCGGCTTTCGTGGCCGGGCACTCTTTGGGCGAATACTCGGCGCTCTGCGCAGCAGGATCGCTAAGCTTGGCGGATACCGCCCGGCTTCTGCGGCGGCGCGGCGAGGCGATGCAAGAGGCCGTGCCCGCGGGCGAGGGCGCGATGGCCGCGCTTTTGGGATTGGATTTTGCGGCGGCGACGGCGGTGGCCGCCGATGCCGCCGAAACGGAGGTCTGCCAGGCCGCCAATGACAATGACCCGAGCCAAGTGGTTGTGTCCGGTCATCGCGCAGCGGTCGAGCGGGCGGTGGAGCTGGCCAAGGCGCGCGGCGCGAAACGCGCGGTGATGTTGCCGGTGAGCGCGCCCTTTCATTGCAGCCTGATGCAACCAGCGGCGGAGGTTATGGCCGAGGCGCTCAGCCATGTGGAGGTGTCGGACCCGGTCGTGCCGCTTGTGGGCAATGTGGTTGCCCAAGCGGAAAGCGCCAACACGTCAATCCGGGAGAACCTGGTCGCGCAGGTGACCGGCTCGGTACGCTGGCGTGAAAGCGTGCTTTGGATGGCGGCAAACGGGGTGACCGAAACCTGGGAGATCGGCGCGGGCAAAGCGCTGTCGGGGATGGTGCGGCGGATCGATCGCAATGTCGCCATCCGGCCCGTGGGCACACCCGATGAAGTGAAGGCCGCCGTGGAGAGCCTCAATGGTTAAACGCGCTCTGATTTGGGGGGCGCGATCGCTGCGGTGATTGTGGCAACGGCGGGGTTGATGATTTTCGCAACCGCGGGTGCCACGGTTTTCAGCGTTGAGGGCGACCGGCTCTATATGTCCGGCCCGATGACCGGGGCCAGCCCCGAGCGGTTTGAAATGTTGGTGGAGCAGCATCCGGGTCTGACCACGGTGGTGTTCGGTGATATGGCGGATGTGGCGGACATCACAGCCCTGATCCAGAACGGCTATCGCATTCGCGGCTTGGGCTTAGCGACCGAGGTGACACCAGGCGCGCGGATCGAGGGGGATGCGGTTTGGCTGATCCTTGGCGGTGTCGAGCGGCAAATTGGGGACCGCGCCGAGATCGTTTTGCGGGATTGGGGCGGTGCCGCGCTGGACAGGGAGGCCGCGGCCCATGAAGAGCGGCGGCGCTATGTGGCCGATATGTTGGGCGACGACGCGTTCTATTGGCGGAGCCTGGACGGGGCCGCGAGCGGTCATGTGATGACAGGCCTTGAGATCGAAGACTTTGGGCTAGCCACGGATGGCTGAGCCCCGCGACAGGAGTGAGATATGGCAGATTTGACAGGCAAATGCGCGTTGGTAACGGGTGCCTCGGGCGGGATCGGCGCGGATATCGCGCGAGCGTTGCATGGGGCCGGCGCGACGGTGGGTTTAAGCGGGACGCGGGTCGAGCCGCTAGAGGCGCTTGCGGCAGACCTTGGGGAACGCGCCCATGTCTTACCCTGCAACCTGAGCGATGCGGAGGCTGTCGAAGCGCTGCCGAAACAGGCTGTCGAGGCGATGGGATCGGTCGACATTCTGGTCAACAATGCCGGGATCACGCGCGACAATCTGTTCATGCGGATGTCGGATGAGGAATGGGCCTCTGTGCTGGAGGTCAACCTAACCTCGACGATGCGGCTCTGCCGTGGCGTGCTCCGAGGCATGATGAAGGCACGTTGGGGCCGGATCGTGAATATCAGTTCGGTTGTGGGCGCGACTGGCAATCCGGGGCAGGGGAATTACGCCGCGTCGAAGGCGGGCATGATCGGCATGTCGAAATCGCTGGCATATGAGGTTGCGTCGCGGGGGATCACCGTGAATGCGGTGGCACCCGGTTTCATTGAGACGGCGATGACCGACAAGCTGACCGAGGATCAGAAGGGCAAGATCCTGGCGCAGATCCCGGCGGGCCGGATGGGCGTACCGGGTGAGATCGCTGCCGCGGTGCTTTATCTGGCGAGCCCCGAAGCGGGGTATGTCACCGGAACAACCCTGCATGTGAATGGCGGGATGGCGATGCTCTGATCCTGCATCGCGCCAGCAGCGGTTGAGCTTGTTGCTGGCGCGGTATCGGCATGAAAGCCGCCAGTCGCAGCCGCCATTCTTTCAGATGGCAGAGAAAAAAACGGCGCTCTCACACTCGCGCAATGCGGTAAGGATTTGAGAGTGCCGAACGCCATCAACCACGATCAGTCCGCATCGCCAAAGTAAACAAAGCTCATCTTGTTGCCGTCAAGATCACGGACATAGGCTCCGTAGAAATCAGGCCCATATTGCGGACGCGGCCCCGGCTCCCCCTCATTGGTGCCACCAGCAGAGAGTGCCGCTGCGTGGGCCGCCTGCACTTCGGCCTCATTCTCGCATCGCAGGCCGACCATATTTCCATTACCTGGCGTTGCTGCTTCCTTGTTAAACGGCGGCGTCACCCAAATCCGCCCGCCGCCCCGTAGACGATAGCAAAAACCATGGGGCATGAACTCCATGGCCACGGTTCCCCCAATGAGGGGCAAGACAGCATCAAAATAAGCTCTGGCCTTTGCTACATCATTGGACCCGATCATCACATAATTCAGGGACATTTTAAGCCTCACCTAAAATGGAACATATGCGGAACACATGACATCCCATCGTCTAGAGCACAACCCATGATATACCCGGTGTGATCTCGATTTTGCGCCTATAAATCATGCTTCCCAAGTTCTCTTGATGACATAACCGAACCTGTCAGAGCGGTTTGCAATACACTGCCGGCAAGGTGGAAATGAGCGCCCGCGCTCTGCCCAAGGACAGGTGCCGACAGTCATTGGTCGCGCAGCCTAAGGCGAAGTGGGCTCAAGGCGGTTCTGGATATTTGGACCTCGGTACCCCATGTTTGGCATCTGACAGCGGGGCGGGCGCCCGAGGCGAGTCGCGGTATCGCGGAGCGGCTCGGGTTTCTAAAGCACCGTATTGCAGGGGAAAGAGGTTGATAACCGCCCGAGGAGGGGATTGAAAAACCAAGACCTGCATAGTTGCCTTCGCGTCGGAGTGTGCTATAGGCGGCGCAGATTTGCCGGGGGGCGGAAACGCCTGACGGATGGGGCCGGGAAACCGGGCCAGAAACCGCCAGATGGCGAAACGAAATGCGGCGGGGCATGTGCCTGCCCGTAACGGATGAGGAAAGATTATGAGCGACATCGCAGATCGCGTGAAGAAAATCGTCGTCGAGCACCTGAGTGTGGAAGAGGATAAAGTGACCGAGAATGCGTCGTTCATCGACGATCTGGGCGCAGATTCGCTCGACACCGTTGAGTTGGTGATGGCGTTTGAAGAAGAGTTCGGTATCGAGATCCCCGATGATGCGGCGGAAACGATCCAGACTTTCGGCGATGCGGTGAAATTCATCAAAGAAGCTCAGTAATCTGTTCCGGCCCTCTGGGGCATAACAGTTTTTGTGAACAGCGCGCCCACGGGGGCGCTGTTTTCATTTGTGCGGGTCAGAATTTTGCTGCGTCATCTTAACTGTTGAGTGTATATCTCCTCCGCGCTCGGCAATCGGCCCTTGGTCAAAAACGCAGCGCGCTTTCTGTTTCAGAAGCAAGTGTTGCGCACAGCGATTAAGACCGCTTGGAGAGCGTCAGCCGTTGAAAAACATGCCGGACGGTGTTGGAACGGCCCTTGCCAAGCGTATCGTAGGTATTTGTATTGAAACACTATCTCTGAACCGCAGGGTGTGGCAGCTGCTCCAGCTATGAGCACCGTGCAAAGGCGTGGCGCTTTGGCTGGGCGCGCTCTGATCCGTCGCATCTTGCCGGGTTACGGGTCGTCGCGCGCGAGGGATTGCGCCTGGGTCCGCTGACACGGTATCAGGTGGCGGATTGCGCTAAAGAAAGAGGGGCAGATCATGCGTCGAGTGGTTGTCACGGGGCTGGGGCTGGTTACGCCATTGGCATGTGGAGTGGAAGAAAGCTGGTCACGGCTTTTGGATGGGCAGTCGGGCGCGGGTTCGATCACCAAATTCGACACCACCGGATTTGCCACCACCTATGCTTGCGAAGTGCCGCGCGGCGATGGCTCGGACGGGACCTTCAATCCAGACGATTGGATGGAGCCGAAAGAGCAGCGCAAGGTCGATGAATTTATCCTCTACGGCATGGCGGCCGCGGATCAGGCGGTGAAGGATGCCGGTTGGACGCCGGAAGATCGGGAGAGCCTGGAACGCACGGGCGTGATGATTGGATCTGGTATCGGCGGTTTGAATTCCATCGCCGACACCTCGATCACGTTGAACGAGCGTGGGCCGCGGCGCGTGTCGCCCTTCTTTGTGCCGGGTGCGTTGATCAATCTGGTCTCTGGCCAGGTCAGCATTCGCTATGGCTTCAAAGGGCCGAACCATGCGGTGGTGACGGCGTGTTCCACAGGTGCCCACGCCATCGGCGATGCGGCGCGGCTTATCATGCTGGATGATGCTGATGTGATGATCGCAGGCGGCGCGGAAAGCCCGATTGGGGCGATTGGCGTGGCCGGTTTCAACGCTTGTAAGGCGCTCAGCACCAAGCGCGGCGATGAGCCGGAGAAGGCCAGCCGCCCTTGGGATGCCGATAGCGATGGGTTCGTGATGGGCGAGGGCGCAGGCGTTGTCGTGCTGGAAGAATATGAGCACGCAGTGGCGCGTGGCGCGACGATTTACGCCGAGATTCTTGGCTATGGCCTGTCGGGCGACGCGCATCACATCACCGCGCCGCCGCCGGATCATGAAGGTGCGGAACGGGCCATGCGGGCGGCGTTGAAACGCGCCGGGCTGGAGCCGTCTGCGGTGGATTACGTGAACGCGCATGGCACCTCGACCATGGCCGATACGATCGAGTTGGGTGCGGTCGAGCGGCTGATGGGGGATCATGCGGGCGATCTGCTGATGTCTTCGACGAAATCCGCGACCGGGCATTTGCTGGGCGCGGCAGGCGCGATTGAGGCGATTTTCGCAATCTTGGCGCTGCGCGATCAGGTGGCGCCGCCGACGATCAATCTGGACAATCCAGCCGCCGAGACAGCGATCAACCTCTGCGCCAACACCAAGGTGGAAGGTGAGATCAACGTCGTGCAGTCCAATTCCTTTGGCTTTGGCGGGACCAATGCCTGCCTGATTATGGGGAAAGTCTGATCACATGTGGAAACACATCGCCGCGAACGGGCTGAGTTTTCTGATTGTGGCGTTTATCGCCTTTGCGGGGGCGATTGGCTGGGGGCAGCGGGAGTTTACGACTGAAGGCCCGCTGGAGCAGGCGATTTTCTTCGAGGTCGAACGCGGCGCGAGTTTGCGGGCCGTTTCGGAGGACTTGGCCGAGGACGGTGCGATTTCAAGCGCGATGATCTTTCGGCTGGGGGCGGATTATACAGGCCAGGCGGGCGAGTTGCGGTTCGGCAATTACGAGATCCCGGCCGGCGCCTCGATGGTCGATATCCTGGAGATTGTGACCTCTGGCGGGGCCTCGACCTTCCGTTACACCGCGACATTCGTGTTGCGCAATCAGGGCACCGGCGAGATCCGGCTGCGGGAGCGAGTGCCGGGGACGGGCGAGATCGTGGAACTCGCAACCTTCGCTTATGAAGAAGAGGTGCCGGAGGTTTATCGCGAGCTGACCGGGAGCGATGCGCGGGTGGTCTATCGCGTTTCGGTGCCCGAGGGGCTGACCAGCTGGCAGATTGTCGAGGGGCTGAACCAGGCGGAGTTTTTGAGCGGCGAGGTGCCAGAGTTGCCCGATGAGGGGACGTTGGCACCGGACACCTATGAGGTGACGCGCGGGGCGGATCGGCAGGAATTGCTGGATCAGATGGTCGCCGCGCAGCAGGAGATTTTGGCTGCGGCCTGGGCCGGGCGGGCGGATGACGTGCCGCTGGACAGTGCTCAGGAAGCGCTGATCCTGGCGTCGATCATTGAGAAAGAGACCTCGGTGCCCGATGAGCGGGGGGCGGTGGCGTCGGTTTTTGAGAATCGTTTGAATCGCGGGATGCGGCTGCAGACCGACCCGACGGTGATTTATGGCGTGACGAATGGGCGGGGTGTCTTGGGCCGGGGCATTCGGCAGAGCGAACTGCGCGATGATAATCCGTGGAACACCTATGTGATTGATGGGTTGCCTGTGACACCGATTGCGAACCCGGGGCGGGCGGCGATTGAGGCGGCGGTGAACCCCGATGCGACAGATTACATCTTCTTCGTTGCTGACGGGACCGGTGGGCATGCCTTTGCCGAAACCCTTGATGAGCATAACCGAAATGTCGCGCGCTGGCGCCAGATTGAGGCGGAACGGGACGCGGCGGCGACCGAGTAAGCGTTGCAGGCCGGGCGAGGGGCCAGCCCCTCGCGCTCCCCGGGATATTTGTTAAGCAGAGAAGGCGAGGTTAACAGAGTGTGAGTGCGTACGCACTTCGTTAACCCTTTGGAAATAAAAAACTTATTGACTATGCGAACGGTCTCTGGCATCACTTGTGACATGCTGGAAGAAGTGGGTAAGCGGCCCGGGAGGTAATCCCCGTGGTCGCTTTTTCGTTTCTGCTCGTGCGGGGTTTCAAGCACGGGGATTTTTAAACATGTCAGCTATTACTCACGAAACACCGGCTTCGGAAACGGAGCGGCAGGCGGCGGCGCGGGCGGAACGGGTCGTGTCGCAGGCGATGAAGGCCTTTGAAGTGACGCTGGAGGCTCTGGAAGCAGCGGTGGATGCGCTGCGGGCCGAGGCAGCGACGGGGGAACAGGCGGTCTCGAAAGACCTCAAGGCGATGAATGCCGCCTTCCTGTTCGCTCTTCAGATGGAGGAGAAGGCGCGTGCAGCAGGAGACAAACATGGAGCCGGACCAGGGGCCGGACAGCTCGACCTCGACGCCGCACGAGCCGAGATCGACCTCCGCCTGGCTTGCCTCAGAGCCGCCCGAAGTGGTGGAGGCGTTTCTGGCAGGGCTGAGTGATGAGGCCTTGGCGGCCTTGCCCTATATCTTCGATATCTGGGCTTTGCCGCATCAGGTGCCGCCGGAGGGAGATTGGCGGACCTGGGTGATCTTGGGCGGTCGTGGCGCGGGCAAGACCCGCGCCGGGGCCGAATGGGTCAGATCGATGGTTGAAGGTGGAACGCCGGGAGTGCCGGGACGGCCACGCCGCGTGGCCTTGATTGGCGAGACCTATGATCAGGCCTTGGCGGTGATGGTGAAAGGGGAGAGCGGGCTATTGGCCTGCTCTCCACCTGATCGCCGCCCGCGATGGGTGTCGGGCGAGCGGATGTTGGTCTGGCCGAACGGCGCGGAGGCGCGGCTTTACTCGGCGCATGATCCGGAAGCGCTGCGCGGGCCGCAATTTGATGCGGCCTGGGTGGATGAAATCGGCTGTGGCGCGGTCGACAAGGGCACCAATCAGCCGAACAAGTTCCTGGATCCGAAGAGTTCGGAAAGCACGTTGCCCTATTTTTCTAACGGGCGGCGCGATGATCTGATCCAGGCGCAATATCTGCGCGCGACTATGGCCTATTGGACCAACCCGGCGAACAACCCGACGTCCGACCAATATGATGGCCCGATGATCGACGTATCCAAGGCGCATGTCTGGGCGTGGGATGCGCGACCCTGGCCGGCATTTCCAAATGATCTGGCCCAGTGGAGCGATGGGGCGAACCATGGGCGCGGGCATTGGATAACCGGACGCTCTGCCGGGCAGCCACTTGCGATGGTGGTGGCCGAGATTTGCGAGAGCAGTGGGGTGACCGACTATGACGTCTCGCGCCTGTTTGGATTTGTGCGGGGTCATGTGTCTTCTGATGTGGAGACGCCCCGGGCGCGGTTGCAGCCCTTGATGCTGGCCTATGGGTTCGGTGCCGTGGAGCGGGATGGGAAATTGGTGTTCCAACACCTTCCGGACCTGCCAGGCGCCGAGATCGCGGAGAGGGATACCGCCGCCGATGAGGATGGCGCGGCGGGCATGCGTTTGACCCGCGCGTCTGAGGCGGAGACGGTTGGTCGGGTGCGGGTTGGGTTTACCGAGGCTGATGGCGCATTTGAATCCCGGGTGGCCGAAGCGATCTTCCCGGATGACGCAGATATCGGCGTGAGCCAGAGCGAGTTGCCATTGGCGTTGACCCAGGCAGAAGCGCGCGGGATTGCGGAGCGGTGGCTGTCGGAGGCTCGGGTTGCGCGCGACACGGTGGCGTTTGATTTGCCGCCGTCGCAGCGCGCGCTGGGCGCTGGCAACATGGTGGCGCTGGAGGATGGGTCGACCTGGCGGATCGACCGCGTGGAAGATGTGGGCGCGCGCCGGATTGAAGCCGTGCGGGTGGAGCCAAGCCTTTCGGAGGCATCGGATGCGACTGATGCGCCGGTGGAACAGCAGGCCTTCGTGCCGCCCTTGCCAGTGCAACCGATGTTTATGGATTTGCCACTTCTGACGGGCGATGAGGTGGCGCAGGCCCCGCATCTGGCGGTGGCGGCCCGACCCTGGCCCGGGCAAGTGGCGATGTACTCGTCAAGCACCAATAGTGGGTACAAGCTCAACCGACTGATCCAGATTGGATCGGTTATTGGACATCTGAAGACACCCCTTCTTGCCGCCAAGCCAGGTCTTTGGGACCGCGCCACGCCAGTGCGGATCACGATTGGATCGAGCGGCGCTCTGTCTTCGACGGATCTGGCGGGCGTTTTGAACGGGGGCAATGTGGCGGCGATTGGTGCTGGAGACAGCGGCCCGTGGGAGATCATCCAGTTTGCCAATGCCGAGATGGTGGCCCCGAATGAATGGGCGCTCTCGATGTTGTTGCGGGGCCAGGCGGGAACCGATGGCGTGATGCCGGATGTTTGGCCAGACGGCAGCTTCTTTGTTGTGTTGGATGGACGGCCCGAGCAGATCGAATTGCCCAGTTCGGCCCGAGGTTTGGAGCGGTACTACCGTGTTGGCCCGGCGCAGCGGTCGCTGAGCGACGAGAGCTATCAAGAGCGCGTTTTGGCCTTTGATGGGGTCGGGTTGCGGCCCTATGCACCGGCGCATGTCAGGGCCCGGCGGAGTGGCGCTGGCTTGGAGGTCAGCTGGATCAGGCGAACCCGGATTGATGGCGACAGCTGGCAGGGCGCGGAGGTGCCGCTTGGCGAAGATATCGAGGCCTATCTGATCCGCGTCTCGGACGCTGACGGGCTGAAGCGCGAGGCGACGGTGAACACGCCGAATTGGACCTACAGCACCGCCGAACGCACCAGCGATAGCACGACACCACCCTTTGACATTCAAGTCGCGCAAGTGTCCGGCCGCTTCGGCCCGGGCCCCTTCACAAGGATCATGATCGATGACTAACACACCACAACTGAACTTGCCGCTTTTGAGCCCGTCTCAAGCACAAAAACATGTCACCGTGAACGAAGCCTTGTGCCAGTTGGACGGGATGGTGCAACTGCGCTTGATCTCTGTCACGCAGAGCACGCCGCCGGTTCTTGCGGAGGACGGCGATTGTTATGGCGTGCCGATCGGGGCCACCGACGCATGGTCCGGTCAGGTCGGTGAGATCGCAATCTATGTCAACAATGGCTGGGATTTCATCTCACCGCAGCAAGGATTCCGCGCCGTGATTTTGGATCAGGGCGTGTTGGCGATGCATGATGGCGACAGCTGGCGCGATGGCGCGGTGACGCTGACGCAGAATGGCGCTGGGATGGCGTTGCGCTCGGTTGAGATCGATGTGCCGATCACCGCTGGGCCGGCGGTCACCACGCCGGTGATCTTTCCAGAACGGTCGATTGTCTTTGGCGTCACGGGGCTTGTCACGCAGGCGCTTGGCGGAGCCACGACCTGGCGCTCGGGCGTCGCAGGCGATGCGCAGCGTTATGGTTCGGGGCTTGGCGTGGCGCAGAATTCTTTTGTGTCTGGCCCGTCGACGCCGACGGTCTATTGGACGCCGACCGAGTTGCTGATCAGCGCGGATGGGCCGGATTTCACGGGCGGAACGGTGCGCTTGGCGGCCCATTACGCGATGCTGTCTTTGCCCAATTGGGTTTGATGATGGGGCCCATCACGGTTTCTTTCTTGGGCTTGCCTTCCTATCTGGTATAAAGGATCGGCAGAGCCTTGAAGGAGACCGCCATGGCGGAGCGTCAGTCACATATCGCGGAGATCGATCCAGTCTGGACCCGGATTACTGCCGAGGCGCGCGAGGCCGTGCAGGCGGAGCCGCTCTTGGGCGGGCTGGTGCATGGCACCGTCCTTCATCACGGAACATTGGAGAAAGCGCTGGCCTATCGGGTGGCGCAAAAACTGGCCTCCGGCGATATGTCGGAACAGATATTGCGCGAGATCGCTGATGAGGCCTTTGCCGCCGATCCAATGCTTGGGGTCGCGGCGCGCGCAGACATCGTTGCGGTTTATGAACGCGACCCGGCGTGCCATCGGTTTTTGCAACCTTTGCTTTATTTCAAGGGTTTTCAGGCAATCCAAGCCTATCGCATCGGCCATTGGCTATGGCGCGAGGGGCGGAAGGATTTCGCCTATTTCATCCAGATGCGGGTGAGCGAAGCCTTCGGGATCGATATCCACCCGGCGGCGCGGATCGGGCAGGGGATCATGATCGACCACGCCCATTCCATCGTCATCGGTGAGACGGCGGTGGTCGGCGACAATGTCTCGATGCTGCATTCGGTGACGTTGGGCGGGACGGGCAAAGAAGAAGAGGACCGGCATCCGAAGATCGGCGATGGTGTTCTGATCGGGGCGGGCGCGAAAGTGCTTGGCAACATCCATGTCGGCAATTGCTCTCGCGTCGCGGCGGGGTCGGTTGTGTTGGAAGATGTCCCGGCCTGCAAAACGGTTGCTGGCGTGCCGGCGAAAATCGTTGGCGAGGCAGGGTGTGATCAGCCGTCCATGTCGATGGATCATCTGCTGCCTTGTGGCGGATCATCGGATTAAAGGCGCCACATAATATATTGATGATAAAGAAAAGCGGCACCAGATGGGTGCCGCTTTTTTTGCGTTTAGCTGGCCGCGCGGGCTTGCCGTTTGCGCTCATGCGGGTCGAGGAAACGTTTGCGAAGGCGGATCGCGTTGGGCGTGACTTCGACCAACTCATCGTCGTCGATATAGGCGATGGCTTGTTCCAGCGACATGGTGACCGGCGTGGTCAGGCGTACGGCCTCATCCGACCCTGAGGCGCGGACATTGGTCAGCTTCTTGCCTTTGAGCGGGTTCACTTCCAGATCATTGTCGCGGGAATGCTCACCGATGATCATACCGGTGTAGATCGCCTCCTGCGCGCCGATGAACATCTTGCCGCGCTCTTCGAGGTTCCAGAGCGCGTAGGCGACACTCACCCCGTCTTCCATAGAAATCAGAACCCCCGCGCGCCGACCCGGGATCGGGCCTTTATACGGCTCCCAGGCGTGGAACACGCGGTTGAGCACCCCCGTGCCGCGCGTATCGGTCAGGAATTCGCCGTGATAGCCGATCAGGCCGCGCGAAGGGACCTGCGCCACGATGCGGGTCTTGCCAGCGCCGGCCGGTTTCATCTCGGAAAGCTCGCCCTTGCGTGGGCCGGTCAGCTTCTCGATCACCGCGCCGGTATATTCGTCATCCACATCGATGGTGACTTCTTCGACCGGCTCCACACGCTGACCATCTTCTTCGCGGAACAGCACCTGCGGCCGGGAGATTGAGAGCTCGAACCCCTCGCGGCGCATGTTTTCGATCAACACACCCATCTGCAATTCGCCCCGGCCTGCCACTTCGAAAGCCTCGCCGCCCGGCGTGTCGGTGATACGGATCGCGACATTGGATTCCGCCTCTTTCATCAGGCGCTCGCGGATCACGCGCGATTGGACCTTTTTGCCGTCCTTGCCAGCCAGCGGGCTGTCATTGATGCCGAAGGTGACGGTGATGGTGGGCGGATCGATGGGTTGCGCAGGGATCGCGTCAGTGACGGAGAGATCGCAGATCGTGTCGGCCACCGTGGCTTTCGACATGCCCGCAAGGCTGACGATATCGCCCGCTTCGGCGAGGTCGATCGGTTGCTGCGCCAGGCCGCGGAACGCCAGGATCTTGGTGACGCGGAATTGCTCGACCTTCTCGCCATCGCGGCTGAGGGCTTTGACGGTTTCGCCGGTTTTCAACGTGCCGCTTTCGACACGACCGGTGAGGATACGCCCGATGAACGGGTCGGAGCCGAGCGTGGTGGCCAGCATCCGGAAGGGTTCTTCGGCCTGATCGACCTGTTTCGGGGCGGGGACGTGATCCACCACCAGATCGAAGAGCGCGGAGAGGTCCTTGCGCGGGCCTTCCAGGCTGTCATCGGCCCAACCGGACCGGCCTGAGGCGTAGAGATGCGGGAAATCGAGTTGGTCGTCATCGGCACCGAGATTGGCGAAGAGGTCGAAACACTCATCCAGCGCCCGGTCCGGTTCGGCATCGGGCTTATCGACCTTGTTCAAGACCACGATCGGGCGGAGGCCAAGCGCCAGCGCCTTGGAGGTCACGAATTTCGTTTGCGGCATCGGACCCTCTGCGGCATCGACGAGCAAAACAACCCCATCCACCATTGAGAGAATGCGCTCCACCTCGCCGCCGAAATCGGCGTGGCCGGGCGTGTCGACGATATTGATCCGGGTGCCATTCCATTCGACCGAGGTCGCCTTGGCCAGGATCGTGATCCCGCGTTCGCGTTCCAGGTCGTTGCTGTCCATCGCCCGTTCGGCCACGGCTTGGTTGTCGCGGAACGCGCCGGATTGTTTGAGCAGCTCGTCGACAAGCGTTGTTTTGCCATGATCGACATGCGCGATGATCGCGATATTGCGGAGGTCCATGAGAGGCGGCCTTGGGTCAAAGAAGGAGTTGAGAGGGGCGTTACAATGCCGCGGGCGCAAAGGCTAGCGGAAAACGCGCCCCGACGGTTTCATCAAGGAAACCGTGTGAATTTCGTAAGAATATCGGGTTTTCGCGTCAGTCTTTTCGGCGAAGACGGATCACCACGTCGACTTTGGCGATCTCATGGCCGTCCGGCGGGGCAGGGAGCGAGGTGATTTTCAACTCAGCCGCGGGCGCATCCGTCAGCTTCGCCTCATCTTCCCAATAGAAATGCGGGTGGTCATCCATCCGCGTGTCGAAATAGGATCGCGAGCCATCAACGGTCACCTCTTGCATCAGCCCTGCATCGCAGAAGGCCTTCAGCGTGTTATAGACCGTCGCAAGGGAGACCTTGTCGCCGGTGCCAAGCACTGCCGCGTGCAATCCTTCGGCCGTCACATGGCGATCTTGACCGTCGCCAACCAAGAGCGTCGCTAAAGACAGGCGCTGGCGCGTCGGCCGCAAATCGGCCTGTGCAAGCCATTTTGTGCCGCGTTCGAGGGCTTCTGGTGTCATCAGCGGGGGCTTTCCTTGCGTTTCCACCCTTATATAGAGTGCTCCGAGCCCATTTTTCAAACGGATTCGCGCGATTGCTTCGCAACTGCGGCATCTCGAGCCACCCTTGCCAGCTTTGCACCCTGAATGATAGGGACGTGGGCGTAAACGCATCTGAGAATGCTAGATATAGGGGTGGGCAGGGACATATGGCAGATTATCCAACGAGCTTCGACAAAGAAGGGCTGCTGAAATGCGCGCGCGGTGAGCTGTTTGGCCCCGGAAATGCGCAACTGCCAGAGCCGCCGATGCTGATGATGGATCGGATCACCGATATCTCGGGCGATGGCGGGGAGCACGGCAAAGGCCATGTGGTCGCTGAGTTCGATATCACGCCGGATCTGTGGTTTTTCGAGTGCCATTTCCCGGGAAATCCAATCATGCCGGGCTGTCTCGGGCTTGATGGGCTCTGGCAGCTCACCGGGTTCAACCTGGGCTGGCGCGGCTGGCAGGGGCGCGGCTATGCGCTTGGTGTTGGCGAGGTTCGGCTAACCGGGATGGTGCGACCCGACCGAAAGATGCTGACCTATTATGTTGATTTCACCAAAGCGATCCAAACGCGCCGGTTGACCATGGGTGTGGCCGATGGCCGGGTCGAAGCCGATGGCGAAGTGATTTATCAGGTCAAAGACATGCGAGTCGCGTTGTCGGAAAGCTGAGATTTGCCAAGGAGGGTGCCGGGATGCGCCGAGTGGTTGTTACAGGGTTGGGCATTGTCTCACCCATTGGGAACTCCGCCGCTGAGGTCACGGCGGCCCTGAAAGCGGGTACGTCGGGGATCGAAGGGGTCCCTGACATGGTCGAGCACGGCTTTCGCAGCCAGATCGCTGGGACGGTGAAGATTGACCCGTCGGAACATATCGACAAGCGCACATTGCGGTTTATGGGGCCTGGGGCGGCTTATGCCTATATTGCGATGCAACAGGCGATTGCCGATGCCGGACTCAACGAGGGCGAGGTCAGCAATCAGCGTTCGGGGTTGATTGCGGGCTCTGGCGGGCCATCGACGAGCGCGATGTTCGCCGCACATCAGAGCGTGTTGAAGACCGGCGCGACCAAGCGGATCGGGCCCTTTGCGGTGCCGAAATGCATGTCGTCGACGATCTCTGCCAATCTTTCGACGGCCTTCAAGATTAAGGGCATCAACTATTCGATAACCTCTGCCTGTTCTACCTCTTTGCATTGTATTGGGGTGGCGGCTGAACAGATTATGATGGGAAAGCAGGACGTTATGTTCGCGGGGGTGCGGAGGAGCTGGATTGGACGCTCTCCTGCCTGTTCGACGCGATGGGCGCGATGTCTTCGAAATATAACGATACGCCCACCCGCGCGAGCCGGGCTTTCGATGCTGATCGCGACGGATTCGTCATTGGCGGCGGCGGCGCGATCTTGGTGCTGGAAGAGCTGGACCGTGCCGTCGCGCGTGGCGCAAAGATCTATGCCGAGGTCACCGGCTTCGCCGCGACATCGGACGGTCATGACATGGTGGCCCCCTCCGGCGAGGGGGGAGAGCGCGCCATGCGGCTAGCGCTCGACACGCTGCCCGCAGATCGCAAGGTCAGCTATATCAACGCGCATGGCACCTCGACCCCGGTCGGAGACGTTGGCGAGGTCGAAGCGGTGCGCCGGGTCTTCGGAGAGGGCGCGACGCCGCCGGTGTCCTCCACCAAATCCATGACCGGTCATGCCCAAGGCGCGGCCGGTGCGTTGGAGGCTAGTTTCTGCCTTCTGATGTTGGAGAGCGATTTCATTGCCCCTTCGATCAACGTAGAGACGCTGGACCCAGGACTTGCCCCGGAAGAGATCGCCACGGAGATGGTCGAAAATGCGGGGCTCGACACGGTGATGACCAACTCGTTTGGGTTTGGCGGCACCAACGGCTCAATGTTGCTGTCGAAATATAGCGGATAACAAAAATGGCAGATTTGATGAGAGGCAAACGCGGGCTGGTCATGGGTGTGGCCAATGATCGCTCGATTGCATGGGGTATTGCCAAAGCACTGCATGCCGAAGGGGCGGAGCTGGCGTTTTCCTATCAGGGCGAGGCTTTTGGCAAACGGGTGGAACCGCTGGCCGCGTCGCTCGGCTCGGACATTCTGATTGATGTGGATGTGACGGATGATGCGTCGCTTGATGCCTGTTTCGGACGTTTGAAAGACGAATGGGGGCAGGTTGACTTCGTCATCCATGCCATTGCGTTTTCAGATAAAACCGAACTCACTGGCAGGTTCATCAACACCACGCGGGAGAATTTCAAAACCTCGCTGACGATCTCCTGTTATTCGCTGATCGACGTTGCCAAGCGCGCCTCGGAAATGATGCCCGAGGGGGGACGATCCTGACCCTGACCTATCAGGGCTCAAACCGCGTCACGCCGTTTTACAATGTGATGGGTGTGGCCAAAGCCGCGCTGGAATCAGCCGTGCGATATCTGGCCAATGATCTTGGGCCAGATGGCATTCGGGTGAATGCGATTAGCCCGGGGCCGATGAAAACGCTTGCGGGGGCGGCCATTGGTGGGGCTCGAAAAACCTTCAAGGCCACCGAGGCCAACGCGCCCCTGCGGGCCAATGCGACCCTTGAGGCGATCGGCGGGACCGCTGTTTATCTGATCTCGGATTACGGCGCCTGCACCACAGGCGAGATCATCACAGTCGATGGTGGCTATCACGTGCTCGGCATGATGCAGCCGGAGAACCTTTGATCTCTTCCGACGAATGCAGGCGAGAAAAACACGTCTTCTGACGCGGATTTTTCTCAGCAAAGCAAGCCTATTTTGCTGACGCGTAAGCCTTTTGCTTTCGCTGAACCCGGTAAAGACTCATCTTGCGAATTGTGGGATGGCACCGGCTGTGTCACCATGCGCCCGACGAAACGGGGAGGGCGCGTGAATGCCGATTTCTACCTGCGTTTTCGATGCTTATGGTACTTTGTTTGATGTGAACGCTGCGGCGCGTAACTTGGCGGAAGAAGACGGGCTCGAAGGATTTGCTGCAGTTTGGCAGCAAGTGTCGAGCCACTGGCGAAACAAACAACTGCAATATTCGTGGATTCGGGCGATCACCCGCGATCATGTTGATTTTTGGCAGGTCACCCAAGACGCGCTCGATTGGGCGCTGGATGTGACGGATCAAGCCAACCCCGCGCTGCGTGATCGGCTTTTGGGGCTGTATTGGACCCTTCCAGCCTATCCCGAAGTGCCCGAAATGCTGGCGACTCTAAAGGCCGGCGGGTTGCAGACCGCGATTCTGTCGAATGGCTCGCCCCGAATGCTTGAGGGCGCGGTCGACAGCGCCGGGATCGGCCCCGTGCTTGATGCGGTGTTGAGCGTCGAAGATGAAGGGATCTTCAAACCCGACGCGCGGGTCTACGGATTGGTGGGGCGCCATTTCGACGTACCGAAAAACGAGGTGTTGTTTGTGTCGTCCAACGGGTGGGATGCGGCCTCGGCGGCGTCTTATGGGTTCCAGGTTCTCTGGGTGAACCGGGCGGGCGAGCCGATGGATCGATTGCCAGGCCAGCCGGGTCAAGTGGTCGAAGACCTCACCAGCGTGCCCGAGATGGCGGGATTGGCACGCGGATGATCAGCTATGCGCCGTCGTCTGATGGGTTAAACCTAGCCTATGACGATCAAGGCCAGGGCGTGCCACTTCTGTGCCTGCCGGGGCTGACCCGGAATATGGAAGATTTTGAACCTGTTCTGGATCGTTTTTCGGATCGTGCGCGGATCATACGAATGGATTTCCGGGGGCGGGGCGCATCCGATTACGCGCCCGATCCGATGAGTTATTCAGTGCCGCAGGAGGCGCAAGATGTGCTGGCGCTTCTCGACCACCTGGGGTTGGAGAAGGTCGCGATCCTGGGCACCTCGCGGGGTGGCCTTGTCGCGATGATGCTGGCGGCGACGGCGAAAGCCCGGCTGTTGGGGGCGGTGTTGAACGATGTGGGACCGGTGATCGATCCGAGCGGGTTGGACCAGATCATGACCTATATCGGTCGCCCGCCCGCCTATCGCAGTTTGGCGGAGGCCGCCACCGCGCTACCCGCCGCCTATGCGCCGGATTTTCAGAATGTGCCGGACGCGACATGGGCCGATTTCGCGCGGCGCCTGTGGCGGGAGGAGGATGGGCGGCTGCATCTGCGCTATGATGCGCGGCTGCGCGAGGCTGTGGCCCCGGCCTTTGACACAAGCCAGCCCGCGCCGGACCTTTGGCCGCTTTTCGATGCGCTTGAGGGGCTGTCGCTCGGATTGATCCGCGGGGCAAACTCCAATCTTCTTTCTGTGGAAACGGCGGGTGAGATGCGCCGCCGCCGCCCCGATATGCTCTATGCCGAAATCCCGGATCGCGGCCATGTGCCGTTTCTGGATGAGCCGGGATGTATCACCCTTCTCTCTGATTTTTTGGACGGTCTTTCATGAGTGATATCAAGATGATCGAGGCGGCAGCTCAACGTGCTCGCGGCCATGTCAGACGCACGCCACTGCTGTCGTCGCCCTTTCTGGATGAGATCGCCGGGCGGCGGGTGTTTGTCAAAGCGGAATGCTTACAACACACTGGCAGCTTCAAGTTTCGTGGTGCGTGGTCGGCGCTGTCAGGGATGACGCCGGAGGCCCGCGCGGCAGGCGTTTTGGCATTTTCCTCCGGCAATCATGCACAGGGTGTGGCGCTTGCGGCACGGCTTCACGGGGTGCCCGCGACGATCATCATGCCGGAAGACGCGCCAGCGCTGAAGATCGCCAATACCCGCGCGCTTGGCGCCGAAGTTGTGCTTTATGATCGCGCAGGTCGCGAGAAACGCGAGGAGATTGGCGCCCGCCTTCAGGCCGAGCGCGGGCTGACCCTGATCCGGCCCTATGATGAGCCTTTGGTGATTGCCGGGCAGGGCACCTGCGGGTTGGAGATTGCCGCCCAAGCGGCGGAACTGGGCGTGACCCAGGCCGAAGTTCTCACCTGTTGCGGTGGCGGCGGCCTGACCGCGGGCATTTCCCTCGCGCTTGAAGCGCATGCGCCTGAGATGCGGGTTCGCCCGGCGGAGCCGGAAGGGTTTGACGATACCGCGCGGTCTTTGGCCTCGGGCGGGATCGAGACGAATAACGGCCCCGAAGCCGGTCTGTGCGATGCGATCCTGACACCCTCGCCGGGGCAGATCACCTTTCCGATCATGGCGGCGCGTTGCGGCCCCGGATTGGTGGTCAGCGATGACGAGGTGCGCGCGGCGATGCGCGAGGCCGCGACCCGCTTGAAGCTGGTCGTGGAACCGGGCGGGGCGGTGGCTCTGGCGGCGGCGCTTTATCACGGGGACGCGCTAGAGGGCGATACGGTGATCGCCACGGCGTCTGGGGGCAATGTGGATGCCAGTCTTTATGCCGAGGTTTTGGCCGCGGCTTGAGCAGTGACCGCTAGGGCGAAGGCCCGGGCGATCTCGGGGGCCTGTCCGAGAGAGGCGGTTGCCGCGTGCGTATCGATCTCGGGGAAAGCTGCTGCAAAGAGGACGGGCAAAGGTGTGCCTTTTGCTTGAGCTTCGGCGCAGAACTCTTTGATTTTACGCTGTGCGTCCGGCCTCGGCATTTTGGTCGCTAAGGCAAAACTCAATGCTTCGGCGTGGATCAATCCCAATCGCCCCTCCATATTCGCCGCCATTCGGTCCGGGTTCGGCAGCATCGTTTCGGCAAGATCAGCGGCGAGATGCACGGCTTTGGCCGCGCCCATGATCATCGCGGGCAGGCTCAACCATTCGGTGAACCAAGCCGCGCCGTCCCGTTGATGGGGATGCAGCATCGCGCCTTGCATCGCGCCATTCAGCGCGGCGGTGTGATGGGCCAAAGCGACCAGCACGGACGGCCCAACCGGGTTTTGTTTCTGCGGCATGGTCGAAGAGGCACCCGCTGCGCCCAGATCGATCTCGGCGATCTCGGTTTGTGTCAGGCGCAGAAGATCTTCGCCGAGCTTGCCACAAGAACCCGTCACCAGTGTCAGCCAGCTCGCCAGTTCCGCGATCTGATCTCGCTTGCTGTGCCAGGGGGCGGGGCCCGTTTGCAGCCCAAGCGCGTCGGCCAGAGCGCGGGTCAGTTCGGGCAGATCAGGTCCAAGCGCCGCGCCGGTCCCTGCGGCGCCCGAGAGGGAGACGGTTAGAAGGCGCGGGCGCAAGCCCTCCAACCGGTCCAAATGCGTCAAAAAGGGCTGTCCCCAATTGGCGGTCACGGCACCAAAACTGGTGGGTGTGGCGTGTTGCCCATAGGTGCGGCCTGCCATTGGGGTTTGGGCATGTACTTGAGAATGTTCCGCCAATAGATTGCAAAACTTAGATATTCCTGTCTCGATCCGCAGAAGGGCCTGACGCAGCCGAAGGATCAGCGCCGTATCGATGATATCCTGAGAGGTGGTGCCCCAATGGACGTAATGCGCCGCCTCTGGGTCGCCAATCTCGGCGCGGAATGCCGTCACCAGCGCCGGCACAGAGACACCATTCTCACCCGTGGCTCCTGCCAACGCGCCGGGGTCGATCTGCGCTTCTAGCGCTGCGCGATGAATTGCGTTGCCCGCCTCTGCCGGGATAATCCCGAGCCCGCCTTGGGCTTTCGCCAGCGCCCCTTCGACCAAGAGCATCGCCCTAATCTCCGCGCTGTCGGTGAACAATTTCGCGGTGTCACGGTCGCAGAAGAGATCGCGATACAGCGCGCTGTCGAAGGGGAGACGCTCATGCCGCGCCCTCAAGATGGCCGATCTCGCGGAGGAACTCGATCAGAAGAGCGGCATAGGCCTCGGGTTTCTCGACGCAGGGCAAATGGCCGGTGCCTCGGATCAATACAAACCGCGCGCCAGGGATCAGTTCCGCCATTTCACGGATCAGATCGGGCGGGGTGGAGCCATCGTGATCCCCTGCAATCGCCAAGGCGGGCAGACGCAGCGCCGCGGTGGTTGTATAGAAATCCGTGCCCGCAATTGCGGCGGAGCAGCCCGCATAACCATGGGCGGGCGTCGTCTCGACCATCCGTTTCCACGGCAACATCGCGGTGCTTTCGCGGAAGGGTTTGGCGAACCAGCGCTCCATGATCGCGTCCGACATCGCGGTCAGCCCTTCGGTTTCGACCATGGCGATCCGGTCCTGCCAAATCTCGCGGGTGCCGATCTTGGGCGCGGTGTTGGACAGGACCACGGCGCGGATCTGGTCCAGTCGTTTGGCGGCGAGACCCTGGGCGATCATTCCGCCGATCGAGAGCCCGACAAAGACGCAATCGCGGACCTTGAGCGCATCAAGCAACTGCTCCGCATCGCGGACAAGTGTGCCCATCGTATAGGGCGCGGGCGGGCAGGCGGAGAGGCCATGGCCGCGTTTGTCATATCGAATGATCCGCAGGTTTTGCGGCAGGCGGGCGATCACATCATCCCAGAGGCGGAAATCCGTCCCAAGCGAGTTGGCGAAGACCACAGGGCGGCCCTTCGGGTCGCCGTCTTCGCGGTAGTGCAAGTGGATATCGCCCAGTTGAATGCAGTTCATCACGCCCTCCGTTCCCGTCTTTCTCCGACAGTTCCCGCAAAGCTGCAAGCGCCGCAAATGAGCCAGTCATGCCGCGATTGGGCTTGCAGCGGGCGCAAAGCCCCGCAGTCTGGCCGGAAACCATGGAGAGACAGTCTTGACCAAAATCAAAGCGGCAATCTGCCATGCCTTTGGCGAACCACTGAAAATCGAAGAGGTATCCTTGCGTGCGCCGGAGGCCGGAGAGGTCGAGGTGACGCTTGAGGCGGTGGCGATCTGCCATTCCGACATCTCCTATATCGACGGCGGTTGGGGCGGGGTGCTGCCCGCTGTCTATGGCCATGAGGCGGCCGGGATTGTCACGGTGACCGGCCCTGGGGTGAGCGGCGTGGAGGAGGGCGCGCGGGTGATCGTGACGCTGATCCGGTCTTGCGGCGCTTGTGTCGATTGCGCCAGCGGCGACGCGGTGTTTTGCAGCAGCGCCGAGCCGATCCCGCCGACCCTGACGGCGGCGGACGGGACGGTGTTGCAGAAGGGCCTGAAATGCGCCGCCTTTGCCGAGAAGGTCGTGGTGGATCAAAGCCAAATCGCGCCGGTGGGAGATTTGGCGCCCGAGGCAGCCTGCCTCTTGGCCTGCGGTGTGCCGACAGGCGTGGGCGCGGCGGTGAACACGGCGGGCATTCGGCCCGGGGACAATGTGGTGGTGATCGGCGCGGGCGGGGTCGGTCTGAACGCGATCCAGGGAGCCTATATCGCCGGTGCCGCGAAGATCATCGCGATGGATTTGGAGCCGTCGAAGCTCGAAGATGCGAAAGCTTTCGGCGCGACCGATGGCGTTTTGGCCAGCGAGCCAAAGCCGTGGAAGGCGATCCGCGCGCTAACTGGCGGGCGCGGTGCGGATCACGTGCTCGTCTCGGTTGGCGCGATCCCGGCTTATGACGTGGCGCTGAGGCTGCTGGCGCCGAAGGGCACAGTATATGCAGTGGGCATGCCGCATTCGGGCGACACCTCGACCTATGAACCGGTGATCATTGCCGCCACGGGGCAGGGGATGCGCGGCTCATTGATGGGCGAAGTGGTGCTGAAGCGCGACATCCCCTGGATGGTGGAGCTTTATGGCCAGGGGCGGTTGAAGCTTGATGAGTTGGTGACCGGGCGTTGGTCTCTGGAGCAGATCAACGAGGCGATTGCCGACACCAAAGCGGGCAAGGCGCGCCGCAATGTGATCATGTTCTAGTCGGTCCCGAGCCCGTTATCCCATCCGAAATAGACCCCTTGAAGTTCCTCTCCACCCATCGCGCGATAGAGGCCCAAGGCGGGGGCGTTGTCCGCTTCGGTGCCGAGCCAGATGCCTTGGCACCCGCGTGCCCGGGCGATTTCGAACAGCCGCTCGGTTGCGGCCTTGGCAATGCCTTGGCGCAGATGGCTGTCTCGCGTGCCGACCTCATTGACGAACATCGCGGGCGCTTTGTCGGGGTGGAGCAAGACCGTGCCGCTCGCCATGCCGACCACCAGATCACCATCGAAGGCGAGCACGAGCTCATGCAACGGGCTGGCCAAAAACGCCGCCGCTTGCTCGGCATCAATCGGGTTGTCGAACAATCCGTCGGGCACAGCGAGAAGCGTGGCCAGGTCGTCTGGACCCATTCTGCGAAACGTGATCTGATTTTCCATGATGGCCTCAAGCGAAGGATGCACCGATGAAACTTGCCGATCTTGAGGTCTTTGTCACGGCCCCGCCGCCGCCGGGTTGGGGTGGGCGCTATTGGATGATCGTTCGCGTGACGACGGCCTGCGGCATCACCGGGTTGGGCGAGGTCTATGCCGCTGGCGTTGGCCCGGAGGCGATGCGAGTGGTGATCGCGGATGTGTTTGGCCGACATATGGCGGGCGAGAACCCCGAGGATATCGAAAAGATGTTCCGCCGCGCCTATTCCAGCGGGTTCACGCAGCGCCCTGATCCAACGGTGATCGGCGCGTTTTCGGGGCTAGAGATGGCGTGTTGGGACATCCTGGGCAAAGCGCGGGAGCGGCCGGTTTGGGCGCTTCTGGGTGGCAAGATGAATGACCGGCTCCGCGCCTATTCCTATCTCTACCCGATGGCGCATCAGGATGCCGATGCGTTCTGGACTCGCCCCGATCTGGCCGCAGAAGCGGCAGACGCTTTGGCAGATCAGGGGTGGACGGCGGTGAAGTTTGACCCCGCCGGGCCTTACACGATGCGGGGCGGGCATATGCCCGCGCGCCTCGATATTGCGCAGTCGGTGGCCCATTGCGCGCAGATCCGCGAGGCGGTGGGGGATCGGGCCGATCTGCTCTTTGGCACTCATGGGCAGTTTTCGACTGCCGGTGCGATCCGCTTGGCCAAGGCCATCGAGCCCTATGATCCGCTTTGGTATGAGGAACCCGTGCCGCCCGACAATGCCGCCGCGATGGCCGACGTGGCGCGCGCCACATCGATTCCGGTGGCAACCGGCGAGCGGCTCTGCACCAAGGCCGAATTCGCTCCGGTTCTGCGCCAAGGCGCAGCGCGGATATTGCAACCGGCGCTTGGCCGGGCGGGCGGGCTCTGGGAAGTGAAGAAGATCGCCGCGATGGCCGAGGTCTATAACGCGCAGATGGCGCCGCATCTTTATGCCGGGCCGGTGGAATGGGCCGCGAATGTGCATTTCGGCGTGAGTTGCCCGAACCTTCTGATGGTGGAGGCGATCGAGACGCCATTCCATGAGGCGCTGGTGTCGGGGCGGCCCAAGGTCGAAAACGGCTTTGTCGAGGCGCCCACCGCGCCGGGCTTGGGGATTGAGTTGAATGACGATGTGGCCGCCGCCAATCCTTATACCGGCGACCGGCTGCATCTGGAAATGCGCGACGCGCCCTGCGACTGGCAAAACGGCAATAGTTTCGCAGGCGGCGCTGCGGACTAAGCCGTGCCCAAGGTGGTGACCTGAGATCCCGGTCATCTGGCCGGGGTCTGTTTTTGAACCCAGACCGCCCCTCCAGACACTCACGAGACATCGGGACATCTGGAGGGTTTGACCATGATCATCACAGGCACGGACGGGTTGGACTGGCTCTATGGCACCGACGGTGCCGATTGGATTTACGGCTATGACAGCGCCGATGTGATCCATGGCCGCAAAGGCAGCGATTACATCTTTGGCGGCAATGGCAATGATTGGATGAATGGCGGGCGCGGCCATGACACGATCCGCGGTGGTCGCGGCGACGACCAAGCCTTTGGCGGGCGTGGGCGCGACGTGCTCTATGGCGATGAGGGCAATGACACTCTCGACGGGGGCGATGGCCGAGATGAACTGCATGGCGGGTCGGGCAATGATTGGATGTTTGGCGGTGCGGATGCCGATATTCTTGTTGGCGGCGATGGTGGTGACATCCTCAACGGCGGCGCGGGCGCGGACTTTCTGAACGGCGGCCAAGGCATCGATATCGCCGCCTATGACGGATCGGGCGTGGGCGTCCATGTCTCGTTGTTGACCGGAACCGCCCAATATGGCGACGCGGCGGGCGATACGCTGATCAGTATCGAGGGGCTGACGGGGTCTGCCCATGCCGATGTCTTGATTGGCGATCACTCCGCCAATTGGCTGTCGGGCGGAGCGGGCAACGATGCTTTGTCAGGCAATGGCGGGGCTGATGTGATCGGCGGCGGGGCCGGAGATGACATTATGCTGGGCGGTGCTGGCAATGATCGGGTGTTCACAGGGTTGGGTTTTGACATTGCCGATGGCGGCACTGGGGTCCGCGATATCCTCGATTTCAGCGAAAACAGCGCCCATGGTTGGACCATCGATATGCTGACCGGACGAGCGGAGCAGGTGGTGTCATCCAAGGGGCAGACCGTCACGCTGAATGCGACTGATTTTTCCGGTTTCGAGGTCATCGTCGGGTCAGGGGCGGATGATGTGATCCTCGGCGACAAACACAGCAACAGCCTTTACGGCGGCGCGGGCGATGACGCCTTGGTCGGGGCTGCGGGCAACGATTATCTCTATAGCGGCGCGGGCAGTTATGACCGGCTCTTTGGCAATACGGGCGATGATGGGCTGGTTGCGGATGCTGAGGCCGCGTTTGTCGAGATGACCGGCGGGAGCGGAGCCGATGTGTTCTTGTTTGCCTTCGACCCCGTGCTGTCCACCGGGCTGCGTGGCGAGATCACCGATTACGACCGCACCGAAGGTGATCGGATCGCCTTCTCCGCTGCTTTGGCCGATGATCTGATCTTCATCGGAGAGGCGGCGTTTAGCGGCGACGGCCAGATGGCTTTCCGGGTGCAGTCGATCCTCGGTGGGATGGCGACGCAGGTGCAGGTGGATTCCGATGGCGATGGCGCAACGGATTGGTTTTTCAACGTCCTGCAGGATGACGGTTTAGGTCTCCTGGGCGCGAGTGATTTCTATTTCGACTAGGCCGGATCAGCGCGCCTGTTCATGTTCATAGCGGCGGCGGGCGATCTCCTCGTTGCGATCAGCTTTCTGCTGATTGCTGAGGTCTTCCTCGACATAATCCATATGCGCGGTGATCGCATCGCGAGCGGCTTCGGCGTCACGGGCCTGGATCGCGTCATTGATTGCCCGGTGCTGGTCCAGAAGCGCATCGCGGGTGGTGCGTTGCTTGAACATCACCTGACGGTTGTAAAATACGCCTTCGCGCAACAGGTCGAACATCGACCGCATCATATGCAGCATAATCACGTTATGGCTGGCTTCGATGATCGCAAGGTGAAACTCCGCATCCAACTCGGCTTCGTCTGAGGGGTTCCGCTTTGAATGTGCCGCTTCCATCTTGTGATAGATCGTGTCGATCACCTTCAGATCAGTGTCCGAGCCATGAATCGCAGCGCGGGACGCGGCCAGACCCTCCAGATCACGCCGAAACGAGACATAGTCGAACACCGCCTCGTCATGTGCTGAAAACAGCCGGATCAGGGCGTCGGAAAAGGCGCTGCCCAGAACATTTGCGACATAGATCCCGGCACCGGCTCGGGTGGCCAAGAGGCCCCGGTTCTGCAACTCCGCAACCGCTTCTCGCAGCGACGGGCGCGACACGCCGAGCCGTTCGCTAAGCTCGCGTTCCGAGGGCAGGCGCTCGCCCGGTCGCAAAATTCCGCGTAAAATCAGTTGCTCAATCTGGCGCACAACCGAATGCGATAGCTTCTCCGCTTCGATCCGCTGAAATGGCATCTTTGGGGTTCCTCCCTCCCAATTGGTCAAAACATATGACCGGACAGGGCGGATTGTCCAGGGAAGAGATCGCAACCGCATGGGTGCGCGCCCGCCTGAGCCTTGGCCCCCGCAGGGGCCAAGGTGAGGTCAAGCCAATGCGCCAGAGGCGCTCAATTGGATAACAGGCCGGACCGATCAGCGGGTCGGGCGAATAACGATCTCGACCCGGCGATTCAGCTGACGACCCTCAGGCGTGAGGTTGCTTGCAACCGGCTCATTCTCGCCACGGCCGTAGCTGCGGATGCGGCCTGGATTGACGCCCTCTTCCAAAATCACCCCGGCCACGGCGCTGGCCCGGCGGGCCGACAGATCTTGGTTATAAGAGGCCGATCCGGTGTTGTCGGTATGGCCGATCACGTCCACCGTGCTGTTGGGATATTGCTGCAAGTTGCGGGCCAAGGCGCGTATATCCTGTTGCAGCCCGGCACGGATCGCGGCGCTGTCTACGGCGAACAAAATCCCTTCGGGCATCGTCACAATCAGCTCTTCGCCGGTATTGTTGATCAAGATCTGATCATTGGCCATCGATGAGCGCAGGTCACGGGCCTGCCGATCCAAGATCTGCCCGATTGTCCCGCCAGCAAGCGCACCGGCTGCCGCCCCGAGCAGCGCGCCGCGCCCCGATCATCGTCATCCACCGCGGCGCCAAGCACGGCCCCACCAAGCGCGCCGGCGATCAGGCCGGTCTGTGTGCGTTCTCCCATGGGTTCGCCTTGCGGCACGCAAGCGGCCAGGCCCAATGTGGCGGTCATGGTTACGGCGATGCCGGTTTTACGGAGTGTCATGCTGCTGCCCTTATCTTCCAAAAATACAACGGCCCGGTTGTGCCCGAACCTTCTGATTTTGTCTTATAGCAGGGCTTTGATAGTCAATAACATCCGCGATTTTCGCGGGCGGAAACCCGCCGGTTTCGTGCAGCGCGAGATCAAGCGCTTTCCCGCGCATCCGCCTCCGCGCTTTCCCAGGCCAGCATCGCTCGTTTCACTGGCAGACCCCAGTGATAGCCCGCCAAAGCGCCGGATTTCCGCAGCGCCCGGTGGCACGGGATCAGCCAACTGACCGGGTTTCTGCCAACCGCCGTGCCCACGGCCCGCACCGCTTTCGGGTTGCCGATGGCCTGCGCGATCTCGGAATAAGTGGTGACCTGGCCCGAAGGGATCGCGAGCAGCGCCTCCCAAACCTTGATCTGAAACGGGGCGCCGATCAGATGCAGCCGCGCCTCGCCGGTTTGGCCGAACGCCGCAGCCACCCAAGCGGCCAGCGCTGCGGGATCTTCCAGATAAATGGCTTTGGGCCAGCGCGCGCGCATATCGGCAAATGTTGCCTCGCGCCCGGTTTCCGAGGCAAACGCCATGCCGCACAGCCCACGCTCGGTGCCCATGGCAAGGGCCTCTCCAAACGGGCTGTCGAACCAGCCATAGCGGATCGTCAGACCCGCGCCACCGCGCGCATAGTCGCCGGGGCTCATCGCTTCCCACCGGAGGAACAGATCGTGCAATCGCCCGCCACCGGAGAGGCCCGTCTCGGCCACGGTATCGAGCACGGTGAATCGCTCCGCCAAAAGGCGTTTCGCGTGATCCAGCGTCAGATATTGCTGATACCGCTTAGGCGACACGCCAACCCATCGGGAAAACACCCGCTGGAGATGCGCCGGGCTCATTTGCAGCGCTGCGGCCAGCTCTTCCAGCGACGGCCCGGGGGCGGAGCGGCATCGATGATGTCGATTGCGCGGCGCACCACATTGAAATGATAGGCGGTATCGGCGGTTTCTCGGGTGATCTCGGTCATATGGGTCATCTTACGCTCCATCTTTGATCCAAAGATAGGGGCGGCGCCCTGGCTTTCGCGACCCGGTTCTTGCTTGAAAGCGAGCGCCTGCCGACCGGCTTTGGCCTTCTTGTCGACGTGATGCAGCGCGCCGGGATCGCGCCATCCGGTTTCCGCTGCTATTCAGGGCTTGCCCCGCAAGAGCCGCCGCGCCATACGGTGGCCAACATGGCCAAACAGCTCGATTATCACACGCTGCATGAGATTTTTACCCGGTTTCAGGCCTCCGAGGCCGAGCCGAAGGGCGAGTTGCATCATGTGAATGCCTATACGCTGGTTGTGGCTGTCGCGCTGAGCGCGCAGGCGACTGATGCGGGCGTGAACAAGGCCACCGCAGCGCTGTTCGAGATTGCCGATACGCCGCAGAAAATGCTCGATCTGGGCGAAGAGGCGCTGATCGGGCATATCAAGACCATCGGGCTTTATCGCAACAAGGCCAAGAACGTTATCAAGCTCAGCCGGATCTTGGTCGAGGAATATGGCGGCGAGGTGCCATCGAGCCGCGCCGCGCTGCAATCGCTGCCCGGCGTCGGGCGCAAAACGGCCAATGTGGTTTTGAACATGTGGTGGGGGCATCCCTCGCAAGCGGTCGACACCCATATCTTCCGCCTCGGCAACCGCTCCGGCATTGCGCTGGGCAAAGATGTCGATGCGGTCGAACGCGCCATCGAAGACCATATCCCGGTGGAGTTCCAACACCATGCCCATCATTGGATGATCCTGCATGGGCGCTATATCTGCGTCGCGCGCAAACCCAAATGCGGCGCGTGTATCATTCGCGATCTCTGCCAATTCGAGGACAAAACAGAATGACCAAGACCTATGATGTCGTCGGCATCGGCAACGCGGTTGTCGACGTGATCTCTCATGGCGATGACAGCTTTCTCGACAATATGGGGATCACCAAAGGCATCATGCAGCTGATCGAGCGCGAGCGCGCCGAGGTGCTCTATGCCGCGATGTCTGACCGGGTACAGACGCCGGGTGGCTCGGTCGCCAACACCTTGGCCGGGCTGGGCACCCTGGGGCTGAGCACCGCCTTTGTGGGCCGGGTGAAAGATGACGCATTGGGCAAGTTCTATGCCGAGCGGATGGTGGTCGAAGGGACCGATTTCCCGAACCCCCCGGTCGATGGCGAGCATTTGCCGACCTCACGTTCGATGATCTTTGTCTCGCCTGATGGCGAGCGGTCGATGAACACCTATCTCGGCGTGTCCTCGGAGCTTTCTGAAGAAGATGTCGACCCGAGCGTTATGGGGGCCGCGCGGCTTTTGTTCCTGGAGGGTTATCTCTTCGACAAGGATAAAGGCAAATCCGCTTTCCTCGCGGCGGCAGCGGCCTGCCGGGCTGCGGGTGGGCAGGCGGGCATCACGCTTTCCGATCCGTTCTGCGTTGACCGGCACCGGGACAGTTTCCGGCAACTCATCGAAGACGAGATGGATTTCGTGATCGGCAATGAGGCCGAATGGCTCTCGCTCTATGAAACCCACGATCTTGATGTGGCGCTGCGCGAGGCGGCGATGGTCTGCCCGACGCTGGTCTGCACCCGCTCTGGCGACCCGGTGATCTTGCGCCGGAACGACGAACAGGTCGAAGTGCCAGTTGAGAAGATCACCCCCGTCGATGCCACCGGGGCCGGGGATCAATTCGCGGCGGGCTTCCTCTATGGCCTAGCGACGGGCCAGGAGCTGGAACTGGCGGGCCGGATGGGGGTTGCGGCGGCCGCCGAGGTGATCCGCCATATCGGCCCGCGCCCGCAACGCCCGCTGAAAACGCTCTTTGCTGAACAAGGGTTGATCTGACGGCCAAATCGACCGCCGCGGGTTGACTGACGCGGCGAGATACTTAGCTCTCATATTGGCAGGCCCGGATGTCCGTTCCGGTTTGGCCACCGACGCAACACCGCCGGAGGCATGCAACGGATGACCGACGCAATCAGCAGCTACATCTTCTATGAAATCGCCGCGCTTTTGGTGCTGGCCGCTTCGGTTGGCTTCATCGGGCTGATGCTGCGCCAGCCTCTGATCGTGAGCTTCATCGCGGTTGGTATTCTGGCTGGACCGTCAGTGCTCGATATCGCGCGTTCGGATATTCAGATCGACCTTCTGGCCGAGTTGGGCATCGCGGTTTTGCTGTTCCTGGTCGGGTTGAAGCTCGACCTGAACATGGTCCGAACGCTTGGCCCTGTGGCGCTTTTGACCGGGCTGGGGCAGGTGGCGTTCACCACGGTTTTCGGCTTCCTGATCGGTCTGGCTCTTGGGTTTGGCTGGCTGATCAGCCTCTATATCGCGATCGCGCTGACCTTCTCCTCGACCATTATCATCGTGAAACTCCTGACCGATAAGCGGGAGCTTGGCTCGCTTCATGGTCGGATCGCGCTTGGCTTCTTGATCGTGCAGGATTTGGTCGTCGTGATGGCGATGATCATTCTGTCCGCTGTGGGGGTTGGGGCCGGGCAGGACGGGGCTTGGACCGAGGTCTTGGCGGTCTTCGGCTATGGCGCGCTGATGCTGGTCGCGGTGGGGCTGTTCATCCGCTATCTGGCCGATCCGCTGGTGGAGCGCCTGTCCCGCTCCCCTGAACTGCTGGTTTCCTTTGCGATTGGCTGGGCGGCGTTGCTGGCCGCACTTGGCCATTACCTGGGCTTCGGCAAGGAACTCGGCGGGCTCTTGGCCGGTGTCTCGCTCGCCTCCACCCCGTTTCGGGAGGCGATTGCGGCGCGGCTGGCCAGCTTGCGGGACTTCCTGCTGCTGTTCTTCTTCATCGCGCTTGGTGCCTCGCTCGACCTCTCCGTGCTGGGGGCAAGCGTCTTTGCCGCGCTGATCTTCTCGGCCTTTGTCTTGATCGGCAACCCGTTGATCGTGTTGGCGATTATGGGGGCGATGGGCTATCGCAAGCGCACCGGGTTTCTCGCCGGTTTGACCGTGGCGCAGATCTCGGAGTTTTCGCTAATCTTCATGGCGATGGGGCTGTCCATCGGCCATGTGACTGAGGAGGCGCTTGGTTTGGTGACATTGGTGGGGCTGATCACCATCGCCGCCTCGACCTATATGATCACCTATTCGCACCAGCTTTATGATCGGGTTGAGCCGCTCTTGGGAGTGTTTGAACACAAAAACGCCGGTCGGCTTGAGGATGACGGCGCGGCCCCGGCGCAGGCTCATGACGTGATCGTCTTCGGTCTTGGGCGTTATGGCATGGCAATCTCGCAGGAGTTGAGCACTCAAGGCTGGCGGGTCTTGGGCGTGGATTTCAACCCGGCTGCCGTCCGCTATGCGCGGTCGCAAGGCATGGATGTGATGTATGGCGACGCGACGGACCCGGAGTTTCTGGCGCATCTGCCGCTGACCGATGTGGCCTGGGCGGTCTCTGCGGTGCCGGAACATGACACCGGGATCACCCATGACGATCCGCGGCGCGCGCTGGTTTTGGCGCTGCGCGAGCTTGGCTTTGGCGGGCGCGTGGCCGTGGCGGTTCATAGCACCGAAATGGGCAATGAAATGCGGCAGGCCGGGGCCGATCTGGTGCTGCACCCGTTCCGCGACGCGGCCGCGCAAGCGGCGCGCTTGGTATTGGAAGGCGGCGGTGCCTCCGCCGCCTTGGCGCCCGCCGACCCAGAGGGGCAGCGGGAGCTGGTTTCCTAGCCGAACTTGCCCTCGATGAACGACCGCGCTTCGGCGGTTTCGGCACCCGTGAACATCTTGTCATTGGGCCCGATTTCGACCAGTCGGCCCAGGTGGAAATAGGCGACCCGGTCGGCCACACGGCGGGCCTGCATCATCGAATGGGTGATGATGACGATGGATTTGCTCTGTTTCAGCTCCATCACCAGCTCTTCGACTTTCGCCGTGGCAATCGGGTCGATGGAGCCGGTCGGTTCATCCATCAACAGCACATCGGGCTGCGTTGAAAGCGCCCGGGCGATGCAGAGCCGCTGCTGCTGCCCTCCGGACAGATCGGTGCCCGCTTTCCGGTGCAGGTCATCTTTGACTTCATCCCAGAGATGCGCCCGTTGCAGGCAGGTCTCCACATGCGCTTCCAACTCCGCCCGGTTGCGCATCAGCCCGTGCAGCCGCGCGCCATAAGCGACATTGTTGAAGATCGAAGAGGGGAATGGGTTCGGCTTCTGCGCCACCCAACCAAAACGGCGGCGCAGCAGCGGCGGGTCGACCTCGGGCGCGTAGATATCGTCGCCTTCGAGGGTCAATGATCCCTCGACCCGCACGCCGCGGGTGTCGTCATGCATCCGGTTCAAGCATTTCAGCGCGGTGGATTTACCGCAGCCAGAAGGGCCGATAAAGGCCAGGGCTTCGGTCTCGTAGAGGTCGAAATTCACATCGGTCAGGGCCTGTTTTTCCTCATACCAGAGGTTCAGATCCCGTATCTCCATGAAGGGCGGCGTATTGCGGCCCGCTGGATGGCTTACGGTCGTGGGGGCGTCGGTTATGTCAAACATCTTGGCGCTCCTGAGGTTAAATGCTAACCCCGAGCCTGCTCGAAACGCGTAACGTCTGATTTGATCTAGATCGAACCAGAGAAAACTTCACAAAACCTTCACAAAACACCGAGGCAGGGCAATCGCTTTGTGATACTTCTCCGGCAAATAAGTCCGGAATTGTCGCGCCTTAGGAGAGTTATGATGACCCAGATGACCGTTGCCCTTGATCGCCGTTTTGTGGTGAAGGCCCTTGCCGCGGCCCCATTGGCCGCAAGTCTGCCTGCAATGGCGACCGCGCAAGACAGCGGAGCAGACGCGATTTTGCTCAGCATCTCGGATTTGCATTCGCCTTACGCCCGGCTGCCAGCCTTGTTGCAAGCGGTTCGGGAAATCGTCGCCAGCGCGGATGCGCCGGTTGCCATGGTCATCAATGGTGACATCTTTGAGCGCGGCAATGTGGCTGCGACCCGGTCCGGGGCGAGTGCCGATTGGGCATTTTTGGCCAGCCTGGCCGCAGAACTGCCGCTGGTCATCAATCTTGGGAATCATGAAACCGCGATTTTGGACGATATGAGCGTCTTCGTCGCTCGCGCCACCCAACTCGGTGCCGAGGTGATTGGGAACCTTGTCGACCGGCGCACGGGCCGGTTTTTCGCGCCGGTTTCGACCCGGATCGGTCTGGGCGGCGTGACACTTGCCATGATGGGCGTCGGTACGGACAACCCCTTTGTCTATCGCCAGCCCGCGCGGGAGACGCTGAGCCTGCTTGATCCGGTTGGATTTGCCCAAGATGCCTTTGCCGATGCCACCGGCGGGGCGGATCTGCCCATTCTGGTCAGCCATGCTGGCGTCATGGCGGATCGGTCCATCTTGCCGGGGTTGGATGCGGGTACGCTCACACTGGGCGCGCATGATCATCTGGACTTCACCCATGAGGAGGAGGGACGGACCTATCTTCATGGTGGGGCCTGGGCGCGCAATCTGGGTGTGACCCGGATTCGCAGGAGTGGTGACGGGCTATCGCTATCGCACGAGATGCGGGCCTTGCCACCATCGGGCGGAGATGAGGCGCTTGCCGCCGCGATCGCCGCGGTCAAATCCGAACACCTGACAGATGACGACATGGCGGTGATCACCGAGCGTGCTGCCGCACTGGATTTGGCGGATTCTATTCTTCTGGCGGCCGAAGCTGTCCGCGCTGCAAGCGAGGCCGACATCGCGGTTCTGGGGCACACGACATTTGGCGCGCCTTTGGCGGAGGGTCCGCTGACCCGGTATGACTTTGACGCCTTTATCCGGTTTGACGGTGCCATCGCCGTTGCAGAGGTGCGGGGCGACGTCCTGGCCCAGATCATGACCCGGGCGAACCAGCATTTGGCGGGCAGTCTAGACCAGCGTACCGGCGATTTCATTCATGCCGCCGCGTTCGATATCGACCCGGCCCGGACCTATCGGCTTGCGACCAATGGATGGACCGCGCGGAACCAAGACAGCTATCTGGGTACCAGTGATCTGGACTTTGCTGAAATCGATGGGTTGCAGCTCAAAGCTGTGGTTGCGGACGCGCTGGCCGCCGGGCTTTGAGGTGGGGCGCTTGGGTTCACGCCCCCATTCGGGAGCCTTCACCCAAGCGCGCGCCCGTTTGCGACCGGTGTAAGAGGCGAAATCTTGGCGCGGCGGGCGCGGCACCGTCCTAACGGGCGGTGCAAACGACCGTCATCAATCGCCCAATTTCGCATGCACCTCGTCCAGATCGATCTCACCAATCGGCATTTTGTTCGACGGGTCTTCGAAATCGTATTTGAAGAGTTGGAAATCGCGTTTGTAGATTTCATAGACCAGATGCATCGACAAATCGTCGAAGTACTCTTCTACCGGATGCGCCCGCTTGGGCCCGTGGCCTTCGCTCTCGTTGAATCGGGGGACGCCGTCGAGCTTCACCTCATGGGCCATCGGGATCGCGTCGATCACCGTTTGCATGCCGTCATTGAACGCCTCGGTCCAGAAGATGTGGTCATAGCGCCCGCCATTGACGATGAAGGTCGAGACATGGCCGGACATGGCCGACCAATGAATGTCCGGGTCCATCGGGCGGCGCCAGCGGATCGTGTCGCGCGCGAAAAGCAAGAAGCGGCGGAAGCTTTTGATCTGGTCGAACTCCTGCTTCCCGTCGTCGCCGCCCACTTCGATCCCGTATTTCTGGATCAGAAGCGGCACCATATTGCCGCGATAGCGTTTGCCGTTGCGCTGGATGCCGCAGATTTTGTCGAAGAAGCTGGATAGGATGCGCGTGTAAGGGTTGCGAACGCAGGTGAAGGCGTAGGATTTGTGACCCTTCACATTCGCCTCAATCTTGGGCTGGCTGTCCTCCAGGGCCCATTTATGCAGCCCGTCCTTGGCGTCATGGATGTCGCCGTCGAAGAACTTGCCCTGGTCGGAGTAATACATGATCTGACCGATGGTCGAGCAGGCGCATTTGGGCACCACGCGGTAGACCACGCTTTCGCTTTCGGTCATCCATGTTCCCGGAAAACCCATGTTTTCGGACCTCCTACGCTACGTCGCACGCTTTATACCGCGCGGATTGATCCCGAAAAAGCAAAGAACTAGGGTTACTTCAACCGCTATTAGGCATTAGTGGCACAACGATACCGAAAGATTGAGGCCTCTGTTTCGAAAATGGCAAAAATCGCCTTCATCCTTTTGTGTCACAAGGATGCGCCTGCCATCATCCAGCAGGCGGAGCGTCTGACGGCGACGGGCGATTATGTGTCGATCCATTTCGATGCGCGCGCCAAGCCAGCCGATTATGCTGCGATCACATCGGCGCTTGCAGACAATCCGGGCGTGGTCTTTGCCCGCAAGCGGATCAAATGCGGGTGGGGTGAGTGGTCATTGGTGCAGGCCAGCCTCTATGCCCTTGAGGCGGCTGAGGCAGCGTTCCCGAAAGCGACGCATTTCTACATGCTGTCGGGCGATTGTATGTCCGTGAAATCAGCGGCTTATGCCAAGAAATTCCTGGACGGCGCAGATAAGGACTATATCGAGAGCTTCGATTTCTTCACCTCGGATTGGATCAAGACCGGCTTCAAACGGGAACGTTTGGTGTATCGCCATCTGGTCAATGAGCGGAAGCATAAATGGCTGTTTTATGCGCTGTTCAACACGCAGCGGCGGTTGGGGCTGGAGCGCAAAATCCCCGAAGATATCCAGATCATGATCGGCAGCCAGTGGTGGTGTCTGCGCCGGCGCACGATTGAGGCGGTGCTGAAATTCTGCCGACAGCGGCCGGATGTGATCCGATTTTTCCGCACCACCTGGATTCCCGACGAGACGTTTTTTCAAACCATCGTGCGACATCTTGTGGCCGATGTGGAGATCGAGTCCCGGTCGTTGACCTTCAAAATGTTCTCCGATTACGGGATGCCGGTGACCTTCTACAACGATCATTACGATTTGTTGTTGAGCCAGGATTACCTGTTCGCCCGGAAAATCAGCCCCGAAGCGACCTTCCTCAAAGAACGATTGGGCGCGCTTTGGGCGTCGGACAAGACCGATTTCGCGCTGTCGGGCGATGGTCGACGGCTGCACGGCTTCCTCACGGGGCGGGGCCGGATCGGGCGGCGGTTCGCACCACGGTTCTGGGAGCGCGAGGCGACCTTGGGCCAGGATCGCGAATTGCTGATGATCGTCTGCAAGAAATGGCATGTGGCCAAGCGGCTGTTACACGCGGCCGAAGCGGCCACCGGTATAACGGGGATCGAGTATCTTTTTGACGAAGCCGGGTGTGATGTCCCCCATCTTGGCGGGATTGAACGCACGCTCGAGAAGCGCAACCGGCATCGCCGTGCCTTGATGCGGATGTTGTTCGATTATCACAACACGGATCGGATGATGATCTGTCTTGATCCCAATAATATAGACCTCATTGGGGATTTTACCTCGGATCGCGCAAATACCAAATTGTTGGAAATCCAGTGCACTTTCGATGACCGATATTTGATCGGACATGCGGAGCGTGTGGGGCTGGCGGCGCCCGATTCACCGCCGGAAGTTATCGGTCGGATTTTGCCCACATTGCGCTATGAGTTCGACTATGAATCGGCACGCATTCGCGAAGCGGAGTTCCCAAATCATCTGCGCCTGCGTCAGGATCGCAGCACAGATGAGAACACCGAGGTTTTGCAGAGCTTTTTCCGGAGCACAAAAGAGACGGCCTGGAAACTGGCCGAAACCCCGCACCTGTTCGCAGATTAAGCCGCCGGCGCTTTGGTAGAGGTCAGTTCGACAAACACATCCTCGAGATTGGGTTCCTCGGTCGCCACATCTCGGATCGTGATGCCCGCCGCGCGCACCGCTTGAAGGATCGTATCGGCCGAGACGGTGGAGCGGCGATAGGAAAACACCAGCGCCCCATCGGCCCGTTTACTGCATTCCACGCCGTCGGGCGTTTGAACCGGACCGGCGACGCCCTCGGGCATAATCACCAGAGTCTTCGCATCCATCTGCGCCAAAAGTGTCTCGGTACGGTCGCGGACGATCACCTCGCCATGGTTGATGATCGCGATCTCGTCACACATTTCCTGCGCCTCTTCCAGGTAATGGGTGGTCAAAATGATTGTCATCCCCTGTTCATTCAGCTTGCGGACATTGGCCCAGAGCATCTGCCGCAGCTCGATATCGACGCCTGCCGTCGGCTCATCCAACACCAGGATTTGCGGGCTGTGGACCAGGGCTTTGCCCAAGAGCAACCGCCGCCGCATCCCGCCAGAGAGAGACCGGGCATAGGCCTCGGCTTTGTCTTCCAGGCCGATCAGCGCGAGAATCTCGTCGGTGCGGCGTTGCGCTTTCGGCACGCCGTAAAGCCCGGCCTGGACCTCCAAGGCGCCGCGCGGGGTGAAAAACGGATCGAGGTTCAACTCTTGTGGCATCACGCCAATCGCGGCCCGGCTCTGTCGCGGGTTCACATCCTGGTCGAAGCCCCAGATATTCACCTTGCCCGATGATTTTGTCACCAAACCGGCGAGTATATTGATCATTGTGGATTTGCCGGCACCATTGGGCCCGAGAAGTCCGAAAATCGAGCCCTGCGGAATCGTCAGATCGACCCCTTTGAGCGCTTCTTTCGCCGCGCCACGTCCGGCCGCCGCGTAGGTTTTGCGCAACCCGGTCAATTCAATCGCATTGCCTGACATTTTGCCTCCGCTGGCTGGGCTTGCCCGACGCCGGGCAACCTGCAATATGAACGGGACTTATGACGGGATGGACGGCCCGACAAGCGTGAGGACGAGCAAAATGACCCAAGATGCCCCGGAAACCGAAGTGGTAAGCACCTGGCGCGTGGCCTGCGATGGGGGCGAGGGCGCGCTTGGCCATCCGCGGGTTTGGTTGCAGATTGGGCAGGATGTCGGTTGGGCCGAATGCGGCTATTGCGACAAGAAATACATCCATGAAGATTTCGCGGATCAGCTCGACAAAGACTGACGCTGCCTATCGCAGGCGCCGCAGGCTGCATTGTCGGTCAATGGCGTTGAAGCCGTCTACAGCAGTGGCCGGGTAGAGCCTATTCCGTGGCCAGGCCGAGATCGATTTGGTGGTCGCCGCACTGAAAGACGGCCTGCCCGTGGCGCCTCTCGATGAATGTCCCGATGTTCGAGCCGAACAGCAGGCCCAACTGCGCCGTGCCGAGTGTACCGAAGGCCTCAACCGCATCGGTGGCCAGATCTCGGGTGAAGACCGACATCGAACCGGTTTGCCCATTGCTACATCGAAGCCAGATCATCGGCTGGTCGGGGTAAAGGATGCCGTTACAGACCGCACCGGTTGACATCGTCGCTTTGATATTGCCGAAATCCCACCCGCGAAGATGACCGGCAAGCGCGACCTCGTTGGCCTGGCAGCCGACCAGATGGCTGCAATTGCGCATTCGGTCGTCATGAGGCAGGCACAGTGGATCCAGGGCCAGATCGGCGACGGCAGGCATCCCCGTGAAAGTGGCAAGCAGGATCGACGCGAGTCGGGTCAGCATTGTGTCTCTCCAATAAGGGCAACTCGGAACGGCCGATCCGACGCGACCGTGCCCCAGAGGCGCAAATCACCGCTCGCACCCGGTTCGACGGCGGGGTAGAACAGATCATCGGCAATCCGGAGGCAGCTATGGCATTTGGCAAAGGGCATCATCTTCACCTGGTCGATGGCTCGGCTTTCATCTTCCGAGCCTATCATGCTTTGCCGCCGTTGACCCGGAAATCGGACGGGCTGCCGATTGGGGCGGTCAGCGGCTTTTGCAACATGATCCACAAGATGATCGAGTCGAATACCGGCCCGGATGCGCCGACCCATGCGGCAGTGGTGTTTGACAAGGGCTCACATACCTTTCGCAACGACATGTATGATCAATACAAGGCCAATCGCGACGCGATGCCCGAGGATCTACGCCCGCAGATCCCGCTGACCCGGGAGGCGACGAAAGCGTTCAACTTGGCCTGTCTGGAGCTGGAGGGGTATGAGGCCGATGACATAATCGCCACGCTCGCCCGCCAGGCGCGGGACGCCGGAGGACGCTGCACCATCATCTCCTCCGATAAGGATCTGATGCAGCTTGTCGGCGGCGGGGTCGAGATGCTGGACGCGATGAAGAACGCGCGGATCGACAGCGAGGGGGTGGAGGCCAAGTTTGGCGTCGGCCCGGACAAGGTGATCGATGTGCAGGCGCTGGCGGGCGACAGCGTGGATAACATCCCCGGCGCGCCGGGGATCGGCGTTAAGACCGCGGCGCTTTTGATCAATGAATACGGGGATTTGGAGACACTTCTTCAATGTGCCGAAGAGATCAAACAGCCCAAGCGCCGCGAAACCCTGATCAATTTTGCCGATCAGATTCGGCTCTCGAAGCGTCTGGTCACGCTGGATGCGGAGACACCGATTGATGTGACGTTGGAGAGCTTGGAGGTGAAGGACCCGGAGCCGGAGGCCTTGATGGGGTTCCTGGCTGAGATGGAATTCCGCACGCTGACGCGCCGGATTGCTGAGCAAATGGGCGTCGAGGCGCCCGAGATCAAAGAGGTCGCCGCGCCGGTAACAGAGGCCGCGCCCGAGGTGAAACCGTTCGACATTTCGGCCTATGAGATCGTGCGGGAGATGCCCGCGTTGGAGGCCTGGATCGCGAAGGCGCATGCGGTGGGCTATGTGGCGGTGGATACCGAAACCACTGGCCTGAACGAGATGACCGCCGAATTGGTTGGCGTCTGCCTCTCCACGGCGGCGGGCGAGGGGTGCTATGTGCCGGTTGGCCACAAAGAAGGCGGCGATGACCTCTTCGGCGGCGCGAAGCTGGCCGATGGGCAATTGCCGCTGGACGATGTGCTGGCCGCGTTGAAGCCGATGTTGGAGGACACGTCTGTTCTGAAGATCGGGCAGAACATGAAATACGACGCGAAGATCTTGGCCCGCTATGGCGTCGATATCGCACCCATCGACGACACGATGTTGATGTCTTACGCGATGAATGCGGGCCATCATGGGCATGGGATGGACACCCTGAGTGATCGCTATTTGGGCCATGAACCGATCCCGATTAAGTCTTTGCTCGGCAGCGGGAAATCGCAGATCACCTTTGCCGATGTCAGCATTGAGGACGCAGCGCCCTATGCCGCCGAAGACGCCGATATCACGCTGCGTCTTTGGCAGCAGTTCAAGCCGGGTCTGCACCGTGCCGAGGTGACAACGGTCTATGAGACCTTGGAGCGCCCACTGGTGCCGGTTCTGGCCCGGATGGAGATGGCCGGGATCAAGGTCGACCGCGACACGCTTTCCCGGATGTCGAACGCCTTTGCGCAGAAAATGGCGGGGTTGGAGGCGGATATTCATGCCCTGGCCGGGACGCCGTTCAATGTGGGCTCCCCAAAGCAA
This sequence comes from Fontisubflavum oceani, assembly GCF_030407165.1. Classification (GTDB taxonomy): domain Bacteria; phylum Pseudomonadota; class Alphaproteobacteria; order Rhodobacterales; family Rhodobacteraceae; genus Rhodophyticola; species Rhodophyticola oceani. The sequence goes on from NZ_CP129111.1 coordinate 2,319,775, forward strand.
CTGGGCGAGATTCTCTTCGATCAGATGGGCTTGGAGGGGGGCAAAAAGGGCAAAACCGGCGCGTATGCCACCGGCGCGGATGTCTTGGAAGACCTTGCCTCGCAAGGCCATGATCTGCCCGCGCGTGTGCTTGATTGGCGGCAATTGTCGAAGCTGAAATCGACCTACACCGATGCCTTGCAGGACCATATCAATGCCGATACGGGGCGCGTGCATACGTCTTATTCGATTGCGGGTGCGAATACCGGGCGTTTGGCCTCCACCGATCCGAATTTGCAGAACATTCCGGTGCGAACCGAGGAAGGTCGGCGCATCCGTGAGGCGTTTATCGCGGAGCCCGGCAAGACGCTGGTCTCGCTTGATTATTCGCAGATCGAGCTGCGTATCTTGGCGCACATTGCCGGGATCGATGCGCTGAAACAGGCGTTCAAAGAGGGACAGGACATTCATGCGATCACCGCGTCTGAGATGTTCAATGTGCCGCTGGATGAGATGACGCCGGATGTGCGCCGCCAGGCAAAGGCGATCAATTTCGGGGTGATCTACGGGATTTCCGGCTTCGGCCTGGCGCGCAATCTGCGCATCCCACGGGCCGAGGCGCAGGGCTTTATCGACCGGTATTTTGAGCGCTTCCCGGGCATCAAGGACTATATGACCGAGACAAAAGAGTTCGCGAAAACAAATGGATATGTGCAGACGCTGTTCGGCCGGAAAATCCATACGCCCGAGATCAATGCCAAAGGCCCCAAGGCAAGTTTCGCCTATCGCGCGGCCATCAATGCGCCGATCCAGGGCACGGCGGCGGATGTGATCCGCCGGGCGATGATCCGGATGGAGGCGGCGATTGAGGGGCTGCCCGCGAAGATGCTGCTGCAGGTGCATGATGAATTGCTGTTTGAGGTCGAGGACGGCGCGGTGGACGATCTGATCGGTGCCGCGCGCGAGGTGATGGAGGGCGCCGCCGATCCGGCGGTGAAGCTCTCGGTGCCGCTGACGGTCGATGCGGGGCAGGGGGCGAATTGGGCGGAGGCGCATTGAGGTGCCCTGGGGCTGAAACATGCTGATTGCCTTCAACAAACCGATGAATGTGCTGAGCCAATTCACCTCTGAAGGGGGTGGCCTGGGTTGGATGGGTTCGGCCTGCCGAAAGGGGTTTATGCGGCGGGGCGGTTGGATCGGGACTCCGAGGGGCTGCTTCTGCTCACTGATAATGGGAAATTGCAGGCGCGGATCGCGTCACCACGCGCCAAGATGCCCAAAACCTATTACGCGCTGGTCGAAGGTGTGCCGGGAGCGGAGGCGCTGGAGGCGCTTCGAGCGGGCGTCGCGTTGAAAGACGGGCAAACGCGCCCGGCGCACGTCGCGGCCACCGATGTGCCGGAGTGGCTTTGGCAGCGTGATCCGCCGGTCCGCTTTCGCAAGACGGTCACCGATCGCTGGCTGCGCCTGACCTTGACCGAAGGCAAGAACCGACAGGTGCGGCGGATGTGTGCTCATGTCGGGCTGCCGGTTCTGCGGCTGATCCGATGGTCGATTGGACCTTATGATTTGACTGGTTTGGCCCCCGGTGCATGGCGCGAGGTGACCCCATGAGTAAGACGGAGACTGTCACAGTGAAGAGCCGGGCCGCGCTGAGGGCGTGGCTTGAGGCCAATCATGCCAACACGTCCTCGATCTGGCTGGCGACTTACAAGAAACATCATCCCGAGTATCTGCCGTGGAACGAGGCGGTGGAGGAGTTGCTCTGTTGGGGCTGGGTTGATGGGCAAGTGGCGGCGCTGGATGCGGACCGGATGAAGCACCGGGTCGCGCCGCGCGATGAGAACTCGACCTGGTCGGCGGTGAACAAAGAGATCGTCACCCGGATGCGCGCCGAGGGGCGGATGACGCCGGCGGGCGAGGCGAAAATCGCGGCGGCGGAAGCCAACGGGATGTGGCATTTCCTGGATGATGTGGAACGGCTGGAGGTGCCGCAGGATTTGGCGGAGGCGCTTGGCGACTTACGCCCTGTTTGGGACGGATGGCCGCGCACTGTGAAGCGTGGCACCTTGGCGTGGATCAAGACCGCCAAGACGCAGCCAACGCGAGAGAAACGCATCACCGATGTGGTTGAGAGCGCGCGGGCCGGGCTCAGGCCAAGTCCGGCCCGGCGCTAGGGCGACGCGCCGTTACACTTGACCCGGCAGCGCGGATGGCGATCCCTAGTGGCGCATCACAAGAGAGGGTCACATGAGCGCTTTGGTCTCTGTCATCAATGAAACCGGTCCGGTTGCCGAAGTGCAGCTCAATCGGCCCGAGAAGAAAAACGCGGTGACGCTGGAACTTCTGGCGGAGCTGGCGGCGGCGGGCGAGGCGCTCGCAGATCAGCCGGGGCTGCGCGCGGTTGTTCTGAGCGGCGCGGGCGGAGATTTCAGCGCCGGGATGGATACAGGCGTGTTGATGCAGATGGCCGGTCGGCTGGACGAGGTGAAGGCCGAGATGGTTGCGCCGCCGGATGGCGCCATTGCGAACCGGTTCCAACGCCCGGCCCAGGTTTGGCAAGAACTGCGGGTGCCGGTCATTGCCGCGATTGAGGGCGTGTGTTTCGGGGCCGGGATGCAGATCGCCCTTGCGGCCGATTTTCGGATCGCCGCGCCCGAGGCGAAACTGTCGATCATGGAGGCGAAATGGGGCTTGATCCCGGATATGGGGATCAGCCTGTCCTTGCCGCGTCTGATGCCGGTGGACCGCGCCAAGGCGCTGATTATGACGGGCCGGGTCTTGTCGGGGAGGGAAGCTTTGGACGAGGGGCTGGTCACGCGTGTCGCCGAGGATCCGCTGGCGGCGGCGCGCGAGTTCGCCGAGGAATTGGCCGAGAAATCACCGGATGCAGTGCGGGCGGGAAAGACCTTGGCGGATGCGCTTTGGGGCCGCGATGTAGCGCCTGATCTGGCCCTGGAAGCGCGGCTTCAGGCCGATCTGATGGGGGCGCCGAACCAAGTTGAAACCGTCATGGCGCACATGCAGAAACGCCCGGCGGTCTATAAGTAGCCCGCCGATTGAACGCTGATCTGAGCGGCGGTTTTCCGTTTTTCACGTCAGCCTGTCAGCGAAAGTCGCGCGGCCGAAGCCCTCCCCGCAAAGCGGTGCCGCAAGGCGTGATGGGTTGCGAAACCCTCTCCCGGAGACGGGTGCGGCGGGCGGCGGTTCGTTTCCGGGACAGGGATCATCGGCGCGGGCCGTCAGTGGCGTTGGCAAGTGGTGAGATGCCGCGGGCCTAGCAAGCGAAGGGGCCGCGCGATCCGCACGGCCCCCTCTTTCTGACAAGTCTTTCCCCCAAAAGACCCGCAGTATCAGGCCAGCATCACCATCGGGTTTTCGAGATTATCGACTATGGCTTGCAGAAGCTCGGCACCAAGGGCGCCATCAATCACCCGGTGATCGACGCTAAGCGTGACTGACATCACGGTGGCCACGGCCAATTCGCCGTCTTTGCCAACGATGGGTTTTTTGACGCCCGCGCCGACGGCGAGGATGGCGCCATGCGGCGGGTTGATCACGGCGTCGAAATTGTCGATGCCGAACATGCCGAGATTGGAGATTGCGAAACTGCCGCCCTGATACTCATGCGGTGCCAATTTGCGTTCCCGGGCACGGGTGGCGAGGTCTTTCATCTCAGCGGAAAGCGCGGAGAGGGACTTCATCTCGGCATCTTTCAGAACCGGGGTGAAGAGCCCGCCTTCGATCGCCACGGCCACAGCCACATCCGAGGGCTTCAGGCGCAGCGTGCGGTCATTGGCCCAGACCGAATTGGCCTCGGGCACCTGTTGCAGCGCATTGGCGCAGGCCTTGATGATGAAATCATTGACGCTGAGCTTGGTGCCGCGGGCTTCGAGTTGCTTATTGAGCTGTGACCGGAAGGCCAGCAGCGCGTCGAGTTGAATGTCGCGGCGCAGGTAGAAATGCGGGATGGTCTGTTTCGCCTCGGTAAGCCGCGCGGCGACGGTTTTACGCATCCCGTCGAGTTTGACCTCTTCAAACTCCCGGCCTTCGTACATCTTCAGGATCGTTTCGGTGGCCGGACCTGCGGCCATGGCGGCGGCGGGTGCGGCGGCGGCCGCCGGGCTGGCGGCGGGGGCTGCGGCTTGCGGCGCGGCGGTGGCGCCTTCCACATCGGCTTTCACGATCCGGCCTTTTGGGCCGGAGCCTTTGATCTGCGCCAGGTCGAGGCCTTTGTCTTTGGCGATGCGGCGGGCCAGCGGGCTGGCGAAAATCCGGCTGCCATCGGCGGCGGCGGGCGCGGCGGGGGCAGGGGCCGCGCTCTCGGAGCCCCCTGCGGGTGCCACCTCGGGCGCGGCGTCAGACGCCTTCGGCGCTTCCGGCACGGTGGCAGGCGTCGCACTGCCGACATCATCGGCGCTTTCGCCATCGTCGAGCAGAACGGCAATCGCGACATTCACTTTGACGCCCTCGGTCCCCTCGGGGACCAGGATCTTGCCGATCACCCCTTCATCGACTGCCTCGAACTCCATCGTGGCTTTGTCGGTTTCGATCTCGGCCAGAAGGTCGCCGGAGGAGACCTCGTCGCCCTCCTTGACCAACCATTTGGCCAGCGTGCCTTCTTCCATGGTTGGCGAGAGGGCGGGCATCAGAATTTCGGTGGGCATGTCTTAACTCTCCTCTGCGAGCGCCAGGGCATCAAACGGGGCGCGCGGGGTTGTTTTCCGGCCGCCAACACGCGGACCGCATCGGTCAGGGCGTGTTGATTGGCGGCGATCCATTCATAAGCGTCGCTGTGGCTCACCTTGGCATCGCGCGCATATTCCGAAGACAGGAGCGCATCACTGACCAAGACCTCCACCGGTTTGCCGTCTAGATCGACGACCACCCGGTAGGCCTGTTCCAGTTTATCTTTGCCAAGGACTTGCATGAGCTTAGCGATAGGTGACTTGTTTGACGGTCTCGATCACCTCGGCGGTGGTGGTGAGCGCCAGTTTCTCCAGGTTTGCGGCATAAGGCATCGGCACGTCTTTCCCGGTGCAATTCAGGACCGGCGCGTCGAGATAATCAAACGCATGGGTCATGATATAGGCTGACAGGTGATTGCCGATGGAGCAGACCGGGAAGCCTTCCTCAACCGTCACGCAGCGGTTGGTTTTCATCACCGATTGGATCACCGTGTCGTAATCGATCGGGCGCAGCGTGCGCAGGTCGATAACTTCGGCGCTGACCCCCTCTTCGGCCAGTTTGTCGGCGGCTTCGAGCGCGTATTGCATGCCAATGCCGAAGCTGACGATGGTCACATCCGTGCCTTCGCGCCAGATCCGGGCCTTGCCGAAGGGAATCGTGAAATCATCCAGCACCGGCACATCGAAGCTGCGGCCATAGAGGATTTCGTTTTCCAGGAAGATGATCGGGTTCGGGTCGCGGATCGCGGTTTTCAGAAGACCCTTCGCGTCGGCGGCGGAGTAGGGCATCACGACCTTCAGGCCCGGTACGTGGCTATACCAGGCCGCATAATCCTGGCTGTGCTGTGCGCCGACGCGGGCGGCGGCGCCGTTGGGGCCACGGAACACCATGGGCGCGCCCATCTGACCGCCCGACATATAGAGCGTTTTGGCCGCCGAATTGATGATCTGGTCCATCGCCTGCATTGCGAAGTTGAACGTCATGAATTCGACAATCGGGCGGAGCCCGCCAAAGGCTGCGCCGACGCCGATCCCGGCGAAACCATGTTCGGTGATCGGCGTGTCGATCACACGTTTGGCGCCGAATTCATCGAGCAATCCTTGCGAGACCTTATAGGCGCCCTGATATTCGGCGACCTCTTCGCCCATCAGATAAACCGTCTCATCGCGGCGCATCTCTTCGGCCATCGCGTCGCGCAGCGCTTCGCGAACTGTGGTGGGTTTCATCTCGGTGCCGGCGGGGTAGTCCGGCTCCACCGACTTGACGGCGACCGGCGCGGCCGGTGCAGCGGCCACAGGCGTCGGTGCAGGGGCTTCGGCCGCCGGGACTTCTGCGGCGGGCGTGGCCGGGCTTGGCACCGCCGATGCGTCCTCGCCTTCTTCTAGAAGAACGGCAATGGCTGCGTTGACCTTCACCCCTTCGGTGCCCTCAGGCACAAGGATCTTGCCGATCACGCCTTCATCGACGGCCTCAAACTCCATTGTGGCTTTGTCGGTCTCGATCTCGGCCATGATGTCGCCGGACGATACGGTGTCGCCCTCTTTGACCAGCCATTTTGCCAAAGTGCCTTCTTCCATCGTCGGAGAGAGCGCGGGCATGAGAATTTCGGTTGCCATGTCTGTCGTCTCCCTCAGGCGTCGGCGTAGATGTCGGTCCAGAGCTCTTCGAGCGCCGGTTCGGGGCTGGTTTTGGAGAATTCGGCGGCCTCGTTGATGATCTCTTTGATCTCTTTGTCGATCGCCTTCAGATCATCTTCCGAGGCATGTTTGCCCTGGAAGCAGCAACTCGCGCACATGTTCGATGGCGTCCCGTTCCTCGCGCATCTTCTGCACCTCTTCGCGGGTCCGATACTTCGCCGGGTCCGACATCGAATGGCCGCGATAGCGGTAGGTTTTGATCTCCAGGATGTAGGGTCCCTTGCCCGCGCGGCAGTGCGCGACGGCTTTCTCACCGGCGGCTTTCACCGCCAGAACATCCATCCCATCGACTTCTTCGCCCGGGATGCCATAGGCCGCGCCGCGTTCCCAATAAGAGGGCGATTTGGTCGAGCGTTTGGTCGAGGTGCCCATGGCGTATTGGTTGTTTTCGATTACGAAGACCACCGGCAAGTCCCAAAGCTCGGCCATATTATAGGTCTCATAGACTTGGCCCTGGTTCGCGGCCCCATCGCCGAAATAGGTGAAGGTCACGCGCCCGTTTTCTTTGTACTTATCTGCAAAAGCGAGGCCCGCACCAATTGGCACTTGCGCGCCGACGATGCCATGCCCGCCATAGAAATGCTTCTCTTTCGAGAACATGTGCATGGAGCCGCCCTTGCCCTTGGAATAGCCGCCCTCGCGACCCGTCAGTTCGGCCATCACGCCCTTGGGGTCCATGCCACAGGCCAGCATATGACCATGGTCACGATAGGAGGTGACGCGCTTGTCGCCTTCTTCGGCAGCGGCTTCGAGACCCACCACGACGGCTTCTTGTCCGATATAGAGGTGGCAGAACCCGCCGATCAGACCCATGCCATAAAGCTGTCCGGCCTTTTCCTCGAATCTGCGGATCAGCAGCATTTCGCGGTAGTATTCCAGCAGTTCTTCGGCGGAAACATTTGGTTTTGCGGCAGTTTTTGCCGTTGTCTTCCGTGCGGCCATGCGGGGCGGTCCTCCAGCCTAAGGCAGATAGTTTAACGTTGAACTACCCATAGCAAAGGTTTCGCGGAAATGCACCAGTCGAATTGAACGTTGCGTCAAAGCGTCAGTTTGGGGGCGCTAGGGCAGGACGATTTCGTCGGCGCGGATCAGGCCCAATACACTGCGGGCTTGCTCATCCAAAAGATCGAGGTCGAGATAATCATCCGACAGGCGCCGGGTCAGGATTTCCATCTCGGCGGTCTCGGCTTGCAACTCGGCCAGTTCAATCCGCAGGCTTTCGGCCTCCGCCTCCACTTGGATGCGATGGAACAGGCCGAAATTCCCTTGCACAGCGGCAAAGGTGAAATAGGCCCCGACGAACAAGAGAGCCATCGGGATCAACAATCCGGAAAGAGAGCGCTTTTTCTGCATAGTCTCTTCTGCCGCCTCAAGATCGCGCCACCTCTGCCGGGCGGCTGCATGGCGGAGATTCGCATATCTCGAATCAAAAGGGAATCCCCTGAAATCAAAAAGATTTTGCGCTATCATGGCGTTGGAGGTGTGAGATGGATGCCAGATCGGATTTGCCAAATCATGAGGTGACCAACCAGCCACCACCGCGCGGGGATCGCGATCTTTGGGCCAGCGACGCGGTGTTGAGGTCCCATGCGATTGGCGCGAATGAGGATGTGCTGGCGGGATATGGCGCGGCGCTTGGCCGGGCAGAGATGCGGGACGCGGCGCGGCAGGCCGAACAGATCGCGCCGGACTTGCAGCTCTTCGATCCTGGCGGGCGTCGGCTGGACGAGGTGCGGTTTTCCCCTGGGTATCATCAGTTGATGACGCTTGGGCTCGAGGCCGGCTACGCTGCCGGGCCGTGGACGGGCGGCAGCCATGTGACCCACGCGGCGCAGGTCTATCTACACTCGCAGGTGGAGCCGGGCACCTGCTGCCCGATGACAATGACCTACGCCGCCGTCCCGGCACTTGCCGCAAGCCCGGCGCTGGCCGCGCGATGGAGGCCGAAACTGACCGCGCCCGCCTATGACCCGCGCGTGGCCCCGATCCATCATAAACAAGCCGCAACGCTTGGTATGGCGATGACCGAGAAACAGGGTGGATCGGATGTGCGGGCGAATACCACCCGCGCGGAGCCGGATGGTGAGGCCTACCGGTTGACAGGACACAAATGGTTCTGCTCCGCGCCGATGTCGGATGGTTTCCTGACCCTGGCCCAGGCCCCGGGCGGTCTAAGCTGTTTCCTAGTTCCGCGCTGGCTGGAGGGGGAGCGCAACGCGATCCATCTGATGCGGCTGAAAGACAAGCTTGGCAATCGCGCCAATGCCTCGGCGGAGGTCGAATATCACGGCGCGCTGGTCTATCTGGTCGGCGAAGAGGGCCGGGGCGTGCAGGCGATCATCGAGATGGTGCATCACACGCGGCTCGATACCGCCATCGCGCCGGCGGGCTTGATGCGCGCGGCGCTGGATCACCTGCATCACTGGACCCGCCATCGCACCGCGTTTCAGCGCAAGCTGGTCGATCAACCGCTGATGCAAAGCCTCTTGGCCGATCTGGTGCTGGATTGGGAAGGCGCAACGGCCCTTGGCCTGCGCGTGGCCCGCGCCTTCGATGGCGACACGCCGGAGGATCGGGCCTTTGCCCGGATCGCTGTCGCCTTGGCAAAATTCCTCAACAACAAGCTCTGCCCGCGTGTGGTGGTCGAGGCGATGGAGGGGCTGGGCGGCATGGGTTATGTCGAGGAGACGGGCCTGCCGATGCTGTACCGCGAGGCGCCGCTCAACGGGATATGGGAAGGTTCGGGCAATGTGATCTGCCTCGACATCCTGCGCAGCTTGGCGAAAGACCCACTGGCCGGAGAGACCCTCGCGGTGGAGTTATTGGCCGCCAAAGGCGCGGATCGCAATTATGATACGGCCCTCGCTGCACACAACGCACGCTGGCCAAAGGGACCCGAGGAGGCCGAGGCCCGTTGGTTCGCCGAAAGCCTCGCGGTTTTGCTCACCGCCTCGGTCCTGATCCGACAGGCCCCCGGCGCGGTCGCCGAGGGGTTCTGCGCGACCCGCCTTGCCGGAGAGAGAGGCCATATCGCGGGCGCGATCAGTGGCTTGAACACCGGCGCCTTGTTAGAACGGCTCGGGCCCTAGGCCGTCCGTCTTCTTCTCTGCTTCCCAAATATCCCGGGGGTCTGGGGGCAGCGCCCCCAGGCACTTGCCTCAGGTGATGGACGCCGCGTGGATGCTGTCGATCGAGGCCGCGATCTGGGCGTTGAATTCGGCATCCGATTGCTGCGCCGACAGGCCTTCAGTCAGCGCGCGGGAAAAGCTGGCGATCACGCCTGCGTTCTCCGCTAGTTTCGCGTTTGCGTCATCGCGAGAATAACCGCCGGACAGGGCCACAACCCGCATCACAGCAGGGTGCTCCACCAATGGTTTGTAGAGGTTCGGCTGGCTCGGTAGGGTGAGTTTCAACATCACTTGCTGACCTGCGGGCAGCGCGTCCAGATGGTGGGTCAGTTCGGCCAGCAGGATGTCTTCCGCTTCGGCCTTGTCGGCGATGGAAATCGTGACCTCCGGTTCGATGATCGGCATCAGACCCTTGGCGGTCACCTGCGCCGCGATCTCGAATTGCTGCGCCACATTGGCCGCGATCCCGGTGGGCGACGCGGCATTGATCACCGAACGCATTTTCGTGCCGAAAATGCCAGCGGCCATGGCCCGGTCGAGCAGATCATCCAGACCGGGCATTGGCTTCATCAGCTGAACACCGTCCGCCTCGGCCTCCAAGCCCTTGTCGATCTTCAGAAATGGCACCACGCCACGCTCTTCCCAAAGATACTGCGCCGCAGGTTTACCGCCGATCTCGCGCTCCATCGTCATCTCAAACAGGATCGCGCCGATGACCTTCTCGCCAGTGAAGGCAGGGGATGTCGCGATCCGGGCGCGCATGGCGTGGATCAGGTCGAACATCTCGGCCTCGGAGCCATAGGCGTCTTCGCCGATGCCATAAAGCTTGAGTGCTTTCGGGGTCGATCCGCCGGATTGGTCCAGCGCGGCGATGAACCCGGGGCCAGAGGTCATTTGGGCGGCTTGTGCATCGGTCATGGGCGGGGCCTCGGGCTTGTGAATGGGAACTGGCCCTGTCCTATGATGGGTCGGGGCGACGGGCAAGCATGATGGCGCTAACGCGCGGATTTGCCCACCGCCCAGAGTCTGGGCGTGGCCGGTTACGGCGCGCGGAACCGGCTGGCCAGATCGAGCGCGATCCAGTCGGCCAGGGCGGTGCGTTGGGTCTCGGCGCTGAGCGCGATCCAGAACGCCCGGACCTCGGGGCCGCGCGCGCCAAACCGCGCTTCGATCTCTTCGCGCAACACCGTCGCGCCGATATCGCCCGCCGCTTCGGCCAGGAGCGCATAGTAGTACGCCCGCTCATAGGCGCGCGGTGCGCCAAGCCCGGTGAAATGGGCCAGCGCCAGGGCGCGGAGCGCGCGCGGATCGTCGGTTGCGCCAATCGCCTCTGCCGGGCTTGGCGCGCCAATCGCTGCGAGATAGGCGGCCTGGGCTGCAACCACATCGGGGGTGGTGATCCGGGCCTCCAAGCCGTCCAACATCGAAATCGCCCCAGACACTTCTGCTGCAGACGCCCGGAGCGCTTGCGGATATGCGGCTTGGGGGTCGGTCGGGGCAAGGGCGGTGGCCGCAAGCGCGGCGGCGTCGGCACCGAGCGGATCGGTCCCGTCCAAGAGCGGGGCGAGGAGATCGGGCACCAGTGCCGACCCCATCGGAACGCCGTCACCCGCCATCAGGGCGCGGGCCAGGTCCAACCGGTCTTGGGCGCTCAGATCGCCGCCATCGATCTGCGCCAGAAGGCCGGTATCGATGAGCCGCGCGCGGGAGAGCGGTGTCGCACGCGCATCCAACGCCAGGGCGGCGATCAAACCGTGCGGTTTCTCATAGGTGTCGGGCTCCAGCACAACGCCGCCGGGCGGCAGATCGGCCTCAATGGTGATCTCGCCGGGGTCGCGGATATAGGCCTCAACCTGGGTCATCAGCGCCTCAATGAAGTTCCGTTCAATCGCGCTGAGATTGCGGCTGCCACCTTCGGAGAGGGCGACGGTCAGTTGTTCGGTGCCTAGGGCGCGGATCGTTTCTGGCGCGCGCAGGTTCTCGGGCAAAAGCTGCGAGAAGGCCGCCCATCCGCCGCTATCGCGGAGGCTTGCGACGGCGCGCGTGACGCGGATGGCCGGATCGCCCGTGCCGCCAAACTCGTTCATGCGGGGCAGAAATGTGCCCGCTGCCGAGACGTCCAACACGGCCACGCTATTGATCGCGGCGGAGAGGTCAAAGAGGGTCGCCCCGGTGCCATAGACGTAATCGGCGCTGAGCGTCAGCCGGTCGAGGATGATCTCGTTGAACCCGGCGGTGCGCAGACCGATAGATGCCTCCTGCGGCAGGCAGGCGATACCAGCGGTTGCGCCGATCAAGGTCACGGCGATCTCGGTTGAAACCGAGAATGGTTCCGAGACGTCCGAGCTGATCACGACGCGTTCGACGGTGATCTCGCATTGCCCGGCGCGGTCATAGGGCAGGTTTGGCCGCGCGGTGACGCCGGAGAGCGAAATCGTGCCGCGCAGCACGTCGGTGGAGAGGTATTGGTACTCCAATTCCATCTGTGTCCGGGCCGCCGCGATCCCGACATTGGCCAGCGCCGTGGCAAGCCGGTCGGGGGCGAAAATCTCGGCAAACCCGGGGCGCGGGTCGCCCTCTTGCGCGGTTGCGGGCAGGGCCAGGGCAGTGACCAGGCACATCGCGCCGGTCAGGTGTTTCAATGCGGACATCAGCTATCTCTCCCCTTAAATGATGAGGAGAGACTAGCCGATTTTTGCGAATTCTATAGGCAGGTTTCCCTTACCGCCTGGATTGGTGCGGCGGGTCAGCCGGCGAGGGCGGCAACGCCGGGCAGGGTTTTGCCCTCCATCCACTCCAAAAACGCGCCGCCGGCGGTGGAGATGTACGTGAACCGGTCGGCAGCGCCAGCTTGGTTCAGCGCGGCCACGGTATCGCCGCCGCCTGCCACCGTGATCAGCTGGCCTTGAGCGGTGAGTTGCGCCGCGGCCTCGGCGGCTTGGTTGGTGGCGGCGTTGAACGGCTCCAACTCAAACGCGCCAAGCGGGCCATTCCAGATCAGCGTTTCGGAAGCGCCAAAAACGCCTTCAAGCGCCGCGACCGTGGCGGGCCCCGCATCGAGGATCATTGCATCTGTCGGGCATTGATCTGCGGGCAGTATCTCATGCGGCGCATGGGCCTCGAAGGCGCGGGCGACCACGATGTCTTTCGGCAGATGGATGGTGCAGCCGCTGGCCGCCGCCTTGGCCAAGACGGCGCGCGCCGTCTCTGCCATGTCTTGCTCGGCCAGCGAGGTGCCGATCTCATGCCCTTGGGCAAAGAGGAAGGTGTTGGCCATGCCGCCGCCGATCACCAGATGGTCGACCTTCTCGACCAGATTGCCCAGAAGATCGAGCTTGGTTGAGACTTTCGCGCCGCCAACGACGGCCACGACGGGGCGTTTCGGCGTGCTGAGCGCGGCTTCCAGCGCGCTCAACTCAGCCTGCATCAGACGCCCGGCGCAGGCGGGAAGCAACCGCGCGATCGCTTCGGTCGAGGCATGGGCGCGGTGCGCGGCGGAGAAGGCGTCATTGCAATAGATATCGGCCAGACCCGCCAGACGACCGGCGAACCCTGGGTCGTTCTTCTCTTCCCCCGGTGCGAAGCGGACATTTTCCAGAAGCAGGATCTCACCCGGCTGCAGCGCCTCGGCGGCGGCGCCATATTGGCCATCGGCGAAACCGACCGCTTGGCCAAAGGCGGTTTCCAGCGCGGGCAGAAGCGGGCGCAAGCTCATCTCCGGCACGACCTGGCCTTTGGGGCGGCCAAAATGCGCAACCAGGATCGGCATGCCGCCTTTGGCGAGGATGTCTTTGACCGTCGGCACGATCCTGTCGATGCGGGTCGTATCGGTGACCTTGCCATCTTCGACCGGCACATTGATGTCGACCCGGGTCAGCACCCGTTTGCCCGCGAGGTCCATATCATCAAGGGTTTTCCAGGTCATTTGTGCCTCCGCCTGCGTGCAAATCTGAGCTTAGGGCGTCCGGAGGCGCCCTATTGCCCGTTGTCAAAGTAACCCGGATGCGCCGGTGTCAGAGGTATTTTGCCATCTCAACGGCGGTGTCCGCCATGCGGCAAGAGAACCCCCATTCGTTGTCATACCAGATAAGAATGCGGCACATATTGCCATCCATCACTTTGGTCTGATCGGTGGCGAAGATCGAGCTGTGCGGGTCGTGGTTGAAATCCATCGAGACCAGCTTGTCATCGGTCACGCCCAGGATGCCCTTCAATGGGCCACTCGCCGCAGCTGCGTGGATCGCGGCGTTGATTTCCTCGATGCTGGTGTCACGAGCGGCCTCGAATGTCAGATCAACAGCGGAGACATTCGGGGTCGGCACGCGGATCGCGACGCCATCGAGTTTACCGTTCAACTCCGGCATCACCAGGCCCACGGCCTTCGCCGCGCCGGTGGAGGTCGGGATCATCGACATCGCGGCGGCGCGCGCGCGGTAGAGATCAGAATGCATCGTATCCAGCGTCGGCTGATCGCCGGTATAGGAGTGGATCGTGGTCATGAAGCCGCGTTTGATGCCGATTGTGTCATTGATCACTTTGGCCGGCGGTGTCAGGCAATTGGTGGTGCAAGACGCGCAAGAGACATGCAGGTCATCGGCGGTCAGGCTGTCATGGTTCACGCCATAGACAATGGTTTTATCCGCGCCGGAGGAGGGGGCAGAGACCAGGACGCGGCTGGCGCCGTTTTCCAAATGCACCTTCGCCTTATCCCCTTTGAAGATGCCGGTGCATTCGAGCACGATATCCACATCGCCCCAGGGAAGCTCCGCCGGGTTGCGAATGGCGGTCACGGCGATCGGCCCACGGCCAACATCAATGCTGTTTTCGGTCGTCGTCACCGTCCCGGGAAACCGGCCATGCACAGAATCGAAGCGCAGCAGATGAGCATTGGTTTCCACCGGGCCCAGATCGTTGATTGCGATGACCTCAATATCGTGGCGGTCCTGTTCGATGATCGCGCGCAGGATATTTCGACCAATCCGCCCAAACCCGTTGATTGCAACTTTAACGGCCATCTCAACTCTCCTCGAAACCTGATGTGATCCATGTTCGGCCACTATGCAGCAATTGCAACCGCGTGGCGTATGTTAGCGATAACATGGCGCTTGTAACCCTGAGATGACCGGATGGGAAGGGGGTGCGGCACTAGCGCCAGAAAGCCATCCACTCCAAGACGCGGAGCAGATACCAGCCGACGATCAGGTGCAAATCCCAATGGAAATAGAGGAAATCCGCCGCGACCACCGCGAGGATGATGCCACCGAGCCAGAGGGCGATTGTGTTGGTCATATTAGGCCCATTGTCCGCGCGCTAATCTGCAAGGCAGACACTGGGCCGCGCCGGGTCTGGGTGCAACCCCTCAGTGCAGGAGGCGGCCCATCGCACCGGCCACATCGGCCATGCGAACCGAGAAGCCCCATTCATTGTCATACCACGCCAAGACGCGCACCGTGCGCCCGCCAACCACTTTGGTTTGGTCCGGCGCGAAGATCGACGAATGGGTCGTGTGGTTGAAATCGACGGAGACCTTCGCCTCTGGGTCATAGGCCAGAACTGCGCCCATATGGCCCTGCGCCGCTTCGGCGACAACGGCATTGACCTCTTCGACGGTCACATCGCGGCCCGCCTCGAAGGTCAGATCGACGGCGGAGACATTCGGTGTTGGCACGCGAAGTGCTGTGCCATCAAGCTTGCCATCCAGTTCCGGCAGCACCTCTTTCAGCGCTTTGGCCGCGCCGGTGGAGGTTGGGATCATCGCCATCGCGGCGGCGCGGGCGCGATACAGATCGGCATGGCGGCGGTCGAGCGTCGGCTGATCGCCAGTATAGCTGTGGATCGTGGTCATGATCCCGCGCTCAATTCCGATTGCGTCGTTCAAGACTTTGGCGAGGGGTGCCAGACAGTTCGTGGTGCAAGAGCCGTTCGAGACAACTTTGTGCTCGGGCTTCAAGGCGCGGTGGTTCACACCATAGACGATGGTTTTGTCGGCGTTCTTGGCAGGCGCCGAAACCAGCACCCGTTTTGCGCCATGCTCGAGGTGAATCGCGGCTTGGTCGCGGGAGTTGAACTTACCGGTGCATTCCAGAACCACATCGCAGCCGGACCAATCCAGCTCACGCGGTTCATAGGTCGAGAAGACTTTCATCGGGCCGCGGCCCAGATCGAGCGTATCGCCATCGACCCGAACCTCGCCGCCGAACCGGCCATGGACCGAGTCGTATTTCAGCAGATGCGCGTTGGTTTCAATCGGCCCGGTGGCGTTGATCTTCACGACCTGCACATCATTGCGCCCGCTCTCGGCGATATGGGCCAAAGTGCAGCGCCCGATGCGGCCAAATCCGTTGATCCCGATGGTGACGGTCATTGCCGCGCTCCTTTGCCCTAACGATTCTGCCCCTGCCTTGGGCGCGGTGCATACAAAATCCTTCGGGCTACGGGAAGGAAAAACCGCTTATTTTCTTTATGTTAGCGCAAACCACTTCTGTTTGCGCTAACGGTTGGAGCGATGCGGAAAGCCGGGTAGAGTGCGCCAAACCGACGGAGGCAGGGCATGAGCGGGTTACTGGCGCTATTGGATGATGTGGCGGCGATTGCGAAAGTCGCGGCCGCCTCGGTCGATGATGTGATCGGCCAAGCGACAAAGGCCGGGGCGAAGGCCGCAGGTGCGGTGATCGATGATGCCGCCGTGACGCCGAAATATGTGCATGGGTTTGAAGCCAAACGAGAATTGCCGATTGTCTGGCGGATCGCAAAGGGCTCGATCTTCAACAAGCTGGTGATTTTGCTGCCCGTGGCGCTGCTGCTCTCGGCCTTTGCGCCGTGGATGATCCCGCCGTTGTTGATGCTCGGCGGCGCATATCTCTGCTTCGAAGGGGCGGAGAAGATTTGGCACAAGTTCGGCCCGGGACATCACAGCGCCGAGGAAGAGGCCGCGGCCGTCGGCGACCCGGCGCATTTGGAGGAAGAGAAGGTCCAAGGCGCGATCAAGACCGATTTCATCTTGTCGGCGGAGATCATGACCATCGCGCTTGCGGCCCTGCCAGAGAGCAATATCTGGTTTGAGGCCGCCGCACTGGCCGTGGTCGGGCTTGGGATCACCGCGCTGGTCTATGGCTCGGTGGCCTTGATTGTGAAGGCGGATGATGTGGGGCTGCATATGGCCAATGAAGGCCGGCTTGGTCTCACGCGCAGCGTTGGACGCAGCATCGTGCGCGGCATGCCGGGCTTCATGTCGGTTCTGACCTGGGTCGGAACCGCGGCGATGCTCTGGGTTGGCGGCTCGATCATCATCCACGGGCTGGCCGAACTGGGCTGGCACACGCCGGAAGAGATGATCCATCACGCCGCCGAGGCCGTGGCGCATCTCTTGCCCAATGGGGCGAGCGGTTTTGTATCCTGGCTGGTAAAAGCGGTGATTGACGGGGTGTTGGGGCTGGCCCTTGGGCTCGCGCTGATCCCGCTGGTGGCGACGGTCATCGGGCCAGCTCTGCGCGCGGTCGGCATCGGTGCAAAGGCCGGAGATCACTAACCCAGATCAAGGCTGATGTCGGTTCCGCTTGGTATGATCCCTGAAATGGGCGTCAGAGACAGGAGGAGCCGAGGCCATGAGTGCACTTGGGTTGAGGATCATCGACGAATCCGTTCAACAGGCCAATCTTTGGATCAATGATGTGGATTACCGGGCCGGATGGGCCAACAAGCAGCGCGCCTATCGGCTGCTCCGCGCGGTGTTACATGCGGTGCGCGATCATCTGAGCGTCGATGAGGCGGCGCAGCTTGCCGCGCAAATGCCGATGCTGATCCGGGGTCTCTATTACGAGGGGTGGAATCCGTCCAAAACCCCGGTCGTGATACGCAGCCGCGCGGATTTCGTCGCGGCGGTGCAGAAGGACTTTGCCAAGGACCCGATGGGGGATGCGGAAGAGGCGATCGGCGCGGTGCTGGATGTGTTGGATCAGCGCATCTCAGAAGGGGAAATGGCCCATGTCCGGGCCAGTTTCACCAAAGAGATCCGCGCGCTTTTTGCGGACTGAACTGGTGTGAGGAGGCCGCTGGCGGCGTCGCCAACGGCCCCGCAATCTCAGGACAGGAGCGATTTCGCCTTGTCGGCCACAGCTTCGGCGGTGATGCCGAAATGCGCGAAGAGCTCGCCAGCCGGTGCGGAGCCGCCAAAGCTCTCCATCCCGACGAACCCGGCTTTTGCCTCGCGGCCCCGCTCGCCCAGAAGCCAGCGATCCCAGCCAAGCCGAACCGCGGCCTCGACGGCGACGCGCACCGCACCACCGGGAAGGACCCGTTTGCGATAGGCCTCCGGCTGCGCCTCGAACAGCTCCCAACAGGGCATGGAGACCACGCGGGTGCCGATCCCTTCGGCTTGCAGCAGATCGCGCGCGGCCATGGCCACGGAAACCTCGGAGCCGGTGGCCATCAAGATCACCTGACGTTTGCCTTCGGCATCGGCCAAGACATACCCGCCTTGGGCGGTCAGGTTCTTGGTCTTGTGCTCGGTCCGAACCGTGGGCAAGCCCTGGCGGCTGAGCGCGAGGACCGAGGGCGTGGCCGCTTGTTCGAGCGCGACTTCCCACGCCTCGGCGGTTTCCACCGCGTCCGCCGGGCGGAACACAAGGCAGTTCGGCGTTGCCCGCATCATCGCCAGATGCTCGACCGGCTGGTGTGTCGGCCCGTCTTCGCCCAGGCCAATCGAGTCATGGGTCATGACATATTGGACATTCACCCCCATCAGCGCCGAAAGGCGGATCGCACCACGCGCATAGTCGGTGAAGCAGAAGAACGTGCCACCATAGGGCCGCACACCGCCATGAAGCGCCATGCCGTTCATCGCAGCCGCCATGCCATGTTCGCGGATGCCATAATGGATATGGCGGCCCTTGCGGTCTTCGGGCGCGAACACGCCTAGATCGGCGGTTTTGGTGTTGTTGGAGCCGGTCAAATCGGCGGAGCCGCCCAATGTCTCGGGCACCACCGGGTTGATCACTTCCAGCGCCATTTCGCTGGCTTTCCGAGTCGCGACCTTGGGTTGCGTCTCGGAGATTTGCTTTTTCAGCGCTTTGATCGTGGCGGAGAGCTTCTTCGGCATCTCACCAGCGAAGGCGCGGGTGAATTGCGCCTGACGATTGGCCGAGGTGAGACCGAATTCGGTTTCCCAGGCTTCGCGTGCGGCGCGCCCTTTCGCGCCAATCGCTTCCCATTCCGCTTTCAGATCGTCGGGGATCTCGAACGGGCCGTATTTCCAGCCATAGGCGGCTTTGGTGTCAGTGATCAGCTTCGGATCGGTCAGCGCGCCATGGCCTTTCGCGGTGTCTTGGGCCGAGGAGCCGATGGCGATATGGGTTTTGCAGGCAATCATCGCCGGGCGTGGAGAGGCTTTCGCCTCGATGATCGCGCGGTCGATATCCGCCGGATCATGCCCGTCACACTCGAACACATCCCATCCGGAGGCGGCAAATCGCGCCTTCTGATCGGTGCGGTCGGACAGCGTCACCTCACCATCAATGGTGATGTTGTTATTGTCCCAAAACACGATCAGCTTGCTTAGCTCGTGACGCCCTGCGAGGCCAATCGCCTCCTGGCTGACCCCCTCCATCAAGCAGCCATCGCCGGCAATGCAATAGGTGTAATGGTCGATCAGCTTCTTGCCCCACCGGGCGCGCAAGCTTTCTTCGGCCATGGCGAAGCCAACCGCATTGGCGATGCCTTGGCCCAAAGGTCCGGTCGTGGTCTCGATGCCTTTGGCATGGCCATATTCCGGATGGCCCGCCGTGATCGCGCCCAACTGGCGGAAATTCTTCACCTGCTCCAGCGTCATATCCTCGTAGCCTGTGAGGTAGAGCAGGCTGTAGAGCAGCATCGATCCATGACCAGCGGACAGGATGAACCGGTCGCGGTTTGGCCAATCGGGGGCGCTTGCATCAAAGCTCAGATGGTTTTCAAACAGAACTGTGGCCACATCGGCCATGCCCATCGGCATGCCGGAATGGCCGGAATTGGCCGCCGCGACGGCGTCAAGCGTTAGCGTGCGGATACAGGCGGCGCGGCGCCAATGGGCGGGGTTCTGAGCGGCGAGGGCTGAAAGGTCCAAGGTGAGCGTCCTGTCTCAAGTGGCACTGGGTCCGCGCGGTGATAGCAGAGGCAAGCCGAAGTGCAAGCGGGCCAGGGCAGGGCAGAGGTGGGTTTTCGACCGGAAATGCGCCGTTGCCCGCCGAATGGCCGGAAAGAGTTGCAAATCCGGGCCGGATACGATTCGCTAGGGGCAGAGGTTCGGCGTGCGGCATATGGCCCGCCGGGCAGGGTGAAAATGGCCCCGCAAAGGGTGCCAGTGGACAAGACCGGGGGCATCGGCAGAGCATGAACGACACGGTGACAATGGAGCGGATTTCCGAGCTTGAAGGTCGTTTGGCCGTGGCTCTGGATCGGATTTCGTCGGGGGTTGGGACGCTAAAACCCCAATCCGGCGCAGGCGGTGGCGATATTGACGCCGCCGCAGCCGCATTGGCGGAGGCCGAAACCCGGGCGGCGGAACTGGCCGCGCGTTTGGCCGATGCCGAAGGGGACGGTGGATCGGCCTTGGCCGAAGCACAAGAGGCGCTCGACGCGGAGCAGTCTGCCAATGCGGCGCTGACTGAGCAGTTGCGCGCGCTTGAGGCGTCGCGCCAGGCCAGCCAAGACGAGGCGGCACGACTGACCGCAGCGCATGAAGAGAAGATGGCCGAACTGACCGGAGAATTGACCGAGGCGCGCGCGGCCAACGAAGAACTGCGTGCTCAAATTGCCGAGCGCGACGCGGCCCCCGCCGTTGCCGAGCCGAACCCAGAGGATAAGGCGACGATTGAGCGGCTGCAGGGTGAGGTGGAAATCTTGCGCCGCCGCGTGAAACGGTTGCGCGGTGAAGCCGCGACGGCCCGTGAACAGCGGGACGAGGCGCAAGATATCCTCGATGAGTTGCGGAGCGTTGACGGCGATGGCGCGACCGAGGCCGCGCTCCGGGTCGAACTGCGGGAATTGCGCCTCGCCAATGCGGAGCTGCGCGACACGAGCCAAGAGATGCGCCAAATCGCGGCGCAGGGCGAGACGGTCGATCCGGACCTCTTGAATGCGTCGATGGCGGCGGAACTTGTGGCGCTCAAGGCGGAGCGCGCCGCCGAGGCGGCCGAGATGCAGCAAATTGTCGATGAATTGACCCCCCTCGTGAGCGGAGACAGCGCCAATGCCTGAGTTGAATATCGAAATCGGCGGGCGCAGCTTCACGGTCGCCTGTCAGGAGGGCGAAGAGCCTTTTCTGGAGGCGGCTGCTCGGATGCTCGACACCGAAGCAGCGGTTGTCTTGGGGCAAATCGGACGGATGCCGCCAGAACGGATGTTGTTGATGGCTGGGTTGATGCTGGCCGACAAGACCGCCGGGCTGGAGGAAGATTTGGGCCGGATTCAGGGCGAGTTGGAGGCGGCAGAGGCGGCGCTGACCGCGGCACAGAACAAGCTTGATGATCGGGCACGGCGGATTGTGGAACTGGAAGATTCCGCCCCGCCCGCCGAGATCACGGTGATCCCGGCGCAAGTTACTGACGGGCTGGCCGAATTGGCCGCGCGCGCCGAAGCATTGGCCGAAGAGGTCGAAAGCGCCGCGGGCTAGTTACGCTTGAAAGACATCTGGCAGAAGCCGCGCGGCCTCGTCGCGCGGACTGTTCAGCGCGTCTCGATCCTCGCCAGGGTAGAACCGGGCGCGGATCGCGGTTGGCATCGGGTTTGGCCGCAAGAGATGCACGCCCAGATGCGATTTGGCACTTTCGGCTTGCCAGCTTTGCACCAGTGCGCGCTCGGCGGCCTTGCTCATGGCGTAACCGGCGGCGAACTTCTCATCCCAATCGCTGTCGAAGAACACCGCTTTCGGCGCCTCCGCCGGCGCGATCAGCGGGTCGACCAGCGCAATCAGCCGGGCGAAGGCGCGGATATTGGTGCCGATCAGCTTATCGAGATCTTTCGCGGTCAAATGTGGCGTGGGCGTCAGCGCGGTGGCGTGAAACGCGCTGTGGACCCAGATATCCGCTTTGCCCCATCGATCGAAGATCGAGCGGCAGAGATGCGCCATCGCGCCCTCATCGGTGACGTCCATCGGGGCCAGGGTCGCGCTGCCGCCGGCCGCTTGGATCCGGTCATCGAGTTCTTCCAACCCGCCGGTGGTCCGCGCCACGGCCACAACATGGGCGCCGCGCGCCGCCAACCATTCGGCACTGGCCGCGCCGATCCCGCGAGAGGCGCCGGTGACCAGCGCGATCTGTCCGTTCAAAAACTGTTCCATGCGGGGCAAATGCAGGCTTTGACCGCGATTGGCAAGATGCCACGCCTGCGGCGGATTGCTTGACTTTGCTGCGCCTGCACGGGACAACACCGCTCAACAACAGTTTGCAGTTGCAAAAAGGAGAGGCCGATGAGCCGTGACACCACCCTTAGCCAAGCCGCGCTTGGCACCGATGGCATCGGGCGCAAGGCGCTTCTGGTGCTCGGCGGAACCGCCTTTATCGCCGCCGCGGCGCAGATTTCGATCCCGATGATCCCGGTGCCGATGACGCTGCAGACCTTGGCGATTTTGATCGTTGGTTTCGCCTACGGCTCCCGTTTGGGGGCGATCACGCTGGTGACCTATTTGGCCCAGGGCGCGATGGGGCTGCCGGTCTTTGCCAATGGCGCGAATGGCCTGGCGCTGATCGGGCCGACGGGTGGCTTCTTGGTCGGCTTCGTCGGCATGGCTTATCTGGCTGGCTTGGCGGCAGAGCGTGGATGGGCGCGGGGCGTCTTCACGACGGCGCTGTCCGCGATCGTGATCTCGGCGCTGCTCTATCTGCCTGGTGTCGCTTGGCCGATGGCTGTGGCGCAAGTCTTTGGTATCGAAGCCGGTTGGGTTGGCCTTTCGGCGGCACCGATCTGGGCGAATTTCGTGGCGCCGTTCTTGCTGGGTGACGTGATTAAATCCGTCCTTGTGGCGCTGATCGTCACCGGCGCGTGGCGGGCGCTGGCGCGTCGCTAAGGCCGCAAAACTTCGAACACGGAAAACGCCGCCCAAACCGGGCGGCGTTTTTTGTTGGGATCGGCACCTTGATGACTGTTAGTTTGTTTCATCATGCAGCCGCGTGAGAGCCGCTTCACAAACGCCGAGCGGCAGCCATTCGCAGCCTGCGCAAATCTGGGCAAGATCGCCGGGTTTGACCCGCTCTCGGATACGCGATTTGGCCGCGCCCCATGTCAAGCGCTCGCCATCGATCAGCTCCAAGGCCGACGCATGGGCGGTGTCCAATCGGTCGATCTTTGCTTGGCTGGTGCACAGCGTGCCGCGGCGCTTGGGGCAGGGCGCACAGATATCGTCGGTGGTTCGGACCACCTCAATCTCCGTCTGGTCGCCCTCGGCCGCCCTGAGCCGCCCGACCACAATGGCCGTCATATTCGTGGTGAAGGCGTCGGAATAGCCTTTGCCCTCGAACCCGAGCGAGCACAAAAAATGGTGCGGCCGGTAGCGCAGGGGCGCGGCGCTCACTCCGCTGGTTCCTGAACCTCGAATCCCTTGGCTTCCATATCCGTCGGACGGACCGGGTAATCGCCGGAGAAGCAGGCGTCACAATAGGCGGGCGATTTCGGGTTCCGGCCCTTGGATTCGCCCACCGCGCGATAGAGCCCGTCAAGCGAGATGAAGCGCAAGCTGTCGACTTGCAAATGGGTCTGCATCTCGTCTTCGGTCATGGTCGCGGCAAGGAGTTTCTCCCGCTGTGGTGTATCCACGCCGTAAAAACAGGGCCAAGCCGTCGGCGGCGAGGCGATGCGGAAATGCACCTCAGCCGCGCCGGCATCCAGGATCATCTCTTTGATCTTCCGGCTGGTGGTGCCGCGCACCACGCTGTCATCGACCAAGATCACCCGTTTGCCGCGAATAAGGGCGCGGTTCACGTTCAGCTTCCAGGCGAACGCCCATATTGCGGATCTGCTCGGTCGGCTCGATGAAGGTCCGGCCCATGTATTGGTTGCGGATGATCCCCATCGCGTAGGGGATGCCCGATTTCTGGCTATAGCCAATCGCCGCAGGCGTCCCGCTGTCGGGCACGGGGCAGACGATATCGGCGTCCACCGGCGCTTCACGAGCCAGTTCGACGCCGATCTGACGGCGGGTTTCGTAGACCGACTGGCCCCCAATCACACTGTCAGGGCGGCTGAAATACACATGTTCGAAGATGCAGGGGCGGGGCTTGCGCGGTTCGAACGGCATGTAGCTTTCGACACCCGCGGGGGTGATCACCACCATCTCGCCCGGTTCCACATCGCGCACATAATCCGCGCCGATGATATCAAGCGCGCAGGTCTCGGAGCTGAGCACCCAGCCTTCGCCGATCCGGCCCAGAACCAGCGGGCGCACGCCAAGCGCATCCCGCACGCCGATCAGCTTGGTCCGCGTCATCGCCACAACGGAAAACGCGCCCTCGACTCGGCGGAGCGCGTCTTTCATCCGTTCGGGGATGGTTTTCTGATAACTGCGCGCCATCAGATGGATGATGCACTCACTGTCACTTGAGCTTTGGAAGATCGAGCCGCGCCCGATCAACTCACGCCGCAATTCCTCGGCATTCACGATATTGCCATTATGGGCCAGCGCCGCGCCGCCCATGGAGAATTCGCCGAAAAATGGCTGCACATCGCGGATCGCGGTATGGCCTTTGGAGCCGGTGGTGGAATAACGCACATGGCCGATGGCCAGCGGGCCGGGCAGGGTCTCCATCACCTTATGCGAGGTGAAGTTGTCGCGCACATAGCCAAAGCGCCGGGCCGAGTTGAACCCGTGATCGGGGTGATGGGCAACGATGCCGCCGGCCTCCTGCCCCCGATGTTGTAGGGCATGTAGGCCGAGGGCCACGAAATTCGCCGCATCGGCGACGCCGATCACGCCAAAGACGCCGCATTCCTCATGCAGTTTATCATCGTCAAACGCATCGAAAGGATGTGCGGGAAACCGGGCGTCGTCGCCAGTCCGGTGGCTCATTCAGTCGCTCCTGTGACAGCAGGCAAGGGCCGAATCCGATATTAGATTTAGGGCAGTATGTAGGGCGTCTGACCGGCGCTGTCACGCACCGGTTCATCAAGCTGTCACAATTGTTGCGGCGAGGCCCTAGTTCCCGGTCTCGGCCGGGGTCTCTTCGGCAGGGGCGGCATCTTCTGCGGCGGGTTCGGCGGAGTTGATCAGCTCTTCATAACGCTCCAAAATCCAGCCTGGTGCGTCGGTTGGGATTTGCGCCTCGATCCGCTCTTGCATCTGGCCGAAAATCTGCGCCGTGCGGCTGTCGTCGACCATCGGGATCGCTTGGTCGCCTGCGATGCGATCATAGACGATCAGCGCAACAACCACCAAAAGCACGCCCCGGGCAACACCGAAGAGGAACCCGAGCCCCGCATCAATCCCGCCCAGAACCGAGCGCTGAATGGCCGATGAAAACAGCGGCGTGAAGAGTGAGACCACCACCAGCGCAATGGCAAACACCCCGGCAAAGGCGGCAATGATGCCAAGTTCGTTGCTGTCGCCGATGAAGTCGCCGACATAAGGGATCTCGCGTACGAGCGGGAAGGCGGTCGGGGCAAAGATAAAAGCCACAATCGCGGCGATGACCCATCCGGCAATCGCCATGACTTCGCGGACAAACCCGCGGGAATAGGCCAAAATGGCGGAGATCACGATAACGGCTGCGACCACGCCGTCGATGATGGTGAAGCCTTCCATAAGTGGCCCTCGTCCTGTTTCCTGGCACCCCTGCCGGTGCCGTTTGTTTTTAGGCGCTTAGCCCGCGCCGAATACATCCCCGACAAAGCGGGTCAAGTCGGCCATCGGGTTAAGCGTCATGCCCGCCCCATCGCCGGTTTTGCACCCCTCGGGTACGATCGCAGAGGAAAAACCAAGTTTCCGGGCTTCTTTCAACCTGTTTTCTGCCTGAGACACGGGTCTGAGTGCGCCAGAGAGGCTGAGTTCCCCGAAAACCACACAATGTGGCGGTATTGCGGCGTCTTCCCGCGCAGAGAGCAGCGCCGCAGCAACCGCCAGATCGGCGGCAGGTTCGGAAATCCGCATCCCGCCCGCGATGTTGAGATAAACATCGAGCCCTTGGAACGAGATGCCAACGCGCGCCTCTAGCACCGCCAGGATCATCGACAGACGCCCGCTATCCCAACCCACGACCGCCCGCCGCGGCTGACTAAGTGAGGAAGGGGCCACAAGCGCTTGAATCTCCACCAGAACCGGCCGTGTCCCCTCGATCCCGGCAAAGACGACAGAGCCGGGGGCCGGATTGTCGCGGTCGGTCAGGAACAGCGCCGAGGGGTTCGGCACTTCGGCCAGTCCTGCACCGGTCATCTCAAACACACCGATTTCATCGGCGGGGCCGAAGCGGTTTTTCACGCTGCGCAGGATGCGGAATTGATGCCCACGCTCGCCTTCGAAATAGAGCACGGTGTCGACCATATGCTCCACCACGCGCGGGCCCGCGATCTGACCTTCCTTGGTCACATGGCCGACCAACATCACCGCGACGCCGCGCTTTTTCGCAAATGTCACCAATTCATGCGCGGCAGCGCGGACTTGCGAGACGGACCCGGGCGCGCTTTCGACCGTGTCGAGCCACATCGTCTGGATCGAGTCGATGATCGCCAGATCGGGGCGCTCCGCATCCAGCGTCGTGAGGATATCGCGGAGATTGGTTTCGGCGGCCAGTTTCACTTCGGCATCCGTCAGCCCCAACCGCTGCGCCCGCATCCGCACCTGGGCCGTGGCCTCTTCGCCTGAGACATAGATGACTTTCAACCCGGTGCGCGCGAAACTCGCTGCGGCCTGCAGCAGAAGTGTCGATTTCCCGATACCGGGGTCCCCGCCGACCAGCGAAGCAGAGGCGGGAACCAGGCCACCGCCCAAAACGCGGTCGAGTTCCGCCAAGCCGGAGCCTTGGCGCGGTGGCGGTGTTTCTTCAGTGGTCAGATCGGTCAAGGCCATCGCCCGGCCTTTCACGGCACCGAGCGATTTGCCCGGCCCCGATGACAGCGGCGCTTCTTCCGAAATGGTGTTCCACTCGCCGCAATTGTCACACCGGCCCGACCATTTCTTATGGACCGAGCCGCAGGCGGAGCAGATGAACTGGGTGACGGGTTTTGCCATGACACAGGCCTAGCGCAGCGGTTGGGGGATGACCAGACGCTGCCTCGGTGTTCGCGGTGCGAGCAAAGACAAACGTGCCACGCAACCGGGGCGGCCTTCTCGCCGCAGATTTCGGGCACTTTGTTTTCAGAAAAATGTTTTCAAGTGATAGGGTTCTTGACAATTTTCCATTGTTCTTCCCTAATCCTGCATGGCGGTCTTGGCGGCATGGGTGGCGTGCCCTAAAGGTTGGCATGTGACTGTATTTACACAGTTTTTGAATTAGGCGGGATAGAATATGAGCAGTAAAAAAGCGGGGGTTCTTGCAGCAACCGCGTTGGGCCTTTGTCTGAGCAGTGGTGCGCTAGCTCAGGACCAACGATTTGATGTCACAGTGACAGATAGTGATCGGCCTTATGGAACGGCCGGATACACGTTTGTTGTCATCCCAGTCACAGTATTGGACGCCCCGAATTTTCGGGTCGATGCCGTAAATACGGTGGGCACGATCAACCAGGTTAGTATTGTCGATTTCATCATTTTTCTTGACGGTGTCACCATTCCCGAAGGCCCGGGGACAAGTTTTTCTTCACACGCGGCCGAACCAACGGCGGTAGGTTATTTCTGGGACGATTCTCCGCAGTCTCAAAACCCGACCGCATTGTCTGACGCCGCGGCAGGGCCACTGACCAACGGCGATTTTCAGCTCGTCGTGGCCCCTTTTGACAATTCGGGCACCGGCGGCGATTACACGGTCACTTTGGAGCTATACGGCGTAACCTCTCCGATCGCGCCGCTGCTTGGTCCGACGACAGAAGAAGAATTGGCCAATCTGATGGCGGCGACCAGTGGTGCGACACTGGTGTTTGTCAATAGCGCCGGAAATGTCGTCCGTATTCAAGGGCAGGCCAGTCTTGTCGCTCGGGACCAGCAGATGACAGCCACACGGGCAGGCGGCGGTTCCAACGCTGATCTGGTCACCGTCTCCACCCGGAACAACCAAACCGGACTAGTCGGCAATCTGTATACTTGGGCCGAAATCACCGGATTGCGCGCAGAAGACGACGCGAATGACCGCGATTTCACCGGCCGCGGTTTTCAGATTGGCGGCGACGTTCCGATTTCGCCGAACATGGTCGCAGGCCTCAGCTTCGGCGTTCAGGACCTTGATGTGTCTGGCCCGAGTTTCAGCCAAGAGGGTGTGCTGCGCTATCTTCAGCCCTACTTGGCTTACCAATCCGGCCCCTGGAGCGGGGAGGCGAACATTATCTATGGGCTTGGTGAGTTTACGCAGACTTCAACCAGTGGCACCGGCACTGGAGATACGCGCTTGGCCGCATTGAGTCTGTCTGGTGGGTATGATTTCGACATGGGCGACGGCTTGACGCTTCGGCCCACCCTCGGTCTAACTCATGGCACTGAAGAGGTTACTGGTGATACCGGCACCTTGGCGGGCGCGGGATCTACAACAGTGCGGTTCACCGAGGTGTCACTAGGTGGACGCTTGACGCGGAACACCGCACACGGATCGTTCTTTGCTGGCTTACATGCCGATTGGCAGGACACCAGCGGAGACACCCAGATCGTGTCCGACCTTTTGGCCGAAGACGGTTGGACCGGGCGGCTGGAGCTTGGCGGTTCATTCGAATCTGACAACGGCCTATTGTTCGACACTTCCGTCGAGTTGGGCGGATTGGGTGGAGATTTCCGTAGCACCAGCGGCGCATTGCGCCTGGCGATCCGGTTCTAGACCTTGATCCCGAGGCGCTTGGCGGTTGCGACGGAGAGCAAGAGTGACCCTAAAACGCACCCTGTGAAGAGCCAAAGGCCCCAGGCGGTTTCTATGCGACCGACGGTGATGCCTTTGGCGATCACAATGTAGAGCGCGATCAAGAACACATCCGCCATCGCCAGCTTGCCGAGGAGGCTGGTCAGGCCCAGGAACCGCTCGGGCAGGCGGCGCAGATGGATCAGCGCCAGCGTGATGGTTTTGCCCATGGGCGCGATCAGCGCGAAGAAGATCACCAGAAGCGCCAGCAGCTTTTCATCCTCCCAAAGCGCCGCGATGCCAGAGAGGACCGAGATTTCCTCCAGGCCGAAAAGCGGCAGTAACCCGGCGCGCATCAAAGGTGCGGTCCAGGAAATTGGGAAGAGGATCAGAAGCGCCAGATTGGCGAGGACGAGCAGGCGCATGGGCCGGGCCTTTCGGTCAGGTCGTTGAACGGCACATGGCCCGATGCGCGCCGCCACGCAAGTCTTGGCAGGAAATCGCCACGTGCCGCGTGGGGCTGATTGATAAAATGTTCATGATATGTTCTCGTGCGTTTATGTTGTCCACGATAGCCGATGGCGATGTGCAGTCGTCGCCCAATGGTTGGCAGAAGAGGAATATGGTGAGGATTGATGGAACGCCCGCGTGACTCTTCGATGATCTTTGACATCCGCCCTGCGGATTGGGCCGGGTTTAGCGCGGTGATGGGTGAGAAGGGCGGCTGCGGCGGCTGTTGGTGCATGCTCTGGCGCTTGTCCAAAGCCGAGATGGACGCGCAGATGGGCGCGGGCAATCGGGCCGCGATGAAAGCGCTGTTCGAGGCGGGCGAGGTGCCGGGCCTTGTGGCCTATCACGATGCGGTGGCGGTGGGCTGGATACAGGTGGCGCCGCGCGCGGAGTTCCCCCGGCTCGAACGGTCCCGGGTGTTGCAGCCGGTGGATGACCTGCCGGTCTGGAGCGTGTCCTGTTTCCTGGTCGATAAACGGTTCCGACGGACAGGGCTTTCGGTTCAATTGCTGCGCGCGGCTTGCGATTTTGCGCAAGAACGCGGCGCGGAGGTCTTGGAAGGCTATCCAATCGACACCCCGAAAAAGAGCTATCCGCCGGTCTATGCTTGGACGGGATTTGCTGGCGCATTCCAGGCGGCGGGCTTCGCCGAGGTGGCGCGCCGATCCGACACAAGGCCGATCATGCGGAAAACCTTAAGCTAAGCTTTATTCTGCCGGCGAAGACGCCGTGTGCATGGTGATCACCCGCGGTTCATCCGCCGGGCGGTGACGCAGCTCGAAGCCCAGTTCGGTCAGCGCCGCGCGCAATTGGTGTTCCACGGCGCGGCGTTTCTCGCCAAGACGGATTTCTTCGTCTTCCACCTGCTCGGCCAACACCGTCAGCTCGGCACAGGCGGCCCGCGCACGATCCAGATGCGCCTCAAACCCATCGATTTCATGTTGCCGCTGCTGCAAGAACCGGCGCGCGCGCTCGATCTTTTCGACGCTGAAGCTCTGCGCCAATTGACGGCTTTCCAAGCTCATCTGCGCCGCCAGTTCGAGGATCTGTGGCTCCAGGGTTTCCAGCTCGGGATGTTCCTGCAGAAACGCATAGCGCTCCCGCACCGCGTCGAACTCGCGATCAAGGCCAAAGAACCCTTCACGGTCGGCTTTGTGGCACGCGGCATAGGCCCGGGCCACATCCTCCATTCGCACCCGGAAATCCCGATGACTGGTCTCCAGCCGTATCATCCGCACATTTGCCGGCAGATAGAGGCTGAGCAGGATAACCAATGCGGTCACACCGATTTGCAGATATCGCCCGCCATCGGGCAGGGTGGTCGTGCCAAAGCTCAGCGGAAGGTCAAGCCAAGGCAAAACCCCAAATGCCGCCGCAAGTGCCGCGGCCAACAAGACCGCCGCTGCCACCACGACGATCACCATAGCGAGGCGCTGTAAAATCGAGGTCATCGACCCCAAAAATCTACCCATCCAATCAAACATCGCGCGTCCCCCAACGAAAACAATGTCTTACCGGAAAGTTAACCACAATTTGGCCCAACTGTGGGCAAAATCTCGCCACAGTTCACGAAGGCGTGCGGAGCAACAATATCTGGGGTGGCGGTGTGTTCCGGCACAAGATGATGACATCAGATGGTAACAATCGTCGACAAAGTCCGTGATCGGTTCCGGTTTGAGAACAGTGGCCGCATGGTCAAGCCGCCGCACTGTCACCCAAACTGTCGCCGCCAAATGACAAAAGCAGCGATCAAAAGAATCACTGCGAGTTTGATCCCTTCATACCGCCAGCTCGTCTCGCGCAGGTCGTTGAGCGATTGATGCAACCCAAAGGCCACCCCGGCGGGAAACAGGACTGCGATGATCACGACGACCGAGGGTAAGCCAATCAACGCCCCGGCCATGACCACAACCACAAGAGCAATCATTGCCGGGACCAGATTGCCCAGAAGCTCAGCCATGTGAGGGATGTGTTGCCGCCGCTCAGACCGTGCCACGTGCCGGATCCATTCGACCAAACCAACCCCGGCATAGACCCAAAGGACGGTCGCGATGGCTTCGATGATGGCAATTGGGGTCAAATCGTGAGCGCCATTGCAAGGAAAAGGGACGGTGTTGCGATAATGGACAAAAGCACAGCGCAGCCCGCCCATCGGGGCCTGAGCCCGCTCCGCCGTGCACCGCGCCAGAAATCCAACAGGGTCCAGGCGTATAGAAAGACGATGGTGAACCCCAACATATCGGAGACTCTGAGGACATCCGGAACCCATCGGGGCGCAAGAAACACGGTGAGCATCATGCCGCTTGTCAGCGCCGCGGAGATCGTGGCCGTGATAAAAAGCACCCGATTGTCTGAACGGCTCTTGAGGTTCAGGGCTGCAAAGAGCAGTGCAGAGACGGGTATCAGAATGATCGCAAGCGCAAGCGCCTGGCTCAACGCGAGCGTGGTTGGCGCGAAATCGGGGTTGATCAGGGTGTCGAGGAAGACATCGACATCGCCGGCCGGCAACTCAGCTGCGGGAGCTTCGTCCATCAGCGCACCGCCTCAATCGGCCCCTCCGCCGATCCGGTGATAAACTGGTGTAGGAAGGGGTCGGTTGCGTCATCCATCCGCGCCACGGGTCCGGTCCATTTCACCACCCCGTCATGCAGCATCGCCACATGATCGGCGATGGCGCGGACGGAGGACATATCATGCGTGATGGTCATCGCGGTTGCGCCCATTTCGACCACGATCTCGCGGATCAGCTCGTTGATCACGCCCGCCATGATCGGGTCGAGCCCGGTCGTCGGTTCGTCGAAGAAGATCACATCGGGTTCGGCGGCGATCGCCCGCGCGAGCCCCACGCGTTTCTGCATCCCGCCCGACAGTTCCGAAGGAAACAGATCGGCCACATCGGGGGTCAGGCCGACGCGGCGCAGCTTCTCAATCGCGATCTCGCGCGCTTCGGCAGCGGGGCGTTTCAAGGAGCCGCGCAAGAGACGGAAGGCCACATTTTGCCAGACATTGAGCGAATCGAAGAGCGCGCCGCCCTGAAACAGCATCCCGAAGCGGGCCAGGAACGCATCGCGCTCGACCGTGCGCACATCTTCGCCTTCGAGCGTGATCGCGCCGCT
Organism: Fontisubflavum oceani; assembly: GCF_030407165.1. Lineage (GTDB taxonomy): Bacteria > Pseudomonadota > Alphaproteobacteria > Rhodobacterales > Rhodobacteraceae > Rhodophyticola > Rhodophyticola oceani. The sequence continues at coordinate 2,351,829 of NZ_CP129111.1, forward strand.
GTCATGGCGGATCAGGCCCAGGATGCATTTCAACAGCACCGATTTGCCGGTGCCCGATCCGCCAATGATCACCATGCTCTCACCCTGCCGGATCGTGAGATCGACACCGCGCAGGACCTGTTTGGGTCCGAAGGATTTATGAACGCCGGAAAGCTCAATCATGCGGTGAAAAACAGCTCCGTCAGCAGGTAATTGGCGGCCAATATCATGATTGAGGCGGAGACGACGGCATTGGTCGTGGCGCGACCGACGCCGCGCGCGCCCCGGCCCGAATGCATCCCATGAAAACACCCCATAAGCGCAACGATGAAGCCAAAAACCGCACCTTTGACCAGGCCGGAGAGCACATCCCAAAGCTCCAGGAAGTCGACCGTGTTGTCGAGATAAGTCACCGGGTTGAACCCAAGCCGCGTGGTGCCGACGAGATAGCCGCCGAAAATCCCGATAATGTCGCCTACCGCGACTAGAAGTGGCAAGGTCAGAGTGGCGGCCAGAACCCGTGGCACGGTCAGGTATTTCATCGGGTTGGTTGAGAGCGTCACAAGTGCGTCAATCTGCTCGGTCACCTTCATCGTCGCGATCTCAGCGGCAATGGCCGAGGCGACGCGGCCCGCAACCATCAAGCCGCCGAGAACCGGCCCAAGCTCGCGCACCATGCCGATGGCCACGATCGATGGCACAACGGATTCCGCATTGAACCGTGACCCGCCAGCATAAATCTGCAGCGCCAGCGCGCCGCCGGTGAAAAGCGCGGTCAGCCCGACCACGGGCAGAGAGAGCCAGCCGATTTGCATCAAAGCATGGGCAAATTCGCGCGGATAAAACGGCGGCCGGATCAGATAGCTGAGCGTTTGGGCGCAAAACATCGCGATCCGACCAATGACCGCCAAGGCCGAGAGGGTGGAACGGCCAAGCGCGCCAAGGGGATAGAGCAAGATCATATCGCGCCGCCAGTGTAATGGCGTTCATAGCGGTGCCCGAGCGCGGTCAGGATTTCATAGCCGATTGTCCCTGCTGCCTCTGCCAAGGTATCGACGCCTTGCGCCGGGTAGAGGATATCAAGCTCTTCCGGAATGTCGGGCAGATGGGTGATATCAACGGTGATCAAATCCATCGAGACACGGCCGAGCACGGGGCAGGGGGTGTCGCCCGCAAAAAGCTGGGCGTGGCCGCTCATCGCCCGGAGCAACCCATCGGCATAGCCGCCGGATACTGTCGCGGCTTTGCGGGGCCTGTCGGTGACAAAACTGGCGCCGTAGCCCACGCTTTCGCCCGGTTTCAGATCGCGGGTTTGGATCACTGGCAGAGTGAGATGCACCGTCGGACGCGCTCCGGCGAAGGGCAGGCCGCCATAGAGCCCGATGCCCGGGCGCGAGAGATCGAAATGATAGCCGGGCCCTAACAAAATGCCACCCGTGGCCGCCAAAGACCGTCGCGCTGTAACGCCCGCCGTCATCTCGGAAAAACTGACCAACTGCGCGGCGTTTTGCGGGTGTTCTGGCTCGTCAGCGCAGGCCAGATGGCTCATCACCAAAGAAAGTGGTCCGGCTTCCAGATCGCTGCGGAGGGCCGCCCATTCCTCTGGTTCCATCCCGAGCCGGTTCATGCCCGTGTCAAGCTGCACGCCATATGGCTGATCCGGGAGAGCCGCGCGATGCCGCGCCACTTGGTCGGCGCTGTTCAAAAGCGGCGTCAGACCTGCGTCGCGAATGGCATCGGTGTCACCCGACATATGGCCAGAAAACACACTGATCTCTGGGCCTGGGCCGAGGGTCTCGCGAAGCTCCCGCCCCTCATGCGCCGTTGCCACGAAAAACTGCCGGGCGCCCGCCTCTGCCAAGCTCCGCGCGACCTGGCGTGCACCGAGGCCATAGCCGTTGGCTTTGACCACAGCGGCGGTTTCGCCCGCTGTCATCGCGTCAAGGGCCCGCCAGTTCGCGACCACCGCATCAAGATCAATATATAACTGCCCGCTTGCCATGATGCTTCTGTCGGTGTTCCGCCGCGCAGGGTCAAGAGGCAAGCCGGGTTCGACCTATCTGAACCCGTTGCCGCCATCGGCTTGCCAGGGCTGGACCAGGTTGCCGAACTTGGTGAACCGCCCTTCGAAGCTCAGATCGACGGAGCCAACTGGCCCGTGGCGCTGCTTACCGATGATCACCTCGGCTTTGCCGTGCAGTTGCTCCATCTCCTGCTGCCAGATCGCCATCGCTTCCAGGTTCTCTTCGCCCGGCTTCTCGCGCTCTTTGTAATACTCGCCGCGATAGACAAACATCACCACATCCGCGTCTTGTTCGATGGAGCCGGATTCGCGGAGATCGCTCAATTGCGGGCGTTTGTCATCGCGTTGTTCGACCTGGCGCGAAAGTTGCGAAAGGGCAATCACAGGGATGTTCAATTCCTTGGCGATCGCCTTCAGGCCTTGGGTGATTTCAGAGACCTCATTCACCCGGTTTTCCGAACTACCTGTGCCGCGCAGAAGCTGCAGGTAGTCAACGATCAACAGGTCTAGCCCTTGCGGCGAGCGTTTCAGCCGCCGGGACCGGGCGGCCAATTGGCTGATCGGCAGGGCGGGCGTGTCATCGATATAGAGCGGGCAGCCCTCCAAATCCTGCGCAGCCCGCAGATATCGTTGGAATTCTTGCTCGTTCAGGTCGCCCTTTCGGATCAACTCGGATGGCACTTCGGCTGCCTCGGACAGGACCCTTTGTGCGAGCTGAGCCGCCGACATCTCGAGGCTAAAGAACCCCACGACGCCGCCATCAACCGTGCCCTCGCTGCCATCGGTTTTCTTGCCGCGTTTCCAGGCTTTGGCGACGTTGAACGCGATATTGGTGGCGAGCGATGTCTTACCCATGGATGGGCGACCGGCAAGGATCAAAAGGTCGGAATTGTGCAGGCCGCCAAGCATTTTATCCATATCGGTCAGGCCGGTCGATATCCCGGCCAACCCGCCGCCACGATTATAGGCGGCATTGGCGATGTCCACCGCGTCGGTCAGCGCGCGCAGAAAGCTCTGGAACCCGCGCGAAGTGGTGCCGGAGGAGGCGAGTTTGAACAGATCGGCCTCCGCCTCAACGATTTGCTCGTCCGGCGTGGCGTCGTCGCGCACAGTTTGTGCGCGGTCGGCGATGTTGCGGCCCAGGCCGATCAACTCACGCCGCAGCGCCAGATCATGGATCAGTTGCGCATAATCGCGCGCCGCCGATGTCGCGATGGCCGAGAGTTGCAGCCGCAGCAGATATTCGGCGCCGCCAAGCGCTTTCAGCCCCGCATGATCGGCCAGAAAATTCTTCAGAGTGGTGGCGTCGGTCTGCAGGCCCTTGGTAATCCGACTCGCGGCGGTGGCGAAAATCTCGCTATGCACCGGGTCATAGAAGTGATCGGGTTTGACCAGGTCATCGACCCGGTCCAGCACATCATTCGAGGACAGGATCGCGCCCAGAAGCTGTTGTTCCGCTTCGATATTATGGGGCAGATCGGGGAGTCCGATGCCTCCGGCGCGGCCGCTTTAATCGGCATGATCTCTGTCATGTGCCTCCCCCTGTTGCTGTCCCCCGTGATGGGATCAACTGCCTATCCTGCGCCCTGCGGAGCGGTCAATCTGGATATCCTGTGGACAGGCTGTGGGTCGTTTTTCGCCTCAGCATCTTGGTGCTGATGTGGCGTATCTGTCAACATATTGTGCATCTCGTGGCGGCGCTGCCACGTGGTAACAGATTTAATTTGACCGGCGGATCAACTCTTGCCTCTCGCCTCAGACCAAGCGTCCGGGTCGGTCAAGAATCGTTCGACCTCGGCCAGGGTCTCTTCGTCGAAATCCCCGGCGCGCCGTGCCTCGGCCACCACATCCGCCCAGGTGCAGAGGTGGTGCAGCGCCACGCCTTCGGCCGTCAAGTTCGGCACCGTCTCCGGGAAGATATCGTAGAAGAAAATCACCGCCGTATGGTCGCAAGTCGCACCGGTCTTGCGGATCGCCTCGACGAATTTCAGCTTCGAGCCGCCATCGGTGGTCAGGTCTTCCACCAGCAAGACCCGCTCGCCCTCGTTCATCTGTCCTTCGATCTGCGCGTCGCGGCCATAGCCTTTGGGTTTCTTCCTCACATAGGTCATCGGCAGCGCCATCCGCTCGGCCACAAAGGCGGCGAAAGGGATGCCTGCTGTCTCGCCGCCGGCGATATTGTCGAAGGCCTCGAGCCCCGCATTGCGCATCACCGTACAGGTCAGGAAATCCATCAGCGTCGCGCGGATGCGCGGGTAAGAGATCAGCTTACGGCAATCGATATAGGTCGGCGCTTGTTTCCCCGAGGCATGGGTGAAGGGCTCGCGCGCGTTGAAATGCACCGCGCCGATATCCAGGAGCATGCGCGCGGTCATCTGGGCCATCGTGGCGGCGTCGGGATAGGTCGATGGGATCATCTTGGGGCCTCGGGAAGCGGGGGTTAGGGATGGACGGACCAGTACAGCGGATGGCCGGGGTCGAAGAGCGTAACCGGCCCCTCGCCAGTGTCGATTTTGTCGGGGTAGGGGACGGGGTCGGCCTGTTTGGTCAGCGTGATGGTGGCTTCGTTTGGCGGCAGGCCGTAATGAGCCGGGCCAAAGAGCGAGGTGAAGCCTTCGAGCTTGTCGAGTGCGTTTTCCTCTTCGAACACATGGGCCAGACAAGACAGCGTGTTGGTCGCGGTGAAACACCCGGCGCAGCCGCAGGCGCTTTCCTTATTCGGGTCCGTATGCGGGGCGCTGTCGGTGCCAAGAAAGAAGCGCGGATTGCCTGAGGTTGCGGCGCGGCGGAGCGCCTCTTGATGGGTGCTGCGCTTGGCGACGGGCAGGCAGTAATAATGCGGTTTGATCCCGCCGACCAAGATGTGGTTCCGGTTGATCATCAGGTGATGCGTGGTGATCGTGCCCGCGATTTTCCCTTCGGCTTCAGAGACATAATCGATGCCTTGTGCCGTGGTGATATGCTCCAGGGTGACCGTCAAACCGGGCGTGGCGCGGCGGAGCGGGTCAAGGACCGTCTCCAAAAACACCTGCTCCCGGTCGAAAATATCGACCTCTGCCGCGGTCACTTCGCCATGGATGCAGAGTGGCAGGCCGATCTCCGCCATCCGTTCCAAAACGCCCCGCACCTTGTCGAAATCGGTGACGCCGGAGGCGGAGTTGGTGGTGGCCCCGGCGGGGTAGAGTTTCACTGCCGTCACCAGCCCGCTGGCATGGGCCGCGGCCACATCATCTGGGTCCGTCTCTTCGGTCAGATAGAGGGTCATCAGCGGGGTGAATTCCGCGCCCTCAGGCAGCGCGGCCAGAATCCGGTCGCGATAGGCCGCCGCGTCTTGGCCGCGCACCACCGGCGGCACCAGATTGGGCATGATGATCGCACGGGCGAAATGACGGGTGGTTTCGGGCAAGACACCTTCCAACATCGCGCCATCGCGCAGGTGCAGGTGCCAATCATCGGGGCGGCGGAGCGTAAGTGTGGTCATGATCCCTCCGCTACACTGGGGCGCGCGTGCTGCCAAGGGGCAAGGCCGCCGCAGGGGGATGTCGATTGTGCTGCATTTGGCGGCGCTTTGCCTGAATTTTGGGCGATGCGTGATCTGTGCCCGGAGCCGCGCCTTGGGTCGCTTGTTTTGCGTCAAGCGGCTTGCCTAGGGTTTGGCGATGCTGGATGCCACCACCACTGATTGCCGTCTGCAACGGACCCGGGGCCGCGCCGATGTCGGCTTTGCCAAGGGGCGTCTGACCCATTTGCATCAGCAGGGCGCGGCCAAGGCGATGCTGCCCCGGATGCATGGCCGCTGGCCAGAGATTGTGTTTCTGAACACGGCGGGCGGGATCACGGGCGGAGATCGGCTGGCGTATTCGGTTGCGCTTGGGGAAGGGGTGCAGGCCGTTGCCACGACCCAAACCGCCGAGCGGGGCTATAAAAGCACAACTGGCACCGGGCGGGTGCAGGTGCATCTGAGTCTTGGCGCAGGCGCGGAACTGCATTGGTTGCCGCAAGAGTTGATTTTATTCGATCAGGCAGCTTTGGACCGCGACATCACGGTTGAGATGGCCACCGACGCCCGGCTCGTCTTCCTAGAAACGCTGGTCTTGGGACGGGCCGCGATGGGGGAGCATCTGGGCCGGGTTCATCTGACCGACCGGCGGAGCATCCGGCGCGGCGGGCGACTGGTGATGTTGGAACCCCTCCGCCTGCGACCGGCGGACTTGACCCGCCCCGGCACAGCCGGGTTGAACGGCGCAACCGCGCTGGCCAGTCTCACCCTCATCGCCGCCGATGCCGAGGATCACCTAGAGCGGCTCCGGCGTATTTTGCCCAACACAGATGTTTCGGCCGCCGCCTCGGCCTGGGGCGGGCGCCTGACCGCGCGCTTCATGGCTGAGGACGCGTTTCCGCTCCGCCGTGCCGTGGCAGAGGCCGTGCAAATCCTGACCAACCAGCCCCTGCCACGGGTCTGGCAACTCTGACAGCCAAGGACGACAGATGAACCTCACCCCCGCGAAAAAGACAAACTCCTGGTCAGCTTAGCTGCCATGGTGGCGCGCAACCGCCTGCTGCGGGGTGTGAAGCTGAACCACCCAGAGGCCATCGCGCTGATCACCGATTTTGTCGTCGAAGGCGCGCGTGACGGGCGGAGCGTGGCCGATCTGATGAGTGCGGGTGCGCAAGTGATCCGAGCCGATCAATGTATGGAGGGTGTGCCCGAGATGATCCACGATGTGCAGGTCGAGGCGACCTTCCCCGACGGCACCAAATTGGTGACCGTGCACCACCCGATCCGCTAAGCTTCAATGAGAAGTGATCGAAACATAACGCAATTCGGGGTAAAGATGGCTCATGGACGCCCAACCCGACCAGCATCTGCGCCAAGCCGCGCTAAGCGAGCGCGACTTTCGTTTCGCGGTGGCGCAATACGGTCTGTTCTCGGATCGCGTGACCGAATTGCAGAAAGAACGCGAGGTTTGGATCCGGCATTCCATCATCGCGACCTTTGCGTTTTTCGGCTGGCTCGCGGTATATCGCGACAGCATCTCGACCACCTTCATGCTCGAAATGGTGGGGCTTCAAACGATCTATTTCCTGCCTTTCGTGTTCAATGCCGGCGGCGCGCTGCGGTTCTATTTCATTCAGCGCGACATCAACCGCCATGTGATTTTCCTGACCGAGATGGAGCGCGACACGCTCTGCCTGCACGACAGTATTTGCGAGGGCCCTCCGGGCGCGGCATCCGCGACCGGCACTGGCATCTGCCCTCGATCCTTTATTGGGTGTTTATCTGCCTGCTGTCTTTGTCGGTGGCGCTGATCCTCACCTACCAAATCGTTCTTTAGGGCCGATCCGGCCCGCAATTGGAGCTGCCTTATGATCCCTGGTGAAATCCTGCCTGCGGCGGGGGAGATTACGTTGAATGCCGACCGCCCGGCGATCACGCTGAAGGTGGCCAATACCGGCGACAGACCAGTGCAGGTTGGCAGCCATTATCATTTTGCCGAGGCAAACGCGGCGCTTGATTTCGACCGCGCGGCGGCGCGCGGCCACCGGCTGGACATTCCGGCGGGTACGGCGGTGCGCTTTGAACCTGGTCAAGCCCGAGAGGTGCAATTGGTGCCCTATAGCGGTGCAGGCGTCGTCCATGGTTTCAATCAGCAGGTGATGGGCAAACTATGATGACCTCGTTTGATACCCGGCTTGGGATCGACGCCAGTTCGGTCACCTGGAGGCGGCAATGAAAGGGCTCTGGGCAGTCATGCTGCTGATGGCCCCGATGCCGACTGTGGCGCAGGAGTGGGACTGCACCGATTTTGCGGTCCTGCCGCAGCAGGGCATCAATGCCTGCCTTGCCGAAGACTATGCCCGCGTCGATGCGGAGTTGAACGCGGTCTATCAATCCGTGCTGGCCGGCGCACAGGGCGCGATGCCCGACCTGATCCGCACAGCGCAGCGGGCCTGGATTCCCTTCCGGGACGCGGCATGTGAGGCCGAGGCAGAATTCATGCGCGGCGGCTCCGCCGAAGCTGCGCTTCGTCTGTCCTGTTTGATCCGGTTGACCGAGACACGCACAGACGAGCTGGGGTATCTTGATCATGGCGGGTGATACGATGCGGCGACAGGCAGAGACAACCGAGCAGATCAATGGCGACAACCAGGGAGGAGAAAGCCATGTGTGATATCTGTGTGATGACTGCCGTGAAGGAGCAGATGCTCTCACGGCGGAGTTTCTTTGCGGCGGGTGCGGCGGCCACCGCTGCGGTGGCGTTGAGTAGCGGTGCCACAACCCCGGCGATGGCGGCGGGCCATGGCGGCGTGGTGGACATGACCCATATGATGGATGAAACCTTCCCGACTTATTTCGGCGAGCCGGGCATCTCCTATGAGGCCACCGCGAATTTCGCGGAAAATGGGTTCAATCTCAACGTGCTGACGGTCATGGAACACACCGGCACCCATATCGATGCGCCGCTGCATTTCTCGGCCGATGGGCTCTCGGTCGATGAGATCCCGGTGGAAAACCTGGTCTGCCCGCTTTGCGTGGTCGACATCGCCGCAAGGGCTGCGGACGACCCGGACACGCAAGTGACGCCGGATGATCTCTCGGCCTGGATCGCCGCCAATGGGGAGATCCCGGATGGCGCCTGCGTCGCGATGTATTCCGGATGGGCCGCCAAGGCGCGGAGCGACGGGTTTCGCAATGCCGATGGCGACGGGGTGATGCATTTCCCTGGGTTCCATATCGAGGCGACGCAGATGCTCTTGGAAACCGGTGCCGGTGCGATTGCGGTCGACACACTGTCGCTCGATCACGGGCCGTCGGCGGATTTCGCGACCCATTACGCCTGGCTGCCTGCCAACCGCTATGGGATCGAATGTATCGCTGGGCTTGATCAAATGCCCGCTTCTGGCGCATCGCTCGTGGTCGGTGCGCCCAAAACCGGGCGCGGCACCGGCGGCCCGGCGCGCATCTTTGGGATGGTGTGATGGGCACGGTTCCGCTTTTGTCGGATAAGGAGGTCAGCGCCGAGGCGCTGGCCATCTTCGACGATATCCGCGCGGTGCGGGGGACGGACTACGTTAACAATTTCTGGCGCGCCTTGGCGCATGATCCCGAGACGCTTGCGGCCACCTGGGCGCGCTTGAAGCAGGTGATGGCGCCGGGCGCTTTGGACCCGTTGGTCAAAGAGATGCTTTATGTTGCGGTGTCCACGGCGAACGGGTGTTCTTACTGCGTCCATAGCCACACGGCGGGGGCCAAGGCGAAGGGCATGACGCCGGAGATGCATGGAGAACTGATCGCAGTGATCGGCATGGCGATGCAGACCAATGGGCTGGTGACCGGGCTTCAGGTCGACGTGGATGAGGTGTTTCAGGCGTGAGCGACATTGCACGGAGGGCAGCGCCCGAGCCTGGGTGGGCGCATCGAGCGGCGGGTATGGAGCACTTCATGGTGCCACCCCCATCCAGCCGTTCTGGTGGTTGCGGCGTTGCAAGAGCGCCCTCCCGGGGGGGGGGGGGGGCGGGCGCTGCCCGGGCTGGTCGCCCGGGCGGGATGCTTGATCGGCGTACTACCACCAGCCGCGCCATTGGCCCAAGATGACCAGAAGGAAGATCGTGTAGCCGATGGCTTGGAGCCAGAACGCGGTACTCGACATGATGGATACCCTTCAACTTTCAAAGCCGACGTCTCACCCGCGTTGCGGGGCATCCCTTCCAATAATCAGACAAAGGCGCTTTGTCCGACGATTCTGCAGAACACTTCGTATACAACAAAGTGCTCCATTTTGATTAAGATGTTGGAACATAAAGAAAATACCTGTGCCGAGTCGCTGAGCCTGGTTCAAAATCGGTTCGATGAAACAATTCGTGAAACTGGAGGCCGCTGATGCCCACCGCCATCCCCCGCACCACCTATGCCGATATGTACGGCCCCACCACGGGCGACCGGGTCCGTCTCGCCGATACCGATCTGATCATCGAGGTCGAACGCGACCTCACGACCTATGGCGAGGAGGTGAAATTCGGTGGCGGCAAGGTGATCCGCGACGGGATGGGGCAGAGCCAGGTCACGCGGGCTGGTGGCGCTGTCGACACCGTCATCACCAATGCGCTGATCGTGGACCACTCCGGTATCTACAAGGCGGATGTCGGCCTGAAAGACGGGCTGATCCATGCCATCGGTAAGGCGGGCAACCCGGACACGCAGCCCGGCGTCGATATCATCATCGGCCCTGGCACCGAGGCCATCGCAGGCGAGGGGCGGATTCTGACCGCGGGCGGCTTCGATGCACATATCCATTTCATCTGCCCGCAGCAGATCGAGGATGCGCTGCATTCCGGCATCACCACCATGCTCGGCGGCGGCACTGGCCCGGCTCATGGTACGCTGGCGACCACCTGCACGCCCGGCGCCTGGCATATCGGGCGGATGTTGCAGGCGCTTGATGCTTTCCCGATGAATTTCGGGCTGAGCGCCAAGGGCAATGCCAGCCAGCCCGAGGCGCTGGTTGAAATGGTCGAGGCCGGGGCCTGCGCGATGAAACTGCATGAGGATTGGGGCACCACGCCGGGCGCCATCGATTGCTGCCTCTCCGTCGCCGATGAGATGGATGTGCAAGTGATGATCCACACCGACACGTTGAACGAGAGCGGCTTTGTCGAGAACACACTCGCTGCCATGAAGGGCCGCACGATCCATGCCTTCCACACCGAGGGCGCGGGCGGCGGGCACGCGCCGGATATCATGAAGGTGGTGGGGTTTGACCATGTGCTGCCGAGTTCCACCAATCCAACCATGCCCTACACGGTGAACACATTGGAAGAGCATCTCGATATGCTCATGGTCTGCCACCATCTCGACAAGGCGATCCCCGAGGATGTGGCCTTTGCCGAAAGCCGTATCCGTAAGGAGACCATCGCAGCCGAGGACATCCTGCACGATATGGGCGCGTTCAGCATCATCGCATCCGACAGTCAGGCGATGGGCCGGGTTGGCGAAGTGATCATCCGTACCTGGCAAACCGCCGATAAAATGAAGAAACAACGCGGCGCGCTGCCTGAGGAGACGGGCAACAATGACAATGCGCGGGTCAAACGCTATGTGGCGAAATACACGATCAACCCGGCCATCGCGCATGGGATATCGACACATATCGGCAGTGTGGAACCCGGCAAACGCGCCGATCTGGTGCTCTGGAACCCGGCGTTTTTCGGCGTGAAACCCGAGATGTCGCTGATTGGTGGCACGATTGCCATGGCGCAGATGGGCGATCCCAATGCCTCGATCCCGACGCCGCAGCCGGTCTATTCCCGGCCCATGTTCGGGGCCTTTGGCCGCTCGGTCGAGAACTCGGCCGTGACCTTTGTCTCAGAAGCGGCGCAGAGCCGCGGCATCGGCGGCCCGCTTGGCTTGCGGAAAACCACGCTGGCCGTGGAAAACACGCGTGGCATTGGCAAGAAAGATATGGTCCACAATGCTGCGACGCCCGAGGTCGATGTGCATCCCGAGACCTATGAGGTGCGTGCAAATGGTGAGCTGCTCACCTGCGATCCGGCCAAAGAACTGCCGATGGCGCAGCGGTATTTTATGTACTGACGCCACGCGCCTCTCGTGATCCGCCCACGAGGCGGTGATTTTTGCTTGCAAGTCACAACTATTGCGCTCAGCATGTATTTGTTGTGGCGGTCGTGCCCCGCCGGAGCTTTCTGAGGAGACACGATCATATGACGGCTTTCATTCCGACCTTCCGTATCTGTGCGGTTCTTTTGCGTGCCTTGCCGGCTGTTTGTCTTGCAACTGGGCTATTCATGGCTGCGCCAGCTTTGGCCGATAACAGTTGCCCATGGGCCTTTGACGGTGAATGCGACGAGCCTGGTATCGGAACTGGCCTTTGTGGTGTCGGGACGGATACGGCGGATTGCGGTGGCGGGACGGCCAGTGGTCCGAACTCTTGCCAATGGGCCTTTGACGGGGAGTGTGACGAGCCGGGTATGGGCACGGGGCTGTGTGCTGCGGGTACGGATACGGCGGATTGCGCGAGCGTCGGAGGTCCGAACTCTTGCCAATGGGCGTTCGACGGGGAGTGTGACGAGCCGGGTATTGGTACCGGGCTATGTGCTGCCGGCACGGATACGGCAGATTGCTCGGGTGTCGGGCGGCCAGCGATGCGAATTCCTGCAATTGGGCGTTCGACGGTGAATGTGACGAGCCGGGTATTGGCACCGGCCTATGTGCCGCAGGGACGGATACGGCGGATTGTTCCAGTAGTGGGAGCAACAACGACCTACTCAACCCTTGCCCATTCACCAATGACGGCGATTGTGATGAGCCAAACGGCCTGAATCTCTGCGCTTGGGGAACGGACGCGGCGGATTGCGCGAACCCCAATTCGAATTTCGGAAGCGGCAGCGGATACATCGAGCGCAAGTAAACCTTAACCACCGAGATGCCAAAGCTCCCCCCGACACAGGGGAGAACCTCAGACTGCCCCCGAACGGTCTCGGCCTTCAGGCGGCGGTGGTTGATCATGGTTTCGATCTAACCGGTCCGTGCATTCCGGGTTTGCAGAATTGGCAATTGCCCAGCTCACCGGTGGTGCCTAGCTTTGGGCCAAGGGAGGGAACACTTGGTATCACCATAGGAGTTTCCACATGGCCACGAGTACAACAAATCTGAAATCCGGCGTTGGTTTCGCCGACCTGATCTTGCTGCCGTTCACCGCACTCGGCCACTTTCTGGGCGCGATCATGGACAGCAACAGCCGGGTGCGCGAAGCGCAGGCGCTCAATGCGATGAGCGACGCCGAATTGGCGAAACGCGGGTTGAAGCGCGAAGAGATTGCACATCACGTCTTTCGCGATGCGTATTACGTCTGATCCGGCGGACGGGCTTTTGAGACGAGGCGGCCTTGGCGGGCCGTCTTTTTTTGTTGATCAGTCAGATATCGCCGATCCAAGAGCGCAAATCTGCCGCAGTGCAGCAAATAATGCCGCAATTGCGAGAAAACGGCGGCGCTCGCGCGGGGCTTTTGCTAGTCTGCGTCTGAAGGGAGGGCCCAAACCGAGCAGAATGAGGGTCCCGAACATGACGATACATGCCGCGAATATCAATTGCTCCCCTGGGCTGCGCGCCCAGTTCGATGTTTATTTTTGCACGTTGGGCCAAGGGCTTGCGGCAAAAGACCTGACGCAAGATAGGTTGGCCCATGCCGCGCGATTGGATCGGCTGCCGGATCCGGCCCTGGCGGCAATGGGGATTGCGCGAGACGACATCCCGCGTATCGTGTTCCGCGATCTTTTTTGCCTTTAGACAGGATGATTTCGACGATGACAGCCGCCCATATCCATCGCAAAGCCGGAACCTGGCAAGGATCGCCCGCCGATCAGTTGGTGCTCGACTATCAGGCGCGGTTTTTGCGGCGCAAGCGTGTGGTGATGGCTTCGGGTGCGGATCTGATGGTGGATTTGGCCGAGACGGTATCGCTGAACGAAGGGGACGCGCTGGAGACCAATCTCGGCCAATTGATCGAAATCCGCGCCGCGCCGGAGCCACTTCTCAAGATCACTGGCGATCTGACCCGGCTCGCCTGGCATATCGGCAACCGCCATACGCCCTGCCAGATCCTGCCCGATCATCTGCTGATCCGCACCGATCATGTGCTGGCCGAGATGTTGGCGGGTCTGGGCGCGACGGCGACGCCGATCATGGCACCCTTCACGCCCGAGGGCGGGGCTTACGGCCATGGTCGAACCCACTCGCATGCCCACTGACGGCGGGCTTCTCAAGCTCAGCCAATGGCTGTCGCCCGGGTTTCCAATCAGCGCCTATGCCTATTCGCATGGGCTTGAGACAGCGATCGCGCGCGGCGATGTACGGGATGCGGCGCGCCTGGGCGACTGGATCACAACCGTTTTGGCCGCCGGGGCCGGGCGCAATGATGCGATCCTGCTCTGCTTAACGCTCAAGGGCGACATGCCTGTCGAAACCTTGGCGGAAATGGCGGAGGCGCTGGCGGGGTCTGCCGAGCGGTGGGAGGAGACCCGTGCCCAAGGCATGGCGTTTGCCGAAACCCTGCGACCGATGGGGTATGAGTTGGACGATACGGCCTATCCTGTTGTGCTTGGACAGGCCGCGCGCGGGCTTGATTTGGCGGCGCACACCGTGGCCGCGCTATTTTTGCAGAGTTTCGCCGCCAATCTGGTTTCGGTCGGGGTGCGGTTTATCCCGCTTGGCCAGACAGAGGGGCAGAATGTGCTGGCGGGCCTGCATGAGACAGTTCAATCCGTCGCGGCGGCGGCTGCGAAGGCCGGTTCGGGCGATCTCGGCGGGGCGGCGTTCGCCAGTGACGTGGTGGCGATGGCCCATGAAACGCAAGAAGTGCGATTGTTTCGCAGCTAAGGTTAGAAGGACCGAGAATAATGCCGGACACAACTGAGGTGGGGCGCGCCTTATCCGAAAACCTGAACCCTGGCATGGAAGCCGCGCTTGAGGCGCGGTACGGCCATCTGCTGCCGGGTATGGCGGAGGGCGTGGTCGATTTTGCCTATGGGCGTCAATACGCCCGACCCGGATTGCCGCTCAGGGAGCGCTATCTGGCGACGATTGCAGCGTTGACCGCTTTGGGCGGCCAAACCGCGCCGCAACTCAAGGTGAACATTGCCGGGGGGCGCAAGGCGGGTTTGAGCCAGGAAGAGATCGCCGAGGTCATCTGGCAGATGGCGCTCTATGGCGGGTTTCCAAGCGCAATCAACGGGTTGAACGCTGCACTTGAGGTGTTTTCAGCAGAAGAAGAGGATGAGGCATGAGCAATTCAAATGGGCCCTTGCGGGTTGGCATCGGCGGCCCGGTGGGCGCGGGCAAGACCACACTGACCGCACAGCTTTGCCGCGCGATGGCGGCGGATCATTCGGTCGCGGTGATCACCAATGACATCTACACCGCCGAGGATGCGGAGTATCTGCTGCGCGCCCAAGTCTTGCCCGCTGACCGGATCAAAGGGGTCGAAACCGGCGGGTGCCCGCATACGGCGATCCGCGAAGATGCCTCGATCAATCTGGCTGCGGTGGCCGAGTTTCGCGCCAAACTGCCCGATCTGGATGTGATCTTCATCGAGTCGGGCGGCGACAATCTGGCGGCCACTTTCAGCCCGGAATTGGCTGATCTGACACTCTATGTGATCGATACGGCGGCGGGCCAAGACATTCCGCGCAAGAAAGGCCCGGGCCTGACGCGGTCGGATTTGCTGATCATCAACAAAACCGATCTTGCGCCCCATGTGGGGGTGGATGTGGACCTGCTTGAGAGCGATGCCAAAACCGCGCGCGGTGATCTGCCATTTGTGATGGCAGAGCTTCGGAACGGCGTCGGCGTCGACGAAATCGTGCGGTTTCTAACCCGGGAGGGCGGGCTCTGACGGTTTCTGCCCGTCGAGCTTCGCCAGATAATCGGTGAAGCGCGGGTCTTGGGTTTCTTTTGCGCCGAATCTTGCCACTGTTCGAGCGAGTTCGGGGTGACCACGACCCAATGCCAAACCGATCAGCTTGACAAGATATGCTGCATTTCGACGGCGCGTGTTTCGCGTGATCTGTGAAAAACGCAGGGGGGTGAGTTTTCCGCGAGACTTGGCTTGCAACACACGATCAAGCGCGCCATCGCTCTGCAAGAAGGTTTGTAGATCGGACCCGACCCACCGCATCGGAATGCGTTGCACATTGCTTCCACGATAGAGCGCGGCATGGGCGGCGGCGAGCGGCTCATAGGGATCGTAAAGAACCGTGGCCTGGGCCGCGCCCTCAAGCATATAGGGGGCATAGCCATAGCGGTCGGTGAAGTTCAACCGCCGCGCTGTGCGAAAGCGCGGTTCAAACGGCGCGTCTTCACGGTCAAGCGTGGCCGCAGGGTTGAGCGCCAAGACCCGTGCACCGGGTGCCGTGACCGAATACGCGCAGGCCGCATAGCCGCACATCGGGCCGCAGCCCAGAAAAATCACGCGATCAAAGTTTTCGAAGAAATCCTCATCCACCAGCCTGTCGAAAAACTGATAGAGATCCGCATCGCGAAACCAGCTTTGGCCCGAGGCCATGATATTCAGAAGTGACCATTCCCGCCGCTGCACCGCGTCGAAGCCCAAGGGCAGGCCATCCGATGTATGGTTATAAACGCGCCCGGCCTCGTCGAAACTGACCAAAAGCGTGCTGCCTTCTTGCACGAACAGCGCCGAATGCCGGCTGCCAATCCGCTCAAAGAAACCGTGGCCCCGACCGATTTCGGTCAGATGGGCAAGCCAAGCTTGACGGGAGGTATGGTGTGGCTGGGGGGCAGGGTTGGCACTCATTAGCTCTTCTTACATCTTCTCGGTATTCGGACGTGTTGTCTCGGCCAACTATGGCGAAGCTGGGCGCGAGGCGTGGCAATTCGACGAGAAAGAGTTACCAAATTCTTAACGCGAGTCGAAGGGTTAAAGGCACAAAGGTTGTGGATAGATTGTTTCGCGAACGGAGGCCGGGGCTTGACGCCCTCTCTCGCGGAGGCCTTGATGGCGCGGGAGGAGGACAGGCCATGCAATCCATCGATGACGTGCAACGCGCCTTGGCGGCAGAGAACTATGTCTGTGGCCGTTCGCTCGCCACCGTGGTGTTTTTGGCGCTGAAGCTGGGGCGCCCCTTGTTTTTGGAAGGGGAGGCCGGCACTGGCAAAACCGAAATCGCCAAAGCCATAGCGGCCTCACTTGGTCGTCGCCTGATCCGATTGCAGTGTTATGAGGGTCTGGATGCGTCCAGTGCGGTCTATGAGTGGAACTTCGCCGCGCAGATGGTCGCGATCCGCGCGGCCGAGGCCGCGGGCGGGGCCGACAAAGACGTGCTGCAAGAGGCGCTGTTCTCTGCCGATTATCTGATCGAGCGGCCCCTGCTTGAGGCGATGCGCGCCGACGCGAGGGGCGCGCCGGTCTTGTTGATCGACGAGTTGGATCGGACCGATGAGCCGTTTGAGGCGTTCCTTCTGGAAGCGCTGTCTGATTTTCAGGTGACGATTCCAGAGCTTGGCACAATCAAAGCGCCGGAGCCGCCGATCGTGATCTTGACCTCGAACCGCACCCGAGAGGTGCATGACGCGCTGAAACGGCGCTGCCTCTATCATTGGGTCGACTACCCGGATTTTGCGCGCGAGATGGATATCATCGCCGCACGCGTGCCCGAAGCGGCGGATGCGTTGAGCCACGAGGTGGTGGGGTTTGTGCAAAAGCTCCGCACCGAGGATCTGTTCAAGCGTCCCGGCGTGGCCGAGACGATTGATTGGGCCAAATGTCTGCTGGCGCTGGATGTGATTGATCTCAGCCCTGAAGTCATTGCCGACACTTTGGGGGCGGTTTTGAAGTATCAGGACGATATCCAGAAACTGCAGGGCTCTGAGGCGAAGCGGATTCTGGATGAAGTGAGAGCGGAAACGCAGGCGGCGTAGTTGAAAAAGCGTCCTCTCTGTCCTGGACTGCAACAATGCCGCAAGACCAAGCGTCGAGCCGATCGGTGCGGCACTAGGTCGGCGAGTTGACGAAATGAGGAGCGATCCAATGCGCGATTGGATGGATCATATCGTTATCAGTGAGCGCGACAGGTCGGGCCTGCCGGAGGGTCTCTATGGTTGAACATCATGCGCTCGAACTGCCGGAAGCCCCAAAGCTGACCCATAACATCACCCATTTCGCCCGGGCGCTGCGCGCCGCGGGGTTGCCAGCGGGGCCGGGCCGGGTGGTTGAGGCGATCCGGGCGGTCGAGGCGGCGGGGTTCACCGAGCGTGCCGATTTTTTCTATACGCTCCAGGCCTGTTTCACCTCGCGGCCCGAACATCGCGCGGCCTTTACACAGATCTTCCGGCTCTATTGGCGTGACCCGCAGTATCTGGAGCATATGATGTCGATGATGCTGCCGGCGATCCGGGGCGTGGCGGAAGAGCGCGCGGTAAAACCGGCGGAGAAGCGCGCCGCAGAAGCGCTGCTCGATGGGGTGGCGCGTGATCTGCCGGAGATGGGCGACGGGAAGGACCAAGGCACCGAGATTGAGGTGGATGCCTCTCTGACCATGTCCGCCGAGGAGCGCTTGCGGAGCCTGGATTTCGAGCAGATGTCCAATGCCGAGCTGGCGGAGGCGAAACGGATGCTGGCGCGCCTGAGCCTGCCGATCCGGCCCTTAAAAAGCCGCCGCACGATGGCCGCACGCCACGGGGCGCTACCGGATTGGCGCCGGACCATGCGGGCCGCGATGCGCCAAGGCGGGGAGATCACCGGATTCGAGATGAAGGCACGGCGCATCCGCTGGCCCAATCTGGTCTGTCTTTGTGATATCTCCGGGTCGATGTCGTCTTACTCCCGCGCGGTGCTGCATTTCCTCCATGCGGTGGCGAACCAGAAAGGGGCGGGATGGGCCAAGGTACATGCGTTTACCTTCGGCACGCGTCTGACCAATATCACCCGCCATTTGGCCGCGCGCGACGTGGATGCCGCGCTGGCGGCGGCTGGCGCGGAGGCGCAGGATTGGGAAGGCGGGACGCGGATCGGTGCGTGCCTGCATGCGTTCAATCGCGATTGGTCGCGGCGGGTTCTGGGGCAGGGGGCGGTGGTGTTGTTGATTACCGATGGGCTCGACCGGGATGATGCCGATGCCTTGGCGCGCGAGATGGAGCGGCTGCATCTGTCGGCCCGGCGGGTGATCTGGCTGAACCCGCTGCTGCGGTGGGAGGGGTTTGCGCCGAAAGCCGCCGGTATCCGGGCGATGCTGCCGCATGTGGATGTGTTCCGGGCAGGTCACAATATCGCGGCATTGGAGGGGTTGGCGGAGGCCTTATCGCGCCCCGATGATCTCGGAGAGAAGGCGCGGTTGATGCGCTGGCTGGCGGCGTGATCTGTTGTGAAATTGAGCGCCTTGCGGCGCGTTGTTTTTGTTTGAAGGGCGCTTCGGGGCCCACCAAAGCGAATATCGCTTACGGGCCTGCCCGCGCGTGAGGCTGTCCTGACAAAAGCCCAGCCCCGCCTGCAAGCAAAATAGCCGTCTCCCCATTCTGGGGCCCCTCGGCGATTTTCCTTGCAGCCGCGTCTGGTTTTCGTCCTGACTGTCTCATGCGAGGGCGGCTCCGAAGCGAAACGCGATGTGGGAGGTGGCGATGGCCGAAAGCGGAGAGCGAATGCCGGAACTGGCGCTGGAATGGCATCGGGCGGGCAAGGGGGCCGTTTTGGCAACTGTGGTCGAAACCTGGGGCAGCGCGCCGCGCCGTGCGGGCAGTCAGTTGGTGGTGTCGTCAGAAGGGGAGATGGAGGGGTCCGTCTCGGGGGGCTGTGTTGAGGGCGCCGTGGTGGTCGAGGCCATGGAGGCGCTGGAGGCGGGAGACGCGCAGCTTCTGGAATTTGGGGTCAGTGATGATGAGGCTTTCGCCGTCGGTCTAGCCTGTGGTGGCACAATCAAGGTTTTGGTGGAGCCGGTGGGCCGGGTCCTGCCGGTGGAGATGTTGGAGGCTTTGGTCGATGCCCGCGCGGCGCGTCAGGCGGTGGCGTACGTTGTCGATGTGACGGCGGGGACGCGTCAGTTGGTTGCGGCGGGTGATCCTGAGGTCGCGGATCGAGTCCGCGCCGATCGCTCGGGGTTGGACGGGGATCGCTATATCGGCATCCACAACCCACCCCTCCGCATGGTCGTCGTCGGCGCTGTCCATATCGCGCAGGCGCTTTTGCCGATGGCGCGGATGGCGGGGTATGATCCGGTATTGGTTGACCCACGCCCGGCTTTCGCAGCCGAAGCGCGGTTTCCGGGGGAACGGATTTTGGAAGCTTGGCCGGATGAGGCGCTGACCGAGCTTGGCCTTGATGCGCGCACGGCGGTGGTGACGTTGACCCATGATCCGAAATTGGATGATCCGGCGATTGAGGCAGCGCTGGCCTCGGATGTGTTTTATCTCGGCTGTCTTGGTTCGTCCCGGACCCATGGCAAACGGGTCGCGCGGCTGACGGAGGCGGGGATCGCCGAGGATGTCATCGCGCGGATTCATGCGCCGGTGGGACTCGATATTGGGGCGCAAAACCCGGCAGAGATCGCCGTGGCGATTATGGCGGAGATCACCCGAAGGCTGCGCCAGGGATGAAGTTCGGGCCGGTGCCAGTGGATCAAGCGGAGGGGTCGGTTTTGGCGCATTCCTTGGCGCTGCCCGGCGGGCGGCTCCGCAAGGGGCGGGTGCTGACCGGTGCCGATCTCTCGGCGCTGAAAGACGCCGGGCGGGCGGAGGTGATTGTCGCGCAATTGGAGCCTGGCGATGTGGATGAAGATACCGCTGCCGGAGCGCTGGCCGCGGCGCTGGTTCCTGATCCGGCGGCAGCAGGGCTCATCGTTGAGACGCCGTTCACGGGCCGGGTGAATATCAGGGCCAGCGGGCTGGGTGTGGTGGGGTTGGACGCCGAAGCGATTGCGGAACTGAACGCGGTCGATCCGATGATCACCCTGGCCACTGTGCCGGAGCATCAACGGGTCACCGAAAAGATGATGGTCGGCACGGTGAAGATCATCTCTTACGCGGTGCCGAAAGCCGCGCTCGACCGGGCGGTAGCCGTCGCGCGCGGCGCGCTGTGGCGCGAACGGGTGCAACGGCAAAGCGCGGATTTGATTGTGACCCAGGGCCCGGCGCGCCGGCCAGCCCCGAGGACAAGGGCGTTCGCGCTGTTGCTGGGCGGTTGCAGGCGCTTGGGGTTGATTTGAAGCGGATCGAGATCGTCGGCCATGACACCGCTGCCATCGCGGCGGCCTTGGGCGAGTCCGGCGCTGATATGGCGCTGATCCTCACAGCCTCTGCCACGTCTGATCCCGCGGATGTGGCCCCTGCGGGGCTGATCGCGGCGGGGGGCGTGTTGACCCGGTTCGGGATGCCGGTGGACCCTGGCAATCTGCTGTTTTTGGGGGATTTGGGTGACCAGCCGGTCATCGGTTTGCCGGGATGTGCCCGGTCGCCTGCGCTGAACGGCGCGGATTGGGTGCTGGAGCGGGTCGCCTGCGGTTTGGAGGTGACCAGCGCCGATATCGCGGCGATGGGTGTCGGCGGCCTGTTGAAGGAGATCCCTTCGCGGCCGCAACCGCGAGAGAAACGCCCGAAATAGGGCTCAATCGTCGTATTGGTCGCGGCGGTCGAGTGTGTGATATGCGGATGGGACGGGGAGGCCGGACGGCTCGACCTGGCGAGGCCGTCACGCGCGGAGTCGGGGGAGAAGGCGGGGCGTGCGGCGGGCGTAAGCCTCCCATTCCGGACCAAACTGATCGGCTAGCATCCGCTCTTCCGCCCCGATGCGGAGCGCATAAAGAAGCGTGAAAACCACAAGCCCGGCTGGACCAGCGAACCAATTGGTCAACAACAGCGCTTGGGCGGTCACAATCAGGAAGATCGCGGTGTACATTGGATGACGCATGCGGCTGTAGATACCGCTCGTCACAAGAGTGTGGCCCTCGCGCAGTTCCAGATGGGCTGACCAGAGCTGGCCAAGGTCGGCATGGGAGCGCCAGAACACATAAAGACCCGCGAGGCCCGACAGACCGCCCAACAAGAATTGGCCGGGGATAGGGGAATAGGCAGCAGAATCAAACACTGGCGTGCCCAGGGCGATGAGCGGGACAAAGATCATGCCGACACCCACCGCAGACGTGAGCAAGCGCTCGCGTTTCGCGTCGCGCTCTTCCCTGACGTTGGGGCGCGCGTCGCTGGTGAGCATCATGCGGATTGTGTACCAAGCCATCATCAGCATGATGAGCAGAAGGGTCGCGTAGGGCGCGTCTCGCCATAGAGCGGCGCCAGTGACAACTGCCAATATCGCATAGGGGATGAATTTGCCGATCATCGTCTTCCTCACACGTGCTTTGGGGTTTGCTGGCGGGAACACTGTCTGGCTGATATATGAGGGTAGCCTATTTGCGAGTCATTCTCAACTGAATTGACGAATATGATGACCGCGCGGGCAGGTAATGTCTGCAAGTCCTGTCAGCAACACATCCCCTGGCGTGCTCTTACAGTGCTGTGAGGTGCGACTGTCATGCAGGTTGTGGACGACAACACGAGCCTTGGAATAACCACCCGAGGCGACGTCCGGTGAAGGGAGGGGAGTCTTGAGGCCAAAGTGACGAATTCTGTAACGCCCGCGAATGACCGCTTTCTTCTCGGTTCGCACATCAACGCAGACTTAGCCGTGGCTCAGTTTGAAGCGGTCTGATGCGTCGGATTCGTGACCTCTCGGTCTAGACCAGAGTTCATGCC
Organism: Fontisubflavum oceani; assembly: GCF_030407165.1. Lineage (GTDB taxonomy): Bacteria > Pseudomonadota > Alphaproteobacteria > Rhodobacterales > Rhodobacteraceae > Rhodophyticola > Rhodophyticola oceani. Next base: position 2,374,100 of record NZ_CP129111.1, read on the forward strand.
TGTTCCGGCCACCGCCTAAGTCCTGCCTTCGACAAGCCTGGCGGCTAGCCGGGCAAGATTGCGAGGAGACCGGTCGTCCAGTGTATCGGCTGATATCCGCCCCTCTGCAGCAAGAGAAGCCAAGCCGTGCACAACGCCCCACGCAGCAAGTGTTCGCTCTTTCTGCTCAATGGCCGTTGCTTCTGGAAACACTTCTCTTACGGTATCCCTAAGCATGTCGTAAGCCGCTCGGGACACTTGGCGAAGCTTCTCGTCGTATTCGACACGCGTGCCCGTGGCGAACATGAGCCGGTACAAACCCAGGTTATCGGCTGCGAAGACCATATACGCTTCGGCCAATGCCGTTAGGTCAGGCGTGTCATGCCGTGTTTCTTTCAGGTCCGATGCAAGGCGCTCGAACCCGCGTACTGCGAGGGCGGTCATAAGATCAGATTTCGTGCGGAAATGGGCGTGTGGTGCCGTGGCACTGACGCCGAGCCGCGCCGCGAGTGCCCGAATGCTGGGAACTGCGTCAGGGGTGCGCCTTAGATCGTCCTCGGCGGCGTCTAGCAAGGCGACGCGCAGATCTCCGTGATGATAGGCACTGTCATTCATGGCATTTCCCCTAAACTAAGCATTGCAAAGTTAGCGCTGCATAGTTACATGGATGACAGTTCCAAAACGAAAGGTCAAACCCATGACAGCCGCATCGCTCCGCACCTACTTGCGTTGGTTCCACATCATTGGTGGACTGATCATCGGCACATACCTCTATTCGCCTTGGTCAGCGAACACCGCATTTACTGCCTTGATCCTATACGTCGTCACACCCGCTCTCGTTCTAAGCGGCCTAGCCATGTGGAAGCAGGGGCCCATCATGCGCATTCTCCGGCGCGGTGCCTAAGGTGTTAGTGTGCCGGGATTGGTCTGCGTTGCCGCAAGCAGGCCTTCATGCCCGGCGCAGCAAATGGCAGCAAAGTCCGCTTGGCCAACTTCCATTTGCCTCCTGGCACAGCGCTTTCCATTTGGAGTGCGATGCCCTTTGTCTGGTCCACCCACGAGCACTCGGTTTGCCGCAAATCGCCGCAAGATATGGTTACCACAGGTGCCGGTCTCGACGGGTGGTGCGCCTCCTCCGACAAGTCGTGACGGTACTGTCGGGAAATGCACAGAAATTCTCTTTTGCGTTTCGGGGATTCCATGCTTGGATAGGTCGATAACCAAGGGAGGAATTGGATGACCCAGGTCACGATGACGGTAAACGGCGCGGCCGTTTCCGGCGACGTAGAAGGACGAACATTGCTCGTTGAGTTTCTGCGCGAAGGCCAAGGCATGACCGGCACCCATGTGGGCTGCGATACCAGTCAATGCGGGGCTTGCGTGGTGCATGTGGATGGCACGGTGAAAAGCTGCGCCGTTTTCGCCGCCGAAGTGGATGGCGCGGAGGTCACGACAATCGAAGGCATGGCGAACCCCGATGGCTCGCTTGGCACGATCCAGCAGGCATTCCAGGACCATCACGGGTTGCAATGCGGGTTCTGTACGCCGGGCATGGTGATGTCGGCGGCGGCCTTGTTGAAAGACAACCCGACGCCGACCGAGGCGGAGATCCGCGAGTATCTCGAAGGCAATATCTGCCGCTGCACCGGCTACCATAACATCGTGAAGGCGATCATGGCGGCCTCGGGGCAAGACGTTTCGGCCATCGCCGCGGAGTGAGGTCGACACGTCGCGTCGGAGGAGGGCGCGGTGGACCGACCGACGAGCCGAAAGAGGACGGGGCCATACACACCCACGCGCCCCGCAAGAATATCCCTCCAGGCCCCCTATGGTGGCGGTGCCGGAGGCAGACAGCATAAGGGAGGACGACCATGCCGAAAGACAGTGGCATAGGCGCAAGTTCCAAACGGCGCGAGGATGTGCGGTTTCTGACCGGGCAGGGGCGCTATACCGATGACATCAATCTTCATGGTCAGGCCTATGTGCATTTCCTGCGCTCGGATTTGGCCCATGGGAAGATCAACAAGGTCGACACTTCCGTGGCCCAGAACATGCCGGGCGTGATCCGGGTCTTCACCGGTGCCGATTTCGAAGGCGTCGGCGGGATGCCCTGCGGCTGGCAGGTGACCGACAAGCATGGGCAGCCGATGCAGGAACCGGCCCATCCGATCCTGGCCCAGGGCAAGGTGCGCCATGTGGGCGATCCGATTGCCGCCGTTGTTGCCGAGTGCGGCGCAAGCCCGAACAGCGGCCGAAGCGATCGAAATGGATATCGACGAGTTGCCCGCCGTGATCGACATGAAGGCGGCGCTGAACGATGGCGCGCCCAAGGTCCATGACGAGTTGGACAACAACCTCTGCTATGACTGGGGCTTCGTTGAAGAGAACAAGGCGGCGACCGATGCGGCGTTTGAGGCGGCGGCCCATGTGACCACGCTTGAACTGGTCAACCAGCGGCTGGCGCCCAATGCGATGGAGCCGCGTGTGGCGGTTGGCGATTACGCGCCGGGCACCGATGAATCGACGCTCTACACCACGTCGCAGAACCCGCATGTGATCCGGCTTCTGATGGGCGCGTTCGTGCTCGGCATTCCGGAGCATAAGCTCCGCGTGGTGGCGCCCGATGTCGGCGGCGGCTTTGGCTCGAAGATTTTTCACTATGCCGAAGAGGCGTTTTGTACCTTTGCCGCCAAGGCGATCAAACGCCCGGTGAAATGGACCTGCTCGCGGTCCGAGGCGTTCATCTCGGACGCACATGGCCGCGATCACGTCACCAAGATCGAGCTGGCGCTCGATGGCGACAATAACTTCACTGCGGTCCGCACCGAGACATATGCCAATATGGGGGCCTATCTTTCGACCTTCGCGCCCTCGGTGCCGACTTGGCTGCATGGCACGTTGATGGCGGGCAATTACAAGACGCCGCTGATCTATGTGAATGTGAAGGCGGTGTTCACCAACACGGTGCCGGTCGATGCCTATCGCGGCGCCGGGCGGCCCGAAGCGACCTTCCAACTGGAACGCGTGATCGACAAAGCGGCGCGCGAGCTTGGGGTCGATCCGATCGCGCTCCGTCGGCAGAATTTCGTGACCGAGTTCCCCTATGCCACGCCGGTGGCGGTCGAGTATGACACGGGCGATTACAACGCCACCTTGGACAAGCTTCTGGAGATGATCGACCGTGACGGGTTCGAGGCGCGGCGCACGGAAAGCGCCGCCAATGGCAAGCTCCGGGGCCTTGGCGTGAATTGCTATATCGAGGCCTGCGGCATCGCGCCATCGGCCCTGGTGGGGCAGCTTGGCGCGCGCGCCGGGCTTTATGAAAGCGCTACGGTGCGGGTGAATGCAACCGGCGGTCTGGTGGTGATGACCGGCAGCCATAGCCACGGGCAGGGGCATGAAACCTCCTTCGCCCAAGTCGTCGCCGATATGATCGGGATCGATGAAGGCATGGTCGAAGTGGTCCATGGCGACACGGCCAATACGCCGATGGGCATGGGCACCTATGGGTCTCGCTCCATCGCGGTTGGTGGCTCGGCCATGGTGCGGGCGACTGAAAAGATCATCAATAAGGCCAAGAAGATCGCGGCCCATTTAATGGAGGCCTCCGAAGGCGATATCGAGCTGAAGGATGGCCAGTTCTCGGTTGCGGGCACAGATAAATCCGTGGCTTGGGGTGATGTGACGCTCGCCGCCTATGTGCCGCATAACTATCCGCTGGAAGAGATCGAGCCGGGCTTGGAAGAAACGGCGTTTTATGACCCCAACAACTTCACCTATCCCGCCGGCGCCTATGCCTGCGAGGTGGAGGTCGATGCCGAGACCGGCAAGGTCGACGTGGTGTCCTTCGCGGCGGCCGATGATTTCGGCAATATCATCAACCCGATGATCGTTTCGGGCCAGGTCCATGGCGGCGTGGCGCAAGGCATCGGTCAGGCGCTGTTGGAGCAGGCGGTCTATGACGAAAACGGCCAAATGGTGAACGCCTCCTACATGGATTACACCATGCCACGCGCCGATGATGTGCCGTTCTATCAGGTGGATCATTCCTGCGCGACGCCCTGCACCCATAATCCCTTGGGAGTAAAAGGCTGCGGCGAGGCGGGCGCGATTGGTTCGCCGCCCTCGGTCGTCAATGCGGTGGTCGACGCGCTGCAACGGGGCGGGCATGATGTCACCCATATCGACATGCCGCTCAGCCCATCGCGGGTCTGGCAGGCGATGCAAGGTTAGGGCTTATCTGGCCTGCAAGACTGCGGGCCAGATTTACCATTTCGAACAATGGAGCGGTGGTTACCGCTTCGCTAGGAGAAAACGATGTATAATTTCGACTTTACACGCCCAAGCAGCATCGATGAGGCGGCCTCGGCGCTTCAGGGCGAAGAAGCACAGGCTTTGGGGGGCGGGCAGACGCTTATCCCAACCATGAAACAACGGCTGGCCGCGCCCGCGACCCTGGTCAGCCTCACGGGCATTTCCGAGATGCAGGGCGTGTGTCTGAGCGATGCGGGCGAGGTCTGCGTCGGCGGCGCGACGCCGCACGCGGTGGTCGAGGCCGAAGCGGCAGCGCATTTCCCGGCGCTGGCGGCATTGGCCAGCCGGATCGGTGACCCGGCGGTGCGCAATCGCGGCACCGTTGGCGGGAGCCTCGCCAATAATGACCCCTCCGCCTGCTATCCGGCGGCGGCGCTCGGGACGGGGGCCACGATCAAGACCAATACCCGCGAGATCGCCGCGGATGACTTCTTCGAGGGCATGTTCACCACGGCCCTGCATGACGGCGAGATCATCACAGAGGTGCGCTTCCCGGTGGCTGAGGCCGCGAATTACCAGAAATTCGTGCAGCCAGCCTCGCGCTTCGCCCTCGTCGGCGTGTTTGTCGCGAAATATGCCTCTGGCGTCCGCGTGGCGGTGACCGGTGCGTCTGAAGAGGGCGTGTTCCGCTGGTCTGAGGCGGAGGCGGCCCTGTCGGCCAACTTCTCCGCCGATGCGATTGCGGGTTTGAACCTCTCCGGGGAGGGTATGATTTCTGACCTCCATGGGTCCGGCGATTACCGGGCGCATCTGGTCAAGGTGATGACCGGGCGGGCTGTCGCTGCCGCTTAAATCGACTGTTTTGGAACCATGAAAAGCTCCGCCAACCCGGCGGGGCTTTTCTTATTCAGGATCAATCCAATAGGGATCGATCGGCAGATCGGCCAACTCGCGTTTATCCATCCGAGCGATATCAGGATGAGACAACGGATCCCGCCGCCAGCGGCAGCGCGGCGACGGCTCGCGCGACACGCGCCAGGGCCGAAGGAAGGAGGAGAGGGAGAGTGTCTGTAACATGGCTATAGACATACGCTTCCTTTCAGCCTCATGTTATGGAGAATGCGCCAAGTCATCTTTAGGAAAACTAAATGCTTGAACTGAACCGCGTCCATCTCTCTGGCCTAAGGGCGGTCGAGGCGGTCGGCCGCCTTAAAGGGTTGCAACCCGCCGCCGAAGAGCTTGGGGTTTCCGTCGGCGCCGTTAGCCAGCAGGTCAAGAAGACTGAGACCGCGCTTGGCCGAACGCTTTTTCACCGAACGCCGGGGGGATGCAGCCAACTGCGGCGGGCGAGGAGGTTTTGGTGCACCTGAGCCGGGGCATGGCCGAGCTTGCCACCGCTATTCGCCTCGCCGGGCGCGGTCAGGAGGATCGGTTGGTGGTCTCCGTCGCGCCGATCTTCGCCAGCCGCTGGCTTGTCTGGCGGTTGAGCAGTTTTCATGCGCTGCATCCTGATATTCGGGTCCGGGTTGAGCCGGATATGGCGCTGGTCAATCCCGATGAGGCGGATGTCGATGTGTGTATCCGGGTTGGGCGCGGCGGATGGCCCGGGGTGAAGGCGGATAAGCTCTTGGATCAACGGGTCTTTCCAGTCTGCACCCCGGAGATCGCGGCCAAGCTCAAACGCCCAGAGGATTTGGCCAAGGTTCCGGTGATCCGCGAGAACGAGGCGCTGTTTGGCTGGGATGTCTGGCTGGGCGCGCAAGGGATCAGCCCGGAGATTTTGGGCGAGGGGCCGACCTATGCCGATGCCTCGCTCTGCCTCGACGCGGCAATTGCGGGGCAGGGGGTTTTCCTGGCGTGGGAGACGCTGGCTTGCCCGGCGCTCGGTATGGGGCAGTTGGTGGCGCCGTTCCCGGAACGCCCGGCGACGGGGGTTCATTACTGGGTGATCACGCGGCAATCGGGCCTTCGGGCGCGCGCGATTGCGCAGTTCACAGAGTGGTTGAAAGCCGAAATGGCCGCCTCGGTTCGAGAGTGGCGGGCGCAGGAGGATGGCTAAGCTATGGCATTGAGCGAGCGGGAAAAAATGGCGGCGGGAGAGTGGTATCGCTGCCTTGACGATGAACTGGAAGAGATGCGCAAAGCCGCGCGGCGTGCGGTGCATCAACATGCAACGATGGATCCAGATGCGCGCGGAGCGATGGCGCCGATGCTGCGGGCGCTGTTTGCCGATGTGGGGGCGGATGTGACGCTCGAGGCCCCGTTTCACTGCGCTTATGGCGTGAACATTTCCTTGGGCGATCAGGTCTACCTCAACGCGGACTGTGTGATACTCGACACCGCACCAGTGACAATTGGATCGCGGTCAATGTTGGGGCCGGCGGTGCATATTTACTGCGCCGAGCATGATCATGATCCGGAGCGCCGCGCCGCAGGGTGGGAAGTTGCAAAGCCGGTGACGCTTGGTACCGATGTTTGGATTGGCGGCGGCGCGATCCTGCTGCCGGGCGTTTCCATTGGGGACGGCGCGATTGTTGGGGCCGGGTCTGTTGTCACACGAGACGTCGCGGCCGGCCAGACCGTGGTCGGCAACCCGGCGCGGGCACGCGGGTAGCCCCAGAAAAAAGGCGCGGCGGGGTCAGACCCGCACGCGCCTCTTTTTCAGCGTCTCATCAAAGGATTACTTGGCGGGCCCGATCATCATGACCATCTGGCGGCCTTCCATCTTGGGCATGTTTTCCACCTTGCCCAACCCCTCGACATCCTCAGCCACCCGCTCCAAAAGCTCGCGGCCGAGATTCTGGTGCGCCATTTCACGGCCCCGGAACCGCAAGGTGACCTTCACCTTGTCGCCGTTTTCCAAAAAACGGGTGACGTTGCGCATTTTCACTTCGTAATCATGGGTGTCGGTGTTGGGGCGAAACTTCACCTCCTTCACCTCAATGATTTTCTGCTTCTTCCGCGCCTCGGATTCGCGCTTTTGCTGTTCATATTTGAACTTGCCGAAATCCATGATTTTACACACTGGCGGATCGGCATTGGGCGAGATCTCAACCAGGTCCAAACCGGCTTGGTCGGCCAGTTCCATGGCGCGCGCGGGCGATACAACGCCGACATTTTCACCTTCGGCGCCAATAAGGCGTATTTCAGTGGCCCGAATGCGGTCATTGACGCGGGGGCCGGTTTCGCGCGTGGGCGGCGCGTTATGGGGTCTGCGGGCTATTGGATTTTTCCTTCTGTAGCCAATCAAATCAGGCCCCGAACCTAACTGTCGATTGGCCTGCGTTCAAGACGAAACCCAAGCGAGCGCTTGCCGAGGGGAGCGAGGGCCGCGGTTTCCCATTGTGCGGGCTTTGGACTGCGCCTATGTGCGGACTCGTATCCGTTTGAACATCTTTGGGGGACTAAAATGAACCGAATTATTATCATTGTTGTTGTGCTTCTTGCCGTGGCCGTAGGGGGGTATTTCCTGACCCAAGTTGGCGATGAAGCTCCGATGGCCGATGCGGTTGAAGACGCTGTTGAAACAGTAACCGACGAGGCCGAGGCCGCCGCTGCGGAAGCAGAAGCCGCCGCCGCCGAAGCTGCTGCCGCCGCTGAAGCGGAAGCCGCCGCTGCTGCAGAGGCCGCCGCTGCTGCCGAAGCCGAAGCTGCCGCCGCCGCAGAGGCCGCTGCTGCGGAAGCGGAAGCCGCAGCTGCAGAGGCTGCCGCCGCCGCCGAAGAAGCTGCTGCCGAGGCCGCCGCCGCTGCGGAAGCCGAAGCGGCCGCCGCCGCCGAAGCCGCAGCTGCGGAAGCAGAGGCCGCCGCAGAGGCCGCTGCCGCAGAAGTTGAAGCAGCGACTGAGACCGCGACGGAGGCCGTCACCGATGCGGTTGAGGCCGCCACCCCCGACTTGGCCTCGATCCTGACGGTGGATGGGTTTGATGCCGATGCCGCCCTGGCCGCGGTTGATGGTTCCGACCTGAACCCGGTGATGAAAACCACGCTCAGCACTGCCATCGAAGGCGCGCGTGACAACCCAGAGCTGGTCGAGGGCGTTGTGACTCAGGTCCGCGAGGCGCTTGGTCTCTAAGCCAAACCCTGTTCGACAATGTAGAAACCCGCGCCACATCAGCGCGGGTTTTTTCTTGGCTGAACCTGTCTTGCGCTGGCTTGGGGCCGCAGCTGATCGACCGAAAGACCTGCTCTACGTCTCAGAGGCGCGGTTTTCGTCAATGATCTGAATGAGTTCCACCGAGTAGTATTGGCGTTGTTTCTGAAACTCGTAGGAGTTGAGGAACACCATATGGCGGGCCAATTCACCGCGAGCCACCTCGCGCCATTCGGTTGAGTGCGTGTTGGCGAGGACCGCGTCGAGCGAATAAAGCATATGCGCGACGAACAGCTCGTATTCGACCATGCGGCCCGCCTCGGCCAGTTTCTCATGATCCGGCGAAAGAAGGTCCGGCCGTTCGAGCGCCTCCTTGAGATAATCTCGAAAGAGGCTTTTCGCCATGTTTTCGCTTTGAACCGAGCGGTACGAGCGGACTTGGACGATGGCAATGACAACACCAATCACCGCGACGAGGGCAGCAATTGCGGTGCCAAACCCGCTGATGATGGTCGCGAGATCGATCAGGGACATGTCCTGGATGCTGTTCATATCCGCCTCCCAAACCTGTGCTCAAGGCACCAAGCCAGCGTCTCGCGACCTGACCATCCGTTATGCGGTCAGGGAAGATAGCCCGCGAGAATCGACGCTGTTCGGCCAAGCGGCCATCGCCCCGATACCGTGTAGATTGACCGCGCGGCGCGGGGCTTAGTCCAGAAACGCCTTTTCAACGACGTATTGCATCGGCTTCGAATTGGCGCCTTCCTCCAACCCGTATTCCTCCAGCATCTCTTTCAGCTCGAGATTGAATGCGAGATTGCCGCAAATCATCGCCCGGTCATTTTCGGGGCAAAGCGGGGCCACGCCCAGATCGGCAAATACCTCGCCGGACCGCATCAAATCGGTGATCCGGCCCATTTTCGGGCTCTCTTCACGGGTCGTGGTCGGGTAATAGCGCAGCTTCTCGTGGAAGCCTTCGCCCATCAGCTCGGCCAGCATCTCGTCATTCCGGATCGTATCGATCACCTCTGCGCCGTACGCCAGCTCGCCAACCTCGCGGCAGGTATGGGTGAGGATGATCTCGTCATAATCCTCATAGGTCTGCGGGTCGCGCAGGAGGCTTGCGAAGGGGGCAAACCCGGTGCCGGTGGCGAAAAACCAGATGCGTTTGCCGGGCAGAAGCGCGTCATGCACCAGCGTGCCCACGGGTTTGGGGCGCAGGATGATCTCATCACCGGGTTGGATATGCTGCAAGCGGCTGGTCAGCGGGCCATCTTGGACCTTGATCGAATAGAACTCCAGCTCATCATCCCAGGAGGGTGAGGCGATGGAATAGGCGCGCAGGAGCGGTTTTTGCTTCCCGGTCTTCGGATCCGGGTCGCCCATCAGCCCGATCATCACAAATTCGCCCGAGCGGAACCGCAAACTGGCAGGCCGCGTCACGCGGAAGGAAAACAACCGATCCGTCCAGTGTTTGACATGTGTCACGATCTGGGCGTCGGGCAGGGTGGGAACGGGCTTTGCGGCGGTTTGTGTCACGGGGGTTTGCTCGGTCATACTCATATCACGGCTTTAGCAGCCGCCCTTTGTCTTAGGCATTGATCTGGATCAGGGAAAGGGGCGATCAGCCGCGCAGGCGCGCCTGGTAGTGATGCGCCTGCCAATTGGCGCGGGCCTGCCATTGGGCTTCCGGCTGGCGCGCGGCCAGCTCGGCGCTGATTTCCACTTCGTCGAATCCGGCCCGCCGCGCCATGGCGTATTGATCGGCCAGAACATGGCCCGCCGCACGGAGGCGGCCGGTGTAGCCAAGCGTGCGGAGTTGCCGGGCAAGGGTAAATCCCCGACCATCGGCAAAGCTGGGGAAGGCGATGCGGATCATCACGATCTGGTCGAGGGTGTCGGCCAGAGGCTGGATATCATCATCGGACGCGATATCCACACCGCCGCAATTGGCGGCGAGCCCGTCGGCCAAAGCGGCAAATCCGCCGGTCCAATCGTCCGTTTCAAAACCTGTGTCACGCACCAAAACCGGATCGGTCATTTCGTGCCTCTTTTCGTTGTCCAAACTGTCTTTATCGGCGCCATCACGACGCCTGTTTTAGCGGGCCGCGCACCATGCGCCCGTCGACGAAATGAATGCCGCACTCGTCTTTGTCCTGGCCCTGCCAGCGCCCGGCGCGTGGGTCTTCGCCGGCGGCCACCGGCTTGGTGCAAGGCGCACAACCGATCGACGGATAGCCCTTGGCAACCAACGGATGCCGCGGCAGGCGGTTGTTGATCATATAATCCTGGACGTCCTCAGGTGACCAATGGGCCAATGGGTTGATCTTGATGCGTAAACCACCCTCTTCTTCGAAGAACTGCAAGGCGGCGCGCTGTCCACCTTGGAACCGTTTCCGGCCGGTGATCCAGGCGTCAAACGGGGCCAGCGCGTGGTTCAGCGGCACGGTTTTGCGCAAAGTGCAGCAGGCGTCAGGGTCGGTCTGGTGCAAATCGCCATCGGGGTCATGCGCCGCCAGGCTGGTTTGGCTGGCGCGGATGATCCGCAGGTCTTCCAGGCCGAGATGGGCCGCGAGCTCTTGCTGGTAAGCGAGTGTTTCCGGAAACAGCATTTCGGTGTCGATGAACAGAACCGGTGTCGCGCGGTCGATCTCCGCGAGCATATGCAGCAGCACCACCGATTCCGCCCCAAAAGAACTGACCAAAGCGATCCGGCCCGTATCTGGGTCACTCAACGCATGGCGCAACACAGCGGTCGCCGAATGGTGGCGATAGCGCGTGTTGAGCAACGCGGCGCGTGTGGAGACAGGGGCGTCAAGCGGCATCGGCCTTGGCCTCCGCCGGGTAAAGCGCAGCTTTGAACGGCGCGAGGCCGAGGCGGCGATAGCTTTGCAGGAAGGTCTCGTCTGGGCTCTCGCGCAGGTCGAGATAGGCATAGACCAAGCGTTCAATGGCCGGAATGATCTCGTCCGCACCAAAGCCGGGGCCAGCCCGTTCGCCAATGCTGGCATCTTCCGTGCCGTCACCACCAAGGGTGATCTGGTAGTTCTCCACTCCGGCCCGGTCGAGGCCGAGGATGCCGATATGACCGACATGGTGGTGCCCGCAGGCATTGATGCAGCCGGAGATTTTGATCTTTAGCGGGCCCACATCATGTTCAAGCTCCAGCTCATCGAACCGGGTGGCGATCTCTTGCGCGATCGGGATCGAGCGGGCCGTGGCCAGGGCGCAGTAATCCATGCCGGGGCAGGCGATGATGTCGGAGATCAACCCGATATTGGCGGTGGCGAGGCCCGCGTCGCGCAGCGCCGCATAGATCGCGGGTAAATGACGATGCGGCACATGCGGCAGGATTACGTTCTGCTCATGAGAAATACGCAGCTCGTCATGGGCATAGGTTTCGGCCAAATCGGCCATCACACGCATCTGATCAGCGGTTGCGTCACCCGGGGTCGCACCATGAGATTTCAGCGAGATCGAGACAATCGCGTAGCCATCCCGCTTATGGGTATCCACATTTGTATCCACAAAGGCGCGAAACGCGGGATTTGTTGCATATGTGCTATCATAGTCGCCAGTACCGGCAGATCCGAAGGGTGGTGGCGCAAAGTGAGATGTGATTTCCAATAACATCTCTTGATCAACCCCGGCAAAGGCGGGCTTGCGGGCGGCAAATTCATCCCCAACCATGCGACGGATCTCGTCCAGGCCGGTTTCATGCACCGTGATCTTGATCCGGGCTTTGTATTTGTTGTCGCGACGGCCAAGCAGATTATAGACCGCGACGATGCTTTCTAGATAGGGCAGCAGGTCGTCGCCCGGCACGAAATCCGCCAAAACCTTACCGATCATCGGCGTTCGACCTAGCCCGCCGCCAACGAGGATCTGATAGCCAATTTCGCCATGCCGCTCGACGATGCGAATGCCGATATCATGAGCGGCGGTCACCGCGCGGTCATTCGGGCTACCGGTGACGGCGACCTTGAATTTGCGGGGCAGGAACTGGAACTCGGGATGGTCGGTCGACCATTGCCGGATTAACTCGGCCACTGGCCGCGGGTCGGCAATCTCATCGGCGGCAGCACCAGAGAAATGATCTGCCGTGACGTTGCGGATCGTGTTGCCAGAGGTCTGGATCGCATGCATGCCGACATCGGCCAGCGCGTCCAACATATCTGGCACGTCCTGCAGTTTCGGCCAGTTGTATTGGATATTTTGCCGCGTCGTGAAATGGCCATAGCCTTTGTCCCACCGCTCGGCGATCATCGCCAGCTGCCGCATCTGCCTGGAGTTCAGCGTGCCATAGGGGATCGCCACGCGCAGCATATAGGCATGCAACTGTAGATAGAGCCCGTTCATCAAACGGAGCGGCTTGAACTCGTCTTCGGTCAGGGAGCCATCGATGCGCCGCTCGACCTGAGACCGGAATTGCGCGTTGCGCTCCTGAAGAAAGGCGGTGTCGAACTCGTTGTAGCTGTACATCTGGATCGCTCCGGTTGCGTTATTTTGAGCATGTCATGCGGCTGTGTGGGCCGGGTGGGTCTATCGGAATAGCGGGCAAGGCTTCGGCATAGGGTCGCTATTCGTTTGGATAGGGTGTCAGGCGCCCGCCTGCTTTCCATGCTGGTAATTGGACGGGCCGCGGCTGCGAAAAGCTTCGCGGAAATGGGTCGGCTCTGGCCCTTGTGGACCGGCTTTGACATCGGCCAGATAAGGGCCAACCACACGGTCCGGCTGCATCTCTGCATCCAGCAGGCGGAGCTGCGCATGGGCCTCGTCTTCGATCAACTCGGCCTCGGTGAGCGTTCGGGTCCAGCGGTCATCTTCGGTCAGATAGACCACATCGCCTTCGAGAAGGGCGTTGGCGGTGACGACTTTCGGCGTAAAGGGGCGGGGCATCAGGCTTGATCCTTTTGCAGTTGCGGGAGGGCCAGCGCCGCATCGCGGGGCGCCAGGCCATAGAGCAGAATGGCGGGGCCGGACATGTTGGCGGCGTCGATATCGGCAGGCAGGCGCGCCAGCGTGGTCGCGAGCGTTTGGCCATCGGCGCGCGAGGCATTTTCGACCATGGTCACGGGCGTGTTGGGCGCGGCACCATGCATCAAAAGCCGCCCTTGCAGGAAGCGGGCGCCTTTCTTGGCCATATAGATCGCGGCGACTTCGCCGGGGCGGGCGAGGCCACGCCAATCATGTTCGGCAAAGCCCTTCACATCATGACCGGTCAGAAACCGGAGCGCTGAGTTCCGGTCGCGTTTGGTGAGGCTTTGGCCGATGCCGGCGGCGGCGGCGGACGCGGCGGTGATCCCCGGAATGATCGACCAGGCGACACCGGCTGCGTCCAGCGCATCGACTTCCTCGTCCAAGCGGCCATAAACCGTGGGGTCGCCAGATTTCAGGCGGACCACATAGGCCCCTTGAGCGGCATGCTCGACAATCAAACGGCAGATCTCGTCTTGCGACATCGACGGGCCGAACCCCTCCTTGCCGGCATTGATCATCAGGGCTTCGCGGCGGGCCAGTTCAAGGATTTCGGGTGCGACGAGGCGGTCGTAGATCACCACATCGGCCTCATCGAGGGCGCGGCGGGCCTTCAACGTGAGCAGTTCCGGATCGCCGGGGCCTGCGCCGACCAAGGCGACACGGCCTGGTTGGCTGTCACGCGAGAGATGGTCGGAGAGGAGGGCGTCCAACCGGGTTTGAATACCGGCCTCGCCCTCTTGCGAGAGCGCTTCCGGCCCGGTCTTGAAGTAGTAGTCGGACCAGAAATCGCGCCGCGGGCGCCCCATCGGAAGAGCCTCGACCGCCTTGCGGAAGGTTTTCCCGATCCGGGCCAGGAGACCCAACTGCACAGGCAAGCGCGCTTCGAGGTCGGACTTGATCGCGCGCGCCAGAACAGGGGCCGCGCCTTCGGTGCCAATCGCCACGGTTACGGGGTCACGGTCAACGATGGCAGGCGTGATGAATTGGCTTTGGCCGAGATTGTCGACCCAGTTGGTCAGCGCGCCATCCGCTTGCGCAAGGCGGGTCACGCGGGCGTCTTCGGCATCGTCCTCATTGGCGGCGTAAAAGAGCGCGGCGCAGAGGGCGTCGCCTGCAGCCAAGGCGCGTCTGGCAAGGGTCAGTTTGCCTTGGGCCGCCCAATCCACGATCTCTTGCGCCGGGTCTGCGGCGAAGACCGTCAGATGTGCTTCGGTCTTGAGCAACAGGCGCAGTTTGGCCAGCGCGGCCTCCCCTCCGCCGGAGACGACGATGCGGCGGCCAGCAACGGCGAGGAAGATCGGAAAATGCTGCATCTGAACGGGACCTGTTGGCTGCGATTACCCGTCATAGATAGAATAATTTCCCAAGATTTGGCAGATCACGCTTGCAGATAGGAACGCATGTTCTGTACATCGCTAAAAAGCGAATGCCGTGTTTGGACAAAGAAAGGGCGCGCGAATGTCTGTTCAGGTCGATGAGATGGACCGGAAAATCCTACGGGCCTTGCAAGAGGATGCGAGCCGGTCGCTGGACGATATTGCCAAGGAAGTCGGCTCGTCCAAGACCCCGGTTTGGACCCGGATTCGCAAGCTGAAAGAGGCCGGGATCATCGGGCGGCAAACGGTGATTTTGGATGCCGAAGCGCTTGGGCTCGAGGCGTGTTTTTTCGTGCTGATCCGCACATCGGAACATGAGGCGGAATGGCAGCAGGCCTTCCTTGCCGCGCTGCAGGCCCGGCCCGAGGTGATGGAGGCGCATCGGTTGGCCGGGGAGATCGACTACATCCTGAAAGTGCGGGTGCCGAATGCGCGGGCCTATGACGCGTTTTATCAGGCGCTGATCTCGGAAGTGCGGATTTACAATGTGACCGCGCTTCTGAGTATGGAAGAGATCAAGTCAACGCCACTTCTGCCGCTTGGACCAACTCCGTCGAAATCTTAGCGCTTTGCTCTAAGCTTTTGTGAACTGGGCATTTATCGGCAATCTCCAGCAGTCTTTGCCGTTGGTCCGCATCCAGATCGCCGGTCAGCGTGATGGCCCGTGTGAAATGATCCAGCGGCATCGCCGGGCCTGCCGCGTCTTGGCCATGGACCCGATTATGGGTGACATCGACCGAGACATGATCCAGCGGCCAACTTTTGCGGCGGGCATACATCCGGATCGTCATCGAGGTGCAGGCACCAAGCCCGGCGGCGAGGAATTGATAGGGCGTCATACCCTTGTTCGTGCCGCCATAGCTGAGCGGCTCATCCGCATAGGCGTGGTGGAACGGGCCAGCTTGGACATCCTGCAAGAAGCCATCTGAATTGGCCTCCGACACGCGCGTGATCCCTTCGGGCGCGCCGGGTGGCGGGGCGGGTGGGCGCAGATTGACATAGCGTGCGACCCAAGCGGCGATGACCTCGGCGGCGTATTCCGCGTCTTCGGGGCGGCTCACCAGATGATCAGCGCTGTCGAGCGTGACGAAACTTTTGGGATGTTTTGCGGCGATGAAAATCTGCGTTGCGTTCTCGACGCCCACAACGGCGTCGCGCGGGGCATGCATGACCAGAAGCGCTTTGTTCAAGCTCGCAATCGCCGGTTCGATATTCTCGGCCTTCACATCTTCGACGAAGCCGCGACCGATCCGAATGGGGCGTCCGCCCAGATTGACCTCGCCCACGCCCTCGGCGGCGATCCGGTCGAGCGCATCGCCGAAATTATGGGTGACATGGCCTGGGTCGAAGGGCGCGCCGATGGTGGCAACGGCTTTCACACTCTCGATCTGGCCTGCCGCGCGCAAAACCGCCGCGCCACCAAGCGAATGACCGATTAGGAGCGCGGGCGGCATGCCGCGCGCAGTCAGCGTTTCAGCGGCGGCCAGAAGATCGCCCACATTGGAGGTGAAGGAGGTGTTTTCAAACTCGCCCGCCGAATGCCCTAGCCCTGTGAAATCAAACCGCAAAACCGCAAACCCCATCGCCGCGAGACGCGAGGAGATGCGCCGGGCCGCGGCGATGTCTTTGCCGCAGGTGAAGCAATGCGCCAGGATCGCGGTCGCCAGATGCGGCCCGTCCGGCATATCAAGCCGGGCGGCCAGATCGGCGCCGGTCGAGCCGGGAAAGGTGAAACGGTCGGTGGGCATGGCGGATGGCTCCTGATGGCTAGACTGCCAGAATGTGGGCGCGGGGCCAGCGAGACAACCCGCGTGACATTGATTTCACGGCCTCGTGTTGGGAGAGTGTGCAGAGGTGATGTGCGGTGATGCGAAAGAGGGGCTGAATTGGGCCGGGTGTTGAGATGGGCGCTGCAGATTGCCGGTTTTGCCTGCGCCTTGGCTATTTTGGGCGGATATCTGGGCGCACTGCATCCGATCGGTGATTCTCTCGCGGTGTTTCGGCTGTGGCTGGCGCTTGTTTTGGCCGTCATTGCTGTGGCTTTGGTTTTGCTTGGCGCGCGGCGGTTTGGGGGCGCTGCTCTTACCCTGGCGGTTGTGGGCGCAGCGCCAATCGCGCTGGCTGGTGTCGTGCCGACGGGATTAGCGGCGCAAGATGGGCGCGAAACGCGTTCGCTTTATCAGAAAAACCTCTTGTTTCTCTTATCCGACGCCGAACCGCTCTTGGAGGATGTGCGCCTTACATCGCCCGATTTCATCACCTTGCAAGAGGTGAGCGCCACCAATCGGCGGCAGGTCTATGATGCCCTCCCTGCGACCTACAACCGGCATATCTGCCCCTTCACCGGCGTCGGCGCCGTGGCGGTCGCGGCCCGGTTTGAACCGGTCGAGGGAAGCCGGATTTGCCAGGAGGGGTCTGGCCTTGCCGCCATGCAGGTGGTGACGCCAACCGGGCCCGTTTGGGTGGTCTCGATCCATCTGCACTGGCCCTGGCCCTTTGGGCAAGCCGCTCAGGTCGAGGCGCTTTTGCCGGTCCTAAACAATCTCGAGGGGCCGGTCGTGATTGGCGGCGATTTCAACATGGTGCCCTGGTCACATGCCGTGCGTCGCATCCGAGCCGCCGCAGATGTCGCGGTCGGTGCCCCGATCCGGGGCACGCTGCGAGAGCGGTTTCCGCTAATGCCGCTCCCGATCGATCATGTCTTTACCCCGTCTCCGCCGATCTTGACCTACCGACCGCGTCTGGGGTCCGACCATAATGGTGTTCTTGCCCGGTTCGACCTAGTCGCCCATTAATCGCGCATCATAGGGATAGCTGATCAAGTTCTCATACCCATCCTCGGTGATCAGCACCTGATCTTCGAGCTTGATGCAGAAATCGCCATCTTCCTCACCAATCAACGCCTCGACGCAGAGCATCATGCCGGGTTCCAGCACCGCCTCAAACGCGCCCTCTTTGTAGTGGTCGGGATAGTCGATATGGGGCCATTCATCGCATAACCCCACGCCGTGCATCCGGCAGGAATACTTCCGCTTGTCATATTTCGGGTCCAACTGGTGGCCCTTGAAGACCAAATCGCGAAGCGGCACGCCTGGTGCCAGAAGCTCCATATTGGTCATGATATGTTCATGGCCGTGCTGCATGGCGGCGATCATATCGGGGCGCGGATCACCGGGGCCGACCCACCAGCTGCGCGAGATGTCGACGCAAAGCCCGTAGCAGCCGATCAGATCGGTATCGAGGGCGCAGATTTCGTTTTCCTGCACGACCCTGGGGCCACATTCCTGAAACCAGGGGTTGGTGCGCGGCCCCGAGGCGAAGAGGCGGGTTTCGATCCATTCGCCGCCACGTTTGATATTCTCCGCATGCAGAACGGCCCAGATCTCGTCTTCGCTTTTGCCAGGCGCGATGGCCTCTTCCATCAGCCCAAGCGCCGTTTCGCAGGCATGGACGGCGCAGCGCATGGCGAGGATCTCATCGGGGCCTTTGATGGCGCGGGCCTTTTCGGTGACCTGTTCGCCTTCTTCCAGCGTGAAACCGGCGGCTTCGAGCTTGCGTGCGCCGGTCAGCATGATCTTATCGACGGCGAGCCGCGTGTTGCTGCCCGCATGGGCGCGCATCACCTCGGCGACCTCTCCAACGAAGCTTTCCGCCGCCTCCTCGATTCGATCCCCGACGGAGAAATAGAACATCGATGCGCCGGAGCGCACCTCGCGGACCAGCGGGTTGTGATCGGCCAGAAAAGGCGAGTTCTTGTAATCCCAGAGCACCATATGCCCGTCGGCGCAGACCAGGCAGGCGCGGAACGGGTTATGGGTGTTCCAGAGCTGCATATTCGTTGAGTCGGTGGCGTAGCGGATGTTGAGCGGGTCGAACATCAACACCCCGCCATAATCGCGCTCGACCAGCTTTTCGACCAGCCGGTTCAACCTGAACTGCCGCAAGCCGACCAGATCGGGCAAGGTCAAGCCCGCCGCTTCCCATTCCCGATAGGCCAGCATTGTCGGCCCGATCTCGATCCGGTCATTATCGTTGAGGGTGCCATCGTCCAGGGTCACGCCCTTGGTCGGGTCGATCTTGCGCTCATGACGGCGATAGGCTTCATTCATCGCGAGGTCTCCTCCCAGAGATTTGACATCAGCCTGCGGGCTCCAATCAGGTGGAGCGCGCCAGAACGCGGCACCAAAAGGGTCGGATTTGGACCATATCTGCCAAAACTCCTTGCCAAATGCGCCCTGGATGGCGCCCGCGACCCGGCGTTTGCCGGGCATGCAGCCCTTGGACAGGACGGAGTGGCTGGTGATCGATGAGGCCTTCGCGGCGCAGATGGCGCTACGAGACCGGTTGCTCTCGGACCGGCGGGCGGAGGTCTATGCCGAGGGGGCAGAGGCCGCATCCCGGGAGCTTTTGGCGCTGATTTTGCGCCATTTGGGTCCGGAGTATGATCGCACGGCCTCTGGGGTGACGCGACCGGATGGCGTTACGGTGCCGCTGTCTGATCCGCCGCTTTTGGTGGCCGGAAGGTTGGTGCAAGAAGACCTTTGTCTCTTGCAGAAACCAGAGGGCGGGGCAGAGCATGTGCTCAGCGCTGCCGTGTTGTGTTTCCCGGCGTCCTGGACTTTGGCTGAGAAGATCGGTCGCCCGTTGACCCGGATTCACCGGCCAGTTGCCCCCTATGACGAAAGCATGGCGACCCGCGTGCAGCGGCTTTTCGATCTGATGCATTCCGACCGTCCGATGTGGCGGCAAAACGCGCTGTTTTACGAAGATCCCGCGCTTTACCAACCGGCGCCGGAGGCTGCGCCGCGCGAAACACCGGCGGGCCGCCCTGGATTTGTCCGGTCCGAGCGGCAATGCCTGCTGAAACTGCCCGAAACCGGCGCGATTGTGTTTTCGATCCACACATGGGTGCTGCCATTCGCGCGCTTGACGGCGGCACAGCGGGCAGGGTTAGAGAGCCATCCGATTGAAACCGCGGACCGATCATGACCGATGTGACCGAACAATATGAGGCCTATCCTTATCCCGCCCGCGACCCGGCGGAGGAGAAGACGCGCCTGATCACCGGCTCGCCCAGCCATCCGTTGGAGATCGACCATTTCCTCTTTGCCGGGCAGCGGGACTGGTCGCAGCCGTTCCGGGTCTTGGTGGCGGGGGCGGCACGGGCGATGCCCTGATCCAACTTGCACAAGTGCTGACAAGTGCCGGAAAAACCTATGAAATCACGTATCTCGACCTGTCGAAGTCGTCGCGTAAGATTGCTGAAACCCGGGCGAAGACACGCGGCTTGACCGGGATCAGCTTTCACACCGGGTCGCTGCTGGATGCCGGGCAATATGGGCCGTTTGATTACATCGACTGCTGCGGCGTGCTGCACCATCTGCCCGAGCCGCAATTGGGGTTCGACGCACTTGGCGCGGCGCTGGCCGATGGCGGCGGGATCGGGTTGATGGTCTATGCGCCCTATGGTCGGGCCGGGGTCTATCCGCTGCAAGAGGCGTTTGGCGCACTCTTGACTGGTTCGCCGCGAGATCGGCTGCGCCGGGCGAAGGCGATTTTGGCGCGGCTGCCCGAAGGGCACCCATTCAAACGCAACCCGCATCTGGGCGATCACCAAGACAGCGATGCCGGGTTCTATGACCTGCTGTTGCATAGCCAGGACCGGCCCTACACGATCCGGCAATTGGCCGAGACCCTGACCAAGGCGGGGTTGGAGATGGTCGGAAGCCCGCAAGCGCATCTCTATGATCCAGCGCCGCTTTTGGGCGACCCGGGGTTGCTGGTCGGGATGGATGATTTGACGCGGATGGAACTGGCTGAGAAGCTCAGGGGGACGATCAAAACCCATGTGGTGTATGCCGCCCACAATGCGGCTGGTCGTGTGGCGCGGCCAAGCCCGCATGCCATTCCGCATCTGAAAGGCGTCACGGGGTCAAAGGTGGCCGATGTCATTATGAAGAAAGGGATCTTACCTGTCACGCTTGGCGGCGAGAAGACCGAGCTGCCTGTTTCGGCGGCGGCCGGGCAGATGCTGCGCCATGTCACGGGCCGGGCCGATCTGACGGCCATTGCGCGGGCCGCGGAATTGGACCCGGTGGCGTTTGCGTCGATCTGGAACTCGGTTTCGGCGGATCTGACCCGGTTTGGCCTGATGTATTATTCGACGCTTCTGAAGTCCTAGACGCATGCGCGTGTTCTACCTGACCCATCCAGAGGTGGTGATTGACCGGGAGGTTCATGTGCCGCAATGGGGGCTGAATGAAATCGGCGCGGCGCGGGTCGATGCCGCGCTGGCGCGAGATTGGTGGCAAGGCGTGACACATGTGTGGGCCAGCGATGAGGTCAAAGCGATGGAAACGGCGGCCCCGTTTTGCGCCGCGCTTGGTATCCCGCTGGCAACTGATCCTGGCCTCGCAGAGATTGACCGAAGCCGCGCAGGGTTCATACCAGAGCCGGAGTTTAGCGCCGTGGCCGAGGCATGTTTTGCAAACCCAGATCAATCGGTGCACGGTTGGGAACCCGCCGGTGTGGCGCAGCGGCGCTGCTGCGCGGCGGTTGATCGAGCGCTACGCGGTCATGAGGCTGGAGATCTGCTTTTGGTGGGCCATGGCGGCGTTGGTGCATTTCTCTACGCCGCTCTTGCAGAGCGCGAGATTGGGGCGGTGGGAACGAAACCGGGCGGCTATGGCCGGGTCTTCGCTTTCGATGCCGGATCGCGGCAGATCGTCGGCGGATGGGGCGCGATGGAAATCGGCCCGACGCCGCTTACATCTTGAAGTGTTTGGAGAGTTTCAGGCCCTGACCCTGGTAATTCGATGACAGGTCCGCGCCATAGAGCCGGTTGGGCAGGGCGGCCATCTTTTCATAAACCAAGCGGCCCACCACTTGGCCATGTTCCAAGACAAAGGGCGCCTCGTGGCAGCGGACTTCCAGCACGCCGCGCGCGCCGGCGCCCCCGGCGGCGGCATGGCCAAAGCCCGGATCGAAGAAGCCAGCGTAATGCACTCGAAACTCGCCGACCATGGCCAGATAGGGCGACATTTCGGCGGCACAATCGGGCGGGATCGTCACCGCTTCGCGACTGACCAAAATGTAAAACGCGCCAGGGTCGAGGATGATCCGGCCGTCGGAGGTCCGCACTTCCTCCCAGAAATCGGCGGGGTCATAGCCCGCGATATTGTCCAGATCGATGACGCCGGTATGCGGCTTAGCGCGGTAGCCAACCAGATCACCTTTGGTTGGTTTCAGATCGACAGAGAAACCGAGCCCCTCATCAATCACCGCCTCACCGGAGACCAAGGGGCTCTCGGCATGACGGGTTCGCAGATCGTCGTCGCTCAGCACGGCTTGGCCCTGACGGAAGCGGATTTGGTTGAGCCGCATGCCCGGACGGACCAGGACGCTGAAGGAGCGGGGGCAAATCTCGGCATAAAGCGGGCCGGTATAACCCGGGGTGATCCGGTCAAACTCAACCCCGCCATCGGTGATCGCCCGGGTCAGAAGGTCGAGGCGTCCGGTTGAGCTTTTGGCATTGGCGACCGCGCTGATATCCTCGGGCAGCGCCAGCGCCTCCATCAACGGCACCACATAGACGCAGCCCTTTTCCAGCACCGCGCCCTCGGTCAAATCGACCTTGTGCATCTCAAACTCGGCCAGCCGCTCGGCGACACTTGCGCCGCCCCCGGCCAAGAAGGACGCGCGCACGCGATAGGCCGTGCTGCCCAAACGCAGATCAAGGCTGGCCGGCTGGATCTGGTCATCGGTCAGGGGCCGCTCAATGGTGATCTCGCCCCGGTCGAGCATGCCTTGGATCGCGTGGTCTGGCAGAACGCCTTGCATCTGGCTCATCCCCTCCTGGCCAATCAAAAAACCGCCCCGCCCAAACGGGCCGGGGCGGTTTTTGTGTTGGTCGGGCTAGCAGGACTCGAACCTGCGACCTTCCGTCCCCCAGACGGACGCGCTACCAGGCTGCGCCATAGCCCGAACTTCCGCCCTTCTAGCGATTTTGCGGGCACGTGCAAGGTGGAAACCGGCGGGGAAAAGGCGGGCATCGACGCGGATCAGGATCGCGGCGTGGCCAGACGGTCACGCAACACCTCAAGCCGCGCAACCAACGGGATCAGCGCTTTGCGGCGGTCTTCCGAGAGCGCCGGGAGACGCGAGACCAGATCGCGGAGATGATCTAATGCATCGCCATCGGTCACCGGCGCGGGCGAATCGGCGGCGGGCTCCATCTCGCCCGTGTCTGCCGCGCCCGCATCGGCGTCGGCGGGGGATGTATCGGTAGGGGCGGGGTCTGCGCTCGTATCGGAGGGAGCCGGTTCTGCAACGTCCTCCGCCGCAGGCGCTTCCGTCTCCAAAAGTTCGCCTTGGGTGGGTTGCTGCTCCACGGCTGCGCCGTTTAGGGCCTCAGTCGCAGCCTCTTCAAAGGGCGGTGCGAGGCTGGCGATATGGGCGATGCCTTCTTCGCGGATCATCTTCTGGACCCCGCGGATGGTCAGGCCCTGGTCATGCAACAGCACCTTGATGCCGCCGACCAGTGCCATATCGGCAGGTCGGTAATAGCGGCGGCCACCAGCGCGTTTCACCGGCTTGATCTGCGCGAATTTGCTTTCCCAAAACCGCAGCACATGGGCTGCAACGCCAAGCCACTCGGCCACCTCGCGGATGGTACGGAAAGCTTGGGGCGATTTGGACATCTCTGCGCCTTACTTGCGATTGCCCGCGGCGACGCGGTCTTTCATCAAATGGCTCGGACGGAAGGTCAGGACCCGGCGCGGCAGGATCGGAACCTCTTCACCGGTCTTGGGATTGCGGCCTACACGGGCCGTCTTGCTGCGCACCGAGAAGGTGCCGAACGAGGAGATTTTGACCTGGCCCCCTTCGACCAAACTGTCGGACATCACTTCCAGCACGCGTTCCACCAACTGGGCGCTTTCATTGCGTGACAAACCGACCTCACGAAACACCGCTTCGCTCAGATCCATCCGTGTGAGTGTCTTCCCGGCCATTCCAACTTCCCCCGTTGAATTTCCGGCCAGCATGAGCGATGGGATTTCTCAAGTCAATATCAAGGGCTTGTGCATAGGCGCCGATTTGCCGTTTGAACCGCACCTACCAGCGTAGAACGACCGCGCCCCAGGCCAAGCCGCCGCCGATCGCCTCGGCAACCAACACATCGCCCTGTTTGATCTGTCCGCGGGCGACGCCAACGGACATGGCAAGGGGAATCGAGGCCGCCGATGTATTGCCGTGATCTTGCACCGTGACCACGACCCGATCCATGCCAACGCCCATCTTCTGCGCCGTCCGGCTGATGATCCGCAGATTGGCCTGATGCGGGACGATCCAATCGACGTCATCGGCCCCCAATCCGGCCTTATCCAAAGCGGCATGGGCGGTTTGTGCAAGCTTTTCAACGGCGTGCCGGAAGACTTCTCGCCCCTGCATCCGCAAAACACCGGTGGATTGTGTCGAGGACACACCGCCATCGACATAGAGCAGATCGCGATATTGACCGTCGGAATGCAGATCGACCGAGAGGATGCCGCGATCTTCTGATGTCCCGGTGCCGTCTTGCGCTTCCAGGATCAGCGCGCCTGCGCCATCGCCGAACAGCACACATGTGGCGCGGTCTTCCCAATCCATGATCCGGCTGAACGTCTCCGCACCGATGACCAGCACGCGTTTGGCCTGCCCCGAGGCAATGAATGCCTGTGCGGTGGACAGCGCATAGACAAACCCGGCGCAGACCGCCTGCACGTCGAAGGCGAAGCCGGTTTTCAGGCCGAGGCCCGCCTGCACCATTGTGGCGGCAGAGGGGAAGGTGAGATCCGGCGTCGAGGTCGCTACGATCAGCGCATCGATATCGCCTGCCGTAAGCCCGGCATTGTCCAGCGCGGCATTGGCGGCTGCGATCGCCATATCCGAGGTTGTTTCCCCCTCGGCCGCAAAATGGCGACGCTCGATGCCGGAGCGGGCGCGAATCCACTCGTCGGTGGTGTCGATTTTGCCTTCGAACTCGGCATTGGGCACAACCCGCTCGGGCAGGTAATGGCCAATACCAATGGGGACGGCGCGCAGGGTCATGCTTTGGTCTCTTCTTCTGCGTCAAGAATAGCGGCCGCGGCCGCCGCCTCGGCGTCGGAAATGCGGGCGGCCAGGCGCTCGGTGAAATCTGCAGCGGCCAGCCGCGCGGCCAGTTTTATCGCGGCGGACATGCCTGTTGGGTCTGACGACCCATGGGATTTCACGATCGTGCCGTTCAGGCCCAGGAACACGCCGCCATTGACCCGCCGCGGATCAATCCGCTTGGACAGGCGGCGGAGCGAGGTATAGGCCAGAAGCGCCGCGATGCGGGACAAGGGCGAATAGCGAAACGCCTCTCCCAACAACTCGCGGATCATCCGTGCGGTGCCTTCACCGGTTTTCAACGCGACATTGCCCGAGAAGCCATCCGTCACGATCACATCGACCCGATCCGAGGGCAGATCGCCGCCCTCGACATTGCCAACAAACTCGAAATCCGCCGCTGGTGCGACACGTTCGATCAGGTCATGGGCCATTTTCAACTCGGCCCGGCCTTTGTGATCCTCGGTGCCGACATTCAACAGGCCGACGCGCGGGCGGGTCAGATCAAGGCCGTTGCGGGCATAGCTGACACCCATCAGAGCATATTGCAGCAAATCTTCGGCATCGGCGCGGATATCGGCGCCCGCATCCAGCATCACATTGAACCCTTGCGGATTGCGCGAGGGCCAGAGGCAGGCAATGGCCGGGCGATTCACCCCGTCGATTTTGCGCAAGCGCAGCATCGACATCATCATCAGAGCGCCGGTATTGCCACAACTGACCGCCACCTTGGCCTCTTTGTTGCGCACGCTTTCCACCGCCGACCACATCGAGGTGTTCTTGCCATGGCGCATGACCAAGCTGGGCTTTTCATCCATCGAGACGACGGCCTCGGCATGGCGGATGTCGCAGCGCTCCGCCAAGCCCTTTTTCCGCTCGATCAGACGGCGCAGCTCAGCGGCATTGCCGTGAACGATGAACCTGAGATCGGAGTTCTTGCTGGCCGATTTGGCCATGCCCGACACGACAGCAGAGGGGCCAAGATCGCCCCCCATTGCATCAATCGACAGAACCGTACCCGGAACCTGGGTTCCGGTCAGTGCCGTCGCCTCTGTCATGCCGCGCCCGGGCCCTTAAGCCGCGTCGTCGTC